>NZ_CP195344.1:0-4101314 GCF_051302795.1 Pantoea sp. E2023-21 | reverse complement strand
GGCAGAACAAATGTTTGAATCATTTCAAAAGCTTAATCAGCTTCCTGAAGATACCCTCATTTGCTGTGCGCATGAGTACACTTTATCCAATATGAAGTTTGCTGCGGCTATTCTGCCTCACGACCCTAAAATTTTGGCAAGGTATCAGCAAATTAAGGACTTACGCGCGGAAAACCGCATTACTTTACCTACAAAACTGGCCTTAGAGCGGGAAATAAATTTATTTTTGCGCACGCAAGATGCTGATTTAAAACAGGCTTTAGGAGCTAATGTCTCATCGTCAGCGTTATGGCAAACTTTCGCTGATCTACGCGAGAAGAAAGACCGCTTTTAATATTTGAGGTTGTGTTGTGCCAGACCGTCACGTATAGTTGCTCGTCTTTTAAGCGAACTATTGACACACACATGAAGGCTAAAGCGATCTTACTCGCCTCGGTCTTGCTGGTGGGATGTCAGGCATCAAGGAATGACGCCAATATCCCCGTTCAGCATGCACAGAGTCTGTCTTCAGCTGGTCAAAGTGAAAATGGAAAGTACGGAGATCGATTGTTGTCGCCGCGATGGCAGGATGATGGAACAAGCCTCGCAGAAGATACCGATCTCTGGAATCACATTAGTGACGAGTTGAAGATGGGGATTCCGGAAAACAGCCGGATCCGCGAACAAAAAACAAAATTTTTAAGAAATAAGAGCTATCTCCACGATGTAACATTACGGGCAGAGCCGTACATGTACTGGATAGTCGAGCAGATACAGAAACGTAAAATGCCGATGGAACTGGTACTGCTACCCATAGTGGAGAGCGCTTTTGACCCACACGCAACCTCTTCTGCAAATGCCGCTGGCATCTGGCAGATCGTTGCACAAACGGGCAAAAACTATGGTTTGAAACAGAACCAATGGTACGACGGACGCCGCGATGTGGTGGCCTCAACCAAAGTAGCGCTGGATATGATGCAGCGTCTGAACGGCATGTTTGACGGTGACTGGTTACTGACCATTGCTGCCTATAACAGCGGTGAAGGGCGTGTGCTGAAGGCGATGAAACAGAATAAGGCGCGCGGTAAGCCCACTGACTTCTGGAATTTATCGCTGCCACGCGAGACCACGGTTTATGTACCTAAAATGTTGGCCTTGAGTGACATCCTCAAGAACAACAAGCGTTACGGTATCAAACTGCCGACCCCGAACGAAAGCCGTGCATTGGCTCGCGTTGAAGTGGGACAGCAGATTGAACTGACGCAGGCCGCTGATATGGCCGGTATGTCTCTGAGTAAATTGAAGACATTTAATGCCGGTTATAAAAACGGTGCTACTGCGCCAAATGGACCGCACTACATTATGGTGCCAAAGTCCAACGTTGCTAAGTTGCGTGATTCACTGGCTTCCGGTGATATCGCCTCCGTGCAGCCCACCGAAATGGCGAAAGTCAGCGCGGCGGGAAACAGCTACACGGTACGCAAAGGCGACACCTTGTCTGGTATTGCCAGCAAGCTTGGCGTAAGCGTCAGTGCACTGAAACAGCAGAACAATCTGCGCAGCGCTTCAGTTCGTACCGGTCAAACTCTGACCGTCAGCGGCAAAGCGAGCACGCAATTGGCTGATAACGGCAACAGCATCACCTACCGTGTACGTAAGGGTGATTCTTTTGCCAGTATTGCAAAACGTCACGGTGTGAATACCAAAGACGTTATGCGCTGGAACAGTGAGGCTAAAGACATTCAGCCGGGCGACAAGCTCACGCTGTTTGTGAATAATAGCGCAACACCTGATACCTAATGCCCCGAAAAGGCTGACTTTTGTCAGCCTTTTTCATTTTCTACTTCCGTTAAATTCTGCATATCCCTTCTTCAGGTATTTATTGCCCTTCGCAATACCCTCTTCAGATGAACGTTGATTGTTGCGAGGTGGGAGCTCGAGCGTATTAACTTAACGCTCAATGCCGTACAGAGAGTTGAACTCAACCAGCAGAGGATTGTGGTCGGAGGCGCGAGTCACCAGCACAGAAGCTTCACTGACCTTCATGTCGCGGTAGAAGACGAAATCCAGCGGGCGACCAAAGGCTTTGCGACGATGATCATCGGTGAAGTTCACCTCACGCAGTGACATCTCACGTGCAAAGCGATACAGCGCGTTCATCCGCTGTCGGCTCCAGGCGTTGAAATCTCCCGCCATGATCACTGGCCCACGATGATGCTGAATCTGTTCGCCAATCGGTCCGAGCTGTTTGCTGTAGACATCAACACCGAGGCTGAAATTCACCGCGTGAATATTTACTACCATTAGCATTTCGCCAGTGGGCAACGGATAAGCCGTAACCAGCGCAGATTTGGCCAAACGTAGCAACGGCTCACGCTCGCGTAGTGGGCAGCAGTAAACAGGATGCGCAGACGCCAACGTCATGACACCAGAAGGATGTTGCGGTAAGACAAAGGCTGGCACCTGATCGGCCGCGAGATAGTGACTGGTGGCGAATTTGACCAGTTCAGGCGTGGCCTGTGCCTCTTGCAGCAGTACAAGATGGGCATCTTTGCCAAAACCTTGCAGGACCGACATCCATTCTGCACGCTGCTGCTTGAAGATATTCCAGACTAAAACCCGCAGGGTGGGATCGGCTGGCAAGGGTGCACCAGGCGGCAATGCCTGTCCAGGATGCAGCATTGCCCCCGGCGGAAAGATCCGCTCTGCTGGCTGACCGGCTACATAACGCATTGAATAAGTTTTTTTCCGCACTTTCCCGCCTGACTGGTTTACGACTCGTACTTCACCTGACTGTTATAGGGATTTTAGCGCGGGGTTTCAATTGGTGTTCTGGATTGTCGGAATTCACCTCACAGCATACCAACGCAAAAGCCTGCCACTTGGCAGGCTTTTATGCGTATTATTCCATCGCCATCGCCGTCATTGGTTTATCAAGTTGACCACTCAATCGCACCAGCAGCAGCGCACCCAATACAATCACCGCGCCAACCCAAGGGGTTTGTGCCAGTCCATAATGCTCAACAATATAACCACCTACCGTTGAACCCAGTGCAATACCAATATTGAATGCCGCGATATTCAGGCCTGATGCAACATCTACCGCGCCTGGCGCATAGTGTTCAGCTTTCTGCACCACATAAACCTGCAAACCCGGTACGTTAGCAAAAGCGAAGATGCCCATAATTAATACTGTTACCACTGACATGAAGTGCATGCTGGCAGTGAACTGGAACACCATTAGCAAAAGGGCCAGCGCCATAAAGATCAGTGTCAAAGCGGGAACAGCACCACGTCGATCGGCCAGCTTGCCACCCCAAATATTACCGACGGCGACCGAGACACCATAACCCAACAGAATAACGCTTACCGCGGTGGGTGAGAAACCAGCCAGTGACTGCATCATTGGCGCAAGGAAAGTGAAAGCAGTAAATACGCCCCCATAGCCCAGCGCAGTAATGGCATAAATCAGCAGCAGACGAGGATTAATCATCACACGCGCCTGCTGTGCCAGCGTTGTCGCGGGGGGTTGTGCAATGTTGCGCGGAATAAGCAGTTGGCTTGCCACTAAAGCAATGACCCCGAGTAGCGACACAGCCAGGAAACTCTCACGCCAGCCAAAGTGTTGCCCAATGAGCGTACCCAACGGCACCCCTGTCACTAATGCTACGGTCAAACCGCCAAACATGATGGCAATAGCACTCGCCGCTTTCTCTTTGCTTACCAGGCTGGTCGCAATCGTCGAGCCGACAGAGAAGAACACACCGTGAGCAAGGCCGGTAAGCAATCGGGCTATTACCAGCGTTTCATAGTTTGGTGCCAGCCAGGCCACCAGATTGCCGACGGTGAAGAGCGCCATCAATCCCATCAGTAATTGTTTGCGCGCTAATTTGCCGGTTAATGCAGTTAACACCGGAGCGCCAAAGGCTACACCCAAAGCATAAATTGAGACCAGCATTCCCGCAGAAGGCAGCTTAATACTGAGTTGTTCAGCGATAGTTGGGATCAGTCCAACAATGACAAATTCTGTCGTTCCGATCGCATAGGCACTGATAGTCAGCGCCCAAAGTGCAAGTGGCATAATTAACTCCCAATAAGGTTTCGATGGGCGTTAGTATTGCCGCATGCTTTAATGACAAAAAGATGCAAAGTGAGAATAGACTTTTGCTTTTGGAGGGATAATGAAAGCATCGTCAGATGAGCTAAAGGTGTTTATCGCGGTAGTGGAAAGTGGCAGCTTTAGCCGCGCAGCAGAACAATTGCAGATGGCTAATTCAGCGGTAAGCCGTACCGTTAAGAAGCTGGAGAATAAACTGGGTGTCGCATTATTAACGCGCACTACACGCCAGTTAGCGCTTACTCTTGAAGGCGAGCATTACTTTCGCCGCGTGCAGAAGTTGATGCAGGAGATGTCTACAGCCGAGAGTGAGCTGGTTGAGCGTCAAATGGCACCAAAAGGCATACTGCGTATTGATGCAGCTACACCCGTAATTTTGCATCTGTTACTGCCGATAATTAAACCTTTTCGCGAACGCTATCCAGACGTAACCTTGTCGCTGATTTCTTCCGAGAGCTTTATTAATCTCATTGAACGCAAAGTTGACGTTGCGATTCGCGCTGGCAATTTGGCGGATTCATCGCTGCGCGCTCGCCTGCTATTTATTAGCTATCGCAAGTTAGTAGCGACACCCGCTTATGTAGCGAAGCATGGATTTCCTGCGTCAGTGGCTGATTTAAAACAGCATGAATGCCTCGGCTTTGTGGAGACGCCACGGTTAAATCGCTGGCCTGTCGCCGAAGTAGGCGGCGATCTTTATGACATCATTCCGACAATGTATTCAAACAGCGGCGAAACGCTTAAACAGTTGGTTCTGAATGATCAAGGCATTGCTTGTTTATCCGACTTTATGGTGGATAAAGAGATTGCGGATGGCACCTTTATTGAGCTATTGGCTGATCAGCGTGTTCCGGTAGAGATGCCGTTTAATGCGGTCTATTACAGTGACTTGGGTGTTAGCCAACGTGTCAGGGCGTTTATCGACTTTCTGAGTGAGTGGGTGAAAGACCACCCCTGGCGAGTGCAGGGCTGATTAATGAGCATGATTAATCCCAGTTTGGTGCCAGCCCTTCTGGACTCACTAAACGCTGTTGGCGGTCCAGTGTTGCAATGCTTGCCATATCTGCATCATCCAGTTGCAGGTCAACCGCAGCCATATTGCTGGCCAGGTTTTCACGTTTAGTGGATGACGGAATTACCGCATACCCTGACTTCATTGCCCATGCCAGAACAACCTGAGCCGGAGTAGCGTTGTGCTTCTGTGCAATCGTATTAATCACCACATCCTTTAGCGCCTCTCCATAAGCCAGCGTCATGTAAGAAGTAATGTGAAGACCCTGCTGTTTTGCGAAATCAACCACCTGGCGGTTCTGCAGGAAAGGGTGAAGCTCAATCTGGTTAGTCGCAATATTTTCCACACCTACCGCGTCTATCGCCTGTTTCATCAGGGCAATAGGGAAGTTTGAGATACCAATCTGACGCGTCAGACCGGCTTCTTTTGCTGCCATCAACGCCAACATGCTCTCTTTGACTGACACCGCAGATCCCGGTGAAGGCCAGTGGATCAATGTAAGATCGACATAATCGGTGCGCAGTTTTGTCAGACTCTCTTTTAAACTGGGGATTAACTTCTCAGCTGAAAGATTCTCAATCCATATTTTGGTGGTCACGAACAACTCATTACGCGCTATACCACTCTCGGCGATTGCCTGCCCCACAGCCGCTTCGTTTTCGTAGATTTGCGCGGTATCAATAGTACGGTACCCAAGTTCCAAAGCATTTTTAACTGAATGAATTACAACATCGTCTTGCAGACGGAAAGTACCTAAACCAAAGGCGGGGATAGTCATGATTTCCTCATCGTATAGCGTTATGTTTCGATGGGAACTATTCTGGCAGGTTTATTGTTGCTGAAAAATCCGCTTATAAGCAGAAGAATTTTGATTATTTATCAACAATAATGATGAAATCATAGACATGAAAAAGCCCTGACTTTTCAGTCAGGGCTTATCAATTAAGTGGCGGAACGGACGGGGCTCGAACCCGCGACCCCCTGCGTGACAGGCAGGTATTCTAACCAACTGAACTACCGCTCCACCGATTCTGTACTGATATCAGACAATCGCTCTGATTTCAGGTGTTTCGCCCTTCCCGCGTCACGGGGAAGGTCACGACCCGATAAGGGGTCTTAATTTGATGCCTGGCAGTTCCCTACTCTCGCATGGGGAGACCCCACACTACCATCGGCGCTACGGCGTTTCACTTCTGAGTTCGGCATGGGGTCAGGTGGGACCACCGCGCTAAAGCCGCCAGGCAAATTCTTTTCGCTCTGTCCTGTGTCTTTTACGCTGCTGCTGCGTTGGCCGCACTCGCGCTACTCCGTCACATACCCTCGTATGCTCCGTCGTATCGTCTCGTTTGCCGCCTTGCTTCAGCGCAAAATCCTTCGGACTTAACTCCGCAGGACAAAACTGGATTCTTTATCCGGTAAAACAAGCTGAAAATTTCAGGTCTCTCAGACCAAAACGCCTCTGGCGTTGTAAGGTTAAGCCTCACGGGTCATTAGTACCGGTTAGCTCAACGCATCGCTGCGCTTACACATCCGGCCTATCAACGTCGTAGTCTTCAACGTCCCTTCAGGACTCTCAAGGAGTCAGGGAGAACTCATCTCGGGGCAAGTTTCGTGCTTAGATGCTTTCAGCACTTATCTTTTCCGCACTTAGCTACCGGGCAATGCCATTGGCATGACAACCCGAACACCAGTGGTGCGTTCACTCCGGTCCTCTCGTACTAGGAGCAACCCCCCTCAATTCTCCAGCGCCCACGGCAGATAGGGACCGAACTGTCTCACGACGTTCTAAACCCAGCTCGCGTACCACTTTAAACGGCGAACAGCCGTACCCTTGGGACCTACTTCAGCCCCAGGATGTGATGAGCCGACATCGAGGTGCCAAACACCGCCGTCGATATGAACTCTTGGGCGGTATCAGCCTGTTATCCCCGGAGTACCTTTTATCCGTTGAGCGATGGCCCTTCCATTCAGAACCACCGGATCACTATGACCTGCTTTCGCACCTGCTCGAGCCGTCACTCTCGCAGTCAAGCTGGCTTATGCCATTGCACTAACCTCCTGATGTCCGACCAGGATTAGCCAACCTTCGTGCTCCTCCGTTACTCTTTGGGAGGAGACCGCCCCAGTCAAACTACCCACCAGACACTGTCCGCAGCCCGGATTACGGGCCTACGTTAGAACATCAAACATTAAAGGGTGGTATTTCAAGGTTGGCTCCACGCAGACTGGCGTCCACGCTTCAAAGCCTCCCACCTATCCTACACATCAAGGCTCAATGTTCAGTGTCAAGCTATAGTAAAGGTTCACGGGGTCTTTCCGTCTTGCCGCGGGTACACTGCATCTTCACAGCGATTTCAATTTCACTGAGTCTCGGGTGGAGACAGCCTGGCCATCATTACGCCATTCGTGCAGGTCGGAACTTACCCGACAAGGAATTTCGCTACCTTAGGACCGTTATAGTTACGGCCGCCGTTTACCGGGGCTTCGATCAAGAGCTTCTCCTTGCGGATAACCCCATCAATTAACCTTCCGGCACCGGGCAGGCGTCACACCGTATACGTCCACTTTCGTGTTTGCACAGTGCTGTGTTTTTAATAAACAGTTGCAGCCAGCTGGTATCTTCGACTGGCTTCGGCTCGGGGAGCAAGTCCCTCCACCTACGCGCCAGCGTGCCTTCTCCCGAAGTTACGGCACCATTTTGCCTAGTTCCTTCACCCGAGTTCTCTCAAGCGCCTTGGTATTCTCTACCTGACCACCTGTGTCGGTTTGGGGTACGATTTCGTGTTACCTGGAGCTTAGAGGCTTTTCCTGGAAGCAGGGCATCAGTTACTTCACCACCGTGGTGGCTCGTCGTCACGCCTCAGCCTTAAGACACCCCGGATTTACCAAAGGTGTCAGCCTACACGCTTAAACCGGGACAACCGTCGCCCGGATAACCTAGCCTTCTCCGTCCCCCCTTCGCAGTAACACCAAGTGCAGGAATATTAACCTGCTTCCCATCGACTACGCTTTTCAGCCTCGCCTTAGGGGTCGACTCACCCTGCTCCGATTAACGTTGAACAGGAACCCTTGGTCTTCCGGCGAGCGGGCTTTTCACCCGCTTTATCGTTACTTATGTCAGCATTCGCACTTCTGATACCTCCAGCATGCCTCACAGCACACCTTCAACGGCTTACAGAACGCTCCCCTACCCAACAACACATAGTGTCGCTGCCGCAGCTTCGGTGCATGGTTTAGCCCCGTTACATCTTCCGCGCAGGCCGACTCGACCAGTGAGCTATTACGCTTTCTTTAAATGATGGCTGCTTCTAAGCCAACATCCTGGCTGTCTGTGCCTTCCCACATCGTTTCCCACTTAACCATGACTTTGGGACCTTAGCTGGCGGTCTGGGTTGTTTCCCTCTTCACGACGGACGTTAGCACCCGCCGTGTGTCTCCCGTGATAACATTCTTCGGTATTCGCAGTTTGCATCGGGTTGGTAAGCCGGGATGGCCCCCTAGCCGAAACAGTGCTCTACCCCCGAAGATGAGTTCACGAGGCGCTACCTAAATAGCTTTCGGGGAGAACCAGCTATCTCCCGGTTTGATTGGCCTTTCACCCCCAGCCACAAGTCATCCGCTAATTTTTCAACATTAGTCGGTTCGGTCCTCCAGTTAGTGTTACCCAACCTTCAACCTGCCCATGGCTAGATCACCGGGTTTCGGGTCTATACCCTGCAACTTAACGCCCAGTTAAGACTCGGTTTCCCTGCGGCTCCCCTATACGGTTAACCTTGCTACAGAATATAAGTCGCTGACCCATTATACAAAAGGTACGCAGTCACCCCCATAAATGAAGGCTCCCACTGCTTGTACGTACACGGTTTCAGGTTCTGTTTCACTCCCCTCGCCGGGGTTCTTTTCGCCTTTCCCTCACGGTACTGGTTCACTATCGGTCAGTCAGGAGTATTTAGCCTTGGAGGATGGTCCCCCCATATTCAGACAGGATACCACGTGTCCCGCCCTACTCTTCGAACTCACAGAATGTGCACTTTCGTGTACGGGGCTGTCACCCGGTATCGCGCGACTTTCCAGACGCTTCCACTAACGCACAAACTGATTCAGGTTCTGGGCTGTTCCCCGTTCGCTCGCCGCTACTGGGGGAATCTCGGTTGATTTCTTTTCCTCTGGGTACTTAGATGTTTCAGTTCCCCAGGTTCGCCTCGCAACACTATGTATTCATGTTGCGATGATGCACTGAGTGCACCGGGTTTCCCCATTCGGACATCGTCGGCTGTAGCGGTTCATATCACCTTACCGACGCTTTACGCAGATTAGCACGTCCTTCATCGCCTCTGACTGCCAGGGCATCCACCGTGTACGCTTAGTCGCTTAACCTCACAACCCACAGGCGTTTTGCAACGCTTGGGACTGCAGGCATTGAGAGACTCGAACATGTCGTTATTCATTTCTTATTACGGAGAAATGAGCCAACACGTCGTTTCAATTTTCAGCTTGTTCCGGATTGTTAAAGAGCAATATCTCAAACATGACGGTTACGTCAGTTTTGAGATATTTCGTGGAGACACCTTTCACCTGTCACCAAGCAAGTGGCGTCCCCTAGGGGATTCGAACCCCTGTTGCCGCCGTGAAAGGGCGGAGTCCTAACCGCTAGACGAAGGGGACACGATGTGTCACGACTTCGCAGCCGTCTTGCTCATTACTTTCTATCAGACAATCTGTGTGAGCACTACGCGGGAAGGTATCTTCAGGTAAGGAGGTGATCCAACCGCAGGTTCCCCTACGGTTACCTTGTTACGACTTCACCCCAGTCATGAATCACAAAGTGGTAAGCGCCCTCCCGAAGGTTAAGCTACCTACTTCTTTTGCAACCCACTCCCATGGTGTGACGGGCGGTGTGTACAAGGCCCGGGAACGTATTCACCGTAGCATTCTGATCTACGATTACTAGCGATTCCGACTTCACGGAGTCGAGTTGCAGACTCCGATCCGGACTACGACGCACTTTATGAGGTCCGCTTGCTCTCGCGAGGTCGCTTCTCTTTGTATGCGCCATTGTAGCACGTGTGTAGCCCTACTCGTAAGGGCCATGATGACTTGACGTCATCCCCACCTTCCTCCAGTTTATCACTGGCAGTCTCCTTTGAGTTCCCGGCATAACCCGCTGGCAACAAAGGATAAGGGTTGCGCTCGTTGCGGGACTTAACCCAACATTTCACAACACGAGCTGACGACAGCCATGCAGCACCTGTCTCAGAGTTCCCGAAGGCACCAAAGCATCTCTGCTAAGTTCTCTGGATGTCAAGAGTAGGTAAGGTTCTTCGCGTTGCATCGAATTAAACCACATGCTCCACCGCTTGTGCGGGCCCCCGTCAATTCATTTGAGTTTTAACCTTGCGGCCGTACTCCCCAGGCGGTCGACTTAACGCGTTAGCTCCGGAAGCCACTCCTCAAGGGAACAACCTCCAAGTCGACATCGTTTACGGCGTGGACTACCAGGGTATCTAATCCTGTTTGCTCCCCACGCTTTCGCACCTGAGCGTCAGTCTTTGTCCAGGGGGCCGCCTTCGCCACCGGTATTCCTCCAGATCTCTACGCATTTCACCGCTACACCTGGAATTCTACCCCCCTCTACAAGACTCTAGCCTGCCAGTTTCGAATGCAGTTCCCAGGTTAAGCCCGGGGATTTCACATCCGACTTGACAGACCGCCTGCGTGCGCTTTACGCCCAGTAATTCCGATTAACGCTTGCACCCTCCGTATTACCGCGGCTGCTGGCACGGAGTTAGCCGGTGCTTCTTCTGCGGGTAACGTCAATCGGTAAGGTTATTAACCTTACCGCCTTCCTCCCCGCTGAAAGTACTTTACAACCCGAAGGCCTTCTTCATACACGCGGCATGGCTGCATCAGGCTTGCGCCCATTGTGCAATATTCCCCACTGCTGCCTCCCGTAGGAGTCTGGACCGTGTCTCAGTTCCAGTGTGGCTGGTCATCCTCTCAGACCAGCTAGGGATCGTCGCCTAGGTGAGCCATTACCCCACCTACTAGCTAATCCCATCTGGGCACATCCGATGGTGTGAGGCCCGAAGGTCCCCCACTTTGGTCTTGCGACGTTATGCGGTATTAGCTACCGTTTCCAGTAGTTATCCCCCTCCATCGGGCAGTTTCCCAGACATTACTCACCCGTCCGCCACTCGTCACCCAAGGAGCAAGCTCCTCTGTGCTACCGTTCGACTTGCATGTGTTAGGCCTGCCGCCAGCGTTCAATCTGAGCCATGATCAAACTCTTCAATTTAAGTTTGATTTGCTTAAACAAGTTAAGCGATGCTCATCTGTAAAACGTCATAATGAATTTCATTATGTGTTCACTCGTGAGACTTGATATTTTTTTGCGTCCGGAGACGCTGATATCAATCCTGCGAGTGCCCACACAGATTGTCTGATAAATTGTTAAAGAGCGTTGCGAGCAGCGGGTTAACCGCCTGTCGCGAGGTGGCGTATATTACGCTTTCCTCCTTCGGAGTCAAACACTTTTTTCAGCGTTTTCATCCGGCGGGGTGAATTTCTTCACTCCCTGCTGAGCCGTCTGCGTTGCCGCTTTGCCGTCTCAGTGGTGGCGCATTATAGGGAGTTATTCGGAGCTGACAAGTGCAAATTTCAAGTTTTTTACCGTTCGCTTGAAATTTGCGCAAAAGGCCCGTTTTTAGGCCTTTTTGATGCGTGCAGGTAGCTCTGCCAGGCTATTAATCACCCAATCGGCCGCCGCTTCACCTTCTGCCGTTACCGGCTTGCCGCTTCTCACTAATACTTTTGTGCCTACGCCTGCCGCTAACGCCGCCTGCATATCTTCTATTTTGTCGCCTACCATATAAGAAGACGCCATATCGATATCCAGATGCTGCTGCGCGGAGAGCAACATACCCGGCTGCGGCTTACGGCAATCACACTGCTGGCGATAAGCTTCTACTGTTGCATCCGGCAAATGCGGACAGAAATAGATACCATCCAGATCAACATCACGATCGGCCAGCGACCAATCCATCCATTCGGTGAGCTGCATAAACTGGTCTTCAGTGAACATGCCACGCGCAATACCCGACTGATTGGTCACCAGCACCAACGCATAGCCCATCTTCTTGAGCGCCTGTAGCGCTTCGATAGTGCCATCAATGAATTCGAAATTATCGATTTCATGAACATAACCATGATCGACATTTAATGTGCCATCACGATCCAGAAAAATAGCGGGGACTTTGTTCGCCACGTAGAAACTCCTGCTGAAAATGTGTCGCTAAGTATCGCATGATTGCGTATAGCGAGAGAATGGCAGATTGAATGACTCCGATTGATTTAGCCGTCTGGATGCCTTAACATCCATACAAATTTCGCCCAGCCCTGCTGAGTGAATCCCGATACACCACGGACAATGCTACACGATAATAAATAAACCAATGATTAAATTAGAAAATATCACCAAAGTGTTCCAGCAAGGTTCACGCACCATTCAGGCGCTGTCAAATGTCAGCCTGCACGTGCCTGCTGGACAGATTTATGGCGTCATCGGTTCATCCGGTGCCGGTAAAAGTACATTGATTCGCTGCGTCAATCTGCTGGAGCGCCCAACGTCTGGACGCGTGCTGGTTGATGGTCAGGAATTAACGACTCTCTCATCTGGTCAATTGACGTTAGCACGCCGCCAGATTGGCATGATTTTCCAGCACTTTAATCTGATGAACTCGCGCACCGTGTCCGGTAACGTGGCGCTGCCATTGGAGTTAGGTAATCTTTCACGCGAACAAATAAAGAAGCGCGTTAGCGAATTGCTGGATCTGGTGGGGTTATCCGACAAGCACGATAGCTGGCCAGCTAATCTGTCTGGCGGACAAAAGCAACGTGTCGCGATTGCCCGCGCACTGGCGAGCAATCCTAAAGTGCTGCTGTGTGATGAAGCCACCAGCGCACTGGATCCTGCTACCACGCGTTCCATTCTGGCGCTGCTGAAAGACATTAACCGTCGTCTCGGTATTACTATTCTGTTGATCACCCACGAAATGGATGTGGTGAAACGCATCTGCGATCAGGTTGCGGTAATCAGCAATGGTGAGTTAATCGAGAAAGATAGCGTCAGCGAAGTGTTCTCGCATCCCAAAACGCCGCTGGCGCAGCAATTTATTCAATCTACATTGCATCTGGATATTCCTGACGACTACCAGCAACGCATGACGCCACAGGCCGCAGCTGACAGCGTGCCGCTGCTGCGTCTGGAGTTCACCGGCAAATCGGTCGATGCTCCCCTACTGTCTGAAGCGGCGCGTCGCTTTAACGTGAATAACAACATTATTAGTGCGCAGATGGATTACGCCGGTGGCGTGAAATTCGGCATCATGCTGGCCGAAATGGATGGCAGTGAAACAGAGACACAAGCCGCAATTGCCTGGCTGAAAGAAAATCATGTGAAAGTAGAGGTGTTGGGTTATGTCTGAAGCGATGATGTGGTTATTGACGCGTGGCGTCTGGGAAACGCTGATGATGACCTTTGTCTCCGGTTTCTTTGGTTTTGTGCTCGGTCTTCCGGTCGGCGTACTGCTGTATGTCACGCGTCCCGGCCAGATTCTGGCCAACAATGCGCTTTATCGCGTGCTGTCCGCACTGGTGAATATCTTCCGTTCGATTCCGTTTATTATCCTGCTGGTGTGGATGATTCCATTCACCCGTGCCATTGTCGGAACCTCAATTGGTCTGCAAGCCGCCATCGTGCCGCTGACCGTGGGCGCTGCGCCGTTTATTGCACGTATGGTGGAAAACGCCCTGCTGGAGCTGCCAACCGGATTGATCGAAGCGTCACGCGCCATGGGCGCCACGCCGCTGCAAATCGTGCGTAAAGTCCTGCTGCCGGAAGCGCTGCCAGGTCTGGTGAATGCCGCTACAATTACCCTGATTACGCTGGTCGGCTACTCCGCGATGGGCGGAGCCGTTGGTGCTGGCGGTTTGGGCCAGATTGGTTACCAATATGGCTACATCGGTTATAACGCCACTGTTATGAATACCGTGCTGGTTCTGCTGGTTGTGCTGGTCTATTTAATCCAATTCTGTGGTGACCGCATCGTGCGTGCTGTGTCCCATAAATAAGCAAGCAACATCAATAGTCCTCTATTAAGGAAAGGATATGTCTTTTACATTTAAAAAGATTGCCGCTGTGGGTGCTCTGATTGGCGCAATTGCGTTGGCAGGATGCGATCAGAAAGAAAAAGATCCAAACCACATTAAAGTGGGTGTCATTGTCGGTGCTGAGCAGCAGGTTGCTGAAACTGCAGTTAAAGTAGCGAAAGAGAAATATGGCCTCGATGTTGAGCTGGTGACTTTTAACGATTATGTGCTGCCAAATGAAGCGCTGAGCAAAGGCGATATTGATGTAAACGCCTTCCAGCATAAGCCATATCTGGATCAGCAGATCAAAGATCGTGGTTACAAACTGGCCATCGTAGCGAATACTTTCGTTTACCCAATCGCAGGCTACTCGAAGAAAATCAAATCACTGGACGAACTGCAGAACGGTTCACAGGTTGCTATCCCGAACGATCCTACTAACCTGGGCCGTTCCCTGTTGCTGCTGCAGAAAGTGGGCCTGATCAAATTGAAAGATGGTGTTGGTCTGCTGCCAACCTCGCTGGATATCACCGAGAACCCAAAAAATCTGAAGATTGTTGAGCTGGAAGCACCACAGTTGCCACGTTCACTTGACGATCAGCAGATCGCACTGGCGGTAATCAACACCACTTACGCCAGCCAGATTGGCCTGACGCCAGCAAAAGATGGCATCTTCGTGGAAGACAAAAATTCACCTTATGTGAACCTGCTGGTGAGCCGTGAAGACAACAAAGACGCTGAGAACGTGAAGAAATTTGTGCAGGCCTATCAGTCAGACGAAGTGGCTGAAGCGGCCAACAAAATCTTTAACGGCGGCGCAGTAAAAGGCTGGTAATTTTCACCTTTAATGCCTTGTAGGGCGGCTTCGGCCGCCCTTTCTTTTGCCATAAATTGCACCTGACTTGTTATTTATTGTCGTCCTTGTTTCAATAACGCCACTTTTTATTACTTGAGGATGTTGCCATGCGTTTTTTACCGCTCTGCTTGTTGGCATTGATGCTAACCGGGTGTGTGCGTGAATATCACCCGATAAGCAGTGCTCCTTCTCGTCCGCAACAGGCATCCAGCGAACCACAACGCAAACCGGCACCACGTCCGGCTCCGGTGAAGATCTACACCGATGCAACCGATCTGGTCAGCAACCCGTTCCGCGATTTGGGCGAAGTATCCGCTGAAGATTGCCAAAGCAGTAGCCAGGATTCACCTCCTAACATCAACACCGCGCGCAAACGCCTGCAGATCAAAGCCGCTGGCATGAAAGCCAACGCCGTCCTGCTGCATAAGTGCGAAATTGTGACCAGCACGCCAGGATGTTATCGCCAGGCCATTTGCCAGGGCTCCGCACTGAAAGTCTCGAATCAATGAGTGAGTTTGCCTTCGCGCAAATCGGCGTGATTCGTTCGCCGTGGAAAGAGAAGTTTGCCGTCCCGCGCCAGCCCGGTCTGGTGCAGGACGGCGGCGGCGAACTGCATCTGCTGCCGCCTTACAATCAGCCGGAAGCGGTGCGCGGGCTCAAAGACTTTAGTCATTTATGGGTGCTGTTTGTGTTCCATCAAACCCTGGAAGGTGGCTGGCGTCCGACAGTACGTCCACCGCGCCTCGGCGGAAATGCACGGATGGGCGTGTTTGCCACCCGTTCAACCTTCCGCCCTAATCCTATCGGCATGTCGCTGGTTGAGTTAAAAGGCATTCGCTACGAGAAGCAGCAGGTGATCTTGCAGCTCGGCAGCCTCGATTTAGTCGATGGCACGCCTGTGGTGGATATCAAACCCTATTTGCCGTTTGCCGAAGCGCTACCTGAAGCGCGCGCCGGTTTTGCTCAGACGGCACCCGACGCCACTATGCCTGTACGCTTTTCGCCGCTGGCGCAGAGCCAGCTTCAGCAGCAGCTAAAAACCTATCCGCAGCTGGCGCGTTTCATTAGCGAGGTACTGGCGCAGGATCCGCGTCCGGCTTACCGTAAAGGTGAGACCGAAGATCGAGAATATGCTGCCTGGCTACTCGACTTTAATGTGCGCTGGCGCATTGATGAGGCGGGAACCGAGGTGATCGCCCTCGATCCACGCTAAAACTCGCTTTTGAGTGCTTGATCTCGCTGGTACACTAGCCGCCAGAAAAAATTTGTCAGTTTCCTTCCGTATAACTGGAATCGTAATCAATGCGTACTACTCAATATCTGCTCTCCACTCTGAAGGAGACACCTTCCGATGCAGAAGTGATCAGCCACCAGCTGATGCTGCGTGCCGGCATGATCCGCAAACTGGCTTCGGGTCTCTATACCTGGTTACCAACCGGTATTCGCGTACTGCGAAAAGTTGAAAACATCGTGCGTGAAGAGATGAACAATGCTGGCGCGATTGAGATCTCCATGCCGGTGGTTCAGCCTGCCGATTTGTGGGAAGAGAGTGGCCGTTGGGAGCAGTACGGCCCGGAACTGCTGCGCATTAAAGATCGTCACGAACGTCCTTTCGTGCTGGGTCCAACTCACGAAGAAGTGGTCACCGATCTGATCCGCAACGAGCTGAGCTCTTATAAGCAGCTGCCGCTGAATCTGTATCAGATCCAGACCAAATTCCGCGACGAAGTACGCCCGCGTTTTGGCGTGATGCGTTCACGTGAATTCATCATGAAAGATGCTTATTCGTTCCACACCACGCAGGAATCGCTGCAGGAAACCTACGACGCGATGTACCGCGCCTACAGCCAGAGCTTCAGCCGTATGGGCCTGGATTTCCGCGCCGTGCAGGCTGACACCGGTTCTATCGGCGGCAGCGCATCACATGAATTCCAGGTGCTGGCGCTGAGCGGTGAAGATGATGTGATCTTCTCTAGCGAATCGGATTATGCGGCCAACATTGAGAAAGCCGAAGCGTTAGCCCCAGCCGGTGAGCGTCCGCAGGCAACAGAAGCCATGACGCAATTCGATACGCCAAACGCGAAAACAATCGCCGAACTGGTTGAGCAACATCAGCTGCCGATTGAGAAAACCGTCAAGACGCTGTTCGTCAAAGCCACCGAAGAGAGCGGCCACACGCTGGTTGCCCTGCTGCTGCGCGGCGATCATCAGCTGAACGAAATCAAAGCCGAAAAGCTGGATATCGTGGCTGAACCGCTGGAGATGGCAAGTGAAGAAGAGATCCGTGCGCTACTGGGTGCTGGTCCAGGCTCTCTCGGCCCGGTCGGTTTAACCCTGCCCGTGATCGCCGATCGTACCGTGGCGAAAACCAGCGACTTCTGCGCCGGCGCGAACATTGATGGCAAGCATTTGAGCGGCATCAACTGGGGACGCGATCTGCCAGAGCCACGAGTGGAAGATATCCGTAACGTGGTAGAAGGCGATCCAAGCCCAGACGGCAAAGGCACGCTGTTGATTAAGCGCGGTATCGAAGTGGGTCACATCTTCCAGCTCGGTACCAAGTACTCTGAAGCGATGAAAGCGGCGGTACAGGGCGAAGATGGCCGTAACCAGGTGATGACCATGGGTTGCTACGGTATCGGTATCACGCGTGTGGTGGCGGCGGCGATTGAGCAGAACAACGACGAGCGCGGCATCATCTGGCCAGCAGCGTTAGCCCCGTTTGAAGTGGCGATTTTGCCTATGAACATGCACAAATCTTTCCGTGTGCAGGAATTAGCAGAAGAGCTGTACAACACGCTGCGTGCCAAAGGCATCGACGTAATTCTGGATGACCGTAAAGAGCGTCCAGGCGTGATGTTTGCCGATATGGAGCTAATTGGCGTGCCGCACACCATCGTGATTGGCGATCGTAATCTCGATAACCAGGAAATTGAGTACAAGGCGCGTACCGCCAGCGAGAAGCAGATGATTAAGCAACATGACATCGTCGACTTCCTGGCAAAAGCCCTGAACAAGTAACGCAAAAACGCCTCCCGCTGGAGGCGTTTTTTATTGCACCTTTCCGCGCATCGCTTTCACGTTACTGCGGCGGGTTTTACCTTCCAGCCGCCTCACTTTAGAACCGTGCGTGGGTTTGGTCGCGCGCCGGACCTTTTCCACCGTGGTTAACTCCTGAATCAGATTAATCAACCGCTGCACGGCCGCTTCACGATTCATATCCTGGCTACGATGTTCCTGTGCTTTGATGATCACCATACCTTCCGCGGTGATCAAATGGTGGCTCGCCGCCAGCAGTCGCTCTTTGTAAAACGGCGGCAGCGACGATGCATTGATATCAAACCGCAGGTGAATAGCCGTGGAGGTTTTATTCACATGCTGTCCGCCCGCACCTTGCGCACGGATGGCACTGAGCTCCACTTCATTATCTGCAATTGAAACGGACCGAGACAGCATAATCATCTGTCACCTACCGTTTGGCTCGACGTTGTGTCGCGTAATAACATGTTCATCAACTTAACCTTTTGTGCGCACGCTGAGTGCATGAGACCAGCGCGAATTGTCACTTTTGCCCATTTCCTTGCATCATTCCCGTGACGACCGGGCTGATTTCCATGAAATTCCTGTGATATAGTCGCCTATCATCCAGAGTATCAACTCTGCTGAGGAGGTGTATGTGCAAAAGTATTGTGAGTTAGTTCGCCAGAAGTATGCCGAAATTGGTAGCGGCGACCTTGGGTATGTGCCAGACGCCATAGGTTGTGCGTTGAAGGCTCTCAACGATATTGCCGCTGATTCTGCGCTAAACTCTTCTGTCAGGGAACAAGCAGCGTATGCCGCTGCAAACTTATTGGTGAGCGACTATGTTGACGAATGAAGCCTACAAACCCATCAACTGCGATGATTACGACAACCTCGAACTCGCCTGCCAAAAAAACTGGACGCTGTCGCTGGCGTTAAAAAACGGCGATCAGCTCAAGGCGAAAGCCGTGGACATGGTCTCACGTAAAAACGTCGAGTACCTTGCCGTCGATCTCTCAGGCGAGACCCGCGAAGTGCGGCTCGACCACATCGCCAGCTTCACACATCCGGAGCTGGGCACCGTCGTCGTTAGCGAAGAGTAAAACCTCTCTCGGGCGGGAATCCCATCCCGCCCACCTCGCTTAAGGCTTTAACGAACTGTAATACGCCGATAAATCTGCCATATCCTGATCGCTCAATCCCGCTACAAAGGCTTTCATCACTTCCGCCTGGCCGCCGCTACGCTCGCCTTTCTTGTAGGCTTGCAGCGAATGCAGCAGATAAGGCGCATGTTGACCGGCCAGATTGGGGTAGAGCGGCACCGCGCTTTTGCCCTCCGCACCGTGACACGCCATGCAGCTTGCCGCTTTTTGCGCGCCAGCATTCACATCGCCATCGGCAAACGCCGGTAGCGCCGCAGCGAATAACGTCGCTGCCATCCAAAGTTTCATCATTGCTCTCCATTTTATTGTTGTGGCAACCAGATCGCCTGCCAGCCTTGCTCATTGCTGGCCGCACCTTCGCGGGTAATAAACAACCCTGGTGCGCTTATTAACGTCTGATTGAAGTAAATCAACGGGATACGTTCGCGCAGCCAGGGCGCAATGCCCAACTCTTGCCACAGCTTTTTCATCTCGCGGCCACCGGCGCGCCCCAGCAGGTGATAATAGCCTTGCGCCTGGAAGCGGATAGTGATCGCTTCATCCAGTGCAGGCTGACGCAGTTCAGCAACCTGCTTATTCGCCTGAAGCGAGCCTAAACCTGCCGGTAAAACGAGCGGCTGAGTGCGGTCCTGCCAGGTTAGCGAGTGCTGACTTAGGGATGGTTGTGGTGTTAACCAGTAGAGTTGTTGCCGATAGCGACGCAGCTCAAATGCGCCGAAGCACAAACACGGTTTGGCATCTTCACGGCTGTTGATGACTTCATCGGTAATGCGTTTCAGCGCCTCGCGCGAAGGCATCGCACCGCCCTGTTGAGCAATCCAGCGGCGCAACAACGCATGCCGCCTCGCTTCGCTCATGTTGAGCAACGGTGGAAAATGCAGTGCGCCCTGCGCATCGCTAAGCTGTGCCAGCTGCTCCGCCAGCAGCTCGTCGAGCAATTGCTCCTGCTCACCGCAGAGTGCGGCACTGCGCGCGCTGGCGGCGCTGAAGTGCGGCCAGCGCGCCTGCAGCAGCGGTAAAACCTGCTGGCGCAGGAAGTTGCGGTCATAGCGGCTATCGGCGTTGCTTTCATCTTCAATCCAGCGCAGCTGATGCTCGGCAGCATAGTCTTCCAGCTGTTGACGGCTTACGTCGAGTAACGGGCGCCAATGCAGGTGATCGCCAACGCAACGCTGCTGTGGCATCGCAGCCAAACCCGCCGGTCCGCTGCCGCGTTTTAATGCTAGCAGCAGCGTTTCAGCCTGATCGTCGAGGTGCTGGGCGGTAAGTAAGTGCTCACCGGGTTGCAGCTGCTGAAATAGCGCCTGATAGCGCGCCTCGCGTGCAGCTGCCTCTATGCCGCTATCGCGGCCATCAACCTGTACCTGCATCACCTCACAGGGAATCTGCCACTGCTGGCAAATCTCCTGACAATGCATCGCCCAGCTATCAGCATTGGGGCTCAAACCATGATGGACGTGTAACGCACGCACGCGCAGCTTTGGCTGCTGACGTTGCCAGCAGACTAATTGATGCAGCAGCACGGTGGAATCGAGTCCGCCGCTGAACGCCAGCACATAGCCAGCGTCGGGTGTCAGCAGCGAAGCAAGATGAGATAAAGACATAAACGCGTTCCGTCCGAGCAAGCCACCGAATTGCGGCTCGCAGCGGACGCTAGTTTACGCCTGATACAGCTCCAGCGGCAAACCGTCCGGATCGGGGAAGAAGGTGCAGGCTTTGCCGGTTAACGCATCAATACGAATCGGCTCACATGTGACGCCCTTCTCTGCCAGCGCCGAAATCGACTGTTCAACATCCTCTACGCAAAACGCCAGATGACGAAGACCGCAGGCTTCCGGCCCACTGACGCGTGGCGGTGGCGAAGGGAAAGAGAACAGCTCGATGGTGTAAACCCCGTTCAGACCAAGGTCACCTTTCCACGAGTCACGCTCGGCACGGTAATATTCACCCAACAATTCAAAGCCCAGCACATCACAGTAAAACGCCTTACTGCGCTGATAATCGGTGGCAATAATGGCAATGTGGTGGATCTGTTTTATCTGCAGCATAGCGGCTCCGGTTTTCACATAAGCCGCTTACCCTACGTGGCAAATACGGCGTTGGAAAGAGGTGATTATCCGACTTCTTCACGTAGCACGCGCACCAGATAGCGGCCATCGTCGGTGAGCGTCGCACCATGAATGTCGGTTTCGAAGCCAGGATAGTGTCGACCAATAGTGCAGAGCATCAGCAGAAAATCGAGCACTGAACGGCTCTCTTCCGTGATCATCTCACCCGGCATTACCACTGGCACGCCTGGTGGATACGGCAGAATCATGTTGGCCGAAATACGCCCCACCAGCTCGCGGATATCAACCGTTTCCACCTGCCCTTTTACCTGGCGCTGGAATGCCTGATGCGGCGTCATCTTCATCTCGGGTAGCACGTCGAATGCTTTCAACATCAAGCGCGGCAGATCGTGTTGCAGGATCAGTTGATGAATGCCCTGCGCCAGCGTCTGAATGCGCATGTTGCGGTAAAAATCAGGATCTTCGGCATACAGATCCGGCAGCATATTTTTTACCCGCAAATTGAGATCGTAAGCACGCTTAAATTCCGTCAGCCCACGCAACACGCTCATGGCTTTGGTTTTATCGATGCCAATGCTGAACAGGAACAGCAGATTGTACGGCCCGGTTTTCTCAACCACGATGCCGCGCTGATCGAGGAACTTGGCCACCAATGCGGCAGGAATGCCCTCTTCTGCCATCTTGCCCAATTCGCTCATGCCTGGCGTCAGGATGGTGACTTTGATCGGATCGAGGTACATGTGATCGCGATCGGCATTGGTGAAACCGTGCCAATCCTCTTCGCCCGGCTGGATCGGCCAGCATTCAGCTTGATCAACCTGCTCCGGCTGCCAGATATCAAAGAACCAGCCGTCGCACTCTTCACGCAAGCGCTGAATCTCACGGCGAAAATGCAGCGCCCGTTCGACCGAGCGGTTAATGAGTCGTTTGCCCGGATTGCCACGCAACATTGCCGCCGCAGTTTCAATCGACGAGACAATCGCGTAGCTCGGCGAGGTGGTGGTGTGCATCATGTAGGCTTCGTTGAAGGTGTGCTCGTCGTAATCGCCTTTGATGTGAATCAGCGAAGCCTGTGAGAACGCGGCCAGCAGTTTATGCGTCGATTGCGTTTCATAAATCACTTTGCCAGGAATACGATCGCCACTCATGCCGCTTTTACCGGCATAGATTGGATGGAAATTGGTATAGGGCACCCACGCGGAATCAAAGTGGATCGATGGCACATCCAGCGTCTGTTTGATGAACTGCGTGTTATACAGCAGGCCATCGTAGGTTGAATTGGTGATGACCGCATGCACTGGCCAACTGGCGCGCGGCGTGGCGTTGACCTTCTGCTGGATGCTATCGCGCGTAAACTCGCGCTGCGGAATGCCGCCGAGAATCCCCAGCGCATTGCGCGTCGGTTTGAGCCAGATTGGGATGATGTCGCTCATCATCAGTAAATGGGTCAGCGATTTATGGCAGTTGCGGTCAATCAGCACCGTGCTGCCCGCTGGAGCCGCATACATGCCGACGATTTTGTTCGAGGTTGAGGTGCCGTTGGTCACCATGTAGCTTTGTTCGGCACCAAAGGTGCGCGCCACGTACTCTTCCGCTTCCAGATGCGGGCCGGTGTGATCGAGCAACGATCCCAATTCCGTTACCGAGATCGAAACATCGGCTTTTAAGGTATTTGAACCGAAGAAGTCATAGAACAAGCTGCCCACCGGGCTTTTCTGAAAGGCGCTACCGCCCATGTGGCCTGGCGTACAGAACGTGTATTTTCCCTCTTTCACATAGGTGAATAATGCTTTGGTCAGCGGCGGCGTGATGTTGTCGATGTACTCATCGGTGTACTGACGAATATGCAGCGCGATGTCATCGGCAGCGCTTAAGGCATATTCAAAGAAGTGCAGCGCCATGCGCATCTCATTGATGCTGACATCCATTTGCGAATGAGTGTTGATGAAGGCATACAACGGCAGATATTCATTGAGCTGATTGATGTCGCTACACAGCGCCAGACTGTAATCGTCCCAGTCAAAAATCACGCCGCAGATGCGCGGATTGTGTTCAATCAACTTCAGCAGGTCGCTGGCATTATTGGGGTAAACGGTTTGGAAGCCTTGTTGCTTAAGGGCAGCATCCAGTTCGCGAATAGGCTCATCTTTGTAGAAAGCGCCGTGCGGTCCCATGATCGCAATAATATTCAATGCTCACCTCCTGTGGTGTTGTGGCACTGAATAAGGATAGCGAAAAGCGGACAAGGATGGACCTGGAATGCTCTGCTGTTGAGTTGTTAAAAAACAGCGCGATAAATCGCGTAATGCTTGTCAGTCAAGAGATGAAAAACCCAACTACCTGGCGCACACCTTGTAGCGGCGCAATTTATTGCGCGATAAATCGCGCCGCTACAATGTATGCAGATCCAACGTTAAAGCCATGATAAAGCCAGAGGGGACAGAAAAGACCCGCCCGAAGAGCAAAGCGTCCGAGCCAGGATGGCGAGGCCGATCTGCATGGATGCAGGTATTCTTTGCGATCGGGCGGGTTTTTTTGGACCTTGCACTGAAGTCACAGCTATATCGTCAAACCAGGTAGCCATGTATGGCTACCCTGCAGGCATAAAAAAAGCGGACCGAGGTCCGCTTCTTGCTATAGCCTAATGTCTCAAGCGTAGCCGTAGTTCATCAGGCGCTGATAGCGACGGTTGAGCAACTCTTCGGTGCTTAACACATCGAGATCGGCCAGATCCGCTAACAGTTGCTGCTTCAGGCTGGCAGCGATATCCAGTGGATGACGATGCGCGCCACCCAGCGGTTCAGGAATGATGGAATCGATAAGCTTCAGCTCTTTCAGACGCTCAGCCGTGATACCCATCGCTTCCGCAGCCAGCGGTGCTTTGTCGGCGCTTTTCCACAGGATCGATGCGCAACCTTCCGGTGAAATCACCGAATAGGTGCTGTACTGCAGCATGTTCACTTTGTCGCCCACGCCAATTGCCAGCGCACCACCGGATCCGCCTTCGCCGATTACGGTACAGATCACCGGAATTTTCAGGCCAGACATTTCACGCAGGTTGCGCGCGATCGCTTCAGATTGACCGCGCTCTTCTGCACCGACGCCCGGATATGCACCCGGCGTGTCAATGAAAGTGATCAGCGGCATCTTAAAGCGTTCAGCCATTTCCATCAGGCGCAGCGCTTTGCGATAGCCTTCCGGTGCCGGCATACCAAAGTTACGACGGATTTTCTCTTTGGTTTCGCGACCTTTCTGATGACCAATGATCATCACTGGACGACCGTCGAGACGGGCAATACCGCCAACAATCGCTTTATCATCGGCATAAGCACGATCGCCAGCCAGTTCGTCGAACTCATCAAACGCGTTGCGAATATAGTCCAGTGTATAAGGACGCAGTGGATGACGCGCGAGTTGCGCCACTTGCCATGCGCCTAAATCGGAGAAGATTTTACGGGTCAGCTCGACGCTTTTTTCACGCAGACGCTGCACTTCTTCATCCAAATTAATATCGTGTTTCTCATCCGAACGGCCAATCGATTTTAACGAGTCGATTTTCGCTTCAAGCTCTGCGATTGGCTGTTCAAAATCCAGGTAATTAAGACTCATAATGTTCCTGTTTTAGTCAAACTCCAGTTCCACCTGCTCCGATCCTACTAACGACCGCAAATCGTTGAGTAAACGATCGCTGGGCGAAATTCGCCACGCTGCACCAAAGCGTAGCTTCGCCCGCGCATCGGCTCTCTGATAGTAGAGATGCACCGGAATGGTCCCGGAGCGATGAGGCTCCAGAGACTGGCGGAGACGGTTTAAAAGCTGGTCATCAATTTGCCTGTCCGTCAGCGAGATAGCAAGTCCGCGCGCGTATTTTTCCCGCGCTTCGTCGATGTCCATCACTTCTCGAGCGGTCATTTTAAGGCCACCGCTAAAGTCATCAAAGCTGACCTGTCCACTGACGATCAGGATACGGTCCTTCTCCAGCAACTGCTGGTATTTATCTAACGCATCGGTAAATAACATCACTTCAAGACGACCTGAACGATCGTCAATCGTACAAATACCAATTCGGTTACCGCGTTTAGTGACCATTACGCGGGCGGCAATCACCAGCCCCGCGGCGACGGTTACTTTACCACGATCTGTCGGATGCATGTCTTTCAGCCGCATGCCGCCGACATAACGTTCAATTTCTTTCAGATACTGATTAATGGGATGGCCGGTGAGATACAGACCCAGCGTCTCACGTTCGCCATCCAGTTGAATTTGTTCCGGCCACGGCGTGATGCTGGCGTAGGATTTCTCAACCTGCTCCGGCTCTTCCGCCAGCACGCCGAACATATCGGCCTGACCGATGGCTTCGGCTTTGGCGTGCTGATCGGCCGCTTTTAATGCATCGCCGAGCGCACTCATTAAGGCCGCACGATGCGGGCCGAGACGATCGAACGCGCCCGACATGATCAATTTTTCCATCACGCGGCGGTTGATCTTTTTGGTGTCAGTACGCGCGCAGAGATCAAACAGCTCTTTGAAGTAACCGCCTTCGTTACGCGCATCAATGATCGCTTCGATCGGACCTTCGCCCACGCCTTTGATCGCGCCAATGCCGTAAACGATCTCGCCTTCGTCATTGACGTGGAACGGATACAAACCTGAGTTGATGTCCGGTGGTAGCACTTTAAGGCCCATACGCCAGCACTCATCAACCAGGCCAACCACTTTCTCGGTGTTATCCATATCGGCGGTCATTACCGCCGCCATGAACTCTGCCGGATAGTGCGCTTTCAGCCACAGCGTTTGATAAGAAACCAGTGCGTAAGCTGCGGAGTGCGACTTGTTAAAGCCATAACCGGCGAACTTCTCCACCAGATCGAAGATTTTCATCGACAGTTCGCCGTCGACGCCCATCTTCTCCGCGCCGTCCTGGAACACCGAACGCTGCTTCGCCATCTCTTCGGGTTTCTTTTTACCCATCGCACGGCGCAACATGTCCGCGCCACCCAAGGTGTAGCCGGACAGCACCTGGGCGATCTGCATCACCTGTTCCTGATACAGAATGATGCCGTAGGTCGGCTCCAGCACCGGCTTCAGGGTTTCGTGCTGCCACTGAATATCCGGATAAGAAATCTCTTCGCGGCCGTGCTTACGGTCGATAAAGTTATCTACCATGCCCGATTGCAGCGGTCCCGGACGGAACAGCGCCACCAGTGCGATCATATCTTCGAAGCAGTCCGGCTTCAGGCGTTTGATCAGATCCTTCATGCCACGCGATTCAAGCTGGAACACCGCGGTAGTTTCCGAGCGCTGCAGCATGTCGAAGCTTTTCTTGTCATCCAGCGGGATGGCGGCGATATCAATCGGTGGCAACCCCTGCTTTTCACGGCGCGGGTTAATCATCTTCAACGCCCAGTCGATGATGGTGAGCGTACGCAGGCCGAGGAAGTCAAACTTCACCAGCCCGGCATATTCCACGTCATTCTTATCAAACTGGGTAACCGGGAATTGCCCGTTTTCATCGCAGTACAGCGGCGCAAAATCGGTGATTTTGGTCGGCGAGATCACCACACCACCGGCGTGTTTACCGGCGTTACGCGTCACACCTTCCAGTTTACGCGCCATGTCGATCAGCGCTTTCACCTCTTCATCTGCCTCGTAGATCTCCGGCAGCTGCGGTTCAGCCAGGAAAGCTTTTTCCAGCGTCATGCCCGGATCTGGCGGAATCAGTTTGGAGATACGATCAACAAAACCGTACGGATGGCCAAGTACACGCCCTACGTCGCGAATTACCGCTTTCGCCGCCATGGTACCGAAAGTAATGATCTGCGATACCGCATCACGACCATACATATCGGCCACGTGATCGATCACCTGATCGCGCTTCTCCATGCAAAAGTCGACGTCAAAATCGGGCATCGAGACACGTTCCGGGTTCAGGAAACGTTCGAATAGCAGGTCAAACGCCAGCGGATCGATATCGGTAATTTTCAGCGCATACGCCACCAAAGAACCGGCGCCCGAGCCACGGCCGGGTCCCACTGGGATCCCGTTGTCTTTAGACCACTGGATAAACTCCATCACGATCAGGAAGTAGCCAGGGAAACCCATCTGGTTGATAACGGTAAGTTCGATCTCCAGACGTTCATCGTATGCCACGCGTTTTTCTGCGCGCACCGCAGGATCCGGGAAGAGGAATTGCATACGCTCTTCCAGACCTTCACGCGACTTCGCCACGAGGAAGTCTTCGGTACTCATGTCACCGGTTGGGAACTGCGGCAGGAAGTATTCGCCGAGGCGTACCGTTACGTTACAGCGCTTAGCAATCTCTACGCTATTTTCCAGCGCTTCCGGGATGTCCGAGAACAGCTCGCACATCTCCTCTTCACTGCGCATATATTGCTGAGGACTGTAATTACGTGGACGCTTTGGATCGTCCAGCGTATAGCCGTCATGAATCGCGACGCGAATTTCATGCGCATCAAAATCTTCTTCATTCAGGAAGCACACTTCGTTAGTGGCAACGACGGGAATCCCTTCGGCAATTGCCAGCTCGACCGCGGCATGCAGATAAGCTTCTTCATCTGCGCGACCGGTGCGCATTAATTCAAGGTAATAGCGATTCGGGAAGTGTTCCTGATAAAAGCTCAAACACTGCGCCACCATGGCGCTATTCCCGCGCAGCAGGCTACGTCCCACATCACCGCGACGTCCGCCCGAGAGCAGAATCAGGCCTTCACCCAATTCCAGCAGCCAGTCACGATCGATGATCGGGCCCGCAATGCCGTAACCGCGCTGATACGCACGCGAAATCAGCAAAGTCAGGTTTTGATAACCGGTGTTATTGGCCGCCAGCAGAGTCAGCTGCGTCAGCTCATCGCCCATCAGTTCACTGGCAACCTGGAAGTCCGCACCGACAATCGGTTTAACCCCCGCGCCGTGCGCACTACCGTAAAAACGCACCAGCCCGCACAGGTTGATGTAGTCGGTAATGGCGATCGCCGGCATGCCAAGCGCAGCCGCCTTCTTGATCAAAGGTCCGGTTTTCGCCAGACCATCAACCATGGAGTAGTCACTGTGGACGCGCAGATGTATAAAACGAGGTTCAGCCATATCAGTTTCCGGTTAAAACAGCGTCAGGCTATTAAAGCGTAGTTGGCTGGCGGGCTGCCAGCACGTCGGCATCAATCAGAGCGTTACGCACCGGCGCAAAGCTGCGACGATGATGAGGTGTGGCGCCGTGCTGCGTCAGCTTTTCCATGTGCAGCGCAGTTGGATAGCCTTTGTGCTGCGCAAAGCCATATTGCGGGAACAAAAGATCCAGCTCGGCCATTTCACGATCGCGCGTGACTTTGGCGATGATCGAGGCGGCACTGATCTCTTTCACCAGGCTATCCCCCTTCACTACCGCCTGCGCGGGCATCGGCAGCGCGGGGCAACGGTTACCATCAATCAGTACAAAGTCTGGAGCAATGTGCAAACCCGCTACCGCGCGCTGCATCGCTAGCATGGTGGCGTGCAGAATATTGAGCTGATCGATCTCTTCCGGCTCAGCACGGCCAAGACTCCAGGCCAGCGCTTTCTCTTTAATCTCGTCATACATCGCCAGACGGCGTTTCTCTGATAACTTTTTCGAGTCTGCCAGTCCCGCAATCGGGTTAGCAGGATCGAGGATCACCGCCGCAGTCACCACGGCGCCAACCAGCGGACCGCGCCCGACTTCATCAACGCCAGCAATCAGCTGCGCGTTGGGATAAATAAACTCAGCCATTGATGATCTCCAGTACCGCATCCGCCGCTTGCTCATCAGCATTCCAGCGGATCTGTTGATGCAGTTCGGTGAAGGTATTAAGCAGCGCTTCACGCTCAGGGCCGGCGTGCAGCAACGGCTCCAGTGCCGCGGCTAACGCTTCGGGCTGACATTCATCCTGCAGTAACTCTTTGACCAATTCACGACCGGCCAACAGATTTGGCAGGGAAACGTACGGTGTTTTCACCAGACGCTTTGCCAACCAAAAGGTAAACGGCTTCATGCGATAACCGACCACCATCGGACATTTCGCCAGCATGCACTCCAGCGCGGCGGTGCCGGACGCAAGAATAGCGGCATCGCTGGCCAGCATCGCCTGACGGCCTTTGCCATCCAGCAAATGCATGGGCAGTTCTGGCGCCACTTCAGCTTTGATCTGCTCAAACTGCTCGCGGCGTTTGGCGTTAACCAGCGGTACCACAATTTCCAGCGTTGGATAGCGCTGACGCAGCAACTGCGCGGCGCGCAGGAAATCGGCGCTGAGCATTTCGACTTCCGCACCGCGACTGCCTGGCAATAAGCCAAGGCAAATCGCCTCTGCGGCAATGCCTAACTCGCGGCGCGCCGCCAGCTTATCGGGCTGTAGCGGCATCGCATCAGCCATGGTATGACCGATAAAACGGCACGGCACGTTAAAACGATCGTAGAAGGCTTTTTCGAACGGCAAGAATGCCAGCACCAAATTGGTGTTGCGGCCGATTTTGAAAACGCGCTTTTGACGCCACGCCCAAACGGAAGGACTGACGTAATGAATCGTGCGAATACCTGAGCGCTTAAGGCTACCTTCCAACGTGATGTTGAAATCAGGCGCATCAATGCCAACGAATACATCCGGCTTGAGTTCCGTGAAGCGCTGCGTCAGGTCACGACGAATTTTCAGCAGACGCCGCAGGCGTCCCAGCACTTCGACGATGCCCATCACCGCCAACTCTTCCATCTCATACCAGGCTTCGCAGCCTTCGGCCTGCATCAGCGGGCCGGCCACGCCAACAAAGCGCGCATCAGGATGACGCGCTTTTAACGCACGGATGAGCCCTGCACCAAGAATATCGCCGGAGGTTTCTCCGGCGACCAGGGCAATCGTTAGGGGACGCGCTGACATGGATTAACGAATCAATCCACGCGTTGAACGGGCAAAGAAATCATAGAAAGGCTGCACTTCGCTGTGTTGTTTCGCCAGCAGTTCAATCTCTGGTTTCACTTCATCCAACGTTTTGCCGCTGCGGTACAGCAATTTGTACGCGTTGCGAATGGCGTGCAGTGCTTCTTTACTAAAGCCGCGACGCTTCAAACCTTCGATATTAATACCGTACGGCGTGGCGTGGTTGCCCTGCGCAATGACATAAGGCGGCACATCCTGTGCGACGCCTGAACAACCGCCAACCATCACATGTGCACCAATGATGCACCACTGATGTACCGCAGTCATACCGCCGATAATCGCGAAATCATCAACGGTAACGTGACCGCCCAGCGTGGCATTGTTAGCAAAGATGCAGCGATTACCGATCACGCAGTCATGCGCGATGTGAGCATTCACCATCAGCAGGTTATCACTGCCAACTTTGGTCACGTTGCCACCCTGCGTGGTGCCACGATGAATGGTGACGCTCTCGCGGATGCGGTTGCGATCGCCAATTTCAACGCGCGTCGGTTCACCAGCATATTTCAGGTCCTGGTTCACTTCACCAATGGAAGCAAACTGGTAGATCTGATTGTCTTTGCCGATGCGCGTGTGGCCGTTCACCACCACGTGCGATTTGAGTACCGTACCTTCACCAATTTCTACATTGGCGCCGATAAAGCAGAACGGGCCGATGTGAACATTAGCGCCGATAATGGCACCGTCTTCAATGACAGAACTGGGATGGATATTGGCGGTTGAATCAATCACTTATTATGCCTCCCGGCTACGGGCACACATCATGGTCGCTTCACAGACAATTTTGCCGTCAACGGTCGCCACACCTTTAAAGCGCGTCAGACCACGACGGGTTTTCTCGAATGTCACTTCCATGATCATCTGATCGCCCGGCACAACCGGACGCTTGAAACGGGCTTCATCGATACCAGCGAAGTAATAGAGTTCGCCTGGTTCCAGTTTTCCAACGCTTTTGAACGCCAGAATACCGGTCGCTTGCGCCATCGCTTCCAGGATCAGAACGCCTGGGAAAATCGGCTTACCAGGGAAGTGTCCCTGGAAAAACGGTTCGTTAACAGAAACGTTCTTCACCGCGCGCAGGTATTTATGCTCTTCAAAATCCAGCACGCGATCAACCAGCAAGAAAGGATAGCGGTGTGGCAGCAGTTCTAAAATCTCTTCAATTTTCAGAGTATGCGTTTCAGTAGTCAAAATACTCTTCCTGTCCTAAAAATTCTGATGGCAACAATAACACGGCCTGCACCGATCAAAATGATCTTCCGCAGGCCGCAAATTAGTTCGGGGCGTTTCGCTTTCTTACGTTACCTGCTGCCATTCTCGGGTTACCCCAATCTGGAAGAAAGTACACTTCTTGTTATGAAAGCGAGTAGCGTGGGATGCGTTTAGTCGTCTTTGCCGACCTTACGTTCGATGGCTTTTAAGCGTTTGCTTATTTCATCGATGTTCATCACCAGCGCTGCTGTTTTACGCCATGTTTTGTTGGGTTGCAGTGGAATACCCGACGAATACACGCCTGGCTCTGTGATCGGGCGCATTACCATGCCCATGCCGGTTACGGTCACTTTGTCACAAATTTCCATATGGCCGTTAATGACGCTGGCGCCGCCAATCATACAGTAACGTCCAATCTTCAGACTACCCGCCATGATCACACCACCCGCAACTGCGGTGTTATCACCAATCACAACGTTGTGCGCAATCTGACACTGGTTATCTATGATAACACCATTGCCGATCAGAGTGTTATCCAGCGCGCCGCGATCAATGGTGGTACAGGCACCAATTTCTACCCGATCACCAATCACGACGGTACCCAGCTGCGGGATTTTCACCCAATTGCCACGATCGTTAGCATACCCGAAACCATCAGCACCAATTACCGTGCCCGACTGAACCAGACAATCCTGGCCCATTTGGATTTCGTGATAAATGGTGACGTTAGCCCACAAACGTGAGCCGCGACCGATGCGCGTCTGCTTACCAACAAAACATCCGGCGCCAATAACGACGTCGTCACCCAGCTCTACGCCGGATTCGATCACCGCATTTGCACCTACCGAAACATTCTTACCCAGCTTAGCCGTTGCATCGATCACCGCACTGGGCGCGATATTCTGCGCGGGCTGCGGCGTGGTGTCCAGCAGTTGTGCCATACGGGCATAAGTCAGGTAAGGATTTTTCACCACCAGGGCGGCCGTTTTACACCACTCCAGATCCGCTTCCGTCAGCACCACGGCTGAAGCCTGGATAGCAGCGAGTTGCTCGCGGTAGCGGCTGTTTGCAAGAAAAGTGATTTGGCCAGTTGTGGCGGATTGCATAGAAGCAATGCCGGAGATGACGATATCGCCATCTCCGTGCAATTCTGCATCCAACTGCTGGGCTAAATCAGCCAGTCGAATTGATGACATCAATTATTTAACCTGTTTTACAACGTCAGCAGTGATGTCTTTAGCATCAGAAGAAGAGTACAGCACGGCCTGAGAATCCAGGACCAGATCGTAACCTTCGCTTTTCGCTACAGACTGCACAGCGGTCTGGATTTTAGCCAGCAGCTTGTTACGCTCCTGCATCTGACGAGTTTGGTTGTCTTTGTCAAAAGCCTGTGCTTTTTGTTCAAAGGCAGCGCGCTCAGAAGAGATTTGCTTCTCTTTCTTCGTGCGGTCGCTCGCTTTCATGGTCGAAGCATTACGCTGCAGATCCTGAATTTCTTGCTGGATCTTCTGCTGCTGAGACTGGAGGTCAGAGGCGCGGCTCTGGAATTCGCCTTCCAGTTGTTTAGCAACCGCGGCACGCTGCGGAGACTGCTGGAAAACCTGGCTCAGGTTTACGACGGCAACTTTATCAGCCGCTTGGGCACCCGCAGAAGCAGCTAATGCAACACCCAGAGCAGCAGCACAGAACAACTTTTTCACTATAAACTCCTTACCTCAACGTGTGTGTTTGCAGCGTGTCGCATCATTAAGCGACACGCATACAAGACGGTATTTTCACTTCCCTGCTCAGAGCATTACCAGGTTTTACCGATGTTAAACTGGAATTGCTCTGACTTGTCTCCCTCGACTTTCTTCATCGGCTGGGCGTATGAGAACACCAGCGGTCCTAACGGTGACATCCACTGCAGTGCCACACCGGCAGAGACGCGAATGTTATTAGGATCGCTGTAGTCTGGCACACCCGCCGCACGTGTTTCTGCGGTGTTCTGCCATTTGGTATCCCAAACGGTACCGGCATCCATAAACACCGAGGTACGCACAGAGTTTGCATACTTCTCGCTCAGGAACGGCGTTGGCGTAATCAGCTCAAGGCTGGCAATCGCCATAGCGTTACCGCCGACCGCATCATCCGACTTACAGACACCGTTCGGATCAGAGATGTTACAGGTTGACGAGCCATCGTTCAGATACGCAGCTTTAGGACCAATGGTGTTGGACTGGAAGCCACGAACCGTGCTCGAACCACCGCCGTAGAAGTTCTCATAGAACGGCATCTCTTTACCATTAAGTCCGTCACCATATCCTACACGGCCACGGCCTAATACCACCCACGTACCATCGCGGTTCAGCGGCACATATTGCTGGCTATCCAACGTCGCTTTGTAGAATGCGTTATCAGAGCCAGGAATAGTCACTTTACCGTTCAGGTTGGTACGGTTACCGCGCGTTGGGAAGAAGCCGCGGTCTAAGGTGTTATAAGTCCAACCGTAGTTGAAGGTGAAATCATCTGCAGAGAAATCACCGTCATCATTTAAGCCCTGATGACGACCGACCGAATCCAGATAACGCCACATCGCAACCTGTGGACGCATGTTGGACAGGTCGTTATGCACGTAACCTAAGCCAACACGCAGCGTGTTGTTTTCATTGACCGGGAAGCCCAGCGTACCGTCGAGACCATAACTTTTGTTGGTATAGTCAGACAGATCCGCGTCGTCGGCTTTAAAGTCGTTATAGAACAAGCGACCGCCGAGGCTCACACCATCAACCGTGAAGTACGGATCGGTCAGTGAGAATTCAGCATAGGTCTGATAATCATTTTTGGTCCCGCTGATGCCGACGGTGTTACCGGTGCCGAGCCAGTTTTCCTGGGTCACGCCAACCTGGAAGCTCACGCCACTTTCAGTACCGTAACCGACACCAAAGTTGAAGGTACCGGTGTTACGTTCTTTCACCTTGTAGACCACATCAACCTGATCCGGTGCACCCGGAACACGTTGCGTATCAACGTCAACGGTTTCGAAGTAACCGGTACGATTCAGACGCTCTTTACCCTGATCGACCAGGTCGCTGCCCAACCAGGCACCTTCCATCTGACGCATTTCACGGCGCAGTACTGAATCTTTTGAGGTGTCGTTACCTTCAAAACGCACTTTACGCACGTAGTAACGGTTGCCCGCATCCACGTTGATGTGCAGTTTGACAGTTTTGTCAGCATCGTTAATTTCAGGCTGCGTCATTACGCGTGGATAGGCGTAACCATAGCGGCCCAGCAATTTCTTGATGTCATCTTCCATTTGGGTGACTTTGGTGCCGTTATACAGCTCACCCGCTGGAATTCTGGTCATCTTTTCGATTTCAGCAGAATGGCCCGCCATGCTGCCGTTCACAATCACGCCGGCAATCTTGTACTGATCGCCTTCGTTAATGTTCACGGTGATGTAGATGCCTTTTTTATCTGGCGTCAGGCTCACCTGCGTAGAATCAATGTTGAAACGCGCATAACCGCGATCCAGATAGAAGCTGCGCAGGGTTTCGAGATCGCCCGCTAACTTCTGCTTCTGGTATTTGCGATCGCCAACGACGTTCCACCACGGCACTTCATCTCGCAGTGAGAAGCGGGAGATCAGTTCGTCAGAGCTGAAAGCTTTATTGCCAACGATATTGATCTGCTGGATCTGCGCCGAAACGCCTTCCTGGAAGACGAATTTCAGATCGACACGATTGCGCGGCAGTGGCGTAGCAATCGCTTTGACGCTGGCGGTGTATTTACCGACGCTGTAGTAGAAGTCTTCCAGGCCCTTCTCAATGGCTGAGAGCGTGGTGCGATCCAGCGCTTCGCCAACGCGCACGCCAGAAGCTTCGAGGTTCTGTTTCAGCTGATCTTCTTTCACCGCTTTGTTGCCGGAGAAAGTGATGTTGGCAATGGTTGGACGCTCTTTAACCTGAACAATCAGGGTTGTACCGTCACGCAGAACCTGCACATCTTCAAAGTTACCGGTGGCGAACAGTGAGCGAATGGTGTTTCTGACGTCATCGTCATTCACCGTATCACCGACACGTACCGGCATGCTGAGCAGAGCCGCGCCGACGGCGACTCGCTGGAGACCTTCGAAATGAATGTCCTTCACTACGAAATCGTCTGCACCGTAAACGGTGGCGCTGCTAAACAGCAGCGACGCTATGAGCAACTTTTTCATCGCCATCGTTGTTATGCGTTTTCCTAACACATCCCGCGCCTGTATGCGTTCCAGCTATTACAGACGTGAGAAATCATTGAAAAGTGCAAGCCCCATTAACAGCACTAGCAAAATTGAGCCAATGCGATAACTAAAGTCCTGAACTCGCTCGGACACCGGTCCACCTTTGATCTTTTCGATCGCCAGAAAGAGCAGATGACCACCATCTAAAACCGGCAGAGGGAACAGGTTAATGATGCCCAGGTTGACGCTGATGAGCGCCAGGAACATCAGGTAATAAATTACCCCGTACTCTGCTGATAACCCGGCACCTTGCGCGATAGAAATCGGCCCGCTCAGGTTATTCAGCTTCACATCCCCGATTATCAACTTGCCCAGCATGGAGACTGTTAGCTTCATCAACTGCCAGGTTTTTACACTGGCTTCGCCGATCGCCGCAAAAGGTCCATACTGCCTTACCGTTTTGTACTCATCAGGCAGCGGAATTACACGCGGTATGACACCCGCAAAGCCTTCCGCTTCGTTGCCCGGTTTTGCTTCCGGCGTTAGTGTCAACGCCACAGGTTCGCCGTTGCGCTCAATATCTAGCGCCATGTTTTTACCCGGGTTATCCCGTACCTGTGCCGCAAAAGCCTGCCACTGTGACAATGGCTGACCATCGACTTTAACGATCCTATCGCCCGCTTGCAAACCAGCATTGCTTGCCGGAGAGTTTGCCTGAACTTCGGCTAAGGTCGTTTCAATCTGCGGCCCACGTGGACGAATACCTAAAGCGACCACCGGATCCTGTTTATCAGGTTCGAATTGCCAATCGCGCAAATTTAATTGCTTTTGCTGCGTGGCTTCTTCGCCAAATTGCGAGACGGTAAGCGTTGCATCGCTGTCGCCGATTTTACCGATCAGCGCCATACGCACAGCATCCCAATCAGGCGTTTCGATACCATCTACCGCTTTAAGTTCCATGCCAGAGTTAATTTGCGCTTCAGCAGCGACGGAACCGTTCAGAATTTCACCAACTACCGGGCGTACACCAGGTACGCCGTGGATGAATACTACCCAGTAAGCGAAGATGGCAAAAATGAAGTTAGCGATGGGGCCGGCCGCGATGATGGAAGCACGCTGCAGCACGGTTTTATTATTAAAGGCTTGATGACGCAGTTCGGCGGGAACGCTCTCAACGCGTTCGTCGAGCATTTTGACGTAGCCGCCGAGGGGAATCAGCGCGATGACATACTCAGTGCCCTGACGATCGGTACGGCGCCACAACGCTTTGCCAAAGCCAATCGAGAAACGCTCGACTTTGACACCGCAGCGGCGCGCCACCCAAAAATGGCCAAACTCGTGCACGGTAATCAGCACGCCAAGCGCCACGATAAAGGCGGCAAAACTCCAGAGTATACTCAACATCGTCGGCTATCCTCAGAGGGTGCGGAACACCAACAGCAGCAGGCAGGCAAACACCGGCACCGCAGCCGTCAGGCTATCAATACGATCGAGAATACCACCGTGCCCCGGAATCAAGTTACCGCTGTCTTTAATGCCCGCTTCACGCTTAAACATACTTTCTGTCAAATCGCCCAGGACTGATGCCAGGGTGGCGATTACCGCACAGATGATCAGCGTGCCCGGCGCAACTGAGAGCGGTGCCAACAGTGCAAACAGCCAGGCTATGATGGCAGATGACAATAGGCCGCCGAAGAATCCTTCCCAGGTTTTACCTGGAGAGACTTTTGGGGCCAGCTTATGTTTGCCAAACAGACGACCAAACATGTAGGCACCGGAATCGGCTCCCCAGACAAGGAACATCACGAACAGTAGCCACCAGGCACCGGCGAAGTGGTCGGTATCATAATGATACTGACGCAGCGCCATCATGCCCCAGAAGAAGGGAATCAAGGTGAGCAGGCCAAACAGCAGGCGCAACGAACGCGAATGGCGCCACAGCGCGGCAGAAGCAGGATAAAACAGCACTAAAAATAGCGCGACAACCCACCAGCCCAGCGATGCCCAGAGCGAGCCTTCCATCTGGAATTGGTGCAGGTTGCGTTGATAGGGTGCAAGGGTAAACAGCATCGCGGACAGCAATAGCCCGCATAGCACGGCCAGCCAGATACGTTGCTGACGCGTTTTCATACCAGCAAACTGCCCCCATTCCCAGGCGGCAAGCATGCAAATAATGATAGTAATGATCGCAAAACCGGACAGGGGTAACCAGAACAGTGCAGCGATCACCAGCGGAATCAAAATCAACGCGGTAATCAGACGAGACTTCAGCAAAGGTTACCCCCAAATTGCTTAGGCGCCGCCTGGTGCAGTACCGCCATAGCGTCGCTCCCGCGTAGAGAATGCATTCAGTGCACCTTCAAAAACGTTTTCATCAAAATCAGGCCAAAGAACATCGGTAAACCAAAACTCAGCATAGGCGATTTGCCACAGCAGGAAGTTGCTAATCCGATGCTCTCCCCCGGTCCTTATCACTAAATCCACTGGCGCCAGCTCCTGCATACACAGATACGGAGCCAGGCTTTCTTCGGTAATCTGGTCAGGACGCAGTATGCCTTCCTGAACCTGTTCGGCCAATTTTCTGGCACCCTGGATAATATCCCAACGGCCGCCATAATTAGCAGCAATGTTAAGGGTCAGTCCATTATTTTGCTGAGTCAGTTCCTCGGCGCGGCGAATGCGTTCCTGAATACGGTTATTGAAACGGCCAATATCACCAATGACGCGCAGACGCACATTGTGCTTGTGCAGGCTTTTGACTTCGCTGTCTAATGCCCAGACAAACAACTCCATTAACGCTGTCACTTCCTGAATCGGTCGGCTCCAGTTTTCACTGCTAAACGCATAAAGCGTGAGCGCTTCCAGTTTATGGCTAACCGCAAAGCTGACAGCCCGGCGTACTGATTTTACCCCGGCTTTGTGGCCTGAAATACGCAGTTTGCCCTGATTTTTTGCCCAGCGACCATTACCATCCATAATGATGGCCACGTGACGTGGCGTGCAGTACGACTCGTCATCGATTGTATTGTGATTGTTGGACGACATAACGCGTAATAATTCCTTTCATCAGAAATGCTGTGGTTTCTGAATACATTGCGCCTGCAGCAAAATCCGGCAAACACGCCAGATGACATCGAAACAATGTCGGGCTGTGAAACGCGAGCGAGCGACTATACCATTTTCACCCAGAGCGAACAAATAGCGGGAACTATCAACCTGCTAAACGAAAGCGCGGTAACAATTCATTAGCACGCACACGTGCTAATCGATCGATCTCCATTACCTCGTCAATGCTGTCCGGCTCCTGACAATTCAGGGACGCCAGCACTTCGCTGTTGATGGCGGCGATATCGGTAAAGCGAATCTGGTGCTGCAGAAAAGCTGCCACCGCCACTTCATTCGCTGCGTTCAGCGACGTTGTAGCGGCCTGACCTGTGGCACAGGCATCAATCGCAAGCTTCAGGCAGGGATAGCGCTCGTAGTCCGGCTCGGCAAACGTCAACGACTTCATGCGAGTGAAGTCGAGCGGTGTTACACCGGCAGAGATACGTGCTGGCCATGCCATGCTATGCGCGATGGGCGTTCGCATATCTGGAGAACCCAATTGCGCCAGCACACTGCCGTCGCAATAACGCACCATCGAATGGATAACCGATTGCGGATGCAGGATCACCTCCATCTGCGCGTCAGTCGCATTAAACAGCCAGCGGGCTTCAATGTATTCAAGACCTTTATTCATCATGGTGGCCGAATCGACAGAGATTTTACGCCCCATTGACCAGTTCGGATGCGCACAAGCCTGATCCGGCGACATACCGGCTAAATCCGCTAATGGCGTGTCACGAAAAGGACCACCCGATCCCGTAAGGAGAATCGACTCGATGCCGTTCCCCCGCAGATCAGCGTACCCCAACTGATGCTGTATGGAAGCGGGTAAACTCTGAAAAATGGCGTTGTGTTCGCTATCGACCGGCAGCAATTGCACCTGATGTTGGCGTACCGCCTCCATAAACAGACGGCCGCATGTGACAAGCGATTCTTTGTTAGCAAGCAACACGGTTTTACCGGCGCGAATCGCCGCCAATGTGGGCTGTAAACCTGACGCGCCAACAATCGCCGCCATCACCTGATCCACCTCATCCAGCGCAGCCAGTTCGCAGGCGGCTTGAACGCCGGAGAGCACTTCGGTATTCACGTTGAGTGCTTTCAGTCGCTCACGCAGCGCTCGTGCGGAGGTCTCGTCGGACATCGCGGCATAGCGCGGTTGGAATTGCAGGCATTGCTCAGCCATCAACGCCACATTCTGGCCAGCCACCAGCGCAGTCACCTGATACAGTTCAGGATTTGCGGCAATGACCGCCAGCGTGCTGGTACCAATGGAGCCGGTCGATCCCAGCAGAGTTAATCGCTTCATCATGCTATCCCTGTGAAGTCGTGGAGGGTGCCCGCAACGGCGCCGGACACAATGTAAAACGCCGCCAGAGTCGAACACGTCTCTGAACGGCGTTTTGAAAAGCAGTTGATGGAATTAGAAGTCCATCAGTTCCTTTTCTTTATCGGCCAATGCCGCATCAACACTCTTGATGTGCGCATCGGTCATTTTCTGGATCTCATCCTGCGAACGACGTTCGTCATCTTCGCTGATCTCTTTGTCTTTCAGCAGCGCTTTGATCTTGTCGTTCGCGTCACGGCGGACGTTACGCACAGAAACACGGCCCTGCTCAGCTTCGCCACGTACGATCTTGATCAGGTCTTTACGACGCTCTTCGGTCAGCGCTGGCAGCGGCACACGAATATCGGTACCGGCAGAGCTTGGGTTCAGACCCAGATCAGAGGTCATGATCGCTTTCTCAACTGCAGCGCTCAGCGAGCGATCGAATACGTTGATTTTCAACGTACGTGAATCCTCTACCGTCACGCTAGCCAGCTGACGCAGCGGCGTAGGTGTACCGTAGTAAGGAACCACAATGCCGTCGAGCAGTGAAGGAGAAGCACGGCCGGTGCGTACTTTGCTGATGTTGTTTTTGAATGCATCCACGCATTTTTCCATGCGCGTGTCTGCATCTTTTTTAATGTCGTTAATCACGTTGAAACCCTTGAATTCGGTTGACCTGGCCATTTCCGGGCTAACCGGAAGCGGTATCGATAAACATCGATCATCCTAATTGCTGCGCGATGACAGAGCATCGCGGCAAAAGAATATACCTTATTTTAACGTGCGTCGGGTATTAATGCGTAATCAGGGTGCCTTCTTTTTCACCCATTACTACGCGACGCAGTGCGCCAGGCTTGTTCATGTTGAAGACGCGGATAGGCAGTTTGTGGTCACGCGCCAGCGTAAAGGCCGCGAGATCCATCACTTTAAGCTCTTTATCCAACACTTCTGCATAGCTTAGTTGGTCATAAAGCGTGGCATCCGGGTTTTTTACCGGATCTTCAGAGTAGACGCCGTCTACTTTGGTGGCTTTCAGTACCACGTCGGCTTCAATTTCGATGCCGCGCAGGCAGGCTGCAGAGTCAGTGGTAAAGAACGGGTTGCCGGTACCGGCCGCAAAGATAACGACGCGGTTATTGCGCAGCAGGCTGATCGCTTCTGCCCAGCTGTAGTTATCACACACGCCGTTCAGCGGAATCGCTGACATCAAGCGTGCATTGACATACGCACGGTGCAGCGCGTCACGCATTGCCAGGCCATTCATCACGGTTGCCAGCATGCCCATATGGTCGCCGACCACACGGTTCATGCCCGCCTGAGCCAGGCCTGCGCCGCGGAACAGGTTACCGCCACCAATAACCACACCCACCTGGATGCCCAGTTCAACCAGCTCTTTCACCTCTTGCGCCATGCGGTCAAGCACGCTCGCGTCGATGCCAAAACCTTCGGCACCTTGCAGTGCTTCGCCACTCAGTTTTAGCAGGATACGTTGATATACAGGTTTTGCGTTGGTCGCCATGGTCGATTCTTCCTGGAAGATATGATGAAAAGGAGAAGTAAAATCTGGTCGATCATCCGCAAAGCCCGCGAGAAAAGCTATTGGGATGAGACTGAAAAGTGCTGCACTAAATTGCAGACAAAAAAGAACCGCCTATTGGCGGTTCTTTCGGACCATTAAGACTGTTTGGACATTGCAGCAACTTCTGCTGCGAAGTCAGCGACAGCTTTCTCAATGCCTTCACCCACTTCGAAGCGGATGAAGTTGATGACGTCAGCGTTTTTCTCTTTCAACGCCTGGCCAACAGTTTTGCTTGGGTCGATAACGAAAGCCTGACCAGTCAGAGAAACTTCGCCGGTGAATTTCTTCATGCGGCCTTCAACCATTTTCTCTGCGATCTCTTTTGGCTTACCAGACTGCATGGCGATGTCCAGCTGAACCTGGTACTCTTTATCAACCACGTCTGCAGATACGTCTTCTGGCTTAACAAATTCTGGCTTGCTTGCAGCGATGTGCATGGCAACTTGCTTGCTCAGCTCTTCGTTAGCACCGGTGGTAGAAACCACAACACCGATACGCGCGCCGTGCTGATAGCTGTTCAGCTCAGCACCTTCCAGGATAGCAACACGACGGATGTTGATGTTCTCACCGATTTTTGCAACCAGCGCTACGCGTTCTTCTTCGAACTGCGCTTTCAGAACTTCCACATCGGTAACTTTGCCAGCAGCTGCTGCATCCAGAACCTTGTCAGCAAACGCCTGGAAACCGCCATCTTTAGCCACGAAGTCGGTCTGGCAGTTTACTTCCAGAATCACGGCGAAGCCGTCAGCGATTTTGGTTTTAATCACGCCATCAGCAGCAACGTTGCCTGCTTTTTTAGCGGCTTTGATTGCGCCAGATTTGCGCATGTTCTCAATCGCCAGCTCGATGTCGCCATTCGCTTCGGTCAGCGCTTTTTTGCAGTCCATCATGCCTGCGCCAGTACGCTCACGCAGTTCTTTTACCAATGCAGCGGTAATATCAGCCATTCCAGAATCCTCGATTCGTCTCTGTGTGCTCACACACTGTCAGAAACTTGTTGCGGAAAATTTACTCTGCCCCGCTCTCAGATGTGAGCGTGACAGACTTAGATAAAATAAAGGGGCCTGAACGGCCCCCTTAACAGATAACATCTGATGTCTAAGGGCTCTTAAAAAGAGCGAACCTTATTAAGCTTCAGCAGCTTCTTCAGCCTGCTCAGCCAGGTCCTGTGAACGGCCTTCGCGCACGGTAGTGGCAACGGCAGTCAGGTACAGGCTTACAGCACGGATCGCATCGTCGTTACCTGGGATAACGAAGTCAACGCCGTCTGGATCAGAGTTGGTATCAACGATAGCAAATACTGGGATACCCAGGTTGTTTGCTTCTTTGATAGCGATGTGCTCGTGATCAGCGTCAACAACGAACAGTGCATCCGGCAGACCGCCCATATCTTTGATACCGCCCAGGCTGTTTTCCAGCTTGGCCAGTTCGCGAGTGCGCATCAGCGCTTCTTTCTTGGTCAGTTTGTCGAAAGTACCGTCCTGAGACTGAGACTCAAGATCTTTCAGGCGTTTGATTGACTGACGAACGGTTTTCCAGTTAGTCAGCATGCCACCCAACCAGCGGTGGTTTACGAAGAACTGGTCGCAGCTCAGCGCTGACTCTTTTACCGCTTCGGCAGCAGCGCGCTTAGTACCAACGATCAGAATCTTACCTTTACGGGAAGAGATCTTTTTCAACTCAGCCAGAGCGTCGTTGAACATTGGCACAGTCTGCTCGAGGTTGATGATGTGAACCTTGTTACGTGCGCCGAAGATGAATGGCTTCATTTTCGGGTTCCAGTAACGGGTCTGGTGACCAAAGTGAACACCAGCCTTGAGCATGTCGCGCATTGAAACAGTTGCCATGATTACCTCTAAAGTTTGATTTGGGGTTGGGCCTCCATGTATCCCATACGACCGACCTCTTTCAAGGCACCCCGGCGTATGTGTCGATACATGTGTGTTTTAGTACACATAATGAGTTTTATGCGTTTCCTGCCAGCCAAACGTCGGCGACAGAGAATCGTCGGCGCGCTTTATACCACAATGCGCAGGAATACGCCAATAGTAGTTAGCTTGAGCAGGCGCAGACAATCGCTATTTGGCAGCCCATTTGCTGGCTGCTAACATGACTGCCACAGAACTCATTATTGTCGAAAATTTCGACGATCGCGGATTAATTTAATGGCCATTTCAATTAAAACCCCTGAAGAAATCGAAAAAATGCGCGTCGCGGGCCGTCTTGCCGCTGAAGTGCTGGAAATGATCGCACCGCACGTGGTGCCTGGCGTGACCACCGGTGAACTGGATCGTCTCTGCCACGAACACATCACGCAGAAGCAGCAGGCTATTTCCGCCTGTCTCGGCTATCACGGCTTCCCGAAATCGGTGTGTATTTCGGTGAATGAAGTGGTTTGTCACGGTATCCCAAGCGACGATCGCGTGTTGAAAGACGGTGACGTGGTTAACGTCGACGTCACGGTGATCAAAGATGAATATCACGGCGATACCTCAAAAATGTTCATCGTCGGTAACGCAACCATTCAAGGCGAGCGTCTGTGTCGCGTTACTCAGGAAAGCCTGTATATCGCGTTGCGCCTGGTAAAACCGGGTATTCGTCTGCGTGAGTTGGGCCGTGCGATTCAGCAGTACGTCGAAGCTCAGGATTTCTCGGTGGTACGCGAATATTGTGGTCACGGCATCGGTAAAGGTTTCCATGAAGAGCCGCAGGTCCTGCATTACGACGCGGATGACAGCGGCGTGGTATTGCAAGCGGGCATGACTTTCACCATCGAACCGATGGTCAATGCCGGTGATTACCGCATCCGCACCATGAAGGATGGCTGGACCGTGAAAACCAAAGATCGCAGCTTGTCCGCGCAGTATGAGCATACTATTGTGGTGACAGAAAACGGCTGTGAGATTCTGACGCTGCGTGAAGATGACACCATTCCAGCGGTGCTCGAAAACGTCGCGTAATCATCTTCCTGACAGTACCAGGCCGGCTTGTAGCTGGCCTTTTTTATGTGCGTAATGATGAGGCATGTTGATGAGTGGTAGCGTGACCGAAGCAGTACACAAAGGCCTGACCGATTCCCCCGCCAGTTGGCCCGATGACGCCCTGACGCGCGACAAGCTCAAACAGTATCTTGAGCAATTCCAGCAACATCTGGGCATCGCATTTGATGCGGGCACCGATATCGAATCCCTGATCGATGCCCGCACGCTATTTATCGACCGCTTATTACGTCGTCTGTGGCGCTTCTTTGGTTTCGACCAGATGAAAGAGATCGCGCTGGTTGCCGTGGGTGGCTATGGTCGCGGCGAACTGCACCCGCTCTCCGATATTGATGTGCTGATCCTCAGCCGCCAGCCGCTGGACGACGCCGCCGCGCAGCGCACCAGCGAGCTGCTGACGTTGATGTGGGACCTGAAGCTGGAAGTGGGTCACAGCGTACGTACGCTGGAAGAGTGCTTGCTGGAAGGCTTATCCGATCTGACGGTAGCCACCAACCTGATCGAATCGCGCATGCTCACCGGCGATGTCGCGCTGTTTCTCGAACTGCAAAAGAACATCTTCAGCGATGGCTTCTGGCCATCGTCGCGCTTTTTCGCCGCCAAAATTGAAGAGCAGCAGGAGCGCCACCAGCGTTATCACGGCACCAGCTACAACCTCGAACCGGATATCAAAAGCAGCCCTGGCGGCCTGCGTGACATTCACACGCTGCAATGGGTCGCGCGCCGCCACTTTGGCGCCACGACCATGGATGAGATGGTCGGTTTCGGCTTTATCACCGAAGCAGAGCGCAATGAAATTAATGAATGTCAGGAGTTTCTGTGGCGCATTCGCTTTGCGCTGCACTTAACGCTGCCGCGCTATGACAACCGCCTGCTGTTTGATCGCCAGCTGACCGTCGCCCAGCGCCTCAACTACCTGGGTGAAGTCAACGAGCCGGTTGAGCGCATGATGAAGGACTTCTACCGCGTCACGCGCCGCATCGGTGAACTCAATCAAATGCTGCTGCAGCTGTTCGATGAAGCGATTCTCGCACTGTCGACCACCGAAAAGCCGCGCAACATTGATGACGATTTCCAGATTCGCGGTGACCTGATCGACCTGCGCGATCTCACGCTGTTTGAGCGAGAGCCGCAAGCCATCCTGCGTATGTTCTACGTGATGGTGCGTAACGAAAACATCAAAGGCATTTACTCCACCACGCTGCGTCAGTTGCGCTATGCGCGCCGCCACCTGAAACAGCCGCTGTGCCAGATTCCGCAAGCGCGAGAAACTTTTATGGCGATTCTGCGTCATCCGGGTGCGGTAAAACGCGCGCTGCTGCCGATGCATCGTCACAGCGTGTTGTGGGCTTATACGCCACTGTGGGGCAATATCGTCGGTCAAATGCAGTTCGACCTCTTCCACGCTTACACAGTGGATGAACACACCATTCGCGTGCTGCAGAAGCTGGAAAGTTTTGCCGATGAAGCCACGCGCCCGATGCATCCGCTGTGCGTGGAACTTTGGCCGCGTCTGCCACAGCCGGAGCTGCTGCTGATGGCCGCGCTGTTGCACGATATCGCCAAAGGCCGCAACGGCGATCATTCGATTCTTGGCGCGCAAGATGCGCTGGATTTCGCCGAATTACACGGCCTGAATTCACGCGAAACGCAGCTGGTTGCCTGGCTGGTACGCCATCATTTATTGATGTCCGTGACCGCGCAGCGCCGCGACATTCAGGATCCCACCGTTATTCAGCAGTTCGCTGAGGTGATGCAGAACGAAAATCGCTTGCGTTATCTGGCCTGCCTGACGGTTTCCGATATCTGCGCCACCAATGAAAGCTTGTGGAATAGCTGGAAGCAAAGCCTGTTGCGCGAGCTGTTCTTCGCCACCGAAAAACAGTTACGACGCGGCATGGAAAATAGCCCGGATCTGCGCGAACGCGTGCGCCATCACCGCCTGCAAGCGCTGGCGCTACTGCGTATGGAAAACCTCGACGAAGAGCGTTTGCACCATATCTGGAGCCGCTGCCGCGCCGACTATTTCCTGCGTCACACGCCGAATCAGCTCGCCTGGCACGCGCGTCATTTGATTCACCACGATCTCAATAAGCCGATGGTGCTGGTCAGCCCGCAGGCTACGCGCGGCGGCACGGAGATCTTTATCTGGAGTCCGGATCGCCCACACCTGTTTGCGGCGGTGGCCGGCGAGTTAGATCGACGCAACCTCAGCGTGCATGATGCGCAGATTTTTACCAGCCGTGACGGCATGGCGATGGATACCTTTATTGTGCTGGAGCCGGATGGCAGCCCGCTGGCTGCCGATCGTCATCCGCTGATCATTCAGGCGCTGGAACAAGCCATCACGCAAAACGAATGGGTGCCGCCGCGTACGCGTCGCCAGTCAGCGCGTCTCAAGCATTTCAGTGTCGATACGGAAGTGAATTTCCTGCCGACACACACCGATCGCCGCAGTTATCTGGAATTGGTCGCGCTCGATCAGCCCGGCTTGCTGGCGCGCGTAGGTGAAGTGTTTGCCGATTTGGGCGTATCGCTGCACGGTGCGCGCATCAGTACGATTGGTGAGCGGGTTGAGGATCTTTTCATCCTGGCCGATAGCGAGCGGCGTGCGCTTGGCGTGGAAATGCGCAATGTGTTGCAACAGAGGTTGACAGAGGCCCTTAATCCAACCGATAAACAGTGACCTGGCTTTCATCCTTCACGTTGCAGGTGCGTTGGCTTTCCTCGCTCACCCCGATCACATACTGATGTATGCTCCCGGGGATTTGCTGCGTCGCCGCCTTCCTGCATCATGAAGGATGTTTGCCAGGTAATTTTACTATGTACGCGATCTGGCGTGCATTCCGCTATGACAGAATCAGGAAATAAATATGCAACAGTTACAGAGCGTTATCGAATCTGCCTTTGAGCGCCGCGCCGACATCACGCCATCTAGCGTAGACAGCGCGACCCGCGATGCTATCACCCAGGTTATTGGCCTGCTGGATAGCGGTGAACTGCGCGTGTCTGAAAAGATCAACGGTGAGTGGGTAACGCATCAGTGGCTGAAGAAAGCTGTGCTGTTGTCGTTCCGCATCAACGATAACCAGGTAATGGAAGGTTCTGAAACCCGTTTCTACGATAAAGTGCCGATGAAATTTGCTGGCTGGGATGAAGCGCGCTTCAAAAACGCCGGTTTCCGCGTTGTACCACCTGCTGCAGTGCGTCAGGGCGCATTCATCGCGCGTAATACCGTGCTGATGCCTTCTTACGTCAACATCGGCGCTTATGTTGATGAAGGCACCATGGTGGATACCTGGGCGACCGTGGGATCTTGCGCGCAGATCGGTAAAAACGTCCACCTGTCAGGCGGCGTGGGCATCGGTGGCGTGCTGGAGCCGCTGCAGGCTAACCCAACCATCATTGAAGATAATTGCTTCATTGGTGCACGTTCAGAAATCGTTGAAGGCGTGATCGTCGAAGAAGGTTCAGTAATCTCCATGGGCGTTTACATCGGCCAAAGCACCAAAATCTTCGACCGCGAAACGGGCGAAGTGCATTATGGCCGCGTTCCAGCCGGTTCTGTCGTGGTTTCAGGAAACTTGCCTTCTAAAGATGGCAGCTACAGCCTGTACTGCGCGGTAATCGTGAAGAAGGTTGATGCTAAAACACTGAGCAAAACAGGTATTAACGAGCTGTTACGTAGCATCGACTAAGCTTCTCCTGCCTTAAAATCTTCCTGACGGGCCTGCTTACAGGCCCGTAATTATTTGTTTACACGCCCGCCCGATTTACCTGTTTCGCGCCGCGAATTAACACGTGCGTTTATTTTTCAAACAGTTCATAATCCGCGCCAAGTTAACTCCGGTCGCGCACTGTTCATCCCGGTTTTTGTGTCTACAGTTGATTAAGTATGCCGTAAGCGTTCCGGTTGCCGCGTTTCTGCTGCATCCCGAATGATGATGATAGTCCTGCGCGCTCACCCACTCTTAGATGGAATATAAACGCTATGTACGACAACCTGAAAAGCTTAGGTATCAGCAACCCTGACGACATCGACCGTTACAGCCTGCGTCAGGAAGCAAACAACGACATTCTTAAAATTTACTTCCGCAAAGACAAAGGTGAATTCTTCGCCAAAAGCGTGAAATTCAAATACCCACGTCAGCGTAAAACCGTTGTCGCCGATCACACCAGCCAGGGTTACAAAGAAGTTCAGGAAATCAGCCCGAACCTGCGTTACGTGATTGATGAGCTGGACCAGATTTGCCAGCGCGACCAGGTTGAAGTGGATCTGAAGCGTAAAATTCTGGCGGATCTGCGCCATCTGGAAAGCGTGGTCTCAAACAAGATCGCTGAGATCGAATCTGACCTCGATCAGCTGACCCGCAATAATCGTTAATTTCCCGCTTTAGATGAGAGGCCAGCTAATGCTGGCCTTTTTTATGGCTGCGGATAAGGCAGCGAAAGCAGCCAGGTATCGCGCTGTGCCTGCAGCACCGCCCCACTTTGTTGATCTGTCCATCGCGTCTGCATGATCCACTGCTGATAACGCGGCTGCTGCAGGCTGTTGTCAGCCATTGAAAGCAGCGGAATGATCCTTTGGCTCACCCGATCGCGGTTCTTCCACGGCCAGACGTTGTTGGCGTCGCTATAGGGCGCCATCGCGTCAAGCGCATCCAGCAACGAACCGCTTTGCTGCTTTTGCTGTTGGTTATGCCATAAATCTCCCAGCCCCGCTTTACTGGCAAGCTGCGCCAATGCGGTAAGAGCCTGCAGATTGAAGTAGCTGTAATGGAAGGATCGGGTGCGCGCCAGCTCGGCTGGTTGGCTGCCATCGGCACGAATTTGCAGCGCAAGTTTACTGCGTGCCAGCGCCACCATCGCTTTTACCGTCTCGCGATCGCCCAGATACCACGCTATTCCCGCCACCTGCGTGCAATACCAACTGCCATGATTATTCGCCGCCGCCGCTTCCTTGAGTGCTAGCGGATTGTGCCGCAGCCAGTGCAGATACTCGCTAAACCACTGCTGCATCGCCTGCTGATCTGCAGGCTGCCAGCCCGGCGCGTTGCGAAGCAAGGTCAACGCATCCACCACGCGCGTGGCAAAATAGCGCCCATCCAGCACGCCATCATGGCGTCCAGCGGATCTTCCCGGAATGCCTTGCGCAAAATTGAGGTTGGGATGCATACGGCTGGCGGGATGGATAAACCAGTGACGCATCATCGCCAGCGCTTTATCGGCATAGCGTTGATCGCCAGAGAAATACCAGGCCAACGTTAGTGCCTGGAAATCGGCAGTAAAACGCGCCAGCCGCACGCCATCACTCTGACCGTTTTTACTGGCGGGATTCACTTCGCCGTCGCGACGCTGCCACGGCAGGCCGTTGGCTTTGCTGGCATCCGGCCACCAATAGGCGCTTAGGCTCAAATAATCCTGCTTCGAACCGCTCGGCGGCAGCATGCCTTTATCTATGACGCTGGGATTAAGATGCTTCAGCGCGTTGTCTGCCTGCTGTTGCAGCTGATGCCAGGCTGCGACCGTCGGTGGCGCAGCTCGATGCTGCGTCAGCTGCTGCTTAACCCGCTGAAGATCGCTTAAAGACAGAAAGGCCGGTTCGTTGGCCATACTTATTGCGCTGTACAGCCACACTAGCGCCATCCACAGTGTCTTCATTAACTCTGCTCATCCAGTTGTAGCGCCACATACAGCAGCAAACGATCGTCAAAGTTGCCCAGATCGAGTCCGGTAAGCTCGGAAATACGATTGAGTCGATACTCCAGCGTATTACGGTGAATAAACAGCGCGCGTGCTGTCGCGCTGGGTTGCACGTTATGGCTGAACCATGCCACCAGCGTGCGTCGCAGCAAACCATTGTTATCCATGCTTTTTAGTTTCACCAATGGGCGCGCCAGTTCGTTGGCCTGCCAGCCGCCGCGTAAACTGTCGAGCAGTACCGGCAGCACCAGATCCTGATAAAAATAGCTGCGCTGTTCGGGCATGCGCTGCTTGCCCACCATCATAGTGGTGCGCGCGGTGCGGTACGAACGTGCGATGCTGCCGGGGCCGGTAAAGTAGTTGCCGAGCGCAATGCGCATCCGCACTTGCCCGCTCTCCTTCATACGTTGCAGCAGTTGATCAACCCGACGACGATGATCGTCCTGATCGTAGCGCCCATGCGCATTCAGTGCCGGTTTTAGCACCACCATTTCAGTGAGTGAAACAATCGCAATCAGGTTGTCACGTTCTGGCGTGGTCAGCAGCGTTTGTAACTGCTGGAGTTCGGACATCGCGCTATCAACGCCGAGCTGACCGCTGTCAACTTCCACCACCGCAACCACACGTGGCTGATTAAGATCGATACCGAGCCGCTGCGCCCATTCGCTCAGCGCTGGCGATAAGGTTTCGCTGCGCACCAGATTCAGCACCAGCTCTTCACGCAAACGGCTGTCCTGCGCCAGCATATGCAGCAAACGCGCCTGTTCCAGCATCATTTCGGCGGTCATACACACCAGCTCGCCGTAATGACGCAGCGTCGCCGGTTGACCGGTCAAACCGATAACGCCGACGATGTCGCCATCAATACGTAGCGGCAAATTGATGCCAGGACGCACGCCGTGCAGATGTTTTGCCACCGCTTCATCAATATCCACTACGCGGCCTTGAGACAGTACCAGCAGCGCCCCTTCGTGCAATTCGCCAATCCGCTCACGATCGCCACTGCCAATGATGCGGCCGCGCGCATCCATCACGTTGACATTGCTATCAATAATTTGCATCGTGCGGGCAACAATATCCTGAGCCAGTCGCGCATCGAGATGATAAGTGGCCATCAATCACTCCGGAGAAAAGGACGAACCGACAGAATACGCATCCTTTTAAGGCGCTGACATTGTGCAACTGCACATAGCCAAGGGGATTATGCGGGATTTGCGGTAAGCGTCACATTCAGTACCGGACATTTGCACAGACATAAAAAAGGCGAGCCAAAGCTCGCCTATTATCAATAACCTGGAAACTTACTGCATCAGCAGATACAGACTGCTATCACCGCGCTGTACGTTCAGTGCCAATACAGAAGGTTTCGTGTCGAGTACCTTACGCAGCTCGCCGAGATTCGCCACGGCTTGCTGGTTTACGCCCAGAATCACGTCACCTTTCTTCAGGCCGATACGCGCCGCAGCGCTGCCTGCTTTCACATTATCGACACGCACGCCTTTCTGGCCGTTAGAATCGATATTACTGAGATCGGCACCTTCAATACCGGTGTAAATGGTGGCCGACTGCACTTTATCCTGCGAGCTCTGTTGCAATTCAACCGTGATATTCACCGGTTTACCCTCGCGCAGCAGACCGAGCTGCAGCTTGGTGCCGACCGGCAGCGAGCCCACTTCTGCACGCAGTGCCGCGAAGCTGGTCAGCGCTTTACCGTTCATTGACACCACCACGTCACCCGCTTTCACTCCAGCTTTTGCCGCTGCGGAGTTCGGCAGCACCTGGCTGACAAAGGCGCCGCGCTGCGCATCGACTTTCATCGCTTTCGCCAGCTCGGAATTCAGCTCGGTACCCATAATGCCCAGTTCGCCACGTTTCACCTGGCCGTATTCCACCATCTGCGCGGTGAGGTTTTTCACCATCGAGCTGGGGATAGCAAAGCCGATACCGATGTTGCCGCCGTCCGGCGCCAGAATCGCGGTGTTAATCCCGATCAGTTCACCGTTAAGGTTAACCAGCGCACCCCCGGAGTTACCGCGGTTAATTGCTGCATCGGTTTGGATAAAGTTTTCATAATTTTCAACGTTCAGGCCGCTGCGGCCCAGCGCCGAAACAATCCCTGAGGTCACCGTTTCACCGAGGCCGTATGGGTTACCGATCGCCACGGTATAATCACCCACACGCAGGTCGTCAGAGTCGGCAATCTTAATCGCCGTGAGGTTTTTCGCGTCCTGCAGCTGAATCAGCGCGATATCAGACTGCGGATCTTTACCAATCACTTTGGCGTCGTAGCGACGGCCATCGCTGAGCTGCACCTGAATTTTAGTGGCGTTGTCCACCACGTGGTTGTTGGTCACCACATAACCTTTATCCGCGTTGATCACCACACCGGAGCCGAGCGCACGGAACTGCTGTTTCTGCGCGTTAGCACCGCCATCCGCGCCGCCGCCATCACCGCCACCGTTTTGGCACATTGGCGAACTCTGGAACGGTGAACCGTCCTGGCAGAACGGAGAATTATCACCAAAGAATTGCTGGAACTGCTGTGGCATACGCGGCGTTTTAACCGTGGTGCTGCCTTCAACACTGATACTCACCACGGAAGGCATGACTTTTTCCAACATGGGTGCCAGGCTTGGCAACTGTTGGCTTGAAGAAGAAGCGCTCTCCGCGGCGAAAACGCTCACAGGGCTCAATGCCGTTGCGCCGAAACTCAGCGCCAACGCCAGCATAATTGTGTTTTTTTTCATTTATCTGTGTCTCTCTAAGAATGACGGCCAGACCATTGCTGTGGTCGTGATGGTGAGATTAAGTTTTTAGCGCGAAGTTCCTAATAAAGTTTTAGGCAAAGGTAAAAAATTGTTCTTCGTCTTTACAATTCTGCGCTTATTCAACCGCCATTAAACGACGATATTCATCCCAGGCATAATTGTCTGTCATCCCACTAATGTAGTCCTGAATCAGACGCGCACGATAATAACGTTCCCACAACAGGCGCTGATATTTATGCTCAACGATTAATGAACGCATGTGTTGTTGATAAGCTTTACGGTGTTTTCCGGAAAGCTTATGAAACAGACGTGTTTCAATCGGATGCTTTGCCAGAAAATCCTCGTTCATCAAGGTAGTAAACTGTTCATAGTTTAATAAAAGCAATGACTGGTATATTTCCAGCAAACCTTTAATTACACGGTAACCCTGCAATTCCAGCTGCTCGACTTCTGGATGATTAAACACTTGCTGACGCGCGACGGTTTTAAATAATGTCAGTAAGCGCCCTTCTTCGCCATCATCCTCCAGTAAAGCGTGATTAAAATCGCCCTGGAAAATAGCCGGTAAGTTATCGATGAACCGCTTAACCGCATGGCTGACCAATACGTTTTGTACATTTACCCGTAACGACATAAAAAATTGATCGCTGATACTGCGGCGTTTTTTCTGATTAGCCTCTTTCCACGCATCGCCGATAGTCCGGCTGAATACATCACCGCTTTTTACTGTGCCCCAGACGCCGAGCAAATGTTTATACAGCGTTTCAACATCGAAGATGTCTTTTTCTACGGCGTCATCCAAATCGGCAATGCAATAAGAGATGTCGTCGGCGGCTTCCATTATCCAGGTAAGCGGGAAACGATGATGTTCTTTAATATCGGTGGCTTCACGCAACTCGGCCACATATTCGCGTTCGGATAAGTAGAAGCCTGGTTTTTTCATTAATACACTGAAGGCCGCCGGTTTATCGCCTTGCCACCATGCGGGGGCAGTATATTTTAAAATGCAGGCCACCTGCGCATAGCTGAGATTGAGCTGCAGCAATGTATGCACCAAACGAATCGCCTGCGCATTACCTTCGAAATGGCATAAATCCTGACGAATCATGGCATTTAACTGGTCGAACGCTGAGCGCTCGGCCTCATTGGCAACGCCCGCTACCAGCGGGTCGACAAGCTCGGCAGGTAAGTTATCGTCGAACCAATCATTGATCGCCGCTTCCCCAAAATGCCCAAACGGCGGATTGCCGACATCGTGCAGCAGACAGGCCATCTCAATCAGGCTTTCGAATGCACCTTCAAACTCATCCAACCCATAATTGGCCAGCCCGCCGCCCTGCGTTTTCAGCGCTTGCAGAATCTCTTTGGTGATATAACGCCCGGTTTGCTGCACTTCCAGTGAATGCGTCAGACGCGAACGCACCGCCGCATTGCGTTCCAGCGGAAATACCTGCGTTTTCTGCTGCAGACGACGAATCGCCGCGGAGTTAATAATACGTCCGCGATCGCTTTCAAAATGGCGGGTAATAAAGTATTCCCCTTCGGGATCTTTGCGGCTGGTATAAGGGCGAGTGAAACTGATCTTCTTCCTGAAATTGATCGTCGCCATAATTACCCCTTATATTTTCGTGAATTCTTCCTCAATCAGCCATGTTAGACTATGCCTCACTTTTGCGGGTTACATCCATTAAATTAGCGAGATTCTTATGAAAGTAGGCATTATTGGCGCGATGGAGCAGGAAGTTACTCTGCTGCGTGACAAAATCGAAAACCGCCAGACGTTGACGCTGGCTGGCTGCGAAATTTACACCGGCACGCTAAACGGTGTTGAAGTTGCGCTGCTGAAATCAGGCATTGGCAAAGTCGCCGCCGCGCTAGGCACCACGCTGCTGCTGCAACTGTGCAAACCCGATGCGGTGATCAATACCGGTTCTGCTGGCGGATTAGCCCCCACGTTGAAAGTGGGCGATATCGTGGTATCGGATGAAGTGCGCTATCACGATGCCGATGTGACCGCATTCGGTTACGAGCCAGGCCAGATGGCCGGTTGCCCGGCCGCTTTCGTAGCGGATGACACACTGATTGCCGCTGCTGAACGGGTTATCAAGCAGCTCGACCTCAACGCGGTACGCGGTTTGGTGGTGAGCGGCGATGCGTTTATCAACGGAGCTGAACCGCTGGCGCGTATCCGTACCACTTTCCCGCAGGCGATTGCGGTAGAGATGGAAGCCACCGCCATCGGTCACGTTTGCCATCAGTTCAACGTGCCTTTTGTGGTGGTACGCGCGATTTCTGACGTGGCCGATCAGGAATCACACCTCAGCTTCGACGAGTTCCTCAGCGTTGCGGCAAAACAATCGTCACTGATGGTAGAGAACCTGCTGGTTCAGCTGGCGCGTGGCTAAACCCCTTCTTTTCGGGCTGTTGCTGCTGTGTAACAGCCTGTTCGCCGCCGCACCGCGCGTTATTACCCTTTCGCCACATCTGACGGAATTGGCCTTTGCCGCCGGCATTACGCCAGTGGCAGTCAGCGCCTTCTCTGATTTTCCCGCGCAGGCTAACGCGCTGGAACAGGTTGCGAACTGGCAAGGCATCAAGGTTGAACGCATTCTGCAATTAAAACCCGATGTGGTGCTGGCGTGGCGTGGCGGTAATCCGCAGCGGCAAATCGAACAGCTGCAGCGTTTCGGTATTCCGGTTAAGTGGATTGATCCTCAAACCATCGATCAAATGATTGATGCGCTGGCGGCATTACAACAGTGGAGTCCACAACCACAACAAGCCATTGATGCGGCGCAGACATTACGTGCGCAGGAAGCGGCGCTGCGCACGCAGTATCAGCAAAGTACACCGATCCCGCTGTTTTTGCAGTTTGGTCAGCAGCCGCTATTTACTGCTTCGCGTAACACGATGCAAAACCAGGTGATTGAGTTGTGTGGTGGCAGGAATATTTTTGCCGATAGCAGCGTGAGTTGGCCGCAGGTGAGCCGCGAACAAGTGTTGCTGCGCCATCCGCAGGCGATTGTGATAGGGGGTGATGCCGCGCATGCCGCCAGCATCGTCAGGTTCTGGCAGCCTCAGCTGGATGTGCCAGTGATCGCCATCAATGACGACTGGCTAAGCCGACCCGGCCCTCGCATGCTGTTAGCGGCAAAACAGTTGTGTGCCGATTTACATCCGACGAAAAAAAGCACCATAAAAGATTAAAGATTCGGCAGAAATTGTCGTAAATCATACTACAAGGCGCAGCAGCCACGTATGCTCTGTGCCCATTTTAGCGCTTAGCGCCATTTTGTCTTCACCAGGAACTATTCATGACCAGAGCACTGCTGCTGGCCATAGGGCTCGTGATCGCTGCACCACTGAGTGCCGCCACGTCCACCGGCTCTATTGCCGTCACCTTGACGTTATTCTCGCGTTGCGATATTTCACGCCAGAACGAACACACTCTGCCGACCGTTAATTGTGGGCGCCACTTCAGCGCGCAACCGCGCATTAGCGAACGGATATTAAAACGCGATGCCACGCGCCGTGAATCTACGCGTTTAGTGACCATTGAGTGGTAGGAATCTGGCTGCCAGAACGACAGCCAGAAGCAGCATTAGATGCTGAAGGAAGAACCGCAACCGCAGGTGGTTTTGGCATTCGGGTTAGTTACGATGAAGCGAGAACCTTCCAGGCCTTCGGTGTAATCAACCGAACCGCCCACCAGGTATTGCAGGCTCATGGGATCCACCACCAGCGCCACACCTTGTTTCTCGATGGTCATGTCGCCGTCATTCATTTGATCGTCAAACGTGAAGCCATACTGGAAGCCGCTGCAACCGCCGCCGGTGATATAAACGCGCAGTTTCAGCTCAGGATTCTCTTCATCAGAAATCAGGTTTTTCACTTTTTTTGCTGCTGCATCAGTGAATTGCAAAGGCAGCGCTGCTAAGTCGTCACTCATCTTTAACTCCGGGTAAACGTCGAGGTCAGAAAACGACCTTAATTTCGCTATTATCTGCCAGCCGTCCAGTGCAATCAAGTCTCAAGCTTGACACTGCGTGCCGCCGCATGCGCATGAAAGTATATACCCTAAACTTTAGCGCAAGCCGTTATTCCCGTAGAATGGCGCCAGATTTTTCCCGAACAGCAGGAGCAGAACAATGAGTAAGTCAGAAAACCTGTATGCCGCAGCGCAGCGCCTGATCCCCGGCGGTGTGAACTCCCCGGTACGTGCATTTACCGGTGTGGGCGGTGTGCCGCTGTTCATCGAACGCGCTGACGGTGCGTATCTGTATGACGCTGACGGCAAAGGCTATATCGATTATGTCGGTTCGTGGGGCCCAATGGTGTTGGGTCATAACAACGCCAATATCCGCAATGCGGTGATTGAAGCCGCCGCGCGCGGTCTGAGCTTCGGCGCACCGACTGAGATGGAAGTGAAAATGGCCGAGCTGGTGTGTGAGCTGGTGCCCAGCATGGACATGGTACGCATGGTTAACTCCGGTACCGAAGCCACCATGAGTGCGATTCGCCTGGCGCGCGGCTTCACCCATCGCGACAAAATCATCAAGTTCGAAGGCTGCTACCACGGCCACGCCGACTGCCTGCTGGTGAAAGCCGGTTCAGGCGCGATGACGCTCGGCCAGCCAAACTCGCCGGGCGTACCGGCCGATTTCGCCAGGCACACGCTGACCTGCACCTATAACGATCTCAGCACCGTACGTGCGGCTTTCGAGCAATATCCTGACGATATCGCCTGTATCATCGTTGAGCCGGTAGCAGGCAACATGAACTGCATTCCACCGCAGCCGGACTTCCTGCCAGGCCTGCGCGCGCTGTGTGACGAATTTGGCGCACTGCTGATCATCGACGAAGTGATGACCGGCTTCCGTGTCGCGTTGGGCGGCGCTCAGGCGTATTACGATGTGACGCCAGATCTGACCTGTCTCGGTAAGATCATCGGCGGTGGCATGCCGGTGGGTGCTTTTGGTGGTCGTCGCGATGTGATGGATGCGCTGGCACCCACCGGTCCGGTTTATCAGGCCGGGACCTTGTCAGGTAACCCGATTGCCATGGCAGCGGGCTTCGCTTGTCTGTCGCAAATTGCGCAGCCAGGCACGCACAGCACGCTGACCGATCTGACCACGCAGTTAGCACAAGGCTTGCTGGCTGCGGCGAAGGCAGAAAATATTCCGCTGGTCATCAACCACGTTGGCGGCATGTTTGGGATTTTCTTCACCGATGCCGATGAAGTGACTTGCTATCAAGACGTCACGCAATGTGACGTTGAACGCTTTAAGCGTTTCTTCCACCTGATGCTGGAAGAAGGCGTTTATCTCGCGCCTTCCGCCTTCGAAGCTGGCTTTATGTCGCTGGCGCACAGCAAAGAAGATATCCAACGCACTATCGATGCCGCACGTCGCAGCTTCGCGCAGCTGTAAATAACAAGGGCGCCGGCTGGCGCCCTTTTGCTATGCCCGCCGCAATAGCCAGATAAAGTACGGTGCGCCGAAGAAGGTCGCCATCAACCCGGCTGGAATCTGATCCGGGAACGCCAGCATCCTGCCGCACCAGTCAGCGAAGATCATTAATCCCCCGCCCAACAAGCCGGCCATCATCACCTGCGGTAATGCACGGCGGAAACCGAGCATGCGCACAATATGCGGTGCCATCAAGCCAATAAAGCTCAGCGGCCCAATAGTTAACGTTGCCGTGGCAGTCAATGCCGCCGCCAGCAACAGCAGACTTAGGCGAGAAGTCGTCAACGCCATGCCCGCCGAATGCGCGGTGGCGCTGCCGAGTGGCAGCAGCGTCAACCAGCGACTTGCCAGCGGGGCCAGTGCAATCAGCACGATTCCTACCACTGCGCTTTGCACGGCCTGCTGCATATTGATGTTGTAGGTTGAACCGGAAATCCAACTCAGCAAGCCGCCCATTCGCGGGTCGCCACTGGCCAGCAGTACCATCAAAATAGTGACAAATGCGCTATTGAGCGCCATGCCCGCCAGCAGCATGCGTTCTGGCGAGAAACCGCCGCGACTGGCCACCAGCATAATAATCAACAATGTCATGGCCGCGCCCAGCGCACCGGCTGGCAGCAACCACGCCACCGCATCGCCTGGCACGAAGAACATCATTACCACCACACCACACGCCGCGCCCGAGCTGATGCCCAACACTTCCGGACTCGCCATGGGATTGCCGGTCAGGCGCTGGATCAGCGCGCCCGCCACGCCGAGCATCATGCCGACGATCAGCGCTGCCAGCACACGCGGTGCGCGCCACGGCAGCAATTGCTGCAGCATGTCGCCGCCCACCCATGCAAAGCCGTGGGCATCACGACCAAAGGTAATGCCAACCCAGCTGAGCACGCCGAGAATCAGTAATCCGAGCAGGCACCAGCGCAAAACGTTCTGCCGCTCAGTCGGCACGCTATCACCCTGATTAAGTGCTGGCGGCACCGATCCCGTGCGCAGGCGCGGCAACAGCCACAGCAAAATGGGCACGCCGATCAGCGCGGTCGCCGTACCGGTAGACACTTCACGCCAATGGCGGGTGAGCCACAACACGCTCTGATCCGCCAGCCACAGCAGTAACGCACCAATTAACGGTGCCAGCAGCATGCGGCTGACCAGACGACGTCCGCCCAGTAACTTCGACAACAGTGGCGCGAACAGGCCAATAAAGCCGATGATGCCCGCAACATTGACCAGCTGTGCGCTGAGCAAAATCGCCAGCGCCAGCGCAGCAATACGCGCCGCCGACAATGCCAGACCCAAGTTTTTCGCCACGCCATCGTCGAGCCCCATCAGCGTGAGAGGCCGCAGCAGCGCCAGCGCCACCACAAATGCCAGCAGCAGACGCGGCCACAGCTGCGCCACATTGTGCCCATCCAGCTGATTCAACGCGCCGGTGCTCCACAGGAACATGTTCTGCAGCTGATCGTGATTAAAGATGGCGAAGATTTGATTCACCGAACCGGCATATAAACTCAGCACGAGGCCAGCCAGAATCAACGTCACGGGTGACAGACGTTTGCCCCAAGCCACACCGAAGACCAGAATGCCGACAATCAGCGCGCCGCCCATCGCCGCAAACTGCTGCGTGAGCTCGCCGCCCGGCAAATGCCATAACGTCGCCACCGTAATGCCCAGCTGAGCCCCCGACGACACGCCGAGCGTGGTGGGTTCCGCCAGCGGATTGCGCAGCACCTGTTGAAACAGTAAACCGGCCAGGCCAAGACCCGCGCCGACCAGCAGCGACAGCGCCAGCCGCGACAGCAAACTGTGATGAAATACCACTTGCTGGATATTGTTGATGTCAGGTGCGAAAAACGCTTGCGACCACTGATCGCCTGGCAGCGCCTGGCGCAGATTGGTATAGGTTAATGCCAACGCCAGCAGGAAGACGGCACTTAGCAGCGCGACGGGAAAAAGACGATTGCGCATCAGTGCGACTCCAGCGCGTGTTCCAGCACGCGGACAAATTTCAGCGCTGAATAGGTCGCGCCGTAATACCACACCGCCGGAGCGCGCTGGAAACGTTGCGCCCGGACAAACGGCAGCGCCTGCCACAGCGCGCTGGCCATCACTTGCTGCATGTCACGATCGTTATCGTGATCGAAGCAGATCACCTGCACATCACCGACTTCTGCCAGCCGCTCTAATCCCACTACCGCGCTCCCCCAGAAGTTGGTTTCACCTTGCCACGCATTGCTTAACCCAAGGGTTTCCATCACTTCAAGGAACAAGCTGTTTTTACCGAAGGTAATCGCGTGGCGGCTATCCATCAGCGACATCAGCAGCACCGGACGATCGGCCCACGGCTTAAGACGTTCACGCGCCGCCGCCAGTTGTTCATCCACAAACAGCAAATGCTGCACGGCCAGCGCTTCACGTCCAAGACGGGCGCCGAGCGCCAGCAGCGAATGACGCGCGGTGCTCAGTGGTTTGCCATCGCCGCTGTTGAGGTCAAAGCCCATGGTGGGTGCGATGCGCTGCAATTTATCCAGCGCCGGGCCGTAACCCTTCGAGTGCAGGATTAGCGCAGGTTCGAGCTGTGTCATCAGCTCCAGATTGGGTTCGGTGCGCAGACCGATATCGATAACGCTGGACGGCAGCGGCGGATCGCCAACCCAAATGTTGTAGTTGTGCATGTCGGCCACGCCGAGTGGCGTCACGCCGAGCGCCATCAGCAGCTCCACCGGCAGCCACTCCAGCGCCAGAATGCGCTGTGCATCCGGCACAGCGGCACGCAGTGGCAACGCAGACATCATGGGAGAAAGCGCCAGCGCCGTCAGCAGGCGGCGGCGGGAAATGTCGAACATGGCGTGGCCTTAGTAAACGAAACTGACGGGCGCGCCGCCCAGCGGATGCGGCAAAATGCCCATCGGAATACCGTAAATGGTGCCCAGCACATCGGCCTGCATGATCACTTCAGGGCCGCCTTCGGCAATCACTTCGCCACTGCGTAACGCCACCAGACGATCGCAATAGCGTGCTGCCATGTTGAGATCGTGCAATACCGCAATCACCGTCAGCCCACGTTCGCGGCTAAGACGTTGAATCAGCGCCAGCACATCAACCTGATGTGCGATATCCAGCGCCGAAGTGGGTTCATCCAGCAGCAGGCAGCGACTGTTCTGCGCCACCAGCATCGCCAGCCACGCACGCTGGCGCTCGCCGCCTGAAAGGCTATCTACCAAGCGCCCAGCGAAAGGTTTTAATCCTACCAGCGTAATCGCTTCGTCCACGCGATCGCGATCTTCCTGACCATAACGGCCCAGCGCCCCGTGCCACGGATAGCGACCAATGGCTACCAGCTCACGCACCGTCATGCCTTCCGCCGCAGGAAGTTGCTGTGGCAGATACGCGACCTGACGCGCAAATGCTTTGCTGCCCCAGCTCTCCACCGCCTCCTCATTCAGCAATACGCGCCCTTCACTCGCCGCATGGTGACGACCGAGCATTTTTAGCAGCGTGGATTTGCCTGAGCCGTTATGGCCAATCAGCGCGGTAACTTTGCCCGCTGCAAAGGTGAGAGACAGCGGATGCAACAGCGTGCGGCCTGGCACACGAAAACTGACGTTATCCAGCCTGAAGGTGGTTTCTGCATGGTGCGGATGCTGCATGATAATCCCTGGTTAATGGGCGCCTAAGCGCCCTTTTTATCAGTATCAGAAGCGGAAGGTCGCGGTACCAACGATCTGGCGCTCAGCGCCCCAATAGCAGGCGTAATCGCGGTAGCAGCTGGCGACATATTCACGGTTGAACAGGTTATTCACATTAACGCCGATGGTTGAGCCCGGCATACCAAAGCGTGCGAGATCGTATTTCAGTGCGGCATCAACGGTGGTGTAACCGGCTACGTCGAAGTTTTGGTTTGAGTTACTGCCGTTCTGCTCTGTATCGGCGTACAACCCTTTGCTCTCACCCACATAACGCACACCCGCACCCACGGTCACGCCCGACAACGCCGTCTCATGGAAGGTGTAATCGCTCCACAGCGATGCCATATGCTTCGGCACCTGCACCGGCGTTTTACCCTTGAGATTTGTGTCTTCGGTGTATTCCGCATCAGTGTAGGTATAAGACGCGGTCATATTGATGTTGGCATTCAGCGCCGCTTTAGCTTCCAGCTCCACGCCGCGTGAACGGATCTCACCACTCTGAATACTGGCAAATGGATGATTAACCGTGTCCGGATCGGCCGTCAGGTTTTTGGTTTTGGTCAACTGATACACCGCCGCCGTCAACACCACTGGACGGTCTTTCGGTACGTATTTCACCCCCGCTTCATACTGTTTGGCACGCGAAGGATCGAAGGCTTCGCCACCATAAGTCGAGCCCGCATTCGGGATAAAAGCTTCGCTGTAGCTGAAGTAAGGCGCGATGCCGTTATCAAACACATAGTTCAGACCGCCACGCCAGGTGAAAGCCTGATCGTTCTGACGATCAACTTTATCCGTTACGCGGTCGTAGACCGAGTTCATGGCGTAATCGTAGCGGCCGCCAAGAGTGAACACCCAGCGGTTCCACTCCATCTGATCCTGTGCATACAAGCCGGTTTGACGTTGCTTATTAAGATGCTGATAAGGGTCGGCAAACGGCGTCACGCTATCGTTGCCGTATTGCGGATTTACCGCACTCAACGGTGATGCAGTACCAAACTGCGCATCAATGTCGTTGCGGGTGCGCTGGAAATCGACACCCAGCAACAACGTGTGATCAACCTGGCCTGTGGCGAATTTGGCCTGTGCCTGGTTATCGACGGCAAACTGATTGAGTTTTTCATTGGAAACCGCTGAACCGCGGGTGATTTGTTGCGATGCAGGAAGATAACCATTGCCATAAATACTACGATAATCGGTTCTCAAATCCGCATAACGCAGATTCTGTCGTACCGTCCATGTCTCGTTGAAACTGTGCTCGAAGTTGTAGCCCACCATCTTGGTGCTGCGCGAAATCTTGTTGCTGTCTTCGCCTTCATCAAAGTTGGTTGGCAATTTATAGCTGCTGCCGTCCGGGCGCGTCATCCCCACCACGGTGCCCTGACGCGGCAACCAACCGTAGTAGCCGGTTTCCGGTTCGTTCTGGAAGTAGGTCAGCAGATCGAAGCGCGTGTTTTCATCCGGACGCCAGCTGAACGATGGCGCGATGGTATAGCGCTTCTCTTTATTCATATCCTGCTGTGCGTCGGCGCTGCGTGCGAGTCCGGTCAGGCGATAGCTGTAAACGCCGTCATCATCCAGCGCGCCGCCGAAATCGAAACCGGTGGAAAACTGATTATTGGTGCCCATCTGGAACTGCACTTCACGCAGCGTCTCCTGCGTTGGACGCTTGCTTACCAGCGACACTACGCCGCCCGGATTACTCTTGCCATACAGCACCGAAACCGGACCGCGCAACAGCTCGGCACGCTCAAGAAAATAGGGATCGATAGCGAACTCAGAGTAGTTATCACCCTGTAGTTTTAGGCCATCAAGATATTGGTTGGTGTTGGTTTCGCTGAAGCCGCGAATCGACAACGCATCGATCACATTGGAGCTGCCGCGATTACCGGTTAATACGCCTGGCGTGTAGTTGAAAGCCCCTTTCACGCTGGTGACGTTTTTCATCGCCATCTCTTCCTGCGTGACCACAGAGATTGACTGCGGGTTCTTCTCAATCGGCGTATCGGTTTTGGTGCCAGTGGCGCTGCGTTTGGCTGCGATGGTCGGCGACGGGCCCCACGCTTTCTCTTGTGCGACGCCGCTGCCACCGTCGGCGCTAACCACCACGGTATCTTCAGCCAGCGCCTGTGCGCTTAACGTGCCCAACGTCAGGGAAATAAGCCAGGCCAGTGGACGGCGGGATGAGCCTGGACGTAAAGAACAAGGATGAGTCTTTCGCGTATTCATAAATGAGGTCTCTCGAAAAAAGTCGATGCAGGCGAATACAAACGAGAATGATTATTATGACGGACGGATTTTAGGCGAAATCCCGCCATATTCGCAACGTCTAATGGCTGTTGGCGGGGCGTTTGCGACCAGATCGCGCATGTTTATGATCGAGAATAATAAAAATGCATCGAAGCATTTCGCTGCCCCTTTAACGGAAGGAGCATTGCCGCAAAGAGGAAGTTCATTCCCTTCCAGAAGCCGCTTTCAATCGCGATAAATAAGACAATCAACAATTTATAAAGTGGCCCGATATTTGCTTACAGCAGGCATCCCTCTTCATACAGACCATGTCATGCCCTCAATAAACTGGAATATTGTTGAACGCGTTATTTTCATCAATTTAAAAAAACGCAAAGACCGATTAACCCGCATCACCAGGCAGCTCAAAAAACTGGGCGTGCCGAGCGACAAAATCGTACGTCTTGATGCGATAAAACATGAAAAAGGGTTCATCGGCTGTACGCAATCGCATATCGCGGCGCTGGAGATGGCGCGGGACAACGGCTGGGATCGCGTGCTGATTCTTGAAGATGACTTCGCCTTTAATGAAACACAGGCGAATTACGACAATCTCAATCGCTACTTTACCGCTCTGCCCAACATTAACTGGCAGGTGGCTTTCCTGGCGGCAAATTATCGTCGGGTAACGCCGTTAAACAGCGTGAACTATATTGTACGTGCCAATTTCGCATGGTGCGCATGTGCCTATATTGTTAACCAGCACTATTACGCCACCTTAATCGGGAATTATCGCGCGGCACTACACGCTCAATTGCAGGGCGGCGCACAGGCAGACTATGCGCTGGATGTGCATTGGAATAGCCTGATGCAGCGGGATCTATGGCTGGGCGTCTTCCCCAACGCCGGTGCACAGCGCCTCGATAAAAGCGATATCGAAAATAGAACGGTAGATTACCGCACGCTCTTCAGAAAGCCGTTAAGTCAAATCGTTGCGCCTGCTAAATTCACGCCCTCCACCTCCGGCCCAATTAAAGTCGACTTTTACTTCCAGTGGCCGCCGGGCTGGACGAACTTTGAATCGGTGATTGACGCGATGCAGGCCAACCCCGCGTTCGATTGCCGCATCGTGGTGGTGCCATACCTCAACTGGAAGGCGAGCGATGTTAATGGCGACATTCAGCGCGGCATTCTGCGCGACAGAGGGCTCGACTACACAGGATTTGAAGCGTATCGGTTGGAGGACCGTCAGCCGGACGTGGTGTTTCTGCAGAACCCTTACGACGAAGCGCGACCCGAAGCGTTTCGCAGCGAATATTTGCACGAACGCGGCGTGAAGATCGCTTACATCCCTTATGCGCTCGACAGCGGCATCAGTGAAGAGGTCCAGCGCTATCAATTTAATTTGCTGTGCCAGAATCTGGCGACGTGGATTTTTTCTCGTTCGGCGCGGCATAAAGCGGAGTTTGGTATTCAGTGCGACGCGGGCAACGATCACGTTTATGTGACGGGTCACCCCAAGTTTGACCATTATCAGCGACGCTTTCATCTCCACGACGAGAAGCCAGCCACAAAGGTCAAAACGTTGCTGTGGACGCCGCATTTTGTGCTGCCTGACGGTCGCAAAATGTCTACCACCTTCACGATCTACGGCGCCGCTTTTTTAAAGCTGATTGAACGTGACGATATCCATCTGATCATTCGCCCTCACCCGCTGCTGAGTCAGTGGATGGGGGATGCTAGCCCAGCCGCGCGCAGCCTCTATCACCAACTGCTTAATGCCGCACAACATCGCGCTAATGTGGAGTGGGATAGCGGGCATGATTACAAACTCACTTTTGCCCGATCGGATGCATTGCTCGCCGACGCGGGTTCATTCTTGTTCGAATATTTGCCGTCGAACAAACCGATTCTCTACCTGACTCATGAAAGCTGTTATGGCCTGAATCGCACCGCTGACTTTATCTATAACGCCTACGACGTGGCCTGGCAGGAGGAGGATATTTTCACTTTCGTCGACAATATCGTCGCTGGACGCGATCCGATGAAAGCCAGCCGGGGGCAGGTTTTGATGGAAGAACTGCAAATTGAAGAAAAAACGGCAGGTGAAAAAATCGCTGACATTATTTGTGCCTCGCTAAGACCATTCAACAAGACTTAAGTATGAAAAAGGGCGCCGCAGCGCCCTTGGTTTTCTCGGCAACTTATTTGCTGCCGAACATATCTTTAATCCAACCTGCCACGCCGTCAGAATCTTTCTGTTCATTCTGCGGTTGCTGTTGTTGCTGTTGTTGCTGCTGTTGCTGTTGTTCCTGCTGTTGCTGTTGCTGCAACTGCTGCTGTTGTTGCTGAACCTGCTCTTGCTGCTGCTGACACAGCGCATTCGGATCCAGAGACCAGACTGGCAGCGAACGCCATGTGCTGCTGCCCGTACCGCAGATAAAGTTACCGGCAGAATCGACATTCATCTGCGTGATATCTTCCGGCGGCGTCAGCACCAGCGGCATCGGTGCCTGGTTGTCGAGATAGCGGCGGTAAAGCTGCATCGCACCGCTGGCCCCGTAGAGCTTCGAACTCTGGTTGTTATCGCGGCCCACCCAGGTAATCGCCACTTCTTTGCCATCAACACCGGCAAACCAGCTGTCGATCAGATCATTGGTGGTACCGGTTTTGCCCGCCAGATGGGCTTTAGGATAACGCGCACCCAGCGCACGCGCCGTACCGTGATCCGCCACCTGCTGCATGGTGTAAAGCGTCAGATACGCAGCCTGCGCCGGTTCAACCCGCTGTGCCTGTGGATAGCTCTGATACAACACGGTGCCATCTTCGGCAATCACCGAGCGTACAGCGGAAAGGTCAGCGCGGTTACCGCCGCTGGCGATCGACTGGAACGCCTGCGCCACTTCAATCGGCGTCAGATTCAATGCACCCAACAGCATAGAGGGCACCGGATGCAGCTGATCTTTCGGCACGCCCAGCTTGGTCCAGGTATCCATCACCGCGTTCAACCCCAGCGTCATACCCAAATTGACCGTTGGCACGTTCATGGAGTTGGTTAACGCATCCACCAGCATCACTTTGCCGCTGAAACGACGATCGTCATTCATCGGTTTCCAGATGGTGCCGTTCGGCTGTTTCAGCGCAATCGGCTCATCGGCGATCCAGCTGTTGAGGCGATAGCTGTTCGGCTGGCTCAGCGCGGTGAGATAAGTCGCCGGTTTTGCCAGTGAGCCAATCGAACGACGCGCCTGCAGCGCACGGTTATAACCGGCAAACTGCGGATCGGCCCCGCCGACCATGGCGCGTACTTCACCACTGAAGCGATCCACCACCACCATCGCGGTTTCCAGATCTTTCAGGCCACGCTGTTTTTTCAGCGTTGGAATACCTTCAATGACCGCTTTCTCGGCAGCATCCTGCGAGATCGCATCCAGCGTCGTGAAAATCTTCACGCCGGAGAGATCTTTCATTTTGTCGCCGAGTTTAGCCTGCAGCTCGTTGCGCACCATCTGCATAAACGCCGGCTGTGGCGTGATCACGCCGCCTTTCGGCTGCACGCCAAGCGGACGTGCCGACAGCATGTCATACAGTTCTTGATCGATAACGTTCTGCTGTTGCAGCAAACGCAGCACCAGATTACGTCGCTCCAGCGCCAGTTTCGGGTTGCGCCACGGATTATACAGCGACGCCCCTTTCACCATGCCCACCAGCATCGCCTGCTGATCGAGGCTCAACTCATCCACCGGACGACCGAAATAGTAAAGACTCGCCAGCGGGAAGCCGCGGATCTGATCGTTGCCGGTCTGGCCGAGATACACCTCATTGAGATACAGCTCGAGGATGCGATCTTTGCTGTAGCGCGCATCCATGATCACCGCCATATAGGCTTCACGCGCTTTACGCCACAGCGAACGCTCGTTGGTGAGGAACAGGTTTTTTACCAACTGCTGCGTCAGCGTACTGCCGCCCTGCACCGCTTTACCGGCGGTGATGTTGGCGAGGAACGCACGACCAATCGAATACGGGCTAATGCCGTCGTGCTCGTAGAAGTGACGATCTTCGGTGGCGATCAAGGTGCTGACCAGCAGATCCGGGAAACCGGCGCGCGGCACGAACAGACGCTGCTCACCGTTCGGTGACTGCAACATGGTGATCAGACGCGGATCGAGGCGGAAGAAGCCAAAATCACGCCCGGTATCGAGGTTTTTAATCTCGCTTAGCTCATCGTTGCTAAACGTCAGGCGCGCGTTAATCTGCCCTTCTTTGCTGTCCGGGAAATCAAACGGACGGCGTAGCAGGTCGATAGTATTGCCTTTGACGCTAAATTCGCCCGGACGGGTGATGCGTGACACTTCGCGATACTGCGTGCCTTCTAGCAGCGCAATCATCTCTTTTTTGTCGTAAGACATACCCGGTTCAAGGCTTACCATGCGGCCATAAACGGCGGCAGGCAGTTGCCACACTTTACCGTCGATGCGGCTGCGGATTTCCGAGTCGAGATAGACGCCCCAGGCCGCCATCACCACCACAAACACCAGGAAGAGCTTGATCAACCAGCCTAACCAGCGACGTTTGCCGCGTGGCGGACGTTTTCCTTTACCTTTACCTTTTGGTGGCACCGGTCCACTCTCCTCATCTTCTTCGTCAAAATCGTCCTGATCGATATCATCATCAAGTTCCCTGCGGCGACCCCGACGCGCAGTGCTGCGCGGCGGCTTTGGCGCTTTTCCTTTGCGCCCAATAGGTTCGCGATCGTTCCCAGACATGCTTTTAGTCTCCAGGTATTGCTACGGCGGCGGCCGTTACTCTAACTGCTTTCTCGTGCTGCGCATGGCAGAACCCTCTGAATTCGATCCACAGCGTTTCACGATGAAAATTTCTTGGTCCGCCTTGTGGGTAAGGCGTTGGCCGGATCGTCCGGCCACGGATGCTTTGGATAGCGCCCTTTCATCTCTTTCTGCACTTCGGGATAGGCACCGCGCCAGAACGCCGCGAGGTCACGGGTGATCTGCAACGGACGGTGCGCGGGTGAGAGCAGTTCCAACACTAGCGGTACGCGGCCATCCGCCACCGCCGGATTTTGTGCTTCGCCAAACATCTCCTGAATCCGCACCGCCAGCGCAGGCGGCTTATCCGCATCATAGCGGATCGGCAGTCGGCTTCCGGTCGGCACAGTGTAATGAGTTGGCAGCACAGTATCCAGCCGCTGACGTTGTGACCATGTCAGCAAATGTAATAATGCGCTGACAAGATTGATGCTCTGCAATCCTTTCAGATCGCGCACCGCGCTCATCTCCGGCAGCAGCCAGTTCTCCAGCGTGTCGAGCAAACTCTCATCGTCCAGCGGCGGCCACGCCTCTTCCGGCAACCACTGCGCAGCACACTGTACCCGCAAGCGTAGCTGCTCAGCGTCCGCTTTCCAGCCCAACACCGACAATCCTTTTTCGCGGATCCAGCGCAGCATTGCCGGATGCAATATTTCAGCTTCTGGACGCGCCTGCGGCTGCGCTTTTAGGACCAGCGCACCAATGAGTTCGCGTTTCCACGCACGCAAGGTGCCTTTCTCTTCATCCCACTCCACGTCGGTACGCTGCTCAATCAGCGTGGGACACGCGCGGCTTAGCGCGTCGATATCCACCGGCAGCGCCAGTAACATGCGCGCATCGGCGGCGCTGGCGCCCTGTAACAGCGTCGGCGCAATCAGCCACTCGTAGCGGCTCAAACCATCCTGCTCGTTAAGCATCGCACCAATGCCGTTCGCCAGCTGATAACGTGCGCTGTCGCCACGACGCTGCGCCAGACGATCGGCAAATCCGGCGGCTAATAGCTGCGGGAACAGGTCAGGATTCACGCTGCCGCCGCTGGCGTTGAGACGCTTTTGCCACTGCCGTGCGCGACGCTGCCAGTGCGACTGCGGATGATTGAGTGCATCGCGCAGATCGGCGCTGCCGCTGCGCGGAGGATCTTCCAGAATCGCCACCAGCAGCGCGGCGCTGGCGATGGCATCGTTGTTTTGACCGGCAGCAACCAGTATCGCGCTTAGTCGCGGATCGCTGCCCAGCGCAGCCATTTTGCGGCCACGCGCATTGAGCGTTTGGTTCGTCATCGCGCCTAAGCGGGTTAACTGCTCGCGCGCCGCGCGCAGGTTGCGCGGCGGCGGCATGTCGAGCCAGCTAAGCTGTGCCGCATCCTGACAGCCCCACTGCAGCAAATCGATCTGCAGCGAGGTTAAATCGCTATTGAGGATCTCCGGTTCACTCTGCGCTGCGGCTCTTAATGCCTGCTCCTGCGGCAGTAGATGCAGACAGATTCCGGGTTCGAGTCGTCCGGCACGCCCGGCGCGCTGCGTCATTGAGGCCTGGCTGATGCGCTGGGTTTGCAGCCGCGTCACGCCGCTGCGCACGTCAAACTGCGCCGAACGCTCCAGCGCGCTGTCCACCACTAAACGAATGCCTTCAATCGTCAAACTGGTTTCGGCGATGTTGGTTGCCAACACCACTTTGCGACGTCCCGCTGGAGACGGCAGAATCGCGCGGCGTTGCGCATCCAGCGATAACGCGCCATATAAAGGAGAAAGATCCACCTCGTCACTGACCCGCGCTTCCAGCTCGCGCTTCACCCGGTCGATCTCCGCCACACCGGGCAGGAACAGCAGCAGCGACCCCGCTTCTTCGCGCAGCAGTTGGGCGACCTCGCGCGCCACCGCGTCTTCAAAGCGTTGCTGGCTATTGAGTGAGGCATAGCGGCGCGTGACCGGGAAACTGCGGCCCTCCGAGACCACAAAAGGCGCATCCGGCAGCAACTGACGCAGCCGCTGATTGTCGAGGGTGGCTGACATCAGCAGGATTTTCAGATCGTCGCGCAGTCCTTGCTGCACATCAAGCAGCAGCGCCAGCGCGAGATCGGCCTGCAGGCTACGTTCGTGGAATTCATCGAGAATCACCAGCGAAATGCCTTCCAGCATCGGATCGCGCTGCACCATGCGCGTCAGAATGCCTTCGGTGACCACTTCGAGGCGCGTGTTAGCACCACAGCAGTTTTCACCGCGCATGCGATAGCCGACGATGCCGCCCGGCTGCTCGCCAAGTTGTTCCGCCAGGCGCTGTGCCACATTGCGCGCCGCCAGGCGACGCGGCTCCAGCATGATAATACGGCCAGGCAATGCGGCGTATTGCAGCAGCTGTAACGGCAGCCAGGTCGATTTACCTGCGCCGGTCGGCGCCGCCAGCAACACCTGCGGCGACTGCGCCAGCGCGGCCAGCAACGCAGGCAATACCTCGCTTACCGGTAACTCACTCAAACTCAACTCCCCAAATGCCTGTGCTAAGATGGCGCGCATTGTAGCACTCTGAGGCGCGGATTACCGGAGGCCAACCTGGCAACGCAACGTCTGTTTTTTGCTCTTGAACTGCCCGACCCACTCCAGCAACAGCTGGTGCAGTGGCGCGCAGATAATTTTGCCGCCGAGGCCGGAAAACCGGTGGCGGCAGCTAACCTGCACCTGACGCTGGCGTTTCTCGGCGAGGTCAGCGATGAGACTTCACGCAGGCTGCAACTGCTGGCCTCACGCATCGAACAGCCCGGTTTTGCCCTCGATTTGGATGATGCCGGTCACTGGCCGCGTCCCGGCGTGGTGTGGCTGGGCTGTCAGCGTGCGCCGCGCGGATTGCTGCAGCTCGCGAGCCTGCTGCGCGCGCAAGCGGCACGCCATGGTTGCGCGCAAAGTCCGCAGCCGTTTCATCCGCACGTCACGCTGTTGCGCCACGCTGCGCCAAACATCGCGCTGCCACCGCGCGGTTTTCACTGGCGCGCCGAAATCCAGCATTTTGCGCTGTTCGCCTCAAACCTGACGCGCGGCCGCACGCGTTATCAGGCGTTGGCCCGCTGGCCGCTAGTATCATCCACAGGAGAGTAAATGGAGTTCGATCCGCCGCTCAAACCCGCCCGTTTGATTGCCCGTTACAAGCGTTTTTTAGCCGATGTGGTCACGCCAGAAGGTGACACGCTGACCATTCACTGCGCCAATACCGGCGCGATGACCGGCTGCGCCACACCCGGCGATACCGTGTGGTATTCGACGTCCAGCAGCGCCACGCGAAAGTATCCGCACAGTTGGGAGCTCACCGAAACCCAACAAGGCCACTGGATCTGCGTGAATACGCTGCGTGCCAACCCGCTGGTGCGTGAGGCGCTCATGCTCAACATGATTCCGGAATTATCCGCTTACAGCCGCTGCCAGCCTGAAGTGAAATACGGCACGGAAAAAAGCCGAATTGACTTTCTGCTGCAAGCGGAGGGCCGATCGAACTGCTATATTGAAGTTAAGTCCGTCACCCTTTTACAAGAAGGTAAAGGCTATTTTCCGGATGCCGTGACGACTCGTGGACAGAAGCATCTGCGCGAACTGAGCACTATCGTGGCAGAAGGCCATCGAGCCGTTTTGTTGTTCGCAGTTTTGCATACGGGGATTGAGGACGTTTCCCCGGCACGCCATATCGACGTGCGATACGCAGAACTACTGGAACAGGCGCAGCGCTGTGGTGTAGAGGTGTTAGCGTATCAAGCTCAGATATCGCCGTTAAAGATGTTACTGACGCGTCCGATTAACGTAGCGTTGTAATATTTATAGCAATTTGATGTGATAGGAATGTTCTGGGCGAGGCGCTGAATACGCGATTGTTCAGAGGCTTGTCAAGTAGTGGTCAGGATTAATTGCCAACCTTGATTGCTTCTGCTATTTATAGCGGCCTGTTTTTTTCCCTTTATGGGAATCGATAAACCCTAAGTAATTTGAGTTGCAGGATGGCGGCAACAGATTGAACGCAGCCAACACACCCGCAGCTTGAAATATGGTGGGTAGTGCGTGTTATCCAGGAGAAACAACATGCAAGAAGGGCAAAACCGTAAAACATCGTCCCTGAGTATCCTCGCCATCGCTGGAGTGGAACCGTATCAGGTGAAACCGGGCGAAGAGTATATGAACGACGCCCAGCTAGGCCATTTCCGTAAGATTCTGGAAGCCTGGCGCAACCAACTTCGGGATGAAGTAGATCGCACTGTGTCGCATATGCAGGACGAAGCTGCCAACTTCCCGGATCCGGTCGACCGTGCCGCACAGGAAGAAGAGTTCAGCCTGGAATTGCGTAACCGCGATCGTGAGCGCAAACTCATTAAAAAGATTGAGAAAACGCTCAAGAAAGTGGATGACGACGATTTTGGCTACTGCGACTCCTGCGGTGTAGAAATTGGTATTCGCCGCCTTGAAGCGCGTCCGACTGCCGATCTCTGCATTGACTGCAAAACGCTGGCAGAAATCCGCGAGAAGCAGATGGCTGGCTAATGGCCGTCAGAAAATTGCTACCGCACAGCCGGGAGAATCCCTGTTTTCCCGACGTGCGGTACACTTCATTATGAGTACTTCATCCTGCATTGGGCGCTTCGCTCCCTCCCCTTCTGGTGACCTGCATTTTGGTTCGCTTATTGCTGCTTTAGGCAGTTACCTGAGTGCGCGCGCGCAACAGGGACGCTGGCTGGTGCGAATCGAAGACATTGATCCCCCGCGTGAAGTTCCCGGTGCCGCAACGCGTATTCTGCAGCAGCTGGAACATTATGGTCTTTACTGGGATGGCGATGTTCTGTGGCAGTCACAGCGTCATGAAGCGTATCGCGCAGCATTAAGCTGGCTGCAAACCCATCGTCAAAGTTACTACTGCACCTGCACGCGCAGTCGCGTTCAGCAGCTGGGCGGTTTTTACGACGGTCATTGCCGCGATGGGCAATTACCGGCAGAGAACGCCGCGCTGCGCCTGCGCCAGCACGCGCCGGTTTTCGGCTTTGACGATCGTCTGCGTGGCCATTTGCAGGCTGAATCGCAGCTGGCACAGGAAGATTTTATTATCCACCGCCGGGATGGATTGTTTGCTTACAACCTGGCGGTGGTGGTCGATGACCATTTTCAGGGCGTGACGGAAATTGTGCGCGGCGCGGACTTGATTGAGCCAACGGTGCGCCAGATTGCGCTGTATCAGCAGTTTGATTGGCCAGTGCCGGATTACCTGCATTTGCCGCTAGCGGTCAATCGTGATGGCAACAAGCTTTCCAAGCAGAATCATGCCCCCGCGTTGCCCGACGGTGACGCGCGGCCGCTGTTAGTGCAGGCATTGCGCTTTCTTGGTCAGCCGGTTTCGCCGGGCTGGCAGGATGAATCGCTGGAAAGCCTGCTGAAACAGGCGGTCGCACAGTGGAATATCCGCCTGATTCCGTTGCAGAACGGTCTGATAGGCGATGAAACGACATCGCCATTCCTAAATGGTTCTCAACAGGCTATGATTAGCCGCTGATTTTATTAACACCCTTTTATCACTGTCGAGGTGTCCCATTTTTACCCGAGTCGCTAATTTTTGCCGGAGAGTCCTCAAGCGTGATGAGGAGGCGCCTGAAGAGGTGGAAACTGAGAGTCCAAATCTGATGACTGTCATTCCACGAGAAAGCCACAACATCTCACGCAAAGATATCAGCGAAAACGCCCTCAAAGTGCTCTATCGCCTGAATAAAGCCGGATACGAAGCCTATCTGGTTGGCGGCGGCGTGCGCGATTTGCTGCTCGGCAGCAAGCCAAAAGATTTTGATATCACCACCAACGCCACGCCTGAGCAGATGCGTAAGCTATTCCGCAACTGTCGTTTGGTGGGGCGTCGTTTCCGTCTGGCGCATGTGATGTTCGGTCCGGAAGTGATCGAAGTTGCAACCTTCCGTGGTCATCATCAGGAAGAGAGCGAAGAAGATCGCAATAGCTCACAGCGTGGCCAGAACGGTATGCTGCTGCGCGACAACATTTTCGGCAGCATAGAAGATGATGCGCAGCGCCGCGATCTCACCATCAACAGCCTCTATTACAGCGTGGCGGATTTCACCGTGCGCGATTATGTGGGTGGCTTGCACGATTTGCAGGAAGGCATCATTCGCATGATTGGCGATCCGGAAACGCGCTACCGCGAAGATCCGGTGCGGATGCTGCGCGTGGTGCGTTTCGCCGCCAAGCTGCAGATGCGTATTGCGGCAGAAACCGCCGAGCCGATTCCGCGTCTGGCAACGCTGCTGAATGACATCCCTCCAGCACGTATGTTTGAAGAGTCGCTCAAGCTGCTGCAGGCGGGTTACGGCTACCGCACCTATCAAATGATGCGTGAATATCAGCTGTTCCAGCCGCTGTTCCCGATGCTAACACGCGGTTTCACCGCTGAAAGCGACAGCCTGATGGAGCTTATGCTGGCGCAAGTGCTGAAAAATACCGATACGCGTATTCAAAATGATATGCGCGTCAATCCGGCCTTCCTGTTCGCCGCGATGTTCTGGTATCCGCAACTGGAATCCGCCGAGCGCATTGCGCAGGAAAGCGGTCTGACTTATTACGATGCTTTCGCGCTGTCGATGAACGAAACGCTGGATGAAGCCTGCCGCGCGCTGGCGATTCCGAAGCGTATTACCACGTTGATTCGCGATATCTGGCAGCTGCAGTTGCGCATGTCTCGCCGCCACGGCAAACGTGCATGGAAGCTGATGGAGCATCCTAAGTTCCGTGCCGCCTACGATTTGATGGCGCTGCGTGCCGACGTGGAAAAGAATCCTGAACTGCAAAAGCTGACACATTGGTGGGGCGAGTTCCAGGCCGCTGCGCCGGTGCAGCAGAAAACCATGATGACGACGCTGGGTGACGATCCGGCGCCGCGCCGTAAACCGCGCCGTCCGCGCCGCCGTCCAACCGGGCCACGTCGCGATACCAACAGCGCACAATGACCCGCGTTTTCCTCGCTTTAGGCAGTAATCTGGCCGATCCGCTGCATCAGGTTGATGCAGCGTTGGCCGCGCTGGATGCCCTCCCGCACACCTCACGTATCACCACTTCATCGTTGTATCGCACACCGCCATACGGCCCACCGGATCAGCCTGATTACCTCAATGCGGTCGTTGAGCTGGAAACTGCGCTGGAAGCCGAAGCGCTGCTCGACCATACGCAACGCATTGAAATGGAACATGGCCGCGTGCGTAAAGCCGAACGTTGGGGACCGCGCACGTTGGATCTCGACATCATGCTGTTTGGCAACGCGACAATTAACACGCCGCGCCTGACCGTGCCGCATTACGATATGCACAATCGCGCCTTTATGCTGGTACCGTTGCTGGAAATTGCCCCGCAGCTGGCGCTACCAAACGGTCAAGCCTTGTCTACCCTTCTCGCCCAGCTCAATCGCAGCGCTATCCGTTTGTGGTCTGAGTAACCCGTAGTACACTGCGCGCATCAGAAAACTCTGGAGCGTGTGATGAAACCAACAACCCTCTCCCATTTACGCCAACTGAAAGCCAGCGGTCGCAAATTTGCCACGCTGACGGCGTATGACTTCAGTTTTGCCCGTCTGTTTGCCGATGAAGGCATTCAGGTGATGTTGATTGGTGACTCGCTCGGCATGACCGTGCAGGGCCACGAATCGACTTTACCGGTCACCGTGGCGGATATCGCTTATCACACCGCCGCCGTGCGCCGTGGCGCACCGCTGGCACTGCTGATGGCCGACTTGCCATTTATGAGTTACGCCACCCCAGAACAGACGTTCAGCAACGCTGCGCAGCTGATGCGCGCCGGTGCCAATATGGTGAAACTGGAAGGCGGCGAATGGCTGGCGGAGACCGTACGTATGCTGACCGAGCGCGCCGTGCCGGTGTGCGGTCACCTGGGCCTGACACCACAATCGGTGAACATCTTCGGTGGCTACAAAGTGCAAGGCCGTGATGAAGCCGCCGCCGACCGCCTGCTGGCCGATGCGCTGGCGCTGGAAGCGGCAGGTATGCAGCTGCTGGTGCTGGAGTGCGTGCCGGTGGCGCTGGCGGAACGCGTCACTAAAGCGCTGTCTGTGCCGGTGATCGGTATTGGCGCGGGCAACGTGACTGACGGCCAGATTTTGGTGATGCACGACGCCTTTGGCATTACCGGCGGCCACATTCCTAAGTTTGCCAAAAATTTCCTCGCCGAAACCGGCGACATTCGTGCGGCGATTCGCCACTATATCGCCGACGTTGAAGCGGGCCTCTATCCCGCCGCTGAACACAGTTTCCAGTAAATCAGGAGATTTGCAGTGCTGATCATTGAAACACTCCCGATGCTGCGCCGTGAAATTCGTCGCTGGCGTCAGGCAGGCAAACGTATCGCGCTGGTTCCCACCATGGGCAACCTGCATGACGGACATCTGACGTTGGTCGATGAAGCGCGTGAACGTGCCGACATTGTGGTGGTATCGATTTTCGTTAACCCAATGCAGTTTGAGCGTCCCGACGATCTGGCGCGCTATCCGCGTACGCTACAGGACGATTGCGAGAAGCTTAATCGTCACAGCGTCGATGTCGTATTCGCCCCCGCGCCGGCCGAAGTCTATCCGCAAGGTCTCGACAGCCAGACGTTTGTTGAGGTGCCGGGCTTATCCTCGCTGCTGGAAGGTGCCAGTCGTCCGGGCCATTTCCGTGGCGTTTCCACCGTGGTCAGTAAACTGTTCAATCTGGTACAGCCAGACATCGCGTGCTTTGGCGAGAAAGATTTTCAGCAGCTGGCAATTATCCGCAAGATGGTGGTGGATATGGGCTTCGATATTGAGATTGTTGGCGTGCCAACGGTGCGGGCTAAAGATGGTTTGGCGCTGAGTTCGCGCAATGGCTATCTCACCGCCGACGAGCGTAAAATCGCGGCAGGTCTCAGCCAGGTGATGAACAACATGGCTGAACGTCTGAGCAACGGCGAGCGTCATGTCGAAGAGATTATCGAGCAAGCGGAAGTGGCGCTGCGTGAGAAGGGTTTCCGTCCGGACGGATTAGCGATTTGCGATGCCGAAACCTTACAACCGTTAAACGTCGACAGCCAGCGTGCGGTGATTCTGATGGCCGCATGGCTCGGCAATGCGCGATTGATCGATAATCAGCAAGTGGATCTGACGGAGTAGTTTTCCGTCGTTTATTGGCAGCTTAACAAGGTTAGACAGTTATGATTCGCACCGTACTTCAAGGCAAACTGCACCGCGTAAAAGTCACCCAGGCAGATTTGCATTACGAAGGTTCCTGCGCCATTGACCAGGATTTCCTCGACGCATCCGGCATTCTGCAGTATGAAGCCATCGACATCTACAACGTCACCAACGGCCAGCGTTTTTCCACCTACGCTATCGCCGCCGAGCGTGGTTCGAAGATTATTTCAGTTAACGGTGCCGCCGCACGCTGCGCCTGCGCTGGCGATATTATGATCATCTGCTCTTATGTGCAGGTTGAAGATGAAGTCGCCCGCAGTTGGCAACCGAAAGTCGCCTACTTCGAAGGTGATAACGAAATGAAGCGCCTCGCCAAAGCGTTGCCGGTTCAGGTAGCCTGATACAACAAGGGCGCGGTTTTTACACCGCGCCCTTGTTATTTCGTAGGGTCGCCATTCATGGCGACCGCGACCATCATTAGGTACGCAATCCCCGTCCACGCTGAATCAGCGTATACACCAGCACATAAAACACCACGATAAAGGCGATCAGCACCGACAGCGTGAACACCAGCGGCACATCGTTGATGCCGAGGAAACCGTAACGGAAGCCGCTGATCATATACACCACCGGGTTCAGCTTCGACACCGCTTGCCAGAATGGCGGCAGTAGCGTCAACGAATAGAACACGCCGCCAAGATAGGTTAATGGCGTCAGCACGAAGGTCGGAATCAGGCTGATATCATCGAAAGTACGCGCGAAGACCGCATTCAGCAGGCCCGCTAACGAAAACAGAATCGCCGTCAGCAGCAGCGTGATAGCCACCATCGACCATGAATGGACGTGGAACGGGACGAAGAACAGCGAAATCGCCGTCACCAAAATCCCCACACACACGCCGCGTGCCACGCCGCCACCGACATAACCGGCGATGATGATATGCGTGGGCACCGGCGCCACCAGCAGCTCTTCAATGTTGCGCTGGAACTTGGCGCTAAAGAACGACGATGCCACGTTGGCGTAAGCGTTGGTGATGACCGCCATCATGATCAGGCCCGGCACGATAAACTGCATGTAGCTGAAACCGTGCATATCGCCGATACGTGAACCAATCAGGTTGCCGAAGATGATGAAATAGAGCGTCATGGTGATCACCGGCGGCACCAGCGTCTGAATCCAGATGCGGGCAAAGCGGTTAATCTCTTTACTCCAGATGCTCTTGAGCGCCACCCAATACAAGTGCGTCATGCTTTCACTCCTGTTTTTCCCTGTGTCAGGCTAACGAACAGCTCTTCAAGGCGGTTAGCTTTATTTCGCATACTCAACACCTGCACGCCCTGCGCGCTCAGCTGACTGAACACGCTATTCAAACCTTGCTCGCGCATGACTTCTACTTCCAGCGTAGAAGTATCCACCAGACGATACTGGAAGCCATCAAGCTGCGGCAGTGGGCTGCGCGGGGCGAGATCCAGAATGAAGGTTTCGGATTGCAGCTTGGAAAGTAAACCTTTCATCGAGGTGTTTTCCACCAGCTCGCCGCTCTGGATAATACCGATATTGCGGCACAGCATCTCCGCCTCTTCCAGATAGTGCGTGGTGAGGATGATGGTGGTGCCTTTGATATTCAGCTCTTTCAGGAAACTCCACATTGAACGACGCAGCTCGATATCGACGCCGGCGGTGGGTTCATCCAGGATCAATAGCTTCGGCTCATGCATCAGCGCACGCGCGATCATCAGGCGACGCTTCATGCCCCCCGAAAGCATGCGCGCACGTTCGTTACGTTTGCCCCACAAATCGAGCTGATTGAGGTATTTTTCCGCGCGCTTATTCGCTTCGGCGCGTTCGACACCGTAATAACCGGCCTGATTAACCACAATCTGCATCACGGTTTCAAACGGGTTGAAGTTGAATTCCTGCGGCACCAGTCCGAGCTGACGCTTGGCGTTGACCACATCTTTTTGCAGGTCATAGCCAAACACCCGCACGCTGCCGCCAGATTTATTCACCAGCGAACTGATAATGCCGATGGTAGTGGATTTTCCGGCACCGTTTGGCCCCAGCAGGGCGTAAAAGTCCCCCGCTTCCACATTAAGATCGAGTCCTTTCAGCGCCTGTACGCCGCCGGGATAGGTTTTGGTCAGCCCGGAAATTTCCAGTGCATATGTCATTGCGAATCCATACCTTGTTGTAGTGACATCAAAGGCCTATGAAATGATAGTGCGCGCGAATCTGCATGCGCTGTCGCGGGTCATTAAGATTAAGAAATCAATGGAGTTTAGCAGAGAGTCAAGCCAGCCCATAAGTCATTGACTCACGGGCTGCGCAGTTTATCGCAGGCGGGGGAGATTAGCCTTGGACGATTGTGCGGTTATTCACCGGTCGGGATAACTTTGCCGATATACGGCAAATGGCGATAGCGCTGGGCGTAATCAATACCAAAGCCCACCACGAACTCATCCGGTATGGTGAAGCCGACGTATTCCACGGTGACATCTACTTCACGACGCTCGGGCTTATCCAGCAAAGTACAAATCGCCAGCGACTTTGGCTCACGCAGGCGCAGGATTTCGCGCACTTTACTCAGCGTGTTGCCGGAATCGATGATGTCTTCAACGATCAACACATCTTTGCCACGAATATCCTCATCAAGGTCTTTGAGGATTTTCACATCGCGGGTGCTCGACATGCCGCTGCCGTAACTTGACGCCGTCATGAAGTCGACTTCATGCGGCACGTCGATGGTGCGGCATAGATCGGCCATAAACATAAAGGAGCCGCGCAGCAGACCCACCAACACCATTTCGCTGCCGCTGTCGCGGTAGTTTTCGCTAATCTGCTTGCCCAGTTCGGCAATACGGGTTGCGATCTCTTGTTCGGAGATCATCACGTCGACGGTATGTTTCATTGCATGCGTCCAATTACGGTTTTTGGAAAGCCACGAAGTCTATCATAGTCGCGCTGACGTCTAACGCCGCGCACAGAACGCAAACGATTCCGTGGCGAAATTTATCGCGCTGGCGTTAACTGTAGTGACACGTCCGCCCCTTCACCGTTGAGTTCTGGAGTTCCTATGACCGCTTCATCCAGTAAAAAGACCAGGATTGGTACGCGCGAGTTGCACCCGGAAACGCAGATGTTGAATTACGGTTACGATCCGCAGCTGTCGGAAGGTGCGGTGAAACCGCCGGTGTTTCTCACCTCCACCTTTGTGTTTAACAGCGCGGAAGAGGGACAGGATTTTTTCGATTTTGTCGCCGGACGCAAGCAGCCGCCAGAAGGCAAAAGTGGCGGATTGGTCTATTCACGCTTTAACCATCCCAACAGCGAAATCGTTGAGGATCGGCTGGCGGTGTATGAAGGCGCTGAAAGCGCGGCGCTGTTCTCCTCCGGCATGTCGGCGATTGCCACCACGCTGCTGACGTTTGCGCGTCCGGGCGAAGTGATTCTGCATTCTCAGCCGCTGTACGGCGGTACCGAAACCCTGCTGAGCAAAACGCTGCACGATTTGGAGATCAAAGCGGTGGGTTTCAGCGATGGCACCAATGAAGACAAGGTGCATGAAGCGGCGAAGCTGGCGTGGCAGCGCGGACGCGTGGCGCTGATTTTGATTGAGACCCCCGCCAATCCCACCAACAGCCTGGTAGACATTCAGTTGATGCAACAAGTGGCGGATGTGATTGCGCAGCAGCAAGGTTCACGGCCAATCCTCGCCTGCGATAACACGCTGCTCGGCCCGGTGTTTCAGCATCCGTTGCAGCACGGCGCGGATTTGTCGCTCTATTCACTGACCAAATATGTCGGCGGGCATTCGGATTTAATTGCTGGCGCAGTGCTCGGCAGTAAAGCGCTGGTCGGCAAAGTGCGCTCGCTGCGCAGTGCCATCGGCACGCAGTTGGATCCGCACTCCAGCTGGATGCTTGGCCGCTCGCTGGAAACGCTATCGCTGCGCATGGAGAAAGCCACCAGCAATGCCGGGCAAGTCGCGGCGTTTTTGCGCGATCATCCGCAGGTGGAAAAATTGCATTGGCTGCCGTATCTGGATGCGGAGAGTCCCGCCGGTAAAACGTATCAGCGTCAATGCAGCGGCGCGGGTTCAACCTTCTCATTTGATATTCGTGGTGGGCAACCGGCAGCGTTCCGTTTCCTTAATACGCTGGAACTGTTCAAGTTGGCGGTGAGCCTCGGCGGCACCGAATCGCTCGCCAGCCATCCTGCTAGCACCACCCATTCGGGCGTGCCGCAGGATGTGCGGCAGCGCATTGGCATCAGCGATGCCACTGTGCGCTTGTCGATTGGTATCGAGCATCCTGATGATTTAATCGAAGATATCCGCCTGGCGCTGGAAGCCTCGGTTAACTGACGCTAAAACCGAGCATCATGCCGGTATCTTCATGCTCCAGCAGATGACAATGCGCCATATAGGCATGGTCGGCATTGGCGACATAATTGAAGCGCACCAACACTTCGCTGCGCCAGCCGTTGACGCTGACCATGTCTTTCCAGCCGGCGCGATGTGCCGCTGGCGGCTTGCCGTTTTCTGACAGAATGCGGAACTGCGTGCCGTGAATGTGGAACGGATGCAGCATGTGATCGCCTTCGCCGGAGATGGTCCACTTTTCCAGCTTGCCTAATTCGACATTGAACATCGGCTTAGTCATGTTGAACGCCTGGCCGTTGATCTTGTTACCATTGTGGAAATCATACGCGGCGGCTTTACCGTGGCTGCCGTGATCCATCGCCATATCGCCATGATCCATCGGCTTAGTGCTGTTACTCATGACCATATTGCCGTGATCCATTTTCATGCCGGCCATGGCTTTATCGCCGTAACGATCCCTTAGCGCCTGCATACCTTGCTGATCGAGTTGCGGATCCATCATCAGCTGCAGCCAACGGCTTTGCAGGCCGTCAGTGGAAGGGACCGGCGGCAGATCCACCAACTGGTCTGGCAACGTGCCGCTCGCCATCACACGCAGCGGCAGTATGTTGACCAGCGGCAGCGGCTGATCGAACGGCGCCAGCGTCATGCCCATCTGCGTGACCGGCAGCGTCACCACGTCGAAGGCTTTGCCATCTGAGGTATCCACCAGCACTTCAAAACGCTCGCCCGGCAACAGCGGCAGGCTCGAAACTTTCACCGGCTCGGCCAGCAAACCGCCGTCGCTGCCGATCACATACAGCGGACGTTGATCGCTGGTGGCGATATGCAGTGAACGCGCGTTACAACCGTTAAGCAAACGCAGGCGCAGCCAGCCGCGTGGGACTGCATGCTGTGGATATTGTACGCCGTTCGTGAGCATCAGATCGCCGAACCAGCCGACGGCGGCACGCATAATATCAAGCTGATAATCGATTTGCGTGCCCGCTTTGTTCAACTGCTTATCCTGGAAAATCAGCGGCACATCGTCTTCGCCCCACTGCATCGGCAAACGCAACTGACCGGATGCTTCATCTTCCAGCAGCACTAAACCGGCAAGGCCTTGCGCTACATGGTAACCCGTTTTGCCATGTTGATGCGGATGGAACCAGCAGGTCGCGGCGGGTTGATCGGGGGTGAAACTCACCTGACGCGTGGCACCCGGCGCAATGATGCCCTGCGGTCCACCATCAACATCACCGGGAATTTCCAGTCCATGCCAGTGCAAGGTCGTTGCCTCAGGAAGCTGGTTATGGATATTCACCGTGACGGCTTTTTCACGCTGCAGACGCAGCGCGGGACCGAGCAATCCTCCGTTGTAACCCCAGGTTGGCACCGCTTTACCGTTCCATTGGCTGCTGCCGGCCATGGCGGTCAGCGTGTATTGGCCGCGTGCGTCAGGTTCCAAAATGGAAGGGATCGGCAATAAGGGGCGCGTGGCGGCCATTAGTGAACGGCTCCACAGCGGCAGCGCACCGGCGGCGCTGAGTGCGGCAGTCAATTTTAGAAAATGACGACGTTGCATATTCTTATCCTTATCGTGAATATGGGCACAGCGTAAACCTTTACCCTGCGGGAGGGTCAAGTCCTGAAACAGAATGCGCCGAGAAAAAGCGGGGGAATGGCCCGAAAGGGCAAATTTAGCGGAATAGCGGCAATAACTGTGCTAACGTCAATAAATTGTCCCTTGTTGAGAATGATTATGACGAAAGGCATCAAGATCCTGCTGCTGGCGGGACTCCTTGGCTTCTCCTCCACCAGTTTTGCTCTAAGCGAATCCGAAGCTGAAGATCTGGCAGACCTCACCGCCGTGTTCGTTTATCTCAAGAACGATTGTGGTTATCAGGATTTGCCGGACGCGCAGATTCGCAAAGCGCTGGTGTTTTTCGCCCAACAGAACCGTTGGGATTTAAGCAACTACAGTAACTACAATATGAAGTCGCTTGGCGAAGAGAGCTACAAGGATTTGAGCGGCATCGCCATTACCAACGACAAAAAATGTAAGTCGCTGGCGCGCGATTCGTTGAGTTTACTGGCTTACGTTAAGTAATCAGCCCAGCCCTCTTCCACGGGAGAGGGCGACGCAGCGCATTGTGAGGTTAATTCCAATCGCAGCCAAATAGCAGCAGGAACGCGTCAATGCGTCAGTGTTATTTACCGGCTAAAAACCGCCGATAAGCCGCAATCACCGCGAGGAAGTCTTCCACACCGCAAAACGACAAACTCTCTTCATCGTAATAGGTCATCCCCTCTTCCATGCCATCATCTTCCAGCGCCAGCTGATTGGCACGAATCATCACCTCTTCTTCATCCAGCCATAGCGTGTATTCATGCCCGACACGCTGCCACTGATTGATGGTACCTTTCACCTGCTTAGCTGCAGCCTCAACCTCATCCAGTAACGGCAGATTGTCTTTGACCTCTTCATTGAACCAGTGCCCCACCGCTTCGTGGTCCATCGACATACGCACTTTGACCTGACCGGTCAAATCACGCAGAAATTCATACTCCATGGGTTTGCCTCTTACTGATGACGTGCCGTGCGGCAGCGTATTAGTGCATTTTGTGCGCAGCACGCTGAATAAAGTGGGATCGCGCTCGCATTATGCCTGGAGATGTCAGCAGAAAAAAGGGCATAAAAAAAGGGACGATTTTCATCGTCCCTCAGTTCATCCCGATAACCGATTAAACGGCAGTCTGGAAGATTACGCTATCTGCTTTGTCAGTGTATTGTCCCAGCTGATCAAAGTTGAGGTAACGGTAAGTGTCTGCCGCGGTCTTATCCACCTGCAACATAAACTGTTGGTACTCGTCCGGCGTTGGCAATTTACCGAGTAGCGAGGCTACCGCGGCCAGTTCAGCCGATGCCAGGAAGACGTTCGCACCATTACCCAGACGGTTCGGGAAGTTACGCGTGGAGGTGGAAACCACCGTCGCGCCATCCTTCACTCGCGCCTGGTTACCCATGCACAGTGAACAGCCCGGAATCTCGATACGCGCGCCGCTCTTACCGAACACGCTGTAATAGCCCTCTTCAGTCAGCTGCGCGGCGTCCATTTTAGTCGGCGGCGCAACCCAAAGACGGGTTGGCAGCTGGCCTTTATGGGCATCCAGCAGTTTGCCGGCTGCGCGGAAGTGACCGATGTTAGTCATGCACGAACCGATAAATACTTCATCGATTTGCTCGCCCTGCACGTCAGACAACCAACGTGCATCGTCTGGATCGTTCGGTGCACAGAGAATGGGCTCTTTAATGTCCGCCAGATCGATGTCGATCACCGCAGCGTAGTCAGCATCCGCATCGCCTTCCAGCAGTTGCGGATCGGCCAGCCATTTTTCCATGCCTTCAACGCGGCGCTCCAGCGTACGACGATCGCCGTAGCCTTCCGAGATCATCCACTTCAGCAGCACGATGTTAGAGTTCAAATACTCGATAATCGGCTCTTTGCTCAACTTGATTGAACAACCGGCGGCAGAGCGTTCGGCTGATGCATCTGAGAGTTCAAATGCCTGCTCAACTTTCAAGTCTGGCAGACCTTCAATTTCCAGAATGCGTCCAGAGAAGATATTTTTCTTCCCTTTCTTCTCAACGGTCAGCAAGCCAGCTTTGATTGCGTACAGTGGAATCGCGTGGACCAGATCGCGCAGAGTGATGCCAGGCTGCATTTTACCTTTGAAACGCACCAGCACCGATTCCGGCATATCCAGCGGCATCACGCCGGTCGCAGCCGCAAACGCCACCAGACCCGAACCCGCCGGGAAGGAAATACCAATTGGGAAGCGGGTGTGTGAATCACCACCGGTTCCTACGGTATCTGGCAGCAGCATACGGTTCAGCCAGCTATGAATAATACCATCACCCGGACGCAGCGAGACGCCGCCACGGTTCATGATGAAGTCTGGCAGCGTATGGTGCGTGGTCACGTCAACCGGCTTCGGATAGGCCGCGGTATGGCAGAAGGACTGCATCACCAGATCAGCGGAGAAGCCGAGGCACGCCAGATCTTTAAGTTCATCACGGGTCATTGGACCGGTAGTGTCCTGAGAACCGACAGACGTCATTTTGGGTTCGCAGTAAGCGCCCGGACGAACACCTGCTACGCCGCATGCACGACCGACCATTTTCTGCGCCAGTGAGTAACCACGGGTGCTGGCGGCAACATCTTTGGCTTGCACGAACACATCGCTGTGCGGCAAACCGAGTGATTCGCGCGCTTTGGTGGTTAAGCCACGACCGATAATCAGCGGAATACGACCACCCGCACGCACTTCGTCCAGCAGCACCTCGGTCTTCAGCTCGAAGGTCGCCAGCAATTCGTCGGTTTCGTGATTGCGCACTTCGCCTTTATACGGGTAGACGTCGATGACATCGCCCATGTTCAGGCGATCAACATCAAGTTCGATTGGCAATGCGCCAGCATCTTCCATGGTGTTGAAGAAGATTGGAGCAATTTTACCGCCGAGGCATAAACCGCCGCCCTTTTTGTTCGGCACATAGGGGATATCGTCGCCCATAAACCACAGCACCGAGTTGGTGGCGGATTTACGTGAAGAACCGGTACCGACCACATCACCGACATAAGTCAGTGGGAAGCCCTTGGTCTGCAGCGCTTCGATCTGTTTGATCGGTCCAACGTTACCGGCATCGTCGGGTTCGATACCTTCACGGGCGTTTTTCAGCATCGCCAGCGCGTGCAGTGGAATATCCGGACGTGACCATGCATCCGGCGCCGGGGAGAGGTCGTCGGTGTTGGTTTCGCCGGTCACTTTGAACACGGTGGTGGTGATTTTTTCAGCCAGTTTTGGACGCTTCAGGAACCATTCGGCATCGGCCCAGGACTGGATGATTTTTTTCGCGTGTGGGTTACCCGCTTTCGCTTTCTCTTCGACATCGTAGAAGTTATCGAACATCAGCAGCGTGTGGGACAAGGCTTCGCCAGCAATCGGTGCTAAGGCTTCATCTTCTAACGCTTCAATCAGCGCATGGATGTTATAACCGCCCTGCATGGTGCCCAGCAGCTCAACGGCTTTTTCGCGAGTAACCAGAGGAGAGTGGGCTTCGCCCTTAGTGACAGCTGCCAGGAAACCGGCTTTAACATAAGCCGCTTCATCAACACCTGGTGGGACACGGTTGACCAACAGGTCGGTCAGGAATTCTTCTTCACCCGCTGGCGGGTTTTTCAGCAGTTCAACCAGCGCGGCCATTTGGGAAGCATCTAACGGCTTAGGTACGATTCCCTGGGCAGCACGCTCGGCAACGTGCTTACGGTATTCTTCTAGCACGACGTTCTCCTCGCTCTCATTGTATAGCTTTCCGGCGCACCCCTTGATGCTGTCGAACAGTAGGGTGAGGTGCCCGGTTCCGCGTGGGGCAGCATAGCAGCATTTCGCCTGATTGTTAATCTGTTTACAAAAAAGCAACATCCGCGCGTTATTTAGCAGGTTCGTCTGCGGATTGCGCGCGATCACATAAAAAAGCAGGCGTTGAAAGCCTGCTTGCTGCATAAATGAGGAGAAAACGATTATCGATCGACCAATATAAACTCGCTGTCGTTATAACGTGCGCCCTGAATATTGTGCACGCTGAACAGCTCATCCAGCGTGGCGACATCAACCCCGCGTAATGTTAAATCGGCGGCGGCGCAGTTCTGTTCCAGATGGGCGATTTTACTGGCTCCGGGAATCGGCACGATAAAGTCACCTTTCGCCAGCACCCACGCCAATGCTAGCTGGGCGGCTGTAGCGTCATAACCTGAAGCCATCGCAGAAAGTTGATTCACTAACTTCTGGTTATGTGCCTGCGCATCCTGCTGGAAACGCGGTAAAGAACGACGGAAATCATCTTCGGCTAAGCTCGAAGCCGCCGGGAATTTCCCGGTCAGGAAGCCGCGTCCCAGCGGACTATAAGGAACAAAGCCCACCTTAAGTTTACGGCAGGTGGCGAGAATCTCCTGCTCAGGGTCGCGCGACCACAGCGAGTATTCGCTTTGTAGCGCCGAAATCGGATGCACCGCGTGGGCACGGCGTAACGTAGCGGATGAAACTTCCGACAGGCCGAGATACTTTACTTTTCCTTCGCGTACCAAATCCGCCATCACCCCCACCACCTCTTCGATTGGCACGGCCGGATCGAGGCGATGCTGATACAGCAGCTCAATCGTCTCTACGCCGAGACGTTGTAGCGATCCCTCGACCGCGCGTCGGATATGTGCGGGATCGCTATTTACGCCGGTAACCCGCTGCCAACCTTCACCCTGTTCGGTGATGCGGAAGCCAAATTTTGTGGCCACTTTGATATCGCTGCGGCCTTTGATGGCTTTCGCCAGCAGGGTTTCATTAAGAAAAGGACCGTAGACTTCGGCGCTATCGAGGAAATCGACGCCCAGCTCAAATGCGCGCGCCAGGGTATTCAGCGCCTGCTTTTCATCATTTTGACCATAGGCGAAGCTCATGCCCATGCAGCCTAATCCCAGCGCCGAAACCTGTAATCCCTGATTGCCTAATTGACGTTGTTGCACGGTTTTATCCTCTTAGCTGTTGGTGTTAATGTTATAAACCTCAGCAATCACGGCAACAATTGAGCTATTTTTGCCGATTTAGTGAGTAAAACTCAGCAATGAATAATTACCGTGCGTCTATGCAGGAACTGGAAATGTTTGCTGCCATCGCGCAGCACCTGAGCTTTCGTAAAGCAGCCGAAGAGCGCAACGTCACGCCTTCCAGCCTGAGCCATGCGATGCGACATTTCGAAGCGCGCCTGGGCGTGCGTCTGCTGAACCGCACCACGCGCAAAGTTGCGCTGACCGAAGCGGGAGAACGCTTTTTACAACGTATTCAGCCTGCTCTGGCCGATCTGGCGCAAGCGGTAGACGAGCTCAATGACTGGCGCAGCGATCCACGCGGCAATTTGCGTATCAGCATGCCGCGATCGGCGGAAGCGCTGTTCTTCGATGCGCTTATTTTGCCGTTCTTACTGCGCTATCCCGAGATCACGCTTGAGATCGATAGCAACGATTCGCTGCTGGATATCGTAGAGGCTGGGTTTGATGCGGGCGTGCGCTACGGCGATGTGCTGGCGCAGGATATGGTGGCGGTGCCATTTGGCGCGCCGATGCGAGCGCTGGCGGTGGCGAGCCCAGCCTTTATAGCTCAGCACGGTATACCGCGTGAACCCGCTGAGCTGCTGCAGTTCCCCTGCATTGAGCGACGCTTCCCGAGTGGGCGACGTTATCGCTGGGAATTCTGGCAGGATGGCCGCCGACAGGAAGTGGCAGTGAAAGGTGCATTAGTGCTGGATAACAATGAACGGATTTTACAGGCGGCGCGTGCAGGCGTGGGCATTGCTTTTTTGCATGAAGGCACGGTGCGGAAAGATTTAGAACGCGGCGATTTAATTGAAATACTCACCGAATTTACTGCGCTAGAAGAAGGATTCTGGCTCTACTATCCAAGTCGTAAATATCTTTCAGCGCCACTGCGGAATTTTATTGACTGGCTTAAGGAAACGAACAACCAATTAAATACATCCATTACGCGATCTATTTAAATAATTAAATAAAAACAAAATGATTAATTTAAATAACTTTAAAATTAAGGTGAAATAAAAAAATTTTGGCGTAGACTGCCTGCGGGCGCTTGAGGCAACTTGCTTCAAGCTGAAAAGATTGAGGTAGGTTGTGGAGCGTAAAATCGTGCAGTTAACTTTCATTAACCGCACGAGCAAGCAACATACCCTAACACCTAGACAATGTCAGGGTAGTCGCTTGCTCGTGCTAAATCAAGAGGAACGTGACTATGAAGTCAATATTCAGCAAGCTGATTATCAGCGGGCTCATTCTATTAGGATTGTGTCTGGTTAATCGCAGTTCACTCTGTGAATTACGATTACGGATATTCACTGCTGAATTATCGGCTGTTATGGCTTACGAAGCACAACAGTAAAACTTCACTAGCGGGAGTTCGCTCCCGCTATTCCGGCATTGCGCATGTGTTGGCTCACGCGCCTTTTTTCTTTCTTTTATTAAACAGAACCACTAATAAAAAACGGCTCCTTAAAGGAGCCGTTAATTTATTTAAAGCGGAAAATTATTTCTTTTTCGCTTTTGGATTCGGCAGGTCCGTGATGCTACCTTCGAATATTTCGGCGGCCAGGCCGACAGACTCATGCAGCGTTGGGTGCGCGTGAATGGTCAGTGCGATATCTTCGGCATCACAGCCCATTTCAATCGCCAGACCAATTTCACCCAGCAGCTCGCCGCCGTTGGTCCCGACAATCGCGCCACCGATAACACGGTGCGTTTCTTTGTCGAAGATCAGCTTGGTCATACCGTCTGCACAATCAGAAGCGATCGCACGGCCTGAAGCCGCCCACGGGAAGGTGGACACTTCGTAGCTGATGCCTTTCTCTTTGGCTTCTTTCTCGGTCAGACCAACCCAGGCAACTTCTGGCTCAGTATACGCAATAGATGGGATCACTTTCGGGTCGAAGTAGTGCTTCAGACCGGAGATCACTTCCGCCGCTACGTGGCCTTCATGCACACCTTTGTGCGCCAGCATTGGCTGACCCACGATGTCACCGATGGCATAGATGTGCGGTACGTTGGTGCGCATCTGCTTGTCGACGCGGATGAAGCCGCGATCGTCCACTTCCACGCCCGCTTTACCGGCATCCAGACCTTTACCGTTTGGTACACGGCCAATCGCCACCAGCACCGCGTCGTAACGCTGGGCGTCAGCGGGCGCTTTTTTGCCTTCCATCGATACGTAAATACCGTCGTCTTTCGCTTCAACCGCGGTGACTTTGGTTTCCAGCATCAGATTGAATTTCTTGCTGATACGCTTGGTGAAGACTTTAACCACGTCCTTATCGGCAGCCGGAATCACCTGGTCGAACATCTCAACCACGTCGATCTCTGAACCCAGTGCTTTGTAAACAGTGGCCATTTCCAGACCGATGATGCCGCCGCCCATGACCAGCAGACGCTTCGGCACTTCTTTCAGTTCCAGCGCATCGGTAGAGTCCCACACGCGCGGATCGTTGTGCGGAATAAATGGCAGTTCGATTGGACGAGAACCGGCCGCGATAATCGCGTTATCGAAGTTAATGGTGGTTGCGCCACCTTCACCTTCTACCACCAGCGTGTTAGCACCGGTGAATTTGCCGAGGCCAGTCACCACCTTCACTTTACGACCTTTCGCCATACCCGCGAGGCCGCCAGTGAGCTGGTTGATAACCTTCTCTTTCCACGAACGAATTTTGTCGATGTCAGTTTGCGGCTGGCCAAACACGATACCGTGCTCTTCGAGGGCTTTTGCTTCGTCGATCACTTTAGCGACGTGCAGCAGCGCTTTTGACGGGATACAGCCTACGTTCAGACAAACACCGCCGAGGGTGCTGTAACGCTCAACGATTACGGTTTCCAGACCTAAATCAGCGCAACGGAAGGCTGCAGAGTAACCTGCAGGACCTGCCCCAAGTACCACGACTTGAGTTTTAATCTCTGTACTCATCATGACCTCTTGTTTGATTACCGGCAGTCAGGAAAAAGCTTTTCCCAAGCTCTAATGCCCTATATCCGCCGGGACATTTCACCGCGAGAGTTTACAGAATTGTTAACAAACTGCCAACCGCGGCAACATTGAATGCTTACAACAAGGCCGGCTTACGCCGGCCTTGATTAACGTCACATCACCAGACGGCGAATGTCGGACAGTGTGTTGTTGATGATGGTGATAAAGCGCGCACCATCAGCACCGTCGATCACGCGGTGGTCGAAGGAGAGTGAGATTGGCATCATCAGACGCGGCTCAAACTCTTTACCGTTCCACACCGGCTCCATCGCTGACTTGGAAACACCGAGGATAGCCACTTCCGGCGCATTGACGATCGGCGCGAAGTGCGTGGTACCCAAGCCGCCAAGGCTGGAGATGGTGAAGCAACCGCCCTGCATGTCGCCGGCGGTCAGCTTGCCATCACGTGCTTTCTTAGAGATCGCCATCAGCTCGCGCGACAGTTCAGTGATGCCTTTTTTGTTCACATCTTTGAACACCGGAACCACCAGACCGTTTGGCGTATCCACCGCCACACCGATGTTGATGTATTTCTTCAGCGTCAGTTTCTGTGCATCTTCAGACAGTGAACTGTTGAAGCGTGGCATCTGCTCAAGAGCCGCAGCAACGGCTTTCATGATGAACACCACTGGCGTGAATTTCACATCCAGTTTACGTTTCTCCGCTTCAGCATTCTGCTGCTTACGGAACGCTTCCAGATCGGTGATATCGGTTTTGTCGAAATGCGTAACGTGCGGGATAACCACCCAGTTACGGCTCAGGTTAGCACCGGAGATTTTCTGGATACGGCCCAGTTCCACTTCTTCGATTTCGCCGAACTTGCTGAAGTCCACTTTCGGCCAAGGCAGCAGACCTGGCAGGCTTCCGCCGCTGGCTGCTGCAGCCGGAGCCGCTTCAGCGCGTTTCACCGCGTCTTTAACGTACGTCTGCACGTCTTCTTTCAGAATGCGACCTTTACGGCCGGTGCCTTTGACTTTCGCCAGGTTAACACCGAACTCGCGCGCCAGACGACGAATCACCGGGGTAGCGTGTACGTAAGCATCATTCTCCGCGAACTCGCTCTTAGCATCCGCTTTCGCTGCTGCTGGGGCCGCTGCAGGTTTCGCTGCTTCTGCCGCTGGAGCCGCTTCCTGTTTGGCTGCTGGAGCCGCAGCCGGTGCCGCGCCTTCCACTTCAAACACCATAATCAGTTTACCGGTGCTGACTTTATCGCCCGTCGACACTTTCAACTCTTTCACGGTACCGGCAAACGGTGCTGGCACTTCCATTGAGGCTTTGTCGCCTTCAACCACAATCAATGATTGCTCAGCAGCAACTTTGTCGCCCACTTTCACCAGGATTTCGGTGACTTCAACTTCATCGCCGCCAATGTCTGGCACGTTGACGTCTTTCGCGCCAGAGGCCGCAGGTGCTGCTGCTGGAGCCGCTTCCTGTTTGGCTGCTGGAGCCGCAGCCGGCGCTGCACCTTCGGCTTCGAACACCATGATCAGTGAACCGGTATTCACTTTATCGCCGGTGGCGATTTTGATCTCTTTCACCACGCCCGCGAACGGCGCGGGTACTTCCATTGAGGCTTTGTCGCCTTCAACGGTGATCAGCGACTGCTCAGCAGCCACGGTGTCGCCAACTTTGACCAGAATCTCGGTGACTTCCACTTCATCGCCGCCGATGTCTGGTACGTTGACCTCTTTGCTGACCGCAGCGGCAGCAGCTGGAGCAGGCGCAGCGTCCGCTTTCTTCTCTTCTGCTGGCGCTGGCGCCGCTTCTGCGGCACCTTCAGCGTCAAAGATCATGATAAGCGAGCCGGTTTCCACTTTGTCACCGGTTGAGATTTTGATCTCTTTCACCACGCCTGCCTGCGGCGAAGGCACTTCCATAGAGGCTTTATCGCCTTCCACGGTGATCAGCGACTGTTCAGCTTCAACTTTGTCGCCCACCTTTACCAGGATTTCGGTGACTTCAACTTCGTCCGCCCCGATGTCCGGCACGTTAATTTCGATAGCCATTACTCTCTTACCTCTTATGCCAGACGCGGGTTAACTTTATCGGCGTCGATATTGAACTTGGTGATTGCTTCTGCCACCACTTTCTTATCGATATCGCCGCGTTTAGCCAGCTCACCCAGCGCAGCCACAACCACATACGATGCATCCACTTCGAAGTGGTGACGCAGGTTTTCACGGCTGTCGGAGCGACCGAAGCCATCGGTACCCAACACGCGATAATCACTGGAAGGCACGTAGCTGCGAACCTGTTCTGCGAACAGCTTCATGTAGTCGGTCGATGCGACGGCCGGTGCTTCGTTCATCACTTGCGCGATGTACGGTACGCGTGGCTCATCAGTTGGGTGCAGCATGTTCCAGCGCTCACAATCCTGACCATCACGCGCCAGCTCGGTGAACGAGGTCACGCTGTAGACGTCAGAAGCGATGCCGTAATCTTTCGCCAGGATCTGCGCGGCTTCACGCACGTGACGCAGAATCGAACCTGAACCCAGCAGCTGCACTTTGCCTTTGCTACCTTCTACGGTTTCCAGCTTGTAGATACCCTTACGGATACCCTCTTCCGCACCCTGCGGCATCGCCGGCATGTGGTAGTTTTCGTTCAGCGTGGTGATGTAGTAGTAGATGTTTTCCTGCGCTTCGCCGTACATACGCACCAAGCCATCTTGCATGATGACCGCGATTTCGTACGCGTAAGACGGATCGTAAGAGATACAGTTCGGGATAGTCAGCGACTGAATGTGGCTGTGACCATCTTCGTGCTGCAAACCTTCGCCGTTCAGTGTAGTACGACCGGAGGTGCCGCCGACCAGGAAGCCGCGCGCCTGCATATCGCCGGCCAGCCACATCAGATCGCCGATGCGCTGGAAGCCGAACATCGAGTAATAGATGTAGAACGGAATCATCGGCAGGTTGTTGGTGCTGTAAGAGGTCGCCGCCGCCAGCCAGGATGAACCTGCGCCCAGCTCGTTGATCCCTTCCTGCAGAATCTGACCTTTCTCGTCTTCTTTATAGTAAGCAACCTGCTCGCGGTCCTGCGGGGTGTACTGCTGACCGTTCGGGCTGTAGATACCAATCTGACGGAACAGACCTTCCATACCGAAGGTACGGGCTTCGTCGGCAAGGATCGGAACCAGACGATCTTTGATCGACTTGTTCTTCAGCATCACGTTCAGGGCACGCACGAAAGCGATGGTGGTGGAGATCTCTTTATTCTGCTCTTCCAGCAGCGGACGGAACTCTTCCAGCGTTGGCATTTCCAGCTTCTCGCTGAACTCCGCCTGACGCGTTGGCAGATAGCCGCCCAACTTCTCACGCTGACCGTGCAGATAGTTGTACTCTTCAGAGCCTTTTTCGAAGGTGACGTAGGGCAGCTCTTCGATTTTGTCATCGGCCACTGGCACATTGAAGCGATCGCGGATGTAGCGAACGCCATCCATGTTCATCTTCTTAACCTGGTGCGCGATGTTTTTACCTTCGGCCGTGTCGCCCATACCATAACCTTTAATGGTATGTGCCAGAATCAGCGTTGGCTGACCTTTGGTCTCCTGCGCTTTTTTCAGTGCAGCGTAGACTTTCTTCGGATCGTGGCCGCCGCGGTTCAGCGCGAAGATCTCTTCGTCTGACCAGTCTTTCACCAGCGCTGCGGTTTCCGGGTATTTACCGAAGAAGTGCTCACGCACGTACGCGCCGTTACGGGATTTGAAGGTCTGGTAATCGCCATCAACGGTTTCGTTCATCAGCTGAATCAGCTTGCCGCTCGTGTCCTGGCGCAGCAGTTCATCCCAGCGACCGCCCCAAATCACTTTGATCACGTTCCAGCCAGCACCGGCAAAGATGCCTTCCAGCTCGTTGATGATCTTACCGTTACCGGTGACCGGGCCATCCAGACGCTGCAGGTTACAGTTGATGATGAACACCAGGTTGTCCAGCTTCTCGCGGGTGGCGATGGTGATCGCACCTTTGGATTCCGGCTCATCCATCTCGCCATCGCCGAGGAAGGCGTAAACGGTTTGTGCTGAGGTGTCTTTCAGACCGCGGTGTTCCAGATACTTCAGGAATTTCGCCTGATAGATCGCGTTCAACGGACCCAGGCCCATTGATACGGTTGGGAACTGCCAGAAGTCCGGCATCAGTTTCGGGTGCGGGTAAGAAGAGAGACCTTTGCCCTGCACTTCCTGACGGAAGTTGTTCATTTGATCTTCGGTCAGACGACCTTCAAGGAAGGCGCGGGCGTAGATACCTGGAGAAATGTGACCCTGGAAGAAAACCAGATCGCCGCCGTCTTTGTCGCTACGCGCGCGGAAGAAGTGGTTAAAGCACACTTCATAAATGGTCGCGGAAGACTGGAAGGAGGACATATGGCCGCCCAGCTCCAGATCTTTCTTCGACGCACGCAGCACCGACATAATGGCGTTCCAACGAATTGCGGAACGGATACGACGTTCAAGAGAGGTGTTGCCCGGATAATCCGGCTCATCTTCAACAGCAATAGAGTTAATGTAGTTGCTGATTGCAGAGGAACCTGCGGCAACTTTCACGCCACCTTTGCGTGCTGCGCTCATTACCTGATCAATCAGATACTGCGCGCGCTCAACACCTTCTTCACGGATGACCGATTCGATCGCTTGTAGCCAATCACGAGTTTCGATCGGATCCACGTCATTCTGTAAACGTTCTGACATGGGGTGTATTCCTTATCTGTGTCTAATACGTTGAAATTATCAGGAGCCTGTCTGCTTGTGCTTTGTTTCTGGTTCACAGCACAAGAAGACAGGCCCGTCGTGTTTTCCGCACGTTCGTTGCCGTGCGTTATTCCTTACGTTGCTGTAAACGACGCAGGGAGCGTTCACGACGACTCTGCTCCCGACTTCTATCCAGCAAGATTTCCTCAATGAACGCCAGGTGACGATGGGATGCCTCGCGTGCTTGTTCTGGCTCACGCGCCACAATCGCCTCGTAAATACTGGCGCGGTGACCACTCACTTTCGCCAGCATTTCCCGACGAGCGTAGAGCAATTCAAAATTCTGACGAACGTTTTGTTCCAGCATAGGGCCCATGGAACGTAGCAGATGCAGCAGCACCACATTATGGGCTGCTTCTGTGACAGCGATCTGATACTTCATCACGGCATCGGCTTCTGCGTCGAGATCGCCGCTGTCCTGTGCCTGCTGAATGTGAAGATGGCAGTCACGGATGCGCTGCAAATCTTCATCGGTCCCCCGCAGCGCCGCGTAATAGGCAGCAACGCCTTCCAGCGCGTGGCGGGTTTCCAGCAGGTCAAACTGAGATTCTGGATGTTCGGCAAGCAGACCGACCAGCGGGTCGCTCAGGCTTTGCCAGAGATTTTTCTGGACGAAGGTGCCGCCGCCCTGGCGACGCAACAGCAGACCTTTAGCTTCCAGGCTCTGAATCGCTTCGCGCAAGGATGGACGTGAGACATCAAACTGTTTCGCCAGTTCACGCTCGGGGAGCAGTTTTTCACCCGGCTGAAGCGTCCCTTCCATAATGAGGGATTCCAGCTGCTGCTCAATCGCATCGGAGAGCTTAGGTTGGCGAATTTTACTGTAAGCCATCTTCCCTTCTTATCAGCCAAACGTCCGGAGTAAATTGGTAATACCAATTGAAAAATGGTGCCGGTAAAGTAACAAAGTATTCACCTTGTGTCTATATGGACGCGGTCACACTTCAGGGGAAGATCGTAGGGCTGCTGCGCTAACCCACCGGGATAAAGCGAAAAAACGGCGGGCCTCGCCAAATGTTAATGAATTGCACTTTTACCTAACCTTACACTGAGTTAGCCGCCCTTCAGCCGCGCAACTATAAGGGAAACCTATTCGTGTTAGCGGTTTTTTCATGGCAGAAAGAATGTGATGGGTTGGTAGAGGATGCTGCTGCTTTTTCAGTCATCTCTCAGCACAAAAAGCAAAAGCAGGTGCAAAGCAGCGCGCTTATCACTATTCTGAACGCCGTGGTAGCTCATGCATGCACACAGCACGCCAGATACCGTAAAGAAAAGAATACATTAAGGTCAACAGCCTTAGCGTGCGTGCACTGCAGGCGCACAATAACAACATCACGAGGTTTGTATGGAACAACAGCAAGGCGACACGCTGCACCGCGGCTTGAAGAATCGCCATATTCAGCTGATTGCGCTGGGCGGAGCCGTAGGTACTGGCTTGTTTCTGGGCAGCGCATCAGTGATTAAGTCGGCCGGTCCTGCCGTTATTCTCGGTTATGCGATCGCCGGTTTTATTGCCTTTCTGATTATGCGCCAACTGGGCGAAATGGTGGTTGAAGAGCCGGTTGCCGGCAGCTTTAGCCATTTCGCCTACAAATATTGGGGCAACTTTGCCGGTTTCGCCTCGGGCTGGAACTACTGGGTGCTGTATGTGCTGGTGGCGATGGCTGAGCTTACCGCCGTCGGTAAATACGTGCAGTTCTGGTGGCCAGATTTCCCAACGTGGGCCACGGCTGCCATCTTCTTTGTGCTGATCAACGCCATCAACCTGACCAACGTGAAAGTGTTTGGTGAGATGGAGTTCTGGTTCGCGATTATTAAAGTGGTTGCGGTCATCGGCATGATTCTGTTCGGTGGCTGGTTGCTGTTTAGCGGCAACGGTGGCCCGCAGGCCAGCGTCAGCAACCTGTGGGATCAGGGCGGCTTCCTGCCACACGGCATGACCGGATTAGTGATGATGATGGCGATCATCATGTTCTCCTTTGGTGGTCTGGAGCTGGTGGGTATCACCGCCGCAGAAGCCGACAATCCGCAAGAGAGCATTCCTAAAGCCACCAATCAGGTGCTGTGGCGTATTCTGATTTTCTATATCGGCTCACTCGCCGTGCTGCTGTCGCTGCTGCCGTGGACACGCGTGACGGCGGATACCAGCCCGTTTGTGCTGATTTTCCATGAGCTGGGCGATGCCTTTGTTGCCAACGCGCTGAACGTGGTGATCCTGACGGCGGCGTTGTCGGTCTACAACAGCTGCGTTTACTGCAACAGTCGTATGCTGTTTGGCCTCGCGCAACAAGGCAACGCGCCGAAAGCGCTGCTGAAAGTTGATAGCCGCGGCGTACCGGTTGCTACCATTCTGGTCTCTGCCGTTGCAACCCTGCTGTGCGTACTGATCAACTACCTGATGCCGGGCGAAGCTTTTGGCCTGCTGATGGCGTTGGTGGTGTCTGCGCTGGTGATCAACTGGGCGATGATCAGCCTCGCGCACCTGAAATTCCGCAAGAAGAAAGATCAGCAAGGCGTGACCACCCGCTTTAAAGCGGTGCTCTATCCGCTGGGTAACTGGATCTGCTTAGTGTTCCTCGCCGGTGTGCTGGTGATCATGCTGATGACGCCGGGTATGGCGATTTCGGTATGGCTGATTCCGGTGTGGTTGGTGATTCTGGGTATCGGTTACACCATCAAGAACAAACTACAGAAAGTCTAATGTTGTTCCCTGCCCGGCACGCTGTTGCCGGGCAGCACTTCTGATCTGGCTCACACTTTTCTTCGCCCGCGCGTTTTGTCCATCTTCCCGACCATTTGCTCCCCAGCAGATTACTGATTTTGCACAGATAATTTCTGCTCATCATATCGCTGGAGACGATCAATGAAAGGAGCAGCCCTCTCGTTCAGAGAGAAACTGGGATACGGCATGGGCGATGCCGGATGCAACATGATTGGCGGTGCCATCATGCTGTTCCTCAATTATTTCTACACTGATGTATTCGGTTTAGCCCCGGCGCTGGTCGGCACGCTACTGCTGTCGGTGCGCGTGCTCGACGCCATCACCGATCCCATCATGGGCGCCATTGCCGACCGCACGCAAAGCCGCTGGGGCCGTTTCCGCCCGTGGCTACTGTGGGTTTCCGTGCCTTACGTGCTGTTTAGCGTGTTGATGTTCACTACGCCGGAGTGGAGCTACGACAACAAAGTCATCTGGGCGTTTGTCACCTACTTCCTGATGTCACTCACTTACACCGCTATCAACATTCCTTACTGCTCGCTGGGCGGCGTGATAACCAACGATCCCGGTGAGCGCGTGTCCTGTCAATCGTATCGCTTCGTGATGGTGGGCATCGCCACGCTGATTCTCTCGCTTTCGCTACTGCCGATGGCCGAGTGGTTTGGCGGCGACAACAAAGCACGCGGCTATCAAATGGCGATGAGCGTGCTGGCACTGATCGGTTTGGTGATGTTCCTGTTCTGCTTTGCCACAGTGCGCGAGCGCATTCGCCCTGCGACACCGAGCAACGATGATTTAAAACAGGATCTGCGCGACGTGTGGAAAAACGATCAGTGGGTGCGCATTCTGCTACTGACCTTCTGCAACGTCTGCCCCGGATTTATTCGCATGGCCGCCACCATGTATTACGTCACCTGGGTGATGGGGCAATCAACACATTTCGCCACGCTGTTCATCAGCCTTGGCGTTATCGGCATGATGTTCGGCAGCACGCTGGCGAAAATCCTCACCGATCGCTGGTGCAAGCTCAAGGTGTTCTTCTGGACTAACATCGCGCTGGCGCTGTTCTCCTGCGGCTTCTACTGGATCGATCCGCATGCCACCGTGGCGGTGGTGATCGCCTACTTCCTGCTGAATATTCTGCACCAAATTCCGTCTCCGCTGCATTGGTCACTGATGGCCGACGTAGATGATTATGGCGAATGGAAAACGGGCAAACGCATCACCGGCATGAGCTTCTCCGGCAACCTGTTCTTCCTCAAGGTCGGACTGGCCGTTGCGGGCGCGATGGTCGGGTTCCTGCTATCGATTTATGGCTACGATGCCGGCGCGAAACAACAAGCACCTCACGCCATTAACGGCATCATGCTGCTGTTCACCGTGATTCCGGGAGTGGGATATTTGATTACCGCGGGCGTAGTGCGGTTAATGAAAGTCGATCGCAATTTAATGCGTACGATTCAGGCCGATCTGGCACTGCGCCGTACTCATTCACACGCCATATCCCCTATCGCATCCGCTACGACTACGCAACCAGGAGAGATCAAATGAGCTGGCCCAACCCTTTTATTACGCAACGCGCCGATCCCTTCATTCTTCGTCACGCCGATGGCTACTATTTTATCGCCTCGGTGCCGGAATATGACCGGCTAGAGCTTCGTTACGCGACCACGCTGGCTGGCCTGATTGAGGCTGAAGCCGTTACGGTGTGGCACAAACCGGATACTGGCCCCTTCAGCGCGCTAATTTGGGCACCGGAACTCCATCACATTAATGGACAATGGGTGATCTATTTTGCCGCCGCGCCAACACGCGCGATTAAGGACGGTTTGTTTCAGCACCGCATGTATGCGCTGGTGTGCGATGATGCCGATCCGCTGAGCGGTGACTGGCAACCTTGTCGTCGCGTGCATACGCCCATCGACTCCTTCTCTCTTGATGCCACCTACTTCCATCATCAAGGCAAACACTGGTATCTGTGGGCGCAAAAGGATCCGGCGATTCCCGGTAACTCCAATCTTTATCTCGCCGAGTTGCTTAATCCGTGGACGTTGAAAAGTGCCCCGCTGATGCTGAGCCGCCCCGAGTACGAATGGGAATGTGCGGGGTTCAGCGTCAATGAAGGTCCGGCGGTGATTCAGCATGGTGATAAGCTGTTTGTCACCTATTCTGCCAGCGCGACCGATGAAAATTACTGTCTGGGGATATTAAGTATTGATGTGTTGGCCGATCCGCTCAACAGCAGCGCCTGGCACAAATCTGCACGGCCGGTATTTGCCACCAGTTGGGATAATCAGCAATACGGACCAGGGCATAACAGCTTTACGGTGGATGAAGCGGGAAGAGCGGTGCTGGTGTATCACGCACGCAATTACACGGAAATTGAGGGCGATCCACTGTGGGACCCGAATCGCCATACGCGATTGAAATACTTCGACTGGCGCGCAGACGGCACACCGGATTTCGGTGTACCGCCAGCCGATCACACCAGCGTGCCGTAGATGGTCAACAGTGCGACAACCACCACCAGCACCAGGGAAATGCGTTTCGCCAACGCCACCGCAACACGTGGCGTTTCGACTTTATCCATGTGTGGATCGCGTGCCAGCGAGAACTGCGCCAGGCTGGTCAGCACCTGATATTGCGGGCGATGCAGATCGCCTAACGCGGCAAACCATGCGGGCAGCGCACGTTCGCCATGGCCGAGCAGCGCGTAGGCCACCCCCGCTAAACGGACGGGAATCCAGTCAAGCAGGTGCAGCAGACGATCAACGCCAGACTGCGAGCGCTCCAACGGCGAGTGATGTTTCGCCAGCCAGCTCTGCCACGCACGCAGAAATGCATAGCCCACCAGCAGCACCGGGCCGTACGGGCCCCCCACCACAAACCAGAACAGTGGTGCAAGATAGAAGCGGAAGTTAATCCAAATCAGTGCATTCTGCAGTTCCCGCAAGAATTCGCGCTCGCTGCACTCAACGGGCACACCGTGAATCAACGTCAGCTCGGCCGCCATCGCCTGATGGGCCGCTTCATCGTCATGGCTCGCGGCTTTGAGATAGTTGTGATAGTGCAATCGCACCGATCCAGCGCCGATACACAGCAGTCCCACCACAATCCAGAACAGCAATTGCGCCACGCCAAACAGAATACCTTTCAGGCTCCATACCACCAGCCAGACGATCAGCATCGCGATGACGGTCATCATCAGCGTGCGCAGTAAGGAAAAACGCTGACGACCACGGAACAACGGCTCCAGCCGATGATCCAGCTGCCAGTGTTCACCTAACTTAAAAAGGCGTTCCCAACCTAAAACTAATAACAAGCTAAACAACGTCATACCTGCTCCTGCTGTCTCAGGGATTCTCCTGCCGGATGGATTCTTTATAACGCGACCAGTCAAAAGATGAACCGGGATCGGTTTTCCGCTCTGGTGCGATATCGCTATGGCCGGTGATGCGCGCAGGCGTCAACGGATAGTGCTGCAACAGGAGATGAGTCACCTGTTGCAAAGTCGCGTACTGCGCATCGGTATAGGGCAGCGTATCGGTGCCTTCCAGTTCAATGCCCATCGAAAAATCGTTGCAGCTTTCACGTCCTTCAAACTGTGAAACGCCGGCGTGCCAGGCACGCTGATCGAAAGAGACGTATTGCACCAGCTCGCCGTCGCGGCGGATTAAACAGTGCGCCGCCACGCGTAAATGGGCAATGTCAGCAAAATAGGGATGCGCATCGGCCGGCAAGGTGCCGGTAAACAACCGATCAATCCACGGTCCGCCAAACTCACCGGGCGGCAAACTGATGTTGTGAATCACCAGCAGCGAGGGCACTTCATCATTTGGACGCTGATTGAAGTGTGGTGAAGGTACTTTGCGCGCGCTGGTAATCCAGCCCTCTTCCAGTTTCATGCTGTTAAATCCTAAGCAAAATCAGGCTGAGAATACCATGTTTCATCCAGCAGGCTTGCGACTTAATGCGCCGGCGAGCGCGAGTTCAGGATACTAAACATTTCACCCGTAGCAACTGGCATTGGCCAATAAATCAGGCTAAGGTGAGCGCACGAAATCTCGTCTTGTGGAGTGGCAAAACCATGGCAACGCGTCGTTACGATCCCGATCATCGCCGTCAGGAACTGATTAAACGAATTGAGCAAGATATTCCGGAAGCCGTGGCCCGCGCGCTCCAGGAGGATCTCGGCGGTGAAGTGGATGCGGATCGCGACATCACCGCATTGTTGCTGCCCGCCGAGAAGCAAGCGGTCGCAAAAGTGATCACCCGTGAACCCGGTGTTTTTTGTGGTAAACGCTGGGTGGAAGAAGTGTTTATCCAACTTGGGAACAAAGTTACCCTCACCTGGCATGTCGAAGATGGTCAAACGCTGGTTGCCGATCAGTTACTGTTCGAACTTACAGGCCCAGCGCGCCTGCTGTTAACCGCTGAACGTACCGCGCTCAACTTCGTGCAAACGCTGTCTGGCGTTGCCAGCGAGGTCAGCCGTTACGTCGCCCTGTTAGCGGGTAGCGAAACCCAACTGCTCGACACACGCAAGACCTTGCCCGGCCTGCGTACCGCACTTAAATATGCCGTGCTATGTGGTGGCGGTAACAACCACCGTTTGGGCCTCTCGGATGCCTTCCTGATAAAAGAAAACCATATTATCGCCAGCGGTTCGGTACGCAATGCGGTGGAAAAAGCCCTGTGGCTTTCGCCCGATGTGCCAGTGGAAGTTGAAGTCGAATCACTAACCGAACTGCAGGATGCCATTGATGCTGGTGCAGACATTATCATGCTGGATAACTTCAGCCTTGAAATGATGCATGACGCGGTAGTGCTGACCAACAAGCAAGCGCTGCTGGAAGTCTCTGGCAACGTGACGGAAGCCACACTGCCACAGATTGCCCAAACCGGTGTCGATTATGTTTCCGTGGGAGCGCTGACCAAACATGTGCACGCGCTGGATCTGTCGATGCGTTTCAGCGAGATTTGATGCCCCGATTTCGCCGCCTTCCTGCGCGGCAGAGTTGCGAGATGGCTTCCAGAATTCTGTTATCCTCACTGTAATCGTGACGATTCTCTGCGCGATGCTTTCCAGCCTCGCGCACACCTGACTTCCGCTTTCCTTCCCGCTTTTCTACCTTAGCGGCTCCACAACAAGGAGCTTTACTATGGAAAGACAACGCGGTTTTACGCTTATCGAATTGATGATTGTGATTGGCATCGTTGCCATTCTCAGCGCCATCGGTTTACCGGCCTATCAAAACTACCTGCAACGCGCAGCGCTTACTGACATGCTGCAAACTATGGTGCCCTACAAAACAGCCGTTGAACTGTGCGCCATCGAACGCGGCGGACCCGCACAATGTCAGGCGGGACAACGTGGCATTCCTGCGGCCAAAGGTTCGCGCTATGTGGCAACGCTTAGCGTGGTTAACGGTGCGATCAACCTGACCGGGCAGGAAAGTCTCAGCGGACTGACGGTCGACATGTTGCCCATCTGGAGTGCTGCCGATGGCACCTTGAGCTGGCAACGCAGCTGCGCCAGCGATAACAGCAGCCTGCGCGATAGCTGCCTTGAACAGTTCCGCTTTGCCGATAAGGATGCCAACTGATGGAGAATCCTCATGCTCAGCTGCAAGCTTTGTGCGCACGTTATCAGGCGGTTATTTTACACCATGACACTACGCTTCTCCGGGTTGCAGTAGCAGAGACGCCCGATCCGTTGCTGCTGGAGGCGCTGCAGTTCGCTAGCCAATGCAAAGTCGATGTTGAATGCTGGCCTGCGGCGCGACTTGAACAGTTGCTACACGAACCGGAATCGGCGGTCGCGCCACGTGAACATGCCAGCGCAGAGTCTGCGATTAATGCAGTGGACCAGATTTTGCGTCAGGCAATTCAGCGCCGCGCATCAGATATACATTTCGAACCGCAACGCCATGGATTGCGCGTGCGTCTGCGCATTGATGGCGTGTTACACAAACTGTCTCAGCCGTTAGAAGCGCAACCTGCTGCGATTCTGGCGCGCCTGAAAATCCTGGGCGGATTGGATATCGCCGAACGGCGTTTACCGCAGGATGGGCAGTTTACGCTCGAAATAGACGACAAGCTGGCGGCATTTCGTCTCTCCACGCTGCCGATTAGCTAGGGTGAAAAAGCCGTGGTGCGTCTGCTGCAAAGTGAAAATAGCGCCATTACGCTTGATAAACTCGGCATGCCCGCTGCACAGCTACGTTTGCTTAAGAACGCGTTAGCGAAGCCGCAAGGTTTGATTCTGGTTACAGGCCCCACCGGCAGCGGTAAAACCTTCACCCTTTACAGCGGATTAAGCGCACTTAACGTGCCAGAAAAGAATGTATGTAGCGTGGAGGATCCAGTTGAGATTCCGCTGGATGGCATTAATCAAACGCAGATTCAACCGCGCAGCGGGCTCGATTTCAATCGTGTGTTGCGCGCACTGCTGCGTCAGGATCCCGATGTCATTATGGTAGGCGAAATCCGTGATGCCGAGACGGCCAGCATCGCCGTTAAGGCAGCACAGACCGGTCATCTGGTGCTGTCCACTTTGCATACTAACTCGACCGCTGAAACGCTGACGCGCCTGCGTCAGATGGATATTCCCGGTTATCTGCTCGGGCCCGCTTTGCAATTAGTGGTGGCGCAGCGTCTGGTCAGGCGCTTATGTATGCATTGCCGTCAGCCGGGACAAGCCATCGCCCACCTGCCAGCTGAACTTTGGCCGGGCACACTGCAAACCTGGCGAGCACCAGGCTGCGATCACTGTTTCTCCGGCTATTACGGGCGGCTAGCGCTGTTTGAAGTGTTGCCGGTGACCAGCAAATTGCAGAATGCTATCTCAGCAGATATGCCGCTCGAACATCTGTTAACGCTGGCAAATGAACAGGGAATGAAGACCTTGCTGACTGCGGGTTTGGAAGCGGTAAGTCGCGGCGATACCTCATTTGAAGAGATGCAGCGCGTGGTGGGCCTCGGCGATGGCTAATCTCTATCATTTTCGCTGGCAGGCGTTCGATACAATGGGTGTGTTGCAGGAAGGCGAGTCGCTCAATGCCAACCAGGATGCGCTGCTCAATCAACTTTCCGATCGCGGAATGCTACCTGTGAGCTGGCTGCGCGGAAAATGCTGGCGCTCGCGCGACTGGAAGTGGCAACAGAAAATTGACCTGGTGCGGCAACTGGCGACGCTACTTAAAGCCGGCTTACCGCTGGCGGAAAGTCTGATTTTGCTGGCAGAAGGCCATCCACATGCCGGTTGGCGGATATTACTGAAAGGATTGCAACGCCGCGTCATCGCCGGTGAGCCCTTCTCACAGGCATTGCAAGAGTGGCCGCAGATCTTTCCACCGCTGTTCCCCGCCTTGATGCAGGTAGGCGAGTTAACCGGTCAACTCGATGAGTGCTGTCGCCAATTGGCGCAGCAGCAAAGTAAGCAACAATACTTACGGCAAAAAGTGGTGAAGGCGCTGCGTTATCCCCTGTTTATCTTGCTGGTGGCGCTTGGGGTCAGTGCTGGCATGCTGCTTTTTGTTTTGCCTGAATTTGTCTCCGTCTATGCCAGCTTTGATGCACCGCTGCCTGCTTTTACAGCTGCGGTAATGGCGCTGTCTGAACTGCTGCAGAAAGCCGCACTGCCGCTGATGCTGGTATGCGCCGCAGTATTGGGAATTGTGCAACAGACTTATCGGCGCTCAATACCATGGCAAAAGCGCGTACATCAATGGTTGTTGCGCATGCCGCTGTTATCACCACTATGGCGCGGCGGGCAGCTCAGCCAGATTTACGCCATACTGCAACTTACCCAGCAATCCGGTTTAACGTTGCTGCAAAGTCTCCAGGCGGTGGAAGTAACGCTGGTATCACGTTTGTGGCGCGATGCCATTATTCAGTTGCAACAGCATATCGCTGCAGGTGCGCCACTGCATCAGGCGCTGCAACAGCATCTACTGTTTACACCCCTTTGTGCCCAGCTAATCCGAGTGGGCGAAGAAGCGGGTACGTTGGATGTGATGCTCGCGCGACTGGCGGAATGGCATGAATCGCAAACATTAGCGCGAGCTGATGCTCTGGCTGCATCGCTGGAACCGATGATGATGGTGGTAATTGGCGGGATTGTTGGCACATTAGTGATTGCGATGTATCTGCCGGTATTTGGTCTCGGCGATGCGATTCGTTAACGGGCACACGCGATGCGTGCCCGTAATCTGTGATCAGCGAGTAAACACGCGGTTCTCTTGTTCAGCGACGCGGATAAAGGTGGTGCGTTTAGTCAGCTCTTTCAACCGCTCCGCACCCACGTAGGTACAGGCCGAACGTAAACCGCCGAGAATATCTTTAACCGTCTCTTCAACCGGACCGCGCACCGGCAAGCGCACAGTCTTACCCTCTGCCGCACGGTATTGCGCGACACCGCCTACATGGCGTTTCATCGCCGATTCGGAGCTCATGCCGTAGAACAGCATAAATTTCTCGCCCTGCTCTTCAACGATGGTTCCTTCGCACTCGTCATGTGCCGCAAGCATGCCGCCGAGCATGGTGAAATCCGCACCGCCACCGAAAGCTTTGGCAATATCACCTGGAACCGAGCATCCACCGTCACTGACGATCTGTCCGCCTAAACCGTGTGCGGCATCCGCACATTCAATAACCGCAGAAAGCTGAGGATAACCAACGCCGGTCTTTACGCGTGTAGTGCAAACCGAACCTGGGCCAATACCCACTTTGACGATGTCTGCACCAGACAAAATCAACTCTTCCACCATTTCACCGGTGACCACGTTGCCTGCGCAGATGGTTTTACCTGGGAAGCTTTCACGTACTCGCAGCAGGAACTGGACAAAGTGCTCTGAATAGCCGTTAGCAACGTCGATGCAGATGAAATTGAGCTGTGGCGATAACGCCAGAATGGCGGATAACTTAGTGAAGTCTGATTCTGAAGTCCCGGATGAGACCATCACATGACTCAGCACCGCTGCAGGAACGCGCTGCACAAATGCCTGCCACTCTTGCACGTTGTAATGTTTATGCACTGCGGTGAGGACATTAAAACCTGCCAGGGCTTCAGCCATCGTGAAAGTGCCGACGGTATCCATGTTGGCGGCAATAATCGGAATGCCACTCCAGCTCAAGCCTGAGTGTTTAAAGGTGAAGGTGCGTTCCAGTTCAACCTCGGAGCGACTTTTCAACGTAGAACGTTTTGGGCGGATCAAAACATCTTTAAAGCCCAGTTTTAGATCTTCTTCAATGCGCATAGCTGATTGTCCTGGTTAGTGAAGACGAACCGCGGTTCGGGTAGCGCTCACGGCTCCAGTGTCGTTATCATACGCGTCATTCGTTCCGCGACAAGACTGCGAATTTCACTTTATTTAGGCTACAATCCCTTAAATTTAGCTGAGAAAAATGATTGTGATCATGCTCTCATCTTGCTGTGGTTGATCGCCGCTCACGATATAAATTTTGCGAGAACGCTATGCCTTATACCGTTGCGCTCACCGGCGGCATTGGCAGTGGTAAAACCACTATTGCCAACGCTTTCGCAGCGCTAGGCGTTGATATTATTGACGCTGATGCCATTGCCAGAGAAGTCGTTGAGCCTGGAACGCCGGCCTTAAAGGCGATCGCTCAACGTCATGGAGACACCATTCTCACGGCAGAAGGCACGCTCTACCGTGCACGGCTTCGTGAAATTATTTTCCAGCAGCCGCAAGAGAAAAACTGGCTTAATCAATTGCTTCATCCACTCATTAACGCTCGCACGCAACAATTAAAGCTATTGGCGACTTCACCTTATGTGCTTTGGGTGGTGCCGTTATTGGTCGAAAACGGCTTACAGCATCAGGCCGATCGTGTGTTAGTCGTGGATGTGGATACCGCCACACAGTTGCAACGCACACAACAGCGGGATGGCATTTCATTGAGTCAGGCCAAAAGTATTCTCGCCGCACAGGCCAGCCGCGAACAGCGCCGAGCCTGTGCGGATGACATCATTGATAACAGTGGTACACCTGAGCAGGTGCTACCGCGCGTTGCTGAGCTTCACCAGCGCTATCTACGGCTGGCAGCAACCGGAAAGGATTAACATCATGAGCACTGTTGTTCTCTTTGAACACCCTCTGAATGAGAAGATGCGCACCTGGCTGCGCGTTGAGTATCTGATTGATCAGTTGCATGAGACCGTGCCGGTAAACGGTTCGGTATCGGCACTTGGCGTTTTCCGTATCCTCAGCGATTTATTGGATATTTTTGAACGTGGGGATATGCGTACCGAATTGCTAAAAGAACTGGAGCGCCAACAGCAAAAATTACGCGCGTGGCTGGATGTGCCAGGCATTGACGAACTGCGCGTTAATAATTTGCGCCAGCAGTTGAAACAATGCTCGAGCGAATTAATGGCTGCACCGCGTATGGGCCAGCAATTACGTGAAGATCGGCTGGTTGCTCTGGTGCGTCAGCGTCTGAGCATTCCCGGCGGCTGCTGCAGTTTCGATCTACCAAGCCTGCATATTTGGTTGCACCAGGAACAAGCCGTGCGTGATGTTCAGGTGAATAGTTGGCTGGAGTCACTGAATCCACTGCGTAACAGTTTGACGATGATCCTCGATTTAGTGCGCCAGTCTGGCATATTTCGTCACCAAACCAGCCTCAATGGCTTTTATCAGGATAATGCCGAAGGATCTGATTTACTGCGCCTGCAATTAACGCTGGAAGATGCGCTGTATCCGCAAGTTTCGGGCCACAAAAGCCGCTATGCGATTCGTTTCCTGCCGTTAGACAGTGAACGTGGAGAAGTACCCGCCCGACTGAATTTTGAATTAGCTTGTTGTTAGAGGACGTTATGCCGGAAGAGATGATTACTGTACCTTGCCCCAACTGTCGTCGCGATGTGATTTGGGATGAATTAAGCCCGTGGCGTCCATTCTGCAGTAAACGTTGCCAACTGATTGATTTAGGTGAATGGGCTGCAGAAGAAAAACGCATTCCCAGCAGCGGCGACCAGATGGACAGCGATGACTGGAGTGAAGAACAGCAATAAATAAGAAAGGGGCTTAGCGCCCCTTTACTTAAATCTCGCCAGCCACTAATCGGCTAATCAATTCATGGTTCGCTGGAGGAAACTCATCCGCGACCAACGCCTGCTGGTCCACCCAACGTTGTGGCTGACCTTCTCGGCCATAAGGTTCACCGTTCCAGCCTTCGACCAGAAAGAAATGCAGAGTAACGCGCAGATCTTCATAACTGTGATCGGCTTGGCCAATCGCACTTGCCAAGGTGACTTCAATACCCGTTTCTTCCATCAACTCACGCTTGAGCGCCTGCTCAGCGGTTTCATCCTGTTCAATCTTTCCGCCAGGAAACTCCCATTTATTCGCCATGTAGGAGCTTGCCGCGCGCTGTGCAAGAAAGATTTGATGTTCTGTATTGCGAATGATGCCCACCGCAACCTGCAGGTGTTTCATAAGCTGAATTCCGCTTTTAATAAATGAGCGCTGAGTGTAAATCAGACATCGGATGATGTTAACCACTGAGAGGAAAGTGACGTATCGCGCCGCACAAAAGCTGTTGATTAAGACATGTCGTAATGATCGCAACCGGGAATGTTGGGAATACTCGCAGCCACTTTCTTCTGCCAAACCCGATTACCTATGGAATTCAAAGAAACAACGTTTTTGGCGCAAAATACGCCGGAACAATTACATGCCTTACGCCATCTGGTATTTCACGACATCCTGACCTTAGACAGCGCTCAGAACACGCTGACATGGTGGCCTGAAAACAAAATCATTCCGTTGAATGAAGCGCAAAAACGATTTTTTTCCTGCCTATTGCTGAAGATCACCTCAAAACGTCAGATTATTGCCACGGTGTGGAATGAGAGCTATCCGAGCATCAGCGACAACAATTACCATCAGCTACTGTTTCAGAGCCGGGCACTGTTGAGGCGCTCCGGCTTGCCTGATGGTCTGCTGGTGACGTTGCCATATCATGGCGTGCGCCTAAACGAAGAGAAACTCATGGCGATAACACGCTAAACGCCAGTAAAAAAAAGGAGCCCTAAGGCTCCTTTTTATCAGGCCAGACGACCGTGACACTGTTTGTATTTTTTACCGGAACCACATGGGCAAAGATCGTTACGGCCCACTTTACGTTCTCCGCCTTGTGCGGCTAACGCTTCGGCTGCTGCGGTGGCATCGTCAACATGGCTCAACTGTTGCTGCTGCGCTAAACGTTCCGCTTCTTCACGGCGCTGCTGCTCCATCGCTTCAACTTCTTCTGGCATGCGCACCTGAACTTTGCTCAGGGTGCTGATCACTTCGTATTTCAGTGACTCCAGCATCGCCGCAAACATAGAGAAGGATTCGCGCTTGTATTCCTGCTTCGGATCTTTCTGCGCATAACCGCGCAGGTGGATGCCCTGACGCAGATAATCCATCGCCGCCAGGTGCTCTTTCCACAGTGAATCCAGCGTTTGCAGCATCACGCCTTTCTCGAAGTTGCGCATCATCTCTTCGCCGACCACTTCTTCTTTAGCAGCATAGCTTTCCGCCGCGTGGGTCATGATGCGTTCGCGCAGCGTCTCTTCGTGCAGATCGGGCTCTTTATCCAACCACTCAGCAATGGGCAGATTGAGATCGAAGTCATTACGCAGACGCTCTTCCAGACCAGCAACATCCCACATCTCTTCCAGCGACTGCGGAGGAATGTAGGTATCAATGGTGGTTTTGTAGACATCCTCACGAATGCTGTTGATGGTTTCAGACACATCAGACACATCCAGCAGTTCGTTACGTTGGCTGTAAATGGCGCGACGCTGATCGTTGGCAACGTCATCGTATTCCAGCAGCTGTTTACGAATATCAAAGTTACGGCTTTCAACTTTACGCTGAGCGTTGGCAATTGCTTTGGTCACCCATGGATGCTCAATCGCTTCGCCTGGCTTCATGCCCAGTTTACGCATCATGTTAGATACACGATCTGAAGCGAAGATACGCATCAATGCATCTTCCATCGACAGGTAGAAGCGTGAAGAACCGGCATCCCCCTGACGACCCGCACGACCACGCAGCTGGTTATCGATACGGCGAGATTCGTGACGCTCAGTACCAATGATATGCAGACCGCCCGCAGCCAGCACCGCATCGTGACGCAGCTTCCAGGCTTCTTTCATCGCCTGAATCTGTTCTTCGGTTGGCTCGTCCATCGCGGCAAGCTCAGCCTGCCAGCTACCGCCCAGCACGATATCGGTACCACGACCGGCCATGTTGGTTGCGATAGTGACCGCTGCAGGTTGACCCGCCTGAGCAACGATATCCGCTTCGCTGGCGTGGAACTTGGCATTCAGTACGCTGTGTTTAATGCCCACGCGCGTCAGTTCGTTAGAAACGACTTCCGATTTTTCAATCGAAATGGTACCCACCAACACCGGCTGCCCTTTGGCAGTGCAGGCACGGATGTCTTCGATAATAGCGTCGATCTTCTCTTTTTCGGTCATGTAGACCAGATCGGCCATATCTTTACGCACCATCGGACGGTTGGTTGGTACCACGATAGTGTCGAGCTTATAGATGGAGCTAAATTCAAATGCTTCGGTATCCGCGGTGCCGGTCATACCAGCCAATTTCTCGTAGATACGGAAGTAGTTCTGGAAGGTAATGGAAGCCAGCGTCTGGTTTTCATTCTGAATTTCCACGCCTTCTTTCGCTTCAATCGCCTGATGCAGGCCATCAGACCAGCGGCGACCTTGCATGGTACGGCCGGTGTGCTCATCAACGATGACCACTTCGCCATCTTTTACGATGTAATCAACGTCGCGAGTGAAGAGCGCATGAGCACGCAGCGCCGCAGTAACGTGGTGCATCAACATGATGTTAGTCGGTGAGTAGAGTGACTCGCCTTCTACCATAATGTTTTGGCTAACCAGCAGTTCTTCAACTTTTACCAGACCGCGCTCGCTCATGTGTGCCTGGCGCGCTTTTTCATCAACCCAGAAATCACCTTCACCCTGGAAAGTTTCAGAGTCTTCTTTTTCCTGACGCACCAGATGCGGAATGATTTTGTTAACTTTGGTATACAGCTCAGAACTGTCTTCAGCTGGGCCAGAGATGATCAGTGGCGTACGGGCTTCATCGATCAGAATTGAGTCAACTTCATCAACCAATGCGTAGTGCAGTTTGCGCTGCACACGTTCTTCCGGGCTGAACGCCATGTTGTCGCGCAGGTAGTCGAAGCCATATTCGTTATTGGTGCCGTAAGTAATATCAGCGGCATAGGCTGCACGCTTCGCCACGGCAGGCATATTTGGCAGGTTAATACCGATGGTCAGGCCCAGAAATTCGAACAATGCACGGTTGTTTTCGGCATCACGCTGCGCCAGATAGTCGTTGACGGTAACCACGTGCACACCTTTGCCGCTCAGCGCATTTAGGTAGGCTGGCAAGGTCGCAGTTAGGGTTTTACCTTCACCGGTACGCATCTCTGCGATGCAGCGCTCGTTCAACACCATGCCGCCAATCAGCTGTACATCAAAGTGACGCATACCGAATACGCGCTTACTCGCTTCGCGTACGGTGGCAAAGGCTTCTGGAATCAGGCTTTCAAGGCTTTCGCCTTTTTTCAGACGTTCACGGAACAGGTCGGTTTTCGCTTTCAGCTCGTCATCAGAGAGCTTCACGAAATCTGGCTCCATCTTGTTAATGACGTCGACGATTTTGCGCATACGGCGCAGAGTACGATCATTGCTGCTGCCGAATACTTTAGTTAACATTTTGATTAACATGATAAATTTTTCTCAATTCAGCCGTGATCTCACGGACTGCAAAATCTGATACAGGGTGTGGAAAAAACGTTAGCAGTTAAGCAGGGAAAGGCCCGGCGCGGATGCCATGAATAGCAGCCTGCCAGTCAGCAGAGGAATGGATGTGCGGTTCGTTGTGACGCAAGTTTTGTTGCGGCTCAACTACAGTCAGTGCTTGCGCGGGAGAGGTCAGTAACGCCTGAAGCGAACCAATCAACGCCAACCTTTGTGCCGCTAGCGGCACAGCTTGGTCGGACTCCGCCTGAGCCGGCGGTGTCATGCTAAAGGAAAGGTGGCGGATAACCGTGCGGATCGCGTGCTGATGCCAATAATCGACGTTGAAATTCGGCCGACGAGCGCTTTCCTGCAAGCGAATCAGGTGATCAAAATGGACAACATTGCCAACAAACAGGCTGCTGATCGGTGAATCGGTCGCCTTGGGCTCAGAGCTTTGCGCGCAAGCAGGCAAACCTAAGCTGGCCGCAACCATCCCCAACAGGAGATGTGGCCAGAAATAGCGTCTGCCTAATTGTCGCCAGCGTGAGAAAATCCCGATCACAATCCGTCCACAATGCATTGAATAAAGTGATAAAGCGGGTGCAATAATCTGCGTTACCCAGCTTATATGAGCGCCAGATGATAGCACTTATGTGGGACTTCGACACCAGTGATTAAAGGGCCTTCGGCGGAATTCACGTTTTTTTGTACAGGGTTTCGCCAGTCACAACAGCGAAATGAGATCGGTTTTGCAGGATTAAAAGCGAGGTAATAAAAAACGGCAGGCTCAACTGACCGGAGAGGGTGTCAGCGAAACCTGCCGTTTTATTTCTGACTTACGCCAGAACTAAATTTGGTGCTTTAAATGCCAATGGCAGTTCAGCTTCATCTTCGAAGGTTGCCCATTCCCAGGCTTCCTGCTTAGCCAGAACCGCTTGCAGCAACTTATTGTTCAACGCATGGCCTGATTTAAAGGCGGTAAAAGCGCCAATAACGTTATGGCCGCACATGAATAAGTCACCGATCGCATCGAGCATTTTATGACGAACAAATTCGTCTTCAAAGCGCAGACCGTCTTCATTTAATACGCGGAAATCATCGAGGCCAATCGCACAATCTAAACTACCGCCCAGGCACAGGCCTTTAGACTGCAGATATTCGATTTCACGCATAAAGCCAAAAGTGCGCGCACGGCTGATTTGGCGAACAAAGTTCTCAGCCGAGAAGTTGAGCTGGTAACGCTGCGAGCTTGAGTCAATCGCAGGGTGTTTGAAGTCGATAGTAAAGTCGAGTGAAAAACCGTTGTACGGCTTAATCTCGGCCCACTTATCGCCATCTTCCACACGCACCGTTTGTTTAACACGGACGAATTTCTTCGCGCTGTTCAACTCTTCGATGCCTGCATCCATCAGCAGATAGACAAAAGGCGCGGCACTGCCATCCATAATCGGGATTTCCGGTGCATCAACTTCAACGATAATGTTATCGATGCCCAAGCCCGCCAATGCAGCGTTCAGGTGTTCAACTGTTGAAATACGCACGCCTTCATCATTCACCAGGCAAGTACTAAGCATGGTGTCGCGCACATATTTTGCATCAGCCGGGAAATCTACCGGTGGATTCAAGTCAGTGCGACGATAGATGACCCCGGTGTTAGCCGACGCAGGGCGTAACGTCAGTGTGACTTTCTTGCCGGTATGTAAACCGACACCAGTCGCCTGAACAATACGTTTTAATGTCCTTTGTTTGATCATCGCTTTATCTCGCAATATTACCCTTCCGACCGCCAGTATAAATTACCAGCGGGGGAATACTTTAGCACAAAGAGCGGAGAATCCCAATTCTCAGGATATTCTTAGTCTGCCTGCTTACGCAAGAAGGCTGGAATATCAAGGTAATCGGGTTCTTTGCTGGATGCTGCTGGCTGATCATTTACCACTTTCGCAGCCGGTTTTTGCTCTTGCGGCAGCGGCGCCATGCCGTGCTGCTGATAGCGATGATCCATTACAGGCTGCGTGGCCGGTTTGTTAGTCACCAAGGTGATTTCCGGGCGCTTATCCATGCCAATGCCAGTCGCAACCACGGTTACACGCAGTTCGTCGTTCATCTCTGGATCCAGAGAAGTACCGATAACTACGGTTGCGTTATCAGATGCGAAGGCGCGGATGGTGTTACCCACGGTTTCGAACTCATCAAGACGCAGGTCGAAGCCCGCAGTGATGTTGACCAGCACGCCGCGTGCGCCGGACAGATCGATATCTTCCAGCAGTGGGCTGGAGATCGCCATTTCTGCCGCTTCTTCTGCACGATCTTCACCGCATGCCACGCCTGAACCCATCATGGCGTAACCCATTTCTGACATCACGGTACGCACGTCCGCGAAGTCGACGTTCATCAGGCCAGGACGAGTAATCAGTTCAGCGATACCCTGCACAGCACCTTTCAATACGTCGTTGGCTGCGCCAAATGCATCGAGGAGAGAAATGCCGCGACCCAGAACTTTCAGTAGCTTGTCGTTTGGAATAGTGATCAGTGAATCGACATGCTTAGAGAGCTCAGCGATACCCTGCTCAGCAAAAGCCATACGCTTTTTGCCTTCAAAGTTGAATGGCTTCGTCACCACCGCAACGGTCAGGATACCCAAATCTTTCGCCACTTCCGCCACAACTGGCGCCGCACCGGTACCGGTACCGCCGCCCATGCCGGCTGCGATGAATACCATGTCTGCACCATCCAGCGCAGCACGCAGTGCTTCGCGATCCTCTTCCGCAGAGTTACGACCCACTTCTGGGTTCGCACCTGCACCGAGACCTTTAGTAATATTGGTCCCGATCTGGATCGTCTGGCCGACCGCTGTTTTACGCAACGCTTGTGCATCGGTGTTCACAGCGAAGAATTCCACACCTTCGATACGCTCGCGTACCATGTGCTCTACGGCGTTGCCACCGCCACCGCCGACGCCGATGACTTTAATCACCGCGTCATTGGTTAATTCCATAGGTTCAAACATGATTTCTCTCCGTTATGTGCCTGTCGCCTGGAGATCATAAAAATTGCCAGCATGATCTCCTTTTTCAAAAATTAAAATTCTTTCTTCAGCCAGCTGTTGATTCGCTTAAACCAGTTGCCCACTGAAGCACGTTTTTCCGTTTCTGCATCACCGTTCATGTGTGACTCTTTGCCGTAATGCAGCAGGCCTACTGCCGTAGAGTAATACGGCTCCTGCGCATAATCCGTCAGCCCGGTGATGTTAAGCGGCTGTCCAATGCGCACTTGCGTGTGGAACACGCGCTGTGCGCAGGCTGCCAAACCTTCTATCTGCGCCGCACCACCGGTCAGCACGATACCGGCCGCCAGATGATGTTTTACGCCTTGCTGGCGCAGCTGCTCCTGTAGTTGCAGAATCTCGTCATTAACCAGATTCAACAGTTCGGTATAACGCGGCTCGATCACTTCAGCCAGCGTTTGACGTTGCAGGCTACGCGGTGGGCGCCCACCAACGCTCGGCACTTCGACATTTTCGTCTTTGCCAACAATCGAGCCTAATGCACAACCATGACGCACTTTAATCGCTTCTGCGTCTGTCGGCGGTGTTCCAAAAGCGTAAGCGATATCGCTGGTTACCACGTTACCTGCATACGGGATCACTTTGGTATGACGCAGTGCACCGCCAGTATAGACAGCGATATCCATTGTACCGCCACCGATATCAACAACACAGACTCCCAGCTCACGTTCATCTTCAGTCAACACTGAGAAACTGGAGGCCAGTCCGGCAAAAATCAGTTGGTCAACTTTCAGGCCGCAACGTTCAACGGCTTTGACAATATTTTTTGCCATATCGTTGTGACAGGTGATCAAATGTACTTTCGCCTGCATACGCACGCCGGAAAGTCCCACTGGATTCTTGATGCCTTCCTGATAATCGATGGCATATTCCTGCGGAATAACATGCAGGATGCGATGCTCATCACGAACGCGAACGGATTTGGCCGTATGCACCACGTTCTCTACATCATCCTGAGTCACTTCCTCTTCCGAAATCGGAACCATCCCGATTTCGTTCTGGCAACTGATATGTTTGCCCGATAAAGCAAGGTAGACCGATGAAATCTGGCAATCTGCCATCAATTCAGCCTGATCGATGGCGCGTTGTACGCATTTCACCACCGATTCAAGATCGTTTACGCCGCCTTTATCCATACCGCGAGACGGGCAACTGCCCACCCCAATAATATTAACCATACCATCGGGCAGAATTTCCCCAACCAGGGCGGACACCTTCGCGGTGCCAATTTCGAGTCCTACTACCAGTTTTCTGTCCGTTGCCTTGATCATTGTGGTTTAGCCTGTGCCTGGTTCTGTTGCTGATTACTGTCCTGTGGCTCAATCGGTGCAGCGGCCCAACCTACTGCGGCGCCGGAGTCATAGCGCAAATCAACGTATGTGATGCGCTGGTTCTGACTCAGGCCCTGCTGCTGCAAATCCGGATAAAGCTCAATAAAACGGTTCAGACGCTTCATGGTATCGCTACGACCTAATTCAATGCGCACATCGTCACTGGTCACTAATTGCCACGAGCGCCGCGCCGTCATCGACGCGACCTTCAGGGTAAACTTGTTAGCCTTCAATACATCACTCATGGTGTGATAGCCGGCTAACACCTCGTTTTCACTGCCTTCCGGACCGTACAACATCGGCAAGGTTTCTTTGCCAACGTGACTGGCCGGGACGCTGAAGGAGACACCATCGGCGTCCACCATATGTGAGTCGTTCCAACGTGCAACCGGAACATACTCCACCAGATTTATCTTCAGCTCATCAGGCCACTGCTTCCGCACACTGACCTGCTTAATCCAGGGTAAACGTTCAATCTGCTGCTGGATGATATCCACGTTCTGCGACATGAACGTTCCCGGCGCGCCAAGGGATAAAATGGCCTGGCGAATATCATCATGCGTGGTGTAGTGGGTTTGACCCGTCACCACCAGCTTCGATAGCGGCAAGCGTGATGCGTCATTCATCCACTTCAGCACCACAAGGCCGCCCGCCACCATAATGCCCAACACAATCAGCAGGAACACCATGCCAAACAGTCGCGCACCGTTGCTTCGCCCGGAGCCTGTACGCTCCTGAGGTTCGCGATTGCGTACTCGTATCGCTGCCTGAGACATATCAGTCAGCCAGCTCCAGAATACGCGCCACCAACTGCGGGAAGCTGTATCCCGCCTGCTTAGCGGCCATCGGCACTAAACTGTGGCTGGTCATGCCTGGCGAGGTATTCACTTCCAGCAGTTGGAAATTACCCTCACTGTCAGCCATCACATCAACGCGACCCCAGCCGCTGCAACCCAATGCACGCCAGGCTGCCCACACCAACGTCTGCAATTCAGCTTCCTGCTCAGCGCTTAAACCGCTCGGACAGAAGTATTCAGTATCGTCAGAAATGTATTTAGCTTCATAGTCATAGAACTCGCTGGCAGTTTTAATTCTGATCGAAGGCAGAATTTGCTCACCCACGATGCCTACGGTGTATTCTGCGCCGCTCAAAAAAGCCTCGATTAGCACGTCATTATCGTGGCGGAATGCCTCATCCAGCGCGGCGGGCAACGCTTCCGCACTGTTTACGCGGCTGATGCCAACGCTGGAGCCTTCACAGCTTGGCTTTACAAACAGCGGCAAACCCAGCGCTTCAATGGCGGCGATGGTATCTGCATCTAAACCTTGTTCGTGCTGCTGACGCGTCAACCAGACGAATTTGCCTGATGGCAATCCCCTGCCCTGCCACAGCAATTTGCTACGCAGTTTATCCATGGTGATAGCCGAAGCCATTACACCGCTGCCGGTATACGGCAGTTGCAGAAAATCCAGCACCGCTTGTAGCGTGCCGTCTTCACCACCACGACCATGCAAAGCAATAAACGCTTTAGCGAAGCCCTGCTGTTTCAGATTCAGTACCGACACATCACGCGTATCAACAGCGTGAGCATCAATGCCCATTTCACGCAGTCCGGCCAACACCGCCGCACCTGACATCAGCGAAACTTCGCGCTCTGCCGAGGTGCCGCCCATCAATACGGCTACCTTCTCAGTCATGACGCGCCTCCGCCTTTACCGCAGGCTGCAATTCGCTTTCGGCCAGCTTACGGGCAATCTTGCCTATGTTACCGGCACCCTGAACGATCACCAGATCGTCGCCCGACAGTAATGGCGCCAGGGCGTCTGGCAACGCGTCATGCTCAGAGACCAGAATCGGATCAACCTTGCCGCGATTACGAATCGCTCGGCACAGTGAGCGGCTGTCGGCGCCTGGAATTGCGGTCTCGCCCGCCGGGTAGACATCCAGCATCAGCAGCACATCCACCTGCGAAAGCACATTGGCAAAATCATCAAACAGGTCACGCGTACGCGTGTAGCGATGCGGCTGGAACACCATCACCAGCTTCTTCTCTGGCCAGCCTGCACGAGCGGCTTTGATGGTGACATCCACTTCGGTGGGATGATGGCCGTAATCATCGACCAGCATCGCGCTGCCCGGGTTGCCATTGACGGCAGCGGTATCAAACTCGCCCAGTACGTCAAAGCGGCGTCCGGTGCCCTGGAAACTCTCCAGCGCGGCCAGAATCGCGTTATCGTCAATGCCTTCTTCGCTGGCTACAGCGACCGCCGCTGCCGCGTTCAAGGCGTTATGACGGCCAGGCGCATTCAGCGTCACTTTCAGCTCCGGCTTATCGTGGCGGAGGATAGTAAAATGTCCTCGCGCGCCGCGCTGCTCATAATTCTCAATGCGCACATCAGCGTCATCGCTAAAGCCGTAGGTTGTCACCTGGCGGCCTACGCGCGGAATCAGATCACGAATCACCGCATCATCCACGCACATCACTGCACGTCCATAGAATGGCAGGTTGTGCAGGAAGTTAATGAAGGTCTGCTTCAGGTTCTCAAAATCGCCCTGATAGGTGTCCATGTGATCCGCTTCAATGTTGGTGACAATCGCCACCATTGGTTGCAGATGCAGGAAGGACGCATCACTTTCATCTGCTTCGGCGATCAAATAACGACTGCTGCCCAGACGTGCATGGGTGCCGGCTGCTTTAACTAATCCACCGTTAACGAACGTCGGATCCAAGCCACCTTCCGCATAAATACTGGTCACCATTGCGGTAGTGGTGGTTTTACCGTGCGTGCCAGCGACGGCAATGCCATGACGGAAGCGCATCAGTTCGGCCAACATCTCAGCGCGGCGAATCACGGGAATGCGCTGCTCGCGCGCGGCCACCAGTTCAGGGTTATCCTGCGACACGGCAGTCGACACCACGACAACGCTGGCATCGGTGACGTTTTCCGGGCGGTGATTGAAATAAATCGTCGCGCCCAGCGCAGCCAGATGCTGTGTTACCGCGTTCGGCGCCAGATCAGAACCGCTGATGTGATAGCCTTCATTCGCCAACACTTCGGCAATACCGCCCATGCCAGCACCACCGATGCCGACAAAGTGAATGTGCCGGACGCGACGCATCTCGGGCACAATAGAACGCAGTTTTGCCAATTGTTGTGTATTCATCTGTTTCAATTACCTGTTTTTCCCGTTTGTACCTGCTGAAGGTACGGGCCAAATCATCTGGCCGATTAATTTACTTCGCGACACGTGCCACTTCATTTGCAACCCGCTCGGTTGCATCGGGAATCGCGACCTGACGGGCTTTTTCTGCCATCGCCAGTAATGTTTTGCGATCCCAGTGACGCAGCGTGTCCGCTACCACAGCCGCCGTAAATTGCGGCTGCTCGAAAATTTTGGCTGCGCCCGCTTTTTCCAGCGGCAACGCATTCCAGTACTGCTGACGATCTTTATGCTGAAACGGCACGAAAATCGCCGGTAAACCAGCGGCAGCCACTTCGCTCACCGTTAATGCACCTGAACGGCACACCACCACATCAGCCCATGCATAGGCTTCGGCCATGTCATCGATAAATTCGGTGACCTTATGTTGTGGCTGGCCCGCTGTGCGATAAGCCTGCTGCACGATTTCCAGCCCACCTTTACCGGTTTGATGCCAAACCGTAATGGCTTCGCCCAACTCTGCGGCCACTTGCGGCACGGTCTGGTTGAGGATGCGCGCGCCCTGGCTGCCACCGACTACCAGCACACGAATCGGGCCGAAACGTCCGCTCAGTCGCTCTGCCGGTAACGGCAACGCTAACACATCGGTACGCACCGGATTTCCCACCACTTCAGCGGTGGGAAACGCGCCTGGAAATGCCTGCATGACTTTGGTGGCGATTTTCGCCAGCCATTTGTTGGTCAGCCCGGCAATACCGTTCTGCTCATGCAGCACCACCGGAATACCGCAGGTCCATGCCGCTAAGCCGCCGGGACCTGAAACGTAGCCGCCCATGCCCAGCACCACATCCGGCTGCCAGCGCTTCATGATGCGGCGCGCCTGGCGCCATGCATTGAAAATGCGTACCGGTGCCAGCAACTGCGCTTTCACGCCTTTACCGCGCAACCCGCTGATGCGGATAAAATCAATTTCGATGCCGTGTTTTGGCACCAAATCTGCTTCCATACGGTCAGCGGTTCCCAGCCAGCGGACCTGCCAGCCTTGTTCCATCAGGTGATGGGCTACGGCCAGACCGGGGAACACGTGTCCGCCAGTACCGCCTGCCATGACCATCAACCGTTTGCCACTCATCGAACACCTCGGGTAAACGCCTGCGCTTTCGCCAGACGCGTTTCATAATCTATGCGCAATAAAAACACGATTGCAGTCGACATAATGATCAAGCTCGAACCACCGTAACTGATCAGCGGCAGTGTCAGACCTTTGGTCGGCAGCATACCTGCGGCTGCACCGACATTCACCAGCGCCTGAAAGCTAAACCACACGCCAATTGAGCAAGCGAGGAAGCCTGAGAAGCGCTGATCGATTTCCAGAGCACGGCGCCCAATCGACATCGCGCGAAAAGCGACGAAGAATACCATCAACAGCGCTAAAACCACACCGACATAACCCAACTCTTCACCGATGATGGAGAAGATAAAGTCGGTATGTGCTTCTGGCAGATATTCCAGTTTTTGTACCGAGTTGCCTAAGCCCTGTCCCCAGAACTCACCGCGACCAAATGCCATCAGGGATTGCGTGAGCTGGTAGCCGCTACCGAAGGGATCTTCCCACGGGTTCCAGAAGGAGGTCACGCGGCGCATACGATAAGGTTCGGCGATGATCAGCAGCACCACAGCGAAAATACCGGAACCGATAATGGCCAGGAACTGCCACATTTTCGCACCCGCGAGGAACAACATCGCCAGTGTGGTAACAAACAACACCACCACGGTGCCGAGGTCCGGCTGCGCCAGTAATAGAACTGCCAGCACCACCATCACACCCATCGGCTTACAGAAGCCCCAGAAGTTATTACGCACCTCTTCTACCTTGCGTACCAGATAACTGGCGAGATAGCAGAACAGCGTTAACTTCGAGAGCTCAGCCGGCTGAATACGCAGTGGGCCAAGCGCGATCCAGCGCGATGCGCCGTTGACTGAGCTACCGACGACCAAAACGATCAGCAGCATCACGACCGAAACCATTAACATCACGTTGCTGTAGCGCTGCCAGAAATCCATCGGGATACGCAATGTCACCAGCGCCATGCCGAACGCCAGCGCGATATAAAACGCATCACGCTTGGCAAAGTAGAACGGATCTTCATTCAGACGTTGACCGACTGGCATCGACGCCGATGTCACCATCACAAAGCCTATCAGCGCCAGCCCAAAGGTCAGCCACAGCAGCGTGCGGTCATACAGCACCACCGGCGCATCATCATTCTCGCGTGCGCCCATCACCCAATCGCGCAGGCGCAGTGACAGATAGTTGGCGATACCGGCTCCAGGAATGCGCATCAGCTCAACTCCTTCGCCAGTTGCGCGAACTGATCGCCGCGCTGTTCAAAATTACGGAATTGATCGAGGCTGGCGCAGGCTGGTGATAACAGCACCATATCGCCGGCTTTCACCTGAGCAGCAATCTGCGTCATCGCCTGCTGCATCGTGTCGGTGCGTGTTGCGATCGCCGGACGCAGTGCCGCTAAGGCATCACCATCGCGGCCAAAACAGAACAGCTTCACGTTGTCACCTTGCAGATAGCGCGCCAGCGGAGTGAAATCAGCTGCCTTGCCGTCGCCGCCAAGCAGCAGCCACAAGGTTCCTTTTACCTGCAGGCCATTCAGTGCCGCTTCGGTGCTGCCGACATTGGTGGCTTTGGAATCGTTAATCCAGCGCACGCCATTAGCTTCATGCACCAGCTGGAAGCGATGTGCGAGGCCGGTAAACGTCGTTAAGGCTTTCAGGCTTGAAGCTCGCGGAATGTTCACCGCATCAGCCAATGCCAGCGCCGCCAGTGCATTGGTGTAATTGTGCTGGCCGACCAGCGTCATCTCATCCGTATTCAGGACTTTCTCGCCCTTTGCCCGCAGCCAGATGCTGCCCTGCTGCTGATTGAGATGATAATCGCCGAGATTAATGCCGAAGCTGACACAGCGCTGATCAACACCGCGCACAGGCATGGTCATGCCATCGTCAGCATTCACCACGCAGACGCTGGCGTTTTCGTAGATACGCAGCTTGGCCGCACGATACTGCTGCATGCCCAGCGGATAGCGATCCATATGATCTTCAGTAAGATTGAGGATCGTCGCGGCCGCGGCTTTAAGACTGTGTGTGGTTTCCAGCTGGAAGCTGGAGAGTTCGAGCACATAAAGTTGTGCTGGTGATGTCAACAGGGTTAACGCCGGCAAACCGATGTTACCGCCAACCCCCACCGACCAACCTGCTGCACGGGCCATTTCGCCAACCAGCGTCGTCACGGTGCTTTTGCCGTTCGAACCGGTAATCGCCACAATCGGTGCCTGAGCTTCACGACAGAACAGCTCAATATCGCCAATAATCTCAATGCCTGCGTCAGCAGCTTCGCTTAAGGCTGGATGTGCCAGTGCGATACCCGGACTAGCAATAATCAGGTCCGACGCCAGCAGCCAATCGCTGTTGATACCGCCAACATAGCGCTCAACCGAGGCTGGCAGCTTGTCCAGTCCCGGCGGCGAGACACGGGTATCCATCACGCGTGGCGTAACGCCTTGCGCGAGGAAGAAATCAACACAGGAGAGACCCGTAATGCCTAATCCGATGATGATGACTTTTCTGCCCCGATAGTCAGCCATGATTAACGTACCTTCAGCGTTGCCAGGCCAATCAGCACCAGCATCAGCGAAATAATCCAGAAGCGCACGATGACGCGCGGCTCCGGCCAGCCTTTCAATTCATAGTGATGGTGAATCGGTGCCATGCGGAAAATGCGTTGACCGCGCAGCTTGAACGATCCCACCTGAAGAATGACCGACAGCGTTTCCACAACAAACACACCGCCCATAATTAGCAGCAAGAATTCCTGACGCAGCAGCACTGCGATGGTGCCGAGTGCGCCACCCAATGCTAAAGAGCCGACATCGCCCATGAACACTTGCGCAGGATAGGTGTTAAACCACAAGAATCCGAGGCCCGCCCCGACGATTGCGGTACAGACAATCACCAGCTCGCCCGCGTGACGTAAATAAGGAATGTGCAGATACTCTGCGAACTTGACGTTACCGGTCGCCCACGCCACCAGCGCAAAACCAGCCGCCACGAAAACGGTAGGCATAATAGCCAGGCCATCGAGGCCATCCGTTAGGTTTACGGCATTACCGGTTCCGACAATCACGAAGTAAGCCAGTACCACGTAGAACAGGCCCAACTGCGGCATCACATCTTTAAAGAACGGCACCACCAGTTGTGTTGCAGGTGTGTCTTTACCCGCAATAAACAGCGCGAAAGCAACAGCAAGGGAAATCACAGACATCCAGAAATACTTCCAGCGCGCGATCAAGCCTTTGGTGTCTTTGCGCACCACTTTGCGATAGTCATCAACAAAGCCGATGATGCCAAAACCCACCAGCACCACCAGAACACACCAGACATACGGATTCGACGGATAGGCCCACATCAGCACCGAAATAGTGATAGAGGTGAGGATCATCACGCCGCCCATGGTTGGCGTGCCGCGTTTGCTGAAGTGCGATTCTGGGCCGTCGTTACGCACCACCTGGCCGATCTGCAGTTTCTGCAGCCAGGCAATTAGACGCGGGCCCATCCACAGAGAAATGAACAAAGCGGTCAGCAGGCTGACAATGGCGCGAAACGTCAGATACGAGAAGACGTTAAAGCCGGAATAAAATGCGACCAGATGTTCGGCCAGCCAGACTAGCATGTTCCTTTCTCCTGTAAGCTCTGTACTACCTGCTCCATGGCGGCACTACGTGAACCTTTAACCAAAATAGTGATGTCCTGATGTTCGGACAGCAATGTGCGTAAACGTTCAGTCAATGCGGTTTTAGTGGCGAAATGCTCGCCTTTACCGCTGCTTTCACCAATCAGTTGACTCAACGTTCCCGTACTCAACACGCAATCAATGCCTGCGGCTTTAGCCGCATCGCCGACCTGCCGATGACATAGTTCAGCTTCATCACCCAATTCCGCCATATCACCGACCACCATGACGCGATAACCCGGCATATCGCCCAGCACCTGCGCGGCGGCAGTCATTGATCCGACATTGGCGTTGTAGCTGTCATCCAGCAGCAGTTGATTCTCCGCCAGACGAATCGGGAACAATCTACCAGGAACAGGCTGCAAGGTTTTAAGGCCAGTTTGAATCGCAGTCAGCGGCACATCTACGGACAACGCTAGCGCTGCAGATGCTAACGCATTCGCGATGTTATGCCGGCCCGGCAGCGGCAATTCCACAGCGATATCGCCGCGTGGCGTATGCAGCGTGAACCGCGTGGCATCTGCTCGCAGTACGATTTCACTGGCGCGGAACTCTGCATCAGCCATGGGCTGCGGCGAGAAGCGCCACAGCGTTTTATCGACAAACTGTGATTGCCAGTTGGCAAGATCGTTGCTGTCAGCGTTGACGATAGCGGTGCCGTGTACCGGCAAGCCGCCAAATATTTCGCCTTTCGCTTTTGCCACACCTGCCAGCGAACCAAAGCCTTCAAGATGGGCTGCGGCAAGGTTATTCACCAGCGCGGTTTCCGGGCGAACCATATCTGTGGTGTAAGCAATTTCGCCCTGATGGTTAGCACCCAGCTCAATCACTGCGTAAGCATGTTCTTTGGTAAGACGCAGCAGCGTCATCGGCACGCCGAAGTCATTGTTCAGATTGCCCGCGGTATAGAGTGTTTCGCCACACTGGCGCAAAATCGCGGCGGTCATCTCTTTAACCGAGGTTTTACCAGATGAACCGGTCAGCGCCACTACGCGTGCTTTCGCCTGCTGGCGCACCCACGCGGCGAGTTGTCCAAAGGCAATGCGCGTATCAGCGACCACCACCTGCGGTACAGAAATCGGCAGCAGCTTGCTGACCAGCAGCGCCTGTGCACCGTTGGCCATGGCGTCGCTGGCGAAATCGTGGGCATCAAAACGTTCACCCACCAGCGCCACAAACAGGCTGCCGGAGGTCACTTTGCGTGTATCGGTGGTGACATCAGAAATGGTTAAATCTGCGCCATGCAGCTGTCCGCCGCTGATGTCTGCCAGCGTTTTGAGAGAAACAGGAATCATGCCATCACCCCCAACAAACGGGCGACGGTGTCGCGATCGGAGTAATCTAAACGGCGATTGCCAATGATTTGATAATCTTCATGGCCTTTTCCTGCGACCAACACGATGTCATCCGGGCTGGCTTGCATAACTGCGTTGGTTACCGCCTGCGCACGCCCTGAAACCACGCGCGCGCGGCCCGGATCGAGCAGACCGGTAAGGATGTCATTCACAATCGCCATCGGCTCTTCGCTGCGCGGGTTATCGTCGGTAATCACCACGATGTCGGAGAATTGCTCAGCAATCGCGCCCATCAGAGGACGTTTGCCTTTATCACGATCGCCGCCGCAGCCAAACACACACCACAGCTGACCTTTACAGTGCAGACGTGCCGCTTCCAGCGCTTTTTCCAGCGCATCTGGCGTGTGAGCATAATCGACAACCACCGTGGGTTTTTCTGACGCGGTGAACACTTCCATGCGGCCACAAACCGGCTGTAGCTGCGGTGCAGTTGCCACCAGCGCATCAAGCGGATAATCCAGCACCAGCAGCGTACCAAGCGCCAGCAACAAGTTGCTCACGTTGAAAGCGCCCATCAGGCGGCTATCAAATTCGCCGTTGCCCCAGCTGGAGCTAAATTGAATATGTGCACCGCCGTCGTGATAATTCACCGCCGTGGCTTTGAGCCAGCGGCCATGACAGCCAGATGGTAAATTGTCGTCCATGGTGACTGCCACGGCATCGGGCAAGTTAGCCAGCCAGCGACGCCCAACGTCATCATCAGCATTGATGATCGCTTCAGCGACCTGATGCTCAGAGAACAGTAACCATTTTGCCGATTCATAGCTCTGCATATCACCGTGGTAATCAAGGTGATCGCGGCTCAGGTTAGTAAATACCGCAGCCGCAAACGGCAATGCTGCGACGCGATGCTGCACCAAACCGTGAGAGGAAACTTCCATTGCCGCCAGGGTTGCGCCCTGTCCGACCAGATCATTCAGGACATGCTGCACATCCACCGCAGAACCTGTGGTGTTTTCCGTTGCCACCAGTTGACCGTAAAGGCCATTGCCCACCGTGCCCATTACTGCACCGGTTTCACCCAGCAGATTAGCCCATTGCGCCATCAACTGAGTGGTGGTGGTTTTACCGTTGGTGCCAGTGACACCAATTAATTTCAGTTTGCTGGCAGGCTGCTGATAGAAGCGTCCGGCTAATGCAGAGAGGCGCTGCTGCAACTGCGCCAGATAGATAACCGGGACGCCATGCATCTCGCGGATATCTCCATCGCTGGCCTCACCTTCGGCTTCGGCAATTACTGCCGCAACGCCTTGAGCGATAGCCTGCGGAATAAAACGACGTCCATCAGCATGATGGCCCGCCACGGCGATAAACAGATCGCCAGAAGCCGCAGCGCGGCTATCTAGTGTCATGTCACGGAGTGGACGCGCCGGCGCACCCGGCACCCACGGTGCCAGTAAGTCGCGCAGGTTACGATCTGTCACTTGATCCCTCACTTCTATTCTTTACCAACTCGTTTTTATCAACTGTCGGCAGCGCATCAGGTTCGATATTCATGGTACGCAACACGCCGCCCATGATGGCGCCAAACACCGGTGCTGAAACCGCACCACCATAATATTTACCGGCCTGGGGATCGTTGATCACCACCACCAGCGCAAAACGAGGACGGCTGGCAGGCGCAACGCCTGCGGTATAAGCAATGTATTTGTTGACGTAACGTCCGTCCGGCCCAACTTTCTTGGCGGTACCGGTTTTAATGGCAATGCGATAGCCTTTGATAGCGGCTTTAACCCCACCACCGCCTGGCAACGCAACGCTCTCCATCATGTGCATCACCGTTTTCACCAGGTCTTCCTGAAAAACGCGCTCACCCGCCACTGGCGGGTCAACTTTGGTGATGGACAGCGGGCGATTGACGCCGTAACTGCCAATGGTTGCGTAGACTCGCGCTAACTGTAACGGCGTTACCATTAGCCCGTAGCCGAAAGAGAAGGTGGCCCTCTCTATGTCAGACCACCGTTGTTTTTGAGGGTATAAGCCACTACTTTCCCCGACCAGCCCCAAATTGGTCGGTTTACCCAGTCCAAAGCGCGCGTAAGTATCTACAAGTGCTGAGGAGGGCATCGCTAACGCCAAACGTGAAACCCCGACGTTACTCGACTTCTGTAAAACCCCGGTAAGGGTCAATTCGTTGTAACGCGCCACGTCTTTGATCTCATGACCATTAACGCGGTACGGCACGGTATTCAGTACGCTGTTTTCTTTCACTACACCGCGCTGCAGCGCCGTCATCACCACCATCGGTTTTACGGTAGAGCCCGGCTCGAAGATGTCAGTAATCGCGCGGTTACGCATCACGTCCTTCGGCGTGTTGCTGAGATTATTGGGGTTATAAGCGGGGCTATTCGCCATCGCCAGCACTTCACCGGTGTTCACATCCACCAACACTGCCGTGCCCGATTCCGCTTTGTTGAACGCCACGGCGTTATTCAGCTCGCGATATACCAGTGCCTGCAAACGTTCATCAATACTCAGCGTCAGGTTATGCGCCGCACGACTGTCCACGGAGGAAATGTCTTCGATGACGCGGCCGTTGCGGTCTTTACGCACGGTACGTTCGCCCGGTGCGCCGGTCAGCCATTTGTCGAAGCTTTTTTCGATGCCTTCGATACCTTGACCATCGATATTGGTGAAGCCAATCAGGTGCGCAGTGACCTGGCCTGCTGGATAATAGCGGCGCGACTCTTCACGTAAGTAGATGCCCGGCAGTTTGAGTTTTTTTACATACTCGCCAATCGCCGGGTTGACCTGACGCGCCAGATAAATAAAACGCCCTTTTGGGTTGGCGTTGACGCGTGCTGCCAGCTGATCAAGCGGAATCGATAACGCATCCGACAGTGCTTTCCAGCGACTATCCAGCGACACGCCGCCGTGCTCAGCGAGCTCTTTCGGATCGGCCCAAATCGCATTCACCGGCACACTCACCGCCAGCGGACGACCTGCACGATCGCTGATCATGCCGCGCGCGGTGGGAACTGATTGAACGCGCAGCGAACGCAAATCGCCCTCTTTCACCAGCTTGTCAGGGTTGATCACCTGCAACCACGCTACGCGTGAAAGCAGTCCGCCCAGCGCCAGTAAAATGCACCCGCACAGTAACGCAAAGCGCCAGCTTACAAAGCTGGCCTTATTTTCTTGTTTTTTTATCTTCAGCGTTTTGCCTGCGCCACTCATTAAGTTCTGCGATTCCTTATTTCTGCACCACAATATTTTCCTGTGAAGGATCAACATGCTGCATTTGCAGTTTATCGGTTGCTATACGCTCTACGCGGCTATGATCGCCAAGAGCGTTCTCTTCAAGAATCAGGTTGCGCCATTCGATATCGAGCGCATCACGCTCCAGCACCAGTTGCTCACGCTGCGCCGTTAGCAGGCGCGTCTTATGCGTGGTGGTCACGACAATTACCGAAGACACCAGCACCGCGATCAGCAGCAACAGCGGGATCTTGCCAAATCGCAGCAAGTCCCCACCGATAACACCAGGTAAGCTGTGGCGCTCGTTGCCAATCATGAAGCCGTTCTCTCCGCGATACGCAACACCGAACTGCGCGCACGTGGGTTTTCGTTCACTTCGGCTTCACCTGGAATCAGCTTGCCCAGCGTTTTCAGTTCACGACCGCCTAACGCTTTGAGCTGCGACTCCGTCATCGGAATGCCGGCTGGCACCTGTGGACCACGGCTCTGATCGCGCATAAAACGCTTCACTAAGCGATCTTCCAGTGAGTGGAAGCTGATGATCGACAACCTGCCGCCAGGCGCGAGAACCGACAATGCCCCTTTCAGCGCGGTATCGATCTCTTCCAGTTCGCTGTTAATCCAGATGCGGATCGCCTGGAAAGTACGCGTTGCCGGGTGCTTAAATTTGTCTTTGACTGGCATCGCGGCGGCAATCACCGTCGCCAGCTCTTTGGTACGCGTCATCGGCTGCTCGCGATTGCGTTCGACGATGGCGCGCGCAATACGTTTACCAAAACGCTCTTCGCCGTAGGTTTTGATCACGAAAGCGATATCCGCCTCTTCCGCGCTCATTAGCCATTCAGCAGCCGATTGCCCGCGCGTTGGGTCCATACGCATATCCAGCGGCCCATCACGCATAAAGGAGAAGCCACGTTCGGCATCATCCAGCTGCGGTGAAGAGACGCCCAGATCGAGTAGAACGCCATCGATCTTGCCGGTCAGACCGCGCTCTTCGACGTATTCTGCCAGCGCCGAAAACGGCCCGTGGACGATCGAGAAACGAGGATCGTTTATCTCAGCGGCTGCGGCTATCGCTTGCGGATCGCGATCAATCGCTATCAGTTGCCCTTTCTCGCCAAGCTGCGAAAGGATTAAGCGCGAGTGACCGCCGCGACCAAAAGTGCCATCGATATAAATGCCGTCTTCCCTGATATTGAGGCCGTTTACCGCCTCATCCAGCAGCACTGTGGTGTGTTTGAAATTTTCCTGCATAGCTATAGCGACAAGTCCTGCAACCGCTCAGATAAAGGCTCCTGAGCCGACTGTTCTGTGTCAATATCGTCCTTAACTTGTTGATACCAGGTCTGTTCATCCCACAGCTCAAACTTATTGAACTGTCCAACCAGCATCACTTCTTTGGTCAGGCCGGCATGTTGTCTTAGCGTGTTCGCCAGCAACAAACGGCCCGCATTATCCATCTGACACTCACTAGCATGTCCTAACAGCAATCGCTGCACGCGACGCTCGGCTGGATTCATGCTGGATAAGCGAGACAGCTTTTTTTCAATGATTTCCCATTCGGGCAAGGTGTAAAGCAGCAGGCATGGTTGGTGGAGGTCAATGGTGCATACCATTTGCCCCTGAGACTCTGCGACAAGCAATTCGCGATAGCGTGTTGGTACGGCTAATCGCCCTTTACTGTCGAGATTGACTAACGTTGCTCCACGGAACATGCCAGCCTTACCCCTCAATCACCCGTTTTCACCACTTTATCCCACTTTTTACCACGAAACGAGTTTACGGAGCCGATGAAATCCTTGTCAAGCCGCAACGGCAAGTGAATATCACTATTTACATGGAGTGAAATTAATCGGAGAAGGGAATAAATCCACATTAAATGGCAAAATAAATAATTAACCTGATGAATAGTTGAATAAAATTTTTCGCAATGTGAAAAATGGCGAAAAATAAAGCGCTTTTGCAATGAAATATATTTACCCTGCAATCTGCGACAGGGGCTGCATTTTAGGGGATTTCTGAAAAGAAGCCTAGCGACTTCACGCCAGCTCTGCTGCGCCTTGCTGATGAACATGTAAACAATTAAGAAAAGTCAGGAAGGTTAAATTGTTAGCTGGAGTGGCGATAATTTACGCTTTTTTACGCCATGAGCTTAAGAGGAATTATTTGCAGAGTAAATTAGATGTGGGCAGCTAACCGCCCACTCGTTCATTTTGGGCGGCGGCTTAATTGTCCGCGGCGGAATAAATTACGGCGAATACGGGTTAAACCCGGCTTTGGTTTACGCGGTTCATCTAATGATGCTAATACCAGTTCCAGCACCCGTTCAGCCACATCGCGATGACGCTGACCCACCGCTAATACTGGGCACTCAAGAAAATCCAGCAATTCATGGTCGCCAAAGGTGGCAATCGCCAGGTCAGTTGGTAAACGACCATCGCGCTTCAGCGTAATGTCCATCACGCCCTGTAGCAGGCCAAATGATGTGGTAAATAACGCTTCTGGCATCGGATGCTCTTCAAGGTACTTTTCAAACAGTGTTGCGGCGGCGGCACGATCAAAGCTATTACAGTAGATGTAGTCGATCGGGCGTTCATCTCCTTTCCATGCGTCTCGGAAGCCCAGTTCACGCAGGAAACTTACCGACAATTCCGGCAGCGCGCCAAGGAACAGTACATTCTTCACCGGTAGCTGCCGCAATTCAGCCGCCAGCGCCTGCGCGTCATCCTGATCGGCGCCAACCACGCTGGTAAAATGCTCACGATCTAGCGCACGGTCCAGCGCGATAATCGGTAAAGGATCGTTAATCCAACGCTGATAGAACGGATGTTCTGGCGGTAATGAAGTAGAAACGATGATGGCATCGACCTGACGCTGCAACAGATGCTCGATACAGCGCATTTCGTTATCTGGCTGATCTTCCGAGCAGGCAATCAGCAGCTGATAGCCGCGCTGACGCGCCTGACGCTCCAGATAATTAGCAATCCGCGTGTAACTGGTGTTTTCCAGATCAGGGATCACCAGACCAATTGAACGTGTGCGTCCGGCACGCAGCCCGGCAGCAACGGCATTAGGGTGATAATTGTGTTCACGCACCACCGCCATGACTTTTTCGACGGTTTTTTCGCTGACACGATACTGCCGCGCTTTGCCATTAATTACATAGCTGGCCGTGGTACGCGACACGCCTGCCAGGCGCGCAATTTCATCCAGTTTCACGGTGACACCTTAATTCTGATAAGCCAGCGCTGGCGAAAATATCCGCAGAGTAGCTATGGGTAAAACATTTGTAACATCTAACCGCAGAAAACTACGCCGAGCAACCGCTTTTCTCTCGCATCCTGGATAAGTGCATAAAATAAAAAAACCCGGCATTTCGCCGGGTTAGAATCAGATGAAATCGTGACTTTAGGTGATTAACGCATAACGCGATCGCCACGCGAGACGCCAACGATTCCTGAGCGCGCCACTTCAACAATTTCTGCTACGTCACGCACGGTATTGAGAAACGCGTCGAGTTTATCGCTGGTGCCAGCCAGCTGAACCGTGTAAAGCGTTGACGTGACATCGATGATCTGACCACGGAAAATTTCCGCGCTGCGCTTTACTTCTTCACGGCCGTAACCGCTGGCCTGGATTTTCACTAGCATGATCTCGCGCTCAACATAAGCGCCCTGCCCCAGCTCGCTGACACGTAGCACATCAACCAATTTGTGCAGTTGCTTCTCTATCTGCTCCAGCACTTTCGCGTCGCCGACCGTCTGAATGGTCATACGTGACAAGGTGGGATCATCGGTTGGGGCCACCGTCAGGCTTTCGATGTTGTAGCCACGTTGAGAGAATAGCCCCACTACGCGGGACAATGCGCCGGATTCGTTTTCCAGCAGAACTGATAATACACGACGCATAATTAAGTCCTCTCCGTTTTGCTCAACCACATCTCATCCATCGAACCACCCCTAATTTGCATCGGGTAAACGTGCTCACTGCCGTCAATATTTACATCCACGAACACCAAACGGCCTTTCGCCAGCGTGTCCAGCGCCAACTGGAGCTTCTCTTCCAGTTCTGCAGGATGCTGGATCGCAATACCAACGTGGCCATATGCCTCGGCCAGACGAACAAAGTCAGGCAGTGACTGCATGTAGGATTGCGAGTGACGGCCAGAGTAAATCATGTCCTGCCACTGTTTAACCATGCCAAGGAAGCCGTTGTTGAGGTTCAGCACCAGCACCGGCAAATCGTATTGCAGCGCGGTCGACAGCTCCTGAATGTTCATCTGAATACTGCCATCGCCGGTCACGCAGATAACCGTCTCATCCGGCAATGCCATCTTCACACCCAGCGCAGCAGGCAGGCCGAAGCCCATGGTGCCTAAGCCGCCGGAGTTGATCCAACGACGCGGCTTATCGAACTGGTAGTAAAGAGCGGCAAACATCTGATGCTGACCGACGTCAGACGTGACGTAAGCTTCGCCTTTGGTCAGACGACAAATGGTTTCGATCACCGCCTGTGGCTTGATTTTGTCACTGGTGCGATCAAATTCCAGGCACTTGCGGCCACGCCAGCCCTCAATGGTCTGCCACCAGTCTCGTAAGCTATCGAGTTCCTGCTTTGCATCGCTCTGCGACAGCAGCTCGAGCATCTGAGCCAGCGTCTGCTTCGCATCACCGACGATCGGAATGTCCGCGCTGACGGTTTTGGAGATCGAGGTCGGATCAACGTCGATATGCATAATGGTGGCGTTCGGGCAGTACTTTGCCAGATTATTGGTGGTGCGATCGTCAAAGCGCACACCAATACCGAAAATCAGATCGGCGTTGTGCATGGTCATGTTGGCTTCGTACGTGCCGTGCATGCCAAGCATACCAACGCTCTGACGGTGCGTGCCAGGGAAGACACCCAAGCCCATCAGCGACATGGTCACCGGAATGTTCAGTTGTTCTGCCAGCTGCAACAGTTCTGCTTCGCAGCCTGACATAATCGCCCCGCCGCCCGCGTAGATTACCGGCTTATGTGCCGCCAACAGCGTCTGCAGCGCGCGCTTAATCTGGCCTTTATGGCCCTGGATGGTCGGATTGTAAGAGCGCATGCTCACGGTTTCCGGCCAGACGTATGGCAATTTGTTGGCTGGATTCAGAATATCTTTTGGCAGATCGATCACTACCGGACCCGGACGACCGCTCGCCGCCAGCCAGAAGGCCTTTTTCAGCACCGTTGGGATCTCTTCGGTGTTTTTCACCAGGAAGCTGTGCTTCACTACCGGACGCGAGATGCCAACCATGTCGCATTCCTGAAATGCATCGTAACCAATCAGCGAAGAAGGCACCTGACCCGACAGAATCACCAGTGGAATGGAATCCATGTAGGCGGTTGCAATGCCGGTAATGGCGTTCGTGGCACCCGGACCGGAGGTCACAAGTACAACACCGACTTCGCCAGTCGCGCGCGCCAGGCCATCAGCCATGTGCACTGCACCTTGTTCATGACGGACCAATACATGGTCAATCCCACCGACCGTTTGCAGCGCATCATAAATATCGAGCACTGCTCCGCCCGGATAGCCGAATACCTGCTTAACGCCCTGATCGATTAACGAACGGACGACCATTTCGGCTCCTGACAACATCTCCATTTTCTGCCTCCAGGCTTGAGGGACTGAATCCACTGAAGTTCGCGTTTCCCGCACGCCACTGATATCCGGCCCCCGATCGCCAATTAAGATCAAAACCTTATGTTTATGCTCAGAAGACGGCGTTCATTTCCGCCTTCCAGGTACAGGGAATCTACTTGAGTTAATTCTTTTAAGAGTAGGTCGATTACCATAACCGCAGACAACCCGAGCTGCAAACGCCAGGATGCTAGCGCGAGTCTGAACCGGCAATAAAGGCACTGATGCGTGATTATCGCCTGGGAGGATTAAACTAATCCTTAGTCATAACCGCAGAGGAATATGCTGGTTTAGAGATTATTTGCAGCGTGTTCTGAGAAATATGATTTTCATATTGCCTGACCACTCAGTCCACAATCTTTTGTGATAATTATTTTCTGGCGGGATTATCTATAAACAGGCTTAATCACATCATATTACTCTACACAACAAGTCTTATCTTGTTTTATACACCCTGAAGAATTCTGATTTAAAATAATAACTATCAATAACTTAAAATAAATTCTACTTTCCAGGTAATTTTCTAGTCCGCCGAATTTACTCATTCCGTCAATAATTAATGTCAATGCTCTGCTCTGCCGAAAAATCGCAGCAGATCGCCCTCTTGGTTTTGTAGAAATACCCTTGCAGTTAAGGTTGACTTCACGCGTCGATTGCAGTACCAATATGTGCAGCACATAATTTACGAGGTTTGATTCATGTTTCATTCTTTCCGCCTACTCGGTCTACTACTAAACGCATCCAGTTTGCGCGGTAGACTCGTGGGCGGAATCAGTAACTGATTCGAACCTACTGAAGTTTAAGAAACCCGCGCCAATGCGCGGGTTTTTTTATGCTCGTAGCACCGGCAACGTTAATGCATAAGGAAGATTACGATGAGCCAGCAAGTTATTATTTTCGATACCACTCTGCGTGACGGCGAACAGGCTTTACAGGCCAGCCTGAGTGTTAAAGAAAAACTGCAGATCGCTCTGGCGTTGGAACGTATGGGCGTGGATGTGATGGAAGTGGGATTCCCCGTTTCTTCTCCCGGCGATTTTGAATCCGTACAGACCATCGCGCGTACCATCAAAAACAGTCGCGTTTGTGGACTGGCACGCTGCGTTGAGAAGGACATTGACGCTGCATACGAATCACTGCGTGTTGCTGAAGCATTTCGTATTCACACCTTCATCGCCACTTCACCGATGCACATCGCCACTAAACTCCGCAGCACGTTGCCTGAAGTAATTGAACGCGCGGTACATATGATCAAACGCGCCCGCAACTACACCGATGACGTAGAATTCTCCTGTGAAGATGGTGGCCGTACCCCAATCGATGATCTGTGCCGCATGGTTGAAGCCGCTATCAATGCCGGTGCGACCACCATCAACATTCCAGACACCGTTGGCTACACCTTGCCAGGCGAATATGCCAACATCATCGGCCAGTTGGTGGCTCGCGTTCCGAATATCGATAAAGCCATTCTCTCTGTTCATACCCATGACGATTTGGGTATGGCGACCGGTAATGCCATCGCCGCGGTATTGGCCGGTGCGCGTCAGGTAGAAGGTACCTTGAACGGTTTAGGCGAGCGCGCCGGTAACTGCGCGCTGGAAGAAGTGATCATGGCGATTAAAACCCGTCAGCAGATTATGAACGTGCACACCAATATCAATCATCAGGAAATCTACCGCACCAGCCAAACCGTGAGTCAAATCTGCAACATGCCGATTCCGGCCAACAAAGCGGTGGTCGGTTCCAACGCCTTCGCCCACTCTTCGGGTATTCACCAGGATGGCGTGCTGAAAAACCGCGAAAACTACGAAATCCTGACGCCAGAATCCATTGGCCTGCACAAAATCCAGCTGAACCTGACCTCACGTTCTGGTCGTGCCGCCGTTAAACATCGCATGGAAGAGATGGGCTACAAAGAGTCAGATTACAACCTCGACACCTTGTACGACGCCTTCCTGAAGCTGGCCGATAAGAAAGGTCAGGTATTCGATTACGACCTGGAAGCCTTAGCCTTTATCAACAAACAGAACGAAGAGCCAGAATACTTCCAGCTGAACGAATTTAACGTGCAGACCGGTTCCAGCGTGACCGCCACTGCATCGGTGCAGTTGGGCTGCGGTGAAGAGACCAAAGCCGATGCAGCAACCGGTAACGGTCCAGTTGATGCCGTTTATCAGGCCATCAATCGCATTACCGGTTTTGAAGCCGAACTGATCAATTACAAGTTGACTGCAAAAGGCCACGGCGAGAACGCGTTGGGCCAGGTAGATATCGTGGTTCATTACAACGGTCGTAAATTCCACGGCGTGGGCCTGGCGACCGATATCGTCGAATCATCAGCTAAAGCGATGGTGAACGCGTTGAACAATATTTGGCGTGCTAAGCAGGTGGAAAAAGAACTGCAGCGTAAATTTAAAGATCAGAAGGAAACGGTGTAACTATGTCTAAGTCTTCTCATATCGCGGTATTACCAGGCGACGGAATTGGTCCGGAAGTGATGGCGCAGGCCATGAAAGTTCTCGACGCAATTCGTACGCGTTTCGACATGCGTATCACCACCAGCGAATATGATGTTGGCGGTATCGCCATCGATCGTCATGGTGAACCATTGCCACCGGCTACTGTTGCCGGCGCAGAACAAGCGGATGCGATTCTGTTTGGTTCGGTAGGTGGTCCAAAATGGGAACATCTGCCACCCGCTCAGCAGCCAGAGCGCGGTGCGTTGCTGCCGCTGCGTAAGCACTTCAAGCTGTTCAGCAACCTGCGTCCCGCTGCGCTGTATAAAGGCCTGGAAGCGTTCTGCCCGCTGCGTAGTGATATCGCCGAGCGTGGTTTCGATATCCTGTGCGTGCGTGAACTGACTGGCGGCATCTACTTCGGTCAGCCGAAAGGCCGTGAAGGCAGCGGCCCGCATGAGCGCGCCTTTGACACCGAGGTTTATCACCGCTTTGAAATCGAGCGCATTGCCCGCATCGCCTTTGAATCTGCCCGCAAACGTCGCAACATCGTCACCTCTATCGATAAAGCGAACGTTTTGCAGACGTCAGTCATGTGGCGCGAGATTGTGAACGAAGTGGCAAAAGACTACCCGGATGTGCAACTGAGCCACATGTACATCGATAACGCCACCATGCAGCTGATTAAAGATCCATCACAGTTTGACGTGCTGCTGTGTTCTAACCTGTTTGGCGACATCCTGTCTGACGAATGCGCCATGATTACCGGTTCAATGGGCTTGCTGCCGTCAGCCAGTCTTAATGAAGAAGGTTTCGGCCTGTTTGAGCCTGCGGGCGGATCGGCACCGGATATCGCGGGTCAGAACATTGCCAACCCGATTGCGCAGATTCTGTCGCTCTCGCTGCTGCTGCGTTACAGCCTGAATGCGGATGACGCTGCCGCTAGCATTGAACGCGCCGTGAGCCGCGCGTTGGAAGCGGGTTATCGCACCCGTGATTTAGCCGGTGACGGCAAAGCCGTAAGCACAGATGAAATGGGCAGCATCATTGCCGGTTTTATCGCCGAGGAAAAATAATAAAATGAAAAGCTTATACCAGAAGTTATTTGATGCACATGTCGTCAACGAAACGTCAAATGAAACGCCGTTACTGTATATCGATCGCCATTTGATTCATGAAGTCACGTCACCGCAGGCCTTTGATGGCCTGCGTGCACACGGCCGCAAAGTGCGTCAGCCGTCGAAAACCTTCGCCACCATGGATCACAACGTTTCCACTCAGACCAAAGACATCAATGCGTCGGGTGAGATGGCACGTATTCAGATGCAGGAGCTGATGAAGAACTGTGCTGAGTTCGGCATTCAGCTGTATGACCTGAATCATCCGTTCCAGGGCATCGTGCATGTGATTGGGCCGGAGCAAGGTATGACGTTGCCGGGTATGACCATCGTCTGCGGCGATTCCCACACGGCCACCCACGGCGCATTTGGTTCACTGGCATTCGGTATCGGTACTTCCGAAGTTGAGCATGTGTTTGCCACGCAAACCCTGAAACAGGGCCGTGCGAAGACCATGAAAATTGAAGTGCTGGGTGAAGCTGCGCCGGGCATTACCGCCAAAGACATCGTGTTGGCGATCATCGGTAAAACCGGCAGTGCGGGTGGTACCGGTCACGTTGTCGAGTTTTGTGGCCCCGCAATTGAAGCGCTGAGCATGGAAGGCCGCATGACGCTGTGTAACATGGCGATTGAAATGGGTGCCAAAGCGGGCCTGGTTGCGCCGGATGACACCACATTCAACTACCTGAAAGACAAGCAGTTTGCGCCGAAAGGCGAGCAGTGGGAACAAGCCGTTGCTTACTGGCGCACATTGAAATCAGACAACGATGCCAAATTCGACAGCATCGTCACGCTGCACGCGGAAGATATTGCACCGCAAGTGACCTGGGGCACCAACCCAGGCCAGGTGATGGCGGTGGATCAGGCGATTCCGAATCCACAATCGTTTGCCGATCCGGTTGAGCGCGCCTCGGCGGAAAAAGCGCTGGCTTACATGGATCTGCAGCCCGGTATCAAATTGACTGATGTGGCGATCGATAAAGTGTTTATCGGCTCCTGCACCAACTCACGCATCGAAGATCTGCGTGCCGCAGCCGCCATTGCTAAAGGTCGCAAAGTGGCGCCAGGTGTAGTGGCGATGGTGGTGCCAGGTTCTGGTCCGGTGAAAGCACAAGCCGAAGCCGAAGGTCTGGACAAAATCTTCCTTGAAGCCGGTTTTGAATGGCGTTTGCCAGGCTGCTCGATGTGTCTGGCGATGAACAATGATCGTCTGAACCCGGGCGAACGCTGCGCATCAACCAGCAACCGTAACTTTGAAGGTCGTCAGGGCCGTGGCGGACGCACGCACCTGGTGAGCCCGGCGATGGCCGCTGCCGCCGCCGTAACCGGTCGCTTTGCCGACATTCGTGAATTGACTCAGGGAGCTTAAGCCATGGCGAACAAATTTACTCAACACACCGGCATTGTCGCGCCATTGGATGCCGCCAACGTCGACACCGATGCCATCATTCCGAAGCAGTTTTTGCAGAAAGTGACGCGTACCGGTTTTGGCGCGCATCTTTTCCACGACTGGCGTTTCGATGACGATGCTGGCACCAAGCCAACCGCCAGCTTCGTGCTCAACAAACCCGAATTCAAAGGCACCAGCATTTTGCTGGCGCGCGAGAACTTCGGCTGCGGCTCTTCACGTGAGCATGCGCCGTGGGCGCTGACCGACTTCGGTTTCCATGTGGTGATCGCGCCAAGCTTCGCCGACATCTTCTATGGCAATAGCTTCAACAATCAGTTGCTGCCAGTGAAGCTGAGCGATGAAGAAGTGGATGAGATGTTCAAACTGGTTGCCGCACAGCCGGGCGTCACCTTCACGGTGGATCTGGAAGCGCAGACGGTGAGCGCGGGCGATAAAACCTACAGTTTCGAAATCGACAGCTTCCGCCGTCACTGCATGATCAACGGCCTCGACAGCATTGGCTTGACGCTGCAACACGAAGCGTCAATTACCCGCTACGAGACCAATCAGCCCGCGTTTTTACGCTAAGGCACTAAGGGCGACATGCTGTCGCCCTTCTCTTTTCTATCTATCCACAACATCTCTCACGCGTGACGCCAATCCCAACGCCAACACTGCAAGTCCCAACGCCAGCCAGTAAACCGACTCATGACCAAAGCGCTCGCTCATGGTGCCCTGAATGATGCCGGCGATAATCATGCCGGTGGAAATCGAGGTGGTGAACAGCGTCGTCGCCGCGCCCGCACGTCCGGGCATTAAATCCTGGAACCACAACATGCCAATCCCGGCGATGATGCCGATAAACGCGGCGTTAAACAGTTGCAGCACCATCAACGCTGTGCGCGACTGGAACATGACCAGTCCGAAATAAAACACAATTCCCGCCACCAGCGCCAGCAGCATCAGTTTGCGTTTGCCGGTACGCCGCGCGTAATGCCCTGCCAGCAGCATGATCGGAATCTCCAGCCCGGCGGCGGTGCCCATTAATAACCCCGCCAGCTTCTCCGGCAGGCCAAGTGTGGTGCTGATATACAGAGGCATATCAATAATATACATGGTGTTGCACGCCCACATGGTGACAGAGGCGATAAAAAGCAGCCGCACCTGGCTATCCTTCCACGGGCTAAGCTGCGTTAGCACCTCTTCAGGCGATGCCACCACGCGTGGCACCGATGGCAAGGTGCGCCAGATCAGTAGCATACTCAGCAGAAAGATTCCCGCCGCAACGCAAAACAGCGTCACAAAGCCATAGTTGAGCGCCAGTGCGAACGACAGCGGCGGCCCAATCACCCACGCCAGTGACAACTGCGCACGCATCACCGAGCTGAACATCACCACTTCACGCGCCGACTGATCGGCATATTCACGCGCGAGGGCGAACACCTGCGGAATCGACACGCTAGCCAGCGCAGACAAAAACACCCCCAGCGTCACCAGCGTTAAATAGTGGCGATTGAAGGCAAACAGCAGCGCATTCAGCGTTGCCATCAGGCAGCAGAACAGGATCAGGTTGCGGCGATCGCCCTTATTATCGGAGCGTTTCGCCATCAGCAGGCTGATCACGATTCCCGCTATCGCATTGATGGTAAAGAACAAGCCCACCCAGAACGGGCTCACCTGTACTTCGCGCGTCAGGAACAGGCTCAGCGTCGGTGCCTGTAATGCACCGGCCACGCCGGTCATAAACGACACAGCCATAAATGAGAGATAGACCGGATTGACGCGGCGTTGGCGCGTTAACAGCGATTTCATGCAGAAATCCCTTTGCGGTTAAAAATGGGTAGAGAAAAGAGGGTAGAAGATTCTACAGCAAAACGAAAAAAGCCAGCAGATAAAGCGCTGCTGGCGGTGAAAATGCACCCTACTCAGAAAAGGTTCCACATTGGCGGAACCGCTGTTAGAGCGCCATTCATTGCTGAATGCCTCCCGCTCTTCCATTGCCGGGCAGTATGCCTCTAATATGAGGCAGGAAAAACTGAGCGATTCTGAGAAGGAGTTCCCCTTTTATGTCCTCTGCACGTCTGCAACAGCAATTCATCCGCTTATGGCAAAGCTGCCAGGGCCAGGATCAGGAAACGACCTTGAACGCGTTGGCCGAACGGCTGCATTGCTCGCGTCGGCATATGCGTAACCTGCTCAACGCCATGCAAGGTGAAGGCTGGCTGATTTGGCAAGCGGAAGCGGGACGTGGCAAGCGCTCAATGCTGAGTTTCTGCTACACCGGCTTGGCACTCCAGCAACAGCGTGCCGAGGATCTGCTGGAGCAGGATCGTATCGATCAGCTAGTACAGTTAGTGGGCGATAAAAATCAGGTGCGCCAGATGATCGCGGCACATTTAGGCCGTAGCTTTCGGCAAGGCAAACACATCCTGCGCGTGCTTTATTATCGTCCGCTGCCTAATCTACTGCCCGGTTCGCCGCTGCGCCGTTCAGAAACCCATCTGGCGAGGCAAATTTTCAACGGTCTGATGCGTATAAATGAGGAAAAGGGGGAAATCGAGCCCGATATTGCGCATCACTGGCAGCAAACCTCACCGCTGCACTGGCGCTTCTTTCTACGCCCGGCGATTCGTTTTCACCATGGCCGTGAACTGGAGATTGACGATGTCATTGCCTCACTGGAACGCGTGCGCAGCCAGCCGCTGTTTTCACATATCGAAAAGCTGCATTCGCCCGCGCCCTGGACGCTGGATATCCATCTTAGTCAGCCCGACGATTGGTTACCATGGCTGCTGGCAAGCGTCAGCGCGATGATCCTACCGCGCGAATGGCCGACCCTACGTCAGTTTTCTCGCCAGCCGATTGGCACCGGGCCTTACAGCGTGGAGCGTAATCAGCAGACACAGCTGAGAATTGCCGCCTTTGATGACTATTTTGGCTATCGCGCGCTGATTGATGATGTGTCGATTTGGGTGCTACCCGAGATCAGCGATGAACTGGTGTATGCCGGGGTAAAACTGCAGGGCGAAACCGCGGATGAAAAATCGGAAGAGAGTCGACTGGAAGAAGGCTGTTATTTTCTGCTGTTCGATCAGCGTTCTGCCTTGGGCCGCGACGCGCATTTCCGCCGCTGGGTGAGCTATCTGTTCAACCCCATCGCCTTATTAAATCATGCTGGCGTTGGCTATCAGCGTTACTGGTTCCCGGCCTATGGCCTGCTGCCGCGCTGGCACCATCGCCGCGATCTCACACCTGCCGACAAACCGGCAGGATTAACCCAACTAACGCTGAGTTGGTATAGCCATCACGTCGAGCATGAAGGCATCGCCAACGCGTTGCGCCCGCTGCTGGCACAGCACGGTGTGGAGTTAATCACGCGGGAGGTGAGCTACGAAGTGTGGTTTGAAGGCAAAAGCGAAAGTGACATTTGGCTAGGCAGCGTCAACTTTACCCTGCCGCTTGAGTACGCGCTATTCGCCCAACTGTTCGAGCTACCGCTGATGCATCACTGCATCCCGATTGACTGGCAAGGCGATGCGGCGCGCTGGCGGCAGAAAGATTTACCCCTTGCTGAATGGAGCAAACAATTGATCGACAGCGACTATCTGCACCCTCTTTTTCATCATTGGCTGCTGCTGGAAGGTCAACGCAGTATGCGGGGCGTGCGACTGAATACACTCGGCTGGTTTGATTTCAAATCGGCCTGGTTTGCACCGCCGGAGCTGTAAATAGGTGACCATAAATGGCGACCCTACGTTTAAAGAACGCGGTTTCGTAGGGTACGCATTCATGCACACCGAGCAGAATGGAACAAGACTTCCGGCCCATGATCCTTTCACGCTGTCCTATAAATGACTAGAATGAGCCGTTCTCAACGGGGTGCCTTGATGTCAGGGCTGAGAGAAACCCGTCGAACCTGATCCGGCTAATACCGGCGTAGGGATTTGAGATGTATCACTCCTCAGATCCTTTGCGACTCAACTTATCTTCTCCTCAAGGAGCGCAAAGTGTTAAACAAAGTTCTGCCTGTGTTGCTGCTGGTTGCTGTACCGGCTTTCGCAGCCAAACCGATTCTGACCGTTTACACCTACGATTCATTCTCTGCCGATTGGGGTCCCGGCCCGGCGGTGAAAAAAGCCTTCGAAGCGCAGTGCGACTGCGAGCTGAAGTACGTGGCGCTGGAAGATGGCGTGTCACTGCTCAATCGCGTGCGCATGGAAGGCAAAAACAGCAAAGCCGATGTGGTGCTGGGACTGGATAACAATCTGGTGCAGGCGGCAGAGAAAACCGGCCTGTTTGCTAAAAGCAGCGTCGATACACACGCTTTGCAGCTGCCGGATGGCTGGCATAACGACACCTTCATCCCGTTCGACTATGGCTACTTTGCCTTCGTCTACGATAAAAACAAGCTGAAGAATCCGCCCAAAAGCCTAAAAGAACTGGTCGAAAGCCCGGAAAAATGGCGCGTGATCTATGAAGATCCACGTACCAGCACGCCGGGCCTTGGCCTGTTGCTGTGGATGCAGAAAGTCTATGGCGAGAACGCGCCTGACGCATGGCAGAAGCTGGCACAAAAAACCGTTACCGTCACCAAAGGCTGGAGCGAAGCTTACGGCCTGTTCCTGAAAGGCGAAGGCGATCTGGTGTTGAGTTACACCACGTCTCCGGCTTATCACATCATCGAAGAGAAGAAAGAGAACTACGCCGCGGCCGAATTCAGCGAAGGCCACTATTTGCAGGTGGAAGTTGCCGCACAACTCGCCAGCAGTAAACAGCCCAAGCTGGCGCAGCAGTTCATGCAGTTTATGGTTTCTCCTGCCTTCCAGCAGACCATTCCCACCGGCAACTGGATGTATCCCGTCATCAAAAGCGATCTCCCTGCCGGTTATCAAGCGCTACAGGTGCCCGCTAAAGCGTTGCAATTCACGCCAGCCGACGTGGCCAACCATCGCGCCGCATGGATCAGCGCATGGCAACGCGCCGTTAGCCGCTAATGCCAGGTTGGTTAATTCCCGGTTCGCTCACCGCGCTATTGCTGTGCGCGGTAGCGCTGCTGGCGTTTGGCGCCTTGGTGATGGTTGCACCGGCCACCGACTGGCGCGCGCTGCTCGACGACAGCTATCTGCATCATGTGCTGCTGTTCTCGTTTGAGCAGGCGTTGCTCTCAGCGCTGCTGTCGGTGCTGCCCGCGATTCTGCTGGCACGCGCGCTCTATCGTCGCCGTTTCCCTGGCCGCAATCTGTTGCTGCGCCTGTGCGCCATGACGCTGGTGCTACCGGTGCTGGTGGCGGTGTTTGGCTTGCTTAGCGTTTACGGTCGCAGCGGCTGGCTGGCGCAACTGTGCGCGGCCCTCGGCTTTGACTACCACTTTTCGCCGTACGGCCTGCAGGGCATTCTACTGGCGCACGTCTTCTTTAACCTGCCGCTGGCGACGCGCCTGCTGTTGCAAGCGCTGGAGAGCATTCCCGGCGAGCAGCGGCAAGTCGCCGCCCAACTTGGCCTGCGCGGCTGGAATCTATTTCGTTTGCTGGAGTGGCCGTGGCTACGCCGTCAGATTTTGCCCACAGCGGCGCTGATCTTTATGCTCTGTTTCGCCAGCTTCGCCACGGTGCTGGCGTTGGGCGGCGGTCCGCAGGCCACCACGCTGGAACTGGCAATCTATCAGGCGCTGAATTTCGATTACGATCCAGGTCGCGCGGCGCTACTGGCATTGTTACAGCTCGGCTGCTGCTTGCTACTGGTATTGCTGAGCCAGCGCTTTAGCAAAGCCATTCCCACTGGCAGCCAAAGCATTCGTGGCTGGCGCGATCCGCAGGATTCATGGCATGCGCGCGTTGCCGATACTGTATTGATTAGCCTGGCGCTGCTGCTGCTATTACCACCGCTGGCGGCGGTGGTGGTGGATGGTTTGCGCGGCGGCGTCGCCGGTGCGCTACAACAAGCGGCGCTCTGGCAAGCCACCTTTACCTCGCTGCGTATCGCCGTGGGTGCCGGGGTGCTCTGTGTGGTGCTGACCATGATGCTGCTCTGGAGCAGTCGCGAACTGCGTCAGCGGCAGAATATGATCGCCGCGCAGGCGATGGAGATGAGCGGCATGCTGATTCTGGCGATGCCGGGCATCGTGCTAGCGAGCGGTTTCTTCCTGCTGTTCAACGCCACCATCGGGCTGCCACAGCGCGCCGATGGCTTGGTGATCTTCACCAACGCATTGATTGCCATTCCCTATGCCATGAAAGTGCTGGAGAATCCGATGCGTGATATCAGCGCCCGATACAGCCAGCTGTGTTCCTCACTCGGCATCGCGGGTTTCAACCGCTTGCGACTGATTGAACTGCGCGCGCTGAAACGCCCACTTGCTCAAGCGCTGGCGTTTGCCTGCGTATTGTCGATCGGTGATTTCGGCGTTGTCGCGCTGTTTGGCAGCGCCGATTTCCGCACGCTGCCTTTCTATCTGTTCCAGCAGATTGGCGCCTATCGCGGCGCGGACGGTGCCGTCACCGCGCTGCTGCTACTGTTACTCTGCTTGCTCCTCTTTACGCTGATGGAAAAATTACCGGGCCGCCATGCTGACACTGAATAACCTCACTTACCTTTATCAGCATCTGCCGATGCGCTTCAGTTTTACGGCGCAGGCGGGTGAACGTCTGGCGATCCTCGGCCCCAGCGGCGCAGGCAAAAGCACCTTGCTGAGCCTGATTGGCGGCTTTTTGCCGATCAATCAAGGCGCGCTGGTGATGAACGGCGTGGATCATACGCACAGCGTGCCATCAGCGCGGCCGGTGTCGATGCTGTTTCAGGAGAACAATCTTTTTCCGCATCTGACGGTGCAGCAAAACATGGCGTTGGGTTTACATCCGGGCCTGAAACTGACGCGCGATCAGCAGCAGCAGCTGGCCGACATCGCAGAACAAACCGGCCTGCAGCCGATGCTAGCGCGTTTGCCGGGTCAGCTCTCCGGCGGTCAGCGTCAGCGCGTGGCGTTGGCGCGTTGCCTGTTGCGCAATCAGCCGATTTTACTGCTGGATGAGCCCTTCTCCGCGCTCGATCCGGCGCTGCGTGGTGAGATGCTCCAGTTGGTGCGTTCGGTGTGCGAAAGCCGCAACATCACCTTGTTGATGGTGTCGCATAGCCTGGAAGATGCGCAACAGATTGCGGCGCGCAGTTTGGTGATCGTTGATGGGCGCATTTACTGGGATGGCAGCACGGAGAGTTTAATGCGGGGCGAAAGTGAAGCAGCCGCCATCCTTGGCGTGCAACGTCGTTAAGCGAAGAATACTTTCCCTAACAGCTGGCGGAAGATCGGCATCATCGGATGGAATTGGATGGCGATAAACGCGCCCAGACCGATCGTCGCCATTAACGGTGCCAGCCAGCGCAGGCGCGCGGTCGGCAGATATTTCGTTGCCCAATCAACGGTTTTCCCGCTGCGCCACCAGCGCCACAGTAACCAGCCACCGAGCCACAGCAGCAGCGCCACCAACAGCAGTAACCATTTAAAGTTGCCGCCCTGTGCCGCCTGCGGCACATCAATCGCCACGCCCGCCAAAATGCCCGGCATCAAATACGCTGGCGGCCAAAGAATACAGCCGATCAGATTAGGTGGCAGGAATTTGCGCACCGGCAGTTCCAGCATACCTGCCGCTAACGGAATCAGCGGACGCGTTGGCCCAACAAAACGGCCGACCAGAATGGTGAACATGCTGTGCTGGTGCAGTGCATGCTCGGTTTTATCCAGCAAACCCTGGTACTTTTTCAGATATTTCCAGCGATGCAGCGGCCCCTGAAACTTCCAGCCGATGCCGTAAGAGACCCAATCGCCGATTAAACAACCCACGAATCCGGCCGCCCACGCGGGATAAAGACCAATTTGTCCACTGCCAACCAGCGCCCCAAGGCTGGCCATTAATACCGTGCCCGGCAACAGCAATCCCACGAAGGCCAGCGACTCAAGGAAGGTCACCAGCGCCACGGCGATCAGCGCGTACTCCAGCGATTGCGAAAACAGGTGTTGAATCCAGGCTTCCATAAATATCCTCTGCGGAATATAGAGGCTGGATTGTCCAGAGCATACCTACAGGCGTCAAGGCAAGAATTGTAGAACGATGTTGACAAAGTGGTGGCAATCTCGCCTGCTGAGACACTGTATAAACATCCATGTTATACTGAATGCAATTCATTCTCTGGAGTTACCGTGACCGATCCGCGCGCAGGTTTTCTGCTTACCCGACATTGGCGAGATACGCCGACCGGCAGCGAAGTGGTGCTGTGGCTGGCAACCGACAACGGCCCGCAGCGGCTGGTGCTGCCTGCGCAGGAATCGGTGGCGTTTGTTCCCGAGGAGTTTCGTGCGCAAACCGAGGCGCTCATCCACGGTGAGCGCCACACGCGCCTGCAAGCGCTGGAGCTGAAGGATTTTCGCCGACGTCCGGTGTTTGGCCTCTATTGCCGCAGCAATCGCCAACTGCAAAACCTGGAAAAGCGCCTGCGCGAGAACGGCATTTCCGTCTACGAAGCCGATATTCGCCCACCCGAACGCTACCTGATGGAGCGCTTTATCACCGCGCCAGTGTGGTTTAGCGGTGAAATGCGCGGTGACAGCGTGGTCAACGCACGCCTAAAACCGCATCCTGATTACCGTCCGCAGTTGAAATGGGTGTCGCTGGATATCGAAACCACCCAGCATGGCGAGCTCTACTGCATCGGGCTGGAAGGCTGCGGCCAGCGCCAGGTTTACATGCTCGGTCCGCCCAACGGCGATGCCAGCACGCTTGATTTTGAGCTGATTTATGTGGATAGCCGCCCACAGCTGCTGGAGCAGCTCAATGCCTGGTTTGAGCGGCATGAACCGGACGTGATTATCGGCTGGAACGTGGTGCAGTTCGATCTGCGTGTATTGCAAAAGCATGCCGACCGTTACGGCATTCCGCTGCGCTTAGGCCGCCAGAAGCACGCGCTGGAGTGGCGCGAGCACGGTTTTAAACCCGGCGTGTTCTTCGCGCAGGCGACGGGCCGCTTGATTATCGATGGCATCGACGCGCTCAAATCCGCCTTCTGGGATTTTCCCTCTTTCAGCCTTGAAGCGGTATCGCGCCAGCTGCTGGGTGAAGGCAAAGCCATTGATAATCCGTGGCAGCGCATGGAGGAGATTAACTGGCGCTTCGCCAACGATAAACCGGCGCTGGCGAAATACAATCTCAAGGATTGCGAGCTGGTGACGCGCATTTTCCAGCACACCGCCATCATGCCGTTCTTGCTGGAACGCGCCACGGTGAACGGTTTAGCGGTGGATCGTCACGGCGGTTCGGTGGCGGCGTTTGGGCATCTCTATATTCCGCGCATGCACCGCGCCGGTTTCGTGGCGCCTAATCTCGGCGAAGTGGCGCCGGAAGCCAGCCCTGGCGGCTACGTGATGGATTCGCGTCCCGGCCTGTATGACTCGGTGCTGGTACTGGATTATAAAAGTCTGTATCCCTCGATTATTCGTACCTTTCTCATCGATCCGGTCGGTCTGGTGGAAGGCCTGGCGCATCCGGATGATGTTGATTCGGTCCCCGGCTTCCGCAACGCGCGTTTTTCCCGCGACACGCACTGTTTACCCGCGATTGTCGAGCAGATCTGGCAAGGTCGCGAAGCCGCTAAGCGCGACAACAATAAACCGCTGTCACAGGCGCTGAAAATCATCATGAATGCTTTTTACGGCGTGCTCGGGACCAGCGCTTGTCGTTTCTTCGATCCGCGCCTGGCGTCATCCATTACCCTGCGCGGCCACGCCATCATGCAGCAAACGCGCGAATTGATTGAAGCCGAAGGCTTTGATGTGATTTACGGCGATACCGATTCTACCTTCGTCTGGCTGAAAGGCGCGCGCAGTGAAGCGGAGGCGGCGGCAATGGGTCGTCACCTCGCCGAACGTGTTAATGGCTGGTGGCAGCAGCATTTGCAATCCACGTATGGGCTGAAGAGCGCGCTGGAGCTTGAGTATGAAACCCACTTCAGCCGCTTTCTGATGCCGACCATTCGCGGCGCCGAGCAGGGCAGCAAAAAGCGTTACGCCGGCCTGATCCGCAGCGACAGCGGCGAGCGGCTGGTGTTTAAAGGCCTCGAATCCGTACGCACCGACTGGACGCCGCTGGCGCAACAGTTCCAGCAGAATCTGTATGGCCGCATTTTTCGTGGCGAACCGTGGCAGGATTACATCCGCGAAACAGTGGCGCAATTGCTGGCAGGCGAGCTCGACGATCGTCTGGTGTATAAAAAGCGCCTGCGTCGCGCACTGAAAGATTACGAGCGCAATGTGCCGCCACACGTGCGTGCCGCGCGTCTCGCCGATGAGCACAACCGTAAGTTACAGCGGCCGTTGCAATATCAAAACGGCGGCTCGATTCGCTATGTGATGGCGACGGCAGGACCGGAACCCCTGGAGGCGCGTAACACGCCTCTCGACTACGATCACTACGTCACCAAACAGCTACAACCGGTGGCTGACGGTATTTTACCGTTTGTCGGTGATGACTTTGCTACACTGATTACTGGGCAGTTGGGGCTTTTTTGACAGGTGACGAATGCCTTGCCATCCAGTACCATAGCGCCCTTCCTGATTCTCACCGCACACACAATCTGACCAAACACCCGTTTGGCGGTTGGGTATTGCCTGAGTGCAGGTGAACTTCTTTATGGCATGTAAGAGAGTCGAGCAAAAAATATATGGTTTTTACACTGGGTCAGCGCTGGATTAGTGATACGGAAAGTGAACTGGGACTGGGCACGGTTGTCGCGATTGATACGCGTATGATCACCATGCTTTTTCCGGCAACCGGCGAAAACCGCCTGTATGCTCGAAATGATGCTCCGGTTACTCGTGTGATTTTCAATCCGGGTGACACCATCACCAGCCATGAAGGCTGGCAGATGTGCGTCGATGAAGTCCGCAACGAAAACGAGTTAATGACTTACATCGGCACGCGTCTCGATACCGAAGAAAACGATGTGGTGATGCGTGAAGTGATGCTGGACAGCAAACTGGTGTTCAGCAAGCCACAGGATCGCTTGTTCGCCGGCCAGCTCGACCGCATGGATCGCTTTGCGCTGCGTTTTCGTGCGCGTAAATATCATAGTGAGCAATATCGTTTGCCGATCAGCGGCCTGCGCGGTATGCGCACCAATCTGATCCCGCATCAGCTGCACATCGCGCACGATGTTGGCCGTCGCCATGCGCCGCGCGTGCTGCTGGCGGACGAAGTGGGCCTGGGTAAAACCATTGAAGCCGGGATGATCATCCAGCAACAGCTGCTGGCCGGTCGCGCCGAACGCGTGCTGATTGTGGTGCCGGAAACGCTACAACATCAGTGGCTGGTGGAAATGCTGCGTCGTTTCAACCTGCGCTTTGCGCTGTTTGATGACGATCGCTACACCGAGGCGCAGCACGACAGTGATAACGCGTTTGAAACCGAGCAGCTGATAATCTGCTCGCTCGATTTTGTGCGCCGAAACAAGCAGCGTCTTGAGCTGTTGGCGGATGCCGATTGGGATCTGCTGGTAGTCGATGAAGCGCACCATCTGGCATGGAGCGAAGACGCACCGAGCCGCGAATATCAGGTTATCGAGCAGCTGGCAGAAAAAACCGCGGGCGTATTGCTGCTGACGGCAACACCAGAGCAGCTGGGATTAGAGAGCCACTTTGCGCGTCTGCGCCTGCTCGATCCCAATCGTTTCCACGATTTCGGCCAGTTTGTTGAAGAACAGCAACATTATCGTCCGGTGGCCGATGCGGTGAGTTCGCTGCTAGCCGATCATGCCATCAGCAAAGATGAAATGAACCTGATTAACGATCTGATCGGCGAACAAGATATTGAGCCGCTACTGCAAGTGGCTAACAGCGATCGCGACGGCAAAGAAGACGCGCGTAAAGAGCTGGTCTCAATGCTGATGGATCGCCACGGCACCAGCCGCGTGCTGTTCCGTAACACGCGTAACGGCGTAAAAGGCTTCCCTAAACGCGAGTTGCATCAGATTCGTTTGCCACTGCCCGCGCAGTATCAAACCGCCATTAAAGTCTCCGGCATCATGGGCACGCGCAAAAGCGCAGAAGAGCGCGCGCGTGACATGCTGTATCCGGAGCAGATTTATCAAGAGTTTGAAGGCGATAGCGGCACATGGTGGAACTTCGATCCGCGCGTTGAATGGCTGATGGGTTACCTCACCAGTAACCGCAAAGAGAAAGTGTTAGTGATCTGCGCCAAAGCGGCCACCGCGCTGCAGTTGGAGCAAGTCCTGCGTGAACGCGAAGGCATTCGCGCCGCTGTGTTCCACGAAGGTTTATCGATTATCGAACGCGACCGCGCTGCGGCTTTCTTCGCCTCCGAAGAGGATGGGGCACAGGTGTTACTGTGCTCGGAAATCGGTTCTGAAGGCCGTAACTTCCAGTTCGCCAGCCGTTTGGTGATGTTCGATCTGCCGTTCAACCCGGATCTGCTGGAGCAACGTATCGGTCGTCTCGATCGTATCGGCCAGATGCATGACATCCAGATTCTGGTGCCGTGGCTGGAAAAAACCGCGCAGGCGGTGCTACTGCGCTGGTATCACGAAGGGCTGGATGCGTTTGAGCATACTTGCCCAACCGGCCGCGCCATTTATGACAAAGAGTACAATCAGCTGATTGAATACCTCGCTGCGCCGGAAAATCCGCAGGGGCTGGATGAATTCATCACGGAAAGCCGCAAGCAGCATGATGCGCTGAAGTCACAGCTGGAACAGGGCCGCGATCGCTTGCTGGAACTTAATTCCAATGGCGGTGAAGCGGCACAGGCGCTGGCGAATGCCATCGGTGAGCAGGATAACGATACCGATCTGGTTAACTTTGCGCTGAATCTGTTCGATATCGTCGGTATTAATCAGGAAGACCGCAGCGATAGCCTGATTGTGCTGACACCATCCGATCACATGCTGGTGCCGGATTTCCCGGGCCTGCCGGAAGAGGGTTGCACCGTGACCTTTAACCGCAACCAGGCGCTGTCGCGCGAAGATACCCAGTTTATTACCTGGGAACATCCGCTGATCCTCAACGGACTCGACCTGATTCTTACGGGTGATACCGGCAGCTGTGCGCTGTCGCTGCTGAAGAACAAAGCGCTGCCGGTGGGTACGCTGCTGGTCGAGATGATCTATGTGGTTGAAGCGCAAGCGCCGAAAAGCCTGCAGCTCACTCGCTTCCTGCCGCCAACGCCAGTGCGTTTGCTGATGGATCGTGCCGGCAATAATCTGGCGGGCAAGGTCGAGTTTGAAAGCTTCAACCGTCAGTTGAATGCGGTGAATCGCCATACCGGCAGCAAGCTGGTGAATGCCGTGCAGCAAGATGTGCATGAGATTCTGACCCAGGCGGAGAAAGTCATCGTACCGGAAGCGCATGCGATTATTGCGGCGGCGAAAGTGGAAGCCGAAGAGAAACTCGGTGCTGAACTGTCACGTCTCGAAGCGCTGCGCGCCGTTAACCCTAACATCCGTGATGATGAGGTTGAAGCGTTGGAAAGCAATCGCGCACAGGTATTGGAAAGCCTGGGTGATGCGGGCTGGCGTCTGGATGCACTGCGCCTGATCGTGGTAACACACCAATAATGTTCAGGACCACGATGTCATGCTAATGGAAGCCTACAATCCGCCGCTCGAACCCTGGCTGCATATTCTGTACCAGGACGAGCACATTATGGTGGTGAATAAACCGAGCGGGTTGCTGTCGGTGCCGGGCCGTCTGGAGGAGCATAAGGATAGCGTGATGACGCGCATCCAGCGTGATTTCCCGCAGGCGGAATCGGTGCACCGTCTCGATATGGCAACCAGCGGCGTGATTATCGTAGCCTTGAATAAAGCGGCTGAGCGTGAGCTGAAGCGCCAGTTCCGTGAGCGTGAGCCATCCAAGTACTATGTGGCGCGCGTTTGGGGACATCCAGCGGCAGAGGAAGGTTTGATCGATTTGCCGCTGATTTGCGACTGGCCGAATCGGCCTAAGCAGATGGTGTGTTTCGAGAACGGCAAGGCGGCGCAAACCGAGTATCAGGTGCTGGAGTATGAAACCGTAAACAGCGCGCGCGTAAAACTTAAGCCGATTACCGGCCGTTCACACCAGTTGCGCGTGCATCTGCTGGCGTTGGGGCATCCGATTCTTGGCGACCGCTTTTATGCGCATGAAGAGGCGCTAGCGATGGCACCGCGTTTGCAGCTGCATGCCGAGTCACTGACGATTACGCATCCGGCGTTTGGCAATAGCATGACGTTTAGGCAACCGGCGGATTTTTAGGCATAAAAAAGGTCGTCATCAAAGACGTAATGCCGCTCACTTAAGTTAGTAATTGCTTGGTTATGCAGGTGCGCATGAATGCGCACCCTACGAAAACCCAGCGCTGTAAACGCAGGGTCGCCATTCATGGTGACCGATTCACGCTTAACTGACGAGCATTACGTCATCAAAGACGACCTTATATGACGCTTATTTGAATCCTTTCTCCTTACGAATCAAATCGTAAGCGGCCTGAATCTCCTGCGCCTTCTGCTTCGCCATCTCCATCATCTCCGGCGGTAATCCTTTCGCCACCAGCTTGTCTGGATGATGCTCGCTCATCAGTTTGCGATAAGCGCGCTTGATGGTGGTGCCATCATCGCTGCTTTTTACGCCCAGCACGCTGCAGGCATCTTCCAGCGTTGGACCGCGTTGCGTCTGCTGATACGCACCACCGTGTGAAGAGCCGCCGCCAAACTGCTGACCGCCCTCCATCATGCGCAAGAACTGATCGAACTGCGCGCGCGAAATGCCCAGCTCTTCGGCAATCACATACAGTACCTGGCGTTCGTTAGGATGCAGCGAACCATCGGCGAAGGCGGCCTGAATTTGGATTTCCAGAAACATCCGAATCAGATCGAAACGACCAAAGCAGGCGCTGCGCAATTCGCGTAGTTTACTGCGCAGCGGATAGTCGCTTTGCTTCCCTTCGCGAAACGCACGCTGCGCAGCGGTACGCGCATTGCCGTGCAGCTGCATGCGATCCATAAATAAGGAGGCAATCTGAATATCCGCTTCGGTGACGCGCCCTTTTGACTTGGTCAAATGGCCCATCACCTGGAATGTCGTACTGAAAAACAGCGTTTGACGCGCTTGGTTGTTGGCGAAATAGCCCTGTCCTTTTACGCTGCGCACTTTGTCAAACATGTGACCAATGATCAGACCCAGTACAATGCCCCAAAAGCCTGCCCCGGAAACTATCCCGAGCGCCAGACCAATTACTTTTCCCCAGTAGCGCATAAACTCCTCAATTCGCCATGCTTGCGGCTGAAAATTGCATTATCATACCTGTCATTTATCTCAGCGCCTAACGGCAACGCGGGCAGACAAGGATTAACACTGGCGCAACGCCGGGCAGTAAGTTAGTCTCTGACCGGATTGTCGGCATGATGCCAGTTTTCATGGAATTATCGAAACCGCGTATGAAAAAACGTATACCTACCTTGCTGGCTACCATGATTGGTGCAGCGCTTTATAGCCAGTCATCACTCGCCGACGATCTGATGTCGCAGTGCATGCTGGGCGTGCCGAGTTACAACCGCCCGCTGGTTAATGGCGATACCAACTCGCTGCCGGTCACCATCCATTCTGATTCAGCCAAAGGCAATTATCCGGATGACGCGGTGTTCACCGGGAACGTCGATGTGCAGCAGGGCAATAGCCGCCTGCGTTCCGACGAAGTGCAGCTGCATCAACGTCAGCAGGATGGGCAAACCACGCCGGTTCGTACCGTGGATGCGCTGGGTAATGTGCACTATGACGATAATCAGGTCATCCTCAAAGGTCCGAAAGCCTGGTCGAATCTGAACACCAAAGACACCAACGTGTGGAACGGTGATTATCAGATGGTTGGCCGTCAGGGCCGCGGCGATGCCGATCAGATGAAACTGCGCGGTAATAATCGCTACACCATTCTGGAAAACGGCAGCTTTACTTCCTGCTTGCCGGGTTCCAACAGCTGGAGCGTGGTCGGTTCCGAAGTGATTCAGGATCGCGAAGAAGAAGTTGCGGAAATCTGGAACGCCCGCTTTAAGCTCGGCAATGTGCCGGTATTTTATAGCCCCTATCTTCAGTTGCCGATTGGCGATCGTCGCCGCTCCGGTTTCCTGATCCCGAACGCGAAATATGGCAGCAGTAACGGCTTCGAGTTTATGCTGCCGTATTACTGGAACATTGCGCCGCAAGCTGATGCCACTATCACACCTCACTACATGGAAAAACGCGGCCTGCAGTTGCAGAACGAATTCCGTTATTTAACGGTGTTTGGCGCGGGCTTAATGGAGCTGGATTACCTGCAGTCAGATAAGCAGTACGACAACGATAAAGCGGTACGCGGCATCGCCCAGGATGACAGCTCCGATCGCTGGCTGTTCTACTGGCGTCACTCAGGTGTTTACGATAAGCACTGGCGTTTTAGCTCTGATTTCACCAAAGTGAGCGATCCGTATTATTTCAACGATCTAGAGTCGAAGTACTACAGCTCAACGGACGGCTACGCTACGCAGAAATTCAGCGTGGGCTACGCTGACACAAACTGGGATGCCACACTTTCATCCAAAGATTTCCAGGTCTTTGGTCAAACCAGTAACAGCCGAATCTATCGCGCTCAGCCGCAGCTTGATCTCAATTTCTACCAGAATGATATCGGCCCATTTGATGGCCGCATTTTTGCTCAGGCCGTTAAGTTTACAAGTGTGAGCAGCGACATGCCGGAAGCGACGCGTTTGCATATTGAACCAACGTTGAACCTCCCGCTTTCGAACGGCTGGGCGAGCCTCGATACTGAAGCTAAATTCCTTGCTACGCATTATCAGCAAGACAATCTTGATAACTACAACAGTAACCCTGGTAATTATAATTCCAGCGGTCGCCTTGACGATTCAGTAAACCGTACCCTGCCGCAATTCAAAGTTGATGGCCGCTTAGTCTTTGATCGTGCGATGGATTGGCAGCCGGGCTACACGCAAACGCTGGAACCACGCGTTCAGTATCTTTACGTCCCGTATCGTAATCAGAGCAATATCTATCCGTACGACTCCACGCTGCTGCAAAGTGATTACACCGGCCTGTTCCGCGATCGTACTTACAGCGGCCTGGATCGCATCGCTTCGTCTAACGAAGTAGCAAGCGGTGTGACCACACGTATTTATGATAACGATCTGGTTGAACGTTTTAACGTTTCTGTGGGTCAAATCTACTCGTTTACCCCGTCTCGTACCGGCGTAAACCAGACGAACGAAGAAGATGACACCGGCAGCCTGGTGTGGGCCGGCGACACTTACTGGAAAATCAGCGATCGCTGGGGCGCGCGTGGCGGACTGCAATATGACACGCGCCTCGACAACGTCGCCCAGGGTAATGCGGTAGTTGAGTATCGCCAGGACGCCGATCGTATGGTGCAGCTGAGCTATCGCTATAGCAGCCCCGAATACGTCGCGCAGGCGCTGAATAACTCTAACCTGGTGACTGACCCGATCTACAAAAACGGGATTTCACAGGTCGGCGCCACGGCCAGCTGGCCAATTGCTGATGCCTGGTCACTGGTGGGCGGTTATTACTACGATACCCGCAACAGCCGTCCGGCTGAGCAGCTGGTTGGCCTGCAGTACAGCTCGTGCTGCTATGCCATTCGTCTGGGTTACGAACGCAAGATCAACGGTTGGGAAAACAACGACAGTAAGTATGACAACCAAATCTCATTCAACATTGAGCTGCGTGGTCTGAGTTCCAATTATGGCTTAGGCACCAATGAAATGCTGCGTCAGGGCATTATCCCTTACCAGCGCGCTTTCTGATGTTGTGATGTTTGACAGGCTCTCCCGCAGTGCGGAAACAACAATGGATAAAGTATGAAGAACTGGAGAATGCTGATTCTTGGTGTAGCGATTACCGCTAACACTGCGTTCGCAGCCCCACAAGTGGTTGATAAAGTTGCCGCCGTCGTGAATAACGGCGTGGTACTGGAAAGTGACGTTGATAACATGATGCGCACCGTGAAATCACAGGCGCAGCAGGCAAACCAGCAACTCCCTGATGACAAAACCTTGCGTCATCAGATTCTTGAACGCCAGGTGATGGATGCCATCATTCTGCAGATGGGCGAAAAAGCGGGCGTTCAAATCAACGATCAGCAACTGGATCAAGCTATCCAGAACATTGCCGCACAGAACCGCATGAGCCTTGACCAGCTGCGTAGCCGTCTGGCCTACGACGGTATGAACTACAACGATTACCGTGCGCAGATCCGCAAAGAGATGCTCATTTCAGAAGTGCGTAACAATGAAGTGCGTCGTCGCGTCACTATCCTGCCGCAGGAAGTGGATACGCTGGCCACGCAGGTTGGTGCACAGAATAAGCAAGGTACTGAACTGAATATCAGCCAGATTCTGCTGCCGTTGTCAGAAAATCCGACGCAACAGCAGGTTGACGATCAGGAAACACTGGCGCGCCAATTGGTTACTCAGCTGAAAGGCGGAGCCGACTTCGGCAAGCTGGCGGTGACTTACTCTGCCGATCCGCAGGCACTGAAAGGCGGCAAAATGGGTTGGGGCAAAATTGAAGAGTTGCCTACGCTGTTCTCTCAAGCGTTAAGCACCGCGAAAAAAGGCGATATTGTCGGTCCAATCCGTTCTGGTGTGGGCTTCCACATCCTGAAAGTGAATGACCTGCGCGGCGAAAGCAAAAATATTTCGGTGACGGAAGTGCATGCGCGCCACATTCTGCTGAAGCCGTCCCCAATCCTCACTGATGCTCAGGCGCAAGCCAGGATCGAACAAATCGCTGCCGACATTAAAAGCGGGAAAACCACCTTTGCTGCCGCAGCTAAACAATTCTCAGACGATCCAGGTTCAGCCAATCAGGGCGGCGATCTCGGCTGGGCAGCCCCAGAGATTTATGATCCGGCGTTCCGCGATGCCTTGCTGAAATTGCAGAAAGGTCAGGTTAGCCAGCCCGTTCACTCCTCATTTGGCTGGCACTTGATTCAATTGCTGGATACGCGTCAGGTTGATAAGACCGATGCCGCGCAGAAAGAGCGCGCCTACCGTATGCTGTTCAACCGTAAATTCGCGGAAGAAGCGCAAACCTGGATGCAGGAACAGCGCGCCAGTGCTTACGTGAAAATTCTGGATAACAATGGTCAGTAATTATCGTGTGGTGATCACGCCCGGCGAACCTGCCGGGATTGGTCCCGACCTCACCGTTCAACTGGCACAGCAAAACTGGCCGGTTGAACTGGTGGTCTGCGGCGACGGCGAGCTTTTGCGCCGTCGCGCTGCGTTACTGGGTTTGCCGCTGTCGCTGCGCGATTATCAGCCTGGCATCGCGGCACAACCGCAGCAGGCCGGCACGCTCACGTTACTGCAAGTCGATACCGCACAGCCGGTGACCGCTGGTGAACTCAACGTGATGAACAGTCATTATGTGCTGGAAACCTTGGCGCGCGCCTGTGATGGTTGCCTGAACGGTGAATTCGCCGCGCTGATTACCGGTCCGGTGCACAAAGGCGTGATCAACGATGCGGGCATTCCGTTTACCGGTCATACCGAGTTTTTTGCCGATCGCGCCGGTGGCGATTTAGTGGTGATGATGCTGGCAACGGAAGAATTGCGAGTGGCATTAGCCACCACGCATCTGCCGCTAAATGATGTGTCTGCCGCAATTACTCGCGACACGTTGCATGAAGTGATCACCATTTTGCATCGCGACCTGCAGCAAAAGTTTGGCTTATCGAATCCTCATATCTTCGTCTGCGGCCTCAATCCGCATGCGGGCGAAAGCGGCCATATGGGCCGCGAAGAGATCGATATTATCATTCCGGCCCTCAACGAGCTGCGTCAGCAAGGCATGCAACTCACCGGCCCCCTGCCGGCCGATACGCTGTTCCAGCCGAAATACCTGCAACATGCCGATGCGGTTCTGGCGATGTATCACGACCAGGGCTTACCGGTGCTAAAATTTCAGGGGTTTGGCCGCGCGGTAAACATTACGCTAGGCCTGCCCTTTATCCGGACTTCCGTCGACCACGGCACCGCGCTTGAATTAGCCGGTCTGGGCCAGGCAGAACCGGGCAGCTTTATCACGGCGCTTAATCTCGCCATCACTATGATCAAGAGCAGTAATGAATAATCGCGTCCATCAGGGGCATTACGCCCGTAAACGTTTCGGGCAAAACTTCCTGAACGATCAGTACATTATCGACAGCATTGTCTCCGCAATTCACCCACAAAAAGGTGAAGCTATTGTGGAAATCGGCCCTGGCTTGGGTGCGTTAACCGAACCGGTAGGCGAACGCCTGGATGAGCTGACCGTTGTCGAGCTGGACCGCGACCTCGCCGCGCGTCTGCAAACGCACCCGTTCCTTGGTCCAAAGCTGACCATTTTCCAGCAGGATGCGATGACCTTCGATTTCGCTGCGCTGGCGCAGGAAAAAGGTCAGCCGCTACGCGTGTTCGGTAACCTGCCGTACAATATCTCGACGCCGCTGATGTTCCACCTTTTCAGCTATACTGGTTCGATTAAAGACATGCACTTCATGCTGCAGAAAGAAGTGGTGAATCGCTTAGTCGCGGGTCCGGGTAGCAAAGCTTATGGTCGTCTGAGCGTGATGGCGCAGTATTATTGCCAGGTCATTCCTGTGCTCGAAGTGCCACCAGAATCGTTCACACCGGCACCGAAAGTGGATTCGGCCGTGGTGCGTTTAGTGCCGTATATGCAGCCGCAGTATCCGGTCAGCGATATTCGTCTGCTGAGCCGTATTACCACTGAAGCCTTTGGTAAACGTCGTAAAACGCTGCGCAACAGCCTCGCTCATATGTTTGCAGCTGGTGCGCTGGATCAATTGGAAATCGATGCCTCGCTGCGTGCAGAAAATGTTTCTGTGGCGCAGTATTGCCAACTGGCCAACTGGTTGAGCAAGCATCAGGCTGAAACTCCGGAGAGTTGAGTGCATGAGTGAACTGGCCCGCGTCTGTATCCATGTGCATAGTCAGTATGTGGAATCGCAATCCTTGCCCGACGAGGATCGCTACGTGTTTGCCTACACCATCACCATTCGTAATTTGGGGCGCCGCAACGTACAGCTGCGCAGCCGCTATTGGCTGATCACTAATGGCAACGGTCGCGAGACGGAAGTGCAAGGTGAAGGTGTGGTAGGCGAACAGCCGCACATTGCTGCCGGCGGCGAGTATCAGTACACCAGCGGCGCCATTCTGGAGACGCCAATGGGCACCATGCAAGGTCACTACGTGATGATCGATGATGCGGGCGAAGAGTTCCACGTCGAGATTCCGGTGTTCCGACTCGCGGTGCAAACCCACATTCACTAATCCTCCTCCGCCCGGCCTGTCCGGGCGGCGCGTTTTAATCGGACTGACAATGAGTACATACCTGATTGGCGATATTCATGGCTGTTATGACGAGCTTCGTGCGCTGTTGGCGCAGGTTGATTTCGATCCGCAGCAAGACACCTTGTGGCTCACCGGCGATTTGGTGGCGCGCGGCCCCGGCTCGCTCGACGTACTGCGCTACGTGAAATCGCTCGGTGATTGCGTGCGCCTGGTGCTCGGCAATCACGATTTGCATTTGCTGGCGGTGTTTGCCGGTATCAGCCGCAATAAACCAAAAGATCGCCTGACGCCCCTGCTGGAAGCCGATGATGCCGATGAACTGATTAACTGGTTACGTCGTCAGCCGCTGTTGCAGGTGGATGAAGAGAAAAAGTTATTAATGGCGCACGCTGGCATCACGCCGCAGTGGGATCTGGAGACGGCGCAACTGTGTGCGCGTGAAGTTGAAGCGGTGTTATCCAGCGACAGCTATCCGCTGTTTCTTGACGCCATGTACGGTGACATGCCGAACAATTGGACACCGGAGCTGAGTGGCCTTGCACGATTACGCTTTAGCACCAATGCGCTGACGCGCATGCGCTTCTGCTTCCCGAACGGCCAGCTGGATATGATCTGTAAAGAGTCGCCTGAATCTGCCCCGCCACCGCTTAAGCCGTGGTTTAGAGTGCCGAGCAAGATCGGCAGCGATTACACGCAGATCTTTGGGCATTGGGCTTCACTGGAAGGGAAAGGCACGCCGGAACATGTGATTGGTCTGGATACCGGCTGCTGCTGGGGCGGGACCCTGACTCTGCTGCATTGGGAAACCAAACAGTATTATGTGCAGGCCTCCAATCGCGATCAGGCGATGGCCGACAGCGCGGTCAGCGCGCATCCACCGTTGAGTGATACGCCATAAAATAAAAACCCCGCAATATCAGCGGGGCTTTTTTGCACAATAAATCGCGCTGCTACAGTTGCGTGCGATGTTATTTACGGCGGTCAAGAACCTCGAAGCAGTAGCTGTGGGAGTTCTGCTCATCGGCGTCGTGGAACTCGCTAAAGGTAGACTGCCACTCATCCGGTTCGTAATCCGGGAACTGCGTATCCCCTTCTACTTCCGCATCGATATGGGTCAGATAGAGACGATCTGCGCGCGCCAGCATCTGCTCATAAACGCGCCCACCACCAATGACCATCATCTCTTCGACATCACCCGCCGCTTTCACCGCTTCTTCCAGCGATGTTACCCAGGTGACGCCTTCGTGGTTGCCCGGTTGGCTGCTGACCACGATGTTCAAGCGTCCAGGAAGCGGACGGCCAATCGATTCAAAGGTCAGACGACCCATAATCACAGGTTTATTCAAAGTATTACGTTTGAACCACGCCAAATCTGCTGGCAGGTTCCAAGGCATGGCGTTTTCCATACCAATAATGCGATCCGCTGCCAGTGCCGCGATCAGACTAATCATGTTAAAAGACCTACTGGAAAAATTGGCGCCATCATACGTAAAGGCGAAACTTTCGTCGATAGGCCGACCCCGCTATTTGCGTAAAGCTCCGATGCCACCGCACTTTTGTTATTGGACAGAGTTTTACACCGACTTTCCCGCTAATAGCGGGGAGAGGCGCCATAAATTGCCGGCGAAGCGGCACAACGCCACGCGAAACGTCGCATTCTCGGTATGGCTGTGTAAAGAAATGCGCACTCTATGCCACAAAAGAAAACGGCTCCTGCAGGAGCCGTTGAGACGATTTAGAAATCGTAGCGCAGACGTACCAGATTCACATTACCCAGTGACTTGTCGGTGCTGGAGGTAATGACATATTCGTAATCAACACGGAAGCCGTAATCCAGCTGCGCGCTCACGCCGACGCCGTTATCGATACGTTTGTAGTCACGTCCGTTAACGAATTCCAGACGGTCACCCATGAAGTAAGGCTGGATAGATTTCACCGCATACTGACCAATTGGGAATTTGTAGCCAGCAAAGTATTCAATGCCCCACGCGTCATCCGCGAAGTAGTTGTTCACGGTATTGCGTTTGGTTGGGGAGAAGTTCTCATACCAGCCTGCACCGGCTGATAGTGTCCAGTTATCTGGCGTCCAGCTCAATGCGGTACCGTAGATATTCTGGTCGTAGCGCTTGCTGTCACCATTACCTGGATTGCGGATGTCTGCGCGCGTGTAATTCCACGCGGTACCCCATGCGAGGTCTTTGGTGATGTGGTAGTTAACACCCAGCGAACCGCCGCCTTTACGTTTGTAGCGCAAACCGTTGCCTGGCAGATATTCGTTATCTTCAAACAGGTAAGACGCATACACATCCGCATCACCGAAGGTGTTTTTATACTTCAGCATTTTACGCGAACGGTACGAGCCGTCGTAGTCGCCATTGATACCGTTACCCGGCGCCTGGGCCAGCATGTCGTAATCCCAGATATCAGTTTTCGCGCCAACAACATCGTAGTAAACACTGTTCTGCTGGCCAAAGTAGAGTTCACCTAACGTGGCGCTCTTGAAGCCGGTATAAAGTTGGCGACGCGATGTGTTATTCGCCCCATCCGCATGATGATGGTCCCAACCCCACCATGCCGGGAAGTTAACGCCCAGCTCGTAGTAACCCACCCAGCTTACATCATCAAACAGGTAGTAATTCGCGGTGAAGCGGAAGCGTGAACCGCCGTCATAGCCATTACGTTTATAGGATTGGTCGTTCACACCATTCTGATGCTGGAACTGTGGACGAATACTGCCGCCCACTTTGAAGTCGAGACGGCTGAGCGGATCGCCCGCTTGTGGATCCTGCTTGAGTAAAGTAATTTCCGCCTGGCTGGCGAGTGGCGCCGCTGCGAGTAACGCAGCAATAGCGCTGAGAGTGAAAGCACGCATTTGCATTTTTTATATCCCAGTTAAGGTGAGCGCTCTTTTGGTGAGCGAGCAAAATAGTACGGTGCGCTGACTGGGTTCTTATTTATAATTTTGTGCGGATATTCCGATGTGTAAGCTTTTTCGCATCAACTGATAAAACATATGTCAAATCAACAGGATTTTTACAGATAACGATATTCAGGTAGCGGGAAAACAGCAAAAAAAACGGCCCCCGCAGGAGCCGTTGATGTGTAGCTAGCTGGGAATCAGCCTTTAATTTGCGCGTGCATTTCCTGCACCGAAATCACTTGCTCAGTCGGATCCGCATTCAACGCCATCGCCGTCGCGAAGCCGCCGTTCAGCGTAGTGTCGTAATGCACTTTGTACTGCAGCGCACTGCGGCGAATCAGTTTGGAGTCTTCAATCGCCTGACGTCCTGCCGTGGTATTAACGATGTAGGTATATTCGCCATTCTTCAGACGATCCTGAATGTGCGGACGACCTTCATGCACTTTGTTCACCAGACGTGGATTAATCCCCGCTTCACCCAGCACCACGGCGGTACCGTGTGTCGCATCCAGCTCGAAACCAAACTTCTGCAGTTTCGCCGCCAGGTCGACGATGCGTTTCTTATCGCCTTCACGCACGGACAGCAGCGCGCGACCGGTTTTCTTCATGTTGCTCTGTGCGCCCAGCATCGCCTTGGCGAAGGCTTCAGCGAAGGTGCGTCCAACGCCCATCACTTCACCGGTAGAGCGCATTTCCGGGCCGAGAATCGGGTCAACGCCTGGGAACTTGTTGAACGGCAGCACCACTTCTTTCACCGAGTAATACGGTGGAATCACTTCTTTGGTGACGCCCTGCTCAGCCAGCGTTTTACCTGCCATCACGCGCGCAGCAACTTTCGCCAGCGCGACGCCAGTGGCTTTCGACACGAACGGCACGGTACGCGCGGCACGCGGGTTAACCTCAATCAGGTAAACCTCATTGTCCTTCACCGCGAATTGCACGTTCATCAAGCCACGCACGTTCAGCTCAAAGGCCAGTTTTTCCACCTGCTGACGCATCACGTTTTGGATTTCAGTGCTCAGCGTGTAGGCCGGCAGTGAACATGCGGAGTCACCGGAGTGCACGCCCGCCTGCTCGATGTGTTCCATGATGCCACCAATCAGCACACGTTCGCCGTCGCAAATCGCATCGACATCGACTTCTACCGCATCATCGAGGAAGCGGTCCAGCAACACGGGCGCATCGTTAGAGACCGACACCGCCGTCTGGAAATAGCGCTTCAGGTCGATTTCGTCGTAAACGATTTCCATCGCACGGCCGCCCAGCACATAAGAAGGACGCACCACCAGCGGATAGCCGATACCGGCCGCTTTCTCAACTGCCTGCTCCAGCGTGGCAACCGTGGCGTTAGCCGGTTGCTTCAGGCTCAGACGATCAACCGCCTGCTGGAAACGCTCACGGTCTTCCGCGCGGTCAATGGAGTCCGGGCTGGTACCAATCACCGGAACGCCTGCCGCTTCCAGCGCGCGCGCCAGTTTCAGTGGCGTCTGGCCGCCGTACTGCACGATGACGCCTTTCGGCTGCTCGATACGCACGATTTCCAGCACGTCTTCCAGCGTGACAGGCTCGAAGTACAGACGATCCGAGGTGTCGTAATCGGTTGATACGGTTTCCGGATTACAGTTGACCATGATGGTCTCGTAACCGTCTTCACGCAGCGCCAGCGCTGCGTGCACGCAGCAGTAATCGAACTCAATGCCCTGGCCGATACGGTTTGGACCGCCACCCAGAATCATGATTTTTTCACGATCCTGATTTGGATTAGCTTCGCACTCTTCCTCGTAGGTTGAGTACATATATGCGGTGTCGGTTGCAAATTCGGCGGCACAGGTATCAACGCGCTTATAGACCGGATGCAGGTTAAATTGCTGGCGCAGCTTACGGATTTCGCCTTCTGATACGCCCGCCAATGTAGCCAGACGCAGGTCGGCAAAGCCTTTACGCTTCAGCGCCCGCAGGAATTCCGCATTCAGCGAATTCACACCTTCGCGCTCAACCTGCTCTTCCAGACGCACCAGCTCTTCAATCTGTACCAGGAACCAGCGGTCAATGTTGGTGAGATTGAACACGCCATCCACCGACATGCCGGCGCGGAACGCATCGGCGATGTACCAGATACGGTCGGAACCGGCATCTTTCAGTTCACGGCGAATGCGCGTCAATGCTTCGGGATCGTCAAGGCTGACTTTCGGGTCGAAACCGTTGGCACCCACTTCCAGACCGCGCAGCGCTTTCTGCATCGATTCCTGGAATGTCCGGCCAATCGCCATCACTTCACCGACCGATTTCATCTGCGTTGTCAGGCGGTCGTTGGCACCGGCAAACTTCTCGAAGTTGAAGCGAGGGATCTTGGTCACGACATAGTCGATTGATGGCTCGAACGATGCCGGCGTTAAGCCGCCGGTGATATCGTTCATCAGCTCATCGAGGGTGAAGCCCACCGCCAGTTTTGCCGCCACTTTGGCAATCGGGAAACCGGTGGCTTTCGAGGCCAGCGCTGACGAACGCGAAACGCGCGGGTTCATCTCGATGACAATCATACGGCCATCTTTCGGGTTCACCGAGAACTGCACGTTAGAGCCGCCGGTTTCTACCCCGATTTCACGCAGTACCGCCAGCGAGGCGTTACGCATGATTTGGTACTCTTTATCCGTCAGGGTTTGTGCAGGGGCGACAGTGATAGAGTCACCGGTGTGGATGCCCATCGCATCGAAGTTTTCGATTGAGCAGACGATGATGCAGTTGTCGTTTTTATCACGCACCACTTCCATCTCGTACTCTTTCCAGCCAATCAGCGACTCGTCAATCAGCAGCTCATTGGTCGGCGACAGGTCCAGACCGCGTTCGCAAATCTCTTCGAACTCTTCGCGGTTATAGGCGATGCCGCCGCCGGTGCCGCCCATGGTAAAGGAAGGACGGATGATGCACGGGAAGCCAACGTCTTCGGCCACCGCCAGCGCTTCTTCCATGGTGTGCGCGATACCGGAACGGGCAGTACCCAGACCAATACTTTTCATCGCCACATCGAAACGGCGACGATCTTCAGCTTTATCAATCGCATCGGCAGTCGCACCAATCATGGTCACGCCGAACTCAGCCAGCACGCCCTGACGCTCCAGCTCCAGCGCACAGTTCAGCGCTGTCTGGCCGCCCATGGTGGGCAGTACCGCATCCGGGCGCTCTTTTTCGATAATCTTGCGGACCACTTCCCAGTGAATCGGCTCGATGTAAGTCGCATCGGCCATTTCCGGGTCGGTCATAATGGTGGCCGGGTTCGAGTTCACCAGAACGACGCGGTAGCCCTCTTCACGCAGCGCTTTACACGCCTGCGCACCGGAGTAGTCAAATTCACATGCCTGGCCGATAACGATCGGGCCAGCACCAAGAATCAGGATGGATTTTATGTCTGTACGTTTTGGCATCAATGGCTCCTGATTACTTCGCGTTAGAACGGTATGCTTCGATCAGTTCGATAAAGTGATCGAACAGTGGTGCCGCATCGTGCGGGCCGGGGCTCGCTTCCGGGTGTCCCTGGAAGCTGAAGGCCGGTTTGTCCGTGCGATGAATGCCCTGTACGGTTTGGTCGAACAGCGACACATGCGTCACGCGCAGATTGGCTGGCAACTGGCTATCATCAACCGCAAAACCGTGGTTTTGTGCGGTGATCATCACGGTGTTGTTGTCGAGATCTTTTACCGGATGGTTGCCGCCGTGATGGCCAAGTTTCATCTTGATGGTTTTGGCACCGCTCGCCAGCGCTAACAGCTGATGGCCAAGACAGATACCGAATACCGGGACATCGGTTTTCAGGAACGCCTGAATGGCGTTGATGGCGTAATCGCACGGCTCTGGGTCGCCTGGACCGTTCGACAGAAAAATACCGTCTGGATTGAGGGCCAGAACGTCTTCCGCCGGCGTTTGCGCCGGTACTACCGTCAGGCGGCAGCCGCGATCTACCAGCATGCGCAGGATGTTGCGCTTAGCGCCGTAATCGTAAGCCACTACATGGAACGGCAGCTCTTCCGCCGTTTTCTGCTCCGGTAGGTCACCTTCCAGTGTCCAGCTACCTTGCTGCCACGCGTAGGTTTCAGCGGTGGTCACTTCTTTCGCCAGATCCATGCCTTTCAAGCCAGGGAACGCCTGCGCTTTCTGCAGCGCCAGTGCGGCATCCGGATTATCACCCGCAATAATGCAGCCACTCTGTGCGCCCTTCTCGCGCAGCAAACGGGTCAGTTTGCGCGTGTCGATATCGGCGATGCCAACGATGTTATTGCGCTGCAGATAAGCTGACAGACTTTCTTCACTGCGGAAGTTGCTGGTAATCAGCGGCAGATCGCGAATAACGAGGCCTTGAGCATGGATTTGGCTGGATTCTTCATCGGCGGCGTTAACGCCAACATTGCCGATATGGGGATAAGTGAGGGTAACGATTTGGCGGGAATAGGAAGGATCAGTGAGGATTTCTTGATAACCGGTCATTGAAGTGTTGAAAACAACTTCTCCCACTGCCGACCCCGTAGCCCCGATGGCCCGACCGTGGAATTGGGTTCCGTCTTCCAGAACCAAGAGCGCTGACTTAATCAAAACATCCTCCAGGGAATAAACAGTCACAATATTTGCATATTAATTCAAAAGCAGTGCCAGAATCAATGCAAAACCCGCCTGAGTACTCGAATTTTGGCAAATTGCGCGCATTCTAATGATCGCCCCGCACCTTGTCTACACCATGTGGTTATTTTTTTGTATATTTCGGGCAACTGAATGTTAAAAACGGTGAAAGGCGACAAAAGAGTGAGATAACTCGGAAAAATAATCGATTGCCTTACGGCGATAATGGCAAAGTGGTGCTAGCACGCATAAATTTTTGACCAAATGGTCAAAATTAGCCACATAAAGCATCACAACCACAAGATAATAACTACAAATAGAAGCTTAAACAACGAAAACAAACAAGATGCTTATTTTTAGATAAAATTAAGGGCAATGATTCCATTGCCCTCGTCAATCAAGGTCTTACCGATTGAAATAACCACATCACGATGGTTCACAACACTCACAACACCGATAAATCCAGCACATCACGCATATCATAAAGGCCAGATTTCTTGTTCTTTAACCAACTTGCCGCTTTAATTGCACCATTTGCAAAGGTCATGCGGCTGGAAGCCTTGTGGGTAATCTCGACACGCTCACCAATATCTGCAAACATGGCAGTATGTTCACCCACGATATCGCCAGCACGCACGGTAGCAAATCCGATGGTTTGCGCTTTACGCTCACCGGTATGACCTTCGCGGGCATACACCGCGTGCTCATCCAGATTCCAGTTCATGGCATCGGCAATTGCTTCCCCCATTGCCAACGCGGTTCCTGAGGGTGCATCCACCTTATGGCGATGGTGCGCTTCGACAATTTCAATATCCGCGTAGTCGCCCATCACCTTTGCCGCCTGCTGTAGCAGGTTCAGCACCAGATTGACGCCCACGCTGAAGTTAGCGGCAAATACGATGCCAATCTCTTCCGCTGCCGCGCGAATTGCTGCTTTGCCCGCTTCATCAAACCCGGTGGTACCGATCACCATCGCTTTATTGTGCTGGCGGCAAAACGCCAGATAGTCCAGCGTGCCTTCCGGACGAGTAAAATCGATCAGGACGTCAAAGTCGTTAACTACCGTGTGCAGATCGTCAGTGACAATTACGCCCGTTTTACCGATGCCCGCCAATTCGCCAGCATCAACGCCGAGCAACGACGAACCGCTACGCGCCAGTGCCGCGCCGAGCGCAACCCCTTCCGCCTGTTGTACAGCCTGAATCAAATTGCGTCCCATGCGACCCGGCGCACCAACGATAGCAATGCGGATTTCACTCATAATTATTCATTCCTGATACAAATCTATGCACGTAAAGCGTAAACAGGTTAACGGTCAGATAACAGTCACGCCACAATAATAAAGGGATAATAAGAATTTTATGCCAGCCGCGAAACATTATCAGTAAAAGCAATCCCGCATGCTGGAAGTAGGATTTTCTGCAGCGACAGGCAAAGAAAAGGCCGAACAATGTCGGCCTGATTTTACTGCGCGGCGAACCGCTTATTGCACGTTACGCACGTCGACACGCAGCTCTTTCGGTACTTCAAACACGATGTTCTCTTCGCGGCCAATCAGCTCAATCGCCGCTTCACCACCAAGCTCACGCAGACGCTGAATCACCTGCTGCACCAGAATATCAGGAGCCGAAGCGCCTGCGGTGACACCGATGACCTGCTTATCTTTTACCCACTCTTCCTGGATGTCATCGGCAGAATCAATCAGCTTCGCCAGCTTACCGGCACGCTGCGCCAGTTCGGCCAAACGGTTCGAGTTAGAGGAGTTTTTCGATCCTACGACCAGCACCACTTCAGCATCACGCGCCAAAACGCGTACCGCTTCCTGACGGTTGGTGGTGGCGTAGCAGATATCATCTTTACGTGGACCGATAATTGCCGGGAAGCGCTGACGCAACGCATCAATCACGTCCGAGGTATCATCGACGGAAAGCGTGGTCTGTGTCATAAAGCACAGGTTGCTCTCATCTTTCACGTTCAGCTTGAACACATCTTCCGGTGACTCGACCAGATACATGCCGCCGTTAGGATTGCTGTACTGGCCCATGGTGCCTTCCACTTCGGGATGCCCTGCGTGACCAATAAGAATCGCTTCAACGCCTTTACGGCTGGCGCGCGCCACTTCCATATGCACTTTGGTTACCAGCGGACAGGTGGCATCAAACAGCATAGTGAGGTTACGTGCTTTCGCTTCAGCGCGCACCGCTTGCGATACGCCGTGAGCGGAAAAGATCAGAATGGCGTTATCCGGCACTTCTGCGATCTCTTCAATAAAGATCGCGCCGCGCTCGCGCAGGCTGCTTACCACGTAGCGGTTATGCACCACTTCATGACGCACGTAGATAGGCGCGCCGTACATCTCCAGCGCGCGTTCCACGATGCTGATGGCGCGATCAACGCCTGCGCAGAAACCGCGTGGATTAGCTAACAGGATTTGCATCGTTGGCCTCCAGCACCGGATCAATCTCCAGCACTTCAATGTCAAACTGAATGCGCTGACCCGCCAGCGGATGGTTGAAATCCACGGTAATCGAGTCGCCGGAAACCTCACGAATCACGCCAGGCATTTCGCTGCCACCCCGTCCGCTGAACAGCATAATGGCACCGACTTCCGGCTCGCCCGCATCGTTAAAGTCACGGCGCGAGAAGTACTGAACCAGATCCGGGCTGGTGCCGCCAAACGCATCTTCCGGCTCCAGCGTAAACGCGTGCTTATCGCCCACTTTACGCCCGATCAGTTGCTGTTCCAGCGCGCCCGACAGGCTGCCATCACCCAGACGGAACAGCGCAGGTTTGCCGTTGGCGCGCGTGGATTCGGCCGTCGAGCCATCCTCCAGCTTCAGCGTAAAATGCACCAGCAACGCGCTATCGCGCTGAACTAAGTCTGTCATCAGTTACCCTTTCTGTTTAGCCGGTTTGCCGTTCGGGCTGAGAAAACCTTCCAGTACCACCAGCGCCGCACCGATGCAGATGGCGCAGTCGGCAATGTTAAAGGTCGCGAAGTGCCAGTCGCCGACGTAAAAGTCGATAAAATCGACCACAAAGCCGTGATACGAACGGTCAAACAGGTTACCCAACGCCCCGCCGATAATCAGCGCGTAGGCAATATTGGTTAATTTGTTGCTGGCAGCGTTGCGATACATCATCACCAACAGCGCCACAACGATGGCAATGGCAATGCCGGCAAAGAACCATCGCTGCCAGCCGCCTTTGTCCGCCAGGAAGCTGAACGCTGCGCCGTAGTTGTGCGCGTAAAACAGATTCAGGAACGGCATCAGCGGCTGCGTTTCATGCAGCATCATGTTATCCATGACCCACATCTTGCTGCCAAAATCGATGGCGATCACTACCAGCACCAGCCAAAGCCAACGCAAACCGGTTGAAGAGAGCGCTTTACTCATTAGGCAAATTTCCGCTGTTCGCCATTGCCGGCGACGTTGGTGTAGCAACGACCACACACCGCAGCGTGCTCCGGGTTCTGACCAACGTCAGCAGTGTAATGCCAGCAGCGCGGACATTTCTCACCTTCTGCTTTGTGCAGCGCGATTTTCAGACCTTTAAACAACTCGCTCTGCTGCGCTTCATCATTGGCAGTGGCGTAATCCGCCACGGTTGCACCTGAAGTTAACAGGACGAAACGCAACTCATCGCCCAGCGCCTGCAGCTTGGCTGCCAGCTCGGCATCCGCATACAGCGTAACCGTAGCTTCCAGCGCGCCACCAATGCGTTTGTCACTACGCGCTTGCTCAATCACCTTGTTGACTTCGCCGCGGACTTTCAGCAGATCATCCCAGTAGGCGTCGTTTAGCGCTTCGTTATCCGCCAGACCAAACAAATCTTGATACCACTCTTCGGTGAACACGTATTTCGCGCGCTCGCCCGGCAGATAGCCCCAGATCTCGTCTGCGGTGAAGGACATGATTGGCGCCATCCAGCGCACCAGCGCTTCAACGATATGCCACAGCGCAGTTTGGCAGCTGCGACGCGCCAGACTGTCGCCTTTCGCGGTGTACTGACGATCTTTGATCACATCGAGATAGAACGAGCCCATTTCGATGGAGCAGAAGTGCATCAGACGCTGCACCACTTCGTGGAAATCGTAGTTTTCGTAGGAGTGCACGATATCCTGCTGCGCTGCCAGCGCACGGCCAACCGCCCAGCGATCCACTACCACCATCTCTTCCGGCTTCACGCTATCGGTCGCCGGGTTGAAGCCCGCGAGGTTAGCCAGCAGGAAACGCGCGGTGTTACGGATGCGACGATAGCTGTCCGCGGCACGCTTAAGGATTTCATCGGAGACCGCCATCTCACCGGAGTAATCGGTAGAAGCGACCCATAGACGCAGAATGTCCGCGCCCAGCTTATCCATGACATCTTGCGGTGCCACGGTGTTGCCGATCGATTTCGACATCTTGCGGCCCTGACCATCAACGGTGAAACCGTGCGTCAGTACCTGACGATAAGGCGCTTTGCCTTTCATCGCGGTAGAGATCATCAGAGAAGACATAAACCAGCCGCGATGCTGATCCGAACCTTCCAGATACATATCCGGCGTATGACCACCGAATTCCGGACGCGCATCCACTACCGCGTAGCTGGTTGATCCAGAGTCGAACCAGACGTCTAAGGTGTCTGGCACTTTGACGTACTGGTCAGCATCGTCGCCCATCAGATCGCGCGGATCGAGATCCCACCACGCCTGAATGCCGTCCTGCTCAACCAGTTTGGCCACTTTCTCCATCAGCTCCAGCGTATCCGGGTGCAGTTGCTCGCTCTCTTTATGCACGAAAAGCGACATCGGCACGCCCCACGTACGCTGACGTGAGATACACCAATCCGGACGGTTGGCCACCATCGCTTCGATACGCGCCTGGCCCCAATCCGGGATCCACTGCACGCCTTTGATCTCTTTCAGCGACTGCGCACGCAGACCTTTCTGATCCATGCTGATGAACCATTGCGGCGTGGCACGGAAGATGATCGGCGTTTTGTGACGCCAGCAGTGTGGGTAGCTATGCAGCAGCTTCTCAACGTGCAGCAACGCGCCCTTCTCTTTCAGCAACTCAACGATCATGTCGTTGGCTTTAAAAACGTTCACACCATCCAGCGTTGGATATGTGCCTGGCAGATACGCGCCATCTGGGCCCACCGGATTGGCGGTTTCCAGGCCGTATTTCTGCCCGATTACATAGTCATCCGGGCCGTGACCTGGCGCGGTATGTACGGCACCGGTACCGGCTTCCAGAGTAACGTGCTCACCCAGAACCACTTTGGAGTGAACCTGCTCAAGGAACGGATGCTGGAACAGCTGCAGCTCTAGCGCCGCACCGTTGCATTCGCCCAGCACGTTCCACTCGCTGATGCCGGCGCGCTTCATCACGCTCTCGACCATCTCTTTAGCGAGGATCAGGCTGCGGCCTTCAATCTGTAGCAACTGGTATTCAAATTCCGGATGCAGTGAGATACCGCGGTTTGCCGGCATGGTCCACGGTGTGGTGGTCCAGATAACCAGTGAAACCGGGCCTTCTGACGCGGTGACGCCGAACTGCGCGCGCACAGCATCTGCATCCAGCGCATTAAACATGACGTCGATGGAGGGCGAAGTTTTGTCGTAATACTCAACTTCGGCTTCAGCCAATGCCGAGCGACAATCCATGCACCAGTGCACCGGCTTAGCGCCTTTATGCAAATGGCCATTGCCGATGATTTTACCCAGCGCACGGATGATGTTGGCTTCGGTCTGGAAATTCATCGTCAGATAAGGACGATCCCAGTCACCCAGCACGCCGAGACGGATAAAGTCATTTTTCTGACCTTCAACCTGCTCTGCCGCATATTGACGGCAAGCCGCACGGAATTCAGCCGCGCTCACTTTCTCGCCCGGCTTACCAATCATCTGCTCAACTTTGTGCTCAATCGGCAAGCCGTGGCAGTCCCAACCTGGAACGTATGGCGAGTCATAGCCCGCCATGCCTTTCGACTTAACGATAATGTCTTTCAGAATCTTGTTAACGGAGTGACCAATATGAATGCTGCCGTTCGCATACGGAGGGCCATCATGCAAAATAAAGGTTTTTTTCCCTTTTTTGGCTTCGCGGATGATGCCGTACAGGTTGTCATCATACCAACGTTGCAGCATTCCCGGTTCACGCTTGGCCAGATCGCCACGCATCGGGAACCCCGTTTCCGGCAAATTCAGGGTAGATTTATAGTCACTCATCAGATTCTCGATTCCGTATTTCGGTCATTAAACCGGTGTTTTTAGCCCAAAGAATTGGCGGGCCGTCACCACATCTTTCGCAATTTGTTCTTTCAGCGCGTCCAGCGAAGCGAAACGCTGTTCATCGCGAATCTTCTGTTTCAGCACCACTTCAATGTGACGCCCATAGAGATTCATATGTGTGTCGAGCAGATGAACTTCAAGCTGCTGACGTAAACCTTTTACCGTTGGGCGCGTACCAATATTAGCCACGCCGGGCAGCGGCTGATCGCCGAGGCCTGACACTTCCACCGCAAACACGCCTTTAACCGGCGTAACGGTGCGACGTAAAGGGATATTAGCCGTTGGAAAACCGATGGTTCGCCCGAGTGCATCGCCATGCACTACGCGACCTGAGATGCTGAACGGATGGCCCAGCAGTGCTTCAGCTTGCGCAAAATCATCCTGCGCCAGCGCCTGACGTACGGCCGTGCTGCTGATGCGCTTGCCGCTATCACAATATGTCTGGGTGCTGATGACCTCAAAGCCATACTCCGCACCGGCTTTCTGTAATAACAGGAAATCCCCCTGGCGACCAGCGCCGAAGCGGAAATCATCGCCGACGGCAAGGAACTTGACGTTCAGCTTGTCCACCAGCAATTCAGAAATAAAACTCTGCGCCGAATGCGCAGCGAGGCGTCGTTCAAATCGTACGCACAAAACGGTATCGACGCCGACTTGTTCGAGATACTTCAGCTTTTCACGTAAACGCGTAAGGCGCGCCGGTGCTTTATCACCGGCAAATAACTCAAGTGGTTGTGGCTCAAATACCATTACCACCACCGGCAGATTGCGAGAACGTCCTTCGGCAATGAGTTGCGACATCAAAGCCTGGTGGCCGCGATGTACGCCGTCGAAATTGCCAATGGTTAGGACGCAGCCGCGATGCTGCTCTTTCAGATTATAAATACCGCGGATAAACTTCATGGCTGACTCAAACCGGTGGAAATCGGCGGATTATACCCTTGAATGGCGTTTAGGTTAACCCGTATACGTGCCTTTCCTGCTTCTGGAGCGGGTTATTCCACGCGTGGCCAGTTGCTTAGCAAGGATCTGAAGATTTTTGCTGCGAAATACTGTATTCAGCGCCGCGTTGCTGGTAGAATCCTGCGCCATCAATTACGTAATCGAGTGTTGTTTTTGAAACGACGCTTATTTGCACAAATCCATTGACATAAGAAGGCGCAAAAGGCATAGTCCTCGGCCTTTGATTTGTCCATATAGATCACATTTGGGAGTTGGACCTTGGCTAATATCAAATCAGCTAAGAAACGCGCCGTAACATCTGAGAAACGTCGCAAGCATAACGCAAGCAACCGTTCAATGATGCGTACTTTCATCAAGAAAGTATACGCGGCTATCGCAACAGGCGACAAAGCTGCTGCGCAGAACGCATTCAACGAAATGCAACCACTCGTGGACCGTCAGGCTGCTAAAGGTCTGATCCACAAAAACAAAGCTGCACGTCATAAAGCAAACCTGACTGCACAGATCAACAAACTGGCTTAATCGCCCGTCTGTTCATCGCTTTGTAAAAAAGAACCGGCGCTTAGCCGGTTTTTTTATGCCTGTGATTCAGTGGTAAATAACGTGCTGAAGTCGCGGTGGCAGATCCGCTGAACTGCGGGATGCTGAATCATACGTTCGGCAAAAATGACGTGATACTCCTCCATTACCGCATCCAGACGGCCAATCTCCTGAATGGCGTCGTCACGATAAATCTCGCCGCCATAAAGCGTGGGAGCCACAAATATCGCGTTGTTCAGCGCACCAAATGCCTTCATTAAAGCCGCATCATCAAACTCACCCAGAATCTCCACCTGCAAGCCCTGGCCATGAATCCAGTTCAGCAACTTACGTCCCAGCATTGAGCGACGGCCTGGAATCAACAAGCGACGTTCTTCGAGGCAGGCCGGAAATGGCAGCGTCGGCAAAGGCGTGTTGCACCAGAAGCTGATGGGGCACTCGCCCAGCTTGACCGAAAACAGCCCTTCCTGCTGTGTTGAATCAATTGGGCAATCGGAGAGGATCATATCCAGTTTGTGCTGGCTAAGCTGTTCCAGCAGCATCTCGTGGGTTGATTCAAAGCAGCGCAGATGGATTCTCTCCTCAGCCACCACCGCCGCCTCAAGCACCTTGCTCACCAGTTGCTTTGACAGCGCATCCGCTACGCCAACATCAAACAGCAGATGCGACTCTTTGCGGTAGTTAACGATATCCAGCATCTCCTGGCTTAGCATGAACATGCGGTCGGCATAGCGAAACACCAGCTGCCCAAGTTCCGTCGGCACTAAACCGCGTCCCTGACGGCGAAACAGCACGCCGCCCAGCTGCTCTTCCAGCGATTTAATTTGGCCGGTAACGGTCTGGGGAGCCAGACACAGTACATCCGCCGCGCGCACCACCGAGCCGGTTTTACACACCTGCCAGAAATAGTAGAGATGATTAAAGTTGAGCTGATTCATCGGCAAAAAAAGGAGGCTTTCGCCTCCTTCCTCTATTAACGCAATTTAATTCGTAGCAGCGTATAACCAATTATCGCCGAAAGCAGCGAACCGCTGAGAATCCCCAGTTTGGAGAACGTCACCAGTTGCTCATGTGCGGCATCAAAGGCCAGCGAGCTGATAAAGATCGACATGGTGAAACCGATACCGCACAGCACACCGATCGCCATGATATCGCGTATCGTGGTGCCCGCCGGTAATACCGCCAACCGCCATTTAACCGCCAGCCAGCAGAACAGTGTGATGCCCAAGGGCTTCCCAATCAGCAAGCCGAGAATGATGCCGAGTGGCTCTGGCGACAGCGTATCCATAAAGGTAATGCCGCTAAGGGAAATACCGGCGTTGGCAAAGGCGAACAACGGCAGAATCAGCCAGTTTACCCAGGGCATTAAGCCATGCGCTAAATGCTCGGCCGGTGAATGGCCGTTCTTTTCTTCCAGCGGCACGAAGAAGCCGACAATGACACCCGCCAACGTCGCGTGGACACCGGACTTAAGCACCGCCGTCCACAGCACAAGACCAACCAACATATAGATGGCGATATTACGCACACCGCAGCGATTAAGAATGGCCAGCAGCACGATCGCACCCGCCGCCACGCTCAGCGACAGCACGGAGAGATCGCTGGTGTAGAACAGCGCGATAATCACGATGGCGCCAAGGTCATCAATAATCGCGAGCGCCATCAGGAACACTTTCAGTGCAGTCGGCACGCGGCTGCCCAACAGCGCCAGTACGCCTAAGGCAAAGGCAATGTCGGTAGCGGTTGGAATCGCCCAACCGTTACGTGCGATAGGATCGCCGTGATTCAGCATCAGGAAAATCAGTCCCGGCACCATCATGCCGCCAAGCGCAGCAATGACCGGGAAAATGGCGCGATCGCGACTGGCGAGCTCGCCGGTGATCAGTTCACGTTTCACTTCTAAACCAATCATGAGGAAAAACAGTGCCATCATGGCATCGTTGATCCACAGCAGCAGATTTTTACTGATGTCTAATGCGCCAAAGCGAATCTGCACCGGCTCCGCAAGAAACGATTGGTAACCTTGAGCGGTCTCCGCGCTGTTAGCCAGAATCATTGCCGCAACGGCCGCCAGAATCAGCACCATACCGTTGCTGGCGTCACTGGCAATAAAGCTTTTCAATAAGCTTCGAATAGAACGGGGTTTGTTCACAACTCCTCCTGAGTAGAGACATTTAGGCTGAGAAGTGTAGCGACTCAAACACCTCGTTAAAAGCAGCTTATTTCTCAGTGAATGCTCGATAATACCGATACATTTCGATGGCATTGTTGGCGCACATCAAGCGGCAGGCAAATTGAGCATATATCAGGAGCGACGCGTTGGCGGCGAAACAAAAAAAAAGCGGAGAGTTTCCTCTCCGCTTCGTTATGCAAACCAGACGGGATTAACGCGTTAAATCGTCAAAGAACTTCTTCACGCCGTCGAGGAAGCTTTTGGAGCGCGGGCTGTTTTTCTCGCCGCTCGGGCCACCAAAACTCTCTTCCAGTTCACGCAGCAGCGCTTTCTGTTTGTCGTTGAGGCTGACTGGCGTTTCCACCACCACACGACACAGCAAATCACCTACTGCACCACCACGCACCGATTTCACGCCTTTACCGCGCATGCGGAACAGCTTGCCGGTTTGCGTTTCAGAAGGCACTTTCAGGCTCACACGACCATCAAGCGTCGGTACTTCAATCTCGCCGCCCAATGCTGCCATCGCAAAGTTAATCGGCACTTCGCAGTACAGGTTGTTATCTTCACGCTCGAAAATAGGGTGTTTTTTAACCGAAACCTGAACGTATAGATCGCCCGCTGGTGCGCCGTGTTCACCCGCTTCACCCTCGCCGGTCAGACGAATGCGATCGCCGGTGTCCACGCCTGCAGGGATTTTCACCGACAGGGTTTTACTACGCTCAACGCGACCGTGACCATGACATGCATTGCAGGGATCTTTGATCACTGAACCGCGACCGTGACAGGTCGGACACGCCTGCTGCACGGTAAAGAAGCCCTGACGCATTTGCACCTGGCCTGCACCATGACAGGTATGACAGGTCTGCGGTTTGGTTCCCGCTTTTGCGCCGCTGCCGTGGCAGACATCGCACTCTTCCAGGGTTGGAATGCGGATCTCTTTGGTCACGCCGCGTACCGCTTCTTCCAGCGTTAGCTCCATGTTATAGCGTAAATCGGCGCCACGTGAGGCACGCTGACGGCGTCCACCACCAAAAATATCGCCAAATACGTCGCCAAAGATATCGCTGAAATCAGCACCGCCGCCGCCACCGAAACCACCGCCGCCGCCCATGCCACCTTGTTCAAAAGCTGCATGACCGTATTGGTCGTAGGCCGCGCGCTTCTGCGCATCGGTCAGAATTTCGTAGGCTTCCTTAATTTCTTTAAACTTCGCTTCGGCTTCTTTATTGTCCGGATTACGGTCCGGATGGTATTTCATCGCCAGGCGCTTATAAGCCTTTTTGATTTCACGCTCATCAGCGGATTTAGAGACGCCTAAGATCTCGTATAAATCACTCTTAGCCATATTTGTTCTGCCCTTAACATGATCGCACGGGCGTGGAGAAATCTCCTACGCCCGTGCTGGTTTCAACGGCTGTCAGGCCAGTCGTCGCGCCCGGTCAGGGGCAATTATTTTTTGTCTTTAACTTCTTCGAACTCAGCGTCGACAACGTCGTCATCTTTCTTCGCAGAAGCTTCGCCTGCATCAGCGGCTTGACCTTGCTGCTGTGCCAGCTCCATCAGCTTGCTGGACACTTCCATCAACGCCTGCATTTTGGCTTCGATTTCCGCTTTGTCTTCGCCTTTCAGCGCCGTGTTCAGCTCGGTCAACGCAGCTTCGATCGGTGCTTTATCGTCAGCAGACAGTTTGTCGCCCGCTTCGTCCAACTGCTTACGGGTGCTGTGCGAAATCTGATCGCCTTGGTTACGGGTCTGAACCAGCTCTTCGAACTTACGGTCAGACTCGGCGTTAGCTTCCGCATCACGCACCATTTTTTCGATCTCTTCTTCGTTCAGACCTGAAGATGCCTTAATGGTGATCTTCTGCTCTTTACCGCTGTTTTTGTCTTTCGCAGACACGTGCAGGATACCATCGGCATCGATGTCAAAGGTGACTTCGATCTGCGGCATACCGCGCGGTGCAGACTGAATACCATCGAGGTTGAACTGGCCCAGTGATTTGTTATCGCCTGAACGCTTACGCTCACCCTGCAGCACGTGAATGGTCACGGCAGACTGGTTATCTTCAGCCGTCGAGAACACCTGGCTGTGCTTAGTTGGGATAGTGGTGTTCTTGCTGATCAGCGACGTCATCACGCCACCCATGGTTTCGATACCCAGCGACAGCGGGGTAACATCCAGCAGCAGAACGTCTTTCACTTCACCCGCCAACACGCCACCCTGAACCGCAGCACCAACCGCTACCGCTTCATCCGGGTTCACGTCTTTACGTGGCTCTTTACCAAAGAACTCAGTCACTTTGGCCTGAACCATTGGCATACGCGTTTGACCGCCGACCAGGATGACGTCGTTGATGTCTGAAACAGACAGGCCCGCATCCTGCAGAGCGACTTTCAGCGGCTCGATAGAACGTGCAACCAGATCTTCAACCAGTGATTCCAGTTTCGCACGGGTCACTTTGATGTTCAGGTGCTTAGGACCCGTTGCATCCGCCGTGATGTACGGCAGGTTCACGTCAGTCTGCTGCGCTGAAGACAGCTCGATCTTGGCTTTCTCTGCGGCTTCTTTCAGACGCTGCATTGCCAGTGGATCGTTGTGCAAATCGATGCCCTGATCTTTCTTAAATTCGGCCACCAGATAGTTAATCAGACGGCTATCGAAGTCTTCACCACCCAGGTGGGTATCACCGTTGGTTGCCAGAACTTCAAAGGTTTTCTCGCCATCAACTTCATCGATCTCAATGATAGAGATATCGAAAGTACCGCCGCCCAGGTCGTATACCGCGATGGTGCGGTTGCCCTGACCTTTATCCAGACCGTAAGCCAGTGCGGCTGCGGTTGGTTCGTTGATGATACGTTTTACTTCCAGACCCGCGATACGGCCGGCATCTTTGGTCGCCTGACGCTGCGCATCGTTGAAGTAGGCTGGAACGGTGATAACCGCTTCGGTTACTGCTTCACCGAGGAAATCTTCCGCGGTTTTCTTCATTTTTTTCAGCACTTCAGCAGAGATCTGCGGCGGTGCCATTTTCTGGCCTTTCACATCCAGCCACGCATCGCCGTTATCCGCGCCGATGATTTTGTATGGCATGATTTTAATATCACGCTGTACTTCTTCGTCCTGGAAGCGACGGCCAATCAGGCGCTTGATCGCGAACAGGGTATTTTGCGGGTTGGTCACAGACTGACGTTTAGCCGGTTGACCTACCAGAGTTTCGCCATCCTGTGCATACGCAATGATCGACGGCGTGGTGCGATCGCCTTCGGCGTTTTCCAGCACGCGTGCTTTACCACCATCCATAACTGCAACACATGAGTTGGTTGTACCCAAGTCAATACCAATAATCTTACCCATCTAAACATCTCCCACTTAAATTCTTTGCCAATTAGGGTTGTGAAACAGAGATGCGGTCAAACTGACCACTTTCAACTGCTGAAGCAGGCTTTTTTTGCTGCCTCACAACGCTCGATGACAAGTAAATGGGGCCGGTTCGATGCGCATCAAGGGTTAAAACTAAAAAAAATTTCATTCTCTGGTCGATTCAGATCAAAGTTGGCCAAAAAGAGGCCGCTTATTATGCAGCGCCTCGCGGCCTTCAGCGGTTGCGTAGCGAAAACAACTCACCACATTTAAACGCGGCTTCTGAGGAATTATGAGCAACACCACGCTGGCGAATCCCGCCCCGTTGGGCCTGATGGGATTCGGTATGACCACCATCCTGCTCAACTTACATAACACCGGCCTGTTTGCGATGGATGTGATCATCCTGGCGATGGGTATTTTCTACGGTGGCATCGCGCAAATCTTTGCCGGGCTGCTGGAATATAAGAAAGGCAACACGTTCGGCCTCACCGCTTTCACCTCTTACGGCAGCTTCTGGTTAACATTGGTGACCATTCTGCTGCTGCCGAAACTGGGGCTGGCAGCTGCGGCCGATGGCCACTTCCTTGGCGCATACCTCGCGCTGTGGGGCGTGTTCACCGCATTCCTGTTCTTCGGCACTCTTAAGTCACCGAAAATGTTGCAGTTTATCTTTGCCAGCCTGACGCTGCTGTTTGCGCTGTTGGCGATCGGACACCTGACCGACAACGCAGGGCTGCTGCGTTTTGCCGGCTGGATAGGCATCATTTGCGGATCAAGCGCGTTCTATCTGGCGATGGGCGAGGTGTTGAACGAGAAATTTGGTCGCACAATTTTGCCGATTGGCGAATAAAAAAACGGAGCCGATGGGCTCCGTTTTTGTTAGGACGAGTGCAGCGACATATCTAACTGCGCATGCTGCTGACGGCTATCGTGCCACAGCCAGATGCCCACCATAAAGCCAATGACCGCCAGCGCCAGCACATACCATGCCGGTGCCATTGGCGTCAGGCTCATCATCAGCGTCACGCTAATCGGCGTCAGACCGCCAAAAATCGCGTAAGCGACATTGTAAGAGAATGAGATGCCCGTAAAACGCACCGGTGCCGGAAACGCGCGCACCATGACAAACGGCACTACGCCTACCACACCAACGCTTAATCCCGCTAAGCCATACCAGACAAACAACATTTGCGGCGTGCCGCCAAGCTGATGGAAGAAGTTCCAGCTACCTACGGCCAGCAGCAGCGAGCCCACCATCAGGGTTCGCGCCGCACCGAAGCGATCCACCAGCCATCCGGCGATAACGCAGCCCAGCAGCAGCAGGATGGTAGCGAAACTGTTGGCTTGCAGGCTGAGCGCGGCGGGAATGCCATGCTGTTTTTGCATCAGCGTCGGTGCCATCAAAATCACCACCACGATGCAGGCCGATAGCAGCCAGGTAAGCAGCATCGAAATCACAATGCCGCGCTTGTGGCTGGCCAGGATGGTTTGCAGCGGCAATTTATCGGCCAGCGCCTTACGCTGCTGCATCTGCTGGAACACCGGCGTTTCATGCAGCCAGCGGCGTAAATACATCGCCAGCAGGCCAAAAATGCCGCCAAGGAAGAAGGGAATGCGCCAGCCATGATCGCGAATCGCCGCCGGTGATAGCGTGGTGTTCAGCACGGTCGCCACCAGCGAACCCAGCAAAATGCCCGCGGTTAAGCCCGCCGTCAGCGTGCCGCAGGCAAAGCCGATGCGTTTCTCAGGAACATGTTCGGCGACAAATACCCATGCGCCTGGCACTTCACCGCCAATGGCCGCGCCTTGCAGCACACGCATTAGCAGCATCAACAACGGCGCAGCGATGCCGATGCTGGCATAAGTGGGCAGTGCGCCCATCGCCAGCGTGGGCAGCGCCATCAGCAGAATGCTGAGGCTGAACATCTTTTTACGCCCCACTTTGTCACCAAAGTGCGCCATGATAATGCCGCCTAACGGACGCGCCAGATAACCGGCAGCAAAGATGGCGAACGTCTGCACCTGACGCAGCCATTCAGGAATGTCTGGCGGGAAGAACAGCTCACCGATCACCGCGGCGAAGAAAACGAAAATGATGAAGTCGTAGAATTCCAGTGCCCCGCCAAGGGCAGCCAGCGACAGGGTTTTGTAGTCCTGCCCGTTGAGTCGACGCGTTGCGTGCGTATCCATAATCCACGGTATCCAGAGGCTAAATAAAGGGCATGTAAAGATTGGATTACTATACCGTCAATTTTTTGCCACACCAGTGCCGCTGGATTTTATGCCTGAAAACGCCGATTTTTAGTTATTTGTCTCACGACGGGCACTTTTAGGACGAAAAGCTGCTACGACATCGCGGTTGGTTTCCACATACGGCCCTTCCAATAGCTGTAAACAATAGGGTACAGCGGCAAAAATACCTGGCACTTTTAGGGTGCCATCTTCGGCTTTAAGCCCTTCCAGCGTCTCTTTAATCGATTTTGGCTGGCCCGGTAGATTAAGGATCAGCGATTGTTTGCGAATCACGCCAACCTGACGCGACAAAATGGCCGTTGGCACAAACTGCAGGCTAATTTGGCGCATCTGCTCGCCGAACCCCGGCATTTCACGATCGGCGACGGCTAGCGTGGCATCCGGCGTGACATCGCGTCGCGCGGGTCCGGTGCCGCCGGTGGTGAGTACTAAATGACAGAACAGCTCATCGACCAGCTCGCAGATCGCCTGTTCAATCATCGGCTGCTCATCCGGCACCAGACGCGTTTCAATTTCAAACGGCGTCGCCAGCGCGGCAGTGAGCCAGCTTTCTAATGCCGGAATGCCCTGATCCTGATAGATGCCGTTAGCAGCACGATCGGAAACAGAAATTAAGCCAATACGTAAAGTATCCATAGAGTTATCGCTGTGGTTGGCTGCAAGGCAGCAAATGACGTGAGAAGTAAAAAGGATAATACAAGAAGTGAGGAAAAAACGTAAAACCGTGGCAGCAGGTCGCCGCCACGGCACATCACCTTACAGCAGTTCGGCGATCATCTTCTCAAGTTTGCCCTGATCGATGGCAAAGTTGCGGATACCTTCAGCCAGTTTGGTCACGGCCATTGGATCCTGGTTGTGCTGCCAGAAGAACTCAGCTTCAGTCATCTTCGCTGGACGCGCTTTCACTTCGCCGGTGTAGCTCAGTTTACGCTCAACGGTACCTTCGCTCTCAGCCAGCTCTTTCAGCAGGCCCGGAGAAATGGTCAGACGGTCGCAGCCAGCCAGCTCAATGATTTCGCCGACGTTACGGAAGCTCGCGCCCATTACCACGGTTTCATAACCGTGCTGCTTGTAGTAGTTGTAGATTTCAGCCACAGACACTACGCCTGGATCTTCGTGTGCGGCGTACTCTTTCTTGTCGGTATTCTGCTTGTACCAGTCGAGGATACGGCCAACGAATGGCGAGATCAGGAACACGCCCGCTTCCGCACATGCACGCGCCTGTGCGAAGGAGAACAGCAGCGTCAGGTTACAGTTGATGCCTTCTTTTTCCAGCTGCTCAGCAGCACGGATGCCCTGCCAGGTTGAGGCCAGTTTGATCAGGATACGGTCATTACTGATGCCAGCATCGTTGTACAGTTTGATCAGGCTACGCGCTTTAGCGATGCTCGCTTCAGTGTCGTAAGAGAGGCGCGCATCGACTTCAGTCGAGATGCGACCTGGGATCAATTTGAGAATTTCCAGACCAATGTTGACGGCCAGCTTGTCAGAAACCAGCGCCAGCTGATCTTCTTTGTTGCTGCTCTGCTGACGTGCCCAGGTAATAGCTTCGTCAATCAGTTTGCGGTATTCAGGGATTTGAGCGGCGTTGAGAATCAAAGAAGGGTTCGTGGTAGCGTCTTGCGGCTGATACAGTTTCATCGCCGCGATATCACCGGTGTCGGCGACCACAGTAGTCAGCTGACGCAAGGAAGTAAGTTTGTCCGTCATGGTTCTCTTTCTCTTAGGTTGACTGTCAGGGTGTAAAAGGCTGTTGCGATAATATCACGCACAAGTGACGGCGCAACACCACGAAGTGCCCTTTACGATAGCGCTAACAAATGGCAGTGATTTGCCGATCCATGCCGCTTTTTTGCTACACTCCTTGCGACAATTTTCCCTTCAATTCCCTGATAAACCTGCGGGTCAAAGAGGACGTACACGATGCTGATGGTTATCTCGCCAGCGAAGACACTGGACTATGAAAGCCCGCTGGCGACTCAACGTTTTACCCAACCGGCGCTGTTAGAAAAATCACACCAATTAATTGACGTGGCGCGCGATCTTTCCCCGGCGCAAATCAGCTCATTGATGGGCATCAGCGACAAGCTGGCGCACCTGAATGCCGACCGTTTTAACCAATGGCAGCCGCCCTTCTCGCTGGAGAATGCCCGTCAGGCGATTCTGGCGTTCAAAGGTGACGTCTACACCGGTTTGCAGGCAGAAACCTTCAGCGACGGCGATTTTGACTTTGCCCAGCAGCACCTGCGCATGCTCTCCGGCTTATATGGCTTGCTGCGTCCACTCGATTTAATGCAGCCCTATCGTCTGGAGATGGGGATTAAGCTGGCGAATCCGGCCGGGAAAGACCTTTACGGCTTCTGGGGCGATCTGCTGACAGAGAAGCTCAACGAGGCGATTGCTGAGCAAGGCGATGAGGTGCTGATCAATCTGGCATCCGATGAGTATTTCAAAGCCATCAAGCCGAAGAAGCTCAACGCCGAGTTGATCAAGCCGGTGTTTCTGGATGAGAAGAACGGCACATTTAAAGTCATCAGCTTCTACGCCAAGAAAGCGCGTGGCTTGATGAGTCGCTATGTGATTCAGCAGCGCCTGACCAAGCCAGAACAGCTGAAGAAGTTTGATGTGGACGGTTATTTCTTTGATGCGGCAGAAAGCAAAGATAATGAGCTGGTGTTTAAACGCCGCGAGCAGAAATAGTTTAGCAAGCGCTGCCCTGGATTGTGCTCGCTGCCCCCCTCCTCGGTCCTCCCCCATAAATGGGGGAGGAAGATGCTGCAATATGTGAGTTTGGAAGCTGCATGTGGCAGCATCTCCTTCCCCCGCTTGCGGGGGAAGGCCGGGATGGGGGACAGCGAGCACTTACCCCAGTCAGCACTTACTTCAGTAAAAACGCCCGCAGCTCGGCGAAATCGCCTTTCAGATTGTGCGACAGCAGCGGCAAATCGGCGCGCTCGGCCAACTCTTTCGGCAGCGGCAGATCCTGACCCAGGATCTCGTCCACACTCTCTTTAAACTTCGCTGGATGCGCCGTGCCAAGGAACAGGCCATATTCGCCCTCTTGCAAGTTATCGCGCAGCAGACGATAAGCAATTGCCGCATGCGGTTCAGAGATATAACCAATTTCTGCCAGCTCGCGCATGGTAGTTTGGGTGGTTTCATCAGAAACCGCGCCGTACGCCAGATCGGTCAAACGCCAGGTTTTGCGACGGAACAGCTCTTCCACGCGCGGCCAGTTGTTCGGCTGGCTCACATCCATCGCGTTCGATAGTGTTGCTACCGTGGCGTTTGGCTGCCAAGCGCCGTTGCCGAGGAAGCGCGGCACGGTGTCGTTAGCATTGGTCGCGGCGATAAAACGCTTGATCGGCAGACCGAGCGATTTCGCCAGCAGACCCGCCGTCAGGTCACCAAAGTTACCGCTCGGCACGGACACCACCAGCTGGTTGCGTTTCTCTTGTGGCAATTGCGCCACCGCTTCGAAGTAGTAGCAAATCTGCGCCAGCAGACGGCTAATGTTGATGGAGTTCGCCGAGTTCAGGCCAATCGCCTTCTTCAACTCTTCATCATCAAACGCCTGCTTAACCAGCGCCTGACACGCATCGAAATCGCCTTCAACCGCGATGGTTTCGATGTTCCCGCCCAGCGTACAGAACAGTTTTTCCTGCAGCGGGCTGATTTTGCCCTGCGGATAAAGAATCACCACACGCACGTTTTCCATGCCATAAAACGCATGTGCAACGGCAGCGCCGGTATCGCCAGAAGTGGCGGTCAGAATGGTGATCTGCTCATCCGCGCCGCTCACATACGAGAGCATCTGCGCCATAAAGCGGCCGCCGAAGTCTTTGAATGCCAGCGTTGGACCGTGGAACAGTTCCAGACAAGCAACATCTTCGCTGACCTTTGCCACGGGCGCCGGGAAAGCAAAGGCGTTTTTCACGCGCTCAGCCAGCTGATGCGCGGCAATCTCATCACCAATGTAGGCAGACAGAATTTTGCTGCTGCGGCTGACGAAATCCATCTCCAGCATGGCATCGATATCGGTCAGTTCAAATTCCGGCAGCTCGAGCGGGAAAAACAGCCCTTGCTGCGAGCCGAGGCCCTGTTTAACGGCCTGAGCAAAACTAACCTGCTCGTTGTGATCCTTAAGGTTGTAGAGTTTCATGCGTTATCCCAATTTACGTGCGCCAGCCGTATCAAGACGGCAGATGTGGACGAAACCTTCTTCATTCTGCAGATAGTGCTGGCGTAGCCAGTCCGCCATCCGCTGTGCCGTTGCCATCTCGTTGCAAACGGCGAAAAGTGTCGGGCCGGAACCCGAAATGCCGCACGCCAGCGCGCCAATATCCTGCGCCGCTTTACGCGCATCGGCGAAGCCTGGCAGCAGTTTGGTGCGATATGGCTCCGCGATAACATCCTGCATAAGTTTAGCCGCAAGCCCAGGCTGACGCGTATGACAGGCGTGAATAAAGCCAGCCAGCAAGCGACCATGTTTGATGGCATCTTCTTTGCGGTATTGCGCGGGCAGAATAGCGCGCGCTTCGGCGGTAGAGACTTTAATCCCCGGATAGGCCATTACCCACAGCCATTCGTCAAAACACGGCACCTCCTGGCTGATAATGCCGTTCTCTTCAATCATCAGCTGCACGCCGCCGAGGAAGCATGGCGCCACGTTATCGTAATGCACGCTGCCGGAAATACGCCCTTCCAGCTCGCCCATCAGCGCCAGCAGTTCGGTATCGTTCAGCGGCTTGCCACAGAATTCGTTCATCGCCATCAGGCCAGCCACCACCGAGCAGGCGCTTGAGCCGAGACCGGAACCGATCGGCATATTCTTTTCCAGCGTCATCGCCACGGGAACCTGCTTACCAATCGCCTGGCAAAAACGCTCCCAGCACTGATAAACAATGTTCTCCTGCGGATTGGTCGGCAGTTTGCTGACAAAGCGCCCGGAGTTCACCAGGCTAAAGCTGTCGGCAGCTTCCACGGAAACGCAGTCACCTAGTAAGGTGCCATCCACCGGCGAAACCGCTGCGCCCAGCACATCAAAGCCGACGCTAACGTTACCTATTGAGGCCGGTGCATAAATTTTTACCATCATCAAACTCCCAACTTCCACGACAGCGTACGCAACAGGTCGGCAAACACGCCAGCCGCTGTGACATCATTCCCTGCACCATATCCACGCAGAACCAGCGGGATTGGCTGATAGTAGCGGCTGTAGAATGCCAGTGCATTCTCACCGTTTTTCACTTTGTACAGCGGATCGTTGCCGTCCACCGCATCAATCTTCACTTTGCAGACGCCGCCTTCTTCAATCGCGCCAACAAAGCGTAATACTTTACCTTCGTCACGTGCTTTGGCAACGCGCGCGGCAAAGGCGTTATCCAGTTCTGGCAGACGTTCCATAAACTGCTCAACGTCGGCGATATCCGTCAGGCTGGCGGGCAGCAGCGGTTCGATGTCGATATCGCTCAGCTCCAGCTGATGCCCGGCTTCACGCGCCAGAATCAGCAGCTTCCGCGCCACATCAGTGCCGGAGAGATCGTCACGCGGATCCGGCTCGGTAAAGCCCATCTCACGTGCCATTTTGGTCGCTTCCGACAACGAAACGCCTTCATCGAGCTTGCCGAAGATAAAGGAGAGCGAGCCCGAGAGAATACCGGAGAACTTAATCAGTTCATCACCGGCATTCATCAGGTTTTGCAGGTTTTCGATCACCGGCAAACCGGCGCCGACGTTGGTGTCATACAGGAACTTACGGCGCGATTTCTCTGCGGCCGCACGCATCTGCTGGTAGTAATTCCACGACGAGGTATTGGCCTTTTTATTCGGCGTCACTACGTGGAAACCTTCGCCGAGGAAATCCGCATATTGATCGGCGACCGCCTGGCTAGAGGTACAATCGACGATCACCGGGTTCAGCAAATGATACTCCTTCACCAAACGAATCAGACGCCCCAGGTTGAACGGCTCTTTGGCTTCGCTGAGTTCCGCCTTCCAGTTGCTGAGATCGATACCATGCACGTTGGTTAACAACGCACGCGAGTTAGCGATACCGCACACGCGCAGATCGATATGCTTCTGTTTCAGCCACGTCTGCTGACGATGCAGCTGATCCAGCAGCGCCGCGCCAACACCGCCGACGCCCACCACGAACACTTCAATCACCTGATCGGTGGCGAACAGCATCTGGTGCACCACACGTACGCCAGTGGTGACTTCATCGTTGCTCACGACGACCGAGATGGAACGCTCAGACGAGCCCTGAGCAATTGCCACGATATTGATATTCGCGCGCGCCAGCGCCGAGAAGAATTTGGCCGAGATGCCGCGCAGCGTACGCATGCCATCGCCAACCACTGAAATCACCGCCAGCTGTTCCAATACGTCCAGCGGATCGAGTAAGCCATCTTTCAGCTCCAGATAGAACTCCTCTTCCAGCACGCGACGGGCCCGCGCCTGCTCGCTTTGCGGTACGCAGAAGCTGATGCTGTATTCCGAAGAAGATTGGGTGATCAGCACCACCGAAATGCCGGTACGTGACATCGCCGCGAAGACGCGCGCCGCCATGCCCACCATGCCTTTCATGCCCGGACCCGAAACGTTGAACATCGCCATGTTATTCAGGTTGGTGATGCCTTTAACCGGATTTTCATCCAGCTCGCCTTCACCACCGATCAAGGTACCCGGCGCTTGCGGGTTAGCGGTATTTTTGATCAGGCAAGGAATCTGGAACTGGGCGATCGGCGCGATAGTGCGAGGATGCAAAACTTTGGCGCCGAAGTAGGAGAGCTCCATCGCTTCCTGATACGACATCGATTTCAGTAAGCGCGCGTCCGGCACCTGACGCGGATCGCAGGTATACACGCCGTCGACGTCAGTCCAGATTTCACAACAGTCCGCACGCAAGCAAGCAGCCAACACGGCGGCAGAATAGTCAGAGCCGTTACGGCCCAGTACCACTAACTCGCCCTTCTCATTGCCGGCAGTGAAACCGGCCATCAGAATAAAGTGATCGGCCGGAATCTGGCTGGCAGCGATGCGACGCGTGGATTCGGCAATATCGACGGTGGATTCGAGGTAATGACCAATCGCCAGCAGTTTCTCCACCGGATCGATAACGGTCACTTTGTGGCCGCGCGCCTGCAGCAGCGCTTCCATAATGGCAATCGACAGTTTCTCGCCACGGCAGATGATGGCGGCGTTGACGGCGTCCGGGCATTGGCCCAGCAGGCTGATACCGTGCAGCACTTGCTTCAGCTGCGCAAACTCCAGCTCAACGCGGGTTTTCAGTCCGTCATAATCAAAGCCTGGCTGCGCGTCACGCAAGCCTTGCAGCAGGTCGGCAAAAATACGTTCGGCATCGCTGATATTCGGTAACGTGTCCTGGCCGCTGATGGTTTTCTCAATCATCGCCACCAGATGGTTGGTAATTTTTGCTGGTGCAGAGAGAACGGTCGCGACCTGTCCCTGTTGTGCATTGCTTTCCAGAATGTCCGCCACACGGAGAAAACGTTCCGCATTGGCTACTGAGGTTCCGCCGAATTTCAGCACTCGCATATTTGAAGCTCTCCTGAATTTTTGCCGAAAAAAAAGCCCGCACTGTTTAGGTGCGGGCTTTTTCTTTGTTTTTCCTGTATGCGTCAGCCCGCACCGTTACCTGTGGTAATGGTGGTGGTAATAATAATTGTGGTGTTCAGGCTGAGTTTACGCATTTAGATTTTTTTCTGTCTGTCTTTGTCTTGTCCGTCTGCCTTCCAGAAGTAAAGCAAAGCGCACGTTAAGTCAACGAATTTGTCTTAGCCGCGCCGCTCTGCCCGCAGCGCAGTGCTGCGCTTGCTGGCGCGATTCGTATCGGAATCGTTCAGCGGATGGCGCGGTTTCCCCGATCTGTCACTAGCAACTCAGGATTTATCCGAGCAATTATCTATAAGTTTTTTTCTACATCGTGTAACAAGCGATGCAGCATGGCACTGTCACGCTGTTCCAGCAGACCGATACGTTGATCGATCCAGTCAGCCATTTTCACGTCATCGCTGACCTCCAACCTGACCAGCAACTGATGAAAGCGTTGACGTAATGCTTGCAGCTGATGCTCATTCGCCACTTCCGCGGTCTCAGCCGCGATCTGATTGAGTGCCGAGAGTTGATAGCAATACACCATCACCGCCTGGCCAAGATTCAGCGACGGATAATCATTTGCCATTGGAATGCCGGTTAACAGATCGACCTGATCCAGCTCCTCATTGGTTAAGCCGCTGTCTTCACGGCCAAACACCAGCGCGATACGGCTCAGCCATTGGCGCTTCTCCTGCAGGATGTTTTCGACCTGCGTCGGCGTGGCGTAATAGCGGAACTTCGCACGGCTGCGAGCAGTGGTCGCCACTGAGAAGTCGACATCTTTCAGCGCCTCGCTCAGCGTGGCAAAGGTCTTGACGTTATCAAGGATCTCACCGGCCCCGTGCGCGACACGACGCGCGGCAGGATCTTGCCAGGCATCACTCGCGACAATGCGCAGCTCGCTGAATCCCATTGTTTTCATGGCACGGGCAGCCGCACCGATATTTTCCGGACGGGCGGGAGAGACAAGGATTAAGGGGAAATGCATGATTTTTCCATCGAACTGTTAACAACTCGCATTATGTTGGCATGCAGGCGAGAAAATACCAAATGCGCTAAACAGAGAAAATAAGATGTTAACGATGTTAAAAGAGGGATAAATCCAGCGAGCGTAGAAATTCGCGGGCATAAGCAAAATTATAAGGCCTATTTAATATAAAACCCTTTTTTTTCATATTATTAAAATATAATTTTTCGCGGGTTTCAGTTTTGATTGTATAAGGTATAAATGTAGCAAAAATGCTGCTTTTTGTGAGCTAAACTAGCAATCCTGGAGAAGTTTTTCATAAAAGTGTTAACGTGCTACACTTGCATTTGATATAAGTCAACGAAGCGTTGTTTTTATGCTTATCGGTTGTTGTTGGTGCTGTTAGGTTGCTGTTAATACGGTTAGGATGAGCGCCTGTCCGATATCCTCGGGGCGTGCAAATATCCATCCTGACTGGCTGAGCTAACACTGAAGTTGACGTAGATGGATGGTGTATTCCGAAGATTATTTCGTATACCGGTTACAGCAAAATAGCGTAACCGTCGTACGCCCTGTTTTCGATTTGTTGGCAAATTTTAGGTAGCGAAACATGCAGACCCCGCACATTCTTATCGTTGAAGACGAACTGGTCACGCGTAACACCCTCAAAAGTATTTTTGAGGCAGAAGGTTACGTGGTCTATGAAGCCACCGACGGCGCCGAGATGCATCAGGTTTTGACGGAAAATGACGTCAATCTGGTGATTATGGATATTAACCTGCCAGGTAAAAACGGTTTGCTGTTAGCACGCGAACTGCGTGAACAAGCAAACGTTGCGCTGATGTTCCTGACAGGTCGTGATAATGAAGTGGATAAAATTCTCGGTCTGGAAATTGGTGCCGATGATTACATCACCAAACCCTTCAACCCGCGTGAGTTGACGATTCGTGCCCGCAATTTGCTGTCGCGCACCATGAATCTGGCCATGCCGAGTGAAGAGCGCCGCCAGGTTGAAAGCTATCGCTTTAACGGCTGGGAGTTGGATATTAACAGCCGTTCACTGATCAGCCCGAACGGCGATCAGTACAAGCTGCCGCGCAGTGAATTCCGCGCCATGCTGCACTTCTGCGAGAATCCAGGCAAAATTCAAACGCGTGGCGATTTGCTGAAGAAGATGACCGGTCGCGAGCTGAAACCGCATGACCGCACCGTAGATGTCACCATCCGCCGCATCCGTAAGCATTTCGAATCCACGCCAGACACGCCAGAAATCATCGCCACTATTCACGGCGAAGGTTACCGCTTCTGCGGCGAACTGCAGGATTAAGAGTTGAGTTGAAAGAAAAAACGCCCGTCAGGGCGTTTTTTTATGCCTGTATTAATGCCACGGCATAATCGGCACGGCACTCAGCGCATTCTTCGGCGAGCCGTCGACCACCTTATCGGAGTAGCTTAAATACACCAGCGCATGACGTTTCTGGTCAAAGAAACGTACCACCTGCAACTTCTTAAACACCAGCGATGTACGTTTTTTGAATACCACTTCACCCTGCGCCTTGCCTTGTGCGATTTTCTCGCTAAGCTCTACCGGTCCCACCTGTTGACAGGAGATGGCCGAGTCGGACGTGTCTTCCGCTAAACCTAGTCCCCCTTTAATTCCGCCGGTTTTTGCCCGGCTGATATAACAGGTTACATTTTTTACATCGGGATCATCGAAGGCTTCGACCACGATTTTATGGTCGGGGCCAAATATCTTGAACACCGTGTCAACTGAGCCGATTTCTTCGGCCTGAACGCCAGCGCTGAACACATAAGTTGCCAGCGTGATTATAAGAATACGAGCTATTGTCATTGAGTTACCATTGCCAATCGAATAGATGAGACTGTAATGTACTGTCAATCGAACCGAGAACCAAACCTAAACGGGTTTTAACCCGCATTGATTTAGCACACTCGATTAGCAAACCGCCCCCACGCTTTTGTGCATTTCGTGCTATTATTCGACGACTTCATAGTTGCGCCACCAGAGAGTTATGAGGATGTTTTATGGACCAAGCCGGTATCATTCGCGATTTGCTTGTCTGGCTGGAGAGCCATCTGGATCAACCGCTTTCATTAGATAACGTTGCGCAGAAAGCAGGCTATTCCAAATGGCATCTGCAGCGGATGTTCAAGGAAGTAACCAGCCACGCCATTGGCGCGTATATTCGCGCGCGTAGGCTGTCGAAAGCCGCGGTGGCGCTACGCCTGACCAGTCGGCCAATCCTCGACATCGCTCTACAATATCGCTTCGATTCACAGCAAACGTTTACCCGTGCGTTCAAAAAGCAGTTCAATCAAACGCCCGCCTGGTATCGTCGCTCATCGGAGTGGAACTCGTTTGGCATTCGCCCGCCGATTCGTCTCGACGATAACAGCATCCCGGAAGCCCAATTTGTCACGCTGCCGGAAACGGTGCTGGTCGGTCAAACGCAGAGCTACTCTTGCACGCTGGAACAGATTTCCACCTACCGCGATGAGATGCGCATGCATTTCTGGAAGCAGTTCCTGCTGGAAACCGACACGGTGCCGCCGGTGCTGTATGGCCTGCACCAGGTACGTGCCAGCCATGAAAAGGATGATGAGCAAGAGATTCTCTACACCACTGCAGTACCCGCCGATCAGCTGGCAAAAAGCATGCAGTCGAATCAGAGCGTGGTGTTGGAAGCCGGGGATTACGTGCAGTTTACCTACAACGGTGCGCGTAGCGCCTTGGGTGAATTCATCCTGTTGCTGTACGGAACCTGCATGCCAACGCTCGGTTTAGTGCGTCGTCAGGGGCAAGACATCGAGCGCTTCTTCACGCACGGTGGCAAGAAGCGCAGCGAGCCGCCAACGGAAATCCGCTGCGAATACCTGATTCCGATTCGTCCGCAAAATAATTAGTCATATCAGTAGGGTCGCCATTCCTGGCGACCACACTTTCAGCGCTGCAACTCATCCAGCGCGGGCGCATCCAGATGCGAGACATCGCCCGCCGTCTCCACCACCCAACCGGCCGCCAGCCATGCGCTCTGCTGATGATCCACGCGAGAGATCGAGCAGTTGCGCAGACGCAAACGCCGTTCCGCATGCGCAGGCAAGCCGAGAATGGTGCTGACCAGCACGCCGAGCGCCATACCGTGGCTGACAATCAGCGGACGGCTACCAGCAGGCAATTCCAGCAGCGCATTCAGCGCTTCATGCATACGCGCCGCCATCTCCGCCATTGATTCGCCACCCGGGATACGCCCCGCCGTGGTGCCATCCACCAGCGTTTTGCGCCAGTTTTCCTCTTCTTCCGTTAAACCATCGAGTGGACGTTGTTCCAGGCAGCCCATGTTGAGCTCACGCAGACGCGCATCGAGCGTAACGGTGCAGCCACACGCGTCGGCAATAATTTCTGCCGTGTGACGTGTACGCCCTAAATCGCTGGCAATCACGTGGGTAATGCCCAGCGATTTCACACGCTCGCCCACTTGATGCGCCTGCTGCTCACCTTTTTCCGTTAACGGGCTGTCAGACTGCCCCTGAATGCGTCGAGCCGCATTCCATACCGTTTCACCGTGACGAACAAGATAGACCTGTAGCATGCTTAATTTCCGTTATACTGCGACAAATTTGCCTCGAGGGTTCAACCAATTATGTACCACGTTGTCGCAGCCACCATCAACCCGGCAAAAATTCGCGCGATTGCTCAGGCGTTCAACGACGTTTTCGGCGAAGGATCCTGCCACATTGAAGGGGTTGAGGTCGAGAGCGGCGTTGCAGCCCAGCCACTCAGTGATGCCGAAACGCGAACTGGCGCACGTCAACGCGTAACAAACGCCCGTCAGGAACGTCCGCAGGCCGATTATTGGGTGGCGATTGAAGCGGGCATTGAAGGCGATTGCGCCTTTGCATGGATGGTGATTGAAAACGCGCAGCAGCGCGGGGAATCGCGTTCGGCCAGCTTTACGCTGCCGCCGATTGTTGTGGATGGCTTAGCGGCCGGGCATGAATTGGGTGATGAGATGGCACGCTTAACCGGCGTGGAGAATATCAAACACAAAGGTGGCGCGATCGGTGCCTTTACGCACGGCCTGCTGAGCCGCTCCAGCGTCTATCATCAGGCGTTAATTTTGGCGCTATGTCCGTTCACGCATCCGCTGTACAGCCAGCGTTAATCGCGGCCGAGACGCGCTTCCAGCCAGCGTTTTAGCTCTGGCGGCGCCTCTTTCAGACTATTGGAGCCGCGCGTAATGGTGGCGATGCCGACGCCCAACTCATTCTTCAGTTCACGCTGACTCAAATCGCCGTTCATCAACTCTTCAATAATGCGCAAACGCGTACCAAAGGATTCACGTTCATCCGGCGTCATCATCAGGTGTAACAACGGCAGCGCCACGCCATCGGCAAAGGCGTTTTGCATCAGTTCGATAAAACGCAGCCAGTTATCTTCAACAGGCTGAGCCGATTCCGGCTGGGAAGAAAGGGGTGGGCTCATGAAGGGCTTCCGTACTCATTAACGAGTACGGAAGCATAGCACAGTCAATACTGGCGATTCCACTCACTGTCGGCGAGAATCTTGTCCGGTTTGCCCATGAAGTAACGGTAATAGGCATCGTAGGCCAGCACGTTTTTCACGTAGCCACGCGTTTCTGAGAACGGAATGGTCTCGATAAACGCCACAGCATCCAGATTGCCCCCACTGGTTTTCTGCCAGCTGCGCACGCGTCCTGGGCCCGCGTTATAAGCGGCCGAGGCGAAGATGCGGTTCTGCCCAAACTGCTGATAGACATACTCCAGATACTGCGTACCGATCTGAATATTGGTCTGCGGATCCAGTAGCTGGCTGCTGTTTACATAGCCGGGAATGTTATACATCTTCACGGTATGCGTGGCCGTGCCGGGCATCACCTGCATCAATCCGCTGGCGCCCACCGGTGAACGCGCTTTTGGGTTCCACGCGCTCTCCTGACGCGAAATCGCCATCGCGTAACTCGGTGGAATGCCTTTATCGCTGGTGTATTGCTGATAAAGATTTTGCCACGCCAGCGGGAAGCGCTCTTTCAGGCTATCCCACATTTTCGCGGTGATAGTGGCCTGCACGCTGAGATCCCACCAATCCTGCTCGTTGGCGTAACGCGCCAACATCTGCTGCTGCGCATGGGTTTTGCTGGCGATCAGATTGGCCCATTCGCTGCGCGCCAGGTTATCCAATCCCCAATACATCAGCTCGCGCACGCGCGCCATCTCGGCACCCTGCACCACGCTGTTGTCCGCTGCCGGTGCCTTATCGACCTGCAACGGATACTCGACGCCCAAACGCTGCGCCGCCACCATCGGATAGAAGCCGCGCGCCTGCATCAGCTTACGCAGAATATCGTTAGCCTCCTCTTTACGACCTTGCGAAATCAGCAAATCCGCCTGCCAGTATTGCCACTCATCTTTCTCTTTAGCTTCCACTGGCAAACGTGCGATCCAGGTATTCAGACCACGACGATCGTTCTGGCTCAGCGCCAGACGTACGCGACGCTCCACCAGCGCGGTAGATTCGCTGTTCATCACCACCGCATCACGCCAGCGCGCCTGCTCGCTGGTGAGATCCGCGCCCATCATGCGCCACACCACGGTCTCTTTCAGATCCTGCTCATCGGCCTGGCTCATCTTCTGCGCCTGCACCAGCTGCGGAATCATCATGCGCGCATTATCCATATCCTCACGCGCCACGCGGGCGAAAGCGTAGCTGGTCGCCATGCGGGTGAAATCGGTGGGGCCCATGCTGCTGGCAAAGGTGGTGACGGTTTGCGGATTCTGCTGCAGCGCAATCAGCGCGCTGGCGGTGGTTTGATAATCCGCCGGCAGCATTTTCGCAAGATAGTTTACCAGGCTGTCATTGCCGGCTTTCATCGCCAGACGGATGCGCTCCAGAATGGTGATCGGCGAAAGTTGCCCGCTGGCTTGCCATACCGAGAACAGCTTGTCGCAGTCATTAGGCAAGGCGGTGCCGCGCAGCCAAATCTCTTTCGCCCCGGCAAACGCCGCTTGCTGTTGGCCGGTCGCCCACTTGGCGTAGTACCAGTTACAGCGCGCCTGCACCGGTTTCGGCTCATCCGGGCTGAAGCTGAGCACGCCCTGCCAGTCCTGACGATTGGCCAGCACATTCACAAAGCGCGTTGAGAGCGAGCGCGCCGGTGGCAGCGTGGGATACTGTTGAATAAAGTTTTTCACCGCCAGCGGCGTCTCTTGATCGAGATCCTGCGCCAGCAGCCGGTATTGCAGATACGGATAGAGCGGATAATCCTGCAGCGTTGGCATCAGCTGCGTCACCTGGTCCATCTGTTTGTTATCCCAGGCCTGCTTGATTTGCGCATAGCGCTCTCGCTGCTGATCCAGTGAATCGGCCCATGCGCTGCTGGCCGTGCTGACCAGACAGATCCCTAGCATCCAGTAACGCCACTTCTCCATTACGCTCTCCTCTCAGTGCTGCGATCCAGCTCATGCCAGACTTCCTTCATGCTAACCAGGCCAACCGCCTCTTGCCATGTTCTTCACAAAATTTACGCTCGCGCACCGCCATTGCGCACGGTTTGCGCCGTCGCTGTGCAATTTATCATCAGAAAAACTTATTACACATCAATTAACTACGCGCTTTCATCGAGTTACAAAAATGGCACGCGCTTTGCTCTGTTGAATTCCATCTTGTATACCAGTTGGAATTCATTCATGGCATCGACCTTTGGCTTTACGCTCCAGGATTGGCAACGCAGTTACCAACAGGATCCACAGCACATTAGCGCGCTGCTGGCGGCACATCTCGAAGCAATCGACCCGCAGGATAACGCCTGGCTCTACCTCGCCACGCCCGCGCAGCTGCAGGCACAAATTGAACCGCTGCTGGCGAGCTACCAGCGTAATCCCGCCGCGCTGCCGCTATTCGGCGTACCGTTTGCAGTGAAAGACAATATTGATGTCGCCGGTTGGCCGACCAGCGCCGCCTGCCCGGCCTTCACCTACACCGCCGCCGCCGATGCCTTTGTCGTTGCACAGCTCAAAGCCGCGGGCGCCGTAGTGATTGGCAAAACCAACCTCGACCAATACGCCACCGGTTTAGTCGGCACCCGTTCGCCGTTTGGTGCGGTGAGCAACACCTTCAATCCAGATTACGTCAGCGGCGGCTCCAGCTCCGGTTCCGCATCGGTGCTGGCGCGCGGCCTGGTCGGCTTCTCGCTCGGCACCGACACCGCCGGTTCCGGCCGTGTACCGGCCGGTTTCAACAATATCGTCGGCCTCAAACCGACCAAAGGCTGGTTCTCCGCCAGCGGCGTGGTGCCGGCTTGCCGCCTGAACGACACCATCTCCGTGTTCGCATTAACGGTGGAAGATGCCTTTGCCGTGGCCTCGGCCGCAGGCGGTTATGATGCCGGCGATGCCTATTCGCGCAGCAATCCGCATACCGCGCCCGCCAGTTTCAAAGCGCAGCCCGATTTCGCCATTCCCGCTACGCCCGAATTCTTCGGCGACCAGCAGGCCGAAGCCGCATGGCTGGCCGCGCTGGCGCAGTTACAAGCGGGCGGCGCGACGCTGCATCCCATCGATTTCTCCGTGTTCCACCAGCTGGCCGAGCAGCTCTATTACGGCCCGTGGGTCGCCGAGCGCACCGTGGCGGTGGGCGAGATGATCAATCGCCCGGAAGAGATGGACCCAGTGGTGTTTGGCATTGTCAGCAGCGGCCTGAAATATACGGCGGTGGAAGCCTATCAGGCGGAATACCTGCGCGCCGAACTGACGCGCCAGATCCAGCAAACGCTGGCGCAGTTCGATGCGCTGGTGGTGCCGACTTCTCCCACCATCCACACGCTGGCAGAAATGCAGCAGGAGCCGGTGCACTACAACTCGCAGTTCGGCACCTACACCAACTTCACTAACCTTGCCGATCTCAGCGCGCTGGCGCTGCCAGCCTCATTCCGCGCCGATGGTTTACCGGCGGGCATCACGCTGATTGCGCCCGCCTGGCAGGATCGTGCGCTGGCCGGTTTCGGTATCCGCTGGCAGCAGCAGATGGCGCTGCCGCTCGGCGCCACTGGCAAAGCCCAGCCTGTTGAATCGGTAACGTTGCCGGTTTCTGCCGATCACGTGCGCGTGGCGGTGGTGGGCGCACATCTCACCGGCATGCCGCTTAACTTCCAGCTCACCACGCGTCAGGCGGTGCTGGTGGAAGAGACACAAACCGCCAGCAACTATCGCCTGTTTGCCCTGCTCGATGGCCCGATCAAAAAACCCGGCCTGCTGCGCGGCGAGAGCGGTGCGGCGATCACCGTTGAGCTGTGGGATATCCCGCTGGCGCGCTTTGGCGAGTTCGTGGCGGAAATCCCCGCCCCGCTCGGCATTGGCTCGTTAACACTGGCCGATGGACGCAGCGTTAAAGGCTTTATCTGTGAACCGGCGGTGCTGTCGCAGGCGCTGGAAATTACCGAATTTGGCGGCTGGCGCAACTGGCTGGCTTCTCAGGGGAGTAAATAAGCATGTTCAGCACCGTTCTGATTGCTAACCGCGGCGAAATTGCCTGCCGTGCCATCCGCACCTTAAAACGCCTCGGCGTGAAAAGCGTTGCCGTCTATTCCGATGCCGATCGCAATGCGCGCCACGTCAAAGAAGCCGATGTGGCCATCGCTCTCGGCGGCGACAAAGCCAGCGACAGCTATTTACGCATCGATAAAATACTCGCCGCCGCGCAGGAAACCGGTGCCGAAGCCATCTGGCCGGGCTACGGTTTTCTTTCAGAAAGCCTGCCGTTTGCCGATGCCTGTGAAAAAGCCGGTATCGCCTTTGTCGGCCCGACCGCGCAGCAGATTGGCGAGTTTGGCCTGAAACACCGCGCGCGTGAGTTAGCTGCCAGCGCGGGCGTGCCGATGACGCCGGGCACGCCGCTGTTGAATTCGCTGGATGACGCGCTGAGCGCCGCCGACACCATCGGTTATCCGGTGATGCTGAAAAGCACCGCGGGCGGCGGTGGCATCGGCCTGACGCGCTGTGCCGATGCCGATGCGCTGCGCAATGCGTGGGAGAGCGTGCGTCGTCTTGGCGAGCAGTTCTTTAGCGATGCGGGCGTGTTTTTAGAGCGCTGTATCGACCGCGCGCGCCACGTTGAAGTGCAGATTTTTGGCGACGGCAGCGGCAAAGTGATCGCCCTCGGCGAACGCGACTGCTCGCTGCAACGTCGCAACCAGAAAGTGGTGGAAGAAACCCCGGCACCGAATCTGCCGCAGGCGACGCGTGAAGCGCTGCTCTCTTCGGCGGTGCGCCTCGGCGAATTGGTGAATTATCGCAGCGCCGGTACGGTGGAATACATCTACGATGCCGAGCAGGATGCGTTCTACTTCCTCGAAGTGAACACCCGCCTTCAAGTGGAACATCCGGTCACCGAATGCGTCACCGGCCTCGATCTGGTGGAGTGCATGCTGAAAGTCGCCGCGGGCGATGCCATCGACTGGGCGCAACTGCAGCAAGCCCCACAGGGCGCGTCAATCGAAGTGCGCATTTACGCGGAAGATCCGCTGAAAAACTTCCAGCCCAGCCCCGGCGTGCTGACCCACGTTGGCTTCCCGGACGATGTGCGCGTTGATGGTTGGATCGACACCGGCACCGAAGTCTCGGCGTTTTACGATCCGATGGTCGCCAAACTGATCGTGCATGCTGAAACGCGCGAAGCGGCGCTGGCGAAGATGCAGCAGGCGCTCGACGCCACGCAACTGCACGGCATCGCCAGCAACCTCGACTATCTGCGCCAGATCGTCGCCACCGAGGCGTTCCGCAGCGGCAAGGTGTGGACGCGCTTCCTCGACAGCTTCACCCCCTCCGCCAGCGTGATTGAAGTGCTGCAACCCGGCACCTTCAGCAGCATTCAGGATTTCCCGGGCCGCCTCGGCTACTGGGATATCGGCGTGCCGCCGTCCGGCCCGATGGACGATTTCGCCTTCCGCCTGGCGAACCGCATTGTCGGCAACCACGATAGCGCTGCGGGCCTCGAATTTACCCTGCAAGGCCCGACGCTGCGCTTCCACAGCGAGGCGGTAATCGCCTTAACCGGTGCGGATTGCCCGGCCACTCTCGATGGCGACAGCATCGCCTACTGGCAACCTATCAGCGTCAAAGCGGGACAAACCCTGACATTAGGCCGCGCACAACACGGTTGCCGCACCTATTTAGCGGTGCGCAACGGCTTCGACGTGCCGGAATATCTCGGCAGCCGCTCCACTTTCTCGCTCGGCCAGTTTGGCGGCCACGCCGGACGCACCTTGCGCGTTGCCGATATGCTGCCGATCTCCCAGCCGCAGCTGGCGGCCTGCACCACGCCCGCGCCGGTCAGCGCACCGCAGCCGCTCGATCATGCACTGGTGCCACACTACGGCAGCGAATGGCGCATTGGCGTGCTATACGGACCGCACGGCGCACCGGATTTCTTTACTCAGGCGGCGATTGATGAGTTCTTTGCCAGCGACTGGCAGGTGCACTACAACTCCAACCGCCTCGGCGTGCGCCTGGTTGGCCCGAAACCGACGTGGACGCGCGCCAACGGCGGCGAAGCCGGCCTGCACCCCTCTAACGTGCATGACTGCGAATATGCCATCGGCGCGGTGAACTTCACCGGCGACTTCCCGGTGATTCTGACGCACGACGGCCCCAGCCTCGGCGGCTTCGTCTGTCCGGTGACCATCGCTAAAGCCGAGCTGTGGAAAGTGGGCCAGGTGAAACCAGGTGATAAAATTCGCTTCCACCCGATCAGCGCCGACGAAGCGGTGGCGCTGGAAAAAGCCCAGGCGCACAGCGTAGCCACCCTGCGCAGCGCGCACGCACCCGCCTTTGCGGTGCCCTCTTTAGCGGCCAGCGCTATCGGTTCCGCGACTCTGCTGGCGGCGTTACCGGCCACGGCCACCACGCCCGCGGCGGTCTATCGTCAGGCGGGCGACAAATATGTGCTGATTGAGTACGGCGACAACGTGCTGGATCTGGCGCTGCGTCTGCGCGTGCATCTGCTGATGAATGCGCTGCGTGAACGCGCGGTGCCGGGCGTGGAAGAGCTGTCGCCTGGCGTGCGCTCATTGCAGGTGCGCTACGACAGCCTGATCCTCAGCCAGAAACAGCTAATGCAGCTGCTGCTGGAGCTGGAAAGCGGATTGGGCGATGTCAGCCAGCTGAAAGTGCCGTCACGCATTGTCTGGCTACCGATGGCATTCGAAGACAGCGCCACGCTCGGCGCAGTCGAACGCTACAAAGAAACCGTGCGTGCCAGCGCGCCGTGGCTGCCGAACAACGTTGATTTTATTCAGCGTATTAATGGTTTAGCCAGCCGCGAAGCGGTGCGCGACACGATCTTTGACGCCAGCTACCTGATTCTCGGTCTCGGCGATGTCTATCTCGGCGCGCCGTGCGCGGTGCCGATCGATCCGCGCCATCGCCTGCTCAGTTCCAAATACAGCCCGGCGCGCACCTTCACCGCCGAAGGCACCGTCGGCATTGGCGGCATGTACATGTGCATCTACGGCATGGATTCCCCGGGCGGCTATCAGCTGGTGGGCCGCACCCTGCCGATCTGGAACAAGTTCCTCAAAAACCCGCAGTTCGCCGCCGACGAGCCGTGGCTGCTGCACTTCTTCGATCAGGTGCGCTTCTACCCGGTAACGGAAGATGAACTGACGCAGCTGCGCGATGACTTCCGCGAAGGCCGCGCTACGGTGCGCATCGAAGAAACGGTATTCGACTTCGCCGCTCATCACCAGTTCCTGGCGGAAAATGCCGCGTCGATCAGCGATTTCCGTCAGCGCCAGTCCACCGCCTTCGAACAGGAAGTGACGCTGTGGGCGCAGGAAGAGCAGAACGCGCCACTCACCAGTGAAGAGACGCTGGAGGTGGCGGAAGCCGACGACGATGCGCTGGCGGTGTGCGCCGATATGAACGGCAACATCTGGAAAGTGCTGGTACAGCCGGGCGACGTGGTGGAAGCCGGTCAAACGCTGATCATCGTGGAAGCGATGAAGATGGAACTGGCGATTGTCGCGCCACAGGCCGGCAAAGTGAAACGCATTGCCTGCCAGGCGGGACGTCCGGTGAGTCCGGGCGATGCCCTGCTGTGGCTGGAATAAGGAGTTGGTATGAACACGAGCCCGCGTAGCAAAGGCCGTCCTGAAGCGCTGGCCGAAAAGGTTTATCAGGCGCTGAAGCAGGACATTTTCGAGTTCCGCCTGATGCCGGGCGACCGCTTCAGCGAAAACGAAATTGCCGATCGGCTGGACGTCAGCCGCACACCGGTACGTCAGGCGCTGTTCTGGCTGGAGCGCGAGGGCTACGTCGAAGTGTGGTTCCGCAGCGGCTGGCAGGTGAAGCCGTTCGACTTCGAATATTTCGAAGAGCTGTACGACTTCCGCACCGTGCTGGAGTGCGAAGCGGTGCGCCGCCTGTGCGCGCTGCCCGCACCACAATGCATCGACATGCTTACCGCGCTGAAAAGCTTCTGGATTGATGCGCCGCCGCTGGCCGATGGCAAAGCGGTCTCCGCGCAGGATGAAGCCTTTCACATGGCGCTGGTGGCCGCTGCGGGCAATCAGGAGATGGCGCGCATTCACGCCGAATTGACCGAAAAGATTCGCATCATTCGTCGTCTCGATTTCACCCGTGACGACCGAATGGAGGCGACATACCGCGAACACGCCCAGATTTTACGGGCGATTTTCCAGCAACAGACCGAGGAGGCGCAGCGCATTTTAACCGACCACATCGCCGTCAGTAAGGCTGAGGTCAGAAAGATCACATTGCATATGTTACAGCAGGCTCGACTTCAACCCATTGAATAACAACATAAACACAGTTAGGGGTTTACTGATGAAAAGACGTTCGTTGCTCAAGGCTTTTGCGCTCTCTGCCTCTGTCGCCAGCATGGGCTTTGCCTTCGCGGCACAGGCTGCTGACACCATCAAGGTGGGCATTATGTCCTCGCTTTCCGGCACCATGGCGATCTCCGAAACGCCGCTGAAGGACGTGGCGCTGATGACCATCGATGAGATCAACGCCAAAGGCGGCGTGCTCGGCAAAAAACTGGAACCGGTGGTGGTGGATCCCGCGTCTAACTGGCCGCTGTTTGCCGAAAAAGCGCGTCAGCTGCTGACGCAGGATAAAGTGGCAGCGGTGTTCGGTTGCTGGACCTCGGTATCGCGCAAATCGGTGCTGCCGGTGTTTGAGGAGCTGAACGGCCTACTGTTCTATCCGGTGCAGTACGAAGGCGAAGAGATGTCGCCGAACGTGTTTTATACCGGTGCCGCGCCGAACCAACAGGCGATTCCGGCAGTGGAATACCTGATGAGTGAAGATGGCGGCAGCGCTAAACGCTTCTTCCTGCTGGGCACCGACTACGTCTATCCGCGTACCACCAACAAGATCCTGCGCGCCTTCCTGCACACTAAAGGCGTGCAGGATAAAGACATCGAAGAGGTCTATACGCCGTTTGGCTACAGCGATTACCAGACCATTGTCTCCAACATTAAGAAGTTCTCTGCCGGGGGTAAAACCGCGGTGATCTCCACCATCAACGGCGACTCCAACGTACCGTTCTACAAAGAGCTGGCGAACCAGGGCATTAAAGCCACCGATATTCCGGTCATCGCCTTCTCTGTCGGCGAGGAAGAGTTGCGCGGCATCGACACTAAACCGCTGGTCGGCCAGTTAGCGGCGTGGAACTACTTCGAGTCGGTGGATAACCCCACTAACGCGCAGTTTGTGAAGGATTACCGCGCCTATGCCAAGGCACACAATCTGCCGAACGCCAATACCGTGGTGACTAACGATCCGATGGAAGCCACCTACGTGGGCCTGCATATGTGGGCGCAGGCGGTTGAGAAAGCCGGCACCACCGATGTAGACAAAGTGCGCGCCGCAATGGCGGGCCAGACCTTCAAAGCGCCGGACGGTTTTACCCTGACCATGGATAAAACCAACCATCACCTGCACAAGCCAGTAATGATTGGTGAAGTGGAAGAGAACGGCCAGTTCAACGTGGTGTGGCAAACCGAGCAACCGGTGCGCGCCCAGCCGTGGAGCCCGTACATCGCGGGTAACGACAAGAAGCCCGATCATCCGGTGAAATCAACGCAGTAAGCGATAGCGGTCGCCATAAATGGCGCCCCCTACATTAACCGTGCAGTAGGGTCGCCATTAATGGCGACCTCAATCTCCATCAGGGCCAGAACCATGACAATTCGCCGTTATCTCTGCTGTCTGCTGTTACTGCTGCCCTGGCTCGCCCAGGCGGGCGCTGGCGCAGACTTCGCAGCCGCCAGCCGCACCCAACAAGCCACGCTGCTGCAACAGTGGGCCGCCGCACCGCAGGCCAGCCGCTTGCCGCTGCTCGCCGCGTTGCGCAATGAAACTGTGGTCATCGACCAAAAACAACAGCCGTTCAGCAAACAGGGCGAGACATTGCAGCCGCTCGACAGCGCGCAACAGCCCAGCGGCGCGACTAAAAAGCTGTTTATGAATAACCGGCTGCGCGTATTGATCGCCAGCGCCCTCGCCGCCCACCAGCTGGTGAGTGAGGATCCGGCGATCCGCTTACGCGCGGCGCAACAGCTGCAAAACGACGGCGTCGCCGACCTGCTGCCATTGATTGAGCAGCGCCTCGCCAGCGAGAAAGACACGCAGGTACACGCGGTGCTGCTGATGGCAGCAGCCAACCTGCAACTCGCCAGCCCGGATGCGGCGCTGCGCCTTAAAGCCGTCAAACTGCTCGGTGAATCCAGCGATCCCAATATGCAGGCCAGCCTCAACCGCTTAACCCAGGCGAGTAATGAACCCGATGCCAACGTACGTGACGCCGCCACCGCCAGCCTAAAACAGATTAAACAGCGCCTGATGTGGGGCGATCTGCTCGGCCAGGCGTTTACCGGTTTGTCGCTGGGATCGATTTTGCTGCTGGCGGCACTCGGTTTGGCGATCACCTACGGGCTGCTGGGCGTGATCAATATGGCGCACGGCGAAATGCTGATGCTCGGCGCTTACGCCACCTGGTTTGTACAAAGTCTGTTTCAACAGTTTGCGCCGCAGTGGCTGGCCTGGTATCCGCTGCTGGCGCTACCGGTAGCGTTTCTGGTCACCGCCTGCATGGGCATGTTGCTGGAGCGCACCATCATCCGCCATCTGTACGGTCGTCCACTGGAAACCCTGCTCGCGACATGGGGCATCAGCCTGATGCTGATTCAGCTGGTACGCATGCTATTTGGCGCGCAGAACCTGGAAGTGGCTAACCCAAGCTGGCTCTCCGGCGGGCTGCAGCTGCTGCCAAATCTGGTGCTGCCGTACAACCGCATTGCGGTGATTCTGTTCGTGTTTGCCGTGCTGGGGCTGACCTGGCTGCTGCTGAATAAAACCCGCCTCGGCCTCAGCGTACGCGCGGTCACGCAAAACCGTGCGATGGCTGACTGCTGCGGCGTACCTACCGGACGCATCGATATGCTGGCGTTTGGCCTTGGTTCGGGCATCGCCGGACTCGGCGGCGTGGCGTTATCACAGCTCGGCAACGTTGGGCCGGAACTCGGCCAGGGCTACATCATCGACTCCTTCCTCGTGGTGGTATTGGGCGGCGTCGGCCAACTGGCGGGCACCGTGGTGGCCGCATTTGGTCTCGGCATTCTCAACAAAGTGCTGGAACCGCAGATTGGCGCGGTGCTGGGTAAAATCCTCATCCTCGTGCTGATCGTGCTGTTTATCCAGAAACGTCCGCAGGGCCTGTTTGCCTTCAAAGGGAGGGTGATTGACTGATGAGCCAGCCAATGACGTTAACCATGGCGCGCAAAGCGCCGCGCCTGACCCTCAGCCTTGGCGTGGTGATCACCGTGCTGCTGCTGGCGCTGCCGTTCTGCGCCCTGCTGCCCGCCACGCATCCGCTGGCGATCTCCACCTACACGCTGACGCTGGTTGGCAAAATTCTCTGTTATGCCGTGGTCGCGGTGGCGCTCGATCTGGTGTGGGGTTACGCCGGTTTGCTGTCGCTCGGTCACGGTTTGTTCTTCGCGCTCGGCGGCTATGCCATGGGCATGTATCTGATGCGTCAGGCATCTGGCGACGGCTTGCCGGCGTTTATGTCCTTCCTTTCGTGGAGCGAACTGCCGTGGTTCTGGGCCGGCACGCAGCATTTTGCCTGGGCGCTGTGCCTGATCATGCTGGTGCCGGGTGTGCTGGCCTTGGTGTTTGGCTTCTTCGCCTTCCGCTCGAAAATCAAAGGCGTCTACTTCTCAATCATGACGCAGGCGCTGACCTACGCCGGTATGCTGCTGTTTTTCCGCAATGAAACCGGCTTCGGCGGCAACAACGGTTTTACCGGCTTCACCACGCTACTCGGCTTTAATGTCACCGCCACCGGCACGCGCATCGGGCTGTTTGTCGCGACGGTGCTGCTGCTGCTGGTAAGCCTCGGCATTGGCTTCGCGCTGGCACGCAGCAAGTTTGGCCGGGTGCTGACGGCAGTGCGCGATGCGGAAAATCGCCTGATGTTCGTCGGTTACGATCCCAAAGGCTTCAAGCTGTTTGTCTGGACGCTCTCGGCGGTGCTGTGCGGACTGGCGGGTGCGCTCTATGTACCGCAGGTCGGCATTATCAACCCGAGTGAAATGTCGCCGACCAACTCGATTGAAGCGGCGATTTGGGTGGCGCTGGGCGGACGCGGCACGCTGATTGGTCCGCTGCTCGGTGCCGCCATCGTCAACGGTGCCAAGAGCTGGTTTACCGTCGCCTTCCCGGAATACTGGCTGTTCTTCCTCGGCCTGATGTTTATCCTGGTCACGCTGTTCCTGCCGCGTGGCGTGATTGGCCTGCTGCGCCGGAGGCGTGATGACTGAACACCTGTTTACCCAACCTCATCCTTCAGATCGCCATCGCCAACAAAGCGATCCGGTATTGCAGCTGGAGAAGATCAACGTGTCGTTCGATGGCTTCCGCGCGCTAACCGATCTTTCACTGAAGATCGGCGTCGGAGAACTGCGCTGCGTGATCGGCCCCAACGGCGCGGGCAAAACCACGCTGATGGATGTGATCACCGGTAAAACCCGACCGGACAACGGTCAGGTGATCTACGACCAGGATACCGATCTCACTAAAATGTCGCCCGTGGAGATCGCGCGCGCCGGCATTGGCCGCAAATTCCAGAAACCTACGGTATTTGAAGCGCTCACGGTGTTTGAGAATCTGGAAATTGCGCTGAAAAATGACAAATCGGTGTGGGCCAGCCTGCGCGCACGGCTGAACGGCGAGCAGCAGGATCGCATTGATGAGGTACTGAAACTGTTGCGGCTGGGCGGCGAGCGTCAGCGCAAAGCCGGTTTGCTGTCGCACGGTCAGAAGCAGTTTCTGGAAATCGGTATGCTGCTGGTGCAGGACCCGCATCTGCTGCTGCTGGATGAACCGGCGGCGGGCATGACCGATGCCGAAACCGAATACACCGCCGAGCTGTTTCGCAGTCTCGCCGGGAAGCATTCACTGATGGTGGTTGAGCACGACATGGGCTTTGTCGAAACCATTGCCGATCACGTGACCGTGCTGCATCAGGGCCAGGTGCTGGCCGAGGGATCGTTACGCGAAGTGCAAGCGGACGATCGGGTTATCGACGTTTATCTGGGGCGCTAACATGCTGCAAGTGGCGGAACTGAATCAATATTACGGCGGCAGCCACATTTTGCGCGGCCTGTCGTTTGAGGCCAAAGCGGGTGAAATCACCTGCCTGCTGGGACGCAACGGCGTGGGCAAAACCACGCTGCTGAAATGCCTGATGGGGCTGATTCCGGCTAAGTCCGGCGAAATTCGCTGGCAGGATAAAGTGATTAACAGCCGCAAACCGCACCAGCGCGTGCAGGCGGGCATCGCTTATGTGCCGCAGGGGCGCGAAATCTTCCCGCGTTTGACGGTAGAAGAGAATCTGCTGATGGGGCTGGCGCGTTTTTCTGGCACCCAGGCCAAAGCGGTGCCGGAGGAGATCTACCAGCTGTTCCCGGTGCTGCGTGAGATGAAAGCGCGACGCGGCGGCGATCTGTCAGGCGGCCAGCAGCAGCAGCTGGCGATTGGCCGCGCCCTCGCCTGCAAACCAACGTTGTTGATCCTCGATGAACCCACCGAAGGGATCCAGCCCTCGGTGATCAAGGAGATCGGCGCGGTGATCCGCCAGCTGGCGCAGCGCGGCGATATGGCGATCTTGCTGGTGGAGCAGTTTTATGATTTCGCCGCCGAACTGGCCGACAGCTATCTGGTGATGTCACGCGGCGAGATCGTGCAGCGCGGTGCCGGATCCAGCATGGAAGCCGACGGCGTGCGGGGATTGGTGGCGATTTGATTGCGTTGATGAATACAAATGGGCGGCCTAACGGCCGCTTCTAAACATTGCAGTGCTTTATTAAATTTAGCGATTTGAAGGGGTGGGGATCAAACGCGTTTAAATCAGTACAACATTTTAATTACTGTTCAAATTCAAAATCCGCCTTGCCCACTTTATTGCTTACTGCAACGATTTTCCCACTCCATCCGAAAGTGACATTACCATCAGATGCGATATTAATTGAATGGATAGATCCAACGCCTTCAATGAGAGGTTCAAGTGTTTTAAGTTTCTTTAGAATCTGCTGATCATCACCTGTAATCTCACTTGTTAAATAGTAGCGATAAACAACAGGAACGGTGGCTCCCCCAGCATTATATTCTGTCATATAAAGCCATAAAGATTGATTGATTTTTTGACTTCGTTTCAACACATCATTACTGTGTGGATTTTCATTTCCTATGACTAAAAAAATAATAATAACGAGCAAAAGAAGAGTCAGTATAAAGTGAAACCTTTTAATAACCGTGCTGTTTAGCATACTCGATTCCTTCGCGTATATTGCGTTGGTCTGTTGGGTCATCGCCATAGGGAGGAAAATGATACCACTTTCCCCAGCGCGGTTTAGATGTGCCAGGTCCTAGCGGAACAAATGCCATACACCCTTCCTGGGTGCGTCATAAAATTAGATATCCATAATGCATAGCCGGTTATTACATTATTTGATCTATATCATTCGCGTATTAAAATCAGGAAAGAAGAGATGGCTTGAACGATGAAATAAAATAGTTAATTAAGACGTTTAAAATGCCAACATCAGTAATACTATTTTTCCTAAAATGACGACCAAAAGACTAATACCGATCAGTTAAGGACTGGAAAAAACATCGCACATACCGTAGCGGCGCAATTTATTGCGCAATATACAGGTCAAATGCGCGCAATAAATTGCGCCGCTACGTTCAGTGCAAATGTTGGCAGCTATACCTATAAAATTCCGGTCTCAACGCTGAAGTGGCGCTGTTCGCCGGGGGCCAGTTCCATCAAGGTGCCGGCGCGCTGTGCTGCTTTGAATCCTTCCGGGCGGCAAGTGGCCGGCAGCACGTAGGCGGCGACCTGCTGATCGCGGTTATGCAGCATCCAGCGCGTAGCGTGCGGGAATTGCTGGCTGGAGAAGCGCGTCATCAGGGCAAAGCCCTGCGGCGCGTGCAACTCAAACTGCATCTCATCGCCATACTGCTGAAGATCATCAGCGAAAAACACGATCTCCGGATCGCACATCTCGGGCTGATCCAACTGCTGAAATGCCTGCGGATCGGCGGCCAGTTTATCGGTGTAAGCGCGCCACTGTGGCGTCGGCTTGACGTGCGCCGGGATCGAGGTGCGCAGTTGAAACGCATCCGTCGGGATCGATTGCTGAAACCGGCCCTGCTCAATCCACGCGCTATTGAGATGGCACATGTACTGCAGCGGCATTGGCGCACCGGCCAGATTGGTGACGTTCATCTCGATATGTAAGCGGGCAGCATTGGCCTCAATGCGTACCGCAGGTGCGGCAAGATAATGATGGCCGAAGCCCTTCACATACTCGGTTTCACCCTCCAGCGACAGGCGATCGTTTTCCAGCACAATCCACGCGCTGTCCATGCGCGCGCAGGCCATTTCGCCGTGCAGCGGATGATCGTCGTCTGCCGCTGGGCAGCCGTTGGCCAGCAGGCCAGAATGGAAAGCAAAACAACCGTAGGTATCAATGATCGAACTGCCGGGCAGCGGCTGCTTAAAGCTGTGACCCATGGCCAGCGAATGGCCGTCAAAGTGGGCGTCCCACACCATCTGGCCGTAAAACGGCAATACGATCAACGTGCCGCGTGGGTTGCTGATGCGCACCGCTTCCACGCCCGCTGGGTAGCGAAACAGCACGACGTGGAACGTCTCATTGCGCAGTAGCGTGCTCGGCGTGTCATGGAACTGTTCACGACGTAACGGTAAACGGGTTTTCATGGCATCTCCTCGACTAAACGACCGGCCGCTTCAGCCTGCTTTTTATGGCGCAGCTCGCCCCAGAAGAAATAACCCACCCAGGCAAAGCACAGCAGCGACACGCCAAACGCCAGCTGCATCGATCCCACATGATCGGAGACGAAGCCCTGAATCGCTGGAATAAAGGCAGCGCCGACAATCGACATCACGATAAACGCCCCCGCCACTTCGGTGTATTTGTTATCGACGGTGGCGAGCGTACCGGCATAGATCGTCGCCCAGCATGGACCAAATAGCGCGCTGACAAAGATCGCCGCATAGACCGCAGTGAAGTTCGGCACCAACATCACATACGCCAATGCAAGAACACCCAATAGCGAGTAGGCGATCAGCACTTTTTCGGCTCGGAAGCGCGTCATCAGGAAGTTGGCGATAAATTTACCGATAAAGAAGCCGATGAAGCTATAAATCATAAAGTTAGACGCGTGACGTTCATTGCTAGCACCCAGCGTCAGCGCCAGACGAATGGTGAATGACCACACCGCCACCTGCATGCCGACATACAGGAACTGCGCCACAATGCCGCGTTTAAAGTGACGATTGGCAGCCAGATAGCGGAAGGTCTCGCCGAGCGACGGCAGGGATTTTTCACTGCTTTCCGGTTTGCAGCGCGGATAGCGGGTGAACAGGAACAGCAGCATCACCACCACCAGCACCATGACCAGATATTTGTACGGCTCCAGCGTGTGCTCCAGCATGGTAAGGCGGAACGCATGCGCCTGTTCAGCATTCATGCCCGCCAGCTGGCTTTCCAGACTGTCGCCCTCCTGGAACACCAGATATTTGCCCAGCACGATGCCCATCAACGCGCCCACCGGATAGAACGTCTGGCTGATATTCAGGCGCAGCGTGGCATGATCGCGATGACCAATCATCGAGCTATAGGTATTAGCAGCGGTTTCCAGAAAACTTAACCCAATGGCAATAGCGAAAATTGCTGCCAGGAACATGGTGTAAGTTGCCATGTGCGAAGCGGGATAGAACAGCACACAGCCCACAATATACAGCGCCAGCCCCAGCAAAATCGCCAGTTTATAACTGGCCTTGCGGATCACCAGCGAAGCCGGAATAGCGATCAGGAAGTAGCCGCCGTAGAACGCGCTTTGCACCAGCGCACTGGCGAAATCGCTCAACGCGAACACGCTTTTAAACTGGGTGATCAGGATATCGTTGAGACTCGCCGCACAGCCCCACAACGGGAACAGGCACGAGAGCAAAATGAACTGAAACAGCGGCGTTTTATTCAAATAGCCATCAGGTTGCTGAACAATGTTCGGTTGCATAACTCGACCTCAGTGAACGTTGAGAAAACGCTGGAAGGTTTCCGCGTCGGGATAGGAGCGCTGCGTGCCGCGACCGGTCACGCTGCAGGCGGCATAGGCAGAGGCTTGCGCCATCGCGGCCGGGATATCGCCGCTTTTCACCAGTTCGTGAGCGAAGCAGCCGATAAAGGCATCGCCCGCACCGCTGGTGTCCACCGCTTTTACTGCTGTCGGTGCAACCTGATGCACCGTGTCGCCAGACATCCACAGCGAACCGCGTCCGCCCAGCGTGATGATCAGGTTTTTCAGCCCGCGCTTAAGCAGCGATTGTCCCGCCAGTTTGACCTCTTCATCGGTGGTGACGGGCATGCCGGTGAGAATCTCCAGTTCGGTTTCATTCGGCATGAAAAAGTCGCATTTGCAGGCATATTCGATATTGAGATCCGCCACCGCCGGTGCCGGATTGAGGATCACTTTGATGTCATGCTGACGGGCAAAATCAATGGCGTAATAGACGGTTTCCAGCGGGATCTCCAGCTGCAGGATGATCAACTTACATGTCTTCAGCGCCTCGGCGGCGGCATCGATATCCGCCGGTTTCAGCTGCTGGTTGGCGCCCTTGATAATCAGAATGCGGTTCTGCGATTGATCGTCAACGAAGATCGGCGCCACGCCGCTGGAGGTGCCGGACGCGGTAGTGACAAAGCGGGTATCAACGCCCTGCTGTTGCAGATTGGCCACGGTGTTAGGCGCAAACAGATCGTCGCCCACTTTGCTGACCATCATCACACTGCCGCCCATCTTCGCCGCCGCAACGGCCTGATTCGCACCTTTACCGCCACAGCCAATGGCAAAATCGGGTGCTTCCAGCGTTTCGCCCGCTTTAGGTAGCTGATTGGTATAGGTAATGAGGTCCACCATATTTGACCCAATAACCGCAATATCCATTGTTTTCTCCCGGTAAATTCTTAAGGTTATAATGTTATTAAAATCACAATATCAGGTTAATAAAGTTAATTATGTGATAAATTTCACACCTCACAACTGTGAAAAAAAGCAGATAAACAGCCATTCATTTAGAAAAATGAATGTTATTATTCTAACAATGCAACAACATTGAGAGCTTAAGCGGGTGATGCGCGAAGCGCGGGGATTTCGGCAATGCGTGACGTTTGCGGGCCGATCTCATTACAGGTAAGATTGAAAACTGGCCTGCTGGATACGTCGCAAATCATTAAAATATGTGAGATTTATCGTGATTTTTGACCAGGCAACTTCGACCTCAGGATTAATTACGCAGAGATGATCATGGAAACCCGGCGCGACGAACGTATTCACAAGTTGGCTCAGGCGCTGAAACGCACCGATAAACTGCACCTGAAAGACGCGGCGCAGCTGCTGGGCGTGTCGGAGATGACCATCCGCCGCGATCTCACTGAACCGGCTTCAACGGTGGTGCTGCTCGGCGGCTATATCGTCAGCGATCCGAAAAGCCACGCCGGGCACTATTTCATCTCCGACCAGCACGGACAGAACGCGGCACGCAAACAGCGCCTGGCGCAGGCGGCGGCGGATCTGATCGGTGAAAATGACACGGTGTTTTTTGATTGCGGCACCACGCTGCCCTACATCGTTGATGCGATCCCTGACGGCTTGCCGTTCACGGCGATCTGCTGCGCCATGAACACCTTCCTGGCGCTGAAAGAGAAACCGGCCTGCAACGTGATCCTCAGCGGCGGCGAATTCCATGCCGACAACGCGCTGTTCACACCGATTGGTGCCCATTCGATCCTCGATGATCTCTGCCCGACGCTGGCCTTTATTTCGGCAGCAGGCATCGATCAGGAACAAGGGGCGACCTGCTACAACATCAACGAACTGGCGATGAAGCACCACGCGATGCTGCGGGCGCGTCAGCGCGTGCTGGTGGCCGACAGCAGCAAATTTGGCAAAGTGCTGCCGGCGCGTATTGGCGAACTGCGCAGTTTTGACTTGCTGGTGAGCGATAGCGCGCCGGAAGCGGCGCTGAAACACTGGCTGGCGCAACACAATATCCCGCTGCGCCTGCCATAACGTTTTAATATTTCTAGATTAATCACATGTTGGTCGCCATGAATGGCGACCCTACGAATGATGCGCCCGCCTTTTGTAGGGTGCGCATTCTTGCGCACCTGCAGCTCAAAGTATGACGGGTATGAATAAAGGGGGAAAACGGCTAAACTTCTGCATCAGTTGTCCACCACTCACAGACCAAAAGGCTCAATACAACGTGGCTCAATTCGTCTATAGCATGCATCGCGTCGGCAAGGTCGTTCCGCCGAAGCGTCACATCCTGAAGAATATTTCTCTTAGCTTCTTCCCTGGAGCAAAAATCGGTGTCCTCGGCCTGAACGGCTCGGGTAAATCGACGCTGCTGCGCATCATGGCCGGTATCGATACCGATATCGAAGGGGAAGCTCGCCCACAGCCAGGCATCAATGTCGGTTACCTGCCGCAGGAACCGCAGCTGAACCCGGAGCACACCGTACGTGAATCCGTGGAAGAAGCGGTTTCCGAAGTGGTTGGCGCGCTGAAACGTCTCGACGAGGTGTATGCGCTGTACGCCGATCCGGATGCCGATTTCGACAAGCTGGCCGCCGAACAGGGTCGTCTGGAAGAAGTGATCCAGGCGCACGATGGTCACAACCTCGATACGCAGCTAAACCGTGCGGCCGATGCGATGCGTCTGCCAGACTGGGACGCCAAAATCGCCACCTTGTCCGGTGGTGAACGCCGCCGCGTCGCGCTGTGCCGTCTGCTGCTGGAAAAGCCGGACATGCTGCTGCTCGACGAACCAACGAACCACCTGGATGCCGAATCCGTGGCGTGGCTGGAACGCTTCCTGCATGACTTCGAAGGCACCGTGGTGGCGATTACGCACGACCGTTACTTCCTTGATAACGTAGCCGGCTGGATTCTGGAGCTGGACCGCGGCGAAGGTATTCCGTGGGAAGGTAACTACTCTTCCTGGCTGGAGCAGAAAGATCAGCGTCTGGCGCAGGAAGCCTCTTCCGAAGCCGCACGTCGCAAATCGATTGAGAAAGAGCTGGAGTGGGTGCGTCAGGGCGCGAAAGGCCGTCAGTCGAAGGGCAAAGCCCGTCTGGCACGCTTTGAAGAGCTGAACAACACCGATTACCAGAAGCGTAACGAAACCAACGAACTCTTCATTCCACCTGGTGCGCGCCTTGGCGACAAAGTACTGGAAGTGACCAACCTGAAGAAATCGTATGGCGATCGTGTGCTGATTGACGATCTGACTTTCTCCGTACCGAAAGGCGCGATTGTCGGCATCATCGGTCCGAACGGCGCGGGTAAATCAACGCTGTTCCGCATGATGTCAGGCCAGGAGCAGCCGGATTCCGGCACCATCGAGCTGGGCGAAACCGTCAAGCTGGCGTCGGTGGATCAGTTCCGTGACGCGATGGACAATGCCAAAACCGTGTTTGAAGAAGTTTCAGGCGGCCAGGACATTATGCGTGTCGGCAACACCGAGATGCCAAGCCGTGCTTACGTCGGTCGCTTTAACTTCAAGGGCACCGATCAGGGCAAACGCGTGGGTGAGCTGTCAGGTGGTGAACGCGGTCGTCTGCACCTCGCCAAGCTGCTGCAAGTCGGCGGCAACCTGTTGCTGCTCGATGAACCGACCAACGATCTCGACATCGAAACCCTGCGCGCGCTGGAAAACGCCCTGCTGGAATTCCCAGGCTGTGCCATGGTGATCTCGCATGACCGTTGGTTCCTCGACCGTATCGCCACCCATATCATCGATTATCAGGATGAAGGCAAGGTGGAGTTCTTCGAAGGTAACTTTACCGAGTACGAAGAGTACAAGAAACGCACCCTCGGCGCCGACGCGCTGGAGCCGAAGCGTATCAAGTACAAGCGTATGACGAAGTAATTGATATATAGAGAAAAAGGCGCCGATTGGCGCCTTTTTTATCGCTGCATTAACTGCCCAGCATCTGCTTAACCAACTCCACACAGCGCAGGAACCGCGCGTCGTAGTCATCTTCTTTAACGTGAACAAACTCGATATTGTTTTCGCGCAGCATGGTGATCAGCATGGTCTGGAACTCGCGGCGATCCATTGAGCTGCCAAGGCTGCGCAAGCCATCCGCCACCCACGGCACGTTATTCTCCAGCAAAATCACTAAATCAAAACGGTACTCATCAATCAGCGCCTGTACAAACGGATGTTCACGCCCTTCGTACTTGAGGCAAAACGCCTGCGTGGTGATGAAGTCGGTATCGATAAAAGCCACTTTGCTGGCGTATTTCACTGCGAAATCGATGTACTGCGCCTGGCCGAGCGCGATTTTGTCGTAGTCGGAATATTGCAGCGCCATCTCATCCCCGCCAAGGTGCGAGAAGACATAATCGCGGCCATATTCCCACGCGCTGGTGGTATTGAAGATGTTTGCCAGCTTGTTCACCAGCGTCGATTTACCGCTCGATTCGCCGCCCAACACCGCGACGGTGCGCACAAAGAACGGCTTCACTTCGGTGGGAATGTATTCCCAATAGCGGAACGGATCCTGACGAATCTGGCCGCCGCTGATGTTCATAAAGGATCGATTAGGATCAACCACCACCGCCGGAATGCCAAGGTGCTGTTCATACATCGCGGCGTCGGGTTCTTCACTGGTGTACACACAGTTCGGCTCGATGCCCTGCTCGGCCAGAAAAGTTTTCACCCCGCCGCTCCACACATCCCAACCGTGCGGATAAGGTTCGATGCCCTCTTCGTCGAATGAGTGGATGCGGATATTTTTCTGGTATTTGAAAGTTTGCAGCAGCCAGCGCAGACGATCGCTAATGGTCGGCTGTTGCGACATGGCGCTGTTTTCAAACAGTTCGCGATCGCGCGGATCGTCATGGCCCATGATGATGTGCAGTTCATCCACCTGGCTGCAGGCGCGCTGGATCAAATAGATGTGGCCGGTATGCAGCGGATAAAATTTCCCGAACACCACGCCCACGGTTTTATCGCGGCGCGGAAATTCCAGGCCAAGAAAACGGTGTAACGCTTCCAGCTTCTGCGCGCTTGGGCTTTTGATTTTGGCGTTGAGCAGCTGGCTTAAGTAGCCTTTGGTCATTCCGCTGGCGTCGGCAACCTGCTGCAGCGTGTGGCCTTGCTGGCGAATGGCTGTTTTCAGGTAGTCAAACGATGACATTTAGTGCCTCCTGCGTGGAATAAAGGGCGGTGCGGCCTTTAAGGCGGTGCGCATAAATGCGCACCCTACGAACGTAGGGTCGGCATGAATGCCGACCGGTAAAACTTACAACTCATCCAGAATCGCTAACGCATCCGCCAGCTTCTTCGCGCTGTACACCTTCATGCCTTCAACCGGTTTCTTCGGTGCATTACCGGCCGGCACGATGGCGCGCTTAAAGCCGTGCTTGGCCGCTTCGGAAATACGCTCCTGGCCGCTCGGTACCGGGCGAATTTCACCCGCGAGCCCCACTTCGCCGAAGATCACCAGATCCTGCGGCAGCGGACGATCGCGGAAGCTCGACACCATCGCCATCAGCAGCGCTAAATCGACGCTGGTTTCAGTGACTTTTACGCCGCCCACCACGTTGACGAACACATCCTGATCCGCCATCTGCAAACCGCCATGACGATGCAGCACCGCAAGTAAGATCGCCAGGCGATTCTGCTCCAGGCCCACCGCCACGCGACGGGGATTGCCCATCATCGAGTGATCAACCAGCGCCTGAATCTCCACCAGCAGCGGACGCGTGCCTTCCCACAGCACCATCACCGAACTGCCCGAGGTGATCTCATCCCCGCGTGACAGGAAAATGGCGGAAGGATTGCTGACTTCGCGCATGCCCTGTTCGGTCATCGCAAACACGCCCAGCTCATTTACCGCGCCGAAGCGGTTTTTATGGCTGCGCAGGGTACGGAAACGGGAATCGGCATCGCCATCCAGCATCACCGAACAGTCGATGCAGTGCTCAAGCACCTTCGGGCCGGCCAGCGAGCCGTCTTTGGTGACGTGACCGACCATAATGATCGCCACGCCGCGCGTTTTGGCGAAGCGCGTCAGGTACGCGGCGGTTTCACGCACCTGCGCCACGCTGCCTGGCGACGACTGGATCTCCGCCATGTGCATCACCTGGATCGAGTCGATCACCATCAGTTTCGGCTGCTCCTGCTCGGCGATCAGGCAGATCTGCTCGATGCTGGTTTCCGACAACATATTCAGGTTTTCGGTAGGTAATCCCAGACGATGGGCGCGCATCGCGACTTGCTGCAGCGATTCTTCGCCGGTGACGTACAGGGTTTTCATCCCTTCTGCCAATTTGCACATTACCTGCAGCAGCAGCGTCGATTTACCGGCACCCGGATTACCACCAATCAAAATGGCGCTGCCCGGCACCACGCCGCCGCCCAGTACGCGGTCAAACTCTTTGAAACTGGTGGAGAAACGCGGCAAGGCTTCGAGACTGATCTCAGAAAGCTTCTGCACGCGACTGACGCCCGCGTTGCCGCCGGCATAGCCGCTCAGGCGCTCGTTACGCGCCGCCGCAGGCGAGGCGGCAATGCGCACCTCGGTAATGGTGTTCCACGCATGGCAGGCGCTGCATTGCCCCTGCCAGCGCGGATAATCAGCGCCGCATTCGTTACAAACGAAGGCGCGTTTTGCCGCTTTGGCCAAATCAAATCCTCAGTTAACGCTCTTCGTGAATCAGGCTGCCGGTCAGGATGCAGAACACGCCCATCAGGTCAGCATGGCGGATGATGATCTCCGTCTGCTCATTCACTTTAGGTTTAGCATGATAGGCGATACCCAGCGCCGCGGTTTTAATCATCGGCAGATCGTTCGCGCCATCGCCAATCGCCACGGTTTGTTCCGGGGCGATGTCAAAGCGTTGCGCCAGATCCTTCAGGGTATCGGCTTTATATTGGGCATCGACAATTTGCCCCAGCACCTGGCCGGTCAGCTTGCCGTCGCGAATTTCCAGCTCGTTGGCTACCGCCGCCGCTAAATGTAGCGTCTGGCGCAAATAGTCGGCGTAGAAGGTGAAGCCACCGGAGGCAATCGCCACCTGCCAACCCAGCGCCTGCAGTTTCTGCACCAGCGTGGTTAAGCCTGGCATCAGCGGCAGCGCATCGCGCACCTGCATCAGGATGTTGGCATCGGCGCCCGCTAAGGTGCCCACGCGCTCGCGCAGGCTGGCTTTGAAATCCAGCTCGCCGCGCATCGCGCGTTCGGTGACGTCCGCCACCTGCTCGCCACAGCCCGCCAGTTTGGCGATCTCATCAATGCACTCAATCTGGATCGCCGTGGAATCCATGTCCATCACCAGCAAACCTGGGGTTTTCAGATGCGGGATTTTGCCGAGCGGCGCGACATCAAAACCGGCGTCATGCGCCAGTTTGCTGGCGCGCGGCGTCAGCGAGCCGGCTAAGCGTACCACCTGATACTCATCGACATTCCAGGCGCTGACGATCACCATCGCCGCCCCCAGCTTATGCTGGTAATCGGTGAGCTTTTGTTTATCGAGTCCGCGCCCATACAACAACCAGCCAGTCCGACCAGCACGGTAATCCAGCGGCATCACTTCATCACCGCTGAGGGAAAGGGGTAAACCCGGCCAAAGTGAGACATCGGCGGGCAGATCGCACCAGGTAAGACGATTTGGCATTACAGCTCCTGTAGGGACAACAAAACCACGCAAGAGGCTACCTTGTCTGCGCGGGTTCTGGCAACATAATTGCCAGCCTTTCTGCTGTTACATCACACGGGTTTCTGATGGTCAAAACCGCACTGAAATTTCGCCTGCATCGCACGGTGATTGTTCTTATCTCGCTGGCACTGTTAGTGGTGCTGATGCAAGGCGCATCCTGGTTTAGCCTCGGCCATCAAATGGCGCGATCCGAGCAAGTGGAAGAACTGGCGCGCACGTTGACCAAACAGGTGGCGTTCAGCCTGAAACCGTTGATGGATAACAGCGACGATAACCGCACGCAGATTGCCGCCATCCTGAATCAAATGACCGACAACAGCCGCATTCTGGATGCGTCGGTGTATGCCGACGATGGCAGTTTGGTGGCGCACAGCGGCGAAGGCATTAATGTGCGCGATCGTTTGGCGCTGGATGGCAAACGCGCGGGTAGCTATTTCAATCACCAAATCGTGCAGCCTTTGGAAGGTAAAGAGGGGCCGCAAGGTTTTCTGCGCGTCACGCTGGATACCCACGTGCTGGTGACGGAATCGCGCCAGGTGGATAACACCACCAATATTCTGCGTCTGATGATGTTACTGGCGCTGGCGATTGGCATCATCCTGACGCGCACGCTATTGCGCGACCGCCGCACCCGCTGGCAGCAATCGCCGTTCCTGCTGACGGCGAGCAGGACGGTGAAAGAGGATAAAGAGGAAGAGGCAGAGGCGGCGGCAACATCAGAGACAGAGAAAGAGCGCTAATAATCTATCCGTTTTACCTCTTCTCAACCCTGCATGAATAGATTCGTGAATAGATACTTGAAAAGATTTTTTGCACAAAAAAGCCCGCACAGCGGGCTTCTTTGCATCATCACGATGACGACTGTAAATAGATACTTTTAATGTTCAGTCAGCAGCGCTTCCAGCTCGGCCAGATTTTTCACCTGCCAGGTCGGCGTAATGTGTTCCGGCAATGGACGCGTGCCGTGATCGATCCAGCAGGTTTTCAGGCCGGCATTCATGCCGCCGAGAATATCCGATTCCGGCGTATCTCCCACCATCAGCACGCGGCTGCGATCCGGGTTGCCGAGCAACGCCAGCGTATGATCGAAAATCGCCACGTCAGGTTTCGGTACGCCAACCTGCTCCGAAATCACCAGCGCATCAAATATATCGCGGAAGCCGGTGCGTTCCAGGCGCGCTTGTTGCAACGCGGTGAAACCGTTGGTGATGATGGCGATCTTCACCTTGCCTTTCAGGGTCGCCAATAGATGCGCGGCGCCTTCCAGCGGCAGGCAAATCTCGGCCATCGCGCTGAGGAAGTCGCTGTTCAATACTTCCGGCGCCACGCTGAGCTTTTCGCCCCACAAGGTGAAGCGGCGCGTCTGTAGCTGCAAGGCAGAAATGGTGCCGTTCTGGTAATCGACCCACAGCGGTTTGTTGATCGCCTGATAATCGCTGTAATCCTGCGCGCTGAACTGCACGTCATACTGCGCGAACATGCGCTGCAAACCGGCGTAGGCATCAAAATGGAAAAGCGTGTCGTCTGCATCGAACAGGATGCAGTCCCAATCGTTTAGCATGGTGCTCCTTACAGGGTTAGCGCCATAATGATGGCATCTTCTCGTCCGCTGGCAGTGGGATAATAGTTGGGGCGAATGCTCACCTGATGGAACTCCAGCTGCTCGTATAAGGCGATCGCTGGCGTATTCGAGGCGCGTACTTCCAGCCACAGTGTCAACACATCGCGCTGCTCCAGCTCAGCAATCAGGTGCTGCAACAGCTGGCGCGCCAGGCCTCGGCGCTGGAAATCAGGATCGATAGCAATGTTGAACAGTGAAGCTTCATCCAGCACCACTTGGGTGATGGCGAATCCGGCCAGCTTACCTTCAACTTCAATACGGAAATTAACAAAACGTTCGCCCTGATTGCTGGTGAAGGTTTGCTCGCTCCACGGGAAGGCATGCGCGCGGCGCTCAATCGCCAGCAGCTGCGGCTGGTCTTCAGGGGTGACTAAAGAGATGGCTGTCATGGTTACACATCTGTTGCCACAGCGCGCGTTTGGCCGCGCCGCTGCTGATCAGTTCATTGAAAACGGCGGTGTTAAAGGTAATGCCGTTAAAGGGATGTTCGCTCTCCACGCCCAGCAGCCAACCGGCGCAATCGACCTGCTCCGGTAGCATTTGCAGTTGCTCTGGCGTTAACGCCATCACCTGCGCGGGTTGAATATTCAGTGCGCGCAGCACGTCGCGAATCAGCGGTTCTTGTAGCGTTGGCGCCTGCTCGGCCACCAAAATCAAACGTGTATCGGGCAAAAGCGTGACGGCAATTTCCCCTTGCAGCACGCGTGGACGCCGCAGCTGATACTGCGTGATCCCCATTTGCTGTAGAAGCCAGTCGCGCCTTGTGCTCATGCTATTACCCGTTATGCTGCCAGAATGCGACGCTATGCTAGCAAACCCATCGAACATGCGCCAACAAAGCACTCTACACAAAATAATTCGAGTCCCTTCATCGGGCTAATACTCGTCAGTTAAGCATGATTCGGTCGCCATAAATGGTGTAATGCTCGTCAGTTAAGCAGCGCATTGGCGCCGCGAGGGGTTACCTGGTCGCCATGAATGGCGCCCCTACAGCCGTTACAGCGATAGTGATTAAGAAATAGGCATTGATGCTCCAGCGTGGGTGTTGAGGCAACATCCCAGCCCGCTGAGCGAGTGAAGGATTCCGGGCGAGCCGCAGGGATGCGGCGAGAGGCGGCGCTGAGCAGGAGCTAATCGCCGCCGGTCCGTCAGGAAGCGTGAATGAGTGAAGGCACCGCGCAGCGGCGGGCTGGGCTGGCGCAGGGCCCGGGAGTGCAGAGGGCGCGGCCAGGCGTCCTCTGCTCGGTCGCCGCACGGCATAGCTGAAACTGCCCCAGCCGATGGCGAACGAAAGTGGCTTGGCGCTTAACTGATCGGCATTACGCCATAAATGGCGACCCTACGTTTATAGCGCTGGGTTTTCGTAGGGTGCGCATTCATGCGCACCTGCATAACCTGGCACTTTTTTGCTTAAGTGAGCGGCATTACTCCTCATCGGGCCTACTTTTGCTACAGGAAGGCGGCAAACGCGTTCACCTGATGAGCTTTCTTCAAATAAGTGATTCGGGTGAGCGAGAGCAGCCAACGCACCTGTAACTTGCAGTATGACGTGTATATAATCGCCCCACTGATTTAACAGGAGTGTTCCATGTCTGCTTTTACCCCGGCCAGCGAAGTGATTCTGCGCCACAGTGATGAATTTACCGCCCGCAACGTATTGTTTGCTGGCGACCTGCAGGATGACCTGCCCGCCCAGCTAGAAACCGCGTCGAGCCGCGTGCATACCCAGCAATATCATCACTGGCAGAACCTAAGCCATCGCCTTGGTGAACGTGCGGTTTACAGCATGGTCGCAACCGCTGCCGATGTTGAAGGCTGCGATACGCTGGTTTATTACTGGTCGAAGAACAAACCCGAAGCGCAGTTCCAGCTACAAAACCTGCTGTCATTGCTGCCGGTGGGCTGCGATATCTTCGTGGTGGGTGAAAACCGCAGCGGCGTGCGCAGCGCCGAAGGCATGCTGGAAGCATGGGCGACGCTAGAGAAAGTCGATAGCGCGCGTCGTTGCGGCCTGTATCACGGTCGTCTCGACAAGCAGCCAACCTTTGATGCCAGTGGCTATGGCAACACCTATCAGCTTGAAGATCTCACCATTCACACCTTGCCGGGCGTGTTCAGCCGCGATGGCCTGGATATCGGTAGCGATCTGCTGCTCTCCACCTTAACGCCGCACTTCCGTGGCAAAGTATTGGATATCGGCTGTGGCAGCGGCGTGCTGGCAACCGTGATGGCGAAAGTGTCCCCGCGCGTGCGTTTGTGGCTGTGTGATGTGCATGCCGCGGCGATTGAAGCGAGTAAAGCCACGCTGGCCGCCAACGATCTGGAAGGCGAAGTGTTTGCCAGTAACGTGTTCTCTGACGTCACCGGTCGTTTCGACATGATCATCTCCAACCCGCCGTTCCACGATGGCCTGCAAACCAGCCTGGAAGCTGCTAACACGCTGATTCGCGGGGCGCTGAAGCACCTGAACAGCGGCGGCGAGCTGCGTATCGTCGCCAACGCCTTCCTGCCCTATCCGCAGATTCTGGATGAAACCTTCGGTAACCACGAAGTGCTGGCGCAAACCGGCCGCTTTAAAGTTTATCGTGCGGTATATGGTCGCGGTGCCAAAACGCGTTAATCCGCGATAATACCCGCGCGGCGGCAGAAACGTTGTTTTTTACAGCGATCGTTTTGTCGCCGCGAAATATGTGTTGACGCAATGAGTAAAATCTCTAAAATGCGCCTCCGTGGTTAGCAATACTTTAGAGTATTGTTAGTTTGCGATGGTGGCGGAATTGGTAGACGCGCTAGCTTCAGGTGTTAGTGTTCTTACGGACGTGAGGGTTCAAGTCCCTCCCTTCGCACCAAACTAACTAATCACGATGTTTGTATCTGCGCACTGAGCGATGGTGGCGGAATTGGTAGACGCGCTAGCTTCAGGTGTTAGTGTTCTTACGGACGTGAGGGTTCAAGTCCCTCCCTTCGCACCAATGCGACGATATAAACAAGACAACTAAGATGCGATGGTGGCGGAATTGGTAGACGCGCTAGCTTCAGGTGTTAGTGTTCTTACGGACGTGAGGGTTCAAGTCCCTCCCTTCGCACCAACAGTTGTCACGCCTTTCGAGCAGTACATTCCCAGATAGTTTTTCCAACGAACTTCACGCTCTCAGCGTGATGTTGTCGTTTCTGCGATTTGATCAGATGACGTGGAAATTGACCGACACCGCCGCTAACCCGCCTGCCAATGCCAGACAAGACGGCAACAATAGATAGTGACGCAGGCGATGGTGAAACAGCATCACGACGGTGAGCAGCAGCGCCACGATCATCACCACGCGCCATTGGCTGAAACTCGGTTCCCATAACGCGAAAACCGGCATCGCTGCGCAAGGTAATAACACGCCCCAGCCGCTATCCAGACGTTTACCCATTATCCAGCTCACGCCCCATAAGCCGCAGGCGGCCATCATCGCCATGATCATCGCGCAACCTCAAATGATAAATATTCGTATTATCATATGACAATATTTCTCATCTTGCAGCGACTTTTTCATGCAAAGTCCTGCCGGATGACAGAAATACTGGAAAATGCTAAATTGCCGCCGATAACCTTATCGCTAACACAACAATAACGTGCTCTCTATCCGGGCAGGCAAGCTATTAGCTGCGGGTAGCGCTTTGATATATCAGGGCTGTCACGAGAATAATAATGAAATTACAATCTTATGATGAGTTGAAACAGAGTAAATATCGGCTATCGCTGATGCTCTTTCTGTTTCTCAATGTCGCCGTTTCGCTTTTTTTCCTGCTGCCTATTTTAGGCAGTGATAACCCAATACGCTCGTTGCCGGTGGCCGTTGTGGCGGGCTTCAGCAGCACACTGCTGGTTATTTGCTTAATGGCGTCAAAACAAAAATTACCGCTATTAAATCCTGTCGCTTTTATATTGGGTGCGCTGTGGGCGTGGCATATTAACCACAGATATCATCTGGTTTATTATTTTGATGGCAGTTTTCTACTCATCAGCCTGTTAAGCGTCTTTTTTATCAGTGCCATTGCCTTAAGTGATTATTTAATCGCATTTTGTTTACACATCGCACCGCCGGTATTCACCGTGCTGTTATTGGATGATGGTCAGCATTTAATGATTATCTTATTCACTATAATGCTGCCTTTAATCGGTTTTTCACTGCACCATTTAATGCGTCGTCGTTTTGATACCTTTACCCGTCGGCTGGTGAGCCAACTGTACGAGGAAAAAGAGAGCTTCAGCGATTTGAGCATGCTCGATCCGCTTACAGGCTTGTATAACCGCCGTGGATTGAAAAATCGCCTCGATACCATCATGGAAAACCACGCTGGCAGCCACTTTGTGCTGCTGCTGGATATCGATCACTTCAAGGCCTACAACGACAATTACGGTCATGCGATGGGCGATCAGGCGCTGGCACGCGTGTCGGTGGCGATTCGCGACGCGGTACGGTCGCGGGATGTGGTGACGCGCTACGGCGGCGAAGAGTTTTTGGTGTTGATGACCAACGTCAACGCCTCAATTGCGATGAAATTGGCTGAACGTATTCGCCAGTACGTGGTGGATTTGGAGATTCCGCATCGCTTCAATGAGAAAGTCTCGACGCATGTCACCGTCAGTGCCGGGATTGCCCCGATTTTCGATGAAGATTTTGACCAGGCGGTGATCAACGCCGACCGCGCGCTGTATGTCGCGAAAAATCAGGGACGTAACACTATCCTGGCGTGGGAAGATTTGCCGAAAGTGACGCAGGTGAGTAACGAAGTTTCGTAAATATCACAGATTGCACACATCGTAGCGGCGCAATTTATTGCGCGATAAATCGCGCCGCTACGGAATGTGCACATTATTATTCCGCGTATTATGTCATTCACCTCTCGCACCGCACATGCAGAAAAGTTGTGCAATAAACCGGGAACGATTATCATTTGTCTCTCGATTCCCGTTATCACTCAGGACCGGCATGGCCATCATCACGCGTCAGGATCATCGCTTCAGCGAGCATCCCCTGATCTTTATGCAGAGCGATCGCAGTTTAGCGAGCGCGCTGGAAGATCTGATGCGCGATCAACGCAGCTACCTGCTGGATAACCTTAAGCTCGGCCAACCGGCACCCGCCGGGACGTTAACGCTGGCCGAATGGTCCAATCCGCTTAATTATCGCCGCCTGACGCAGCGTTACAGCGATTATCTTTACCGCGATCATCCCGATGTGCAGCAGGAAGCCAAGCCGCTGCAATCACTGTGGGCGCAATGGTATTTTGGCTTGTTGCTGCCGCCGCTAATGATGGCGTTATTGCTGGAACCGCGGGCGCTGAACTGCTCGCCGCATCTGATTCACGTTGAATTCCACGAAAACGGCCACCCTTGCGCGTTCTGGCTGGATGTGCAGGAAGATGATGATGCGCGCTACCTCAATGCGCAACAGCGTATCGATCGCCTGATTCAGCAATGCCTCATTCCGGCGGTAAACGGCATGGTGCAGCACGGCGACATCAACGCCAAACTCATCTGGAACAACATGGGCTTTTCGTTCTACTGGTTCCTCGGCGAGCTGAAAGCCCAACTGCCAGAACACACGGTTTTACAGCTGGAACAGGCGCTGTTTTTCAGCAAATCGCTGCTGGATGGCAGTGATAATCCGCTATATCGCACCATGATCCCGCGCAACGGTGAAATGGAACGGCGCAGCTGCTGCCAGCGCTATCGCATCCCCGACGTAGAACGTTGCGGTAACTGCACGTTAAAAGCGGTGTAGCGCTCGCGCATTCTGTTACAGATTCTCCTTTTCTCCCGTTTACACTTTTTAAGGCTTATGGCATTTTTCTGACTCTGTTTTTACCGGAGAAAAAAATGAGCCTGGAGTCGGTCCGTCACTTCTTTGCCGAACATGCACCGGATATCGACATCATTGAGATGCCGGAAAGCACCGCCACCGTTGAGTTGGCCGCACGCGTTCATGGCGTTCTGCCGGGGCAAATCGCCAAAACCTTGTCGCTGAAAGTGAAAGATGCCATCGTGCTGATCGTGACGCGCGGCGATGCGCGTCTCGACAACCGCAAGCTGAAAGCCGCGCTCGGTGCCAAGGCGCGCATGTTAAGCGTGGATGAAGTGGTGAACTGGACCGGACATCCGGTCGGCGGCGTCTGTCCGTTCGGGCTGGAAAATCCGCTTACCGTCTACTGCGATGTGTCGCTCCGCGGTTACGATGAAGTGCTGCCAGCAGCCGGTTCGATTCATAGCGCGGTACGCATTTCGCCGCAGCGCATGGCAGAGCTCACTGCGGCGAAATGGGTTGACGTCTGCGAAGCGCTTTAATGCGACTCGCGCGCGGCAGCACCGGAGATTTCGATGCCGCGCGTCTCCCGACCAAACGCCACAAACACGCAAATCAGCACTGCCACCGTCCCGGCGACAATCGCCATGCCCAAACCATAATTACCGCCGTGCGCCTCGGCAATACGTGATTGCAACGTCGCATTGACGGAAGCCAGTAAATTCCCCAGCTGATAGACAAAGCCCGGCAGCACCGCACGCGCATTGGCCGGCACCAGTTCCGTGAGATACGTCGGCACCACGCCCCACGCGCCCTGCACCATAAACTGCATCAGAAACGCGCCGATTCCGATCATCCATGAACCGCTTGAGAATGCCCACAGCGGCAGCACCGGCAGCGCGAGGAATGACGCCAGAATAATCGCTTTCTTGCGGCCAATGCGTTCCGACAGCGCCCCGAAGGTGATGCCGCCCAACATCGCCGCAATGTTATAGCTAATGGCGATGATGCTGACGGTGTGCGGATCAAACTGATGCTGCACTTTCAGGAAAGTGGGATAGAGATCCTGCGTGCCGTGGCTAAAGAAGTTAAAGCAGGCCATCAGCAGCACCATGTAGATACAGAGTTTCCAGTGCTGGCGGATAATCGGCAGTAATGCCGTGCTCTCTTTGCGCTCGCGCGCCGCCAGCCATACCGGCGATTCCGGTACTTTGAAGTAGATGAATGGCAGCAGCAGAATGGGCATCGCGCCAATCAGGAACATGCCGCGCCAGCCGACCGTTTCGAAGAACAGACCAAAAATCACCGACGCCAGCAGATAGCCGCACGGATAACCGGCCTGGAAAATGCCAGACATTAAACCGCGTGAGCGATCCGGTATGGTTTCCAGCGCCAGCGACGACGCCACGCCCCAAATCCCACCCATCGCCACGCCGTAAATCACGCGGAAAGCGAGGAACGCGACGAAAGTGGGTGACCACGCCGACAGCAGCTCAAACGCCGAGAACATCACAATGTTGAGCATCAGAATCGGTCGGCGGCCATACTTCTCCGCCAGCCGACCAAACAGCAGCGCGCCGATTGGGCGCACGGCGAGCGTGAGCATGATGGCAATGGAAACATCGGAGACGCTGGTATGGAAATATTGGGCAAGATCGCTGAGGACAAACACTAAGATGAAGAAGTCGAACGCATCCAGCGTCCAGCTCGCGAAACTGGCAAAAGCCACGTTGCGCTGGGTCGCAGTCCAGTTGAACATGTTGGTATCCTGTCTGATTAGCTTCCGGATCGATGGCCGGATTTATTGTAGAAGTTACCGCGCGAATAATTCCACGAGTTACTATTTTGTTAACTATTTGTATATAGCATGTCAGAAAGGCGGCTTGGGGCGGGAATTGTCAGCGAGTGATTCGGGGTGTAAAAAAGCGTGTCATGCATGTAAGCACTCACTCGTAGCGGCGCGATTTATCGCGCTCTTTTCAACCGCTGCATCGCTGCTAAATAAGCGCGATAAATCGCGCCGCTACGGAGGGTGCAATTATCTGTTTTACAGCTGATTAAACGCCTTCTCAATCATATCGAGCAGCAGCGCGTTATTGACGGTTTGAATCACATGCACCAACGCGCCGGTTTGCGGCGGTACGCCAATATCCAATCGTAGCGGGGCGCGATAACGCCAGCTTTTGCCGCGCGTCGCGCCTGGACGCAACTCAATATCAACTTGATAATCAACGCCGTCGGCCACGCGCTGATTCAGCAGCCAGGCCACCACCAGCGCATCATGAATCCAGCAACCTGGCAGATGGCGGGTACGAATCGAATAATCAATCCACGGGCGCAGCGTCTCACGTACAAACTGCGTGAGCGGATGATCGTTGGCAGTCAGTCGCGTGAGATCCTGCTGCGTCAGTAAGGTTTGCGTGGTGGCGTCCATCGGCACCAGCGTAATGGTCGCGCCGCTGTGTAGCACCTGATGCGCCGCTTCCGGATCGAGACCAAAATTGGTGTCTTTGATGTAATCATCGAGTGCGAACACCCCGCCCATAATGACAATCTCTGCCACCGATTCTGCCATCTCGGGATAACGCTGCAGCGCCAGCGCCACGTTGGTCAGCGGACCGATTGCGACCAACGTAAATTCGCCGGGATTATCACAAATCAGTTGGCCCATCACGCCAGCCGCGTCATGCCCATCCGCCGGAATGCGCTGCGGTTGGCGCACGCCGCGCCACAGCTCACCCAGCTTTTCATCGGCAACATGATCAAGACGCGCACGCCACGGCGCAGGATCTTCGCGCAATGCCTGCAAGGCACCCTGTACCACGGGAATGTTGCGTCCCAGCCGCTGCAGCAGATCTTTCGCCACCTGCGCACCGACCGCACTCGGTGTATTGCCGGTCACCGTGGTAATCAGTTCCAGCGACAGCGACGTTGAGGCCAATGCTAACGCCAGCGCGAGCCCGTCGTCCGTGTTGGCACCCGCTATACCATTTCCCGGATCACAATCGATAATCAATCTTTTCATAAAGTTATAGTTTTATTCTTGTTGAGTAAGCTGGCAGCCACAGGACTCACCAATTTCTAAATGGTGAGGGAATTCCGCCAGTTTTGCGTCGCCATCCCAATTTTTCAGCATGGCAATCGCACTGCGCGCCATATCGCGCAGCGGCTGACGGACGGTGGTGAGGGTCGGCAGATGAAACGCCGACTGATCGGTACCGTTAAAACACACCAGCGCGACATCCTGCGGCACGCGCAATCCATGCTCCGACAGCGCGCGAATGCAGCCAATCGCCTGGCCTTCATTACTGGTAAACAGCGCGCGCGGCACACGACCGCTTGCCACCATGCGCTGCGTAGCGTCATAACCGCCCTGCCGCGTGTAACTGGCCGGGAAAATCATGGCCTCGTCGGCCAGCAACCCCTTCTGCGCCAGCGCATCGCGCCAGCCCTGAATACGATCTTGCGCATTAAGCATGTCTAGCGGACCGCTGATCATGCCTACCTGCTGATAACCGTGGCTGAGCAGATGCGCCGTCACCTGACACGCCGCTTCGCGCTCATTGACGCGTAGCATGCTGACGCCCGGGCGCGGCTCTATCCGATCCAGCATTACCAACGGCGTGCCGCTGGCCTGAATCACATCAATATAGGGATGGCGATCGACGCTGTTGTAAAACAGGCCATCGACCTGACGATTTAACAGGCTCTGAATAATCTCCAGCTCGCGTTTACGATCGTCGCCGGCATCACCCAACAGCATGACATGGCCGTGATTCATCGACTCCTGCAACAGCATGTGCGCCATCGAGGCCACAAAGGGGTTACCAATGTTCGGCACCACTAACCCAAAGGTTTTGGTGCTGCCTGAAGCTAACGCGCGAGCCACCGCGTTGGGGCGATAGCCGGTCTGTTTGATCGCCTCCAGCACGCGCTGACGCGTGGCTTCAGCCACTGGACGCGGGCCGTTATTGATCACGTAACTGACCACCGCCACCGAGGTACCGGCGATTTTTGCCACGTCCGTACGCGTTACGTTTCCGGTTGGAGATTTCGCCATTCCTTTGCCCCTGCGTAAATGCCATTGGCCGGAATCGCCGGCCAATGAGGGTTATGATTTACGCGATCCTGCTGGTCAGATGGCATCTTCCGGCAGATTGAGATCGCGTCCGCGCGTTTCCGGCGCCACGAAGGTGGTAAGGAAACCGATGCTGGCCATCGCTGAGAAGTAGACCGCAATTGGCCACCAGTGCCCGGTAAACGTCAGCAGCGCCGCCGCCACCAATGGCGCGGTGCCTCCTGAAAGGATAGACCCCAGCTCTTTCGCCACCGCCATCTTGGTGTAACGACGCTTCACGCCGAACATCTCGACGCCCCACGCCGCCTGCACGCCGAAAATACCCAATGATGCCAGCGCCATGCCGACCACAATTACGGCGATGACAGTGGTAGGATCGCGGCTGTCCATCAGGCTAAAGGCGGGCCAGGCGTAGACCATCAGCAGCAGGCAGAAGCAGCGATAGGTAATACGGCGACCAAAGCGGTCCGATAACCAGCCGGCAAACGGAATGATCAGGAAGCCCAGCAACGAGGCAATGAACACCGCCGTGGTCGGTACTGATTTGTCGAGCATCAGCACTTTCGCCACGTAACCGACGATAAAGCCCTGCGCCAAATAAGAGGGGCCGTTTTCGCCGATGCGTAAACCGACCATGGTCCAGAAGGCGCGAGTGCGCCGCCAGAAGCTGCGGGTATCCACTTCATCTTCAACTTTCGCCAGCGTCGCGCTGCGCTCGGCCTGCAATTCTGCCTGCTGGCGCTCAAATACCGGCGTTTCACGCAGGTTACGCCGAATCCACAACGCCACCACCGCAATCAGCACGCTACTGAGGAACGGAATACGCCAGCCCCACGCCAGCAAACTCTCTTTGTCCATCTGAATCACCGCCAGCCATACCAGCGAGGCAATCAGCGTGCCGCTGTTTGAGCCCAGCGCAATCACCGACGAGACCAGACCGCGACGCTCAACCGGCGCATATTCACCCAGCATCACCGTGCCGCCGGACAACTCTGCGCCCGCCCCCAAACCCTGGGTAAAGCGCAGCAGCACCAGACAAGCCGGTGCCCAGACGCCAATGGTGGCATAAGAAGGAATCAAACCGATTAATGTCGTGGAGGCGCCCATCAGAATGATGGTGGCGATCATCACCGTTTTGCGGCCTTTACGATCGCCGATCCAGCCAAACAGCAAGGCACCAATCGGGCGGGCAATAAAGCCAACCGACCAGGTTGCAAAACTTGAGAGTAAGGCGATAGCGGGCGTGGCTTCGGGGAAGAAGACGTCGCCAAAGATAATGCCAGCAGCAAGGCCATAGAGCGCAAAATCCGCATATTCCATCGCGGTGCCGAGCCAGCAGGAGAAGGTGGCGCGCCAGAAATCTTTGCGGCCGGAAGAACTTTCAAGCCGCGCGTCGGCAGCTGAGGAGGATGTCAGTGAGCTTTGTTGCGAAACCGTCATAACCCAATCCCTGAATGAGGTAAAAACAGCAAACGCCCTTCCCTGGGTCAGTTCCCTTGCAACGAGCGGAACTCCCCGGTGACGACGTTCAGTAGGCAAACCTGGATGAAAAATCAGTAATGAATTCCCTGGTGTTGGAATCCGCTTCTTCGCCTGTTCCCGCCGATGTAATTTTCATCGATCGCATTAGTGAGGCAAATGTAACTGGGTCATCTCAAGGCCAACTTTGTCTCTGGCACCGTGAGTTATCACTGTGAATACAGTCTATCTACGCGCGTAGATAAATCAAGCATTAATAGCGAAATTTATAAATTAAACTTCACTATATCTCATGGATAAAAGACAAAAAGGCATGAATTCATGACATTACAACCAATGCGCGTGCGAAAAAATATCTGATCACCGCGTAATTAACGATTATTGCTTACCAATTTAAGGCAAAGAGTGATTCTTCATCGCGCTGTTTTTCGCACACTTCAATGAAGGTTTAATGACATTCACGCATTACTCTTAAATTCCGCCACAGGTTAACGATTTACGCAGCATCTGCATTACACTGGAAAAAGATCACTCAGGAGCGCTATGACCATTATTCTCATGCGACACGGCAAACCCGATCATCCGGTCACTGGGCGCTTCACCGCGCGGGCATTGGCTGACTGGTGTGCAGGTTACGATCAGGCTGCTATTTGCGACTCCCCGCCGCCGCGCAGTCAGACGATTGCACGCCTGGCGAACGTGATCGCCACCAGCCCGCTGCCGCGTGCCCAATCGTCATTGACGCGTCTTGGTTTGCAGCCACACGCCGTAGATGCGGTGTTCAGTGAAGTGGCGATACCCTCGCTACCCTTTGCGCGCCTCCACCTCCCCCTCAACGTCTGGCTAGCGCTCTTGCGTTTATTATGGCTATGCGGCTACGCCGGACATGTCGAATCGGTGCAACATGCGCGTGAACGCGCCCGTCTGGCGGCAGATAAACTGGTGGCGCTGTCTCAGCAAGGGACCGTGTTATTGGTGGGACACGGCATCATGAACAAGCTGATTGCGCGCGAGTTACGCAAGCGCGGCTGGCAGGCAGAAAAACACGCCAGCAGCCGCCACTGGAGCAGTGCGATTTATCATCGCCCATTTATTTGATCCAAAGGGTTAAGCTGGAAATAGCTCAACACTTCACAACCGGTACCGGCCTGCGGCGTGGCAATCACCTTCATCTGCTGCAGATCGATCAGGCTGAGCGAACCGTCGCCCTCATTAGCAATCAGCAAGCTGTGATTGTCCTCACTGAAGCAGCCATCCATCGGCTTGTTGCCGACATGAATATCGCCGAGCGGATTAAGCAGATCGTCAAACAGCGTCACCACCGGCTCCTGATCGCCAATTGCCACCAGCCGCTCGCCGTTGGCACTGAAGCGCACCACCTGACACGGTTGCTGATGGCCCGGCAGCGTCAGGCGCTGACGGATGCGGTGGCTTTGCCGATCCACCACATACAGCAGCGGCGCATCGGCGGCGCTCGCCACCAGATAAGGATGTTTAGGCGAGGCGGCGATGCCGGAAATCGGGCCTGGCATCAGAATATTGTCAATAATCCGCCCTTCGGCTTCACACAAATCCACCACGGTAATGCTGGCGTCCTCTTCATTCTCAGTAAACAGCTTGCGGCCGCTGGGCGACAACGTGAGTCGATGCGCATTGTGCGAAGGCAACTGAATAGCTTTCTCCACGCGATCGCTCACCGGATCAATCACCGCTACCGCCGCGCTATTTTCACAGCAGAGATAGACTTTGCCATCGCGTCCTAACTGGCCGCTGTGCGGCGCTTTTAACGGCGACAAATCGATGAAGCCGCTGATCTGACGCAAGCGTAAATCGATGATCGCCACTTTATGGCCGGGATGCGGATTGTCACCGTGAATGCCGTCGCCGTAGATCGGCACGTAAGCTTTTTCCCATTGCGGCAGCATCAGAAGTTCGTGTGGGCGTGGCGGAAAGGCATTTAACTCTTGCTCCACGGCAAAGGTCTCGGGATTGAGAAACAGCACGCGATTGCCCTGCTTATCGACCGCCAATAATCCACGGTTGTGTCGCTGCATAGTGTCTCCTTTTTTTCATTACCTCCTTTAAGCGTAGCTAACCCTCACTCACGGTGGGATTTTCATGGCAGGCCAGTGAAAAATGCAGCAGATTAATACGTGATCTGACGCCCAATTTTTAATAAGAGCCACGACTTGCGCCACGTCATGGCTATTTTATTAGGAATAGTCTTAATGAGAAAAAATAGAATAAACAACAATTCAGTATTTTATTTTTGGTTTATTTAAAGCTTAACGGATCCTTGATTTTCCGGTTTATCTGAAAGGATCAAAAAGTGATAGCCGCGCCGCACAGAATGTTTTATTAAGCATAGGAGATGACTTTTTACACACAGCCTAAAGGACAATCAAGAGCGCTCAGCGCCGCAATCAGGGAAGCCTTGCCACCATAATCACAATAATCAGGTGCATCATGAATAAAAAACGCCTCCAGCCAGCGTTAACCCTCTGGCACAACTGGAAAAGACTCGCTTTTACCAGCCAGACTTTCCTGCAGAAAAAACAGCATAACGCTCTCTGTGCGCCGGAATATGATCCCAGTGAAGAAGACAATATCGTGTTACTTTCTGGCGAAAAAGATCTGCCAGAGATTCCAAAAAAAGTCTGGATGTATTGGGATAATGAGTATTTACCGAAATCAATGGCGTTAAATATTAAAAAGATTCGTCAGGATAATCCCGATCATGAAATCCATTTATTAAATCGCTTAACGGTAAAAGAAGTTTTACCGGATTTTATTTTTACCTCGCCCCAATTAACTGCACAGCAAAGAAGCGAAGTCATTCGCCTGGAATTATTATTGCGTTATGGCGGCATTGCCATTGATTGCAGCACCTTATTATTTGAAGATCTTTCCTGGGTTCATCGCGCGCATCAGGAACGTTGTATGGATGTGATTGGTTATTATCACGAAAACGCCACCGTTAATTATCTGGCACCGGTGATTGAGAGCTGGTTCCTGGCGGCTACCGCCAATAATCCGTTTATCCGCGAATGGCAAAAACATTACGCACCGATCAAACATCTCGGCGCACAGAATTACTTCAGCGAATTAACCAAGCGAGATGATTATTCTCTGCTGACGCAGAAGATTACGCAGCCGGAGCAGCAATTAGGTTCGCTGGCACAACAGATCGCCATGCGCGAACATCGCCGGGTTAATCTCTATCTGCGTAAATGCGAGGCCAATGCCTATTACTATCAGCGTTTGAGCGGCTGGAAAAGCGAGGCATTTGCCCATGCGGTGTTGTTTCACCAGCGTCCCCATACGCCGCCGCCGGTGATTAAACTCAGTGGCAATGAGCAGCTGCATCTCGACTTCAATCTGCGTCTCGGCAATTACAACCGCAGCAGCCTGTTAGGGCAGATGATGCAGCCGCATACGCCGATCGCGCTGGCTTCACCCATCAACAAAGCGCGCGCGTAACCAGTGGATTAAGGTCGTCACCGCCCGTGGCACCTGTGCGGCATACGGGCGCACCACCCACAGACGATCGGCGAAAGCATCCACCGCTTGCCACTGCGGCAGCACCTGCTGCAGCGTGCCGCTGGCTAATGCCGCGCTGGCGCTGAAATCCGGCAGCATCGCAATGCCTAAACCTTGCAATGCGGCATCGCGGATTGACTCACTATTATTGGTGGCAAAATTGCCCTGAATCTTCACCTGCACAGTTTCGCTGTCGCCGTCCGCCAATTGAAAGCGCCACTGCGGCGATTCGAGTCCGCGCGGATAATAAAGACAATTGTGTTGCTGCAACGCCTGCGGTGATGCGGGCAGGCCGTTTTGCGCCAGATATGCCGGTGAGGCCACCAGCAGCGCACGGGTTTCACACAGCGGCAGCGCAACATGCGTTTCTGGCAGGCTATCACTGTGGCGAATCGCCAGATCAAACCCTTCACTGCCGAGCGACACCAGACGATCGGTGACGTCCAGCTGCAAGCGCACCTGTGGATAATCCCGCAAGAAATCGCTAATGATCGGCACCAGCTGCTGACGCGCAAACGCCACTGGCGCGGTAACACGCACCATGCCACGCACCGGACCCGCTTCATCGCGCACGCTGAAAAAGCTCTGCGCGATACGCGCAAAGGGATCGCGCAGCTCATCCACCAGCTTTTCGCCTGCAGACGTCAGCCTTACGCTGCGCGTGGTGCGCTGCACCAACGCCACGCCCGCCATTTTTTCCAGCTCTTTAATCTTCTGACTCATCGCCGCTTTGCTAACGTCTAACCGTTCCGCCGCGCGCGTAAAACTGCCGAGCTCTGCCAGCACGGTTAACCAGTGCAAATGGACCCAAAGGCTATCTGTTTTAATTTCTTTCATATCGATTGTTCAAAATAATAAATAATCATTTCAACCAGCGCGCTTTTTCTTTCCTGCAGCAAGCGGCAGCATAGAGCCACATCCTACTCTTTTCATGTGAGCAAAAACGAGGTTTTATTTATGCCGTTACTGACATTCGACGTAATTCAGGGCCGTTCAGAATCAGAAATTCGCACATTGCTGGATGCCGCGCATCGTGCGGTGTTAACCGCCTTCAAAGTCCCCGCCCGCGATCGTTATCAGATTGTTCATGAAAACAAAGGTTATCAGATGGTCTTTCAGGACACTGGCTTAGGTTTTGAGCGAAGCGATAATCTGGTCATGGTGCGCGTGTATACCAGCCCAAGAAGTGAAGAACAGAAGTGCCTGTTTATGGCAGAGTTAGCGCGCGAGTTGCTGGAAAATTGCGGCGTGCAGGGCACAGATTTGATGATTAGCTTTATCACCAACGGTAAAGGTGACTGGAGCTTTGCCGATGGCGAAGCGCAATACCTCACTGGAAAACTCTGAGCCCTCTCTCTGCCTTCACTGGTAGCAGCCTTGACGTTGCTGCCAGGTCAAACCACAGTTAGCCTAAACCCGCCTTAAACGAATCGGAATGCATCGCACAAATCTGGTTGGATGTGTTGCAGCAATGTGACACCCGATATAGATTGACGCAAAAATCCCCAAAGAGGTCGTTGGCGCAAGGATTGCGTATTCATTCATGATGAGGATCTGACGTTGTCCGCAATGGTTTCGGTTGTACTCTTTTTGGCTGCGATTGCGGTCTACTCCTTTAAAGCCGGGCGCAATACTTTCTGGTTTAGTCTGATCTTGCTGCTGCTCACCCTGTTCATCGTGCTTAACGTCACGCTGGTCGCCAGCAACTATTTTACCGGCGATGGCATTAATGACGCGGTGCTATACACCTTGACCAATAGCCTGACCGGCGCGGGTGTGAGCAAATATGTGGTGCCAGCCATCGGACTGATCATTGCACTGTTCTCGCTATTTTGCCTGCTTTCGTGGCTACTGCGTCGCAAAAAAACGCCGCATCATCTCGGCTGGAGTTTGCTGGCGATCGCCTGTGCCGCCGGTTCGGTACAAACCACGCCAGCATTTCGCCAGGTAAAAGAGTTGATCGCCTCACATTCGCGCCTCGCTGATTCGGATTTCGAAACCTATTACAAAACGCCAAACAAGGTGATAGCCGAGCCGAAGCTCAATCTGGTGTATATCTACGGCGAAAGCCTCGAACGGACCTACTTTGATCAGCAGGCCTTTCCCGGCCTGGCGCCCGAACTCAGCCGCGAAAAAGATAACAGCATCGATTTCAGCCACACTGAGCAGCTGCCCGGCACCGATTACACTATCGCGGGCATGGTGGCTTCACAGTGCGGTATTCCGTTGTTTGCGCCTTTTGATGGCAACGCCTCGGCCTCGCTCTCCAGCTTCTATCCGCAGAATATTTGTCTGGGCGACATCCTGAAGAACTCCGGCTACGAGAATTGGTTTATTCAAGGCGCGGATCTGCGCTTTGCCGGTAAAGACACCTTCCTGCTGTCACACGGTTTCGATGCAGCCAATATGTATGGCTCGCAGGAGTTAAAGAGCCGCGTCGCCGATGCAAGCTATCGTAATAACTGGGGCTATTACGATGACACGGTGATGGATGAGGTGTTTGAGAAATACGAGGAGCTATCGCGCGCGCAAAAACGCTTCGCATTGTTCACGCTCACCGTCGACACCCATCACCCGGATGGTTTTATCTCGCGCAGCTGTCAGCGCAAAAGCTACAGCTATGATGGCAAACCCAACCAGTCCTTCAGCGCGGTCGCCTGTTCGCAAGAGCATGTAGCGCGTTTGATTGAACGCATTAAAGCGTCACCGTGGTTTAAAAACACCATCATCGTGGTGACGTCCGATCATCTGGCGATGAATAACACCGCACATCCCTATTTGATCAAGCAGCCGCGCCATGACCTGTTCATGGTGATTCGTGGCGACCAACCTCAGGCGGAAGTGCTCGACAGCAAACGCAGTACGCTGGATAACGGCGCTACGGTGCTGGATATCCTTGGCGGAGATAATGCGATTGGCCTTGGCCGCAGCGGCCTTTCTTCGACATCGCTGTCAACGCAGTTTGACGATATGGCGAAGAAGGTCACGGCGTGGAAAGCGGATATCATCCAGCTGTGGAATTTCCCCAGCAAAATGGAGAGTTTCACCGTCGATCAGCCAAAAAACACCTTCAGCTTCTCGGGCGCGACCTTCAAGTTACCGATCCTATTCCGCGTCTCCGATAAGCATGTTGAACCGCTGCCCGAAGGCGAATACGCGGAGCCATTGCGTTATCAGCTGGCTAAATTTGCTGCCGACGACAAGTTCGTGTGGGTCGATCGCTGCTTCAAGATGGCCCGGCTGTGGCAGCCAGAGTTAGCACTGTCGAACGATTTGTGTGTTTCGATGGGACAGATGGGCGCCAAACCGAGCGTAACCCGCATTGATAAACCGCAGTGGAAAGCGAAAGTCAGCTTCCCGAAAGCGGAAGTCAGTGCCGCAACCTTCCAGCTTAACGAGCAGCAGATCCGTATTGAAGATAATGCCATCCGCTACAACGCGGACAGCTTCCTGTTAACGGTGCCCGGCGCACCAAACAGCGTTAAGAGCTTTAAAGGGATCTCACGTCCGGAAGACTGGGGACGCTGGTCGAACGCCAATCTGGCCCCTGAAGTGAATATTGAGTACACCGATCCGCTGCCTGCGCGCTTTGACGTGGTGATCACCGCGCGAGCATACGGTCCGAATGCGCATCGACCGATTCCGGTGCGCGTTGGCGATCAGGAGCAGCAGTTGAATTTGGGGGATGATCTCTCCACCACCACGCTGCATTTCACCAATCCCACCGGCAGCCGCAATCTGATTATTGCGCCACCGGAGCCGCAGGAGTCGAACGTCGGCAATATTATCGGCCAGGATCCGCGCAAATTAGGGATCGGCATGGTGGATATAAAAATAATTTCGCAGCCGCAAGGTTAAGCAAATTCGGCTGAGGTTCAAGGCCTGCCTGCGCGCAGGCCTTTTTTATTGGTTGAACGCGTTACTCGTTGTACAGATTGATTTTTTTCGAGGCGTCGCGCAAAGTTTGCACCGATAAAATAACTGCAGGAAAGCATGTAGCGGCGCAATTCATTGCGCGATAAATCGCGCCGCTACGGAGTGTGCAGGGATTCGATGTCGTGCTTAACGCATCGGCATGACGCGGCGACTCACTTTCCTGGTGCGCATAAATGCGCACCCTACAAGCGCAGCGCCTCCAGCCTTTGGCGTTGCGTACCTTCCGCCGTAAAGTTTTCTGCCGCCAGCCAGCGTTCGAAGCCCTGTTTCACCTGCGGCCAGTCGCTATCGATAATCGAGAACCAGCAGGTATCCCTACTGCGGCCTTTATAGACAATCGCCTGACGGAAGGTGCCTTCAAACTGAAACCCTAAACGCAGCGCCGCATTTCGTGACGGCTGATTACAGCTGTCGCACTTCCATTCGTAGCGACGATAGCCCAGTTGTTCAAAGGCGTAACGCATCAGCAGGTAGTGCGCTTCGGTCGCCATACGCGTTTGCTTGAGTAGCGGCGAGAAGGCCACGTGGCCGATCTCCACCGATCCGTGCGTGGCATCAATACGCATCAATGCCAGACTGCCAACCGCGCGGTGGCTAACCGGATCGATCACGGCGAAATGCATCGGATCGCGCCCATTTTCTAGCTGGCGCGCATAGGCAATATACTCCGCCTCATCGGCAAAAGGTTCTGCGAACATGTAAGTCCAGTCACGGCCATCTGCTGCCAGCGCATAGGCGGCATAAAGTTCTCGTCCATGCCGCTCGGCACTCAGCGGTTCAAGGCGGCAATAGTCACCGGTAAAGGTTTCATAGGCTGGCCAGGCGCAGGGTTGCCATTCTGGCAGCGGAAATCCTACCGGTTGTCCGTAAGCATTGGTGTATTGCGACATTCATCAATTCCTTTATCAGTGAGAGCCTGAAGCGCAGAGTGTCACTTTGCTGGCGTGTTAAAAAGCGCCACAATGAATGAAATTTATGGATCCACGGAGGTACCTCATTGCGTGATGTTGAGTTGCATCGATTACTGCTGGCACCACTGGAGATGAACGGCGCGTTGACGCTACAACAGCAACTTTTCCAGCGCATTAAGCAGGCGATCCTGGCAGGCAAGCTCGCCGCCGGTACACGCTTGCCCGCCACTCGTCAGCTGGCGCTGGATCTCTGCGTTTCGCGCAATACGGTGATTGGCGTCTGGGCGCAGCTGCAGGCTGAAGGATTTTTGCTAAGCGATCGTCAGGGCAGCCGTATCAGCAATATGGTGCAGCTTCCAGAGGAACGTCTGTCGGACGCCAGCAGCGAATTCACCTTATCGCCGCGCATCGCCCAATTGCGATCCAGCCATCGCGCCTTCAGTCAGGAGATGGCGCTGCGGCCCGGCGTTCCTTCACTGGCGCATTTCCCGCTGGCACAGTGGCGACGGGCGCTGAACCGCGTGATGCTGCATCAGCCGCAGCAACTGCTGGGCTACGGCGATCCGCTCGGTGAACGCACGCTGCGCGAAGCGCTGGCGCAGCATCTGGCATTGGTGCGCGGCGTGCGCTGTACGCCCGAGCAAATTGTGATTACTGAAGGCGCGCAGCAGGCGCTAACGCTATGCGTGTCGCTGCTCAGCAGCCCCGGTGATATCGGTTGGGTGGAGGAACCGGGCTATCGCGGCGCGAAAGCGGCTATGCGCCTGGGGGGAATGCGGATTGAACCGGTAGCAGTCGATGCGCAAGGTCTGGCGGCACAGCCACAGGACTGGCAGCTGCGTACGCCGCGCCTGATTTACACCACGCCAACTCACCAATATCCCACCGGCGCGATCATGAGCGCACCGCGTCGTCTGGCACTGCTGGCGGCAGCGCGCGAGCATCAAACGTGGATTATTGAAGATGATTACGACAGCGATTTCCGCTACAGCGGCGAGCCGATCGCCGCCATGCAAGGCATGATGCAGCCAACGCCAGTGATTTACGTGGGCTCATTCAGTAAAACGTTATTTCCAGCGCTGCGCCTCGGCTTTATGGTGCTGCCGCAGCAGCTATTGGCGCCGCTGCGCCCTGCCCTGCATGAACTGCTACGCGGCGGTAATCGACCTGAGCAGCAAGCGCTGGCGCTGTTTTTACGCAGCGGTGATTTTAGTCGTCATCTGAGCAAGATGCGTCGTCTCTATCGTCAACGGCAAGCCACTTTGCGTCAGGCCTTACACCAGACGTTTGGCGCGCAGATTGCGTTACTGGGCGGCGAATGCGGGATGCATTTGGTGCTATTACTGGCAGAGGATCAAAGCGATATGGCGTTGGTGGATCGGCTGATCCAGAGTGGTTACGCGCCGGGTGCGCTGTCGGGATTTTATCTGGGTGAAAACACACAACAAGGGCTGGTGCTGGGTTACGGTAACACCAGCACCAGCCAGATTACGGCAGGCGTCGCGCAGTTAGCGCGTCTGCTGCACGGGGATTAACCGCGGAAGAAGATTTCGCCGGATTTGCCCATCACGATCTTACCGGTATCATCGGTGATCAGGATGTAGTTAGCATTGATGTAAGCCCAATGTGTGCCAGGCTGCGGCGCTGGCAGATGACGTGGCTTCCACTCAACAATGGTGTACTGCTTTTTGCGGTATTCATCAGGTACCACATCGCCCACTTTGTACTCTTTGTAGTCGATGATGATGGTGGTCAGATCGTAGTTGTTGGGTGCTGTAGCGCCGCCGCTTTGCGGTGGACGAATCGGTGCGACATCGCCGCTTGATTCAGCCGGTTCATTGCTGGCTGGCGCATCGACCGCTGGAGCCTGGGTTTGTGCATCTGCGGCTGGTGCCTGGGTTTGCGCGTCGGGTGCGGTTTGCTGCACCTGCGGCGGCATTGGAACGCTATCCGTTTGCTCGCCTTCAGCCAGCGCGGCCGGAGCAAGGCTTAAAGCGCCCAGAAAAATTCCTGCAGAAAGAAGATTGACGTGTGTCCTGCGCATTGGTGATTTCCACTCTGGTTAATTATTAACTGTCCATTTAACTGACAAGTTAAGCACGCAGAAGGTTCCCCCGGCGCGCTTAGCGCGTCAAATTTCGCTGCTCAGCATACCTCAGCTCACGCGCTTTTTGGCGCAGTAAAATTGCAAGCAACCATGTTATGGGTTGTCTTGAGCTTTCTGCGCCAGATCCATCAATAACGCGATGCCCAGATAGTTACTCCAGTTAAAGGCGTTCTGCAGCACCACAATCGCATTACCGTTCTGCTTATCAAAACCAATAAAGCTGGAGTAACCCCCAATATAGCCAACCTGATAGGTGATCTGCTGATCGCCATAGCTATCGGTCACCCAGGCGATATTTTGCGACTGATTGCCGTGCTGTTCATAGCCGTGATTGACCTGCGCAAATGCCGCGTTGAGCGACGCGCCCGCGCCATCATGCAGGTGCGCATCCAGATAGCGAATCAAATCGCGCGCATTACTGTAGAGGCTGGCGGCCGCCACCATATTGTTGTTAAACGTCCAGTCCGGTGTCATTTGACCGCGTGGAATCAGCTTAGGCTGATCGCCCGCATGGCCGAGCGCACGCCACGGATAGCCACGCAGGCTTTGCGGCTTAAAGCTGCTGCTGGTCATGCCAAGCGGCTGGAACATATTGCGCTGCGCCAGGGTTTCGATGTCCTGGTGGAAGCGATGTTTGAGGATGTAGCCCAACAGTGCATAGCCCAGATTGGAATAGCGCGCGATGGGATGCGCAGGCGCCTCAAAATCAGCGAGATAATCCAGTACCGCATCACTATCCAGATTGCCGTAGAAGTTCTCACCGCTGCGCAGATAGCCCATAAACTTCATGAACATCGGCAAATCCATATCCTGGCGTGGCAAGCCCGAGGTGTGCGTCACCAGTTGCAACAGCGTGATGCGTTTGGCATCTGCGCTCAGCGGCACGTTAGGGGGCAAAAGTGTGGCCAGCGTATCGTTCCAGCGCAGCTCACCGCGATCCACCAGCTCAATAATCACCTCTGCGGTGATGCCTTTACTCAACGAACCCAGCGCAAATAAGGTGTCTGGCGTGATGGGATAACGGTGCACCGCATCGGTAACGCCAAAACTGTAGAATGTAGGCTGACTGCGCTGATGGATAATGGCGATGCTGATGCCAGAAACCTGCTTTTGCTGCATGTAATGACGCACGATGTCATCGACGTTTTCATTAAACGTGGCATGCGAAAGATAGACTTTATCGCTGACGGGCGCGGACGTTTGCGACAGCGTACCGCAAGCGCTGAGCAGCAGGCTCATACACAGCAGAATGATGCATGCTGCTAAACGATGGCAAGGCACCCGTTTATTCCTGGCAAAGGTAATCATGGCAATGGATTGAGTGAATATTTATTATTTTATCGGTGGTGCGACGGGTGTTGGTGGCGAAATATAGCACAGAAGAAACGCAGCGCCACCTGCCAAAAACAGGTGGCGGCGGGGATTATTGATTAACGGGAATAACCGATCCTTTGTAGTGCTGGTTGATAAATTCAGCAGTTTGCTTTGACTCCAGATCTTTCGCTAATTCCAGAATACGCGGATCGTGGGCCAGTTTCGGCGTGGTGACCAACACGTTGGCATAGGGATTATCCTTCGCCTGTTCCAGCGCCAGCGCATCCTTCGACGGCACTAAACCGGCCTGCAGCGCATAGTTGCCATTGATGATTGCTAACTGGGCATCATCTAGCGCGCGCGGCAGCTGCGGCGCTTCCACTTCAATAATCTTCAGATGGTGCGGGTTGTCCGTAATATCTGCGACGGTCACCAGCGTAGCGGCGCTGCTGCTCTTCAGTTTGATCAAGCCATTGGCCTGCAACAGATAAAGTGCACGGCTCAGATTGGTGACGTTATTCGGCACCGCCACCTGCGCGCCATCAGGCAAATCTTTCAGTGATTTCACTTTGTGCGAGTAGATACCAAGGGGCTCAATATGCACGGTAGCGACCACAGAAAATTTCTCGCCCAGCGCTTTTTCCTGATCGCGCAGATAAGGCACATGCTGGAAGTAGTTCGCATCCACGTCACCGCGCGCCAGCAATTCGTTGGCGTTAAGGTTGCCGTTGAGTTCAATCACCTTAAGATCGAGCTTCTTGTCGATTTGTTTAATGTGGTTGAGAATTTCACTGTGCGGCACGGCATCTGCCGCCACACGCAGCGCCGCCGCCGACGCGTAAGTGCTGAAAACTGACACCATTGCCAACGCTGCTATCACCTTTTTATTCATCTGCTTCCCTTAGTTTCTTATGATTTAACGCTATTGAGAGTGTCAGCGTAATAACGCTGCGCCACGTCGCGATGCGATCGCAAACGTCCTTTGAGATAGTTCCAGCCCACTTCCCGCAGCAGCGGATTGCTGGGATCGCTGGTCGGTCCGCACGCTTCGGCCGCCAGCTGTGGCGGCAATTGATACAGCGGCACTTCGGCGTCGAGCTGCGCGCCGAGGAAGAAAGCGATGGAAATACGCTGCTGATGGGCGGGCGGCGATACCACGCGATGCACGGTGGCGCGCAGATAACCATTGGTAGCAATTTCCAACAGTTCGCCGATGTTCACCACAAAAGCGTCCGGTTTCGGCAGCGCATCGACCCAATGATCCGGTGTGACTTCTACCTGCAATCCGGGTTGATCGTCTTGCAACAGAAAAGTCAGAAAGCCGGAATCCTTGTGCGCGCCAACACCTTGCTGGCTGGCATCGGCATCCTGGCCTGGATAGCGAATCAGCTTCACATGCTCGTTGGGGTGCGTGCCGTATAGCGCGTCAAACGCGTTTGGCTGCAGCGACAGGGATTTGGCGAAGGCGCGCAGTAGACGCAGCGCCACGTCGGTCATCGCCTGCTGCCACGCGTGGATCACCGGACGCAGCTGCGGCAGTGCCTGCGGCCACAAATTGGGTCCTTGCAACTGCTTCCACGCGGGATCGTCTGGCTGCAACGTCAGCGCTGCGCGCTCGGCACCGATATCAAACTGCTCACGCTGATCGCGCTGCTCGCGGGTGTATTCCACGCCCGCACGGTTGTAGCCGCGAAAATGCGGCGAATGGATCATCGAAACACGCTGCTTCTCTTCATCCGGTAAGGCAAAGAACGCGCGCGTGATGCTTTGCACATTCTGCAACAGCTGCGGATTGATGCCATGATTCACCAGATAAAAGAAGCCTACGTCACGCGCGGTTTCACGCAGTTCGGCAAGGTATTGCGCCTGTTCCGCATCCGGCAGTTCCAGCAGGGCTAAATCCAGAACCGGCAATGAGCTGGCCATAGTTTTGCATCCTTTATGCAGAAAAATTCTGCCTTTACGCTGCCATCTGACGACAAAAGCAGCCAATACTGTTGCGCGATAAGTTATGGCGAATCATTTTTAGCAGAGGTTCAGCAATCGATATGCAAAAAGCGATAAATCGCCCCCGCTTCCCGCTATAATCGCCGCCAATATCCTTTGGGCATTGCCCAACAATGAAAAGCAGGAGACGCCGCATGAACCAGGGCCCATTAACCGAAAAAGAGCTGAACTGGCTTGAAGATATGCTGGAGAAATACGGCAACGAACACGCGGTGGTGGATACCTCAGAGCTGGATGGCATGCTGACGGCGCTGCTCTCTGGCCCGAACGATATCGAACCGAGCGAATGGCTGGTGGCGATGTGGGGCGGAAAAAAGCACATTCCAAAATGGTCTAATGAGCGCGAGATGGATCGCTTTATGACGCTGACTTTCCAGCATCTGAACGACATTGCCGAGCGCCTGGCCGAATTCCCGGATCAGTTCGATCCGTTGTTTGGTACGCAAGAGATGGAAGGCCAGGAATTTACCGTGGTGGAAGATTGGTGCTACGGCTATCTGCGCGGCGTGGCGCTGGATGCGGATTGGTCGTTGTTGCCGACATCCCTGCAGCCGATGATGGAGGCGATTGCCTTGCACGGCAGCGAAGATCAGTTGGCGAAGCGTGAAGCTTTCTCGCCGGAAGAGTTTGAAGCCAGCATCGATGCGATTCGCCCCGCCGCACTGGAGCTGCATGAATACTGGCAGGAGCAGCGCATGGCGCAGCCCGATCCCGAGCCGCAGTTACCGCATTTTGCTGGCGAGAAAACCGGCCGCAACGATCCGTGCCCGTGCGGCAGCGGTAAGAAATACAAGCAGTGCTGCGGTAAATAAACCTGGCACATCGTAGAGGCGCCATTTATGGCGCCCTGGTGCGCATAAATGCGCACCCTACGGAATCACAGCCGGTTTCACTTCGGTCACCCACGTTGGCAGCTGCCAGGCACCGCCCGCACGAATCGCGCGACACATGCCAGTGGTGGCATCGCTGCTTTGCACAAAGTCTTTGCCATCCCACACCCACGCCGCTGTACTCCAGCAGTCGCCGATACCTCGCCCTTTCTGTGCTTCTGAGATCACGCCTTCACTGTAATCAGAGCCGGAATCCGTCACCAGCTGCGGTGTACCCTTTAACGCTTTGTCGATCAGCCAATAGCCGTAGCCTTCGTTGTACGCGCCGCGCCAGCACAGTGCGGCGATTAGCACGTGCGCATCATCAACTGGCGTTAACGTCAGCGGCTCTGCGCCCTCTTCCGGCTGATCATCTGACGGTGCCAGATTGTCGCAGCTGTCGTCATCGGTGAGCGAGGCAATCAGCTTCGGCTTCAACAGCGCCAGCTCATCAGCCGTCAACGGACGCGCATCGGCCTTCGCCACTTTCACCTGCTGAATCACCGGCATCACTACCGCTACCGGCACACTGTTTTCCGGCTTGTTGCCTTTGCGCACCAGCGCGCCCGGTGTGCTAAGGCGACCTTGCGCATCATCCATCTTTAGCAGCGTGGCAAACGCACCGTTGCTGGAGAGATCGAAGGGCTGCTCGCCGCCGCGAAACTCCACTTTGCCGCTGCCTTTGATAGCGTTAATCAGCGCCTGGGTTTGTTCATCCGTCAACGTCCACTCGTCATTGTCGGCTTTCGCCACATCGCCCAGCATATGGTCATCAATCCATAGCGTCAGGGCATTAACCTGCTTTGAATCATCATCGCCAGTATCGGCCAGCACCACACGACCGTGCGTCACCGTGTTAGGGCCGCCCGCGCGCACCAGCAATACCGAGCCCCCCGCGCCCTCTTCGGCGCTGTAGCCGGCGGCGCGACAGGTCAGCGTGTTATCGCAGGCCAATTCCCAGTCTTTGTGGCTAAAGGAGACGCCGTCTTGATCGGCCAACAGCGGCGCACTTAGGCTGGCAAGTAACGACATCGCCAGCAGCAATCGGGTAATCATGCCATCTCTCCATTATGGTAAGGGTGGCTAGTGTGATGATTTTTGTGACGCGGGAGAAGTGAATTTTTAAGGTCATATGAGGGCGATGAAACCGATAGGTGCATGGCTATTAATCTTTAACAATTACGCGAATGAGCTAATCATTGAACGCCAGGCGTTCAAAGCAGTAGTATAAGAATCAACAGGTAAACATGCATAGGATGTAAATTTTCATGGACGAGCACATTAAAATTTCGCCGACCCAGCAGGCCATACGCATTCTGGATTATTGGCACAAAATAGAGTTTTTCGAATCAACCGATATTAAAGACCTTGAAGACAATGCGGATGGTGTCATTCAGCTGAACATGGAAGATTTGCAGCACATAACATCACTTCCCTGGATTGAACCTCAGCAAGTCAGACGCGCAGGCAATGACTATTCACCTGATAAAAAATACCGTTACGAGCTTTTTTTTGGCATTTTTGACCGTGATGAAATATTCCAGCAAGCCCAGCCTTTTTTAGGTGAAAACAGTGATATTAATAATGATGCACTCGGTAATGAAGGTCGTACCTGTTCGATAAAATGTAAGCTTGACCATAATGGAATTATTGACAGTGAGAGCTTTGAGTTTTCCACCGTAACCTGGGCATTAGGTCAGTTAGCTAAAGGAGGGTTAGATAAACTTAACTTTGATGCCTATGAAGTCGATACAAAAAAATTACAACAGCGATTTAAAGAAATTATTACGGTCGCTGAAAATTTAAAAAAACAACATCAGCTACCGTCTATTTTAACCACTTTCGAAATCATTGCCTTTTTAAAAGCAATGGCGCAATGGACGAGCTTTACCCCTCATCTTCCTGCGCCTGCGTTGTTCATTAAGTTGAGTGAAACCAAACCTGGAAAACTCAATATTTCAGCGCCACCAAATCCGTCCTTACTCGCAGAGATAACTGACGCGGCTGAACAGGCATTTTCAAACGATTCGCATCCCTCTCCGGATTTAGCGTCTTACTCCTCAAGTGAAATCAGCATATTAAATAGCTTCTACTTACGTGATCTTGAAAGAGCAATTGAGGATATTAAGCAGAATAAATTAGATGTGGACTCGCCGATAGGACGCTATCTCACGGGCAGTCGGAAGAGGAAAGCTGATCTACTTCTTCCTGCAGGCCGAGCGATATTGGTAGAAAAATTACGATTATCCCAACTCCCCGCCGGGCGCTGGCTTTCCGATAGCAAACATAATATGAGTTTAATGCAACAGTTTGCCATTAATACTCTTGAACAAGAACTTACTCATCGCGGGTTATATTCAGTTAACGGTCCGCCGGGTACAGGAAAAACCACCTTACTACGTGATATAATTGCGAATAATATCGTTAAGCGTGCTGCCGTCCTTGCAAATTTTGATCATGTTAAAGATGCCTTTTCTGGCTCGATCACCATCAGTGTTAATGGCGATACGCGAAAAATACCCTGTCTTCGCCCTGAACTATGCGGCTTTGAAATGGTGGTGGTTTCAAGCAATAATGCCGCAGTTGAAAATATATCACGCGAATTACCACAGTTAAAAAGCTTGGGCGATGAGTGGCAACATCACGATTATTTAAAATCGGCAGCACGTAAACTTGCGGCGTTTTCCCGCCCCCTAAAAAAAGATGAAAAACAAGAAGGTAAAACCTATCTTATTGATCCCCTCGCGCCAGAAGATGATTGCTGGGGATTAATTGCTGTCGCTTTAGGTAAGAAAAAGAATCGTGATCGATTTAAAGAAAGAGTTTTTACGCAAAATCACACAAAAGCCGTGACTTCACCGCCAGCCGATGAATACAGACGTCTTTTTGAATCGCTAAAAAATAAAAACATTCCGAGCTTTTCAGTAGCTAAACAAAATTTCATTGCGGCGCAAAAAAACCATCAAAGCATTATTCAAGAACTTCAGCAGCTTGAAAATCTGAACGATCTTCTCAATAGCTTGCATCAACAGCAGCTTAAACAACAAAAATCACATTTACGCATATTAATGCTTAATAGCCAAATTGAGCGATGTGTAGAACATTTGCCGAACTGGTGGACGTTAAAATTCGTGAAAATTCTTCGGGTGAAAGCCATTATTACAGGATTAAAAAGCAGATTACGTTCTGCAACTGCAGCGCTAACATTGACTGAAGAACATTTGCGGCAAACCCAGCGTAAACTGGACGCTAAACAACAAGAATGCTCAGCGTTACAGATTAAGTATCACGATACTATTTTCGCCTCTGATAATATCAATATTGAAGCAGAAGACGTTCAGCGTACCGCATTCGGCCATGGCGCAATGTTGAATGCAGCCCGAAGTCAGCTCTCAGCATGTGCTTTAGATTTACATCAGGCATGGTTGAAAGAGGCTTATAAAGAGTGCAACTTACTTAAAGTTATATTCTCAGTCAGCGACGCCATAAACGGTGGAGTAGCAGAAAGCAAAGCCTGCCTCGCCTTATGGCAAATTCTCTTTATGATTGTGCCGGTAGTGTCTTCAACATTTGCGTCCGTCTATCGTCAGTTTATGCATTTAGGCGCCGGTGATATTGGATGGTTATTTATTGATGAAGCTGGGCAGGCAACGCCTCAACAAGCAGCTGGAGCATTATGGCGTGCAAAACGTGCTGTAGTGGTGGGAGATCCATTACAGATTGAGCCCGTTTTCACTATTCCTCCTGCCTTCGTGGAAGCGTTAGCTCAGCGTGCTTTCGCCGATGAGTGGCGCGAATGGTCTCCAACGGCGCAATCAGTACAAAATCTGGCAGACAGAGTGAATCCCTATGGTTCGGCACAAATTTCAAAGGATAAATGGCTCGGTAGTCCTCTGCGCGTCCATCGGCGCTGCGATGAACCCATGTTTAGTATTGCTAACACTATTGCCTACAACAACAAAATGCTACACGGCCGGGACAAACGTTGGCCTACCGACAATCATCTTTGGGGAGAGAGTTGCTGGTTAGATGTTTGCGGTGAAGTAAGAGGTAAACATTACGTTCCCGCACAGGGACAAAAAGTACTCATGATGATTAATGACTGGCTTGCACATCATGATGCGTTGCCTGACGTCTATATTATTTCTCCCTTCAAGCAGGTCAAAAACCAACTTAAATCACTGTTGAGCCTCGAATTGAAAGGCATTAAAGATATCCGCCGCTGGATTGATGATCGGGTCGGCACCGTTCATACCTTTCAGGGAAAAGAAGAGAAAAATGTCATTATTGTGCTCGGTTTGTCGGCTAATCATTGTGGCGGAGAGAAATGGGCATCCTCAAAACCTAACTTACTCAACGTTGCAGTAACCCGGGCGCAGCAACGGGTTTATATCATTGGAAGCAAGGCAATCTGGGCAGGATGTGATTATTTTACTGTCGCTAACGAAATGCTGAGCAATATGGTGCGCCCTGAAGTGCCCGAACAAATAACTGTTGTTTCATCTGACTAAGTAAGCGAAAGCACCGCCACAATCTGTTGCCGCAGCCACTGCTGGGCTGGATCGCGGTGCAGACGCTCATGCCACAACAGCAAAATATCAAAGCCCGGCACGTCCAGCGGCAAATCGATAACAGCAAGATGCGTCGCGTGGCGCACCAGTCGCTCAGGCAACACCGCCACCAAGTCGCTGTTCGCCAGCGTTTCCTGCATAAACAAGAAGTGTGGCACCGAGAGCACCACGCGGCGTGAGCGTCCCAGCTTTGCCAGCGCCTCATCGGTGGCGGCGCTAAAGCCACCGCCATCCGGCGATACCATGACAAACTCCAGCTGGCAGAATTGATCCAGCGTCGGCGGACTTTGCAGTTGCGGATGATCGCGCCGTCCCGCCAGCACATAGCGCTCGCTGAACAGTTTACGTTGGTGCAGCGTCGGCAGCGCGTTATCCCCGGTATGAAACACCACATCCAGCTCACCTTTTTCCAACTGCTTCGCTAGCTGCGGCGGATTGAGTGCCAACACCGCCATGCGGCTTTGCGGCGCTGCAGCGCGGATCAGGTTGAGTGCGGGCAGCACTAACGCCGACGAAGTGTAATCGGTGGCGGCGATACGCCAGGTGTTTCCGGCATTGAGCGGGTTGAAGGTATCGGGCAGTGCCACTGCTCGTTCGACCGCTGCCAGCGCCAGACGCAGCGGCTCACGCAACGCTTCTGCACGCGCCGTTGGCAGCATACCGCGCGGCCCCGGCAACAACAGCGGATCATTAAAATGCTGGCGCAATCGTGCCAACTGAGCACTGACGGAAGGCTGTGAGAGATGCAGGCGCTGCGCCGCGCGCGTGACGTTGAGTTCGGTTAACAGCACGTTGAGCGTCTGCAGCAAATTCAAATCCAGCGAATTGATATTCACTTTGTCTATACCTGAGATATCAGCAATTGATTTCTACTATAACCAGCATCGACTTAGTCTGCAGTTGTTTTCACCTATTTGGATTAAGCCCATGAATGTACTGATTGTGTATGCCCATCCGGAACCGCGCTCGCTAAGTGGTTCACTCAAAGATTTCGCCGTGCAGCATTTGCAGAATGCCGGACATCAGGTGCAGGTGTCTGATTTATATGCCATGCAGTGGAAAGCGCAGCTCGACGCTGACGACACGCGCGCCCCGCTCGTAGGCGACTATTACGATGCCACCACAGATTCACGCTTCGCCTATGATCATCAGTTGCAGGCCACCGCTATCGCCGCCGAACAGGAGAAATTGCGCTGGGCCGATACGGTAATTTTCCAGTTTCCACTGTGGTGGTTTTCGATGCCCGCCATTATGAAAGGCTGGTTTGATCGCGTTTACGCCAACGGTTTTGCTTACGGCGTGGGCGAGCATAACGAACAGCATTGGGGTGATCGCTACGGCGAAGGCCATCTCAGCGGCAAACGCGCGATGCTGGTGGTGACGACGGGCGGATGGGAATCGCACTACAGCCCGCGCGGCATTAATGGCCCAATTGCCGATCTGCTGTTCCCGATTCATCACGGCTTGCTGTTTTATCCCGGCTTTAGCGTGCTGCCGCCGCTGGTTTTCTACCGCGTACAAAAATCGGCAGCAGAACGTTTTGCTGGCTGGTGTGATGCGCTGGCAACAAGGTTGGATACATTGGCAGAAACGACGCCGATTCCTTATCGTCAGCAAAATGGCGGTAATTATGAAATTCCTGCACTGACGTTAAAAACGGAGTTTGTACCAGAAGAGAGCGGTTTTGGCGTGCATGTGAAGCCGTAAAAGGCAGCAGGCTCTGTGTTGAGCCTGCCGTTATTCGTACAACCAGCGCCCTGCTTTCGCTGATTCAATCAACATTCCCAGCGTGAAATCGGGCACTACAGGTACATCACGCTTGTTGAAAGGATTGAGAATCTGCGCCAGCGATGGCTCAGCGGGATAGTACGTTTCAATGACAAATCCGCCGCGATCGACGCTGAACTCGCCGAAGAACTCATCCATCAGGGCAGCAGCTTCTTCACGCTCGAAGTTAAGATCGCTATCAATATCAATCTGCGGCGTCAGCGTCTTTTGCTTAAACAGGTACACGCCGTCGTAACGTCGCACCAGCTCGTAGATACGCTGCTCAATTTCAACTGTCATCGCTTCTGCACCTCCACTGATTTCACCGGAGCGCCATTCTGCCATGCAATCTCAACAGTTGAATGAAAAAAATCTCTGCCAGAGAATTTTGAGACAAAGGGAGATATATCGGAATGGAGGGGGTGTTTTCAGCCAATTACTAAATTGGGCGCCTGGACAGACGTGACAGTCAGAGCAGAAAAAGAATCGAGGAGGAAATCAGGGTGAACGCTTGGTTTAAATTGAACTAGGCGATGATACGAAGAGTTAAAAAGAGGATCTTAGGAGCGATGTGATAACGCAGAACAATCGAAAAAGCCGGATTTTAGATACAAAAAAAGCCGCTCGTAAGCGACTTAATTTTGCATCAATCGATGGTGCCGAAGGTCGGACTCGAACCGACATGTATCTCTACGGTTGATTTTGAATCAACTGCGTCTACCGATTTCGCCACTTCGGCACTGAAGAGGATGCGGAAAACGTTGGGGATTATACCTTTACACGCAGAGTGCGCAACTGGAATCGTTGGGGATGTGCGCTAAGCGCTGAAAAAAACAGCATTTTGCGGCTAACTGCTTGTTATACCGCCAATCCCATCAGCCACAGCGAGATTAGCGAAAACCAGAACGGTCCCAATTTTCCCCAATCCGGCCTGTTAACTGGAACTTTCCGAATCCAAACCTCTCTTAACCAAAACTGACGCAGTCAGAACATAAAAGACAACGAGGTTGAGATGAAATTACAACGTATGATTTGGGGATGGGGCATTGCGGCAGCGATGGTTGCGGGGAGCGCATCAGCAGCAAGCTGGCAGGATCAGTTGAGCAGTGCAGCATCGCAGCTGTCACAGCAGAACAACAGCACCAGCAATACCAACACCACGCAGAATGGCGGCATGTCACTCTCTTCGCTAACCGGCCTGCTGAACGGCGGCGATAAAGCGGTGAGTTCCAACAGCATGACCAACGCCGCAGGCGTGATGTCCTATTGCGTGCAGCACAACGTAGTGGATAACAATGTGACATCGGTGAAGGATCAGGTGCTGAGCAAGTTGGGTTTAAGCAGCCCTGCCGCGCAAGAACAAAAAACGGATTATCAGCAGGGTTTGCAAGGCTTGCTGAATACCGGCAATGGCCAGCAGTTGAATCTGCAAAGCCTGAGCAACTCGCCGATGGGTGAGAAGCTGAAAACCAAAGCCTGCGACGTGGTACTGAAGCAAGGCAAAAAATATATCGGCATGTAAGGACGCGCCGGTATCAAGGCGCGAGCTGTCCCTCGCGCCTTTTCTTTAATCCAACAATGCTTGCGTCTCCTGCACCGTCCCCTGCAACAGCTCCCGCGCCTGCTCCAGCGATCGAATATTGGTATAGCCAATCACCAGGCCATAGCGTTTCTGCGTCTGCATATACCAGCCGGAAAGTGGCAATACGCGTAGCCGATGCCGTTGCCAAATCTCCGCCAGCGCCTTGTCCTGGGTGCCGTGTGGCAGGAAGGCAACAATGTGCATACCGCCATCGGTTAGCTCAAAATCAAAGACATCCGGAAAACACGCCTGCAAGGCATCCAGCATCATGCGGCGTCGCTGCTGATAGAGAATGCGCATCTTTTTGATGTGGCGATAGAAATGCCCTTCGCTCAGGAACTGCGCCAGAATCTTTTGTGGCAGCAACGACATGCCGGTTTCAAGGATTTCCCCCAGTTCGCTGAAGCGCGCGAGCGTCTCTTTTGGCATCACCAGATAACCCACGCGCATGGCTGGCATCATGGTTTTGCTGAAAGTGCCGGTGTAAATCACCCGATCGTCTACATCGAGGCTTTTCAGCGCCGGAATCACTTTGCGCGTGTAATGAAATTCGCCGTCATAATCATCTTCAATAATCCAACTCTGGTTCTGCTGCGCCCACTCCAACAGCTGATGCTTACGCGGCAGCGATAAGGTCACCGCCAGCGGGCTGTGATGGGTTGGTGTGACGATGGCGAAACGCGCATCCGCGTGATAACGCAGCAGATAATCGACATTCATGCCATGACGATCGACCGGCACGTAATGCAGATTCGGCGCGATCCGCTTCAGCAACTGTTGCCCGAAGAAGTAGCCGGGATCTTCAAACATCACCTTGTCGCTTGGCTGCGCCAGCACCGCCAGAATCAGTCGCAGATTGGCGCGATAGCCGCTGGTGATAAAGATCTGTTCCGGCTGGCAGTTGAGCCCACGCGAAATGTTCAGGTAGCTGGCGATGGCTTCCCGCAGCGGCTGATAGCCCATAACCGGCGGCAAAATCATCTCATCCGCACGCAGGCTGCGCGCGGCTTTGCCGGAAATCAGCAGCCACTTCTTGTGCGGAAACGCATCCAGCGCCGGAATGCCAAGCCGCAGCTCGCCTTTACTCTCGCGCTGGATCAGCGCGCTGGCTGGTGGCGCAGGCTGCGCTTTTTTTTCTGTTGCCGCCGCCAGAATCAGTTCTGGATTGATCCGCGTACCCTTCGCGCCCTGACTAACGAAATAGCCTTCGCCGATAAGGATTTCATAGGCGGCTTCCACTGTTTTTCGCGCCACCTGCAACTCGCTCGCCAGCGTGCGAATCGCCGGTACGCGATCGCCCGGCTTCAGCTGCCCTGCGAGAATTTGCTGGCGATATCGCGCATAAATCTCTTTGTACCCCACGCTATGTCCTACCTTTTTTTACGTTTTTTGTCTCTTTTAACTCAGACATAGAAGTTTAAGATGCACGCATCAACCACGCAATGCATCGCCATCTCGCTTGAGGAAGAAATGAATGAAACTGCTGCACATCAAAGTCAGCCCCGATTTGGCGGGTTCGGCATCGCGCATCGCCTCGGCGCATTTAGTGGAAAAGCTGCGGGTGCAACATACCGATCTTGATGAGACTGTGCTGGACCTGGCGCAACATCCGCTGCCGCACCTTGATGCCTTTACCATTGGCGCTTTCTTTACCCAGCCAGATCAGCGCGATGCAGCGCAGCGGGCCGCCATCCACACCTCGGAGCGTTTGGTCGATCAGCTGTTTGCCTGCGACACGTTGGTGATCTCGTCGCCAATGTGGAACCTCGGCTTGCCGTCGGTGCTGAAAGCCTGGTTCGACCATATCACCCGCGCCGGACGCACCTTCGCCTTCACGCCGGATGGCAGCAAAGTCGGGCTGGTGAACGGTAAAAAAGTGTACAGCGTCGTCGCCAGCGGCAGCATGTTTGCGCACGGCCCGTTCGCGCAGGATGACCAGTTCACGCCTTACATTCGTGTGGCGCTCGAATACATCGGCATTAGCGATGTGGAATTTATCCGCGTTGACGGCACGCACGATCCCGTCAGCCGCGCTACCGCTTTACCCCATGCACTGCAATCCATTGAACGTTTATTTTGCTAAAGAGGACAACACCATGACGTCACGCGTTAACCATTTCAAAAACATTCCCGCGCTGGTGAAAACCTTAGGCGACGCCACCGCTGCGCTGGGGAAATCGTCACTCGATACCACCATTAAGCATCTGGTTGATCTGCGTGCATCGCAACTCAATCAATGCGCGTTTTGCGTAGACATGCATGTAAAGGAAGCCAGGCTGCACGGCGAGCGCGAGTTGCGTCTGCATCATGTGGCAATCTGGCGTGAATCACCGCTTTTCACCGCCAAAGAGAAAGCTGCGCTGGCGCTGACCGAAGCCTTGACGCGTCTGGGCGATCACGGCATCGATGAAGCGCTGTACAACGAAGTGCGCGCCCATTTCTCCGAAGTCGAAACCAGCGAACTGACATTCTGCATCGCGGTGATCAACACATGGAATCGCCTGATGGTGCTTTCGCAGATGACGCCGGGCGCACTGGATAGCGCGTATGGTTTGGATCGTGCTGATTTACGTTAATTTTTACCGCCAGTAGCTCACGCTGCTGGCCGTACCATGTTCATCTGCGCTGCCTGAGGCTATAGTGAGATTTTGCACCACACAGGACAGCGCACATGAAAGGCATCAACATTGCGATTTACTTCGATCCCGACCAGATTCACATCTGCGTTCACCAGCAGGATGACAGCTATCTCAGCCAAACCTTTATTTACGACGACAGCGTAATTGAAGAGATTTATCAGTGGCTGGAGCAGTTCACGCCTAATCGCACCCACATTTGCCTGATTGAGCACGATACCGCCGATATTCTTGCCGATGAGTTGGTGGATAACGGTTTTCACGTCCATCAGGTGACGCAGCACGATCTTTTGACCTGGTTCGCCAACGAACCGCCCGCCGAGCCCGACGGTTCACCGGTGCGCGCACTGCTGCGTTATCTGGAGAACGAGCAGCCATCCGAATACCAGTCACGCACACCGCAGATTGAAGCGTTGATGGACCTGCTGGATGAGCTGGACGATCTCGAAGGCGTGGATGAAGTCGAAGATGAAGACCATCTGCCGGATGACGTGCTGCGCCTGATGAAGCAGAAGAAAATTAGCGTGCAAGACGCCGCCCAACGCCTGCTGCCGGATGTGAATGAGCGCATTCGCGAGCATTTGATTAACTATCCCGAACTGATGACGCCCGAACTGCTGCAGGATTTCTTCCCCGAGCTGCTCGAAGCGCTGGATACGCCGAAGCATTGATGTTCGGGTAGGTGCGGTGCCCACCACGGTCGCCATAAATGGCGACCCTACGGTGGTGTGCCGTAACTGCGCGGTTCGGTTTTTGTAGGGTCGCCATTCATGGCGACCCTTCGGTGGTGTGCCGTATCTGCGTGGTTCGGTTTTTGTAGGGTCGCCATTCATGGCGACCTGGGAATGTAAGGAAATTTCATGCTGGAGTTGTTTAAAGCCATCGGGCTGGGATTGGTGGTGATTTTGCCGCTCGCCAATCCGCTGACTACCGTGGCGCTGTTTCTCGGCCTGGCGGGAGACATGAATTTTCAGGAACGTAATCGTCAGGCGATGCAGGCCTCGATCTACGTATTCCTGATCATGATGGTGGCGTGGTACGCGGGCAGCGCGGTGCTGCACACGTTTGGTATCTCGATCCCCGGCCTGCGCATGGCGGGCGGACTGATTGTCGCGTTTATCGGTTTTCGCATGCTGTTTCCAGCGAAACCGGTTGGGCATTCGGTTGAAGCTAAGCACAAGCTGGATGAGCTTGATGCCAGCGATAACGATCGCGAAACCGTGAATATCGCCTTTGTGCCGCTGGCGATGCCGAGCACCGCTGGACCGGGAACCATCGCGATGATCATCAGCTCCGCCTCCACGGTAAAATCGGGTGTGGATTTCCCGGCGTGGGTGGTTGCCGTCGCGCCGGTGCTGACGTTTTTGGTCGTGTCGGTGATTCTGTGGATTTCGCTGCGCAGTTCTGGCGCCATCATGAAGCTGGTGGGTAAAGGCGGGATCGAGGCGATCTCAAGGCTGATGGGCTTTTTGCTGGTGTGTATGGGCGTGCAGTTCATCATCAACGGCGTGTTGGAAGTGATTCACAATTACCATTGAGTCGTCGCATAAAACCAGGTCGCCATGAATGGCGCCCCTACGTTGTAGGGTGCGCATTAATGCGCACCTGGTTTTAATCTTATTACTTCAACGTCTTACGTACTTCCGCCACCTGATCTTTGGTCACCGCCGGGGCATTGTTGCTCCAGCCCTGACGAATGAAGGTCGCCAGTTTAGCCACTTGATCATCATCCAGACGCTGAGCAAAATCTGGCATCGCTAGCGTTGATGGCGCCTTCTCGGTCGATGGCTGCTGCGCACCGGCCAGAATGGTGTGGATCAAACCGCTTGGATCTTTGGCATTGACGATCGTCGCCTGATCCAACTCTGGGAAGATCCCCGGCGCACCTTTACCGGTGACAAAGTGACAGGCGCCGCAGTTGTCGATATACAGACGCTCACCTTCCGACAAGCCTTTCGCGGCAGTCAGTTTCGCTTCGGTTGCCTGTTGCTTCTGTACGTTGTACGCCTGCAGCGGCGGATTACCCCCCAGGAACTTCAGATAGGCGGCGATCGCTTTCAGGTCGGCATCTGTCATGTGCGAACTGGAGTGCTCAATCACCGACTTCATCTCACCGCCCACCGCCGCCTTGTCGTTACGACCGGTTTGCAGGTAATCGACAATCTCTTGCTCGCTCCAGCGTGGCAGACCACGCAGTGACGGCACATCCCAGTTGTTCAGGCTGCCACCGGCGAGGAACTGATCGTCGCCGCTATCCAGCGCTTTCTCATTCATGCCAAGACTGCGCGGCGTATGGCAGCTGCCGCAGTGGCCCAGGCTCTCCACGATGTAAGCGCCGCGGTTCACTTCTTCTGACGCGCCACCAATTGGCTGGAAAGGTTTGTCTGAGGTGAATGCCCAGTTCCAGAAGCGCATGCCCCAGCGCTGGCTGAATGGGAAGCTCAAATCGGTTTCCGGCGGCTGCTCGCTGCTTGGCTTCACGCCCTTCATGAAATAGACATAAAGCGCGTGCATATCAGCATCGGAGATCTTGGCATAATCCGGATACGGCATCGCCGGATAGAGACGCGAACCGTTCGGCAGCACACCTTTGCGCACCGCGTCCGAGAACTGCTGCTCGCTGTAGTTGCCGATGCCGCGCTCTTTGTCCGGCGTGATGTTGGTGGAGTAAATGGTGCCGAGATTCGACTCAATCGCCAAACCACCGGCGTAATCCCCTTTGCCAGAAACGGTATGGCACGCCATACAGTCGCCGAGGCGCGACAGGTATTCACCCTGCTTGATCAATTGAGCTTCATCTTCCGCGTGAGCCTGCATGGCAAAGCTGCCCAACAGCACGGCGTTGGCGATTAACAATGATTTTAATTTCATGCGCTTATGCCTGTACCAGTGGACCGGGATTTTTCAAATAATGTTCTTTGATTGCTTGTGCTGCCATCAAGGTGATCGCGCCGATGGTATCGGTCGGGTTCGCCTGGAAGTTTTGCGGGAAGGCATTGCCGCCCGGCACAAACACATTGTGAACATCCCAGCTCTGCAGGTACTTGTTCAGTGCAGAGGTTTTCGGGTTATCGCCCATCACCGCGCCGCCCACGTTGTGGGTCGAAACGTATTTGGTCAGGTCAAAGTCCGCGCCCATCGGCAGGAAGCTCATGCTCATGCTGTCCGGGTTGAGTTCTTTGGCGATGTTGCCGACGATCCCTTTCAAGTGCTGTTGCAGCTTGAGTTCGTTCTCTTTCCAGTTGAACGTCATGCGCAACAACGGCTGACCGCGATGGTCGGTATAGTGCGGATCGAGGTCCAGATAGATATCGCGATACGACTGGCAAGTGGTGGTGATGCTGATCTTCATGGAATGGTTGTACCACTCCTCCAGACCTTCCTTGTAGCCCATGCCCCAGCTCGGTGTACCTTTTGGCAACGCTGCCGCCATTGGCGTACCGGTGGCCTGCGAACTGTGGATCTTGGCGCCGCCCAGGAAACCAAGGCCCGGACCGTCGAAGTTGCCTGGTGAGATGTCGTTGAACATCTGGCCGGTAGCGCCTGCGGTGGCGTAAGAGTTGAAGTTTTTGTCTTTGAAGAACAGCGTTGCGCCGCCGTTCGACAAGAACGCGTAGTTACGCCCTACCACACCTTCTTCGGTGATTGGGTTATACGGTTTGCCGATACCGGACAGCAGCATCAAACGCACGTTGTACAGCTGGAAGCTGGAGAGCACCACGATCTTCGCCGGCTGGAACACTTCGTTGCCGTCGACGTCATAGTAAATCACGCCTTTCGCAGTTTTCTGATCGTCGTGCAGTACCACTTTCACCACTTCTGCGTGTACTTCATAAGAGAAGTTAGGCATACGCTTCAGTGAATCCATCACCGCGGTTTGTGGTGAGGCTTTTGAGTAGTTCAGGCACGGATATTTCGAGCAGTAGCCGCAGTAGTTACACGGCGCGATCTGGTTGCCGTACGGGTTTTTCCACGCACGCGATACGCATGCAGAAGGGTTAGGGAACGGGTGATAACCGAGTTTGGTCGCCGCTTCTTTGAACATCACGTTGTTCAGCGTGTCTTCCAGCGCAGGCAACGGATAAGGTTCAGAGCGCGGACCTTCAAACGGATCGCCGCCCGGCAGAATCTGACCGCGCAGGTTGCCGGTGTTGCCGGATTGGCCGCAGATCAGCTCAAACTTGTAGTAATACGGCTCGATCTCTTCCCAGGTGAACGGGAAGTCCATCACGCGCATATCTTCCTGCAGGATGCCCGGCTTGTAGGCCTCATCCACGTAGGTTTTCAGCTTCAGATCGGTTGGGGTTGGACGAATCAGAACCGCCGTCCAGTGCATGCCCGCGCCACCCACGCCGGTACCCGGCGCAAATGCGCCCCACTTGCGGGTCGGCAATGCAGTCTGGTTGCTGTTGTAACGTACGGTGACCGCCACTTCTTTCGGGGTGGCGAATACTTTGTTACGCACGTTGTAAGCGTATTCATCTGCCGGTTTCGGATAAGCGAAATCCGGGTAGTCACGCTCGCCGCCGCGCTCTAATGCGCGCACTTCTAAACCAGCCAGTGCCAGTTCAATACTCATCAACGAGCCGGCCCAGCCGAGGCCGCAAACGACGACGTCGACTTCTTTCTTTGTAATCTGTGCCATGTTAATCCTGTCTCACATACCAAAAACGGGGGTGTGCTTACGCGCTTTCACCCAAGAGGCTGACCGGTCCCAGCGGGTACGGCACGTTGTGCTGCTTCACCCATTCGGTAAAGCTGGCGCGTGCGCCCGGGAAGCCGATGGCAATCCAGGCTTTCATGCCTTTGTTGCCGCCGTACATCGGGTCAGCGAGGTAGCCGTGTTTGGTATCTGAAAGCAGCTGGCTGAAGAACTGCGAGGCTTTCAGGTTCTCTTCGCCAAGTGCCGCGAAGTCGATACCGTCGTTTTTGTTCACTTTGGTCAGAACCGCATCTTTCTCTTCCAGTGACAGCGCATGGAACGGTTTCTGGAAAGTGTTTTGCGTCCACTGATTCACCAGCTTGATACCGGTTTGGTACATCTGCTGTGGTGTGAACGGAATTTGGTAACCCATGGTCGCAGGCGCATGCACGTCAAAGGGACCTTGCATGTAAATCTCTGCACCGAACTCCGGGCTATGCAATTGCTGATCGATAAAGATCGGCACGTTGGTTTCCAATGCACCTGGCGCTTTACCTTTGCCGCCAGCAGGAATCAGGCGATCGGCCGCAGCCATGATGAATTGCCACTCATCGGCACTGAAAAAGATCGGTTTATAGTCGGCGAGCTCGGGCGCTGCCATCTCCGCAGCTTGTGCTGCAGTTAATCCCTTAAATACCAAGTCACTTAATGGCAAAGCCAGTAGCGACCCAAGTAAAAACTTACGTCTGGTGGTCGGTTTATTTAGAAGCATGGCGCGACGATTCTCACTTGCTAAGAAAGATAATTATTTTTGTTAATAGCTTTATAAATCGGTAAATAACCTGGCAATATTAGGGATATAGGTATTTCAGAATGTAAAAATTCAATTAACAATGTGTTTTGATGAAATTCAGTCATCATGTTGAATTTAGGTTATGGCTTGGTGAAAGGTTTTCGAGGCGAAAAAAGAGGTTTTAACCGTACATTTGATGGGATATTGGCACTAATAAGTGGGCATTTGACCAGGTATTATCGCGCTGAGCAATAATCGCATAAATGAATCAATGAAAAAAAATCATACTTCCATACCAGAGAATTATTCTCATTTATAACATCTTATTTACTTTATTGCCCAGCAGATGAACAATCTATTTCGCGGAAATGACAAGTCGCGCACAAAATAAACGCAATAATACCCAACCGTAATCAATTGTTATTTTCCGGCACAGCTCAGAACAAACCGGCATTTTGCCTGGAGAGCGACAGAGATAGAGTCATTTCATCTCTAATCCAGGAAAATAATAATGCGCTCACTGATTTTGCTCATCGCCTTATGGGGCAGCAGCTTTGCACTGCACGCCGCCACACCGAAAGATACCCTTGTCGTTGCCGTCCCGCTTGACGGCATTATTAGCTTTGACCCTGCTGAAAGTTTCGAAACCGTCAGTAACAGCGTGCAGCGTAATATGTATCAGACGCTGGTCGAGGCGGATCGCAATTCGCCGCAAAAGCTGGCGCCTCTGCTGGCTACCGGTTGGCAACAAGGCAGCACGCCACACAGCCTGGTGTTTAACATTAAGCCTGACGCACACTTCTCCAGCGGCAATCCGGTGACGGCACAGGATGTGATTTTCTCACTGACGCGCGCGGTGCAACTGAATAAAGCGCCCTCTTTCATCCTTGCCGAATTTGGCTGGACCCAGGAAAACATCGCCAGCCAGTTTAAGGTACTGAATGACCATCAGCTGGAGATTCAGTGGCCGGCGCAGATTGGCCAAAACCTGGCGCTGCGTCTGCTGACGGCACCGGTAGCATCGGTGGTGGATAGCAAAACCGTGCAGCAAAATGCCGTCAATAACGACCTCGGCAACGGCTGGCTGCATACCCACTCCGCCGGTAGCGGCGCATTTATCCTCCAGCAATATGTGCCGCAGCAGGCGCTGGTGCTAAGCGCCAACAAAGCAGCTAATCCGCAGCCGAAGCTGAAACGCATTCTGCTTAAAGGCGTGGCGGATGCTGGTGCGCGTCGTCTGTTGATTCAGCAAGGCGATGTCGATGTGGCCTATCAGCTCGGTCCGGATCAGATTGATGCGCTGAAGAGCGATAAAAATCTGCGCATTGAGGCCTTCCCCTCTAGCCTGGTTTACTACCTCGGTTTCAATACTAAGGACAAAGCGCAACCTGCCCTGGGCAACCCTGCGCTGTGGCAAGCCGCGCGCTGGTTGGTGGATTACCACTCCCTCTCGAAGGATTTGCTGAAAGGTCAGTACCGCATTCATCAGAGCTTCCTGCCGCAGGGTTTTGACGGGGCGCTGGAAGATCAGCCGTTCCATTATGATGTGGCGAAAGCCAAAGAGATTTTAGCCAAAGGCGGCATCAAGCCGGGGACGAAGTTTGCGCTGACGGTAATCAACCAGCCGCCCTACATTGACGTAGCGCAGGCCCTACAAGCCAGCTTCGCCAAAGCGGATGTGCAGATTGAGTTGCAGCCGGTGGCGGAATCGGAGCTGTGGAGCAAAATGCGCGGCCGTGATTTCCAGTCGATCTTTATCTATTGGGGCGCGGACTATATCGATCCCAATACCAACGCCAGCGCCTTCGCATATAACGTGCCGGGCGGCTCCAAAACGTTGGCGTGGCGCGTCGGCTGGGATATTCCCGATCTGAGCGCCAAAACTCGCGCTGCAGCCGGTGAAAGCGATGCCGCCAAGCGCCGCGCGCTGTATACCGATTTGCAAAAAACCGTGCAGCAGAACTCACCGTTCGTGGTGACGTTGCAAGGCGCACAGCAAGTTGCGGTACGCAATAACGTGAATCATGTGCAGCAAGGCATCGGCGTGAGTTTGCTGTTTTTTGATACGGTGCAGAAATAATGTAGATCGTGCTGCCATCCCCCCTTCCGGCCTTCCCCCATTTAGGGGGGAAGGTCGGGAGGGGGACAGTTGGCACAACCTTTTCGGCACAATCCTCCTCCCTCCTCGCGCGCCGCTTGCTATCCTTTCTGGCATAACCTATTGCCTGAGAGCGCAAAAATCATGACCACTCCGTTACTGATTGCCCAAACGCCTGACGTTCAACTGCATCTTCTCTCCAACATGGCGAACCGCCACGGCTTGATCACCGGCGCCACCGGCACCGGCAAAACCGTGACGCTGCAAAAGCTGGCGGAATCATTCTCTGAAAGGGGTGTGCCGGTGTTTATGGCAGACGTAAAAGGCGATCTCACCGGCATTTCCGCTGCGGGTGAAGGCTCAGAGAAGCTACTGGCACGTCTGGCAAAGATTGGCGTCACCGACTGGCAGGCGCAGAAAAATCCGGTGATGGTGTGGGATATTTTTGGTCAGCAAGGTCATCCGGTGCGCGCGACGGTGTCCGATCTCGGTCCGCTGCTGCTGGCGCGTCTGCTGAATCTCAACGAGGTGCAATCCGGCGTACTGCAAATCATCTTCCGCATCGCCGACGATCAGGGGTTATTGCTGCTGGATTTCAAAGATCTGCGCGCCATGACGCAGTATATCGGCGACAATGCCAAAGCCTTCCAGACGCAATACGGCAATATCAATAGCGCGTCAGTGGGGGCGATTCAGCGTGGTTTACTGGCGCTGGAGCAGCAAGGTGCCGAGCACTTCTTCGGCGAGCCGATGCTGGATATCCGCGACTGGATGCGCTGCGACAGCAATGGCAAGGGCTTCATCAATATTCTCTCGGCGGAAAAGCTCTACCAGATGCCGAAACTCTACGCCACCAGCCTGCTGTGGCTGCTGGCCGAACTGTATGAGCAGCTGCCGGAAGCCGGCGATCTCGATAAGCCCAAAATGGTGTTCTTCTTCGATGAAGCGCACCTGTTGTTTAACGATGCACCGCCGGTGCTACTGGAGAAAGTCGAGCAGGTGATTCGCCTGATTCGATCTAAAGGCGTCGGCGTCTATTTCGTCACGCAAAATCCGGCCGATATTCCCGACAACGTGCTAGGCCAACTCGGCAACCGCGTGCAGCACGCGCTGCGCGCCTTCACGCCGAAAGATCAGAAAGCAGTGAAAAGTGCCGCCGAAACCATGCGCGCCAATCCGGCGTTTGATACCGTTGAGGCGATTCAGGCGCTCGGCACCGGCGAAGCGCTGATCTCCTTCCTCGATGAGAAAGGCAGCCCGTCAATGGTGCAGCGTGCGATGGTAATCGCACCCGGCTCACGTATGGGGCCAGTCAGCCAGGATGAACGTAACGGCCTGATCAACAACTCGCCGCTGTACGGCAAATACGACAGCGAAGTGGATCGCGAATCGGCATTCGAAATGCTGCAAAAAGGCGTGCAAGTGGCAACGCAGCAAGCCAATGCACCGGAAGCCAAAGGTAACAGCGTTGATGTCGATAACGGCATTCTCGGCGGCCTGAAGAACATTTTGTTCGGCACCACCGGGCCACGCGGCGGCAAGCGTGACGGCGTGGTGCAGAGCGTGGCGAAAAGTGCCGCGCGCCAGGTCACCAATCAGATCATTCGTGGTGTTTTAGGCAGTTTATTAGGCGGACGACGTCGTTAAAAAAGGGATTATGGATAAATATCAACAACTCAAACGCAGTAAACGGCTGGCGCTGTCATTGCTGCTGATTGCTGCCGCGACTTTTGTCGTGACGCTGTTTCTGCCGCCCAACTTTTGGGTTCTCGGACTCAAAGCGATCGCGGAAGCGGCGATGGTCGGGGCGTTAGCCGACTGGTTCGCCGTGGTGGCGCTGTTCCGCCGCGTGCCGGTGCCCTTTATCTCGCGGCATACGGCGATTATTCCGCGTAATAAAGACCGCATCGGCGAGAATCTTGGCCGTTTCGTCCAGGAGAAATTCCTTGATACCGATTCGCTGCTGGCGCTGATTCGCCGTCACGATCCGTCGCAGATGCTGGCGCAGTGGCTGAACGCGCCCGGCAACGCCGATCGCATTGGCCGCCATCTGTTGCAGGTGATGCGCGGCTTTCTTGATCTCACCGACGATCAGCGGATTCAGCGCTTTCTGCGCCGCGCGGTGCATCGCGCGTTGGATAAGGTCGATCTCACCCAATCCAGCGCGCTACTGTTGGATAGCCTGACCAAAAATAATCGTCATCAGGAGCTGCTGGATGCGGCGGTGCAACAGCTGCTGCGCTTGCTGCACAAGCCCGGCACACGTGAGTTTATTGCCGCGCAGATTGTACGCTGGTTGAAGCGCGAACATCCGATAAAAGCCAAAATGCTGCCGACCGAATGGCTGGGCGAGCACAGCGCCGATTTGGTGGCCAATGCGGTGGATTCGATTCTCGATCAGGTTGCGATCGATCAGGGGCATGAATTGCGTCTGGGCTTCGACCGTGCGGTGCAACGGCTGATTGAGCGACTGAAAACCGATCCTGAAATGGCGGAACGTGCAGAGGGAATCAAAAGCTGGTTGAAGGAAGATGAGTCCTTTAATCGCTACATTGGCGAGCTGTGGCAAGATTTACGTGGCTGGCTGAAAGACGACCTGAATAGCGAGGATTCGCGGGTGCAAGAGCGCGTAAGACTGGCCGCGCTGTGGCTGGGTGAAACGCTGGCGGCCGATGACGCGCTGCGCGCCTCCATGAATCAGCATCTGGAAGACGCCGCCCGCAGCGTGGCGCCGGAGTTTGCTGCCTTCCTGACACGCCACATTAGCGATACGGTAAAAAGCTGGGATGCGCGCGACATGTCGCAGCAGATTGAGTTGAATATTGGCCGCGACCTGCAGTTTATCCGCATTAACGGCACGCTGGTTGGCGGCACAATCGGGCTGATTTTGTATGTGTTGTCGCAGGTGCCGAGCTTCATCCAGCAGTTGCACTAAATCGGTCGCCATAAATGGCGACCCTACAACAATTACCGACGTTTCACGAGCATGAACAAGCTGATCGCGAAGAACGCGCCGCTCGGCAGAATCGCACCCAATATTGGCGGTAAACCATATACCAGGCTCAACGGGCCAAAGATCTGGTCCAGCACGTAGAACAGGAAGCCAAAGCTAATCCCCGTCACCACGCGCACGCCCATCGATACGCTACGCAGCGGACCAAAGATAAATGACAGCGCCATCAGCATCATCACCGCTACAGACAGCGGCTGGAAGATTTTGCTCCACATATTCAGCAAGTAGCGTCCTGAAACCTGGCCGCTCTGCTTGAGGTATTTGCTGTAGTTATACAGGCCGCTGATCGACAACGCGTCCGGATCCAGCGCCACTACGCCGAGCTTATCGGGCGTCAGATTGGTTTTCCATTCGCTGCTCAGGCTTTGCGAGCCGGTAATTTGTTTAGCGTCTTGCAGATCTGATTCATCGACCTGCGACAGCGCCCAGAGCTTCTTATCCGCATTCCAGGTGGCGCTGGCTGCGTAACGCACGCTGAGCAAACGGCGCTGATCGCTGAACTTGTAAATGCTGACGCCATCAATCTCGTTATCACCTTTAATGCGCTCGATGTAGATGAAGTCGTTGCCGTCCTTCGCCCACAGGCCATTTTGCGTCGAGACCAGCGAACCGCCGTACAGCTGCTGTGCACGATAGTTACGCGCCATCTGTTCGCCCTTAGGCGCAACAAACTCGCCCACCGCCATGGTTAACAGCACCAGCGGAATCGCGGTTTTCATTACTGCCAGCGCCACCTGCATACGGGTAAAGCCCGATGCCTGCATCACCACCAGTTCGCTACGCTGCGCCAGCGTGCCCAAACCCAGCAATGCACCCAACAGCGCCGCCATCGGGAAGAAGATTTCGATATCTTTCGGCACGCTGAGCAAGGTGTAGTAACCGGCATCCAGCGCGGTATAAGCGCCTTGCCCGGTTTTCCGCAACTGATCAACGAACTTGATAATGCCCGACAACGACACCAGCATGAACAGCGTCAGCATGATGGTGTTGAAGATGGTTTTGCCGATATAACGGTCAAGAACCTTAAACATCAGACCGATCCTCCACGGCTAAAGCGCGCACGGATGCGACGCATCGGCACGGTATCCCACAGGTTCAGCAGCACCGCCAGCGCCAGATAGGAAACGTTCACCACCCACATCCAGATTGCGGGATCGAACCGGCCCTTCGCCGCGTTGGAACGCAGAGAACTCTGTAGCAGGAAGAAGATCAGGTACAGCAGCATGGCAGGCAACATCGACAGCACGCGGCCCTGACGCGGGTTCACCACGCTGAGCGGCACCACCATCAACGCCATAATCAGCACGGCAAAAATCAGCGTTAAGCGCCAGTGCAACTCCGCCTGGAACTGCGGCGTCTTGTTTTGCATCAGCGTGCTGATACTCGCCTGATCGGCATCGTTTGGATCGAGCGTAGCTTCTTTATAGCCCACCAGCGCCTGATAATTCACGAAGTCCGTGATGCGGAAATCGCGAAGCAAGGCAGTGCCTTCAAAACGTGTGCCTTTATCCAGTGTCACCACTTGTGAGCCATCTTTATGTTGCTCCATGTGGCCGCTGTCAGCCAGCACCACCGATGGACGCGCATTGCCTTTCGGACGCAATTGCGCCAGGAACACGTTACCAAAGGTATTGCCTTTCACATTTTCAACAAATAGCACCGCATTGCCGTCGCTGGAGGTCTGGAACTGCCCCGCCGCCAAGGCCGCCGCGCCTGGATTAGCTTTGGCGTTTTGCGTCACTTCTTGCTGATAACGTGATGACCATGGCCCTAACCATATGACGTTGACCGCCGCCACGATCGAGGTGAACAGCATCAGGATCATCGCGGCTTTAATCAGCACACTTTTCCCCAGGCCGCAGGCATGCATCACCGTGATTTCACTTTCGGTGTACAGCCGCCCAAGGGTCATTAAAATCGCCAGAAACAGGCTTAGGGGCAGGATAAGTTGTGCCATTTCAGGCACGCCAAGTCCTAACAATGTCAGAACTAAGTTTGTTGGGATTTCGCCATCCACCGCAGCTCCCAAAATCCGCACTAACTTCTGACAAAAGAAGATCAGTAGCAGGATGAAGAGGATAGCCAGCTGGCTTTTGAGCGTTTCCCGAACCAGATATCTAATGATGATCACGCTTAGTACGCCTGTGATAACTTGTCTTTTTGCAGGAAAATCGCTAGTTTCAACGCTTATCAGCCATTTTTCTTCATCAATGGCCGTCATCGTAGCTAAAATAGTATGACGAACGCGTTAGCGTGGTGAAAAAACAACTTACTTGTCACCACAACTCATTATGACTACCGGCGTTGAATTGTCATGGCGTCGTAACGAATTAATGAGTTACGAGCGCGCTACATTCTAACGACAGCCAAGGCCGTTGTCTTTAAGATTCAGGAGAGTGCATGGAGTTCAGTGTAAAAAGCGGTAGCCCGGAAAAACAGCGTAGCGCCTGCATTGTTGTTGGCGTTTTCGAACCGCGCCGTTTGTCACCCATTGCTGAGCAGCTGGATAAAATCAGCGATGGCTACATCAGCGCCCTGCTGCGCCGCGGTGAACTGGAAGGAAAAGTGGGCCAAACGCTGCTGCTGCACCATGTGCCGAATATCCTGTCAGAGCGCATTCTGCTGATTGGCTGCGGTAAAGAGCGCGAGCTGGATGAGCGTCAGTACAAGCAGGTCATTCAGAAAACCATTAATACCCTGAATGACACCGGTTCAATGGAAGCGGTGTGCTTCCTGACTGAACTGCACGTAAAAGGCCGTAATACCTACTGGAAAGTACGTCAGGCGGTCGAAACCTCTAAAGAAGCGCTCTATAACTTTGATCAGCTGAAAAGCAACAAAGTCGAGCCGCGCCGTCCGCTGCGCAAACTGGTGTTCAACGTGCCGACCCGCCGTGAGCTTACCAGCGGCGAGCGCGCGATTCAGCACGGTTTAGCGGTGGCTGCCGGTGTGAAAGCCGCCAAAGACCTCAGCAATATGCCGCCAAATATTTGTAACGCCGCGTATCTGGCGTCACAGGCGCGTCAGTTGGCGGATGCGTACAGCAAAAATGTAACAACCCGCGTCATCGGCGAGCAGCAAATGAAAGAGCTGGGTATGAACGCCTATCTGGCGGTTGGTGCCGGTTCACATAATGAATCGCTGATGTCGGTGATTGAGTACAAAGGCAATAACGATCCGGAAGCGCGCCCCATTGTGCTGGTCGGCAAAGGATTAACCTTCGATTCCGGCGGTATTTCCATCAAACCGGCCGAAGCGATGGATGAGATGAAATACGACATGTGCGGCGCGGCCTCTGTGTATGGCGTGATGCGTATGGTGGCGGAACTGAATCTGCCGCTGAACGTGGTCGGCGTGCTGGTTGGCTGTGAAAACATGCCGGATGGCAAATCCATGCGTCCGGGCGACGTGTTAACCACCATGTCGGGCCAAACCGTTGAAGTGTTAAATACCGATGCCGAAGGCCGTCTGGTGCTGTGCGATGCGCTGACCTACGTTGAACGCTTCGAGCCAGAAGTGGTGATTGACGTGGCCACGCTGACCGGCGCCTGCGTGATTGCGCTGGGCCACCACGTAAGCGGTTTGATGTCGAACCACAACCCGTTGGCACACGAATTGATCAGTGCATCTGAGCAGTCCGGCGACCGCGCCTGGCGTCTGCCGATGGCGGATGAGTATCAGGAGCAGCTGGAATCCAATTTTGCCGATATGGCGAACATTGGCGGCCGTCCTGGCGGAGCGATTACCGCAGCCTGCTTCCTCGCGCGCTTTGCGCGTAAGTTTAACTGGGCGCATCTGGATATCGCTGGTACTGCATGGCGTTCCGGTAAAGCCAAAGGCGCAACCGGTCGTCCGGTGCCGCTGCTGTCGCAGTTCCTGTTAAATCGCGCGGGATTGAACGGCGACGATTAAGTTGTCGCGGTGCGGTCATTGAAACGGTGCGCATGAATGCGCACCCTACGAAGTAGGGTCGCCATTCATGGCGACCGAAAAGCTAGACGCACGAACCCACGGGGCGCACAATGCGCCCCACTGTCATTTATGGAAATGAGTCCGCCATGAAAAACGCCACTTTCTATGTGATGGAGTCGGAGAGCGCCAGCGACGGCTTAACCGCCATCGAAGCATTGGTGTGCTCTCTTGCCGAAACACGCTGGCGTGACGGCAAACGCATCCTGATAGCCTGTGAGAACGAAGAACAAGCCAATCGGCTGGATGAAGCACTTTGGCAGCTTCCGGCCAACGCCTTTGTGCCGCACAACCTGGCCGGTGAAGGCCCGCGCTACGGCGCACCGGTTGAGCTGGCCTGGCCGCAGCGCCGCGGCAGTTCTCCGCGCGATCTGCTGATAAGCCTTTTGCCACAGTTCGCAGATTTTGCTACTGGTTTCCATGAAGTGATAGACTTCGTACCTTATGAAGAATCCCTAAAACAACTGGCGCGCGATCGCTATAAAGCCTATCGCAGCGTTGGTTTCCAATTGAATACGGCGACGCCACCCTCGCCGCAAACGACAGTGTAGAAATGGAAAAGACATATAACCCGCAAGATATCGAGCAGCCGCTCTACGAGCACTGGGAACAGCAGGGCTACTTTAAACCGAATGGCGACACCAGCCAGGAAAGCTTTTGCATCATGATCCCGCCGCCGAACGTCACCGGCAGCTTGCATATGGGTCACGCTTTCCAGCAGACCATTATGGATACCATGATTCGTTATCAGCGCATGCAGGGTAAAAACACCTTGTGGCAGGCCGGTACCGATCACGCCGGTATCGCCACGCAGATGGTGGTAGAACGCAAAATTGCCGCTGAAGAAGGCAAAACGCGCCAGGATTATGGCCGCGATGCGTTCATCGACAAAATCTGGCAGTGGAAAGCGGAATCCGGCGGCACTATCACCCGCCAGATGCGCCGTCTCGGTAACTCAGTTGACTGGGAGCGCGAGCGCTTCACCATGGACGAAGGTCTGTCCAACGCGGTGCGCGAAGTGTTTGTCCGCCTGTACAAAGAGAATCTGATTTACCGCGGCAAGCGCCTGGTGAACTGGGATCCAAAACTGCGTACTGCCATCTCCGATCTGGAAGTAGAAAACCGCGAGAGCAAAGGCTCAATGTGGCACATCCGCTATCCACTGGCGGACGGCGTGAAAACCGCAGAAGGCAAAGATTATCTGGTGGTTGCCACTACGCGCCCGGAAACCCTGCTGGGCGATACCGGCGTAGCGGTTAATCCTGAAGATCCGCGCTACAAAGATCTGATCGGCAAAGAAGTGATCCTGCCGCTGGTGAACCGTCGCATTCCGATCGTTGGCGATGAACACGCTGACATGGAAAAAGGCACCGGCTGCGTGAAGATCACACCAGCGCATGACTTCAACGATTACGAAGTCGGTCGTCGTCATAAGCTGCCGATGATCAACATTCTGACCTTTGATGGCGACATCCGCGAGCGCGCGGAAGTGTTCGACACCAACGGCGAAGTCAGCGACGAGTGCGCAGACGACATTCCAGCCCAGTTCCAGAAAATGGAGCGTTTCGCAGCGCGAAAAGCGATTGTTGCTGCCGTTGGTGAAATCGGCCTGCTGGAAGAGATCAAACCGCACGACCTGACCGTGCCTTACGGCGATCGCGGTGGCGTGGTGATTGAGCCAATGCTGACCGACCAATGGTATGTGCGCACCGCGCCGCTAGCGAAAGTTGCGGTTGAAGCGGTTGAAAACGGCGACATCCAGTTCGTGCCGAAACAGTACGAAAACATGTACTTCTCATGGATGCGTGACATTCAGGATTGGTGTATTTCACGTCAGCTGTGGTGGGGACACCGCATTCCGGCGTGGTATGACAACGACGGCAACGTCTATGTTGGCCGCACCGAAGACGAAGTACGTCAGGAAAACCATCTGGCCGCCGATGTCGCGCTGCGCCAGGACGACGACGTGCTGGATACCTGGTTCTCGTCCGGTCTGTGGACTTTCTCGACGCTGGGCTGGCCAGAAAACACCGAAGCGCTGCGTACCTTCCACCCAACCAGCGTGTTGGTGAGCGGCTTCGACATCATCTTCTTCTGGATTGCGCGCATGATCATGCTGACCATGCACTTCATCAAAGATGAAAACGGCAAGCCGCAAGTGCCGTTCAAAACCGTCTACATGACCGGTTTGATCCGTGATGAAGAAGGCCAGAAGATGTCTAAATCGAAAGGCAACGTCATCGATCCGCTGGATATGATTGACGGCATTTCGCTGGAAGATCTGCTGGAGAAGCGTACCGGCAACATGATGCAGCCGCAGCTGGCGGAGAAGATCCGCAAGCGTACCGAGAAGCAGTTCCCGGACGGCATCGTACCTTCAGGTACCGATGCGCTGCGCTTCACCCTCGCCGCGCTGGCCTCAACCGGTCGTGACATCAACTGGGATATGAAGCGCCTCGAAGGCTACCGCAACTTCTGTAACAAGTTGTGGAACGCCAGCCGTTTCGTGCTGATGAACACCGAAGAGCAGGATTGCGGCCAAAATGGCGGCGAGATGAAGCTGTCGCTGGCGGATCGCTGGATTCTGAGCGAGTTCAACCGCAGCGTGAAAGCCTATCGTGAAGCGCTGGATAACTATCGCTTTGATATCGCTGCCAATATTTTGTACGACTTCACCTGGAACCAGTTCTGTGACTGGTATCTGGAGCTGACCAAGCCGGTGATGACCAGCGGTAGCGAAGCGGAACTGCGCGGCACGCGTAATACGCTGGTTACCGTGCTGGAAGCGCTGCTGCGTCTGGCGCATCCGATCATTCCTTACATCACTGAAACCATCTGGCAGCGTGTGAAAGGCCTGAAAAACATCGACCACGATACCATCATGCTGCAACCGTTCCCGCAGTATGACGCGGCAAAAGAAGATGCCGAGGCGCAAGCCGATATTGAGTGGATGAAGCAGGCGATCGTCGCGGTACGTAATATCCGTGCTGAGATGAACATTGCACCAAGCAAGCCGCTCGACGTGTTACTGCGTGACTGCTCTGCCGCCGCCCAGCGTCGTGTAGAAGAGAACCGCACCTTCCTGTCGCGTCTGGCGCGTCTGGAAAGCCTGACCATTCTGCCTGCGGGCGAGAAAGGCCCGGTTTCGGTCACCAAGATTGTTGAAGGCGCGGAGTTGCTAATCCCGATGGCGGATCTGGTCAACAAAGAAGCCGAGCTCGAGCGTCTGGCGAAAGAGCTGGTGAAACTTGATGTCGAAATCGAGAAGATCCAGACCAAGCTGGCGAATGAGGGCTTTGTCTCACGTGCGCCGGAAGCTGTGGTGGCGAAAGAGCGCGAGCGCGTGGCTGAGCTGGAACAATCTAAAGCAAAACTGTTTGAACAGCAGGGCGTGATTGCGGCATTGTAAGCGCTTCAGTCCAACTGCTTAATCGAAGCCGGGCACTGCCCGGCTTTTTTATACCGGAAGATAATGATGACCACCGACGCCCCCATCAATTTACAGGTGCGCCCCATTACCGCCGCTGATAATCCGTGGATTGCAAAAGTGATCCGCGACGTATCAGCTGAATTTGGTCTGACGGCGGATAAAGGCTACACCGTGTCCGATCCCAATTTGGATCGCCTGTTCGAGCTCTATAACGAAGCCAACAGCGCCTACTGGATAGTTGAGCATGATGGCGTGGTGGTGGGCGGCGGCGGTGTCGCACCGTTGGCCTGTAGCGCGCCGGATATCTGTGAACTGCAGAAAATGTATTTTCTGCCGCAGGTGCGCGGTTTAGGGTTGGCGCGCGATCTGGCGCTGCGCGCAATGGCGTTCGCCCGTCAGCAAGGTTTTCAGCGCTGTTATCTGGAAACTACCGGTAGCCTGACGCGTGCGATTAAATTGTATGAGTCGTTGGGATTTGAGCTGATTGACAGCGCGATGGGCTGCACCGGGCATGTGGATTGCGAAGTGCGCATGCTGAAGGTGTTGTGATGAATGAGGTCGCCATAAATGGCGACCCTACGGTGTAACGTAGGGTGCGCATTCATGCGCACCGCGTAACCGGTAAGAAATCAATCTATTAAACCGCCGGCACACCGCTATGGAACCGCAGTTCGCCATCCGGCTCGCTGATTAGGCGCGCTTCCGTTTCACCAAATACGCGTACACGCGGCGCGATATCTTTTGGCGAAATCTGCTGCGCCAGCTTCAGGTAATCCTGATAGTGACGTGCTTCCGATCGCAGCAGTGAAATATAGAACTTCTCCAACTGCTCATCCAGATACGGCGCCAGGCTGGCAAAACGCTCGCAGGATCGCGCTTCGATATACGCCCCGCAAATCAACTTATCCACCAGCGCATCAGGCTCATAGGTGGCGATTTCACGGATCAGCCCTTTGGCATAGCGGCTGGCGGTGATTTTGCGATACGGCAACCCGCGCGACTGCATGATTTCCCATACCTGATAAAAGTGATGCAGCTCCTCTTTAACCAGCAGCACCATCATCTCCACCAGGTCGTCGGCCCAAGGCAACTCGTTGCGCACGATGATGCTTTTGGTCAGATTCTTGTGGGCATTGATGAAGTTACTGTCCTGCTCATCGCGGTAGATGAAGTCTTCATACGGCTTGAGCCACGCCAGAATGGCATCACCACTCGGCTTATCCGCCACGTATTTACGGATGATAAACACCGCGGTTTGCGCGGCCTTCAATTCGCAAACCATGTGATCGGTGAGCAGCAACGTCAGATTTTCCGGCTTGCGCGCTTCATCAATCCACGCTTGTGGCGTGCGGCAATGCAGGAATTGATAGATCGGTTCTAATAGCGGAGCGTAATTCATGGGCAATCTTTTGTCTTACGGGGAGAAGGTTTCAGGGCGACGAGCGCCGCCCATTAATGCTTAGTGACGCACACCGTTGTCTTCTTCGTCGTCGATGAATTCGCCATCGTCGTCTTCATCTTCGGCATCAGGATCTTCAAAGTAGGTGCCCCAACCGTCGTAATCGACGTTGTAGCTGCCCGCCAGATTCACCAGCTGCTCAACCTGCGCATCAATCAATTCAGGCTTCAACGCGCCTTCGCTCAGGATATCCACACACATTACAGTGGTGCCGTCTTCCAGCTCCAGCTCTTCTGGCTCGCTCACTTCGTAGCCCAGCTTGAAGGCATCAACCGCGACCTTTTCCAGCGAGTCGAAATTGTTGCAGGAGAGATGATGCTCGATAGTGTAAAGCGCATCAGGATCGCTGCCGTCTTCCAGCAACTCTTCAATGATCAGTCGCGTCTCTTCACGCTGTTCTTCCAGCAATGCTTCATATGCCATGGGTGTGTCCTCAAAATATTCGGCTGAATACAATTATTTTCCCACACTGCCTCGCGCGCCACTACACAAAACAACAAGTTTCTTAACGCTGGGGTTGAAAATGCATATTCATACGGTTAGATTGAATTTTAATTCATTTAATGTAGGCATCCGGAGTGCTGTATGAGTCAGCTACATCAAAGACATTTCCTGAGATTGCTGGATTTTACCCCAGCCGAAATCGCTTCTCTGCTGAGTCTGGCAGGTGAATTAAAACACGCCAAGAAAAATGCCAGCGAAACGCAGTATCTGAAAGGCAAAAACATCGCGCTCATCTTCGAAAAAGACTCGACTCGTACCCGATGCTCTTTCGAAGTTGCCGCTTACGATCAGGGCGCTAACGTCACTTATCTCGGCCCAAGCGGCAGCCAAATCGGCCATAAAGAGTCGATGAAAGACACGGCGCGCGTGCTGGGACGCATGTATGACGGTATTCAATATCGCGGCTACGGCCAGCAACTGGTGGAAACCTTAGCGGAATTCGCTGGCGTGCCGGTGTGGAACGGCCTCACCACCGAGTTTCACCCTACGCAGCTGCTGGCCGATCTGTTGACCATGCAGGAACATCTGCCCGGCAAATCGCTGAATCAAATGACGCTGGTGTATGTTGGTGATGCGCGCAACAACATGGGCAACAGCATGCTGGAAGCCGCAGCGCTAGTGGGCCTGGATCTGCGTCTGGTGGCGCCGAAAGGCTGCTGGCCGGAAGTGGAATTAGTAGAACAATGCCGCGTGGCCGCGCAGCAAACCGGCGGCAAAATCACGCTGACCGAAGATATCGCTGAAGGCGTGCAAGGTGCCGACTTCATCTACACTGATGTATGGGTGTCGATGGGCGAAGCCAAATCGGTGTGGGAAGATCGCATCGCCCTGCTGCGTCCCTATCAGGTTAACAGCGCGATGCTGGCACTGACCGGCAACCCGCAGGTGAAGTTCCTGCACTGCTTGCCCGCGTTCCATGACGACAAAACCACGCTGGGCCGCCAAATGGCTGAACAGTATGGTTTGCAGGATGGCATGGAAGTGAGTAATGAGGTGTTTGAATCCGCGCACAGTATCGTGTTCGATCAAGCAGAGAACCGCATGCACACCATTAAAGCGGTGATGGTAGCAACGCTCGGCAAGCGATAATTTGCTGTGCCGCAAACGTTTACCTCGCACGCGATATTTGCTTGATGCAAATCAGTGAATGCGTATAATGCGGCCCAATTTGCCGGAGGAAACATGCCACAGTGCAGCGCACAATTTGACGCTCAACGACGCCTGAAAGCGGGCGGCGCATTTGTTTCTTTCCGTCATCAATCGATCGTAAAAAAAGCCCCTTAAGCAGGGGCTTTTTTTTGTCCGCAATCCGGCAGCGCAGAGGAGAACGCTATGGCCAACCCGCTATATCGCAAGCACATTATTTCCATCAACGATCTCAACCGCGACGAGCTGGAGCTGGTGCTGCATACCGCCGCCCAGCTGAAAGCCCATCCTCAGCCGGAGCTGCTAAAGCACAACGTTATTGCCAGCTGCTTCTTTGAGGCTTCCACGCGCACGCGCCTGTCATTTGAAACCGCGATGCATCGTCTCGGCGCGTCGGTGGTCGGCTTTGCCGATGGCAGCAACACTTCCCTCGGCAAGAAAGGCGAAACCCTCGCCGATACCATTTCGGTGATTGGCACCTACGTCGATGCCATCGTGATGCGTCATCCGCAGGAAGGCGCGGCGCGTTTGGCGACCGAGTTCTCCGGCGGCATTCCGATTCTCAACGCCGGTGACGGGGCCAACCAGCATCCCACGCAAACGTTGCTCGATCTCTTCACCATCCGCGAAACACAAAATCGCCTCGATAACCTGAATGTGGCGATGGTAGGCGACCTGAAGTATGGCCGCACCGTGCATTCACTGACGCAGGCGCTGGCGAAGTTTGACGGCAACCGCTTCTTCTTTATCGCGCCGGATGCGCTGGCGATGCCGTCGTACATTACCGATATGCTGGATGAGCAGAACATTGCCTGGTCGCGCCACGACACCATCGAAGAGGTGATGCCGGAGCTCGACATTCTCTATATGACGCGCGTGCAGAAAGAGCGTCTCGATCCGTCGGAATACGCCAACGTCAAAGCGCAGTTCATCCTGCGCGCTGCCGATTTAGCCGGAGCGCGCGACCACATGAAAGTGCTGCATCCGCTGCCGCGTATCGACGAGATCACCACCGACGTCGATAGCACGCCGCACGCCTGGTATTTCCAACAGGCGGGTAACGGCATCTTCGCGCGCCAGGCACTGCTGGCGCTGGTACTGAATCGCGATCTGGCACTGTAAGGAGCAAAGCGATGACACACGATAATAAACTGCAGGTTGAAGCCATCAAACGCGGCACGGTGATTGACCATATCCCGGCGCAGGTCGGCTTTAAGCTACTGTCGCTGTTCCGCCTGACCGAAACCGAACAGCGCATTACCATTGGTCTTAACTTGCCGTCAGGCGAAATGGGTCGCAAAGATCTGATCAAGATCGAAAACACCTTCCTCACCGACGATCAGATCAATCAGCTCGCGGTGTATGCGCCGCTCGCCACGGTGAACCGCATTGACGAATACGAAGTGGTGGCAAAGATCGCCCCCACCTTGCCGGATCGTATTGACCGCGTGTTAACCTGCCCGAACAGTAACTGCATTAGCCGTAACGAGCCGGTTTTCACCAGCTTTGCGGTAAAAAAGCGCGAAGATGATGTGCACCTGAAGTGCAAATATTGTGAGAAAGAGTTCGCGCGCCACGTGGTGCTCGGTCACTGGTAATCGCCGGCATCGTCCCTATAATGGGACGATTCATTTCGCGGCAGACATCGGTCGGCCGCGCACTTTCAAGGAGAAACAATGTCTCGCGAAATCAGTACTTCAAACGCACCCGCAGCGATTGGCCCTTACGTGCAGGGCGTGGATCTCGGCAGCATGATCATCACCTCTGGCCAGATCCCGGTTGATCCTGCCACTGGCGCCGTGGCCGACGATGTGTCTGCGCAGGCACGTCAGTCACTGGAAAATGTGAAGGCGATTGTTGAAGCCGCCGGCCTGAAAGTGGGCGATATTGTGAAAACTACCGTGTTTGTGAAGGATCTGAATGACTTCGCCACGGTGAACGCAACCTATGAAGCGTTCTTCACCGAACACAACGCCAGTTTCCCCGCGCGTTCATGTGTGGAAGTGGCGCGTCTGCCAAAAGATGTGAAGATTGAGATCGAGGCGATTGCGGTACGTCGTTGATTTCGTTGGTGCTGGCTGTCCCCCTCCTCGCTCCTTCCCCATTAATGGGGGAGGAAGATGCGGCCCTATGTGAGCGGTCAAGCTGCATATAGCAGCGTCTCCTTCCCCCGCAAGCGGGGGAAGGCCGGGAGGGGGGACAGCGAGCACAATCCTATTTAAACGATCGCAGTAACTTTTCCAGCGGCCGCACCAAGGCCAATACCGTTTCATCCTGCACCTGCGCGGCCGCATCCAGTTGCGCATGCATCTGTGCCACCTCTCCCGCGCCGTAAGCCTGATTACGCTCCAACGCGTTGACCAAATCCAGCCCCATACGACTTAGCTGCGCCACCTGCTGCGCCTGCTGCTGCAGCGGTTTGAGTTGATAACTGCCCAGAATCAGTGGCATCACCGCGTCGCTATTATTCTGCCAGCGCTGCAATTGCTGACGGATGGCATGTGCCGCCACGTGATCGGTGCGATTAGCGATCAAGCGATCGATTCGCTTATCCAGCAAGCGCACCGCGTTACTCTCGGCAGGCAACACATCCGCTAACCTATTCAGCGGCTCGAAATAGTCGTAATGCCCTGCCTGGAATTTCAGATGCTGCCGCGTGTAATACTGCGCGGGTTCCAGCACTTCGGCCAGCACGCGCAGCGGTGTGATGTCGCTGCTGTTCGCCAGTCGCATCATCTGCACGTCAGCCTGCTGATGCTGCTGCAAGCCCACCGAAATCGTGCCCCAGCGATCCACGGCGCTAAGACGCCGGTACATGTTGTCGCTGTCGGTGACATCCTGCGCCGACCATAACCGCTCAGCTACCACAAAGGCACGCGGCCACAGGCGTGTGTCAATCACCCGACTGTTGACGTTCTCCGCCCATAACGCCGCTTCTCCGCCAATCAGGTTGTTTTGCAGCTGTTCCGGCGTCGGCAGCGTTGGCGCAATGCCGGTTGGCACTTGCGTTAACTTGCTGCCTTCCGCGGGATAACGCACGTTGCCCACCAACATATAACCCGTCAGCTTGTCTTGTGTCAGCGTCACCATTGGCTGGAACGGCCCCATCCAGGTATCGACGCTGAACGTCAACTGCGTTGGCGAGAGCCAGCGAATATCGCTGACCATGCGACGTGCTTTGCCACTGAAATCAATAAAGCCGCGCCAGCCGTTTTTCCCTTCAATCAGAGTAAAGCTGCCTTTTAGCGCGCTACCTTTCAGTCGTGGCATGGTGAATTGCCAGCTCTGCGTCTGCTCCCCCGCTTGCACCTGATCCGCGCCGTTAAGCCCTTGCGGCCAAGGCTCATTGCGATAGTGATAGGCGGCGGTTTGCGGCTGGTCGAGATAGAAGCCGGTGGAAAGAATGCCGCGGAAGTCATTTTTCGCCACGGTGCCCAGCGCGTCCTGACCTTGCCACGATTGAATCAGAATGCTTTTTGGCAGATCCGGATGGTAAACCTCATCCCAGCCGATCATCCGGCGCTGATGCGCTTCAAGGATTTTCTCAACGCGCTGGTTAAACCAGGCTTGCAGCGCATGCGTATCCTTCAGGCCGCGATCGCGCATAAATTGCTGAATGCGCGTGGAATCATTCCACTGTGTCGGATCGACCTCATCACCGCCGATATGAATGTAGGGATCGGGGAAGATCGCCGTCACTTCGCCCATCAAAGTGTCGATAAAGCGGAATACCGCTTCATTGCTGGGATCCAGCAGCGGTTTAAACACGCCCCAGCCGCGCTCCATCTGATACGGTCCCGGCGCACTCATTAGCTCCGGCATGGCAACCGCTATCGCCGACGCATGACCTGGCAGATCGATTTCCGGCACCACACGCACACCACGCTGCGTGGCATAGCGCACCACATCACGCATCTGCTGCTGCGTATAGTACAAGCCGTCGCTGGCCTGCTCCTGCAACTGCGGAAAGTGGCTGGAAGCAAAGCGCCAACCTTGATCGTCGGTTAAGTGCCAGTGAAACACGTTCATGCGCGCAGCGGCGATGCCGTCTATTTGTCGTTTAATCGTTTCAATCGGCAGGAAATGGCGTGCCGAATCAATCAGCACGCCGCGCCACGGAAAGCGCGGTTTGTCGTCAATGGTGACGTAGGGAATTTCGCTGCCATTTTCCGCGTTTTCAATCAGCTGCAGCACGGTTTCTATACCGCGCATCGCGCCAAAGCGCGTGTTGGCTTTTAGCAAGACGCCGTTACTGTTCACCACCAGATGATAACTTTCGTCGCTGTCAGGCTGCGGAATCGGATCAACAGCCTGCGCGATTTGCACCTGAATGTTGGGATTATTACTGGGTGTGCTGGTCGGCAGCAGTGGCCAGCCGGTTTGACGTGCAATGCGCGCCCGCCAGCGCGATTCAGCACCTTCCAGATGATCGCCGGTAATATGCAACGTGAACTGTGGCGTTAACACATACGCCCCGCCGCTGCTCGGCTGCACAACGCTTTGTGGCCACGGCATCAATGGCAAATCTCCCGCGGGCGCGGCGACGGTGGAAAAAGTCAGCGATAAACAACAGGCAAGCAAGGCTCTTTGCAATGGCATCTGGGCATCCTTGTAAATGAAACAGCGGACCAAAACGGGCAAAAGGCTCATTAAACCTGTTTCGCTTTGCAAAGCAAGTGGCGACAAACTGAAATCAAGGCGGGTTAAAACTTTTGTAGTTTAGCCGGATTCACCATTGCGCGGCTTTCAATCTTCGTTGTGGCTTCCTTGCTGTAGGTCAAACCGAAGGCGATTAATTTCAGCGTAAACACCATATATAGCGATTACACTCCTTAAAATTATCTACATATAGTTTCATGGAGAAGAAATGGCAACGGTGGTGATTAAGCGTGACGGCTGTAGAGTACCGTTTGATGCGCAGCGGATCGAGGCGGCAGTAAGTGCGGCCGCACGTGCGGTACAAGTCGATGATGCGTTATGGTGCGCGCAGGTGGCAATGCAAGTGAGCCAACAGCTGGCTGAACAGGCCGAAGTGGACATTCGCGATATTCAGTGTGCGGTAGAAGAGACGCTGATGAGCGGGCGCTGGCCGCAGCTGGCGCGCGCCTACATCGAGTATCGCCACGACCGCGATTTAGCGCGTGAGCAGCGCGGTAAATTACACCACGCCATCCGGGGTTTGGTTGAACAAACCAATGCGGCGCTGCTGAATGAAAATGCCAATAAAGACAGTAAAGTGATCCCCACTCAGCGCGATCTGCTGGCGGGCATCGTCGCCAAACATTATGCCCAACAGCAACTGCTGCCGCGCGATGTGGTGCTGGCGCATGAGCGTGGCGACATCCACTACCACGATCTTGACTATTCCCCGTTCTTCCCGATGTTTAACTGCATGCTGATTGATCTGCACGGCATGCTGACCAACGGTTTCAAGATGGGCAACGCCGAGATTGAGCCGCCCAAATCAATCGCCACCGCCACCGCGGTAACTGCGCAGATCATCGCGCAGGTCGCCAGCCACATTTACGGCGGCACCACCATCAACCGCATTGATGAAGTACTCGCACCGTTCGTCACGCTCAGCCTGGAAAAACACCGCGCGGTGGCGCGGGAGTGGCAGATTCCGGATGCCGAAGCCTATGCTCGTGTACGCACCGAGAAAGAGTGCTACGACGCGTTTCAGTCGCTGGAGTATGAAGTCAATACGCTGCACACTGCCAACGGCCAGACGCCATTTGTCACCTTTGGCTTTGGCCTCGGCACCGATTGGGCCGCGCGCCTGATCCAGCAATCCATTCTACGCAACCGCATTGCCGGGCTCGGCAAAAATCATAAAACTGCGGTGTTCCCGAAACTGGTGTTTGCTATTCGCGAAGGCGTGAATAGCCGCCCGGGTGATTTTAATTATGATATCAAGCAGCTGGCGCTGGAGTGCGCCAGCAAGCGCATGTATCCGGATATCCTCAACTACGAAAAAGTGGTTGAAGTGACGGGGTCATTTAAAACGCCGATGGGTTGCCGTAGCTTCCTCGGCGTCTACGAGGAGAACGGCGAGCAAATTCACGAAGGCCGCAACAATATTGGTGTTATCAGTCTTAATCTGCCGCGCATCGCCCTGCAAGCCCAGGGCGAAGAAGCACAGTTTTGGCGCTTGCTGGATGAACGGTTGGCGCTGGCGAAACGTGCTTTGATGACGCGTATCGCCCGGCTGGAAAAAACCAAAGCGCGCGTGGCGCCGATTCTGTATATGGAAGGTGCCTGCGGCGTGCGGCTGAAAGCCGATGACGAAGTGGGATCGATTTTCCGCAACGGTCGCGCCTCCATATCCCTTGGCTATATTGGCCTGCACGAAACGCTGAATGCGCTGAGCGGCAATGCAGTGCATCCGTACGATGCCGAATACCTGCGGGATAAAGGCGTGGCAATTGTTACGCATCTGCGCAATGCGGTGGATGCCTGGAAAGCCGAAACCGGCTACGGCTTCAGCTTGTACAGTACGCCGAGCGAAAATCTATGCGACCGCTTCTGCCGCCTCGATGCTGCCGAATTTGGCGTGTTGGCGGGCGTCACCGACAAAGGTTATTACACCAACAGCTTCCATCTTGATGTGGAGAAGAAGGTTAATCCCTACGACAAAATCGACTTTGAAGCGCCCTATCCAGCTATCGCCAATGGCGGTTTCATCTGCTACGGCGAATACCCCAACATTCAGCACAACCTCAAAGCGCTCGAAGATGTCTGGGATTACAGCTATCACCGCGTGCCCTATTACGGCACCAACACACCGATTGATGAGTGTTACGAATGCGGCTTTAGTGGCGAGTTCAGCTGCACCAGCAAAGGGTTTACTTGCCCAAGCTGTGGTAATCACGATCCGGCGCGCGTATCGGTGACGCGCCGGGTCTGCGGCTATCTCGGCAGCCCGGACGCGCGTCCGTTTAACGCCGGTAAACAGCAAGAGGTACAGCGCCGCGTCAAACATCTGGAGACAGGAAAACTGGGATGATGCGCATCCACGGCTATTATCCGGTTGATATTGTTAACGGACCCGGCACACGCTGCACGCTGTTTGTCGCGGGCTGCGAACATCAATGTCGTGGCTGCTACAACCAGAGCACGTGGCGGCTGGATTCCGGCGTGCCTTTTACGTTAGAGATGGAAGAGCAGCTGATCGCCGATCTCAGCGATCGGCGCATTGCGCGTCAGGGCTTGTCGCTGAGCGGCGGCGATCCGCTGCATCCGCACAACGTGCCGCATATTCGTCGCCTGGTGAAACGCGTGCGTCGTGAATGCCCGGATAAGGATATCTGGCTGTGGACCGGGTATGAGATGGCGGAACTCAGCGCGGCGCAGCGCGAAGTGGTGGATGAAATTGATGTGCTGATTGACGGACGCTTTATCGAAGCGGAGAAAGATGTGCGGCTGCTGTGGCGCGGCAGCCGCAATCAGAAGATTTGGTGGTTACGCCAGCCACAAGGCGAGCACGCCGAGCAGCATACCGCTTAGAGCCACGCCGATCAGTGCGATCCACAAGGCCCGGGCGGGAAATGCGCGATGCAGCATCAATAACGACGGTACGCTGACGGCGGGCAGCGTGACTAACAATGCCAGCGCGGGCGCAACGCCCATGCCCGCCAGCATCATGGTCTGCACAATCGGGATCTCGGCTGCGGTAGGAATCACAAACAAGCAGCCGGCAATCGCCATCAACATCACCCAAAATAGCGTATTGCCCACCGCGCCATCGGCATGCGGGAATAACCAAACGCGCGCGGCGCCGAGCAACAACACTGCGACGATATACAGCGGAATAGTGTTGCAGAACAGTCGCCACATGACCCGCAACCAGCGCGTCAGAAACGGTTGTTCATCGCGGGCCAGGATCGCGGGTGCGGCTACGGCCTGATCCGGCACGCTGCGCTGCACCAGCCACGCGATGCCCAACACCATCATTAAACCGGCCACCAGCCGAATCGCCGCGAAGTGCCAGCCGAGTACAAAGCCCATAAAGATCAGCGTGGCGGGATTCAGCAGCGGATTCGCCAGCCAGAACGCCATCGCCGCGCCGCTGGAAACCTGCGACTGGCGCAAGCCAACGGTCACCGGTGCCGCGCAACAGCTGCACATCATGCCCGGTAAACCCAAGCCGGTGCCGATCAGCGTGGAACCAAAGCGCGAGCTGCCTATCAATCGCAGCAGCCAACTGCGTGGCAGCAGCACCTGCACCAGCGAACCGAGGATGACGCCAAGCACCGCGGCCTTCCACACGGCAAGGAAATAGACCATGGCGTAATCGAGCGCTGCGCGCCACGGTGAGTCAGCCGCGTTGGCCAGAATGGATTTACCGATGGAGTGGGTTTCAGCAGCAGTAAACGCTTTACCGTAATAAGGCTGCCATTTGACATACCACAGGCCGATGACGACCACGGCGAGGAACAGCAGCGGTTTCCACCAGGCGAAGCGCGTCGCCGATGCTGAAGAGGTGAGTTGAGTCATTACCGATTCCGTATTCAACTGAATAACGATCGCCGCACCCTAAGGCCGACGGAAAGACCGCATTGTTATTCAGGTCAATAAAATCTGCTACGCGCAATCGATGCAAACTTGATCCAGCTCGGAAATTACCTTGCTGGCTGCAGCCGTCTGGCTTGCTTTTTGCGACATGGCTACCAGACTTGTTGGGTGAAAAGTGCAACGAACATCACGTTCGTCATCAACAAGGAGGAAAAGAGATGAGCAAGAAAATAGCGGTATTGATTACCGATGATTTTGAAGACTCAGAGTTTACCTCGCCAGCCGAGGCATACGCCAAAGCGGGCCACGAAGTGGTCACCATTGAGTTTAAGGCCGGTAACATCGTTAAAGGTAAGCAGGGAAAAGCAGAGGTCAAAATCGATAAGGATATTGATGATGTCAGCGCGGCCGAATTCGATGCGCTGCTGCTGCCTGGTGGACATTCGCCCGATGCCCTGCGCGGCGACGATCGTTTCGTCAACTTTACCAAAGAGTTTGTCGCTAGCGGTAAACCGATATTTGCCATTTGCCATGGTCCGCAACTGCTGATCAGCGCGAACGGCGTACGCGGCCGCAAGATGACCTGCGTGAAAGCCATTGCCATCGATCTGCGTAATGCCGGGGCAGACTTCTACGATAAAGAAGTGGTAGTGGATGATGACAAGTTAGTCACCAGCCGCACGCCTGAAGATTTGCCGGCGTTTAATCGCGAATCACTGCGCATTTTGAACGCGGCTTAAACTCTTCTTTCGCATTGGGGTCGCCGTAAATGGCGACCCTACGACCTTGTCCATATGATCTTCTTACCAAATCCCAGCGCATTGTCGGTCATCTTCACTTCGTCGAGCGTGATCTCCCAGAGCGGCGCAGTGACTTTCTTCGCCACCGGGAAACGCTTCTGATAAGCGTGACGCGCCAGCGCTTCCCGCTCATCACTCAATAACTGAATAACGCCTCGATACTGTACCCCTTTAATCAACAGCACGCTTTTCGGCTGGCCGTTAACCGTTCCTGCAACCCGAGGATTTGCCAGCATCAATGCACCATGACGCGTATCAGGCTCAGTCATAATCCAGAACGCCATACTTGCGCTATCAAACACGTAGAAGCAGTTGGCGCACCATAGTTCGTCACCGTAGGTTGCAGACAAAGACAGCACATGCTGTTTTTTCAAATAGCGAATCAGATGAGCATGGTCGGACAAAATCGGACTCCGTGCGGCGAATAGCGATGCGGCCTGAAGCGCGCTACACTGCCTGCCAGCTAATTTTCGAGATGAGTGTAATGGAACAAGGCTGGCAGCTTTATCTGCTACAAACCGCCGCAGGCATGCTTTATACCGGCATAACTACCGATGTTAACCGGCGTCTGCAACAGCATCAGCAGGGACGCGGGGCGCGCTCACTGCGCGGTAAAGGTCCACTTACGCTGGTGTTTCACTGCGATGCGGGCGATCGGGCTGCAGCGTCACGCCTGGAATACCAGGTGAAGCAGCTCAGCCGCGTGCAAAAGCTGCGGCTGGTTGCTCAGCAGCCGCCCTGTTTAGTCACGTGGTTTAGTCAAAACGATTAAACGGCAGCGCAAATTCAATTAGCCCTTCGGCACCGACAAATGCATCGTCTGCCAGTTTGTAGACCTGAAAAGCCGCTTCACTGCCTAACCAACGGCAGTGCAAACCATGGCGTGCCGCTGGCTCAAAGCCGAGTGGATTGTAGAACTCAGGATCGCCCAGCACCACCACGGCGCTGTAGCTGAACTCATTAAGTGAATCCAATCCTTCATACACCAGTTGTTTAGCAATCCCCTGTTTACGCACCGATTCATCCACGGCGAGCGGCGCCAACGCAACCCAGTTGCGATCTTCACCTTGCAGGGTTACCGGACTGAAAGCGGCATAACCCAACACCTGACCTTCATCATCCGTGGCAACCACGCCGAGCGTCAGCAAGCCATCTTCGCGCAGTTGCTGTATCAGTTCCGCTTCGGCGGCGGTAGCAAAACTGCGCTTTAACAGGCTATCGATGCCTGCTGCATCGACGCCAATTTCAGTACGAATTAACATGATATCTCCGCGCGCGCCTCAGCGGCCTTCGCGTCCTGTTTCATTCCTGCCTCAATAAAAGCAGCGAGCTGCTGCAATCCCGTGCGTAATGGCGTGGGCATGGCATCCAGTTCAATGGCATCCATTAGGTTTTTCACCTCAAGTCCCAGCTCCGTGTCACCTTCAATCACCAGACGGCGCTGAAAGAACAACATATCGGGATCCGCTTTGCGTGCTGCCACCAGCAACAGATCGTTGGCTTCACCACGAAACCAGACATCAGCCTCGGTGTCGCGCGAAACGGTCAGGCGCCCTGCTTGTAGGGTGGTGATCCAGCGCAGATTCACATCGGCAACCTCGATCCCCAGATAACGCCCTTCCAGAAAGTCTAACTCACCTTCAGACAAAGCATGACGAAATTGCCAGTTTAGGAGTTGTTGCAGAATAGCTTTTTTTAGCAGGAAAGGGGTAATGGAAACGGGTAAAGCAAGGAATTCTGGGCCTTTTTCAACAATCAGACCGCGTAAGCGCGCAAACATCATCTACATTCCCTTCAGAAAATTTCATCTATTTTGCCACATCTGCCTGGCTTCGCCTCCACTGAGATCAAGAAAATCGCCGCCAGGCTGGACGAAAAACCTTCACTCCCGATCATCAATGGCCCTTTCACTGCCTTAAATCAACATTGCTGCCGGGCCAGTTATTTACACTCTTCCGCTTAAGAATCCGGGGAGGAAAATGTATGGAACTGCTGTGTCCGGCGGGGAACTTGCCTGCGCTGAAATCGGCGGTGGAGCATGGTGCTGACGCGGTGTATGTCGGCCTGAAAGACGATACCAATGCCCGCCACTTTGCTGGCCTCAATTTTACCGATAAGAAACTGGCCGAGGCCGCGCGCTATCTGCACCAGCATCGCCGCAAACTGCATGTGGCAATCAACACCTTTGCCCATCCTGATGGCATGAATCGCTGGCAAACCGCGATTGATGTTGCTGCCCAGAACGGTGCGGATGCACTCATTCTGGCTGATATCGCCACGCTGGAATACGCGGCAAAACGCTATCCGCAAGTCGAGCGTCATCTTTCGGTTCAGGCTTCGGCAACTAATCTGCAAGCCATTCATTTTTATCATCGTCACTTTCAACTCAGCCGCGTGGTGCTGCCGCGCGTGCTGTCGATGCATCAGGTCAAACAGCTGGCGCGTGAAACGCCGGTGCCACTTGAAGTCTTCGCCTTCGGTAGCCTGTGCATTATGGCCGAAGGCCGCTGCTATCTCTCTTCATGGCTGACCGGCGAGTCGCCGAACAGCGCGGGTGCTTGCTCTCCGGCGAAATTTGTCCGCTGGCAACAGACGCCAAAGGGTATGGAATCGCGCCTGAATGAGGTGCTGATTGATCGCTACGCGCCCGACGAAAGCGCTGGCTATCCCACGTTGTGTAAAGGCCGTTATGAAGTTGACAACCAGCTGTATCACGTGCTGGAAGAACCCACCAGTTTGAATACGCTGTCGCTACTGCCTGAGCTGCTGCGCGCCAATATCGCCTCGGTGAAAATCGAAGGTCGTCAGCGCAGCCCGGCGTATGTCGCACAAGTCGCAAAAGTGTGGCGCCAGGCAATCGATCGCTGCATGGCTTCACCTGAGCATTATGCCGTGCAGGAACCGTGGATGCAGGCACTGGGTGAGTTATCGGAAGGCAGCCAAACTACGCTGGGTGCCTATCACCGCGACTGGCAATAAGGAGATCGCATGAAATACGCTATCGGTCCGGTGCTGTGGTACTGGCCAACTGAAACGCTGGAAACTTTTTATCAACGTGCCGCTGAAAGCAGTGCCGATATCATCTATCTCGGTGAAGCGGTCTGCAGTAAACGACGTGCCACTTCATTCAATCAATGGATGGACATCGCCCGCATGCTGGCGTTGCAGGGCAAGCAAGTGGTACTCAGTACGCTGGCCTTGCTGCAGTCACCCTCGGAAGTCAAAGAACTGCGCCGCTATGTGGAAAATGGCGAGTTCTTGCTCGAAGCCAACGACATGGGGACAGTGAACATGGCGGCGGAACGTAAATTGCCGTTTGTCGCCGGCCCCACGCTCAATGTGTATAACGCGCAGACCCTGCAACTGTTGCTGAAAGAAGGCATGACGCGCTGGTGCATTCCGGTGGAGATGTCTCGCGACTGGCTGATTCAACTCCTGCAGCAGTGCGACGAAGCGGGTGTACGTGAGCAATTTGAAGTGGAAGTGCTCGGCTATGGCCATCTGCCGCTGGCGCTGTCGGCACGCTGCTTTACCGCGCGCGCCGAGAATCGCGGCAAAGACGACTGCCAAACCTGCTGCATCAATTACCCTACCGGCCGCCGCGTGCTCTCGCAGGAAGGTCAGCAGGTGTTTGTACTGAACGGCATTCAGACCATGAGCGGTTATTGCTACAACCTTGGCAATGATCTAACCGGCATGCACAACTGGATCGATATTGTGCGTCTGTCGCCACAAGGCGAAAACACGCTCGCCGAAGTGGATCGCTTCCGCGCCAACGAGGCCGGTCAGGCCCCGTTAATGATGGCCCGTGGCAGTGATTGTAATGGTTATTGGCGTCGACTGGCCGGAATGGCACTGGAAGGCGGCGGATAAAGGCACATTCCGGCTATATTCCTATGGTTATTAGCAGTTTTAATATAGGTAACGATGAGTAATACTCACAGGTGCAGGTCCGATTAAACACCTGCGCCATCCCTATTTGGAGTGCCCATGTCTGAGAAAAAAACTGTTCGCCTATCCGTGTTGGATTTGGCCCCTATTCCGCAAGGTTCCACCGCACGCGACGCGTTCCATAATTCGCTGGCGCTGGCCCGTCAATCTGAAGCACTAGGTTTCCACCGTTATTGGCTGGCTGAACACCATAATATGACGGGCATTGCCAGTGCCGCGACGTCAGTGCTGATCGGCTATTTGGCGGCGAATACCGAAACGCTGCGCCTCGGCTCAGGCGGCATCATGTTGCCAAACCATGCGCCGCTGGTGATCGCTGAACAGTTTGGTACCCTCGAATCACTCTATCCGGGCCGCATCGACTTGGGATTGGGCCGCGCGCCCGGTTCGGACCAACGCACCATGCTGGCGTTGCGTCGTCATCTTTCCAGCGCCCAGGCGGATAGCTTCCCGGAAGATGTTTCCGAATTGATTCGCTGGTTTGACGCCGAAGAAGGCGAACATCCGCCAGTACAGCCGGTTCCAGGTTTAGGATTAAAGATTCCCGTATGGCTGCTGGGTTCCAGCCTCTATAGCGCGCAATTAGCCGCTCAGCTTGGCTTGCCGTTTGCTTTTGCCTCGCACTTCGCGCCTGACCTACTGTTCCAGGCACTGCATCTCTATCGTGAGAAATTTAAACCTTCTGCGCGTCTGGCGAAGCCCTATGCGATGGTATGTGTCAATGTGGTCGCAGCCGACAGCGAGCGTGATGCACGCGTCCTGTTCACCTCCATGCAGCAGCAGTTTATCAATCTGCGTCGCGGCAAACCGGGTCCGCTACCGGCCCCCGTGGAGAACATGGATAATCTGTGGTCGCCATCTGAGCAATATGGCGTGCAGCAAGCATTGAGCATGTCGATTGTGGGCGATAGCGATAAAGTCCGCAGCGGTCTCGCCGCGCTAATGCGCGAAACCCAGGCGGATGAAATTATGATCAACGGCCAGATCTACGATTCGCAGGCGCGTCTGCGTTCCTTCGCACTGGCGATGGAAGCCGCGCGTACGCTGTAAACATCATTGCGGTGGGTTTAACCACTCAGGTCCCACCGCAATCGTTCGCGCATCACGCGCCGGTGACTGACCGTGAAAACGGCTGTATTCGCGACTAAACTGCGATGCACTCTGATAACCCACCCGATAGCCTGCCGTTCCGGCATCCAACTTCTCAATCAACATCAAACGCCGCGCTTCGTTAAGCCGCAGCTGCTTTTGATACTGCATCGGCGTCATCGCCGTCACCGCTTTAAAGTGATGATGCAGCGACGAAATACTCATTCCCACGCTGCTCGCCAGATGATCCATTTTCAACGGCTGATGAAAGTTTTCACGCAGCCAACGTGCGGCGCGCGCCACTTTGTTGCCTGGCCGTTCCGTCAGCGCCATGTTGAGAATGCGCGGCCCCTCTGGCCCGGTCAGCAGACGATAGAAAATCTCCTGCTCAATTAACGGTGCCAGCGCAGCAATGTCCTGCGGGTGATCCAGCAACTCGACTAAACGCATCACCGCATCAACCAACGGTGGCGCGACTTTATGCACGGCGATGCCGCGCTCGCTGATCGCCGTAGTGGCGACGTGATGGTGCGGAAAGTGTTCCAGATAACGCATTAGACGCGTTTCATTGATGGTGATGCCGACACCAAGATTGGGCTTCTCTGGCGTCGCCATGACCACGCAGGATTGCACCGGCATATCCAGCGTCACCAGCAACAAATCGCCCGGCCCGTAATGCATCACATCGTCGCCCATGCGCAGCGCTTTTTGCCCTTGTGCGACCAGGGCAAAGCTGGCCCAGGTCGCCACGTGCGTCAAACTGGTGGGCTGAGAACTGCGGCCGAAAGAGAGAAAATCGATCGGGCAGTAGTGACGACCATCCTGCGGCGCGTGGCGGGCGATGATTGCCACCAACTGCTGCCATTGTTCCTGATGAATCATGCGATCTGTGCTCCGCGAGATGACATTATTGAGGAGATATTCTCGCGTGTGGTTCGCGTGGTGCCTAGTCCTTGAACAGCAGATTTGCAGGATCGTGCAAAAAGCTTGCAGGATTGCACTACCACCAAATTGGATGGGCAGCGCATGCTTTACCTTCCCCGAAATCTCAGGTGGAGTGACACGATGAAAACACTTGAAGGCAAAATTGCGCTGGTGACGGGCGCTTCGAAAGGCATTGGTGCCGCCATCGCCATGACTTTCGCGGCGGCCGGTGCTCGGGTGGTGGTGAATTATCTTCAGGACGAAGTGGGTGCGGCGGATGTAGTGACCGACATCCAGGCGCTGGGTAGCGACGCCATCGCCGTACAGGCTGATATCTCGCGCGAGAGCGATGTGCAGCGGCTGTTCGCTAGCAGCATTGAGCAGTTTGGCGCGCCCGATATTGTAGTGAATAACGCCGGTATTTTTCACCACGGTGCCTTTACTGACCTCAGCATCAGCGAAATGCAGCAGCAGCTGAATGTGAATCTGTTGGGTACCTTGTTGGTGTGTCAGCAGGCGGCCAAACATTTCCCCGTTCGCGGCGGTTCCATCATCAACCTGAGCGCCCTGAACAGCCAACGAAGCACGCCAGGTTCGGTGCTTTGGGCAGCAACCAAAGGTGCGATTGATACGCTGACGCAGGGCCTTGCTCGGGAGTGGGGACCGCGCAATATTCGCGTTAATGCGTTAGCACCCGGCATTATCTTGACCGAGGGTTTGCTGGCAGCGAAGAAGATGCATCCGGAGTTGAAAGCACAGTTGATTGCGGCAACGCCGCTGGGACGTTTTGGTTTGCCGGAAGATGTAGCACAAGTCGCGCTGTTTCTGGCGTCAGAAGAGTCAGCATACGTGAGCGGTGAACGCGTGCTAATTGCCGGTGGCGTGTAAAATTAACTTTCCACAGGCATAAAAAAAGGGACGCATGAGCGTCCCTTTTTACTTTAAGCGTTTATCGCTTATGCGTCACGACGACGTGGTGCAGCAGCGCCATCTGGACGCGGACCACGACCACTGTCACGGCTGAAGCGTCCGCCTTCACGGCCACCTTCACGACGTTCGGTGAAACGACGTGGAGCGCCTTCGCCACGTGGTGCACCATCACGCGGAGCACCGCTACCACGACGCTCACCGCCGCCAGCAGGACGACGTTCGCTACGCTCGTGTACCGGCGCATCACCCATCAGCTGCATATTCATCGGCTTGTTCAGAATACGCGTACGCGTGAAGTGCTGCAGCACTTCGCCCGGCATGCCTTTCGGCAGCTCGATGGTTGAGTGGGTACCAAACAGCTTGATGTTACCAATGTAACGGCTGCTGATGTCGCCTTCGTTAGCGATCGCGCCAACAATGTGACGAACTTCAACACCATCATCACGGCCCACTTCAATGCGGTACAGCTGCATTTCGCCAACGTCACGACGTTCACGACGTGGACGATCGCCATCGCGGCTCTCACGACTTTCGCGTGGACCGCGAGAATCACGTGAATCGCGGCGCTCACCACGGTCAGGACGATCGCTGAATTCACGACGCGCTGGACGCGGTGCTTCTGGTGGCAGAATCAGTGGACGTTCGCCCTGAGCCATTTTCAGCAGTGCTGCGGCCAGAGTTTCGATATCCAGATCTTCGCCCGGCTGCATTTTGCTCAGCAGTGCGCGATATTGGTCCAGATCGCTGCTTTCCAGCTGCTGCTGTACTTTCGCTGCGAACTTAGCCAGACGACGCTCACCCAGCAGTTCTGCGTTCGGCAGCTCAACTTCTGGAATGGTCAGCTTCATGGTACGTTCGATGTTGCGCAGCAGACGACGCTCGCGGTTCTCAACGAACAGCAACGCACGACCAGCACGACCAGCACGGCCGGTACGACCGATACGGTGAACGTAAGACTCAGCATCCATTGGGATATCAAAGTTTACCACCAGGCTGATACGCTCAACGTCCAGACCACGTGCTGCAACGTCGGTAGCGATCAGGATGTCAAGACGACCATCTTTTAAACGCTCCAGCGTCTGCTCACGCAGTGCCTGGTTCATGTCGCCGTTCAATGCTGCGCTGTTATAACCGCTGCGCTCCAGCGCTTCGGCCACTTCCAGCGTGGCATTTTTGGTGCGCACGAAGATGATGGCTGCATCGAAATCTTCAGCTTCCAGGAAGCGAACCAGCGCGTCAGTTTTACGGCCGTAAGCGGTCCAGTAAGACTGAGAAATGTCTGGGCGCGTAGTCATGCTTGACTGAATGCGCACTTCCTGTGGATCTTTCATGAAACGCTTGGTAATGCGACGAATCGCTTCTGGCATGGTTGCGGAGAACAGCGCGGTCTGATGACCGTCTGGAATCTGCGCCATAATGGTTTCAACGTCTTCGATGAAGCCCATACGCAGCATTTCATCAGCTTCGTCCAGCACCAGACCACGCAGGTTAGACAGATCTAACGTGCCACGCTTCAGGTGATCCAGTAAACGACCTGGCGTACCTACAACAACTTGTGGTCCCTGACGCAGTGCGCGCAGCTGCACGTCATAACGTTGGCCGCCATACAGGGCTACAACGTTAATGCCACGCATGTGTTTAGAGAATTCAGTGACGGCTTCAGCAACCTGTACCGCCAATTCGCGGGTAGGTGCCAGCACCAAAATTTGCGGTGCTTTAACAGTAGGATCAATGTTGTTAAGCAGCGGCAATGAGAATGCCGCGGTTTTACCACTACCGGTCTGCGCCATACCCAACACATCACGGCCAGCCAGCAGGTGAGGAATACACTCAGCCTGGATTGGAGAAGGCTTTACGTAGCCCATACCGTTCAGTGATTCGAGGATGTCGGCGTTCAGGCCAAGGTCAGCAAAAGTGGTTTGAATTTCAGTAGTGGTTTGGATATCAGTCATGTAGTACACGTGCCTCTTAGATTGCGGCGGCCAGTCTACATAACTCGTCGTGAAAACTTTCAGTCATTTTCATCAAAAAGTGTGAACCGGCTCAAATTAGAAGTTTTGACGAACAGAAAAGCCCTCATCTCTGAAGATGATGACTTTACAGATATTCAGGCAATAAAAGTTCGTCAGCTATTGCTGGTCAGATTCTGATAAATCGTCTTGTGTCTGGCCGAGTTGCGCCAGTTCCAACAATGCGTATCGGTGCTCAACAAAGTTATTTACGTTGTTAGCCACCGCCAGTTTGAACAACGCTTTCGCGTCGTCCTTCTCCCCCAGACTTAGGTAGTACTTACCTAAATAGAAGTTGGTTTCACTGAGATGTTCAGCGAGCGAGGTGTTATCCGTTGCGTCCGCCCTGAGACGTTCCATCAATGTTTTTTCACTGATGTCGCCAAGGTAGAACTCGACAATATTCCATCCCCATTGGTCCCGGACCGCTTTGTCATGACGCTGTCTCAGCGTAACTTTTGCCTTGTCGGCATCCATATCGCTTTCAACGAGATAGAGCCAAAGGCTGCGGAAAGGATCGTTAGGATCGTCTTGATAAAACGCCAGCAGATCATCTTGCGCTAACTTGTATCGACCGCCGTAATAGAGGGCGATACCACGGTTTAAATGCGCATAGTTGTAAGTTGGATCAAGCTCAAGTACAGAATCAAACGCTTCATAGGCAGCATCAAAATTGCCTGCCTGCGTTAAGTATATACCAAGATAGTTAAATACCTCTGGCATATCTGGTCTTATAGACAGCGCTTGCGAAAAATCGTTCCGCGCTAATGCCCTCAGACCCAAACTATCATACAACACTCCGCGCTCATATAATAGCTGTGCGCGTTCATCATCGGTCAGGGCACGACTGGCAAGAATTTGTTCCATTCGCGCCAGGATCACCTCTTGCTGCAGTGTGGGCTGCAAAGGTACTGCCAGAACTTCGTTCTTACGCCAATTGGAGTTGCTGCATCCTGCCAGCGTGATAGCTGTCGCAACAAAACACCAGCGCAAAAAAGGCTTCATTTCCCACTCCCGAATACAAACATTGGGACGACCATCCTGTCATCCTCCTGCTGTGCACAAGGATTCCCGCCCTCGCGATGATCTAAACACCACTCCCCGCCAGGCAGGGAGTGGTTAATCGGTAAACGCTTACTCGGCGTCAGATGCATCAGATACAGCGGTAGCAACTTCTTCCGCTGGTTTCTGCTCTGTCGCTTCTTTGATGCTCAGGCGTACACGGCCCTGACGGTCCACTTCCATAACTTTCACTGGAACTTCCTGGCCCATCTGCAGATAGTCGGTCACTTTCTCTACGCGCTTGTCTGCGATCTGAGAGATGTGAACCAAACCTTCTTTACCGCCGCCGATTGCCACGAAGGCACCGAAATCAACGATACGTGTCACTTTACCCGAGTAAACGCGGCCAACTTCGATCTCAGCAGTGATCTCTTCGATACGACGAATGGCTTCTTTAGCTTTCAGGCTATCAGTTGCAGCGATCTTCACGGTGCCGTCATCTTCGATTTCGATGGTGGTGCCGGTTTCTTCAGTCAGTGCACGGATTACCGAGCCGCCTTTACCGATGACATCTTTGATCTTGTCTGAACTGATTTTAATGGTGTAAATACGCGGCGCGAACTCAGAAATTTCCTGACGCGGCGTGCTGATTGCCTGTTCCATCACGCTCAGGATGTGCAGACGCGCACCTTTCGCTTGATTCAGAGCAACCTGCATGATTTCGCGGGTGATGCCTTCGATTTTGATATCCATCTGCAGCGCAGTGATACCGTCGCGGCTACCAGCTACTTTGAAGTCCATGTCGCCGAGGTGATCTTCATCACCGAGGATGTCAGACAGAACCACAAAGTTGTCAGCTTCTTTAACCAGACCCATCGCAATACCGGCAACGGCTGCTTTGATCGGTACGCCAGCGTCCATCAGTGCCAGAGAAGCACCACATACGGAAGCCATTGAAGAAGAACCGTTAGATTCGGTGATTTCTGAAACCACACGAACGGTGTATGGGAAATCAGCTTGCTTAGGCATCACTGCCAGCACGCCACGCTTCGCCAGACGACCATGGCCAATCTCACGACGCTTTGGTGAGCCAACCATACCGGTTTCGCCTACACAGTACGGAGGGAAGTTGTAGTGGAACAGGAAGCTATCAGTACGCTCGCCCATCAACTCATCCAGATTCTGCGCATCACGTGCGGTACCCAGAGTTGCGGTAACCAGCGCCTGCGTCTCACCACGGGTAAACAGTGAAGAACCGTGCGTGCGTGGCAGTACGCCAGTGCGCACGTCCAGGCCACGAATCATATCTTTCTCACGGCCATCGATACGCGGTTCGCCACGGATAATACGGCTACGAACAACGCTCTTCTCAAGGTCATGAACGATGTCAGCGATATCACCAGCATCCAGCGTCTCATCTTCAGCCTGCAGAGCAGCGATGGTCGCGTCTTTTACAGCACCAACCTGAGTGTAACGCTCTTGCTTATCAGTAATGCGATAGGCATCGCTGATGCCCGCTTCTGCCAATGCAGTAACGCGTGCGATCAACGCATCGTTAGTTGGCAGTGGCTGCCAATCCCAACGTGGTTTACCGGCTTCGGCAACCAGCGCATTGATATTTTCGATAACGATCTGCTGCTGGTCGTGGCCATAAACCACGGCGCCCAGCATCTGCTCTTCAGTCAGGATGTCAGCTTCAGATTCCACCATCAGAACCGCGTTCTGGGTACCGGCAACAACCAGGTTCAGACGGGATTCGTTGATTTCATCGGCAGTTGGGTTCAGCACGTACTGATCGTTGATATAACCCACACGCGCAGCGCCGATTGGGCCATTGAACGGCAGACCAGACAGTGCCAGAGCAGCTGAAGCACCAATCATTGCAACGATATCTGGGTTAACCTGTGGGTTAACAGAAACCACGGTCGCAATCACCTGAACTTCGTTAATGAAGCCTTCCGGGAACAGTGGACGAACTGGACGGTCAATCAGACGTGAGATCAGGGTTTCGCCTTCGCTTGGACGGCCTTCACGACGGAAGAAGCTACCCGGGATACGACCAGCAGCGTAAGTACGCTCCTGATAGTTAACCGTCAGCGGGAAGAAATCCTGACCTGGTTTGGTTTTTTTCTGGCCAACAACGGTAACGAATACAGCAGTGTCATCCATGCTTACCATAACTGCAGCAGTAGCCTGGCGCGCCATCATGCCGGTTTCCAGCGTGACGGTATGCTGACCATATTGGAATTTGCGTACGATCGGGTTCAGCAAAATTTAAGTCCTTAAATTCAGGGGCGCAGCCCATTCTGGCGCGCCGGGGATTACCGATCTTTAGTTGCATCCTCGCGACTAATGACAACCTTAACCGCCCATGCGGTAAAGCCTCTCATTAGCCGCGCGAACCTCTGCAAGCAAAGATCACTCTCTGCAACAATACATGAGTTTGGTCCGGATTGCTGCGGATTGCTCGAAAAAAGGGGCCATAAAGGCCCCCTTTTCGCGAAACTCGCACAAATCTGATCGTCAGATGCGTTTTTTTGCATAGTGCATGCGCTACATCCTTGATCAGATTCTTCAGACTTAGCGACGCAGACCCAGGCTTTCGATCAGACCGGTATAGCGAGCAACGTCTTTACGCTTCAGGTAGTCCAGCAGCTTACGACGCTGAGATACCATACGCAGCAGACCGCGACGGCTGTGGTGATCTTTTTTGTGCTCAGAGAAGTGACCCTGCAGGTGGTTAATCTGAGCAGTCAGCAGAGCAACCTGAACTTCAGTTGAACCGCTGTCATTGGTACCACGACCGTATTTAGCAACGATCTCTGCTTTAGCTTCTACGCTTAGAGACATAATAAACTCCAGTAAAAAATGAATGTATGGGTGCCGATCTCTAATTCAGCAGCCCGCTTTAAAGCCGCGCCATTCTACTCTTCGCCTGATAGCAACGCAAATGCGCCGTTAGGTCAAATTCAAGAAGCTTGATTACGCGGGAAATTCTACCACCAGACGACGCGGCGCCACGCGACCATCGTCGGCAATTTCGGCCATACCAATAAATTTGTGCGCATTACCTTCGGTCACGCGCACCAATCCCTGCTCCGGCGCATCCGCAACCTGAACCGGCATCCCCTGTTTGAAATAAGCCGCCACCGCGGGTAGCAAATTCACAATCGGGAACTCTTCTGCCGGGCTATCCATCGGCAACAATAACGCATCGAGCGCACTATAATCCGGTGTTTCCGCCATGTTGACGGTGGCCGCGACTTCCTGCAGCTGCTCCAGCGTCACCATTCTTTCAATTGGATAACGGGCAACCTGCAGACGACGCAGCATAATGACGTGCGCACCACAGCCCAATCGCTCACCGAGATCGTCAATGATAGTTCGGATGTAAGTGCCTTTAGAGACGTGAATCTCCAGCTCCAGCTCATCACCTTCCCAGCGAATAAACTGCAGCTCGAATACTTTAATCGGGCGTGCTTCACGCGGCACGGTAACGCCTTCACGCGCGTACTCATACAGCTTGCGTCCCTGATATTTCAGCGCGGAGAACATGGTCGGCACCTGCAGGGTATCGCCACGAAAATAGTCCAGCGCCGCATCCAGTGCCGCCTGATCGAAAGTAATCGCACGCGTCTCAACAATATTGCCATCGGCATCTGAAGTATCGGTACGTTCGCCTAAGCGAGCAATGACGCGATAACGTTTGTCAGAATCGAGCAGATACTGTGAAAACTTGGTGGCTTCACCGAGGCATACCGGCAGCATGCCGGTCGCCAGAGGATCGAGGGCGCCGGTGTGGCCCGCTTTGTTCGCATTGAACAGACGTTTTACTTTCTGCAGCACATCATTGGAGGATGCGCCTTGATGCTTATCCAGCAGAAACACGCCGTGGACGTCGCGACCGCGACGACGAGGACGACTCATTAGTCCTCCTTGTCATCTTCCGCCGGGCTCTCGCCACGACGCTCAACATCGCTCTTAATGACGTTGCTGACGAGGTTCGACATACGCATACCTTCAATCAGCGAGTTGTCGTAAAAGAAGGTCAGCTCCGGCACGATACGCAAACGCATCGCTTTGCCTACCAGCGTGCGGATATAACCAGACGCTTCTTTCAGTGCCTTCAGGCCGTTTTGCACCGCTTCTTCATCTTTGTCATTCAAAAAGGTCACAAACACCTTGGCATAGGCGAGATCGCGGGACACTTCTACGCCCGAAACTGTCACCATCATACCCAGACGAGGATCTTTGATTTCGCGCTGCAGGATGATCGCAATCTCTTTCTGCAACTCCTGAGAAACGCGCTGTTGGCGGCCAAATTCTTTTGCCATTATTCTTTCTCCCAAATAATTCGGGAGGCCAGAGGCCTCCCAAATTGCAACACATCAAATGATGATCAATCGATGGTGCGTTTAATTTCAATCACTTCGAACACTTCGATCATATCGCCAACGCGAACGTCGTTGTAGTTCTTCACGCCGATACCACATTCCATGCCGTTACGAACTTCGTTGACGTCATCTTTGAAGCGGCGCAGAGATTCCAGCTCGCCTTCATAGATAACCACGTTGTCACGCAGTACACGGATTGGGTTGTGACGCTTGATGATACCTTCGGTGACCATACAACCCGCGATAGCACCAAACTTCGGTGATTTGAACACGTCACGTACCGCAGCAAGACCGATGATCTGCTGCTTGTACTCTGGTGCCAACATGCCGCTCATCGCTGCTTTCACTTCGTCGATCAGATTATAGATGACGGAGTAGTAACGCAGATCAACACTCTCGGCATCAATCACACGGCGAGCAGAAGCATCGGCACGCACGTTGAAGCCTAAGATGATGGCGTTGGATGCTGCAGCCAGCGTTGCGTCGGTTTCGGTGATACCACCTACACCCGAACCGATAATCCGCACCTTCACTTCGTCGGTGGAGAGTTTCAGCAGGGAATCGGAGATCGCTTCCACAGAACCCTGTACGTCAGATTTCAGCACGATATTCAGCTCGGACACTTCGCCTTCAGTCATGTTGGCGAACATATTCTCCAACTTAGACTTCTGCTGACGCGCCAGCTTAACTTCACGGAATTTGCCCTGACGATACAGTGCAACTTCACGCGCTTTCTTCTCGTCACGTACCACAGTCGCTTCATCACCCGCTGCCGGCACACCGGACAAACCGAGGATTTCCACTGGAATGGATGGACCCGCTTCCAGCACTTCACGACCCAGTTCGTCACGCATCGCACGGACACGGCCGTATTCGAAGCCACACAGCACGATATCGCCTTTGTTCAGCGTACCTTCACGAACCAGCACGGTGGCAACCGGACCACGACCTTTGTCGAGGAACGATTCAATCACCACGCCGCTCGCCATACCTTCACGAATAGCGGACAGTTCCAGGACTTCTGCTTGCAGCAGAATCGCATTCAGCAAGTCGTCGATACCCGTACCGGCTTTCGCAGAGACGTTAACGAACATGTTCTCACCGCCCCACTCTTCCGGAAGAATTCCGTATTGGGTCAGTTCGTTCTTAACACGGTCTGGATCAGCATCTGGCTTATCGATTTTGTTGACCGCAACCACCACTGGCACACCTGCTGCTTTCGCATGCTGGATAGCTTCAACGGTCTGAGGCATCACGCCATCATCAGCTGCAACAACAAGGATAACGATATCCGTTGCCTGCGCACCACGTGCACGCATTGCGGTAAACGCGGCGTGGCCCGGGGTATCGAGGAAGGTGATCATACCGTTGTCAGTTTCAACGTGGTAAGCACCGATATGCTGGGTAATACCGCCCGCTTCGCCTGATGCCACTTTCGTTGAACGAATGTAGTCAAGCAGCGAGGTTTTACCGTGGTCAACGTGACCCATGATAGTCACGACTGGCGCACGGCTTTCCTGCGCGGCGTCGGTATCACGATCGTCCATTACCGCTTCTTCCAGCTCATTCTCGCGGCGCAGGATCACTTTATGACCCATTTCTTCCGCGACCATCTGAGCGGTTTCTTGATCGATAACCTGGTTGATGGTCGCCATGGCGCCCATCTTCATCATGGCTTTAACGACCAGAGAACCTTTGATCGCCATTTTGTTGGCCAGTTCAGCAACGGTGATGGTTTCACCGATGACGACATCGCGGTTAACAGCCTGAGCTGGCTTGTTGAAGCCCTGCTGCAGGGTGCTTGGCTTACGATGCTTACCGCCTTTGCCACCACGAACCTGAGCGCGCGCTTCTTCGCGATCGGTTTTGGCTTCAGAATGCTTGTTGCCTTTCTTCACCGGGCGAGCGGCTTTGGTAGTACGAGCACGTGCGCGGCCGGCTTCAACCTGGCGGTCGTTCTCGTCTTCTGCCTGACGGGCGTGAGTTGAGGTGGTGACGTGATAGTCGCCTTTATCCTCTTCTTCAGGTTTTGCCCATTCAGCACCTTTTTCTTCAGCCAGGCGGCGGGCTTCTTCAGCTACGCGGCGCGCATCTTCTTCCAGCTTACGACGTGCTTCTTCTTCTGCTTTACGTTTCAGTTCGGCAGCTTCTGCTTCACGACGGGCTTTATCAGACTGCGCAGCCTTGGCTACTACGTCGGTAGGTTGATTAGTCAATTTCTCTTTTTCCGCTGCTTCACGTTTGGCCTTGTCAGCGGCTTCGCGCTTGGCTTTATCTTCGGCTTCACGTTGCGCTTTCTGTTCAGCTTCGCGACGGGCTTGTTCTTCCGCCTCGCGACGCGCCTGCTCTTCCGCTTCACGCTGCGCCTCGGCTTCCGCTTCTGCCTGAGCTTGCTCAGACTCTGCGTCGCCTTTCACGTATGTGCGCTTTTTGCGGACTTCAATTTGTACCGACTTACTTTTACCCCCGGTGACGGGAATATTCAAGGTGCTGCGCGTCTTGCGCTGCAAAGTCAGCTTGCTTGAACCGGTCTGACCGTGCTCACGATTCAGGTGAGACAGTAAGGTTTCTTTCTCTTGCTGGGACACCGCATCGTTCTCAGACTTACGGATCCCTGCATCAGCAAATTGCTGTACCAGGCGATCGACCGGGGTCTGAATTTCGGCGGCCAGCGATTTTACGGTTACATCTGTCATGCTGTTCCTTCCTGTTATTACGCGTCATCGCCGAACCAGCAGATATTACGTGCAGCCATAATCAGCGCACCGGCTTTCTCGTCATCCAGCCCTTCAATATCTGTCAGGTCGTCAACACCTTGCTCAGCGAGATCTTCCAGCGTGCAAACGCCTTTCGACGCCAGGCGATACGCCAGCGCACGATCCAAGCCCTCAAGATTCAGAAGATCCTCAGCGGGCTCCTGATTACCAAGGCTCTCTTCTTTCGCTAATGCCAGGGTAGTTAACGCATTTTTTGCTCGTTCACGCAGGGCTTCAATGGTCTCTTCATCGAGGCCGTCGATTTCCAGCAGCTCGTTGATTGGCACATAAGCCAATTCTTCCAGCGAAGAGAAGCCCTCTTCCACCAGAATGGTGGCGAACTCTTCGTCGATGTCGAGATGTTTGGTGAACATATCGATTGCTGCATGGGCTTCAGCTTGGTGCTTAGCCTGCAGATCATCGACGGTCATCACGTTCAGTTCCCAACCGCTCAGCTGGGAAGCCAGACGCACGTTTTGGCCGTTACGGCCGATCGCCTGAGCCAGATTACCGGCTTCAACAGCGATATCCATGGTGTGATTGTCTTCATCCACCACAATTGACGCCACATCGGCTGGCGCCATGGCATTGATAACGAACTGCGCCGGGTTGTCGTCCCACAGCACAATATCGATACGCTCGCCACCCAGCTCGCTTGAAACCGCCTGCACGCGCGCACCGCGCATACCGACGCAAGCGCCTACTGGATCAATACGTTTATCGTTGGTTTTCACCGCGATTTTAGCGCGTGAACCTGGATCGCGCGCTGCCGCTTTGATCTCGATAACTTCTTCGCCAATTTCTGGCACCTCAATGCGGAACAACTCAATCAGCATTTCCGGCTTAGAACGGGTGACGAACAGTTGCGCGCCACGCGCTTCAGGGCGAACGGCATACAGCACACCGCGGATACGGTCACCTGGACGGAAGTTTTCACGCGGCAGCATGTCTTCACGCACAATCACCGCTTCAGCATTGCTGCCGAGATCCAGTGAAATATTGTCGCGGTTCACTTTCTTCACCACGCCGGTGATGATTTCGCCTTCATGTTGACGGAACTGATCAACCACCATCGCGCGCTCAGCTTCACGTACTTTTTGTACGATAACCTGCTTAGCAGTTTGGGTGGTGATACGGTCGAAGGTGACAGATTCAATCTGATCTTCGACAAATTCGCCCAGATTGAACGCTTCGTCTTCATAGCGGGCTGCATCCAGCGTGATCTCGCGAGTCGGCTGCGTGACTTCTTCAACAATCTGCCAGCGACGGAAGGTGTCGAAATCGCCGCTGCGACGGTCAATGCTGACACGCACTTCGATCTCTTGCTCATACTTCTTTTTGGTCGCAGTGGCCAAAGCGCTCTCCAGCGCTTCGAAGATTTTCTCACGCGGCAGTGCTTTTTCGTTAGAAACGGCTTCTACTACAGCTAAGATCTCTTTGTTCATCCTGGTTAGCCTCAATCCGGACTTTTAAAAGTGGGGGACCAGGTTCGCTTTCTGAATGTTGCTCAGCGCGAACACTTCGTCGTTACCCTCAACGGTCACCGTGATCATCTCGCCCTCAACAGACTTGATGATACCCTGCCATTTACGGCGGTTTTGTACGGCCATGCGTAATACCAGGCTCACCTCGTCACCGGCAAAACGTGCATAGTGTTCAGCAGTGAAAAGAGGACGTTCGAGACCCGGCGAGGAAACTTCAAGGTTGTAAGCCACGGTAATAGGATCTTCCACATCCATTACTGCGCTGACCTGGTGGCTAACATCGGCGCAATCATCAACATTGATACCCTCTTCACTATCAATATAGATGCGCAGGGTTGATGTGCGACCACGAATAAATTCAATACCGACTAATTCGTAGCCAAGCGCTTCTACTGGAGCAGAGATCAACTCTGTCAATTTTTGCTCTAATGTGGACAAGCCCACCCCCAAGACATAAAAAAAGGGCCTATAGCCCAGTGTTTCGATTTCCTGATAACAAAAAACCCCGAATATTCGGGGCTTTTTGTGACTGGACCCTGTACGCCGCATAGCGGCTTCGGAGCACAATCCAAAAGAATTTTTTTCAAAAACCACTGAGATTGCGTCCGTCGATGCATACAGTATATTTGAAAAAGAACTCTAAGGGAAAGTGGTTGCGGGGGCCGGATTTGAACCGACGACCTTCGGGTTATGAGCCCGACGAGCTACCAGGCTGCTCCACCCCGCGTCCGAAAACGTGGCGAATAATACGCCGACCTTGCAAAAAATGCAAGTTATACTGAGATTTGGTACCGAGGACGGGACTTGAACCCGTAAGCCCTTTCGAGCACTACCACCTCAAGGTAGCGTGTCTACCAATTTCACCACCTCGGTACATCACTAGACTGCGACGCTCATTTGTCGCATTACAGCGTTGACGATCTTACTGCGGGATATCATTGCCCGGCGTTGCCGGTTTAGCTGGCTGAGTCTGCTGTTCAGACTGCGCCGGCGCACTGAGGTTATCCCACTCGCTACCTTTGGCTGTTTTATTACTGTTCAGGTTACCCAGAACCAAGCTGATGATGAAGAACAGCGTAGCCAGTACCGCGGTCATGCGAGTCATGAAGTTACCAGACCCATTTGAACCGAACAACGTACCAGAAGCGCCTGCACCGAATGAGGCTCCCATATCAGCGCCTTTGCCTTGCTGCAGCATGATCAAACCCACGAGGCCAATCGCTACAATAAGGAAAACAACTAACAGAGCTTCGTACATAATCAACCTGTTTCCTTGCGCGTTATCTGCACAGTTAAAGCTTCAACCAATATCGATGGGGAGTCTCGTCATCACCCATCAGAAGCGGGTGTGAATACTAACCAAAGGCACATACCTCTGCAAGTGCAATTTTCACCATCGCTTTCGATTGCGGAAAAAAGCACCACCCCGGTGATTTTACAGGCGGAAAGGGCAAAAACTCGCCGCCTGAAATGAGTTAAACCGCTTTTACTGCATCGGCGATTTTATGCGCCAATGCGCTGACCTGCGCCTCATCGTCACCTTCAACCATCACACGAATAAGTGGTTCAGTGCCAGATTTGCGCAACAACACGCGACCGCGTCCCGCCAGTGTTTTTTCTACTTCCGCGGTCACGGCCTTTACGCTCTCACTTTCCAGCGGATCGTGATCGCCAGTGAAGCGCACATTGACCAAAATCTGCGGTAGCATTTTCATGCCGCTGCACAGGTCGTGCAACGTCATGTGGTTGCGCACAATTGCAGTGAGTACTTGCAAACTTGCTACGATGCCGTCGCCGGTGGTGGTTTTATCCAGCAGAATGACATGCCCGGAGTTTTCTGCCCCTAAACGCCAGCCCTTCTCCTGCATTTTTTCCAATACATAGCGATCGCCCACTTTCGCCCGGGTGAAAGGAATACCCAGCTGTTTCAACGCCAGTTCCAGGCCCATATTGCTCATCAACGTGCCCACCACGCCGCCGCGCAGTTGGCCCTGACGCAGCCCTTCGCGCGCAATGATGTAGAGAATCTGATCGCCATCGACTTTTTGGCCCAAATGGTCAACCATCATGATGCGGTCACCGTCGCCATCGTAAGCCAGTCCAAGATCGGCCTTCTCTTCCAGCACACGATGCTGCAGCAGACGCAGATCGGTCGCGCCGCAATCTTTGTTGATGTTCATGCCATCCGGTTGCGCACCGATCGCAATCACGTTTGCACCAAGCTCGCGCAGTACGTTAGGAGCAATGTGATACGTGGCGCCGTTAGCGCAATCAACCACAATTTTCAGCCCGTTCAGGCTCAGCTCACTTGGGAAGGTGCCTTTACAGAATTCGATGTAACGACCCGCTGCATCCACAATACGACTGGCGCGACCCAGTTCAGCCGACTCAACGCAGGTGATGGGTTTTTCCATCTCCAGCTCAATCGCTTCCTCAACCTCGTCCGGCAGCTTAGTGCCTTCAGCAGAGAAGAATTTGATGCCATTGTCGTCAAACGGATTGTGAGAAGCAGAAATAACAATGCCCGCTTCAGCACGGAAAGTGCGTGTCAGATAGGCGATCGCGGGCGTCGGCATCGGGCCAGTGAAGGCCGCCGACAATCCCGCCGCTGCCAGGCCTGCTTCCAGCGCCGATTCCAGCATATAACCAGAAATCCGCGTATCCTTACCAATCAATACTTTACGTGATCCCTGACGCGCCAGTACTTTACCGGCCGCCCAACCCAACTTAAGGACAAAATCCGGGGTAATCGGCGCTTCACCCACTTTGCCGCGGATACCATCTGTACCGAAATATTTACGATTACTCATGTCTTTTATCCTTTTGCTCTCCGTGTCGCTTCGACGACGCGCATCGCTTCGACTGTCTCTTTCACATCATGTACGCGAATAATTTGTGCCCCTTGCATGGCGGCAATCACCGCGCAGCTGAGGCTTCCAGTCAGGCGCTGGGCCGGACCGACATTTAATAGCTGCCCGACCATCGACTTACGCGACATCCCAACCAAAAGCGGTAATCCGTGATGGTGGAAATGGCTCAAATGTGCCAGCAGTTCATAGTTGTGGCTGAGATTCTTACCGAATCCGAAGCCAGGATCGAGTAGCAGATTCTCTTTTTTAATACCTGCGGCTTCACATCGCGCAATCTGCGCGGCGAAGTAAGCGTCCACTTCGCTGACAATATTGTGATATTCCGGGGCCTGTTGCATGGTGCGCGGTTCGCCTTGCATATGCATCAGACATACCGGCAAACCGGTATCTGCCGCCGCTGCCAACGCGCCTGGTTCGGACAGTGAGCGAATATCATTAATGATGTGAGCACCCACTCGCGCCGCTTCGCGGATCACTTCAGGCTTGGAAGTATCTACTGAAATCCACACTTCAAAACGCTGCGCAATCGCTTCCACCACCGGGATGACACGCGCCAGCTCCTCTTCCACGCTGACTTCTTCGGCTCCGGGACGCGTTGATTCTCCGCCAACATCGATGATGGTCGCCCCAGCGTTCACCATCTCATTGGTATGAGTCAACGCATCGACCAGCGTGTTGTGAGTTCCACCATCAGAAAAAGAGTCCGGCGTGACATTTAAAATACCCATCACATGGGGAAACGAGAGATCGAGATGGGAATCACGAGCGAACAACTTCATGGTGAAAATCTCCTTGAGGAAAAACGGAATCGCGAGATGTAAAAAACCCCGGACTTGCCGGGGTTTACATGGGCACAAGCGCTGTAGACTGCGCATCGAGCGGCGGAAAAACCTGCCGCCCGAGTGCCATCACATGATCTTGTCTGAACCCGGTGTTTTCGGGTCATCAACCGGACGTGGAGCCTGCGTTGAGTCGCCGTTACCAACAGCAACTTTCGCCTCTTCCCAGCCCGCAGGTGGTCGCACTTCACGGCGAGCCATCAGATCGCTGATTTGCGGCGCATCAATGGTCTCATACTTCATCAGCGCATCTTTCATCGCGTGAAGGATGTCCATGTTTTCGTTCAGGATACGGCGCGCACGCTGATAGTTAGTATCGATAAGGTGTTTAACTTCCTGATCGATAATGCGCGCCGTTTCATCTGACATGTGTTTTGCTTTCGCAACTGAACGACCGAGGAACACTTCGCCCTCTTCTTCAGCGTAAAGCAACGGACCTAACTTCTCAGAGAAGCCCCACTGCGTAACCATGTTGCGTGCAACGCTGGTCGCCATTTTGATATCAGATGAAGCACCGGTAGAAACATAGTCCGGACCATAGATGATCTCTTCCGCCAGACGTCCACCGTAAGCGACAGAAATACGGCTTTCCAGCTTCTGACGGTTAGCACTAATCTCATCGCCCACTGGCAAGAAGAACGCCACACCTAAAGCACGACCGCGCGGGATGATGGTGACTTTGTGCACCGGATCGTAACCCGGCACCAATGTACCCACAATGGCATGCCCCGCTTCATGGTAGGCAGTTGATTCTTTCTGCTCTTCGGTCATCACCATGGAGCGACGTTCCGCACCCATCATGATTTTGTCTTTGGCTTTTTCAAACTCAACCATCGAAACAACACGCTTATTGCCACGCGCAGCAAACAGCGCAGCTTCGTTGACTAAGTTAGCCAAATCAGCACCGGAGAAGCCTGGCGTACCACGTGCGATAACCGACGGATCCATATCGGTAGACAGCGGCACACGACGCATATGCACTTTCAGAATCTGTTCACGACCACGAACGTCTGGCAGACCTACCACAACCTGACGGTCAAAGCGGCCTGGACGCAGCAGCGCCGGATCCAGTACGTCTGGACGGTTCGTTGCTGCGATAACGATGATGCCTTCATTGCCTTCAAAGCCATCCATCTCAACCAGCATCTGGTTTAGCGTTTGTTCACGTTCATCGTGACCACCGCCTAAACCGGCGCCACGCTGACGGCCAACCGCATCGATTTCATCGATAAAGATGATGCACGGCGCCGCTTTCTTCGCTTGCTCGAACATGTCACGCACACGTGATGCACCGACACCCACAAACATTTCAACGAAGTCAGAACCAGAAATGGTAAAGAATGGCACTTTCGCTTCGCCAGCAATGGCTTTTGCCAGCAGCGTTTTACCGGTACCCGGAGGGCCGACCATCAGGACGCCTTTCGGAATTTTACCGCCCAGTTTCTGGAAACGGCTCGGTTCACGCAGATACTCGACCAGCTCACCGACTTCTTCTTTGGCCTCATCACAACCGGCCACGTCAGCAAAAGTGGTTTTAATCTGATCTTCGGTCAACATGCGGGCTTTGCTTTTGCCGAAGGACATCGCGCCCTTGCCGCCGCCGCCCTGCATCTGCCGCATAAAGAAAATCCACACGCCAATTAGCAGCAGCATCGGGAACCATGAGATGAAGATTGAAGCCAGCAGGCTTGGTTCTTCAGGCGGTTCGCCAACTACTTTGACGTTTTTGGTCAACAGGTTATCAAGTAACTTAGGATCGTTGACGGGGATGTAGGTGGTGTATTTATTGCTGTCTTTTTTGACAACGTTAATCTCACGCCCGTTAATTCGTGCCTCGCGGACCTGATCTTGGTTCACTTCCGATAGGAAAGTTGAATAATCAACCCTACGGCCATTCGACTCGCTGGGCCCAAAGCTCTGGAATACAGACATCAGCACGACCGCGATGACTAACCAGAGAATCAGGTTTTTCGCCATGTCACTCAAGGGATTAACCTCATATTACAACGATGTTAACAGACAGCGTAGGGTACTATAGATCCTTCATACCTGGAATCGCAGTGCGGATGATTTTGCTTGTTTACCCTAAAACTCAGAATTAGACATCAGAGTAAACGCATTGGTCGTCTTGCTTTGATTCCGATAATTCGGGCTAAAGTTTGCGCCCCGTCGCCACAATGTACACTTCACGCGAACGTAATCGCGAAGCGTCCGGCTTACGAATTTTCACTTTCGTAAACAGGGAGCGAATTTCCCGCAGGTATTCATCGAAGCCATCTCCCTGAAACACTTTCACGACAAAACTGCCGCCTGGGGCCAGGATATCCCGACACATTTCCAGCGCCAATTCTACCAAATACATCGAACGTGGAATATCAACCGCAGGTGTACCGCTCATGTTGGGTGCCATATCGGACATCACCACCTGCACCTTTTGGTCGCCTACGCGCTCCAGCAAGGCGTTAAGTACCGCCTCATCACGAAAATCGCCCTGTAAAAAATCAACGCCGACAATGGGATCCATTGGTAACAGATCACAGGCGATGATACGACCACTTGATCCGATAAGCTGTACCACATATTGCGACCAACCGCCGGGTGCTGCACCCAAATCTACAACCGTCATGCCGGGTTTGAAAATCTTGTCACCCTGCTGAATTTCTTCAAGTTTAAACCAGGCACGCGAACGTAACCCTTTTTTCTGTGCCTGCAGCACATATTTATCGCTAAAGTGTTCCTGTAGCCAGCGACTGGAACTGGCCGAACGCTTTTTACCCGTCATAATATTTCCAATTAAATCGTCATCGTAGCGATAAATCAGCACGCAATGGTCGCGTTGATTTGGCGATATACCCGAGATGGCGGTAGAATGAACCGTTTTCAATCCCTGAGTAAGCAAAAAATACGATGAATCTGAGTACCAAACAAAAACAGCACCTAAAAGGCCTTGCCCATCCGCTTAAGCCGGTTGTCATGCTGGGCGGTAATGGCCTGACTGAAGGCGTGCTCGCCGAAATCGAACTGGCGCTTGAGCATCACGAATTGATCAAGGTAAAAATTGCCTCGGAAGATCGTGAAACTAAGCAGCTGATCGTGGACGCTATCGTGCGTGAAACTAAAGCAGGCAACGTACAGGTCATCGGCAACACGCTGGTGCTGTATCGCCCTGCCAAAGAGCGTAAAATCACTCTTCCGCGTTAATCATGCCTTTAAAGGCGGCGACGGGCAAAGAAAGTGCCACGCTCCTGCATGTGATAAAAGGCCGCAATGCGGCCTTTTTCCTTTCTTTACAAAATGCAGCGACATATTGCAAAGCGTAGCAATATCTTAAAGGTATTCCACCTTCAGCACTTCATATTCAACGTCCCCACCCGGGGTTTTCACAATCGCCACATCATCTGCTGATTTTCCAACCAATCCACGCGCCATCGGCGAATTCACTGAAATCAGATTCTGTTTGAAGTCAGCTTCATCGTCACCCACGATGCGATAGGTGAATTCTTCATCCGTATCCACATTGAGGATGGTCACAGTCGCGCCAAAAATAACGCGACCTGTTTTCGGCATGGCGGTCACATCAATGACCTGCGCATTGGAGAGTTTGGCTTCGATCTCTTGAATACGCCCCTCGCAAAAACCCTGTTCTTCGCGAGCCGCATGATATTCGGCATTCTCTTTCAAATCGCCGTGCTCACGGGCTGTGGCGATGGAGGCGATAATGCGCGGACGCTTCACGGATTTCAGTTCGTTCAGCTCTTCGCGCAGCTTCTCAGCGCCTTTCAACGTCATCGGAATCTGATTCATTTTGGCTCCTCGTCATCTATCCTGGTTAACGGCGTCATCCTGACCGGTGACAGCAGAAAACAGCTTCTGCGGCGCGTTACCTCTTTTCACAAGCAAAAGAAGCCTGACCCAGAAAGCTTTCCGGGTCAGGTTCGGTTTTGCATTTTGATACGTATTTTACCCCAGAGTTCCCTGTGGGTCATCGTTTACTTTGCACCGTCCGGGGACGTAGTATTGACGCCTTCACCCGTCAGTTACCGCGAGATTATGCGATTTTCACGACTTGTTACCGGATTAACCTGTGCGTTTATGCTGCAGGCACAAGCAGCTCCCGTTGAAGAATACATGCAGTATTTGCCAGACGGCGCAAACCTGGCGCTGATGGTACAAAAAGTGGGCGCATCCACCCCGATAATCGATTATCACGGCAAGCAGATGGCGTTACCGGCCAGCACCATGAAAGTGGTGACAGCGCTGGCGGCCTTGTTAGAGCTCGGGCCCGATTTCCGTTTCCAGACCACCATGGAGACCAAGGGTGCAGTTAACGATGGCACCTTGAATGGCGATTTGGTGGCGCGCTTTGGCGGCGATCCAACGTTGAGCCGTCAGGATCTACGCAATATGGTCGCGGCGCTGAAAAAGCAGGGCATCACCCATATCAAAGGCAATCTGGTGATCGACACCTCGGTATTCGCCAGCCACGATATGGCCCCCGGCTGGCCGTGGAATGACCTGACGCAGTGCTTCAGTGCGCCACCTGCTGCGGCGATTGTTGATAAAAACTGCTTCTCTGTTTCGCTGTATAGCGCCAACACGCCGGGCGAAAATGCCTTCGTGCGCATCGCGTCGTATTATCCCGCCCACATGTTCAGCCAGGTGCGCACCATCGGTCGTAACAGCGGTGACGGGCAATATTGCGAACTGGATGTGGTGCCAGGCGAGCTCAATCGCTACACCTTAACCGGCTGTATGCGCCAGCGTTCCGAACCGCTGCCGCTGGCGTTTGCCGTACAGGATGGTGCTGCGTGGGCCGGTGAGATTCTAAAGGCCGAGCTGCGCGCCGCCGATATTGATTACAGCGGTCATCTGGTCCGCCAGGCGCAAGTCACATCGCCGGGTACCGTATTGGCTTCAACACAATCTGCGCCGCTGCATACGCTGCTGCACACCATGTTGAAGAAATCGGACAACATGATTGCCGATACCGTGTTCCGCACTATTGGCCATCACTACTTCAATGTGCCGGGCACCTTCCGCGCCGGTTCGGATGCGGTACGTCGCATCCTGCGTGAGAAAGCCGGCGTCGATCTCGGTAACAGCATTCAGGTTGATGGCTCTGGGCTTTCGCGTCATGACCTGATCGCGCCAGATACCATGATGCAGGTGCTGCAATACATTGCGAAAAATGATTCGACGCTAAATTACATTTCGATGCTGCCGCTGGCCGGTTATGACGGCACACTGCAATATCGTGGCGGACTGCATGAAGCGGGACTGGATGGCAAAGTGTCGGCGAAAACCGGTTCGCTGCAGGGCGTCTATAATCTGGCAGGATTCATCACCACTTCCAGCGGTGCGCGCGTAGCCTTTGTCCAGTTCCTGTCCGGCTATGCTGTGCCGCCGGAAGATCAGAAAACGCGCCGTATTCCGCTGGTACGTTTTGAGAGCCGCCTCTATACGGATATCAACAAGAACAACTGATGAAACTGCTCATTGTTGAAGATGATACGCTGTTGCAATCCGGCCTTGCGCAGGCGCTCAGTTCGCAAGGTTACGCTATTGACTGCGCCAGCACTGCCGCGGAGAGCAATGCGTTGCTGCGTAGCGGTCAGTACAGCTTGATCGTGCTCGATCTCGGCTTGCCGGATCGCGATGGCGCTTCATTGCTGCGACAATGGCGGCGCGACGGCATTGCGGTGCCGGTGTTGATCCTCACGGCGCGCGATGCGCTGGAGGATCGCGTCGATGGTCTGGATGCTGGGGCCGATGATTATCTGGTCAAGCCGTTTGCGCTGGTTGAGCTGCAGGCGCGTGTACGGGCGCTGATCCGCCGCTATCAAGGCCACAGCGATAACCTGCTGCAACAGGGCGATCTGACGCTTAATCTCAGTTCACAGCAGGTGCTGCTGGAAAGCATTCCACTGGAGATTACGCCGAAAGAGTTCGCGCTTCTCACCCGCTTGTTAATGCGCGTGGGACAAAACGTGCACCGTGAAACGCTGCAGCAGGATCTTTATAGCTGGAATGACGATCCCGGTTCCAACACCCTCGAAGTTCACATCCACAATTTACGCCGCAAGCTCGGGAAAGATCGCATCAAAACCGTGCGCGGCGTTGGTTACCGCCTGGAAATCCGCGAATGAACAGCATGCGTCAGCGGTTACTGATCATGCTGGCGCTGATTCTCCTCACCTGTCAGGTGATGAGCGCCATCTGGCTGTGGCACGAAAGCCGCGAGCAGATCAGTTTTTTAGTCAACGAAACGCTCTCCGCCCAGGCGCGTAACGATCGTGTCGAGAATGAGATTCGCGAAGCGATTGCCTCGTTGCTGCTACCGTCGTTAGTGATGGTCGCCCTCACCTTACTGCTGTCGTTTTGGGCGATTAACTGGATTATCCGTCCACTGAAATCCCTGCAAGACAGCCTGGCGCACCGTTCAGCGGATAACCTGACGCCGTTGCCGATCTACTCCGAGATGGATGAGATCGTAGCGGTGACGACCTCGATCAACCATCTGTTTTCACGCCTCGATCACACGCTGCAACAGGAGCGATTATTCACCGCCGACGCGGCGCACGAGCTGCGCACGCCGCTGGCCGGATTGCGCCTGCATCTTGAGCTGCTGCATCAGCAAAACGTGCCGCAGAGCGAAATGCTGATTGAACGCATCGATCAGCTGATGCACACCGTTGAACAGTTGCTGATGCTGTCGCGCGCGGGGCAAGCGCTGGCGGGCGGTCACTATCAGCAGTTGCTGTGGCAGAAAGACATCATGCAGCCGCTGGAGCCAGAAATGGCGGAGATGTATCTCCAGCGTCAGCAAAAACTGCACTGGCCGCAGAACCACGATGTCCCGCAGCAAGGTGAAGCGGTGTTGCTACGTCTGATGCTGCGCAATCTGCTGGAAAACGCCTCGCGCTATAGCCCGGAAGGCAGCGAAGTTGCGGTAAAGATGCAGCAGGACAAGCAGCAGGTGATTATCGAAGTGTGGGATCAAGGTCCGGGCATTGAAGCCACCGCAGCCGAAGAGTTGACGCAGGCGTTTCGTCGTCGCGATCAGCGTTATGGCGGCAGCGGTTTGGGTTTGAATATTGTGCTGCGCATCGTACAGATGCATCGCGGCAGGCTGGAGTTGGTGAACCGTGAAGATTGCAGCGGGCTGATTGCCCGCTGCTATTTACCGCATCAACTGATTGGCTAAATGCCGTTAGAAGTGGGTATTCAGGCTCATAAAGTAGGTACGCCCGGATTCGTTGTAAGTGTTGGCGCCCGCGCCATACAGATACGAGTTGGTGTTGGCGTTACCGGTGGTTTGTGCATTACCTTCGCGATAGTGACGTTTATCGAAAAGATTATCGATACCTAAAGTTACGCTGGCGTACTTGTTGATATCGTAAGTGCCGCTCATGCCGATAATTGAGTACGGACTCACTTTGTCGATCGCGCTGCCGGTCGAAGCATTGCCTTTGTAATCATACTTCTTCGGCGTTTGCGTGCCGTACCAGGTCAACGTGGTTTGCAGCGAAAGATCCTGCGTAGCCTGCCAGCTCAGCGTCGAATTCAGCGTGTACTCAGGAATCACCGATAAACGATCGCCGGTCTCTTTGTTCTTGCTCTGCAGCATATAGGTGAAGTTGTTGTTCCACGTCACGCTGTCAGAGAACGGCACGTTGACGGTGCCTTCCAGTCCTTCAACCACTGCTTTCGGTACGTTTTCCCATTGATAAATATCCGTGGTGCCATTAGAGGCTTTGCTCGCAGGCGCGTAACCGGCTTCAATCTTGTTGCGGTAATCGTTGCGGAACCAGGTCAAACCGGCCTGATAACCCTGATGTTTCCACTCCAGCCCAATCTCTTTGTTAATGCTGTTTTCCGCTTTCAGATCGCTGTTACCCTGCAGATAACAGGCGCCAGTGCTGGCCGCGCAACCTTGACCGTTACTGTACAGCAGATAGTTCGGGTTGGTTTGATACAGGCTCGGCGCTTTATACGCGCGGCCAATGCCCATCTTCAGCGTGAAATCATCCCCCAAACCTTGCGACAGGTTGAGAGACGGGCTCCAGTTATTGCCGACAATCGAGTGATGATCAAAACGCAGGCTTGGCGTCAGCATGGTGCTATCGGTCAGCTCCATATTGTCTTCAGCAAATAGCGAGAAAATCTCCGCCTGCGAATAAGGGCTGCGGCCGGTGTTGTCGATGCCTGGCACCGAACCGTAGCTCGCCGCCTGCGCGGTTGACGATCCATCTTTCATGCGCTGCTGGTTCCATTCGGTACCCAGAGTCGCAGTTTGATTAAATAACAGTTCAAACGGAATACTGACTTCGCTGTGCAGCAGCACGTCATCCAGCTGAATGGTGTTGAAATTGCTGTTGGAGAAGATGCCTTCGGTGCCGCCCGCTAAACCTTCGTTAATGCGTGAGTTACGCGTCTTCTCATAACGCGCGTAGGTATTGGTGCTGACGCCGTTATCCCATGCGCCGGTCCACTTCAATGAGACGTTCTGGCGATATAAGCGGTTGGTTTCATCGCCATACAGACTTTTCACCAGCGCGCTGGTGTTGGTGTTCTGGGTATCACCCGCATACAGATTGCCCTGACGGCTGAAGCCAGCCTGCAGTTCCAGCGTTTGCATTGGCGCAAACGCCCAGCTTAGCAAGGCATTGATGTCTTTATTGACCGAGCCTTCACGCCCCGATGGATAACTGCCCGCATAGGTGCCGGTGCGCGCTGCCGCATGCCCTTCGTTAATGTCGTAAGCATCTGCCTGCGTTTTGGCTAAACCGCCGTACAAACGGAAGTTGAAATCATCGCCCAACGGCCCTTCGAGACTGAAGTTGGTGCGTCTGGTAGCGCCTTCCGCTTTGTGTTCCGGCACGTTGTAATAGGTGTTCCATGAACCGTGCCACTGCTGATCGGTCTGTTTTTTGGTGATGATATTCACCACGCCGCCCGCCGCGCCGTTGCCGTAACGCACCGCTGCGGGTCCGCGAATCACGTCAATGTGATCGATCATCTCCGGCGGCACCCAATTGGTATCGCCGCGCGTATCACGCTCACCACGCCAGCCAAGACGCACTGAGTTGCGGCTGGTGATCGGCATACCATCCACCATGATCAAGGTGTTTTCCGGGCCCATGCCACGAATGTCGATCTGGCGATTATTGCCGCGCTGGCCGCTGGTGGAGTTACCGGTCAGGTTAACGCCCGGCATGGTACGGATAATTTCTGACACATCACGCGCGGGCGGATGTTTTTTGATTTCGTCGGCGGTGATGGTGGAGACGCCCGGCGCTTGCAGGTTCTGCTGCTGCGCGGTGACCATCAAGGTACCGCCGTCAATGGATTGAGCGTCGGTCGAACTGGCTGAGGTTTTGCTGGAAGAAGTGTCCGCTGCCCAGGCGCCGCCAGAGAGCAGTGAGGCGCTGAGCCCCAGTTCAATTAAAATGGCTACAGATAACCGTGAATGCTTTTTCATTTTTTTGCGTTCCTGGATGGCCAGAAAAAGCCGCAACAGGCTTAACTGGCGCGCCGGTGAGAAGATCCCTGTTCCTATCGCGCCTCGTTCCAGACCCTTCAAACCCTCCGTAGCGCAACCTTACCGAACGGTAAGCATCAGGCGGAACGAGCGTGCTCATTTTTGAGCGCAGCCACCCTATTGCAAATGCAAATTATTATCAATAGTATTATTCATCAAGCTTATGTAAATCTCCGCGTAAACACCGACTGGCAGCCCTATGACCTGGCGAAATGATGTAACCGGCAGTGAAGCCTGGTGGCAGGCGCAACAATCCCAAGGCATTCCCCGCATTGAGTTAGCAGACGATGGCCAATGTCAGGTCACCTTCTTCTGGCGTGACCCGCAAGGCGATGAAACACAATCGTCGACCCAGCGCGTGTGGATCAACATTACTGGCGTTACCGATCACCACCAGCGCCGCCCGCCGCAATCATTGATGCGCGTGGCAGGCACCAACGTCTGGTATTGGCAGACCGCGCTGCCCGCCAACTGGCGCGGCAGTTACTGTTTGATGCCCGATGAGCAGGCCACTGACTTCTCCGGTGAAGCCGACATGTCCTCACTGCGCACGTGGTGGCGCGACAAATTCCCTACCGCGCAGGCCGATCCACTGAACACCTTACGTGGCTGGTCCGGTGGCCGCGGCATGGGCGTATCGCCGCTACATCTGCCCCACGCGCCCAATCAACAGGTGTGGCAAGCGATAGATCAAGGCACCGCGCCAGCCATTGAACTGCAACAGCAGCAATGGAATAGCGCAATATTGGGCAACAGCCGCACCGTGTGGACTTACACCACCGGCGAGGCTAATCCTGCACAGCGACCGCTGGCCATCCTACTTGATGGGCAATTCTGGGCGCACAGCATGCCGATTGCCGGGCCGCTACAGCAGCTCACCGACGCTGGCACCTTACCACCGGCGGTGTATGTGTTTATCGACATCATCGACCGCGAGCACCGCAGCCGCGAGCTGCCGTGCAACCCACAGTTTTGGCAAGCTATCCAGCAAGAACTGTTACCGCAGATTGCGCTCTCAACGCCTTATCGCCAGCAGGCGGATCGCACCATCGTCGCCGGACAAAGCTTTGGCGGTTTGGCTTCGGTGTATGCGGCGCTGCACTGGCCGGAAACCTTTGGCAATGCGCTCAGCTTATCCGGCTCCTTCTGGTGGCCGGAACGCGGCAATCCGCACGGCTGGCTACTGCAGGCGCTGGATAACGGTCTTGCGCCGCGCCAACCGCTGCGTTTCTGGCTCGAAGCGGGTAAACGCGAAGGCTTGATTCTGCAAGCTAATCAACAACTGCAACAGCAGCTTAACGCCGCCGGTTATCAGGTGAATTACCTGCCGGTGGAAGGCGGCCATGACGCGCTCTGTTGGCGCGGCGGCCTGCTGAGTGGTCTACAAGCGCTGTGGAGCAAACCGGAGCATTCATGTCCGAATCCCTGAAGAATAAGCCTATGACCGACCAACAAACCTTGCCGTTAGTCGCGGCACAGCCCGGCATCTGGATTGCCGATCAGCTGTCACCGCACCACAACGCCTATGCGGTGGCGCACTTTGTCGAACTGCGCGGTGATATTGACAGCGCCCTTTTGGCTCAGTCGATCGTCGCGGGCATGCAGGAAGCCGACACGCTGAACATGGCCTTTGGCGAGGTAGAAGGCGAAGCGTTACAGTGGCCGCAGCCACAATCCTTTAGCCTGCCGCAGATTGTCGATTTACGGGGTGAGGCCGATGCGCCAGCGACCGCGCGCGCGCTGATGCGCGATGATATGAACGGCGATCTGCGCGTGCTGAGCGGTGCAAAGCTATGGCATCACCGCCTATTCCGCCTCGGCGATCAACACTGGTTCTGGTATCAGCGCTATCACCATTTGGTGGTGGATGGTTTCAGCTTTACCGCACTGACGCGCCGCATCGCTAACCTGTACAGCGCAGCGGTACGCCAGCAGGCGGCAGAGCCAACGCCGTTTATCCCGTTTAGCGACGTCGTGGAAGAGTATCAGCGCTACCGCGAATCCTCCTCTTTCGCGCGTGACAGTCAGTTCTGGCGCGAAAAAGGCGCGGCGCTGCCCTCACCGGCTTCGCTCTCACCGCTGCCGCTCGCCGGACAGCACGCCAGCACCGATCTGCTGCGCCACAGCGTGACGCTGGAGCGCAGCACCTTCCAGACGCTGGTGCAGCAGCATCCGCACGCCAGCGCCGCCGATCTCGCCTTCGCGCTGGTGGCGCTGTGGCTGGCGCGTCTTAGCGGGCAAAACGACTTTGCCGCCGGTTTTATCTTTATGCGTCGCATCGGCTCAGCCGCCTTGTGCGCCACCGGTCCGGTGATCAACGTGTTGCCGATGGCGGTACATTACGATCCGACGCAGCCGCTTAGCGCCCTTGCCGCACAGCTGGCAGGCGAAGTGAAAAAAATGCGCCGTCATCAGCGCTATGACGCCGAACAGGTACAGCGCGATCTGGGCCGCCTTGGTGATGCCGATCCGCTTTACGGTCCAGTGATCAACCTGAAGATGTTTGATTACCAGCTCGATTTCGCCGGGGTAGAAGGCATCACGCATCAACTGGCATCCGGGCCGGTGCGCGATCTCGAAATCGCCATTTATATCAGCGAGCACGGTGAATTGACGCTGGAGCTGCTGGCCAATGCCGAACGCTACAGCGCACAAACTTTGCAGCGTCACGCCAGCCGTTTTGCTCTGCTGCTGAATCAACTGGCTGAACAGCCGCAACGTCCGTGTAGTGAACTCGATCTGCTCACTGCCGATGAGCACGCGCAGATTGCCGCGATCAACCACACCGCCTATCCGCTGCCGGCAGAAACGCTCGCTTCCCTGTTAGCGCAGCAGGCGACATGCACGCCCGATGCACCGGCGCTGGCTGATGCGCAGCACCAGCTGAGCTATCGGGAGATGCAGCAACAGGTGTTTGCGCTGGCAGCCGATCTCAGCGCCGCCGGCGTGCAGCGCGGCGATATCGTTGCGGTGGCGCTGCCGCGCTGCGTACAGCTGTCACTGGCGCTGCAGGCGATTGTTTCGCTCGGCGCGGCGTATCTGCCGCTTGATACCGGTTATCCAGACGAGCGATTGCAGCTGATGCTGGACGATGCCGCGCCGACAACGCTGATCACCTGCGCAGCGCTCAGCGCACGCTTTAGCGCCATCGCGCCGGTTAATCAGCTGCATTTTGATGCGCTTTATCGCAACCTCGATGCGCCGCCACCGGCCAGCACGCCGACGCCGCAGGATGCGGCCTACATTATTTACACCTCGGGTTCGACCGGTCGCCCCAAAGGCGTGCTGGTGGGGCATGAAGCCATCGTCAATCGCCTGTTATGGATGCAGGATCGCTACCCGCTGCAAGCCGATGACGTGGTGTTGCAGAAAACCCCGAGCAGCTTCGACGTTTCAGTGTGGGAATTCTTCTGGCCGCTGCTGGTTGGCGCGCAGTTGGTGATGGCACCGCCAGAGGCCCACCGCGATCCCGAGGCGCTGCAGCAGCTGTTTGCCCGCTACAAAGTCACCACCACGCATTTCGTACCCTCAATGCTGGCGGCCTTTGTCGCGGCCCTTAATGATCAACCGGCGATTGCCTGCTGCGCCAGCCTGCGTAACGTGTTCTGCAGCGGTGAAGCGCTGCCGACCGATTTGTCGCGCGAGTGGGAAAAACTGACGCAAGTGCCACTGCACAATCTGTATGGCCCAACTGAGGCCGCGGTGGATGTCAGCTGGTATCCGGCGTTTGGTGCGGCATTGGCCGCCGTCGAAGGTGCCAGCGTGCCGATTGGCTTCCCGGTGTGGAATACCGGCCTGCGCATCCTCGATGCCCGCATGCAACCGGTGCCGCCGGGCGTGGCGGGCGATCTCTACTTAACCGGCGTACAGCTGGCGCAGGGTTATCTGGGGCGTCCTGACCTGACGGCTAGCCGCTTTATCGCCGATCCTTTCAGTTCCGGCGAGCGCATGTATCTTACCGGCGACGTGGCGCGCTGGCTGGATAACGGTGCAGTGGAATATCTCGGCCGCAGCGACGATCAGTTGAAGATTCGCGGTCAGCGCATCGAACTGAATGAAATCGATCATGTACTCAGCGCGCAGCCGGGTATTGAACAAGCGGTCACACACGCGGTAGTGCTTGGCGCTGCAGCGGCGCAAGGTGATGCGCGTCAGCTGGTCGGTTATGTGATTGCTGAGCAGCCGGTTAATGGTGAAGCATTACGTCAGGCGCTGGCGCAGCGCTTGCCGGCGCATATGGTGCCGGTGGCGATTGTGCAACTCGACGCCTTCCCACTCAGCAGCAATGGCAAGCTGGATCGCAAAGCGTTACCGCTACCCGAATCCGCTGGCGTGAGCACAGGCCGCGCGCCGCATGCTGGACTGGAAACTAACCTGGCAAACGCCTTCTGTAAGCTGCTGGCGCGTGAGGCAATCAGCGCGCAGGATGACTTTTTTGCCCTCGGCGGTCATTCGCTGCTGGCGATGCGCCTGGCAGCGCAACTGCGTCGTGAGCTGCAACAGCCGGTCTCGGTGGGGCAGATTATGGTGGCCTCGACGGTAGAGAAGCTGGCCACGCTGCTCAGTAATGCACAATCACATCAGCAGGCTGGCTTCGAAGCGGTGCTGCCGCTGCGTCAGAGCAACGGCCCGACACTGTTCTGCTTCCATCCCGCTTCCGGTTTTGCCTGGCAGTTCAGCATCCTGCAACGTTATCTCGATAAGTCGTGGTCGTTGATGGGCATTCAGTCGCCCGATCCCAACAGCCCGCTGAATCAAAGCGCGCATCTGGATGAAGTCTGCGATGCCCATCTGCAAACCCTGCGCGAGGTGCAACCGCACGGACCTTATTATTTCCTTGGCTATTCGCTGGGCGGCACGCTGGCACAAGGTATTGCGGCGCGGCTGGAAGCGGCGGGTGAAAAAGTGGCGTTCCTCGGCTTGCTGGATACCTGGCCACCAGAAACGCAGAACTGGGATGAGAAACGCGGCGAGAATATGCTGGATCCCGCGGTGTTGGAAGAAGTGAACCGTGAACGCGAGCAGTTTATCGCCGCGCAGCGCCATCAAGCCGGCGAAGAGATGCGCGCGATGTTCGACACCATTGAGGCCAACTACGCCAGTTCGGTGCGTCTGCTGGCAACGGCACGCAGCGCCCGTTTCAACGGTCGTGCCACGCTGTTCCTCGCTGAACAGACGCAGCAGCCAGGCCAGGATGCACGTCGCGCCTGGGCGCCGTATGTGGGCGAACTGCAGGTGTGGCCGATGGATTGCGCCCACGTCGAGATCATTTCACCACAGATGTTTGAGCAGATTGGACCGCTGCTCAGGGATATATTGCAATAAGCGCAATAAATTGCGCCGCTACGGAATAATGAACATATTCGTAGCGGCGCGATTTATCGCGCAATCTTGATTATCCTCCGCGCCCCAACGGCACAATCATCGGCGTATGTGCCACCGGATCTTCCACAATCACGCAGCGCAAGCCATACACCTGCTCGATCAACGCGGGCGTCACGATCTCCGACGGCTTCCCTTCGGCGACAATCTTCCCGTAACGCATCGCGATCAAATGCGTGGCATAGCGACAGGCGTGATTGAGATCGTGCAGCACCACCACCAGCGTGCGTCCATGCTGTTGATTCAGCTCCTGCATCAGCTCCAGCAGCTCAATCTGATGGGTGATGTCCAGCCAGGTGGTGGGTTCATCCAGCAGCAGCAGCGGCGTTTCCTGCGCCAGCACCATGGCAATCCACACGCGCTGACGCTGCCCGCCCGATAAGGTATCCACCGATTGTTGAGCCAAATCGGCCACGCCGGTGGCTCGCATCGCGCTCTGTACCGCCGCTTCATCTTCCGCACGCCAGCGCCCAAATAACGCCTGATGTGGATAACGTCCGCGCGCCACCAACTCGGTGACGCTAATGCCCGCCGGCGCGTTGGAACTTTGCGGCAGCAGACCCAGACGCCGCGCCACCTCTTTAGTGGGATAGCCGGCAATCGCCGCACCATCCAGCAATACCTCACCTTTCAGCGGCGTATGCAGGCGACTCAGCGTGCGCAGCAGCGTCGATTTTCCGCAGGCGTTAGGACCGATAATCACCGTCAGCTCACCTTGCGGAATCGCCACCGACAGATTCTCTGCCACCACCTTTTTGTCGTAGCCCAGCGTCAGGCCATCGCCGCGCAGACGTGAAGGGATATCAGTCATTGGCGTCGCGCCTCCCGCACCAGTAAAACAATCAGATAAAGTCCACCGAGGCTGACGGTAATCACGCCAACCGGTAATTGATAAGGCAGGAACAGATGCTGTGCGGCGAAGTCTGCGGCAATCAGTAACAGCGCGCCGCACAGCGCCGCCAGCGGCAAAGCGCCTTTAACGCCGCCGCCCAGACGGCGGGCAATCTGCGGTGCCAGCAGCGCAACAAACGAAATCGGCCCGACCAGCGCCGTTGACGCTGCCGTGAGCACCACGCCAATCAGCATCAACCACATGCGGCTACGCTCTACCGGCACGCCGAGCGCGCAGGCGGTATCGTCGCCCATCTCCAGCAAGCGCATCCGCCGCGCCAGCAACGCCATCAGCAATAACGCCACCAGCAATACCGCAATGACCGGCGGGGTTTTCGCCCAGGTGATGCTGTTGAGCGATCCGGCGCTCCACAAGCCGGCACTCAGCGCCGACTCCAGCGAGGCGCTGATAATCAGCCATGAATTTAACGCCATCAGCAGCGCACGCACGCTGATGCCGACGATAATCAGACGGAAGGTCTCCACGCCGTTGCGCCAGGCAAACAGATAAACCAACGCCGCCGTGGCGATACCGCCCATCAACGCTGCGCCGGTCATCGCCGTGACGCTTTGATTGAACAGCACCAGCGCGACTAATACGCCGCTGTACGCGCCGGTGTTAAAGCCAAGAATGTCGGGGCTACCCAGCGGGTTACGCAGCAGCGACTGAAAAATCGCGCCACTGATGCCTAACGCCGCACCAATCAGCAGCGCCATCAGTACGCGTGGCAAGCGCCACTCCAGCACGATCAGTTTGACGTTGCTGGCGCCCTGCCCGAGCAGAATTTGCCAGATTTGTTCACCGCTGATCGGCAATGCACCGCGCGTCATCGCTAAATATGCCAGCAAGCCACAAGCGAACAGCAGCCACAAGGTATGTAACCAGGCTCGACGCGTCATAGCGCACCTCGGCCTAATTTACGGCGCACCAGCACAATCAGCATTGGCGCACCGAGCATCGCGGTAACGATGGAAACCCGCAGCTCGCCCGCCACCAGCAGGCGTCCAAGAATATCGGCGGCGAGGAGCAGAATCGGGGTGATCAGCGCAGTTGCGGGCAGCATCCAGCGGTGATCGTTGCCCACCAGCCAGCGGGCAAAGTGCGGCGTCATCAAACCGACAAAGGCAATCGGCCCCACTGCCGCCGTGGCTGCCCCGCACAGCAGCGCAATCGCCAGCAGACCCAGCAATTGGGTGCGCGCCACCCGCGTACCGAGCGCGGTCGCCATGTCACCGCCCATACTCAAACTGTTCAGCGCCTGCGACAGCGCGATAGCGACTACACTGCCGATCAGCACCGCCGGGAACAGCGTGCGCAGCGTGGCGAAATTGCGAATATCCAGCGAGCCGCTGTGCCAGAAGCGCAGATGATCGTAGATGTCGGGATTGAGCAGCGACAAACCAGAGGTTAACCCATCCAGCACCGCGCCCAGCGCCACGCCCGCTAAGGTAAGACGCACCGGATTGACGCGCCCACCGCCAATCGCGCCGGTCATCGCCACCAGCAATGAAGACAACAATGCACCGCCAAAGGCGAAACCCAGCCAATCCACTGGAGAGTCAGCACCGAACAGCGCAATACCCATCACCACCGCGAAACCTGCGCCGGCGTTGACGCCAAGAATGCCGGGATCGGCCAGCGGATTACGCGTGAGGCTCTGCATCAACGCACCGGCCAGCCCCAGCGCCACGCCCGCCAGCAAACCGGCCAAGGTGCGCGGCAGGCGCGCGTCGCGCACAATCACGCACTCCGCGCTATTGCAGCTGGAGGTAAGCGAATGAAATACATCGGGAAGCGGTATTGATTTTGCCCCCAGCATTAAGCTGAGCGCGATGAGGAGCAAGAGCAGAATCCCTGAGCCTGCTAATGCACGAATCTGGCGCATAGCGTTCTAAACCTTCACTGTTCAACGTCGTCGCATGCGCGATGTAACTTGATAATGGTTATCGTTATTACTCGCGTTTAGCTATGTTACCATGACTCGCCTCGCGGACGATGAGGAAAATTGGTGCAATAAGGCGAACACATGAACAAATCTTCCCACTTTATCGATCTCTCGCTGCTGAAAACCCATCCGGCTTTTCGCGCGGTGTTTATCGCGCGTTTTATCTCGATTGTCGCGCTCGGCATGCTTGCCGTGGCGGTGCCGGTGCAGATTCAGCACCTGACCCATTCACCGCTGCTGGTGGGATTGGCGGTGACGCTGGCTGCTGCTGGCATGTTTATCGGCCTGCTGACCGGCGGCGTATTAGCGGATCGCCATGAGCGTAAGAAGCTGATCCTGTTTGCCCGATCCACCTGCGGCTTAGGCTTTATCGCACTGGCGATCAACGCCGCGCTGCCGGAACCTTCATTAATCGCCGTTTATCTGCTCGGCTTCTGGGATGGCTTCTTCGGCGCGATTGGCGTCACCGCGCTGCTGGCAGCGACGCCGGCCCTGGTGGGTCGGGAAAACATTATGCAGGCAGGCGCTATCACCATGTTAACGGTGCGCTTTGGTTCGATTTTATCACCGGCGATTGCCGGTCTGGTGATTGCCCACGGCGGCGTGATGTGGAATTACGCACTTGCCGCATTCGGTACACTGCTCACCGTGCTAACGCTGCTGAAATTGCCCACCTTGCCGCCTCCACCGCAGCCGCGTGAACATCCGCTGAAATCCCTCGCGGCTGGCGTGCAATTTCTCTTCGCCAGTCCAATTGTCGGCATGGTGGCGCTGATTGGGGCGCTGGTGACCTTAGCCAGCGCGGTGCGCGTGCTCTATCCCTCTCTCGCACCGCATTGGTCAGTGAGCGCTGACCAGCTTGGCTTAATGTACGCCGCGGTGCCGCTTGGGGCCGCGATCGGCGCGTTCACCAGCGGTAAACTGAAACACGCTGCGCGTCCTGGACAACTGGTGCTTGGTAGCGCCATTGCGGCGTTTATCGCGTTGGGTTTGTTTAGCCTGATGCCGAATCTGCCGCTGGCGTTAGCCTGTCTGGTGGCGTTTGGTTACTTCAGCGCCATCAACAGCCTGGTGCAATACGCGATGATTCAGGCATTAACGCCGGATCATTTGTTAGGCCGCATCAACGGCTTGTGGACCGCGCAGAACGTGACCGGTGATGCGATTGGTGCGGCGGTGATTGGCGCAATGGGTTCATGGCTGCTGCCACCGCAGGCCGCCGCAGTGTTTGGCTTTGCGGCGGCGCTGCTGGGCATTGTGATGTGGTGGGTGATGGGGCGTTTACGTCGTTACCATCCGCCAGCGCCAGCGCTGGCGGAACAGGCATCATGATTTAACGAACAGCTTTTCCAAACGCGCGAGCAAATTGCTGGCGCTGTAGTAATCGAGACGGAACGAATCGACACCCATTTCGTAAACCTGCTTGTTTTGCACCGCGGCGTTTTGCGCGAGGAACGGATTGCTCAGCACCGACGCCGTGGTTTTATCGTCAGCAGCAAACAGCAGGAAGGTTTTACCGGTCAGGCCGCTGGCGACATTTTCGCCCGACAGCTGAATGATGTCTTTACGCTGACCCATGCTGTGCCCCTGCTCAACCGTGGCGGGTGGCGCTGCCAGAGTGAAGCCCAACTGTTCCAGCAACTTGCCCTGTGCCGAGGCGGCGGTCCACAGATTGACGGCGCGTCCGCCGCCGTTCCACACCATGGCGGAGACCGGCTGCGGCGGCAGCGTGATGGCTTTTTTCAGCGCCGCCTCACGGTCGTCGAAAGCGTTAATGCGCTGCGCCGCCTGCGCGTCATGACCGGTCGCCTGACCTAACAGCGTGACGACATCCTGCCAGCTTTTGTCGTCGTAATTGATCACCAGCGTCGGGGCGATGGCGGAAAACTGGTCGGCGAGCTTGAGGGCGGAATCGTTGCCGGTGGCGCTGACAATAATCAGATCCGGCGCTTGCGCAGCAACCGCTTCGGCATTCGGCTCACCGATGTATAAACGTTGAAGATGCTGTTTTTTGGCAACATCGCTCCACTGGCGGAAGAATCCCTGATCGTCAGCCAGGCGACTGTTCGGCGCCGTCGCGCCGGAAGCGATCACCGGCGCATCAATGGCCAGCAGCGATCCGGTCAGCGTAACGCTGGTCGACACAATGCGCTGCGGCGCTTTGTTCAGCGTGATCGATCCGTTAGCGCCCTGCACGGTGCGCGGCCAGCCTTGCTCGGCATGCGCGACGTTGGTGAAAATCTGGAAAACACACATAAGGGCTGCAAGGCCCCAAAAACCGCATTTATTCATAAGTTTTGGTCCACTTTTTAGCATATTGCCCTGCTTAGCGTCAGCGCCTGATTACGTCTAAACGCGCGTGAAATCCCGCGAATGGATTGACACGTTTATCCAATCGACGTAGGTTACTGGCCCATAATAAAAATGATAATCATTCTTAATAATCTTATCATTTATAGGTGAAAATTATGGTGGAATCTTCCACGTTTGAAAATGCCTGGCTGAAGGATTATTCCGCGCTAAGCCGTGGTTTCCTCTTTACCTCGCCGTGGCGTAGTTTGGCAACGCAAGGATGCTATACCACTGTGACTGCACCGGTAGAGGATGCTGCGTCGCTTGATGGTGATTTTCAACTACAGCTGCGGCAGCACTTTGCGGCGGCGAAAAAACAGGGCATCGATAATCCGATTCTGGTCGGGGCGATCCCGTTTGACGTCAGCCAGCCTGCTGCGCTGTTTATTCCTGAATCCTATCAGACGTTTAATCGCGTCGACCTGCAAAACGCGCTGCCGGAAAACGTCAGCGATCTGCCACAGGTGCGTCGTCGCACCGCGGTGCCGGACCACGATGTGTTTACCACGATGGTGGCAGATGCGGTGGCGGCCACGCAGCGCGGCGATCTGGATAAAGTGGTGCTGTCGCGTCTGATGGATATCGTTACCGAACAGCCGGTTGATACCGCAGCACTGATGCAGCGCGTGATTGCGCAGAACCCCAACAGCTACCATTTCCATCTGCCGCTGCCGCAAGGCGGTGCGCTGATTGGCGCCAGTCCGGAACTGATGCTGCGCAAACAGGGGCGCGATTTTAGCTCTTGCCCGCTGGCGGGCTCGGCGCGGCGCAGTCATGACGATGCACAGCAGGATCGCGCCGCTGGCGAAACGCTAATGGATTCCCGCAAAGATCGTCATGAGCATAAGCTAGTGACCGACGCGATGCGCGACACGTTGCAGCCGCGCAGCCGTTTGCTGTCGGTGCCAACCATTCCTTCGCTGATTACCACTGCCACGCTGTGGCATCTGGCCACGCAAATCGATGGCGAAGCGCAGGATGAGCGCGAAAATGCGCTGTCGCTGGCCTGCTTGCTGCATCCCACCCCGGCGCTGAGCGGCTTCCCGCATCAACGCGCGCAGCAGCTCATCCAGCAGCTGGAACCTTTTGATCGTCAATTGTTCGGCGGCATCGTTGGCTGGTGCGATAGCGAGGGCAATGGCGAATGGGTGGTCACCATCCGCTGCGGCACCGTACAGGGCACCCGCGTGCGCCTGTTTGCCGGCGCGGGCATTGTTGCCGATTCACAACCCGAATCAGAGTGGCGCGAAACCGGCGTGAAGCTGGACACCATGTTGCGCGCCTTTGGACTGCAATAAAGGAAAGAGCATGAGCATTCCCTATACTCGCTGGCCGGACGATCTGGCTGCGCGCTACCGTGAAAAAGGCTACTGGCTGGATGTGCCGATGACCGACATTTTGGCGCGCCATCAGCACAACGATGCCATTGCGGTGATTGATGGCGATCGTCAAATTAGCTATCGCGAATTGGATGTACTGAGCAGCAACCTGGCCGCCGCGCTACAGCGTCGTGGCCTGCAAAACGGTGATACTGCGCTGGTGCAACTCGGCAACGTGGCCGATTTTTATGTCACGGTGTTTGCGCTGTTCAAGCTCGGCGTAGCATCAGTCTTCGCGCTGTTCAGTCATCAGCGCACCGAACTGAGCGCCTATGCCGCGCAGATCGAGCCGAAACTGCTGATTGCCGATCGCACCCACGCGCTGTTTGCTGACGACACCTTTATTAGCGCGCTGTGCGCCGCGCAGCCTTCACTACAACAGGTCATTCTGCGTAATGACAATCAGCCGGAAAACACGCTGGAAGCGCTGATGGCGGAAGCCGCAGCGGATTTCGTCGCGTCGCCAACCGCCGCCGATGAAGTGGCGTTTTTCCAGCTCTCCGGTGGTAGCACCGGCACACCGAAGCTGATTCCACGCACGCATAATGACTATTACTACAGCATTCGCGCCAGTGATGAGATCTGCGAGGTGACCGCCGAAACGCGTTATCTTATCGCCCTGCCCGCACCGCACAACTTTGCGATGAGCTCACCCGGATCGTTGGGCGTGTTCTACGCCGGTGGGCAGGTGATTCTGGCCGCCGATCCCAGCGCCACGTTGTGCTTCCCGCTGATTGAGAAGCATCAGGTCACCGATACCGGTTTAGTGCCGCCTGCGGTGAGCTTGTGGTTACAGGCGATTCAGGAATGGGGCAGCAATAAACAGCTGGCCTCGCTGCAGCGCATTCAGGTGGGCGGCGCCAAACTGGGCGAAACGCTGGCTGCACGTATTCAGACCGAAATCGGTTGCCAGTTGCAGCAGGTGTTCGGCATGGCCGAAGGGCTGGTGAATTACACCCGCTTTGGTGACGATGAGGAAACCATTCTCACTACGCAAGGCCGTCCGATTTCTGAAGACGACGAAGTGTGGGTTGCTGATGAGCACGGCAATGCGCTGCCAACCGGCACCGTTGGCCGCCTGATGACGCGTGGCCCCTACACCTTCCGTGGCTACTACAAGAGCCCGGAACACAACGCTGCCAGCTTCGATGCCAACGGATTTTACTGTTCGGGCGATCTGATTGAGATCAACGCGCAAGGCTACATCACCGTGCAAGGGCGCGAAAAGGATCAGATCAATCGTGGTGGCGAGAAGATCGCTGCGGAAGAGATCGAAAACCTGCTACAGCGTCATCCTGATGTGATCCACGCCGCGCTGGTGTCAATGAACGACGAGCTGATGGGCGAAAAGAGCTGCGCCTTTATTGTCGCCAGCCAACCGCTTAAAGCCGTGGCGCTGCGTCGCCATCTGCGTGAGCTGGGCGTGGCCGAGTTCAAATTACCTGACCGTATTACCTGCGTAGATGCCCTGCCGCTGACGCCTGTCGGCAAGGTGGATAAAAAACGTTTACGCCAACAGCTTGCCGATCAACAAGCGCAAGCCTGACCTGTTCCGGAGATTGCAATGGCTATTCCAAAACTGAATTCTTACGCGCTGCCTGCAGCGACTGAACTGCCAACCAATAAAGTGAAGTGGGCAGTGGAACCCCAGCGTGCCGCGCTGCTGATTCACGATATGCAGGCTTACTTCCTCAATTTCTGGGGTGAAGATAGCCCGCTGGTGAACCAGGTCGTCGAGAACATCGCGCGCCTGCGCGCCTACTGTAAAGCGCAGGGCATTCCGGTGTTCTATACCGCCCAACCGAATGAGCAGAGCGACGCCGATCGCGCGCTGCTTAACGACATGTGGGGACCGGGCCTGAATAAGCATCCGGATCAGCAGAAAATCGTTGATGCGCTGGCGCCAGATCAGGACGATCAGGTACTCACCAAATGGCGTTACAGCGCCTTCGTACGTTCTCCGCTGGAATCGATCCTGCAGGAAATGGGGCGCGATCAGCTGATTATCACCGGCGTCTATGCACACATCGGCTGCCTCACCACCGCCACCGACGCCTTTATGCGTAATATCCAGCCATTTATGGTGGCGGATGCGCTGGCCGACTTCACGCGCGAAGAGCACATGATGGCGCTGACTTATACTGCCGGTCGCAGCGGTAAAGTGGTGATGACCGCCGATCTGATGCCGCTGCCGCTGAGCAAAGACGATCTGCGTGCGCTGATTCTGCCGCTGCTGGAAGATGACGATGTGCCGGAAGATGATGAGAACCTGATCGATTACGGTCTGGATTCAGTGCGTGTGATGGCGCTGGCGGCGCGCTGGCGTCAGGTGCACAGCGATATCGATTTCGTTAGTCTGGCAAAAAATCCGACCATCGATGGCTGGTGGGCGCTGCTGTCACGGGTGCCAGCCAAATGAATACCTTTGATTTCAGTGGAAAAATCGTTTGGGTCACCGGCGCGGGCAAAGGCATTGGTTATCATACCGCGTTGAGCTTTCATCAGGCCGGCGCACAGGTGATCGGCTTCGATCTGCGTTTCGATCAGGCTGACTATCCGTTTACCACTCAGGTGCTGGATGTGGCCAATGCCGCCGAGGTGAAAGCCGTGTGCCAGCATTTGCTGGCGGATCAGCCACGTCTGGATGTGCTGGTGAACGGTGCCGGCATCCTCCGCATCGGCAGCACCGATGAACTCTCTTTCGAAGATTGGCAGGCTTGTCTGGCGGTGAATGCCGGTGGCGCGTTCAATATGTTCCAGCAAACTTTGCCGGTGTTTCGCCAGCAGCGTGCGGGCGCAATCGTCACCATCGCATCCAACGCCGCGCATGCGCCGCGTCTCGGTATGTCGGCCTATGGCGCTTCCAAGGCCGCGCTGCGCAGCTTGTGTTTAACCGTCGGGTTAGAAATGGCACCGTTCGGCGTGCGCTGTAATATCGTGTCGCCGGGCTCCACCGATACCGATATGCAACGCAGCCTGTGGCATACGCCGGAAGCCGAGCAGGAGATGATCAACGGTTTCCCGGATCAGTACAAATTAGGGATCCCACTGCGTAAGATCGCCAAACCGCAGGAGATCGTCGCTAACGTGATGTTCCTCGCCTCGGATCTTGCCAGCCACGTGGTACTGCAGGATATTGTGGTCGACGGTGGCGCAACGCTGGGATCCTAAGTTATGGCAATCTGGAAACGAACGGTCGATCTTGAAACGCTGAATAAAATGGGTGAGAACTCGCTGGTGGCACACGTCGGCATTGTGTTTACTGTCATTGGCGAAGATTATCTGGAAGCCACCATGCCGGTGGATACGCGCACGCAGCAGCCGTTTGGCCTGCTGCACGGCGGCGCTTCTGTGGTACTGGCGGAGTCGATGGGATCGATTGCCGGTTATCTCAGCATCGAGGAAGGGAAAAGTGTGGTGGGAATTGAGGTCAGCGCTAGCCATCATCGTGCGGTAAGCAGCGGTGAAGTACGCGGAATTTGCCGTCCACTTCACCTGGGTGCGCGCAATCAGAGCTGGCAGATTGAGATCCGCAACGCCCGCGATCAGCTGTGCTGCACCTCGCGATTGACGGTGGCGGTGCTGGGTTAAGGCGTAAAAAAAGCGGCCATCTGGCCGCTTTCTCTTATGCGATTAACGCTGGTAAATGATTTCGACGCCTTCGTCGTCCTCTTCGTCCCAGTCGTCATCCCAATCATCATCTTCTTCAACTTCCTGCGCCGTTTCCATGGCTTCACGGTGATAGTCATCCCACATGAAGGCCACTTTTTCCGGCTGCTTCTCTTCCAGCTCAGCTTCTTTAGGATTGTCGATGATAAAGCTCATCACATCCCAGCACAGGTCAGTCACGCCATCGCGGCTTGCGGCAGAGATCAGGTAATACTTATCTTCCCAACCCAGCGCTTCTGCAATTGCCTTAGCGCGGCTTTCCGCCTCTTCACGGCTCAGCAGGTCAGTCTTGTTAAATACCAACCAGCGCGGCTTCTGGAACAGCTTATCGCTGTATTTTTCCAGCTCGCCAAGAATGATTCGGGCATTTTCGACCGGATCAGATTCGTCGATTGGCGCGATGTCGATGAGATGTAACAGAACGCGACAACGCTCAAGGTGCTTCAGGAAGCGAATACCCAAGCCCGCACCATCCGCTGCGCCTTCAATCAGGCCAGGAATATCAGCGACGACAAAGCTCTTCTCGTTATCCATTCGCACCACACCAAGGCTTGGCACCAGGGTAGTAAACGGATAATCCGCTACTTTTGGCTTAGCGGCTGATACAGAACGAATAAAGGTCGATTTACCGGCATTGGGCAGACCCAGCATTCCAACGTCTGCCAACAGCATCAGTTCCAGCTGCAGGTCACGCTTTTCGCCTGGCGTGCCCATGGTTTTCTGACGTGGGGAGCGGTTAACCGATGATTTGAAGCGGGTATTGCCAAGTCCATGCCAACCGCCCTTCGCCACCATCAGCTTCTGCTCATGACGCGTCATGTCGCCCAGCGTCTCGCCCGTGCCTTGGTCAATCACACGCGTACCGACGGGCACTTTAACGATAATGTCTTTACCACGTTTACCGGTGCAATCACGGCTTTGGCCATTCTGGCCACGTTCGGCACGGAAAGACTTTTCAAAGCGATAATCGATCAGGGTGTTGAGGTTTTCATCCGCCAACAGATACACATCGCCGCCGTCGCCGCCGTCGCCGCCATCCGGGCCGCCTCTTGGAATATATTTTTCACGGCGGAAGCTTACGCAACCGTTGCCGCCATCACCCGCGACCGCAAGGATCGTCGCTTCATCTACAAACTTCATTTTATTTCTCCGTCACGCTGTCGTTCACGGCAGCTTGCAGGCCGCGAACGGGTCCGCCAGGGTCTTCTGCGCTGACCGACGGCGGATAATACAAGATTGGCAAAGCCAAGAGTACATAAATTGTACAGCAACTGTGCTAAAGCGTAACTGTTATCCAGTAAGCTCAGTAGCAGAATGTAAAAAGCCCCGCAAAGCTGCGGGGCCTTTCATTCGTGTATTCAGACGTTAAACGCCTGCAGCACGACAACCTTACTCAGCAACGATGCTGATATATTTACGGTTGTTCGGGCCTTTAATCTCGAATTTTACTTTGCCGTCTGCGGTGGCAAACAGGGTGTGGTCACGACCACAACCTACGTTGCTACCTGCGTGGAATTTGGTGCCACGCTGACGAACGATGATGCTACCTGCCAGAACAGATTCACCACCGAAACGTTTTACACCCAGACGTTTTGCGTTGGAGTCGCGACCGTTACGGGTCGAGCCACCAGCCTTCTTATGTGCCATTTGTCAGATCTCCTCTTACGCGCCGATCACAGTGATTTTCACATCTGTGAACCACTGACGGTGACCAGCTTGCTTACGGTAGTGTTTACGACGACGAAACTTAACGATTTTAATTTTCTCGCCACGACCGTGAGCAACAACTTCTGCCTTGATCACACCGCCTGAAACCAGTGGCGCGCCGATTTTCACGTCTTCGCCATTTGCGATCATCAGAACCTGGTCAAACTCAATGGTTTCACCGGTTGCGATGTCCAGCTTTTCCAGGCGAACGGTCTGACCTTCGCTTACTCGGTGTTGTTTACCACCACTTTGGAAAACCGCGTACATATAAAACTCCGCTTCTGCGCGTGCCTTTCTATTCATCAGGCGGCGCGATAAATATTCACAATAGGGCGCGAATTCTACGCAATACTCCAGCAGAAGACAAGAGCACTTTGCACTCTCTTGCAGAAAAAAAGCGCAAGGCGAATGCAAACGTTTCGCAACCCGATTTTTCAAGTACAATCAGTAACAGATTACCTGAACTCACGCTGTGTAAAGCGCTTACCATGCAAAAAACGAGTAAAGCTGAAAAGACGAATGAACTTAGAACAGATTAATGAATTAACCGCGCAGGACATGGCGGCCGTCAACCAGACCATCCTCGAACAGCTGAATTCAGAAGTCTCACTGATTAACCAGTTGGGCTATTACATCATCAGCGGCGGGGGCAAACGCATCCGTCCGATGATCGCTGTGCTTTCAGCACGCGCATTGAATTATCAGGGTTCGTTGCACATCACCAATGCGGCGCTGATCGAATTTATCCATACGGCGACGCTGCTGCACGATGATGTGGTGGATGAATCCGATATGCGCCGTGGCAAAGCTACCGCTAATGCTGCGTTTGGTAATGCGGCTAGCGTGCTGGTGGGCGATTTTATCTATACGCGCTCCTTCCAGATGATGACCAGTATGGGATCCTTAAAGATCCTTGCGCTAATGTCGGAAGCGGTCAACGTGATCGCGGAAGGCGAAGTGCTGCAGTTAATGAACTGCAACGATCCCGATATCACTGAAGAGAGCTACATGCGGGTGATTTACAGCAAAACCGCCCGCCTGTTCGAAGCCGCTTCGCAGGCGTCGGCAATATTAGCCGAGGCTACGCCAGCGCAGGAGAAAGCGCTGCAGGATTATGGTCGCTATCTTGGCACCGCTTTTCAGCTCATTGATGATTTGCTGGATTACAGTGCCGATGGCGAAACACTGGGCAAAAATACCGGTGATGACCTGAGCGAAGGCAAGCCCACGCTGCCATTGCTGCACGCGATGCACAACGGAACGCCTGAGCAGGCGCAGATGATTCGCCAAGCCATTGAAGAAGGCAACGGTCGTCATCTTCTGGAACCGGTGCTGGCGGCGATGCAACAAACTGGCTCGCTAGAGTGGACGCGTAAACGTGCTGAAGAGGAAGCTGATAAAGCGATCGCAGCACTGCAGGCATTGCCTGAAACCCCGTGGCGCAGCGCGCTCGAGGCTCTGGCGCACATGTCCGTGCAGCGCGACTTCTGATTTCAGCGGGGCCTCAATTGGCCCCGTTTCCTTTCTCAACCGCCCTCCTTCCTCTTACATTCCTTACATCGCTTTTGAGAAAAGCGACGCAGTTTCGTGCGCCGAGCAAACAATTACTGGAAATTTATAGGAAACATTTGCTATAAAAATGCGGATTTTTTCCAGAAATCTCTGCAACGGGAAAGATTTTGCAGTAGAGATGAAGTAACAACACGGACACGGAGAAGAAGTTATGTACACAAGGAAAGAGGACTGGCACCCGGCTGACATCATTGCTGCACTGCGCAAGAAAGGCACATCACTGGCAGCATTATCTCGTGACTCAGGGCTGAGTTCCTCGACGCTGGCCAATGCGCTGTCGCGGCCCTGGCCCAAGGGTGAATGGCTGATTGCTAATGCGATTAAAGTACACCCGGCAGAGATCTGGCCAAGCCGCTATTATGACCCCGTTACTGGCCTGCTGCGGGATCGGAAGAAGCGCATACGATCGCTGAAGGATCGTACACAGGTCTGATGGTGAACACGTGAAAAAAAACCAGCCGCGTTACCGTGACTGGTTTTTTTATCTGCGAAGGAAGAGATTACTCGCCGCTTACGCGCTCAATATTGGCACCCATCGCTTTCAACTTATCTTCAATGTGCTCATAACCGCGGTCGATGTGATAGATGCGATCAACCAAGGTAGTGCCTTCTGCAATACAACCCGCCAGCACCAGGCTCGCTGATGCTCGTAAATCGGTTGCCATCACCTGCGCACCCGACAACGTTTCAACACCGTGACAAATCGCCGTGTTGCTTTCGATTTCAGCATGCGCGCCCATACGAATCAGCTCGGGAATATGCATGAAGCGGTTTTCGAAGATAGTTTCGGTAATCACACCGGTTCCTTCTGCCACCAGGTTCAGCAGCGTGAACTGCGCCTGCATGTCAGTTGGGAAGCCCGGATGCGGCGCCGTGCGGATATTCACCGCTTTTGGACGCTTGCCATGCATATCCAGGCTGATCCAATCTTCACCCACTTCAATATCCGCACCGGCATCACGCAGTTTGGCCAATACCGCATCCAGCGTATCTGGTTGAGTTTTATGGCACAGTACTTTGCCGCGTGAAATCGCCGCTGCAACCAGGAAAGTACCGGTTTCGATACGATCTGGAAGTACGCGATAAACACCGCCGCCCAGACGTTCAACCCCTTCGATGGTGATTTTGTCTGTACCTGCGCCCGTGATTTTCGCGCCAAGCGTGTTGAGGAAGTTTGCTGTATCGACAATCTCCGGCTCACGCGCAGCGTTTTCAATGATGGTGATGCCGGTCGCCAGCGTGGCGGCGCTCATGATGGTAACGGTCGCGCCGACAGACACTTTGTCCATCACGATGTGCGCGCCTTTCAGGCGGCCATTCACAGAAGCTTTAACGTAGCCTTCTTCCAGCTTAATTTCCGCACCCAGTTGTTCCAGGCCAGTAATATGCAGATCAACCGGACGCGCACCGATGGCACAACCGCCCGGTAGCGAAACCTGGCCTTGACCAAAACGCGCCACCAGCGGACCCAGCGCCCAGATCGAAGCACGCATGGTTTTCACCAGATCGTATGGCGCACTGAAGACATTAACTTCGCGAGCATCAACGTGGACCGAACCATTGCGCTCAACGCGCGCACCCAGCAGATTCAGCAGCTTCATGGTGGTATCGATATCACGCAGCTTCGGCACGTTCTGAATTTCTACCGGCTCTTCTGCCAGCAGTGCAGCAAACAGAATCGGCAACGCAGCATTCTTCGCCCCGGAAATGGTCACTTCACCACTTAAACGGGTGGGGCCTTGCACACGAAATTTGTCCATTAACACGGCTCTCAATTATCTATCAAAAAAACAACCGGTGAGGCGCTTAGAAACCGTTGAGTTTACGGTCGCGCGCCCACTCGGCTGGGGTATAAGTTTTGATGGAAACCGCATGAATACGGTTATCCGCAATATATTCCATCAGCGGCGCGTACACAGCCTGCTGCTTCTTCACACGACTCAGTTCGCCGAACATTTCGCCCACCGCGATGACCTGAAAATGGCTGCCATCGTTGCTGAGTACGTGTACTTCTTCTAATGCCAGCGCCTGCATCAGCACGGCCTGAACTTCACTATTTTCCATCGCTCGTTACTTCACTTAATAATAATAAGGCAGACATCTTAGAGGAAAGCGTCTGACTCTTAAATACGCAAAAGCCCCTGAAAAAATCAGGGGCTTAGCATCGACATCCGACAATCAGGCGATTTTTTCCGCAGAAACAATAATCTGCTGCAGGTTATACAGCGTTATCAGTGACTGGAGTTTATCGGAGATCCCGGAGAAAAGCGGTGCGCTGCCTTGGGCACGCGCGATTTCACGCAGATGCACCAGCAGCGCTAAACCTGCCGAATCCACCCTTTCCAGCCCCGCGACATCAATCGTGGTGATATCCGCCATCGCAGTGTCACGTTCCTGCCACAAGGTCAGCAAGGTATCACGATCTAATTTGCCGCTTAAAGCCAGCGTGCTGGCAGTGCGCTGCCAGCGTAACGGTTCACTCATTATTGCTTTTTATCCAGGGTGATCGGCTGTGCGGCGTATTTTTTCAGCTGAGCAGTCAGGCCATCAATGCCTTTGGTACGCAGCAGGTCGCCCCACTCATTCTGTTTCGTGGTAATCATGCTGATGCCTTCTGCCACCATGTCATACGCCTGCCAGTTGCCCGTTTGGCTGTTCTTACGCCACTGGAAATCGAGGCGCACGGGTGGACGACCATTCGGATCGATAATGGTGACACGGATCGCCACGATTTTGGCATCGCCAATCGGCTGCTCCGGCTGAATCTGGTAGGTTTGACCGTTGTAAAGCGCCAGCGCCTGGCCGTAAGCCTGCGCCAGATAATCACCAAACGCGGCAAAGTAGGCATCACGTTGTGCAGGCGTCGCGTCGCGATAATAGCGACCGAGCACCAAGGCACCGGCATATTTTACCTGTACGTAAGGCATCAGTTCCTGACGCACTACTTCTCGCAGATAGTTCGGATCCTGCTTGATTTTTGGCTGTTCGTTTTTCAGGCGCGTAAAGGTCTTATCCGCCGCTTCGTTCATCAGCTTATAAGGATTGCTCTGGTCTGCTGCAGTGGCAGCCAGCGGTACAATTGCCAACAGGGCAATCATCAGTAAACGCTTAAACATCATGTTTTACCTCGTAAGTTATTCCGTTGTAGCAGGTGTAGCTGGTGCGCTCTCGGCACCCTGTGATTTGTCGTCAGGTTTGTTATCGCCGCTCTTATAGAGGAATTGACCGATCAGGTCTTCCAGCACCAAGGCTGACTTGGTGTCACGAATGGTGCCGCCATTTTTCAGCATCGCGGAACCGAGTTCCGGATCGTCAAAACCCAGATTTAACGCCAGGAACTGTTCGCCGAGCAGACCTTGGGTGCGGATTGCCAGCGAACTGGTATCCGGGATTTTGTCAGCGTAGTCTTCGCTAATATCCATGGTCACGCGCGGTGACAATGTTTTCTGATCCAGCGAAATATCCGCCACCCGGCCTATCAGCACACCACCAATTTTAACCGGTGAACTGATTTTTAATCCGCCGATATTATCGAAGGTGGCATACAGCTTCCAGGTCGGCTGGGTGCCAAAGGATTTGAGATCGGCGACGCGCAGGGCGAGGAACAACAGCGCCAACAGCGCAGCCAGCATAAAGACGCCAACCCAGATTTCGTTTTTCTTGCTTTGCATTGCATCAATTCCCAAACATCAGTGCTGTCAGCACAAAATCCAAACCGAGTACCGCCAGTGAAGCATGCACCACGGTACGCGTTGTCGCCCGACTGATCCCTTCCGAGGTCGGGATGGCATCATAGCCATTAAATAGCGCAATCCAGGTTACCGTGACGGCAAAGACTGCGCTCTTGATCATGCAGTTGACGACATCAGTGCGGAAATCTACCGCGTTCTGCATCGCCGACCAGAAGAAGCCGGGATCGATCCCTTTCCAGCTCACGCCAACCAACGCGCCACCAGCAACACCTACCGCAGTGAAGATCAGCGCCAGCAGCGGCATGCTGATAAAGCCGGCCCAGAAACGCGGTGATACTACGCGACGTAGTGGATCAACGGCCATCATCTCCATACTGGAGAGCTGTTCAGTGGCTTTCATCAAACCAATTTCTGCCGTCAAGGCTGAACCTGCTCGGCCCGCAAAAAGTAATGCCGTTACTACCGGTCCGAGTTCACGCAGCAGCGAGAGCGCCACCAGCATGCCAAGGCTGGTTTCAGCATTATAGGTAGTGAGCACCAGATAACCCTGCAGACCCAGCACCATGCCAATAAACAGGCCGGATACCACGATGATCAGCAACGATAACACGCCTACGCTGTACAGCTGTTTTATCAGCAGCGGCGCATGTCGACGAAACGCGGGCTTACCCACCAGCGCATGAAATAGCATGAGGCCTGCGCGGCCAAAAGCGGCACAGGTATTAATTCCCTGACGTCCAAATGACGCTAGCGCCTGTAACAACATCAGTTTACGTTCTCCCTGAGCGGGTCAAGTCGCTGAGATAATCACCCGCAGCAAAACGGAATGGCACCGGGCCATCCGCATGACCCTCAATAAACTGGCGCACACGCGGATCGGGATTTTCCCGCAGTTCCGGCGCGCTGCCCTGAGCAATAATTTTTTGTCCGGCAACAATATAGGCATGATCGGCAATGCTCAAGACCTCAGGCACATCGTGTGAAACCACAATACAGGTCAGACCCAATGCATGATTAAGTTCATCAATTAACTTCACCAGCACGCCCATAGTGATCGGATCCTGGCCCACAAAAGGCTCATCGAACATGATCAGTTCTGGCTCCAGCGCGATCGCACGCGCCAGCGCAGCGCGACGTGCCATGCCGCCAGAGAGCTCTGCGGGCATAAGTTTAGCCGCCCCACGCAAACCTACCGCTTCCAGCTTCATCAATATGGTGCTGTGCAATAATTCTGGAGGGAGCTGCGTATGTTCACGCAATGGCCACGCAACGTTTTCGTAAACGTTGAGGTCGGTAAAAAGTGCACCCGACTGAAAAAGCATGCTCATCTTTTTGCGTGCTTCATACAGTTTGGTGCGGGAAAGCGTCGGGATATTCTGATCGCGAAACCAAATCTCGCCTTTATCAGGCTGCAGCTGCCCGCCGATCAGTCGCAAAAGCGTGGTTTTACCTATACCGGACGGTCCCATAATGGCAGTGACCTTGCCGGCGGGTACTGTTAACGAGATGTCATCGAAGATGGTACGATTGCCGCGCGTGAAACTGACGCCACGAACCTCAACCAGATTCGTTTGCTGCTGAATCATCTTTACCTCTTTATGCGGATCGGGCGTGGTTAAAGCTGTGGATGTTAGCCTGTTAACCTCAAATGCACGATAGTTTTACAGAAACTTACCCACTATGTGTGGCGAAAACGGCCTTAAAATTTACTTTTGCCTCTCACACAGTCAAAATCAGCGCTTCTAACCGCGTGCAGCATGTTTTTACTTGTCGGATAAGGTTCGCCGACACCTCCATCCATCAAGGATTATTAATGTTCGTAGCCTCAGCCTTGCTGTTTATCGGATTGATTTTACTGGTCTACGGCGCCGATCGTTTGGTGTTCAGTGCCGCGATCCTCTGTCGATCCTTCGGCATTCCACCGCTGATCATTGGCATGACCGTGGTGAGCATTGGCACTTCCTTACCGGAATTGATTGTTTCCTTTTCGGCTGCACAGCATGGACAGATGGATTTAGCGGTAGGCACCGCGCTGGGTTCAAACATTACCAACATTCTCTTAATTCTTGGCGGCGCGGCGCTGCTGCACCCATTGACAGTACACTCCAATCTGATTCGGCGCGAATTGCCATTGATGCTGTTGGTCACACTGCTCAGCGGCATCATGCTGTTTGATAATCACCTTAGCCGTATCGATGGCATCGCATTGCTGCTGATTGCGCTGAGTTATTTGCTGGTGGTGATCCGCATTGCTCGCCGTGCCGAACGCGACAACAACGACACGCTAACGCGTGAACAGCTGGCCGAACTGCCGCGTGATGAAGCTGGCAATACCGTGGCTTTTCTTTGGCTGGCGGTGGCGCTGATTATTTTGCCAATGTCGACGCGCATGGTAATCGACAATGCAACCGTATTTGCCGATTACTTCGGCGTAAGCGAGTTGGTGATGGGCTTGACGCTAATTGCCGTCGGAACCAGCTTGCCTGAACTGGCCACGGTAGTCGCTGGTGCGCTAAAAGGTGAAGACGATATCGCCATCGGCAACTTAATTGGCGCGAATATTTTTAACCTGGCGATTGTGCTCGGCCTGCCGGCGCTGATTCATCCCGGCAGCATTGATGCCCATGCCTTTGCACGTGATTACTGGGTGATGCTGGCGGTCAGCGTACTATTCGCCCTGCTCTGCCTGCTGCGCAAACGGCGTATTGGTCGCATCGCAGGCACACTATTATTAGGTGGATTTGTCGCGTGGGTGCTGTGGCTGTGGCTCAGCCCCATGCTTATCACAAGCTATTAAGGACGGACTGACCATGTCACATCAGCAACCGGATTTCGATTTTCAGCATGCGGGTAAAGCGGTGCTGCGCATCGAACGCGAAGGGCTGGAGCAGCTTGATCAATATATCAATGACGATTTCGATCGCGCCTGCGCGATGATTTTTGCCTGCCGCGGCAAAGTGGTGGTAATGGGCATGGGCAAATCCGGGCATATTGGTAAAAAAATGGCGGCGACGTTTGCCAGCACCGGCACACCCGCTTTTTTTGTTCATCCCGGCGAAGCCAGCCACGGCGATCTCGGCATGGTCAGCACCAATGACGTGGTGGTTGCGATTTCCAACAGCGGTGAATCCGGCGAAATCCTCGCCTTAGTTCCCGTATTAAAGCGCCAGAAAGTGCAGCTGATTTGTATTACCGGTCGTCCGGAGAGTGCGATGGCGCGCGCCGCTGATGTGCATCTCTGCGTGAAAGTGCCGCAGGAAGCCTGTCCGCTCGGCCTGGCACCAACCACCAGCACCACCGCCACATTAGTGATGGGCGATGCGCTGGCCGTGGCGTTGTTGGAAGCGCGCGGATTTACTCAGGAAGATTTTGCGCTGTCGCATCCTGGCGGTGCGCTGGGCCGCAAACTGCTGCTGCACGTCAGCGATATCATGCACAGCGGCGATGAAATTCCACACGTTAGCCGTGATGCGTCGATGCGCGACGCGCTGCTGGAAATTACCCGCAAGAATCTCGGCTTGACGGTAATTGTTGATGACCTAATGAAAATTGAAGGCATCTTCACCGATGGTGACTTACGCCGCGTATTCGATATGGGCATCAATTTCCAGACGGCCAGTATTCAGGATGTTATGACCAGCGGCGGCATTCGCGTGCGGCCCAATATGCTGGCAGTTGACGCCCTTAATTTGATGCAAAACAAAAACATCACCGCCCTGCTGGTGGCCGATGACGATCGCCTGCTCGGTGTGGTACATATGCATGACATGCTGCGCGCTGGCGTGGTCTGAACAGGAATAAATAATGAGTGCTGAAACGGCGATGGTCGAGACTTGCTACGGTCCGGTGAACGCAGAAGTCATGGCGCGAGCTGCGCAGATTCGCCTGCTGATTTGCGACGTTGATGGTGTGATGTCCGATGGCGTGATTTATATGGGTAACAGCGGTGAAGAGCTAAAGGCTTTTAACGTGCGCGATGGTTACGGCGTGCGTTGCCTGCTGACCTCAGGCGTTGAAGTGGCTATTATTACCGGCCGTAAGGCAAAACTGCTGGAAGATCGCTGCAAGACGCTTGGCATTACGCATCTTTACCAGGGACAATCGGATAAGCTTTTGGCCTGGCGTGAACTTCTGGATAAACTGTCATTATCTGCCGAGCAGGTTGCGTATATTGGCGATGATTTGATCGACTGGCCGGTAATGGCGCAGGCGGGTTTAAGTGTTGCCGTTGCCGATGCTCACCCAATTTTGCTGCCGCGCGCGCATTATGTTACCCGCATCGCGGGCGGGCGCGGCGCAGTACGTGAGTTGTGCGATCTGATTTTGATGGCGCAAAACAAGTTTGAGGATGCCAAAGGGCAATCAATATGAGTAAGAGCAGGCGTTGGATGACGCTGATTTTGGCCTTGATCGCCTTAGTGCTGATCGGCTGGAATCTCACCAACCAGGATGACGACAAAACGCCGATGGCGACCAACGATCAAGCCCCGACCTATACCAGCGAGAAATCGAATACGGTGGTGTATAACCCTACGGGTGCGCTGGGCTATAAACTGGTCTCGGATAAAGTGACCTACTTTGCTGCCGATGAGATAAGTTGGTTTGATAATCCGGTGATGACCACGTATGACGAAAATAAAGTGGCAACATGGTCAGTACGCGCTGATAAGGCAAAGCTGACTAAAGATCGTATGCTTTATCTATACGGTAACGTTGTGGTTAATTCGTTGACCCAGGATTCACAGCTTGAGCGCATCCTTACCGATAACGCTCAGGTTAATCTGGTCACCCAGGATGTGACATCTGACGATCAAGTCACCCTTTTTGGCCGCAGTTTTAATTCCACTGGCATGAAAATGCGCGGCAATTTACGGACGAAACATGCTGAGCTGCTTGAAAAGGTCAAAACTTCCTATGAAATTCAAAATGAAAAAAAATAGCCTTAAGTTATTGCTGGTGACTACGCTGCTGGCAACGAGCCTGCCTGCGCTGGCGTTAACCGGCGATTCCGATAAACCGGTGAATATTGACTCGGTCAACCAGGCGCTGGACTTACAGGGCAACGTCGCGACCTTTACCGGCAACGTGATTGTGACTCAGGGTTCCATCAAGATTACCGCCGATAAAGTGGTGGTCACCCGTCCGGGCGGTGACAGTAAAAAAACCATCGTTGATGCTTACGGTACGCCAGCCACCTTCTATCAGATGCAGGACAGCGGCAAGCCAGTGCAAGGGCATGCTAGTAAGCTGCATTACGAATTGGCGAATGATTTTGTTGAGCTGACAGGTAATGCCTTTATTCAGCAGCAGGACAGCAATATCAAAGGCGACCGCATCACTTACCTGGTGAAAGAGCAGAAGATGCAGGCCTTCAGCCAGGGTGAGAGCAAGCGCGTGACCACCGTTCTGGTACCGTCGCAGCTGCAGGACAAAAACGGTTCGTCCGCGAGCCCTAAAAAGAGTAACTGATTGCTATGGCTACACTAATCGCTGAGAACCTGGCGAAAGCCTACAAAGGCCGCCGCGTGGTGGAAGATGTTAGCCTGCAGGTAAAGTCCGGCGAGATTGTCGGCCTGCTGGGTCCAAACGGTGCCGGTAAAACCACCACGTTTTACATGGTGGTCGGTATTGTGCCGCGCGATGCGGGCCGCATTGTGATTGATGATGAAGATATCAGCATTCTGCCTCTGCATGCGCGCGCGCGTCGCGGCATCGGCTATCTGCCGCAGGAAGCCTCGATCTTCCGCCGCCTGAGCGTCTACGACAACCTGATGGCGGTTCTGCAGATTCGTGATGATTTGACGGAAGAGCAGCGTCAGGATCGTGCCAACGAGCTGATGGAGGAGTTCCATATCGCCCATCTGCGAGACAGCATGGGCCAGGCGCTATCGGGTGGTGAACGTCGTCGTGTGGAAATTGCGCGCGCGCTGGCCGCTAATCCTAAATTTATCTTGCTGGATGAGCCATTTGCCGGTGTTGATCCGATCTCGGTTATCGACATCAAGAAAATCATCGAGCATTTGCGTGACAGCGGCCTTGGCGTGCTGATTACTGACCACAACGTGCGTGAAACCCTCGCGGTGTGTGAACGCGCTTATATCGTTAGCCAGGGACATTTGATTGCCCATGGCACGCCTGATGAAATTCTTGTAGATGAGCAGGTTAAGCGTGTTTATTTGGGCGAAGAGTTCAGACTCTGATAAGGTGTTGTAACACCCTACGTTTGCTTAGGAAATTCTTACCGAATTATGAAGCAAGGTTTGCAACTCAGGCTCAGCCAACAGCTGGCGATGACTCCACAGTTGCAGCAAGCAATTCGCTTGCTGCAACTTTCTACGCTTGAACTCCAGCAAGAACTGCAACTGGCGTTGGAAAGCAATCCGCTGCTTGAGCAAACCGATCTGCATGAAGAAGTCGACGCACGCGAATTTCAGGATCAGGAAAGTGATTCTTTAGACACGCGCGAGGCACTTGAACAGAAAGAAATGCCCGATGAGCTTCCTCTCGATGCAACCTGGGACGAAATCTACACCGCTGGAACACCTTCAGGCACGGGCACCGATTACCAGGACGACGAACTGCCCATCTATCAGGGCGAAACCACCCAATCGCTGCAGGATTACCTGATGTGGCAGGTTGAGTTAACACCGTTCACTGATACCGATCGCGCGATTGCCACGTCAATCGTTGATGCTATTGACGACACCGGTTATCTCACCGTCAGCTTACAAGACATTTATGACAGTATTGGCGATGAAGAGCTGGCGCTGGAAGAAGTAGAAGCCGTGCTCAAACGCGTGCAGCGTTTCGATCCGGTCGGCGTGGGTGCACGCGATTTACGTGATTGCCTGCTGGTACAGCTATCGCAATACGACGCCGCAACGCCGATGCTGGCTGAAGCACGTCTGATTGTTAGTGAACACCTCGATCTGCTGGCCAATCATGACTTCCGCAGCCTGATGCGCGTGACGCGTCTCAAGGAAGAAGTGCTTAAGGACGCGATGCTGCTGATTCAGTCGCTCGATCCGCGCCCAGGCCAGTCGATCAATACCAGCGAACCCGAATATGTCATTCCCGATGTGCTGGTTCGTAAAATCAGCAAGCGCTGGACGGTTGAACTCAACTCCGACAGCATGCCGCGCCTGAAAATCAATCAGCAGTATGCTGCGATGGGCGGAGCAGGACGTAATGACAGCGATAATCAGTTTATTCGCAGCAACTTACAGGAAGCCAAGTGGCTGATTAAGAGCCTGGAGAGCCGTAACGATACGCTGCTGAAAGTGACACGCTGTATCGTTGAACAGCAGCAGGCGTTTTTTGAGCAGGGTGAGGAGTATATGCGTCCAATGGTGCTGGCAGACATTGCTCAGGCTGTTGATATGCATGAGTCCACCATTTCCCGCGTCACCACGCAGAAGTATCTACACAGCCCGCGTGGCATCTTTGAACTGAAGTATTTTTTCTCCAGTCACGTCAACACCGAAGGCGGCGGCGAAGCCTCTTCTACGGCGATTCGTGCACTGGTGAAAAAATTAATCTCGGCGGAAAATCCCGCAAAACCCTTGAGCGACAGCAAACTGACCTCCATGTTATCCGAACAGGGCATCATGGTAGCGCGACGTACGGTTGCTAAATATCGCGAGTCTTTATCGATACCGCCATCAAACCAGCGTAAGCAATTGGTTTGACCGAACGAAGAAGGAAGACCTATGCAGCTAAACCTTACCGGACTTAATGTTGAGATAACCGAACCTCTGCGTGAATTTGTAAATAGCAAATTTGCCAAACTGGAACACTATTTTGATCGTATCAATCAGGTTTATATTGTTCTAAAAGTAGAGAAGGTGACGCAGATTGCGGATGCAACACTGCACGTCAACGGCGGGGAGCTGCACGCCACATCGGAAGCGGAAGATATGTACGCGGCCATCGACGGGTTAATCGATAAGCTTTCCCGTCAGCTGACCAAACACAAAGACAAACTGAAAAAACACTAACCTTCACGCTTGCAGAGTGCCGACTGATTCGGCACTTAGAGCAAAAATGGGGCGGATATTACCGCCCCGTTTTGTCATCTGCGCAAGCGCCAACGGGCGAACGGCAATGAAATCAATTGCCTGAACCTCACGGCACAGTGAACTCGCAAGTGAAACGATGATGAACAACGATCTAACACTGGAATTGAGCTCGGTCCTTTCGCTGGACTGTACCCGTAGCGGCGTACACTGCCAGAGCAAAAAACGCGCGCTGGAAATTATCAGCGAGCTGGCAGCGAAGCAGCTCAATCTGCCACACCAGACGCTTTTCGAAGCCATCCTGACCCGCGAACGTATGGGCAGTACCGGTATCGGCAACGGCATCGCCATTCCACATGGCAAGCTGGAAGAGGACACGTTACGTGCTGTAGGCGTGTTTATCAGCCTTGATCAACCCATCGCCTTTGATGCGGTAGATAATCAGCCGGTTGACCTGCTGTTTGCTCTGCTCGTGCCAGCGGACCAGTGTAAGACCCACTTGCACACGCTTTCGCTAGTGGCCAAACGTCTGGCGGATAAAACCGTCTGCCGTCGTTTACGTGCGGCACAAAGCGACGAAGAGCTCTACGCCATTATCACAGAAGCTCAGGAAGCACACTCTTAAGCGACAAACACTTTACCGGCGTATTCGCCGGTTTAAAACGGGAGAAATGTGATGGTGCTGATGATCGTTAGCGGTCGGTCAGGCTCAGGAAAATCAGTTGCGCTGCGTGCCCTTGAAGATATGGGCTTTTACTGTGTCGATAACTTGCCGGTGGTGCTGCTGCCGGAACTGGCAAATACCTTAACCGAACGTAATATCTCTGCGGCGGTGAGCATTGACGTGCGTAATATGCCCGAATCGCCGGAAGTTTTTGAAGCCGCACTCAATAATCTGCCCGATACTTTCTCGCCGCAGTTGCTGTTTCTCGATGCCGATCGCAATACGCTAATCCGACGTTATAGCGATACGCGTCGCCTGCATCCACTCTCTAGCAAAAATCTGTCACTGGAGAGCGCCATCGATGAAGAGAGCGATCTTCTGGAGCCACTGCGCTCGCGCGCTGACCTGATTATCGATACTTCAGAAATGTCGGTTCACGAGCTGGCAGAAATGTTGCGTACGCGCCTGCTGGGCAAACGCGAGCGTGAATTGACGATGGTGTTTGAGTCCTTTGGCTTTAAACACGGCATCCCAATCGACGCCGATTATGTGTTTGATGTGCGCTTCCTGCCTAACCCGCATTGGGATCCCAAGTTGCGTCCGATGACCGGCCTGGATCGCCCGGTTGCCGCTTTCCTCGATCGCCACACCGAAGTGCACAACTTCATCTATCAAACGCGCAGCTATCTGGAACTGTGGCTGCCAATGCTGGAAACCAATAACCGCAGCTATCTTACCGTCGCCATCGGTTGTACCGGCGGGAAGCATCGTTCTGTGTATATTGCTGAACAACTGGCGGACTATTTCCGCTCACGCGGTAAAAATGTGCAGTCTCGTCATCGCACTCTGGAAAAACGTAAATCATGACCGTGAAGCAAACCGTTGAAATTCGGAATAAACTGGGCATGCATGCGCGCCCGGCGATGAAGCTGTTTGAATTGGTTCAGAGTTTCGATGCTGAAGTGTTATTGCGAAACGAATCGGGCACCGAAGCCGAAGCCAGCAGCGTGATTGCACTGCTGATGCTCGATTCAGCAAAAGGCGGCCATATTGAAATCGAAGCCAGCGGCCCGCAGGAAGAGCAGGCGCTGGCGGCAGTCATTGAACTGTTTGAAGCAGGATTTGACGAAGATTAATCCTTTCAGTGCAGCTTATAGCGATTCAGGAAGCCCTCGCCGCCCAATTGTCGCATCTGCCGCATAATCCATTGCTGACGCTGGCGCGTATAGCCCGAGGGTGCATCGGCGCGGAAACGGATCGGATTAGGCAAGACAGCCGCCAGTAACGCCGCTTCAGACATGGTCAGCCGGCTGGCCGGTTTATGGAAGTAGCGCTGCGAAGCCTCTTCGACGCCAAACACGCCATTGCCAAATTCAGCGATATTGAGATAAACCGTGAGGATACGTCGCTTAGTCCAGACGGTTTCAATTCCTACCGTCAACCCCGCTTCCAGCCCTTTACGCATCCAACTGCGGCCATCCCACAGGAACAGGTTTTTTGCTGTCTGCTGAGACAAGGTTGAAGCCCCGCGCATGCGCTCATTGCCATCGTTATCCAGTACAGACTGGATAGCGTCAACATCAAAGCCCCAGTGTTCAGGAAACTTTTGATCTTCCGAGGCGATCACCGCTAACGCCATCCACGGCGAGATCTCATCCATGCCAACCCAATCGGAGTGTGCGACATAATCGAAGCGCCCTGTAAACCAGGCGCCGAGTTGCCGCTCCACCATCACCGCCGAGAACGGCACAGGCAAAAAGGCAAACAGCAAAATACCCGCTAACCAGATGCCTAGCCAAGCCAGCAGCACTTTTGCAATCAGCACTTTTATCTTTTTTCCCAACGTCCCTTTATTCTTACTCATGCAATTTTCTCTTACCTGTTCCCGGCATTAATCAATTACCCAAGTCACAATAGCAAGCACCTACCATTAACCACCAAAATTTATCCTCAGAACGGCAAAACCTTCAGGGGAGATTGTTGCCTGCGCAATCAACGTTGCTCTATTAGAGCCAATCACATCAAGCACTTCCATAAAAAAGGAATCGGTTCCATGATGACTAATACAACAGTAGCTGCCTGTCTAAACCCTTAACTGAATGTGATATCGATCACGCAAAACCTTTCACAATACTTAACTATCATTTTTAGTAGCGTTCGAAGATGCTCATTGATAACCGAGACCATTCTGAAAAAACTGGCAGAATTCACCCTTTATCGCCTTAATTCACCCTCATTGATGGTAAAGCGATTTATCTCTCATTTGGTTTACATTATTCATTAAACTGGAAACTGGAACTTTCTACCGAAGGTTTCCAAAACGTTTTGGATAACCCATCAAAAAAACTCGTTTTACCGATGAATATCAGCACGTTAACCTTACTTAAATCCTATTTTATGTCAGAATCAGATTTTCTATGCTTCTGCCTGGCTTTTCCTGCGAGTAACTGAAGCAAAACCAGGCAAAAAGCAGAACAATTGGTCAAAAAAGATGCAATATGGCAAAGAAATTAATTCCTTGCTTGACTGTGTCAGCAAATTAATGTTTTCTGTATTTAATCGCTGCTCAACATCACACAATTTAATGAATCTTGTCACAAGCGTTGGCGAATTTGTTAAGGTGATTTTATAGCGTTAACCAATACCGAACTGCTGCTTTCTTATTCGATTTCTAATCATAGCAGCAGTACCCATTTCCCTGGTGTTGGCGCAGTATTCGCGCACCCCAGTTTCGACTGGGGTCATTTTTTTCTAACGTCCTGTAATTTTTCCCGCTCCGCTACCCACTCACGTAATACGTTTACGTCTTTCAGCCATTCCTGTTTTAGTTCGTCTATCCACTCCTGCACGTTGTCCCACCACGCTGGTAATTCCGGTGATTGAATCTGTTTCGCCAACTGCTGCAGATGTAGTAAGCCAACCGAGCCTGCTGCGCCTTTAATCTTGTGTCCTTCTTCAGCAATGCCTTTTTGATCGCGCGCCATCATGTTGGAATCCAGCACGTCGAGATAACCCGGCATCATCTGTTCGAACATAGTGAGACTTTGTGTAATCAAGCCTGGGCCAACCAGCTCAATGTATTGCTCAAGCATTGGCACATCTAATAGCGTGCGTGACTGCTCGTCAGCGGCGTCATTAACAATCTCTTCCGCCTCTTGCTGATAATCCCAGAACTTCTTGATCACCGCTGTTAGCGCCGTTACGGCGAGCGGTTTGCTCAACACATCGTCCATGCCGGCATCGAGATACTCTTTTTTGTCTTTCAACACGTTCGCCGTCAATGCTACCAGCGGCGGCAATGATGAACCCGCATAGCGCTGATGGATGGCACGCGACACATCAAGACCCGTCATATCCGGTAACTGAATGTCGAGCAGAACCAGATCAAACTCTTGCGGATCAAACATCGCCAGCGCATCCGTGCCGGTCATCGCGACGTCTACACTGCAGCCCAGCTTTTCCAGTACCGAGCGCGCCACAATGACGTTGAGTTCGATATCTTCCACCAGCAAGACATGCAGCGCCGGTAACGGCATGCTGTCATCCAGATTATCGTCTTCAACTTCCTCAGCGACGCGTGGCGCGTTGATCTCGACGGTAAAGCAAGAACCCTGCCCCGCGATGCTGCTAACGCTGATATCGCCACCCATCGCCTGTGCCAGACGACGCGATACCGCCAAACCAATGCCGGTGCCCGTCGCCGGTTTGCCACCGTGCTGATCTTTCACCTGGTAATACATGGCGAAGATCTTATCCTGCTCCTCCTGTGGAATGCCCATACCGGAATCCTGCACTTCAAAGTGCAACGTTTCATCCTGACGATAGGCCACGCGCACCACTATCTCGCCCTGCTGGGTAAATTTCACGGCGTTGCCAATCAAGTTCCACAGAATCTGACGCAGACGCGTACCATCTGCCGAGATTTTATGCGGCAGCGGCAGTTCCGGTGCCATGACAAACTTCAGTCCTTTTGGCTGCGCCAGCAGGCCGGAGAGATTTTCCAAATCGGCGAGGAAGCCGGTGAAATCCAGCGGCTGATTATCCAGCTGCACCTTGCGGCGCTCAATTTTGTCTACTTCGATGACATCATTGAAGATGTTGCCCAGCGTGATAGCCGAAACATGGATGGTTTTGAGGTACTTCAGCTGCTCCTGATTGAGATCGGTATCCAGCAGGATACGGCTCAGCCCGACGATGCCATTAAGCGGCGTACGCAGCTCGTGGCTGATAGTAGAAATAAAGGTGGTCTTCTCACGGCTGGCGTTCTCCAGCGCGTCCTGATAGCGCTTACGCTCGGTAATATCGCGACCAAAGCCCATCAGACCACTGCGTTTACCCACACGGTCGTAATAGGGCACTTTACGGATTTCGAAACAGGCTTTGCGCCCATCGGGATATTGCAGCCACTGCTCGTACGTCAACGACACATTGTGGCGGAACACCTTCTCATCGGTTTCCAGCACTTTGGTGGCGGCTTCATCATCATAGATATCACGCGGAGTCAGGCCAATCAGCTGCTTTTCACTCATGCCGGTCAGCAGCTCCATGGCGCGGTTACAGCCTGAAAACTGCTTATCAATGTTGCGGTAAAACACCAAATCCGGTGACGCATCAAGAAAAGAGCGCAGGAAAGAGGATTGCTGTTCCAGCTCAATCTGCGCCTGCTCGCGGCGTGCCATCTCTTCGCGCAGCTTATCCATCACCTGCTCACGCGCCTGCTCAGCGTTAATACGATCGTTAATTTCCTGATTAAGCTGGGTGATGGTCTCTTTCATCTGCTGGTTCAGCTCAAGATCGCGCGTGCGCATCTCTTCAAGCTTATCCACCAGTTTCGATAGACGCTGGCGCGACTCTTCCAGCTGATCGACCACCACCGAGAGGAAATAGACCGCCCAGGGCGTAATCAACAGACCGAAGAAGATAGATCGTACAACGTCGATGCTTTCCACATGTCCGCGCAACACCATGGTGACGGCCATCTGCACCACCATCGCCAGCACCACCAGCGCCGAGGCTAACAGCAGCGAAAAGCGTACCAGGCCGAGTTTGACCATCAAATCAACGTAGTACTGCGCTAAAAGACGAATCTGTTTCATTACGAGCTCCCTGAACGAAATCTGGCCCATAATAGCGTAATTATCGCTACGCTGCGCCGCTTCACCCTACAGTATCGCGCGGGTTATGCCCTGTAATGGTGCATCACAGCGTGATTTCGCCGACGTTCCCTTCTATATGCGCAAAGCGCTTGACTAATTCTGCCAACTGAATAATCTGGAGGGCCGCGCTTTTGCGGCCCTTTTCTCAACATCCTGTGCTAATCAGCACCCTGGCAGCCATTTGTCCTGATGGCCGCACACCCTTATTGCATACCCATTCAACTTTAATGATTTTTTAAGCAAGACTCACGTGATTAATTTTACTAATGGCAGCGCCATTTTAATTCAAATATGACGCCATAAGAAAAACAGATACATGCTGTGTATCAACTGCCCCTTACAGAATTAAATGCTGTTATAAGCATGCCTGCCAGCATTGTTTGGATATTAGAGGGCTGGGTCACAGTGAGACGGCTCACACTTCCTGGGGTAATACTCAGCGTGAGATTGACATATATTTACGCGACATTTCCTTACTAATCATTGTATTAACCCACAATAAAGCCGATTACCCTCAACAAAGCTGGCTATTTGACCTGAGTTCGCTTTCCCGATAAGTTGGAATTCCACTGGGAGCTTTCCTGGTGGGCCTGTGTCTCGGCATATCTATGCAGCAAGAAGACTCCCTCTAGATGCAAGCTATCTACCGAAAGAGACCGGAATTAAGAGCAGCTCATTAAGGACGTGACAACAGTGTCTTAAGAGCCCTTGCTCGGTGTTGCGACGCCCGCTTATTACTGAGCGGCACAAGAATTGATACCGCCGCGCAGCCTGAATCAGTCACGCTGCGGTACACGAAATAATGCAGGTAATGTCAAAAGAAGTTTAAGGAGACTCTCAATGTCCACGCAAAAACCGAATCCCTATGGTTTGTATGACCCATCAGCCGGAAGTGACAGCTGTGGTGTAGGTTTCATTACCCGTAAGGACGGCGAGCAGACTCATGAAATTCTGCGGATGGCCCATAGCGCGCTGTGCACGGTACCGCACCGTGGCGGTATGTCTGCCGAAGGCGTGGGCGATGGCGCGGGTGTGAACGTCGATCTCTCCCTGAACTTCTTCCGCAAAGTCACCGGCCTGGCGCTAGAAGCGGGTCGCTTTGGCGTGGGTAACTTCTTTGTGCCAAAAGACGCGGAGTTGCGTGCTAACGCTGAGCGCCTGGTTGAAGAAACGCTGGCAGCGCACAACTTCCCGGTATTAGTGAAACGCGATATGCCGCTGGACAGCAGCGTGACGCGCCCAGCCGCCCTGCAATTCCAGCTGCCGATTGTGCAGTGGATTTTTGCTGCGCCGCAGGAAGTGACTGAACAACTCGAATTCGAGCGTCAGATCTATCGCGCGCTGCTGGATATCGAAGCTCGCGCCTTTACCGAAAGCGAATTCGGCGGTCTTTATCCGCTGTCGCTCTCCTCGCGCACGCAGGTATTTAAAGCACGCCTGAACTCCAATGAAGTGATTCCTTACTTCAAAGATTTGACCGATGCGGACCATCAGGTGCGCGGGCTGTTCTTCCACACCCGCTTCTCTACCAACACCGATCCGCACACCACCATGGCGCAACCGTTCCGCTTAATGGCGCACAACGGCGAGCTGAATACCGATCGTAAAAACCGCATCGCCGAAGCGGCGCTGATGCTGGCGCGCGGTAAAAAAATCGTGCGTCCAAAAGGTCAGTCAGACAGCTCACGTCTCGACCAGAGCATTCACAGCCGTTTGATGGAAGACAACCTCGACCTGATCAACGCGGTGGTTTCCATGATGCCGCCAGCGTGGGAGAACGACACATCACTCTCTAACGAAGTGCGCGCCATGCTCGAATACTTCTCTCTATATGAAGAGAAGAACGATGGCCCGGCTGCCCTGATCTTCGGTAACGGCGAAGTGATTGGTGCACGTCTTGACCGCCTCGGCCTGCGTCCACTGCGCTCCGTTGAAACCGCGGAATACATCGGTGCGATGTCTGAAGCGGGCCAGATCGCCTTTCCGCCAGAAAGCGTACTGCGTCGCGGCCGTATCGAAGCGGGCGGCATGCTCTATTACGATCACAAAGAGAAACGCTCTTACACCACGGTAGAAGCGTTGGAAAAACTGGCGGCCGAGAAAGATTACCTTTCGCTGCTGAGCAAAGCGCGCGTCGATCTGGGGGATCTGCCAGAGATTCAGGCCGAACAACTCGGCTCGCCACTGCGTTATCGTGGTGACCTCAAAACCTATCAGCGTTTTGTCGCTTACTACTACAACCAGGAAAGCTTCAAATTCATGATGGATCCGATGCTGCAAACCGGCGCTGAGAAGATCTCGGCGATGGGTTACGGCAACGCCATCAACGGCCTGTCAGACCATGAAGGCGGCATGGCCCACTACTTCTCACAACGCTTTGCGCAGGTCACTAACCCGCCGCTTGATTCAATTCGTGAAGCGGATGGCATGACGCTACGCGTCGCTTTAGGTGCAAAACCGCATCTCGGCCGCAGCAAAGGCCAGCAAATCATTGTTCCAACGCCGATCCTGACGCACCTCGACATGCTGCGCCTGCGCGAGCAAACCGTTGCCCCTTACGCGCGCTTCGAGATGTTGTACGAGCCTGTAGTCGGCAAAGATATCGTCAGCCGTGCAGCCAACGCCAACGCGCTGGAAAAAGCCATTGATGACTTAGCGCAGCAAGTGGTGGATTTCGCACGCCAGCAAGGTGGCATCGCGGTGATCACCGATCGCCACATCTCGTCAACACACGCGGCGATCCCTATGCTGCTGATGGTGTCGGCGATCAACCAACGTCTGGTGCAGGAAGGTCTGCGTCTGGATGTTTCGCTGGTGGTCGAAAGCGGTCAAAGCATCTCTTCACACCATATTGCGGCGACGCTGGGCTTTGGCGCCTCCGCTGTTTACCCACTCGGCGTGCAGATGCGTGCAGAAGAGAAATTCGGTGAAGGCGAGGAAGGCAACAAAGCCTTTAAACGCTATGCCAAGGCAGCCGAAAAAGCGCTGATGAAAACCATGGGCAAAGTTGGCCTGTGTACCGTTGAGAGCTACAGCTGCGGCGAGTTCTTCGAGCCAAACTTCCTGAATACCGACGATCCGGTACTGAAAAAGTACTTCCCGAATATCAAAACCCCGGTTGGCGGCGCGGGCTTCCCGGCAATCGCTCAGATGGCGGTAGATTGGCATCAAAGCTCGCTGAAAATTCAGGGCGAAGCGGAAGTGCCTCTGCTCGGCTTGTTCAAAGAGCGTGCTGAAGGTGCTGGCCACTCGTACGGTACCATCGCGGTGCGTACCTTTATTGATATGACGGAACAACCGATTCGCTTTGCTAACAAAGAGCGCGAAGAGGACAACTTTATTCGTTTGATGACGCTGGCCAAACTGGATAACGCTTTCAACATTAAAGCAGAAGCCTTTAAAGACAGCAGCTTCGAGCGCATTCCGAATGAGGTGATCGATACCTTTGCCATCACGCCAGATTACCGTCAGTTCTCCGGCCTGATGCATGCCGAACGTAAACGTCGTCCTGCGGCGCTGCGCGATATCCTCGCGCTGCCGTGCGATTTGACCCACGTGGATAGCGAAGCCGAATTTGGTCGCAAACTGGGTCGCTATTCATTGGTGAACAACGGCTTCGCCACGCGTGGTCTGAAATGCGAAGCGGTGAACGGCAGCCTGAACCAGTTCGAACTGCGCCTGATCGATGCGATTGCTGGCCTGAAACCAGAGAACGAGCGTCTGGAAGCGCTGTCACGTGCGCTGAAAACCCGTTTCACCGACGATATCGAGAGCAGTAACGTGGCGGATGGCGTGCTGCACATTACCGCTTATGGTAAAGCCGCGGATTATCTGTCGCTGATCTTCACCGCCCTGCCATCGCTGCCGCTGGAAGAGATTCAACCGGCACATGAAATCACGCGCACCTTTGCTTCCGGTGCCATGAGCCACGGTGCGCTGGTTGCACCTGCGCACGAAGCCGTCGCGCACGGAACGAACATGGTTGGCGGCATGAGTAACTGTGGTGAAGGTGGTGAACACTATTCACGTCACGGCACCATCCGTGCCTCGCGCATTAAACAGCTGGCATCCGGTCGTTTCGGCGTTTGGGCGGCTTATCTGGCTGACCCAATGCTGGAAGAGCTGGAGATCAAAATCGGTCAGGGCGCAAAACCCGGTGAAGGCGGTCAGCTGCCAGCAGCAAAAGTGACCGTTGAGATTGCCGCAGCACGTGGCGGTACACCGGGTGTTGAGCTGGTTTCACCGCCGCCGCACCACGATACTTACTCAATCGAGGATTTGGCTCAGCTGATCCACGACTGCAAAGCCGCGCGCGTGCGCGTCATTGTCAAACTGGTGTCGTCCGAAGGTATCGGCACCATCGCCGTCGGCGTGGCGAAAGCTGGCGCCGATGTGATTAACGTGGCGGGTAATACCGGCGGCACCGGCGCAGCATCGGTTACCAGCCTGAAATATACCGGCCGCGTCGCGGAAATCGGTATTGCCGAAGTGCATCAGGCGCTGTGTGCCAACGGCCTGCGCGACAAAGTGCAGCTGCGCTGCTCCGGCGCGCAACAGACCGGCAGCGATGTGATCAAATCTGCTCTGCTCGGTGGCGACAGCTTCGAGTTCGGCACCACTGCGCTGATGATGCTGAAATGCGTGATGGCGAAAAACTGTAACGTCAAATGCCCGGCCGGTTTAACCACCAATGCCGAAGCCTTTGATGGCGATCCACGCCAGCTGGCGCAGTACTTCATCAACGTGGCGCAGGAAGTACGTGAATTCCTCGCGCGTCTCGGTCTGCGTTCGCTGCGTGAAGCGCGTGGCCGTTCCGATCTGCTGCACTTGATGGATCACCCGCTGGAAGTTGGCAAACTCGATCTGCGCGCCATGTTGACCGTGGTGCCAGAGCAGAAAATTGCCAAGCCGGTGTATCTGGAAAAAGACTTTGAGCTGGATGATGGCTGGGTCAGCGAGCTGAAAACCCAGCTGGTTGGCGAAGCGAGCCGTGAAATCGCGCTGGGCGCGGGCATCACGCTGAACAACCGTAACAAGAGCGTGGGTGGCCAGCTGGCGATCGATATAGAGCGCATGCTGAACCATGAACTCTCGAAAGAGCAGCTGGCAGCATTGCCAGCGGTGTTGAAAGACGATCGCGGTCGTCACTATCTGGCACCCGCCACCGTGCTGATTAACACCAGCGGTTCTGCCGGTCAGTCGTTTGGCGCGTTCTGCAACGACGGCATGCAGATGAAGCATTACGGCACCTGTAACGACGGTGTTGGCAAAGGCCAGTGCGGCGGCGAATTGGTGGTGATGTCACCAGGCGGCGGTGCACAGGATAGTGACGGCAACGTGCTGATCGGTAACTTCGCGCTATTTGGCGCAACCGGCGGTCGTCTGTTCGTGCAGGGCCAGGCGGGTGACCGTTTCGCCGTGCGTAACTCCGGCGCAACCGCCGTGGTTGAAGGTGTTGGCGACTTCTGTTGCGAATACATGACCAACGGCGCCATCCTTAACCTCGGCACTTTTGGTAAAGGCTTCGGCAACGGCATGAGCGGCGGTTTTGCTTATCAGTACGATCCGTACGGATCGCTGGCTGCCCACGCGGCAGGTGACTCAGTGCTGTTTGGCTCTATCGCTGATGAAGACGAAATGGCGCAGGTGCACAAACAAGCGGTGCTGACCATGCTGAACTGGCATCTGGAAGCGACCCAATCGCCACGCGCTGCCTGGTTGCTGGATAACTGGGAAACCGAGTGCCACCACTTTGTTTACGTGATGCCGCGTTCGCTGCTGCTGTATCAGGATGGCACCGAGATCCTGAAAGCCAAATCACGCAAAGACTTGCTGGAAGAGCTGTCAACGTCGCTGGCTGCGCATCAGGTCACGAAATTCAAATCGGCCTGGCGTGACGGTAAAACCATTGCCAACGGTGCGGTACCGGCTTACGGCGCGACCGATACGCTGGAGATGTTTGTTCTGCTGAATAACTACACCGTTCTGAGCCTCGCGCAGCAGCTGGCGCTGGGCAAACTGCCGAAAGGCACGGCGGTGGAAGATCCAGCAGTCGAAAAAGCGGTACGTAATCTGCTGATGACCGAAGATTTCACGTTGATAAGCCGGCTGCAACGCCATGCTCGCTCAGCGATTGAGAGCTACAGCGATGACGAGCTGGCCAGCCTGATCGCCGCTAAACGTATGGCGGATTACAAAGCAGCATTAACGCAGCGCAACATTCGCTCCATGGACAGCCTGGCGACTTATGGCTGGATCATTTATCAGGATGCCTGCAACCGTGAAGTTCTCGGCCATCTGCCTGATTTTGAAGAGCTGTTTGCGCGTGCTGCACTGCCAGAAATCGCTGCTGCAGTCGGGAAACTTTCCTGATTACAGCGTTACTGAACATGTGTAATTTAGACTTTATATTTTGATTGAACAGGATTGAGTGTCGTACCGATGAAAATTCCTTACATTCCTGAAGATGCACCGTTTAACGGTGAGCAGAAATACTGGCTGGCGGGCTTTCTCGCCGGTCTCCATTCGCGCCTGCTGGTATTAGAAGATAAGCAGAGCGCGCCGGCTGCCGGTGCCAACACCCAGCTGCATATCCTGTTTGGTTCACAGACTGGTAATGCTGAAGCCCTATCGCAAACAGCTGCTAAAGCCGCACGTGCCAAAGGTTTGGTGCCGGTGGTGCAGGCGCTGGGCGAAGTGGATCTGGATGTGTTTGCCACCATGCGTCACGTGCTGATTGTTACCTCAACGTACGGCGAAGGCGAAATGCCAGACAACGCACAGCTGTTCTGGCAAGCCATTTCGGCCAGCACCGCGCCGCGTCTGGAGCAGATGCACTTTGCGGTACTGGCGATTGGCGATACCGGCTACGACGGTTTCTGCCAGGCAGGTAAATTCATTGATATGCGTCTGGAACAGCTCGGCGCGAAACGCGTCGCCGATCGTATCGACTGCGATATCGATTTCGAAGAGCCTTCCAGTGAATGGATTGGTACGGCCATGCCGCAATTTGCCGCCAGTGCGGGCAGCAGCGGTACCGCTCTTGAGAGCGCGCCAGAAGCGCCGGTCATTCCGGGCAGCAATAAGCAGAACCCTTATGCGGCCGCATTGGCGACCAACAAACGTCTCTCGGCAGAAGAATCGGCGAAAGACATTCGTCACTTTGAGTTCGACCTTACTGACAGCGGTTTGAAATACGAAGCGGGCGATGCGCTGGGTGTCATTCCAGTGAACGACGCGGCATTGGTTTCACTGCTGCTGACTCAGCTGAAAGCGGATTACGAAACGCCCGTACCCAGCTTTGATCGTAACCTCGGCGATCTACTGACCTATCAGTTCGAAATCTCCGAGCCGTCACGCAAACTGATTGAGTGGGTTGGGCAGCACACCACCAACCAGGAACTGCGTCACGTATTGCAGCATGACGATAAAGATACCCTTGCCGTTTGGCTGTGGGGCAAAGACACGTTGGATCTGCTGCAGCTTGAGCTGACGCGCAGCCTGTCGGTACCAGAATTCGTTGCCATGCTGCGTCCGTTGCAGCATCGCGCCTACTCGATCTCGTCGAGCTCGAAAGCCCATCCCAATCAGGTGCATCTGACCATTGCGTCCGTGCGCTATCACAGCGGCGGTCGCGAACGTAAAGGCGTGTGCTCAACCTATCTGGCTGAACGTGTGCGTCGTGGCGAAAAGCCGGCGATCTTCATTTCGCCAAACAAAGCGTTCCGTGTGCCGGCAAATGGCAATGCGCCGCTGATCATGGTTGGCCCAGGCACCGGTATCGCACCGTTCCGCGCCTTCCTGCAGGAACGTCAGGCAACCGGCGCGGAAGGCAAAAACTGGCTGTTCTTCGGCGATCAGCATCAGGCACATGATTACATCTACGAAGATGAGCTGAGTGCGTGGCAGGAGAAAGGTCTGCTCACTAACCTCGATCTGGCTTTCTCTCGCGATCAGGAAGAGAAGATTTACGTGCAGAACCGCATGCTGGAAAAAGGCGCTGAGCTGTATGCCTGGCTGCAGGATGGCGCTTACTTCTACGTGTGTGGCGATGCCTCACGCATGGCAAAAGACGTTGATGCGGCGCTGTATGAAGTGGTTCGTCAGTTCGGTGGCTTATCTAGCGAGCGCGCTGCGGCTTACGTTGATCAGTTGAAGAAAGATAAACGCTACCTGCGCGACGTCTACTAAGACGCGCAGGCATAAAAAAACGGGCCAATCGGCCCGTTTTTTATTGCACATCTTTTTAGACGCTTTACTTCACTACACGCAGTGAAGGTCGTCCGCCACGCGGCGGCGGTTCATCATCTGGTGAGTGATCGTCATCAGTCGCATCATCCGGACGATCGCCATCAATCACAGACATCATCGTCTCTTCCTGACCGCTACCCTCTTGCTCATCCGTCGCCAGCTCATAAGCCGGTTCAGGCTCGAACATGGTGCCAGCGCCGTTTTCACGGGCATAAATCGCCAGCACCGCAGCCATTGGCACAGAAACCTGACGCGGTACGCCACCGAAACGCGCATTGAAACGCACTTCATCATTAGCGAGGTCAAGGTTGCCTACTGCACGCGGCGCGATGTTCAGAACGATCTGTCCGTCACGCGCATATTCCAGCGGCACCTGCACACCAGGCAGATTGATGTCGACCACCAGATGCGGCGTCAACTGGTTATCAAGCAACCAGTCGTAGAATGCCCGCAATAGATAGGGACGACGCGCCGTTAGTTGCGACATTTCCATACATTAGCCCCGAGCTTGCAGGCGCATTTCACGTTCTGCTTCCGTCAGTGACGCAAGGAAAGAGTCACGTTCAAACACGCGCGTCATATAGCCTTTCAGCTCTTTAGAACCCGCGCCAGACAGATCAACACCCATCTGCGGCAGACGCCACAGCAGCGGCGCCAGATAGCAATCCACCAGGCTGAACTCTTCACTCATGAAGAATGGCGTGCGCGCGAACAGTGGCGCAATCGCCAGCAGCTCTTCACGCAGTTGCTTGCGCGCTGCATCAGCTTCGGCACCGTTGGCGGTTTCGATGGTGCGCATCAGGCTGTACCAATCCTGCTCAATGCGGTGCATCATCAGACGGCTTTCACCACGCGCAACCGGATAAACCGGCATCAGCGGAGGATGTGGGAAACGCTCATCGAGGTATTCCATGATGATGCGTGATTCATACAGCGTCAGTTCACGGTCGACCAGCGTAGGTACGGTGCGATACGGGTTGAGGTCAATCAGATCCTGCGGCAGGTTATCCGTTTCAACCTGCTCGATCTCCACGCTGACGCCCTTCTCAGCCAGTACAATACGTACTTGATGGCTGAAAATGTCAGTCGGACCAGAAAACAGCGTCATTACCGAACGTTTGTTGGCAGCGACAGCCATGAAAACCTCCAAGTTTGTTCACAAAAAGATACTGCGAATAGCCAACCACGCGGCGACTCACCGGCTCATCAGATTCGCCTACCGTCAGCGTTAGAAGCATCGACCGGTCTTCCCGACAGGAACGACAAGCACAACGCTGCGTCTCGCAGGCGCAAAGTGACAGTGAGTTTACCAGATTTTAAGCAGCTTGTGGGGCGGGCGTGATGATTTGCAGGCAAAATGCGGGCAAAGCTCGCGTTTTTTGTGGGAAAAAATCATAAATACAGGCAATAAAAAACCCGCCGAAGCGGGTTTTTTGAGCCAACTGCCGCTGCCGAAGCAGCAAACAATTAACGCTTGGAGAACTGTGGACGACGACGTGCTTTACGCAGGCCGACTTTCTTACGTTCAACTTCACGCGCATCACGGGTAACGAAGCCCGCTTTACGCAGTTCAGAACGCAGAGACTCGTCGTACTCCATCAGAGCGCGTGTGATACCGTGACGGATCGCACCAGCCTGACCAGAAATACCACCACCTTTAACAGTGATGTACAGGTCAAATTTACCAACCATATCAACCAGCTCCAGCGGCTGACGCACGACCATGCGTGCAGTCTCGCGACCGAAGTATTGCTCCAAAGAGCGCTGGTTAATTACGATGTTACCGCTACCCGGCTTGATGAAGACGCGAGCGGCAGAGCTTTTGCGGCGACCAGTGCCGTAGTTTTGAGTTTCAGCCATTGCCTATAATCCCGATTAAATGTCAAGAACTTGCGGTTGCTGCGCCGCGTGGTTGTGCTCGTTGCCTGCGTAAACTTTCAGTTTACGGTACATAGCACGACCCAGTGGGCCTTTCGGCAGCATGCCTTTAACCGCGATTTCAATCACACGCTCAGGACGGCGCTCGATCATCTCTGCAAAGGTCGCTTGCTTGATACCACCGATGTGGCCAGTGTGGTGATAGTAAATCTTGTCAGTACGCTTGTTGCCGGTTACAGCAACTTTTTCTGCGTTCAGAACGATGATGTAATCACCGGTATCAACGTGCGGAGTGTATTCCGCTTTGTGCTTACCACGCAGACGGCGCGCCAGTTCAGTCGCCAGGCGACCCAAGGTTTTGCCCGTTGCGTCAACAACATACCAGTCACGCTGTACGGTTTCTGGTTTAGCTGTAAAAGTTTTCATTGAAAAGCTTACCCAAATAAAAAGTTACACGTTGGTGAAATCCCAAACGCTAAGTAAACGATTGAGGCTCACACGACCATTTTGCCCAGCAAGCCACCCCTTCAAGTGAGTTACCGGATCACATCGAGTTCTTGGGAAAGAAAACCGATGCTGTAACGTGGGGTCGCAAGATTATAGAGAAGTCGAACTCAAAGATCGAACCTTTTTGCATCTAATTCCTGCGATTTCTGCCACGTCATCAGGGCAGATGCGGCAGACGCAAATACTCTTCGCTCTGCATCTCCTGCAAACGCGACAAGCAGCGCTGATACTCAAACTTCAAGCGTGTGCCCTGATAAATTTCAAACAGTGATGTTTCTGCCGCGACAACCAGTTTTACGTGGCGTTCGTAGAACTCATCGATCAGCGCAAGGAAGCGACGCGCCTGATCCTCGGTCTTATAAATCATCACCGGCACATCATACAGCAAGACACTGTGAAATCGGCGTGAGAGCTCAATATAGTCGTGTTGACTGCGCCCTTCGCCACATAGCGTCAGGAAATCAATCGCCAATACGCCTTCATGCACGCCCAGCGTGGGCATCTGGCGATGGTTAATTTCCAGTACCGGCGCGTCTTCACGCGCTTTGCCTGACAGCGCGCGGAACATGCGCTCCATTTCGGTATGCGTGGCATCGTTCAGTGGGAAGTTCCACAAATGCGCCGAGGTTAAGGTGCGCAAGCGGTAATCGATACCCGCGTCCACGTTCATCACTTCACAATGACGCTTGATTTGTTCGATGGCAGGCAGGAAACGCGGACGCTGCAAGCCATTACGATACAGCTCATCCGGCGGAATATTTGAGGTTGCCACCAGCGAGATGCCGCGTGCAAACAGCGCTTCCATCAGCGTGCCCAGTAGCATGGCATCGGTGATATCCGAGACAAAAAACTCATCGAAACAGAGAATGTCGGTTTCCGCTTTAAAGCGATCGGCGACAATCAGCAGCGGATCGCTGTGGCCTTGCAGCTGCGTCAGCTCCTGATGAACGCGCAGCATAAAACGGTGAAAATGTAGGCGCAGCTTGCGATCACCAGGAATTGACTGAAAAAACAGGTCCATTACCCAGGTTTTACCGCGCCCCACACCGCCCCACATATAGAGGCCGCGCACCGGCGCATCGCTGGTGCTTTTCTCTTTACTGATCATCTTAGACAAGCGCCCGAACAGACCTTTTGCAACCGGTTCAATGTGTTGCTGACGGGCAATCAATCCTTGCTGGATGGTATCTAAGCGGGTAATCGCTTCTCGTTGTACGTCATCCGGGCGAAATTCGCCCTGCGACAGCGCCTGCTCGTAGCGTGCAAGCGGAGATGAGGTTTGCATGGTTCTCTCAGAATCCCTGAAAAAGTCCGATTCACGGGTTGGTTGACGAAAATTAGGCCGCTCTACACTAAGCGATGCTGCCTGATAGTTCCACTTCCAATGGATTATTGGGTATAGTGGCAGCTATTGAAGTTGATGTTGCAACAGAAGCAATGCCCTACGAAACAACGGAAATTACACGGGAGTCATTATGACCTGGGAATACGGGCTGATTGGTTTAGTGATTGGCATTATTGTCGGCGCAGTCGTCATGCGTTTTGGCAACAAAAAGCTGCGTGAGCAGCGTAGCATGCAGTATGAATTGGAAAAGTCGAAGGCTGAGCTGGCGGATTACCGCGAGGAGCTCACGAACCACTTCGCACGCAGCGCCGAGCTGCTGGACAATATGGCGCATGATTATCGCCAACTGTATCAGCACATGGCGAAAGGGTCGAACGACCTGCTGCCCAATCTGCCAGGCGAGAAAAATCCGTTTGCCTACCAACTAACGGAAGCCGAAGCGGATAACGATCAGGCACCGGTACAAATGCCGCGTGATTACTCTGAAGGCGCATCCGGCCTGTTACGTGGCAGCGACCGCGCACCGCGTAATTAATCCTTTTGGGGCACAGCTTGGCTGTGCCCTTTTAGTTTGTCGAACCCTTGCCCCAAACAACTGTCACAGTTTTTTATCTCCTTTTCGCAGCGAGAGCGTTGTCATAATGAAAAAACAAGCACGACTGTTGAGCGCATTAGCCTTGAGCATTGGCATGAGTCTGGCCGCGGCGCCGAGCGCGCTGGCCACGCTACCCGCCCAGATTCAGGGACAAGCATTGCCAAGTCTGGCACCGATGCTGGAAAAAGTTCTGCCTGCAGTGGTCAGTGTGCATGTTGAGGGTACCGATTCCGGCCAGCAGGCACAGGATATCCCCGAGCCACTGAAACGCTTCTTTGGCCAGGCGCCAGGGCAATCCCAACCGCAGCCGTTTGAAGGGTTGGGTTCCGGCGTCATCATTGACGCGGCGAAAGGCTACGTCCTCACCAACAATCACGTGGTGAACGGCGCCAACAAAATCAACGTTCAGCTGAGCGACGGCAACGAATATGACGCTAAGCTGATTGGTCACGATGAGCAAACCGACATCGCCCTGATTCAAATCGAGGGCGCGAAAAACCTGACGCAGGTGAAGATCGCCGACTCTGATTCACTGAAAGTGGGTGATTTTGCGGTGGCCATCGGTAATCCCTTTGGTCTCGGCCAAACGGCTACGTCCGGCATTATCTCAGCGCTGGGACGCAGCGGCCTGAATCTGGAAGGGCTGGAGAACTTTATTCAGACCGATGCCGCCATTAACCGCGGTAACTCCGGCGGTGCATTGGTTAACCTGAATGGCGAGTTAATTGGTATCAACACCGCGATTCTGGCATCAAGCGGCGGCAACATCGGCATTGGCTTCGCCATTCCCGCCAACATGGCGATGAACCTCGCGCAGCAACTTATCCAGTTCGGCGAAGTGAAGCGGGGTCAGCTGGGCATTAAAGGCACGGAAATGACCGCCGATATCGCCAAAGCGTTTAACGTTGATGCGCAGCGCGGTGCCTTTGTTTCGGAAGTGCTGCCGAAATCTGCCGCCGAGAAAGCGGGCATCAAAGCCGGCGATATCATTACTTCTATCAATGATAAGCCGATTACCAGCTTTGCTGAGCTGCGTGTCAAAGTCGGCACTACGCCGCCAGGCCAGGACGTGAAAATCGGCCTGCTGCGTGAAGGCAAACCGATAAACGTCACTGTCACGCTGGAACAAAGCGCGCAGACTACCGCCAGCGCGCAGCTGATGTCTCCGGCATTGCAAGGCGCAACGCTGAGCGACGGCGCGACGAAAACCGGTGATAAAGGCGTAAAAGTCGATGCCATTGAAAAAGGCACGCCAGCGGAGCAAGTTGGTTTGCAGAAAGACGATGTGATCATTGGCGTGAACCGCAATCGCGTGGCATCGATTGCCGAAATGCGCAAAGTGCTGGAAGGCAAACCGCCGGTGCTGGCACTGAACGTCGTGCGCGGCGAAGAGAGTATTTACCTGCTTCTGCGATAATCCTCGCATCAGGCGGACAAGCAGGTGTTTGTCCGCCTTTCTCATGCTATTCTGCCCTGCGATCTCACCTGGCTTGAAATAACACCATGTTTCTTAAACTTTTGCGTTCTGTGGTGATGGGCCTGATCGTGGCTGGCTTACTGCTTGTCGCGATCCCTGCGCTGCGTATGGGCAGCAACGTCACCTTTGAACATGACAACAGCGATGATGAAGCACCCGTCAGTTTTAATCAGGGGGTGCGACGTGCCGTGCCTGCGGTAGTTAACGTCTACAACCGAAGCGCCCACGGCAACAATAATCGCGGTATTACCACGCTTGGCTCTGGCGTGATCATGAACGGCAAAGGTTATATCCTCACCAACAAACACGTAATTAATAATGCCGACCAGATCATCGTGGCGCTGCAGGATGGACGTTTCTTCGAAGCCACCTTAGTAGGTTCCGATGCGATGACTGATTTGGCAGTGCTGAAAATCAGCGCCTCAAACTTGCCTGTTATCCCCATCAACGCCAAACGCATCGCGCACATTGGCGACGTGGTAATGGCGATCGGCAACCCGTACAACCTCGGCCAAACCGTGACGCAAGGCATTATCAGTGCCACCGGACGCGTTGGCCTCAGCTCATCTGGCCGGCAAAACTTTCTGCAGACCGATGCCTCCATCAATCAAGGCAACTCGGGCGGCGCGTTGATCAACTCGCTTGGCGAACTGATGGGCATTAACACCCTGACGTTTGATAAAAGTAGCGATGGCGAAACCCCAGAAGGGATTGGTTTTGCTATCCCTACCGCGCTGGCGAGCAAAATTATGGATAAGCTGATTCGTGATGGTCGGGTGATTCGCGGCTATATCGGCATCACCGGACGCGAATTGCCGCCCCTGCACGGTCAGGGCAGTAATCTCGATCGCGTACAGGGCATTATCGTCAGCGATGTAGCGCCTGGCGGCCCCGCGGATAGCGCCGGCATTCAGGCGAATGACGTGCTGCTGGAAGTGAATGGTAAACCGGCGCTCTCGGCGCAGGAAACCATGGATCAGGTGGCAGAAATTCGTCCAGGCTCGGTGATTGACGTGCAGATTTTACGCAATGAAAAGAAAATGACCTTGCCGGTGACAATTCAGGAATTTCCGGAAGTTACCGCGCCCACCACCACGCCATAAGGGCGCTTGCGCGCCCTTATGATTTAACTGCGATCGACCGGGAAGGCGATCACTTCGCTCAGCGAGCTGGCTTTCAGCGCCAGCATGATCAAACGATCCACGCCCAACGCCACGCCGGAGCATGCCGGCATACCGTGCGCCAGCGCATCCAGCAAATTCGTATCGATAGGATGTTGCGGCAAGCCACGCGCGGCACGACGACGATTGTCCTGCTCAAAACGTTGGCGCTGCTCACGGCTATCAGTTAACTCACGGAAACCGTTCGCCAGTTCAATACCTTTGTAATAGACCTCAAAGCGCTCGGCGACGCGGTGATCTTCCGTACTGATTTCCGCCAGCGCAGCCTGCGTGGCCGGGAAGTGGTAGACGAAGCACGGCTTATCGTTGCCAATCTTCGGTTCAACGCCCAACATAAACAGCAGCTGCAGCAGCGTATCGCGGTCTTCTTCGCGATTGGCCAGTTCGCCCTCACCCAGCTTCTCTGCCACTTCACGCAGTTGCGCTTTATCAGCCGACAGCGGATCGATCTCCAGATGACGGATAAACGCCTGCTGATATGACAGGGATTCAGCGCTGTCGCACTCCAGCACCTGTTGCATCAAATCGTCCACCTCATTCATCAGGCGGTACATATCGTAGTGTGGACGATACCATTCCAGCATGGTGAACTCGGGATTGTGGTGACGTCCGGCTTCCTCATTACGGAAGCTGCGACCCATCTGGTAAATCGGGCCACTACCGGCCGCCAGCAGGCGCTTCATGTGATATTCCGGACTGGTCATCAGCCAGAGATCGCGCCCTTCGGCTGCGCCTGGCCCAACAAAACGCGTCTGAAACGGCACCAGATGGATGTCTGTGATGGTCGCCTGGCTCATCGCCGGGGTATCGACCTCCAGCACGCCGCGATCGGCAAAGAAACGACGAATTTCCGCCATAATGGCGGCCCGTTTCAACAAATTGGCAATGGGTGCGCTCGGCTGCCAGCTTGCCGTTTCGCTCATGTTGATGACTCCTCATACAAATAAGGGGTGGAAGTCTACCCGCATTGGCGATGGCAAACAACGTCAGTGGGCGCAGGCAGCAGTTTGGTGTCGGGCAGCTATACTTAACTCGTTAAAATCGTAAAGGAATCACACAATGTCCCCATGGAAAACCCTGCTCGCCAGCCTGAGTGCCTTTCTCTCTGTGGCCTGCTCGACTACGCCGCCCAAAGACGTCAAGGTGGTGGAAGGTTTCGATAGCCAGCGCTATCTCGGTCAATGGTATGAAATTGCCCGCCTCGATCACCGTTTTGAACGCGGCTTACAACAGGTTACCGCCAATTATAGTCCGCGTGACGATGGTGGTTTGAAGGTAATTAACCGCGGCTACAATCAGCAGAAACAACGTTGGCAGGAGAGCGTTGGCAAAGCTTACTTCACCGGTGATAAGCAGCGCGCGTCGCTGAAAGTGTCATTTTTTGGCCCGTTCTATGGCGGCTACAACGTGATTGCGTTGGATCCAGAATATCGCTATGCGCTGGTGTGCGGACCGAATCGCAGCTACTTGTGGATTTTGTCACGTACGCCACAGTTGGATGAAGGCGTTAAACAGCGTCTGGTTGAACAGGCAAGAAATGCCGGATTCCCGGTTGATGAATTGATTTGGGTCGAGCAGAAATAGAGAGATCCGGTGCGAAAGCGGCTTTCGCACCGGAATATCTTACTGTGCGCTGCGCTGAATTGCCTTGCCGCCCGCCGAAACGTCTTCGCCAACACCACGCGTGGTGTTACAGGCGGTCAGAACGGACGAGAGCACCAGCACGGAAAATATCGCGACAATACTTTTCTTTAACATAGCCATATCCTTTTTGGTTGCAGTAAAAGTACAGCTCTTAAAGCATAGTCTTGATCTGAAAAACTGCGGATTAGGCGGATGAAAAAAGAGAAGGGACACACAGAGAGAAAAAAGGCGCATCAATGATGCGCCTTTTTTGACGATTATTTTACGCGTGAAACGTATTCGCCAGAACGGGTATCAACTTTTACCACTTCGCCAATCTGCACGAACAGTGGCACTTTGATCACTGCGCCAGTAGACAGCGTCGCTGGCTTGCCACCGGTGCCGGCGGTGTCACCTTTCAGGCCCGGGTCAGTTTCGGTCACTTCAGCTTCGATGAAGTTTGGCGGCTGAACAGCGATAGCTTTATCGTTCCACAGGGTAACGATACAATCTGCATTGTCCTGCAGCCACTTCTGTACTTCATCCAGTACTTTAGATTCGATCTGATACTGCTCGAAAGATTCCGGGTGCATGAAGTAGAAGAAGTCGCCATCGTTGTAAGAATACTGCAGCGTCATATCACGAACGTCTGCGCCTTCGGCAGAGTCAGTAGATTTGAAGGTTTTCTCAACGCGAGAACCGGTCAACAGACGACGCATCTTCACGCGCGCGAATGCCTGGCCTTTGCCTGGTTTAACGAACTCACTGGATTCGATGGCATAAGGCTCGCCTTCGAACATGATTTTAAGACCGGGACGGAAATCGTTGCTAGAATAAGTCGCCATGAAGGCCCTCTACGAAAATTGATACTGGTACTAAGCCAAAAAAATGGCAAACATTGTAACCCTAAAAACCCCTTCCAGAGAAGATTGGTTGCAGCAACTAGCTGATGTTGTGACCGAACCTGCTGAATTACTGCAACTTTTAGCTCTTGATCAGCACGCAGATCTGGCTGAAGGTGCGGATGCGCGCAAGCTTTTCGCTTTGCGCGTTCCTCGCGCCTTCATCTCTCGCATGAAAAAAGGTGATGCGACAGACCCCTTGCTGCTGCAAGTACTGACCAGCCGTCAGGAATTTATAGATGCGCCAGGTTATAGCACCGATCCGCTGGATGAACAAAGCAGTGTCGTGCCGGGTTTACTGCATAAGTATAGAAACCGTGCGCTGCTACTGGTAAAAGGCGGTTGTGCCGTCAATTGCCGCTACTGTTTCCGCCGCCATTTCCCGTATCAGGATAACCCGGGCAATAAGCGTAACTGGCAAGCTGCCATCGATTATATCGCCGCGCATCCGGAGCTGGATGAGATCATCTTCTCCGGCGGCGACCCGCTGATGGCGAAAGATCATGAATTGGCGTGGCTGGTGGCCTCGCTGGAAAAAATCCCCCATCTGAAACGCTTGCGCATCCACAGCCGCTTGCCGGTGGTGATCCCGGCGCGTATCACAGAAAGCTTGTGTCAGATTCTGGCAGACACACGTCTTCAGGTTCTGATGGTGAGCCATATTAATCACGCGCAAGAGATTGATGACGAGCTGCGTTATGGCATGCAGATGCTGAAGCGGGCGGGCGTTACGCTGCTCAATCAGAGCGTGCTGCTGCGCGGGGTGAATGATGATGCGCAGGCGCTGGCGAATCTCAGCAATGCGTTATTCGATGTGGGCATTTTGCCCTACTACCTGCATGTGCTGGATAAAGTGCAAGGCGCGGCGCACTTCTTTGTTTCGGATGAGGAAGCTCGCGGATTAGTGCGTCAGCTGCTGGCGATGGTTTCAGGTTATATGGTACCGAAACTGGCGCGGGAAATCGGCGGAGAGCCCAGCAAGACGCCGCTGGATTTGCAGCTGCGTCAGGAATAAAAAAAGCCGCATAAGCGGCTTTTTTTTACGGCTGCGCCTTAAGGGCACTTATACACCTGGCCACTCATTTTGCTGTCGAGCGGCGCGAAAGCTGACAGCAGATTTTGCGTTGGACTGGTGGCGCCATAAATCACGTTGCCGCCCATTTCTGCCGCGCGGTTGCGCAGGTCGTTAGCCGCGCCACGCAATGAACTGCCTTCACCGCCTGAACCGCTCAGCCAGTTGCTCTGTGAGCCAGTAAGCGTTCCCAGAAGCTGACATTGACTCGCGGGTTGTTGGTCGACGAAGGTCACACGTTCGCCGCCAGCACTCAATTGATTGGAGCTGCTACAGCCCGCCAGCAGTAACGTTCCGACTGCAAGACCGAGCAAGAGGTTAATCCGCATTGTAATCCCCATTTATTATCATCAGTGTCGGGCGGCAGCGTAGCAGAAAAGCGCACTTTTTTTCTGAACATTCATTGCCCTAAACCCGTAAAGCCGAAGTATTGCGCCCTTACTTATACCTTGTTCCCCAGCAAAAGAAAAACCCCCGACCGTTTCCGATCGGGGGTTTTCCAGATGACTTAAGCAGTCAGGGGCAATTACATCATGCCGCCCATTCCGCCCATGCCACCCATACCGCCAGCGCCGCCTAAATCAGGTGCGTCGCTTTTCGGCAGGTCAGTCACCATCGCTTCGGTGGTGATCATCAGGCCCGCAACAGATGAAGCGTACTGCAGCGCAGAACGGGTCACTTTGGTTGGGTCCAGGATACCGAAGTCGATCATGTTGCCGTACTCTTCGGTCTGCGCGTTGTAACCGTAGTTACCGTCGCCTGCTTTCACGTTGTTAGCAACAACGGAAGGCTCTTCACCGGCGTTAGAAACGATCTGACGCAGTGGAGCTTCCATTGCGCGCAGCGCAACTTTGATACCCACGTTCTGATCTTCGTTATCGCCTTTCAGGCCAGAAGCGGCGATTTTCGCGGCAACGCGAACCAGCGCCACACCACCACCAGCAACAACGCCTTCTTCTACCGCAGCGCGGGTTGCGTGCAGAGCATCTTCAACACGTGCTTTCTTCTCTTTCATTTCAACTTCAGTTGCTGCGCCCACTTTCAGAACGGCAACGCCGCCTGCCAGTTTCGCAACGCGCTCCTGCAGTTTCTCTTTGTCGTAATCAGAAGTCGCTTCTTCGATCTGCTGACGAATCTGCGTTACGCGGCCAGAGATGGCGCCTTGATCGCCCACGCCATCGATGATGGTGGTGGTGTCTTTGTTGATCACAACGCGTTTAGCCTGACCCAGATCTTCCAGGGTAGCTTTCTCCAGCTCCATACCGATCTCTTCAGAGATGACGGTACCGCCGGTCAGGATAGCGATATCCTGCAGCATGGCTTTACGACGGTCACCGAAGCCCGGTGCTTTAACCGCAGCGACTTTCACGATACCGCGCATGGTGTTCACCACCAGCGTTGCCAGCGCTTCACCTTCAACATCTTCTGCAATGATCAGCAGTGGCTTACCGGCTTTCGCAACGGCTTCCAGCACTGGCAGCATTTCGCGGATGTTAGAGATTTTCTTGTCAGCTAACAGGATGAACGGGGTTTCCAGCTCAACTGCACCTGTTTCTGGCTTGTTGATGAAGTACGGAGACAGGTAGCCACGGTCAAACTGCATACCTTCAACCACGTCCAGCTCGTCTTGCAGGCCGGTGCCTTCTTCAACGGTGATAACGCCTTCTTTGCCCACTTTATCCATCGCGTCGGCAATCAGGGTGCCCACGGTTTCATCGGAGTTAGCAGAGATGGTACCAACCTGTGCAATCGCGCGTGAATCCTGGCAAGGCACAGACAGGGTTTTCAGTTCTTCAACCGCAGCGATAACGGCTTTATCGATACCGCGCTTCAGATCCATCGGGTTCATGCCCGCAGCCACGGCTTTCAGGCCTTCAGTGATGATCGCCTGAGCCAGAACGGTTGCGGTGGTGGTGCCGTCGCCTGCTGCGTCGTTCGCTTTAGAGGCCACTTCTTTCACCATCTGCGCGCCCATGTTTTCGAACTTATCTTCCAGCTCGATTTCACGTGCTACAGAAACACCATCTTTAGTGATGGTCGGTGCACCAAAAGATTTATCCAGAACCACGTTACGGCCTTTCGGGCCCAGGGTAACTTTTACTGCATCTGCCAGTACGTTTACGCCACGCAGCATTTTTACGCGTGCGTCATTACCGAATTTTACGTCTTTAGCTGCCATTTCAAATATCCCTTAAATTCGTTTCGTTCAGTGAATTACGCGTAAATTACGCTTCAACAACTGCAAGGATGTCGCTTTCGGAGATGATCAGAACTTCTTCGTTGTCGATTTTCTCGGTTTTAGCACCGTAGCCTTCGCTGAAAATCACCAGATCACCTACTTGCACGTCCAATGGCTTAACTTCACCGTTTTCCAGGATGCGGCCTTTGCCGACAGCCAGGACTTCACCGCGGGTAGATTTACCGGCAGCTGAACCGGTCAGCACGATGCCGCCCGCTGATTTAGCTTCAACTTCTTTACGCTTGACGATGACGCGATCGTGCAATGGACGAATTTTCATTTGATAGCTCTCCTTTGAGAAGTCCAATCATTCATTTTTTGGGTTAGAACCGGACTGCTTGGCTTCCGGCCTCGTGCTGGAAGAGATAGGGGCAATAAGTGGGGTTTCAAGGGCAAAAAATATAAATATTTTCGTTTCTGCAACAGATGGTGAAAAATGCAGCAAAAAGGCGGCTTGCGCCGCCTTCTGAAGTTTATAGGTCTTTATCGTGACCAATCTTGTCCTGATCTTTCCGCTCGTATTCACCATCGACGGTGAAACCCGCGTCGGGACCTGCCCCCGGTCCGCGCCACACGCGCAGATGAGGCATCAGCTTCAACGTCAGGTGCTTCTGCACCGGCGGTAACAGCAGCAGTAAACCGAGGAAGTCAGTGAAGAAACCGGGCAACAGCAGCAGGAAGCCGGAGATGATCAGCGAAACGCTCTTCGTCATCTCTGCCGCTGGGCTTTCATTGCGCGCCAGCTTCTCCTGCATCAGCCGGAAGTTCTTCATGCCCTGATTCTTCACCAGCGACACCCCAATAGCCGAGGTGAAAATCACCAGCAACATGGTGAGCAGCACGCCCAGCGCATGCGCGACCTGAATGAAGATTGAAATCTCAATCCAGGCTAAAACAAAAAAAACCAGTAACGGTATCCAGCGCACAATGTGCTCCTCATTACGCCTTTCGCTATTAAGCAAAAAGGAAAAAATCTTTTAACAGAAATAAAAAGGTTGGGGCTCTTCTCGCAATTTCAACATCTGTCATTAAACAAACTGTTTATAAAAAACTGGCGATGGTGATTTCGAGACTATTCGCCTATGTACGATTACCGGATCAACTAAAAATAAAAACGCAACAAAAAACCTTAAAAAACAATTCATTAACAAAATGCGAGATAGCACATGATTTTAAGCAATGATGATTAATCTTTTAACTTCGTAACCGTAATTGATTGGGATTTTGCTTTCGATAGCCGCCGCCCGAGTAACAGTGCAGGCACTACCCATCTCGGTGATAATGCTTTCGAGGTTCAAGCGTTGTTAGCGGAAAACGACCAGCAACAAACGCCAACACTAACCTCGTTTGCTGCATCGCGCATTCAGCCTGCGATCGATTACTTCTATGACAATGTAGGCTCTTCACAAGGCCAGCGTGGAAAAGGTGAGGTTTCTGATGACAAACAGCCAGTATTGCAGGGTACCGCCGAGCCCGGAGCCCACTTAACCATCATGTATTTTGATGACAATAGCAACCTGGCTTATGGTAAAGCGGTTGCGGATGCAAATGGTCACTGGCAGTTAGAAACACGTATGCTGCTGGAAGGAACCTGGCATGCGCGTGTTGCATATGCAGAAACGCCAACGACCTGGTCTAACGATTTCCACTTTGGCTATTCACCGGTTGATCCACAGCCAGAGAAAACCACCACCATCGAAAGTTTTTCTGATGATTTCGGCAAAATTAAAGGCGATTTTCAAAGTGGTGCAGCCACTGACGATCGTTACTCTGTGCTGCATGGCACCACCACACCAGGCAGCAATGTCTATATCCAGCTATCCCTGAATTCAGCTGATCATTTTGAATTTGCTGGTTCCGTGAAGGCCGACGCCAATGGCAACTGGGAGTTTGATGCTTTTGGCTTCTATGGCTATACCGCCTATTACCGCGCCAGCACTAACAACGATGGCAACTGGAGTGATGTATTCTCAATCGCTTATAAGCAGAATGCCGATCAATTGAATAAAACCTCTGCCATTAATACCCTAGCCTTTGATGATCAAGGCGAAGCATCATTAGGAATCGATGCGCTGTTGGCCCGTGAAACGGGAGATCTGTTTAGTTCATCGGCTGAAAATATCAGCGAAAACGAAGCGAAACTGGATTTTGATGATATTGCAGAAGCGCTTTATCAGGAGCTGCCGGTTGGAAAAGGTGTTGAGATTGATTCTGGCTAAATTAACAATGAGTTAGAATTTATTTTTTCACATGACACACAGTGGCTAGCCGCTTAAAAAACCCCTGACATCAGCTGCCTGGTGCAGCTGATGTTTCTACATTAATTTCTTTGCATACTTGCCATTCGCCGTGCCGCGATTTACTTTTGTAACAAAATTCACATTTTTTCAACATGCAACTGCCGAAAATCCTGCTTAACGCGATCTGCATTCGTGCTTTTTTGCGGAATCAGAATAGGATCGTGCTCGCGCGATCAAAGACAGATAAAATGTCGGTTCTGATGCTCTACGACAAAATAAAACACATCATTCCTGATGGTTAGCGGCCACAACAAGAAGGTTATCATGGCGAACAACATTCGTATCGAAGAAGACCTGTTAGGTATGCGCGAAGTACCGGCGGATGCCTATTACGGCGTTCACACTCTGCGTGCGATAGAAAATTTTTACATTAGCAACAGCAAAATCAGTGACATACCGGAATTCGTCCGCGGTATGGTGATGGTGAAGAAAGCAGCCGCGCTCGCCAATAAAGAGCTGCAAACAATCCCGCGTAATATCGCAAACACCATTATTCAGGCTTGTGATGAAGTGCTGAATAACGGCAAATGCATGGATCAGTTCCCGGTTGACGTCTATCAGGGCGGCGCGGGCACCTCGGTCAACATGAACACCAACGAAGTGCTGGCTAACATCGGTCTGGAGCTGATGGGCCACCAGAAGGGCGAATATCAGTACCTCAATCCCAACGATCATGTGAATAAGTGTCAGTCGACCAACGATGCTTATCCCACCGGTTTCCGCATCGCGGTTTATGCCTCAATCCTGAAACTGCTCGATGGCATTAGCCAACTGAGCGAAGGTTTCCAGCGTAAAGCGGTCGAGTTTGAAAATATCCTGAAAATGGGCCGTACCCAGCTGCAGGATGCGGTGCCAATGACCCTCGGTCAGGAGTTCCACGCCTTTAATGTATTGCTGAATGAAGAGACCCGCAGCATTCTGCGTACCGCCGAACTGCTGCTGGAAGTGAACCTTGGCGCCACCGCCATTGGTACGCGTCTCAATACGCCGGATGGCTATCAGCAGTTGGCGGTACAGCGCCTGGCAGAAGTGAGTAATCTGCCGGTGGTACCCGCAGAAGATCTGATTGAAGCCACCTCCGACTGCGGCGCGTATGTGATGGTGCACTCGGCGCTGAAACGTCTGGCGGTAAAACTGTCGAAGATCTGTAACGACCTGCGCCTGCTCTCCTCCGGTCCGCGCGCGGGCCTGAATGAAATTAACCTGCCAGAACTGCAAGCCGGTTCATCCATCATGCCCGCTAAAGTGAATCCGGTCGTACCGGAAGTGGTGAATCAGGTGTGTTTCAAAGTGATCGGTAATGACATCACCGTCACCATGGCGTCAGAAGCGGGTCAGCTGCAGCTCAACGTGATGGAGCCCGTGATTGGCCAGGCGCTGTTCGAGTCAATTAGCATTCTGACTAACGCGTGCTTCAACCTGCTGGAAAAATGCGTTAATGGCATCACCGCCAATAAAGCGGTGTGCGAAGCGTACGTATTCAACTCAATTGGTATCGTCACTTACCTCAACCCCTACATCGGCCATCACAACGGCGATATCGTCGGGAAAATTTGTGCCGAAACCGGTAAGAGCGTGCGTGAAGTGGTTCTGGAGCGCGGCTTGCTGACGGAAACTGAACTGGACGATATCTTCTCCATCCAGAACCTGATGCATCCAACCTACAAAGCCAAACGCTACACCGACGAAAACGAACAGTAATCCGCTCCAGATCACGTTGCCAAAAGCACGCCCGTTTACAATGCGGCGTGCTTTTTTCATTTTGGCGGCGACAACGTTAAGGGTCGGGATTTCTCCGCGGCTCAGGGAGTGGAACGAATGGTAGTAGTAGAACTGATTATTGTGCTGCTGGCGATCTGGCTCGGTGCGCGTCTTGGCGGCATCGGCATTGGTTTCGCGGGCGGTTTAGGTGTGCTGGCGCTGACGCTGATTTGCGGCTTAAAGCCCGGTGCGATTCCCTTCGACGTGATCGAAATTATCATGGCGGTGATTGCCGCGATTGCCGCGATGCAGATCGCTGGCGGTCTGGATTATCTGGTGGGATTAGCGGAACGCCTGCTGCGCCGCCATCCGCGCTACGTCACCTTCCTCGCGCCGCTGGTCACTTATATGATGACGCTGCTGGCCGGTACCGGTCACACCGCGTTCTCCACCTTGCCGGTGATTGCCGAAGTCGCAAAAGAGCAAGGCGTGCGCCCTTCGCGTCCGCTCTCGATTGCGGTAGTGGCGTCGCAGATTGCTATCACAGCCTCGCCGCTCTCGGCGGCGGTGGTGTTCTTCGCCTCCATCCTTGAACCGCGCGGCGTGAGCTATTTGGCGCTGCTGGGCGTGGCGATTCCTTCCACCATGGCGGCGATCTTCTGCGCCGCCATCATCACCAGCTTCCTGGGTAAAGAGTTAAAAGATGATGAGGTCTATCAGGCACGTCTGGCCAAAGGAGAAGTGAAACTGCGCGGTGAGCAGGTTTACGACATTAAACCGGGTGCGAAGCGTGCCGTATTGCTGTTCCTGATCGGCATCGCCGCCGTGGTGCTTTACGCCACCGCCATCAGCGACAGCGTTGGCCTCATCAGTAACCCGGTGCTGCCACGCAACGAGGCCATCGTGGTGTTTATGCTGACCGTTGCCACACTGATTTGCCTGACCTGCAAAGTCGATACCGGAGAAATTCTCAGTGCCAGTACCTTTAAATCTGGCATGAGCGCCTGTATCTGCGTGATGGGCGTGGCATGGCTCGGCGATACCTTCGTCAAAGCGCACCTCAACGATATCCAGGCGCTAGCCGGTGACATGCTGCAAGGTTATCCGTGGATGCTGGCGCTGGTGCTGTTCTTCGCCGCCACGCTGCTCTATTCGCAGGCCGCAACCACTAAAGCCTTGATGCCTGCCGCGCTGATGCTCGGCGTCTCGCCGCTGGCGGCAGTGGCTTCATTTGCGGCGGTTTCCGCCCTGTTTGTGCTGCCGACCTATCCTACGCTGTTGGCCGCGGTGGAGATGGATGACACCGGTTCAACCCGTATCGGCAAGTTTGTCTTTAACCACTCCTTTATTATCCCCGGCGTGTTGGCAATTGCCTTCTCAGTGGCGTTTGGCTTCCTGTTTGGTAGCCTGATCCTGTAGCGCCGTTACATCCTGAAAACCTTGTGGCGAAGCGGTCGTGCTATTATCGCGACCTATTCGCCACCGGAGCTCATTCATTCGCTATGGCTGCACGACTCTTTCGCCTTGCCGGCTTTTGCCTGGCGCTGGTTTTCTGCCTTTCGGCACAAGCCTCTCTCTTCTCTCCGAACAACAACAGCCGCTTTGTGCCGGTTGATCAGGCATTTAGCTTTGATTTCGCTCAGCAGGGGAATCGGCTGACGCTGAGTTGGAAAGTGAAGGATGGCTACTATCTCTATCGCCAGCAAATTCACGTCACGCCACAAAAAGCGCAGATTGCCCCGCTCACGTTGCCGCCGGGCCAGCCGCATGAAGATGAATTCTACGGTAAAAGCGAAATCTACCCGCAGGATCTGCAGTTGCCGATTACGCTGCGTCAGGCTGATGCCGGCGCGACCGTCACCGTCACCTATCAAGGCTGCGCTGCCGCCGGATTCTGCTATCCGCCCGAAACCCGCAGTGTGCCGCTCAGCGCAGTTGCCGCCAATCAGGATGTAGCCGCGACCAGCGCGCAGCCAACGAATCACAGCACGCCGCTGCCGTTTTCCCCGCTTTGGGCGCTGCTGATTGGTATTGGCGTCGCTTTCACGCCGTGTGTATTGCCGATGTATCCGCTGATCTCCAGCATCATCTTAGGTGGCCCGCGCCGCTATTCGATGGGACGGCTGTTCGCGCTGGCGATGGTGTATGTGCAGGGCATGGCGCTGACGTATACCGTGCTTGGTATGGTCGTTGCGGCGGCCGGATTACGCTTCCAGGCGGCGCTGCAGCATCCTTACGTGTTAATGGGATTGTCGACGCTGTTTATCGTGCTGGCGCTCTCGATGTTTGGCCTGTTCCCGCTGCAATTGCCTTCCGCCTTGCAAACGCGGCTCGCGTTGTGGAGCAACCGCCAGCAAGGTGGATCGCTGCCTGGCGTATTTATGATGGGCGCACTGGCGGGTTTGATCTGTTCGCCCTGCACCACCGCACCGCTCAGCGCCATTCTGCTGTACATCGCCCAGAGCGGTAATCTGTGGGCCGGGGCCGGCACGCTGTGGCTGTATGCCTTCGGTATGGGGCTACCGCTGATTGCTGTAACGATGTTTGGTAACAAGCTGCTGCCGAAAAGCGGGCCATGGATGCAAACCGTTAAAGAAGGTTTTGGTTTTGTGATTCTGGCGCTACCGGTATTCCTGCTGGAACGGGTGATGGGCGATCTCTGGGGCCTGCGCCTGTGGAGCCTGCTCGGCGTGGCATTTTTTGCCTGGGCGTTCAGCCTCAGCCTGCGCGCCAGCGGTAAATGGCGCGTGCTGCAGATCATCATGCTCGCCGCCGCGCTGGTCAGTGCTCGCCCGTTACAGGATTGGGCGTTTGGTAGCAGCAACAGCGCGCACGCTGTGGCGCATTTGCCGTTCCAGACCATCGCCAGCAGCGAGCAGCTTGATAGCGCACTGCAGCAGGCGCAAGGCCGCATCACCATGGTCGATTTATACGCCGATTGGTGCGTAGCCTGCAAAGAGTTCGAGAAATACACCTTTAGCGATGCGGGCGTGCGTAACGCATTAAGTCAGGTACAACTGCTGCAAGCCAATGTCACCGCCAATAACGCACAGGACAACGCATTGTTGCAGCATCTGCAGGTTTTAGGCTTGCCGACCATTTTGTTCTTCGATGCGCAAGGCAAAGAGATTCCCGATTCGCGTGTCACCGGCTTCCTCAACGCCGCCGATTTCCGCGCGCATTTGCACAATGTGTCGCGTTAAACGACACTGTCTGCAGGACACTGCCCGTTCGTCCGCGAGCGGGCCCGCATTCCAGAGGAGAGTCACTTGCAACGTGAACAAATACTCGAGCATGCGCTGAATGTGCTCGAACAAAGCGGCCTGGCCGCCACCACCTCTTTAACCCAGCTTGCTGGCGAAACCGGACTTGAAGCCGAGCAGTTGACGCGCTTCTGGCCCGATCGTGATGCCTTGCTGTATGACGCGCTGCGCTATCATGGCCAGCAAATTGACAGCTGGCGCCGCCAGGTTCAGCTCGATGAACATCTTAGTGCCGAACAAAAGCTGCTGGCGCGCTATCAGGTGCTGAGCGAATACGTCAGCAAAGGCCGCTTCCCTGGCTGTTTGTTTATTGCCGCCTGCAGTTTCTATCCGCAATCCGATCATCCGGTACATCAGTTAGCCGAACAGCAAAAGCGCAGCTCCTGGCAGTTTACCCACGAAATCCTGGTCGATTTGGCATTAGATAATCCCACCATGGTGGCCGATCAGATGGAGCTGATTCTGGAAGGTTGTCTGAGCAAACTGCTGGTGAAACGCAACGTTCAGGATGTCGCCACCGCGCGGCGTCTGGCGGAAGATGTGCTCGGCATCGCGCTGTGTCGCCAGAACGGTGCGCTGGCGTAGCCTTTTCGCTCACCTTGTCTGAAAAGCAAGCAATCAATCACGATTGCTACGCTTTTTTGACGAAAGCCGTTGACGGCTGTGAGCCATTAGGGTTTAATGCGCCCCGTTGCCCGGATAGCTCAGTCGGTAGAGCAGGGGATTGAAAATCCCCGTGTCCGTGGTTCGATTCCGCGTCCGGGCACCAACATTTAGAAAACCCAGCTTATGGCTGGGTTTTTGCTTTTCTGCGTTCAGAAAATGATGCCGGTATCTCACGGGCATCTTCATCCACATCAGATCTGAAATAACCGCCCTTCGCCGGTGGGAAGTTCGATGTTCAGACTCAGCTCATCGCCTCTTTCAATAAAGTAACAACCATATTGAGGAGTGATGTCTAACTCAGCACTCCACCCATACCGCGCCGGCATCGGCGGATTTCACGCACTGCTCTACCCATCGCACCCCCATCAAGCCAGCATGCGCGCCGGGATACCAGAACTCCTGCAGGAAAGCATGATCGCCGCGATCGGTGGCATCCATCGCCAGCGCGAAACGGCGATAGAGATTCGACCAGGCTTCAAACAACCCTTCCGGATGGCCGCCGCCAATACGGTCATCTGCCAGCGCACTCTGATGCAGATAACCCATGCCGCGCTCGAGAATCTTTACCGGCTCGCCCTGCACTTCATAGCGCAGCTGATTGGGCTGCTCGTCCCACCACTCAAGACTGGCTTTCTCACCAATCACGCGCACTTTCTGACCGTGCATCGAACCGCAGTTCACCGCAGAAGCCCACATTGTGCCGACCGCGCCATTGTCGTACTCCATCATCACGAAGGCGTTATCCTCCAGCGGTGCGCGGGTTTTGACAAAGCTCTGGCAGCTGCACAGCAAGCGTTTTACCTGCAGATGCGGCGCCATAGTTTCAGCGATAAACAGCGGATGCGTCGCCAGGTCGCCCAGCACATAGCTGGGCCCAACGAAGCGCGGATCGACACGCCATTTGGTGCTTTCATTCTGCAGCTCAACCGCTTCGTTATGGAAGCCGTGCGCGAACTGCATATTGATGATGCGGATTTCGCCCAGCAAGCCTGCAGCGATCATCTCGCGCGCCTGATGAATCAGCTGATGTCCGGCGTAGCCGTAGGTGACGCCGATAATTTTCTTCTTCTCGGCGCACAGCTGTTCCAGCTCATCGGCTTCTGCCGCGGTGAAGCACAGCGGCTTCTCGCACACTACATGCAAGCCGGCATTCAGCGCGGCACGGCAAATGGTGAAGTGCGTATTGTTTGGCGTAGCAATCGACACCGCTTCAATGCCATCCGCGCGCGCCGCTTCCGCCGCAAACATCGTTTCGTAATCTGCATAGCAGCGTTCGGCGTCGATACCCAGCGAGGTGCCAAAGGCACGACCACGCTCGGCGTTGAGATCGAAGGCGCCCGCCAGCAAGGTGAAATTATTGTCACGCGTTGCCGCCGAACGGTGAATATAACCAATCTGGCTGGTGCCGCCGCCGCCGACCATGCCCCAGCGCAGTGAACGATCCAGTGCTTTAATACCGTTAATCATGCTGCGCTCCTCAGAATCCGACCGATTGTAAATAGTGCAGGCTGGCGGTGACGTCACGCAGGCTGGTGTCTGCATTGCGCGGATCGCGCTCCTGTTCCACGGTGATCCAGCCTTGATAATGGCGCTCCGCCAGGAAGGCGCGCACCGCCGGATAATCAATCGCCCCTTTACCAATCGGGCACATCACGCCTTCCGCGCAGGCGGCAAAGAAATCCACGCCGCGCGCAATCACGTCGCGCCACACCGCGTGGTCAACGTCTTTGAAGTGCAGGTAATCGATGCGATCCCAATAGCGGCGGAGGTAAGGAATCGGATCCATGCCGGCGTAGTACAGATGGCCGGTGTCGAGGCACAAACCGGCCACCTCATGCGGAATGTCTTCCACCAGCCGTTGCAGCTCATCGGCAAATTCAATGCAACCGCCGGCATGCGGATGGATAACCGCGCGCACGCCATATTCGTTCCAGGCAATCTGACTCAGCGTAGTGATGTGCTGCATCATGCGCTGCCACTCTACATCTGACAGGCGCGGTGCCTTGTCAGATTGGCCGGCGTATTTGGCGCGTTCTGGGTTACCAAAATCGATAATCACCAGATAGGGCGCGGGTTTGTTGTCCGCGTGGGTTTTGGTGGCGGTCGGCACTAATGACAGATTGCGGCAGATGTTGTGTGTCAGTTCTACCATCGCCGGGAAATTGGCTTCACTCACCAAATCATCAAAAATAGTGCCCGCCACCAGCGACAGTTGGTGCGCTTCCAGCTGCTGACGCAGCTCGGCAGGATCGACCGGCAGGTAGCTCCACGGGCCCAGCTCAATACTTTGGTAACCGGCCTGCGATGCTTCACTCAGCACTTTCTGCCACGGCGGCAGGAAAGGGTTTTTTGGATCATCGACGCCCCAGCTACAGGGCGCGTTAGCAATATAAATGGTCATGATCGTTCCTTGCGGTAATGGATGGCGCAAGTATCAAATAAATATTTCATCACAAACAACCATGAAATATTCATTTTTTGATAGCGATCATGTTATTTCACATCAGTAAAATGATAGAAACTTATCAAACCAAGCCAGGGTGCGGCTTGGTGCGCATAAAGGCGCAACCAACAAATTCGCGCTTTTGTCGGGTCGCCATTCATGGCGACCCGCCCGCTACAGATTCTCCCGCGTCACGATATCGAACGGCAGGATGATTTGCGTGAAATGATCGCCCGGTTCAGCTTGGTGCTGCTGCACCATCTGCGCCAGCCGCATGGCCATCTCGTCGATGCGATTGCGGATCATCACCGTAATGGTGCCATCAATCAGCGCCAGTTCGCCCTCTTTCACCGGACCATGACAAATCAACGCCACCTTGCGCTGCGGCTGCTGGCGCAAGGCGTGAATCACGCCCTCGATACCGCCGCACGGCGCAAAGATCAACGCCAAATCGGCATGTTCATCCAGTAACTGACGCGTCGAACGATAGCCGCCATCAATTGATTCATGGGTCTTCAGCGGTTCCAGTACCCGCCGCGCGCTGTCCTGTTCACGCAGATAAGAGCGGAAACTGATCTCATTACTTTCCTGGCAGATAAAGCGATGGTCGCCTACCAACACGCCCACCGCGCCGGGTTGGTGCAACAAATGCGTCGCAATCCAGGCGGCAGTGCGCCCGGCTTTCTGGTTATCCAGACCGACATAGCCGGCGTGACCGCACGGTGAAAAGTTGGAGAACAGCGCATAAACCCGCACGCCCTGACGTGATATGTGTTCAATCGCGTGGCGAATCAGCGGGTGATCCAGCGCGACTAAACCGATGGCATCGACTTGCTCGGCCAGCGCATACAGCGAGGTCACCACCGCCGCAACATCGTCAATATCGTGCCAGGTAAACAGCGGTTCGCTGCCTGCCGGATGAAAGGGTTGCGTATGCTGGCGCAGCGCATCGCTGAGGGAATGATAGAGCGAGTAGGATTTTGATAGCAGGATAAAGCCCATGCGCAGCGTCACGTGCGAGGCCGGCGCGATGTTGCTTGATAACGATGTTGCTCCCATGCGATAACCGAGTCGGTTTGCGGCTTCCAGTACCTTCTGCTCGGTGGCGGCACGCACCGGCGCGCGGCGGTTTAACACGCGATCCACCGTTGCCACACCGACACCCGCGGCGGCGGCAATGGCGTTCAGGGTGATTTTACTCATGCTCACATTCCCAGATTAAAATGATAATAAATTATCAAAAATAATGCCTTAACTGACCCTAAAGCGCCAATGTAACCACTCATGAATCATTATTAAATCGCTATTTTTGATAGATAATCTCTCAGTATTTTGATCGCACTCGCAAAAATGAAATGTTTAATTTCATTACAGTGCCATTCAGAATAAATGTTTGATATTTATTTGTCTGATTACGGCGCTTTGGTTGAGGGATTGCCATCAGAAAAACAGTAGAGGCTGCGGCTGGCTCTTCCTACAGTTAACGCGATCTGCCCTAAAAAAGGTCGTAAAAAACGTAAGCACAAGCCTTTACCGATAAATGGGAAATCCCCTAACGCTCAGGAGAAAACAATGAAAATCGCTTTTGATGTTGATGTCATCAGGGATCTTGGTATTACGCGCATGGTGCATCAGGTGGCGGAATGGGGTTACAAGTACATCGAACAGTCGCCGCATCCGCAGATCAACCCGTTCTATAAACACCCGAAGGCCAGCCGCGAAATCATGCGCGAATACAAAAACGCGCTAAGTGCCACCGGGCTGGAAATCTCTTCGTTCATTACGGTTTATCGCTGGTCTGGCCCAGATGAACTGCGTCGTCAGGCGGCGGTGAAAAACTGGAAACGCATGATCGAGATTGCCGTCGAAATGGGCGTGCAGGTGATCAATACCGAGCTGTCGGGTAATCCCAATGAACCGGAAATCTGTGAAGAGATGTTCTATCGCTCGATGGAAGAGCTGCTGCCAATCATCGAACGTGAAGGCATCCGCGTCGAAATTCAGGCACATCCATGGGATTTCTGCGAGCAGAGCAACGAAACCGCTGACATTGTGAAATCTTTTCGCAGCGAAAATGTGAAGTACATCTACAGCGCACCCCACACCTTCTATTACGACAAAGGCGTGGGCGATGTGAAGAACATGCTGCATTACGCCGGTGACGATCTGTCGCATATGCTGATTGCCGATACCATGAACCACACTAAGCATTGCCGCTACATCGTCAACCCGCCGGGCGTGGATGCCACCATCCACCAGCACGTCGCGGTGGGTGAAGGCGAAGTCAATTTCGATGCGCTGTTTGAAGCACTGCGCGAGATGAATTTTGCTAACCGCAGGTTTAAAGTCGGCGGCGAGTCGATTATCTCGGCGGCGCTGTTTGGTTATCCGGAAAAGATGAAATATCAGGCGGTTGAAACGCGCGAACTGATTGAGCGTGAATTGTTGGGGTAATGATTAGCGCGATCGGTCGCTTCTCGCGCTGGTGGGATAAAGGACCGAGCTAAGGAAATGCACACAACATGAACGCGGTGACGTGCGCTGATCGTCTTCGCCCATGAAATCCGCTGTTTTATGATGCACTCACCGCATATCAAGCGCGCGGCGTTCCGGTTATCACGTTGGTCGCCGATCTGCCGGATGCTGCGCGACGGTGCCACCTCGGCATCGATCCATACAAAGCCGGGCGCGCCGGCTACTGAAGGATCGCGTACTGACGTTAACCCTCGATCAAAACACTCTGCGTCATGCCCAACTCGCCTTAACACTGATGTTGCGTCACCTGGAAGAGGGCGACATCCCCGACACTTATCAACCCGGCAAAGTCGACTTTATGCTGTATACGCAAGAGAACTTTACATAATCCGACTTTGTCACTCACCGCCAGCGCGGTTAAATCGCCTGTATCACGCACTGCTACACTCAATAGCAGCAAAAATACAAACACAACAAGGCGAAATCACTATGTCGGAACATCAGTATCAGCCCGCGAAAGTCTGGACCTGGGACCCGGAAGCCAAAGGTAACGGCGCGAAAACCAACCGTCCAACCGCCGGGCCGACGCACGAGAAAACTCTGCCGGTCGGCAAACATCCGCTGCAGCTTTATTCGCTCGGGACGCCCAACGGCCAGAAAATTACCATCCTGCTTGAAGAGTTGCTGGCGGTTGGCGCCAAAGACGCCGAGTACGATGCCTGGCTGATCCGCATCGGCGACGGCGATCAGTTCTCTAGCGGCTTTGTCGATATAAACCCGAACTCGAAAATCCCGGCCCTGAGCGACCATTCGGTAACGCCGCCGCAGCGCGTATTTGAATCCGGCAACATCCTGCTGTATCTGGCTGAGAAGTTCGGTCATTTCCTGCCAACGTCACTGGCGGGCCGCACCGAAACCCTGAACTGGCTATTCTGGCTGCAAGGCTCAGCACCTTATCTCGGCGGCGGCTTTGGTCATTTTTATCACTACGCGCCAGAAAAAATTGAATACGCCATCAACCGTTTCACGCTGGAAGCCAAACGTCAGCTCGACGTGCTGGATCGTCAACTGGCGGATAATCGCTTCCTTGCCGGTGACGAATACACCATCGCCGATATCGCGACCTGGCCGTGGTACGGCAATCTGGTGCTGAACAATCAGTATGGCGGCAGCGAATTCCTCGATGCGCAGTCGTACAAAAACGTGGTGCGTTGGGCGAAAGAGATTGCCGAGCGTCCGGCGGTGATTCGTGGTCGTAAAGTGAATCGCGCCTTTGGCGCCGAGCCGCAAGATCAGCTGCTGGAACGTCATGATGCGTCAGATTTTGATAACAACACCGAAGACAAACGTCAGGCGCGAGGAGAAAAGTAATGGCTGCATATGTGGTGTTTATTAAGGACGAAACCGTAGACAAAGACGAGCTGGCCACCTACGCCGAAAAAGCGGGACAGGCACGGGGTGACCATCCGATCACGCCACTGGCGTTTTATGGCGCGCTGGAAACACTGGAAGGCCCAGAAGCCGAAGGTGTGGTGGTGCTGGAGTTCCCCGATGCTGAAGCGGCGAAAGGCTGGTATTACAGCCCGGCGTATCAGGAAGCCAAAGCGCATCGCCTGAAAGGCGCGAAGTACCGCGTGTTGCTGGTGAACGGCGTAGAGTAAATCGCAACTGTGCATTTCTCAACCGGGTCGGCCTCAGTGCCGACCTTGTCCTCCCCTGCACAATAACATCGCCTGCATCAGCGCATGAGCGTGCTGCTGCACGCACGCAGTAGGTAAAATCGCGGTGGAGCAAGGGAGTTTAGATTGCGTTAATTAACAACGTTTAGAGCTGTGAGTATGATTAGCTAAGACCTGCAACACAATTTCATTCCCTTCAGCGCAGAAAGCGATAGACTTGTTAGCAATGAATGCTCTCTGAACCTTAACGGATAGATGCTAATTATGGATTCACCCTGCTCTCTCAGCGTCCTGGTTACGGCTCACAATTGCGAAAAGTATATTACTGAGACGTTAAGCAGTCTAAAAAAAGCCTGCTCTGGCGTTGAGGAGGTGGTCGAGATTGTTTTGGTGAATGACTCATCATCGGATAATACCCGCGAGTTGATGCACACCTTTGCCGCTTCATTCAACCATGTGAAAATTTTTGACGTGACGCTGCGCAACATCGGCAAAGTCAGAAATTTTGGCGTCAGCAAATGCAGCGGACAGTATGTCACGATGCTGGATGGTGACGATCAGCTACTGCAGAACTCTTTTGCTGACATCGTGCGGTTTTTACAGCTAGAACAACCCGATATTCTGCTGACGCCGCTGAATGAAATTTATGAAAAGAAGACCAAACCACTGCAGTGGAAAGGTTTGCAGGTCACCGCCCTGTCGCAGCATCAGGTCATTGAAAAATTCCTCATCCATCGTGATATTCAGGCGCATTTTATTGGTCAGTTTATTAAACGCTCGCTTTTAACAGAAAACCACTTTCCTGACTTCACCTGCTACGAGGATGCGTATTTATTCCCCTCGATTCTGAAAGGCAGTCAGAAAATATTTTTGACGAAATTAGGGCCTTATCTCTATTTCAAACGCGAGAAAAGCCTCTCCAGCGCGCTCGATGCCGATAAAATATCGATGCTGATAAAAGCGACACAACAGATGGATGCGGTGCTCGACGAAACATACGGCAACTTGCTCTCTTGCCATTGGATCAATCTTGCGCATAAGTATTACCCGCTGATTAGCGATGAACATGAGAAACGTGTGGTGAAGCAAGCGATAGATAATGTCTCTTCCGCATCGTTCCTGATGGACAGTAAAGTCAGATTTAGCCTCAAGAAAAAATATCTGAGGATGAAGCTGAGAGGAATGGATTAAGCAGATAAGAATGCTATAAGGTGCGCATTAATGCGCACCCAATACCATCCTGACGATTACCTGTTATTTATGGATTTAAGCTGCAGCAGCGCATAGCTAATTATAATCGACGCCATCAGAATAAACACCGAACTGCTTTGAATCCATACCGTATCTGTCAAACCAAATAAAATCAGGGAAGCAGGAAGCAGTAGGATATCCCATGCCCGACGATGTATTGCTGTCAAAATCAAACCCACATAAAAAATAATCAGAGAAACTGCACCCGCGATACCTTGTAGTGAAAGGGTTTCCAGGAAGTCATCATGCAAGTGATACATCACATTTTTATACGCTTCGGGGTTAGCGCGTTCATTCGCTTTAATATAAGCGCGGGCTTTGTCCGTTCTATCATCAGGACTTTGCCCCAGTAAACGCCATGAAACACTGTGATAACCACTTTTCCAGATCGAGAAACGCGCGCCAATAGAGGTATCATTATTTTTTTGATAACTGTCTATCTCGTTCTGAATATTGTCCAATCGATGCATAATCGAGCTTGGCATGAAGTACAAACCACCGGCAATAAGCAGCACTAACATCACCAGCGAATATTTCCCCGCCCAACGATGAACAACATAAAAACATAACAGGTATAACACGGGCAGCACTAACACAGCCGCACGAGACTCAGTGAGGAACATCAACACCATATTCACCACAAAAATAGCCGTGAACAGCAATATTTGATTGATACGGCCAACTATCACCTTATTCACAATTAACAGTGCGGTTAACGCCAATGCCGTCATGAGGTATGAAACCGTACCGGCTGAATCTGTGAGTAATCTAATGCGTTGCTGAGTCTGAGCATGCTCGTAAAAGCCTGCAGCAAGCGTCAGCAGCAGCCCAAAAATTATCAAACAAACACTTATCCGCATGACTTTAGCTGAAAGACAGTGGCGCCACGCAATGAAAAAATAGCTGACAAAAGCAGAGATAATGAACAGCTTTCCGCCCTGAAAATAGTTGTCAACGACGTCACTGAAATAAGCATCGGCATAAATACGCGACCAAATGACCCTGACCAAACCCAACAGTAAAATGGGAATGGCGACTAGCAGAGCACACTTATCCAGGATGATTTTTCTTTTTACGCCCTGAGCAAGCAGAAAAAACAGGGTTAAATAACCCACCAAATAGAATGTTTTCTTAGGATACGCGGGGACAACTAATGAGGTCGCAAACGCCATTGTTAGCAACAGAAAACAAAGCTGATAAACGTTACTTTCGTTTAGCAGGGGCTTAATACGTAAAGTCCGCACTCAAAAATACCTCATTTTAAAATACTTAATGCGCCAATAGAGTGCCCGAACCCGTTGATGGCTACGGAACAGAAATTTGTACATTCTCTTCGCTTGCTGAGCATTTTTAGGGGTTTCAAAAGGAATATCGGCTAACGGAGAAATCTGATAAAGATCGCGATAGTAATGGCCAACGTATTGTTGATTCCATTGTTGCCAGGGTTTATCGGCACCCGCGTAATGTAATAAGCAGGTATCTTTTGGCACATCCTGCGTATAACCTTCATCATCGTGTGAGAGCATGTTGATAGTATTGAAGCGCGCTTCAGTAAATATCACACGATCCTCAAGCAAGGTGTTTAATGCATCCTGATCAAGATACTGGAAATGTTTTCCCTTTTCGCTGAGCAAACAGAAAGCACGTTCACTTACCTGCTCTCGGTTCCATTTTTGAACATCCATGAACATCATGCCAGCATTAAAATAGCGTTTTCCACGCAGCGCAATATTTTCAGCCAACTGAGGTTGCAGTGCTCCAATTTCACCAACCACCAGCGCAATCACCTCAGGTGACATAGTAATCTGCCATAATTCGTCAATAGGATTCAGACAAACCATATCTGCATCGAGATAGAGAAGTGTATCAGCATGATGCAATATTAGCGGCGCGAGAAAACGATAATAGGTCGCGCGGGTGAACAACTCTGTGGTAGGAAAGGCGCTAAACAGACTATCCTGAATATGATGCAGCGTTAATCCATGTGGCGATCCGGCAAATATTTTTTCCAGATGCGCAATATTAATCGCAGATAATTCTGAAGAGATAAGATGAAAGTGATAACGGCCATCACCGGCATGCTTAATTAACGACATGATGGTAATTAGCGAATGTGCAATGAATTTTCCGTCAACACCAAAAATAATATGCCGGTCGCTTTGAGCGGGAAAAAGGTGCTGAGAATTTATGGTATTAAGAATGTCTTTATCCATCCTGCACTTTTCTCCGGTAGAACGCATGCGTTCTGTCAATGCATCTAGCCTGAACAATGATTAACCAGGGATGATTCTGGTTGCTGCCGGAGTTTATCAGTCAGAGTTTGGCAAATAAAGCGAAGCGGCCAGGGAACAATTCTGCTTTTAAGTGTAAATCTCTCCAGCTAACCGAGCAAAAGTGAGGAGAAACGATCGCGATTACAACGCCATCTGCAAAAAATTCACAAACGCACTAATTCGCGCCGGCAGCTGACGCTGAGACTGCCAGACGGCAAAAATATCGCCGTCGGGTGCCGTCCACTCTGGCAGTACATGGAGCAATTCACCACGCTTGATACTGTGCTGTGCATCCCACCATGAACGCAGCAGAATGCCATGCCCATCCAACGCCATTTGCATCGCCACTTCACCATCGTTGGTGATGAAACTGCCGCGTACCTTTTGCGTAAGCTGCTGCGTGCCATCGCCTAAACGCCACAGCGCAAAGTCACCGTCAAATTGTCTTAACAGAATACAGTTGTGCTGCGCCAGCGCCGCGATATTGTCCGGCAAGCCGTGGCGCGTGGCGTAATCCGGCGAGCAGCACAGCACGCGCGGATTAGTCCGCAGCTTGCGTGCAATGAGCCGCGCATCCGGCGGTTCACCGATACGGATATCAATGTCCACGCGCGCATCAAGAAAATTGAGCGGCTGACTGCTGAGCTGCAAACTGATGGCCAATTCGGGATGCAGCGTGGCAAAGCGCGACACGCACGGTGCGACATGACGCCGACCAAAGCCGAAAGAGGCGTTGATGTTGAGCGAGCCGCGCAGCACCGACGTTTGGCTGCTAACCGCTTCTTCCAGCTCCGCCAGCTGGTCGAGCAACGGACGCGCGCCATCGAGATAACGTTTGCCCTCCGCCGTCAGCTCTAGCCGCCGCGTGGTGCGCTTCAGCAACTGCACGCCCAACCGCTGCTCAAGCTGACTCAGGCGCTTACTCACCGCCGGTAACGATAAGCCGAGTTCGCGTGCGGCGGCGGTTAAGCTGTCCAGCGCCGCCACGCGCACGAAGAAGGCCAGATCGTCGGATGAGGTGCGCGATTCTCTACTTTTATTCAACATTGGCTTATCGCTCAGGCTAATTATTTCCTACAGATGCATGGTTATACTGCTTCCAGAACATCAACAGCAACCTGCGAGAACCCTATGAGCGGCAAAACCTATAAAATCGCCGTCATCCCTGGCGATGGCATTGGCAAAGAAGTGATGCCGGAAGGCATCCGTGTGATGGATGCAGCGGCAAAGAAATTTGATATTGCACTGGAGTGGCAATGGTTTGATTTCGCCAGCGCCGAATACTGGCAGCAGCACGGCAAAATGCTGCCCGACGACTGGTTCGCAACGTTAAGCCAGTTTGATGCGATCTACTTTGGCGCGGTGGGATGGCCGGATGTGGTGCCGGATCATGTGTCGCTCTGGGGATCGCTGCTGCAGTTCCGTCGCGAGTTTGATCAGTACGTCAACCTGCGCCCGGTACGTCTGATGCCAGGCGTGAAAGCGCCGCTGGCGAATCGTCAGCCAGGCGATATCGATTTCTACGTGGTACGTGAAAATACCGAAGGCGAATATTCGTCGGTGGGCGGCACCATGTTCCCCGGCACCGATCGTGAAGTGGTGATTCAGGAAACGGTCATGACGCGAGTCGGCGTTGATCGCATTCTGAAATTTGCCTACGAACTGGCGCAGAAGCGGCCGAAGAAACACCTTACTTCCGCCACCAAATCCAACGGCATCGCCATTACCATGCCGTATTGGGACAGTCGCGTGGAAGCCATGGCGCCAGGCTATCCCGAAGTGAAAGTCGATAAATATCATATCGATATTCTTACCGCCAATTTCGTGCTGCATCCGGACTGGTTCGATGTGGTGGTCGCCAGCAACCTGTTTGGCGATATTCTGTCGGATCTCGGTCCGGCGTGTACCGGCACCATCGGTATCGCGCCATCGGCCAACATTAACCCGGAAGGCAAATTCCCCAGCCTGTTCGAGCCGGTGCACGGTTCGGCACCCGATATCGCCGGCAAAGGCGTGGCTAATCCGATCGGCCAGATTTGGTGTGGCGCGATGATGCTGGAGCATCTGGGTTATGCCGAAGCCGGTGCAGCGGTGCTGGACGCCATCGAGCGCACGCTGGCGGCGGGCAACAGCTTGACGCGCGACCTCGGCGGCAGCGCTTCAACCGAAGAGCTGGGCGCGGCGATCGCGGCGGCATTGTAGCGTCGCCATTTATAACGACCGATATTCCCAGGTGCGCATGAATGCGCACCCTACAAAAGCCCTACCGTTGCGCGTAGGGTCGCCATTTATAACGACCGATATTCCCAGGTGCGCATGAATGCGCACCCTACAAAAGCCCTACCGTTGTGCGTAGGGTCGCCATTCATGGCGACCTGGATCTTCTCGCGCAGCCTACAAAATCTGCACCGTTTCCGCATGCCAGCCGTGCGGTAGCGGTTGCGGACGGGCGATCACCACGTTATGCAGCTGTAGATTCTCCACCCCGCGAGCAAACACGCCCGGCAAGCCATGCGGATACGCGGCAACGCCATAGGCTAAGCCGGATGCGCTATCCAGTTTATACGCATTGTCCAATCCCATACCGGTCGGTGATTCCGGATTACACGGCGGGCGCACATCGTAATGTCCCTGCTCTGCCTCTTCCGCGACCACCTGGCGCAACTGCACATTTGCCAGCATCACATCACGAATCTGTCCTGGCTGCTCAGCATGCAGGTTAATTGCCCCTTCCATCACACCGCTAACGTTGCTGAACTGCAGCTGTTCGATGCGACCTGGCGCTATCGCCGGATCGCGCGCCCGCACCGAGACAAACAGCGCATCGGCTTTGCCCCAATGGCAGGGCGGCGCGTGGCGACAGGCCAGCGTGATATTGCTAAACAGCAAACGGCGGAACTGGCCGCCATCACGTGATAGCAAGCCAATCGCGCGGTTGGAATCAAAGATGGTACAGCCGGAAACGGTGACATCTTCTATATCATCAAAGGTTTCGGTACCCATTTTGAACGCGCAGCTATAAGAACGCAGCAGGCAGTTGCTGATCATGATTTGTCGTGCGGCACGCCGCAGATGCGCGGGTTTATTGGTGGTTTTGATGCAGATGGCGTCATCGGCAGCGCTGAGATAGCTGTTACTCACGAACACCGCCTCGCAGCTATCGATATCCAGCGCATCGGTGTTCGGCATGCTCATGCTGTTATCAATGGTGAGATGATCGACATGCACATGGCGGCAACTCACCAGATGCACCGTCCACATCGGTGCCTGAATAATGGTGAAATCTTCAAGCGTCACCTGCTCGCAATCCTCAAACACCACGATGCGCGGACGCAGAGGACGCGGCAAGCGATAACCTTGCTCATCCTTTTCAGCGGCAAACCAGGCCTCGCCGTTACCATCAATTACCCCTTTACCACTGATGCGAATATTGCGCTGACCACAGGCATAGAGCAGCACATGTTGCGACAGCTCAGCCTGGCTCTGCGCCAGCTGCTGCTGATAATCCTCAACGCGCGAGCTAGCGAGCAGCGTGGCCCCCCCTTCAAGATGCAAATGGATGTTGGAACCCAGCGTGAGCGTGCCGAGATGATAGCGACCAGGCGGTACTGATAAGGTGCCGCCGCCGCGCGACGCCAGATGATCTAAAGCGCGCTGGAAGCAGTAAGTATCGAGCGTTTCGCCATCGGCGATGGGATAGAAATCAGCCAGTGAAACGTGCATGCAGTTCTCCTGAATAGCGGCGATGCGCTATTGCAGCACGCGCCGCACGACCAAACCTTTTGCTGATGGACAATCCATGGCGTAATGCAGATCAGTTACGACATGAAGATCGACACCCCAGAACGCACGTGCGGTTGATCAGCATCATGGGCGACCAACTACTTAACCGCGCCTTCGGTGACACCGCTGATAAATTTGCGCTGGAACACCAGGAACACCGCCACCAGCGGCAAGATGACAATCATCGCCCCCGCCATCAGCACCGGAATATCGATGGTGTTTTTGTTCTGGAAAAACATCATGCCGATTGGCAAGGTGCGCAACTCATCTTTATTCACCAAAATCAGCGGGATCAGGAACTCGTTCCACGTCCAGATAAACAGCAACAGCGCCAGTGTTGATAACGTCGGCCAAATCGCCGGCACCAGCAAGCCCCAAAGAATTTTACGGCGCGATGCACCATCCATCACCGCCGCTTCCACCAGCTCGCGCGGCACCTGCTGCAGCGCGGTGGCGATCATCAGCGTGGTGAACGGCAGCGATAAGGCGATTTGCGGCAGAATCAGCGCCAGATAGGTGTTGGTGAGCCCCATCCAGCGCAGCTCGTGATAGAGCGGAATAATAAAGGCTTCACTCGGCAGCACCATGCCAAGACCCAGCAGCGCGGCAACGATCGTTTTGCCGGGGATCTTCAGCCAGGCAAAACCGAATCCCGCCAGAATGCCGAGCAGGACGCTGCAGATCACCACCGGAATCACCACCAGCACCGAGTTCATGAAGTAGACGTTGAAATGTCCCTGCTGCCACGCGGTGACGTAGTTTTTAAAATTAAGCGAAGAGGGCAAAGTGAACACGCCCTGAAACAGCTCCATCTGGGTTTTGAACGACGTCATTAGCGCCATTAAAAATGGCAGAATGGTCATCAGCGCCACAATCCAGATCAGCGCGCGTGGGGCAAAAGGCGTGCCGCGCATCAGTGACGCTCCCGTAAGCATAAATGAATTAATCCATTGATTATCAACACAATCATCATACTGAACACCGCCACGGCGGAAGCATAGCCGAAGTAGTGCAGGTCAAAGCCCTGCTTATACATAAAGATGTTGGTCACCATGGTGGAAGTGCCCGGTCCGCCTTGCGTCATTACGTAGACTAAATCGAAGGCTTTCAGGCTGGCGATCACCGTCAGTAGCAGCGCGATACGCAGTTCGGGACGCAGCGATGGCAGCGTGATGCGCATAAACTTCTGGCGGCGTGATGACCCATCTAAATCGGCCGCTTCCAGCAGCGAGGGATCCATGCGCTGCAAGCCCGCCATAAACAGCACTAAGCAGAAACCGAAGAAGTACCACGTGGCGACAAAGCCGACGGCAGGTAGCGCCCAGGTAAAATCACCCAGCCATGACAGCGCCAGCTGCGGCAAACCGACGGCACGCAGGAACTGATCGATCGGACCAAATGCCGGGTTATACAGCCAGCGCCATACCACGCCGAGCACCGCCATCGGCATGATGTACGGCAGAAAGAAGAGGATACGCAGCACGCTGCGCTCTTTGTTATTGCGCGTCTCATACAGGAAACTGCACAGCAGCAGCCCAACGCCAATCGGAAACAGCGTGTAGAACAGCATTAGCAGGGCATTATTACCGAGCGCCACCCAGAATATCGGATCCTGGAACATGCGCAGATAGTTGCCAATGCCGATGAAAATCGGCCATGAGGTACCATCCCATTCGGTAAAGCTGATCCCTAACGAGGCCAACAGCGGCAGCAGCAAAAACACCGCATACACCAGCACTGCGGGCAGAAGATAAAGCGCATTGCGCCAGGCAGATTTATTCAGCATAACCGTACTCGCTTGCGGGCCTGTTCGCGGCCCGGCTACTTACACCGGGCCGAACGTGATCAGTGCTTGAGGGTTTTCTGGTAACGTTGATAGTTGTTATCGAAGTTTGCCACCATCTGATCGGCAGTTTGACGTCCCGCCAATAACAGCTGCACGTTCTGGTTCAGTTCGGCATTCATGGTTGGCGTGGCCCAGTCGAGATAATGGCCGAGACCATCGTTCTCATTGAGCGCGACCCACACCTGATACGCTTCCGCTAATAGCGGATTGTCAGCGGGAATCTGTGCATTTTTGCTGGTGCCGGCAGGCAGAAAGCCAACTTTCAGCCAACGGTTGGCCATCTCATCTGAGACGATGTAATCAATAAATTTCGCTGCTGCATCTTGCTGCGCTTTGTCTTTAGCAGTGCTGGTAATCGAGAACGCCAGATCGGTGCCGCCCACCATCAGCGGATGCTGCACACCCTCGCCTGCTGGCATCGCGGCGAAATGCAGATCTTTGTTGTCTTTAAACTGGCCGAGATACCAGGTTCCGCTCACGAGGAATGCGGCCTGACCATTCTGGAATAAGGTGGCGGCATCGTCGTGACCAATGCCCTGGAAGCCCGGGAACAGGTAGCCTTTATCGTTCCAGCCTTTCATCAGGTTGGCGGCTTTTACCAGCTTGTCGTCTTTGAACGTGCCGCCCACGTCATAAATCAGATCGTCGAGTTTTTTACGGTCGCTGCTCTCAATCTGCGCTTCCCACAAGGTGCTCAGCAGCTGCTGGCCCATGTTGCCGTCAAGCAGGCCCAACATCATGGGCGGCGTACCGGCAGCTTTGAGTTTTTCCATCGCCTGTTCCAGCTCCGGCAAAGTCTTGGGTACCGCGACACCGGCTTTATCCAGCAGCGCTTTGTTGTAGTACAACCCCACCATCTCACCGAGGCTGGCTACGCCGTACAGTTTGCCGCTGCCAAAATCTTGTTTATCTGACCAGCGGTTACGTTTCAGGATCGAATCCGGGAAGCGCGTGGTCCAGCCGTAGGTTTTGGCGTAATCATCCAGCGGCCACAACAGTTTGTCTTTCACCAGCGAACCCATATCGCCGCCACCCTGATTCACCTGGGCAATCTGCGGGCCATCACCGGCAGTCAACGCCAGTTTAAGTGGAATGCGTGTGTCTTCGAAGGAGTGCACCGAACGCTGAATCACAATACCGGGATTCTTTTGCTGGAAAGCTTTTACCGCTTCATCCACGGCTTCGGTCTGCTGCGGATAGTTGTAAATGTCCCATTCATTCAGGGTAACGGCCTGCGCAGCTGCCATGGTCGCACCGAGCAACATCCCGGCGGAGACCAGACGCGACACAGTGCGCAGTGAGCTTTGCAAACGGGAAGAACGATTGGTTGAATCACACATCATGCTCGGTTTCTCCAACAGATGACTGGCATCCCTTCATCTCAACACCTGCGATTCCTGGCAGGTTGATTCAGCGGCAACAACGCACATAATTCATACTTACTTTATGCACAAAAGAAAGTCAAACATCGTCACTGCGGAATTTTTGCTCTGTGATACAGTGCAAAGAGTAAGAAGAAAAGCCCCCTGAGTAGCAGAGGATGCTGTGAACAGCGCCGCAAACCAGATAGCCCCGGGATTAAAGCGCGACCTTCAGTATAAATCACCCAGGCGAATAAAGTGCTTTAACTTGCTGATAGAGCATATGAAAATCCTATAGCTCAGCGAATAGCATCAGGACATTGGCGGTGCTCGACGGTCAACAGCCCTTAGCAGCGGGCATTCTGCGCGGGTTGATGAGGCGCTCAGTCATGCTTTGTGGTGATAGTTCACATCAGCTTTGTGCGCCAGCGCAATTATTACACCTTGAAAACTAAGTCGGCTTTCTTTACCGTAAAATCTGTTCATCTCCTGACCACAGAGGCTCCACCATGACGGCTGAAGGTGTTATTCGTCGCGCCAGCGAGGCAGATTTCCCTGCCTTATCGCGCATCTGTTTAGAGACCGCCAATGCCGGGACCGATGCCAGCGCGCTCTACTCTGATCCCGCGCTGCCCGGCCTGCGCTTTGTCATTCCCTACGCGCGCTTTGCGCCCGAGTTTGCTTATGTGCTGGAGCAGCACGGCGACGTCGTCGGCTATGCGGTCGCGGCGCCGGATACGCGCGCCTTTGAAGCGCAGCTGAATACCGATTGGTGGCCACAGCTGCAGCAGCAATATCGCGATTACGCGCCGCGGGCTGCGCTCGACAGCAAAGTGCTGGAGGCCATTCATCAACCCGATGCGGCCGCCGAACAGCTGGTGACACAGTGGCCTGCACATCTGCATATCAATCTGCTGCCCACCGCACAGCAAGGTGGCTGGGGCCGCAAGCTGATCGCACAGTTGCTGCACGATCTGCGTGCGGCCGGCGTGCCGGGCGTTTACCTCGGCGTCAGCCTGCAAAACGAGCAGGTATGCGGTTTCTATCAGCGCCTCGGCTTCACGCCGATTATGCGTAGCAACGCCATTTATATGGGCCAACTTCTCTGATTCGAGGCACCGCATGACCAGCCTGCATCTGCAAAACGTTAAGAAGTCCTACGAGAATGTAAACGTCATTCACGGCATCGATCTCACCATTAACAGCGGCGAATTCGTGGTGTTTGTGGGGCCATCCGGCTGCGGGAAATCCACGCTGTTGCGTATGATTGCCGGACTGGAGGAGATCAGTGACGGTAAGTTGCTGATTGAAGGCGCCGACATGACCGATCAACACGCCACCGAGCGCGGCATCGCCATGGTGTTTCAGTCGTATGCGCTCTACCCGAATATGACGGTGCGCGGCAATCTGGCCTATCCGCTGGAAGTGATGAAGCGCCCCAAGGCCGAGATTGAACAGGCGATAAAACAGACGGCCGCGCGCCTGCATCTGACTGAATTCCTTGACCGCTTACCGCGCGCACTGTCAGGCGGGCAGCGTCAGCGCGTAGCCATTGGCCGCGCGATTATCCGCCATCCGCGCATCTTCCTGTTTGATGAGCCACTGTCGAACCTTGATGCCGAACTGCGTTTGCAGATGCGCATTGAAATTGCCCGCCTGCATGCCTCGCTGGGCAACACCATGATCTACGTGACGCACGATCAGCTGGAGGCGATGACGCTGGCGGACCGCATCGTGGTGCTGCGTCAGGGCCGCATTGAGCAAGTTGGCGCGCCGATGGCGCTGTATCGCGATCCCGACAACCTGTTTGTCGCCGGATTTATTGGCTCGCCGAAGATGAATTTCCTCAACGCCGAAGTGGCCGCAATCACGCCGGGTGCGGTGCAGCTGCGTGTGCCGGCGCTGGGCATCCATCAGCTCACGCTGCCGATCGCCGCGCCGTGCCGCGAAGGGCAAAAAATCACGCTGGGCGTGCGCCCGGAGCATTTCCAGCCGGTGAGCAGCAACGATGATGCACTGAGTTTCAGCGGCGAGTTGTCGTTTAGTGAGATGCTAGGGCACACCAACTATCTCTATCTCGACATCGGTGAAGAGAAACTGCTGGTGATTGAGGAACGTAACGTGGCGGAGCATGCGATTGGCGAGAGACTGAATTACCAGCTGCGTGCTGAGAACTGCTTGTTGTTTGATGAGCAGGGTTTGCGGCTGCGGTGATGGCTGCGGTGCGTTCATTTTTACGGTCGCCGTAAATGGCGACCCTACGTTTACAGAGCTGGGCTTTCGTAAGGTGCGCATTCATGCGCACCTGCTTAACAAGGCAATTATTTGCTTAAGTGTGCGGCATTACGCCATAAATGGCGACCTTCCCAATACGCGCACAAGATTACAACGCAATATCTTCATCCGCCTTAGCTGCCAACAAATCCAGCAACTTATTCACCGCAAACCCAGCCGCGCCCTGCGCCCACATGCGGTTCGACTCGGTGAGAAATTGCAGCGGCGTCATGTGCGGCGTCAGCTTCAAACGGTAGGTCTGGAAACTCTGGGTGATGTGATCGAGCAGAATGCGCGAGGCCATTTGTGGCTCCATCGCCAGATACACCACGTCCGGATCGTAAGCCACCGACAGATTCGCCAGCGACATGCCCAAATGCTGCCCGGCCTCGGCCAGCGCGCTCAGCACGTCCGGCGTGGGACGCACATCCAAATCGCGCAGCGTTTGCGGCACCTCATCTTTTGTGGTGGCCGCCACGCGTTGCAGAATCGCCTGTGACGACGCTACATCTTCGAGCAAACGCTCTGAACCATCGCCCAGCAGCGAAACGCCGATCTCACCGGCTTTACCGTGACGACCGCGATAGAGTTGGCGATCCAGCAGAATTCCCGCGCCGATGCCTTTACCAAACGTAGCGATCACCGCCGACTGCGCGTGACCGAGCTGACCAAATACCAGCGCCGCCATCGCCAACGCGTTAGCATCATTTTCGATAAATACCGGCAGCGAGAAACGATCCTCCAGCAGACGGGCAATCGGTACGTTATCCCAGCCCAGCGCGCGCGACAGCACGCAAACGCCGTTGCTGGCATCCACTAAACCGGATAGCGCCAGGCCAATGGCTCCCACCTTTTTGCCCTCAACGCCGCGCAGGAACTTTGCCAGCGCATCACCGAGCTGTTTGGGCGTCATCGCGCCGGAAGGAATCTGTTGCTCACCGATAATATTGCCGCTGAGATCGGTCAGCACCATCAAATTGCGCTCGGCGTTGAGCTGAATACCCACCACGCTGGCGTGATCCGGATTGAGGCCGAGCAGCGTCTTGGGCCGCCCCATCGATACGCGACGCAGACCCAATTCCTGCACGATGCCGCCGGTCAGCAGACGATTGGTGGCTTGCGACACCGTCGACATGCTTAGGCCGCTGCGCACTTTGAGATCGGATTGACTAATAGGCGCATTTTCGACAATCAGCCGCAGAATGCGCGCGGTTACGTTGGGAGCGCTCATGAGCCTCTTTATTTGAAGTTATGCGGGAAGTGTCAGGCTGAATTGCGTGGCCAGGCGAATCGCACCGCTTAGCGCATCGCCCTGCGGCGGCACCAGCAGCGCAGCGATATCCGCCGGCAACCACGCCTGAATGGGCTCGGCTAATCCGCCCATCAAGGCCAGTTTGCCGTGACTGCGTGCCAGCAGCGGCTGCACCATCTGCACGATATCCGCTGCAGATTGTTGTACCAGCGCGATGCCGTGTGCATCGCCTTGCTGTGCAGCTGCAAAGACCTCAGGCACCACGCGGCCCCAATCGGCAGGCGTCGCTTGCTTCGACCAGATCAGCAGCTGTTCCGGGCTGTGTTGATAGTTTGCCATGATGCGTTGCGTTAGCGCCGAGGCAGGCACAATGTCTTCGTGCGCTAGCAGCGCCAGCCGCAGCGCGCGTTGGCCGAGAATCGCACCCGAACCGGCATCTGACAGGGCAAAGCCCCAGCCGCCGAGCAGTGTGAAGTGTGCGCCATCCCACGCCGCGCCCTGGCTGCCGGTGCCGATAATAAAGACCGCACCCGGCGCACCCGCGTGCGCACCGGCACAGGCGATTTCGACATCGGTAAACAGAAAGCGCGCCTGACAGCGTGGCTGCCAGCGGGCGAGACGGGTTTGCACCGAGGCGACGTTCGCGCCCGCCAGACCGGCGACAATCACGGTGCGATTGCGCGCTTCAGCGGGTAAATTCGCTTGCCTAAACAGATCGTCGATGACTTGCTCGATGGCCACGATGGCGGCATCAAACTGCGACCAAACGTTGGCAGGACCGCCTTTGGCTTCCGCCAGCAAGTGTCCGGCGCTGTCGGTCAGGCGTCCACGACAGTGCGTACCACCGCCATCAATACCCAGCATTAGTGATTGCACGCGCTTCCTCCTGCCAGCCCGAAACGGTATGACGCCTATAGATGTGCGAAAGATAGGGGAAAAAAACTTAAATCGCAATAACAAATAAATAGGCAATCCGTATAGTTAATTAAATTAGATAAAAATCAAATGAATAACAATTTTTCACCAATTGAGATCCGCCACACGGATTGACATTAGTTTTTCTGTCGTAATAAGTTAGCGGTCAGATTATCAGCAGCCTGACAGGTCGGGCGGCTAACAGGCAACGGGCTTCAGGGGTACAACATGAAAGTGGGCATTATTGGTCTGGGCTTTCGTCTTTCCCACGTGGTGAAAGAGTTCAACAAAGCCGACACAGATTTTTCCGTGGTGGGTTATATCGATCCGGCTCCGGCGGGGTTACCCAATCTGCACAGCTTTGGCATCGATGCGGGCACCGCGTTTGACAGCGTGGATGCGCTGCTACAGCACGGCGGCTTTGACCTGCTGCTGGTGGGTTCGCCGAACTTTATGCACCTTGAGCACATTCGTCAGGGTTTAGCCGCAGGCTACACCGTGTTCACCGAGAAGCCGGTGGTGATCAACGAAGAACAGACCATGGCGATGGCACGCCTGGTGCAGCAATATGGTCACGAGCGCATTTTGGTCGGTCTGGTGCTGCGTTACTCGCCGCTCTATCGCGATCTGCTTACCGCGCGCGATGAAAACCGCCTCGGCGAAATCACCTCGATTGAAGCCACCGAACACATCAAGCCTTATCACGGTGCGTTCTTCCAGCGCGACTGGCGTCGTCTGGAGAAGTACGCCGGCCCGTATATATTGGAAAAGTGCTGTCACGATATCGACCTCTATCAAGGTCTGGTGGGCCAGCGTCCAGTGCGGGTTGCCAGCTTCGGCGGACGCAAAAACTTTACGCCGCAGCACGCGCCTAAAGGTGCGGTAACGCCGCAGTCTGAGGTGTATCACGTTAAACCGAGCGGCTGGTCAAGTACCGATGCGGTGTTTGATGGCGATGCGGATATCGTCGATTACCAAACCGCGCTGATTGAGTATGCCGGTGGCGCCACCCTCGCCTTCCACGCCAACCTTAACGTGCCGGACGAGTTTCGCCGCTTCTGCGTAATGGGCACCGATGGCATGGCCGAAGGTGACTTTGTGCGGAACTACTTCCGCGTACACAACGCCCGCACCGGTGATCGCGAAGTGGATACCGCCTATGACGGCAACGCCTACGACGGCCATTACGGTGCCGATGCGTTGATGGCTGAAGAGATTGTAAAACACATTAAACAGGGAACGCCGCTGAAGGTTTCAGTGGTGGATGCACTGGAAGCAGGACTCACCGCGATTAAAATCGATGAAGCGCGAAAATCGAGAACCGTGGTGGATATGACCGATAGCTGGAAAAACTTTGACGCCAGCCTGGGGAAAAGAGCGACAGCGTAGTAGATCAAGCGGCCATCATGACGGTCGCCATATAGGGTGCGGCCATCATGACGGTCGCCATAAATGGCGACCCTACAACGTAGGTTGCGCATTTATGCGCACCGTTTTACAGACTGCACGAAAATACCTCAAACCACCGTTTCGTTTTCCAGCTTCTGCCGTTTGCGCAGGTGCGGGAAAATCGTCATCCATACGCCAACCACCACCAATGTGCCAATACCACCAATCACCGCCGCAGGCACAGCGCCCATCCACGCCGCCAGCAAACCTGACTCAAACTCGCCGAGCTGATTCGAAGTATTAATGAAGATGGCGTTGACCGCATTAACGCGGCCGCGCATGTCATCCGGCGTATCCAACTGCACCAGCGCACCACGAATCACCATGCTCACCATATCGAAGCCACCCAGCGCAGCCAGCGCCACTACCGATAGCCACAGCTGCGTGGAGAGCGCGAATACCAGCGTCGCCACGCCAAAACCCGCCACCGAACCAAACATGATCATGCCAACATGCTTTTCCAGCTTGTGACGGCTGAGCCACACGCCGACCAGTAATGCACCGACTGATGGCGCACCGCGCAGAATGCCCAATCCCCACGGTCCGGTATGCAGAATATCTTGCGCGAAGATCGGCAACAGCGCGGTCGCACCGCCGAGCAGCACTGCAAACAGATCGAGTGAAATCACGCCAAGCACATCTTTGCGGTCACGGATAAAGCGTACGCCAGCAAACAGGTTAGGCAGATTCATCGGCAAGCGCGCCTGCGGCGGACGCTCATAGCGCAGTCGGCTCACCAGCACGATTGAGAACAGATAAAACAGCGCCGAGACGCCATACACCACATGCGGACCGGCGACATAAAGGAAGCCGCCAAGCGTAGGGCCGATAATGACTGCCGCCTGTCCGCCCACCGAACTGGCGGCCATGGCGCGCGCCAGAATCGGTGGCGGCACCAGTGCTGGCAACATGGAGGTAATCGCTGGCCACTCGAGCGCCTTCGCCACGGAGATCAGGAATACCAATCCCCAAATCTCAATCTTGCCCGCCCAGTTCATCAGCGTGAGCGCAACGAGCCCAAGCAGCGCCAGCCACTCAATGAATTGTCCGAGTAACACGATGCGGCGCCGGTCGAGTTGATCCGCCAGATGCCCGGCGGGTAGCGCGAGCAATACAGAAGGAAGAAATTGCATGAGACCGATCATGCCCAGCGCCAATGCACTGTGGGTCAAAGCATAGATTTGCCAGCTGACCGCGACCGAGAACATTTGAAAACCAAACGATGAACAAGTGCGTGCCAGCCAAAAGGCGACAAACGACCTGTGCCGCAGCAACGAATCCTCAGCTGCGGATACTGGTGAACCCATAGTTTATCCCATCCTAAAATAATGACTTCAGTTGGCGTCGTTGCACCAACCTGGTGAAAAGCCATCTAATGGCTTCCGCTTTATTTTTTACAGGCCACAGAGTGCGACATCTTGATGAGCCAGACAATGGCTAGCAGTGCTGTTTAAAAACAGAAGCTTATCTAAATTTTAGCTAAGTATTGCGCTCTTAATATTAGCAGGCTGATGGTTTTCAACTGCAAATATCCAAATAATTCCTAATGTTCCAGTAAAATCTAAATTAACAATATTTAAACGCCTAATATTTATCTAGCAGACAGAGTTAAAAAAGGTGAAATCCCTAAGCAAATCTGTTTATATTGGCTGCGTCAAGATTTCATTAATCTCGCCGTCCTTATAATAGTTAAGACGTTCCAGCCAATTAATTTATTCACAGAGATAAATGGAAAACAGTTCTTATAATCCTTATGTTACTGAGCGCATCCGACGTTTCGACGGCGCGCTAACCGGTGTGTGTTATTCAGCGCCCTTTATGCATGTTGAACAGGACAACAAGGCATTACTTAATGAACGCAACATAATTTCGCTGCATAATCAGTTGCCGAATTCACCTGAATTAATAATCATCCCGTTTACAGGAAATAATCTGCAGCGCTTTTTACAGGCACCGGAAAATTATTCCAGCTTGCAAAATGATAATGTGCATCTGGCGATCAATTATGCCGATTTAGTTCAGGAAGATAGTGCGTTACGCCAGGCGGCTGAGCATTTCTCTTTCTGGCTTTATGATTTGGCACCGCCCGGCACCTGTTGGAAGAATATCGCGGCTTTTCCTTTAAAAGGATTAGTGCTGACCGAGGAATTTTTTAACGATAATTACCTCAAGTTCAGCTTCCCATTTCTACTCGAGTCCTGTCGGGAAAGAGAAGCAGAAGTAATATTACGCACGCCGCAGTTAACACTGCCCGCTGCTCACTATGCGGAACTTAATTTAAGCGGCTGGCAAGAACAACGTACCCACAGCTCGCTGCTTGAAGGGTAAACGTTTACACAAAGTATTGTTCTAAGGTGTTATGGCCCGATGTAACCGGACATAACGCCTTTATTCCCTCATAAAATGTCGCACTACTTCCCCTCAACGAGTGCAAAGCACTAAAAATATCAAACCCTTTAACGTTTTTAAGATAAAATTTAACGCAAAGGGATCAACTCGCCGCACGGAAAGCGTCGTTCGAACCGTTTTCGTTATTTCGTACTCTATGTCGGGAAGCAACCCAACGCGTTGTTTCCTTTTTAGTTTTTAATGGCAAAGAAAGAGGTCAATATTATGGGGAAAGCTTCCTCATCTTTTGGCGTAATCCGTTTTCTCACAGTGCTTTTTGCACTGCTGACGGGCGCGTTTATGCTGGTTGGTGGCGTTTGGTTAGCCGCCATTGGTGGTTCCTGGTACTACGTTATTGGCGGTGTGGTCATGTTGATCACCGCTATTCTGCTGTGGCGCCGTAGCGGCTCAGCGTTACTGCTGTATGCATTGCTGCTGTTGGCAACGCTGGTGTGGGGCGTGTGGGAAGTCGGCTTCGACTTCTGGGCGCTGGCACCGCGTACCGATGTGCTGGTGATCTTCGGCGTCTGGCTGATTCTGCCGTTTGTCTATCGCGGTCTGAATAATGCCAGCAAAGGCGCGCTTGGCCTGCTGGCGGTGGCGCTGGTTGCCAGTGCGCTGGTGCTGGCATGGGCAGTGTTCAACGATCCACAAGAGCTGAACGGTGAAATTCCAGCGGCAGCATCCAATGCTCCGCAGGCGCAGCCGCTCAGCAACATCGATGATGCTGACTGGCCCGCGTATGCGCGTGATCAGCAAGGCACCCGCTTCTCGCCGCTGAAACAGATCAACACCGGTAACGTTAAAGAGCTGCAGGTTGCCTGGCAGTTCCAGACCGGCGATATGAAGACACCGAACGATCCGGGTGAAATCACGGATGAAGTGACGCCAATCAAAATCCGCGACACCCTTTATCTCTGCTCACCGCACCAGATTCTGTTTGCGCTGGATGCAAAAACCGGTAAGCAGAAGTGGAAATTTGATCCGGGCCTGAAGCCGAATCCAACCTTCCAGCACGTCACCTGCCGTGGTGTTTCTTACCACGAAGTGCCAGCTGCTGCCGATGCGGCAAACACCCAACCTGCGCTGTGCTCACGCCGTATTTACCTGCCGGTAAATGATGGCCGCATGTTCGCGCTGGATGCAGAAACCGGTGAACGTTGTGCCGCCTTTGGCAATAACGGTGAACTGGATCTGCAGCACAAGCAGCCTGTATTAACTCCAGGTCAGTACGAGCCGACATCGCCGCCGGTTATCACCGATACCACCATCGTGGTAGCGGGTGCGGTCACCGATAACTACTCAACCCGTGAACCGTCTGGCGCCATCCGTGGCTTCGATGTGAACACCGGTAAACTGCTGTGGGTATTCGATCCGGGCGCTAAAGATCCTAACGCGATTCCGGCCGATGAACACACCTTCACCATGAACTCACCGAACTCGTGGGCGCCGGCGGTATACGATCCGAAACTGGATATCGTTTATCTGCCAATGGGTGTCTCGACGCCGGATATCTGGGGCGGCAACCGCACGCCAGAGCAAGAGCGTTATGCGAGTAGTGTGCTGGCTCTGAACGCCACCACCGGTAAGCTGGTGTGGTCATATCAGACCGTGCATCACGACCTGTGGGATATGGACTTGCCGTCGCAGCCGACGCTGGCTGATATCACTGACAAAGAGGGTAAAACCGTACCGGTGATTTATGCACCGGCGAAAACCGGTAACATCTTTGTGCTGGATCGTCGTACCGGCGAGCCGGTTGTCCCTGCGCCTGAAACCCAGGTGCCACAGGGTGCTGCTAAAGGTGACCACGTTTCACCTACTCAGCCGTACTCCGAACTGACCTTCCGTCCGAAAAATAATTTGTCGGACAAGGACATGTGGGGCGCGACGATGTATGACCAACTGGTGTGCCGCGTGATCTTCAAGCGTCTGCGCTATGAAGGTCCGTTCACGCCACCGTCTGAGCAAGGCACGCTGGTGTTCCCAGGCAACCTCGGCATGTTCGAATGGGGCGGTATCGCGGTGGATCCACATCGTCAGATTGCGATTGCTAACCCAATGGCGCTGCCGTTTGTGTCGAAGCTGATTCCGCGCGGTCCGGGCAACCCGATCGAGCCACCGGCTGATGACAAAGGCGGTTCAGGTACCGAAACCGGCATCCAACCGCAGTACGGCGTACCGTACGGCGTGGAGCTGAATCCGTTCCTGTCACCGTTTGGTCTGCCATGTAAACAACCGGCGTGGGGCTATGTCTCAGCGGTTGATCTGAAGACCAACGAAACCGTGTGGAAAAAACGCATTGGTACGGTGCGTGATAGCGCACCAGTGCCACTGCCGTTCAAAATGGGTATGCCAATGCTGGGCGGCCCAATCACCACCGCGGGTAACGTGTTCTTCATTGGTGCTACCGCAGATAACTATCTGCGTGCATTCGACACCAACACCGGTGAAATGCTGTGGCAGGCACGTCTGCCAGCAGGCGGCCAGGCAACGCCGATGACCTATGAAGTGGATGGCAAGCAGTATGTTGTTATCGCGGCAGGTGGTCACGGTTCGTTTGGTACCAAGCTGGGTGATTATGTGATTGCTTATGCACTGCCAGACGCGAAGTAAGTTTTCGCGTTGATGTAATGAGAAAGGCGGACTGTGAAGTCCGCCTTTTTTTGTAGGGTCGCCATTTATGGTGACCTGTGCAAAAACCGCACAAACTTGCGGTGTGCCCATCATAACGGTCGCCATGAAGGGCGATCCCACGGGCCCGAGTGGTCATCATGTCGTACGGTTAACGCTTTCGCAGCACCCGCGCGTTTAACAGCGCGCACAGCGCCATAATCACGCAAGTCGCCAGAAACACCGGACGCATGCCAAATGCGCCGCCAATAAAACCGCCGAACAGCGGACCCGAAACCTGGCCGACATACTGCGCCGAGGTGGAATAACCGAGCATTTTACCCACCTGCGATTGCGGCACGCTGTGACGAATCAGCGCCGTCACGCACGGCATCAGGCCACCCAGCGCCATTCCCATCAAAAAGCGTAATACCACCAATTGCCATGCTTCACTAATAAATGCCTGCGGGATCAGCAGCAGCGCGCAGGCAATCAGTCCATACACCAGCACTCGGCCATGCCCGACGCGGTCGGCCAGCCGTCCTAAACGCGGCGCGGAGATAATGCTGCCAAGCGCAGCGGCTGCCATCACCAATCCGGCAGTGACCGTCACCGCGTGATCACCACTGACAAACTGGCCGATATACAGCGTGATAATCGGTTCAATCGACATGTTGGCGAAAATCAGCAGCATGCCCGACAGCCACATCAGGCGCACTACCGGCAAATTCATCGACTGCGCATCATCTGCGGCGCTTTGCGGGGTTTTCCTGCCGGAGGGACGCGGCACCTCTTTCAGCAAAAAGGTGGTCGCCAGAAACGCGAGAAAAATCACCGCGCCGGTCAGCCAGAACGTATGACGAATGCCAATCAGCGGTGGCAACACGCCGCCCAGCAGCGGCCCCACCACGTTGCCCGCCATAATGCCGGACGACAGCACACCCAGCGCCCAGCCGGTTTGCTCTTTTGGCGTTTGCGCCGCCACCAGAATGGTTGATCCCGACGCGTAACCGCCAAGTAAACCCGCCAGCAAGCGCAGCGCCACCAGTTGCCACGGCGCGGTGGCCATACCAATCAGCGACATCGCAATCGCCATGCCGAGGCTGGCGCGGATCAACATCAGTTTGCGGCCATAACGATCGGCCAGCTTACCCCACAGCGGCGCGGTCAGGGCGGCGCTAAGGAAGGTGGCGCCGTAGGCCGCGCCTGACCAGCGCGCAATCGCCGCCGGTTCCTGCACGCCAAGCTGCTGCACGTAGAGCGGCAGAAACGGCAACAGTAGCGTCATCGCCACAATGGTGCTGAACGATCCCAGCACGCAAACAAATAAATTTCGCTTCCAGTGTTGCTGTTCGGGCGCTAACGCGATGGAGGGTTGCTGCATGGTGAAATCCCTGTTTTTGCTTTTTTAGCAGGCTAACAGTGACTCTTTGGAGAAAACAGCCTTGCGCGGATAATTGTCAGGCGGCGCATTATTGTTGCCAGATAACAACAATCACGTCGTGCTGAGCGCGTTGATCAGCGCATCACACAGCAAGGTCACCGGCGATGAGGGCTGTGGCTGCTCTTTTAGCAACAGATAGCTGTGCAGACGGTCCATTTGCCATTCCGGCAACACCTGCTGGATTTCGCCGCGCGCTAAGGCGTCTTGCGTCATATAAGCGGGCAGATACGCGATGCCGGTACCGGCCAGCGCGGCATTCAGCAGCGCCATGCTGTTGTTAGCGCGGAAGCGGCTGTGCACATCCAGCGCCAGCCGCTGTTTATCACGACGAAACGGCAGCGCCGCCGTGTGCGCCGGACCGTGAAACAGCAACAAATCGTGGCGCGTCAGACGGTTAGGGTGATCAATCGGCGCATGTGCCGTCAGATAATCGGGCGTGGCGTACAAGCCCCAATCAATGCTGGCGAGTTCACGATAATTGGCCGCATCAGGCGCACGCGCACGGATGACAATCGCCACATCGGCGCTGGGTTGCGGGTCATCGCGGGTGGTGAGTTCGAGATCGACGTTGATGTGAATATGGCGGCGGATAAAGTCATTGAGCGTTGGCACCACGCACTGACAGCCGTAGGTGATCGGTGCCTGCAAGCGCACATTACCGGCCGGAAGCTGATGCACCTGCTGTACGAAGGCATCGGCGCGATGCATCTCTTCCAGCATACGCACACAGAAGGGATAGTAAGCCTGGCCGAGCTCGGTCAACACCACTTTGCGCGTGGTGCGTTGCAGCAGCTTGATGCCGAGTCGCACTTCTAGCCGGGCCACTTCACGGCTGACGTGCGATTTGGAGACGCCCAGGGTGCGTGCGGCTTCGCTAAAGCTTTGCCGTTCCACCACGCGTGCAAACAGCATCATGGCGGAGAGATTGTCGCGGTTGTCCATGTTCTCTGACGGGCTGGATGAGTGAGAACCGTAGATTAAAAGCTAAGCCTGCAATAATCCATCATCGCACATTCCGTAGCGGCGCGATTTATCGCGCGTATCAATGGCGGCAGCTTGCCCATCCAGATATTGCGCCATAAATTGCGCCGCTACGAAACGCACCCAAGGGAATATCGGTGCCCCTATCTCAACTCGCCATCGCCAGCGGGAATAGCAGACGATCCGGTTCAACGCGACGCTGGCGGCGCAATTGGCCTGGCGTGACGAGAAAATAGTTTTTAAACGTGCGGGTATAAGCCTGCTGGGTATCAAAGCCGTAGCTCATCGCCACCTGCAGAATCGCTTCATCGCTGTTGATCAGCGTCAGCGCGGATTCCGTCAACCGACGCTGGCGAATGTACTCAGCCAGTGAGAAACCGGTGTGTTGACGAAACAGACGTTGCAGATGCCAGCGGGAGTATCCCGAGCGGCGTGCTACTTCATCCAGATGCAGATCGTGTCCTAAGTTGTTCTCTATCCAGTCCAGCAAACTACGGATAAACTCGCGCTGATTCATGGGATTCTCCTGCTTAAACGATTTGTCCAGTGCAGCCACTGTAGCGCGTTAAATTTATCCCTTAATTAGCGGAAAATTAGCGCAGAATTAGCAAGGCGAGAAATCCGGCCCTCCTAAATACTTCAAGATGCGGAAAGGCGGCAAGTGTGAGAATCCCCAAGAGCTTACAAAAGTAAGTGACTGGGGTGAACACACGCAGCCAACGCATCTGCAGCTTGAAGTATGACGGAGGGTAATTCTGCGCTAATTATCTGGCGCTAAACTGCGTTCAGTTAAGTTGGAGGGCATCATGCGTGTGCTGCTGGTAGAAGATGACGAAATGATTGGCGCGAACCTGCAGCAAGCGCTGGAAGCGGCGGGTTGGTCGGTGGATTGGGTACGTGATGGCGTGTTTGCCAGTAATGCCTGGGCGGAAGGCGGTTATACCTGCGTGTTGCTGGATCTCGGCTTGCCGCGTGAAGATGGCCTGCAGGTGCTGCGTCGCGCACGCACGCGCGGCGACATGACGCCGGTGCTGGTGCTCACCGCCCGCGATACCGTGCAGCAACGTATTCAGGGATTGGACAGCGGCGCGGATGACTATTTGCTGAAACCCTTTGATCTGCAAGAGGTACTGGCACGCATGCGAGCTATAACCCGACGTCGCCACGGTGCGGCGGATTCCCTGTTGGGCAGCGGCGATGTGCAGATCGACATCATGACGCGTGAAGTCTTGTACAAAGGCCAACGCGAGCAGCTTACCGCGCGCGAATATGCCCTGCTCTACGCCTTGCTGGAGCGACCGGGCGCCATTCTTTCACGTGAACAGTTAGAAAACCGCATTTACGGCTGGGGCGAAGAAGTCAGCAGCAACGCGGTTGATGTGCTGATTCACGGTATGCGCCGTAAACTGGATAACGAAGTGATTCGCAACGTACGCGGGCTCGGCTGGCGGGTTCCGGCAATATGAAACCTTTCACCTTTATGCGCTCACTGCGTAACAAACTGCTCACCACGCTGGTGATTCTGCATCTGGCCATGATTGGCGGTGTAACCTGGTATTTCTATCATTGCTACGGCGATATGATGGGCACCATGAAGGACGACCAGCTCGCTAAGATTGCCGATGCGTGGGCCACCAGCCAGCGTATGCCCGCCCTGATGCCGATGGTGATGCATGCCGAAAAATTAAAAAGCACCTACATTGTCCAGTTATGGGATACCAATAATAAACTGCGCGCCAGCTCGTGGCCTGATTTACACGCGCCGCTGCAAATGAAAAAAGGCTGGCACGATCTCAAGGTCGGTGACTGCGGAGATGACTGCGAATGGCGCGTATACACGCGTCCCGGCGAGCTGGGCAGTGAGATCGGGAATATTCAGGTCCTGCACAACATCGGCTACATGAAAAGCCTGATGCTAAAACGGGCGCTGTCGGCCATCATTCCGTTGATGCTCATGATGCCGCTCTCACTGCTGGTCATATGGCTGGTGGTGCGTGCCATTACGCGCGATTTACGCGTGGCTTCACGTCATATCGCTGCGCAGGAAACACTGCATCCGCATACGGTTTCTCCCGATGGCTTGCCGGATGAAGTGCTGCCGCTGGTGGCGGCTTACAACGCTTTGCTGGATAAACTGCGCGCGGCCTGGTCATCACAGCGTCAGTTCCTTGAGGATGCGGCGCACGAACTGCGCACGCCGGTCACCGCAGTAACCTTGCAGCTGGAGAACCTGCGGCAACATATTCAACCCGGTGAAGCCAGCCGCCAGTTCGATCAGCTGGAAGCGGGCGTTACGCGTACGCGCCATCTGGTGACGCAGCTACTGAATATCTCACGTCAGGAAGATCAATCGGTGGTCGCCACGGTGGAAAGCATCGAGCTGGACGATCTGCTGAAAGAGAGCATTGAGCAGCTGATGGTGGTGGCGGATAAGCGCGGTATTGATATCGGTTTCAACGGCACGACGCACTATCGTCTGCACGCCAGCCGCTCCGATCTGCGCAGCCTGTTCGATAACCTTATCGGCAATGCGATGCTGCATACACCGGAAGGCAGTCTGGTGGATGTGCTGCTGCATCGCGTCGGCAATCATACCGTGGTGGATATCGTGGATAACGGGCCCGGCATGGCAGAATCCTTTATTGAGCGCGCCTTCGACCGCTTTACTCGTTCGCCGGATGTTCAGGCGCAAGGCAGCGGTTTAGGGTTGTCGATAGTGCGCAGCGTGGCGCAGAAACATCAGATGCAGGTTGCGCTGTCGAACCGCCATGATCCACAAGGTCAGATTGCTGGCCTGCAGGTGCGCGTGACCTTGCCATAACTCACACCGTGCCGTTGCGGCGCAATTTATTGCGCCTTATTGCAGCGAAACGGTGCTCATCAAAAGGGCGCGCGATAAATCGCGCCGCTACATCCTTTTCCCACATCTAACACGTTTCCAGCTGTACGCGACACGTAAACGGTTGCGGGGTTCCGTTCGCCACACGACATTTATGTGATAACGATCACATTTCCAGTGAATCAAACTGCAACACTTTTTGACAAACGTGACCAAAATCTATTTTCTATGCCTCTGTTACAGGCACATTACGCAAACTTGAAAATCTGGCGCTGCAGACCGGATACGACAACACACTGCCCATCCCTGGGATCGATTTCACCCGATCGCGGCGTCAGCCCGGCGATCACAAGCATGTGGTAAAATAATGAAATATAAATCGTTGATAGCAGGCGCTTTATTGGCCAGTGGCTTAACTGGTACAGCACAAGCGGCAGAAAGCGATCCGCAATACGTTTCTGATTGGTGGCATCAGAGCGTTAACGTGGTGGGCAGTTACCACACCCGTTTTGGACCTCAGTTCAATAACGACGTGTACCTCGAATATGAAGCCTTTGCCAAAAAGGATTGGTTCGATTTCTACGGCTACCTCGATCTCACCAACTTCTTCGGCGTGGGCAACAGCAACGCTAACGGCGTGTTCGACCACGGTTCGCCGATGTTCATGGAAATTGAGCCACGTTTCTCTATCGATAAGCTGACCGGCACCGATCTCTCTTTTGGTCCGTTTAAAGAGTGGTATTTCGCCAACAACTACATCTATGACATGGGTCGCAACAGCGATAACCGTCAGAACACCTGGTACATGGGTCTTGGCACCGACATCGATACGCACAGCGATATCGGCCTGTCGCTGAACGTTTACGCTAAATACCAGTGGGAAAACTACGGTGCGGCGAACGAGAACAGCTGGGATGGTTATCGCTTCAAGGTGAAATACTTTGTACCGATTACCGACCTGTGGGGCGGCAAGCTGAGCTACATCGGCTTCACCAACTTCGACTGGGGTTCGGATCTGCGTGACAAGTCAGATCGTTCACGCACCAGCAACTCGATTGCGTCCAGCCACATACTGTCGCTGAACTATGATCACTGGCATGTTTCCACCGTGGCGCGTTACTTCCACAACGGCGGCCAATGGGCTGACGGCCAGGAGCTGAACTTCGGCAAAGGTCCATTTGAAGTGAAATCAACCGGCTGGGGTTACTACCTGGTGGTGGGTTACAACTTCTAATCGAGTAAAACGGTCGCTATTAGAGGATGCGGTTGGTTAAACGGTCGCCATGAGAGTGTGCGATTGGTTAAACGGTCGCCATTAGAGGGTGCGGTTGGTTAAACGGTCGCCATTAATGGCGACCCTACAATGTAGGGTGCGCATTTATGCGCACCGTTTTAAGGTCGGTGAAGAAAGCCAATGCATTTACGCGCACCTTGTCGCAAATCGTACCCTCTTAACTCTGCGGTTTATACGCATTCACCATCCACGGCACGCCGAACTTATCGGTTAGCATGCCAAAGCCATTGGCCCAGAACGTGGGTGCCCAGCTTTTTGTCACTTCACCGCCCGCCGACAACGCATCAAACCAACGCTTCCCTTGCGCTTCATCCGGCGTCGATAAACTCACAGCAAAACCGCCATACGCCGCCTGTGGCGCGCCGTCACTTAGCATAATTTCGCCCTGCCCGATGCGCAGATGGGCATGCATGATCTGCTCCGGCGAAAAGTGCACACCCGAGAGGCAACCTTCATCTTCCACCGGCGTCTCATCCGGCATGTCGCCATAGGTCATCTTAAACAGTAGCTCGCCGTCGGTGGCAGCAAGATAGAAAGCAATCGCCTCTTCACAGCGGCCGCTGTAGAACACATACGGGGTAACTTGCATGGTCTGTACTCCAAAAAGGGAACGCCAGTTGCAAGTGTAGTGTGCATTATTTATACCGTTGCGAGCCGGGCCGCACTCTTACCTTTGCTGACAATAGCGACGGAACAGTTGCGCCATATAGGCGCTCATCGGCGTCAGCGCGGTGTCTTTGCGTTGAATTAAATAGAACGTGGCTTTCGGCAGCGGTTCATCAAGTTCGAGAGAAATTAGCTGGCCGCCGTGCGTGGGGTCTTCAATCACGTCGCGCGAAATAATGCTGACAAAATCGCTCCGCGCCACCAGGCTGGTGCAAGCCATAAAGGTCTCGCAGGTAACGATGATGTTAGGCGCCATACCTCGCTCGCCGAACAGATCGTGCAGCAGCCGATAATAGCTCCCCTGCGGTGTCGGCATCGTCCAGTCGCAATGCTGCAGCTCGGCCAGCGTGCGGGCATGCGCCAGCGGATGCCCTTTGCGCATCACCACCTGGTAATCGCGCTCCATCAGCCGTTCAAAAACTAACTCCTGATCGAGATGATTTTTATCGTAGGTATTGATAGTGAAATCCAGCTCACCCTGGCGCAGCTCATGCACCATCGAAACCAGCTGACCTTCAACAATCCGCACCTTCACCAGCGGATACTCGCGGTGAAACTGATTGATCACCTGCGGCATGACGGTGCGTGCAATGCTGCCGCCCACGCCGATATTAACGCGCCCACCGGCTAATCCCAGCCGCTGCTGAATATCTTCCTGCGCCACCCGCAACTCTTCCAGCACCAGGCTGGCATGCTGAAAAAAGTTATCACCGATATCGGTCAGCGTAACGCCCTGCTGACGCCGCTCAAACAGGCGTGCGCCCAGCGCCAGCTCCAGTTCCTGAATTGCTTTGGTCAGCGCAGGCTGTGAAAGCCCGGACAAACGGCTGGCGGCGCGAATGCTGCCCTGACGCGCCACGTCAACAAACGCGCGCAGCTGATGAAGTTTGAGGTTCGCAGACATAGTTTGGTGATAACCGTTGTTTATCAGTAGCAAGATATTCGCATCTTATGCGCGCTAAAACCAATGTGTAGATTCGGATGAATGCATAAAAAACCAACACAAAGGAAATGCCGATGAAAACCCTGTCTGACCTCGTCAACGCGCGCATCCCGCAGATGCAAACCTGGCGTCGCGATCTGCATCATTTTGCCGAATCGGGCTGGCTGGAGTTCCGTACCGCCACGCTGGTGGCAGAAGAGCTGCATCGTCTTGGTTATCAACTCAAGCTGGGCCGCGAGGTCATCGATGCTGAATCGCGCATGGGGTTGCCCTCTGCTGAGGTGCTGGCGCAGCAGGAAGCGCGCGCGCTGGAGCAAGGCGCATTGCCGCAGTGGATTAAACACTTCTCAGGCGGATTTTGTGGCGTGGTCGCCACGCTAGAGACCGGTCGTCCGGGGCCGGTGATGGGTTTCCGCGTTGATATGGATGCGCTCGATCAAAACGAAAGCCGCGCCGCCGATCATCTGCCAACGCGGGAAGGCTTTGCCTCCTGCAATCCCGGCATGATGCACGCCTGCGGCCACGATGGACACACCACCATCGGCCTGGCGCTGGCGGGTGTGTTGATGGAGATGAAAGCGCAGCTGAGCGGCACCCTCAAAATCATCTTCCAGCCAGCTGAAGAAGGCGTACGCGGCGCCAAAGCCATGGTGGCGGCGGGCGTGGTGGATGATGTCGATCTGTTTACCGCCATCCATCTCGGCACTGGCGTGCCAGCCGGAGAAATCGTCTGCGGCAGCGACAGCTTCCTCGCCACGACCAAGCTGGATGTGAATTTCACCGGCGTTGGCGCACACGCGGGCGGCAAACCGGAAGAGGGCCGCAATGCCCTGCTGGCGGCGGCGCAGGCCACGCTGGCGCTGCACAATCTGCCACAACACAGCGGTGGCGTGGCGCGCGTCAACGTGGGCGTATTACAAGCGGGCACTGGACGCAATGTGGTGCCCGACTGCGCGCTGATGAAGGTGGAAACGCGCGGCGTCAGCAATCAGGTTAACGACGATATCTATCAGCAGGCGCTGCGTGTGATTGCCGGTGCGGCGGCGATGTACGGCGTGGAGTATGACGTCAAGCTGATGGGCGGCGCGCGCAGCTGCACACCGAGCCAGCCATGGGTTGAGTTCATCCACCAGCAGGCCGAAACGCTGGGCATTTTCACCTCGGTGGTCGATACGAAAAAACAGGCGGCGGGTTCCGAAGATGCCACTTACATGCTAGAGCGCGTGCAGCAGCGCGGCGGCCAATCCTCCTATGTGATTTTCGGCTGCGCACTGGCGGCGGGCCATCACAACGCGAAGTTTGATTTCGACGAAGCGATCATGGCGACCGCGGTTTACACGCTGGCGACGCTGGCACTCAATCAAGCACAGTTTGGAGGCCAGCGATGAGCCACAGCGAATTTATCGATCGCTACATCAACCAAAACCAGCCGCGTTTTACCGCCCTGAGCGATGCCATCTGGGACGTGCCGGAAACCCGCTTTGAAGAGACCCAATCCTCCGCACTGCTGGCCGATGCGCTGGAGCAGGAAGGCTTTACCGTTGAGCGCGGCGTCGGCAACATCGACACCGCCTTTGTCGCCAGCATTGGCAGCGGTAAACCGGTGATCGCCCTTCTTGGCGAGTTCGATGCGCTGGCCGGTTTGAGCCAGCAATCGGGTTGCGCCACGCCGCAGCCGCTGGTGGAGAACGGCAACGGTCACGGCTGCGGCCACAATCTGCTCGGCACCGCCGGTTTGGCCGCCGCTTTCGCCATCAAAGCCTGGTGGGCAGAGCACGGCCAGCGCGGCACGCTGCGCTTTTACGGCTGTCCGGGCGAAGAAGGCGGATCCGGCAAAACCTTTATGGTGCGCGAAGGCCTGTTTGACGATGTGGACGCGGCAATCACCTGGCATCCCGAAGGCTTCAGCGGCATGTTTAACCTCAGCACGCTGGCCAATATCCAGGCCGCCTTCCGCTTCAAAGGCGTGGCGGCGCACGCGGCCAACTCACCGCATTTAGGACGCAGTGCGCTGGATGCGGTGACGTTGATGAACACCGGTGCCAACTTCCTGCGCGAGCACATCGTGCAGGAAGCACGGCTGCACTATGCGGTGACCAACGCGGGCGGCGTCTCCCCCAATGTGGTGCAAGCCGATGCCGAAGTGCTGTACCTGATTCGCGCGCCACAGCTCGATCAGGCGCAGGACATTTATCAGCGCGTCATCAACATCGCCAAGGGCGCGGCCCTGATGACCGACACGCAGATGACGGTGCGCTTCGATAAAGCCTGCTCCAATTACGTCCCGAATCGCGCGCTGGAGAGCGTGATGGAGCGCTATTTGCATCAGTTTGGTTTGCCTGACTACAGTGAAGCGGAACAGGCATTTGCCAGCGAGATTCGATCCACGCTCAGCAAAGACGATCTGCGCAACGCGCGCCTCAATGCGGCGCGCACCGGCGGTGAAGCGGGCATCGCCTGGACCGAGGCGCTGGGCGATAAGGTGTTAATGGATGAAGTGGCGCCTTATGCAGTGACACGCGAGATCCTTTATGGCTCAACCGATGTGGGCGATGTGAGTTGGGTGACGCCAACCGCGCAGTGTTTTGCGCCCTGCTTCGCCTTTGGTACGCCGCTGCACACCTGGCAACTGGTGGCGCAGGGCCGCACGTCTATCGCGCACAAAGGCATGTGTCTGGCCGCCAAAGTGATGGCCGCCACCGCGCTGACCTTGCTGCAGGATGACGAGGCGCTGGCGCGTTGCCGCGATGAGTTCCAGCGCGTGCGCCGCGAGCAGGCATACGTTTGTCCGATTCCTGCTGACGTAACACCGTCGAAATTAGCGTCCTAAGCAGTAATAAGCACCATCCGTAGCGGCGCGATTCATCGCGCATTTGAATGGCGACTCCGTGCCCATCCAGATATTGCGCAATAAATTGCGCCGCTACGATATGTACGAGCAGTAAAAACGACCTTAAAACAAAAAAATATAGCCCCCAAGCGGGCATGCAAACATCACAAGACGACTAACGAGGATTGACCTATGGAAGCCACCACGGAGAACCGCAGCCCCGGAAAGCTGTTTAGCTGGATTGAACGCGTTGGCAATAAAGTGCCAAACCCATTTTTACTGTTCGTCTATTTGATTGTGGTGCTGATGGTCGCGACTGCCCTTCTCAGCAGCCTCGATGTGGCGGTGAAAAACCCAGCCAACGGCGAAATGGTGCGGGTGAACAACCTGCTGAGCACGACCGGGATCCAGTGGATCCTGCCCAACATCATCAAAAACTTCAGCGGTTTCACGCCGTTGGGATCGATTCTGGCGCTGGTGATTGGTGCCGGTCTGGCGGAAAAAGTTGGCCTGCTGCAGTCGTTGATGGTGAAAATGGCCTCACGCGTGAGCCGTCGTTACGCCAGCTACATGGTGCTGTTTATTGCTTTCTTCAGCCACATCTCTTCCGATGCCGCGCTGGTGGTGATGCCGCCACTCGGCGCGCTGATCTTCCTCGCAGTGGGACGTCATCCGGTGGCGGGTTTAATGGCGGCGATTGCCGGTGTGGCGTCCGGTTTTACCGCCAACCTGCTGATTGTTACCACCGATGTGCTGCTGTCGGGCATTAGCACCGAAGCCGCCAAAGCGGTGAGCGACACCGTGCACGTTAGTGTTATCGACAACTGGTTCTTTATGGCCAGCTCGGTGATTGTGCTAACCATCGCCGGGGCGCTGCTGACCGATAAGTTTGTCGAGCCGCGCCTGCCCGCGTGGAACGGCGGCAACAACGATCGTCTGCCGCCGCTCACCGCGCTGGAGAATCGCGGCCTGAAAGCCGCCGGTATCGCCGCGCTGATATTTATCGCGTTGCTGGCGCTGCTGGTGGTGCCAGAACACGCGCCACTGCGCAATCCAAAAACCGGCGGCATCATTCCCTCGCCGTTTATTCAGGGCATTGTGCCGATCATCATCCTGTTCTTCTTTGTGGTGGCGATTGCCTATGGCGCGGTAACGAAGCAGATTCGCCGCGCGGATGATATCCCGCAGCTGCTGGTAGATCCGATGAAGAGCATGGCGGGCTTTATTGTGATGGTGTTTCCGCTGTCGCAGTTTGTTGCCTTCTTCAACTGGAGCAACATGGGCAAATTTATGGCCATCGGCCTGACCGATGTGCTGGAGAGCGCGGGCATTAGCGGTGCACCGGCGTTTATGGGCTTGATGTTCCTGTCAGCGTTCCTGTGCATGTTTATCGCCAGCGGATCGGCCATCTGGTCGATTCTCGCGCCGGTGTTTGTGCCGATGTTTATGCTGCTTGGCTTCCATCCGGCGTTTGCGCAGATGATCTTCCGCATCGCCGATTCTGCGGTATTGCCGCTGGCACCAATGTCGCCCTTCCTGCCGCTGTTCCTCGGCTTCCTGCAGCGCTATCAAAAAGATGCACAACTCGGCACTTATTACGTGCTGATCTTCCCCTATCCCTTAGTGTTCTTTAGCACCTGGATTGTGCTGTTGCTGGCATGGTATGCGCTCGGCTTACCGATCGGTCCGGGCGTCTATCCCAGCCTGCACTAACCCTGCGCCACGGATGGCGATCACTTTTCTGTGAACTGCAACGTATGTTGCCAAAATGTCACCGTCCTGCCTCTCGGCAACCCGTACTGAATTTATTATCCTGCTATTCCTTCGCTTGCTAACGGTTAATTATTTTTAAAACCACTCTCAGCCGTCAGCGAGTTTTGCAAACACCGAGGTTTACATAACAATGACAACCATCACGTCGACAGGGATGGCGAACGATCACATGAGCGCGGATCGCCGCACCTTAGCCGGGCGCATAGATGCGCTGCCCTCATCCGCCGGCTTATGGCGTTTTATCACGCTATTGGCGCTGGGCGGCTTCTTTGAGCTCTACGACCTGTTTGAAACTGGCTACATCAGCTCCGGCCTGGTTGCGGCGGGCGTGTTTCATACCGGTTCTGCGGGTGTATTCGGCATCGCCGATCAGGCCGCATTTGCCTCCGCCACTTTCCTCGGTCTGTTTGTCGGCGCCAGCCTGCTGGCACCTTACGCCGACCGCTTTGGCCGCCGCCTCACCTTTATGTGCGCGCTGGCATGGTACGGCGCATTTTCGCTGCTAATGGCGTTCCAGCAGAGCGCGGAGATGATCATCCTGTTCCGCTTCCTGGTGGGGATTGGCCTTGGCGTCGAGCTGGTGACCATCGACACCTATCTTTCCGAATGGGTGCCGGCGCATCTGCGCAGCCGCGCGTTCGCCTACTCGTTCTTTATCCAGTTCCTGTCGGTACCGACGGTGGCACTGATGTCGTGGTGGCTGGTACCGCAAACCATCCTCAGCCTTGAAGGCTGGCGCTGGGTAGTGATTGCCGGTGCGGTCTGCTCGCTGGTGATCTGGCTGATTCGTAAAAACCTGCCGGAATCGGCACGCTGGCTAGCGCAGCAAGGGCGCCATCAGGAAGCGCATCAGGTGCTGAGTGCGATGGAGCAACGCTGTGGTATCTCTTCTCCCCTTCCCCCACTGGTGGGGGAAAGCCGGGATGGGGGACAGCAGGCAGCGAGCCAACCTAAACATGGCCGCTTCAGTGAGATTTGGGCTCCGGCGTATCGCAAGCGCACGCTGATGCTGGTGGTGATGAACTTCTTCCAGGCAATTGGCTTCTTTGGCTTCGGCAACTGGCTGCCGGCGCTGCTGTCGGGCAAAGGCGCTACCGTTACGCACAGCCTGCTGTATGCGTTTTTCATTACGCTGGCCTACCCGCTCGGCTCGCTGATTTGCAGCCGCTACGCCGATAAACTCGAGAACAAATGGCAAATCGTATTTTCATCGCTGATGACGGTAGTGTTCGGCACGCTGTTTGCGTTTATGACGAATCCGGTGCTGATGATCATCTGCGGTTTCCTGATCACCTACAGCAATGCATGGCTAACCTTCAGCTATCACGCTTATCAGACCGAGATTTTCCCAACGCACATTCGCGCCCGCGCGGTGGGCTTCTGCTACTCGTTCAGCCGCCTGTCGACGGTGTTCAGCAGTATTTTGATTGGCATTATTTTGCAGTATGCCGGCAGCCAGGGCGTGATCGCCTTTATCGTGCTGAGCATGTTGATTGTGATGCTGTCGGTGGGAATTTACGGGCCGAAAACCCGGGGGATGGATTTGGAGAATATTTGAGGATCCAGGTGCGCATGAATGCGCACCCTACATGTGCGGTGCGGTTTTGTAGGGTCGGCATTTATGCCGACCGGTTCACAAACCGCACCAACTCACATTTACTGCCCCTCTAACACCTTAATATCCGCACTGCCCTGTTTCGACTGCACGGTTTCGTCTTTACGTAATTCCGCCACATCCTTAGCAGATACGCTCGACTTCACACCATTGCCCCAGCTGCCACGGATAAAGTTCACTACATCCGCCACCTGCTGATCGTTCATGCGCCAGCCGAATGCCGGCATGGTGATCGCCGTTGGTGCGCCTTGCACGCCTGGCAAGGTGCCGCCGACCAACACAATATGAATCAGCGAGGTCGGATCATCCGCCATCACCACCGGATTGCCGCGCAGCGCTGGATAGAAGCGCTGATAACCGCTGCCGTCGGTTTTGTGGCACGCCGCACAGCTATCGACGTAAGTCGATGCGCCTGGCTGGCTGTCGTCACCTTTCCACAACGCTTTCGCGACCGCATCATCCTGCTTAAACACCGCCTGATTTGGATCTTTCGCGCCGAGTGATTTCAGATACTTAGCAATCGCACTGATATCCTCATCGTTCAGATATTGCAGGCTGTGCTGCACCACATCGGTCATGCCACCAAACACGGCGGTGTGATCGTTGCGGCCAAAGCGCAGGAACTGCTTGAGATCGTCTTCACTCCAGCGGCCTAAACCATCGCGGTTGTCGCCACGCAGATTGCTGGCGGTCCAGCCATCAATTGGCGCGCTGCTGCCGGCGAGATAGTTATTGCCCTCGTCGTTGTTAAGCGCTTTTTCCTGCATGGTGATGCTGCGCGGCGTGTGGCAGGCGCCACAGTGACCGAGGCCTTCCACCAGATAGCGACCGCGTGCCAGTTGCGGATCTTCCTGTGCTGCTGGCTGGAACGCTTTTACGTCCGGCGCAAAGATGCCGCGCCAGATCGAAAGCGGCCAACGCATCGACAGCGGCCACGGAATGTCGCTCTCTTTATTGGCCTGCGCCACCGGCTGCACGCCGTGCATGAAGTAGGCATACAGCGCCTTCATGTCGTCATCGCTGACCACCGCGTACGACGGATAGGGCATCGCCGGATAGAGCGTGTCGCCATTTTTCGCTACGCCGTGACGTACCGCTTTCTGGAAGTCATCGTAGCTGTAGTCACCAATACCGGTCGCTTTGTCCGGCGTGATGTTGGTGGAATAAATGGTGCCGATCGGCGTTGCCATTGGCAGTCCACCGGCAAACGGCTGGCCGCCTTGCGCGCTGTGACACGCCACGCAGTCACCCGCACGCGCCAGATACTCACCGCGCTTCACCAACGCGTCCGAACCTGCTTCGTCCGCCACTGCGGCGAACGTCATCGTGCCCAGAAACAGGGCTAAAATGCTTTTGATCATCGCCGTGTTCCTTATGCCTGTACCAGCGGGCCGGGGTTTTTCAGATACTGTTCACGAATCGCTTTGGCTGACCAATAGGTCAACGCGGCGACCATGCCGGTCGGGTTGTAGCCGAGTCCCTGCGGGAACGCCGAAGCGCCTGGCACAAACACGTTAGACACATCCCAGCTCTGCAGATAACGGTTCACTGCGCTGGTTTTCGGGTCTTCACCCATGATCGCCCCGCCGCTCATGTGCGTGGTTTGATACACGGTAGTATCGAAGTGCGAGCCCGGCCCTTTCGCGCCGCCGATGATCATTTTCGGGTTCATCGCTTCGGTGATTTTGCGCATCTTGCCGATCATGAACTGCGCCATCTTGATGTCGTTATCCTGCCAGTCAAAGGTCATACGCAGCAGCGGCTGGCCGTAGGCATCTTTGTAGTTCGGATCGAGATCGAGATAGTTGGCGCGATAAGACTGATGCGCGCCGTGCGCATCCATCGAGATGTGATGGTTGTAGGTATCCGCTACTGCGGCTTTCCACTGGCTGCCCCAGTTTGGCGTGCCTTTCGGCGTCGGCAAACCGGAGATCGGCTTAGTACCGGCCTGATTCACCCAGAATGGCGAACCGCCGACGAAACCGTGCGGGCCGTGATCGAAGTTATCGGCGTTGAAATCATCCACCGCCACACCTGCACCACCAGCACCGATAAACGGGTTGGTGGTGGTGTTTTTATCGAACAGCGCCTTCAGCGTCGAGATGTTCTGGTAGGCAAAGTTACGGCCTACCACACCTTCGTTGGAAATCGGGTTATACGGCTTGCCGATGCCGGACAGCAGCATCAAATGCACGTTGTGGAACTGGAACGCCGACAGGATCACCAGATCCGCCGGCTGCACCACTTCACGGCCCTGACCATCAAGATAGGTCACGCCGGTGGCGCGCTTTTTATCGTCAGTCAGATTAACGCGCAGCACGTAAGCGTTGTTGCGCAGCTCGAACTTTGGCTCCTGACGCAGCGCCGGCAGGATGTTGACGTTCGGCGACGCTTTGGAATACATGTAGCAGGCGTAACCGCTGCAGAAACCGCAGAAGTTGCACGGGCCCATCTGTGCGCCGTAGGTGTTGGTGTACGGGCCAGAGGTGTTGGCAGATGGCATATCATAAGGATGATAACCGACAGATTCCGCCGCCTGCGCGAACAGCTGCGCCGAGTAGGTGCGCTTTTGTGCCGGCAACGGGAAGTCGCTGGAACGGTCTGGCGCGTAGGGGTTGCCGCCCTTCTCTTTGCCCAGCAGCTTGCCTTTGATTGACCAGGCGCTGCCCGAAGTGCCGAACACTTTCTCGGCCTGATCGAAGAACGGTTCCAGTTCGTCATAATTGACGCCGAAATCCTGAATCGTCATGCCTTCCGGGATGAAGTTTTTACCGTAACGCTGCTCGTAGTGGCTGCGCAGGTTGAGTTCTACCGGGTCAACGCGGAAATGCACGCCTGACCAGTGCAGCCCTGCGCCGCCGGTGCCGGTGCCCGGCAGGAATGCCGCCAGCTGACGATACGGCACAGCGGTCTGCGACGCATCGTGACGGATGGTCACGGTGCTTTTCGACAGATCCTGGAACAGCTTTTTGCGGATGTTATAGGTCAGTTCATCAATCGATTGCGGATACGATCCATCCGGATAGGTATCGCGATGCGGACCGCGCTCCAGCGCGACCACATTCAGGCCCGCTTCGGTCAGCTCTTTCGCCATGATGGCGCCCGCCCAGCCGAAACCGACGACTACCGCATCTACTTTTTTCAATTCATTTGCCACGCTTACGTCCTCTCCCCGCGAATATCCACTGACGGGAACGGATAACGTTCACCGCGTTCCACCCAATCCATAAAGTCAGCACGTGCGCCAGGGAAGCCAATTAGCTTCCAGCCCACCATGCCTTGATTGCCGCCGTGGATTGGATCGCTGAAGTAACCTTCACGGGTATTCTGCAGCAGGAAAGAGAAGAAGGTTTTTGCCGGCAGCTGCGGGAACTCAGCGCTACCGCTTTCAAAAGCCGTGAGCAGCGCGTCCTGCTGTTCGCCTGTCAATTCAGCGAACACTTTGCCGTGCTGTTTTTTGCTCCAGCCATCGGCATCGGCAAGGCCGAGACGGTAGATCTGTTGCGGCACCAGCGGCAGCTGATAACCCAACTCTTTAGGCAGATCGGGATTGAACGGGCCTTGCATATACCAGTTGTTACCGGTGGCATACGGCGTGTTCATTTGGCGATCGATAAACTCCGGCACGCCGGCTTCAAGTGCGCCAGGACCGCGTTCATCGCTGGGGATCAGGCGCGCCACGGCCGCAGTGATAAAGGCAAACTCTTCGGCGGTGAACCAGTTTGGCTGGTAGCTGCGCGCCTGTTGTGATGACGAATCTTGCTCTGCTGCCCCGGCGGCCATCGGTGCCACCAGTGCGCCCATCGCCGTACTGCCCACCGCCATTGCCGGCGCCAGGGTGATGGTTCTCAGCAGAAAGTCTCTGCGAGTGTGACCATTTTTTTGTTCTGACATGACATTGCCTCTATCCGCACAAGGCGCGGAATAAACGTTAACTACAAGCCTGGTAATGATTTTTTTGCTGTTACGGGGCAGAAATGTGACTGTTACCGGTAACAATGCGCGTTAGTTTAACACTTCAACATCTAAAGATTTAGCTCACAGATACAAATAAGCACAAATTCATTAACATCATCTTCTGGTACTGATTCGCCTTGTTACTGCAAGAAACGTCTCAAAACAGACAAAGAATGATAAAAGCGTTATAAAATCATTTACTCAACAGCGGAGTGCCTATGTTTAAGTCCTTTTTTCCGCGGCCAACGCTGTTTTTCAGCTCAGCTGCGATTTGGAGTTTGTTAGCAATATTTGCGTGGTTTGGCTATTTCAGTGACTTCCCAGCACGCTGGCCTGCGTTGCAGGCGGCCATGCAGCAGCCCTTACCGACTAATGCCAGCCGTTTCATTCACGCCAGCCAACTGTGGTTTTATGCTTATTACTGGATTGTTGCCGGTATCTTTGGCCTTGCGTGGCGAGTGATCGATAACCATCCGTGGCAGCGCTGGTCGGTGTGGGGAGCCGCATTAATCATCTTTATTACGTGGTTCAGCGTCCAGGTGAGCGTGGCGATTAACGCCTGGTATAATCCGTTTGGCGACATGATTCAGAAAGCGCTGAGCAAAGCGAATGCCGTGACCATTGACGATTTTTACCATCAGCTCACCGCTTTCCTCGGCATTGCGCTGATTGCGGTGGTAATTGGCGTGATGAGTTCGTTCTTTATCAGCCACTGGATATTCCGCTGGCGAACGGCCATGAACAACTACTATATGCACAACTGGCAGCGATTGCGTCACATTGAAGGTGCGGCGCAGCGTGTGCAGGAAGACACCATGCGTTTTGCCAGCACGCTTGAAGATTGGGGCGTTAATTTTATCCAGGCAATTATGACGCTGGTGGCTTTCTTGCCGGTGCTGGTTGCGCTATCGCCCCACGTAAAAGAGGTGCCGATTCTGGGCAACCTGCCTTATGCATTGGTGATTGCTGCGCTGCTGTGGTCGATATTTGGCACCGGTTTGCTGGCGCTGGTAGGCATCAAATTACCGGGGCTGGAGTTCCGTAATCAACGGGTTGAAGCGGCATACCGTAAAGAGCTGGTGTACGGTGAAGATAATGCCGATCGTGCGGCACCACCAACGGTAGCCGAGTTGTTCAGCCGCGTACGCTATAACTATTTCCGCCTCTATTTTCATTACCTGTACTTCAACATCACCCGCATTCTCTATTTGCAGGTCGATAACCTGTTTGGCCTGTTTTTACTATTACCTTCGATCGTTACCGCATCGATTACGTTAGGTTTGATGAACCAGATCAATAACGTGTTTGACCAGGTGCGTTCGTCATTCCAGTATCTCATTACCTCGTGGTCGACACTGGTGGAACTAATGTCGATCTACAAACGTCTGCGCAGTTTCGAGCAGATTCTGAATGATATCCCGCACGACGAGATGATGCGCGAAGCGGCGGAATAAGGTGCGGATGTTGAAACGGTGCGCATGAATGCGTTAACCCATTCTGCGTCCATTGAAACGGTGCGCATGAATGCGTTAACCCATTCTGCGTCCATTGGAACGGTGCGCATGAATGCGCACCCTACATCGTAGGGTCGCCATTAATGGCGACCTGGCTACAGCTTCATCAACGCGCCAACACCGCAAACACCGTCTCAATCGCATACGCGCCGGGATCTTTCACCCCATCCAGACTTTGCTGATTCAGATAGGCCGAGCGTCCCGCTTTGGCGCTCTGCATCTGCGCAGTCGCATCCGCGCCTTGTTGAGCCGCGTCTGCCGCCGCCGCCAGCGACTCACCCGCCACTAGCGCTTCCAGCGCCGGTTGCAGTGCATCCACCAACGTACGATGGCCCGGCTGAGCGCCGCCATAATGCTTCATGCGTTCCAGCCCGTGCATCAGCGCCTGCGGCAGCGCGCGGCCCTCTTCCAACTGCTGACCGGCGCTGGTGAACAGAATCGACATCAATACGCCACTCGATCCGCCCATCACCGTGGCCAGTTGCTCGCCAATCAGTGCCAGTAAGGTGGGCAGCTCATTCAGCGGCAGCTGTTTATCACGCAGGCCGCGCTGAATCTTCTTCGCCCCGGCGGCAAAGGTTGAACCGGTATCGCCGTCGCCCACTTTGGCATCCAACGCGTTCAGCTCACTTTCCAGATCGATCAGCGTCTGCGTGACGTTCTCGATAATCTTTGCCACATCGGCATTTTCTGACGCATCAAAATCCAGCACGCTACCGATTTTCTCGGCACGTTGCAGGCTGATCGGCGCAAAGTCATACACCGGCACCCAACCCAGCACCTGAACCGGCGCGTTTAATGCGGCCAGAAACGGCTCTTCCAGTGCCAGCAGCGAGAGCGAGAAACCTTTCATATCCAGCGCGCTGACCAGCGTCGCCGGGCCAATCAGATGCGTGATGCGCGCCGCCAGCGGCGACTGCAAGACTTCGCGCGTTAACAGCGCCAGCTCCAGCTGCGAGAAGCCGCCCAGATTGTTGATCAACAACAGCGCCTGCTTGCCGTCGGGCAGCGCCTGCGCCAGTTTGTCGGACATGATGCTGGTGATTTGGCGGCTGTTTTGCGTATCAAGCGTCACCACGCCCGGTTCGCCATGAATGCCCATGCCAAGTTCGCTGTGCCCCGGCTCGACGCGTTCATCACGTTTTTCGCCTGGCACATGACAGGTGCCAAAAGCCAAACCTATTGACGATGTGGCATCAATCGCGCGCTGTGCCAGCGCTTTCACTTCATCCAGCGATTGTCCCTGCTCTGCCGCAAAGCCAGCGATTTTGTGTACCAGCACGGTTCCGGCAATGCCGCGCGGCTGCGGGTTTTCTGGCAGCGCGATATCATCCTGCACCATCACCAACTCAACCTTGTAGCCCAGGTTTTTGGCTTTCTCGGCCGCCAGACCAAAGTTGAGGCGGTCGCCGGTGTAGTTTTTCACAATCAGCAGGCAACCGGCGTCGCCGGTGACGTTCACAATGGCATTCAGCACCGCATCGACACTTGGCGAAGCAAAAATATCGCCGCACACTGCGGCCGTCAGCATGCCCTTCCCGACAAATCCGGCATGGGCCGGTTCATGACCGGAACCGCCACCCGAGATCAGCGCCACTTTGCTCTTATCCCAGTCCGAACGCACCACCACCCGAATCTCATCACCGAGATCGAGGCGACTGAGGTTATGCCACGGCGTACTGAGTAAAATCCCTTCGATGGCCTGGTTCACCAGATCGTTTTTTTCGTGCATAAAAAACTGGCTCATAGCGTCCTCTCTTATGGTGTTGTTGCTCTACAAGGTAGCGTATGTGCGGGGAAAATTGGCTGTGCGAAGTGCGGAAATGCAGAGGGCGGCACAAGCCGCCCACTAATTCAGACTATTACCGCTTATAAGGCGATACGAAGAACGCTATCCGGATTCTTCGGCGGTTCTTTGCGTGAACCCGGCTGTTTGATGCTGACAAACAGGGTTTTGCCATCAGCAGACAGCGCCAGGCTGTTTGGCAAGCCTGGTGCTTTCACCGTGCGTTTCACTTTGTAGCTACTGGCGTCGATGATGCTGATTTCGCCGGCTTTACGGTGAGTGACATACAGCTCATCACGATCGGCATTGAACAATACCGCTAGCGATTCCGGTACATCGATCTTGTGGATCACCTGCTGCGTACGGGTATCCAACACCAGCACCTGCGCTTGTTTAGAGTCGCTGAGGAACGCGCGATGGCCTTGAGTATCCAGCGAGATATTGAGGAAGAAGTGCTCTTTATCGCCCTCAATTTTTTGGCGCTTTTCAATCGCGTTCAGGCGCGTATTGATGGTTACCAGCTCGTTATTCGCATTGGTGACGTAGAGTTTCTGCGCGGCAGAATCGATCGCCAAACCGGTGCCCATTTTGCCGGTGTTCGGCACGGTGCTGATCAGTTTCAGGGTTTTGCCATCCACCACCCACACCACGCTCTGCTCACCAAGCCCGGTGATATAAACGCGATCGGTGGCCGGATCGACGGCCAGCTGGCGCGGCTGCAGCGGACGCACGCTTTCGCTCCGCTTGCGGCCATCCAGCACCAGCGTGTTGATCACTTTGCCGCTGGTCGCATCCACTGCGGTCAGTGCAGCATCGCGCGTGTTGCCGAGATAGAGAATATTGGTTTTCTGATTAATCGCCGCGCCAAAAGTCGGCAGATCGGTGTTGATGGTTTGCTTCACCGCCAGATCCTGCGGATCGAGGCGATAAACGGTGCCGCCTTTTTTGTCGGTTGTGCTCTGTGCGGTCGCGAGGAACAGCGCGTTATCGCTGTTGCTGAACGCCAGCTCGTAAGCTCCTTTTGAGATCACCTGGTTCAACGGCTGAGACTCCGCCGCCATGACCGCAGAGGTTGAGAACAGCGCCGTTGCCAGCAGCAGTGGACGCAGCGCCCACGATTTTTTATTCGCCTTCATAACTTCTCCATAGCAAAAACACCGCCTGATGGCAGTGAAGTGAAAGCTCGACATTACAACCAATGGTAAAAAGACAGCTCAAGGCGAGCCGACAAAGGGTTTTATTGTTTGAGAATAGTAATCATTTCGGAGGAGGAGTGACAGGATTTTATCCGCTGACAAACGCCGCCAGGGCGCCCAAAGGCACCCTGTCAGCACAGAACGTTAACGCAACTTATTTGGTCAGTTCAGCAGTCATGTGCACGCCGTTGTTGAAGTTGGCTTCGGTCACTTTATAGGAAGCACCAGCTTCGTGCGCCTGAGCAGCGATTTGCGCTTCTGCACCATCCAGCGTTGAAGCTGTTGCAGTGATGCTTTGTGCAAAGCTAGCGAATGGCAGAACGGTAAGAGCAACAACAGCAGCAAAAGTTTTGATAGATTTCATGGTCAATTCCTTAATGTACGTTTGATTGAGTAAGGCGTCATCGCCTTGTTGAGAGATATAATAGGCGCAGAATTGATCAGTAAAAAGCGGAGAGATTTGCCGTAGTTGTTCGATTATTTTGAACGTAAATAGCACATTTGGATTAACCTTTATACAAACGGTTAAAAAACTGACATTTAGTTAGAAGGCAGGATGAATGGCTGTGATAGGTGTTTATAAAAATTCATGCGGCTATCAATCAGGTCGCCATAAATGGCGACCTTACGGTGTTGTAGGGTCGCCATTTATGGCGACCTGGCGGTGTGGTAGGAACGCCATTTTATGGCGACCTGGTCGTTATTAACCGTGATGACGTACGCGGGTAAAGATGGTGATGGCAGCGAGCAGCATCAGCACACCGCTGGCGAGGAATACGCCGCCTGCACCTTGCAGATCAAACATCCAGCCACCGGCGGCGGCACCGGCGGTGATTGCCAACTGAATGGTGGCGACCAGTAAACCGCCGCCCGATTCCGCATCGTCCGGCACCGCGCGGGAAATCCACGTTGACCAACCGGTAGGCATCGAACCAAACGCCAGGCCCCACAGCGCGACACCCGCCGCCACCAGCCACGACACATCGCCAAAACTCACCAGCAGCAGCGCCGTCACGCTCATTACCAGCGCCATCGCCGTTAGCGTCAACGATACGCTGCGCGTCACCAGATAACCGGCCAGCGACGTACCGAAGAAATTCGCCACGCCGAACGCCAGCAGCACCAGCGACAGCTGATTAACGTTGAGCTGCGCTGTGCCTTCGAGGAACGGACGCAGGTAAGTAAAGAAGGCGAAGTGGCCGGTAAACATCATGATCACCGCCAACATGCCCCAACGCATCACGCTTTTACGTAGCAGATCCAACACGCCACCGCTGCGCGCTTTATTGACCGGCGGCATCGCGGGCAGCGTGAAGAACTGCCACAACAGTGCCAGCACGCCGAGCGCGGCCGTCAGTATGAAGATGTTACGCCAGCCGATAATGCCACCCAGATAGCTCCCGAGCGGTGCAGCAATAATGGTCGCCAACGAAATACCGCTAAACACGATAGAGAGCGCACGCGGCACCTGATCGCTCGGCACCAGACGCATGGTAATCGCCGTGGAAAGCGTCCAGAAGCCACCAATCGCAATGCCCAGCAGCACACGGGCCAGCAGAATCATCGGCAAATTCTCGGCAAAGGCCACCAGCAGCGCAGAGGCAATCAGCAACAAGGTAAACGCCAGCATCACTAAGCGGCGATCGAGCTGACGCGTCACATTGCCGATCACCAAACTGGTCAGCAGCGCCACCAGCGCGGTGACGGTAACGGTTTGTCCCGCCTGCCCTTCGCTAATATGCAGCGTGTCGGCAATCGGCGTCAGCAAGCTTACCGGCAGAAATTCTGCGGTAATCAGGCCGAACACGCCAAACGCCATGGCAAATACGGCGCCCCACGCCGGTTTGTCCACTTCTAAGGGTGTTTCGACTATTTCAGTATCCAGGCTCATCTGTGATCCCCATCACAAAATATTTAGCGTTAAGCATAGTGACTGATCATAAGACGATCTATGATGCAGAAACTTTGTTTTTTGATTATTCGTCTGGATTGATATGAGCCGCTATGAAGATCTGACCAGTGAATTGCTAATGGGCATGCGCCTTTATGGCGTCAAATATCAGCGCATTGCACTGCATGCGCCTTTTGGCCTGCAATATGACGATGCGCCAGGCCGTGCGCAACTGCATTTTGTTGGGCGCGGATCGTTACTGATCCGCTCAGCGTCAGGCGTGATCTATCCGCTCCAGGCCGGCGATGCGTTGCTGATCCCCCACGGCAAGCCACACGCGCTGATCTCCAGCGAAGAGGCGATGTGCGAACCCATCTCGACCTTTAATAGTCGGCCGATTTGCGCCAGCGTCTGCGCCATCGACGACAGCACAGAGCTCTGCCCGGATAATAGCGATGTGATTCTGTTCAGCGCTTGCATGGCATTTGAATTGGGCGGCATGCAGCCGCTGGTGCATACCATGCCAGATGTCATGTTGGTCAGCACACTTCTGGCGCAGTACCCGGAGATTCAGCCCATTCTCGATGCGATGGAGCGCGAAACGCGCCAGCGCAAAGCCGGTTTCGCCGGGATTTTGTCACGGCTGGCAGATGTGGTGGCGGCACAGATTGTGCGTGGCTGGGTGGAGAATGGCTGCGGTAAAGGCAGTGGATTGGTGCAGGCGCTGCGCGATCCGCGTCTCAGCCTGGCGATGGCAGCGATGCATCGCGCACCGGGTGAAAACTGGACGGTGGAACGGCTGGCGCGTGAATCCGGCAGCTCACGTTCGGTGTTTGCCGCGCGCTTCCAGACGGCAACCGGCATGACGCCGCTGCGCTATCTTACCGAACTGCGCATGCGGCTGGCGGTGGAACGTATCGTCAATGAGGGCGAAGCGGTGGAAAGCGTTGCTTTCCACCTCGGTTACGGATCACTGGCAGCGTTTAGCCGCGCGTTTAAACGTATTGTCGGCACGCCCCCCGGCGCACTGCGCGCCGAGCGGGAAATTCGATAAATATCAACGAAATACGCTAATCGCTTCTACCAGGCGATTAGCCTGATGCGTCATGCGGCCCGACGCCTCGGCACTTTCGGCCACACGGGCAGCATTTTGGTGGGTGATATCGTCCAGATCCTCGACCGCCGTGCTGACCTGTGTCAGCGCGATGGCCTGTTCAGCAGTGGCACCGCTGATTTGCGCGATCAAGGCAGTGACATTCTGCACCTGGTCGACAATCTCCTGCATGGTTTGCCCGGCCGCATCGGCATGATCGCTACCCGACTGCACGCGGTTAGCGCTGGTTTCCACCAGATGTTTGATTTCACTGGCGGCTTTGGCGCTACGCTGCGCCAGGCTGCGTACTTCACCGGCCACCACCGCGAATCCTTTGCCTTGCTCGCCGGCACGCGCCGCTTCTACCGCCGCGTTCAGCGCCAGAATATTGGTCTGGAAGGCGATGCCGTCAATTACGCTGGTAATGTTGGCGATGCGCTTCGAGCTATCGGCGATTTCGGCCATCATGCCCATCATCTCCTTCATCACCTCGCCGCCTTTAATTGCCGCAAAGCTGGTGTTTTCCGATAGACCATTCACCTCTTTGGCCGTTTCGGTGTTGCTCTTCACCGTCGCCGTCATTTCGTTCATGGTTGCGGCCGTTTGCTGCACATTGGCAGCGGCCTGTTCGGTACGGCGGCTCAGTTCGTCGTTGCTGCGCGCAATGGCATCGCTGGCGCCAAGAACGTTAATGGCCTGGCCGCTAACATCATCCACCAGCCAGCGAAACATCAGACCCAGCTGGCCGATGGCGCGCAGCGTGACGCCAATCTCATCGACGCGATCAATCTGTTCCACTTTATGGCTAGCACCGGTCGCCACGCTTAACGCCTGGCGGCACATGCGTTCCATTGGACGCGAAATTTGCTGTTCGAGCCACAGGCTCGCCAACAGCAAAATAGCCGCCATGCCGCCGGCAAAGCAGCCCATCGCCAGCGGTGCCATGCCCAACGACCAAACGCCCAGCACCGAGAGCGGCAGCAGCGTGAGCAAGGTTGAGCGAATACGCCAGCGCAGCGGCAGGGTTTTTAGCATTGAGCCCATGCGACGCCAGCCGGTACCGACAATCAATCCTTTATGAAAGCGACGCCCTTTCGCGCGGCCTTCGCGGAAATCGCGGTAGAGCGCTTCAGTTTGTCGTACTTCCTCGGCTGACGGCTTGGTGCGCACCGACATAAAGCCCTGAACGTTGCCCTCGCGCACCACCGGAATGGCGTTGGCCCGCACCCAGTAGTGATCGCCATTTTTACGACGGTTTTTCACCAGCGCCGTCCACGGCTCGCCCTGCTTGAGGGTCGACCACATATCGGCAAAGGCTTCAGGTGGCATATCGGGATGGCGCACCATGTTATGCGGTTGGCCATTCACCTCTTCCGGGCTAAAGCCGCTGACTTCAATAAAGGCATCGTTCGCGTAAGTGATGTGGCTGCTAAGATCGGTGGTCGACATCAGTGTGGCGTCATCGGCAAAGGCGAATTCGCGCTGAGTGACGGGCTGGTTGTTACGCATGTGTGTGTCCTTGCCAGAAGCAGGCTAAAAGAAAAAATTGATAACGGTTTTTTACCTTTTCGGCACTGCGATGGCCTGGCTTTAGCGTCCATTTCAAATTAACCACAATAAAAAAGCCGCTATGCAGCGGCTTTCACATTTTTGTCACCCATGTCATCTATTAATCTGGTTTTACAGTAAACCAAATCAATCTTTTACCTCACGGCATTTGCCAAAGCCATTCCCGTTGCAGCAAGGCGGCAAGCCGACTCATCCCCGGGAGCATAGTTTACTATGTGACCGGGGTGAGGAGGCGCAGCCAACGCCGCTGCAGCGTGAAGGGCGCCGGCAAATCAGAACTGCCAGCGAACGCCCACGTTATAACGCCATCCTCTGGCGCCGTTGCCGTCAATCTCTTTGCGATAATCAGCTTCAGCATACAACGACACGTCCTTTTGCAAGGTGGCGGTGCCACCCGCGCCCACTTCCCACATTTGACCAAAGTGACCGCTCTCGAAGCTCGCATTAAACGCCGGATTATCCACCGATGACACCGAGGTCTTCGCTGTGCCACCCCAACCTTTGTAATAGTTGGCGCGCAGATATGGCGTGTATTGACGATTGCTTTCGTCGGTCCAGGTGCGATCCAGTCTCGCGCCTAAACGACCGATCGTTTGGTTGTAGTTGCTATAGCGCACCTGATTACCATCTTCATCAACCAAGTCGTTCATGTTGAGCTTCATGTACATTAACTGCGCCTGCGGCTCCAGCTTATAACCCTCGCCCAACTCAAACGGATAACCGCTCTCCAGCGAGGCCGTCCAGCCGTGACCTTTCAGCTTTGCCACCTCTTGCTTACGCGCAATGTCAGTTTCACCACGATGCCAGTCGAATGACAACACGCCATCCAGATAGAAGCCGTTCTGGCGCTGCCAGGTGCCGTAAAATGCCAGACTGTCGCTGTCGAAGGTGGTGCTGCTGTAGCCATCGGCAGCGTGTGGGCGCAGACGGGTATTGCCACGCGTATAGGCCAAGCCGCCACGCAGACTGTCTTTCTCGCCGTCGAGTTTTAACAGGTTACCGCCGATCTGCACCGCGCTGTAATCGAGGTCAAAGTCATAACCGTAATCCCGGAACGTGCGATCGCTTTTGTACTTGAGATTCGAGCCGATGTAGCGCACAAACATTTCCCCCCCCTTGCCTTCCGGACGGGTTTGTTCATGGCGCAGTTCACCCAAGCGTTTATGCAAGTCATCAATGATCGCCGCCGTGTAGTACGCCAGGCCAACCGGTGCAGATACGTAGGATGGCACCTGCGGTACCACGGCCGGACGCGCATTGTTGTTTACCCGTGGAGCAGAACTAAACGGCGTGGTGACCAATGGTGAACAGCTGGTTTCACCCTGACACACGTAGGTGTTCGCCAGACGATAGTCCCAGTAATTGTTGCCTGTACCGCTGACTAAACGCTGGCCAGGATCGCTGGCACCCGGCGCGAAGCTGTAAAGCTGATACTGCCACGGCCCCGCCGCCAGATATCCGCCCTGCAAGCCGAAGCTGCTACCGCTGCCGCTGCCAGCCACCTGCGCCAGAGAAATACCTTCGTACGCATCGATAGCGCCGGAGCGGTTAACATCGGTCAGTGCACCGGTGCTGGCAGCATCCAGCTTCACATTCAGTAAAGTCGTGCCGCTGGCATCACCTTCTACATTGATGTGGTCGGTGAACTGATTACTCAGCGCGCCGCCCTGATTCAGGTTAGTGACTATATTCGCCTCACCCCCTTGTGACGCGAGCGAGCCATCGATATTCAGCGTATTACCTGGCGAACCGCTGCCATTGGTTAGATCGATGATCCCGGCGTTATTCACCACCAGCGAGTTGTCAGAGCCGCCCGCCAACGTTGGATTGACATTGTTACCGGCATACAGCGTTGAACCGCTGCCGATGTTGATATCGCTGTGCGCAAGCTTGAGGTTGTCGGTCAAGGTCCACTGTGAATTGTTGAAGTTGATGGTGCTCCAGCCGCTGCCGAGATTCACCCCTTTGCTAAGATCGTCGGTACTGAACGAGCCACCGCGTGATGCAATGTTATTGAAGGTTAAGGTGTTGCCGGTGCCGGTACCGCTGGTGAGGTGGTAGGTGGTGCCGAGATCGACGTTGCTCACCTCTGCCAGGTTGTTGTTGTCGTTGCCCATGGTCAGGCTGCCGTTGAGCGTGCCGCCGGTCCAGCGGAACACATCCGATCCGCCGCCTGGATTGATATCGCCCTGCACCGCCCCTTCGGTCAGCAAGATTTCGTCATCGGCGTTGCTACCCGCCACCGCCACGGTTTGTGGACTGGCGGTGGTGATGGTGCCGAGGTTCTCGAAGATGGTTTTACCGCCGCGTAAATCGACCACCGGCGATGTCAGGCTGTTGGAGGTGAAGTTGCCGGTATTGACGATGGTGCCGGCGGTGCTGGAAATCAGCGCCGATCCACCTGCTGCATTATCAATATTGACGTTGGCGGCAGTGGTGACATTGCCGGTGGTATTAGCACGGATGCCAGTGCCGCCTGCGCCAGTAACATTAAACTGGTAACCGGAGCCCAGGGTTAAATCGCCGTTAGTGGTGGAGCCATCGGCATTAACGATATTCAGGCCGGTGCCACTGCCGGACACATTGGTGGTCACCGTGGAGGCAGGGTCGAACGGTACCGCGGTGCGAATACCGTTACCGTTGCCGACGTTAATGGTGAGATTACTCAGGCCTACGTTGCTAAGCTCAGCGCGGTTCTCAATACCATTTCCGCTGCCGAGCACATTTACCGTAGCGTCACTGGCGCTCAGCGCTGTCGCCCCGCTATCCAGCAAGATGCCGTGCGCGTCGCCGCGCGTGGTGATCACCGTGTCGCTGCCGGTCAGCGCCAGTTGCGCGCCATCGCTGATGCGCACGCCCGCGATGCCGTTATCAACGTTAATGGTGCCGCCTTTCGCCAGCGTGCTGCCGCTGCCTGACACATCCAGTCCGGTACCGTTTGCCACATTCACCACGCCGTTGTTGGTCAGCGTGCTGCCCGCGCGTGAGCGAATGCCGATGTTGTTACTGCCAGTAAGATTTACATTGCCAGTGTTGACCAGTTGAGCACCGTTGGTGACATCAAAACCTATCGCCCCGTTCCCTGCACCGCTCACGTTGCCATTGCTTGTCACAGTGGTGGCCGCTGCACTGCCATCCAGCGCGTTGCTCAGGTCGGTGCGCAGATTGTTGACCAGTACGCCAACCGCGTTGCTGCCGCTTAGATTAATGCTGCTGCCGCTATCCAGCGTGGCGTTAGCCCCGCCTTCCGCGCGGATCGCCGTGCTGCCCTGACCGTTGGCGGTGAAGTTGGCGTTGCTGCTATTCAGGCTGCTGCCGCTGCCCGAAATAATCGCGCCGGTCGTACCGCTGGCGCGGGTAGAGATAGTTGTGGGATTGGTAAAACTCAGCGCCGCACCATCATCAATGCGATAGCCGGTTGAGCCGCTGCTGTTGATATCTAAAGCGTTGGTGGCTGAGCTGATGCGTGATCCGCTGCCCGCTGCGTGATAGGCAATTTGATCGGTGTTATTGAATATCGGCGCTGAACCGGCGGCGATATTCACCGCTGCGCCATTCAGCGCTTCCGCCCCGATCGCGCCCGTACCGTTGAGATTCAGCGTGCCGCCATTCAGGTTCGCTACCGCACGATTACCGCTGGCGCTGACGCCACGGCTGCGGCTGGTGGTGCTGCCGCCGTTGACGTTAATCGTGCCCGTATTATTAGCGGTGGTGGCTGAGGTGCTACCGCTGCTGTTCACCGCGATGCCGGTGCCGCCATCGTTGATGTTGATATTGCCGCTATTGGTGCCGGTTGCGCCGCTCTCCACGCGAATGCCAGTGGAATTGGCCCCGCTGAAGGTAATATCGCCGGTGTTGGTCAACTGCGCGCGATTACGTGCCAGATAACCGGTTAATCCGCTCTGCGCTGCATTGAGTGATGCGGCGGAGTTCAGGCTGGTGCTGGCCACCGGCGAGCCGCTGTTTTTGCCAAAGATATCGTGTTTTTGCCCATCAACAATCGCGCCAATCGCGTTGCTACCGGTGAGATTCATGGTGGTGGCGGCATCAATGACGCCTTTTGCTCCGCCTTCAACGGTGATGCCATTAGCGCCGGTGCCGCTGACGTTAATTACCGCCGCATCCGTATTCACATCTGTGCCTGCGCCACTGCCAAGTACCGCTGTCGAACCGGCACCCGAGGCGATCAATGACAAGGCGTTACCGTTAAAGTCCGCGCCCTGCTCAACGCGGAACAGCGTGGAGTTCTGCGTCGTCACATCAAACGGATTATTTCCCAGTACATTAATCAGCGCATTTGGGCCGTAAGCGAAGAACGCGATTTGATTGGTGCCGCTGGAGAAGGTCGGCACCGCCGCTGGATCAACCGTCACCGTGGAGTTACCCCGTGCATGCACGCCAATCGCGCCATTACCGCTGAGATTGATTGGGCCATCGACTGTGGCCTGTGCGCTACCCGTCGCGCCTTGTCCCTCAACCCACACGCCATAGTTACGCGTGCCGCTGGCTGGATCTGCCCCTCCCGCCACGTTGATGGTGCCGGTTGAGGTGGCGCTGGCGCTATTGCCGTTGGTCGCCAGCACTTTCAAGCCGGTGCCGTTGACGCCATTCAGATTAATGGTGCCGGCGTTATCAATGTTCCCGCCGCTGTTGGTCACCAGCATCCCGACGTTTTCACGCGGTATTGTGGCTGCGGCACCATTCACATTGATCACACCGCGGTTGATCAGGGTGGCGTTATTCGCGCCGGTCGCCGACATCCCCGCTGCGTTTTGCGTTTTTGTCCCGATGGTGATGTTGCCGTCGTTCACGGCGTTGCCGTTGGCGACCAAGGCGATACCGCTGGTGAGGCCACTCTGGTTCATTGCCGTGTCCGCAACCGCATCGCTCACGCTGTTTTGCGGCCCACGCCCAATGTAAATATTGCCGCTGGCGTTATTGGTAAAACTGGCAGTGGCATCGGTAAGCAGTACGCCAGAGGTGGTGCCGCGTGCGCTGGAACCGTTCACACCCACATTAATATTGCCGCTGTTATTCGCCGTCGCGCTGGCACCGAGATTGATTCCCGCGACGCCATATTGCGAATTACTGCCGGTGGTCGCGAGATTAAGAATGCCGTTGTTGTTAAAAGTACTGCCGGTTTGCACGGAGACGCCGTTGGCGCCGTAGCCGGTTGAACCAATGCCGGTGCCATCCTGACGATTGAGAAAACCGCCGTTGATCACGCCGTTATTGGTGCCGGTACTGTTATCGGTTAATACCAGCGGGGTGCCGTTATTGGTGACGCTGCCACGGCTGGCCAGTTTGCCATCAATCACCGCTTCTGCGCCGTTTGCGGCTCTGATCGCGCCGCCGGTCGCGCCCACCACTTCCAGCGTTTTGCCTGCGGCCAGGTTCACTTTCGCGCCGCTGCCATTGGCCTCAATCACAATGCGATTGCCGATGGATTCGGTGACTTCATCCGGTGGCGTGGCGCTGACGTTGTAAACGATGTTGGCATTGGTGAAAGTGACGGCTTTGTTAAATTCGGTGAGATAGCGGGTTTTATCGAGATTGCCCGACTGCAATTGGCTTATCAGCCAGTTGTTGTAGCTTTGCAGTTGGCTGGCGTTGGTAACAGTGATGCTGGTGCTTTTGCCATCCAGCGTTTGCACATTGAAGGCACCGTTGTAGGTGGCAAGGTTTTGTACCTGATAGCTGCTGGTCGCCGATCCCGTGCCGTCTGGCGTGGCGGTTGAGCCAAAAAAGCTGATGCGATTATTGCTGTTCCAGTTCACCGTACTGTTCGCGCCGACCGTAAACAGTTCGGTCTGTTTGGCAGCCATCGTCCAACTGTTAGTGGCGGCGCTGCTGGCCGCATTGGTCTGGCCGATATTCACATCCAGCGTGCCGCCGCCCGTGACATCTGCCACGCGGGCATCAATGTATTGTCCATCATTGACGTTCTGCACATCCGGCACGCTGGTCTCGCTGCTAACGGGCGCCAGAGCAACCAAACTGGCCGAGTTATAAACCTGGAAGGTACTGTTGGTGCCGGTGGCGGGATCGGGTGTAGTGATGGCGAAGTTTTGCGGGCCGGGATCGAGACGATCCTGATTAAGATATTGCGCGCCTGAGGTAATCGCCACTTGTCCGAGCGTGGTGGTCACCGCGCCATCGCTACCGGCCGTGAACGCCTGGTTACCGGTCAGGGTTTGGCTGCCTCCATTGACAATAAGACTGCCGGTTTGATTGTCATTATCTTGCGGTGTGTAAGTCCCCAATGTAACAGCCTGACTTTGCATTGCTGGAATGAACAGCAACTGCGCCGCCAACATCCCTAAAGCGATAGGATTTAATTGAAACCTCATACTTCCTCCAGTGGGCGTGCAGCGTCCACGCTGTTATTGCAACAGCGTTAAATTCATCGCGAGGGGATAAAACGGCAGGTTAATACCAATCCCGGTTAGCAATCTCATTCGAGAACAACTGTGTGAAGAAATACGGTGCAGCGAAAAAAGGAGATCGAGAGTCGTTATAGATTTATTGGCTGTAGGTATAGACTTTTTTATCCAGTGATGCAAAAAGGAATTAAGGATAACTTATTGTGATAATGGATAAATATTTGCGAGGTTGGTTAAATAATATAAATAAATTAATACCATTTTAAAGTTAAGTGCTCATCTGCTATCCCCTTAATAAATCCTTTATTTATTCCTGATGCTTTACTTACAAATGGTCCGTACCCCGTAAAACTGTCAGTGCCGGGGTAAGCGATACGATGGAGTGCAAAAATGTGATTAGCATCACGTTTAATTTGGTCGCCATGAATGGCGTAATGCCGATCAGTTAAGCTAAGCGCCGAGCGACTTTCGTTCGCTATCGGCTGGGGCAGTTTCAGCTATGCCGTGCGGCGACCGAGCAGAGGGCGCCAGGCCGCGCCCTCTGCACTCCGCGGCCCTGCGCCAGCCCAGCCCGCCGCTACGCGGTTCCTTCACTCGCTCACGATTCCTGACGGACCGGCGGCGATTCGCTCCTGCTCAGCGCCGCCTCTCGCCGCATCCCTGCGACTCGTCCTGGAATCCTTCACTCGTTCAGCGGGCTCGGATGTCGCCTCAACACCCACGCTGCAGCATCAATGCGTATTTCTGAATCACCATCGCTGTAACGCCTGTAGGGTCGCCATTCATGGCGACCAGGTAACCCCCGCAGAGCCAATGCGCTGCTTAATTGACGAGCATTACGCCATAAATGGCGCCCCTACGGCAGCGGGTTGAAATTAACTCAGATCGACATTGCGGGTGCCCGCCCACCAGGTAATGGCGAATCCGCCAATCCACGCCACTATCAGCCCGGCAAGATAAACCGCCATACCGGCAAAAATGCCCTGTGATGAAGTCATTAGCGGCAATGTCACTAAGCCAGACGGCCCAAACACGGTATTCATGCCCACCGGCAATCCCAGCCAGGCCACCAGCCCAATAAAGAAGCCGCCCAGCGCGCCGCCAAAACAGGCGGTAATAAACGGCTTAAGTCGCGGCAGCGTAACGCCATAAATCAGCGGTTCGCCGACGCCAAGCAAACCCGGCACTATCGCGCCTTTGATCTGCTTTCGCAGCAGTGAGTTTTTATCTGCTTTGCACCATAGCGCCAACGCTGCGCCGACCTGGCCCGCCCCGGCCATCGCCAATATGGGAAATAGCGAATTAAAACCCTGGGTTTCCATCAGCGCAAAATAGACCGGAATAAAGCCCTGATGAATACCGAACATCACCGCGATTAAAAACAGTCCGGCGAGAATGGCACAGCCGAACGGATTGTTATTCAGATGAATGAATAACCACGACATGCCTTTAAATAATTCGCCGCCAATCGGCATAATCACCAGGAAGGTGGCGGCACCAGTAATTAATAATGTCAGCAACGATGTCAGAATCATATCGAGATTGTCAGGAATGATTTTGCGCAGCTGTTTTTCAACCCAGGCACCGAATATGGCCGCCAGCAGCACGCCAATAATATTGCCGCGCGGATCGATCACCATGCCGAAGAAATCTTGCATCCCACTGTAATAGCCAACCTTCGCATCAGGTACATAACCCAGCACAAACAACGAGGCGATAATGGCCCCGTTTACGCCGGTTCCGCCAAAGGCTTTCTGCGCGTTGTAACCGATCAAAATACTCAGGAAGGTGAACAGCCCTTTACCGAAGACTTTCATGTACGCCACGCTATCAAGCAGCCAGCGCGCATGTTCGCCGGGCTGATTGAGGTGGAAAATCTGCTCAATCAGCGTGGCAAAACCCAGTAGTAAACCCGCGCCGATAAATCCGGGGATCAGCGGCGTAAAGATGGTGGCGAAACAGGCGAGAAAGCGGTGCAGTGCGCTGGTCTGCTTCGCCTTCATCTGCTGCTTTTGCGCGCTGGCAATGCTGTGCAGATCGCCGGTGGATGCGGTATTGAGCAGCAGCTGCATCTTCTCGGCGGCGGTTTGTGCTTTGCCGGGACCCAGTACGATTTGCAACTGCGCGTCGCTATCAATCACACCCAGCACGCCCGGCAGCGTTTTGAGCTTCGCACTATCCACCCGAGCGGCATCGGCCAGCGTCAAACGCAGGCGCGTCATGCAGTTGCCGCACTGCACAACGTTGTCGGCACCGCCCACCGCATGCAGAATGTCGCGTACCACACCTTCAGTGATGGCGGCCATCATTGTGCTCCTGCGTCACGTAATGCGTTGCGAATAAAGCCCTGATTTTGATTCAGCAGTGATTTCGCGTCATCGGCATTTAATCCTGCCAACACCATCACTATCGCGGTTTTACAATGCCCCTGACATGCTGCCAGCGCCTGCTGCGCGGTAATATCATCACAGTCGGTGGCTTGTTTGACGATATTCACCTGGCGCTGCACCAGCTTCTGATTAGTCGCTTCAACGTCCACCATCAAATTGCCATACACTTTGCCGCGGCGAATCATCGCGCCGGTGGTGAGCATATTCAGTACCAGCTTCTGGGCGGTACCGGCTTTCATACGTGATGAACCGGTAACCACTTCCGGGCCGACTACCGGCGTGAGCGCCACATCAGCGGCCTGCGACATCGGGCTGTTCGGATTACAGGTCAAGGCCGCCGTAAACGCGCCCTGCTGACGTGCATACGCCAATGCGCCCAGCACATATGGCGTGCGGCCGCTGGCAGCAATGCCCACCAGCACATCGTTCGCATTAAACTGGATATCCCGCAGATCCTGCGCGCCCTGCTCCACATTGTCTTCAGCGTTTTCCACCGCTTGCAAAATCGCGGTGTGGCCACCGGCAATCAATCCCACCACCTGGCTGCGCGGCGTGCCAAAGGTCGGTGGACATTCGCTGGCATCCAGAATCCCCAAACGACCCGATGTACCCGCGCCACAATAGATCAGACGGCCGCCTTTACTGAATGCCTCGGCAATCGTATCCACCACCTGCGCAATCTGCGGCACGATGGCTTCTACCGCCAGCGCCACTTTTTTATCTTCATCATTGATCACGCGCAGCATGGCTTCTGTCGTCAGCTCATCAATGTTTTGGCTGGCGGGGTTACGCCCTTCGGTAATCATCTGGCTGAGATCGATCTGCATGGAATGCTCCTGTGAGAGAATAATTTATTCTATAAACTATATATCAAAAAGAATTGTTAATTCCTCCGGCATCTGAGATTTTTTGTTCATAGGTCTGGATGCCATGTGCCAACAAAAAAGCCTGCATAAGCAGGCTGAATTGATGATGCGAAGTTGCGGATAATGTGTTTATGTCTTGGCCAACTCTCTGCGCGCTAACTCCGCTAAGAATCCACTTCTTGAACCATACTCCCGATGTTCCTCAACGTAACGATCGATACGCGCCAACAAGTTTTGTGCAATGGTGATGTTTAACTTAATTGCCTTGCCATCATATTTGCTTAAATCGACATCCACATAAGCCCAGGCACCGCCCTGACAATCTTCATTATCAAGATGTGCATCAAAGGTTTTCGCCTCAGGAATTGAACCACCGTCATCGACAGTGAACTCTACGTGCGCGTCTATCGCTTCCGCTGCATCTTGTATTGTGTTCTCGAAGGTATCACCTGCGAAATAGCATCCGGTCACATCGGGTACAAACCCTGAGTAAGTGCCACTTTCTGTCTTGTGGATGTAAATTGGATATCTCATTTGCAACCCCCACCAGCTTTGGCTGGCTTGCTATAACGTGCAAAGCACTGGAATAATTTATTGCCGAAATTTGGCGCGCAAAGCGCGCCTGTTTTCACATCTGTTTAAGTATGGTGTTCAACGTGCCCGTTGAAATATCTTTTGTCGGGTGAGGGACCGCAATTGCATACCTCACTCCGTCCTTTTTGAAAATGTGATGACTTCCTTTCACCCTTTTTTGCACCCACCCATTTTCGCTCTAATAGCTTTATTAATTCGCCACTGGTCAATCCAACCTCCCTGAACCCTGGCATGCAGTTATTATACCCACCATAACCACGTTCAACAATATTTATGGTTATAGTGGGTATTGATTTTAAACAGGTGCGTGTTTAGAGGTTATGAGACATGTCTGCAGCGGGCATAAAAAAACCCGCCGATGGCGGGTTTTGATGCATAGCGGTCGCCATGAATGGCGACCCTACGGCTTACATTAACTGGCGCTTTGCGTGCGCAGCTGCTGTTCGTAGGCGGCAGCCTTTTTGGTGTCGAACTGGTCTTCCCAGCGCGCAATCACCAATACCGCCAGTGCGTTACCGATCACGTTCAGCGCGGTACGCGCCATGTCCATGATGCGATCCACACCAGCAATAAACGCCAGGCCTTCCAGCGGAATGCCCACGCTGCCCAGTGTCGCCAGCAGTACCACAAAGGAGACGCCCGGCACGCCGGCGATACCTTTGGAGGTCACCATCAGCGTCAGCACCAGAATGATCTCGTCAGTCAGCGACAGATCAATCCCATACAGCTGGGCGATAAAGATCGCCGCGATGCTCTGGTACAGCGTTGAACCATCAAGGTTGAACGAGTAACCGGTCGGCACCACGAAGCTGGTGATGGCTTTCGGCGCACCGTAGGCTTCCATCTTCTGCATAATGCGCGGCAGCACGGTTTCTGAGCTGGAAGTGGAATAGGCAAGAATCAGCTCGTCTTTCAGAATGCGCATCAGCGTCGTAATGCGCAACTTACAGAAGCGCGCCACCGTGCCGAGCACCACGAAAGCAAAGAACAGAATCGCCACGTACACCAGCAGCACCAGCTTGGCCAGCGGATAGAGCGAGGCAAAACCGAAGTTGGCAATGGTGACGGCAATCAGCGCAAATACGCCGACCGGCGCATAACGCATGATCATGTGCGTCACTTTAAACATGGTTTCGGAAATAGAACGGAATACCGTGACCAGCGGATCGCGATGTTCCGATGGCAGCGCCGACAGCCCCATACCAAACAGCACCGAGAAGAAGATAATCGGCAGCATGTCGCCCTTCACCAGCGAGGCGAAGATGTTCTGCGGGATCAGCGACAGAATGGTGGTCACCAGACCGTGTGGAGCGCCCTGCACAGCTTCCGTTGTGGCTTCGTATTTAGAGATGTCCACCGTTGCCAGCGTTGACATATCAATGCCGCTGCCGGGTTGGAATACGTTGGCCAGCGTGATGCCGACCACAATGGCAAGGGTGGTGATCACTTCAAAATAGACGATGGTTTTGACACCAATACGTCCGAGCTTTTTCGCATCGCCGACGCCAGCAATGCCGACAATCAGAGAGGAGATAACAATCGGTACCACGATCATCTTGATCAGATGAATAAAGATGTCACCCGCTGGCGTCAGAATGTTAGTGATTAACCATTCACGATCGTCGGGCTGATTATGCAGCACGGTTCCCACAATCACGCCCAGAATCAGCGCAACTAAAATCTGCCATGCAAGGGTGAACTTAAAACCTTTCATAACGCGTTATTTCCTCAGTAAAAAACCCCTTTGCTCTGCTGCGAAGGTGCAGGAGAAATGTCACACAGGGAAGTGAGCAAAAGCCCGATAAAATAGAGGGTTATTTATGACTGCGTCGGTTACAGCTGTGCAGGCATTTTACGCCTGCGTAGTGATGCAGTCTGAGTTGATACCTGCTGAACAGGGCCGAGATAAGTACCATTTTCACTACGGTAAATGCAACCCCCGGCGCGATAGCGCAAATCTTATTCAGGTTAGTAGCATAAAATGCTGACAAAGGTGAGCGGCCATAACTCGCTGTTATGAAAAGTGTTAATTCGATAATTTTCAGCATAGCTATGCAAGATTGCGCAAAAAGCGGCCCGGCTCGTTTGCTGATTATTTGCACAATAGAGGCAGCGATCTCTTAGGCTTAAAGCAGCAGATCGCGCTGCTCGCGCGACGTTTTTACCAGGCAATGACGGGGAATTTGGCCGTGCTAAAAGGTCGTGATCCAGACTACAAAACAGAAACAAAGCCCTGTCGTGGTCTTCAATTAACCATTGATTGACATATGATTAACATCTTCAAGGAGGTCAGCCATGAGCCAAATACATAAGCATCCCGTACCCGCTGCCATTGCAGCGAATGCTCTTATTAATGCCGATCAGTATGCGGCGCTGTATCAACAATCGGTTGACGATCCCGACACCTTCTGGGGTGAGCAAGGCAAAATTCTTGACTGGATTAAGCCTTACAGCAAAGTGAAAAATACCTCCTTTGCCCCCGGTAATATTTCGATTCGCTGGTACGAAGATGGCGCGCTGAATCTCGCCGCTAACTGTCTCGACCGTCATCTGGCCACCCGTGGCGATCATCCCGCTATTATCTGGGAAGGTGACGACGCCAGCGAAAGCAAAACCATCACCTTCCGCGAGCTGCATGCGGACGTCTGTCGCTTTGCCAATGTGCTTGTAAGCCTTGGCGTCAAGAAAGGCGATGTGGTCGCAATTTATATGCCGATGGTGCCCGAAGCTGCCGTCGCCATGCTGGCCTGCGCGCGCATTGGCGCAGTGCATTCGGTGATTTTCGGTGGCTTCTCACCGGAAGCGGTGGCCGGACGCGTAGTCGATTCCAACGCGAAACTGATCATCACCGCCGATGAAGGGGTGCGTGCCGGTCGCAGCATTCCGCTGAAGAAAAATGTTGATGATGCCCTGAACAATCCGAACGTCACCACGGTGAAAAATGTGGTGGTGTTTAAGCGCACCGGTAAAGATTCCGGCTGGCGTGAAGGCCGCGATTTGTGGTGGCACGATCTGGTGGCAAAGGCCAGCGATCAGCACGAACCGGTCGCCGTTGATGCCGAACATCCGTTATTTATTCTGTATACCTCCGGTTCCACCGGCAAGCCGAAAGGTGTGCTGCACACCACCGGCGGTTATCTGGTGTATGCCGCCAGTACCTTTAAGTATGTGTTTGATTACCATCCTGATGATGTTTACTGGTGTACCGCTGATGTCGGCTGGATCACCGGTCACAGCTATCTGATTTACGGTCCGCTGGCGTGCGGTGCTACCACGCTGATGTTTGAAGGCGTACCGAACTGGCCGAAACCAAGCCGCATGGCGGAAGTGGTGGATAAACATAAGGTGACGCTGCTGTATACCGCGCCAACCGCGATTCGCGCCCTGATGGCCGAAGGCGATAAAGCGATTGAAGGTACCGATCGCAGCAGCCTGCGCATCATGGGTTCGGTGGGCGAACCGATCAACCCGGAAGCCTGGGAGTGGTATTACAAAAAGATTGGCGACAGCCGTTGCCCGATTGTTGATACCTGGTGGCAAACCGAAACCGGCGGCTTCATGATCACCCCGTTGCCGGGCGCGACCGAGCTTAAAGCCGGTTCCGCCACCAAACCGTTCTTCGGCGTACAGCCCGCGCTGGTGGATAACGAAGGGAACGCGCTGGAGGGCGCAACCGAGGGTAACCTGGTGATCGTTGATTCCTGGCCAGGCCAGGCGCGTACGCTGTATGGCGATCACGATCGTTTCGAACAAACCTACTTCTCCACCTTCAAAAATCGCTATTTCAGCGGTGACGGCGCGCGCCGTGATGAAGACGGTTATTACTGGATCACCGGTCGCGTCGATGACGTGCTCAACGTTTCCGGCCATCGCCTCGGCACCGCCGAGATTGAATCGGCGCTGGTGTCGCATCCGAAGATTGCCGAAGCCGCGGTGGTAGGCATTCCGCACAGCATCAAAGGCCAGGCAATCTACGCCTATATCACGCTGAATCACGGCGAAGAACCGTCGCCTGAGCTGTATACCGAAGTGCGTAACTGGGTGCGTAAAGAGATCGGCCCGATTGCCACACCGGATGTACTGCACTGGACCGACTCGCTGCCAAAAACCCGCTCCGGCAAGATTATGCGCCGTATTCTGCGCAAAATTGCCGCCGGCGATACCAGCAATCTCGGCGATACCTCTACGCTGGCCGACCCGGGCGTGGTAGAGAAATTGCTGGAGGAGAAACAGTCCATCACCATGCCGTAGTCGGCAGCGACCCGACGGAGAGTGTCAGCTTGTCCACGACAGGTTCCTCTCCGTCACCTTTACCTTACGCCGTATGCTTTTCAACATCGCACAACCCATACCCAAAATAATTCGAGCTGCAGGAAGGCGGCAAGGATGAGAATTCCAGGAGCTTACTGAAGTAAGTGACTGGGATGAGTCATACGCAGCCAACGCACCTGTAGCTTGAAGTATGAAGGGTATATATAACTAGAATATTCAGCCAGTTAAATCACTTTACCGTGAGATTTCCGTCTGCCTTGCCTCTGGAGAAAATGTGATGAACGAAACCCCTGAACAGGAAGCAATCTGGCAACAAGTTGAGCGTAATCCGCGCTTTAATGAACTGGTGCACAAGCGCCAGGCGTTTGCGCTGCTGCTGAGCGTGATCATGCTGGTGCTCTACATCGGCTTTATTCTGCTGATCGCCTTCGCACCCGGCTGGCTCGGCACGCCGCTGCACGCGGGCACGAACGTCACGCGCGGCATACCGATTGGCGTCGGTTTGATCGTGATGTCGTTTGTACTGACCGGCGTCTACGTGTGGCGCGCTAATGGCGAATTTGATCGTCTGACCAAACAGATCCTGAGCGAGATAAAATCATGAAGCGCTTACTCTCGATGTTTTTGGCCATCGTGCCCGCCAGCGTATTTGCCGCCGATGCCATTACCGGCGCGGTGCAACGCCAGGCCACCAACTATGAAGCCATTATTATGTTCGTGGTGTTTGTCGCGGCGACGCTCGGTATCACCTATTGGGCCTCGAAACGCACCCGCTCGCGCAGCGATTACTACACCGCGGGCGGCAATATCACCGGTTTTCAGAATGGACTGGCCATTGCCGGCGACTTTATGTCTGCCGCCTCCTTCCTCGGTATTTCTGCCCTGGTTTACACCTCCGGCTACGACGGGCTGATTTATTCGCTTGGCTTCCTCGTCGGCTGGCCGATGATTCTGTTTTTGATTGCCGAACGCCTGCGTAACCTCGGACGCTATACCTTTGCCGATGTCGCGTCTTATCGCCTGGCGCAGAAACCGATCCGTACGCTGTCAGCCTGCGGTTCGCTGGTGGTGGTGGCGCTGTACCTGATCGCGCAGATGGTGGGTGCCGGTAAACTCATACAGCTGCTGTTTGGCCTCGATTATCATATCGCGGTGGTGATGGTCGGTATTTTGATGGTGCTGTACGTGCTGTTCGGCGGCATGCTGGCCACCACTTGGGTGCAGATCATCAAAGCGGTACTGCTGCTGTTTGGCGCCAGCTTTATGGCGATTATGGTGATGAAAGCCACCGGCTTCAGCTTCAACACGCTGTTCACCGAAGCGATGGCGGTGCATCCGAAAGGCGCGGCGATTATGCAGCCTGGCGGCCTGGTCAAAGATCCGATATCGGCGCTGTCACTTGGCCTGGGCTTGATGTTCGGTACCGCCGGTTTGCCGCATATTCTGATGCGCTTCTTCACCGTCGCCGATGCGCGTGAAGCACGTAAGAGTGTGTTCTGGGCCACCGGTTTTATGGGCTACTTCTACTTCCTGACCTTTATCATCGGCTTCGGCGCAATTTTGCTGGTGGGATCGAACCCGGCCTTTAAAGATGCCAGCGGCGCGCTGCTCGGCGGCACCAACATGGCGGCGGTGCATCTGGCCAACGCGGTCGGCGGAAGCCTGTTCCTCGGCTTTATCTCGGCTGTGGCTTTCGCCACCATTCTGGCGGTGGTGGCAGGTTTGACCCTGGCGGGAGCTTCCGCGGTGTCACACGATCTCTATGCCAGCGTGATCCGCGAAGGTAAGGCGACGGAACGCGATGAGTTGCGCATCTCGAAGATTACCGTTTTGGTGTTGGGCGTCGTGGCCATTGCGCTGGGGATCCTGTTTGAGAAGCAGAACATCGCCTTTATGGTCGGACTGGCATTCTCAATTGCCGCCAGCTGTAATTTCCCGATCATCTTGCTATCGATGTACTGGTCGAAACTTACCACGCGCGGCGCGATGATCGGCGGCTGGCTGGGGTTAGTGACGGCGGTACTGCTGATGATTCTCGGCCCGACGATTTGGGTGCAGGTTTTGGGGCACGAGAAGCCGATCTATCCGTATGAATACCCGGCACTGTTCTCCATGCTGGCGGCGTTTATCGGTATCTGGCTGTTCTCGATTACCGACCACTCAGCACGCGGTGCGCAGGAACGTGCCCGCTTCCGCGGACAGTTTATTCGCTCGCAGACGGGAATTGGGATTTCGCAGGGTAAATCGCATTAGATGCGGTGATTGACCAGGTCGCCATGAATGGCGACCCTACACCGTAGGGTGCGGTGATTGACCAGGTCGCCATGAATGGCGACCCTACACCGTAGGGTGCGGTGATTGACCAGGTCGCCATGAATGGCGACCCTACTGTGTAGGGTGCGCATTAATGCGCACCTGGTTAAATCATTAGAAACGCAGTGATGCGCCGACGTAAGGGCCATCGACCAGGACGTTATCTTTGCGGCTGCCTTTGTTGTTCAGCTCGATGTACTGGTAACCCACACGCAGGTTCAGCAGAGAAATCGGCGTGAAGCTCAGGCCGCCTGACGCTTCCTGGTAGCTATCCAGACGATCGGAGAAGGCTTCTGGCGCATAGTAATATTCGCCGTACAGGCCCCACATGCTGTTGAAGCTGTATTGCGCGGCGCCACCCACTGCCACGGTGAAGCCATCACGGCCATCTTCCGGATGAGTGAACAGCGCTTTCGCGGTAGGTGCAATGCGGAAATCGCCCACATCGATGTTGTAGCCCAGACCCGCACCATAGGTGCTGCCATCGTGATCGCTGCGCAACCAGTTGCCTTTCAGGAACAGGCCTGGTGAAGTGGTGCCAAGGCCAAGGTTCAGGTTGGTGCTATGCTCACCCACGTCAACACTGCCCTCAATTGCCTGCGCGCCGCTGCTCAGCAGTGCCAGACCCAATACGCTTCCAGTAACAAGTTGCTTTAACATGTGATTCCACTCCATGAAGGACAATTAATTCGGCGGCAAGGGTACCAGCCTGGCGACGAGAGACAACATTATTTGGAAAGCTTTACGTAAAAATGGATTACAGCGGGGAAAAGTGGCCGCAAAAGGCCACTGGTCAGATTAGAAACGCCAGGCTGTGCCGATAAACAATCCATCGATTGAACGCTGGGTGTGGTACTCATGCAGGCCACTGCCGAGATAACGATAGCCGGAGCTCAGCGTTAACCAGTGTGCGGGTTGGTAGTAGATACCCGCTTCAAACTGATGCAGGTGATCCAGCTTGTAGGTGCTGAAATTTGGCGCCAGGCTAAAATCGAGGTAGAGCCAGGTATGGCGAGCTTGTGGCAGCGGTGCCATCGCCCGTATACCGGCATTGACGCCATAGCTGGATGTTTTATCGTGGTTCAACTCAGCCCAGAACAACCCAACGCGTGGCACGACGCGCAGTGCCCCCAGCGCTACGCCGTAACCCACATTAGCGTCCAGCAATTCTGACTGATGTTTTGCATTCACATATTCCACACCGTATTGCAGACCTGGCGCGGTTTTTTGGCTGTTGATGGCGGCAGCAAAGAAATCACTCCCTCCCTTTACACCGATTTCCTGAGCGTTTACCCCAGCGGAGGCCAACAGGAGCCCCATTGCAAAATAATTACCTTTCATTTTTTCGCTTCCTTATTGTTTGAGCGAGCAAACAATAAGCAAAGCGAAGAGGTGGCTGTATGAGCCTTGACTCAAAACAAGCGCATTACGCCGCCCACAATAAGTGGCTTAACAGCGGCGCGAGAATGACGGTGACCACGCCAGACAGCATCATCACCAGGCTAGACACCACGCCTTCCTGCTGGCCAAGTTGGTAAGCACGCGCGGTACCTGCGCCGTGTGATGCTGCACCGAATCCCGCACCTTTGGCGACGCCCTGTTTGATGGCAATACGCAGAAACAGCACATCCCCCACCGCCATGCCGAACACGCCGGTGATCACCACAAACAGCGCCACCAGATCCGGCTGGCCACCAATGGGCTGCGCAGCCGCCAGCGCAAACGGTGTGGTAATTGAGCGCACCGCCAGGCTGCGCTGGATGGTTTCCGGCAGCGTCAGCCAGCGCGCCAGCCACACCGAACTGCATACCGCCACCAGCGTTGCTGTGAGCACGCCGACGCTGAGCGACAGCCAGTGGCGCTTGATGATCTCGAGGTTCTCGTACACCGGCACGGCAAACGCCAGCGTTGCCGGGCCGAGCAACCAAATCAGCCAGTGGCTTTCGGCGATGTAATTTTTCCAGCTCACGTGGGTGAGCAACAGCAGCGCCACCAACACCAGCGGGGTCAATACCAGCGGCATCAGCAGCAGCGTACGCCAGCGACGGTAGAGCATTTTATTGATGTAATAGACCAGCAGTGTAAACGCCAGACACAGCAGGCTAATCAGCAGATCATTCATGAAGTGCCTGCTTGCGCGCGGCGCGCGCCAGTTCGAAGCGATATAAACGATCGACTACTAATGACGTAGACGCCAGCACCAGCAAAGTACTGACGCCAATCACCACGCAGATGCGCCAGCCTTCGCTGCGCAGTAAATCACTGTAATTCACCACCGCCACTACCGCCGGAATAAAGAACAGCAGCATTTCCGCCAGCAGCCAGTTGGCACCGGCCTTCACCCAGCGCAGCGGCACAATGCGGGTCATAATCAAGATCAGCAGCAACACCATGCCGACCACATTGGCGGGCAGCGGCAGATGCAGCCAGCTCACCAGCTTGTCGCTGAAAATAAATAAACCAACGTACAGCATCAGCTGCAGCGGAATAAAAGTACGTTGCAGGAGATCCGTTCTGCGCGGACTTAACGCCATCATTGCCTTTCACCCTGTTGAAGAATTGAGGCGTTCAGTATAAATCCGCCGCAAACTGTGAAAGAAATGAATTAAAATCATTCAAACTATGCCAAAAAGGAATGCTTATGGACGTGCGCGCTCTGCGCTACTTCACGGAAGTGGTGCGCCAGCAAAGCTTCACTCGCGCAGCTGAGAAGCTCTACGTGACGCAGCCCACCATCAGCAAAATGCTGCGCCAGCTGGAAGAGGAGCTCGGCTGTACCTTGCTGCTGCGCGAAGGCCGCAAGCTGCATCTCACCGACAGCGGTCAGGCGGTTTATCAGCGCGGATTGGCGATTCTGCAGGAGTTTCATCAGCTGGAGGCGCAGTTAGCTGACATTAACCAGCTGAAAACCGGCGAGCTGCGGCTCGGTATTCCGCCGATGGTCGGCATGCAGATTGCGGGCTCGATCTCTGCCTTTCGCCGTCGCTATCCGGGCGTACAGCTGAAAATATCCGAGTTCGGCGGATTGACGGCACAGCAAGCGGTGCTGAGTGGCGCGCTGGATATTGCGCTTACCGCGCTGCCGATTGAATCAGACCAGCCGCTGAATACGCTGGAGCTGATGTACCATCCGCTTTGCGTACTGCTGCCGCGCAGTGAACGCTGGCTTAATCACACGAAAGTCGGTTTGAAAGAGCTCGCCGAGCACCCGCTGCTTATCCTCAATGAAGAGTTCGCACTCAATCGTCAGATCCGCAAAGCGTTTCAACGCCAGAACCTAACGCCGAATATTGCGCTGCGCAGCGCGCAGTGGGATTTTCTCGCGGCGATGGTGCAAGCAGGCATGGGATTGGCGATTCTGCCGCAGCCGATTTGTCAGCGGCTGGATAAGCAATCGCTGCTGTGGCTGCCGCTGGAATCAGAGCTGCAGTGGAGCTTAGGGTTGATTTGGCGGGAAGGCAGTTACCTGTCGCGCAGCGCCGAGGCGTGGATCGAATGTTGCCGTCAACACTGGCCGGATAGTGCGCCGCGGCTATCGGTGTAAATTCTGCATCGGTCGCCATGAATGGCGACCCTACGTTATTTAGCTATGTCATCCGGGTGCGCATTCATGCGCACCCGGATGACGCAGCGACTGCTATTCCTCTTTCTCAATCAGCAGCGCTTCCAGCAGATCAAGATCGTGCAGCAGTTTCTGCATCGTCTCGTTGGAGATCTCCTGAGTGGCACGCAGATGATAAACTTCGGCGCGCTCCGCACGCAGCGCATTGAGGCGGAAACGACGTTCAAGGTTCTCGGCAAATTGCGCCTGTTCAATATCGTTTTTGCCCTCAGCGCGACGTCGCAGATTACCAATGACGCGCAAACTGACTTCTTTCAACAGTTCAGGATCGATGTTCTCTTGCGTGTCGTTCTCCAGACGCTGCTCCATTTTATGCAGGCTCTCGATCGCTACGCCCGCCATGGCAGCACGCGCAAACTGAATTTCACGACGATGGCCGACCTTATCGATGCTTTCCACGTCGCGCAGCAGAATCGGCAGCAGCACCACACCAACCAGCAGCGAAACCAGAATCACGCCGGTGGCGATGAACACCAATTCATAGCGCGCCGGGAATGGATCACCGTTGCTGAGGAACAGCGGAATCGACAACACACCCGCCAACGTGATGGCACCGCGTACGCCGGCAAAGGAGGCAATCAGCAGTTCGCGCAGCGAGTAGTTGGTAAACTCCAGCGGCTTTTTCTTCAGCAGGCGCATGCTGGTGCGCTTCATGATCCACAACCAACCAAAACGCACCACCATCAGCGCAGCGTAAACTAACAGAACGTCAGTAAACAGCATCCACAGTTCCACGTTGGGATCGGCGTTAGCCTGCGCAATCGAGGTGGAGAGGATATCGGGCAGCTGCAGGCCAAGCATCAGGAACACCATGCCGTTGAAGACGAACTCCAGCATCTGCCACACGCTGTTCGCACGCAGACGCATCGCCAGCGGTGCCTGGCGGATAATGCCGGAACGCGTGATGGTCATACCGGCGGCCACGGCGGCAAGGATGCCTGACACGCCAAGGTGTTCGGCGATCAGGTAGGAGGCGAACGGTAACAGCAGCAGCAGCACGGTTTGTGTTGCCGGGTCATCCCCACTCCAGCGGCTCAGCAGACGCAGCGAGCGGCCATACAGCCAGCATATCGCCACACCAGCGACCAACCCGCCGACGGCTACTTTGAGAAACTCGACGCTGGCACCGCCCCACGTAAATACCATGGTGCCCATCGCCACGGCGACAGCAAACTTCAGCGATACCAGACCGGATGCGTCGTTCATCAGGGCTTCGCCCTGCACAATCGACATGATTTTTTTGGGGATGCGTCCTTCACCCACAATGCCAGATAGCGCCACGGCATCGGTTGGTGAAAGCACCGCCGCCAGCGCAAAGGCGGGAATCAGCGGAATCCCCGGCACCAGCCAGTAAATCAGGTAACCAATCCCGACCACGGTGATCAGCACCAGAACCAGCGCCAGCCCCATGATTTCGCGACCGTGATGCAGAAACTCATTAATCGGCGTTTTCCAGCCATCGGCAAACAGCAGCGGCGGAATGAACAGCACGAGGAACAGTTCCGGGTCAAAATCGACATGCAGGCCGAAGACGGGAAACGCGAGTAATGCACCGGCGGCAATTTGCACCAGCGGCAGGGGAATTTGAAACGGCAGAATTCGTGCCGCCACGCTGGAGAGTGAAACCACCAGCGTCATGATGAGAATAGTAAAGAAGATTTCCATGCTGTCCTTAGGCGAATCAATTTCATTAAAGCGATGTTGTTGCGGGGGAAAGTGTAAAACAAAACGCCGCACAGCGGGCAACCCGATGTGCGGCGTGGAGCAGAAAGCGAATAATCCTGGAATTATTCAGCTTTAAAGTCAGATGGCCCAGCCACCGGCATAGAACGCCACCAGCGCGACAGCAATCACCACGGTGCCAACGTTCAGCTTGCGCCACTCACCGGCAAACAAGCGACCAATCACCAGCGAAGCGAAGCCCAGCATGATGCCGGTTACGATGTTGCAGGTCAGCACGATGAACACCGCCGTCAGCAAACCAGACATCGCATCAACAAAATCGTTGAAGTCAATTTTTGCCACATTGCTCAACATCAGCAGGCCAACGTACATCAGCGCCGGCGCTGTCGCGTAAGCGGGAACCAGATAGGCCAGCGGCGACATAAACAGAATCAGCAGGAACAGCAAACCGACCACAATCGCCGTCAGGCCGGTTTTACCACCGGCCGCGGTGCCAGCCGCCGATTCGATATAGACCGCAGCAGGCGACGCACCCACCAAACCCGCAAACACGCTACTGATAGAGTCCGTGGTCAGCGCACGGCCGCCGTTGATGATCTGCCCCTCTTTATCCAGCAGATTTGCCTGCCCCGCTACCGCACGGATGGTGCCGGTGGCATCAAATACCGCTGTCATCACCAGCGCCAGCACACTTGGCAGCACCACAGGTTGCAGCGCGCCCATGATATCGAGGCTAAACATGGCCGATTGACCATTGGCATCCTTCAGGCTTGGCATGGCAAACAGGCCTTGATAAGTCACCGCCGGATCGAAGATCAAACCCATCATCGAAATGGCGATGATAGTCAGCAAAATGCCACCTGGCACGCGGCGTTTTTCCAGGCCGAAAATGGCCGCCAGACCCACCAGCGCCATGATCACCGGGAACGAGACAAAGTGGCCCAATGCCACCGGCAAGCCCGGCGCCGGATTTTTTACCACTAAACCAATACCGTCGGCAGCGATCAGCAACAGGAACAAGCCGATCCCGACGCCGGTTCCATGCGCCACGCCCATCGGTAAGTTACGCAGAATCCACGCACGAATACCGGTAACCGAAATCAGCGTGAACAATAATCCCATCAGGAACACCGCGCCGAGCGCCACCGGCACGCTAATGTGCTGGCCGAGCACCAGGCTAAAGGCAGTGAACGCCGTCAGCGAGATGGCGCAACCAATTGCCATCGGCAGATTGGCCCACAAGCCCATGATGATCGAACCGACACTTGCCACCAGACAGGTCGCAACGAACACCGCCGTTGGCGAGAAGCCCGCTTTACCCAACATGCTGGGTACCACGATGACGGAATACACCATCGCCAGAAACGTCGTCAGACCCGCCAATACTTCCTGACGCACGCTACTGCCGCGTGCAGAAATGTTGAACCAGGCGTCCAGTTTTCCACTGGCCGGGCGCGATTCGCCAGACATAATTCTTCCTCAATATTTTTGTGATGTGCGTCGCCGCACGGCGCACGCTTGCCGTCCTCTGGTGAAAATTTTCATAATGAAAATCCAGGCAAACGTTTACGTCGCCGCGTATTCCAGGCCATAGAAGGGGACGCGGAAAAAGGCAAACGATTATCTGGCGTTTGGCATGGGGTTTTCAACCACTAATCACGGGTATTACAGGATAAATCCAGGCCATCGGTTGTTCAGGTCGCCATAAATGGCGTAATGCCGATCCGCAGAGCGACTTTCGCTCGCCATTGGCTGTGGCAGTTGCAGTTAAACCGTGCGGCGACCAAGAAGAGGGCGTCTGGCCACGCCCTCTTCACTCCCGGGCCCTGCGCCAGCCCAACCCGCCGCTACGCGGTGCCTATTTAACCGCGTAATTGCTGCCAGAATTGTAAGGTCGTCATTAATGACGACCGTTTCGAGGGCCGCACAATGGTAATGTCCTTGTCGCCATAAATGGCGACCCTACGATCATGGGGTGATGGCGACCCTACGATCATGGGGTGATGGCGACCTGGCCGTAATCAACTTTGCAGCTGAATCGGGCCGCCCTGCTCTAATGCGCGTTGCCAGGCGGCGCGCTGCTGCATGGTTTCCAGCCAGCGTGCGGTGGCTGGCGTATCACGCAGCGAACCCCGCATCTGCAGCGCCAGCAGCGGAAAGCTCATCTGCACATCGGCGATGCTAAAACGTGCGCCGGCAAAAAAGGGATGCTGCGTGAGATGTTGTTCGATCACGCTGCCGTGTAAAGCCAGCTGTTTGTTCAGCCAGGCTTTCTGGATCCCTTTGCTCAATACATTACCCACCGGACGCAGCAGCCAGGGCACCGGTTTCTTACCCAACTGCGCAAATACCAGCTTCATGACCAGCAGTGGCATCAGCGATCCTTCGGCATAGTGCAGCCAGTAACGGGACTGAATCTGCTCCTCTTCGTTGACTAACGTGAGCTGATGTTCGCTGTCGTACTTCAGTTGCAGATATTCAAGAATGGCGCCCGATTCAGCAATAACGCGATTGCCATCGGTGATCACCGGTGATTTACCCAGTGGATGCACTTTTTTTAACGAATCAGGGGCCAGCAAGCTGTTTTCACGCTGATAGCGTTTGATTTGGTAAGGCACCGCGAGCTCTTCCAGCAGCCATAACACGCGATGCGAGCGGGAATTTTCCAGATGGTGAACGGTGATCATACGGTTTCCTTGCCGGTAAAAGAGTCCCGACAAGTATAGTCGATCAGCGTTTTTGCTCGTCCTGTTCGGGATCGAGTAACACCGCACCCGAACCTTGCTCGGCCAATCGGTCTCCGGGATTGCGCAGCGGGCAATCACGCATTGATAAACAGCCGCAGCCAATGCAGCCATCAAGATCGTTACGCAAGCGCGTCAGGGTTTCGATGCGTTTATCCAATTCCTCGCGCCAGTGTTGCGTTAACGCGTCCCACTCCTGCGTCGACATACGCTTGTTGGCGGGTACGTGCGTCAGGCTGTCACTCACCGTGGCCAGCGGAATGCCGATGCGTTGCGCGATTTTAATGATGGCAACGCGGCGCAGCACGTCACGGCTATAACGGCGTTGGTTGCCGCCGTTGCGCGAGCTAAAAATCAATCCTTTGGTCTCATAGAAGTGCAACGCCGAGACCGCCACGCCGCTGCGTTTCGCCACTTCGCCCGGCGTCAAAACCGGCTTCGGGTAATTGCGTTCTTTTTTCATTTAGGGCCTTTACCTCAAGTTAACTTGAGGAATTATACTCGCACCCCAGCAAAACTTCGAATTTCTCACCAGGTAAAAAAAACATCAGAAGGATGAGGCTATGATGCAACAGGAAATCATTCATTCGCTGTCCAACTGGATCGATCAGAATCTGGATAAAGCGCTGTCTATTGATGAAGTCGCCGCAAAATCAGGTTACTCAAAATGGCACCTGCAGCGTATGTTCCGTGCCGTCACGAAACAAACGCTGGGTGGCTATATTCGCGAGCGTCGCCTGACGCTGGCTGCAGAAGCGCTGCGCCAAACTCAACGTCCGGTATTCGATATCGCCATGCAATACGGTTACGATTCGCAGCAGACCTTTTCACGCGTATTCCGCCGTCAGTTTTCGCAAACGCCAACTGCTTATCGTCACACCATGCGTCGTCAGGCGATGATTCAGCGTCCGCGCGTGCTCAATTTTGACTGCGCTGACAACACCATGACCAGTTTTGCCCAGCGTACCACCGGCGAGTGCTGCCCGGTCAGCTAAGCTTTTCTGCGCGCCCCTCGCGGGCGCACCTCCCTTTCCCCGCCCGCTTTTCCCCCGCCAGTTCGATAAAAATCTTTCTACCATACAAGGTATAAATTTTGTTCAAAATTTAAAATCGAGTGATATAATGTGAGCCAAGTCACACTTTTCCGTATGCAGCAAGACGGCCAGAAGGGCCTCCCTGACCCCTCTTCTTAGCCGCCAGTGATGTCGATCGAATGTCGGGGATATCACTGATTCTAAGAGGTTTTTTGCAGATGGCTACGTTAACCACCAGTTTGATTGTAATGCGCTGGGAACTCCTGAGTGCGGTAATGATGTTTTTCGCCAGCACCATGAAAATTCGACTGCGTCAGAACAGTCATCACGTGATGGCGCTGCTGTGCGGCGGCATTGGTGTTGGCATGTCCTGCTGGTTTGTTACCGGCCTGCTTGGCATCACGTTGAGCATGGAGAATCTGCATAACTTTATGGAAATCTCTAAAAACGCCTTTATTGAAGTGATGAGCCAAACGCCAACCGATTGGCCGATGCCTTAATCGCCGCCAATAAAAAAACCCCGCATAAGCGGGGTTTTTTATTTTGCTGTGTGATTCTTAAATTTTCTTCAATACGGCCGGAATGGTAACTTCCGCAACCGAGATGCCCGGTATCTTCGTACCGCGACGATCCTGAATCCACATATCACCCATCATTTGGTTAAGACCACGATCCAGACCGGTCACTAAACCCGCGCCCGGCGTGAACGTTAACTCGCCGAAGAAGATCTGATCGTTATCGATGTACCAATCCACGCGCACATAATCGAAATCACTCGCCAGCTTTTTACTCAACGCTAACGCGTGCTGCAGCGAGGCCATTTGTGGCGTAACGTCCAGGCCGGTATCACGAATTTTGTGATACGCCTCGTTGAGGTTGTTAACGTAGAAGTTCATCGACAACAGCGGATTACAGCGGTTGTAGATCACCTGCAGCACATACTCAAAAGTGCCGTCGCGCTTGTTGAACATGTGGAATTTGTAATCAATCGGCGCCGTTTTACCATCACCAATATACTGCTCCACCAGAATGCGTGGCTTGATGTAGCGATAGTGAATTTCACGCGCTTCATTGGCGAAATCGGTCTTCAACCAGCGATGACAGTCACTGATAATCTGCTGCTTCTTCAACGCGTCCGGCTCTTCCAGCAGGATCTCTACCATGTTGGAGGCGTGATTCGGCTTGATAACGGTATTTTTCCAGCTCGGCAGCGTATGCAGCGAGCTCGGATCGCTGGTTTCGTACACCAGCGGGATCAGGTATTCGCTACCCACTTTTTCGGCGATGTATTCGCGCACCGAATATTTGTCCGACAGACGACCATAGATCTGATAATCGCCATGCACGAATTTGCGGTACAGCACTTTCTCGTTAAATACCTTCGGTTCACGCAGATTGGGCAATCTGCGGAATTTATGAAAGTAGTAGATACGATCCTGGGTAGCCCAGGGCATCTTCTTAATGAAGTACTGCACGCTTCTTCTGAGTTCATCTTTCAACTTGAGCATATCTGACCTCATTTGTAGGTTTTGTAGTTGAGTGAGGAAACCTGGATTTTTTGAATGACGCCGTTTCTGAAGAAGTAATTCATTACGGTAAGAGACAGCAATTCTGAGAGGAAAACGCTCCAGGCGGCACCCATGATGCCGTAGCTCTGGATCAGCCACCATGACAGCGGCAAGCTGATAACCATCAGGCATACGATTTTCTTCAACAGATAATTAAACCCGCCTTCTTTGACCATGTAGCGATACGCTACGGTCCCCATCGCCGAAAAGCAGGTTGCTAACGACAACAACGTAATGAGACTTCCTGACTGTGTGTACTCGTGACCATACAAAGCGATGATGATTTTCTCGCCGTACATCGCGATCACCGCTAACAACAACAATGAAACACCCATGACATAGCCATTAAGCCGGGCTGTCAGCTTGATAGCGGCTTCTCCACGCTCGCGGAAGATTTCCGAAAAGCAGGAAGTGATGATGGCGACCGGGATAAAAATCCAGGAAGCCGAAATGGTATTGGCGGCAGCGAACAACCCAAGATCGCGCGCCGACGCGATGCCTGCCAGGAACATCTGTGCTGCTTTCACCTGCACCGAGATAAAGATGCTGGAGATCGCCAACGGCAACCCGGCGTACAGCAAGTAGCGCAGATAGGTGTTGCGCTTCTCCTGCGGCGGCGCCACATCCTGATTTTCGCGGTAAAAGTTAAAACGCTTAATGACATACGGCACCAGCGTGACGGCGACAATCGAAACGGTTAGCCACAGCGGATTGAGATGCAGCCAGGCAATGGCGAAGCTCAATGTGAAGCCCAGCAGCAAACCGACAGAGTTCGCGAGGGTATTCAGCCGTGAAGCTAAACGCGCATTGTTGTAAACACTGAAAGTGTCCTGTGTCACGAAAACCGACGAGATAAACGAGGCCAGTGCAAAAGCGAGGAAATTTTCCTGCATGTTGTACCAGACCCAAATCAACACCGGCAGCGATGTGAGCAACAGCAAAACCATGCGCATGTTGCGTGCTACGGCCATCAACCGCAGCCCTTTCGGCGCACTCTTACTGATGCGTTTAAACAGAATGGTTTCCGTACCGAAGATCGCCACGGTCTGCACCATGGAAAAAAGTGAGGTCGAAAACGCCATTTGGCCAAAGATGGTTGGGCCAAAGGATTTTGCCACGTAGGAGGTCACAAATATGACGCCGAACACGGAGACGATCTTTTCAGACATCATCCAGGCGGCATTAGACATTACGCTCAATTTCATTGACTGATCCTTAGTATTACGAACTACAACAACTTTCGGTACAACGTCCTTGAAATGAATTAACAAGCGCTCAGTGGGCCTGACTTAATTTATTAACTTCAAACCAAACTGGTCCGAAAAATGAGACTCGCGTCAGCAAATAGAAATTATATTCAGGAAAATTCCGATTATATCCGGTGCGAAACTCAGTGGATGTAAACGATTTCAGCCTAAATTCTAAGCAAACGTTTACTGGCACACCCTGACATTTCTGCAAGTGGTTTATGCCGATTTTCCAATGAATGTAGTATTTTTCTGCATTTGGGATGGAGAGAATTTATATCAAAAACCTAAAGCCAGGAAGGCGTTCAATGCCATTCGGAATAAAATAAGATTTATCCCATGATGATATTTCTTCTAAATATCTTAATTTAACCCTCGCAATTCAAATCGCGCACTTTAATACTGCATTAATAGTGTTTTTGCAGTGCCAGATATTAATACAGTAATTCTCATCCACTAATTGATAAGAAAGGTAATAGCATTTATGAGAAAGTCACGATATAGCGAAGAGCAAATCACAAATGCCATTAAAGCTTCTGAAACAGGAGTGAAAGTCAGGGAAATTTGTGAGGAGCTTGGCATTTCCGAGGCCACTTTCTATAGCTGGAAGAAGAAGTTTTCTGGGCTCTCTTCCGAAGAAGGCCGCAAAATCAAGGAGCTAGAAGATCAGCTACTTAACCTCACGCGTGAGCTGCAATCTCTGAGTTCCGATAAAGAGATGCTGCAAAGCGTACTGAAAAATTTCTTCACCACCAATGAAAAGCGTCAAGCGGTTAACTTTCTACAAACTACATTCGACATAGGTACCCGTCGCAGCTGTCGTTTGTTGGATATTAGCCGTAGCGTTTATCATTATCCTGCAGGAACAGATAATCGCTAACACCATTAAGGCCGATGTTATTTGACTTAATGCTGAGATTTGTTCTTACCAGAAGATATGAAGATCATTTAATTCGGCGTTCACAACATAACAATTCGAACCAATTTTTCCTGATGAATACCATCGCGGAATTGCTTCCTTTTTTGCGGTAAAATAGATTCACATCAGCAAAAGTCTCTCTATTCAAGCCATTCAAACGAAGTCCAATCTCATTTCGGTGAGATTGGCGCTTCGAGGATTACTTTACCAACATTAATCATCAGTCCTGAATGCAGACATTTCTGTTAAGCATTAATGAACAACGCTGTGTAACCGCTCACACACAACCTCTTCTTTAAGGTGGATCTGTTATGAGATTCACTCATCATAAATTTGACGCGCGTAGCCCATAAACCCTCATTAAGCAGCCAGGAATAATCCTGATAAGAAACGTTATTTACCCTAAACAATAACGACAAAAAAGCAGGGTAAAAGTTAAATTCCTGCACCTAATTCATCGCCACGCTTAATGGTTTTTTTCATCCGTTTGATCGCATGTGTCTTAACTTCAGCCTATTCCCTTAAGCAAAAAGTGGCTTTCTAGCGCCAATCTTCAGTGCCAAAGGCCAATAAACGGTAGGTTAGATGCATGTTTTTCTGCCTTATCACGCCCGGTTTTTCACCATTAGGGCCTGCTATAGCCAGGAAGATCGCAGATTAATTAAGGTTTAAGGTGCCTGAATCACCTTGATCACACGTCCTTCGGGCAGCGCAGCATGATTGTTTATGACAAATCAGGGCTAAAAACGCAGCTGCAATGAGCAGAAAGGGTATATCGACGGCGAGGTTAAAGCCCGAAAGGGTGATTAGGCGCGTGAAAGGGGTTGGTCAAATTCTTAAAAACAGCCTCATGCGCTGCCGAATAGATTTTTCAGCAGCGTGATTTTGGTGACTTAGACAGCAGTGATGTGCGGCTGCGGTTTAATGCGCATCGCGTAGATGACGCCGATAATCAGACAACCAATACCGACAGCGGTTAACAGCGGCGGCCAGCTTTGTCGCCAAAGGAACGTCCACAGCAAACCGGCTAAGATTTCGAACACAATCAGCGGCCCCATGATCACGGTGGGCACGCGTTGACTGGCGGCATTCCAGCAGAGCGTACCCAACCATGAGCAAATCAGTCCGATACCTAACATTAATAATAGAAAGCGTTGCGGCTGCGGCCCGAATGGCAGCGCAAACTCAGGTTGCTGCCAGTGGAGCTGCACGCAGACTAATAGATAGAACACCAACGCCAGCGGCAATGTCACCAAACCCTGTGCCGTTGCCCAGCTGGAAGGCTTGTGCTGGGGGTGCGCGCGTAACCATAAACCATTACGCAGCGGATACCATGTCCAGCATGCTACTGCCATCACCGCTAACACTAAGCCAGTGAGATAGCGTGACCAATCAACATTGGGACCTTGTGTTTTGAGTTCGGCGGCATTCACGCAAACCAGCCCCGCGGCAATGATCAGCAGCGCTGGCATCAGCTTACGCCACGACAAACGCCCTTCCAGATGGCCATAACAGATATTTGCCGTCACGGTAATTACCACCGGTAAGGTGCCGATAATCATGGTAGAGATGGGCGCGCCGGTGCGTTGTATTGCGCTGGCGAGAAACGCGTAATAGAGCAAATTACCAATCAGCGACAACTTTAGCGCTTCGATCCAATCCTTGCGCGCCAGCTGACGCAAACGGCGGCGATCCAGCCAGGCGAGCGGCAACACCACTAAACCAAAGGCGACATAGCGCCCGGCTGATTGTAGGGTGCCCGGATAATCCGGTATCAGCAGCGGCCCAACAAAGATCAATCCCCACATCAGCCCCGCTGCCAGCGCAAACAGTATTCCAGCAAACATAAACTCTTCCTTTATAAGCATTCCGCTGCAGTGTGACGCAGGCTGATGCTAAAGGCTTGTAGCAGATTGCGGTTAGCGTAAGGGGAAAACTTGTTTTTGGTAGCGGCCGGGTGTGATGCCGTAGCGATGTGCGAAGGCACGGGTGAGATGCGCCTGATCGGTAAGCCCAACGGATGCCGCGACGATTGCTGCACTGTCACCGCGCGCCAGCTGCTGTTTCGCCGCAAACAAACGGAAAGCCATCAGCATTTGATGCGGCGTGACATGGAAATGCTGCTTGAAACTACGCAGGAAATGCCACGGCGATAGCGATGCCAACGCAGCAAGCTCGTCGAGTCGCACCGGTTCGGCGAGATTTTCGCGTAAATACTCTCTCACTGCGTCAAAGCGATGTGCGCCTTCGACAGGCCGCTGCTGCCCCTGACGCGCCAGCGGACGCATCAATTCCAGCAGCTCAAGTAGAATGCTTTCGCGCTCCAGCGTGCTTTCCGCACGCCACATCTGCGCCAGCAGTTGAGAAAACGGCTGCGCCAGAAGCGCATCGGTGCGCAACGCATCAGTGAACCACCAATGACGATCGCCGGTTAGACGATCCATTTCCTGTGGGTCGATATAGATCATGCGATAGCGCCAGCCTTCGTCGCAGGCAGATTCACCGGTGTGCAGTTCGTCGGGATTCATCATCACTAACGAATGCTGGGGCGCGGTGTAATTGGCGCCGCGATAGCGAAAGCGCTGGGCGCCGGACTCGATGGTACCGATGCCAAATGCTTCATGGGTATGCGGCTCAAAGGCGTAGCGGGTGATGTGTGCCTGATAAAGCTCAACGCCCGGCAGCTCAGCGAAATGCTGAAACTGCGCACGATCTTGCTCACAGGGAAAGATTTCAGGAACCACCTTCACGACACACCTCCAGATTAAAAGTGTTTATAAGCATGCGCGGCAGGGGCGATAAATGCAAAGCGGAATTGCTTTACCTCTTTGCACGTTCACCGGACACTGGCATGACTTAACAGGAGATAAATATGGCTAATCGCGTGGTTGTGGTAGTGGATATGCAAAATGGCGTGCTGGCAACGCCGCGTTTTGATCGGGCCGGACGCTGCGAGCGCATCAATCAGTTAACCGCCGCGGCCGATCAGGTGATCTTCATCCAGCACGTTGGACCTGGTTTAGACGTAAATACTGAAGGCTGGGCAGTCGTGCCCGAATTGCAGCAGCCGGCCAACGCCATTTTTGTCAATAAAACCGCCTGCGACAGCTTCTGGCAAACCGATCTCGCCGCCCACCTCAACCAGCTCGACATAACAAGCTTTGTGATTTGCGGCTGCGCGACCGATTACTGTGTCGATACCACCATCAAAGTCGGTGCCAGCCTCGGCTATCACATTACTGTCGCCGCTGATGCACATACCACCGCCGACCGTACTTATGTTTCCGCACAACAACAGATCAATCAGCACAACGAAGTGTGGGCGGATTTGATTATGCCGGGCAATCCGGTGCTGGTACGTGAGACGGAAGCGCTATTGAGGGAATGGCGCCCGCATTAACCCACGCGCCAGACAAAAAAAATGCCACTCCTCGCAGAGTGGCATTTTTGTATTCGATAACGTTCTGCCTGATTGCTCAAGCAGATAATCAGAACGGAATATCGTCGTCAAAATCCATTGGCGGTTCGTTGTTGGCTGGTGCGCTCTGCTGCTGTGGACGCTGTTGCGCACCACCGCTGAACTGGTTACCACCGCCCTGCGGCTGCTGTTGTGGCTGCTGTGGCTGGCCCCAACCGTTGTTATTGCCGCCGCCCTGACCGCCCGCCGGTGCGCCACCTGCGTTCGCGCCCTGCTGACGTCCACCCAGCATCTGCATGGTGCCGCCGACGTTGACCACCACTTCAGTGGTGTATTTTTCCTGACCGGCCTGATCGGTCCATTTGCGGGTACGCAGCTGGCCTTCGATGTAAACCTGAGAACCTTTACGCAGGTATTCGCCAGCCACTTCCGCCAGCTTGCCGAACAGCACCACACGGTGCCATTCTGTGATCTCTTTGTTTTCACCGGTTGTCTTATCGCGCCAGCTTTCTGACGTGGCCAGCGTAATGTTGGCTACCGCGCCACCATTTGGCATGTAGCGCACTTCCGGATCCTGACCCAGATTCCCGACTAGAATCACTTTGTTTACGCCACGACTGGCCATGTTGCTGTCTCCCGATGAGTTGATGCTAAAAGTCTAAGCGAAAAATTGTATCACGTCACATTGTCGTGTGCTCACTTTAGAGCGGGATTCCAAATTTCAACAGCGGACAGAATAGCAAAAAACACTGGATATTTATTCAGGTTATTTTTTGTGCCATAATGGAGCGTTTCTGCTGGTCGTGCTGGCAAGGCATGGCGAGTGTTGTTCAATCCGGGAAAGGTGAATGGATAAGATCGAAGTCCGCGGTGCTCGCACCCATAATTTGAAGAACATCAACCTGATCATCCCTCGCGATAAGCTCATTGTGGTCACCGGTCTGTCAGGTTCCGGTAAGTCTTCGCTGGCGTTTGATACGCTGTATGCTGAAGGCCAGCGTCGCTATGTCGAGTCGCTGTCGGCCTATGCGCGCCAGTTTCTTTCATTAATGGAGAAACCGGACGTTGACCATATTGAAGGTCTTTCGCCCGCCATCTCCATTGAGCAGAAATCGACTTCGCATAACCCGCGTTCTACCGTCGGCACCATTACCGAAATTCATGACTATCTGCGCCTGCTGTTTGCACGCGTGGGGGAACCGCGCTGTCCGGATCATGATGTCCCGCTGGCCGCACAAACCGTGAGCCAAATGGTTGATCAGGTGCTGTCGCAGGAAGAAGGCCGTCGTCTGATGCTGCTGGCACCGGTGGTGAAAGATCGCAAAGGCGAACACACCAAAACGCTGGAAAACCTCGCCGCGCAGGGCTATATCCGTGCGCGTATTGATGGCGAAGTGTGTGACCTGTCAGACCCGCCGAAGCTGGAATTACAGAAGAAACACACCATTGAAGTGGTGATTGACCGCTTCCGCGTGCGCGACGATCTGGCCACGCGTCTGGCTGAATCCTTCGAGACCACGCTGGAACTCAGCGGGGGCACGGCAATCGTCGCTGATATGGATGATACCAGCGCCGAAGAGATGCTCTTTTCTGCCAACTTTGCTTGCCCGATTTGTGGCTACAGCATGCGTGAACTCGAACCGCGCCTGTTCTCCTTCAATAACCCAGCCGGCGCTTGCCCGACCTGCGATGGCTTGGGCGTGCAGCAATACTTTGATCCCGATCGTGTGGTGCAAAACCCCGAGCTGTCACTGGCGGGCGGCGCTATTCGCGGCTGGGATCGTCGTAACTTCTATTACTTCCAGATGCTGCGCTCGCTGGCAGAGCATCTGCAATTCGATGTCGAAGCACCGTTCAACAGCCTGAGCGATAAAGCGCGCGAAGTGATTCTGTACGGCTCCGGCAAAGAGAATATTGAATTCAAATACATCAACGATCGCGGTGACACCTCCGTGCGTCGCCATCCGTTTGAAGGCGTGCTGCACAACATGGAGCGCCGTTATAAAGAGACGGAATCCAACGCGGTGCGCGAAGAGCTGGCGAAATTTATCAGCAACCGCGCCTGTGCCAGCTGTGAAGGCACGCGTCTGCGTCGTGAAGCGCGTCATGTCTTTGTGGAAGATACCAATCTGCCAACCATCTCCGAGATGAGCATCGGGCATGCGATGGACTTCTTCGCCAATATGAAGCTGAGCGGTCAGCGTGCGCAGATCGCAGAAAAAATTCTTAAGGAAATTGGCGATCGCCTGAGCTTCCTGGTTAACGTCGGCTTGAATTATCTGTCGATGTCACGATCGGCGGAGACGTTGTCTGGTGGTGAAGCGCAGCGTATCCGTCTGGCCAGCCAGATTGGTGCTGGCCTGGTCGGCGTTATGTACGTGCTGGATGAACCGTCCATCGGCTTGCATCAGCGCGACAACGAACGTCTGCTCGGCACGCTGATTCACCTGCGCGATCTCGGCAATACGGTGATTGTGGTGGAGCACGATGAGGATGCGATTCGAGCCGCTGATCATGTGATCGATATCGGTCCGGGCGCCGGCGTGCACGGTGGTCAGGTGGTTGCCGAAGGCGATGTGCATGCCATCATGGCGAATGAAAATTCCCTGACCGGCCAGTTCCTCAGCGGCAAACGTGAGATCGCCATTCCAAAAGAGCGCGTCAAAGGCGATCCCGCGAAAGTGTTGAAACTGACGGGTGCGCGCGGTAACAACCTTAAAGATGTCACGCTGACGATTCCGGTCGGCTTATTTACCTGTATCACCGGCGTGTCCGGCTCCGGTAAATCGACGCTGATCAACGATACGCTGTTCCCGATTGCGCAGCGCCAGCTCAACGGCGCGACCACCATCGAAGCCGCGCCTTATCGTGAGATCGCCGGCCTGGAACATTTCGACAAAGTGATCGATATCGATCAGAGCCCGATTGGTCGCACACCGCGTTCGAATCCCGCCACTTATACCGGCATTTTCACGCCGGTGCGCGAACTGTTCGCCGGTGTGCCGGAAGCGCGTTCACGCGGTTACAATCCGGGACGCTTCAGCTTCAACGTGCGCGGCGGACGCTGCGAAGCCTGTCAGGGCGACGGCGTGATCAAGGTAGAAATGCACTTTTTACCGGACATTTACGTGCCGTGCGACCAGTGCAAAGGCAAACGCTATAACCGCGAAACGCTGGAGATTAAATACAAAGGCAAGAGCATCCACGAAGTGCTGGAGATGACCATCGAAGAAGCCCGCGAGTTCTTTGATGCCGTTCCGGCGCTGGCGCGTAAGTTGCAAACGCTGATCGATGTTGGCCTGTCGTATATCCGTCTTGGTCAGTCCGCTACCACGCTCTCGGGTGGTGAAGCGCAGCGCGTCAAACTGGCCCGTGAGCTGTCAAAACGTGGCACCGGTCAAACGCTCTACATTCTTGATGAGCCGACCACCGGTCTGCACTTTGCGGATATTCAACAATTGCTTGAAGTGCTGCATCAGTTGCGCGATCAGGGCAATACTATCGTGGTGATTGAGCATAACCTCGACGTGGTAAAAACTGCTGACTGGATTGTCGATCTCGGCCCAGAAGGCGGCAGCGGTGGCGGTGAAATCCTGGTTTCCGGCACCCCCGAAACGGTGGCCGAGTGTGAAAAATCACACACGGCGCGTTTCCTTAAGCCAATGTTGAAGAAGTAATTTTCTCTCAGGCCCGCGATTGCGGGCCTGATTTTTTTCTGTCGAATTCCGCAACGAAATGCAGGAACAGGCAAGAATCAGACAACTTCAGGCATATACGCATTCCCGTCTGCTGACTATCCTTACAACGTTCCTTTTGGCGTCCTTACGCCCTTTATCCCTTCAGTGCGCTGAACGGGATCCCGCATAAAACTCACGACACATCCTTGGAGACACCATGAATATTACGCATGCCTATGCCGCACAGGACGCGAAAGCAAAACTCGCTCCGTTCGACTTCAAGCCACGCGAACTGCGCGCTCATGATGTGCAGATTGAAGTGTTGTACTGTGGCGTCTGCCACTCTGACTTGCACACCGCGCGCAACGAATGGCGTAACACCGTTTTCCCGGTGGTGCCGGGTCATGAAATTGTGGGTCGCGTGACGGCCGTGGGCGCTCACACGCACAACTACAAAGTGGGTGATTTGGTCGGTGTTGGTTGTATGGTTGATTCCTGCCGCAGCTGTCCTAGCTGTCAGGAAGGACTGGAGCAGTATTGCGAAAATGGCTTCGTTGGGACCTATAACGGCGAAGATCGCGAAACCGGCGCCATCACCTACGGCGGTTATTCCACCAATATGGTGGTAGATGAAAGCTTCGTGCTGCGCGTACCCGAAAATCTCGATCTGGCGGGCGTTGCGCCACTGCTGTGTGCCGGTATCACCACGTACTCGCCGCTGCGCCACTGGAATGTCGGTCCCGGCAAAAAAGTGGGCATCGTCGGTTTAGGCGGCCTCGGTCACATGGGTGTGAAACTGGCTCATGCCATGGGCGCACATGTGGTGCTCTTCACCACTTCACCGTCAAAAATTGAAGATGGCAAGCGCCTTGGCGCAGACGAAGTGGTGATCTCGAAAGATGCCGATCAAATGGCTGAGCACACCAACAGCTTTGACTTCATCCTGAACACCGTCGCGGCGCAGCATGATCTCAACCCGTTCATTGCCCTGTTGAAGCGTGATGGCAATATGACGCTGGTCGGCGCGCCGGAACACGATCATCCGGCACCACAGGTATTTAACCTGATCTTTAAACGCCGCAGCATCGCCGGTTCACTGATTGGCGGCATCGCGGAAACCCAGGAAATGCTGGATTTCTGCGGCAAGCACGGCATCACTTCTGATATCGAACTGATCGCGATGAATCAAATCAACGAAGCCTACGAACGTATGCTGAAGAGCGACGTGAAATATCGCTTCGTGATTGATATCAATACTCTGCGTGAGGAATCTGCGGCCTAATTCGCCTCAGTGTTCATCATGGTTGACGCCCGCTGCACGCGTGGCGTCAGCCTGTTGCCATGAAGCATCCACCAAATAGTAAATCTGCGAATCTTTCAGCGATCCATCCAGCCACAGCGTGCTCCAGTGCGATTTGTTTAGATGCTCACTGGGAAACACATCGCTATGTTCCTCACGGAGTAAATCTGCCAGCGCAGGTGACGCTTTCAGTGACAATGCGGGACGACCTTTTACCTCATAAAGCATGGCAAATAACACACCTCCACTTTTGATTTGCGTCGCCTGCCAGGCATCTTTGTAGCTCTGCTCCGCGCCCGGCTTTCCCATGCAGTAAGTCAGTAAATCCGAAGTATTCATGTTTTATTCCCCTTGTAAGGTCGCCACGATACGCCGCGCACCGCCGTTTATACGATGTTCACCCAACCAGATTCCCTGCCATGTGCCTAACATCAGACGACCGCGATTAACCGGAATCAGGAGCGAAACACCGAGTAACGACGATTTGATATGTGCGGGCATATCGTCAGCCCCTTCGTAGTCATGCTGATAAGGCGCACTTTCTGGAACATGGCGTAAGAAATGCTGCTCCATATCGCTGCGCACCGTAGGATCGCAATTCTCATTGAGCGTCAGTGATGCCGACGTGTGTTGCAGCAGAAGATGCAGCTGGCCGACGCGCACATCGGATAAGCCGTGAAGCTGGCTGACAATCTCGTCGGTAATCAGATGAAAGCCGCGCGCTTTGGCGCCCAGCGTAAAAGTTTGTTGATGCCACATGCCAGAATCCCAAAATTGAACACACCGTTTAAGTGTGCAGCATGTCGGCGAAAGGTAAACCCTGAAGAGAGGAAAAAGCGGCAGAGCGTGAAGTCTGCCGCCTGAAAGTTAGTCGCTCAGCTTAGCGGCCATAGTTTTGATGCTGCCCACATCGTCTTTGGTGATAGCAGCCAGACGCTCGCCATACTCTTTATCGGCTTTGTAGAAGTACGACAGCATCATGGCGCGGCTCTGTACATCCACACCTTTCAGCGCGCCGCCAAGAGAATTGATCAGATCGGTTTTCTCTTTGTCATTAAAGGAACGATACAGCTCGCCCGCCTGCTTAAAGTTCTGCGTTTTAGCAATTATCGCCTGCTGCGTGGTACCGCTCAGTGGGCTGTGGCTGTAACGCGCACTTTGCAGTTCTTCTCGTGGATAGATACGGCTTGGTTGATAGTTCACACCATGATCATCAGCTTTACCGCTGTTCATCGCACCATCCTGATTACCGTTGCTTACCGGCACGCGCGGCGCATTGACCGGCAAACTCAAACCATTGGTGCCAACACGATACATCTGCGTATCGGCATAGGAGAACAAACGCCCCTGCAGCAGACGATCTTCTGAAGCTTCAATGCCCGGCACCAGATTCGAAGGCGCCATTGCCACCTGCTCGGTTTCCTGGAAGAAGTTATCGACGTTACGGTTCAGCTCCATCTGGCCGACCTTCACTTCTGCAATGCCCGGCCAAATTTTGGTGGCATCCAGAGGATTGAAGTCGAACTTATCGATATCGCTGGCTTTGATGGTTTGGATATAGAGATCCCATTTCGGGAAGGCTTTTTGGTTAATCGCCGCGACTAAGTCTTCCGTCATATGGCTGTAGGACGCGCTTTGAATCGCCGCAACTTCATTAGGATCGAGGTTTTTCTCTTCCTGCAGCGTTTTCCAGTGGAATTTCACATAGTGAACTTCACCTTTGGCATTGACGAATTTATAGGCGTGTACGCTGTTGCCATCCATTTGGCGATAGTTTGCTGGCGTGCCCATGTTGGAGAACAACATGGTCAGGCCGTGCGTGGCTTCCGGTACATGAGAGAAGAAATCGAAAGTGCGTGCGTCATTATCGAGATTGGTGCGTGGATCGGGCTTAAAGGCATGCACCATGTCCGGGAATTTAATCGCATCACGAATGAAGAACACCGGCAGGTTGTTACCGACTAAATCCCAGTTGCCCTGGCTGGTGTAGAACTTGGTGGCGAAACCACGCGGATCGCGCAGCGTTTCCGGTGAATGTTTGCTGTGCACCACCGAGGAGAAACGCACGAAGACCGGCGTTACGCTGCCAGGCTTGAACACTTCGGCAATGGTTAAATCGCTGATGTCTTTGCTGGCACGAAATTCGCCGTGTACCCCTGTGCCACGCGCATGTACCACACGCTCGGGAATACGTTCACGGTCAAAGCGTTGCAGTTTTTGAATCAGCTGCACATCCTGCAATAACACCGCACCGTGCTCGCCCGCCGTTTGTGAGTTCTGGTTATCACCAACCGGGGCGCCATTATCACGCGTCAGTTCGGTACTGTAAGCCGGGTTAGAGAGGGTTAACGCGAGAGCAATCGCCAATGGATTGAGTAGAAATGAACTGCCTGTCCGGATCATAAGCCTGCTTCCTTGTGAAGAGTAAAGATCGCGATGAGTTATCGCGTAGGGCCGTTTTCGGCCCGAGGATCTTTACATTCAACGAGTTAAACACCGGCAAGACTGGTCTGGTTTATACTTAATAAAAACGTTATAAAAAAACCGCCAGCCTGGGCTGACGGTTTTCATCGTCGAAGAGGATGTTACATCACCGCAGCAAAGGCTTCAGCCACCTGATTAACGTTGCGGCTGTTCAGGCCCGCCACGCACATGCGGCCGCTGGCAATCAGGTACACGCCGAACTCATCGCGCAGGCGATCAACCTGCTGTGCGCTCAAACCGGTGTAGCTAAACATCCCGCGTTGCTTCAACAGGTAATCAAAGTTTTGACCCGGCAACTTGGTGCTCAATACCTTCACCAATGCCTGACGCATTTCGATAATGCGCAGACGCATCGCTTCCACTTCGGCCAGCCAGTTATTCAGCAGCGCTTCATCGTTCAGCACGCAGGAAACCACCTGTGCACCAAAGTTTGGCGGGCTGGAGTAGTTACGACGCACGGTGGCTTTCAACTGGCCGAGCACGCGCGAAGATTCTTCGGCGCTGTCGCAGACAATCGACAAGCCGCCAACGCGCTCACCGTACAGTGAGAAGATCTTGGAGAACGAGTTGCTCACCAGCGCAGGCAGACCGGCAGCCGCAATCGCGCGAATCGCATAAGCATCCGCTTCCATGCCTGCACCAAAGCCTTGATACGCGATATCGAGGAAAGGAATCAGCTCTTGCGCCTTCAGAACTTCAGTCGTTTCATCCCACTGCGCGTTGGTCAGATCGGCACCGGTTGGGTTATGGCAGCATGGATGCAACAGCACAATGGCCTGCTTCGGCAAGGTTTTCAGCTTGGCAATGAACGCATCAAACTTCACGCCTTTGGTTTCCGCGTCGTACCACGGGTAAGTATCCACGTCGAAACCGGCACCATTAAAGATTGCGATATGGTTTTCCCACGTTGGATCGCTTACCCACACGTTGGAGTTGGGGAAGTAACGCTTGAGGAAATCAGCACCGACTTTCAATGCGCCCGAACCGCCCAACGTCTGGATGGACGCCACGCGACCCGCTTGCAGCATCGGATGGTCTTTACCAAACAGCAGCGGTGCAATGGCATTACGGTAAGCGTTCAGACCTTCCATCGGTAGGTAAAGCGATGCCTGATGCGGCTGCGCCTGCAGGCGCTCTTCTGCTGCGGCAACCGCCTGCAGCTGAGGAATGATGCCCGCTTCGTTGTAATAAAGACCAATGCTCAGGTTTACTTTGTTATCGCGCGGATCTTGTTTGAAGGTTTCCATCAACGACAGAATCGGGTCGCCGGCATAGGCATCAACGTTTTGAAACACGGTGCAGATCTCCATGATTGGTCATAGTTAAGAGGTAAAAATGCGTCATCAAACCATGTAACGGCCGGGACGATGATTCATTGCAATGATGAGATTGAGGATCACCGCACCCGCGATTGAAGCAAATAGCATGGGTAACGACACCACAAACAGTGACGCTAATACCACACAGGTATCCACCGCCATTTGCAATTTCCCCGCGCGCAAACCGATACGATCCTGTAACCACAGCGCCAAAATATTGATGCCGCCAAGGCTGGCTTTGTGACGGAACAACACTATAAACCCAATGCCCATCACCACGTTACCGAACAGTGTCGCATAAAACGGATTTAGCGCAGAAAAATGTACAAACAGCGGATGTAGGTGGGTAAACAGCGAGACCAGGCCCACAGCACAGAAGGTTTTCAGTGTGAATTCCCAGCCCATGCGGCGCACCGCCAGCCAATAAAATGGCAGGTTAATCAGGAAAAATGCGCTGCCGAAGGAGAGCGGCGACAAATAGCTAATCAAGAAGGCAATCCCCGCCGAACTGCCGGTCAGCGCGCCGGCCTGCTTCAGCATAATTACGCCGAAAGAGACCATTAGCGTGCCGAGAACGATCGCCAGCGCATCTTCAATCAGCGAATGGGGAACTTTGGTGGGTTGAACAACGTTATCCATGGGTTAATCTCATTGCAAATGATGCGGTTCAAATGCAAAAAACGCACCACATCGGCGACGTAGGTTCGCCGCCGATGGGTGCCAGTGATTATCCAATTGATAACTAAGGCGCTTTATTGCAGGTTTTTGTACATCAACTGAGAATCAAACCATCAACTCATGCACAAATCTGTTTTCTGGTGCGCGTTTTTTGCATTAATAAGGCAATAATTGCACCAGATTAGCACGTCACGCACTTTTTTGGCGCGTTTTGTGCTGAGGGATGATCATCAGACCGTTCTCTTTTAAACGGCTTAATACCACTGACGTTTTCACATGCGCCACACTTTGATGGCCCGCCACTAACTGGCTAATCAGCGCGCTCAGCGACGCTAAATCGGCCACCGCCACTTTCAGCAGATAATCGGCATCGCCGGTAGTTTTGAACGCATCAACGATGGCGGCTTCTTCTTCCACCATACGATGGAAACTCTCTTCATAATCCGGCGTATGATTTTTCAATCGAACTTCAATCAATCCCACCATACCGAGGCCAACTGCGTCGGGTGATAGACGTGCGTGATAGCCAAGAATGAGATTTGCCTGCTCAAGATTGATGCGGCGGCGTGAACATTGCGACGCCGACAGTCCGACTAAATCACTCAGTTCCTGGTTAGTGAGGCGTCCGTTAGATTGCAGTAATGTCAATATCTTAAGGTCGTGATCGTCTACCTGAGTCATTCTGTTTCCACAGCGTAATGGGGGGCGCTTTGCTACAGATAACCTGATTAAAGCCGGGGTTGTCCAACACTATTTTCTGATGACGTGAAATGCATGCACAAATCGTGCATGCATCGGTATTGAAAGGATTATTCGTCGTCGTATTGCGGGCCGGCGTAGTTATCAAAACGCGACCATTGACCGTTAAAGGTCAAACGTACGGTACCGATTGGGCCGTTACGCTGCTTACCAAGAATGATCTCGGCGATGCCTTTCAGATCGCTGTTTTCGTGATAGACCTCGTCGCGATAGATGAACATGATCAAGTCGGCATCTTGTTCGATCGAACCTGATTCACGCAGATCCGAGTTCACCGGGCGTTTATCGGCGCGCTGCTCCAGCGAGCGGTTCAGCTGCGACAGCGCCACCACCGGTACATTCAGTTCTTTCGCCAGCGCTTTAAGCGAGCGCGAGATCTCAGCGATCTCCAGCGTGCGGTTATCCGACAGCGCAGGCACGCGCATCAGCTGCAAGTAGTCGATCATGATCATGCTCAACCCGCCGTTTTCACGGTAGATACGGCGCGCGCGCGAGCGCACTTCGGTTGGCGTCAGGCCAGAAGAGTCATCAATAAACATGTTCTTCTTCTCGAGCAAAATCCCCATGGTGGCAGAAATGCGCGCCCAATCTTCATCTTCCAGCTGGCCGGTACGAATTCGCGTCTGATCCACGCGTGACAGCGATGCCAGCATACGCATCATCAGCTGCTCGCTGGGCATCTCCAGACTGAAAATCAGCACCGGCTTCTCCTGCAACATGGCCGCGTTTTCGCACAAATTCATGGCGAAGGTGGTTTTACCCATCGAAGGACGCGCTGCAACGATAATCAGGTCCGAGCCCTGCAATCCGGCAGTTTTTTTGTTCAAATCCTGATAACCGGTATCGACGCCGGTGACGCCATCGTGCGGTGTTGAGACCAGCGCCTCAATGCGTGATACCGTCGCTTCGAGGATCTGCTCGATATTCTGCGGACCCTGATCTTTATTAGCGCGCTGCTCCGCAATTTTGAAAACGTTGGATTCGGCGAAATCGAGTAAATCTTCGCTGCTGCGGCCTTGCGGATCGTAACCGGCATCGGCAATTTGATTCGCTACCGAGATCATTTCACGCACCACTGCACGTTCGCGGACGATATCAGCATAAGCGCCAATATTTGCCGCACTTGGCGTGTTTTTTGCCAACTCAGCCAAATAGGCAAAGCCGCCCGCCATCTCTAATTCGCCCAACGTTTCCAGCGATTCAGACAGCGTAATCAAATCGATCGGCTGGCCAGCTTCCAGCAAGCGCTGCATTTCCGTGAAGATCATGCGGTGCGAGCGGTTAAAGAAATCGTTGGCAACGACGCGCTCAGAGACGTTATCCCAGCGCTGGTTATCCAGCATCAACCCACCGAGCACCGACTGCTCCGCTTCTATGGAATGCGGCGGCATTTTTACGCCTTCCAGCTGCCGATCGCGGGGTTCGTTCGATTTGTTGGTGGGTTTATTTCCTGCCATAGTGAATGCATTACCGATCGTGAAAGGGACGCGCAAGTATAACGTCCCAGGATGAACAATCACAGGAGTCAGAATGGCAAAGCGTATTCAATTCAACCAACACGGGGCGCCTTCCGTACTGCAATGGGTCGATTTCGAATTAGCCGATCCCGCCGAGCATGAAGTGCAGGTGGAAAATAAGGCGATTGGCATTAACTACATCGATACCTACGTGCGCAGCGGCTTATATCCGCAAAGCACCTTCCCTTCCGGTTTGGGCACTGAAGCGGCAGGCGTGGTGAAGCGGGTCGGATCGGCAGTGACGCGTTTCAAGGCTGGCGACCGCGTGGTCTATTGCCAGTCTGCACTCGGCGCCTACAGCGAAGCGCATAACGTGGCGGAAGATCGTCTGGTCGTTTTGCCGGACAGCATCAGCTTCGAGCAAGGTGCGGCCTCTTTCCTCAAGGGCTTAACCGTTCAATATCTGCTGCGTCAAACCTACAAAGTGAAGGCCGATGAAATCTTCCTGTTCCATGCTGCTGCCGGCGGCGTGGGTTTGATTGCCTGCCAGTGGGCAAAAGCGCTGGGCGCACATTTGATTGGAACAGTGGGATCGGCTGAGAAAGCGCAGATTGCCAAAGATGCCGGTGCATGGGCGACGATCAACTACCGCGAAGAGGATATCGCCAGGCGCGTCAGCGAGCTGACCAACGGTGAGAAAGTGGCAGTGGTGTACGACTCAGTAGGTAAAGATACCTGGGAACCTTCGCTGGATAGCCTGCGTCGCCACGGATTGATGGTGAGTTTTGGCAATGCATCGGGCCCAGTAACCGGTATCGATCTCGGTATCCTGAATAAGAAGGGGTCGCTGTTTGTCACCCGACCTTCGCTGTTTGGTTACATCACCAACCGTGAAGAACTGGATGCTGCCAGCAACGAACTGTTCTCACTGATCGCCAGTCGGGCCATTCAGCTTAACGTCCCCGACCAGCAGAAATTTGCCTTGAGCGACGCAGTGCGCGCGCATCAGGTACTGGAGAGCCGTGCGACTCAAGGTTCAAGCCTGTTGATTCCCTGAACGCTAAAAGCAAAAGGGGCTTCCCGTAGGAAGCCCCTTTTTTCTTTCTTTTTTATAGTTCGCGCTGGTGTAGGGACAGCGGCGATGAATTGGTTTTAAACAACGCCAATCATCCTGACAGAAAACATAAGTAAAAAATATGTTTAATTGCGAAATAGGTCTAAGCAATTTCTGAGTCTGTGATCGTTACCGCAATTAGCGCCAACCTTTTCGCTCTAAGTCACTGATTTTTCTTTTCAGGCTGCGCAATTTAGCCTCGCCTGATGGCGTGGTAAATGCCCGGTACAGCCAGACAGCGATAACCGCCAGCACCAGCCAAGGCAACACTTTAATAACAATCGCCAGCAATCCACCGAAGAACATTAAAGCGGTGGCCACTACCAATGCCGCAATAACGCCCAGCAGCGAAACACCGGTGAAAAGCAGCATCAGAAAAAAGCCAAGAACAAATAGAATTTCCATAAAGGCTCTCCTGTGTAAATAACATCAGGAACATTACAAGATGCGTGCCAACCTTTAAAAATAGCTAACTCTTTGAAAGTATTATGTAGAGGAAAAATGCGAGGTTTCAAGAGTGATGAAAATTACTAACTATTGGCGTAAAAAAAACCAGAACAAAAACCAGAACACCCACTTTTGTAGGGTCGCCATTCATGGCGACCTCTACATCAATGCTTAAAGCGCTTCCTGAGGGATTTTATCCGCAACCAAAGCCAACGCCGCTTCCAGTACACGCACATCCGCGCCAGGTTTATGGGCATTTTCACTCAAATAGCGACGCCATTGACGAGCACCCGGAATCCCCTGGAACAGGCCGAGCATATGACGCGTAACATGGCCGAGATACATCCCTTTGGACAATTCAGCTTCAATGTAAGGATACATTGAGCGCACCACCGCGACCGGATCCACGCTCGGTGTATCGCGGCCAAACAGTTCGCGGTCGACCTGCGCCAAAATGCCTGGGTTCTGATAGGCTTCGCGCCCCATCATCACGCCATCCATATACTGCAAGTGAAGTTTTGCTTCTTCCAGCGTCTTAATGCCGCCATTAATGGCCATGGTCAGCCCCGGGAAGTCACGCTTAAGCTGATAAACGCGTGGATAATCCAGCGGCGGTATCTCGCGATTCTCTTTTGGACTCAAACCCGACAGCCACGCCTTTCGCGCATGGATAATAAAGGTATCGCAGCCGCCCTGTTGCGCCACGGTGCCAATAAAATCACACAGGAATTCATAGCTGTCCTGCTCATCAATCCCGATACGGGTTTTTACCGTTACCGGAATGCTCACCACATCGCGCATCGCTTTAATACAGTCGGCCACCAGCGCCGCGTCGCCCATCAGGCAGGCGCCAAAACGCCCGTTCTGCACACGATCGGACGGACAACCCACGTTCAGGTTGATCTCATCGTAGCCACGCGCTTCTGCCAGCTTAGCGCACTGCGCCAGCGCAGCCGGATCGCTGCCACCCAATTGCAGCGCCAGCGGGTGCTCTTCCTCGCTGTAGGCCAGATAGTCGCCTTTGCCGTGAATGATCGCGCCGGTCGTCACCATTTCGGTGTACAGCAGCGTGTCACCACTCAGCTGACGGTGGAAATAACGACAGTGACGATCGGTCCAGTCGAGCATGGGGGCGATGGAGAAACGTTGCGAGGAGAAAGTATCGGTCATGAAACGCAGTAAATCCGCAGTAAGTTAAGTGATGAGAAACTGCGCAATCATATCACAGCAAAACGGGCGACACAGCCGCCCGTTATCAGTCAGGCGATTAGAAGTTAAATCCGAGCTGCAACATCGCACCCACGGTATTGTCCTTACCTACCGACCCGGCCAGGTCGAGATGGACGGTATTGTTGAACGGTGAAACGCCCAAGCCGGCGGTGAACACATCGGTATCGGTTGACTTCAGATCGGCACGATAACCGGCACGCAGCGCCAGCCAATCCAGCACACGGTATTCCGCACCCACGCCGGCATACTGGCTGGTATCTTCCGATTTGAAGCGCTTGGTTTCAGTCAGATCAACATCACCCGCCAGCGTGAATGGCCCGTTATTCCAGGAAAGTCCGGTAGTGACCAGCGGGCGAATTTGGTAAGTATCGCGGTAGCCGTTCACCTCTTTGGTGTCGATATCACGCGAAATCAGGTTCTGGCCCGTAACACCCAAGGTCCAGTTATCGCCGAAATCGGTGGCAATACCGGCATCCATGTTAAAACCGGTATCGCTGCTACGATAGCGGCTGCTGTTGATGTCACTCTTGTCGTAGTTGTAGATACTGGCGGTGTAGTTATACAGCCAGGTTTTCTGCAGCTTTGGTGTTACGCCAATCGAGACTGGATGGCCTGCAACCGAGAACTCATGCGCGACTGACACACCATAATCGGTGACTAGCGCAGCCAGGCCGTTAGCGCTGGAACGCAAGTTATCCTCATCGCCCGGAACAGGAATTCGCGTGCCGTTGGCAACAGCCCGCAGGTAGGCAATATCACTGTCTGCGACGTTGGCGCGTACGATCGCACTGCCGTAGGCTTTAGTAATAAAAGCAAAAGGTAACGTTTCATTCGGGACGGTGACGGCCAGCGCCACACCTGCATTTGCATGGGCTTTATTGCCGCGCAGATCGCTGAGCTGATTGGCCATATCGCCTGCGGCGGCCTTCAGTTGCGGATAACCATTGAGGTAATCAGCAAAGGTCAGTTTATCGATTACATCCTGATAACGATCGACGGTATCGGTAATGTCATCGACCCGATCAATTAATTTGTCTTTATCGGTAACCTGCGCGCCCGCTGAAGGAAAGATGATGCTGACGTTATCTTCAGGCTGCGCTTTGGTCATCAATGCGGGGTTAGCCAGCACTGCTGAACTCCAGGTAGAAGAAGCTACGCCCGTACCGCCCATTGCGTCGTTACGTGCGTCATACCATGTACCTGCTGCCAGCGCTGAGGAAGAAAGAAATACTGCATTCAAACCAACAAGATAAGCTACTTTTTTGTGCCTGAATAATGTCTTCACCATGAGCCTGCCATCACCTTTGAAATGTCGCTGAATCACTCACCGACTGAAAGTTTAGTTAGCCGCTATTCTGAACGCTGGCTAACGCTTCATTGCTGTGAATTGAAAGGAAATAGCACTGCTATTCGCAGAATTGGATGCGTAAGCACCACTCCGCTGTTTTTATATGCAGAAAAATTACTAGTGGGTAGTTTGATACCAGAAATTACTTAAGGCCTTTTGAACCATAGCCGCTAACCAGGTGAGTTGCAACGCAAAAGCCTGCTACCGTTACGCTGTCTGGCGGGACGCTTTTTACAGGTTAAACCGTTGAGGCAACATTAGCGGACAAAATAGGCTGATAATTTATTGATTGATGAGAATTTTCTTGCGGATTTTAAGGATAATAAGCAATCACAGCAGGGCAAAAATTTGTGTGATAAAATAACATCACCTGCTACCCGGAGAATACTTATGTCTAACCTCACGCCCGAACAACTTCTTACTCAGGCAGAATCACTGTGTCTTGACCGCGGCGTGCGCCTCACCCCTCAACGCGCCGAAGTGTTGCGTTTGATGGCAGAGCAGAATGGTTCGATAAGTGCTTACGATTTGCTGGATCAATTACGCGTCAGTGAGCCCCAAGCTAAGCCCCCCACCATTTACCGCGCGCTTGATTTCCTGTTGGAACAGGGGTTCATTCATCGTGTTGAGTCGAATAACAGTTATGTGGTTTGCCATCATTTTGATGAGCCGGCACATACTTCGGTAATGCTGGTGTGCGACGGTTGCGCGGCGGTAAGCGAAAAACATGCTCATGGCGTAGAAAAAACCATAGCGGCGCTGGCAGATCAGGCGGGATTTTCACTGCGTCATACGGTGATTGAAGCTCATGGCTTGTGTGAGAATTGTGCAGAGGTTGCGGCTTGTACGCATCATGAAAGTTGCGAACACGACCATCAGGTTGAAGGTAAAAAACGGGTGAGAAAGGCGTAATGGGCACTTCCATGTGCCGACCCGATCATAACGACCGGTGGGTAGGAGCATCATCCGTAATAGGGGAAATCGACTACCAGCGGTAATCTTTGTTGTGGGTTTCCCATTCTTTCACTTCGGTCTCTGCTTGGTCTTTCGCATACCCGTAGCGTTCCTGGATTTTACCGACAAGCTGCTCGCGTTTACCTTCGATTACGGTCATATCATCATCCGTAAGCTTGCCCCACTTTTCCTTCATTTTACCTTTGAACTGCTTCCAGTTTCCGCTCGCTTCGTCTTTGCTCATAATAATCCTCCACTTCATCCTGAGTGAGATAGATATATTGCCTGCCTATCAGGCGATATACCCACACAACGCGCTACTCATTTGCGCCGTATAAGGTAATTGTAGTAGCCGTTTCGTAGTTTGCAGAGAATTACAGATTAATCTGTAGTTTACGCTTCGCTTATTCAGGCATTGAACCAGCTATTACGTTGCCAGTGCCCACGCCAGATTACCCACAGCGAGAGCCCACGTAACGCGAGAAATACCGTCACCGCCAGCCATAAACCGTGGTTGCCCAGCCACGGCAGCGTCAATAGTGATAAGCCATAGCCGATTGCCGCTATCACCATGCTGTTACGCATTTCACGGCCACGCGTTGCGCCAATAAACATGCCATCCAGCAGATAGCACCAAACACCAACCAGCGGCAGAATCACTTGCCAGATAAGGTAGCGATCGGCCATTTCGCGCAGCGCTTCCAGTGAAGTCAGCATCGCCACTATCTGCGGACCCGTAAAGGCATAAATCAGCGCAAATATCACCGCAACAAAACAGGCCTGACGGCAGGCCGCATGCCAGATAAGCAATAATCGACTGCGATCTTTGGCCCCAACGGCCTCACCGGAGCAGGCTTCAACTGCGTAGGCAAAACCATCCAGCGCGTAAGCAGTAAAAGTGAGGAACATCAGCAGTACAGCATTGACCGCTACCACATCCGGTCCAATACGCGCACCAAGAATCGTGAGCGAGGCAAAACAGATTTGCAGCATTAAGGAGCGCAGCATAATGTCGCGATTAAGGCGGAACAGCCGTGCCGCATCGCCGCGCCAGCTGCTTTTTAGCAGAGTAAAGTGGATACCGCGCATTTTCAGCACACGCGCCACCATCCACAGCCCCACGCCCAGCGTGACATATTCTGCCAGTGCGGTTGCCGCCGCCGCCCCGGCCACGCCCCAATGCAGTTTGAGGACAAACAGCAGATCAAGCAGGATGTTGACCAGATTGCCAATGATCAGCAGCACCATCGGCGCACGTGCATACTGCACGCCCAGCAGCCAGCCGAGAATCACCAGATTGGCTAAGGTCGCTGGCGCACTTAGCCAGCGAATCTCAATGAATATTTTCGCCTGGTGTTGCACTTCCGGGCTGCCACCCATCAAGGCTGCAGCCAAACTGCTTACCGGCGTCCGCAGCACCATAAACAGCACCCCAAAAACCAGCGCAATCAGCAGCGGTTGCGTTAAGGCGCGCGCCAGCGCGGTTTTATCATTAGCACCAAATGCCTGAGCGGTGAGTCCGGTCGTGCTCATGCGCAGGAACAATAGGAGCATAAAGATGAAGCTGGTTGCCGTCGTGCCAACCGCGACACCGCCCAAATAGATAGGGCTATCGAGATGACCAATAACGGCAGTATCCACCACGCCCAATAACGGGACGGTGATGTTTGAAAGGATCATCGGCAGCGCCAGCCGCCAGAGCGTTTTATCTGAAGAGGAAAACAGCTGCATTCGCCCATTCCGTTGTTTGCGGTAATCAGCGTAATGGCGCCAGAGTGAGCCGCAGAAAGAGTCACAGAGAAGTAAAACAGCAGACTGCGGTTAGCGCATGATACGCCACCGCAGTGGGTGAGGCTCAGAAACTGATTAGAGCCACTCGCCGTTGCGCACAATCCCGACAGCCAAACCTTCAACGGTTAGCGACTGCTCACGGGTATCAACGACAATCGGCTGAAAATCGGTATTTTCTGGCAGAAGATGAACAATCGCACCCTGCTTTTTCCAGCGTTTCACGGTGACTTCATCATCAATGCGCGCCACTACAACCTGGCCGTTACGCACTTCCTGAGTTTTATGCACCGCCAACAGATCGCCATCCATAATGCCAATGTCTTTCATCGACATACCGCTCACGCGCAACAGAAAATCAGCGCTCGGTTTGAACAGGTTAGCATCCACCTGGTAGTGGGCTTCGATGTGTTCCTGTGCCAGCAAGGGCTCACCGGCAGCGACGCGGCCAATCAGCGGCAGACCTTCGCTCGGTTCTTCTTCCATCAACAGGCGAATCCCGCGCGATGCGCCGGAAACAATTTCAATTACGCCTTTACGCGCCAGCGCTTTCAGATGCTCTTCAGCAGCATTGGGCGAGCGAAAACCCAGTTGCGCAGCAATTTCCGCACGCGTTGGCGGCATGCCCGTCTGGTTAATATGGTCGCGAATCAGGTCATAGACCTGTTGCTGCCGTGCAGTTAACGCTTTCATCCCGCCCCCTGGTTGTTTATACAGTCGCTGTGAGTATATACAGGTATTGGCGAAATGAAAACCGTAACAGAGGGAAAAATCAGCGGTTTGATGAATCTGGAATCCCTATCTCAAATGCGTCCAGAGCAGCGCGATCCAGACGAACAGAGCCAGTAAGATAGTCAGTAATACGGCAGCCGATCCCATGTCTTTGGCACGGCCCGCGAGCGGATGTTGCTCTTGACCAATGCGGTCCACCACCGCTTCGATAGCGCTATTAAGGATCTCAACGATGATAACCAGCACCACCGAGCCAATCATTAAGATGCGGGCGATGGTATCTACATCCAGCCAGCAGGCCACAAGAATAGCCACCAGCGCGGCAACGGCTTCCTGCCGAAATGCGGCTTCGTGCTGCCATGCGGCGCGTAACCCCTGCCAGGAATAACCGGCGGCTTTCACTATTCTTACTAAACCGGTGACGTTATTTGCCATGTCTATGGAACCCTTGAACTATTTTGACGTCAATGTGAGGGCAGTTTGAGGCGGCAGAGCCACAGACCTTCGCTGCGCTTTCTGGTATGCTTGCCGCGCTTTGCTAACAAGAGGCTTAAAGTTGTCTATGTCAGGTTGGCGTAAACTCTATTACAAATTATTGAATTTACCACTCTCTATTTTGGTAAAAAGTAAGGTCATTCCGACCGATCCCGTCTCTGAGCACGGGATCGATCCGACACGTCCTGTGATGTATGTTTTGCCTTATGATTCAAAGGCTGACCTACTCACGCTGCGTGCTCAATGCCTGAAACATGATCTGCCCGATCCGCTGGCTCCGCTGGAGATCGATGGCACCCTGCTGCCGCGTCACGTGTTTATTCACGATGGCCCACGCGTCATTCCCTATTTCGTGGCAAATCCCGAATCGGTAAAGCTGTTCCACGATTATCTGGATTTGCACCGCAGCAACCCGCATCTTGATGTGCAAATGCTGCCGGTTGCGGTGATGTTTGGTCGCGCGCCGGGACGTGAAACATCCGGTGAGTCCACGCCACATCTGCGTATTCTCAATGGTGTTCAGAAGTTCTTCGCTATTTTGTGGCACGGCCGCGACAGCTTTGTGCGCTTTTCGCAAACCGTTTCGCTGCGCCAAATGGCGACCGAACACGGCACCGATAAGTCGATTGCGCAGAAGCTGGCTCGCGTGGCGCGTATTCACTTTGCCCGCCAACGTCTGGCCGCAGTCGGTCCGCGTCTGCCTGCGCGTCAGGATCTCTTCAATAAACTTTTGCAGTCCAAAGCGATTGAAAAAGCGGTAGAAGATGAAGCGCGCAGTAAAAAGATTTCCCATGAGAAAGCCCAGCAGAATGCCATTGAAATGATGGAAGAAGTGGCGGCGAACTTCTCTTATGAAGCCATTAAAGTCACTGACCGCGTGATGGGATGGCTGTGGAGCCGCCTGTATCAGGGCATCAACGTTCATGGCGGTGAGCGCGTGCGTCAGCTGGCGCAGGATGGTCATGAGATTGTCTATGTGCCGTGCCACCGCAGCCACATGGATTATCTGCTGCTCTCCTACGTGCTTTATCATCAAGGACTTGTACCGCCGCATATCGCGGCGGGGATCAACCTGAACTTCTGGCCGGCCGGCCCGATTTTCCGGCGTTTAGGCGCGTTCTTTATTCGTCGTACCTTTAAGGGCAACAAACTCTATTCCACCGTGTTCCGTGAGTACCTCGGCGAGCTGTTTAGCCGTGGTTACTCGGTTGAATACTTCGTGGAAGGCGGACGTTCGCGTACCGGCCGTTTGCTGGACCCGAAAACCGGTACCTTATCAATGACGCTGCAGGCGATGCTGCGCGGCGGCAGCCGTCCGATCACCTTCGTGCCGATTTACATTGGCTACGAGCACGTGATGGAGGTGGGGACTTACGCTAAAGAGCTGCGTGGCGCTGCCAAAGAGAAAGAGAGCTTCCTGCAGATGGTTCGGGGCTTGCGTAAACTGCGTAACCTCGGTCAGGGTTACGTCAATTTTGGCGAACCGCTGCCCTTGATGAACTACCTGAACAAAAACGTGCCAGAGTGGCGTGATGCGATCGATCCTATCGAACAACAACGTCCAGCCTGGATGACGCCCGCCGTAAATGATATTGCGGCGAAGCTGATGGTGCGCATCAACGAAGCTGGAGCGGCCAACGCCATGAACCTGTGCGTTACCGCGCTGCTGGCATCACGTCAGCGTTCACTGACCCGTGAACAGTTGATTGAGCAATTAGAGTGCTACACCCAGCTACTGCGCAACGTGCCGTATTCGCCAGAAGCTACCGTGCCCGATATGAGTGCGGAAGCGCTGCTTGACCACGCCATGGGCATGAACAAGTTCGAGACCGAGCAAGATAATATTGGCGACATCATCATTCTGCCGCGTGAGCAAGCGGTGCTGATGACCTACTATCGCAATAACATCCATCATATGCTGGTGATGCCGTCGCTGATAGCCGCTATCGTGCAGCAGCATCGTGAAATCAGCGAAGCAGAACTACTGCGCCAGGTTAGCCTGGTGTACCCGATGTTGAAGAGTGAGCTGTTCCTGCGTTGGGACAAAGCGGAACTGCCTGCGCTGCTTAACGCACTCTGTACAGAGATGGCGCGTCAGGGGCTGATCACCCTGCAAGACGGCATGCTGAAAATGACGCCGGCACGTCACCGTTCGCTGCAACTGCTGGCGGCGGGTATTCGTGAGACGCTACAGCGCTTCGCGATTACCTTCGCCATTCTCAGCGCGAAACCTGCCATCAACCGCGGCACGCTGGAGAAAGAGAGCCGCACGCTGGCTCAGCGCTTGTCTGTGCTGCACGGCATCAACGCACCCGAGTTCTTTGATAAAGCGGTGTTCACTGCGCTGGTACTCACGCTACGTGATGAAGGCTACATCAGTGATAAAGGCGATGCCGATGCTGAACGTAGCCATATGATGTGGCAGATGCTGGCGGAGTTAGTGACCAGCGACGTGCGTCTGACAATTGAAAGTGCCGTCGCCCACGATTAACGCGGCGACAGGCAAATAAGGCGCACTTCGGTGCGCCTTATTTGTTTACAGCAAATCCGCAAACGGCACGGTGCTGAGCAGAATGCCAAGAAACAGCACCATGCCAACATAGTTGTTATTCAGGAATGCCTGGAAACAGGGATCGCGCTCTCGCTGGGCAATCAGCTTCTGCTGATGCACAAACAAGCCTGCAGCCAGCAGCAGCGACCAATAAAACGCGCCGTTCAGATTGAGCATCATGCCCACTAGCGCCATCAGACCAAGCGTAGCCAGCTGCAGCAAGCCAATAATCAGTTTGTCGTAACGACCAAACAGAATCGCCGTCGACTTCACGCCAATCTTTAAATCGTCATCGCGGTCAACCATCGCATATTGCGTGTCGTAGGCCACCGTCCAGCAAATATTGGCCAGAAACACCAACCAGCAAACTAAAGGTAAGGACTCACTAACTGCCGCCCACCCCATTGGAATAGCCCAACCGAATGCTGCGCCCAACACCACTTGCGGCAAATGCGTATAGCGCTTCATGAACGGATACACCCACGCTAGCGCCAGTCCGCCAAATGACAGCAAAATGGTCATGGTGTTCATGGTCAACACCAGCATAAACGCCAACAAGCCGAGGCCGGCAAACAGCAGTTTGGCTTCTTTCTCCGTTACCAGGCCACTGGCCAGCGGACGCGATGCGGTACGCTTGACGTGACCATCGATTTTGCGGTCAGCGTAATCGTTGATCACGCAACCCGCAGCACGCATCACAATCACACCGAGCACAAATACCAGCAGCACCGGCAGCGGCGGAATCGCCATGCCCGAAAGCCACAGCGCCCACAAGGTAGGCCACAGCAATAGGACCGTGCCGATCGGTTTATCGATACGCATCAGACGGCAGTATGCCTGCCATTTGGTCATGGGTAAGGTATTTTGCACAGTGGTTTTATCCTTGATCCAGCGCGCGATAAAGCGGCGACGCGGGTAAAAACAGTTCAGTTAACAGCAGCGGTTTGCCCGACAAACGCAGGCGGGAACGGCGTCCCCACAAATCGCCAACCTGACCCGGATCGATAAAATCGCGGCTCAAGGTCGATGAAGAAAACAGATAGCGCCCAAGCGGTCTTGTGCCGAGCTGTTGCAGCATCTGCTCAGGGCCGTTCAAGGTGCTTTCCGGCACCACGGTGCGGCCGATCAGCCAGGGTTCACCATCGCCGCACAGCACAATTTCGCGTAGCCAAAACCGTTGGTCAGCGGGCAGGAATTCAGCTTCATCCGTTACCTCATTGGCACCAATGAACGCCTCGCGGATGAGTTCTACCGTTACGTGCTGGCAATGCTGCTCAAAGCGACGCGTCATGGAATCTTCTTCCATTAACCAATCAAGTAGCGGGGCTGAAAGCTGCGGGGAAGAGGCTGGCAGCCAGTGCAGTGCGCGTAACTGGCGCAGCGCGTCATGCGACATCAGGACATCTCCGGAAAAAAAGTTGCCCTAGTCTAACGCAGAGGAGAATGCGTGGCACTGCTCGTTGTGCCACGTCATCAAAAGAAGGGTAATTACTCGCGCTTCAAGCGATTACTGTTCGCCAGCCACAGTGTCACCACCAAAATCAAAATCGCCGCAGAGTAATAGAGCGTATCAAACGGATTTTTATGGTCGACGATGATCAGGCGAATAATGGCGGTGATGCCAATGTAGATAAAATAGCGCAGTGGGAAGTGATAGCCCGACTGAAAGTACTTCACAATCAGGGCGATAAATTCGAAATAAAGGAAATAGATGACGATGCCTTCAATCAGCAGATATGAAGAGGTCTGCTCGCCGGTGCTGAACAGCACATTGGCCAGATGAATGGTTTCTTTACCCAGGAACACCACCAGAATAATGGCCAGGATGATCAGGCCAATGTTAAGCACCCACTGCAGTGCTAATGAAATATATTGCCCAACCCCTGTTTTTATTGTCATTTTTTTGCGCCTTAGCCTCTCAAGAACTCTCTGGCGCTATCATGCTGCAGTGTGATCAAAATCACAATATTTATACTTCGACATCCACGCACAGTGCATCGTAGCGCCAGAACTCGCAGTCGCAGTCAATGACCCGCTTATGCTGATCGCGGTTGATGCGCGTGATCAGCAAACCCGGCGTACCGCTCGCCACATTCAGTGCGGGCGCAGCACGCACCGGCAGCGGCCCCGGCAAAATAGTAAAGCGCGCCCCACCGTAACGAATGCCGTAACGCTGGTCATAGAGATCGGTCAGTGAGCGCGTGAGATCTTCATCCAGCAATCCCGGAAAATAAAGGGGATTAAGGTAGTGTTCAACATACAACACGGCACGACCATCAATGCGACGCAAGCGGCGAATACGGTAAACCTTGTCGCCTTCGAATAGTTGCAGATGACGCGCAATCGCCAGCTGCGCCGGCACTTCACGCGCCTCCAGCACTTCAGTGCTGGCAATGCGCCCTTGCTCGGCGGCCATGGCGTGAAAATGGCTGTGATGCGAAGGGTTATATACCAGCCTCGGCGGTGCAAGGAACCAACCACGACGCAATTCACGGTAGATAACGCCTTGCGCTTCCAGCAAACCCAGCGCCTCGCGCAGCGTGATGCGCGTGGTGGAGTATTGTTCGCTTAAGCTACGTTCGGCTGGCAAGCGACCGCTGGCAAATTCACCGTTTTCAATACGTTCCCGCAGACCTGCCGCAATCACATCCGCCGTTTTCGATAACATTTTTTCAGCCTCATTTTGGGGCAAATCTGCACTATGACAGTTCGATGACTACAATGTGACAAGAGTCATCCCACGCATTAGCGCGCTGTAACCGCATGTGGATTGTCACGCCACACCCCATTTCACCACCATGGTCATAAAACCTTCATCTACACGGGCTACATTGGCTCGGTTCTTGCTGGACTAGACCAAGAAGTCCCACAACATATACCGGGAGCAATCGAGATGAAAGCGTTTATCGCCTCTGTAGTAGCCAGTGCCGTACTGCTTGCGCTGCCTGCCGCGCAAGCCGCAGATAATGACCTCGCCGCGTTAGAGAAGGCCGCGCGCGCCGAAGGTCAGGTTAATAGCGTCGGCATGCCCGACAGTTGGGCTAACTGGAAAGATACCTGGAGTGACCTCAACAGCAAATATGGCCTGAAGCACAGCGACACCGACATGTCCTCCGCCCAGGAACTGGCAAAATTTGCTGCAGAGAAAGAGAACGCCAGCGCCGATATCGGTGATGTGGGTGCGGCTTTCGGTCCGATTGCCGTCGCTAAAGGCGTGGCGCAACCGTATAAACCCACGCATTGGGATCAAATCCCGAGCTGGGCGAAAGACCCGGATGGTAACTGGATGCTGGCCTATACCGGCACCATCGCATTCCTGGTGGATAAGCAGCAGGTTAAAGATGTGCCGCATAGCTGGGCCGATCTGAAAAAAGGTAAGTATGTGGTCACTATCGGTGATGTCGGCACCGCTGCTCAGGCGGCTAACGGTGTATTAGCGGCCAGCTATGCATTGGGCGGTGACGAGAAGAATGTGAAACCGGCGCTGAGTTTCTTCGGCGATCTGGCAAAAGAAGGTCGTCTTGGCGTGACCGATCCCGTGATCGCTAACATCGAGAAAGGCGAGATCCAGGTTGCTGTGGTGTGGGACTTCAACGGTCTCAACTACCGCGATCAGATCGATAAAAATCGCTACGAAGTGGTTATCCCGTCAGATGGCTCTGTCACTTCTGGCTACACCACCATTATCAACAAATACGCCAAACATCCGAACGCGGCCAAGCTAGCGCGGGAATACATCTTGTCTGACGAAGGTCAGATCAACCTGGCAAAAGGCTATGCGCGTCCGATTCGTGCCGAGCATTTAACCCTGCCAGCGGACGTGCAGGCCAAACTGCTGCCGCAATCTGAGTATAAAAATGCGCGTCCAATTAAAGACCAGGCCGCATGGGATAAAACCTCCAAAATGCTGCCGCGCCTGTGGCAAGAGAACGTGATCATTAATATGAAGCAGTAACCGGTGGTCGCCATGAATGGCGACCCTACGACGGCTTTGTCGGGTGCGCATTTATACGCGCAGGCACGCGGTTTCGTAGGGTGCGCATTTATGCGCGCAGGCACACGGTTTCGTAGGGTGCGCATTTATGCGCACCTGAATGATTGATTGCCAAAGGGGAGCAAGGGATGAAAACAATCCTGGTGGTGTTGGATGGGCTGAGTAATCAGGTGGCGCAGCATGCAATGGGCTATTTGTTTGCCGAATGCGCGCAGGGCAACGGCCAATATTACACGCTGACCTGCGAGCTGCCTTCGCTGTCGCGACCGCTGTACGAATGCATTCTCACCGGCATTCCACCGGTGCGCAGCGGCATTATTCACAACGGCGTCAATCGCTTGAGTAATCAGCGCAGCATCTTCCATTACGCGCGTGCTGCCGGTCTCATCACCGCAGCGGCCGCCTATCACTGGGTGAGTGAACTCTACAATCAATCCCCATTCAACGCGGCGCGTGACCGGCATACGGTCGCGCCCGAGCTGCCAATTCAATTTGGGCATTTTTACTGGGATGACGGTTACCCGGATTCCCACCTGTTTGAGGACGCAGAAAGCCTGCGCTTGCGGCACGATCCCGACTTCCTGCTGATTCACCCGATGAACATTGATGATGCCGGGCACAAGCACAGCCTGTCATCGCCGCAATATCGTAACCGCGCGCGCATGGCCGATGGTTATCTGTCGCAGTGGATGCCGGGCTGGCTGGCGGCGGGTTATCAGGTAATTGTCACCGCCGATCACGGCATGAATGATGACCGCTCACACGGCGGCATTCTGCCGGAAGAGACGCAGGTGCCGCTGTTTGTTTTTGGCCAGGGCTTCTCACTGCAACCGAATCTTCAGCCGCAACAAACCGAACTGTGCGGCATCGTTTGCACCTTGCTCGGCGTTGAACATGACAAGCCGGTATGTCATGCGTTACTGGCGGAGCCGCAGTAATGAAGGGCAAAACGCTCGCGTCCCTGCTGCTGCTGCCTTTTGCCCTGTTTTGGGTGGCCTTCCAGCTCGCGCCGCTGCTGTGGATTGCCATCAACAGTTTCTGGAGCGACATCAACGCGCGTTGGGGTATTGATAACTATAGCGATATTCTCACCTCGCCGTTCTATTTGCAGGCATTTCGTCTGTCGCTGGATATCTCCATCTGGTCGAGCATTTATGGCCTGCTGATTTCACTGGTGGCCGGCTATTCGCTGCATCAGCTCGGCAGCGGACGTTTTCAGCGCTTTTTGATGTCATTTACCAATATGACCAGCAACTTTGCCGGCGTGCCACTGGCGTTTGCCTTTGTCATCCTGCTCGGTTTGAACGGTTGTCTGACACTGCTGCTGCGCCATTACGGCGTGCTGGAAGGCTTCAAGCTGTTCTCGCGGGATGGCATGGTGCTGGTTTATACCTGGTTCCAAATCCCACTCGGCATTTTGCTGCTCTATCCGGCGTTTGATGGCTTGCGGCAGGATTGGCAAGAATCCGCCGCGCTGCTGGGGGCGGGCCGTTGGCGCTATTGGTGGCACATCGGTTTGCCGATTCTGTTCCCGGCGCTGCTCGGTACTTTCGTGATTTTGCTGGCTAATGCGCTCGGCGCGTATGCCACCATTTATGCGCTCACCACCGGTAACTTTAACGTGGTGCCGGTGCGCATTGCCGCGCTGGTATCGGGCGACATCTCGCTTGATCCCAACACCGGCGGCGCGCTGGCGATGCTGTTGGTGCTAATCATGGCGCTGATTACCGTGGTGCAGCAGTATCTGGTGCGCCGCAGCTATCTCAACGCCAAACCTTCCTGAGGAGCCACTCTTGTCGCGCGCGGAAAAATTTTACCATCGCCTGATTGTCTGGCTGCTGCTGTGCATCTTAGCCGCACCGCTGCTGGCGACGCTGCTCTACGGCATTTCCACCAGCTGGAGCGACACCATCCTGCCGCAGGGCTTTACGCTGAAGTGGCTCACCGCGCTGTGGAGCGATCCGCGTTTCCTGACTGCGCTCGGTCATTCGCTGCTGGTTTGTTTTGGTGCGCTGCTGTTCTCGCTGGTGCTGGTGCTGCCTGCCATGTTTGTGATTGCTTACTACTATCCAAAACTGGATGCGGTGATGAACGTGCTGATCCTGATGCCGTTCGCCGTGCCGCCGGTCGTTTCATCGGTCGGCCTGCTGCAGCTTTATTCGTCTTCGCCGCTGATGCTGACTGGCACGCCGTGGATTTTGATCGGCTGCTACTTCACCATCGCCTTACCGTTTATCTATCGCGCCATCTCCAACAATATGCAGGCGATCAACCTGAAAGAGCTGATTGATGCCGCGCAGTTGCTCGGTGCCAGCACGTGGCAAGCGGCGCTGTTTGTGGTACTGCCAAACCTGCGCAAAGGCGTGTTTATTGCTGTGTTGCTCTCCTTCTCCTTCCTGATTGGTGAGTTTGTCTTCGCTAATATGCTGGTCGGTACTCGCTATGAAACCTTGCAGGTTTACCTGTTTAACATGCGCAACGGCAGCGGCCACTTTACCAGCGCGCTGGTGATCTCCTATTTTGCTGTCGTCCTGCTGGTCACCTGGCTGGCGAATGCCCTCAATCCTGAACGAGGCTGATCATGAGTTACCTGAACGTCACTCAGTTGAATAAAAGCTACGGCCCGACCGCCATTTTTGAAAACATCGATTTCAGTGCTGAGGAAGGCGAGTTTGTCACACTGCTCGGCCCCAGCGGCTGCGGTAAATCGACGTTGCTACGCTGCATCGCCGGATTGACCGAGGTTGATAGCGGAAAAGTGCTGCTGCAAGGCCAGGATATCGTGCCGCTGCCGCCGCAGAAGCGCACCATCGGTATGGTGTTTCAGAGCTACGCGCTGTTCCCGAATATGACGGTGGAGAAAAACGTCGCATTTGGCCTGAAGATGCAGAAACTGCCGGGCGGCGATATTCAAAAACGCGTGATGGAGGTGCTGGCGCTGGTGGAACTCACCGACTTTGCGCGGCGTTATCCGCATCAGCTCTCCGGCGGACAGTGTCAGCGCGTGGCGCTGGCGCGTTCGCTGGTGACGCGTCCACGCTTGCTGCTGCTGGATGAACCGCTGTCGGCGCTGGATGCGCGTATTCGTCGCCACCTGCGCGAGCAAATCCGCAATATTCAAAAAGAGCTAAAACTCACCACCCTGTTCGTCACCCACGATCAGGAGGAGGCATTGACGATGTCCGATCGCATCGTGTTGATGAACCGTGGCAAGATCGTGCAGAACGGCAACGCTGAAATGCTTTATACCCAACCGGCCGATTTGTTTGCCGCCGGTTTTATTGGCAACTACAACCTGCTGAGTGCGGAACAGGCGACGCAGCTTACCGGTCAGACGTTTTGCGGCCAGGTGGCCATTCGCCCCGAGTCGATCCAACTGTGCGCACCGCAGGCTGGTATTCCCGCCACCATCCTCAGTCACAGCTTGCTCGGCAACGTGATCCGCTATCGTGTAAAAGCGCAAAACGTCGAGCTCTCCATTGATGTGCTAAACCGCAGCGTGGCAGATTTGCACCCCGCTGGCATGCAGATTGGGCTACAGTTAGAGATGTCGACGTTGCGCCAGGTCGCTTAATTTTAACGAAAAAATGGGCAACGCAACGCGGCGAAGGTTTTACCGGTTGTGCTCACCGTCAGGCTGGCAATCGGTATTGTTTGAGCCTGACGGATGAGGAGCCTTTATACGTGTTAACTCTGCTAAATCTACTCTCTGCCGTTGCGCTGTTGGTGTGGGGCACGCACATTGTGCGTACCGGCATCATGCGCGTTTACGGCGCCGATCTGCGTCGCGTACTGAGTCGCAGCGTTGAAAAAAAACCGATGGCGTTTCTTGCCGGTATTGGCGTCACAGCGCTGGTGCAAAGCAGTAACGCCACCACGCTATTAGTCACTTCGTTTGTCGCGCAGAATCTGGTGAGCCTGACGCCCGCGCTGGTGGTCGTGCTCGGTGCCGATGTCGGGACCGCGATCATGGCGCGTATCCTGACCTTCGATTTGTCGTGGCTTTCACCGCTGTTTATCTTCTTTGGCGTGGTGTTCTTTCTCAGCCGCAAGCAAACGCGCGTGGGGCAGCTGGGCCGCGCCAGTATAGGCCTTGGCTTGATTTTGTTGGCACTGCAACTGATTGTGGCGGCCGCCAAACCGATCACTCAGGCGGCAGGCGTGCAGGTCCTGTTCTCCACGCTGACCGGCGACGTGATGCTGGATGCGCTGATTGGCGCGGTGTTTGCCATCATCAGTTACTCCAGCCTCGCCGCGGTGCTGATTACCGCTACGCTGACGGCAACCGGCGTCATCTCCTTCAAAGTGGCACTCTGCCTGGTGATTGGTGCCAACCTTGGCAGCGGCTTGTTGGCGATGATCAACGCCAGCGGCTCCAATGCAGCGGGCAAACGCGTCGCGCTCGGCAGCCTGCTGTTCAAGCTGATTGGCAGCATCGCTATTTTGCCGTTCGTCAATTTTGTCGCTGACGTGCTGGATAAGTTGCCGGTCAATGATGAAGAGTTGGTGATCTTTTTCCACGTGTTCTACAACCTGATTCGCTGCGTAATTATGGTGCCGTTCGCCGATCCGATGGCGCGTCTTTGCCGCCGCATGATTGACGACGATGCGGAAAATGAGCTGCACCTTAAGCCTAAACACCTCGACAGCAGCGCATTAGATACACCCGCGTTAGCACTCGCTAATGCCTCACGCGAAACGCTGCGCATCGGCGATGTCGTTGAACAGATGATTGAGTCGTTTAATAAAGTGGTGCACGGCGACCTGCGCGAAGAACGCGCGGTGCGGCGGCTGGATGATGATGTTGATGTGCTCTACACCGCAATCAAACTCTATCTGGCGCGCATGCCAAGAGAAGATTTGCCGGAGGATGATTCACGCCGCTGGGCGGAGATCATTGAAATGGCGCTCAATCTTGAGCAGGCCGGGGATATTATCGAACGTATGTGCGCCGACGTGGCGGATAAATCGCTGACCGCGCGCCGGGCCTTCTCGGCGGAAGGACTGGAAGAGCTGCAAACCTTGCAGGAACAAGTGCTGTATAACCTGCGTCTGAGTTTGTCGGTGTTTCTGTCGCACGACGTCACCAGCGCCAAACGCCTGCGCCGCTCCAAGCATCGCTTCCGTATTCTGATTCGCCGTTTCTCCCATGCGCACGTCGAGCGTTTGCATCTGCAGAATGTGCAAAGTATCGAAACCAGCTCGCTGCATTTAGGTTTGCTGGGCGATATGAAGCGGTTGAATTCGTTGTTCTGCGCCGTGGCATACACGGTGTTAGATCAGCCGGATGATGAGCGGGATGAGGATTAAGAAGGTTAACGTCGCGCGATAAATCGCGCCGCTACAAACATCTGCATTGTTCCGTAGCGGCGCAATTTATTGCGCAGGTTTACATCACGACAGCAAACTAAACGCAATCATGCCGACAATCGCGCCGGTGGTGCCGAGGATGGTTTCCATCAGCGTCCAGGTCTTCAGCGTCTCCGCTTCGGAAGCGCCGGTAAAGCGACCAAACAGCCAGAAACCGGCATCATTCACGTGACTGATAATGATTGAGCCGCCGCCGATACAGATCGACAGCGCGGCCAGTTGCGCGCCGCTGTAGTGCAGCGGTTCAATCACCGGCATCACTAAACCAACGGTGGTTAAACACGCCACGGTGGCCGATCCCTGAATCACACGAATCGCGCCAGAAAGGATGAAGCACGCCAGCGCAATCGGCATGCCTGCGCCGGTTAACGCATGTCCCAGCACCGGGCCAACGCCCGAATCCACCAGCACTTGCTTAAACACGCCGCCCGCACCAATCACCAGCAGAATAATGCCCGCCGGTTGCAGCGCGCTGCCGCACACTTGCATCACCTTCTCTTTATCCATGCCCTGCCGATAAGCCAGGCCATAAATCGCCACCAGGCAGGCCAGCAGAATCGCGGTGAACGGATGGCCGATAAACTCCAGCCACTCATACAGATGAGAACCCGGCGTGGTAAAGCGTGCGCCGATGGTTTTCAGGCCGACCAGCAGCAGCGGGAACAGAATCAGCGCCAGGCTAAAGCCAAACGACGGCAGTTTGCCCTCTTCCACTTCCGGCTGATGATCTTCCGGCGGTGCGCTAAAGCTGACATGACGCGCGATAAAGTTACCAAACAGCGGACCGGCAATCAGCATGCCCGGAATCGCTGCGCACAGGCCCAGCAGGATCATCCAGCCAAAATCAGCGTGCATCTGCGAAGCCAGCAGCATCGGCGCGGGACCCGGCAGCAGAAACGCGGCGGAAGCGGCAACGCCGGCAAAAAGCGGGATGACCAGCTTAACTAAATTGACTTTGGTGCGGCGCGCCACGGCGAACGCAATGCTGATCAGCAACACCACCGCCACTTCGAAGAACAGCGGCAACGCACAGATCAATCCCGCGACGCCCATCGCATAGTGCGCGCGACTTTCACCAAAGGTTTTCAACATGCGGATGGCGATCTGATCAACAGCCCCGGTTTCATGCAGGATCTTGCCGAACATCGCGCCCAACGCCACCACAATGGCGAGAAAGCCGAGCGTTCCGCCCATGCCTTTTTCCATGGTTTCAGCGATTTTATCGAGCGGCATGCCGGAGAAGAGACCGGCACCAATGGAGACTAACATCAGGGCAACAAAGGCGTGCATACGCGCTTTCATCACCAAAAACAGCAGCAGCAGGACAGAGCCTGCTGCGGTTAACACTAGCGTTGCGGTACTCATGACTAACCCTTGTTGGTTGCACCCTCAATGGTCGCAACCGTGGCCGCAACTACCTCATCCAGTGAATGATTGATATCAACCACCAGTACATCGGGCTCATCCGCGCCGGGTTCCTGCAGCGTGGCGAACTGCGTCACCAGCATCTGCGGTTTGAAAAAGTGACCTTTACGCGCTTTCAGGCGGGATTCGATGGTTTCGAAATCGCCCTGCAGGTAGATAAATTTCAGGTTCTCATTGCCCTGACGCAGGATGTCGCGATAGGACTTTTTCAGCGCGGAACAGACGATGATGGAGATTTCCTGCGTGCGCTGCATGGCAAACGCTGCATCATTGAGTGCCTGCAGCCACGGCTGACGATCGTTGTCGTCCAGCGGATGACCGTCGGCCATTTTCATGATGTTGCTGCGTGGATGGAGGAAATCTCCATCAAGGAATGCCGTGTTTAACGCATGTGAGACCTGATTGGCGACGGCAGATTTTCCGCTGCCGGAAACGCCCATCAGGATAAAGACGTGGTGCGATGGAGATGGCGTTGTCATTTTTTTGCGCTCCGGCAGTGAATTCTGCCCAATGTTACCGATAACAAATTCAGTCATCATTGTCGGAGCCGATTCGAAAGCTGACAACCCTTCTCAGGCGGAAAAGCACGAAAGTGTGAGCTGACTCATAAATTCATCAAAATCAGATGCTGTCACCTTCGGCAATTTCGAAGCCGACATCCAACGGTTTGCTAACCGTGCGATCGCCGCCAATCCGCGCCAGCAGCATCGCGGCCGATTCCCGTCCCATACGCTCGCGCGGTGTTAACACCGTAGCGAGGCGTGGATTCACCACTTGCGTAATGTCGTGGCCGTGGAAACCGGCAATCGCCATCTGCTGCGGCACCTGCAATCCCTGACGCTGACACTCAAACATCGCGCCCACCGCCAGGTCATCGTTGGTACAGAACAGACTATCGGTTTCAGGATAACGCTTTTGAGCTTCGCACAGCAGTTGTGCGCCGGCGCTGAAAGAGGAGGCATCTTCCATCATCACACTGTGTGGCGTGAGCCCCGCTTCGCGCATCGCTTTTTCGTAGCCCTGCTGCTTCTGCAAAGTACGTTCATCAAGACGCGCGCCGAGATAAACCGTGTGGCGATGGCCTTTTTTCAGAATAGCACGCGTCATCTGCCGCGCGGCTTCGACGTTATCAAAGCCCACCGCCATATCAAGGCACGGCGTCACTGAGTCCATCATTTCAATCACCGGAATGCCCGCCACTTCCAGCATGCGTAGCGTGCCCGGCGTGTGGGTGCGTTCAGTGAGGATCACGCCGTCGATATTCCAACCGAGCAGCGAGCGCAACTGTAGCTCCTCTTTCTGCGCGTTGTAACCGAAGTGCGCCACCAGCGTTTGATACCCCGCTTCATCCGTAACCGCTTCGATGCCGCGTAGTACGTCGGCAAAAACCTGGTTCGTCAGCGAAGGCAGCAAGACGCCAATGGCGCGGCTGGTGGCGTTAGACAGCATATCGGGAGCGCGATTAGGAATGTAGCCGAGCTCGTCCAGCGCCACGGCGATTTTGTCACGTAGGGCCGCAGAGACCTGATCGGGGTTGCGCAGGTAACGGCTAACGGTCATTTTTGTGATGCCGACGCGATCGGCAACGTCCTGTAATACCGGTCTTTTCTTCTTCATCGTATGCGCCTGAGATCAGAGATAACCCAAGTTTATCATTTTTTTGTTAGGTTCAGGTTTTGCGGGAAATCGGTCGCCATTAATAGCGCAATGCTCGTCAGTTAAGCAGCGCATTGGCTCGATAACCTGGTCGCCATGAATGGCGGCCCTACAGCCGTTACAGCGACATTGATTAATAAATAAGCATTGATGCTCCAGCGTGGGTGTTGAGGCGACATCCCAGCCCGCTGAGCGAGTGAAGGATTCCAGGGCGCGGCCAGGCGTCCTCTGCTCGGTCGCCGCACGGCATAGCTGAAACTGCCCCAGCCGATGGCGAACGAAAGTGGCTTGGTGCTTAACTGATCGGCATTACGCCATTAATAGCGACCCTAAGGTTATTGGCGGGGGGTTTTATAGGGTGTGCATTCATGCGCACCTGGCTTCTCATCACTTACGAGAATGGTCTTGTAGCTAACCAGAGAGAGAACAAAGAGCATCGGCAGTCCTGCACCGTAGATTAAATGACAAAACAAGGACCATTATGACGGACCATTCTTCTACACCAGCCAAGCGCCCGATTGAGCGTTTTCTCAATACCGTTGAGTGGCTAGGTAACTTGTTGCCCCATCCCATTACCTTATTTGCGCTGTTTTCACTGTTCATCATCATCGCGTCAGCCATTGCCGCAGCGTTTGGTGTCAACGTCATGGATCCGCGCCCCGCTGGCGCTGCGGGCCGCGCGCCAGATGGCGTGATTCATGTCGTTAGCCTGATGAGTGCCGAAGGTCTGCAACGTATCGTCAGTAATCTGGTCACCAACTTTACCGGCTTCGCCCCGCTCGGCACCGTGCTGGTCGCTCTGCTCGGCGTGGGTATCGCCGAACATTCCGGTCTGCTCTCGGCGGCAATGCGTGCGCTGGTATTTAACGCACCGAAAAAGCTCATCACGTTTACCATTGTCTTCGCCGGCATTATCTCCAACACGGCTTCCGAACTGGGCTATGTAGTGCTGATTCCACTGGCCGCGATGATTTTCCACTCGCTGGGCCGTCATCCGCTGGCGGGACTGGCAGCGGCGTTTGCCGGCGTTTCCGGTGGCTACAGCGCCAATTTGCTACTTGGCACCATCGATCCGCTGCTGTCGGGCATTACCCAAAGCGCCGCGCAGATTATTGACCCGAATTACCACGTTGGCCCGGAAGTGAACTGGTACTTCATGTTTGTCAGCACCTTCGTGATTTCCGTTCTGGGAACATGGATTACCAATAGCATTGTCGAACCTAAGCTGGGCGTGTATCAGGATAGCGAGGGCGACGCGGTGCGTGGCGATATGGGTGCGCTGACAGCGTTGGAACGGCGTGCGCTGAAAGGGGCTGGCTGGGCGGTTCTCGGCGTCACGCTGCTGCTGATACTGGCCGTCATTCCGGGTTATGGCGTATTGCTTAACCCGAAAACCGGAACACTGGCAGGCTCGCCGTTCCTGAAAGGTATTGTGGTGTTTATCTTTGTCTTCTTCGCCATTCCAGGCATGGTCTACGGCCGCATGATTGGCAATATGCGCAACGATCGCGACGTGATCAACGCGATGTCTGCCAGCATGAGCAGCATGGGAATGTACATTGTATTGGTGTTCTTTGCCGCGCAGTTCGTTGCGTTCTTTAACTGGAGCAATTTTGGCACCGTCGTCGCGATAAAAGGTGCCAATCTGCTGGCATCGCTGGATATGGGCGCACCGCTGCTGTTCGTTTTCTTCATCATGATTTGTGGCTTTATCAATCTGATGATTGGTTCCGCCTCGGCACAATGGGCCGTTACGGCACCGATCTTTGTGCCGATGTTGATGCTGGTAGGCTTTGCGCCAGAAGTGATTCAGGCGGCTTATCGCATCGGCGATTCGGTGACCAACGTGATTACGCCGATGATGAGTTACTTTGGGCTGATTATGGCGGTGGCGTCGCGCTATCGTCGCGACATGGGCATCGGTACACTGGTTGCCATGATGCTGCCCTATTCGGTGGTGTTTATGATTGGCTGGACGCTACTGTTTGTCCTGTGGGTGTTTGTGTTTAATCTGCCGGTTGGGCCCGGTGCCGCCACCTGGTACACAATGTAAAAGCAAAAAAAAGCCAGCACCCGAGCTGGCTAAATAATACTTGGAAGCAATGTGAGCAATGTCGTGCTTACCCGGGAGTCAGGAGACGTTTCCGAGCTCGCATGACAATAATAATCATTATCATTCTCGTCTGTAAAGCCCTTTTGCGAAATATTTTGCATTGACGAAGCGCGAGAATTCCTTGATGTTAAAGGGGATTTTATCCATTTTGCACAAGGAGTCGCGCTATGAGTCAGATCGTCATTCGCCATGCTGTTCCCGAAGATGCCGCCGCGTTAACGCGCATGTACTGCCAGCCTGAGCCGCAGGCCAGCACGCTGCATCTACCGTTTCAATCGCCGACGCTGTGGCAGGAACGCCTCAGCAATCTGCGTCCGGGTGTGCATATGCTAGTGGCGTGTATTGACGATCAGATCGCCGGACAACTGACTCTGGAAGTGCTGTCGGTGGCGCGCCGTCGCCATACGGCGACCTTTGGGATGGGCGTCGATGCTGCCTATCAGCGGCGCGGCGTCGGTAAAGCACTGATGTCAGCGATGATAGATTTGTGTGACAACTGGCTGCAGGTGACGCGTATTGAACTGACGGTGTTCGCCGATAACCATAAAGCGCTTGGCTTATATCAGCAGTTTGGCTTTGAGATTGAAGGCACCGCGCGGCGACATGCTATGCGCGACGGCGAAATGGTGGATACGCATTATATGGCGCGCTTGAAATAACCCTGAAAACTGCGCGATAAATCGCGCCGCTACACATGCGTGCATATACCGTAGCGGCGCAATTTATTGCGCATTATTAATTAGTATCCTGCGCTCAAATCATCCACCGAACGGGGATCCGATGCACCATAGCGCATGCCATCTGGCCCAATCATAATGCTCTGCGTGCTACCCATTGCGGGCATCACTTTCACATGTTGGCCTTTGGTTTCAAGCAGACGCAGTGTATCCGGGCTAAAGCCTTTCTCAACGCGCAACTGATCCGGGAGCCACTGATGATGGAAACGTGGCGCATTGGTCGCTTCCGCTACGTTCATGCCGAAATCGATGCTGTTTACCACCATTTGCAGCACGGTGGTGATGATACGGCTGCCGCCTGGGCTGCCGGTGACCAGCCAGGTTTTACCGTCTTTCGCCACGATGGTTGGCGACATGGATGACAGCGGGCGCTTAGCCGGTTGCACGGCATTCGCCTCGCCGCCGACTAAGCCGTAAACGTTTGGCGTGCCCGGTTTAGCCGAGAAATCATCCATTTCATTGTTCATCAGGATGCCGCTTTGTCCGGCGACAATGCCGCTGCCGAAATAGGTATTCAGCGTGTAAGTTACCGCGACCGCGTTGCCATCTTTATCCACCACCGAGAAATGGGTGGTTTGATTGCTTTCATACGGGGCCAGTTTGCCCGGCTTGATCTCGCTGGATGGACGCGCTTTGTTGACGTCAATCTGCTGCGCCAGGGTTTTGGCGTAGGCTTTGCTGGTCAGCGCCTGCTGCAGCACCTTGACGAAATCAGGATCGCCAAGGTATTCCGAACGGTCGGCATAGGCATATTTTTCCGCTTCCGCCATCACCTGCATCGCATCGGCGCTGCCAAAGCCCGCTTTCGCCAAATCGAAGTTTTCCAGAATATTGAGGATCTGCACGATGTGAATTCCGCCGGACGATGGCGGTGGCATGGAGAACACTTCATAGCCGCGATAGGTGCCGCTGACCGGTTTACGCTCCACCGCGCGATAGGCCGCCAGATCCGGTTTACCAATCAGTCCGCCGTGCTGCGCCATTTCTGCGGCAATTTCATCGGCGATTTTGCCTTTGTAGAACGCATCCGGGCCTTGCTGGGCAATCAGCTGCAAACTGCGTGCGAGGTTTTTCTGCACCAGACGTTCGCCCTTCTGATACGGCTTACCGTCCGCTTTGTAGAAAATCGCGCGGCTGTTGTCGTGGTTGATCAGCGTCTCTTTACCGTAAGTGGCGAGATCGTCAGCTAAAGCATCGTTCACTACGATGCCGTCACGCGCCAGTTTGATGGCGGGCGCCAGTAATTTGCTCAGCGGTAAGGTGCCGTATTTCTGTGCCGCTAGCGCAAAGCCGGCTACAGTACCCGGCGTGCCCGATGCTAAATGAGAAGTAAGTGACAACTTACTGTCAGCGTTGCCCTGCTTATCAAGGAACATATCGCGTGACGCGCGCGCCGGTGCCATTTCGCGGAAGTCGATGGCGGTGGTGCGACCGGATGCGGTGCGTAACAACATGAAGCCGCCGCCGCCAAGGTTACCGGCTTGCGGATGCGTTACCGCCAGCGCAAAGCCCACTGCAACCGCTGCATCCACGGCATTACCGCCCTGCTTAAGAATGTCGACACCGACGTCCGTCGCCATCGCATCCACCGATGCCACCATGCCATGTTTGGCTTTTACCGGGTGAAAAGTATCGCTATCCACACCATAAGAGACCGGTGGCGCACTGGCGGGCGCGGCTTGTCCCCCCTGCACCACGGTGAAACTCATCAGCAATGCCCAGCCTAACTGACGTACGTTGCCCTGTATCCTCATCCTGTTACCACCCTTTTAACGTTATTTACATTTGTTATTAATTGATGCAAGTGTTTGCAAATACAGTAAAAAGCGTAGCAGTAAAGTTAAATTAGGTGCACTCCTGGATGAGGGGTTTGAGATATAGCATAAACTTATGTGAGTAGCCGTTGCGGCCTGAGGGCGGCAACACACAGCAGGCTGCATTGATGGAGGAAACACCATGAACAAAAATAAATGGTTAATTATGATCGCAGCGTTGCTGCCGTTAAGCAGCATGGCAAATATGTTGAACAGCACCAACGACCCAAACAAACCTGGCTATAACCCGAGCCAGCAACGGATGCAGTCGCAAATGCAAAATCAGCAGCAACAGCAGAAGCTCAAGTTGCAGCAGAATCAGCAGCAGCAAAGTCAGGATGTACAGCGCAAGGTGCAGGAACAACGGAATAGTGCCCAGCAGCAAGTGATTCAGTCGCAGCCGGGCCAAAAACAGCAGCAGAACTAGCGGAAATCGGGGCCGATAATATCGATGCGATCGGTGCAGATCGCGTCGACGCCCCAACTTAATAGCTCGCGCGCCCGCGCGGGCTGATTCACGGTATACACCAGAATGTGCAGACCGGCCGCTTTCAGCAGCGCAGTGCGTTCGGCGTCGAGTAATTTATGATTCAGATGGATCGATACACATGCCAGACGTTCAGTCAGCGCCTGCCAGTCATCGTGCCACTCATCCAGCAGCAAACCGCGCGGCAGTTCCGGTGCCGCCTGCATGGCGGCTTCCAACGCGGTGTATGAGAAGGACGAGAGCAGCGGCGCGGTTTGACCTTGCCACAGCTCGCGCGCGGCCAGTGCCACGTTGCGCCCGGTTTCCACATCCTGTCCGGTGGTCGGTTTGATCTCGATGTTCGCCATCATCTGATGCTGGCGACAACGTTCAGCCACTTCGCTGAGCAACGCCAGCGGCTCGCCTTCGTAATCGCGGCTAAACCAACCGCCGGCATCCAGCTGTGACAACTTATGCCACGACAGCGCGCCCGCCACGCCCCAGCCGTTGCTGGTGCGATCGAGCGTGTCATCGTGCAGCAGGAAAATCTGCTTATCTTCCGACAGCTTGGCGTCAAATTCGATCATGGTATGACCAAGCTGCGCACCGACATCAATCGCCGCGAGGGTATTTTCCGGGGCCAGTTTGCCGCCGCCGCGATGCGCGACAATGTGCGGATAAGGCCAGTTGTGTTGACTCATTCCAGACGCTTTCCATAAGTTGAATCGAAGAAGTGTAACGCATCTGACGGCAGATGCAGCCACAAGGTGCTGCCCGCCTGCGGACGTTCGCTATGCGGTAAACGTACCACCATGCGCGCGTTACCGATGCGCCCGTGCGCCAGATTATCCGCGCCGAGCATCTCCAGCGTCTCTACCACCAGCGGAATGCCGCCGGCGTCGCGGCTGCTGAGTGTAATGTGCTCGGGACGAATGCCCAGCGTCAGCGGACGATTGGCCCATTTCGCTTTGCTTTCGCCCAGCAGCAAGCCGTTGAGCGCATCCAGCGTAAAGTGCGTACCATCGCTGCTGATTTGTCCCGTTAGCAGGTTCATGGCGGGTGCGCCGATAAATGAGGCGACAAACTGGCTGGCCGGACGCTCGTACACCTCTACCGGCGTGCCCACCTGCTCCACCACGCCTTTGTTCATCACCATCACGCGCTGCGCCAGCGTCATCGCTTCCACTTGGTCGTGGGTCACGTAAATGCTGGTGGTTTTCAGGCGGCGATGCAGCTGTTGCAGCTCAAGACGCATCTGCACGCGCAAGCGCGCATCGAGATTCGAGAGCGGCTCATCAAACAGAAATACCGCCGGTTCACGCACGATGGCGCGGCCCATGGCGACACGCTGACGCTGTCCGCCCGACAGCTCGCGCGGACGGCGATGCAGCAGATGATCCAGCTCCAGACTGCGCGCAGCGTCCATGACGCGCTGCTCGATCTGTACTTTGCCCATGCCGCGAATTTTCAGGCCATACGCCATATTTTCGCCCACCGTCATGTGTGGATAAAGCGCGTAGTTCTGGAACACCATGGCGATGCCGCGATCTTTCGGCTCCATGTTGGTGACACGTTTATCATCAATGTAAATATCACCGGACGATACGCGCTCAAGCCCCGCCACCATGCGCAGCAGCGTCGATTTACCGCAGCCGGAAGGGCCGACCATCACCATAAACTCGCCATCGTTGATGGTGATATTCAGTGGCTGAATGATCTGATTTTTGCCGTCATACGATTTGGTAACGGTCTGAAGGGTTACGCCTGCCATTTATTTATCACTCTCCACCAGGCCACGCACAAACGCACGTTGCATCACGAGTACCACCACCACCGGTGGAATCAGGGTTAATAACATTGCCGCCATCACTTCATTCCACTGCGTAGGCCCGCCGCTGCTGTTAATCATGCTTTTCACCCCGGCTACTGCGGTACTGAGGCTGGCATCGTTGATGATCAGCAGCGGCCACAAATATTGGTTCCAGCCGTAGATGAAGGTGATCACGAAGAGCGCGGCGAGGTTGGTTTTGGATAGCGGTAACACGATGTCCCAGAAGAAGCGCATTGGGCTGGCACCGTCGATACGCGCCGCTTCAATCAGCTCGTCCGGTAGCGACATAAAGAACTGACGAAACAGAAAAGTGGCGGTAGCTGATGCCATCAGCGGCAGCGTTAAGCCGCTGTAGCTGTCGAGCATATTCAGCGTCGAAATCACGTCCACGGTTGGGAAAATACGGACTTCAACCGGCAACATCAGGGTGATGAATATCAGCCAGAAAAACAGCGCGCGCAGCGGGAAGCGGAACCACACCAGCGCAAAGGCGGAGAGCATCGACACCGTGATTTTGCCGACGGTGATGCCGAGCGCCATTAGCAGGCTATTGAGCATCATCATGCCAAATGCCGGGCCGTTGCCATTCACACCGTGCGTCCAGATGCGCGAGATGTTTTCCCACAAATGCGTGCCCGGCAATAGCGTCATCGGCACCTGATACACCGCCTCGTTATCCAGCGTCGCCGCCACAAAAGCGATGTAGAGCGGGAACAGAATGGTCAGCACGCCCAGCACCAGCAAGGTATGGCTGAAGATATCCAGCCCGCGTCGATTCTCAATCATTGGTATTGCACCTTACGCTCGACAAAGCGGAATTGCAGAATGGTCAGGCCAATCACCAGCAGCATCAGCACCACCGATTGCGCGGCGGACGAAGAGAGATCCAGGCCGGTAAAACCTTCGCGATAGATTTTGTAGATAAGCGTAGTGGTGGCCTGCACCGGACCGCCGCCGGTGGCGGCATCGATCACCGGGAAGGTATCGAAGAAGGCATACACCAGATTCACCACCAGCAGGAAGAAGCTCACCGGCGTAATCAGCGGCAGCGACAAATTGAAGAAGCGACGCACCGGACCGGCGCCATCGATCGCCGCCGCTTCCACCAGCGATTTGGGAATCGACTGCAGCGCGGCGAAGAAAAACAGAAAGTTGTAGCTCATTTGCTGCCAGATCGACGCCAATACAATCAGGAACATCGCCTGACCGCTATTTTGCGCGTAGTTCCAGTTGTAGCCCATTTGGTTCAGCAGGTGGCTAAACAAACCGAGGCCCGGATTGAACAGGAACATCCACAGCACCGCAGCCACCACCGGCGCGACCGCGTACGGCAACAGCAGCAAGGTTTGGTAGAGGCTGCGCAGGCGAATCACGTAATCCACTAGCGCCGCCAGCAGCAGGGAAAAAGTCATGCCGCAAATCGTGACCAGCGCACTGAACTCAATGGTGGTCCAGAAGGACGCCAGATAATAGTCGTCGCTGAACAGGCGTTTGAAGTTCGCCAGCCCAACGAAGGTGCTGGAGATGCCAAAAGGATCAATGCTTTGCAGCGAATACCACAAGGCTTCACCGGCAGGCCACAGGAAGAAAATGGCCGTAATCACCAACTGCGGCAGCAGCAGCAAATAGGGCAGAAAACGGGAGCGAAATACGGGGCGCGATGAGGACATAGCAGGCTCAATCTGAGAGAAAAATCGGGGCGAACGCCAGGCGCCGGCCCCGAGATAACAGCATTACTTCACTTGCTGCTCAAAACGGCGCAGCAGCTCGTTACCGCGTTTCACAGCGTTATCCAGCGCAGCCTGCGGCGCCTGTTTGCCGGTCCACACGCCTTCCAGCTCCTCGTCCACAATAGTACGAATCTGCGGCATATTGCCCAGACGCATGCCTTTGGTGAACGGCAGCGGATCTTTGTTCAGCATCTGGCGCGTGGCGATGTCTGCGCCTGGGTTCTTGTCGTAGAAGCCCTGCTGCTTAGTCAGCTCATACGCTGCGGTGGTAATTGGCAGGTAACCGGTTTTCTGGTGCCATTCGGCAGCGATTTCCGGCTGAGCGAGGAACTTCATGAACTCCGCCGCGCCTTTGTAGGTGTTGGCATCTTTGCCTTTCATCACCCACAGGCTCGCGCCGCCAATGATGGCGTTCTGCGGTGCGTTCGGTACGGTTTCATCGTAGGGCATCATGCCAACGCCGAAGTTAAATTTGGCGTAGTGTTTGATGTCGGCCAGTGAACCGGAAGAGGCAGTGGTGATGCCGCAATCGCCGTTGTAGAACTTGGCGGTAGATTCATCTTTACGACCGAAGTAGGTGAAATCCCCCTTCTTATTCATCGCTTCCAACATTTCGATGTGGCGCACCTGCACCGGCTTATTGAATTCCAGCACCGCATCGGTACCGTCAAAGCCGTTGTTTTTGGTGGCGACCGGCAACGCATGCCAGGCGCTGAAGTTTTCAATCTGAATCCAGCCCTGCCAGCCACTGGCGTAACCGCAGGTCAGGCCCGCTTTACGCAGCGCTTCGGCATCTTTCGCCAGCGCCTGCCAGGTTTTTGGTGGCTGATCCGGGTTCAGACCGGCTTTTTTGAAAGCATCTTTGTTGTAGTACAGTACCGGCGTTGAGCTGTTGAACGGCTGAGAGATCAGCTGGCCTTTACTGTCGCTGTAGTAACCCGCAACGGCGGGCACGAACTGTTGCGGATCCATCGGCACGCCAGCGTCTTTGAACACTTGATTGACTGGTACAATCGCTTTTGACGCCATCATCGTCGCCGTACCGACTTCATACACCTGCAGCAGCGCAGGCGCTTTACCGGCGCGCACCGCCGCGATACCCGCCGCTAAGCTCTGCTCGTAGTTGCCTTTGTATGTCGGAACGATCTTGTAATCGGGGTGAGCCTGGTTAAAACGTTGTGCCAGAGAATCAACTTCTTTGCCTAACTCGCCTTCCATTGAGTGCCAGAAAGGGATCTCAGTTGCAGCCAGCGCATTACCGCTGAGCGCCAGACCGAGTACGACACTCATCAGGCGGGGACGAAGCGTAAAAGCGGACATAAAGTTTTCCTGTGCTGTTAGCGACGCGCGAATTCGCGCATTTTGTAGTTCGCGACGTAACATGACACGGGAAAATGACGGATTAATAACAGGTTGATTACGGGGATGTGACAGCGGGATGGGATAGGTTTATATATTCGTCCGTGCTGGCTGTCCCCCATCCCGGCCTTCCCCCGCTAGCGGGGGAAGGAAACGCTGCCACTTGCTGCTTCAGCACTCACATATGGCAGCATCTTCCTCCCCCATTTATGGGGGAGGACCGAGGAGGGGGACAGCGAGCCCCTATCCAGGGGGACAGCGAGCACCAATTACGCGCCTAAATACGCGCTTCTCACCGCTTCATTTGATAGCAGCGCTTCGCCGCTGTCTTCCAGCACCACGTGGCCGTTCTCCAGCACATAACCGCGATCTGCCAGCTTTAGCGCCTGGTTGGCGTTCTGCTCGACGAGGAAAATGGTCATGCCCTCTTTGCGCAGTTGCTCAATGGTATCGAAGATCTGCTGGATGATAATTGGCGCCAATCCCAGCGACGGTTCATCCAGCAGCAGCAAACGCGGCTGGCTCATCAGCGCACGGCCAATCGCCAGCATCTGCTGCTCACCGCCGGACATGGTGCCCGCACGCTGTGCTTTACGCTCTGCCAGGCGTGAAAACAGCTGATAGACGCGATCGATACGCTCCAGATACTGCTGTCGCGTAGCGAAGAAGCCGCCCATCGCCAGATTCTCTTCCACCGTCATACGCGAAAACACCCGCCGACCTTCCGGCACGATGGCAATCGCTTCGCGCATGATTTTCGCCGTTTGCCAGTCGGTGATCGCTTTACCATCAAAAGTGATACTGCCGCTGGTGGCGCGCGGTTCGCCGCACAAGGTGCCGAGCAGCGTGGTTTTACCCGCGCCGTTGGCACCAATCAGGGTAACGATTTCGCCCTGATTGATGTGCAGATTAATGTTGTGCAGCGCCTGAATCGGACCGTAATGGGCGCTGACACCCTGCAAGGTTAAAATCGGGTTTGCCATGTTACGCCTCACCTAAATAAGCACGGATCACATCCGGATTGTTACGCACCTGTTCCGGCGTGCCGTTGGCCAGCGGCGTTCCCTGATTGACCACGTAAATGCGGTCAGAAATGCCCATCACCAGCTTCATATCGTGTTCAATCAGCAGCACGGAAACCTTGTGCTCACCGCGCAGTTCGGCGATCAGCTCATCCAGTTCGTGGGTTTCGCGCGGGTTAAGCCCGGCGGCCGGTTCATCCAGCATCAGGATTTCCGGGCGCGTCACCATGCAGCGCGCGATCTCCAGACGACGCTGCTGACCGTACGCAAGATTGCCCGCCTGACGGTTAGCCAAATCCAGCAAACCGATACGATCCAGCCAGGTGGCGGCGCGATCCAGCGCTTCACTCTCGCCACGACGAAACGCCGGGGTTTTGAACAGGCCGGAGAATACGCCGCTTTTCAGGTGCTGATGCTGCGCCACCAGCAGATTTTCAATCACCGTCATTTCGCGGAACAGACGCACGTGCTGGAAGGTACGCACAATGCCCATGCGCGCAATCTTCTGGCCCGGCAAACCTTGCAGCTGCTGATCGCGCAGTTTGATGGTGCCCCCGGAAGGTTTATAGAAACCGGTCAGGCAGTTGAATACCGTGGTTTTACCGGCACCGTTTGGGCCGATCAGCGAAACAATTTCCTGCGGATGCAGCTCCAGCGCCACGTTGTTGACGGCTAACAGGCCGCCGAAGCGCATCATCAGGCCTTCAACGGCTAATAAAGGCTGACTCATGCCTGCTCTCCTTGTTTACTGCTCTTCAACTTCAGATGCGGACGCTTCATTGGCAGCAGACCTTGCGGACGCCAGATCATCATCAGCACCATCAAACCGCCGAGCACCAGCATGCTGTACTCGTTCAAATCACGCATCAGCTCGCGCGAGACCACCAGCAGAATCGCTGCAAGGATCACCGCCAGCTGCGAACCCATGCCGCCCAGCACCACAATCGCCAGCACAAAGGCCGATTCAACGAAGGTGAAGGATTCCGGGCTGACGAAGCCCTGACGCGCCGCGAACAGCGTCCCCGCAAAGCCCGCGAATACGGCACTGATGGTGAAGGCGGTCAGTTTGATGCGTGTGGGGCTCAGGCCGAGTGAGCGGCAGGCGATCTCATCTTCACGCAGCGCTTCCCACGCACGGCCCAGCGGCATACGCAGCAAGCGGTTGATAACAAACAGCGTCAGCACCACCAGCAGCAATGCCACCAGATAGAGGAAAATCACGCGGTCGCTGGGATCGTATTTCAGACCGAAGAAATCATGGAACGTGCTCCAGCCCCCTTCACTGACGCGACGACCAAACTCCAGACCAAACAGACTTGGCTTGGGAATCTGCGCGATACCGTTCGGACCGCCGGTGATGGCGGTGTTATTCAGCAGCAGAATACGCACGATTTCGCCGAAGCCGAGCGTCACAATTGCCAGATAGTCGCCGCGCAGGCGCAGCACCGGGAAGCCGAGCAGCAAACCAAAAGCCCCCGCGACTAAACCAGCCAGCGGCAGGCTTTCCCAGAAACCAAAGCCGTAATAGTGATTAAGCAGCGCGAAGGTGTAAGCGCCGATAGCGTAGAAACCGCCATAGCCGAGCACCAGCAACCCCGACAAACCCACCACCACATTCAGCCCGAGGCCGAGCATCACGTAGATCAGCGTCAGCGTGGCGATATCCACGCTGCCGCGCGACACCAGAAACGGCCAGATTACGGCGGCGGCAATCACTAGCGCCATCAATAACTTCTGCTTTGGCGTCGAACCATCAAAACCCGGCAGGACAAAACCTTTGCCGCTGCGTTTGAAATTGCCCTGCACCAGCGGACGTAGCAGCTGGAAGACAAACACCACCGCACAGCCAATAAAGATCCAGTTCCAGCGTACCGCGCCTGCGTTGGCGACCACCAGTTTGGTGCCATCCAAATCGAGGCGGACGCCCATAAAGAAGGTGGCGAGTATCAGCAACATCACCGTGGAGATCACGGCGTTGACCAAACCGAGGCGTTTCATACTTTCTCCACCTCCGGACGGCCAAGAATCCCGGTTGGCAACACCAGCAGCACCACAATCAGCAGCGCGAAGGAGACCACATCTTTATATTCGGTCGACAGATACGCCGAGGTCAGCGCTTCCGCAATGCCCAGCACCAAGCCGCCAATCATCGCGCCGGGAATGCTGCCAATGCCGCCCAATACCGCGGCGGTGAAGGCTTTCATTCCGGCCATAAAGCCGATGAACGGGTTGATGGAGCCGTAGAATTGCCCGAGTAATACGCCCGCAACCGCCGCCATCGCCGCACCGATGATAAAGGTGAGAGAGATAACGCGGTCGGTATTGATGCCCAGCAGGCTGGCCATTTTCAAATCTTCTGCGCAGGCGCGGCAGGCGCGTCCCATGCGCGAATAACGGATAAACAGCGTCAGCGCCAGCATCGACAGGAAGGTCACCACCCAGATCACCAGTTGCATGGTGGAGAGTGTGGCGGCAAAACCGTTGCTCTCGCCCAGCGTCCATTGGCCGGTGATCAAACTGGGCAGTGCGAGATCGCGTGAGCCTTGTGTCAGGCTGACGTAGTTCTGCAGGAAGATCGACATCCCGATCGCCGAGATCAGCGCGATCAGGCGCTTCGACGATCGCACCGGCTTATACGCCACGCGTTCGATGCTCCAGCCATAGGCGCTAGAGATGATCACCGCCATCACGAAACCGGCGGCGATCATCAGCCACGAAGTATCGATGCCCATCATCATCAGGGCGGCAATCACGATAAAGGAGACATAGCTACCGATCATGTACACCTCGCCATGGGCGAAGTTGATCATGCCGATAATGCCGTAGACCATGGTGTAACCAATGGCGATCAGCGCGTAAGTGCTCCCGAGGGTAACCCCGTTGAACATTTGCTGAATGAAATAGAGAAACTGCTCGGACATAGTGAGGACCTGCTCTGGAGCTGAATAATTCCCTCTCCCGTGTGCAGAAGAGGGAATTTTTTAGGATTACTTAACTGCAGTAGAAGAACCGTCTTTGTGCCATGTGAAGACACCAAATTCGAAGCCCTTCAGATCGCCTTTCTCATCCCAGTTCAGGTTACCCATCACGGTTGGAACGGCTGCGCCCTCTTTCAGGTTCTTCGCAATCGCATCAGGCTCATCGCTCTTGCTACGTTCGATACCTGCCACCAGCGACTGAATCGCGGCGTAGGTGGTCCAAACGAACGGACCGGTTGGATCTTTACGGTTAGACGCGGTGTTGGCTTTGATCGCATCAACAATCGCCTTGTTCTCTGGCAGTTGGTCATAACGCTTCGGCAAGGTGACAAACAGGCCTTCAGACGCATCGCCGGCAATGTTAGACAGTGAAGCATTGCCCACGCCTTCTGGGCCCATGAAGCCGGCTTTCAGACCCGCGGATTTTGCCTGACGCAGGATCTGGCCCAACTCCGGGTAGTAACCACCGTAATAAACGAAATCGACGTTCTCTTTCTTCAGACGCGCAATCAGCGTGGAGAAGTCTTTATCACCGGCGGTGATCCCTTCAAACAACACCACGTTGCCGCCTTTGGCTTTCAGGGTTTTCTGCACGGATTCCGCCAGACCCTGGCCGTATTGCTGCTTGTCATGCACCACAGCGATACGTTTTGGTTTGATGTGGTCAAGGATGTACGTCGCTGCCGTTGGACCCTGATCGGAATCCAGACCAGTAGTACGCAGCACGTCAGCATAACCACGCGCAGTCAGCTCCGGCGCGGTAGCGGCTGGCGTGATCATCAGCACGCCTTCATCGTTATAGATGTCTGAAGCGGGCTGCGTAGATGAGGAGCACAAATGGCCGATAACGTATTTAATGCCGTCGTTAACCACTTTGTTGGCCACCGCAACCGCTTGTTTCGGGTCACAGGCATCGTCATATTCCACGCCAACCAGTTTGTCACCGTTAACGCCGCCTTTAGCGTTGATGTCCTTAATCGCTTGCGCGGCACCGGTAAACTGCATGTCACCGTACTGCGCGACCGGACCGGTTGATGCGCCGACAATGGCAATTTTGATGTCTTTTGCCAACGCCGCGTGACTCATTGCCAGGGCGATGCAGCCCGCCAGTAATGCGCGTCCTTTACTCATATTCATGCGAACTTCCCCATCTGTTGTGTCGTGTCTGTTGTGATTGTTTATTTTCTGCCAGTCAAAGAGGAAAACTCATTCTGCAATAATGGGTTAGCACACTTTTCTGGCATTTATAGGTAATAAGGCTTTATTTTTCAGGTTATTAAACAGGAACTTTCTTCTGTAAAGCAACTGACATATTCAGAATTGACTGAGTGGATCAGCAGAATCGTCTGGTTGTTATGGCCGATTTTTCAGCAGGATACCAGCGCGTTATGCTGGCTTTTTCAGCGTTCGTTGATGGCTTACTCCACAATCCTGGCAAACTGGCTGGCATTTGACCTATTTTCATCAGAAAAAAGTGACAGCGCTCTGACTGTCTAAATTCGCTACACTATCGCCTTTGCACTAGTACAGGTATTAGGTATGAAGCTGACAATCCAGCGCTTAGCATCGTTAACCGCTCAGGACCGTATCGATTTAGCTAAAGTCTGGACCGAAATCGATATTGTGCAACTTGAAGCACAACTCAGCGAAACGCAGCGTCTGTATGTGGCGCGTTTTAACGATAGGGTACTGGCAGCGCTACAGCTGACGATCAGCGGCACGCTGGGGAAAATCACCTGCCTCAACGTACGCGAAGTCACGCGACGTCGTGGCGTGGGACAATACTTGCTGGAAGAGACCATCGCGCAGAATGGCGCGTTAGCGGATTGGTGGATAGCCGATGACGGCGACGCCGATCAGGGCGTGCGCGCGGCCTTTATGCAGGCCTGCGGTTTTCGGGCGCAGGTTGATGGTTGGGTGCGTTGAAGGATTTCGTGCGGTTGGTGAAACGGTGCGCATAAATGCGCACCCTACGAACCCGCGCACCATGCGTAGTTTGTAGGGGCGCCATTTATGGCGACCGATTTGCAGGCAATAAAAAGGGCGACTATCAAGTCGCCCCGTTTTTCCACCTGATGTCTATCAGGCTTCAATCGCCACACGCAGTTTCTTCATGGCGTTCTTTTCTAACTGACGTACGCGCTCCGCAGAGACGCCGTATTTATCGGCCAGCTCCTGCAGCGTAGTTTTGTTGTCATCATCCAGCCAACGGGCACGAATGATGTCCTGGCTACGCTCGTCGAGGCTCAGCATCGCATCGCTCAGCTTGTCCGCAGCGTGTGCATCCCAGTTATCCTCTTCAATGCCATCGGCGAAGTCAGAGGTTTTATCCTGCAGATACAGCACGGGGGCCATCGCTTTGCCTTCGCCCGCTTCATCATCAGACGACATATCGAAGGTCATATCCTGCGCGGCCATGCGCGATTCCATTTCCAGCACGTCTTTGCTGCTCACGCCAAGCTCGCGTGCAACCATTTCTACTTCGTCCTGGTTGAACCAACCGAGACGCTGTTTGCTTTTACGCAGATTAAAGAACAGCTTACGCTGTGCTTTGGTGGTTGCGACTTTCACGATACGCCAGTTACGCAGCACGTATTCGTGAATCTCTGCTTTAATCCAGTGCACGGCAAATGACACCAGACGGACACCGACTTCAGGATTGAAGCGACGCACCGCCTTCATCAGGCCGATGTTACCTTCCTGAATCAGGTCCGCCTGCGGCAAGCCGTAACCGGAGTAGTTACGAGCAATATGAACAACAAAGCGCAGGTGAGACAGGATCAGCGTCTTAGCTGCATCCAAGTCACCCTGGTAATGCAGCCGCTCAGCCAATGCTTTTTCCTCTTCTGCCGTCAGCACCGGCCAGTTGTTAGCAGCCCGGACGTAAGATTCCAGGTTACCCAGAGGAGCAATCGCTAAAGTTTGCATTTCTTTGGTCATTCAAACCCTCACAAATTCAATGGACTTGCTGCACAGTTCCTTGCGCAGACGTTACATTATGTCAACGTCGCGAGAAAACCAGAAGCAATCTGTGCTACTTGGACGACAAAGTTATCCACAAGTTCAATTATAGCAGTGAATATTTTACACACAGATGACGGCGGGGGATATAGGAGAATTCCTCTGCTCCCAGGTCGTCGGCAGCAGAGGAAGAGTATATCAAAAAACGTTGCTTTTGGTTACTGCGGCGTAAATCGGCGTAAATGTTGCACCGTTGCCAGCCAGGCGGCAATCCAGCCGATGATGGCGGCAATCAGCAGTAACAACAGCCCTTCATCCCACGAAAAACCTTCCAGCACAAAGGTGGTACCGAATACGGTGGCAACTTGCGCGACCACTGATTGCAGGCGCAACACCAGCACCTCGGAAAGAATCAGCGACAACACCGCGCCACCAAAACCGAGCAGCGCACCGCCATACAGGAAGGGGCGCAGGATAAAGCCATCGGTAGCCCCAATCAGCTTCTGCACGTTAATAGTATCGCGGCGCGCAAAGATACTCAGTCGCACGCTGTTGCCGATTACCAGGAACACCGCCACGACCATTAACAGGCCAATCATCGACGCAATCTGTCCGACCAAGCCGGTAAGCGCCGCTAAACGCGCGAACCAACTGTCATCCATGCGGACTTCATCCACGCCCTGCACTTTCGCCACGCTATCGCGCAGATTCGCCATGGTGTCCGAATTCTGGAAATTAAGCTTTGGGGTGATGATGGCGACGGCCGGCAACGGATTCTGCTCCAGCATGTCCATCGAGCCGCCAAAGCCAGACCAGTTGCGGAACTCATTCAGCGCTTCTTCACGCGTCAGATAGTTAACGTTATCCACGCCATCAATCTGTTTGAGCTGGGCGGTGACGTTTTCCGCCGCGGTATCATCCAGCGCTTTATCCAGATAAACCGTTAACTGCGGCGCGGGATACCACTGCGTCGCTGCCTGGCTAACGTTCTTCCACACCATGTAGCACACGCTTGGTAGTGTCAGCGAGATGGCAATCACCATCACCGTTAGCAACGTCGCCAGCGGCTGACGCCACATATCCGACAGCGTGCCGCGCAGCGCATAGCGCCACTGCTCCTGCCAACCGCCTTTCAGCGCCTTGCTTTTAGAAGGCTGCTTCGCTTTCGGCGCAGGCGCGCGCTTGTTGCGTTTATTGACCATCGTGGCCTCCGTGCAGACGTCCCTGATTGAGCGTCATCACGCGGTAATTCCGCCGTGCGATCAGCCCGACATCGTGCGTTGCCATCAACACCGTGACGCCAACGCGATTAAACTCTTCAAACAGGCGCAGAATGTCTTCGGACAGCGCATTGTCGAGGTTACCGGTTGGTTCATCCGCCAGCAGCACCGCAGGCTTGTTCACCACCGCGCGGGCAATGCCGACGCGCTGCTGTTCACCGCCAGAGAGCTGAATCGGATAGCTTTTCGCTTTGTCGAGCAGGCCGACTTTATCCAGCGCTGCCGACACGCGACGACGAATATCTTCGCCGCTGGCACCGGAAATAATCAGCGGGATCGCCACGTTGTCGTAAACCGAACGATCCATTAACAAGTGGTGATCCTGGAAAATCATACCAATCTGACGCCGCAGGAAAGGCACTTCGCTGTGACGCAGACGCGAAATGTCGTGACCGCTAAACCAGATCTGCCCGGCACTCGGGCGCTCAATGCCACAAATCAGCTTCAGTAAGGTACTTTTCCCCGCACCGGAATGGCCGGTCAGGAACGCCATTTCGCCGGGACGCAGATGGAAATCCACTCCCTGCAGCGCCTGACGTCCTCCCAGGTAAGCTTTACTGACCTCTTCAAAGCGAATCATCCCAATCATTCCTCTCGGGCAAACAGTGCCTCAATAAAGTCTGCGGCCTTAAACGGCCGTAAATCCTCGATGCCTTCCCCAACACCGATATAACGAATCGGAATACCGAACTGATCGGCAACCGAGAAGATCACACCACCTTTGGCGGTGCCATCCAGTTTCGTCAGGGTGATGCCGGTCAGGCCCACCGCTTCATGGAACAGTTTGGCCTGGCTGATGGCGTTTTGCCCGGTGCTGGCGTCGAGCGTCAGCATCACTTCATGCGGCGCATCTTCATCCAGCTTCTTCATCACGCGGGTAATTTTCTTCAGCTCTTCCATCAGGTGCGATTTGTTCTGCAGACGACCGGCGGTATCGGCAATCAGTACATCCACGTTGCGCGACTTAGCGGCCTGAATGGCATCAAAAATTACCGAGGCTGAATCCGCGCCGGTATGCTGCGCCACCACCGGAATGTTGTTGCGCTGGCCCCAAACCTGCAGCTGTTCGACGGCTGCAGCACGGAAGGTATCGCCCGCGGCCAGCATGACTGATTTGCCCTGTGCCTGATACTGACGCGCCAGCTTTCCGATGGTGGTGGTTTTACCCACGCCATTCACGCCAACCATCAGGATGACGAATGGCATTTTGCCACCCACTTCCAGCGGCTGATCCACTTTTTCCAGAATGCCGGACATTTCAGCTTTCAGCAGACCATACAGCGCTTCGGCATCGCGCAGCTGCTTACGGTTAGCCTGTTGCGTTAAATTAGTGATAATACGGCGCGTGGTTTCGACGCCAACGTCAGCGATCAGCAGCTGCTCTTCCAGCTCTTCAAACAGCTCGTCATCAATTTTCTTACCGCGGAACAGGCCGATAAAACCCGAACCGAGGTTTTCGCGGGTTTTAACCAGGCTGCGTTTCAGACGGGCGAAGAAGCCCTCTTTGGTAGGACGCTCCTGCTCCTGCGCAATGATCGGCGCAGCGGCCAGCGGCAGGTCGCTAACGGTATCCTGAGTTTCTTCGGCGAGTTCAGCATCTTCCGCATAGGTTTCCGCTAACGCCAACGCTTCCAGTTCTTCGTCACTTAATGGCGCGTCTTCATCACGTTCTGGCTCATCAATCGCCAGCTCTTCCAGCTGCGGCTCTTCTTCGATCGGCGCCACATCCGGCGGTGTTATCTCTTCCGGCAGTACTTCTTCTTCGATAGCGGTAACCAACTCAGGTTCCTGCTGCTCGACGACCGGCTCTGCAATCAGTTGCGGTTCAACCTGCTGCTGTTCCGCCACCTGTTCGGTAACGGCGACGGTTTCGACAGCCTGCGCTTCGGCGCGATCGAGCGCACTCTCTTCAACGGCAGGCTCAGCGACCACCGCCTCGGCAGTTTGCTGCTGTTCTTCAGCGGGTTGTTGCGTCTCTTCTTCTTTGCCAAAGCCTAACCAGGAAAAAAAGCCGCGTTTTTTCTCTTTTGCCATTGTGTGACCCTACTCCTCGATGGCTTATTCCCGGTAGCACGCTTGTTCCCAGGGGATAAAATATTCAATTTTAAGCGGGTGAGCGGCGTAAAAATCAGGTAATTACGCGCGCTATACCAACTCAGTAGTCTAACACTTTCCAGCCAGCGCACCACAGCACCCTTTTTTAACGTTTCTTCTGCCCGCTACGCCCGTTAAACTACGCAACAAATTATGACGAGTTGTGAGCGAAATGAGTAAATCCCCCCGCAGCAGCGGCGCTGCTGGTCAGATCCGCATCATCGGCGGTCAGTGGCGTGGCCGTAAATTACCGGTGCCGGATAGCGCAGGTTTGCGCCCGACCACCGATCGCGTACGTGAAACCCTGTTCAACTGGCTGGCGCCGGATATCCAGCAAGCGCGCTGCCTCGATTGCTTCGCCGGCAGCGGCGCATTAGGGCTGGAAGCGCTGTCCCGTTATGCGGCTTCGGCTACGCTGCTGGAGCTGGAGCGTTCGGTGGCGCAACAGCTGTCACAGAACCTGCAAACGCTGCGCGCCACGCAGGCGAAAGTGGTGCAGACCAACACGCTGCAGTGGTTGAGCCAGCCGGGTGAACCGTTTGACGTGGTGTTTGTCGATCCACCGTTCCGTAAAGGACTGTTACAGGAAACTTTAACGCTGCTGGAGCAAAATGGCTGGTTAGCGGTTGAAGCGCTGATTTATGTAGAAAGCGAAGTGGAAAACGGCACACCTGTCGCCCCATCGAATTGGGATTTGTACCGCGAGAAAATTGCCGGTCAGGTGGCTTATCGCTTATATCAACGCCAACTGGAGACGCACGATGTGGCTTAATTTGGGACGTTTATTGATGATTTGCGTCTGGGCATTTTTGCTGCTCAATCTGGTGCAGCCTTTCCCGACGCCGCTGCGCTATTTCGTGCACGTTGCGCTGTTCTTTATGGTGATTATGCACGGCTTGCAGCTGGTGTTGCTGCGTGCGACGCAGCCGAAAGACGCCCCGAAACTGAGCGGCACAACCCAAGCGAAGATCTTCTTTTTTGGCGTATTTGAGCTGCTGGCATGGCAGAAGAAGCATTATCCGAAGATGTAAAAAGTGCGGTTTATGACCAGGTCGCCATGAATGGCGACCCTACGGAGCCGGGGTAAAACTGACAAAGCGCGTCCCTTTCATTTTCAACTCGCCCTTCGCACCCTTATCGATCTGGTGATAATCATCGGCTTTCACCGTCACTTTAATATCGCTCGCGCCATTCAGCGGATGGAACCAGGCTTCGTACTTCATATCCTCAGCCACAATCTCCTCGCGCTGGCGTGAACGGCGATTGGGCGACGGAAATTCGCGTTTGGTTTTCACTTCCACACTGAGCGAGCGCACCGGCGAGGCATCGTTCACCGCGGTTTCGCGTCGCTGTTTGATAAACTGACGGGTGGCCAAAACGGCAATAATGGCCAGTACGATGAAAAAGATTAGCGGTGGTTTGCTCATGATTTATCTCGTGCTTTGCGTTAATTCGGAACGGGTAAAGACGACAAAGCATACAACCAGAGTCGGCTGATTGTCACATTCTGCGCCGGTAACTTACACTGAAAGGGTGATTTTGGGAAAATTCATCAAATTGGCGGACATTTCGTCCAAAAAAGGGAGAAAACATGCTTTGGTCTTTCCTTGCCGTACTTTTTTCAGGCTGGCTCTACGTCGATGCTTCATACCGCGGTCCGCAATGGCAGCGCTGGCTATTTAAACCTGTCACCTTACTGTTGCTTGTTGCCTGGGCATGGCAAGCGCCAACCTTTAACACCACTGATTATTTAATTGTGGCCGGCCTTGTTGCCACGTTGGTGGGTGACGCGTTGATGCTTTTACCGCGTCAGCAAATGCTCTATGCGCTGGGTGCGTTCTTTCTGTCGCATCTGTTGTATACCATCAGTTTTGCCGCGCACATGACCATGAGTTTCTTCTGGCCGATTCCTCTCACCTTCCTGATTATTGGCGTGATCGTCATCGGTATCCTGTGGAGCAAGCTGGAAGATCTGCGTTGGCCCATCTGCACCCTGATTGGCATGACGCTAGTGATGAACTGGATGGCGGCGGAGAATTACTTCTTCCGTCCAACTGACTTCAGCTTCTCACTGCTTGTAGGTGCCGCGTTGCTGCTGTTGGCCAACATTGTCTGGTTTATCTCGCATTATCGCCGCCGTTTCAGCGCCGATAGCGCCATCGTCGCCGCATGTTATTTTGCCGGTCACTTTATGATTGCGCGTTCACTGTGGCTGTACTGAAGATAATGTAACCTTACGCTTGACTCTGGAGTGGACTCCAGAGTGTAGCATCAGGGCGCGGGCATTAGCCCGCCCCTGATTCCGGAGGTTATATGCATCAACATGCCCACTCTTGCGGCTGTGGAAAATCCCATAGTAAGCCGCAGCCGCTATGCTCCATTCGCAGCGTAAAACCCTCAGCATTGAAAATCTCAGCCGTGCAGCCGGTCACACCCGACAGCGACTGCGGCTGCTGTGACAGCGATAGCGGATCGCCCGGCGGCGAAACTGACGGCGAAAGCGACAGGCCGTCGCTCACCTCGCACCAATTCCGCTGGCAGATTGCCGGTATGGATTGCCCCAGCTGTGCACGAAAAATTGAAACCGCTGTACAACGCGTACCGCAGGTGCAGCAAGCGCGGGTGATTTTCGCCAGTGAAAAACTGGTGGTTGATGCCGAAAAGGATATCCGCGCCGCGATTGAACAAGCCGTGAAAAATGCCGGCTTCACGCTGACCGCTAACGATTCCGCCTCGCCAACACCGGTTGAAAGCCGCTGGCGGGAGAATGCCGGATTGCTGCTGCTTGGCGTATTGATGGCCGCCAGCTGGCTGCTGAGCCAGGTTTCTCCCGTTTGGGGCGATCGCCTGTTTATCGCCACCACGCTGGTGGGTCTGGCGCCGATCGCCCGTAGCGCGTGGCAGCTGCTGCGCAACGGCTCGCCGTTCAGTATTGAAATGCTAATGACTATCGCCGCTGCCGGTGCGCTGGTTATCGGCGCGCACGCCGAAGCCGCGATGGTACTGCTGCTGTTCCAGCTGGGTGAACGCCTGGAAGCCTATGCCGCCGCACGCGCACGTCGCGGCGTCACCGCGCTGATGGCGTTACGTCCCGATACCGCCACGCGCATTACGGGCACGCAGCGGGAAAATGTCCGCTTAGAAGCGTTGCAACCTGGCGATGTGATTGAAGTGGCGGCCGGCGGTCGTTTACCGGCGGATGGTGAGCTGCTGCACGCCGGCGCCAGCTTTGATGAAAGCGCCCTCACCGGCGAATCGTTGCCGGTAGCGCGTGAGCCTGGCGAACAGATCATGGCCGGCGCCACCAGCCTTGATCGCCTGGTAATGCTGAAAGTGGTTTCCCAGCCAGGCCAAAGTGCCATTGACCGTATTCTGCAGTTGATTGAGGAAGCCGAAACCCATCGTGCGCCGGTAGAGCGGTTTATCGATCGCTTTAGTCGCATTTACACGCCCGCCGTTATGCTGCTGGCGCTGCTGGTGATGGTATTGCCGCCGCTGCTGGGCTTTGGCGATTGGTTGCCGTGGATTTATAAAGGGCTAACGCTGCTGCTGATTGGTTGTCCATGCGCGCTGGTAATCTCCACGCCTGCCGCCATTACCTCCGGCCTGGCCGCTGCGGCGCGTCAGGGCGCACTCATTAAGGGCGGCGCGGCGCTAGAACGTCTCAGTCGCGTTAGCATGATGGCGTTCGACAAAACCGGCACGCTGACGGCCGGTAAGCCGCAGCTTACCCACATCCAGCCATTTAGCGCGATAGCAGAAAACGCGTTGCTGAGCATCGCTGCTGCCGTTGAGCAGGGTTCCACCCATCCGCTGGCGCAGGCGATTGTTAACGAAGCCGAGCGCCGTCAGCTCACGATTCCGTCAGCCTCGCAGCAGCAAACGCTGGCGGGCAGCGGCATTCGTGCCGAGATCGATAGCGTGACGTATCAATTGCTTACGCCGCGCGAAGCCCGCAACCTCGACGCCGCGCAGCAGCAGCACATCGCTGATCTCGAAGCACAAGGCCAAACTGTGGTGCTGCTGTTGCAGGCGCAACAGGTGCTCGGCGCGCTGGCGTTGCGGGATCAGCTGCGTACCGAAGCCGCTGGCGCGCTGGCTGAGTTGCAGAAGCTCGGGGTGAATAGCGTGATGCTAACCGGCGATAACCCACGCGCGGCCGCCGCCATTGCGGCTGAACTCAACATTGATTATCGCGCCGCTTTGCTGCCTGCCGATAAAGTTGAGGCGGTAAGGAAATTGGGTGAGCAGCAATCATTGGCGATGGTCGGCGACGGCATCAACGATGCGCCCGCCATGAAAGCGGCGACGATTGGTATTGCGATGGGTAGCGGCACCGATGTGGCGCTGGAAGCCGCGGATGTAGCATTAACGCAAAACCAGCTGGCGATTCTGCCACGCACTATTGTGCTGGCACGGCGCACGCGCGCCATCATTCGTCAGAACGTGGCGCTGGCGTTGGGATTAAAAGTGATTTTTCTGGTCACCACGCTACTCGGCTTCACTGGTTTGTGGTTGGCAGTATTAGCAGACTCCGGTGCCACCGCGCTGGTGACGGCCAACGCCCTGCGATTGCTGCGCCAGCGTTAAGCGCCTTTCTTAATCAAAAACTGGTACGGCAGGCTTTCGGTCTGCTGTGCCAGAAGCTGATGCTCCATGAAGCGGCAGAAACCGGGGATATCGCGCGTGGTGGCTGGATCGTCGGCGATGATCAGCAAGGTTTCACCGGTCTGCATGCTGCGCACGGTTTTACGCACCATCATTACCGGCTCCGGGCAGCGCAAGCCAAGGGCATCAAGCTGATGGTCAGGCGCAGAAAAGGGATCGCTCATGATTCTCTGTCAATAGTTGATGATGGGCGCTCATTCTAGCGCGCGAATTAGGCAACGCAAGGCGATAACGATTGCGTTAAAATTAACCATTGCATAAATTGCGCAACGCGTTAAGATGCCGCCGATTTTTTATTTACCATCGTGTTAACACACGAACCTGGGTTCCCTCACCCCATCACTAAAAAGGCTTATGATGATTGCTTTCTCTGCACGTCAGCGCATGCATGCGCTGTTTTGGCTATCGCTTTTCCATCTGCTGGTGATCACCTCCAGTAACTATCTGGTGCAGCTGCCGATTTCGATCTTCGGCTTTCACACCACATGGGGCGCGTTTAGCTTTCCGTTTATTTTCCTCGCCACCGATCTGACCGTGCGCATTTTTGGCGCGCCGCTCGCCCGTCGCATTATTCTGGCGGTGATGATTCCAGCGCTGGTGATCTCCTACATTGTTTCGTGCGTGTTTTATCAGGGCGCATGGCAAGGGTGGGCTTCTCTGGAAGAGGTGAATCTGTTTGTTGCGCGTATCGCCTGCGCCAGCTTTATGGCTTATGCGCTGGGTCAGATTCTCGACGTGCACGTTTTTAACCGTTTGCGCCGTTTATCACAGTGGTGGATTGCCCCGGCAGCAGCGATGTTCCTCGGCAATATCAGCGATACACTGGCCTTCTTCTTCATCGCCTTTTACAAGAGTCCAGACCCGTTTATGGCGGCGCATTGGGTCGAGATCGCTTTGGTGGATTACAGCTTCAAAGTGCTGATCTGCATGATCTTCTTCCTGCCAGCTTACGGCGTGTTACTGAATGCCATGCTGAAGCGATTAGCTGAGCGTTCCGCGCAGCAGCAGATCAATTTCGGCTAATTACACACATACCCTAAATAATTCAAGTTGCAGGAAGGCGGCAAGCGCTGGCCCGTAGGGAGAGAATCAGTAATGAGCCTCATAATCCCCAGGAGCTTACATAAGTAAGTGACTGGGGTGAATACACGCAGCCAACGCACTTGCAGCTTGAAGTATGACGGGTATACACGAAACGCTACGGCACGCTAAGATTTCCTGACACTCCGGCAGTTGCTTTTGACTGCCGATTCCGTTTTGATAACGCCTGACTGGAATCATGTAAAAGGGAAAAGAATGCGTAACGTAGTGAAATATGTGGGTATTGGCCTGTTGGTTATCGGTCTGGCGGCATGTGACCAGAAGAAAGATGATGCGGCAGCGAACAGCAACGGTGCGAGCGCCAGCCAGTCGGCCCAGACGGTCAATCTGATGGACGGCAAACTGAGCTTCTCACTGCCTGCTGGCATGTCTGACAAAAGCGGAAAACTCGGCTCTGAATCCACCAATATGCACGTTTACGCCGACGAAACCGGTCAGCGTGCGATTATTGTGATTGCGGGTGATCCCACTAATGAAGCGCTTGATGCGCTGGCACAGCGTCTGGAACAGCAGCAGCGCGGTCGCGATCCACAGCTGCAAGTGGTTTCAAACAAAGCGGTCACGTTGAAAGACCAGCCAGCACAGCAGCTGGACACGGTGATTTCTGCTAATAATCAGACGTCATGGTCTTCGGTGATTCTGGCGAAAGTGGACGGTAAGTTGCTGACGCTGCAAATTACCTTACCAGCGGATAACCAACAGCAAGCGCAGAGCGATGCTGATGGGATTATCAAAAGCATCACCCTGAAATAATCCTTAAAATCTGAACGTTTATCGGTCGCCATGAATGGCGACCCTACAAGGGTTCAGTGCAGTTTGGTAGGGTCGCCATTCATGGCGACCTGGTTCTGTAAGCCCCGCCTTACAACCTCACTGGCGAAATGTGCCAGATCTCATCCGCATATTCCTGAATGGTTCGATCCGACGAAAAATAGCCCATGTTGGCGATATTCAGCGCCGCGCTGCGCTGCCACTTATCCGGTTGTCGATAAAGCTTGTCCACCTTGTCCTGCGTATCCACATAGCTGCGATAATCCGCCAGTAGTTGGTAGTGATCGCCGAAGTTGACCAAGGCATCAAACAGATTGCGATAGCGCCCGGGCTCCTGCGGACTGAATAGCCCGCTGGCGATTTGCGTCAGCGCCTGATGCAGCTCAGGATCGTCCTCGTAATACTTACGTGGGTTGTAGCCATCGGTGCGCAGTTTCTCCACCTGCGGTGTGGTGTTACCAAAGATAAAGATATTCTCCTTGCCGACGTGCTCCAGCATCTCCACATTGGCGCCATCCAACGTGCCGATGGTTAACGCGCCATTCAGTGCAAACTTCATGTTACTGGTGCCCGATGCCTCAGTGCCGGCGGTAGAGATCTGCTCAGAGAGATCCGCCGCCGGAATAATGATCTGCGCCAGACTCACGCCATAGTTGGGAATGAACACCACCTTGAGCTTGTTTTTCACCTGAGGATCGTTATTGATCACATTGGCAACATCGTTGATCAAATGAATGATGTGCTTCGCCACGTAATACGCCGATGCGGCCTTGCCGGCGAAAATATTAACACGCGGCACCCATTCAGCGGTGGGATCGGCCTTAATACGGTTGTAGCGCGTAATCACGTGCAGCACGTTCAGCAGCTGACGTTTGTATTCGTGGATGCGTTTGATCTGCACGTCAAAAAGCGCATGCGGATCGAGCACGATATCCAAATTCTTCGCTACCCAATCCGCCAGACGTTTTTTGTTGGCAAACTTGGCATCGGCGATCTGTTCAATAAATGCCGGATAATCGACTTGCGCCGTCAACTCATTGAGCTGACCGAGATCGGTGCGCCAATTGCGACCAATCGCTTCATCCAACACCTCGGACAGCGCCGGGTTGGCCAGCGCCAGCCAGCGACGTGGCGTCACGCCGTTGGTTTTATTACAGAAACGGCCCGGGAACAGGCGCGCGAAGTCAGCGAACAGCGATTGCACCATCAAATTGGAGTGCAGCTCCGACACACCATTAACTTTGTGGCTCACCACCACCGCCAACCACGCCATGCGAATGCGGCGGCCATCGTTCTCGTCGATGATCGAGATACGCGACATCAGATCCCAATCATCCGGATAGTATTCCTGAATGGTTTTCAGGAAATAATCGTTGATTTCAAAGATGATGCTGAGATGACGCGGCAGGATCTTGCCGATCATGTCCACCGGCCAGCTTTCCAGCGCTTCGGTCATCAGCGTGTGGTTCGTATAGGAGAACACCTGACAGGTCACTTCAAACGCATCGTCCCAGCTGAATTTTTGCTCGTCGATCAGCAAACGCATCAGTTCAGGGATGGCCAGCACCGGATGGGTATCGTTAAGGTGAATGGCGATTTTGTCGGGCAGATTGTCCCAGGTTTCATGCATCTGCCAGTGGCGATTGAGAATATCCTGCACCGTTGAGGAGACGAGGAAATACTCCTGACGCAGACGCAGCTCGCGGCCCGAATAGGTTGAATCATCGGGGTAGAGCACGCGCGAGACGTTTTCCGAGTGGTTTTTATCTTCTACTGCAGCGAAGTAATCGCCCTGATTAAATTTACCAAGATTAATTTCGTTACTGGCCTGCGCGCCCCACAGGCGCAGCGTATTGGTGGCGTCGGTATCGAAACCGGGAATGATTTGATCGTAAGCCATCGCCACGATCTCCTCGGTTTCCACCCAGCGCACCCGCGCGCCTTCATGCTGTAAACGGCCGCCGAAACGGACTTTGTAGCGCGTGTTAAAGCGCTGGAATTCCCACGGATTACCGTATTCCAGCCAGTAATCCGGTGATTCGCGTTGCTGGCCGTCGACGATATTCTGCTTAAACATGCCGTAATCGTAACGAATGCCATAGCCGCGCCCGGGTAAACCGAGCGTGGCGAGTGAATCGAGGAAGCAGGCGGCTAAACGTCCCAAACCGCCGTTGCCGAGGCCAGGATCGTTCTCCTCTTCCATCAGTTCGCTGAGATCGAGGCCCATCTCGTCCAGTGCCTGATTGAGATCGTCGTAAATGCCCATCGCCAGCAAGGCATTACCCAGCGTGCGGCCCATCAGGAATTCCATCGACAGATAGTAAACCTGCCGCACATCCTGTGAGAGCTGTGCGCGGCTGGAGCGCAGCCAGCGTTCCACCATACGATCTCGCACCGCCAACAGCGCGGCATTGAGCCACTCATGCTTATTTGCGATCGAGGGATCTTTACCAATAGTAAACATCAGCTTATAGGCGATTGAGTGCTTTAGCGCATCAACCGTCAGCGTGGGTGAGGCATAGGTGAAAGGTGCATTCATATCAAGTATCCCAATCTCTCATTACAGCAAACGTTGATAAAGATCGCGGTAGGCTTGTGCCGCCACCTGCCAACTAAAATCCATCCCCATCGCCTGGCGCTGGACGTAACGCCAGAGTGCAGGACGAGACCACAGAACAAATGCACGCCGAATCGCCCGCAGCAGCGACCAGGCATTACTGTCTTCAAAGGTAAAGCCGCTGGCGACGCCGTCTGCCAGGTTCTCCAGCGAACTGTCTTGCACCGTATCCGCCAGCCCACCGGTGCGACGTACCAGCGGCAACGTGCCATATTTCAAACCGTATAGCTGCGTTAAGCCACACGGCTCAAAGCGGCTCGGCACCATAATGACATCCGCACCGCCAACAATACGGTGCGAGAAAGCTTCGTGATAACCAATCTGCACGCCAACGCGGCCCGGATGTTCTGCCGCCGCGGCAAGGAAACCTTGCTGCAGCTCTGCGTCTCCCTGACCAAGCAGCACCAGTTGGCCGCCTTGGGCCAGCAAGCCCGGCAGCGCTTCCAGCACTAAATCCAGCCCTTTCTGTTTAGTCAAACGGCTGATGACGCAGAACACTGGCGCTTTGTCATCCACCTTCAGACCCATAGCAATCTGTAGCTGGCGCTTGTTCTCGGCTTTGCTCTCCAGCGTTTCACTGTCGTAGCGCGCGGTGAGCAACAAGTCATGCGCCGGATCCCAAATCCCCGGGTCGACGCCATTCAGAATGCCGCTCAGCCGCCCTTCACGCAGCCGCTGTTCAAGCAGGGATTCCATGCCGTAACCAAATTCTGGTCGGGTAATTTCCAGCGCGTAAGTGGGGCTGACCGCCGTAATATGATCGGCATAAAATAGCCCCGCCTTGAGGTAGGAAATCTGCCCGAAGAATTCCAGGCCATGCATATCAAAGTAGGCGCGAGGAATCTGAATCTCATCCAGATGGCGCGCAGAAAACAGCCCCTGGTACGCCAGATTGTGCACCGTAAACACCGTTTTCGCCGGGCCTCCGCGCGCGGCGATATAGGCGCAGGTTAAGCCGGCGTGCCAGTCATGCGCGTGCACGATATCGGGCTGCCAGTTCATATCCAATCCGCTGGCAATCTCCGCGCCCATCCAGCCGAGCAGCGCAAAGCGCAGGTAATTATCGACATAAGCAAATTGCGATGTGTCGTGATAAGGACTGCCGGGACGTTCATACAATCCCGGCGCATCAATTAAATAAATACCAACGCCGTTGAATTGTCCAAAAAGTAAACGAACCGGCCCGGCAAAAGTTTGTAGCTCCGCCACAATTTCAGTATCAGGAATCCCTTTACGCAGATCCGGATAGGCGGGAATCAGCACCCGCGCATCCGCACCTTCGGCTATTTGCGCCTGTGGTAATGCACCGACCACATCAGCCAATCCGCCCGTTTTTAACAGCGGGAAAAGCTCTGAACAGACATGTAAAACCAGCATCCTGAACCCCTATTGTTATCGCATGCGTTCCACGCGGCAATTTTCTCTATGCTCTTTCGTTACTTACTGACCGCTCCGGCCAATTTGGCCAACATGGCGCGCGTCACCAGTACGATGCCCTCTTCTGAACGGTAAAAACGTCGGCTGTCTTCATCAGGGTTTTCGCCAATGACCATGCCTTCTGGCAATTCGCAGGCGCGATCGATCACGCAGCGACGCAGACGACAAGATCGGCCAACCACTACGTCGGGCAGCAGCACTGCAGAATCAATATTGCAAAACGAGTTAATGCGGATACGTGGGAATAGCACCGAATTCACCACCACCGAGCCCGAGATGATGCAGCCGCCAGAGACCAGCGAATTCATCGTCATGCCGTGGCTGCCGGAACGATCCTGCACAAATTTCGCCGGTGGTAATGGCTCCATATGGGTGCGAATCGGCCAGCTGTGGTCGTACATATCCAGTTCGGGCGTTACCGAGGCTAAATCGAGATTGGCGCGCCAGTAAGCCTCCAGCGTCCCGACGTCGCGCCAGTATGGCTCAGCGTTCTCGTCGATCTGCACGCAGGATAACGTGAAGGAGTGCGCGTACGCCTCGCCGCTAGCGACGATTTTTGGCAGCAAATCTTTACCGAAATCGTGACTTGAATCAGCCACTTGCAGATCTTCTTCCAGCAGTTGATAAAGATAATCGGCGTTAAACACATAAATGCCCATGCTGGCCAGCGCTCGGCTGTCGTCACCCGGCATTGACGGCGGTTTCGGCGGCTTTTCGACAAAATCGATCACGTTGTTTTCGGCATCAACCGCCATTACACCAAATGCGGTGGCTTCGGCTAACGGCACCGGCAAGCAGGCGATGGTACATTTGGCACCGCGATCGACGTGGTCGAGCAGCATGCGCGAGTAGTCCATTTTGTAGATGTGATCCCCGGCGAGAATCACGATGTACTGCGCGTTGTAGCGGCGAATGATGTCGAGGTTTTGCGTCACCGCATCGGCGGTACCGCGATACCAATGTTCGGTGGCGGCGCGCTGCTGCGCCGGCAGCAGATCGACAAATTCGTTCATCTCCTCGTTGAACAGCGACCAGCCACGCTGAATGTGCTGCACCAGCGTATGTGACTGATATTGGGTGATCACCCCGATGCGCCGTATGCCCGAGTTGATGCAGTTGGACAGCGCAAAGTCGATGATGCGGAACTTGCCACCGAAGTGCACGGCAGGTTTGGCGCGTTTCGCGGTGAGATCTTTCAGACGCGTACCGCGCCCGCCAGCAAGGATCAAGGCAACCGTTTGTGTAGGGAGCTGGCGCGCCAGCATCAGATGATCTGTTCTATCTAATTTAACCATGTCTGACTCCTTATGATTGCTTTAGGAACACGCACACACCGTGTGCGGGACCGTGCCAGACAGTTGTATGAATGGGGTTATCTTCCCCGGCGAAAGGAGGAATGGCATGCCACTCTCCGTCTGGTAAGGCGATATCACTCACCGATTCCGTGGCGTTTATTGTTATTAACCAGCGGCCGGAGAGCAGGATCTGCATTCTGTGCGTCCCCTGTTCCCACTGATCTTTCTCCAGTGGTTTGCCGCTGGCATTGAACCACTGCACATTGCCGTCGCCTTCCTGCCACCAGCCATCCAGCGTCAACGCGGGAATGCGCTGGCGCAGGTGGATTAATGCGGCAGTGAAGTCGACCAGCCCAAAATCATCTTGTTGCCAGTCGAGCCAGGTGAGCGGATTGTCCTGGCAATAAGCGTTGTTATTACCGTGCTGACTGTGACCCCGCTCGTCACCTGCCAGCAGCATCGGCGTGCCTTGCGCCAACAGCAGCGTGGTGAGCAAGCCATGCACGCTGCGCCGCCGCCGTTCGACAATATCGAAATGGACCTGCAGCCCTTCTTTGCCGTGGTTATGGCTGAAGTTGTTGCTGCTGCCATCACGATTGTCTTCGCCGTTGGCCTGATTGTGTTTGTTGTTGAAGCTCACCACATCACGCAGCGTGAAGCCGTCGTGAGCAGTGATCAGATTAATGCTGGCGTGCGGCAGACGCGCCTCACGCTGAAATACGTCGCTGGATGCAGCAAAACGACGGGCAAAATCGCCGTTATTCAGCTGGCCATGGAGCCAGTAACGGCGCGCCGCATCGCGAAAATGGTCGTTCCACTCGGCGAAGTCGGACGGGAAATTGCCAACCTGATAACCGCCAGGCCCGATATCCCACGGCTCCGCAATCAACTTCACCTGTGAGAGCAGCGGACAGGCTTTGATGGCGGCAAACAGCGGCGCATCCTGTTGAAATTCCGGCGTGCGGCCTAATACGCTGGCAAGATCGAAACGGAAGCCATCAATGTGGCACGCACGAACCCAATAGCGCAGCGCCTCCAGTACCCATTCCATCACCTGCGGATGGCTGAGATTTAGCGTGTTGCCGCAGCCAGTCCAGTTTTGATAATCGCCGTTGCCATCGAGCCAGTAATAACTGGCGTTATCCACGCCGCGCTGTGAAATCGTCGGCCCTATCTCTTCCAGTTCTGCGGTGTGGTTGAACACCACATCCAGAATCACTTCAATGCCCGCCGCATGCAGCACTTTTACCGCCTGCTGAAACTCCTGCAGCGGCGATAAACCGTGTTCACCCGACGCGTAACGAGCATCGACCGCCCACAGAGCAAACGGGTTGTAGCCCCAGTAATTACTCAACCCCAGACGGCGTAAACGCGGTTCGCTGGTGAACTGGGCAATCGGCAACAGCTCCAGCGCGGTGATGCCAAGATGGCGCAGATACTTCACCATAGCAGGATGACCCAGCGCCGCATAAGTGCCACGCAGCCTTTCCGGAATTTCCGGATGCTGCATCGTTAATCCGCGCACGTGCGCTTCATAAATCACCGTGTTACCCCACGGCGTACGCGGCGCCTGATCGTCTTCCCAGGCGAAATCTTCAGCAATCACCAGCGATTTCGGCGCGATGGCGGCGTTATCCCGCGCATCGGGTTCACGGTCGCCGCCGTGAAAACGCGCGTCATCCGTTACCTCACCCGCAACTGCTTTGGCGCAGGGATCGACCAGCAGCTTGGCAGGATTGAACCGATGTCCCTGCTGCGGTGCCCACGGGCCATGCACGCGATAGCCGTAGCGCTGGCCGGGCTTCAGTGCGGGAAAATAGCCGTGCCAGATATCACCGCTGCGCGCGGGCAGCGCAAAACGGCGCTCCGCACCGTGCGCATCAAACAGGCACAGTTCAACACGCTCGGCGTGCTGGGAAAACAGCGTGAAATTGACGCCGTGCCCATCGTAATGCGCACCTAACGGTTTCGGCTGTCCCTGCTCCAGCATCAGTCGCTCTCCCGCACCAGCCAAAGTGTTGCCAGCGGCGGTAAGGTCAAGCTCAGCGACTGCGACCGACCGTGACTTTCAATTTCATCGGTATGTACCACGCCGTGATTACGCGTATCGCTGCCGTGATAATCGTGTTGGTCGGTATTCATTATCTCGCGCCAGCCGCCACGCTGATTTACCCCAAAGCGATAGTTGTGACGCGCCACCGGCGTAAAGTTACTGACCACGATGATTTCATTGCCGTCGCGATCGCGGCGCACAAAGACAAACACCGAGTTCTCATGATCATCGACCACCAACCACTCAAAACCTTGCCCATCAAAATCGAGCTGATGCAGCGGCGCATAGTGGCGATAGGTGTGGTTAAGATCGCGTACCAGACGCTGCACGCCGTTGTGCCAGTTATCCTCACCTTCCAGCAGATGCCAGTCGAGGCTGCTGTCGTGATTCCACTCGCGCCCTTGCGCAAACTCGTTGCCCATAAACTGCAGCTTCTTGCCGGGGAAACCCCACATCCAGCCGTAATAGGCACGCAGGTTAGCGAACTTCTGCCAGGCATCGCCCGGCATGCGATCGAGGATCGAGCGCTTGCCGTGCACCACTTCGTCATGCGACAGCGGCAGCACAAAGTTTTCGGTGTAGTTGTAGAGCATGCCGAAGGTCATCAGCTGGTGATGGTAGCGGCGATGCACCGGATCGAGCTTCATGTAATCCAGCGTGTCGTGCATCCAGCCGAGGTTCCATTTGAACCAAAAGCCGAGGCCGCCATCCTCAGAGGGACGCGTCACGCCAGGATAATCGGTGGATTCTTCCGCCACCGTGACGCTGCCCGGCGCGGCGTGGCCCAATACGCGGTTGGTATGGCGCAGGAATGAAATCGCTTCGAGATTTTCTCGCCCACCAAATTGATTGGGTACCCATTCGCCTTCGGCGCGACTGTAGTCGCGGTAGATCATCGAGGCCACCGCATCCACACGTAATCCATCAATGCCGAAGCGCTCCATCCAATATAAGGCATTGCCGGAAAGGTAATTGCTCACCTCGCGGCGACCAAAGTTGTAGATCAGCGTGTTCCAGTCCTGATGAAAACCTTCGCGTGGATCGCTGTGTTCATACAGCTCGGTACCGTCAAACTTCGCCAGGCCAAAGTCATCGCTGGGGAAGTGGCCCGGCACCCAATCAAGTAGCACGTTGATGCCGGCGTCATGCGCAGCCGCAACAAAATGGCGAAACTCATCGCGCGTACCGAAACGGCGCGTGGGCGCATACATGCCAAGCGGCTGATAGCCCCAGCTGCCGTCGAACGGATGTTCGTTAATCGGCATCAGTTCGATATGGGTGAAGCCCATCTCTTTGACGTAAGGGATGAGCTGTTCGGCCAGCTCCTTGTAACTTAACCAGAAGTTGTCATCGGTATGACGGCGCCATGAACCCAGATGGACTTCGTAAATAGAAATTGGCTGGTCAAAGCCATTGGCGGCTTTGCGCTGCGGCTGCATTTCGGTTTTCGGCGGTAAACCACAGATCATCGACGCCGTTTGCGGCCGCATCTGTGCTTCGAAGGCAAAAGGATCGGCTTTGATGCGCATCTGACCGCTATTATCAACGATTTCAAATTTGTACAGCTGGCCATTCACCGCGCCCGGAACAAACAGTTCCCAGACACCGAGTTCGCGCCGGAAGCGCATAGGATGGCGGCGGCCATCCCAGAAATTGAACTCGCCTACCACCGACACGCGCCGCGCATTCGGTGCCCAAACGGCAAAGCGCGTGCCATGCACGCCATCAATGGTGGTGCCGTGCGCGCCAAGGGTTTCGTAAGGACGCAGGTGCGTACCTTCGCCCAGCAGCCAGGCATCCATCTCTGCCAGCAGCGGGCCAAAGCGATAGGCATCATCAATCAGGTTTTGCTGGCCGTGCCAATTTACCGCCAGCTGATAGCCGAACAGGTTTTTACGGCGTGGGATCACGCCACAAAAAAATCCGCGCGAGTCGAGACACGTAAGCTGGGCGCATTTGCGTCCAGTGTTGGTTTCAATCACCCATACATCGGAGGCATCGGGCAGCAGCGCGCGAACTTCAAGGCCTGCGGCCGTTTGGTGCATCCCCAGTAATGAAAAGGGATCGGCGTAATTCCCGGCAAAAAGGGCATTGATCGCCTGGCGATCGGGAAGCTCTGACATGACTTTCTTCCTATGATTTTGCGCAGGCGACCAGAGTCGGCAGGATTATCGCCTCGGGTGCGCTGCTTTTCATTGAGCCATAGGTACACCGCGAGGACACAACCGTCCGTGGGAAAGATCTTCACCGTGTACAACAACCATTCAGTTCGAAAAAACGAAAACAGTTAACAACCGGCACATCTCTGTTAAATCATAGCTTGGGGATGGCAGAAGCCATGGAGGATCGTGAAATATTGTTGTCGGGCGAGCAAAAAAGGGAAGCGGATCACTTGTCAGGCGCAATTTGCATAATTTTTTGCAGCCTGGATAACTAAAAAAAGGCCGGGAAACCCCGGCCTGTCTGGTTTACCGCTGCGCTTAGTCGATCAACAAACGCAGCATGCGACGCAGCGGTTCAGCGGCGCCCCACAATAACTGATCGCCCACGGTGAAGGCAGAAAGGTATTCCGGCCCCATGTTCAGTTTGCGCAGGCGACCCACTGGCGTAGTCAGCGTGCCAGTGACGGCGGCTGGCGTCAGTTCACGCATGGTGATTTCACGGTCGTTTGGCACCACTTTCACCCACTCGTTGTGGGAAGCCAGCAGCTGTTCGATTTCGCTCAGCGGCAGGTCTTTTTTCAGCTTGAGGGTGAAGGCCTGGCTGTGGCAGCGCAGGGCGCCAACACGCACACACAAGCCATCAACCGGAATCACATTGCGGGTACGCAGAATCTTGTTGGTTTCCGCCTGGCCCTTCCACTCTTCGCGGCTCTGGCCGTTATCCAGCTGTTTGTCGATCCACGGAATCAGGCTGCCCGCCAGGGGTACGCCGAAGTTGTCGGTTGGCAAGGTGCCAGAGCGGGTGAAATCGGTGACGCTGCGTTCGATATCCAGAATGGCGGAAGCCGGATTCTGCAGCGAGCTGGCCACGTGGTCATGCAGCATGCCCATCTGCGTCAGCAATTCACGCATATGGCGCGCACCGCCGCCCGATGCCGCCTGATAAGTGGCAACCGACGCCCACTCAACCAGATCGTTGGCAAACAGGCCACCCAGTGACATCAACATCAGACTCACGGTGCAGTTGCCGCCGACGAAGGTTTTGATGCCGTTGTCGAGGCCCTGACGAATCACATGATGGTTAACTGGATCGAGAATGATGATCGCGTCATCTTTCATGCGCAGCGTGGAAGCCGCATCAATCCAGTAACCCTGCCAGCCGCTTTCGCGCAGCTTCGGATAGACTTCACTGGTGTAATCGCCGCCCTGACAGGTGATAATAATATCCAGCGCCTTCAGCGCCTCGATATCAAAAGCATCCTGCAGCGCACCGGTCGACTTACCGCCGAACGTCGGCGCCGCCTGACCAAGCTGTGACGTGGAGAAAAAGACCGGATTGATGACATCAAAATCGCGTTCTTCGCTCATACGTGACATCAGCACTGAGCCGACCATGCCACGCCAACCAATAAAACCTACATTCTTCATTTTCTGTCCGTCTCGGGTGTTCTCGAAGGAAGCCCTAAGTGGTGCGAGGAAAAGACGGGCCGGATAATCCTGCCCGTCTGCGTAATAATCAGGTTTACCTATGACCGTCAACTCTACAAAATGCAGCACTTCTGGCAAGTGAATTAATTCGATTGCGCTAACTTTTTCAGCAGTACAACTAATAATGGCCTTGGCCAAATGGATAGGATGGTTTACCTGACATGACTGAAATGATATCCGCGACCATATTGCTGCTGTTAATTATGGACCCGCTGGGCAACCTGCCGATCTTTATGTCGGTATTGAAGCATCTGGAGCCCAAGCGCCGCCGCGTGGTGCTGATGCGCGAAATGCTGATCGCGCTGATTCTGATGCTGCTGTTTCTCTTCGCCGGTGAACGCATTCTGACGTTTCTGAATCTGCGCACCGAAACCGTGTCGATCTCCGGCGGCATCATTCTGTTCCTGATTGCCATTCGCATGATTTTTCCCTCCGAGGAGAGCAGCAGCAGCGGACTTCCGGCTGGTGAAGAGCCATTTCTGGTGCCGTTGGCGATTCCGCTGGTTGCCGGCCCTTCGCTGCTGGCGACGCTGATGCTGTTATCACATCAATATCCCAATCAAATGACGCACCTGGTGGGGGCGCTGCTGATTGCCTGGGGTGTAACAGTAGGAATTTTGCTGATGTCGGGACTGTTTTTACGTCTGCTGGGTGACAAAGGCGTTAACGCGCTGGAACGTCTGATGGGGTTGATTTTGATTATGCTGGCAACGCAGATGTTTCTGGATGGGATACGCACTTATCTGAAGCTGTAGTGCAAAACGGTGCGCATAAATGCGCACCCTACGATAAACCGGTGCGATCGTAGGGTCGCCATTCATGGCGACCACTGTTCATGGCGACCGCGATTATTTCTTCTTTTTATCGATCGGTTTACCTGACCAATAGCCGGCCAGCAGCGAACCTGACAAGTTATGCCATACCGAGAACAGTGCGCCCGGCAGTGCTGCCAACGGCGAGAAGTAGAGTTTGCCCAGCGTGGCCGCCAGTCCCGAGTTCTGCATGCCCACTTCCAGCGCCAGCGTGCGGCAGGTGGATTCATCGAAGCCAAACAGCTTGCCGCCCCAGTACCCGCCCAACAGACCAATGGCGTTATGCAGTATGACCGCCACAATCACCATCAAGCCGACAGAACCGATAAAACCCTGGCTGCCGGCTACCACGGCGCTGATGATCAGCAGAATACACACCATCGAAAACGCCGGCAGATAAGGCTCAACGCGGCGCACCACACTGTTCATTGAGTGGTGGATGATCAGGCCGAGGCTGATCGGAACCACCACGATTTTCACGATGCTGAGCAGCATGCCGACCACATCCACCTGAATGTGCGTATCAACGTAGAAACGCGTTAGCAGCGGCGTGGCAAAAACCCCCACCAGCGCCGATACGGATGAGATGGTCACTGACAGCGCCACATCGCCTTTCGCCAGATAGATCATCACGTTAGACGCAGTGCCGCTGGCCACACTGCCGACCAGGATCATGCCTGCTGCGAGGTCCGGTGGCATCTGGAATAGCTTCGCCAAACCCCATGCGGCCAGCGGCATCACCAGATAGTGCAGGAAGGTACCGGCAATCACCGGCGCCGGACGTACCAGCACGCGTTTGAAATCGTCAATATTTAGCGTCACGCCCATGGCGAACATAATCAGCATCAGCAGATACGTTACCCACGGACCAATGCCGAGAAAGGTGGTGGGAGAATAATAAGCAGCGACCGAGAGCAGTACGGCCCAGAGCGGGAACAAGCGGGTAAGTGTGCCGAGCATAACCAGACTTCCTTAGGGATTTTTTTAATATTGCCACAGATGAAATGTCGCGCAGGGAACGACCACAGCGACGGACGCGGGATCATAACATTTCATTATCTTGACGTAAGGCGGGAAGTCGCTTGCGGGGGAAAATGCGGATCGGCTGCTGCCGATCCGCTGAAATACGGCGAAGTTACTCTGCTTTTTCCAGTACAAAGCGGTAGATCGCACCACCAATCGCAGCACCGATAATCGGTAACAACCAGAACATCCACAGCTGCTCCACTGCCCAGCCGCCCTGGAAGATGGCCACACCCGTACTGCGCGCCGGGTTAACTGAGGTATTGGTCACAGGAATGCTCACCAGGTGGATCAGCGTCAATGCCAGACCGATAGCCATCGGCGCAAAACCGGCCGGAGCACGTTTATCGGTCGAGCCCATGATCACAATCAGGAACACTGCGGTCAGCACCAGCTCGGCGATCATACCTGCCTGCAGGCTAAAGCCGCCCGGGGAATGTACACCGTAACCGTTCGACGCGAAGCCGCTCGCCGCTGCATCGAAACCGGCTTTACCGCTGGCAATCAGATACAGCACGCCTGCCGCCGCAATCGCACCAACCAGTTGCGCGATGATGTAAGGTACGACCTGCGCCGCCGGGAAACGTCCGCCAACCGTCAGGCCGATGGTGACCGCCGGGTTAAAATGGCCGCCTGAGATATGGCCAACGGCAAATGCCATCACCAACACTGTCAGACCAAATGCCAGCGCGACGCCGGCAAAACCGATACCCAATTCTGGAAACGCCGCGGCCAACACCGCACTACCACAACCGCCCAACACCAGCACAAAGGTGCCAAGTGTTTCAGCCACTAATCTTTTCAACGCTATTCCCTCAGATAATTTAATGTTTTCGCGGCGGGATTATCGTTTTTAGCGATCGAAGCGCAACCACTCAATGAGAGAACAGTGTGTTTTTTAGGCGATTTCAGCGAAAACAAGACATGTCTCGCGAGTGATAATGGGGATCATCAGAAACGTCTGGATAGAATGACTGGCTGCCGCTGCGCTTGAATTATTGTTTAATAAAATTAACCAATAAAAAAGCCGGACCAGGTCCGGCTTGATGCAGCATGCTAACAATTTGACTTAGGAACCAAATAGATTCTTGTGCAGCGCGCGTACCACTTCTTCCGCATCCGGCGTTGGCACCAGGAAGCAAAGGTTATAGCTGCTGGCACCGTAGCAAATCATGCGCAGATTAAACGGTTCCAATGCGCCGAACACTTCTTTACCGACGCCGCAGGCTTTCGACAGGTTGTTGCCGATGATCGCCACCAGCGCCAGGTTCTCTTCCACTTCCACACGGCACAGCGAAGAGAGCTCGGTCAGCAGCGCCTGCGTCAGCAAACTGTCACCCGTGGTGGTCGAACCGGTGCTATCCAATGTTAGCGCCACGCTCACTTCAGAAGTGGTCACCAGATCAACGGAGATGCTGTGGCGCGCCAGAATGTTAAACACCTCGGCGAGGAAGCCGTGTGCATGCAGCATATTCAAGCTGTGCAACGTGACCAATGTCTGCTTGCGACGCAGTGCCAGCGCGCGGAACAGCGGTGGATTTTTGGTTTCATTGCACACGCGCGTACCGCCCGCGGCCGGATCTTTACTCGAGCCGACAAACACCGGGATATCGCTGCGTACAGCCGGCAGCAAGGTGGCCGGATGCAGCACTTTAGCACCAAAGATCGCCATTTCCGCCGCTTCTTCGAAGGTAATCTCTTCGATGCGTTTAGCCGTGGAAACCACGCGTGGATCGGTGGTGTAGATACCGGCAACATCGGTCCAGATATCGATACGCGCGGCCTGCAGCGCTTCGCCCAGCAGCGCAGCGGTGTAGTCACTGCCGCCACGGCCGAGCGTGGTGGTGCGGCCTTTAATTTCGCTACCGATAAAGCCCTGAGTCACCACCAGCGCTTGTGCAATACGCGGCTGCAGTTGGGTCGCTGCCAGCGCTTTCACCGTAGCCACTTCCGGCTCCGCACGACCAAAACGATCGCTGGTGCGCATCACTTTACGCACGTCAAACCATTCGCTGTTCACCTGACGCTCGCGCAGAATCTCTACGAACAGCAGCGTCGACATCAGCTCACCGTGGCTCACCAACTCATCGGTCAGCGCGTGCGACGTCGCCAGCGAGGTGGCCTCAGATAACATGGTGATGTTTTCCAGCATGCGATCAATTTCGTCGCGGATGACATCCGGCGACTGCAAACGATCGATGATGGCGTATTGAATTCGGCGGATTTCATCCAGCAGGTAAGCGCGCTGCGCTTGTTCCTGGCCTTCAGCAAGGGCAACCAGCAAATTGGTTACGCCAGCGGAAGCAGAGAGCACCACTAAGCGGGTATTGGCATCCGACAGCACAACATCTGCGCTGCGATTCATAGCATCAAAATCGGCAACGCTGGTGCCGCCAAATTTAGCCACGATAAGATTTTGAGACATGTTACGAACCCCGTGTCAGGTTATCTTTCTTCCGTTTTTGGGGCGGAAGACATAGTAGCAGCCTAGGCACAAGAGAAGAGCAGAATTGGGCAGACAAGATCAGGAGACAAGTCACCCAGAAGCGCTTCACCTTGCGAAGCGTCCGACTGTGGACGATTCTGGTGACAACCCAGAGGATTCAGCCCCTGCAGCCGACAGTGCAACACCCCGCGTGTTGCCCCACCTCGGCGTCACACCCCCTGATGTGTTATCTGCGGATACGGATCCTCAAACACACTGCCTGGGCGACGCGCCTCTTCTGGCTTACACCCGGAGGTGTAAGTAGCGCGCATAAAGTACTGATTATTTTCCCCCCCTGTCCATACCCTTCATACTTCAAGTTTCAGGTGCGTTGGCTGCGTGTATTCACCTCAGTCACTTACTTCAGTAAGCTCCTGAGGATTATGAGGCTCATAATGAGCCTCACCCTTCGGGCCAGCGCTAGCGCTGTTCAAATCGGCCAAGCCGATTTGTCATACACTTGCCGCCTTCCTGAACCTCGAATAATTTTGGGTAGACTTGCTTTAGGTCGAGGATTTGCTCACTTTTACACTTCGGTAAACGCATCGTTGAACAAACGCGGTGTCCCACGTCGACCTAAAGTAGAGTCCGAATCAGACAAATGCGGCTTTTTGCTGATGCGGCACAGGGAATTTTCCTGGCGCTACGCTGACAATCGCCGCCGGATTTACCTGAAACACTGCGGCCACGGTCACAAATTTTTTCCCTTCGCTTGTAACTGTGGTCATACTCATTCCCGTCGCAAGAATGCTATGGATGCCGGGCGAGCAGGATGCCCCGGATGGAATGACGGTTCTTATATCAACTAGAGTGTTGCCATGAAAAATATCAATCCGACACAAACCGCAGCCTGGAAAGCGCTGCAGCAGCATTTTGAGCAGATGAAATCGGTGCAAATCGCCGACCTGTTTGCGCAAGATGCCGATCGTTTTGCGAAATTCTCTGCCACTTTCGATGACCAGATGCTGGTGGATTTCTCAAAAAACCGCATCACCGAGGAAACCCTCGAAAAATTACAGTCGCTGGCTAAAGAAACCGATCTGGCCGGCGCCATCAAATCGATGTTCTCTGGCGAGAAGATTAACCGCACCGAAGAGCGTGCGGTACTGCACGTTGCCTTGCGTAACCGCAGCAACACGCCAATTGTGGTGGACGGCAAAGATGTGATGCCGGAAGTCAACGCGGTGCTGGCGAAGATGAAAGGCTTCTCCGAGCGCATCATCAGCGGCGACTGGAAAGGCTATACCGGTAAAGCCATTACTGATGTGGTGAACATCGGTATTGGTGGTTCAGACCTCGGCCCCTTCATGGTGACCGAAGCGCTGCGTCCGTACAAAAATCACCTCAACATGCACTTTGTGTCTAACGTTGATGGCACGCACATCGCCGAAACGCTGAAAGATCTCAGCCCGGAAACCACGCTGTTCCTCGTGGCATCAAAAACCTTCACCACCCAGGAAACCATGACCAACGCCCATAGCGCGCGTGACTGGTTCCTGAAAACCGCGGGCGATCAGCAGCATGTGGCGAAGCACTTCGCTGCGCTGTCGACCAACGGTAAAGCGGTGGGTGAATTCGGTATTGATACCGATAATATGTTCGAGTTCTGGGATTGGGTTGGCGGTCGCTATTCACTGTGGTCAGCAATCGGCTTGTCGATCATTCTGTCTATCGGCTTCGAGAACTTCGAGCAGCTGCTGAGTGGCGCGCATGCGATGGATAAGCACTTCGCTAACACGCCTGCCGAGCAGAACTTGCCGGTGCTGTTGGCGCTGATTGGTATCTGGTACAACAACTTCTTTGGTGCCGAAACCGAAGCCATTCTGCCGTATGACCAATACATGCATCGCTTTGCTGCTTACTTCCAGCAGGGCAACATGGAATCCAACGGTAAATATGTCGATCGCGAAGGCAATCCGGTGGATTACCAGACTGGCCCAATCATCTGGGGCGAGCCAGGCACCAACGGTCAGCACGCGTTCTACCAGCTGATTCATCAGGGCACCAAACTGATTCCGTGCGACTTTATCGCACCGGCGCTGAGCCACAACGTGCTGACCGATCACCATCCGAAGCTGCTGTCGAACTTCTTCGCACAGACCGAAGCGCTGGCGTTTGGTAAGTCACGCGATGTGGTAGAGAAAGAGTTCACCGATGCCGGCAAATCTGCCGAATCGGTCGCGCACATCGTGCCGTTCAAAGTATTCGAAGGTAACCGCCCAACCAACTCAATCCTGCTGCGTGAAATTACCCCGTTCAGCCTGGGTTCACTGATTGCGCTGTATGAGCACAAGATCTTCACCCAAGGCGCGATTCTCAACATCTTCACCTTTGACCAATGGGGTGTTGAGTTGGGTAAACAGCTGGCAAACCGCATTCTGCCAGAGCTGGAAAATGAAGCGGAAATTAGCAGCCACGATAGCTCCACCAATGGCTTAATTAATCGCTACAAATCCTGGCGTTAATTTCTCGGCCAATATGAATAAGGCGGCGTGATTGCCGCCTTTTTTCTGCCAGCCAGTCGACAATCCGCGCAATATTGCTATTTCTTCCCGCTTTGCCGCTTAGAAAATTCTTAAAATAGGCTAAGGAAAATCGGAACTTTATTTGATTGACGCCTACACTATTAATTAAAAAATGGTCCTATTTCGTTATTAACCATCGGCTATCCGTATGATTGATTTATCATTTTTATTTAAGCCACTTCAGGAAAATCTGATTATTCCTATTCCGTACCAATAGTTAATGAAAAAGTGAAAAATCCTGCCTTGATAAGCCCAACCACGTAATTATTCCACCCTGAGAAAAAACTGCATTTAAAAAAAGCAGCTAACGCCAATTCGCCGCATTTATCACCAGACACGCCTGTACTTTCCGCCCTCTTTTTCTGTTGCTGAACTCTGGTAATTTGTTGCCCTATACTGAACGCGCCCGAAATCTGGGTAAATCCTACATTCATTGATTCATATAAATGCAGGAAACGTTGTTATGAAAAAACTGATGGTTGCTGGTGCAGCCTTACTTTACGTTGCCGTTTCTTCCGCTGCGATTGCCGCGCCGGAAGAAGCTGGTGCTGCAGCAGGCGCGCAGGCGGGAGCAATCTCTGCCGGTGCGTCTACCGCTGTGGGTATCGGCGCGCTCGGTGCGTTAGTGGGTCTCGGCATTGCTGCTTCTGGCGGCGGTGACGGTGCAAATACCGGTACAACAACAACCACCACAACGAGCACCACTCGTTGATGTAGCACCTTTAAGCATAACCACACATCCGTGTGGTTATTTTTTGCTTGGCTTATTTAGACAGGGATACACAGTGCGCCGACTCTCTTTGCTACTTCTTTGCCTGTTGTTGCAGGCCTGCACACAAACGCAAAAAGGCCTCGAACAAACCGTGATGCTGGCCGTGAACGGTCCGGATGATGTCACGGTCACCGACGAACAGGTTGCTAACCTGCCCTACGCCAGCCTCTATGCCCGCATCAATGAAGGTCCGCGCATCTTCGTGGTGCTCGGTTACAACGAAAACGACCAACAGAAGTGGATCACCCAGGATAAAGCGATGCTGGTGATGCAGCATGGCCGTCTGGTCAAAACGCTGGGTTTACCGAGCAATCTCGCTGACGTCAGTAACCTGGCGCAGGATCCGCTCGCCGATGGCTTGCATCTGCAAAACGGTGCCAGTTGGACGCGCGTGGTGCAGTGGCGCGAGCAAGATAAAGTACGTGCCGCCACGGCCGTTTCCCATTTCGAACGCGGTGACGATACGGTGCTGGATATCGCCGGTGAACGTGTACCGTGTCGCGTCTGGCATGAAACCGTGCGCATGGAGAGCGTAGGCGCGGAGTGGCAGAACACCTTCTGGATCGATAACCGCGATGGCACGGTGCTGCAGGCCAACCAGATGCTGGCCGCCGATGCCTTCCCAGTTGAAATCACTATTCTGAAGCCGGCGAAATCATGAAAAAAACAACTCCAATGCTGGCAGCGTTGACGCTGCTCACGGCTGGCCACGCGCTTGCCGCGGCTCAAGTGACCGTGCACGACGTGCAGGGCAAAAACACACTGCAAATCAACGATGCGCAGAATCTCAGTCAGTTACTTACCAACCCAGCACTGCGCAGCTGGTGGCCGGGCACGGTGATTGCCGAACGTGGCGCAACTGCGGTAGCACAGCAACAGCAGAAACAGCTGCTGGCAGATCTGCGCGCCTGGCAAGCCGACAGCGGTGAGTCGCTGGCCGCGACCATCGGCTCCGTTATCCACCAGCTTGGCACGGTGCAGGTGACGGGCCGCCAGTTCACCTCGCTTGATCCCGACGAGGTGCGCCTGCGTCAACAAGATAACCGCACGCTGCAAGGCAGCTACGACCTCTACACGCTGACGCAACCCACGCAGGTGCTGGTGCTGGGTGCATTAAGCAATCCGGGTAAAGAGAGCTGGCAGCCGGGCCGCGAAGTGCGTGATTACCTCGACGGCCACGATCGTCTGTCCGGCGCGGAACGCAGCTATGCCACGGTGATTGCACCGTCTGGCAGCACGCAGCAAGTTCCGGTCGCTTACTGGAATCATCGCCACATCGAAGTGGAGCCCGGCAGCATTATCTGGCTCGGTTTCACTTCATGGAGCCTGCCTTGGGGCCAAAGCGATTTGAATGCGCGCATGCTTTCCGTTCTGACTCACCGGATACCAGAGTGATGAAAAAACAATTACTTATCAGCCTGTTGGCTGCTTCTGTTTCCGCCGCTTGCCAGGTGCATGCGGAAACCTGGCCTGAACCGGTCGGCCCTTCTCAATCGGATTTCGGCGGCGTTGGTCTGATGCAGACGCCTACCGCGCGTATGGCGAAAGAGGGTGAATTTAGCGTTAACTTCCGTGATAACGATCAATATCGCTACTATTCTGCTTCACTGCAGCTGTTCCCGTGGCTGGAAACCACCGTGCGCTATACCGACGTACGTACCCGCAGATACAGCGCGGTCGAAGGTTTCAGCGGCAACCAAAGCTATAAAGATAAAGCCTTCGATGTGAAGCTGCGTTTGTGGCAGGAGAGCTATTGGCTGCCGGAAGTGGCGGTGGGTTCACGCGATTTAGGCGGCACCGGCCTGTTCGACAGTGAATATTTGGTGGCGAGCAAGGCATGGGGCCCGTTCGATTTCACCTTAGGTCTGGGCTGGGGCTACCTCGGCAACAGCGGCACCATCAAGAATCCGTTCTGCTCCTACAGCGACAGTTTCTGTAGCCGTACCGGCGGTGGCGAAGCGGGTTCGATTAACGGCTCGCAGATGTTCCACGGTCCTTCAGCACTGTTTGGCGGCGTGGAGTATCAAACGCCGTGGCAGCCGCTGCGCCTGAAGGTTGAATACGAAGGTAACGATTATCAGGATGATTTTGCTGGTCGTCTGGATCAACGCAGCAAGGTCAACGTCGGCGCGATTTATCGCATCACCGACTGGGCGGACATTAACGCCAGCTACGAGCGCGGTAACACCTTTATGTTCGGCTTTACCCTGCGCACCAACTTCAACGATCTGCATCAGTCGCATATCGATAGCGAGAAACCAGCGTATAACCCTCAGCCGCAGGGCGATCTGTTGCAGCCAACGGTAGTAGCAAACCAGCTAACGGATTTGAAGTACAACGCGGGTTTGAATGGCCCGCATATTCAGACCAAAGGCAGCACGCTCTATGTGTCTGGCGAGCAGACCAAATATCGCGACACGCGCGAAGGTGTCGATCGCGCCAATCGCATTATCATGAACAATCTTCCCGCTGGCATCGATACCATCGATGTCACCGAGTCACGCTTCAATATGCCGCAGGTGAGCACACGTACCAATGTGGCCAGCCTGCACAATGAACTGGCCGGTTATCCGCTGGGACATGAAAAGCCGCTGCAGCAGACGCGTGAAAATCCGCGCGATCCTGGTACCACCGAGCAAGGTTTCTTTATCCGCAAAGACCGTCTGAACTACAGCTTGTCGCCGGTGCTGAATCAGTCGGTGGGCGGACCGGAAAGCTTCTACATGTATCAGGTTGGCGTGATGGCTAACGCTGATTATTGGCTTACCGATCACCTGTTAGTCGGCGGCAGCCTGTTCGGTAATATTGCCAATAACTATGACAGGTTCAATTACAATGGCGCGCCAGCGGATTCCACACTGCCGCGCGTGCGTACCCATATTCGTGATTACGTTGAGAACAACGTTTACGTTAACGATCTGCAAGCCAACTACATGCAGTCGCTCGGCAACGGTTTCTATGGCCAGGTTTACGGCGGTTATCTGGAAACCATGTACGGCGGCGTCGGCGGCGAAGTGCTGTATCGTCCGATTGATAGCAACTGGGCTTTCGGCGTTGATGCCAACTACGTGAAACAGCGTGATTGGGACAACATGATGCAGTTCACCGATTACAAAGCGCCGACCGGGCATTTCACCGCGTACTGGCGTCCGTGGTTTATGCAGGACGTGTTGGTCAAAGCCAGCGTCGGTGAATATCTGGCGAAGGATAAAGGCGTAACGGTTGATGTATCGAAGCGCTTTGACAGCGGCGTGATGGTTGGCTTCTACGCCACCAAAACCAACGTGTCGGCGGAAGCGTATGGCGAAGGCGACTTCACCAAAGGCTTCTATATTTCGGTGCCGATGGATCTGTTCACCGTGACGCCAACGCGTGGTCGTGCGCAGGTGAACTGGGTGCCGTTAACGCGTGATGGCGGCCAGATGCTGGGTCGCAAATATCAGCTGTATGACCTGACGTCAGATCGCGATGCGCGGTTTAATTAATTGATTCATCAGCATTAATCGTAGGGTCGGCATGTATGCCGACCTTTTTTTGTGCATACATTTAAGAAGGTCGCCATGAATGGCGCCCCTACGGAGCAGGTTTTGTAGGGGCGCCATTTATGGCGACCCACGGAGCAGGTTTTGTAGGGGCGCCATTTATGGCGACCCACGGAGCAGGTTTTGTAGGGGCGCCATTTATGGCGACCGCGAGAAAGCGTTAATCCGCGTCATAACCCAGGTTCGGTGCCAGCCAGCGCTCGACGTCGGTGACGCTCATGCCTTTACGCGCCGCGTAATCTTCAACCTGATCGCGCTGAATCTGTGCCACGGCGAAGTACTTGCTCTCGGGATGGCTAAAATACCAGCCGGAAACCGCGGCGCCGGGCCACATGGCGAAAGATTCGGTCAGCTTCATGCCGGTATGTTTTTCCACATCCAGCAACTGCCAGATCGGCGCTTTCTCAGTATGTTCCGGACAAGCCGGATAACCTGGCGCCGGGCGAATGCCCTGATAATTCTCGCGAATCAGCTCTTCGTTGCTCAGGTTTTCATTAGCAGCGAAGCCCCAAATCACTTTACGCACCCGCTCATGCAGATATTCGGCAAACGCTTCTGCCAGACGATCTGACACCGCTTTAACCATGATTTTGTTGTAATCATCGTGCTGCTTGTCATACGCCTCAGCCAACGCATCCTCTTCTACCCCGGCAGTGACGGCAAACGCGCCGAGATAATCGGCTTTTCCGCTCGATTTCGGTGCCACGAAATCCGCTAAACAGTAGTTGGCGAAGTCGGTTTTCTCGGTCTGCTGACGCAAGTGATGGCTCACGCACAGCACCTCGTTGCGGTTCTCGTTGCTGTAAATTTCAATGTCATCGCCGACACGGTTGGCCGGGAAAATCCCCACCACACCGCGCGGTTTAAGCGTGCCGGTGCTGCTCAACATATCGAGCATCGCGTTAGCATCGGCAAACAAGCGTTGGGCCTCTTCGCCCACCACGTCATCTTCCAGAATGCGCGGATATTTGCCGGCCAGCGACCAGGTCATAAAGAATGGCGTCCAGTCGATGTAATTGCGCAGCGTTTCAATGCTGGCTTCAACGGAACTCACACCGAGGCGATGCGCCACCGGCGGCGTGTAACGTTCCCAGTCAATGGAATAATCATTATCACGCGCGGTCTGCAGACTCACCGGCGGTGTACGCGGCTTCTTACGCGCATGCTGAATGCGCACCGTGTCGTACTCTTTGCGGGTGCGCGCCACGAAATCCTCTTTCAGCGTATCGGAGAGCAGCGAAGACACCACGCCAACGGTGCGCGAGGCGTTCTGCACGTAAACGGTGGGGCCGCTGTAGTTCTGCTCGATCTTCACTGCGGTATGCGCTTTCGAAGTGGTGGCGCCGCCAATCAACAGCGGGATGGTGAATCCCTGACGCTCCATCTCTTTCGCTACGTTGACCATTTCATCCAGCGACGGCGTGATCAGCCCGGAAAGCCCGATAATATCGGCATTCTCGGCAATCGCGGTTTTGAGAATTTTATCGCTCGGCACCATTACGCCGAGGTCGATAATTTCGTAGTTGTTACATTGCAGCACCACACCGACGATGTTTTTGCCGATGTCATGCACATCACCTTTTACCGTCGCCAGCACGATTTTGCCGTTGCTGCGCCCGGCCTCTTTGCTGGCCTGAATGTAAGGTTCAAGATAGGCCACCGCTTGCTTCATCACGCGCGCTGATTTCACCACCTGCGGCAGGAACATCTTGCCCTCGCCGAACAGATCGCCCACCACGTTCATGCCGGACATCAGCGGCCCTTCAATCACCTGAATCGGGCGTTCTGCTGCCTGACGTGCTTCTTCAGTGTCTAACTCAATAAACTCGGTGATGCCTTTCACCAGCGAGTATTCCAGACGTTTTACCACGTCCCAGCTGCGCCATTCGGCCTGCTGTTTCTCCTGCTCGCCGTCGCTTTTGCTGCCGCGATACTTCTCCGCCAGTTCCAGTAAGCGCTCGGTACCATCGTCGCGGCGGTTAAGGACCACATCTTCCACTGCGTCGCGCAGCTCGGCAGGCAGATCGTCGTAAATCGCCAGCTGACCGGCGTTCACGATGCCCATATCCATACCGTTGCGGATGGCGTAATAGAGGAACACGGCGTGAATCGCTTCGCGTACCGGTTCATTGCCACGGAACGAGAAAGAGACGTTGGACACGCCGCCAGAGATCATCGCGTGCGGCAGCTCGCGTTTGATGTCTTCACAGGCACCGATAAAGTCCATCGCGTAGTTGTTATGCTCTTCGATGCCGGTGGCAACGGCGAAAATATTGGGGTCGAAAATGATGTCTTCTGGCGGGAAACCGACCTCTTCCGTCAGGATCTTGTAGGCACGACGACAGATTTCTATTTTGCGTGCACGCGTATCCGCCTGACCGACTTCATCAAACGCCATCACGACCATGGCCGCGCCGTAGCGACGCACTTTACGCGCGTGCTCGATGAAAGGTTCAACGCCCTCTTTCATCGAGATGGAATTAACAATGCCTTTGCCCTGAATGCACTGCAGGCCTTTCTCGATCACCTCCCATTTGGATGAGTCGATCATGATCGGCACGCGTGCGATATCGGGTTCGCCGGCAATCAGATTGAGGAAGCGCACCATCGCCGCTTCCGCATCCAGCATGCCTTCATCCATGTTGATATCGATGATTTGCGCACCGCTCTCAACCTGCTGGCGTGCCACATCCAGCGCTTCGTTGTATTTTTCTTCTTTGATCAGGCGCTTGAACCTGGCCGAACCGGTGACATTGGTACGCTCGCCAACGTTGACGAACAATGAATCAGCCTGAATATTCAGCGGCTCAAGCCCGGCGAGGCGGCAGGCCACTGGAATCTCGGGCAACTGGCGCGGTGCAACACCGTCCACCGCCGCCGCCATTGCCGCGATGTGTTCCGGCGTGGTGCCGCAGCAACCGCCGATAATATTGAGGAAACCAGCGCGCGCCCACTCACCAATTTGCTCGGCCATAATCGCGGCATCGAGATCGTATTCACCAAACGCGTTGGGCAAACCGGCATTCGGGTGCGCAGTCACGTAGCCTTCGGCAATGCGCGACAGCTCCGCCACATATTGACGCAGTTCATCCGGACCGAGCGCACAGTTCAGTCCGAACGACAGCGGTTCGGCGTGGCGTAGCGAGTTATAGAAACCTTCGGTGGTTTGGCCGGAGAGCGTACGACCAGAAGCATCGGTGATGGTGCCCGAGATCATTAGCGGCAGCTTAACGCCCATCGCTTCCATCTCGGTCTGCACCGCATAAATCGCCGCTTTGGCATTCAGCGTATCGAACACCGTTTCGATCATGATCAGGTCGGAACCACCCGCAATCAGCGCATGGGTGGATTCACGATAGGCTTCCACCAGCTGATTGAAGGTGACGTTACGGTAGGCAGGATCGTTGACGTCCGGCGAGATGGAACAGGTACGGTTGGTGGGGCCCAACACGCCCGCCACGTAGCGCGGACGATGTGGCGTTTTCGCCGTCCATTCATCTGCGCTGGCACGCGCCAGTTTAGCCGCTTCGAAATTGATCTCCGCCGACAACGCTTCCATCGCGTAATCTGCCATCGCAATGGGGGTGGAGTTGAAGGTGTTGGTCTCCAGAATATCCGCGCCGGCAGCGAGATAGGCATCGTGGATTTCGCGAATCACATCCGGCCTGGTCAGCACCAACAGATCGTTGTTGCCCTTCAAATCGGACGGCCAGTCGGCAAAGCGGCTGCCACGAAAATCCTGCTCGCTCAGTTTATAACTCTGGATCATGGTGCCCATACCACCGTCCAGAATCATGATGCGTTGCGCCAGCTGCTGCTGCAGCATTGCTGTTTTGTTGCTCACTCTTGCCCCGTCCACGTCATTGCGTTGGCTAAATACCAGCCAGACATACTGGCATAACTTTCAGGTCAGCAAAAGTCAGGTCAGATGAGACATTTTCAGGAATAATAGCCAACAGATCCGACCAGAAAGTGAACGTTTGCATTCATACCATTAAAAACGAAAATGGTTTCCAGCATTAATGCGATTGTGGAGAAGTTATGGCAACCCCTGTGCCCGTGAAACGCGGCAAGAAACCTCGTGCTACAACCACCACCACCAGCGCGCCCGTCGGCGGGCAAGTTCAATCTCTTACGCGCGGCTTGCGCCTGCTGGAGCTGATTGCCGAATCGCATGGCAGTGTGGCGCTTACCGAACTGGCGCAACAGGCCGGTTTACCCAACTCCACCACGCATCGTCTGCTCTCCACCATGCAGCAACAGGGCTTTGTGCATCAGGTCGGTGATTTAGGCTTATGGACTATTGGTTCGCATGCTTTTGTGGTGGGCAGCAGCTTTCTGCAAAGTCGCAATCTGCTGGCGATTGTGCATCCGCTGTTGCGCAAGCTGATGGAGGATGCGGGCGAAACGGTGAATCTGGCGGTGCTGGATCTCAGCGATTATCAGGCGGTAATTATCGACCAGGTACAGTGTACCCAGTTGATGCGCATGTCCGCGCCGATTGGCGGCAAGCTGCCGATGCATGCGTCCGGCGCGGGTAAAGCGTTCCTGGCACATCTTAGCGATGAGCAAGTGACCGCGCTGCTGCATCAAAAAGGGCTGCACCATTACACGCCGAAAACGCTGATCTCCCCGCACAGCCTCAAGGAAAATCTGGCGCTGATTCGTAAGATGGGTTTTTCACATGATGATGAAGAACACGCGCTCGGCCTGCGTTGCGTGGCGGCACCGATTTATGACGAGCACGGCGAACCCTTCGCCGCTATTTCCATTTCTGGCCCGATTGCACGCATGACCGACGACCGCATCACTGAATTGGGGGCGCTGGTGATCCGCGCCGCCAAACAGGTGACGCAAACCTATTCTGGCCGCTAAGCGGCCACCGAGGCATAGCGCGCGCTGAAACGCTGGCTGGCGCGCCAGGCAATCACCTCTTCAATATGCCCTTCGCGGATGCGCGTTTGTAGCGCGCGCCACCAGTTGGGATCAAACAGCTGCGGATGCAAAGCCTGCAGCAGTTTGCCGGTCGCCGGTTCGCTGCATAGCGCATAGCGAAAGGTCTCCGGGAACACATCATCCGGCCCCACGCTGTACCACGGCTCGGCCTGCAGCTCATCTTCTTCGTAGCGCGCCTGCGGTACATCGCGGAACACCAGTTCGCTCATCGGACGGATTTCATCGTAATCGTAAAACACCACGCGGCCGTGACGCGTCATGCCAAAGTTTTTATACAGCATGTCGCCGGGGAAAATATTCGCTGCCGCCAGCTGGCGAATCGCATCGCCATATTCGCCAATTGCGTGCTGCCGTTGTTCCGGCGAAGCCTGAGCCAGCCACAGATTGAGCGGCTCCATGCGGCGCTCCAGCCACAAATGGCGGATGATCACCACATCGTCGCGCACCTCCAGCTTCTCAGGTATGTCGCGTGCAAACTCCGCCATCAGCTCGGCGGGAATACGCGCGCGCGGTAACGCAAAGTGTTCGAACTCCTGCGTATCCGCCATGCGACCGACGCGATCATGCTCTTTGACCATGCGATAGCAATCGCGCACCTGCGCATCGGTAACCTCTTTTTGCGGTGCGAAGCGGTCTTTAATCACCTTAAATACGCGATCAAAACCTGGCAGCGTGAACACCATCATCACCATGCCGCGAATGCCGGGTGCAATGGTGAAATCTTCCTCGCTATGCGCCAGATAGTGCAGATATTCACGATAACATTCGGTTTTACCGTGCTTCTGACAGCCAATCGCCATGTAGCGCTCAGCCACGGTTTTCCCCGGCAGAATCGGGTGCAGCCACGCCACCAGCGCAGCCGGTACCGGCGCATAAACCATGAAATAGGCGCGGGCGAAGCCAAACACGATGCTGGCATCATCACTATCAGTAAGACACGTATCGATCCATAAACGACCGGCATCATCGCGCTGAATCGGCAGTAAACAGGGCACCATGCCGTCGCTGAGCTGCAGCCGTGCAACAATCCACGCGGTTTTGTTACGGTAAAACAGCTCGCTGGCGACATCCAGCGTCGCCGTCGCTAATTGTGCAGCCCCAAACTGCTCGTGCAGATGACGCACAATCCAGCCGATGTCGCGCGTTTGATCCTGCCACGTCAGGCGCAGCGGCATGTCATTCAGCACCTGACGCAGCGTCTCCTGCCAATTCTGCTGTGGGCGATAGAGTCGCGACAACGGGCGCTGCGCAACGGGTGCCGCCGCATAAGGCTGTGACGGAAAGATAAACAAGCGTTCGGGCGACAGATGGCTGTGGCCCTGTAAGCGGCAATAGACCGAATTGAAGAAGCTTTCGGCGATTTCATGGCGTGGATAACCGGGCAGTAAGGTTTCATAATGGCTTTTCACCCGCAGCCAGAACGCTTCGTCCCAGTGCGACGTATCGTTGAGCACGCGCAGTTGATGAGTGACCAGGCCAACGTGGTGATCGTAAAGATGGATGCGCGCCTTCATTGCCTGCTGCACCGCGTGCCAGTCAGCCTGCTCGAAGCGCTGTTGCGCGCCGGCGGTGATATCCAGAAAGCGACCATACTGGGCGTCAAAACCTTGCAGAATGGTGTAGGCGATCAGCGATTCTCTCGGTGTCATCGGCAACGCTCCGGCAGATAATGCCCATCCGTGGACCAGTGAGTGGGTCGAAACACTGCGTTCAATCCCCGCACATTCCGTAGCGGCGCGATTTATCGCGCAATGAATTGCGCCGCTACGATGTCTGCACTCAGTACTAGAACTGAGCGGCTTCGGTGGAGCCGGTTAACGCGGTGACTGAAGATGCTCCGCCCTGAATCACGTTGGTTACGCGATCGAAATAGCCAGTGCCGACTTCCTGCTGATGCGATGAGAAGGTGTAGCCCTTATCGCGCGCCGCAAACTCCGGTTGCTGCACTTTTTCCACGTAATGACGCATGCCTTCGCCCTGCGCATACGCGTGTGCCAGATCGAACATGTTGAACCACATGCTGTGAATACCGGCCAACGTGATGAACTGGAAGCGATAGCCCATTTCGCTCAGCGCCTGCTGGAAACGCGCGATGGTGCGATCGTCGAGGTTCTTCTTCCAGTTAAATGATGGCGAACAGTTATAGGCCAGCAGCTTGCCGGGATACTGCGCATGAATCGCGTCGGCAAAGCGCTGCGCCATGTCGAGATCCGGCGTTGAAGTTTCACACCACAGCACGTCGGCATAGGGCGCATACGACAGCCCGCGACTGATCGCCTGCTCAATCCCGGCATGCGTGCGGAAGAAGCCTTCCGAGGTGCGCTCGCCGGTAATGAACGCCGCATCGCGCGGGTCGCAGTCTGAGGTGATCAGATCGGCGGCATCGGCATCGGTGCGCGCCAGCAATACCGTCGGCACGTTCATTACGTCTGCGGCCAAACGTGCCGCCACCAGTTTCTGAATCGCTTCCTGCGTTGGCACTAATACCTTGCCGCCCATGTGGCCGCACTTCTTCACCGCCGCCAGTTGGTCTTCAAAATGCACCGCGCCCGCACCGGCCTGAATCATCGCTTTCATCAACTCAAAGGCGTTGAGTACGCCGCCAAAGCCCGCTTCCGCATCGGCGACAATCGGTAGGAAGTAATCGATGAAGGCTTCATCGTCTGGCGATATGCCGCTGGCCCACTGAATCTGATCGGCACGTTGGAAGCTCTGGTTTATGCGCTCCACCACATTCGGCACTGAATTCACCGGATACAACGATTGATCGGGATACATCTGCCCGGCCAGGTTAGCATCCGCTGCCACCTGCCAGCCGGAGAGATAAATCGCTTCTATGCCAGCTTTTGCCTGCTGCACCGCTTGTCCGCCGGTTAACGCACCGAGGCTGTTGATATAACCTTTGCTCGATTCACCATTGAGCAACGACCAGAGTTTGGTAGCGCCGCGCTCCGCCAGCGTGCAGGCGGGATTGACCGAACCGCGCAGGTTGATAACGTCTTCCGCACTGTACGGACGGGTAATGCCTTCCCAGCGTGTATCTGTCCAGCTCGATTCCAGTTGTTTGATCTGTTGCGTACGATTCATCGTCATATCTCCAGGTTCAAGGCAGCAGGCGGTAGCCCGGCAGAGTGAGGAAGGAAACCAGCTGGTTATCGGTGGTAATTTGCGCCATCAGCGCGGCGGCATCGTCGAAGCGTCCATTTTGAAAACGTTCCGCGCCAACGGTGTGCTGCAACGCGGCCAGCTCTTCCTCCAGCAGCCGTTCAAACAGCGCTACCGTGACCGGCTGGCCATCGCTGAGAATTTGTTTGTGATGAATCCATTGCCAGATAGAGGTGCGGGCAATTTCAGCGGTGGCGGCATCTTCCATCAGACCATCAATCGGTACGCAGCCGTTGCCGCTGATCCAGGCTTCCAGATAGTGCAGCGCCACGCGAATGTTGGCACGCATGCCCGCTTCGGTGCGCTTGCCGCGACACGGTGCCAACAGACGTTCGGCGGTGATCGGTGCATCCTGCTCGCGCGTGACCTGCAGTTGATTGGGCTTATCGCCCAGCCGACGGTCAAACTCCTCCATCGCGATGTCTGCCAGGCCGGGATGCGCCACCCAGGTTCCGTCGTGACCGTTGCCCGCTTCGCGCGCTTTATCTTCCTGCACCTTCTGCGTCACCCATAAATTGCGCTCTGCATCTTTGCTCGGAATCAACGCCGACATGCCGCCCATCGCCAGTGCGCCACGACGATGGCAGGTTCGGATCAGCAGGCGCGAATAGGCATCGAGGAATGGCTGATCCATGCTGATTTGCTGGCGATCCGGCAGGATACGATCAGGATGCTGGCCCAGCGTTTTGATGTAGCTGAAGATGTAATCCCAGCGGCCACAGTTCAGGCCAACCACGTGATCGCGCAATTCCCACAGGATCTCATCCATCTGGAATACCGCCGGCAGCGTTTCGATCAACACCGTGGCTTTGATGGTGCCGCGTGGCAGATCGAAGCGATCTTCACTAAAGCGGAAGATCTCACGCCACCATGCGACTTCAGCGGCATATTCAGTTTTCGGCAAGTAGAACCACGGTGCGTGACCTTTCTCCAGCAGCGCGTCAACGTTGTGGAAAAAGTAGAGCGCGAAGTCGAACAATCCGCCGGGAATGGCCCGATCGCGCCACTCAACATGCTTTTCATTCAGATGCAGACCACGTACCCGACACATCAGCAGCGCGGGATTGGCGCGCAGCTGGTAGATCTTGCCGGTTTCGCTGGTAAAACTCAGCGTGCCATTGACCGCATCGCGCAGGGTTAATTGCCCATCAACCAGCTTCTGCCACGTTGGCGCCAGTGAATCTTCAAAGTCCGCCATGAAGACGTTGACGTTCGCATTGAGTGCGTTGATCACCATTTTGCGATCCGGCGGGCCGGTGATCTCCACGCGGCGATCTTGTAACAGCGATGGAATCGGACGAACCTGCCATGCACTTTCACGAATGGAAGTGGTTTCCGAATCAAATCCAGGCAGATCACCTTGATCGTAACGCTGCTGGCGTTGCTGGCGTGCTTTCAGTAGACGCTCACGCTCGGGTGCAAAGCGCACCACTAATGCGTGGACGAAGTCGATTGCTTCTGGGGTAAGCAGCTGCTTTTCCGCGTGGGTAAAGGGCTGGCTGAAGGTTAGCGTATTGCTGATAACCGAGTCTGTCATGCGGGCTGCCTCCTGGGTTGATCTGTCGTGTAACGACTGGATCCGGATGTAGGGTGTTTTTTAACCTGCAGGATCAGAGCATAATGGTTTTTATTTTATTTTCAAAAACTATTTCCATTTTAATTCTTATAGCAATTTATACGATTGATAAATATGTAATTTAAACTCTCGAATTAAAGGCAATAGATTCCACTCAAGAACAGAAGATAAAAAAAAGCCGCGCTAGCTTTTGGCTATCGCGGCAGGTTCGAACGAGGTATTGGGTTTATTCGAGTGTTGGATTCATACGGCGCAGATCGAACGGCGTGATCTGATAAACGTAGTAGTTCAGCCAATTGGAGAACAGCAGGTTACCATGGCTGCGCCAGGTGGCACGCGGCGGCAGTTCTGGATTGTCCTGCGGGAAGTAGTTGAAGGGCACTTCCGGTAACAGGCCAGCATCGTAATCGCGGTGATATTCGCCTGAGAGCGTCAAGGCATCGTACTCAGGATGGCCGGTGACAAACGCCAGACGCTTGTCTTTGCTTGCCATAAGGTACGCGCCGGTGGATTCCGATTCGGCAAATAGCTCAAGATCAGTGTAATCGCGGATCAGTTGGCTTGGGAAATCGGCATAGCGTGAATGGGGCGCCAGGAAGTTGTCGTCAAAACCACGCGTCAGCAAGGCGTGAGGATGCAGAATTTGATGTTCATAAACGCCGGACAGTTTGTTCTGTCGTGTTTGTTTAGGAATGCCATACAGAATGTTCAGTGCTGCCTGAACCGCCCAACAGACAAAGAGCGTGGAGGTAACGTGTTCATTCGCCCAATGCAGCACGCGCTGAATCTGCGGCCAATAAGCGACATCATTGAAATCGACCAATCCCAGCGGCGCGCCGGTCACAATCAGTCCATCAAAGTTATCGTTTTGGATGTCTTCAAAGTTGCAGTAGAAATTGTTCAAATGCTCCGTCGGCGTGTTGCGCGACTCGCGGCTATCGATGCGCAGTAGCTGTACATCAATCTGCAACGGTGAGTTAGAGAGCAGACGCAGGAACTGGTTTTCCGTTTCAATCTTCTTTGGCATCAGGTTAAGAATCAGCACTTTTAGCGGACGGATCTCCTGAACACTGGCGCGCGACGACGTCATGACAAAGACGTTTTCATCACGCAAAAAATTCACTGCCGGTAATTCGTCGGGAATCCTGATTGGCATAACCTGCTCACCTCTTACTTATAACCATATAAACGTTTAGACATCCAGATGCCCGACATTAGCCTGGTATGCTGCGAATGTCGAGTCTTCATGCAGTTTATGAAAATGTTTCAGCTTTAAGTTGTTTTGGGATGAAGCGCTAAGAGTTTATAAATATTTGAGGCGTATAGGGGCTGGTTTTTTAGCTATTTACGTTAATTTTATGCAGATAATTGCGCCAAAATCCTGCAATCTTGCCGATCTGCAGACGTAAAAAAGCCCCGAACTTCCGTCCGGGGCTTCTTCACCTGATTAATGCCTGGCAGTTCCCTACTCTCGCATGGGGAGACCCCACACTACCATCGGCGCTACGGCGTTTCACTTCTGAGTTCGGCATGGGGTCAGGTGGGACCACCGCGCTAAAGCCGCCAGGCAAATTCTTTTGCTCACGCCGCCCTCGCGGGCCGCGCAAATCTATCCGGTAAAACAAGCTGAAAATTTCAGGTCTCTCAGACCAAAACGCCTCTGGCGTTGTAAGGTTAAGCCTCACGGGTCATTAGTACCGGTTAGCTCAACGCATCGCTGCGCTTACACATCCGGCCTATCAACGTCGTAGTCTTCAACGTCCCTTCAGGACCCTCAAGGGGTCAGGGAGAACTCATCTCGGGGCAAGTTTCGTGCTTAGATGCTTTCAGCACTTATCTTTTCCGCACTTAGCTACCGGGCAATGCCATTGGCATGACAACCCGAACACCAGTGGTGCGTTCACTCCGGTCCTCTCGTACTAGGAGCAACCCCCCTCAATTCTCCAGCGCCCACGGCAGATAGGGACCGAACTGTCTCACGACGTTCTAAACCCAGCTCGCGTACCACTTTAAACGGCGAACAGCCGTACCCTTGGGACCTACTTCAGCCCCAGGATGTGATGAGCCGACATCGAGGTGCCAAACACCGCCGTCGATATGAACTCTTGGGCGGTATCAGCCTGTTATCCCCGGAGTACCTTTTATCCGTTGAGCGATGGCCCTTCCATTCAGAACCACCGGATCACTATGACCTGCTTTCGCACCTGCTCGAGCCGTCACTCTCGCAGTCAAGCTGGCTTATGCCATTGCACTAACCTCCTGATGTCCGACCAGGATTAGCCAACCTTCGTGCTCCTCCGTTACTCTTTGGGAGGAGACCGCCCCAGTCAAACTACCCACCAGACACTGTCCGCAGCCCGGGTAACGGGCCTACGTTAGAACATCAAACATTAAAGGGTGGTATTTCAAGGTTGGCTCCACGCAGACTGGCGTCCACGCTTCAAAGCCTCCCACCTATCCTACACATCAAGGCTCAATGTTCAGTGTCAAGCTATAGTAAAGGTTCACGGGGTCTTTCCGTCTTGCCGCGGGTACACTGCATCTTCACAGCGATTTCAATTTCACTGAGTCTCGGGTGGAGACAGCCTGGCCATCATTACGCCATTCGTGCAGGTCGGAACTTACCCGACAAGGAATTTCGCTACCTTAGGACCGTTATAGTTACGGCCGCCGTTTACCGGGGCTTCGATCAAGAGCTTCTCCTTGCGGATAACCCCATCAATTAACCTTCCGGCACCGGGCAGGCGTCACACCGTATACGTCCACTTTCGTGTTTGCACAGTGCTGTGTTTTTAATAAACAGTTGCAGCCAGCTGGTATCTTCGACTGGCTTCGGCTCGGGGAGCAAGTCCCTTCACCTACGCGCCAGCGTGCCTTCTCCCGAAGTTACGGCACCATTTTGCCTAGTTCCTTCACCCGAGTTCTCTCAAGCGCCTTGGTATTCTCTACCTGACCACCTGTGTCGGTTTGGGGTACGATTTCGTGTTACCTGGAGCTTAGAGGCTTTTCCTGGAAGCAGGGCATCAGTTACTTCACCACCGTGGTGGCTCGTCGTCACGCCTCAGCCTTAAGACACCCCGGATTTACCAAAGATGTCAGCCTACACGCTTAAACCGGGACAACCGTCGCCCGGATAACCTAGCCTTCTCCGTCCCCCCTTCGCAGTAACACCAAGTGCAGGAATATTAACCTGCTTCCCATCGACTACGCTTTTCAGCCTCGCCTTAGGGGTCGACTCACCCTGCTCCGATTAACGTTGAACAGGAACCCTTGGTCTTCCGGCGAGCGGGCTTTTCACCCGCTTTATCGTTACTTATGTCAGCATTCGCACTTCTGATACCTCCAGCATGCCTCACAGCACACCTTCAACGGCTTACAGAACGCTCCCCTACCCAACAACACATAGTGTCGCTGCCGCAGCTTCGGTGCATGGTTTAGCCCCGTTACATCTTCCGCGCAGGCCGACTCGACCAGTGAGCTATTACGCTTTCTTTAAATGATGGCTGCTTCTAAGCCAACATCCTGGCTGTCTGTGCCTTCCCACATCGTTTCCCACTTAACCATGACTTTGGGACCTTAGCTGGCGGTCTGGGTTGTTTCCCTCTTCACGACGGACGTTAGCACCCGCCGTGTGTCTCCCGTGATAACATTCTTCGGTATTCGCAGTTTGCATCGGGTTGGTAAGCCGGGATGGCCCCCTAGCCGAAACAGTGCTCTACCCCCGAAGATGAGTTCACGAGGCGCTACCTAAATAGCTTTCGGGGAGAACCAGCTATCTCCCGGTTTGATTGGCCTTTCACCCCCAGCCACAAGTCATCCGCTAATTTTTCAACATTAGTCGGTTCGGTCCTCCAGTTAGTGTTACCCAACCTTCAACCTGCCCATGGCTAGATCACCGGGTTTCGGGTCTATACCCTGCAACTTAACGCCCAGTTAAGACTCGGTTTCCCTGCGGCTCCCCTATACGGTTAACCTTGCTACAGAATATAAGTCGCTGACCCATTATACAAAAGGTACGCAGTCACCCCCATAAATGAAGGCTCCCACTGCTTGTACGTACACGGTTTCAGGTTCTGTTTCACTCCCCTCGCCGGGGTTCTTTTCGCCTTTCCCTCACGGTACTGGTTCACTATCGGTCAGTCAGGAGTATTTAGCCTTGGAGGATGGTCCCCCCATATTCAGACAGGATACCACGTGTCCCGCCCTACTCTTCGAACTCACAGAATGTGCACTTTCGTGTACGGGGCTATCACCCGGTATCGCGCGACTTTCCAGACGCTTCCACTAACGCACAAACTGATTCAGGTTCTGGGCTGTTCCCCGTTCGCTCGCCGCTACTGGGGGAATCTCGGTTGATTTCTTTTCCTCTGGGTACTTAGATGTTTCAGTTCCCCAGGTTCGCCTCGCAACACTATGTATTCATGTTGCGATGATGCACTGAGTGCACCGGGTTTCCCCATTCGGACATCGTCGGCTGTAGCGGTTCATATCACCTTACCGACGCTTTACGCAGATTAGCACGTCCTTCATCGCCTCTGACTGCCAGGGCATCCACCGTGTACGCTTAGTCGCTTAACCTCACAACCCACAGGCGTTTTGCAACGCTGCAGACTGCAAGCATTTGAGAGACTCGAACATGTCGTTATTCATTTCTTATTACGGAGAAATGAACCAACACGTCGTTTCAATTTTCAGCTTGTTCCGGATTGTTAAAGAGCAATATCTCAAACATGACGGTTACGTCAGTTTTGAGATATTTCGTGGAGACACCTTTCACCTGTCACCAAGCAAGTGGCGTCCCCTAGGGGATTCGAACCCCTGTTACCGCCGTGAAAGGGCGGTGTCCTAGGCCTCTAGACGAAGGGGACACGATTCGTGTCACGACTTCGCAGCCGTCTTGCTCATTACTTTCTATCAGACAATCTGTGTGAGCACTACGCGGGAAGGTATCTTCAGGTAAGGAGGTGATCCAACCGCAGGTTCCCCTACGGTTACCTTGTTACGACTTCACCCCAGTCATGAATCACAAAGTGGTAAGCGCCCTCCCGAAGGTTAAGCTACCTACTTCTTTTGCAACCCACTCCCATGGTGTGACGGGCGGTGTGTACAAGGCCCGGGAACGTATTCACCGTAGCATTCTGATCTACGATTACTAGCGATTCCGACTTCACGGAGTCGAGTTGCAGACTCCGATCCGGACTACGACGCACTTTATGAGGTCCGCTTGCTCTCGCGAGGTCGCTTCTCTTTGTATGCGCCATTGTAGCACGTGTGTAGCCCTACTCGTAAGGGCCATGATGACTTGACGTCATCCCCACCTTCCTCCAGTTTATCACTGGCAGTCTCCTTTGAGTTCCCGGCATAACCCGCTGGCAACAAAGGATAAGGGTTGCGCTCGTTGCGGGACTTAACCCAACATTTCACAACACGAGCTGACGACAGCCATGCAGCACCTGTCTCAGAGTTCCCGAAGGCACCAAAGCATCTCTGCTAAGTTCTCTGGATGTCAAGAGTAGGTAAGGTTCTTCGCGTTGCATCGAATTAAACCACATGCTCCACCGCTTGTGCGGGCCCCCGTCAATTCATTTGAGTTTTAACCTTGCGGCCGTACTCCCCAGGCGGTCGACTTAACGCGTTAGCTCCGGAAGCCACTCCTCAAGGGAACAACCTCCAAGTCGACATCGTTTACGGCGTGGACTACCAGGGTATCTAATCCTGTTTGCTCCCCACGCTTTCGCACCTGAGCGTCAGTCTTTGTCCAGGGGGCCGCCTTCGCCACCGGTATTCCTCCAGATCTCTACGCATTTCACCGCTACACCTGGAATTCTACCCCCCTCTACAAGACTCTAGCCTGCCAGTTTCGAATGCAGTTCCCAGGTTAAGCCCGGGGATTTCACATCCGACTTGACAGACCGCCTGCGTGCGCTTTACGCCCAGTAATTCCGATTAACGCTTGCACCCTCCGTATTACCGCGGCTGCTGGCACGGAGTTAGCCGGTGCTTCTTCTGCGGGTAACGTCAATCGGTAAGGTTATTAACCTCACCGCCTTCCTCCCCGCTGAAAGTACTTTACAACCCGAAGGCCTTCTTCATACACGCGGCATGGCTGCATCAGGCTTGCGCCCATTGTGCAATATTCCCCACTGCTGCCTCCCGTAGGAGTCTGGACCGTGTCTCAGTTCCAGTGTGGCTGGTCATCCTCTCAGACCAGCTAGGGATCGTCGCCTAGGTGAGCCATTACCCCACCTACTAGCTAATCCCATCTGGGCACATCCGATGGTGTGAGGCCCGAAGGTCCCCCACTTTGGTCTTGCGACGTTATGCGGTATTAGCTACCGTTTCCAGTAGTTATCCCCCTCCATCGGGCAGTTTCCCAGACATTACTCACCCGTCCGCCACTCGTCACCCAAGGAGCAAGCTCCTCTGTGCTACCGTTCGACTTGCATGTGTTAGGCCTGCCGCCAGCGTTCAATCTGAGCCATGATCAAACTCTTCAATTTAAGTTTGATTTGCTGCAACGAGTGCAGCGATGCTCATCTGTAAAACGTCATAATGAATTTCATTATGTGTTCACTCGTGAGACTTGATATTTTTTGCGTCCGGAGACGCTGATATCAATCCTGCGAGTGCCCACACAGATTGTCTGATAAATTGTTAAAGAGCGTTGCGAGCAGCGGGTTAACCGTCTGTCGCGAGGTGGCGTATATTACGCTTTCCTCCTTCGGAGTCAAACACTTTTTTTCAGCGTTTTCATCCGGCGGAAGTTCTTTCGAAACTTCCTCATCAACACCACATTTCGTAAACCGTTGTGCCGTGTTGATGGATGCGCATTATAGGGAGTTGTTCTCAGGGCGCAACCGCTAAATTCAATAAAAACAACCGTTCGCTGCATTCCACAGCAAAACCCCGCCTTATACGCAGTTACACACATAGTTATCCACACTCTGCTGCACAAATGAATTTAGGCGAGCATCACGCAAACGTTTTCGCTACAATGCCCGGCGACGTCAAGGATGCCCCTTTTGGGGCGTTACATGAGGCAAGTGATTCCTTCTATATAGAAGAGAAGCACTGAGCTTGATGTAACGCTCTTTTTTACGCGAAACAAAGCCAAGGGATAAAACCACCATGCAACAACGTCGTCCTGTACGCCGCGCTCTGCTCAGTGTCTCTGATAAAGCCGGTATCCTCGAATTTGCTCAGGCACTCTCCAGTCGTGGTGTTGAGCTGCTCTCCACAGGCGGTACTGCACGTCTGCTGGCAGATGCGGGCCTGCCCGTCACCGAAGTTTCTGACTACACCGGTTTCCCGGAAATGATGGATGGACGCGTCAAAACGCTGCACCCAAAAGTGCATGGCGGCATTTTGGGGCGTCGTGGTCAGGATGATGCGATTATGGCTGAACACGCCATTAATCCTATCGATATGGTGGTAGTGAACCTTTATCCCTTTGCCCAAACCGTTGCCAAACCCGATTGCTCATTAGCGGATGCGGTCGAGAACATCGACATTGGTGGCCCAACGATGGTTCGCTCCGCGGCGAAGAACCACAAAGACGTGGCGATTGTGGTGAAGAGCAGCGATTACGAGGCGATTATTGCTGAGCTGGATGCCAACGAAAACTCGCTGACGCTAGAAACACGTTTTGATCTGGCCATTAAAGCCTTCGAACATACCGCCGCTTACGACAGCATGATTGCCAACTACTTCGGTAGCCTGGTACCAGCCTATCATGGCGATAGCAAAGAACCTGCTGGCCGCTTCCCGCGCACGCTCAACCTTAACTTCATTAAGAAGCAGGATATGCGTTACGGCGAGAACAGCCATCAGGATGCAGCCTTCTATATAGAAGAGAATGTGGCTGAAGCGTCTGTTGCCACCGCGCAGCAGGTTCAGGGCAAAGCACTTTCCTACAACAATATCGCCGATACCGATGCCGCACTCGAATGTGTGAAAGAGTTCGACGAAGCCGCTTGCGTGATCGTCAAACATGCTAACCCTTGCGGTGTGGCGGTTGGCGGTTCGATTCTCGACGCTTACGAGCGAGCCTACAAGACTGACCCGACTTCTGCTTTTGGCGGCATCATCGCCTTCAACCGCGAGCTGGACGAAGCCACCGCGCAGGCGATCATCAGCCGTCAGTTTGTTGAAGTGATCATCGCCCCATCCGCCAGCGAAGCTGCATTGAAAGTCACCGCCGCCAAGCAGAACGTACGCGTTCTGGTGTGTGGTCAGTGGCAAGGCCGTGTCGCTGCGCTGGATTTCAAACGTGTAAACGGCGGCGTGCTGGTCCAGGATCGCGATCTGGGCATGGTTGATGCCAGCCAGCTGCGCGTTGTTAGCAAGCGTCAGCCAACTGAACAGGAACTGCGTGACGCGTTGTTCTGCTGGAAAGTGGCGAAGTTCGTTAAATCCAATGCCATCGTTTATGCGCGTGACAATATGACCATCGGCATTGGTGCCGGTCAGATGAGCCGCGTTTACTCGGCCAAAATTGCCGGCATTAAAGCGGGTGACGAAGGTTTGGAAGTGAAAGGTTCAGCGATGGCTTCTGACGCCTTCTTCCCATTCCGAGACGGTATCGATGCCGCAGCAGCGGTCGGCATCAGCTGCGTGATTCAACCGGGTGGTTCAATCCGTGATGATGAAGTGATTGCCGCCGCTGATGAGCACGGCATCGCGATGATCTTTACCGACATGCGTCATTTCCGCCATTAATTGTTGGGAGCAGTACTGATGAAAATTTTAGTGATTGGTAATGGCGGACGTGAACACGCACTGGCGTGGAAAGCAGCACAGTCGCCACTGGCGGAAACGGTGTTTGTCGCGCCAGGCAATGCGGGCACCGCGCTGGAACCGGCTCTGCAAAACGTGGCAATCAGCGCTACCGACGTTCCCGCGCTGCTGGCTTTTGCGCAGCAGGAAAAAATCGATCTGACCATCGTGGGACCGGAAGCGCCACTGGTGATTGGCGTAGTTGATGCGTTCCGTGCTGCAGGTCTGAAGATTTTTGGCCCAACGCAAGCCGCTGCCCAGTTAGAAGGCTCAAAAGCCTTCACCAAAGATTTCCTCGCACGTCAGCAGATTCCCACTGCCGAATACCAAAACTTCACCGAAGTGGAGCCTGCGCTGGCATATCTGCGTGAGAAAGGCGCACCGATCGTCATCAAAGCGGACGGCCTTGCGGCAGGTAAAGGCGTGATCGTGGCGATGGAGCTGGCTGAAGCAGAAGCAGCAGTACAAGACATGCTGGCTGGCAATGCGTTCGGCGATGCCGGTCACCGCATCGTGATCGAAGAGTTCCTGGATGGCGAAGAAGCCAGCTTCATCGTGATGGTTGATGGCAACAATGTGCTGCCGATGGCCACCAGCCAGGATCACAAGCGCGTTGGCGATGGTGATACCGGTCCGAATACCGGCGGCATGGGCGCTTACTCTCCGGCACCCGTGGTGACCGATGAGATCCACCAGCGCGTGATGGATCAAATCATCTGGCCAACCGTTAACGGCATGAAAGCAGAAGGCAACATCTACACCGGTTTCCTGTATGCCGGTTTGATGATCGATAAAGCCGGTCAGCCAAAAGTGATCGAGTTCAACTGCCGTTTTGGCGATCCCGAAACTCAGCCCATCATGCTGCGTCTGCAGTCGGATCTGGTTGCGCTGTGTCTGGCTGCTACAGATGGCAAACTGGATCAGCAGACCTCGCAATGGGATCCGCGTCCATCATTAGGCGTGGTATTAGCGGCAGGTGGTTATCCGGGCGATTACACCACTGGCGATCAGATTCACGGTCTGCCGCTGGAAGAAGTGCCGGACGGGAAAGTCTTCCACGCCGGTACTACCATGAAAGACGATTTGGTGGTAACCAACGGTGGCCGCGTGTTGTGCGTAACTGCGCTGGGTGACGACGTTGCCGCGGCGCAGAAAAACGCTTATGCGCTGGCGCAACATATCTCATGGGATGGCAGCTTCTGCCGTCGCGATATCGGCTACCGCGCGATTAACCGCAAATAAGTATGCAAAGGGGCACAGCACGTGCCCCTTATCTTATTCACACGTCAGAAATCGCTCTCTTTTGGCTGCCAGCTGCATTCGTCATCTGGCGTAGCACGTAGCAGCTGCACGCCTTCCGGCGCTTCCAGCCACGACACCATCAATGGCGCAGACTGCATCTTTTGCTGGCGAGCTAGCGCATAAATCGTGTCGCGATCAAAGGCCGCATTCACCACCTTGTCGTCGCACGCTCGTACCTGATTGCCGCCCCACCAGTGCCCCTGCCGCAGCAGTACACGACCTTCCAGCAACGCATTACTTTGATCCAACATGCGCTGCGCATCGAAACGGTATAACTCAACACTATCAGCGCTAACCGCCTCACGTCGTCCCGCCAACTGGCGCTGCATGAAATTAAGATTGCCCTGGTGATCGAAGCGTAAGGTGACATCGTCTGGCTGTGCGCCAGCAATGCGCCGTTCAACGCTAATCAGCTTCTGCTGCTGCCAGTTGTAATCGGTTGTCTCCATCGCATCGCCATTGAACGGTGTGAAAACAGTGCGCAGATGCACAGCTTGATGATCGTTATTTTTGCGCCAAATGCGCACGGTGCCGCGGTCGGCCAGATAGCCGCTCGCCGTAAAGGCAGGAAGATCAGAAGTGGAGCTACAGCCCGTGAGCAGCGCACCGAACAACAGGGCGCAAATGCGCTGTGAAAATGGATTCAGCATGGCAGGTCCCGGCAACAAAAAGGGGCGCTAACGCCCCCTCTTTTCAAGCTAAACCGCAATGCGGAAACTTACTTAACAGCGTCTTTCAGAGCTTTGCCTGAAACGAATGCTGGCACGTTAGCCGCAGCAATTTTGATCTCTTTGCCAGTCTGCGGATTGCGACCGGTACGCTCAGCGCGGTGGTTCACTTTAAAAGTACCAAAACCAACCAGTTGTACAGCATCACCTTCTTTCAGAGACTCAGTGATCGCAGCCAGGGTAGATTCCAGCGCAGTCTTAGCCTGGGTTTTAGACAGGTCAGCTTTCTCTGCGATCACATCAATCAGTTGAGTCTTGTTCATAAGTTATCCTTAAAGTGTATTTATCGCTTGCTAAGCAACGAGTGCGAGGGAAAAGCCCTTCTCAGGCCTTGTTCAGCCAGCACGCACCGATAGCCACAATTTTCAGCCCCCCAAATGTAGACCAGACAGGGGGCCGATGTGAAGCCTCCAGGCGCGGTAATTCGGGCCTGAAGTCACGTTTTATTGCCTTATTGCTGAAAAAGTATACCGATGTTACTGATTCCCGCTTCGCGCAGGTCTGCACGCAGGCCTTTAATCAATTCCAGGTCGCGCTCCTCGCACTCGGACAGCAGGCGGAAAATCTCCCACTGCAGGTCCCATTCATCGATGACGGCCTGATTTTCACGCAGCTCTTCGTCGGTCATTTCGCGGCCAGCCTGGGTCATTTCCAGAATCGCTACGGTAGTGATCGAGGTGCGGCTAACTTCAACCGCGTGCTCCAGCGTTTCACCGCTGAGTTGAGCATGCAGTAATTCACTCAATGCCACGCAGGCATCGATCGCTGGATGCACACCGTAAACCTCGAAATCGTCACCGTCAGGGATAGCCGCTTCAAATTTCTCCAGCTGACCGTCGAAATTGATTTTGGCATCTTTGACCGTCAGGCTTTCCCAAATGAGATCGAGGATACGACGATAGAGTTGCGGATCGGCGAATTCGGTCTGCTGACAGAAAGCCCAATAGTTGGGGAACATACGCTCGCAGAGACAGGCCATAAAAGTCATATGCTGCCAGCTTTCAAGCTTCGCCAGACGCAAATGGACGGGATTCTGTAACATCAAACTTACTCTCAATAGGTTAGCTGGCGGCAGTGTACCGCAAAAGCCGGGCGCAAACAGCGTTAAGGCGTATTTTGCCAACGCAGAAAGGCCGGGCGTCCAGAGGCTACGGCATCCGCCCAGCGCGTCGGTTCCGGCAAACGGTAACCCGCCGTACAGGTTTCAACCCAATGCAATGCACTATCCAGGCTGACGCGATGGCCTGTTGAGATAAACAGCGGATTACAGCGTGCTTTACTGCGCCACACCCAGCCAATCTGTTCACCCTTGTCCATCAGCGGCTGGCGGCTGCCAGGCTCAGCGTCCAGTTCCGCAAAGCGCCCACACAAACGCTTCTTCGCCACTCCAATGGTCGGCACATCCACCAGCGAACCAAAATGCGCGGCCACGCCAAGCCGACGGGGATGGGAAATACCATGGCCATCAACAAACAGTAGATCGGGCAGTTGGGAGAGCTGCTGCCACGCTTCCAGCAGCGCCGGCATTTCACGGAAGGATAAGAAGCCTGGAATATACGGCATGGTGGTGGCCACGCGCGCAATGCGATGCTCTACCAGCGTTAAAGAAGGGTATTCGAGGATAACCAGGGCAGCACGAGTGATCTCCCCGCCCTGCTCAAAACCGACATCGGCACCACCAATAAAGCGCGGCGGCAGCACGTCGAAATCATCCTGCCGCACCACATCAGCAGCGCGTTGTAACTGTTCCTGGCGGAGTGCGGCTAAATCCACGATCAGGCCTGATGATAAGGACGTGACAGGCGGTGCACCGCTTCCACAAACGCACCAGCATGTTCCGGTGGTACGTCGGGATGGATGCCGTGACCAAGGTTAAATACGTGACCTTCGCCGGCGCCAAAACCTTCAAGAATACCCGCCACTTCCTGCTCAATGCGCGCTGGCGGAGCATACAGCATGGAGGGATCCATGTTGCCCTGCAGCGCCACTTTGTCTCCTACACGACGACGCGCATCCGCGATATCGGTAGTCCAGTCCAGTCCCAGCGCATCACAGCCAGTCGCGGCGATCGCTTCCAGCCATTGGCCGCCACCTTTGGTGAACAGCGTAATCGGTACACGACGGCCTTCGTTCTCGTGCAGCACGCTATCAACGATTTTGTGCATGTAATACAGCGAGAATTCGCGATAGTCGCGTCCGGTCAGCACGCCGCCCCAGGTATCGAACACCATGATTGACTGCGCACCGGCTTTGATCTGCGCATTCAGATAGAGAATCACGCTGTCCGCCAGCTTATCCAGCAGCTTGTGCAGGGTTTGCGGTTCGGCATACATCATCTTTTTGATTTTGGTGAAGGCTTTGCTACTGCCGCCTTCAACCATGTAGGTCGCCAGCGTCCACGGACTGCCGGAGAAGCCGATCAGCGGCACTTCGCCTTTCAGGTTGTGACGAATGGTACGCACCGCGTTCATCACATAACCCAGTTCTTGCTCGGGGTCCGGCACTGGCAGCTTATCGACATCCGCACGGCAGGTAATCGGATTGGAGAAGCGCGGGCCTTCGCCGGTCTCAAAGTAGAGCCCAAGGCCCATCGCATCTGGAATAGTAAGAATGTCGCTGAAGAGGATCGCCGCATCCAGCGCATAGCGACGCAGCGGTTGCAGCGTGACTTCACACGCTAGCTCAGCATTCTTACACAGCGACATAAAATCACCGGCCTCAGCGCGCGTGGCTTTGTACTCCGGCAAATAACGCCCGGCTTGTCGCATCATCCATACCGGCGTGACATCTACCGGCTGACGTAACAGGGCGCGCAGATAACGATCGTTCTTCAGTTCACTCATAATGGGCTCTCTCATGCTAAGGCCGGCAGTGTAGCATTTTCACGTCGCGCTGGCGCGACACAGGGCAACGGTATCTTCAATCAGACGACGTGCAACCGTGCCGGGCGGCGGCAGCAGCGGCAAATCGTCATAACGATACCAACCGGCATCCAGCAGCTCTTTGCCATCGTGTTGCAGATCGCCGCCGTCATATTCAGCCATGTATGCCACCATTAATGACTGCGGAAACGGCCAGGGCTGCGAGGTTACGTAACGCACATTTTTGACCCGGACGTTGCTCTCCTCCATGACTTCCCGCGCCACCGCTTGTTCTAATGTTTCGCCAACTTCGACGAAACCCGCCAACACGGTATAGATGTTGTTACGATGACGCGCATGATTAGCGAGTAGGATCTCATCGCCACGGCGGATGGCGACGATGATGCACGGTGCAATTTGCGGGTAATAGCGTTCGCGACAGTGATTGCACAAACAGGCAAATTCGCGCTTACTGGTGTGCATCTCATGGCCACAATAGCCGCACCAGCGATGCGATCGGTAAAACTCCGCCAACTGCACGCCACGCCCGGCAATTTGGAACAGGCCCACATCCTCATCAATCAGTTGGCGCACTGAGCCCATGCTGTCCGGACGCGATTCGCGTACCAGCCAGACATTCTCGCCCTGCCATTCGCCAATTAACATACCGCTGCTACCACTGAGTCCAAACTCAATGGATAAGCCATACGGCAACTCGCCTTGCGGCAACCAAAGTTTTTGCTCATGGCTGACAATCCACCATCCAGCGTCTAAGCTTGAGATCTCACGTTGCATCTTAATCGTTGTCCTTAGCGTCAAACCGCACGCTGAAACCCTAATATTAAGTGTGTAATAAACAACTATAACCTACCTGGAGCCCCATATGCTTAACCAGTTAGATGACCTGACACAGCGTGTAGGCGGCGGAAATGAATTGGTTGATTCATGGTTGCGTGCCCGCAGACAGTTGCTCGTCACGTACTATGAGCTTGTTGGCATGAAGCCGCAAAAAGATGCGTTAACCACGCTGGATGAACAGGCGCTTGATGCCTTCTGCCACAATCTGGTGGACTACCTTTCAACCGGTCATTTCAGCGTGTATGAACACATCATCAGCGAGATGCAGGGAGATAACCCACTGATGGTTGCTGCGCAGATCTATCCGGCACTCGAGGCGAATACAGACCACATGATGCAGCTCTATGACAGCCACCTGCAGCAAGCTATCAACGACGATAATTGCGTAGATTTTCAAACGGCGCTCTCTGAAGTCGGTGAAGTGCTGGAGTCGCGCTTCACGCTTGAAGATAAACTGGTGCAACTCGCATGGGATAATCAGCTCGCAAGACTGCCGGTTGCCAACGACAGCATCATTGCCCGCCCGGCCTGAATGCCTTCAGTTGTAAAAAACTTGTTATTCCAGAAAAGCCCTCTTATGCTGAAAGGGCTTTTTTAATGTCTTCTTTAACGACAATAAAGAGTCAAATTTTGCGATATAAGCGTAGCGTGCGCAGCGAGTTCACGCTCGGACAGCGCGCAGGGACCGGAGCGTACACGTAGTACGTGACGGTCACGAGCACTGCCCAGGCGTGAAATAGCAAGCAAAGTAGCTTATATCGTAAAACATCAACTTGTCGGAGTGCCCAATGGGGCTGAGACCGTTAATTCGGGATCCGCGGAACCTGATCAGGTTAGTACCTGCGAAGGGAACAAGAGTAGACATCATCAGCACGATGTACGTTGGCGCCCAGCATCGTTTCTGTTACTCCTTCCGAACTCTGGACAAGCAACTTCCAACTTTCACAGGAAAATTGCTATGTCTGCTGTTAAAACCTCTCGTCGTGAACAACGTGCCCAGGCACAAGAATTTATCGATTCCCTGCAGGGAACCGCTTTCCCTAACTCGAAACGCATCTGGATCACCGGCAGCCGCGCGGATATTCGTGTACCGATGCGCGAGATACAGCTGAGCCCGACGCACATCGGCGGCAGCAAAGATAATCCACAGTACGAACAGAATGAAGCGGTACCGGTCTATGACACTGCCGGTGCTTACGGCGATCCTGAAGCGGCGATCAATGTACATCAGGGACTCGCCAGGCTGCGCGCCGACTGGATCGAAGAACGCGGCGACAGCGAAACCATCCACCAGCTGAGTTCACGCTACACCCAACAACGTCTGGCCGATGAAGGGCTCGATCACCTGCGCTTTGAGCATCTGCCACAACCGCGCCGTGCCAAAGCGGGTCGCTGCGTTACTCAACTGCACTATGCACGTCAGGGCATCATCACGCCGGAGATGGAGTTTATTGCGCTGCGTGAAAACATGGGCCGCGAGCGTATTCGTGGTGAAGTGCTGCTACAGCAGCATGCCGGTTACAGCTTTGGCGCCAATCTGCCGGACAATATCACCGCGGAATTTGTCCGTCAGGAAGTGGCCAGCGGCCGTGCCATCATCCCGAGCAACATTAACCATCCGGAAACCGAACCGATGATCATCGGTCGTAACTTTCTGGTAAAGGTGAATGCCAACATCGGTAACTCGGCGGTAAGTTCGTCAATTGAAGAAGAAGTGGAGAAGCTGGTGTGGTCAACGCGCTGGGGTGCAGATACCGTGATGGATCTCTCCACCGGCCGCTATATCCATGAAACGCGTGAATGGATTTTGCGTAACAGCCCGGTGCCGATCGGTACGGTACCGATTTATCAGGCGCTGGAAAAAGTAAATGGAATTGCGGAAGACCTCACCTGGGAGATTTTCCGCGACACGCTGCTGGAACAGGCGGAACAAGGTGTCGACTACTTCACCATCCACGCTGGCGTGCTGCTGCGCTACGTGCCGATGACGGCCAAACGTCTGACCGGTATTGTGTCGCGCGGCGGCTCGATTATGGCGAAATGGTGTTTGTCACATCACACCGAAAGCTTCCTCTATCTGCACTTCCGCGAGATTTGTGAAATTTGCGCCGCCTACGATGTGGCCCTGTCGCTTGGCGATGGCCTGCGTCCCGGTTCGATTCAGGATGCCAACGATGAGGCGCAATTTGCCGAACTGCATACGCTGGGTGAACTGACCAAAATCGCCTGGGAATATGATGTGCAGGTGATGATTGAAGGTCCTGGACACGTGCCGATGCAGATGATCCGTCGCAATATGACTGAACAACTCGAGCACTGCCACGCAGCACCGTTTTACACACTTGGCCCGCTCACCACGGATATCGCACCCGGTTATGACCATTTCACTTCCGGTATCGGTGCCGCCATGATTGGCTGGTTTGGCTGTGCGATGTTGTGCTACGTGACGCCGAAAGAGCACCTCGGTTTACCGAATAAAGAAGATGTGAAGCAAGGCCTAATTACCTACAAGATAGCCGCACACGCGGCAGATCTGGCGAAAGGTCATCCGGGTGCGCAGATCCGCGACAATGCGATGTCGAAAGCGCGTTTTGAATTCCGCTGGGAAGATCAGTTCAATCTGGCGCTCGATCCGCACACCGCACGCGCCTATCACGATGAAACTCTGCCGCAGGAATCGGGAAAAGTGGCACACTTCTGCTCGATGTGCGGCCCGAAATTCTGCTCGATGAAAATTACTCAGGAAGTGCGTGAGTTTGCCGCCCGCCAACAGGCTGAAGCTCAGCCGATTGAAATGGGTATGGCGCAAATGTCGGATGCCTTCCGCCATCGTGGCGGCGAGCTCTATCACGCTGCCGATACCCTTAAAGAGGACAATGTATGACCGACGCCTTTCCTGCCACAGCGCCAAAATTGGGGCTGTATCCCGTTGTTGATAGCGTGGATTGGATCGCGCGCTTGCTGGAAGCCGGTGTGCGCACCATTCAGCTGCGCATTAAAGATTGCGAGGATCATGAGGTAGAAGATGCCGTACGCGAGGCGATTGCGCTCGGCAAACAGTATCGCGCCCGCTTGTTTATCAATGATTACTGGCGCTTAGCCATCAAATACCACGCTTATGGCGTACACCTCGGTCAAGAGGATCTTGATGTGGCCGATTTGGCGGCTATTCGTGAGGCGGGATTGCGTCTGGGTTTATCGACGCACGATGATGCCGAGCTGGATCGGGCTCTGGCGCTGCGCCCATCTTACATTGCACTTGGCCACATCTATCCGACGCAAACCAAAGACATGCCCTCTGCGCCACAGGGCGTGATGGAGTTGAAGCGTCATTTGGCGCGTTTGCAGGATGTGCCAACCGTGGCAATTGGCGGTATTTCACTGGCGCGCGTGCCTGAAGTACTGGCTACAGGCGTTGGCAGCATTGCGGTGGTGAGCGCGATTACCCAGGCCGGAGACTGGCGTGAGGCAACGCAGCAGTTGCTGGCATTAGTGGAAAATGGAATCGAACCTGCAGAAGCAATGTAATGCGTGGTAAGTGAGGAGAAAACGCTGGAATCTGTCGCGCAGCAGCGTGATGTAACGGCTAGCGTCATTTCCTGATAAGGCTAAAGTGTCCCTGCCCGCTGTCGCTTGCAGCGGGCCAGGGCTGGTCTTAACCTCTCCCAGCCCTGCCTTTCTTTACAATGCTAAGGAGGAGGTATGCACGGTTTCCACACTACAGGCCAGCATGGCCCGTTCTACAGCGGCTCCGAGTTGGGCTATCGCCTGCTCGGTATGCTCATTCATTGGCAAGCCGTAATTCAGGCGCAAGCAGTTGCGATATTTACCCGAAGCCGAAAACAGCGAACCTACCGCAACCTGCATATTCAGCTCACGCAATTCGGTATTGAGCCTTACCGCGTCAAACGCCTCTGGCAATTCAATCCACATCAGGAAACTACCCTGCGGGCGAGACACACAAATACCGCACGGAAAATAATGCCGCACCCAGCAACTGAACGTTTCATAGTTGCGTTGATACACCTGACGCATGCGCCGCAAATGCGGCAGATAATGACCAAGTCGAATAAATTCAGCGACCGCATGCTGAGGCTGTGTTGCCGTCGAACCGGTGCTGATGTATTTCATATGCAGCACGCGATCGCGATAGCGCCCCGGCGCCACCCAACCCACGCGCAATCCCGGTGCCAGCGTCTTGGAGAACGAACTGCACAGCAACACGCGGCCATCCTGGTCCAGCGACTTGATGGTAACGGGACGAGGATATTCCCACGCCAGTTCCCCATACACATCGTCTTCAATAATCGCGGCATCGAAACGCTGCGCCAGCGTTACCAACGCACGTTTACGGGATTCGGGCATGATGAATCCTAGCGGATTATTGCAGTTTGGTACTACCACCACCGCTTTAATCGGCCACTGCTCGAAGGCAAGTTCCAGCGCTTCAAGGCTAATGCCCGTCACCGAATCGGTGGGAATCTCAATGGCGCGAATGCCGAAGCCGCGCAAGGTCTGCATGGTGCCGTGGAAAGTGGGGGATTCGACAGCAATGATGTCCCCCGCCTGGCATATTGCACGAATAGAAATCGACAATGCTTCATGGCAGCCGGTGGTGATTACAATATCTTCTGAAGTCAGCTGACAACCGCTGTCGATCGTCAGTCGCGCGACCTGTTCACGCAATGCTGCAACGCCCAACAAGCTGTCATAGTTGAGCTGATCAACATCCTGTTTCTGCGCCATGCGGCTTTGAATTTTCCACAGTGGTTTCAATGTGGGTTGAGTCAAATCGGGCATACCGCTTCCGAGTTGCAACACATCGCTATTAGTACGGCTGCTGAGCAATTCCAGCACCGACTCCCACTGGGTAATCTCCACTGGACGCTGTGCGGGTCGGGTTATACCGGGCATGGGCGGTGTGGCTTTTCGTGTCGCAACGAAATATCCAGAACGTGGCTGCGGCACGATCAGTTGTTTCTCTTCCAGCAGATGATATGCCTGCTGCACGGTGCTGATACTTACGCCATGCTCCAGACTGAGCGTACGCACTGACGGCAACCGCTCGCCGCTGCGATACAATCCTTGCTCAATACGATCCGAAAGCAAACATGCCAAATGTTGGTAGCGCGTCATAGTATGCTTCACCCAGTCATTAATGACAGAAAACCAGTACAGTTAGGATCTATTATTACCATTCAGATCCCTAAGATTGCAATCTGTATGTTAAAGATATGTGTTTTGTGCATCTGTATTGTAATGACGTGAAATTGGACAATGCTTCTCAGGCAACCTAATGAGGGCAAGGATTATGGAATTTGATCAAAACCGCGCAGCAAGACCTTTCGATGTGACTTTACTGGATATCTTTCGCGGCGTGGTGCGCATGGTTAAAAACTGGCAAGCGCGGCGTGAAACCCGCCGTATCCTGTCACATTTAACGGATAGCCAGCTGCGCGACATCGGGCTGACGCGTGCAGATGTCTGCCGCAAGTTTTGACAGAATTAGATAAAAAAAACCCTGCCGAGGCAGGGTTTTTTGTAGGTCAGCTTTAGCAGACGAATTACTCGTCGTCTCTTCCGCCCAGACCTGCGTTCAGCAGTTCTGCCAGGCTAGCAGAGGCTTCATCCGCAGTAACCTGCGGTGCAACCGGAGCTTCACCTACAGAGCGGCGACGCATACGATCCTGGTGATAAGCATAACCGGTACCGGCTGGGATCAGACGACCCACGATAACGTTCTCTTTCAGGCCGCGCAGTTCGTCGCGCTTGCCTGCTACTGCGGCTTCGGTCAGGACACGCGTGGTTTCCTGGAACGATGCTGCAGAGATGAACGATTCGGTTGCCAGTGACGCTTTGGTGATACCCAGCAGATCGCGCATGAATGTTGCGCCGATTTTGCCATTCGCTTCAAGTTCACGGTTAGAGATCTTGATGCGCGAGTATTCAGCCTGCTCACCTTCCAGGAAGTCGGTGCTGCCCACGCTCGAGATGGTTGCTTTACGCAGCATCTGACGAACGATGACTTCGATGTGTTTATCGTTAATCTTAACGCCTTGCAGACGGTAAACTTCCTGCACTTCGTTAGTGATGTAACGGGTCACAGCATGGACGCCACGCAAACGCAGGATGTCGTGTGGAGATTCTGGGCCGTCAGATACGACGTCACCACGTTCCACGCGCTCACCTTCGAATACGTTAAGCTGACGCCATTTTGGAATCATCTCTTCGTACGGCTCGCTACCATCAACCGGCGTAATCACCAGACGACGCTTACCTTTGGTCTCTTTACCGAAGGAGATGATACCGCTGATCTCCGCCAGGATTGCTGGCTCTTTCGGACGACGCGCTTCGAACAAGTCAGCAACGCGTGGCAGACCACCGGTAATATCCTTGGTACCGCCAGATTCCTGCGGCACACGCGACAGCGTGTCACCGGCACTGATCTTAACGCCATCTTCCAGCTGAACAATCGCTTTGCCCGGCAGGAAGTACTGAGCTGGCATATCGGTACCTGGAATCAGAACATCATTTCCGTTGGCATCGATAATTTTCAGCGCAGGACGCAGATCTTTACCACCCGCAGTACGTTCTGCAGAATCCAGAACCACCAGCGATGACAGACCGGTTAAGTCGTCAGTCTGACGGGTAATGGTCTGACCGTCGATCATGTCAGTGAAGCGAATGAAACCGCCCACTTCAGTGATGACCGGCATGGTATGTGGATCCCAGTTTGCTACGGTCTCGCCCGCTGCAACCTGCTCACCATCGCCTTTAGCCATGACCGCACCGTAAGGCACTTTATAGCTCTCTTTAGTACGACCGAACTCGTCGATCATCTTCAGCTCAACGTTACGCGAAACGATAACCAGTTTCCCTGAGGAGTTGGTTACAGACTTCGCGTTGGTCAGCTTGATAGTACCTTTGTTCTTCACCTGGATGCTGGATTCAGCAGCCGCACGAGATGCCGCACCACCGATGTGGAACGTACGCATCGTCAGCTGAGTACCCGGCTCACCGATGGACTGTGCTGCGATAACGCCGATGGCCTCACCTTTGTTGATGATGTGACCACGTGCCAGATCGCGACCGTAGCAGTGTGCACACACACCGAAGTCGGTTTCACAGCCAACAACCGAGCGCACTTTGATCGCATCGACTGAATTCAGTTCGATCACATCACACCAGTGCTCATCGATCAGGGTGTTACGCGGAATCAGAATGTCCGCAGTACCTGGCTTCAGAACGTCTTCTGCCGTTACACGACCCAGTACACGCTCACGCAGTGGCTCTTTAACGTCGCCACCTTCGATAACCGGAGTCATCATGATGCCTTCGAACGTGCCGCAGTCATCTTCGGTAACAACCAAGTCCTGCGCTACGTCTACCAGACGACGCGTCAGATAACCGGAGTTAGCGGTTTTCAGGGCGGTATCCGCAAGACCTTTACGCGCACCGTGCGTGGAGATGAAGTACTGGAGTACGTTCAGACCTTCACGGAAGTTCGCGGTGATCGGCGTTTCGATGATTGAGCCATCTGGCTTAGCCATCAGACCACGCATACCGGCCAGCTGACGAATCTGTGCAGCAGAACCACGCGCACCGGAGTCGGCCATCATGTAGATGCTGTTGAACGATACCTGCTGCTCTTCTTCGCCGTGACGGTTAATCACCGTTTCAGTTTGCAGGTTGTCCATCATCGCTTTGGAAACGCGTTCGTTAGCAGCGGCCCAAATATCGATAACTTTGTTATAACGTTCGCCAGCAGTTACCAGACCAGACTGGAACTGTTCCTGAATCTCAGCAACTTCCGCTTCCGCTTCCGCTACGATTTCCGCTTTCTTCGCTGGGATTACCATGTCGTCGATACCTACAGAGGCACCTGAACGGGCTGCGTAAGCAAAGCCGGTGTACATGGTTTGGTCAGCAAAGATAACGGTCGGCTTCAGGCCAAGGATGCGGTAACAAGTGTTCAGCATCTTGGAAATCGCTTTCTTACCCAGCGCCTGGTTGACGATGGAGTAAGGCAGGCCGTTCGGTACGATCATCCACAGAATCGCACGACCAATGGTGGTGTCGATAATGCTGGTTTTCGCAACCAACTCTTCCTGCTCGTTCTTTGCGTATTCAGTAATACGCACTTTGACGCGTGCATGCAGCTCGGCCAAACCAGCGCGATAAACACGCTCAGCTTCTTTCGGGCCAGTCAGCACCATGCCTTCGCCTTTGGCGTTCACTTTGTCGCGGGTCATGTAGTACAGACCCAGAACAACGTCCTGTGAAGGAACGATGATTGGCTCGCCGTTCGCAGGTGACAGAATGTTGTTGGTCGACATCATCAGCGCACGCGCTTCCAGCTGGGCTTCCAGCGTCAGCGGTACGTGAACAGCCATCTGGTCACCATCGAAGTCGGCGTTATAGGCCGCACAAACCAGCGGGTGCAGCTGGATCGCTTTACCTTCGATCAGAACCGGTTCAAACGCCTGGATACCCAAACGGTGCAGAGTTGGTGCACGGTTCAGCAGTACCGGGTGTTCGCGGATCACTTCGTCCAGGATATCCCAAACGACAGCTTCTTCGCGCTCAACCATTTTCTTAGCGGCTTTGATGGTGGTGGCCAGGCCACGCAGTTCCAGCTTGCCGTAGATGAACGGTTTGAACAGCTCAAGCGCCATTTTCTTCGGCAGACCGCACTGATGCAGACGCAGGTATGGACCAACGGTGATAACTGAACGACCAGAGTAGTCAACACGTTTACCCAACAGGTTCTGACGGAAACGACCCTGCTTACCTTTGATCATGTCTGCCAGAGATTTCAGCGGACGCTTGTTCGAGCCAGTGATGGCGCGACCGCGACGGCCGTTATCCAGCAGTGCATCAACCGCTTCCTGCAACATACGTTTTTCGTTACGTACGATGATATCTGGCGCAGCCAGATCCAGCAGGCGTTTCAGACGGTTGTTACGGTTGATCACGCGACGGTACAGATCGTTCAGATCTGACGTTGCGAAACGACCACCATCCAGCGGTACCAGCGGACGCAGATCTGGCGGCAGAACCGGCAGAACGGTCAGGATCATCCACTCTGGCTTGTTGCCAGACTGAACGAACGCTTCCAGCAGCTTGATACGCTTGGTCAGCTTTTTGCGTTTGGTCTCGGAGTTAGTTTCGTTCAGCTCTTCGCGCAGCTGCTCGCACTCTTGCTCCAGATCCATATTTTTCAGCAGCGCCTGGATAGCTTCCGCACCCATCTTCGCGTCGAATTCGTCACCGAACTCTTCCAGCGCGTCAAGGTACTGCTCTTCCGTCAGAATCTGACGTTTTTCCAGGTTGGTCATGCCGCCTTCGATCACCACATAAGATTCGAAGTACAGCACGCGCTCGATATCACGCAGTGGCATATCCAGCAGTAAGCCGATACGCGAAGGCAGTGATTTCAGGAACCAGATGTGCGCAGTTGGTGAAGCCAGCTCAATGTGGCCCATGCGCTCACGACGTACTTTGGTCTGTGTAACTTCAACGCCACACTTCTCACAGATCACGCCGCGATGTTTTAAACGCTTGTACTTACCGCACAGGCATTCGTAGTCTTTTACCGGTCCAAAAATACGGGCACAGAAAAGACCGTCACGCTCAGGCTTAAAGGTACGGTAGTTAATGGTTTCCGGCTTTTTAACTTCACCAAAAGACCATGAACGGATCATGTCTGGCGAGGCCAGAGCAATTTTGATCGCATCAAACTCTTCGGTCTTAGTTTGCGCTTTCAGAAACTTAAGTAAGTCTTTCACGGATTAGCTCCCGTCGGAGTGGAACTCTCAGGGACGCGCACCCGAAGTGCACGTCCCGTAACCAGTACTTGCGAGTACTTACTCGTCTTCCAGCTCGATGTTGATACCCAGCGAGCGAATCTCTTTCAACAGTACGTTGAAGGATTCCGGCATGCCCGGTTCCATCTGATGGTTACCGTCGACGATGTTTTTATACATCTTCGTACGGCCGTTAACGTCATCAGATTTAACAGTAAGCATTTCCTGCAGGGTATACGCGGCACCGTATGCTTCCAGTGCCCACACTTCCATCTCACCGAAGCGCTGTCCACCGAACTGCGCTTTACCACCCAGCGGCTGCTGAGTAACCAAGCTATAAGAACCGGTAGAACGTGCGTGCATCTTGTCGTCGACCAAGTGGTTCAGTTTCAGCATGTACATGTAACCTACGGTTACCTGACGCTCAAACTGCTCACCAGTACGGCCGTCGAACAGGGTGATCTGACCGGAAGAAGGCAGACCGCCGAGCTGAAGCAGCTCTTTGATTTCGCTCTCTTTCGCACCGTCAAACACCGGAGTCGCGATTGGCATACCCTTCTTCAGGTTTTCTGCCAGACGCAGTACTTCGTCGTCTGTGAAGGTGTTCAGGTCAACTTTCTGACGCACATCAGTGCCCAGATCGTAAGCACGCTGGATAAACTCACGCAGTTTGGAGACTTCTTCCTGCTTCTTCAGCATCGCATTGATTTTTTCACCAATGCCTTTCGCCGCCATACCGAGGTGAGTTTCCAGGATCTGACCGATGTTCATACGCGATGGTACGCCCAGCGGGTTCAGTACGATGTCGACCGGCGTACCATGCTCATCGTAAGGCATGTCTTCGATAGGGTTGATCTTAGAGATAACACCCTTGTTACCGTGACGACCTGCCATCTTGTCACCAGGCTGGATCTGACGTTTCACAGCCAGATACACCTTAACGATTTTCAGCACGCCAGGGGCCAGATCATCGCCTTGGGTGATCTTGCGACGCTTAGCTTCAAGTTTCTTCTCAAACTCGTGCTTCAGCTCGTCGTACTGCTCAGCCAGCTGCTCCAGAGAATTTTGTTTCTCTTCATCAGTCAGGCCCAGCTCCAACCAGCGCTCACGTGGCAGTTTGTCCAGCTTGTCAGCTTCAACGCCACCTGAGATCAGTACTGCCTGGATACGGCCAAACAGGCCAGCTTCGAAAATCTGCAGTTCTTCAGACAGGTCTTTCTTAACCTGCTTCAGCTGCATCTCTTCGATTTCCAGCGCGCGCTTGTCTTTTTCCACGCCATCACGGGTGAAGACCTGCACGTCGATGACAGTACCGGATACGCCGTTCGGAACGCGCAGTGACGAATCTTTTACGTCAGAGGCTTTTTCACCGAAGATCGCACGCAGCAGTTTTTCTTCTGGCGTCAGTTGGGTTTCACCTTTCGGCGTTACCTTACCAACCAGAATGTCGCCACCGGTCACTTCCGCACCGATATACACGATGCCGGATTCATCCAGTTTAGAGAGCGCTGCTTCACCCACGTTCGGGATATCAGCGGTGATCTCTTCTGGCCCCAGCTTGGTGTCGCGCGACACGCATGCCAGTTCCTGGATGTGAATAGTGGTGAAACGGTCTTCCTGAACCACACGCTCGGATACGAGGATGGAGTCTTCGAAGTTGTAACCGTTCCATGGCATGAACGCCACGCGCATATTCTGACCCAGCGCCAGTTCACCGAGGTCGGTAGACGGGCCATCTGCCAGCACGTCGCCACGCTCAATCGGCTCACCCAGATTCACACAAGGCATCTGGTTGATGCAGGTGTTCTGGTTAGAACGGGTGTACTTAGTCAGGTTGTAGATGTCGATACCCGCTTCGCCCGGATACATCTCTTCTTCGTTAACTTTGATAACGATACGAGAAGCATCAACGTACTGAACGGTACCACCACGTTTCGCGACGGCAGTTACACCGGAGTCAACCGCAACTGCACGCTCCATACCGGTACCAACCAGCGGCTTATCAGCACGCAGAGTTGGAACCGCCTGACGTTGCATGTTCGCACCCATCAAGGCGCGGTTAGCATCATCGTGCTCCAGGAACGGGATCAGTGACGCACCGACAGAAACCACCTGTTGGGTGGAAACGTCCATGTAATCAACCTGATCGCGGCTGAACAGGCTTGACTCACCTTTGCTACGGCAGGTGACGAGATCGTCAACAAAGCTGCCATCTTCTGCAAGGTTGGTGTTCGCCTGAGCGATAACGTAGTTACCCTCTTCAATAGCAGAGAGGTAATGGATTTCGTCACTCACTTTACCGTCAACAACGCGACGATATGGGGTTTCAAGGAAGCCGTATTCGTTAGTCTGCGCGTAAACAGAGAGTGAGTTGATCAGACCGATGTTCGGGCCTTCCGGAGTTTCGATAGGACATACACGACCGTAGTGGGTTGGGTGTACGTCACGTACTTCGAAGCCGGCGCGCTCACGGGTCAGACCGCCAGGGCCCAGAGCAGAGATACGACGTTTGTGCGTAATCTCAGACAATGGGTTGTTCTGATCCATAAACTGAGAAAGCTGGCTTGAACCGAAGAACTCTTTCACCGCCGCCGAAATCGGCTTGGCGTTGATCATATCCTGCGGCATCAGTGTATCGAGGTCGCCCAGAGACAGACGCTCTTTAACTGCACGCTCAACACGCACCAGACCAACACGGAACTGGTTTTCTGCCATTTCGCCAACGGAACGAATACGACGGTTACCGAGGTGATCGATATCATCCACTTCACCGATACCGTTACGGATACCGATAAGTTTTTTCATCACTTCGATGATGTCGTCTTTGCTCAGAATACCTGAACCTTCGATCTCATCACGCAGCAGAGAACGGTTGAACTTCATGCGGCCAACCGCAGAAAGATCGTAACGATCTTCAGAGAAGAACAGGTTCTCGAACAGGTTTTCAGCCGCTTCACGCGTTGGTGGCTCACCAGGACGCATCATGCGGTAGATCTCAACCAGCGCGCTTAAGCGATCGTTGGTTGGGTCAACACGCAGAGTCTCGGAGATGTACGCACCATGATCCAGGTCGTTGGTGAACAGCGTTTCAATGCGCTTGTGGCCTGACTGGCTCAGTTTCGCCAGCAGATCCAATGACAGTTCCATGTTTGCAGGAACGATCAGCTCGCCGGTGTTCAGATCGACGTAGTCTTTAGCAACGACTTTGCCAGCGATATATTCAACCGGCACTTCGATGTGCTGAATGTTGTCTTTTTCTAGCTGACGGATGTGACGCGCAGTGATGCGACGACCTTTCTCAACGTAGACCGTGCCGTTTGCTTCGATATCGAAGGAGGCGGTTTCACCACGCAGGCGCTCAGGCACCAGTTCCATCTGCAGTTTATTGTCGCGAATTTCATAAACGACTTTATCAAAGAACAGATCGAGGATTTGTTCTGAAGTAAAGCTTAACGCGCGCAGAATGATACTGGCCGGCAGCTTACGACGACGGTCAATACGGACGAAGAGGTTGTCTTTCGGGTCAAACTCGAAATCGAGCCATGAACCGCGGTAAGGGATAATACGTGCGTTATAAAGCACTTTACCGGAAGAGTGCGTTTTACCCTTATCGCTGTCAAAGAACACGCCTGGAGAACGATGCAGCTGAGAAACGATAACACGCTCAGTACCATTGATAACAAAGGTACCGTTGTCAGTCATGAGTGGAATCTCACCCATGTAGACTTCTTGTTCTTTAATGTCTTTTACGGTGCCTTCCGGCGCTTCGCGCTCGTAGATCACCAGACGCAGTTTCACGCGCAGCGGTGCCGAATAGGTCACGCCACGGATCTGACATTCAGTTACGTCAAAGACAGGCTCACCCAAACGGTAGCTTACATACTGCAACTCAGAATTGCCGCTGTAGCTAGAGATCGGGAATACGGAGCGGAAGGCTGCTTCCAGACCGTACTGGCCTTCTGGATCTTGCTCGATAAACTTCTGGAACGAGTCAAGCTGGATAGAAAGGAGATAAGGTATGTCCAAAACTTGTGGACGTTTACCAAAATCCTTACGAATACGTTTTTTCTCGGTATAGGAGTAAACCATGGGGTTCCTCAGCTAGCTGACATGTCGAACCACGCTGTCCGTCCTGAAAAGGACAGTTCATGCAACACTATTTTTTGTTTTTCATGCGATGCTTCGCACCCCATGCAATACATCTTTCTATCACTCTTAAATCATTTCATCGCCGTTGTTCAGGCAGGGAACCTTTGCAGGAGAGCGATATATTAAGGCGTCGATAGAAAAAGATATTGAAGAGGAATGACGGACAAACAGTGCGAAACGCCATCATTCCCCTGTAGCGCAAAAAGGCTGGTGACCTAAACAGTCACCAGCCATCAGCCTAATGTTACTCAGGCTGCAACCCGAAGGTTGTCTTACTTAACTTCAACTTCAGCGCCAGCTTCTTTCAGAGCAGCTTCAAGAGCGGCTGCGTCATCTTTGCTGATGCCTTCTTTGATAGTACCAGTCGCTTCAACCAGGTCTTTAGCTTCTTTCAAGCCCAGGCCAGTTGCAGTACGTACTGCTTTGATTACTGCGACTTTGTTAGCGCCAACAGCTTTCAGAACTACGTCGAATTCAGTTTTCTCTTCAACAGCTTCAGCTGGGCCAGCAGCAACAGCTACAGCGGCAGCAGCAGAAACGCCGAATTTTTCTTCCATAGCAGAAACCAGCTCAACTACTTCCATTACGGACATAGCGGCAACAGCTTCCAGAATTTGGTCTTTAGTGATAGACATATCGATTGTTCCTAAAAATCAGAAAAAGATTATACGTTAGCAAGCACGAAGGAAAAGAATTTGGCCTTAAGCCGCTTCTTTTGCATCGCGCACAGCAGCCAGAGTACGGACCAGTTTGCCAGCAGCGGCTTCTTTCATGGTCGACATCAGACGTGCCAGTGCTTCTTCGTAAGTCGGCAGAGTTGCCAGACGGTCAATATTGGCCGCCGTGATCAGCTCACCTTCAAAGGCTGCAGCTTTGACCTCAAATTTTGCATTCGCTTTAGCGAAATCTTTGAACAGACGAGCAGCAGCGCCCGGGTGTTCTAAAGAGTATGCAATCAGGGTCGGACCAACAAACGTGTCTTTCAGGCACTCGAAAGGAGTACCTTCAACGACGCGGCGCAGCAGGGTGTTACGAACAACACGCATGTAAACGCCAGCTTCACGACCTGCTTTACGCAGTTCGGTCATTTTATCAACGGTCACGCCACGGGAATCCGCAACAACCGCTGAAAGCGCACCTTTGGCTACTTCGCTAACTTCAGCAACAATCGCTTGTTTGCCTTGAAGATTTAATGCCATTAGCTTTGCTCCTGGATTGACCGGGAAAGATTTCCCGGAACTCACTTCACTTATTTACCCGAAGGCGATAAGCGCTATTACACGGTGAGCAGAATCCAGTGAAGAAAAAATTCTTTTTGGTTCTGTCACCGTCTACGCAGGGTATTAAGCAAAATATCCGAAAATATTCCGCTCCTGCGGTCTTGGACGGAGGCCAGGATAAGGCCTGGCTCCAACCTAAGTGATTGAACAGCTAAGCGTTTAGACCTGGCAATTCCATCACTTTGAATCTGGGTTCTGGCTTGATTACTCAACCAGAACAACGGGCGTAAGATTCTAGATGAATTTTTCGCCCGTTACAAGCAGCAATTAGTTTGCTGATGCGCTCAGGCCAGCCTGGTCAACGGCAACGCCGGCGCCCATGGTGGTAGAGATGCTGACTTTCTTGATGTACACGCCTTTAGCCTGTGAAGGTTTCGCTTTTTTCAGCGCAACCAGCAGAGATTCCAGGTTTTCTTTCAATTTGTCAGTGTCAAAATCCACTTTACCGATGGTGGTGTGGATGATGCCGTTTTTGTCGTTACGATAACGAACCTGACCAGCTTTAGCATTTTTAACTGCTTCAGCAACGTTAGGAGTTACAGTACCAACTTTCGGGTTTGGCATCAGACCGCGTGGGCCCAGAACCTGGCCCAACTGGCCAACAACGCGCATTGCATCTGGAGATGCAATAACAACGTCAAAGTTCATTTCGCCTTTTTTGATCTGCTCAGCCAGGTCTTCCATACCAACCAGCTCTGCGCCAGCTGCTTTAGCAGCTTCAGCATTTGCACCTTGGGTGAAGACGGCAACACGTACTGAACGACCAGTACCGTGTGGCAGAACGGTCGCGCCGCGCACGTTCTGATCAGATTTACGTGCATCGATGCCGAGGTTAACAGCAACATCAACGCTTTCTACGAACTTGGCAGTAGCCAGTTCTTTCAGCAGAGCAACAGCTTCGTTGATGTCGTACTGCTTAGTAGCATCAACTTTGTCACGGATTACGCTCATGCGCTTGGTCAGCTTAGCCATTTCTTAATCCTCTACTACCAGGCCCATGGAACGAGCAGTACCTTCGATAGAGCGAGTCATCGCTTCTACGTCAGAACCAGTCATGTCCGCAGCTTTAGTTTCTGCGATTTCACGTACCTGAGCACGGGAAACTTTACCGACTTTGTCTTTGTTCGGCTTACCAGAACCAGACTTGATGCCCGCTGCTTTTTTCAGCAGTACGGCAGCCGGAGGCGTTTTGGTAACGAAGGTGAAAGAACGGTCACTGTATACGGTGATAACAACAGGAGTAGGCAGGCCTTTCTCCAGGGATTCAGTCTTAGCGTTGAACGCTTTGCAGAATTCCATGATGTTAACACCCTGCTGACCCAGAGCTGGACCAACAGGTGGACTTGGGTTAGCCATACCAGCTGCAACTTGCAACTTAACGTAGGCTTGTACTTTCTTGGCCATGATAATTCCTCAATTGGGTTATAACGCCTGAAAAACAGGCTCCCCGTGATAACGATTTATACGCCGTTACCGGCACATAAAAACAAAAGGCGCGAAATTATAGGTAAATTTCGCGCCTTCCGCAAGAGCTAAAAAGTGAACAAAAGGGTTAACCTTTCTCCACCTGAGCGAAGTCGAGTTCCACTGGCGTTGCGCGGCCAAAGATGGAAACAGACACTTTCAAGCGACTCTTCTCGTAGTCCACTTCTTCGACCACACCGTTGAAGTCGGCAAACGGGCCGTCGCTGACGCGTACCATCTCGCCTGGCTCGAACAGCGTTTTTGGACGCGGCTTATCACCTACCTGCTGCAGGCGGTTCATAATCGCATCAACTTCTTTATCACTGATTGGCGCAGGACGGTCGGAAGTACCACCGATAAAGCCCATTACACGCGGTACACTGCGTACTAAATGCCAGCTGGCGTCATTCATTACCATCTGAACCAGTACGTAGCCAGGGAAGAATTTACGTTCGCTTTTGCGACGCTGGCCACCACGGATTTCGACGACTTCTTCAGTCGGCACCATGACTTCGCCAAAAAGCTCTTCCATGTTGTGCAGTTTGATATGCTCATGCAGCGACTTAGCTACGCGGGCTTCAAAACCGGAGAACGCCTGAACGACGTACCAGCGTTTTTTTGGAGCTTCAGACATCTCAGAACCTCAGGCCAGTGATAAACGATACCAGACGGACCAGAATACCATCCAGCCCCCACAAAATCAGTGACATCACGGCAGTTACCGCGGCAACGATTAACGTGGTGTGCAATGTTTCCTGGCGAGTCGGCCAAATGACCTTACGCATTTCGGTTTTAGCTTCACGAGCAAATGCCACGGTCGCTTTGCCTTTAATTGTCAGCAATGCAATGCCGCCCGCTGCAGCGATCAGCACTACCACAGCCAGTGCGCGCAGAGGCAGTGTAACATCGCGATAAATATAGTTGCCGACGATTGCTACCAGGAGCAATGCGATCACAACTACCCATTTCATCGCTTCAAGGCCGCGCCCGCTTCCTTGAGCTTCGGTATTCGCACTCATAAACCAACCTGCCACAATAATTCAGAAACTATTCTGCCCCGCAGAGCGAGGCATCCAAACCGAATGAGCTGTTGAGCGTAACTCGGTATCCAACGCCGTGAAACAGAGCCTGTCTCAACAATGATTATGATTGAAAATCACTGATGAGCCAGGTTCTATGTAACAGCGTGCAAAAAGGGCATCAAATGATGCCCTTTCCTTGTGCATTGCGTCAAATGTTATCGTAATTAAGCGATAATTGTAGCAACAACACCCGCACCAACAGTACGGCCGCCTTCACGGATAGCGAAGCGCAAGCCTTCATCCATCGCGATTGGGTGGATCAGCTCAACGGTCATCTGAACGTTGTCGCCTGGCATTACCATCTCAACGCCTTCTGGCAGCTCAACGTTGCCGGTCACGTCAGTGGTACGGAAGTAGAACTGTGGACGATAGCCTTTGAAGAACGGAGTATGACGGCCGCCTTCATCTTTAGACAGAACGTACACTTCTGAAGTGAACTTGGTATGCGGCTTGATTGAAGCCGGCTTAGCCAGAACCTGGCCACGCTGGATATCTTCACGCTTAATACCACGCAGCAGAACGCCGCAGTTCTCGCCTGCCTGACCCTGGTCCAGCAGTTTGCGGAACATTTCAACGCCGGTACAGGTAGACTTAACAGTCGCCTTGATACCAACGATTTCAACTTCGTCGCCCACTTTAACGATACCGCGCTCAACACGACCGGTAACAACAGTACCACGGCCTGAGATTGAGAATACGTCTTCGATTGGCAGCAGGAACGGCAGGTCGATTGCACGTACTGGCTCTGGGATGTAGGTATCCAGATGCTCAGCCAGTTCAATGATCTTAGCTTCCCACTCTGCTTCGCCTTCCAGCGCTTTCAGAGCAGAACCACGAACGATTGGCGTGTCGTCGCCTGGGAAGTCATATGCTGACAGCAGGTCACGTACTTCCATCTCAACCAGTTCCAGCAGCTCTTCATCATCAACCATGTCGCACTTGTTCAGGAACACGATGATGTAAGGAACACCAACCTGACGACCCAGCAGGATGTGCTCACGGGTCTGAGGCATAGGGCCATCAGTCGCAGCAACAACCAGGATCGCGCCGTCCATCTGCGCAGCACCGGTGATCATGTTTTTCACATAGTCGGCGTGGCCTGGGCAGTCAACGTGCGCATAGTGGCGAGTCGGGGTTTCATATTCAACGTGAGAAGTGTTGATGGTGATACCACGTGCTTTCTCTTCTGGCGCCTTATCGATCTCGTCGAATTTGCTTGCCTTACCACCGTAGGTTTTAGCCAGAACGGTAGTGATTGCTGCAGTCAGGGTGGTTTTACCGTGGTCGACGTGACCGATGGTACCCACGTTTACGTGCAGTTTGTTACGCTGAAATTGCTCTTTAGCCATCGCTAGTCCCTCTAAGACACGGATATATCGAAGATATCGTCATATCAACCAGGCAAAACCTGACTGTTTGGTTTACAGAGAGAGAATCAGGAGAGAGATAAAGGAAGTGGTGCTGATACCCAGAGTCGAACTGGGGACCTCACCCTTACCAAGGGTGCGCTCTACCAACTGAGCCATATCAGCACATCTGGAGCGGGCAGCGGGAATCGAACCCGCATCATCAGCTTGGAAGGCTGAGGTAATAGCCATTATACGATGCCCGCATCCTGGAACTCGGCTACCTGTTCTTTCTGTAGCTTATGAATAATAAAAGAAGACCTTCTATTATTCGAGCCGGTCAGAGTTTCTGACCAACTTTGATTACGCTAATGCGCAATCTGAAATTCGAAGGTGAGAGATGAAGAACTCACCCATCAGATAAAGACTTTATCTGACGCCCAACCAGGAGGTTGAGATGGTGGTGGGAGAAGGATTCGAACCTTCGAAGTCTGTGACGGCAGATTTACAGTCTGCTCCCTTTGGCCGCTCGGGAATCCCACCTACTTGATGGTGCCGGCTACCGGAATCGAACTGGTGACCTACTGATTACAAGTCAGTTGCTCTACCAACTGAGCTAAGCCGGCATCAAGTGGAGCGCATTCTAGGAAGACCCGAAGAAGGATGCAACAAAAAAATCGTCAAATTTGTTCTATCGCTTACTATTTGTGCAAATCCTCGCAAATTAGTCATCACCTGCAGAAAAATCACCCAAAATACGTGCACTTTTACTTCATCTGAAGGGGTAAGCTTCTGTGTGCCACCCTCATTTCCAATGCACATTTTGGAAGCATGCTGCCTTTCTGCTGTGCAAATCGTGGAAATTTTTTTGCGAAAATATCCTAACACCCTGTGTTTTTTTTGCTGGCCCGCTTCTTGCTTATCTATTTAATGTGACCAAACATTGAGGATGCCGCATGAATATTGTTCAGCTAACATCAGAAACATTACCTCTTTACCGCCAGGCTTTGGCTGCACTGATGATAGACGCGGTAAAAAACAATATGACATCGGCATTTCAACCTTCACAAGGGATGCAACAGTATCAGGACGCTGAACGCTATTTTCATAGCTTGCGCAACCAAATGGCACGCCATGAGTTGCTATTATGGATCGCCATCATCGACTCTGTTGTGGTGGGAAGTGTGCAGCTCAATATTTGTCAGCGCCCAGATGGACAGAATCGCGCGGAAGTTTTACAGCTGCTCGTACACTCTAGCGCTCAGCGTGAAGGGATTGGGCGAAGATTAATACAAACGCTTGAGCATAAGGCTGATAGCTATCAGCGAGGACTGCTTTATTTGGACGTCATTGCTGGTTCGGCCGCAGAAAATTTTTACCGATCGCATGGCTACCACTACTTAGGAGAATTGCCTGATTACGCGTTATGCGCTAATGGGCATCCTCATCCCGGCGCGATTTATTATAAACGTCTGCGCACCAGCCCAGCAGAAAATGTAGCGACAAGCTACTGACCGACAAGAAAAATGCGGGCACGCTTGCGAAAGCGTGCTGCTGTTTATCATTTTACTTCTTTTTAAAGTCACACTGGTGTTACCCTCCAGCCCATTGTTCTCGTTAATTACCCCTGTGAAGTGCAATTGAGTTTGATACATCGTTGTATGCCTAATGCAGCAAGGTGTTGATGAGTCCTAATTTGCACTCAGATGCATGCTTATGAGTAAAAAAACGATACCTCTTACTACGCCCTATTTGCAGTTTAATCGTCAACAATGGGCAGCACTGCGCGATTCAGTACCAATGACGCTGGCTGAAAGTGAAATTGAACGTCTGCGTGGTATCAATGAAGACCTTTCATTAGAAGAAGTGGCCGAGATTTATCTGCCGCTATCGCGACTGCTTAATTTTTACATCAGTTCTAATCTGCGTCGTCAGGCAGTGCTCGAGCAATTTCTTGGCACCAACGGGCAGAAAATCCCCTACATCATAAGTATTGCAGGCAGCGTTGCGGTAGGTAAAAGCACCACCGCTCGTGTGCTTCAGGCGCTCCTTAGTCGCTGGCCTGAACATCGTAAAGTAGAACTGATCACTACTGATGGTTTTTTACATCCGAATGCAGTGCTCAAAGAACGCGGCTTGATGAAGAAAAAAGGGTTCCCGCAATCTTACGATATGCATCGCTTGGTTAACTTCGTTTCCGATCTTAAATCGGGTGCCAGTCAGGTTACAGCGCCGGTTTATTCTCATCTGATTTACGATGTTATTCCGGATGGCGATAAGGTAGTACAACAACCCGATATTCTTATTTTGGAAGGATTGAATGTGCTGCAAAGCGGCATGGACTATCCTCACGATCCTCATCATGTATTTGTGTCAGATTTCGTGGATTTTTCAATTTACGTTGATGCGCCAGAGTCATTACTCGAAAGCTGGTATGTAAGTCGATTCTTAAAATTCCGCGAGGGCGCATTTAGCGATCCAGACTCTTATTTCCATCACTACTCGCAGTTGCCAGAAGAGGATGCACTCAATATTGCGCGTGGACTATGGAAAGAGATTAACTGGCTTAATTTAAAGGAAAATATTCTTCCTACACGTGAACGAGCCAGTCTTATAATGACCAAGTCGGCAGATCATGCAGTGCAAAGCTTACGATTGAGAAAATAGTTTTTTAATAAAAATGCCCATACGATATTTTGGGCATTTTATTCTTTTGAGACTACCTGTATCAGGTGTCTGGACGCAGTGAAATCTCGCCGCCGACCCATGATTTAATGGCTCCATCCTGCTCCAGTAATAAACCTCCCTGCTTATCAATACCACGAGCAATACCATATACCTCACGATCCCCAATAAGTAGTTTTACTGGACGATTAATGAAGTTATCAAGGGCTTCCCATCGAGAAATAAAAGGGGTTAAACCATCTTGCTCAAAAATAGGTAGAGCCTGACGCAGGCTATTAATCAATTTCGCAGCCAACTCGTTGCGATCAATATCAACGCCAGCTTCCTGGAGATTAATCCAACCTTGATTAATCTCTGTCGCGCCTTCAGAGCGCATCAGCAAATTGACGCCAGCACCAATGACAATCTGAGCGGCATCGCCCGTTTTACCTGTCAACTCAACCAATATACCCGCGAGTTTACGATCTTTGAGATAGAGATCATTTGGCCATTTAACACGTACATCAGCTGCACCTAACGACTGGATCACTTCTGCCATAATGATACCAATGACCAGACTCAGGCCCATCGCCGCTGCTGGTCCCTGCTCCAGGCGCCAATACATTGACATATATAGGTTGGAGCCAAATGGAGAAAACCACTTGCGTCCACGACGTCCACGGCCAGCTTGTTGATATTCCGCAATACATGCGTAGCCAGAAGGCAATTGATCCATCCGATCCAACAAATACTGGTTGGTGGAATCAATAACTGGTATAACCGCCAGATTAGGCTGATGCAGGTGAGACAGAATGACTTCTTCATCCAGTAACTGAATTGGCCCCGGCAAGCTATAGCCTTTACCCGTCACCGTATATACATCCAGACCCCAACTTTTTAAAGTCTGTATATGTTTATTGATGGCCGCACGACTCATGCCAAGTGCTTCACCTAGTTGCTCACCAGAATGAAATTCACCATCTGACATCAATGCCACTAATTTTAATGGCACGCCATTATCTTTCATGAAATCACCTCAATGGCGTTACGCTCGCCTTGAGCGCCAATAAAGCGCACTTCTGGCTCGAGCCAAACATCAAATTTTTGACCGACTCTATTTCTAACCTGATGCGCCAAATCAACAATATCCTGTGGAGTGGCATGATCTTCATTAATCAGCACTAAAGCCTGTTGACGATGAACTGCGGCACCGCCCACACGAAAGCCTTTAAGACCACATTGGTCGATCAACCAACCAGCTGCTAATTTCACTTCACCACTGGCCTGTGAATAATGAGGAATTGATGGCCACTGCTTAATTAGCGCGAATGCATGCTCAGCCGTGATGAGCGGATTTTTGAAGAAGCTCCCCACATTGCCTGTAATTTTGGGATCGGGCAGTTTGCTTTGGCGCATATGGCAAATAGCATTGAATACATCCCAGGCACAGACTGTAGCCGGGTTTAATTTAGTCAGATCGCCATACGTCAGAACAGGTTTCCACTGTTTTTCCAGACGTAATCCCACTGCAACGATGACATAGTCATTCTTCATTGCATGCTTGAAAATACTATCGCGGTAGCCAAACTGGCACTCTTCACGGTGCAAACGAATAATGTTTTGCGTTGGAAGATGTATAGCTTCAACGTAGTGACAGATATCTTTAAATTCCACACCATATGCACCGATATTTTGAATCGGTGCTGAGCCAGCCATACCAGGAATCAGCGCCAGGTTTTCCAACCCTGTAATACCCTTCTTTAAGGTCTGCTCAACTAAAGCATGCCAATTCTCGCCGGCACCAACATGCAAGTGCCATGCTTCATCATGCTCTTCAATAGCGATACCTTTGATCGCATTTACGACTACCGTGCCGCTAAAATCCTCCAGAAAGAGCACGTTGCTCCCTTCACCCAATACAATAAAGGGAAGATTTGTTTGCTGAGTATCTTTCCAGGCAACACTAATAGCGTCAGGACTTTCTGCGATGATCAATTTATGTGCATCGATCTTAAGACCGAGGGTGTTGAAAGTTTTTAAGGATGTTTGGGGGCTGGACATGTCACGGCCTTAACTAATTAATCTGGCCGTAGTTTACCTGATCGGCAGGTTGCTAGTTTGATGTTTTCATATTTCTTGTTGGGATATTGCCGATCTGCAGACGTAAAAAAGCCCCGAACTTACGTCCGGGGCTTCTTCACCTGATTGATGCCTGGCAGTTCCCTACTCTCGCATGGGGAGACCCCACACTACCATCGGCGCTACGGCGTTTCACTTCTGAGTTCGGCATGGGGTCAGGTGGGACCACCGCGCTAAAGCCGCCAGGCAAATTCTTTTGCTCACGCCGCCCTCGCGGGCCGCGCAAATCTATCCGGTAAAACAAGCTGAAAATTTCAGGTCTCTCAGACCAAAACGCCTCTGGCGTTGTAAGGTTAAGCCTCACGGGTCATTAGTACCGGTTAGCTCAACGCATCGCTGCGCTTACACATCCGGCCTATCAACGTCGTAGTCTTCAACGTCCCTTCAGGACTCTCAAGGAGTCAGGGAGAACTCATCTCGGGGCAAGTTTCGTGCTTAGATGCTTTCAGCACTTATCTTTTCCGCACTTAGCTACCGGGCAATGCCATTGGCATGACAACCCGAACACCAGTGGTGCGTTCACTCCGGTCCTCTCGTACTAGGAGCAACCCCCCTCAATTCTCCAGCGCCCACGGCAGATAGGGACCGAACTGTCTCACGACGTTCTAAACCCAGCTCGCGTACCACTTTAAACGGCGAACAGCCGTACCCTTGGGACCTACTTCAGCCCCAGGATGTGATGAGCCGACATCGAGGTGCCAAACACCGCCGTCGATATGAACTCTTGGGCGGTATCAGCCTGTTATCCCCGGAGTACCTTTTATCCGTTGAGCGATGGCCCTTCCATTCAGAACCACCGGATCACTATGACCTGCTTTCGCACCTGCTCGAGCCGTCACTCTCGCAGTCAAGCTGGCTTATGCCATTGCACTAACCTCCTGATGTCCGACCAGGATTAGCCAACCTTCGTGCTCCTCCGTTACTCTTTGGGAGGAGACCGCCCCAGTCAAACTACCCACCAGACACTGTCCGCAGCCCGGATTACGGGCCTACGTTAGAACATCAAACATTAAAGGGTGGTATTTCAAGGTTGGCTCCACGCAGACTGGCGTCCACGCTTCAAAGCCTCCCACCTATCCTACACATCAAGGCTCAATGTTCAGTGTCAAGCTATAGTAAAGGTTCACGGGGTCTTTCCGTCTTGCCGCGGGTACACTGCATCTTCACAGCGATTTCAATTTCACTGAGTCTCGGGTGGAGACAGCCTGGCCATCATTACGCCATTCGTGCAGGTCGGAACTTACCCGACAAGGAATTTCGCTACCTTAGGACCGTTATAGTTACGGCCGCCGTTTACCGGGGCTTCGATCAAGAGCTTCTCCTTGCGGATAACCCCATCAATTAACCTTCCGGCACCGGGCAGGCGTCACACCGTATACGTCCACTTTCGTGTTTGCACAGTGCTGTGTTTTTAATAAACAGTTGCAGCCAGCTGGTATCTTCGACTGGCTTCGGCTCGGGGAGCAAGTCCCTCCACCTACGCGCCAGCGTGCCTTCTCCCGAAGTTACGGCACCATTTTGCCTAGTTCCTTCACCCGAGTTCTCTCAAGCGCCTTGGTATTCTCTACCTGACCACCTGTGTCGGTTTGGGGTACGATTTCGTGTTACCTGGAGCTTAGAGGCTTTTCCTGGAAGCAGGGCATCAGTTACTTCACCACCGTGGTGGCTCGTCGTCACGCCTCAGCCTTAAGACACCCCGGATTTACCAAAGATGTCAGCCTACACGCTTAAACCGGGACAACCGTCGCCCGGATAACCTAGCCTTCTCCGTCCCCCCTTCGCAGTAACACCAAGTGCAGGAATATTAACCTGCTTCCCATCGACTACGCTTTTCAGCCTCGCCTTAGGGGTCGACTCACCCTGCTCCGATTAACGTTGAACAGGAACCCTTGGTCTTCCGGCGAGCGGGCTTTTCACCCGCTTTATCGTTACTTATGTCAGCATTCGCACTTCTGATACCTCCAGCAGCCCTCACAGGCCACCTTCAACGGCTTACAGAACGCTCCCCTACCCAACAACGCATACGCGTCGCTGCCGCAGCTTCGGTGCATGGTTTAGCCCCGTTACATCTTCCGCGCAGGCCGACTCGACCAGTGAGCTATTACGCTTTCTTTAAATGATGGCTGCTTCTAAGCCAACATCCTGGCTGTCTGTGCCTTCCCACATCGTTTCCCACTTAACCATGACTTTGGGACCTTAGCTGGCGGTCTGGGTTGTTTCCCTCTTCACGACGGACGTTAGCACCCGCCGTGTGTCTCCCGTGATAACATTCTTCGGTATTCGCAGTTTGCATCGGGTTGGTAAGCCGGGATGGCCCCCTAGCCGAAACAGTGCTCTACCCCCGAAGATGAGTTCACGAGGCGCTACCTAAATAGCTTTCGGGGAGAACCAGCTATCTCCCGGTTTGATTGGCCTTTCACCCCCAGCCACAAGTCATCCGCTAATTTTTCAACATTAGTCGGTTCGGTCCTCCAGTTAGTGTTACCCAACCTTCAACCTGCCCATGGCTAGATCACCGGGTTTCGGGTCTATACCCTGCAACTTAACGCCCAGTTAAGACTCGGTTTCCCTGCGGCTCCCCTATACGGTTAACCTTGCTACAGAATATAAGTCGCTGACCCATTATACAAAAGGTACGCAGTCACCCCCATAAAGAAGGCTCCCACTGCTTGTACGTACACGGTTTCAGGTTCTGTTTCACTCCCCTCGCCGGGGTTCTTTTCGCCTTTCCCTCACGGTACTGGTTCACTATCGGTCAGTCAGGAGTATTTAGCCTTGGAGGATGGTCCCCCCATATTCAGACAGGATACCACGTGTCCCGCCCTACTCTTCGAACTCACAGAATGTGCACTTTCGTGTACGGGGCTATCACCCGGTATCGCGCGACTTTCCAGACGCTTCCACTAACGCACAAACTGATTCAGGTTCTGGGCTGTTCCCCGTTCGCTCGCCGCTACTGGGGGAATCTCGGTTGATTTCTTTTCCTCTGGGTACTTAGATGTTTCAGTTCCCCAGGTTCGCCTCGCAACACTATGTATTCATGTTGCGATGATGCACTGAGTGCACCGGGTTTCCCCATTCGGACATCGTCGGCTGTAGCGGTTCATATCACCTTACCGACGCTTTACGCAGATTAGCACGTCCTTCATCGCCTCTGACTGCCAGGGCATCCACCGTGTACGCTTAGTCGCTTAACCTCACAACCCACAGGCGTTTTGCAACGCTTGGGACTGCAGGCATTGAGAGACTCGAACATGTCGTTATTCATTTCTTATTACGGAGAAATGAACCAACACGTCGTTTCAATTTTCAGCTTGTTCCGGATTGTTAAAGAGCAATATCTCAAACATGACGGTTACGTCAGTTTTGAGATACTTCGTGGAGACACCTTTCACCTGTCACCAAGCAAGTGGCGTCCCCTAGGGGATTCGAACCCCTGTTGCCGCCGTGAAAGGGCGGAGTCCTAACCGCTAGACGAAGGGGACACGATGTGTCACGACTTCGCAGCCGTCTTGCTCATTACTTTCTATCAGACAATCTGTGTGAGCACTACGCGGGAAGGTATCTTCAGGTAAGGAGGTGATCCAACCGCAGGTTCCCCTACGGTTACCTTGTTACGACTTCACCCCAGTCATGAATCACAAAGTGGTAAGCGCCCTCCCGAAGGTTAAGCTACCTACTTCTTTTGCAACCCACTCCCATGGTGTGACGGGCGGTGTGTACAAGGCCCGGGAACGTATTCACCGTAGCATTCTGATCTACGATTACTAGCGATTCCGACTTCACGGAGTCGAGTTGCAGACTCCGATCCGGACTACGACGCACTTTATGAGGTCCGCTTGCTCTCGCGAGGTCGCTTCTCTTTGTATGCGCCATTGTAGCACGTGTGTAGCCCTACTCGTAAGGGCCATGATGACTTGACGTCATCCCCACCTTCCTCCAGTTTATCACTGGCAGTCTCCTTTGAGTTCCCGGCATAACCCGCTGGCAACAAAGGATAAGGGTTGCGCTCGTTGCGGGACTTAACCCAACATTTCACAACACGAGCTGACGACAGCCATGCAGCACCTGTCTCAGAGTTCCCGAAGGCACCAAAGCATCTCTGCTAAGTTCTCTGGATGTCAAGAGTAGGTAAGGTTCTTCGCGTTGCATCGAATTAAACCACATGCTCCACCGCTTGTGCGGGCCCCCGTCAATTCATTTGAGTTTTAACCTTGCGGCCGTACTCCCCAGGCGGTCGACTTAACGCGTTAGCTCCGGAAGCCACTCCTCAAGGGAACAACCTCCAAGTCGACATCGTTTACGGCGTGGACTACCAGGGTATCTAATCCTGTTTGCTCCCCACGCTTTCGCACCTGAGCGTCAGTCTTTGTCCAGGGGGCCGCCTTCGCCACCGGTATTCCTCCAGATCTCTACGCATTTCACCGCTACACCTGGAATTCTACCCCCCTCTACAAGACTCTAGCCTGCCAGTTTCGAATGCAGTTCCCAGGTTAAGCCCGGGGATTTCACATCCGACTTGACAGACCGCCTGCGTGCGCTTTACGCCCAGTAATTCCGATTAACGCTTGCACCCTCCGTATTACCGCGGCTGCTGGCACGGAGTTAGCCGGTGCTTCTTCTGCGGGTAACGTCAATCGGTAAGGTTATTAACCTCACCGCCTTCCTCCCCGCTGAAAGTACTTTACAACCCGAAGGCCTTCTTCATACACGCGGCATGGCTGCATCAGGCTTGCGCCCATTGTGCAATATTCCCCACTGCTGCCTCCCGTAGGAGTCTGGACCGTGTCTCAGTTCCAGTGTGGCTGGTCATCCTCTCAGACCAGCTAGGGATCGTCGCCTAGGTGAGCCATTACCCCACCTACTAGCTAATCCCATCTGGGCACATCCGATGGTGTGAGGCCCGAAGGTCCCCCACTTTGGTCTTGCGACGTTATGCGGTATTAGCTACCGTTTCCAGTAGTTATCCCCCTCCATCGGGCAGTTTCCCAGACATTACTCACCCGTCCGCCACTCGTCACCCAAGGAGCAAGCTCCTCTGTGCTACCGTTCGACTTGCATGTGTTAGGCCTGCCGCCAGCGTTCAATCTGAGCCATGATCAAACTCTTCAATTTAAGTTTGATTTGCTGCAACGAGTGCAGCGATGCTCATCTGTAAAACGTCATAATGAATTTCATTATGTGTTCACTCGTGAGACTTGATATTTTTTGCGTCCGGAGACGCTGATATCAATCCTGCGAGTGCCCACACAGATTGTCTGATAAATTGTTAAAGAGCGTTGCGAGCAGCGGGTTAACCGTCTGTCGCGAGGTGGCGTATATTACGCTTTCCTCCTTCGGAGTCAAACACTTTTTTCAGCGTTTTCATCCGGCGGGGTGAATTTCTTCACTCCCTGCTGAGCCGTCTGCGTTGCCGCTTTGCCGTCTCAGTGGTGGCGCATTATAGGGAGTTATTCGGAGCTGACAAGGGTTTATTGCAAATAAATAATCGTTCGGCCTAAATTTCACCACAACGCTGTATTTCACAACGATTTGCCTGGTAACTGCGCAAAATCCTGAGCAAAAAGCACCACTTTATTCCAGTCAGTGTATTCCACTTCTTTCGATGTATCGGTTTCGCCGCCAGTCATTCGCATAATGAACTGAATCATGACGCGATCGAACCAGCGATAACGAGGATAACGCAGTGCACCGGCGAAAACCGCACAGCAATCTGGTTGCCAGGGTGATTGCTCCAGAAACTTGCGTGTATATGCATTGGTTTCTGGTGTGCACTTATCCGCTTTACGCGCCGTCAGGTTAACACTAAAGAAACCACTTACGCGCTGTTGCAGCGGCGCCTTGTGCTGCGTTACGAACTTCAGCAATGCTGGATGAAAATGACCGTAGCGAATTGATGCCCCAATCAGCACGCGATCATACTGCAACCAATCAACTTTTTGCGCCTCAAGCAAATCGATCACGTCGCACAGCTGATGCGGCACTAACGTCTGCGCAATGCGCGCGGCAATGTCACGGGTTTGCCCATCGCGGCTGGAATACAGAATCAACGCTTTCATTATTCAATCCTATTTTATTATTCGCGCCAGAAGGTCGGCGTAAACAGCACCAGCAGCGTGAACACTTCAAGGCGTCCAAACAGCATGGTCAAAATCAAAATCCACTTCGCCACATCATTCATTGAAGTGAAGTTATCGGCTACCACACCCAATCCGGGCCCGAGGTTATTCAGGGTCGCGGCCACGGCAGCAAAAGCAGAGAAATCATCGACGCCAGTCGCGATGATGGCCAGCATACTGAGCAGGAACACCAGCGCATAAGCTGAGAAGAACCCCCACACCGCTTCAAGGATACGTTCCGGTAGCGCGCGGTTACCTAGTTTGATGGTGTAGACAGCATTCGGGTGCACCAAACGTTTCAGTTCACGCGAGCCCTGCTTAAACAGCAACAGAATACGGATCACCTTCAAACCACCGCCAGTTGAGCCGGCCATCCCGCCGATAAAGGCCGAGCAGAGCAGCAACACCGGCAGAAACAGTGGCCAACGCGCAATGCTGTCTGTAGTGAAACCCGCCGTGGTTGCCATCGATACCACCTGGAAAAACGCCTGATTTAACGTTTGCCAGCCGCTGGCGTACACATTATGGAACCACAACACGATGGTACAGATCAGCACCAACGTCAGTTGTACACCAATAAACATACGGAATTCGGGATCGCGCCAATACACTTTCAGGTTGCGACCACTCAATAAAGAGAAGTGCAGGCCGTAGTTACAACCCGAAATCAGTAGAAATACCGCAATGATGGTATTGATGGTTGGACTGTTAAAGTAGCCAATGCTGGCATCATGGGTTGAGAACCCGCCAATCGCGATGGTTGAAAAGCTATGACCGATAGCATCGAACATCGGCATGCCCGCCAACCACAGCGCCACGGCGCACGCCACAGTGAGCAAGACATAGATCAGCCACAGCGTTTTCGCTGTTTCCGCGATGCGCGGGCGCATCTTGTTATCTTTCAATGGTCCCGGCATTTCGGCGCGATAGAGCTGCATACCCCCGACGCCAAGAATCGGCAGAATCGCCACCGCCAACACAATGATCCCCATCCCGCCAAGCCACTGCAGCATCTGACGATAGAATAGAATCGCTTTTGGCAACGTATCCAGCCCCACCAGCGTGGTGGCGCCAGTGGTTGTAAGACCGGAGAAGGATTCAAAGAACGCATCGGTAATTGAAAGATGTGGCTGCTCAGCAAAGATAAACGGCATCGCACCCACGCTGCCCAGCACGGTCCAGAACAGCACCACAATCAAGAAACCTTCACGCGGTTTGAGTTCACTTTTCTGCTTGCGGTTAGGCCACCACAGCAGTGAACCGATGACGATCGCCATCATAAAGGTCTGACTGAACGCGCGCCCGGCACCATCCCGGTAAATTAAGGCGACGAGGCCCGGTAAGATCATGGTCACCGAGAACAGAATCACCAGCAGGCCCACGATGCGGGTAATGGCGCGAAAATGCATTCAGCCGTTTCCTTTAAACAGAAGCTTTTAGTTTGTCAGCGGGATGAGCGTCAGCGCGCCCCGGCTGTAATCAGAGAGGTTTTGGCGAAAGCCATCAATCTGTGCATGTGGCAACGCTAAACGCAGCGCAATGCGATCCTGATAATGGCTCTCTTCTATAATGCCGTCAAAACGTTGCAGCAGGCGCTCGATATCGCTGAGTTGGGCGTAATCACAGTGCAGGGTAAAAGATTCCATCGGCACTTTACGAAGACGCGCCAGTTGCTTCAGCCCTTGTTGTACACCGCCACCATAAGCTTTTACCAATCCGCCGGTGCCAAGCATGATGCCGCCATAATAACGCACCACCACCGCGGTAATCTCACCGACGCCGCTGCCCATCAGCTGGGCCAGCATCGGTTTACCCGCGGTGCCAGAAGGTTCGCCATCATCGGAGAAACCCAACTGCTGCGAATCATCCGGCGCACCCGCCACCCACGCCCAGCAGTGATGCCGCGCAGTGGGATGTTCTTGCTTCATCTGCTGCACAAACGCGCGCGCCGCTTCCACGCCCGCCGTGTGCGCCAGCAAAGTAATGAAGCGGCTTTTCTTGATGGTTTCCTCGCTGAGACTCACGGCCTCAGCGGGAATGTCGTAAGCATCCATCAGGCAAGGTGCAGATCGCGCGTCATGTTTTCAATACGATTAGCGTGGATCACTACGTTATCCTCGATACGAATGCCGCCGTACGGTTTTAATGCATCGATTGCCGCCCAGTCAAAGTATTGGCTGAACTTGCCGCCGCGCAGCTTCGCCAGCAGCGAATCGATAATATAGAAGCCCGGTTCGATAGTCAGCACCATGCCAGGTTCCAGCACGCGAGTACAACGCAAGTACGGATACTGCGACGGTGCAGCGAGATGTGTGCCGTTGTCGTCTTGCATAAAGCCCGCTACGTCGTGCACCTGCAAGCCGAGCGGATGTCCCAGGCCGTGCGGCATAAACGGGCCGGTTAAATCTTCCGCCACCAGCGTCTCTTCAGTCAGCCCTTTAACCAGCTCGAATTTCAGCAGCAGGCGCGCAATGCGCTGATGCATCTGCAGATGATAATCGGTATAGCGCACGCCGGCTTTCAAGGTGGCGATCAGCGCCAGCTCTTCCTTGTTCATCGCTGCAACCATTTCGGCATAGCGCGATTTGCTCTGCGCTGCATAGCTGCGCGTCAGGTCAGCGGCATAACCCAGATATTCCGCCCCGGCGTCAATCAGGAAGCTGTGGCGTTTAGCCGGTGGTTGATGATCCAACCTGGTGTAGTGCAGCACCGCAGCATGCTCATTGAGCGCGATGATATTGCCGTAAGGCACATCGGTATCGCGATGACCGGTTGCGGTGAGATACGCAATATTAATATCGAACTCGCTCATGCCAGAGAAGAACGCCTCTTTGGCAGCGCGATGCCCCGCCACCGCCAGCTTCTGCGCTTCACGCATACACGCCAGTTCGTACTCGGTTTTGATACTGCGATGATAATGCAGGAAATCGATCACGCCTTGCGGGTTCACCTGCTCGCTGTTAATACCGAGCTGGGCAGCGCGTGACGGCACCGGACCGATATAGGCCACGTTTTCGCGCTGTGCAGGCAGCAACTGCACGATCTCATCGGCACTCTTCAGGCCAATCACGTCGACATCGTTGGTCCAAAAACTATTGGGTAGCGGCTCAACGTTGTGCCAGTAATCCACTGGCGAATAGAACCACAGCTTGGGTTTATTCACGCCATCGATCCATAACCAGCAGTTTGGCACCTGCGTCACCGGTACCCACGATTTAAACTGGGGATTCACCTTAAACGGATAGTCGTGATCGTCGAGAAAAACGGTCAGCAACTCGCCGGAATGAATCAGCATGGCATCAAGCTTAAAGCGAGCCAGCACCTGCTGCGCTCGCTGCTGCAGCGTATTGATGTGCGCGTGATACAGGGTTTTCAGTGAATCCATGGACTTGTCTCCAATGTCGCGAAAGTGGCCGCAGTGTAGCACAGCCGTGTTAGCGATGCCGTGCTGCGCGCGCTGTGATCGCCGTATCAAATAATCAAACTCTCGTTTGCAAAAAATTAACATCACACTCACACTCCAAACCATCTGGTATGACCAGATCAACTTTCGCGGTTTCAGGAGATGAACATGCTCTACCAAGGCGATACCCTTTCAGTTCACTGGCTTGACGATGGCATCGCGGAGCTCATATTCGATGCGCCCGGCTCGGTGAACAAACTTGATACCAAAACCGTTGCTTCGTTAGGCGAAGCGTTGAGCGTGCTGGAACAACAACCGGCTCTGCGCGGTTTGCTGCTCTCGTCGGCCAAACCGGCATTTATTGTCGGTGCCGATATCACCGAATTCCTGTCGCTGTTTGATGCGCCAGAAGAGAAGTTGAGCCAGTGGCTGGCGTTTGCCAACAGCATCTTCAATCGTTTAGAAGATTTGCCGGTGCCAACCATGGCCGCCATCGATGGCTATGCGTTAGGCGGCGGCTGCGAATGCGTGCTCGCCACCGATTTCCGCATTGCCACGCCAACCGCGCGCATCGGCCTGCCGGAAACCAAATTAGGCATCATGCCGGGCTTTGGCGGCAGCGTACGTTTGCCGCGTCTGCTTGGGGCCGATAGCGCGATGGAGATTATCGCGGCGGGCAAAGATGTGGATGGCAATAGCGCGCTGAAACTCGGTTTGGTCGATGCCGTTGTCAGCAGCGACAAATTACGCGCAGCGGCGCTAAGCGTCTTGCAGGACGCCATCGTGCAGGGCAACTGGCAGGCGCGTCGTGCGCCGAAGCTGGCGCCGCTGAAACTCAGCCCGATTGAAGCCGCCATGAGCTTCACCATCGCCAAAAGCATGGTGCTGCAAACTGCGGGCAAACACTATCCGGCACCCATTACCGCTGTGAAAACCATTGAAGCCGCCGCCAGCCTCGGACGTGATGATGCGCTGAAGCTGGAAACCGCCGCGTTTGTGCCGTTGGCCCAAAGTGATGTGGCACGCGCGCTGGTCGGTATCTTCCTGAACGATCAATACGTCAAAGGCCTGGCGAAGAAGCACAGCAGCGCAACCGGTGCACCGCAGCAAGCCGCCGTATTGGGCGCAGGCATTATGGGCGGCGGCATTGCCTATCAATCGGCATGGAAAGGCGTGCCGGTGATGATGAAAGATATTAATCCACAGGCGTTAACGCTGGGCATGACCGAAGCCAGTAAGCTGCTGAACAAACAGCTTGAGCGCGGCAAAATTGACGGCGCGAAGCTGGCCAGCGTCCTCACCACCATTCAGCCGACGCTGGATTACGCCGGATTCGACCGCCCCGATGTGGTGGTTGAAGCGGTGGTGGAGAATCCACAGATCAAAGCCAAAGTGCTGGCCGAAACCGAGCAGCATCTGCGCGAGGACGCCATTCTCGCCTCTAACACCTCAACTATTCCGATCAGCCAGCTGGCGAAAGCCTTAAAGCGCCCAGAAAACTTCTGCGGCATGCATTTCTTCAATCCGGTACCAAGAATGCCGCTGGTCGAGGTGATTCGCGGTGAACAAACCTCGGAATCCACCATCAGTAAAGTGGTGGCCTGGGCAAGCAAAATGGGCAAAACGCCGATTGTGGTGAATGACTGCCCCGGCTTCTTTGTCAATCGCGTGCTGTTCCCCTACTTCGCCGCATTTAGTTTGCTATTGCGCGACGGCGCGGACTTCCGCCAGGTCGATAAAGTGATGGAAAAACAGTTCGGCTGGCCGATGGGTCCTGCCTGGCTGCTGGATGTGGTGGGCATTGATACCGCACATCACGCCCAACAGGTGATGGCGCATGGCTTCCCATCGCGCATGCAGAAAGATTATCGCGACGCTATCGACGTGCTGTTCGAAGCCAAACGTTATGGTCAGAAAAACGGCCAGGGCTTTTACCGCTGGGAACAGGACAAAAAAGGCAAAGCGCAGAAGAAAGCCGATGCGGCTGTCGATGCCTTGCTGGAGCCTATTTGCCAGCCGAAGCGCGTATTCAGCGATGAAGAGATCGCCAACCGCATGATGCTGCCGATGCTCAACGAAGTGGTGCGCTGCCTCGAAGAGAAGATCATTGCTTCACCGGCCGAAGCTGATATGGCGCTGGTGTACGGTTTAGGCTTCCCGCCGTTCCGCGGCGGCGCGTTCCGCTACATGGATACGCTGGGCAATAGCAACGTGGTCGATCAGGCCAAACGTTATACCGCGCTGGGCCCGCTGTATGCGCTGCCGGCGCTGCTGTTGCAAAAAGCTCATCAGCATCAGAGCTGGTATCCCGCGGTGCAACCGATTGACGAAGCGGCGCTGCAAAGTGCCTGAGGTAATGAAAATGGAAAAAGTAGTCATTGTTGATGCGGTACGCACGCCAATGGGCCGCTCCAAAGGTGGCGCGTTTCGTCAGGTTCGCGCGGAAGATCTGTCGGCGCATTTGATGCGCGAATTGCTGAGCCGCAACCCGATGGTCGATCCCGCCACACTGGATGACATTATCTGGGGCTGCGTGCAGCAGACGCTGGAGCAAGGCTTCAACATTGCACGTAACGCCGCGCTGCTGGCGGAGATTCCGCATCGCGTGCCTGCCAGCACCGTCAACCGTCTTTGCGGTTCCTCGATGCAGGCGCTGCACGATGCGGCGCGCGCCATTATGGTTGGCGACGCGCATAGCTGTCTAATCGGCGGCGTAGAACATATGGGCCACGTGCCGATGAGTCACGGCGTGGATTTCCATCCTGGCCTGGGCCGCACGGTGGCGAAAGCGGCGGGCATGATGGGCTTAACCGCTGAGATGTTGGCCCGCATGCATCACATTACACGTGAGCAGCAGGATGCTTTTGCGCTGCGTTCACACCAGCGCGCCTGGGCGGCTACCCAACGCGGTGACTTTAAGCGTGAGATTGTGGCGACCTATGGCCACGACGCCGATGGCGTGTTGAAACGTTTTGATAGCGATGAAGTGATTCGCGAAGAGACCAGCCTCGAAGGATTGGCCGCGCTGCGCCCGGCATTCGATCCGGTTAACGGCACCGTGACCGCAGGCAGTTCCTCCGCGCTCTCCGACGGCGCAGCCGCGATGCTGATCATGAGCGAAAGTCGCGCGCGTGAGCTCGGCCTGACGCCGCGTGCGCGCATTCGCAGCATGGCGGTGGTGGGCTGCGATCCGTCCATCATGGGTTATGGCCCGGTTCCTGCTAGCAAACTGGCGCTAAAACGCGCCGGACTCAGCGTACAGGATATTGACCTATTCGAGTTCAACGAGGCTTTTGCCGCGCAGGCGCTGCCATGCATTAAGGACATGGGTTTGCTGGCGCAGCTGGATGAGAAAGTAAATTTGCATGGCGGCGCGATTGCGCTCGGTCATCCGCTGGGATGTTCCGGCGCGCGTATCAGTACCACGCTACTAAATCTGATGGAGCGTCGCGATGCGCAATTTGGCCTGGCAACCATGTGTATTGGCTTAGGCCAGGGCATCGCCACGGTGTTCGAACGGGTTTAATACGTTAATGTTGCACGTGTTCCCGCCCGAAGGGGCGGGCTTTTTTGCGCAATACATCGGTCGCCATGAATGGCGACCCTACGTTTATTGAACGGGATATGCGCAAATTATCGCGTTCTGTTGATCATCAAATAAACGCAAACGCATCGCCGTACATCTGCGCTTCCAGCGCACCACGCTCGGCACAGAAGCGCTCACGCGCAATCTTCGCCATCTCAAAACGACCGGCAATGTAGATATCGTGCTCGCTCAGTGACGCGAAATCCTGCATCACCGCCGTCAGCACTGTGCCGCTGCGTCCGGTCCAGTCATCCGCCGGCTGTTCCACCACCGGAATCACTTTCAGGTTTGGATGCTTCACGGCCAGCGCATTCAACTCGTCCAGATCGTACAGATGCATCAATTCACGGCCGCCCCAGTAAATTGCAATCTCGCGATCGGGTTTCTGTGCCAGCGCGGTCAACAGAATAGAACGCGCGTAGGAGAATCCGGTGCCGCCCGCAATCAGAATGATAGGACGATCGCTCTCTTCGCGCAGCCAGGCATCACCATGCGGCATATCAACCGTAATCTGGCGGTCGTTCTTGATGCGATCCATCACGGCCATTGCATAGAGATTGAGATCCGATGCGCCGATGTGCAGTTCAATGATGTCCTTTTCCATCGGCGTGGACGCCAGTGAGAAGGGACGCTTGTCGCGTTCATCCATCACCACCATCAAATACTGTCCTGCGCGGAAGTTAAAATCCGCAGCCGGAATTAAACGGACGCGATAAACCGTATCCGTAATCGCTTCAACCGAAGTCACTTTGCAGCTTAACGTTGTCATGCGTTCCCTTTTTCTTCGGGTCAAATTGGTCTGCCGCCTTTAGCGCTGCGGCGGCTCGGCAAAGATAGCTAACTCATCCCAAATGGCGTCAATGCGCGCAGTCACCGCCGGATCTTTAACAATCGGCGTGCCCCACTCGCGCGTGGTTTCGCCTGGCCACTTATTAGTGGCATCAAGTCCCATCTTCGAACCTAAGCCAGAAACCGGCGAGGCGAAGTCGAGATAATCGATTGGCGTGTTCTCAACCAGCACCGTATCGCGCGCCGGATCCATGCGCGTGGTAATCGCCCAAATCACATCATTCCAGTCGCGCGCGTTGACGTCGTCATCGCACACAATCACAAACTTGGTGTACATGAACTGGCGCAGGAATGACCACACGCCGAACATCACGCGCTTGGCATGGCCGGCATACTGTTTCTTGATCGTGACGACCGCCAGGCGATAGGAGCAGCCTTCGGGCGGCAGATAGAAATCGACAATCTCCGGGAACTGCTTGATCAAAATCGGCACCAGCACTTCATTCAGCGCTACGCCCAACACCGCCGGTTCATCCGGTGGACGTCCGGTGTAGGTTGAATGATAAATCGGATTGCGACGTTGCGTTACGTGCGTCACGGTAAACACCGGGAAGCTGTCTACTTCATTGTAGTAGCCTGTGTGGTCGCCGTACGGACCTTCCGGCGCCAAATCACCTGGCTCAATGTAACCTTCCAGCACGATTTCCGCGCTGGCGGGTACTTCGAGTTCATTTGAAACGCACTTCACTACTTCAGTTTTGTTGCCGCGTAGCAAACCGGCAAAGGCGTATTCGGACAGCGTATCTGGCACCGGCGTCACCGCGCCGAGAATGGTGGCAGGATCGGCACCGAGCGCCACCGATACCGGGAAACGTTCGCCCGGATGTGCCTTGCACCACTCCTGGAAATCAAGTGCGCCGCCGCGATGCGACAGCCAACGCATAATCACGCGGTTTTTGCCGATCACCTGCTGGCGATAGATCCCAAGGTTTTGCCGCTCTTTATGCGGGCCGCGTGTGACGGTTAATCCCCACGTAATCAGCGGCGCAGCATCGCCCGGCCAGCATTTCATCACCGGGATGCGAGACAGGTCGACCTCATCACCGCTGAAAATCTCTTCCTGGCATGGCGCATTGCGCAGACGCTTGGTGGGCATGTTCAGCACTTGCTTGAACTGCGGCATTTTATCGAACAGATCGCGGAAGCCTTTCGGCGGTTCCGGCTCTTTCAGGAACGCCAGCAGCTTACCGACTTCACGCAGCGCACTGACCTCTTCCTGGCCCATGCCCATCGCAACGCGCTTCGGTGTGCCAAACAGATTACACAGCACCGGCATGTCGTACCCTTTCGGGTTTTCGAACAGTAGCGCTGGGCCGCCGGCACGCAGCGTGCGATCGGCAATTTCCGTCATTTCTAACTCAGGATCAATCTCCTGAGTGATGCGCTTTAACTCGCCACGCTGTTCCAGCAACGCGAGGAAGTCTCGTAAATCCTGATATTTCATGCGGCTTTAGCTTTCCGGCCAGAGTGAAGCGCTATTATAGGGGCGTTTTACGCTGACATGTTGAGGTTTTGCGTCAGGCTGGCTGACATGAAAATGGCACCAGCGACTGAATCGCCAGTACATCGTGATAAGCAGCAATCGGCTCGCCGTGGCGGAACACTTTGAAGTCTTCGCCGCGCGCGCTGTAATAGCGCAGGCGATTCTCGCTCACGTGCAGGAAGCTGGCTTCGCGCAGTGCAATCACCGACTCATGAGGATTAACAGCACAGAACTCGGCCAGACGTTCATCGCGCGTTTCGCCCATGTGGCCGCTGACGTGCGCATCAAGATAGTGCGGGTTGATCTGCACCGGAAACAAGCCAAGCGCAGGCAACACCACGCTGCTGCGTACCGGCATGTCATTGGTGGTGCGGATTGAAGGCGTTGCCACATTGCAACCGGCGCTCCAGCCAACATACGGCACATCACGCTCGCGTACCGCGCGTTGGATGGCGACGATCAGGCCGTGCTCATGCAGCATTTGATTGAGGAACCAGGTATTTCCGCCGCTCACCAGAATCAGTTCGGCTTGATCAATCGCCGCAACGGGCGATGCGAACTCGTGCACGGTGCGCACTTCAATGCCTAGTGACGCGGATAAATCCTGCGCACGCTGCGCATGATCGCCACGAATAATCGCATAGGGCACCAGCACAGCCGAGGTGATGCCGCGCTGAGCGATCATCGCGTGCAGCTGCGGGTGGGCGTAACTTAATAGCGGCGCATCGTCAGCCACTTTGCCGTTACTCAACAGGAACAGTTCCATCAGCCACTCCTTTTCAATCGAAAGATGGGGATGGAGTCTGATACAGATAGTCGCCAGCCGTCAATTTTCTTGCAAGAAAGCGTTAAGAAGCCGCATCAATCGGAAAAATCGTAGTGAAATTGTTTTCAACACCCTGTTTCCCATCGCCGATGCGCTATAACTCTGACAACTGATTTGATATTCTTAGCGTCCATTATTTGGGAGCGGTTATGGAATCCTGGTACTTACTCTATTGCAAACGTGGACAACTATTGCGCGCGAAAGAGCATCTTGAGCGGCAAGAGGTGAATTGCCTCAGCCCAATGATCGCTTTGGAGAAGATTGTGCGCGGTAAACGCACCACCGTGAGTGAGCCGCTGTTCCCTAATTATCTGTTTATCGAGTTCGATCCCGAAGCGATTCACACCACCACCATCAGCAGCACGCGCGGCGTCAGCCACTTCGTGCGCTTTGGCACTATGCCGGCCACCGTTTCGCATGATGTGATCGAAGCCCTGCAAACCGACGCGCCGCAGATCGTTCTCGATCCGGAAACCCCGCAGAGCGGTGATGAAGTGATCATCACCGATGGCACCTTCGAAGGACTCCGCGCGATTTTTGCCGAGCCAGATGGTGAAACGCGCTCCGTTCTGCTGCTCAACATGCTGAACAAACAGGTGATGCGTAGCGTCGATAACAAGCAGTTCCGTAAACTCTAAGCCAGTTTAAACAGCTGACGCGCATTAAGATTGACCTGCGCACCCAGCGCTTCTGCCTCTTCACCACGCCAGTTCGCCACTTGCTGCACAATATGCGGCAGGAAGCACGGCTCATTGCGGCGCGAAGTGGGACGCGGGTGCATATCGCGCGGCAGTAAATATGGCGCATCGGTTTCCAGTAACAGGCGCTCAGCGGGAATCAGCGGCAGCAATTCACGCAGTTCCATACCGCGACGTTCGTCGCACACCCAACCGGTAATCCCCACCGATAATCCCAGCGCCAGACACGCTTGCAGCTCCTCACGCGTACCGGTAAAGCAATGCACCACCGCACCAACAAGTTTTGGCAGCCACGGCTTCAGTACTGCCACAAAACGATCGTGCGCTTCACGACAATGCAGAAATACCGGCAGTTGCAACTCTGCGGCCAACGCGAGCTGCGCATCAAAAGCATATTCCTGCTGATCGTGGGCAGAGAGATTGCGATTGAAATCCAGGCCGCATTCGCCAATCGCCACCACTTGCTCGCTTTCCGCCAGACGGCGTAACGTATTCGCCGTTTCCGCCGACCATTCACTGGCATGGTGCGGATGGACGCCCGCCGTCGACCAGCAAAAGCCGGCATGTAATGCCGCCAGCTGACGCGCCTGCTGGCTTTCCAGCGCGTTGGTGCCGGTAATTAACAGGCCGGTGACGCCTGCTTCGCGCGCACGTTTCACAACCTGCTCGCGATCTTTTGCGAATTGCGTGCTGGTCAGGTTTACACCGATATCAAACATGTTTTCTCCCCAATAAAAAACCGCCCAACGGGGCGGTTTAGATTCATCTTCCCGCGCGCTGCGGGATGCCCTGCATTAAGGACATCAGGATTCGGTGTTCTGTTCCTCATCCGAAGACTGACGTCCTTTACCCACATAGTAGCGGGAGAAGAATACGCCGACTTCAAACAGGCAGTACATCGGAATAGCGAGCAAAGTTTGCGAGAAAACATCCGGCGGTGTGAGCAACATCCCAACTACGAACGCGCCAACCAGCATATAAGGCCGTTTCTTGCGCAGATCTTCCGGCGAGGTGATGCCCGTCCAGCACAGCAGCACAATCGCAATCGGCACCTCAAACGCCACACCAAATGCCATGAAAATCGTCATGACGAAGTCAAGATAGTTGGTGATATCGGTGGCGATGGTCACGCCCTGCGGCGCAGTTTTAGCGAAGAAGCCAAACGCCAGCGGGAACACGATAAAGTAAGCAAAGGCCACGCCGACATAAAACAGCAACGTACTGGAAAACAATAACGGCATCACCAGTTTACGCTCGTGGCGATACAACGCTGGCGCGACAAACGCCCACACCTGATACAAAATCACCGGCACGGCAAGAAATACCGAAACAATAATGGTGAGCTTGATAGGCGTGAAGAAGGGAGATGCAACGTCGGTAGCGATCATGCTCGCCCCGGCCGGCATCTGGCTGATCAACGGTGATGCAACCAAATGGTAAATATCATTCGCGAAGTAGACCAGACACAGAAAGATGACTAAAACAGCGATGATGCAATGCAACAAACGCTTGCGCAGCTCAATCAAATGGCTAATGAGCGGTTGGGTATCTTCAACGGCCATGTTTATCGTTCATCTTTTACGAGAGAAATCTTCGCGGTGCTTTGTGGAGCACTGGCGACAGGAGAATGTTCAGCGGCAGAAATTTCGTCAGTCGGCTGCGGAGTCTGTGCAGGCGCACTGGTTTGATGTTCTGCTGTAGCCGGTGTGACCGCTGGTGAAGTCACGGGCTGCACTGCTGCTGGCGGAGTCTGATGAATGGTGTTGGCTTCATCTTCCTCTTTTTCGATATCGATGCTCTGCTGAACCGAACGCTTCATAGAGTCGGCGGTTTTACGCAGTTCTTCCATCGACTCTTTCAGCTCAGGTGACAGCGTGCCACGGCCCGCTTCTTCCACCTTTTTCAGGCTGTCCTGCAGTTCTTGCAGTTTCAGTTCCTGCGCCAGTTCGTTTTGTACATTCGCGGCCAGCGAGCGAATGGCTCTAATCCAGCCGACGACGGTTTTCACCGCAACCGGTAATCGCTGCGGGCCAAGTACAATCAGCCCGATCACGAACACCAATACCAGTTCACTAAAACCAATGTCGAACACAGTTATACCTGCTTGTCGTTCCGGGCGTCGTCTTTAGTCGCCGTGGTTTGCTGTTTGTCTGCCAGAGTTTTGGCGTTGAAGTCAGCGTCCTGCTCTTTCGGTTGATCCTTTTTATCGTCTTCATCGCCCATGGCTTTTTTGAAGCCGCGGATGGAAGATCCTAAATCCGAACCCAGATTACGAAGTTTGTTGGTACCGAACAGAAGAACAACAATGACGGCAATGATTAACAATTGCCAAATACTGATACCGCCCATGAGATATGCCTCTAATATTCTGTGAAAAACTGTTGACTGTAACGCACAGAAAGCCCGTATGATTTCGGGCTTTAGCTTGCGACATTACGCGATTTGTACCAGGCAGACAATCAGTTTGTCTTGCGCCAGCCAATAAGCCAGGTGACGATGCCAGCGGCCATTAATAGCGCCGGGAAGAAATCCCAATCCGGTCGACTTAACAGCACGGCGGTGCCACTTAATAACAGTGTAGCGCCTACACCAAAGAGATAGCGCGCCTGATGATTGCGTGTTCGCTGTACATTTAAATCGGTGACGAGTTTATCGACACTGTGCTTCAATAATTTGTGCTGGCGCATGCTGTCGTAAAATAGCTCTGGCAACTCCGGCAGTTTTTCCGCCCAGTAAGGTGCTTTCTCTTTCACCGCCCGCATGATCGCCGGGATACCAATCTGATCTTTGATCCAATCTTCGAGGAACGGCTTGGCGGTTTTCCACAGATCGAGCTGTGGATAAAGCTGGCGGCCAATCCCTTCGACATACAGCAGCGTCTTCTGCAGCAGCACCAACTGCGGCTGCACTTCCATATTAAAGCGGCGCGCGGTATTGAACAGGTTAAGCAGCACGTGACCAAACGAGATCTCGGCCAACGGCTTTTCGAAAATCGGTTCACACACGGTACGAATAGCAAACTCAAAATCTTCGACGTTCGTATCCAGCGGCACCCAACCTGAATCCACATGTAGCTCGGCCACTTTGCGATAATCGCGGTTGAAGAAGGCGATGAAGTTTTCTGCCAGATAGCGCTTATCTTCTTTGTTCAGCGAGCCGACGATACCGCAGTCAATGCCAATATATTGCGGATCTTCCGGATGATCATAGCTGACGAAAATATTGCCGGGATGCATGTCGGCATGGAAGAAGCTATCGCGGAACACCTGGGTAAAGAACACCTGCACACCGCGCTCTGCCAACAGTTTCATATTGACGCCGTGCTGCTCAAGCGTAGCGATATCCGAGATTGGAATACCGTAAATGCGCTCCATCACCATCATCGTTTCACTGCAATAATCGGAGAACACTTCCGGCACATACAGCATGCGGCTTTGGTCGAAGTTACGGCGCAGCTGGATGGCATTCGCCGCTTCACGCAGCAAATTCAGCTCATCTATCAAAGTCTTTTCGTAATCACGCACGACTTCGAGCGGACGCAAGCGACGTCCATCCGGCAGTAAACGCGGCACCCAACGCGCCAGACGATAAATCAGCCGCATGTCGGCTCTGATCACCGGCAGGATGTCGGGACGAATCACTTTGATCACCACCGCGCGGCCGTTGGACTTCAGCGTCGCGGTATGAACTTGCGCGATAGAGGCGGATGCCAGCGGTTTGATATCGAAATCTTCAAACCAGGTTTCCACCGGGCCGCCAATCGACTGTTCAATCTGCTGCTTAGCTTTGAAGCCATCAAACGGCGCAACGCGGTCCTGCAGCACGGCCAGTTCATCGGCAATCGCGGGCGGGAATAAATCGCGGCGTGTGGAGAGCATTTGGCCAAATTTGATCCACACCGGCCCCAGCTGCTCCATGGCTAAACGGATGCGCACGCCGGCGGAAGCCTCTTTGTGCTGATTAGGGATCCAGAAGATGCAGCGCCGCCACAAGCGTAAAAGCAGCGTGAAGCGCATGCGGGGAATCAGTTCATCAAGACCGTAGGTCAGAAAGATCTTGATGATAAAGTATAAGCGCCGAATTTCTCCCAGCGTCATTTCGCCTCCAGCTGTGCTAAACGCGTGTCAAACGCATTGAGCGAACGTTCTATCGCTTCCACTTCCTCGCAGAACCATGCCAGTTCCAGTGCGCCCGGCGCGACACGCCACTCTTCCGTCAGCACCTGCCCCAGATAATCCTGACGGCGAGTGAACTGCTGCTGCACGAATTGCAGCGCCTGCTGTGCGGCCTGGCTCACGCCTTGCGCGGCGATATCGCCAATCCACGGCGCCAGATATTCCGCCGGATCCAGCTCAGCGAGATCCATCAGCGCAGAGAATTGCTGTACCACCTGCAAATCGCCGTCTACCTCCAGTTCACCGCTACGAATCAAACTGGTGAGCTGCTGGCGATCGCGCAATTTCGGCAACGTACTCACACGCAAACTCACCGTACAGTCGCTGCTGTCTTGCCAATCACTCAACACATCAAGCTGGGATTCGCTAAACACCAGTACCAAAGGAAAATCGAGCTCTTGCAGACGCAGCATCAATACCTTGCCCGCCAGACGCTGGCGCGCGGCTTTCAGGCTGCGATCGCGATAGAGAACACGGTTCAGGGCGGTCTCAAGACCGCCGGTGATGAGAGGAGTTAAAGTCATGATGGATTAGAATTTAAATCCGCGGTGCAGCGCGACAATACCGCCAGTCATGTTGAAGTAGGTGGTATTTTCAAAACCTGCATCGTTCATCATCGCTTTCAGGGTTTCCTGATCGGGATGCATACGAATCGACTCCGCCAGATAGCGATAGCTTTCGGCATCTTGCGCCACCAGCTGACCAATACGCGGCAGAATGTGGAATGAATAGGTATCGTAAGCTTTGCTCAGCGGCTCCAGCAACGGCTTCGAGAACTCGAGCACCAGCAGACGTCCGCCCGGCTTAAGCACGCGGTACATTGATGCCAGCGCTTTCTCTTTTTCGGTCACGTTACGCAAGCCGAACGAAATAGTGATGCAATCGAAATAGTTATCCGGGAAAGGCAGCGCTTCGGCATTAGCCTGAACGTAGCTAACATTCCCTGACACGCCAAGATTACGCAGCTTTTCACGGCCCATCTTCAGCATGGAGCTGTTGATGTCTGCCAGCACAACCTGGCCGGTTTCGCCCACCAGACGTGAGAATTTTGCCGTCAGATCGCCGGTACCACCCGCCAGATCCAACACGCGCTGACCGCGGCGCACGCCGCTGCTGTCAATGGTAAAACGCTTCCAGACACGATGGATGCCAAACGACATCAAATCGTTCATCAGGTCATATTTTGCCGCGACGGAGTGAAACACGTCCGCGACTTTATCGGCCTTTTCGCTTTTCGCGACGGTCTGGAAGCCAAAATGGGTAGTTTCCTGCTGTGATTCATCTGCCATCGGTTTTACCTGTTCCACAAACAATTCTTGCCGAAGTGTATCAGAGTCGCGCTACACGAGCACGCGACCACCGTGCTATTCGTTGATGCGGCGCAGCGAGTCCGTTGTTGGATCTGCAACGTTTTCATCCTCAGTGCGATCGTCTGCCCAATCTTCATCCGCCTCTTCCGGCTGCGCCTGTTCGACCAATTGCGGATTGATCGGGCGTTTGATCTCTACGCCAAGTGAACGGAAGGCCTCACTTTGCGCAATCAGGTTGCCGCGCCCTTCAGACAATTTTTTCATCGCCTGATGATAACTTTGCTGCGCTTTGTCGAGATTGTGCCCAATGCCGCTCATGTCATCGACAAACAGCCGCATTTTGTCGTACAGCCGCGTTGCCCGGTCGGCGATGCGCTGCGCGTTGCGGCTTTGATGCTCATAACGCCAGAGATTGTTGATAGTACGCAGCGCCACCAGCAGCGTGGTGGGACTCACCAGCATGATGTTCTGCTGCAATGCCTCGCTGATCAGCTCAGGCTGACGATCAATCGCCAGCAGAAACGCCGGTTCCACCGGGATAAACATCAACACATAATCCAGCGATCGTAAACCGGGCAATTGTTGGTAATCTTTTCGGCTCAGCAAGCGGATGTGTCCGCGCATCGCGTTAACGTGCTCCTGAATTGCCTGCTCACGCGTGGCTTCATCATCGGCGTTGAAATAGCGTTCGTAGGCAACCAGGGTCATTTTGGCGTCAATTACCACATCTTTGCCCTGCGGCAAGCGGACGATCACATCCGGCTGCATTCGACCCTGTTGCTCCAGCTGCACGCTAACCTGCGTTTGGTATTCGTAGCCTTCACGCAAACCAGAAGCTTCCAGCACACGTGCCAACACCACTTCGCCCCAGTTGCCCTGAATTTTATTGTCGCCCTTGAGCGCCTTGGTGAGATTAACCGCTTCCTGCGCCATCTGCGCGTTGAGTTGCTGCAACTGGCGAATTTCATGGGTCAGCGTATGCCGTTCACGTGCTTCCACGCCAAAACTATCGGTAACCTGCCGGCGAAAACCGTCCAGTTGTTCCCGCAGCGGACCAATCAGGCTGTTCAGACTTTGACGATTTTGCTCATCAACACGCCGCCCGCTGTTTTCGAAGATACGGTTAGCCAGATTTTCAAACTGCGCGCTGAGACGCTGTTCGCTGTTGGTGAGCAGGCGCTGCTTCTCTTCAGCGCCGTAGCGCGTCTCTTCGAGGCGGATGGTCACTTCGCGCAATTCGGCTTCCTGCGCACTGTTCACTTCCAGCTGATTACGCAGCTCACGGCTGAGCTGTTCACTTTCTCCGCGCCAATAATCAAGCTGCTGCAAGCGTTCCTGCGCACCGCTGAGCGCGCCGTGCAGTTGGCGCAGCTCCTGTTCGCGTTGCTGGATTTGCTGCTGTAGATGTTCGAGCTGCTGCTGCTGGCGCTGTTGCGCCTCTTCTAACAGGCGACGCTCGGTGGTGAAGCTGGCGTGCTGATGGCCGGCACGCAGTTGGGCTATGATCCAGCCAATGCCTAAACCGGCCAGCGCCAGCGCGCCGCTAATGATAAGTTGCTGATCCATAATCCCCCCGCGGATCGACTCGCTGAGGGAAAAGGTAGAGGTGTACTGTATGAATGTCCAGACTTAATTTACAGGGCTTTGACAGTCAGATCGCCAGCTTTCCATGCATCAATCAGGAAGAATGGCATCGGCAGCACCCATTCGGTTTCATTGTGGATTTTCGCGGGATAGGTCCAGCTTTTGCCGTCGTAGGTGATCTCAACCTGCTGCCAACCGTTTTCCACATTCTCCACTTTACCGGCCATGCTGGCGAACCCCGCGTTGCTGCCAACATGGAAGCTGTCGGTTTTCCAACGAATCGGCTGATGTGCCGGCCACGGCTCTGCCTGATGGAAACGGAAAATATCGTCATGGCTCAATAGGCTTTCACGCACCGTCGGCCACAGCGCCACCTTAAGAAAGTACTGATCGGTAAAGCGTTCGCTGCCTTGATATTGCGCGATAAAGTCACGCATCTGCTGTTCAACATTGTGGAACACGCCGTGACAGCCGCCCCACATGCCTGCCAACAACAATTCGGTGTGCGAGAAGTAATCGCGCATATGATGGAACCAGTAGGGTGAATTCAGCCAGGCCTCTACCGCGACCACTTCGCGTTCAGACAGCAATGAATCCGCGTCACGCACGATATAACGTTTGACGCTAGCGTCGTCCATCACCAGAAAGCGCCATAGCGTTGGGAAGATGGTTTTCTCCTGCGACATATCCACCAGCTGCGTGTTGGGCTGCTGCAAGCGCTGCCAGACGTGCTGCGGCACGCTGTCGTCGAGATAGATGCGGCAGATCCAGTCAGGATAGAGTTCGCGCGCCACTTCGATGTTTTTAATCAGCGTTTCACAATAGCGTGGCTGACCGCCGTACAGGCTAAAGGAGATGATGTTTTCCGCGGGATTGCTGCGATTGAGCGGTGAAGGTGCATCGGCCGGAAAGGCCACTTTCGTCCCTTTACTGAAAGTCACATCGGATTTCTGTAGCGACTCAAGACCATAACGCGCCACTTCATCCTCTTTATTCAGCCAGCCGCAGACTTCGGTCAATCCATCCAGCCAGGTTTCCGACGCCTGCGCAAGCTGGGCGGCCGGAGCCTGATAGATCTTCTGGTAAATTTTATACGATTTTTTATATTCGCCGACGCGCATTAGGGTTAACGCGTAGTCGCTAAGCACTTGCATATGATTGGGCAAGACGCGCAGCACTTCTTCGCAGCACTGACGCGCAAGAGGATAGTTATTGGCCGCCATCGCCTGGCGAAATCTCGCTGCTGCGCCCTCAACACGAGATTGCGAAGCAGCGGGATTGTTCATGAAATTAGGACGTGAGACAGAAACCATTTTGCGCATAAGAAATTTCTCAGTAGCTGCTGAAATTGCGCGCATTCTAATCAGGAAATAGCGGAGTTCCTTATAAGTCTGGTCTCGAATTCATCCCTGACTGGCGCATTAAATTAAGCGACGCGCGGCTTCAACCACAATTTTCACCGCATCACTTTCGGTCTGCTTCATGGTCACGGCATCTGGGATCTCTTTTTGTGTACGGTTCACGATGACGCCAGCCACCATGCCGGCACGCAGTCCCTGACTGGCGCACATGGTTAATAGTGTAGCGGATTCCATCTCGTAGTTAAGAACGCCCATTTGCTGCCATTCATTCATTGAACCCTGGAAACGATTAACGACACGACCTGAGAAGGTGTCGTAGCGTTCCTGGCCTGGATAGAAGGTGTCAGAGGAGGCGGTAATACCAATGTGGGTTTTCGCACCGCAGGCTTCTGCTGCTGCCACCAGCGCGGTGGTGCAGCTGAAATCAGCCACGGCCGGGAATTCCATCGGCGCAAAATGCAGGCTGGCGCCATCAAGGCGTACCGATGCGGTGGTGACCAGCACATCGCCGACATTAATATGCGGCTGGATAGCGCCGGTGGTACCGACGCGCAGAAAAGTGCGCACGCCAAGCTGCGCCAGCTCTTCAACCGCAATCGAGGTTGAAGGTCCGCCAATACCGGTAGAACAGACAACAACCGGTTTGCCATCAACTTCGGCAAGGTAAGTGGTGAATTCACGATGCGAAGCCAGATGCTGAGGATTGTCCATCAGCGCGGCGATTTTCTTCACACGCTCAGGATCGCCCGGCACGATGGCCAGGGTGGCTCCTTTCAAATCAGCTTTGGTGATACCAAGGTGGAAAACGTCAGACTGGGCCATAACAGACTCCTGATAGAGTGGGGATGTGCGCGCCACTCTACGTGAGCAGGCGGCATAAATATGTGACTCAATTCACCATCAATAATGAAACTTACATTATCAGAAAAATATTATGTGATTTACATCACACATTAGCGCTGTGCAATTCTGAATTGCTACAAGCGGTGCTGTGTAAGTGTTGGTGGCAATGTTAATAGAGAAGCTGCACACGTGAAAAAAAATCCCTCTGCACCCTACGTCAGCCTTGCTTTACTTCGCCAGGCTATAGTTACGTGATTGCGCATTTGCTAGCACGGAGAGAACCATGAAAACCGAAGACAATATGGCACAAAAAACGGCACCCGGCGGCTTTGCGCCTGCTGTTCAGCCCACCGCAAGCAGTACCATTATTACCGCCAGCGAGGCGATTCATGCTGGCGAGACTTCAGTTCCGAGCCAGGGCGAAAATCTGCCCGCCTATTATGCCCGTCCAAAAGAGTATCAAGGTACGTTGCCGGTGGTGTTAGTGGTGCAGGAAATTTTTGGGGTGCACGAACATATCCGCGATGTTTGCCGGCGTTTGGCACTGGAAGGTTATCTGGCGATCGCCCCTGAGCTCTATTTCCGCGAAGGCGATCCCAACGATTACCACGACATTCCCACGCTGTTCAAAGAGTTGGTGAGCAAGGTTCCGGATACGCAGGTACTGTCCGATCTTGATCATGTGGCTAACTGGGCGGCAAGTCATGGTGGCGATGCGCGTCGTCTGGCAATTACCGGTTTCTGCTGGGGCGGACGCATTAGCTGGCTGTTTGCCGCGCACAATCCGCAGGTGCGAGCCGCAGTGGCATGGTATGGCCGCTTAGACGGTGAGAAAACACTGAAGCAGCAGAAGCACCCGATTGATGTTGCGGTGGATCTGAATGCGCCGGTGCTGGGTCTTTACGGTGGGCAGGATGAGAGCATTCCACTGGAAAGCATCGATAAGATGCGTCAGGCGCTGCACGCCGCCAACGCCAAAGCGGAGATCGTGGTGTATCCGGATGCGGGACATGCTTTCAACGCGGATTATCGTGCAAGTTATCACGCCGATTCCGCCAAAGATGGCTGGCAACGCATGCTGGCGTGGTTCGCGCAATCTGGTGTAGCACCGAACGCGTAATAAAAAGGGGCGCATAGGCGCCCCAATCTCATGGGCGGCGACTAAGCCGTTTCACCCCGCAGGTTCTGCGCTGCTTTTACCATGTTTGCCAATGCCTGACGGGTTTCCGTCCAGCCACGGGTTTTCAGGCCACAATCCGGGTTAACCCACAGACGCTCCTCCGGAATGCTCTGCGCCGCTTTACGCAGCAACTCTTCCATCCACTCCACGCTCGGCACGTTCGGTGAGTGAATGTCATACACGCCCGGACCAATTTCATTGGGGTAATCGAACGCCTTAAAGGTATCCAGCAGATCCATATCGGAACGTGACGTTTCGATGGTGATGACGTCCGCATCCAGTGCGGCAATCGAATCCATGATGTCGTTGAACTCGCAGTAACACATGTGGGTGTGAATTTGCGTGTCATCCTGCGCCACTGCGGCATTGAGACGGAACGCATCCACCGCCCAGGTCAAATACGCGGCCCAATCGGACTGATGCAGTGGCAGGCCTTCACGCAGTGCCGGCTCATCAATCTGAATGATGCCGATACCGGCTTTTTCCAGATCCTCCACTTCGTCACGCAGCGCCAGCGCAATCTGTTTGGCAATGGTTTCACGGCTCACATCTTCACGCGGGAACGACCAGCAGAGAATGGTCACCGGACCGGTCAGCATGCCTTTAACCGGTTTATCGGTCAGCGACTGCGCATACTTCGCCCACTCAACGGTGATCGCCCGTGGACGGCTTACGTCGCCAATGATAACCGGCGGTTTGACGCAGCGTGAACCATAGCTCTGCACCCAGCCGTTTTGGGTGAACACGAAGCCGTCGAGGTTTTCGCCGAAGTATTCAACCATGTCGTTACGTTCTGCTTCTCCGTGCACTAACACGTCGAGTCCTAAACGTTCCTGCTCAATAATCGCCTGTTTGATGTGTTCAGCGATGCCGGTGCGGTAATTACCGCCATCGATGTTGCCTTTTTTGAAGTCGAGCCGCAGCCCACGAATTTCAGTGGTCTGCGGGAATGAACCGATGGTGGTGGTCGGCCATGCGGGCAGGTTGAAGCGCTGACGCTGCGCTTTCGCACGCTCGGTGTAGCTGCTGGCGCGTTCAGTGTCTTTGGTCTGGATTTTCGCCAGACGCTCGCCGACTGCAGCATTGTGAACGCGTGTTGAGTGGGCGCGCGCACGAATCGGCGCACTCCACGCAACCAGCGAAGCCGCATCATTGTTGTTCAGCGCGTTGCTCAGCAGCGACAGCTCAGCACACTTCTGCAGGGCAAAGGCGAACCAGCTTTTCACTTCTTCATCAAGGCGGGTTTCCACGCTGAGATCGATTGGGCTATGAAGGAGTGAGCAAGAGGAGCCGATCCACAGCTGTTTGCGCTGGCTGAGCAGCGGCTGCAAACGCTCAAACCAGCTGCTGAGATCCGCACGCCAGACGTTACGGCCGTTGATCACCCCAACAGACAGCAGCCAATCCGCGGGAATCTGCTGGTTCAACTGTTGGATGTCGTCTTTGCCGTGAACCAGGTCAACGTGCAGACCTTGCACCGGCAGCGCTTTAATGACGTCAATGTTCTGGCCGATGCTGTCGAAATAGGCGGTGAGCAGCAGGTTAGTTTCGCCCTGCAGCGCGTCGTAAGCCGGTTTGTATGCAGCGCGCCACGCTTGTGGCAGCTCCAGCGCCAGTGCTGGCTCATCGATCTGCACCCATTCGATATCACGTTTTTTCAGTTCGGCCAGCACCTGTTGGTAAACCGGCAGAATGTCTTTGAGCAGTGACAGACGATCGAATGGCTCGCCTTTGACTTTACCCAGCCACAGATAGGTGAGCGGGCCGAGAAGCACCGGTTTAACCTTGTGGCCGAGCGCCAGCGCTTCGTCAACTTCATCCAGCAATTGGGGCCAGGTCAGTTTGAACTGCTGCCCTTGAGTGAATTCCGGCACCATGTAGTGATAGTTGGTGTTAAACCATTTGGTCATTTCCGCCGCCGCCGCAGGTTCCCCGCTTGGTGCGCGGCCACGGCCGAGGCGGAATAGCGTATCGAGATCGACGGATCCATCTTTGTTCTGATGGCGTGCGGGCACGTTACCCAGCAGCAGGCTGGTGGTGAGAACGTGATCGTACCAGGCGAAATCGCCAACCGGCAGCAGATCGATGCCCGCCTCTTTCTGCTGTTGCCAGTGACGGGCACGCAACTCGCGCCCCACCGCCAGCAGCGCTTCCTGTGAGCTGTTACCTGCCCAATAGCTTTCCTGTGCTTTCTTCAGTTCACGACGCAGACCGACGCGAGGGAAACCGAGTGTATGGTTCAGAATGGTCATTTTCTGTTCTCCAGATATTCTTGAGGTACAACCGATTTACGTTCATCCAGCGAGTCACGATTCCCTTCGCTGAGCAATGTGGCTGGACAAACGTAAAGTGGCCGCGACGTTTGTCCGGGATGTTTAGCCGTCCAGATGTTTACACCGCCATAATCTGCGGGTACTGTATGTTCCTCAAGCGCAATTTGTTCAATCTCGATGTGAAGGATTCTCATGATCGAACTCAAACACCTGCGGACGCTGCAGGCGTTACGGAATACCGGCTCATTAGCCGCCGCCGCCTCACAGCTTCATCAGACGCAATCCGCGTTGTCCCACCAGTTCAGCGATCTGGAACAGCGGCTGGGCTTTCGTCTGTTTGTGCGTAAAAGCCAGCCGCTGCGTTTTACGCCGCAGGGAGAGATTTTATTGCAGCTGGCTGAGCAGGTTTTGCCACAGATTCAGCAGGCTTTGCAGGCGTGCCATGAGCCGCATCAGACCACCTTGCGTATCGCTATTGAGTGTCATAGCTGCATTCAATGGCTCACGCCCGCGCTGAATAATTTCCGCCAGAGCTGGCCGCAGGTGGTGATGGATTTCAAATCCGGCGTGACCTTTGATCCGCAGCCCGCGTTGCAGCAGGGCGAGTTGGATGTGGTGTTGACCTCCGATATATTGCCGCGCAGCGGGTTGTTCTATTCACCGATGTTCGATTTTGAAGTGCGTTTGGTGATGGCGCCGGATCATCCTTTGGCGCAGCTTGAACATATTGCCCCAGAAGATATGGCCGATGAGGTGCTGATGATCTATCCGGTGCAGCGTCAGCGTTTAGATGTGTGGCGCCATTTCCTGCAACCTGCGGGCGTGAGTCCGGCCTTGAAGAGCGTGGATAACACGTTGTTGCTGATTCAAATGGTGTCGGCGCGCATGGGCATCGCCGCGCTGCCGCATTGGGTGGTAGAGAATTTTGAGCAGCAGGGTTTGGTGGTGACGAAGACGTTGGGCGATGGCTTGTGGAGCCGCTTGTATGCCGCCGTACGCGAAGGCGAGCAACGTCAGCCGGTGATGGAAGCCTTTGTGCGGTTTGCCCGTCAGCATGCCTGTGAACATTTGCCTTTCGTGCGCGATGCCGCGCGTCCGGGCTCACTGCAAACCACCTCATCCTGATGATGTTGGGCGACGAAGGTCGCCCACGCTGTTATCCCTGCCCCGCCTGCTCTATAATGCGCCGCCTCAACCCGCGACCAAGAGAGTTTCACCATGATGAGTAACGATGTTCTGCGCAGCGTGCGCTATATGCTTGATTTGAGCGATAGCAAAGTGGTGGAGATTTTTGCCTTGGCGGGCAGTGAAGTGCCGCTGGAAGATGTGCAGGCGTGGATGAAGAAGGATGACGATGCCGCGTTTCGCAAGCTGCCGGATGTGTTGATGGGTTATTTCCTTAACGGTCTGATTTTTTACCGTCGCGGTAAGAGTGAAGATGCGCCCGCGCCTTCGATTGAGCGTCGCATGAATAACAATATTTTCATGAAGAAATTGCGTATCGCCTTTGCGCTGAAGACCACCGACATTCCGGATGTGTTGCTGAAAGCGAACTTTAAGATTTCGCAGGCTGAGGTGGGTGCGATTTTCCGCAACCCGGAACACAAGAACTTCCGCGAGTGCGGCGACCAGATTCTGCGTAATTTCCTGAAAGGTTTGACGATGATCCATCGTCCGGGGCCGGTTAAGAAGACTTAATCGCTTCTTTATTCGCGCCAGGTCAGGGATAGCGCGGCAGATCGCAAAGGGAAACCACTTCCTTGTGGATCAGCCTCGCCATCCATGGCTCGGATGCTTTGCTCCTCTGCCGCGCTATCCCTTCCCTATTGGCTTTATGCGATGCTTTTCTTACCTAGCACCCAGCGTTTATGCACATAAAGTGATGCGAAGATTACGGCGGCACCGGCGATAAAACTCGGCCAGTGCGGTTTTTCCTGCCAGATCGCCAGGTTCACCAGTAAGCCCGCCGGCACATGCATATTGTTCATAATCCCCAAGGTGCCGGCATCCACCTGCGTAGCGCCGTAGTTCCACATGAAGTAGCCCAAACCTGAAGCTGCCACGCCCAGCCACACCAAAATGCCCCACTGCAGCGATGTCGTTGGCAGTTTATTGGGATTGCCCCACAGGCTCCAGGCAATCACCGCGATGATCACCGCGCCCAGATAGAACCACGAAAACGCGGTGTGCTGTGGCATGGGACGGGTTTCCTGCAGGCGTTTGTAACCCACCATGCCGATGGCGAAGCAGATATTGGCCGCCTGCACCAGCAACAAGCCGAACCAGAAATGGTCGCTGACTTTGTCATAACGAATAATCGCCGCACCGATGACCGCCAGCAATGCACTGAAGGCATAGCCAATGCGCAGTGGACGTCGGCTCAGCAAATCGTAGATCAGCGTGACATACAGCGGCGTCATCACGGTAAACAGCAGGAACTCGGTCACGCTCAGGTACAGATAGGCTTCAAAGCTCAGCAAATACATGATGCCAAGCTGCAGCATGCCCACCAGCATATACAGCAAAAGGGTTGAAGCACGATAACCGCGCCAGCGCAGAAACGGTAAGAAGACGATGGCGGCGAGCGCCAGACGCATTAATACGGAGAACCAGGAATCCACCTGACCTGCAAGGTATTCCCCGATTAAACTGAAGGAAAAGGCCCACAGAATGGTGGTAACGATCAGTAACGGCACGGTAACGATCTCAAAATAAACAGTGCGGCTAGTGTAAACAAACTGTCGCAATCGGGCTGAACTATCTGATTTACAACTGTACGAAATTACGCCAAATAATTCTCATCGCCTCCCTTTCAGCTCGGCTAAAAATGCGCGAAATCCAACATTCCCTGGTTTTTATCGCACTTCATTGTCATAAAACTGTAACAGTTGTGTCACATGTCACAGTAACAGAACGTGACCATCACTATCCTTTGCGCGAAATGGAAACATCGCTTTTCCGTTTAAACATTCGCCGTATTTGCCCCAACCTGCTGGGAATTTATAACAATATCGCGCCCTGGAGGGCCAACTCATGTTGAGTATCTTCAAACCTGCACCGCATCGGCCCCAGGTGGCAGATGATCGTGTTGATCCACTGTATCGTCGCCTGCGCTGGCAAATTTTCCTGGGAATATTTTTCGGCTATGCCGCCTACTATTTAGTGCGTAAGAACTTTGCGCTGGCGATGCCTTATCTGGTTGAACAAGGTTTCTCGCGCGGCGATCTCGGGTTTGCGCTGTCGGGAATTTCCATCGCTTACGGCTTCTCAAAATTCATTATGGGTTCGGTATCAGACCGCTCGAATCCGCGCGTGTTTTTACCTGCCGGGTTGATCCTGGCTGCGGCGGTGATGTTGTTTATGGGCTTCGTGCCATGGGCGACATCGAGCATCATGGTGATGTTCGTGCTGCTGTTCCTGTGCGGCTGGTTCCAGGGCATGGGCTGGCCGCCGTGTGGGCGTACCATGGTGCATTGGTGGTCGCAGAAAGAGCGCGGCGGCATTGTATCAGTGTGGAACTGCGCGCATAACGTCGGCGGCGGCATTCCACCGCTGCTGTTCCTGCTCGGTATGGCGTGGTTTAACGACTGGAAAGCCGCACTGTATATGCCAGCGTTTGGTGCCATTCTCATCGCGATTATCGCTTTCGCTCTGATGCGCGATACGCCACAGTCCTGCGGTTTACCGCCGATTGAAGCGTGGAAGAATGATTACCCGCCGGATTACAACGAAGATCACGAGCAGGAGCTGACGGCGAAACAGATTTTCATGCAGTACATTCTGCCCAACAAACTGCTGTGGTACATCGCACTGGCGAACGTGTTTGTTTACCTGCTGCGTTACGGCATTCTCGATTGGTCGCCGACCTACCTGAAAGAGGTGAAGCATTTCACGCTGGATAAATCATCGTGGGCCTACTTCCTCTACGAATATGCCGGTATTCCCGGCACGCTGTTGTGCGGTTGGATGTCGGACAAAGTATTTAGAGGAAATCGTGGCGCGACCGGCGTGTTCTTTATGACGCTGGTGACCATCGCCACCGTGGTCTATTGGCTGAATCCGCCGGGCAATCCAGGCATCGACATGCTGTGCATGATTGTGATCGGCTTCCTGATTTACGGTCCGGTGATGTTGATTGGCTTACACGCGCTGGAGCTGGCACCGAAAAAAGCGGCGGGAACGGCGGCGGGCTTTACCGGGCTATTTGGCTATCTTGGTGGGTCGGTGGCGGCCAGTGCGATTGTTGGTTACACCGTCGATTACTTCGGCTGGGACGGCGGGTTCATCGTGATGATTGGCGGCTCAGTGCTGGCGGTGATCCTGCTGCTGCTCACCATGGTGAGCGAACATAAGCACAAGAAACAGTTGGTATAACCAGAGCGGGCCGGTCATCGCCGGCCCGTTTTTTTAGGCGAGGAACAGTTTACGCAAAGTGTGCGGCACCGCATCATCCGCGTTGCTGCCAATCACTTCCAGCGTTGGCAAGGTGTCTTTCAGACGTTGCTGCCCATTACGCATGATGCAGCCTTTGCCTGACATGCTCAGCATCTCCACATCATTCATGCCGTCGCCGAAGGCGATGCACTCTTTCAGCGAGTGGCCGAGTTGTTTCGAGACGGCTTCCAGCGCGTGGCCTTTAGAAACGCCGCCCGCCATCACTTCCAGACAGGTCGGCAGCGAGAAGCTGACATTCACGCGATCGCCCCAACGCGCTTCAATCGCTTGTTCCATTGGAATCAAACGCTCTGGATCTTCGCAGGTAAAAAATACTTTGCTGATGCCGTCGGTCGGCAGCATGCCCGGCTGGTAAACCTGATAGTTAAAGACGGATTCGCGGAAATAGTCCTGCTCGTCCGGGCGATGGCGGCTCATGAACCATTCATCGTCGCGATAGACATGCGTCAGGATGTGCTCGTCATGATATTGCAGGCCGTACAGATCGCTGGCGATGTCGGCATCCAGGTTGTGGCTGAACACCAATTCGCCTTCGGCGTTGTGCACGCGCGCACCGTTCGAAGTGATCATGTAAGCCGGAATGGCGAGTTTATCGCGCATCTGCCCGACGTCGATGTAGTGACGGCCGGTGGCAAAAACAAAGTGAATGTCACGCGCCACCAGCTCCTGCAGCGTAGAACGAGCGAACGATGTAAGACGGTGGTCCGGAGAGAGCAGCGTGCCATCCAGGTCGGATGCGACGATGTGATACATGTAAACCTCGGGTGTTGATATCGGAAAGTAAAATGAATTAAGCGTGATGCTCGAAGAAATCGATCACCGCGTTCAGCGCTTCGGCGCGCATCGCGTCTGTTTCGAACAAGATCTCATGACGCGCTCCTTTGATTACATAAGGCGCATTACCGGCGCAGGGATGTCCTGCTTCGGCCATCGCCGTACAAAATAGATTTTGTGAGCGGTTATCCACCACATCATCTTCACTGGCCTGCAGCAGCAAGGTCGGCGTAGTAATTTTTGCCACCTGGTTGAAGATGTCTCGACCGGCCTGTACGCCTTCGCGCACCCAGTGATACGTCGGTCCACCGACGCGAATCGCCGGATCGTCGGCGTAAAAACGCAGGTTGCGGCGATAGCGTTCGCGGCTATGCGTCAGGCGATTAATGCCAAACGGATTAGCGCGCCAACGCCCGGTGCCCAGCGCGTAGCCTTCGCGCAGCGCGGGCAGTTTTTCTGTCCAGTCGAGAATGCGGTGCGCCATCCAGTCGGGCAGCGGCAGCACAATGCCAAACATTGGCGCGGAAAACACCGCGGCATGAAACGCCTGCGGCTGACGCGCCAGAAACAGCGCTAAAATCGCGCCGCCCATCGAATGGGCCAGCACGTAGCGCTGCTGGTAATGTGGGCTGACGATCGCTTTCAGATACAGCGTTTCCAGATCGTCAACGTAGTCGCCAAATTCCACCACATGGCCGCGATGCGAATCTTCCAGCAGACGTTCAGATCGCCCCTGACCACGATGGTCGAGAATCACCACATCGTAGCCGCACATGAACAGGTCGTAGGCCAGTTCGGGATACTTGATATAGCTCTCAATGCGGCCAGGCACGACCAGAATGACACGACGATGTTGCGGTGAGGTGAAACGGACGTAGCGAATCTTCAGGTTACCCACGCCGGTGAATTCACACTCTTCACGGCGACGCCAGAAGTCGAGCAGCGGACCGGTAGCAAAGGCCGAAAAGCCTCGCTCACGTCCGAGCCACCCCTGTTTATGATGCTGCATTCGTCCCCCTGAAAAAAACGTGATTTGCGCGTCTGCACTGCGTAGCGTGCGGCGATTTTCTGTCGTATTGTGTCACACTTCGCTAACTTCAGGGAATGTCACACATGACCATTGAATGGTGGTTAACCTACCTGCTGACCACAACCATCCTCAGCCTTTCACCCGGTTCCGGCGCAATTAACACCATGAGCACCGGCATCAGCCACGGCTATCGCGGGGCGGCAGCATCGATTACTGGCTTGCAGCTTGGCCTGGCCATTCATATCGTGCTGGTCGGCGCCGGTTTAGGTGCGTTGTTTTCCCAATCACTTCTGGCCTTTGAAGTCCTGAAGTGGGCGGGTGCGGCCTATCTGGTGTGGCTAGGCATTCAGCAGTGGCGTTCCGCTGGCGGCATCGATCTCGACGCCGTTACTAAAGCGATGCCGCGTCGTCGCCTGTTCAAGCGCGCAGTGCTGGTGAATCTCACCAACCCGAAAAGCATCGTGTTTCTTGCCGCACTGTTTCCGCAGTTTATTCAGCCGCACCAGCCGCAGTTAATGCAATATCTGGTACTGGGCGTCACCACCATCGTGGTCGACATCATCGTGATGATTGGTTACGCCACGCTGGCGACGCGCATCGCCGGTTGGATTAAAGGCCCGAAGCAGATGAAGCTGCTCAATCGCACCTTTGGTGGATTGTTTATGGCGGTAGGTGCGCTGCTGGCCAGCGCTCGTAAAATGGCGTGATTTTCGATCAGGTGCGCATGAATGGCGACCCTACGTAGGGTCGCCATTCATGGTGACCTGGTTTATCGCGAAATGATTAAATGAATACCAAACCCGGCAAATAACACGCCCGCCATGCCATCCACCCACTTCGCCATACGCTGATACTTATCACGCATCCACGGCATGGCGAATATCGCCGCCACCAGCGTAAACCACGCGAACGTCTCACCGATAATCAGCAGGAACAAACCCCAGCGCTCCATCGCGCCCACGTCGTTACCCACAAACAGCGAGAATACGCTACCGAAGTAGATGATCGCTTTCGGGTTCGACAAGTTCGTCAGAAAACCTTTCAGGAAGCTCATGCCTCTTTTCGGCAGTTCAACCACTGGCGCATCTGTCTGCGGCTGCTTATGACGTTGACGCGCTGAGCGCATTAGCTGCCAGCCCATCCACAGCAGATACAATCCACCGCCAACCATAATAATTTCATGCAGCCAGGCCATTTTTTCCAGGATCAGGTGCAGGCCCATCAACGCCACGCCGGCCCAAATCACAATGCCTAACGTGATGCCCAGAACACCCATCATCGCCTCTTTGCGGGACCGACTTGCCGCCGTTTGCGACACAAAGAAGAAGTCTGGGCCGGGACTCATCAGCGCAACCAAATGCACTAGCGCGACGGTAGCGAATAACATCAGCATGAAATTTTTCCTTTAGCCTTCATCAACATGTTCTTTGATCATCACCAGGAACGGCTTACCAAAACGTTCCAGTTTGCGATGACCGACGCCGTTCACGCTGAGCATTTCTGACGCGCTTATCGGCATTTGTTCTGCCATTTCAATCAGCGTGGCATCGTTAAATACCACGTACGGCGGAATATTCTCTTCATCCGCAATCGCTTTGCGCAGCTTACGCAGCTTGGCAAATAATTGGCGATCGTAATTGCCGCTGTGCACTTTCGGCGAACTGCTGCCGCGCGCTTTCACCGTTACGATACGCGGCACCGCTAGCATCAGCGGCACTTCGGCACGTAAAACCGGACGCGCCGCTTCGGTAAGTTGCAGCGCCGAATGCATCGCGATGTTTTGCGTCACCATTCCGAGGTGAATCAGTTGGCGCAGCACGCTGATCCAGTGTTCATGGCTGTGTTCGCGGCCTAAACCGTACACCGGCAGTTTGTCATGGCCGTTGTCGCGGATACGCTGATTACTGGCTCCGCGCAAAACTTCCACAATATAGCCCATACCAAAGCGCTGGCCGGTACGATAGATGCTCGACAGCGCCTTTTGCGCTTCCAGCAAGCCGTCGTAGCGACGCGGCGGATCGAGGCAGATATCGCAGTTATCGCACTGCTGCTGACGCCCTTCGCCGAAATAGTTCAGCAGCACCAGACGACGACAGGTTTGTGCTTCCGCAAACGCCCCCATCGCGTTGAGCTTGTGGCGTTCTATATCCTGCAACGGTCCGGGCACTTTTTCTTCCAGACATTTACGCAACCACGCCATATCGGCGGGATCGTACAGCATCATCGCTTCGGCAGGCAGGCCATCTCGTCCGGCGCGCCCGGTTTCCTGATAATAGGATTCAATGTTACGCGGGATATCGAAGTGCACCACAAAGCGCACGTTGGGTTTGTTGATGCCCATGCCAAACGCCACGGTAGCGACCACAATTTGCAGATCGTCACGCTGGAAGGCTTCCTGCACGCTGGCTCGCTGCGCGCTATCAATGCCGGCGTGATAAGCGCCAACACTCAAGCCCCGGCTTTGCAGGCGCGCGGCAGTGTCTTCCACTTTGGCGCGGCTGTTACAGTAAATAATGCCGCTTTTGCCGCGCTGATCCTGCACGTAACGCAGTAACTGCTCGGTGGGTTTGAATTTCTCCACCAGCGTGTAGCGAATATTCGGGCGGTCAAAGCTGCTAATTTGAATCAGCGGATCGTCCATCTGCAGCAAATGAGCGATGTCGTTGCGCGTGGTTTCATCGGCGGTGGCGGTTAGCGCCATCACCGGCAGATCAGGGAAATGCTGACGCAGCTGACCGATCGAGCCATATTCCGGACGGAAATCGTGGCCCCATTGCGAAATACAGTGGGCTTCATCCACCGCCAGCATCACCGGATTCCACTGGTGCAGGCTGTCGAGGAAGTTGTCCATCATCAGGCGTTCAGGCGCGATATACAGCAGCTTGAGCTTGCCAGTGCGGCAATCCGCAAAAACCTGCTGCTGCTGTTCGCGCGTCTGCGTCGAGTTGAGGCACGCCGCGGCGACGCCGTTAGCCAGCAGCTGATCGACCTGATCTTTCATCAGTGAAATCAGCGGTGAAACCACCAGCGTCAGTCCTTCGCGCACCAGCGCCGGGATTTGATAGCATAGCGATTTGCCGCCGCCGGTCGGCATCACCACCAAACAATCGCGTCCTGACAGGGCGGTTTCGATGATGTTCTGCTGACCTGGGCGGAACTGCTGATAGCCGAAGGTATCTTGTAATACCTGCTGCGCCAGCATTTCCTGATTAAGCACTGCCGATGTTGCCACGGTAATCCTGTATTTTTTGCGGGTTAGAACAGATCGTTGAGCGTCACGCCCACGCCGAAGCGTGTCTGGCGATGGTTATAGTCGATCAACGACTCACCATAACCGCTGAAGACCTGCGTGTAAAAACGCACGTGCTCAGAGATCGGATAGCTCCAGGCGAAAGTTGCACCACCGAAGCCGCTGTTCCAGTTGTAGTTGCCTTCCACGCTGAAAATGCTATCGCCCATCATGTAGCCGAGCTTGGCGCGGTAGTAACCCATGTATTTGGTGATGTCCGGATTATCGTCATTGCTTTCACTTTCCGGCAGACGATACCAGGGTTTGATCTCTGCGAGCAGATTGCCATTCTCTGCCATCAAGCGGGCATAAACGCGGTTCCAGCTGCGCGAGGTCGGTTCACTACGACCATTCGACTGGTGTACTAAGCCGGTTTCCACGTCACGCAAGGTCCAGCCCGCGAAGGTGTAATCGGTGGCCCAGCCGAGGAAAATCTGCGGCTCATAATCGGTTTCACGAAACGGTGATGAAGCGCCACGGTTTGAGAGCTGCCACCACGACCGCTGAGTATAAGACGCGGCCAGCACCGAGTTATCGCCTAAAATGCCGCGCCACAAGGGAAACGCCAGGCTGAGCTGGAATTTTACTTCATCATTTTTTGCTTTGTCTGCCCAGTTGTACGAAGAGATCGCCTCTTTGTTCATGTCTGTGGTGTAAGTGTAAAGCAGATAGTTGTTTTCGTAAGGATAAAGCACGAACGGGTTATCGTGTTTCTCCAGCAGGTTAGCGATAATGCTGCCCTTCACTGCCGGTGCATCATGAACCTCTTTTATCGTGGCTTCGTCGGCCTGCGCCAGGCCAGGAAGGATCAGTGCCGCGGCCAGCAAGGCGTAATGCTTACGCATAGAATTCTCCAGAGAACTGCGTGTCGTAATCGTCAAGGACGGTTCAAAAAGCAGGCCATTCTACACGCAAAACCTGCGGTTGATCAGCGCCGATTTTCGAAACTGGAAAGCGGCTCGAACGCGGCATAATATACACAACTCGTTAACATTTTAAGGCAGGCATTATGTCATCCCCGTTGCTGACGCCGCAGGACGCGCGCCGTCTGATTGGTGAAATCTTTGTTTATCACATGCCCTTTAATCAGGCGCTCGGATTAGAGTTGGATCGACTGGAAGCGGATTACGCCGAGCTCGGCTTCGCCAATAAAACCATGTTGGTCGGCAACGCGGCGCAGCAGATTTTGCACGGCGGCGTGATTGCTTCAGTGCTGGATGTCGCCGCCGGTCTGGTGTGTGTCAGCTATGCGTTGACGCGCCAGGAGAGCATTACCGAGGAAGAGCTTCGTCAGCGCCTGTCACGTATGGGCACCATTGATATGCGCGTTGATTACCTGCGTCCCGGGCGCGGTGAACGCTTTGTCGCCACGAGCAGCCTGCTACGCGGTGGCAACAAAGTCGCCGTGGCGCGCGTAGAGTTACATAACCAGCAAGGCGATTATATCGCCACCGCTACCGCGACTTATATGATTGGCTGATCGCCACCTTTTCGGATGTAAAATGGATACGCAACAAACTCGCCAGGGTATTGGCTACGCGCTCGGCGCTTACTTTATTTGGGGCATCGCACCGGCCTACTTCAAGCTGGTGAAAGAGGTACCCGCCCCCGAAATCATGACGCATCGCGTGATTTGGTCAGCACTTTTTATGCTGCTACTGATCACGTTAACCCGCAGCTGGACACAGGTGCGCAGCGTGCTGGCTCAGCCCAAAAAAATGATGTTGCTGGCACTGACCGCCGTTACCATTGGCGGCAACTGGCTACTGTTTATCTGGGCGGTGAATAATCAGCATATGCTGGAAGCCAGCCTCGGCTACTTTATTAACCCGCTGATTAACGTGGTGTTTGGCATGCTGTTTCTGCGCGAGCGCTTCCGCCGCTTACAGTGGCTGGCGGTGTTACTGGCGACCACCGGCGTGCTGGTACAGCTGTGGCAATTTGGATCGCTACCGATTATCGGCCTTGGCCTGGCGTTGAGTTTTTCTCTGTATGGTCTGGTGCGTAAAAAGATTCAGGTGGATGCGCAGAGCGGCATGTTAATCGAGACAATGTGGCTGTTCCCGCTGGCGGCGATTTACCTGTTTGGCTTCGCCGATAGCGCCACCAGCCATCTCAGCGCTAATGCGATGAGCCTGAATCTGAAACTGGTCGCGGCGGGTATTCTCACCACCATTCCACTGATGCTGTTTGCTGCAGCCTGTGCACGTCTGCGCTTATCGACCGTCGGCTTCTTCCAGTATCTCGGCCCGACATTGATGTTCCTGCTGGCGGTGATCTTCTACGGCGAGAGCCTGACGCCAGATAAAATGGTGACCTTCGGCTTTATCTGGCTGGCACTCGCCGTATTCATTATTGATGCAGTGACGTTTTCAGCGCGTTCGCGCGTGCGCGTAGCGTGAGATAAACCGCGCCAGCGCCGGGCCGGTCAGCAGGATGGTGAACAGACGCAGCGTCTGCAGTGCCATCACAAATGCCATATCGACGCGTGTGCCGGCCGCAATAATCGCCACGGTATCCAGCCCGCCCGGGCTGGTTGCCAGATAGGCCGTCATCAGATCGACGTGCAGAACGCGCGTCAGCATCCAGGCTAAGCCGCCGCACAGCAGCATCAAGCCAAAAATCGACACCAGCATTTGCGGCAGCGTACGCAGCGCTAACAGAAAGATCGGCCGGGTAAAGCGCAATCCCACGCTCCAGCCAATCAATGAATAGGCCAGCGCCAGCAGCCATTCCGGTACCTGCAAGGTCGCCACATCGGTACCGTGCAGCACCGCGCCAATCAGCGCGGGCAGCAGCAATGCGCCCGACGGAATGCGTAATCGTTGCCCGAGCCAGGCACCGGCGACCATCACCACCAGGGTTAGCAGAAAGCTGCTTTGCAGCGCGGGAAACCATACCAGCTCAGCGGCACCGCCGTTGGTGCCCAAACCAATGCGCGCCACCACGGCGGCCGCCGTTGCGACGAATAACACGCGCAGATACTGCATGAACGCCACCAGCCGCACATCCGCACCGAAATCACCGGCCATCGCCACCATCGCCGACGCGCCGCCGGGCGACGATCCCCACGCGCCGGTGGGCCCTGGCAAATGACTGAAGCGCACCAGGAGAAAACCGGACAAACCGCTGGCCGCGAGCGTCAGCACCAGCACCGCCAGCACCACCGGCCAATCCTGGATCAGCGGGGTGAGAATGCCGGGCGATAAGCTCTGGCCGATCATGCAGCCGAGCACCGCCTGTGCCAGCACAAAGAAACGTTTATCGATGCGAACGGTTGCGCCGGACAAGCCCATAAAGGTGCCGACGATCATCGGACCCAGTAGCAAGGCCGCAGGCAGGTGGAACAGCTGAAGGATAATCCCCAGCACTAACGATGCAATCAGCAGAAGTGTCCACTGAAGTCGCAATGAGAAGCGCGCCATAAGGTGGAATCAGAAAGAAAACAGAACCAACAGGTTACGCAGAAATGAGGAACAGCGCTAGTTTATGAGCTAATGCTAATCGCTTAAGCGCTTTCCGGTCGCCATAAATGGCGACCCTACGTTTTCAGGAGCGATTTTGTAGGGTCGTCATTCATGACGACCGGGATACTCGGCAGGTTACAACCAGTTTTTACGCTTGAAATAGAGGTACGGCGCCAGCCCGGCGAGGATCATCAGGCTAATCGCGCCCGGATAACCAAAGCTCCATTTGAGCTCTGGCATAAACTCGAAGTTCATACCGTAGCTTGACGCCACCAGCGTTGGCGGCAGGAATACCACGGAAACCACCGAAAAGATCTTGATGATGCGGTTCTGCTCGATGTTGATGAACCCCATCGCCGCCTGCATCAGGAAGTTCACTTTCTGGAACAGCGATTCGTTATGCGGCAACAGCGATTCGATATCGCGCAGGATTTCACGCGCCTGCTCCAGCTGATTGCCCGGCAGACGCGCCTTGCGTACCAGGAAGTTGAGTGCGCGCTGGGTATCCATCAGACACAAACGCACTTTCCAGCCGATATCTTCCAGCTCGGCTAAGCGTGACAGTGCCTGGTCATACTCTTCGCCCTGCTGGCCTTCCATAATCACGCGGCTGAGTTTCTCCAGCGCGCTATAGATGTTCTCGATCTCATCCGCCAGCTGCTCGATTTTGGTCTCAAACAGATCCAGCAGCAGCTCATAGGCGTTGCCATCGGTCAGTGTCTGATTACGCGCACGCATGCGATACAGGCGGAACGCCGGCAGTTCGCGTTCGCGCAGCGTATACAGACGATCTTCACGAATGGTAAAGGCCACGGTGGAGTTGCCCGCATGGTCTTCAGCATCTTCAAAGAAGAAGAAGGAGTGAATGTGCAGACCGTCTTCGTCTTCGAAGAAACGCGCCGAGGCTTCGATGTCTTCTAGTTCCGGACGCGTTGCCAGGCTCTGGCCGAGCTCACACTGCACGCGATCGCGTTCGCTGTCGTCGGGTTCGATCAGATCGACCCACACCGAAGTGTTGAGTTTGTCGTTGTCTTCTTCCAGCTCGATGCGCGTCAGGCGATTACGATCGAGTTTAAATGCGCTCAGCATAGCAATAACTCCCCATTGCAGACGTAATGGGACATAGCAGTGACCACTTTAGATTACGGGCACGGCGAAGCCTGAACACGGAAACTTTCGCTTCAAGGGTAAATCAGTGCTAACTCATGCGACGAGAGTAAAAAAGGGAGGTCGCTGATAACCGCTAAGGCTACCAGCTCAAAGAGGTAACCTTAGGAGTTCCTGTTAAACAGGTGATTGAGCCAGCATCGACTGGGCGCGTCCAAGGCATTGTCCTCTCATGATAATAGTGCGCGCATGTTACGCTGAGACGAAAAAGTCGTCAAGGTAGCGCAACCGCGCTACACCGTTTCCAGACGGGCGTAAGCCGCCACCAACCACTTGATTCCCTGGCCCTGAAACGCCACTTGTAAACGACTGTGTTCGCCGCTGCCTTCGAGGTTGATGATGGTGCCTTCGCCGAACTTAGCATGACGCACGCGCTGGCCGAGTGAGAAGCCGCTGTCGTTATGCGCGATCGGCGTGCCCATGCGTTGATGACTCACCGGACGACTGACGCTGGCGCGCAAACGCACCTCTTCCACGCACTCTTCCGGTAGCTCGCCGATGAAGCGCGATGGGCGGTGATAGACTTCCTTACCATAAAGACGGCGGGTTTCGGCGTAGGTCAGCGTGAGTTTCACCATCGCGCGCGTCACACCGACGTAAGCCAGACGGCGTTCTTCTTCCAGTCGACCGCCTTCATCCAGCGACATCTGGCTCGGGAACATCCCCTCTTCCATGCCGACGATAAACACCTGGCTGAACTCAAGCCCTTTCGCCGAGTGCATGGTCATCAACTGCACTGCATCCTGCCATTTGTCGGCCTGGCCTTCGCCCGCTTCCAGCGCCGCATGCGATAAGAACGCCTGCAACGGCATCAAATCTTCGTCTTCATCCTGATAACTGAACTGGCGCGTGGCCGTCACCAATTCCTCAAGGTTTTCAATTCGCGCCTGACCTTTTTCGCCCTTCTCCTGTTCGTACATGATCCACAAACCGGAGTCTTTAATTACCCGATCGGTCTGGACATGAAGCGGCATCTCGGCGGTTTCCGTGGCCAGTGAATCCACCAGTTCGCAGAAGCGTTGCAATGCCGACGCGGCGCGTCCCGCTAAGGCTTTATTCTGTAACAGCTCGCGCGTTGCCTGCCACATCGTTAGCTGCTGCTCGCGCGCGGTTTGACGTACTACGTCAAGGGTGCGATCGCCTACGCCGCGCACCGGCGTGTTGACCACACGTTCAAAGGCCGCATCGTCATTGCGATTGGCCATCAAACGCAGATAGGCCAGCGCATCTTTAATTTCCTGACGTTCGAAGAAGCGCATACCGCCATAAATGCGATACGGCATGCTGCCTTGCAGCAGCGCCTCTTCCAGCACACGCGATTGGGCGTTGCTGCGGTAGAGAATGGCGCAATCCTGCAGCGCGTTGCCGTTCTCATGCCAGCTTTTGATACGGTTCACCACAAAGCGCGCTTCGTCCAGCTCGTTGAACGCGCAGTAGAGTGAGATCTTTTCGCCGTCGCTGCCGTCGGTCCATAATTCTTTGCCGAGGCGGCCATTGTTATTGGCGATCAGTGTATTAGCGGCTTTAAGAATATTGTTGGTCGAGCGATAGTTCTGCTCCAGACGGATGGTTTCTGCACCGGGAAAATCCTGCAGGAAGCGCTGGATGTTTTCTACCTGCGCACCGCGCCAGCCGTAAATCGACTGGTCATCATCGCCGACGATGATCACGCGGCCCGTATCGCCCGCCAGCATGCGAATCCACGCGTACTGAATGTTGTTAGTATCCTGGAATTCATCGACCAGCACGTTGCTGAAACGCTCGCGGTAATGATTCAGGATGTGCGGCTTGTTGAGCCACAGTTCATGGGCGCGCAGCAGCAGCTCGGCAAAATCTACCAAGCCAGCGCGATCGCAGGCTTCCTGATACGCCTGATAGATGCGTAGCCAGGTTTGCTCCACCGGATTGCCGTAGCTTTCGATGTGTTTTGGACGCAGGCCTTCATCTTTTTTGCCGTTGATGTACCACATGCCCTGACGTGCAGGCCACTGCTTCTCATCAAGGTTCATGGCTTTGATCAGGCGCTTCAGCAGACGCAGCTGATCGTCGCTGTCGAGAATCTGGAAATCCTGCGGCAAGCCGGCATCGAGATGATGCGCACGCAATAAACGGTGTGCCAGGCCGTGGAAGGTACCAATCCACATACCGCCCTGGCTGGTGCCGATCAGCTGGTCGATACGGTGACGCATCTCCGCCGCCGCTTTGTTGGTAAAGGTCACCGCCATAATCGAATACGGCGAGCAGTTCTCGACCGACAGCAGCCAGGCGATGCGATGCACCAGCACACGGGTTTTGCCACTGCCTGCTCCGGCCAGCACCAGCAGATTGCTACGCGGTGCGGCGACCGCCTCGCGCTGTTTGTCATTCAAGCCGTCAAGCAGTTCAGAAACGTCCATAAGCACCGTTCTCGAGAGGAATTTGACGGTATCCAAAATCATTCGATTTGCAGCAAAGCGGCCAGTGCGAGGATCCCCGGGCGCTTACATGAGTAAGTGGCCGGGGTGAACGCGCGCAGCCAACGCTACGGCAAATCGAAGAGCGAGGGATACCGCTGTATATATTTACATGTGTGGATTATAGCAGCGAGGTTAAAGATGCCAACCGATCAATTTCCACGTGCGGCAGCACACGCGCATCATCAATCTTCATCAGATTGCCTGCGCGCAGGTTGATCCAGCAGGCTTGCATGCCCGCGCGCAGCGAACCGGCGACATCGGTGGTGAGATCGTCTCCAACATGCAGAATGTTTTGCGGCGCGATGTTTAACCGCTCTGCGGCCAGATGATACATATCCTGCCACGGCTTAGCGCGACCGTGCGGACCAGCACGCAGTGCAAACTGGAAGTAGTGGTTGATACCGAGTTTTTCCGGGCAGGCATTGCCGTTGGTGATCGCCACCAGCGGCACGCGCTCGCCCAGCCACGTCAGCGTTTGATGCGTCTCTTCCGGCATCGTCACTTCGCTGCGCCACTGGTGGAACACGCTCATTACGTCGCTGGCACCGGCAGTCGCTTCCGCTGCCGATAAGCCAACATTGAGCAGCGCCAGCTCCACCGAACGGCGGCGCCATTCAGACACGTCGTGATAAATTTCCGGCTCGCGCGCCAGCAATTCATTACGCAGCACCTGATAATCCGCTGGGGTAAACTCACGCAGCGCCGGATGATACGCCTGCAATGCAGCATGCGATTCGGCGGTGGTTTTACGGATCACGGGATGGTTGTCATACAGCGTGTCGTCGAGATCAAAGGTGATCGCTTTGATCGGGCCGAGTGGACGATAAAACTTCATTAAGACTTTCCTCGTTTGGCACGCGGATGGGCCGCATCATAAACCGTAGCCAGATGCTGGAAATCCAGATGGGTGTAAATTTGCGTGGTCGCCAGATTGGCGTGACCGAGCAGTTCCTGCACCGCGCGCAGATCGCCGCTCGATTCCAGCAAATGCGTGGCAAATGAGTGGCGCAATTTATGCGGATGAATATGGCTGGCAACGCCTTGCTTAATGCCCCATTCGGCAAAACGCTTCTGCACATTGCGCGTTGAAATACGGCTGCCGCGGCTGGAGACAAACACCGCATCATCCTGCGGCGCAAAGCTATCGCGCAACGGTAACCAATGCTGGATCCACGTCACCGCCGTGCCTCCAATCGGTACCCGACGCTCTTTACTGCCTTTACCCAGCACCCGTACTTCGCCAGCGTCTAAATCCATGTGACGACAATCCATATTCACCAGCTCGGACAGACGCAATCCGCCGCCGTACATGGTTTCCAGCATGGCGCGATCGCGCACCGCCAGCGGATCGTTGAGGTCGATCTCCAGCAATTGGTTAACTTCATCGACATCCATGTTTTTCGGCAGATGGCGCGCGTTACGCGGCGTGGAAATCCCTTTGGCGGGATTGGCGCTCAACATGCCTTGATGGACTTGCCAGTCGAGAAAACTACGCAGCGCCGACATACGCAGCGCCAGGCTGCTGGCGCCCAAGCCGCCACGGCGACTGCGTGCCGCCAGGCTGCGCACCTGCGCGGGTTCAAGTTGCGCCCAGCTCGTCAGCTTCATCTCATCAGCCATTGCCATAATCGCCTGCAATTGCCGTTGGTAATTCTTTTGCGTCAGCGGACTGAGCTGGCGTTCAACCTTCAGATAACGCAGAAAGTCATCCACGGCCGGCAGCAGCGGACTGGCGTTACTCATGCGCGTTCAATCCAGCGTGACAGCAAATCCGGCAGCATTTGTGCCAGATGCTGCAGCAGCAGCGTGCCCATGCCCGCCTGATAATGCTGATTATCGCGACTGGTAAACATCAATACGCCCAATTCACCGCGCTCACCCATCAGCGACATCGCTACCGAGCCAATCGCTTTGGCCTGCGGCAACAGCAGCAGCAATTCCGGGCCGTTCAGGCTACCAAGATAGTGATGTTCATTACCGAAGCGCTGAATACGCAGCGGTTCAAATGCCTGACGTGACAAACCGAGTTGGGTAAAATCCGATGGCGCGCCAATGTGCCATTTATCATTGAATACCCGCACATGCGCACCCGCCAGACCCAGTTCGCGCGCCCAGCGATGCAGACGCGTAAGCATCTCTTGCAAGCTGTCTGCGGCGGCGAGGTAGCCCTGCAGCGCCAGCAGGCGATCAAACAGCTGATGGTTAGCCGTGGCTTGCTCCATCAACAGCGTGATCTCCTCTTCCAACTGCTGAATGTGGTTGCGCTGACGCGCCATATGCCACTCCACCAGCGAAACGCTGCCGCGCACCGGATGCGGCACCATCATCTGCTCAACCTGGCGCGCATTGCGAATAAAGAAATCGGGGTGTTGACGCAGAAATGCGCTTACCGATTGATCGTCCAGCAAAACCTCATTTTCGGTTTGCTCTTCGACATTTTTCATAGATGAATAAACCCATCGTAGACGTGTGTGGCAGGACCGGTCATATACAGCGGTTGCCCTTCCCCTTTCCAGGCAATATGCAGCGTGCCGCCTGGCAAATCGACGCGGACATTCTCCGCCAAAATACCTTGCTGAACGCCACACGCCACCGCCGCGCATGCGCCGCTGCCGCAGGCTTGGGTTTCGCCTGCACCGCGTTCGTACACCCGCAGACGGATATGTTCACGATTGACTACTTCCATAAAGCCAACATTGACGCGCTCCGGGAAACGTTCGTGGCTTTCCAGCTCCGGACCGAGCGTTTCCACCGGCGCGGTTTTCACGCTTTCCACCTGAATCACGCAGTGCGGATTGCCCATCGATACCGCACCAAACATCACGGTTTGCTCGGCAACACGCTGCAAATAAAGGTTCTCTGCTTTATTCGCACGTAGCGGCACACTTTGCGGTTCGAAGTTGGGCAGGCCCATATTGACGCGCACCAGCTCGTCATTGGTGACGCTGAGCACCATGCGGCCGGTCTGGGTACTGACGCGGATGTCGTTTTTGTTGGTTAACCCTTTCAGACGCACAAAGCGGGCGAAGCAGCGTGCGCCATTACCGCACTGCGCGACTTCGCTGCCATCGGCATTGAAAATGCGATAATGAAAATCGAGATCCGGATCGTAGGGCGGTTCGACGATCAGGAGCTGATCAAAACCGATCCCCAGATTTCTGTCCGCCAGGCGGCGAATCAGTTCCGGCGAAAAAAAGACGTTTTGCGTCACAGCATCCACGACCATAAAGTCGTTGCCGAGACCGTGCATTTTTGAGAACTGCATTTTCTGCTCCGCCGGATTACTCATAGAGTTTAGTTTGCCTGCGAACCAGGCTTGCTGGTGACCAAACCACCGACATCAGCATCCTGAGCGGCTTTTTGCTGCTGCTCGGTGACCTGCTGTTTCGGCTTATTTGGCTGATCTTTCGGCGGGAAATATAGCGGTCCTTTCAGGCCACAGCCTACCAGGCTGACCAGTGCCAGCGCTATACCCAGCTGACTTATCACTCGTATCATTCTTCTGCTCTTCTGTCCTTAAGCCATGGTTGCTTATCATCGCAGTTGACGTTGTAAAAGCAACAGGAAATAGCCGCATTTCCTGCGGCAGGTCAGAGTAACAGCGCATCCCGCCGCGCGAACGCGAGCGGGATCAATGCATTTGGTAGCGCGGCTGGAAGTCGCCGTTGTCGTTGTCAGGCTGCGTGGCGCAGAGCTGCGTCAGCGTTTGGCTGCGGAAAGGAATCACCTGGAAACGTTCGCCAGTATTCACAATCTGGTAGAACTGCGGCAGGTTGAAATTGATAAAGCTGGAGCCGTAAGTAAAACGGTCATGTGACGACGAATAGAATCGACTCACGTCGCGCACCAACTCTTCCTTGCTGCCTTCGCAATGGTGGTAAACCTCAACGCGATTGGTTTCGTCGAGGATGTAAATGTTGAAACCGCGATCGTCATTGGTGTCTTCGAAGAAGAACTGAATAATGCCTTCGCTGGCGTAACCGTTCACCACCGGCGGCAGCGGCGTCTGGTTCGATTCCACTTTGATCGACAAGCCGTGCAGCTTGTTATTAGAAATCGCGCCATAGAATTCAACGGCGTTTTCCAGCTTCTGCACTGACACGCTCATGCGCTCGAAGAATAAGCCCCACGTTTGGCCCGCCATTCGCAACGCTTTAAAGCGACCAGGTTCCTGACGCGTGCTCGACAAGCGCAGCTCAATGCATTCAGAAACCAACTGTTGCACGCGGGTACGAATCAAGCCACGCAGATGCTGGCTGTAGCAGAACACTTCCACCGTGTCTGGCGGTGCCGCATCCTGATGCATTTTGCCGAGAATGGTCTTCAGCGCTTCAATCATCGCCTGCTCGCCGTTGAAGTGCAGCGTACGCACTTCGTTCCATGAGTTGCGATACAGCAGATCGATGCTGCCAATCAGGCATTGCTGTTGCTGACCGAAGCTGAACACATCCAGCTTACGGAAATCAAAATGCACCACCTGATTGCGGAACGCCGAAGTGGGATCGTGCTCGAGGTTAACGATAATGGCTAAGTGACGAATTTCGCACGGGCTGTAGAGCGCTTTCGGCGTCGGAGCCGGCACGCGCAGCGGGAAGTGGCTCGACACATCATTAACCAGTTCCTGCAGCCGCGGCAGATCGCACAGATCGTTGCCTTTCATATGCAGACGCGTTTTGCTAGTCAGCAAACCGTTAAACCACGCCCATGCCACCAATTTGTTCAGATAGCGGTTATATTCCAGCGGCTGATGGCTGATGATCGAACTCATGTCCGGCGATTGGTTATACAGATACCAACCGGCGCGATTAGCGCGGCCCGCCGGAACGTGAATAAAGGTGAGATTCTCTTCTGACAGATCGGGTGAAATCTGCGGGTTCACTAAGGTGACTTTACCCGGCAGCGCCTCAAAAGCGGCATACAGTTTACGCGTCAGCACGCCGATATCCTGCGGGCTGGCACTGACGCTTAAATTGTTACGACGTGCAAAGCGAATCAGGTTGCGATAGCTCTGCATCATCGCATCCAGCAGCTCATTGTGCGCTTCACGTACCCGTTCGATTTTCCACTGCGCACGGTTATCCAATACCGCTAACTTCTCTTCATCCCAGCCCCACTCTTTCACCAGCTGCGAAAGAATCTCGCGACGCCAGCCCGTGCGCTGATGATGGTGATCTTCGCTGGAGAGCTTTTCACACACTTTTAAGTAGAAACATCGACGCACTAAATCGAGGCGCGCCATGTCATCCACGCTGGTGAGGTAGCGGGTCACGCGCTCCAGCATCATGCAGTAGGGATCGAGGCCGAAGCAGACAATTTCGCCATCGTGCAGGCGCTGTTTGATGTCCATCGACAGCAACTGAGTATTGGGATATTCCCAGCTATAGGCTTCCAGCAGCAGGGTTTTCAGCACCGCTTTGTACGGCGAATCGATGCTTTTATAGAGTTGCCACAAGCTGGCACCGAAGTACTCTTCCGCCGACAGCGTGCCAAGGCCGCCGAGATCCAGCCACTCATTTGGCGTCAGCACACCTTGTGAATAGAGCGACATGACGTAATCGTCGTAATGATGCTCTTCTTCGCCAGGCACCATGTTCCACAGGATGCGTTTACCCGCCATGCGCACGGCGGTACGGTAAAACTCATCCAGCAGCAAAATATGTTGGGTAGAACCGCAGTCCTCGCCGCCGAGGCTGCCGCTTTCGTTATGGCGGAAACGGTTCTCATCGATCAGGAAGAAGCTGACTTCCACACCCATCGACACACACCATTTTTGCAACAGCGTACACTTACGCTGCAGATTGAGGCGCTCTTCATTATCCAGCCAGGATTGATGGCACACCCAAATGTCGAGATCGGAGATGCTGTTTTGCCCAACGGACGACGTACTGCCCATTGAGTAAATACCGGTAATCGGACGTTCGCCGGCTGCGGCAGTGTTGAGTTCGAGTGATTGACCGCCCGCTAAGTTCTGCAACAGTTGAAATTGATTTTCATCGGGCGTGTAGAGGCAGACGCCGTGTGGAACGCTACCTTCGAGGTAGCCCGGCATCAGCGGATGATGGTAGTGCAATAATGTTGGCAGCAGACTGTAGACTTGCTGGAAAGCAGGTCCCATGGCAGCCAGTGCGCGATCAACGCGCAGCTGGTTAATAGCATCCAGTCTCTGTTTCAGTGTCTCAATGTAGAGGTACAAGACGTTTCGCCTGATTGTCCCAGTGTTAAGCACCCTGTTTCCGAATTCTGCCGCTTAATAATAAAGATATTGGGCAAATAATTGCTGGAAACGTGATCAATCTAACACCCGGAGGATTGACCGTAAAGAAAGTTGCGCTACTTAACAGTTTAGCATGTTCCGACCGTAGCCCTGCTTTTTTCAGACTTCGACTCTAAACTGCGACCCTCAAAATCCAGAAGCAGTCTGACATCGCGGCCTTTTCAATCCGTTGAAACTGACAGCATTCCCCTATCAATGATAGGATATTCGATGAACGATCAAAATGGTTAACAGCATGTTAAACAAAATTTTCAGAATTGCTACCAGACAAAGCCCCCTTGCTCTGTGGCAGGCACAATATGTCCAACAGCGTCTGATGGCGGCTCATCCGGGTCTGCAAGTTGAGCTGCTGCCGATGGTCACTAAAGGTGATGTCATCCTTGATACGCCACTGGCAAAGGTTGGCGGCAAAGGGCTGTTCGTTAAAGAGCTTGAACTGGCAATGCTGGAAGGCCGCGCCGATCTTGCCGTGCACTCAATGAAAGATGTGCCGATCGATTTTCCAGAAGGCCTTGGTCTGGTGACTATTTGCGAGCGTGAAGATCCGCGCGATGCTTTCGTCTCCAATCGTTACAACAGTGTTGATGAGCTGCCGCAAGGCGCGGTTGTCGGGACTTCCAGCCTGCGTCGCCAGTGTCAGCTCAGCGCCCGTCGTCCGGATTTAGTGATTCGCTCACTGCGCGGCAACGTCGGCACGCGTCTGGGTAAACTTGATGCGGGTGAATACGACGCCATCATTCTTGCCGCAGCGGGATTAAAGCGTTTAGGTCTGGAAGAGCGCATTCGTCAGGCAATGCCTGCGGAGATTTCCCTGCCAGCCGTGGGCCAGGGTGCGGTTGGCATTGAATGCCGTGTCGATGATGAACAATTAATTACGCTGCTACAGGCGTTGAATCACGACGATACCGCCGTGTGCGTGCGTGCAGAACGCGCAATGAACACGCGGCTGGAAGGCGGTTGCCAGGTGCCCATCGGCAGCTTCGCCGTGCTGGAAGACGATCAACTGTGGCTACGCGGCTTGGTCGGCTCACCGGACGGCAATCAAATGGTAGTGGGCGAGCGTCGTGGCCCCCGCGATCACGCCGAAAAAATGGGCATTTCGCTGGCTGAAGAGCTGCTTGATGGCGGCGCACGCGACATCCTGCGTGAAGTCTATCAAGGTCAACCGCCAGCATGACCATCCTCGTGACCCGTCCGGAACCGGCTGCCACAGACCTGGTCTCGCGTTTGCGAAACCTGGGCAAGCTGGCATGGAGCCTTCCACTGATAGAATTCACGCCGGGTCGCGATCTTGTTCATCTGCCAAACCAACTTGCCGCGCTACAACCGGGCGATCTGGTGTTTTTGCTGTCGCAGCAGGTCGTCACTTTCGCCCAACCCGCTTTACAACACAGCGCGACTGCGTGGCCTGAAGGCCTCAACTATTATGCTATTGGCCGCAGCACCGCTTTAGCCCTGCATACCGTCAGTAATCTAAAAGTAGACTATCCTCATGCGCGTGAGACCAGTGAAGAACTGGTGCGTCTGAATCGCCTGCAGCAAGTGAACGGCAAACGCGCGCTGATTCTGCGCGGCAGCCCGGGACGCGAATTACTGGCGGAAACGCTGATTGAACGCGGCGCGGAGGTACAGTATTGCGAATGTTATCAGCGCTGCGAAAAGTACTACAACGGCGCGACTGAAGGCCGCCGCTGGCGTGACCGGGGTATTACAACGCTGGTAGTTACCAGCGGTGAAATGTTACAACAACTCTTTTCTCTGTTTTCGCCGATTGATCGACGGGAATGGTTACTGCACTGTCGGCTTGTGGTCGTCAGTGAACGTTTGGCTACACAAGCCGCTGAACTAGGCTGGCAGGACATTGATGTAGCCGATGGTGCCGATAACGATGCGCTGCTGCGCGCGTTACGCTGAACTTAACAATGGGATGAGCCATAATGACGGAACAAAAAGCCTCCTCCGCCATGGTTGAAGAAACCACCCCAGCGGACAATTCTCCCTCTCCAGCCACTAAGCCACCTCGCGATAAAAAGAGCGATGGCAAAGTGTTGAGTGCAGTGGCGATTGTAATTGCGCTGGCGATTGGGGCGGGACTTTACCTTAATGGGAAACACCAGGCCGATTTACAGGCTCAAACAAACCAGAATCTAAGTGAGCAGCTGAGCGCCTTGCAGCAGCAACTGGGTAGTGATAAACAGCAACTGACGCAGCAATTGGATAGCGCCAACAGCGCTTTGCAGGAAACCCGCACGCAGCAGGATAACAGCGCCAAAGAGCTGGAAACCTTGCGTGATAAAGTTGCGACCATTTCCGGTAACGATACGCGTACCTGGCTGCTGGCTCAGGCGGATTACCTCGTCAAACTGGCGGGCCGTAAACTGTGGAGCGATCAGGATGTCACCACTGCGGCAGCGTTACTGAAAAGTGCCGATACCAGCCTGGCAGACATGAACGATCCGAGCGTGATGAACGTGCGTCGCGCATTGACGCAGGATATCAGTTCGCTCTCCGCCGTCAGCCAGATTGATTATGACGGCACCATCCTCAAGTTGAATCAACTATCAAACGGCGTTGATAATCTGCGCCTGGCCGATAACGACAGCGATGATTCACCCATGGACGCCGATGGCGGTGAGCTCTCCAGTTCACTGCACGAGTGGCGCCAAAACCTGGTGAAAAGCTGGCACAACTTTATGGATGATTTCATCACCATCCGCCGTCGCGATAACACCGCACAGCCGCTGCTGGCGCCGAATCAAGACGTTTACCTGCGTGAAAACATTCGTTCGCGCCTGCTGATTGCGGCTCAAGCCGTACCACGTCACCAGGATGAGATTTACAAACAGTCTATCGATGCGGTATCAACCTGGGTGCGCGCCTGGTACGACACTAACGATGCCGCGACTAAAGCCTTCCTGGCACAGTTGGATGAGCTGAGTCAGCAAAGCATATCGATGGATGTACCCGATACGCTGGAAAGCCAGCCGCTGCTGGAAAAACTGATGCAAACCCGCGTGCGTAATTTGCTGGCCCAGCCATCGGTTGCCGCTGATCAACAGGGAGGCTAACCATGCTGAAAGTATTGGTGCTTTTCCTGCTGCTGATTGCGGGCATTGTGGTTGGACCGATGGTGGCAGGTCATCAAGGTTATGTGCTGATCCAAACCGACAACTGGAACATTGAAACCAGCGTTACTGGCCTGGCGATCATTTTGATTCTCAGTTTGCTGGTGATTCTGTTGGTGGAATGGATTCTGCGTCGCTTATTCCGCACCGGCGCACGCACGCGCGGTTGGTTCACGGGCCGCAAGCGTCGTAGCGCGCAGCGCCATACGCAAAGCGCGCTGATGAAGCTGGCGGAAGGCGATTTCAAACAGGCAGAAAAACTGCTGTCGAAAAATGCCGATCACGCCGATCAGCCGGTGGCAAACTACTTGCTGGCTGCCGAAGCAGCGCAGCAACGCGGTGACGAAATCCGTGCTAATCAGCATCTGGAGCGTGCTGCTGAGCTGTCGGTTAACGACACCATTCCGGTTGAAATCACTCGTGTACGTCTGCAACTGGCACGTAACGAAGATCATGCTGCACGTCACGGCGTTGATCGCCTGCTGGAAGTCGCGCCGCGCCATCCGGAAGTGTTGCGTCTGGCAGAACAAGCCTACATTCGTACTGGCGCGTGGGGCGCACTGCTCGATATCTTGCCTTCAATGCAAAAAGTGCAAATTAACGATGAAGTACAACGCGAAGCCCTGCAACAGCAAGCCTGGCTGGGCCTGATGAATCAGGCGATGGCTGACCAGGGCAGTGACGGTTTGAAAAAATGGTGGCAGAGTCAGAGCCGCAAAACGCGTCAGGAAACCGCGCTGCAAGTGGCGATGGCGGAACATCTGATTGAGTGTGACGACCCGGATACAGCGCAGAGTATCGTGTTGGACGGGCTGAAACGTCAGTATGACGATCGTCTGGTGCTATTGATGCCGCGTATTAAGAGTGGCGATCCGCAATCTCTGGAGAAAGCGCTGCGTCAGCAAATTAAACAGCACGGCGCCACGCCGCTGTTGCATAGCACGCTTGGACAGATGCTGATGCGTCATGGTGAATGGCAGCAGGCAGCAGAAGCGTTCCAGCAAGCGCTGGCTCAGCGTCCTGATGCGTTTGATTATGCCTGGTTGGCCGATGTCTACGACCGCCTGCATCGTCCGGAAGACGCCGCCAAAATGCGTCGCGAAGGCCTGTTACTTACGCTGAAGACTAATCCCAGCGCCTGATTTTACGATTGTTACTTTTGTGCACGCCGGGCTCGTCCCGGCTTTTTTTTGCCTGTCATAACCTGCAGACAAAAAAACACCTGCCATAAGCAGGTGTAAGATCAGGTCGTTAAGACAACTGATGGCATCCGACTCAACGTAATGTCCTTCTTACTGCAGTAAAGCGTGCGCAAATACTGCCAGCTGGACAACGGATGCCGTAAGGGGCTCTGCATCATTCCCAGGTTTATGTAGCATCAGCAAACATAAGAGGTGGAATGAGCATCTACAGATAGATTATTGCACAAGCCGTGCCAAAACTGCAGATCGCGCAATAATTTATTTTATATCAACAAGATATAATATCCCCCGCGATCCGAGTGTTAGCCACTGTCGGTAAATCGCGACGAATGCCTGAGAAGCTGTCTCCACAGAGCGACAAGCTATGCAAGGAATGGTCATTCCTATATTAATCAGTGAGTTATATGTATCTGAATAGCGACAACCTGCAGAATTAAGCGCAAAGGAGATATGAGGGAGAACTAACAATGCGAAGGTGGGGTACAAACGAAAAAAGCCTGCTTTTTCAAGCAGGCTTTTCGAATATGGTCGGCGAGAGAGGATTCGAACCTCCGACCCACTGGTCCCAAACCAGTTGCGCTACCAAGCTGCGCTACTCGCCGATTTTTTACTTCTTAACGCTACTGCGTAATTTTGCCTGGTGCGAAGGGAGGGACTTGAACCCTCACGTCCGTAAGAACACTAACACCTGAAGCTAGCGCGTCTACCAATTCCGCCACCATCGCGTGACCGAGCAAAATCTGGGGTGGCTAATGGGACTCGAACCCACGACAACTGGAATCACAATCCAGGGCTCTACCAACTGAGCTATAGCCACCATAATTCTGGTGCGTAAGCGTGTCACGCTTACTTAAATTCACTGCATAACGCGGTTAAACCAACCACCGAAGCTCTTGCGCACAAATTAAATGGCGCGCCCGACAGGATTCGAACCTGAGACCTCTGCCTCCGGAGGGCAGCGCTCTATCCAGCTGAGCTACGGGCGCGTAGCGCCGTTGCGGATGGGCATACTACGGGCTTGACCTCATACTGTCCAGCCCTTTTTTATAAAAAAAACGCGTTTGATTACGCTTTGTGCATTCTATCGATAATGACTGCAGTTTGAGGCGCTTACCCGATCCTTTTTGCTGGAAAAACCAGCAATTTCACAGATCGCCTCGCCAGTGATAGCGTAGATATTTGAGCAACTTTAATTGGCGACGCAAACGCGAAGGCTGACGGATTAAACGATACAGCCATTCCAGCCCGGATTTTTGCCACCAAATCGGCGCGCGCTTAACGTGCCCGGTAAAAACATCATACGTGCCGCCCACGCCCATATAGAGCGCATGTGGCCAATGGGCGCGACAATCACGCATCAGCAGCTCCTGACGTGGCGAGCCCTGCGCCACCGTAACAATCTGCGCACCGCTGGCCGCAATGCGCGCAAACAGCGCATCGCGATCCTCAGGCGCAAAGTAACCATTCTGGCTGCCAACAATATTCACACTCCACTGACGACGCAGTTTTTCGCAAGTTTCATCCAGCACAGCCTGACGTCCACCAATCAGAAACACCGGAATGCCGTTGCGCCCAGCACACTCCATCAACGCTTCCCAAAGATCCGCACCGGCGATGCGATTAACCTGCAGTTGGGGATACTTCTTACGCAATGAGCGAACAATACTGATGCCATCCGGATATTTGAACTCCGCCTCAGCAATGAGCGCGCGTACCTGCGCGTCTTCTTCCAGCGTCAGCATTTTCTCGGCATTCATTGCCACCAGCGTGCCGCAGCGCGGCTTGCCCTCCGGCAGCAAAAAACGCAAAAAACTCGCCATATCGTTGAAGGCGTGAAGATCGACTCCGCGCAGGCTATAGCGCGGCTTCTCGGTTTGCATGGTATGAATTTTCCCGTTGTGCCCAGACGTCAAGAAGGGCTATGTAAAGCCGGCTCGCTGCGCGGGCGAATCAGCCCCGCGCGCGCCAACAGCCAGTAAAGCAATTTAGCCACCCACATGCAGGCAGCAAAAATCAGACAAAAGAACACCACGCGCGAGCCAAAAGCATCCAGCCCTTCACGCGCCAGCACGATCATATTAAACACCGCGCCGAAACAGAAACTCTGCAAAATCGCCCCGCTGTAACGGTTGCTGGTATCGCGGCCGTACAGATAAAGGTTATCGAAGCCTTTCATCAACAGGCCCACGGCAACCCCACCGATGGGGATAAACCACACGCCGCCCATCACCAGCAGCGAGCCGAGCAGCGTGGGAGAAATGGCTAGGCCGGAATGGTTATTTAACACTTCCCAGGTAAAGTAGTTGGCGCTGTTGAGAATGGCTGATGGACGTCCCGGCCACATCCAACTGGGGATGAACACGTAGAAGTCTCGCCAAATCGGTGCCAGGCCCTGAAAATCGATCTTGTCGTAGTTTTGCAGTAACAGCGCCAGATTTTCCCACGGCGAGAAGGTATCGCGCGTTAGATAAAGGAAGGTGTAAAACGCCTCATCGCCGACCACGTCGAGGTTATAGCGGCGCAGCGCCAGCCAGAACATGCCACCAATTGCCATCACACCGGCGCCGACCAGCATCCACAGCGTGATCCAGCCGCGCGTAATGCCAATAAACAGGAACAACGCGAAAGCGATAATGATATTGGCGCGCGTACCGCCCACCAGCGCATAGGTCAGCAAGCCAAACGCCACCGACACCAGCAAAAACCACAACCATTGACGCTGGGTTGGCTTGAGGAAGTAGCGAATCAGCATCGCCGGAATAAAGAAATAGAAGAAGCGTTTAAGCGCCACGCCGGACACTTCACTGGAAAAAATCTGGTTGTACGCCGATAGACGGAACAGCAGCAGGCCGTTGTGCATAAAAAACACCGTCACGGTGCCAATCGCCACCAGCGCCAGCAGCAGACAGGTCAGATGGGTTTCAACCCGGTTCATTTGCAGCCAGGGTTTACGCGGAGCCGAATTGGCCGGCCGCAGTCGCACCTTGTAGCTAACGTAATAAATGGCATAAAAGCTGGTAGCCGCCAACAGCGCCTGCAGCAAATATTCGGGCGGTACCACCGCCACATTAAAGCGGAACACCAGCACGCTGGTCAGAGGGAAACCGAAATAGAAGGTCAGTAAAAAGAGAATGGTGAAAAACAGGTGGAAGTTGAAGCGCACCCGTTTAAATTCTCGCCAGGTTAGGGTCAGAATGAAACCCAGCGAAAACAGATAAACCACCAGCAGACCACTAAACTGCATCAGGCTCATGTTCTCTCCCTTTCACTCAGGGTTAGCGCGTCGCGCCAGCCTGCCAAAAAGCCTGGGGCAAAAAAGGCAATCGATGAATGATCACATTGCACTAATTGCCGCTGTGCTTCAGCAACGCTGGCAGCATCTAGCGCATCTTCACTAAACAACACCGGCAAGCCTTGCTCACTGAGATCGCGCCAGAATGGATTTTTGCGGTTGAGCACAAATGGAATGTCGGCCTGAATCAGCAGGCAAAGGGTGCCAATGCCTTGCTGCCGTTCGAACATAAAATAGCCGAGCTGGCAGTGGCTGAGCAATGTCAGATAGGCATCAAAGTCAATCTTGTCACGCAGCAACGTCACCTGGCCTGCTGGGAATAGCCGCTGTGCGGCGGCAGCAATCTCATCGATGTAAACGTTATTGTTCTGCGGATAACCTAGCGGCACGACGATTTTCACCTGTTCGCCAAACTGGGCGCGAATCGCCTCTAAACCGGCAATATGACGATTACTGCGATCGCCAGAGTTACCAAGCAGGATAGTGAAATCGGCGCTTTTCACCGGCGCGGGCACCGCCACATCTGGCATGCGCGTCGGAAAATAGAGCAGTGAAGCCGGTACGCGCGGATGGCGTTGTTGGAAATGGTGTAAATCACCGCGAGTTGCAAATACGTGCGCCACGCGTCCCTGCGCCAGCCGGCGCAGCAGATAAAACAGCTGATACTTGAGGCCGCGCCCTTCTTCATAGAGATCAGCGCCCCACACATGCCAGAACGCCTGCTGACGACGCAGTTTGCCACTCAGTAAAGCTAACCAAATCTGGGGGTTAAACTGGCCGTGAAAGAAGAAACGCTGCGATCGATTGGCGGCACGCGCAATCACCGCCTGCGCCAGCGCACGCTTGCTGGCAAAGGTTTCAATCTGCAATGAGGAATACGCTTGCAGCGTTTCCGGCGCGCGGGAAACCACCATAAATTGACGTGGCGCATCGCCAGGCATGTCGGCGCTCATCACGTCATTAAAAAAGCGCAGCACCGTATGATTGTGATGCGGGATATCCGATCCCAACACGTGAAAAGTCGTCATTTTTTCCGGTAATAAATCATGAAGACGCCACAACAAAGGGCGAAATAGAGAACGTAGGTTGCCATGTAAGCCTGCGCGGCGCCGGCTGTCCCGTGTAGCGGAATCAACCAATGGGAAAAACCGGTTAACAGCGCAAACTGGCTGATTTCAGTCAGAATATAGAAGCGCAGTGATGCTTTGGCGATCACCAGATATCCGAAAACATAGGCGCCGACTTTAAACACATCACCGCACAACTGCCAGACGAAGAGATCACGCATCGCGCTAAACTGCGGTGAAAACAGTAGCCAGATAGCGACATCGCGCAGCAACCATACACAGAAACTGGCCGCTGCGACGATAGGTAACACAAAGCGCAGCGCACGACGAATCTCCCGGGCGATGTGCGCCTTCTGCTCCAGCCGCGCCAGCGTGGGCAGCAGCCACACGCTGAAAGTTGCCGTGATAAATTGCAAATACGCATCGGAAATGCTGGTCACGCCCTGCCATAAACCGACCTGTGCCCAACCTTGTTGCTCAGCCAGCAGATTTCGCATCATCACCCACGCTACCGGCAAGGTGAACGAGGTAATCAGCGCCATCAGCGTATATTTCGCCAGATTGCGTGCCAGGTCGGGATGCCATATTGGCGTGAGCCAACTCAACGGCAGCCGATCGCGATGGCGGCGCAGCATCAGCAATGCCGGAAACGCCAGCAGCGCCGGCACCAGCGCCAAACCCACTAACGCACCGGCATAACCGCCCAGCCACCAACACACTACATAGCCGAGCACGCCAATCAAACTGCCGGCAATCAGCGCCAGCGCATTGCCGCGTGCATCGCGAAACCCTTTCAGCAATGCCAGCGTCAGGTTGGCCCAGGCAATACCAAGCTGCAGAAAGGCAACAATACGCACCACGTTAGCGTATGCCGCATGACCAAACAGCGCCTTGCTGATGGGCGTTGCCGCCAGCAAAAATACCAATGCCAACAGCGTTGAAAAGCCCAGCACCATCGCCGATGCCGTGCCGGTTACCGCACGTAACTGTTGCGGCTGTTGCTGATGCTGGGCAACTAAGGTGGTGACGCCGTTAAATATGCCCGCGCCCGCCAATACGCCGAGTACAGTAATTAACTGGCGGAAGTTACCCGCTTGCCCAATCCCTTCCGGCCCAAAGCTCACCGCCAATAATTTCACCACCAGCAAACCGGCAACGATTTTTACCAACGTAGAAGAAGCGGTCCAGACTGACGCTTTTGCTAATGACATCAGGCAAAGAAACTCAGCAGCGAACTGATCACCGTGCGCTGGTTGTTATCCGACAAATTGAAGAACAGCGGCAGGCGCAGCAGACGCTCACTTTCACGCGTGGTAAACACATCATCACCGTGTAAGCGCCCAAAGCGTTCACCCGCTGGCGAGGAATGCAGCGGAATGTAGTGGAACACCGTGAGGATCTCCGCCTCTTTCATCCAGTTGATCAGCGCCTGACGATCGTTGCTGTCGCGCAGTTTGATGTAGAACATATGCGCATTGTGGCGACAATTTTTTGGCACCACTGGCAGTTCAATACGACCGGCAGCAGCCAGCGGCTGCAGCGCATCGTAATAGCGCTGCCACAAACGCAGACGTTGCTGATTAATCTGCTCTGCCGCTTCCAGCTGCGCCCATAAAAAGGCCGCTTGCAGATCCGCCATCAAATAGCTGGAGCCAATATCGCGCCAGGTATATTTATCAACCTGACCACGGAAAAACTGACTGCGGTTAGTGCCCTTTTCACGAATGATTTCGGCCCGCTCCACCAGTTTCGCATCATTAATCAGCGTTGCGCCGCCTTCGCCGCCGGCGGTGTAATTTTTGGTTTCGTGGAAGCTAAAGCAGCCAATATGACCCATGGTGCCGAGCGCACGCCCTTTGTACTGGGACATCACGCCTTGCGCGGCATCTTCGATCACATACAGCTGATGCTTCGCCGCCAGCGCCATGATGCTGTCCATTTCACAGGCCACGCCCGCGTAATGCACCGGTACGATGGCGCGGGTTTTTGCTGTGATCGCCGCTTCAATCAGCGTTTCATCGATATTCAGCGTATCGGGACGCACATCGACAAACACAATGGTCGCGCCGCGCAGCACAAAAGCGTTGGCGGTAGAGACAAAGGTATAGCTCGGCATGATCACTTCATCGCCAGGCTGCAAATCAATCAGTAACGCGGCCATCTCCAATGATGCGGTGCATGATGGCGTTAGCAGCACTTTTTTGCTGCCGAAATGCTGCTCCATCCACTGCTGGCAGCGACGGGTAAAACCGCCATCGCCGCACAGCTTGCCGCTGGCCATCGCCGACTGCATATACTCAACTTCACTGCCGACAATCGGCGGCGCATTAAATGGGATCATGGGGCTTTCCTGTAGAACCAGTAAGCGGTGCTTTCCAGCCGCGCACCGCTGCGTAAATAGAGGCGCATCGCCGTGAGATTGCTGAGCTGAGTGGCCACGCGCAGATGTGCGAGCTGACGCACGCGGCCCCAGTCAGCGGCAGCGAGCAGTAAACGCTGGCCAACGCCACAACCTTGCGCGGTGGGCAACACCGCCAGCAGACCAATACGCATATCACCGTCCACTTCGCGCATCGAGACGAAACCTTGCAGCGCACCCTGCTCATCGCAGGCCACCAGACATTGATTATCGAAGGTGCCGCGCACCGCATTTTCAATCCACTGTGCGTAAAAACGTCCGCTGTCTGCCGCATCAAACCACGGCGCCCGGAAGCGACTTTGGCTAAACGCCTGGGCAGCAGCATCACGTAATGCCGGGATTTGGGCTTCCCGCGCGATACGTACGCCGGGTTGCCGCGCGGTATCTTTGATGCTGAGGGTGAGATCGGCTTCGCCTTCGACCAGCTGAAAACCGTGCTGGCTCAGCGCATCGATCACATCAACCCGCTCGGCAGGCACTTTGGTTTGCCACAATGAATAAGGGTGTTTCAGCGCTTCAGCCAGCGGCAGATCGCCATCCAGCATTAAGCGAGCGCTGTGCTGACCAAAGAAGTCATTTTCCCACGTGAGGGGATCAATATTGACGCGGACGGGCATTGTGGACATCCAGCAGATACTGGCCGTAGCCGGTTTTGGTTAGCGCCTGTGCTGCGGCTAACAGCTGAGCATCGCTCAGCCAGCCGTTGCGCCACGCAATCTCTTCAAGACAGGCAATTTTAAAGCCCTGACGTTTTTCCACCGTTTGCACAAACATACTCGCCTCAATCAGGCTGTCATGCGTGCCGGTATCCAGCCAGGCAAACCCGCGCCCCAGCAACTCAACCGAAAGCTCGCCCTGATCGAGATACATCTGGTTGATGGCGGTGATTTCCAGCTCACCTCGCTCGGAAGGTTTAACCTGTTTGGCAAACTCGACCACGCGATTGTCGTAAAAATAGAGCCCTGTCACCGCCCAGCGCGATTTCGGCTGCTGCGGCTTTTCCTCAATTGAAAGCGCGTTGAAGTCATCATCAAACTCCACCACGCCAAAACGTTCCGGATCCATTACCTGATAGGCAAATACGGTTGCACCGCTACTGCGTGCCGCCACTTTCTTCAATTTGGGGCTGAAGCCCTGACCGAAATAAAGATTGTCGCCCAGTACCAGACAACAGTGATCATCACCGATAAAGGATTCACCAATCATAAACGCCTGCGCCAATCCATCCGGACTGGGCTGCTCGGCATAGGCCAGCTGCACCCCAAATTCGCTGCCATCGCCCAACAGGCGTTCGAAGTGGGCACGATCTTCCGGCGTAGTGATGATCAGAATTTCACGAATCCCTGCCAGCATTAGCACCGATAACGGATAGTAAATCATCGGCTTGTCATACACCGGCAACAGCTGTTTCGAGATGGCGCGGGTAATCGGATGCAAACGCGTGCCCGAACCTCCGGCTAAAATGATGCCTTTCATCGCTGCTCCTTCTGCATGGGTTTCAGCGCGGCGTGGCTAAGCCTAAGCGCTCGCCACGATAACTGCCGTTAAGAATCGACTGCCACCATTGCGGGTTCGCCAGATACCACTGCACCGTTTTGCGGATACCGCTCTCAAAGGTTTCCTGTGGTGTCCAGCCCAGCTCGCGGGCGATTTTACTGGCGTCGATGGCGTAGCGCTGGTCGTGGCCGGGACGGTCGGTGACAAAGGTAATCAAGTCACGATAGCGAGCCAGATGCGGCGCACGCTGCTGCGGCGCCAGTTCATCCAGCAGATCGCATAATGTCTCTACAACGTCAAGATTACGTCGTTCGTTATGGCCGCCAATGTTGTAGGTTTCACCCACTGTACCGCTGCTCACCACGCTGTAGAGCGCACGTGCGTGATCCTCCACATACAGCCAGTCGCGAATCTGGCTGCCGTTGCCATACACCGGCAGCGGTTTGCCCGCCAGCGCATTGATGATGGTGAGCGGGATCAGCTTCTCCGGGAAATGATATGGACCGTAATTATTGGAGCAGTTGGTGATGATCACCGGCAAACCATAGGTGCGGAGCCAGGCGCGCACCAGATGATCGCTGCTGGCTTTGGTCGCTGAATACGGGCTGCTCGGCGCATACGGCGTGTTTTCAGTAAAGTAATCGTCGCTACCGTGCAGATCACCAAACACTTCATCGGTGGAGATATGATGCAGAATGAACGCTTTTTTGCGCTCATCAGCCATGCCATTCCAGTAATGGCGCGCCGCTTCCAGCAGTTGATAGGTGCCAACAATATTGGTTTCGATGAAGGCAATAGGACCATCAATCGAACGATCAACATGGCTTTCCGCCGCCAGATGCATAATGCAATCTGGCTGATATTGCGTCATTACGCGGTCCAACTCAGCGCGATGGCAAATATCCACCTGCTCAAAGGCGAAACGCGCATTCTGTTGCACCGGTGCCAGCGAGGCCAAATTACCGGCATAGCTCAGCTTATCGACCACCACCACGCGATGATCGGTATTTTCAAGCAGAAAACGCACCAGCGCCGAACCGATAAATCCAGCGCCCCCGGTGACCAGAAACTGTTTCATCGCCAGACGCCTTTGGTATCGACAATCCACGGTTGGGCAATTTGGGCCGCATCAATTGCGCGGAACTGGGCGTGATCGACCAACATCACAAGAATATCGGCCTGTTGCAGCGCCTTTTCGGTGGCAACCAGCGTGGCCTCATGGGCCAGACGCGGCGGGATATCAGCCACATGCGGTTCAACCACCCAGGTTTCGCCGCTGTGCCACTCGGCAATTCGGTGGGCAACGCTCATCGCCGGGCTTTCGCGCAGATCATCGATATTCGGTTTAAATGCCAGACCAAAGCAGGCAATGGTGACGTCACTGGCGCGTTTGCCGCTGGCGGTAAGGCATTCTGCTAACGCCTGTTTTACCTGATCCAGTACCCAGCCGGGTTTAGCGTCATTCACCTCACGCGCAGTGCGAATCAGTCGCGCCTGCTCGGGGTTTTGCGCCACGATAAACCACGGATCCACGGCGATACAGTGCCCGCCAACGCCAGGCCCAGGCTGCAGGATATTGACGCGTGGATGGCGATTTGCCAGCGCTATCAGCTCCCACACATTAATGCCCTGCGCCGCGCAAATCAGCGACAGCTCATTCGCAAAGGCAATATTCACATCGCGGAAGCTGTTTTCCGTGAGTTTGCACATCTCGGCAGTGCGCGCATTGGTTTCCACGCACTCGCCGCGCAGGAAAATACGGTATAGCTCGCTGGCGCGTGCAGAGCAGGCTGGCGTCATACCGCCAATCACACGATCGTTTTCCAGCAGTTCGACCATCACTTTGCCGGGCAATACGCGCTCTGGACAGTAAGCGATAAACACATCGCACGCATCACCGTGCTGCGGAAAACGCAGATCGGGACGCGCTGCCGCCAGCCATTCCGCCATTTGCTCGGTGGCACCCACTGGCGAGGTCGATTCGAGGATCACCAGGTCGCCCGCTTTTAACACTGGCGCAATCGACAGCGCTGCGGCCTGCACATAGCTGAGATCCGGCTGATGATCGCCGATAAATGGCGTTGGCACGGCAATCAGAAAAGCATCGGCGGCTTCGGCTTGCGTAGTCGCGCGCAGATGACCGGCACGCACCGCTTCGCGCACCACATCACCTAACTCGGGTTCAACGATGTGGATATCGCCGCGATTAATGGTTTCGACGGCGCGGACATTAATATCCACACCAACAACTTTTTTTCCCCGTGAGGCAAAAACGGCTGCCGTTGGCAGCCCAATGTAGCCCAGTCCGATGACGGAAATGGTTTCAAAACGCATGGTTATACTCTGTGTTGTTTTAGGGCCTGCAAGATGCGCGCGCAAGCATGGCCGTCGCCATAGGGATTGTGCGCGCGGCTCATTGCCTGCCAGGCGTCATCGTCCTGCAACAGCAGGCTGACTTCAGCGACAATTTTACTGATATCGGTGCCGACCAGTTTCACCGTACCGGCGTCGACCGCTTCTGGTCGCTCGGTGGTATCACGCATCACCAGCACAGGCTTGCCCAGCGATGGCGCCTCTTCCTGAATGCCGCCGGAATCGGTAAGAATCAGCCATGAGCGATTCATCAGCCAGACAAACGGCAGATACTCCTGCGGTTCAATCAGGATGATGTTTTCGATACCGCTAAGAATGCGATTAACCGGCTCGCTGACGTTGGGGTTGAGGTGCACAGGATAGACAATTTGCACCTGCGGATGCTGGCGCGCAATCTGCGCCAGCGCACTGCAAATGCGTTCGAAGCCGTCGCCAAAGCTTTCGCGGCGATGACCCGTGACCAGAATCAGCTTTTTATCAGCATCGAGGAAGGGATAGCGCGCCGCGAGACGTGCATTGAGATCGGCATCATCCAGCACGCGATCACGCACCCACAGCAGTGCATCAATCACCGTGTTGCCAGTAACAAAAATGCGCGCATCCGGCAGGTTCTCACGCAGCAAATTCTGCCGCGAATTTTGCGTGGGCGTGAAGTGATAGCTGGCCAGATGGCCGGTGAGCGTGCGATTAGCCTCTTCAGGCCACGGCGACATCAGGTTGCCGGTGCGCAGACCCGCTTCCACGTGCCCGACCGGAATCTGGTGATAAAACGCCGCCAGGCTAGCCGCCAAAGTGGTTGTGGTATCGCCGTGCACCAACACGACATCCGGCTGGAAGTCGGCCAGTACGGTTTTCATGCCCTGCAGAATGCGGCTGGTGATCTCCGTCAGCCCTTGTTCCGGGCGCATGATATTCAGATCATAATCAGGCTGCAGTTGGAATAAACGCAGCACCTGATCAAGCATTTCACGATGTTGTGCGGTGACGCATAAGCGCGACTCGAACGCAGCATCCTGCGCCAGCGCCTGCACCAGCGGAGCCATTTTGATCGCTTCAGGACGCGTGCCAAATACGGTCAGAACTTTCACGTGGCTTCTCTTAATGGCTCGTTGCTAACGTTGAACGCGGACGACGCACCAGCGCCACTCCCGCACCGACCAGCGCGCCAATCACGCCCCACATGATCATCATAAACAGGCGGCGTGGACTATCGCGCGACACCGGCTCTTCCGGAGTGCGCAAGTAGCGGTAAGTCTGGAATTGTTTATCCAGACGCGGCCCGGCCTGCAGCGTACTCAGCATCGCTCTGTTTTGATCATAGCTTAAATCATAAGCAGGTCCGCTGGCTTGTAAGGTGTCGAGCTGCGCCTGCAGCATTTGCTGTCCCAGCAGGAAACGATCGCTGTCTGGCAGCGCCTCGCCGGTTGCTGGTGCGCGGTTCTCTTTGATGCCCTGCTCACTCGCCACTTTCAATGCCTGTTCAATGCGCTGGCGTTGACGTTCAAACACCGCCTGAGCCACTTCCTGCTGACGATTGACCTGTGATTGCAGCTGCACACTACGCGCCTGCCAGGCCCCGTTGAGTTCCGCATTGAGGTGACGCGCCGCTCGCTCGCTGGCGTAAGCAATATATTGACGCAGCAAATTGTTAGCATCGCCAGCGGTTTCAGCAACCAGCTTGATGTTATCCATGATGTTGCGTGCCGGATCGGCTGCCGTGAACTGGATGTTGGTGATCAAATCGTCCAGCAGCGCCGCATCGTTGTGTGCGTTGCCGCTTTTGCGACTTTTGAAGTATTCAGTCTGCTGCCAGAAATCACGACGTGTATCCCAGGATGCCAACTGCATGGTGAACTCCTGATAGACCTCATCCATCACGGTGGGCTTCGGCGAGCTGAGATTGAGCGTGTTAGTGCGTACATCCAGGTTATTGAGGAATTGTTGCTGCACAAAGAAATCACTCAACATATTGACGGTTGGACGATCGGTAACCGCCGTCGTGCTCCACGCTTGCTTCATCAGCATCGACGCCAGCCAGGCAATCAACGCAAACAGCAGCGCCAGCCCGACAATCCAGCGTTTACCACGCCAGAGCGTGCAGCCAAGGCCACGCATATCCAGCTCGTTCTCCACATCGACAGAGGTCATAACAAAATCCTTATCAGGGTACTTTCTGGGCAATTTATTTTTTATCTTCACTGCTTTGCCAGCGACGTTTGATGCGACGGATTTTGCGCGCCACGCGCCAGGCGTGTTTCAGGCAGTAGCCGTAAAGGAGGAACGCCATCATGAACAGCACCAGCATCACCCATTCCGGGATAAATGCCAGATATTCACCGAGCACACCAATCCCCGCCAAAATCGCCGCGGCCACGGTAATCAGTAGAAATGCCTGACGTGAAGTGAAGCCAGCGCGCATGATCAAATGGTGAATGTGCTGACGGTCAGCGGAAAACGGGCTCATGCCTTTACGTAAACGGCGATACATAATCGCCACCATGTCCATCAGCGGAATAGCGATCAGCCATAGCGCGGTGACAGGTGTGATCGGATGGCTCAGGCCTTGGGTCGTTTCCAGCAGAATCCAGATGATGGTGAAACCGATCATGGTACTGCCGGCATCGCCCATAAACACTTTGTAGCGACGGCCAATCAAGCCGAGATTGAGCAAGATATAAGGAATGGTGGCGGCGATCATCGCAAAGCACCACATGGCGAGGCTGGTTTGGCCATCGAAATAGAGAATGATGCCGATGGCGGCAAAGGTGACGCTGGAGAGGCCGCCAAGCAGGCCATCAATCCCATCCACCATGTTGAAGGCGTTGATCGCTGCCCACACGGCAAAAAGCGTCAATACATAACCAAAGGGACCGACGATCAGCTCTACCGGCCCAATAATAAAGCCCAGACTGAGTAAATAGAGTTTGGCGCCGATCATCATGACAAGGGCAACAACTGCCTGCACCAGCGCGCGGATTTTGACGCTGATATCAAAGCGATCATCCAATGCGCCAACCAGCACCAATACGCCCGCGCAGCTCAGATAAAGCATCGCATGCGGCAAATAATAGTTTGAGATAGCAAAAGCGAAGCAGATTCCCGCATACACGGAAATACCGCCCACTAACGGAATGGCGCCATGATGCCGTTTTCTGGAGTTTGGTGTGTCCACTAGCCCAATTTTTTTAGCTGCTTTACGAGCAAAAAATAGGAACACTAAAGTAAAAAGAAAAACTAAACCAAGCTCAGTACTCATAGTGAGTAAATTCACGTTAATGCTCTCAGCTAAAATCGTGGACAACAATATGCAAAACACCCGCCATTGCCGTATATCCCTATTCCGAATTCTGCTGCAGAAAAGTCTGAATGCTGAAAAAACAAACGAATCTCTGCCACAGTCATTATAAAAGCTTCCTGACTGCGCTAATCCTAATGCCCATAAATAAAAAACGCCACGTTAAGACGTGGCGTTAGCAATATTTCCTGGCAAATTGTGCGAATCACCGCTTGGCTTAGCGACTCGCCTTTCGCAACTTAGGAACGCTTCATCATATCGAAGAATTCGTCGTTAGTTTTAGTCATTGCCAGTTTATTGATGAGGAACTCCATCGCGTCAATTTCACCCATTGGATGGATGATTTTGCGCAGGATCCACATCTTCTGCAGCTCTTCCTGAGTGGTGAGCAGCTCTTCTTTACGCGTACCGGAACGATTGTAATCAATCGCAGGGAATACACGCTTCTCGGCGATTTTACGCGAGAGGTGCAATTCCATGTTACCTGTACCTTTAAACTCTTCGTAAATCACTTCGTCCATCTTCGAACCGGTATCAACCAGCGCGGTCGCGATGATGGTCAGGCTGCCGCCCTCTTCCACGTTACGTGCCGCACCGAAGAAACGCTTCGGACGATGCAGGGCGTTAGCATCCACACCACCGGTCAGGACTTTACCTGATGCTGGAACCACGGTGTTGTAGGCACGCGCCAGACGCGTAATGGAGTCAAGCAAGATGATCACGTCTTTCTTGTGCTCAACCAGGCGCTTAGCCTTCTCGATCACCATTTCAGCAACCTGCACGTGACGTGACGCTGGCTCATCAAAGGTCGAAGCGATCACTTCACCTTTAACCAGACGTTGCATCTCGGTGACTTCTTCCGGACGTTCGTCGATCAGCAGCACCATCAGCAGGCAATCTGGATAGTTGTAAGCGATGCTCTGCGCGATGTTCTGCAGCAGCATGGTTTTACCCGCTTTCGGCGGCGCTACAATCAGACCACGTTGACCACGACCAATCGGTGAAGCCAAATCCAGTACGCGTGCAGTAAGGTCTTCAGTCGAGCCATTACCGCGCTCCATACGCATACGCTTGCTGGCGTGCAGCGGCGTAAGGTTTTCAAACAGAATTTTGTTACGTGCGTTTTCCGGCTTGTCATAGTTAACTTCGTTAACTTTCAACAGCGCAAAGTAGCGTTCACCTTCTTTTGGCGGGCGAATCTTGCCAGAAATGGTGTCACCCGTGCGGAGGTTGAAACGGCGGATTTGGCTAGGAGAGACGTAGATATCATCGGGACCGGCGAGGTAGGAGCTATCTCCAGAACGGAGGAAACCAAATCCGTCCTGCAATATCTCTAGCACACCATCACCAAAGATGTCTTCGCCGCTTTTTGCGTGCTGTTTCAGGATAGAGAAAATAATATCCTGCTTGCGCATACGCGCCTGGTTTTCCAGCCCCATATTTTCGCCGAGGGTAATCAGCTCAGAAACCGGCGTATTCTTTAATTCGGTAAGATTCATAGTGATGGGTTCTTAAACTCGGGGTAATTCTCGAAATGATTGTCGTGAGTGGTATGGCAAAAATTCCATGCCTGTTAATGGCTCTTTTTCAACTCAACTCGACGATTATCGTCAGATGTGGCGATAGGAAACGAGGAGACGGTCGAAAGATGATGCCGAATGTGCTAGTCATCAGATTGCCAAACCACGATAACGTTCATTGCGAGTAGGGTCTGACAAGGGAAAACTTAGATGCAAACTACAAGGTAAGAGCGTAATGCAGTGAACTCAACTTAACACGCTTAAAGTGAGACGTCCAGCAGTGGAGAAAAAATTCACCACTGCTGAACAAACACCGCGCCGGGCTTAGGCCAGGTTGGCGTTCAGGAACTCTTTCAGCTGCCCTTTTGACAGTGCGCCAACCTTGGTTGCTGCCACTTCGCCGTTCTTGAACAGCAGCAGAGTTGGGATACCGCGGATGCCATATTTTGGCGCAGTACCCGGGTTGTCATCAATATTCAACTTAGCGATGGTAAGTTTACCTTCGTACTCTTCTGCGACTTCGTCGAGAATTGGGGCGATCATTTTGCAAGGACCACACCATTCAGCCCAGAAATCAACCAGAGTGACACCGTCTGCTTTCAGTACGTCTGTGTCGAAACTGTCATCGGTCAAGTGAACGATCTTATCGCTGCTCATGTTTAACTCCAAAAGATTGCGCCTGGCGAATTGGCGGAAATGATACCAACGTAGGTTGACTTTATTTCATCGGATACGCTTTCGTAAAGCGCTAGTAAGCTGATATTCTACCACACTATGAGCAAAACACACTTAACTGAACAGAAGTTTTCCGACTTCGCCCTGCACCCTCAGGTGATAGAAGCCCTTGATACTAAAGGCTTTAGCCACTGCACGCCTATACAGGCGCTCGCGTTGCCTCTTACGCTTACAGGGCGTGATGTTGCGGGTCAGGCGCAAACCGGTACCGGCAAAACGATGGCGTTCCTTACGTCAACGTTTCATTATCTTCTTTCTCATCCTGCCGCAGAAGGCCGCCAGATCAATCAGCCCCGTGCGCTGATCATGGCCCCAACGCGTGAGCTCGCCGTACAAATTCATGCCGATGCTGAACCGTTAGCGAAGGTCACTGGCTTAAAGCTGGGCCTTGCATATGGTGGCGACGGCTACGATAAACAGCTGAAAGTGCTGGCTGATGGCGTCGATATTCTGGTGGGCACCACCGGCCGTTTAATCGACTATGCCAAGCAGAACCACGTCAATCTGGGCGCGATTCAGGTTGTTGTGCTGGATGAAGCCGATCGCATGTTCGATCTCGGTTTTATTAAAGATATTCGTTGGCTGTTCCGCCGCATGCCGCCGGCCACCCAACGCCTGAGTATGCTGTTTTCTGCTACCTTGTCTTACCGCGTGCGTGAACTGGCGTTTGAGCACATGAACAACGCCGAATACGTGGAAGTGGAACCCGAGCAGAAAACCGGTCACCGCATTAAAGAAGAGCTTTTCTACCCTTCAAACGAAGAGAAAATGCGTTTGCTACAAACGCTGATTGAAGAAGAGTGGCCGGATCGCGCCATCATCTTTGCCAATACTAAACACCGCTGTGAAGACATTTGGGGCCATCTGGCTGCCGATGGTCATCGCGTTGGCCTACTGACCGGCGATGTGGCACAGAAAAAACGTCTGCGTATCCTCGATGATTTCACCAAAGGTGATGTGGATATCCTGGTTGCCACCGACGTTGCGGCACGTGGACTGCACATTCCTGCGGTAACGCATGTGTTCAACTACGATTTGCCTGACGATCGCGAAGACTACGTTCACCGCATTGGTCGTACGGGCCGCGCGGGTGCCAGCGGACATTCAATCAGCCTGGCATGCGAAGAGTACGCGCTGAACCTGCCGGCGATCGAAGAGTATATCGGTCACGGTATTCCAGTCAGCAAGTACAACAGCGATGCGTTGATGAGCGAGCTGCCACCGCCGAAACGTCTGCAACGCAGTCGTTCAGGAAACGGCCCACGCCGTGGCGGGAACAACAGTAACCGTCGGAGCGGCGCGCCGCGCAATAGCAACCGTAAACGTTCGGGTTAAGCACACCATGCTAAGCGCATCGTCACTTTATGCAGCGATTGATTTAGGTTCTAACAGCTTTCATATGTTGGTGGTGCGCGAGGTATCTGGCAGTATTCAGACCGTCGCGCGGATTAAACGCAAAGTGCGTCTGGCTGCGGGCCTCGACAAAGCCAATCATCTCTCTGCAGAGGCGATGCAACGTGGCTGGCAATGCCTGAAGTTGTTCTCTGAACAGCTACAGGATATTCCTCCCGAACAAATCCGCGTGGTGGCAACCGCCACGCTGCGCATTGCGAACAATGCGCAGGATTTCCTCACGACGGCTGAACAAATTCTTGGCTGCGCGGTAAATGTTATCAGCGGCGAAGAAGAAGCACGTCTGATTTATCAGGGTGTTGCGCACACAACCGGCGGTTCCGATCAGCGTTTAGTGGTCGATATCGGCGGTGGTAGCACCGAACTGGTGACTGGCGAAGGTTCGCACGCGACCACGCTGTTTAGCTTGTCGATGGGCTGCGTAACCTGGCTTGAACGCTATTTTAGCGATCGTCATTTGGCAAAAGAGAATTTCGAGCAGGCTGAACAGGCCGCGCGCGCGATGATCCGCCCGGTAGCCGCTGCGCTGCGTGAAAAAGGCTGGCAGATCTGCGTGGGTGCTTCAGGCACCGTGCAAGCGTTGCAGGAAATTATGATGGCGCAGGGTATGGATGAACGCATCACCCTGAGCAAGCTGCAACAGCTGAAACAGCGCGCGATTCAATGCGGCAAGCTGGAAGAGTTGGAAATTGAAGGATTGACGCTGGAGCGCGCATTAGTGTTCCCCAGCGGATTATCGATCCTCATCGCCATCTTCGAGGAACTGAGCATTGAAGGCATGACGCTGGCCGGTGGCGCACTGCGCGAAGGTTTAGTGTATGGCATGCTGCATCTGCCGGTTGATCGTGATATCCGCAGCCGCACGCTGCAAAATGTACAACGCCGTTTTGCCATTGATATTGATCAGGCCAGTCGCGTACGCCAGCTGGCGGAGAGTTTCTTCCGTCAGGTCAGCAGCAGCTGGAAGCTGGATAACCGATGTCGCGATCTGCTACTGAGCGCCTGCTCTATCCACGAAATTGGCCTGAGCGTCGATTTCCGCCAGGCCCCGCAGCACGCCGCTTATCTGATTCGTCATCTTGATCTTCCTGGCTTTACTCCCGCACAGAAAAAAATGCTGGCCTGCCTGTTGCAGAACCAAAGTGGCAGCATTGATCTCGCATTGCTGACACAGCAAAACGCGGTGCCGCCGCGCATGGCCGAACGTTTGAGTCGTTTGCTGCGCTTAGCGATTATTTTCTCGAGCCGACGTCGTGATGACACCTTACCCGCTGTGCGTTTACAGGCAGATGATGATGCGCTGCATTTGACGCTGCCTGCCGGTTGGCGCGAAGCGCATCCGCTGCGTTCTGAGCTGCTGGAGCAGGAGAGTCATTATCAGTCGTATGTGCACTGGTTATTGACGATTTCCTGATGGTCAGGCGGCATAAATGCCGCCCCTACACTCAACGTAGGGTCGCCATTCATGGCGACCACCACAACCTCAACCCTTCTTCGCGTTCTCAAGCATCGCTCTTAACCCGGCAACGCGCGTCTGTCCGGTCTTCACGCGCTCTTCTGCACTCACCACTTTTTTCTCACGCTCCCACACCACATCGTCCTGCGGCAGTTCCAACAGGAAGCGACTCGGTTCCGGGCGCATCAGCTCGCCATACTGGCGGCGTTCGCGACACAGCGTAAAGGTCAGCTCTTTCTGCGCACGCGTAATGCCCACATAGGCCAGACGACGCTCTTCTTCGATATTGTTCTCATCGATGCTGCTCTGATGCGGCAGCAAACCCTCTTCCATGCCGACCAGATAGACATACGGGAACTCCAGCCCTTTCGATGCGTGCAACGTCATCAGCTGCACCTGATCAAGCTCCTCGTCGCTCTCACCGCGCTCCATCATGTCGCGCAGCGTAAAGCGCGTCACCACCTGCGCCAGCGTCATCGGTTCGTTCAGCTCATCCCCTTCCAGCATCTCGGTCATCCACTGGAACAGCAGGTTGACGTTTTTCATGCGCATCTCGGCCGCTTTCGGGCTGGGCGAAGTTTCAAACAGCCAGCTTTCGTAATCGATGCCACGAATCAGATCGCGCACCGCATTAACCGGCTCACGCTCGGTCAGTTGAACGATCTCATTCAGCCAGTGCGTAAAGCGTTGCAGATGCTCCAGCCCGCGCCCGCTTAGCGTTTGCTCCAGCCCCATATCAAAGCTGGCGTGATACAGGCTTTTATTGCGCAGGTTGGCCCATTCGCCCAGTTTTTGCAGCGTGGCCGGTCCAATCTCACGGCGCGGCGTATTCACGATACGCAGAAACGCACTGTCATCTTCCTGATTGGTCAGCACGCGCAGGTAAGCCAGTAAATCTTTGATTTCCGGACGCGAGAAGAACGACGTGCCGCCAGAGATGCGATAGGGAATACGGTTCTGCATCAACTGCTTTTCAAACACGCGCGACTGATGATTGCCGCGATAGAGAATAGCGTAATCTTTGTAGGCGGTTTTATTGATGAAGTGATGCGCGATCAGTTCGCCCGCCACGCGTTCCGCTTCGTGGTCTTCGTTGTTAGCGCTCAGTACTTTCAGCTCGCTACCCTGCCCCAGTTCAGAGAACAGGCGCTTCTCGAACACGTGCGGATTGTTAGCGATAAGGATGTTGGCGGATTTCAGGATGCGCTGCGTCGAGCGGTAATTTTGCTCCAGCTTCACCACTTCCAGCGCCGGGAAATCCTGTTGCAACAGCACCAGGTTTTGCGGACGCGCACCTCGCCATGAGTAAATTGACTGATCGTCGTCGCCGACCACGGTAAAGCGCGCCCGCGCACCCACCAGCAGCTTCACCAGCTCATATTGGCTGGTGTTAGTGTCCTGATACTCATCCACCAGCAAATAGCGAATGCGCTGCTGCCAGCGTTCACGTACTTCCTGATTGCGCTGCAGCAACAGCGTTGGCAACGCAATTAAATCGTCGAAATCCAGCACGTTGCAGGATTTCAGGTGTTGGTCATACAGCTGATAACAGTGCGCAAAAATCTGGTCGCGCTGCGATTGCGCCAGGCCTGCCGCGCCCTGTGGATCGACCAGATCGTTCTTCCAGTTGGAGATGGTGGAAATCAGCTGCTGCAACAGCGTTTTGTCCTCTTCCAGCCACTGTTTGGTCAGGTCTTTTAATAGCGCAAGCTGGTCCTGATCGTCGAACAGCGAAAAGCTAGCTTTCATTCCCAGCGCTTTGTACTCGCGCTTGATGATCTCAAGCCCCAGCGTATGGAAGGTTGAAATCATCAGGCCGCGCGCCTCTTTACGTCCCAGCGTTTGTGCCACACGCTCTTTCATCTCGCGCGAGGCTTTATTGGTAAAGGTCACGGCGGCGATATGGCGCGCCTGATAGCCGCATTCGCGGATCAGGTGGGCGATCTTATTGGTAATCACGCGGGTTTTACCTGAACCAGCACCGGCCAGCACCAGGCAAGGACCGGTGACAAATTCGACAGCCCGTTGTTGGCCGGGGTTTAAACGCATAACGGAATTCGCTCAGTTGAATCAAATGAAAGGAGGGTATAATGGGCGGATTATACACATTAGGACGATATCATGGCGAAAACCGCGGCGGCTTTACATATCCTCGTGAAAGAGGAAGCGCAGGCCAAATCCCTGCTGGCGCAGCTTGAGAAAGGCGCGAACTTCCAGCAGCTCGCAAAGAAACATTCCACTTGCCCATCCGGGCGCAACGGCGGTGATTTGGGGGAGTTCCGTAAAGGACAAATGGTGCCGGCATTTGATAAGGCGGTCTTCTCCTGTCCGCTATTACAGCCTTATGGACCGGTGAAAACCGCCTTTGGTTACCACATCATAAAAGTGTTGTGGCGTAACTGATTACTTCTGATTCTTCATCTGCTGCAGTACCTTACTGCATTGATTTTCGTCAGTGTCGCTTGGCGAAATCAGTGCGACCAGGGCGGCGGCAGGTGCAACGACGGCACCCAGCGCGATCGCTGCGGCTCCGCGCGCAATCAGCGGCCCCGCTTTCACACCGGCATCCGGATTTTTAAAGGTGCCGCGCACATAAAGCGGCGAACGCAGCGTGATAATGCGAATCCCTTTACTCTCCGGATTGATCGACAAGTCCAGTCGTTCATTAGCGAAGTTGACATTGCCGTCCACATTGATCACCGCATTCTCGGTATCCAGCAGGAACAGCTTCGGCGTCGCTAAGCCCTGACGGATATTCAGATCGGTGGCCGCGCAATTGATTTTCACCTCATCATCGCCGAACAGTTTACCCACCACATAGTTGCCGACATTCAGTCCGGCAATTTCCATCAGGCTGCGGCTGATGAGGCCATCATTCATCAGTAACTTCAGCTCACCATTGCTGGTGCCCAGCAGATCTGCCACCGAATTGCCGGTGCCGCTCAGCGTGGCATCGCCGTTAAGCTGGCCCAAACTGTTTTGCATCGCGGTGACATCCGGGAACAACTGACGCAGGCGCAGCTTACGCGCATGCAAATCGGCGCGTCCGCGCATTGGGCTGCGATCGCCTTCCAGATGAATAGTGGAGTTAATGCTGCCGCCCGCCATACCGAAGCGCAACGGATCGAGCAGTAAGTCACCCTTTTTCAATTGCAGATGCGTGTAGAGATCGCTTAACGGCAGCTTGCTACTGTGTTCAATGCGTTTACCGCTGAACTTCACATCCGCATCCATCACGTCCCAACTTTTGGTATCGAACTTGTCATGCGGCAATACGCGATCGGCTGGCTGCGATGCTGCGTCACCGCGCTGCGCTTTGGCCTGCTGCGTTTTCTCGCTGCCTTTGCCCGAATCGACGCCAATTAGCGGCCCCAAATCTTCCATACGCAGCTGATTCGAGGTGAGTTCACCGGTTAACGTTGGACGCGGTTTGCCCTGACGATAGCTAAGCGAACCGTGAATATCGCTATCGCCAATGTGGCCGTTAAACTTCTCGTAACGGAATAGCGGCCCTTTCTCCTCGTTGAAACGCGCAATCAAATGACCGTCGGTTTCATACGGCGGCGTATCGGGCAACAGCACGCCAGTCAGGCCATACAGATTGGCCAACGTGTCACCGGCGAAGCGCAGACGCACATCCAGCCCACCAAGATTAAGCGGATCCTGCAAGGTGCCATCAATGCGCACGCGCGTGGTGCCATTGCGTACATCCACCTGCAGCGGGAACGGCGTGTTTTTACTGCGCAGCGATAACATGCCGCCAATTTTACCCTCGCCATCCAGCTTCTGATTGTTGTAAGTACCGTTCGCCTGCCAGCCAAAGACAAAATCACCTGCGCCTTTTTGCTGATCGTCACCACCCGCAACCTGTGCGTACGGCACCGGTTTGCCCAGCGGATTAATCGTTACCGTGACATCGGCTTTGTTGATCGCGTCGCGATAGCGCACTTGTCCTTGATCGAACAGGATGTTGTCGAGGCGGAAGGACCAGGCAGAAGGCGCAGCATTGGCATCACTGCTATCGCTGCTGGCTAAATCGAAGGTCCAGTTGTTCTTTTTGTCAGCGGTTTGCACCAGCCGCGCATCCGGCTTTTGCATTTTGATCCATGGCAGGTAAATCTGCTTGTGCAGCAGCGCCAGCGGCGCAATCGTCGCTTCGACCCGCTGCAAATGCACCATGGTGACGTCAGCAAGGGTTGGCGGATTACCAAGCATCACATCGTCGGCATGCACCTGCGGCCACGGCACCCAACTGCGCCAGCCGGGCTCTTCGCGATTGCGTACCCAAGCCACGCCGAGATCGCCGCGAATGGCAAAAGGTCGGTTCAGCTCGGCTGAAACTTTTTGATTAATCGTTGGTTTCAGGCGGTTCCAGTCAAAGGTGGCGATGATCACCACAATCACTACAACCAATAACAAAAAAATCCCGAACACCCAGCTCAGGATCTTTCGAGTACGTGACATATTGCTTCCTCCTTGCCCTTCCACGTCTGACTAAGGATAGTCGAGACGCCGCGGAACGGGATCAGGGAAGCTCAAGTGCCATGCGTTCCAGCTCGCTAAACGGCACCGGACGCGAGAAGAAATAGCCCTGCGCCGCCATGGCGGGCGAGCTGCGCACCTGTTGCCACTCCTCTTCAGTTTCTACGCCTTCCACGATAACGCCGTTACAGTAACGGTTGATTAACGCCAGCAGCATTGAAAACATCGAGCGACCTTCATCACTGGCGCGCAGCAGCATAAACAGCTCGCGGGACAGTTTGATGTAGTCGTAACGCAGTTCGGTCAGCGCGGAGAAGTTCGCCATGCCGGAGCCAAAATCATCCAGCCACAGCGGGCCGAGTTCTGGCATCTTCGCCACCATCTCTTCCTGCGGCAGCGCATGATGTTCCGTCAGTTCGAAGCGCACCCACGGCAGCTGGGCGATCAGAGAGCGAATCGACTCATGCTGCTCAATCTCCATCAACGTTGGACCGTCAATATTTACCGATGCCACCAGCTGATGCTGATTGAAAAATTGTGACCATTTTATCAGCAGTTGCAGTTGTTCCTCGACGACACCGAGCCGCTGCGCGATATTCAGTGCTTCAAAATAGTCTTCAGGCGACAGCCTTTTTTCTGGCGCCGAGGGATGGGTCACCGCTGTCAATAATTCAATGGCCAGCAAGCGGCCTGAGACCTGGTAAATCGGCTGGAAAGTATAGAATCGTTGGCACTGCTGCCAGAAGAGACGCGTTTCCTGTTGTTGCTCCAGTTCATTTAAAACAGGCAGCCGATGACTCAAATTCTTCATCACCATGGTTTTTTCCTGGTTGGTGTTGAGTGCCTGCAAATAGCATCTCAGCGGCAAGTATCGGCGATCGCAGGGATAACTTTATCGATCTCGTTAGTCCCATGAATAGTTGAGTGTAACAGCCTGCTTCACGCTTAATCGGCAAAACAAACCGCGCTTTGGCCGTTAAATCACCGTAGTGTGGCGCGTTTACAGCCTTAAGTTAAATCAAAACATCGTTTTAAAAATCATTGACGACTGCCATACCAGACGCGAGACTAAGGCAGAATTCACTATAGGCCGAAGACCATGACGCAGAAGAAAATCGCTATTATTGGCGAATGCATGATTGAGCTGTCCGAGAAAGGTGAGAATATCAAACGCGGTTTTGGCGGCGATACGCTAAACACGGCGGTTTATCTGGCGCGTCAGTCAGATAGTCAGCAACTGCGTGTCGATTATGTCACCGCACTTGGCACCGACAGTTTCAGCGATCAGATGATCGCAGCCTGGCAGCAGGAACAAGTACAAACCGCGCTGATTCAGCGCCTCGACAATAAAATGCCAGGTTTGTATTTCATCGAAACCGACCAACATGGCGAGCGTACCTTCTGGTACTGGCGCAACGACGCCGCCGCCCGTTTCTGGCTGGATAGTGCGCAAGCGGATGAGATCTGCCAGCAGCTGGCGCACTACGATTATCTCTATTTGAGCGGTATCAGCCTGGCGATTCTGCCGGCGGCCAGCCGCGACAAATTAATGGCGCTGCTCCGCGCCTGTCGTCAAAACGGCGGCAAGGTGATTTTCGACAACAACTATCGTCCGCGTCTGTGGGCCGATAAACCCAGCGCTCAGCAAGCCTATGCCGAGATGCTGCGCCATACCGACATGGCGTTCCTGACGCTCGACGACGAAGATCTGCTGTGGGGCGAACAGCCGCTGGACGCGGTGATTGCTCGCACACGCGCAGCCGGCGTGCAGGAGATTGCCATCAAACGCGGCGCTGATTCCTGTCTGGTGGCGGTCGGTGATGAACCGCTGCGAGAAGTGGCTGCCATCAAACTGGCGAAAGAGAAAGTGATCGATACCACGGCGGCAGGCGACTCATTCAGTGCTGGGTATCTGGCGGTGCGTTTGGCCGGCGGCAGCGCCGAGGATGCCGCCGCACGCGGTCATCTCACCGCCAGCACGGTGATCCAGCATCGCGGCGCGATTATCCCGCTGAGCGCGATGCCGAAATAAATTAACAAACTGTACCAACCGTAGCGGCGCAATTTATTGCGCGATGAATCGCGCCGCTACAATCCCTGCACTATTCATTACCTATGCTAACAAACCCACCCTCAAAGTTTGGCTTAACGCAGCATTTTTTCCTGCCAATTTCTGCTAATCGCCCAGCTCATCCACTTCTGTAACATCACCCGCCAAATGGCTTTAACCTGGCTTAACATAGCGATTTAAATTCAACGTGTTATGGGCCGAAAAGGGGCCGCCAGGCATAGTCCGAAACTGGCGGAATCAGCGGTTTTCGGCTGGACGTCAGCGTCAAAAAAGACCATGTTTTAATCAATAACAGCAGGATGCTGTTTCTCCGGCCGCGAAAAGAATAACGACAACATGACTCGCTCAGGACTGACTTATGCACACAGAAATTATCAATATCTGGCCCCACGGTGATGCGCCAGGCGCGAGCGATTCGCGCGCTCAGCCGCAGATCGTCGATCTCGCCAAAGAGTACGAACCTTACGATCGCGCAGCCACCGGCGTGCGCTGCCCGGAGATTGCCATCTGGCATCCAGAAACCTCGAACGGTATTACGCTGCTGGTGGCGCCGGGCGGCGGTTATCAACGCGTGTTAATCGATCGTGAAGGCAGCGCGCTCGCTACCTTTTTCACCTCCATGGGTTACACGCTGGCGGTGATGACCTATCGCCTGCCGTATGACGGACACCATGAAGGCCCAGACGCCCCACTGGCCGATGCGCAGCGTGCGGTGCGTGTGCTGCGTGAACGCGCACAACGGGGTATGAACGGCAAATATATCGTGATGATGGGCTTCTCGGCGGGCGGACACGTTGCCGCCAGCCTTGGCACGCGCTTTGGTGACAAACTCTATCCGGTTCAGGATCAGGCCGACAGCTTCTCGCCGCGCCCGGATGCGATGGTATTACTCTATCCGGTGATCAGCATGCGCGAAGGTCTGGCACATGAAGGCGCACGCACCCGCTTGCTCGGCGCGTGGCCGGATCAAAAAATGATTGAGGCGTATTCACTGGAGACGCGCGTGCATGCGCAAACGCCACCGACGCTGCTGATTCACGCCTCCGATGATGAATCGGTGTCGGTGAATAACAGCATGGTGTTCTTCAGCGCGCTGCGCGAGCACAAGGTGCCGGTAGAGATTCATTTCTATCAGAAAGGCGGCCACGGATTTGGTATTCGTGGCGTGGCAGATTTACCGCTCGCCAGCTGGCCGATGCTCGTCACCGAATGGCTTAGAGCCAAAACGTAATCCCCACCAAAATTCGAGTCATGCTCATCAGTTAAGGGATGAAAACCAACATTGCAGCGCGCATAAATCGTAGCGGCGCAATTCATTGCGCGATAAATCGCGCCGCTACAGAATGTGCGATGTGACTAACCGATGGGCATTACGCAATAATTCGAGCCGCAACTGCGACTCGAATTATTTAGGGGATATCACGAAGAAGGTTGGGCCTGTTCCGCCGCGCCTGCACTGTTATCCGGTTTTACTTCATCCGGAGCGGCAGGCGCAGCAGGTGCATCAGGAAGCTTCATCACTTTATCCCAGCCTTCCTGCAGCATTCTCACGTTAGTCTCGGCTTCACCTTGCGGCTGAATCAGCACCATGGTCAGCTCCTGCGACAATTGCTGGCGCAGTTCCTGATTGAGCTGATCACGCGTCATCTCGCTGAGGAAGGTCTGACGCAGCTTCTGATACTGCTCAGGCGCAATGTCTACAACCGAGTTTTGTTGCGAGCGCAGACGCTGCCCCATCAGAATATCGGTGTCGGTACGGGCGTAAGTGGCAAACAGCTTATTGAGTTCCAGCAGCTTCTGCGCCATCAGCGCATCAAATTCTTCCTGCGGTAACCCTTTGTCACGCACGGCCGCCAGCTCTTTCGCCACCTGATTCATATTCTGCGGCAACGAGGCATTTGGGCTGTCCATGTTGATCGAACACTGCGCGCGCTGATAGAGCACACGGCAATCGAAGCCAACCTGCACGCTTTGCGCTTTACTATCAGCCAGTGTGCGCTGCACGTGCCAGAACAGCGCTTCACGCGCTAAATCGCTCTGCCAGTAACGCTGCAGATTCTGTGAATCACGAATCGGTTGCCACGCGGTGTCCCACACCAGCGACAGACGATCCTGACTCATGCCACCATTCACCAGATTAACCGGCTGATGCGGCAGCGGTGACAGCGTCGGTAACACGGCTGGCGCTACACGTTTGCCTTGCAGCGGCGAGAAGGCTTTGTTGATCTGTTCCGCCATGCTGCGGCTATCGACATTCCCCACCACATACAGCGTCATGCCATCGGGCGTGTACCACTGTTGATAGAAGCGGTTGAGCTGGGCGATATCAACTGGCGCGCGCGGTTGCTCGCCCGGATCGTGCGCCAGCATCGCCGAACCTTTCAGGCGATAGCGCCACCAGACATCCTGCGTATTGGCGGGCCAGGTCGCAATCGGATCGGTGGCCGTTAACGCTGTAGAGACAATCTGCTCATTAATCGTCATTTTACCGGCGGTCGCCGCCAGCCAGCTGAGTGCTTCTTTTAACAGATCTGGGCGGTTGTTCGGCAAGCTCAGGTTGTATTGGGTGTAATCGTATGACGAGATGGCGGGCGGCAGCGGACGTTGCGGATCCATGGCTTGTTGCCACAGCGCACGTTGCTGATTGGTGTCCAGCGTGGCGTTATGCACCATCGCTAAACGCGGTAAAAGATGGCTATAGCCGGTTTGTTGCGCGCTCTCCACCAGCGAACCGGTGTTAACAATCAGGCGCAGCTCAATACGATCGCTTGGACGTTGTGGCGTGGTCAGCAGCTGCCAGCTAAAACCATTGTCCAGTTTGCCTTCTTGCCAGGCGGGATCGGGTTGGAGCGTCTCGGCGTGCACGCCAAAACCGGACGCTGCCAGAAGCAATCCGCCAACCAAAAGCCGAATTCTGGTGCCCTGCATGTGAACCCCTACTCAAACAGATCAACGCTCGTTAGCGCGGCATGTTCGGTCACATCTGGGGTGACCGGTGCGGCATTCTGCCGCCACGTTTATTTAATAACAGACTCTTTGACCACAAGAAGGTCAGGATGTCGCGCAACGAGGTAAAAAATCGGGAAAAAAATCAATGGGGTTTATTATGCAAATGCCCGCTGTCAGGGCAAGCGACAGCGGGCATTTCTCGGCAAATTAACGCAAATAGCAGGTTATGCGGCGGTTTCTGGTGCGTTATTCACCTTTTTCGATGAAGAAAGCGTCGCATTCATCTGTTTCTCATCCAGCTGACCGACCCACTTCGCCACCACGATCGTCGCCACGCCATTACCCACCAGATTCGTCAGCGCACGCGCTTCGGACATAAAGCGGTCAATCCCGAGAATCAGCGCCAACCCAGCGACCGGCAGATGTCCCACCGCCGACAAGGTTGCCGCCAGCACGATAAAGCCACTGCCGGTCACGCCCGCTGCGCCTTTTGAGGAGAGCAGCAGCACCACTAACAGCGTGATTTGGTGGAACACATCCATATGCGCGTTGGTCGCCTGCGCAATAAACACCGCCGCCATGGTGAGGTAAATCGAGGTGCCATCAAGATTGAACGAATAGCCGGTTGGAATCACCAATCCCACTACCGATTTCTTACAGCCGACCTTCTCCATCTTATCCAGCATGCGCGGCAGCGCAGACTCGGATGACGATGTGCCCAGTACAATCAGCAGCTCTTCTTTGATGTAAGCAATGAACTTAAAGATGTTGAAGCCAGCAAAACGGGCGATCAGACCCAATACCACCACCACAAACAGCACGCAGGTGAGATAGAAGCAGATGATCAACTGACCGAGTTGCACCAGCGATCCGACGCCATATTTCCCGATGGTAAAGGCCATGGCACCGAACGCACCGATGGGCGCGAGACGCATGATCATGTTGATCACGCCAAAAATCACTTTCGAGAAGCTCTCAATAACGTTGAACATCACCGTGCCCGCACTGCCAAGACGATGCAATGCAAAGCCGAACAGAATGGCGAACAGCAGCACTTGCAGAATGTTACCGCTGGCGAAAGCCCCGATCACACTATTCGGGATGACATCCAGTAAGAAGGCGACAATCCCCTGCTGCTCTGCCTGCTGGGCGTAAACCGCGACCGCTTTGGCATCCAGCGTGGCCGGATCGATATTCATGCCCGCGCCTGGCTGCACCACATTGACGACCACCAAACCGATAATCAGCGCGATGGTGCTGACCACTTCAAAGTACAGCAGCGCCACTGCGCCGGTACGTCCAACGGCTTTCATGCTCTCCATGCCGGCAATACCGGTCACCACCGTACAGAAAATTACGGGGGCGATGATCATCTTGATCAGCTTAACGAAACCATCGCCGAGCGGCTTCATTTGCGCGCCTAACTCAGGATAGAAATGGCCCAACAGGACGCCGATGCCAATGGCAACCAGTACCTGAAAATAGAGGCTTTTTAAGATTTTCATAACAGGTGTCCAGTGAGACGGTTTACACCGCCATTGTTGTGGAGAACGCATGCGGCAAGCCGCCAGAAGCGTAAAACCTTACCGATGGCGAGGAAAATAACACCCTGTTAACAAGATTAATATCCCCTAACATTCCTTACAAAAGTTACAAAACTCTAACTATGAACTGAAACGCTTCAGCTTAGCGCTTCGCTACAATTTTGTAAGGAAAATCAATAACCAAGGTGATTATTCAGGGAGTTGCGAGCGTTTGAGCCAGCGTTGATTGAAGACGTTAAGTGGCAGCGCTTCAGCGTATAGGTAGCCTTGCCCTATAGTAATTCCGCGCGCCAGCAGCCAATCGCGCTGCTCGGCGGTTTCAACGCCCTCAGCAATCACGTCGAGGTGAATGATGTCGGCAATGGCCGCCACAATGCGCACCATGGTGTCATCATCCGGCAGCGCGGCAACAAAGCTGCGATCCATTTTCAGCTTATTCACTGGCAGCGCTTTGAACTGATGCAGATAGTTGAGGTTGGAGTAGCCCATGCCGAAGTCGTCGAGTGCAACGGCCACGCCGGTTTGCTGCAGCGAACGCAGCAGCGCAATCGCCTGCTCGGCATCGCCAATCTGTGCGGTTTCGGTGATTTCCAGCACGAAATTGCCCGGCGCAATGCGATGGCGCTCAAGCAAGCCCTGCAAATGGCTAACCATGCTGGCATCACGCAGCTGCACCGCCGAGATATTAACGCTGAGTGGAATGTTAATTCCCTGCTTCTGCCAGCCAGCCAGAATGCGGCAGGCCTCTTCAAACACCCAGCGACCAATCGCCGAAATCACGCCAATCTCTTCGGCGCTGGCGATAAACTCTTCCGATAAACCGTAGCTGCCATCCGGCATGCGCATGCGCAGTAGCGCTTCGGCACCGGCCAGCTCGCCGGTTTCCATGTTGATTTGCGGCTGCAGATAAAGGGCAAACTGCTCGTCCTGCAAGCCTTGCAAGATGTCGTGCTCCTGCGTTAAACGCTTTTGCGCACGCTCGGTCAGCGCCGGATCGAAGAACAGAATCTGATTTTTGCCCTGATGGCGCGCCGACATCATCGCCGAGGTCGCGCGATCGAGCTGTTCGCTGGCCGAGATGCTGTTCTCTTCGTGCAACGCCAGGCCGATACTGGCATTCGGACGCAGCTGCAGCTGTTGCAGGTTAACGGGCTGATTGATACGAATCATCAGATTGCGCGCCAGGCGCATGGCACGGAATGGATTGTGCGCGCGCTTCATCAACAAGGCAAAATCGCTGGGACCGGTTTGTGCCAGCAGCGAGTGATCGTCTACGGTACTGCGAATCTTCTCAACCAGCGTCAACATCAGCGTATCGCGCTGTTCATCGCTCAGTACGCCGTTGGCTTCCTGCAGCGTCTCAATGCGAATCACCATCAAGCCCCACGCCTGACGATTATGGCGATGGCTCATATGCTGTTCGAGGAGTGCCAGGAACAGCGCGCGGTTGGGCAGATCCGTGACGGCGAAATGGGTCGTCATGCGGCTCATTTCGTCATGAATTGACTCCAGCACCTGCTGATTGCGATTGTAGCTGCGAATCAGCATACCGATTTCATCATCGCGATGGTTATTCGGCAGCGTCATTTTGTGGGTCAGAATCGCCTGCGGCGGCAGCTCCTGTAAATCACGCGAGATATCGCGCAGCGGATGCACAATCAAACGATTGATACACCAACTAATGGCGATTGAGAGAATCAGCGCCAGCAGCAGATAGGTGGTGATCATGGTCGACAACGTACTGAGCAGGAACTGATAGACGCGCGAAGAGTCAGCCTGCAGCACCAGATAGGCAATCGGCTTCGGCAAGCCCGATCGCTCCACCGAATAGAGCGGCAGCGTGATTTGTACCGGCAGCTCAAACAGGCGCGCTACCCAGCGCGGCACCGGTTTTTCTGGCGCGAAATCGGCGTGCAATGCCTGGAACGCGTTCGGTAGCACCACATCGGCGCGCGATAAAATACCGGCCGGTTTCAGGGTATTGAGGATGCGCTCGGCTTGCGGAATATCGGCTTTCAATACCGCATCGGAGAGCGGCTGACGCACGGTGTGCGCCACATTTTCCATTTGTTGGGCGTAGTCAATCCTGCGCTGCTGCACAAAGTGAAAGAGCTGGATGACAATAAAGATGCAGATGGTCACCATCGCCACGGCGGACACCGTCGCCATCTGCTTTATCGTTAGAGAACGACTGACGCGCAACAAAACTTCTCCAGGCCATTAAAGGCGTGTAATGAGATGAAATTCGCAGCGAGTATATCCCAGTTCACGCGTTTTTTTCGCCGGGATAAAGGCGAAAAATAGGCAAGTTTGGTTATTTGCGCAGCGATTCGGAATTATGCAGGTGATAAAAGTGCAGGGATGTGTAGCGGCGCGATTTATCGCGCAATAAATTGCGCCGCTACGGCAGATGAAAAATTTGAAATCGATACTTACTGCGGATACGCCACCCAATCGCCGCCGTTCAGGCGGATCCACGGCTTGCCCTGATACATAATCACCACCGCGTTATCGTTCTCCGACACCACCGGCGACTGCGGCAGATTATCGGTCAGCACCGACATATTGACGTTCGGCGCGTTAAACACCTGGCCATCCACCACGCGCGACACGATTTCAGAGATTGCCATCAGGCTGGTTGGCGTCTCGACGCTGAGCGGCTGACCCTGGTGCGGCGCTTTCATGCCAACAAACTTGATGCCGACCGGCACATGGGTGATATCCGGGCTGGGGATGTCACGTAAACCCGACATCTGCATCTTGTCGCCCTGCAGCGCCGCACCGTGTTCCGGCACCACCAACACCATCACGCGGCGGCCCGATTTCTCCAGATTGGTCAGGAAAGCATCGAGCTGATCAAACAGCACTTTGGCGCGCGGCTGCCAGTCCGCGCTGCGCGTGCTGCCCAGCTCGCGCGTCCCGTCATGCAGCGGAATCAGATTATAGAAGGTCGCGGAGCGCGCATCGCTGCTCTTGCTACGATCGTCGAGCCAGCGCTGCATCAGTTGCGCATCATTAAATACCGGCGAGCCATCAAACGACGTCACTTCCGGCGCAATGCCGGCCTGTGACATCAGCGGTGCTTGCAGATTGCCCTCTTCGCGCAGTTCTTTGAGATAGTTACCAAACACGCCGGTGTGATCCATCATCAGTTGCTGCCTGAAGCCAAGCCTGGCCAGATTATCAAACAGATAGCAGCGCTGATCGGTGGCTTTATACAAATCGCTGTGCGAACTCTGGCCGCAGCTGGCGCGCAACAGACGAATCCCCGCCGGACCGCTGTACCCGGTAGCGGAGTTGTAGTTGTTGAGCAGAATATCGAAGTGCTGCAACAGCGGATGATTACGCAACTGCGCAACATTCAAATCTGACCATGATAGCGAACAGATGTTGATCACCAGAATATCGAATGGCTGCGAATCGGCTGGCAATGCGTCTGGGAAGTGCGTAGATCGCTGACGCTCGGCGTCGTAAAAACGGTTGAGCCAGGCGGTCAGATTGGCGCTGGTGGGCGGCGCGGATTGGTCGAGGCCATCTGGCGCTTTCGCCGCCGGCGTAGCATTGAGCTTCACCGTCGGCGTTGCCGCGCTGCTCGGCAATAAATTCATCGCTGGTCCGGCGATCGTTAGCACATTGAGCCAGATCAGCATCAGCGACACCAACACGGTGACGCGAATCCACTGCGCGACAAACAGATACAGCACCAGCAGCACAAAGCCCGCGCCAATCATCTCCCAGTTGATAAAGCGATTCGCAAGATCGAGCAGATAGCTGGGCGAGAAGCCCGCCAGCTGGCTGCCCTGGCTCATGATCGAATTGAGGCCCGGCAACCAGGTATCGTGCCAGAACAGCGCAAAGCCCATCGGCAGCGAAATCCACTGGCGCAGGCGATGCAGCCGCGCGCCCGGCAACGGGATCAGCAGCCACGCCAGAAACACCAGATTACTCAGCGCGTGAAAATTGAGGTAGCCGTACCACAGCAGCGCAAACTTGATCAGAAAATAAAAGTTCCAACCACCAAGGCCGCGCCACCAGGCACCGTGCATCGTGAATCTGTTATCCATGTTTATCCGTTTTTTTCACTTTACGTTGCCACAGCCCTTCGGATTTCAAAGCGCGGGTCGGCAACAAACGCAGCAGCGGATGGGTGCTGCTGCGCGTGAGCCCGCGTCCAAACAGTGACTTCAGGAGCAGCAAAATCAATAACAGCAAGATCGCCACCTGTACCCAATCCATCAACGTCATGAGTGTCCTACTCCATCAAGGTTGAGGGTAATCGGCTGCGGCGTTTGTGCGCCGCGAGCCGGTGCGGCTGCATTCTCGCTGGCAGGTGCGGCGACAAGGGGATCAGCTTGCACATCACGCTGTACCACCGGCGTGAGTTGGCGAATGTTGTCCGCCTCCGAAACGATCTGATTGTCTTCAAACCAGACAATGCGGTTGCTAAACAGCTCATCGTGCGGCAGAGAGAAGATCGATTTGAGCGCGATATCCAAATCATTAAATCGGCACGAAGAGAGGAACAGATAGAGGCGGTCGTTTACCAGCGTCACCAAATCGCCAAAACGTCGTGGTTTGCACAACGTCAGAATCTGTTCGGGTTTCAGTTGCGGTACCGGACGCAGCGCCACCATTAACCCTTTGTCATTTTCCGGCAGCAGCGTGTTGCTCATTAGCTGCTGCACCGCCGCACAAAACGGTTCCAGCGGCAAATAACCTCTCTGCTGCAGTGGCTGAAGCGCCTGCATCAGGGCGTTGAGATTGGCGGGTACATGCCGCGAGAATTGCTGGCCCTGTATTCCCTCCAGCGTGGTCAGAAAGCGCGACAAACTGGCCGCCGTCGGCACGATGGCATTTACGCCACAGGCCAGCAGCAAACGCTCATCACTGTAGCGCAGCGTGGTACTCATTTCGCGTACCACCATCTTTAGCGCACTACCGCGTGAACGCCGCAAACTATGGACCATCTTCGCTAGCGTATTCATGTCTTGATTATGGGCCAGGCTAAAGATGACGGTTGCCGCGTTCGCCTGCTGGGCGCGCGAAAATACGCTTTCATTGTCACTAAATAATTGCCACTGCACAGAAAGCGGTGGCGCACCTTCCAGCACACCTTCATGCGCCAGGAATTGGTTTTCATCGTTGCGGCTTAATGGAATATGTTGTTCCGCTTCATTAACGGCAATAAATTGATTGTCGACATAACTCAAACGGATTGCGCGATCGGCCAGTAATTTATTGGCGGCGTACCACCAGTTAATTCGATATTGCCAACTGTCCTGCTGAAATTCTAAATGTGCGAGACCATCAAGCTGGCGAAAATAAGCTTGCAGATGATTACGCAGGTGAATAATTGCTGTCCCAGACGTGATCATTAACAGCGTGATTTGTTTTTGCGTTAACAAACGGCGTATGCGCTTAAGCCAAATAGCCAGCTCATCCTGCGATAATTTCCCCCACAACGCGGCATTACTATAAAACAGCACTAAACCACTGCGGCTATTCAGCACGCGGGAAAAATCACTCTCTAGCCGTTTTAAACTGGTTTTATTGGCCGGCAGCGAAAATAACGGCATGCGCGCCGGACCGCCAATCGGATCGGGCGTTAGCAGCGCCTGCGGTTTCTCGTCGGCGCTGACAAGCGTAGCGGCATCTTGTTGGCTAACCACCTGACGCAGCAGTGCTCGTGCATCTTCCTGACGCTGGCTGGTAATCCAGTAAAACCCTGGTTTCTGCAGGGTATTTAATTCCTGCTGAAGCTGTTGCAGGCCGAGCGCATAGTGATTTTTCATCTTTTATTCACGATCGATACATTCCAGGCTAGTTTAATCTAGACGGCGCCGATGGGAACTGCTGAAATAATATTTTGGCTCCGACTTTACAAAAAATAGAACCACAATTCATCCGTTGTCGAATTTGGGTGGCAAAAAAGTAATGAAACATGAAAATGCCTTTTCACCGATCGCAATCAAGGCTGAAGAACACGATGATATTAATGCGTTGAGTGACGCCTTTTCTCTCAACGCATTTCGCTACATCGATATAGCCCGCGAAGCACGCCTGAATACCATTATGGCGCGCTGGCCGTTGCTGCGTGAAATAAGCGCGGCACAGGAGAGTGATCGTTAATGCCGGTTATTGCCCTTCAAGGACTACGCGGCGGCTGTGGCGCCACGGCCCTCAGCGCCGCGCTCGGCTGGGCGCTCAACGCGCTGCAGCAATCGGTGCTGGTTATCGATTTTTCCCCGGTAAATCAGCTGGCTGCCCATTTTAATATGCCACTTGATCGTCCTCAGGGCTGGGCGCCCGCGCTGTGTGAACAACACGCGTGGCAACAGTGCGCACAGCGCTATCAAGCGGGGCTGGATTTTCTGCCGTTTGGCGCGCTAACGGCGCAACAGCGCGCCAGCATCAACACTATCGACGCAGCATTTGCCGCACCGCTGCTGCACGCATTGCCGGTCCTGAAAGCGCACTACGACTGGATTATTTTTGACCTCCCCGCGGATCTATTGCCGTGGCAGCGATCCGTTGTTGCCGTCGCCGATCGTCTGCTGCAGGTGCTGACACTGGATGCCAACTGTCAGTTGCGTCTGCATCACACCCGCTTTTCCCCGCACACGCTGTTCCTGATCAACCAGTTCAACGCCAACAGCCAGCTACAGCAGGATCTGCACCAGCTGTGGATAAGTTCGCTGAAAAACCTGATTCCGCAGGTGATTCATCGCGATGAAGCGCTGGCGGAAGCGCTAATGATGAAACAGCCGGTGGGCGAATATCGGCCACATGCGCTGGCCAGTGAAGAGATCAACACGCTGGCCAACTGGCTGCTGCTGCACGTGGCGGGAGGCGCAGCGTGAATCCATTACGCTGGCTGCTGATGCCACAGGCGTGGCAGGCGCTACAGCGCCGCGCTCAGCTGGCGCATCAGCATGGCGCGGGCCGCTTCACCATCGCGCTACATCTCATGTGGTGCGTGCTCGCCTGGTCGCTGTTGCGGCTGGAAACACCCAGCTGGCAGCGCATCCTGCAGCATCGTCAACGTTACTACCCGCAAATTTCGCCGCTGCGCCCGCGCCCGCTGGATGCGCTACGCTACGCCACGCAAAGCCTGTGGCTGATGCTGGTATTACCGCTTGATAAGCGCACGCGCAAAGGTTTCAGCGTCAAGCCGCTGTTGCGTTGGCGTGAGCCGCTGTATCAGTGGCTCGGCGCGCTACCGGCACGGCTGGAACAAACCCGTTTTGCTCAGCGCAGCGAACAACGTATTCAGGCGCTGCCAGCGTGGTTGCGCCAGCTGCTGTTTATCGTGGCGGCGATTGTCGCCAGCCTGTTGGCGCTGTTGTGTATCTCGCAACCTTTCGGCATCACCACGCAATTCGTCTTCGTGCTGCTGCTATGGGGATTGGCGATGCTGGTGCGTCGCGTGCCGGGCCGCTTGTCCACCATCATGCTGATCGTCTTGTCGCTGACTATCTCCTGCCGTTATTTGTGGTGGCGCTACACCGAAACCCTCAACTGGGACGATCCGCTCAGCCTGACGTTTGGCCTGCTGCTGATTGGTGCCGAAACCTATGCGTGGGCGGTGTTGGTGCTGGGATATTTTCAGACGCTGTGGCCACTCAATCGTCAGCCGGTTTCGATGCCACCGGACATTACCGCGTGGCCGAGCGTCGATATTCTGGTGCCGACCTACAACGAACCGCTCAGCGTAGTGAAACCGACCCTCTATGCGGCGATGGGCATCGACTGGCCGCAGGAGAAGCTCAACATTTATCTGCTGGATGATGGCACACGCGAGGAGTTCCGCGCGTTTGCCGCCAGCATTGGCGTCAATTATGTGGTGCGCCCTACTCACGAACACGCCAAAGCGGGCAACATCAACCATGCACTGAAAGCGGTGTGCCGTAGCGAATATGTGACGATTTTTGACTGTGACCATGTGCCGACCCGCTCGTTCCTGCAGCTGACGATGGGCTGGTTCCTGAAAGATCATCGGCTGGCGATGTTGCAAACGCCGCACCACTTCTTCTCGCCCGATCCGTTCGAGCGCAACCTCGGTCGCTTCCGTCAGACGCCTAACGAAGGTTCACTGTTTTATGGCCTGGTGCAGGATGGCAATGATACCTGGGATGCGGCGTTCTTCTGTGGCTCCTGCGCGGTGCTGCGCCGTACCGCGCTGGATCACATCGGCGGCATTGCGGTAGAAACCGTCACCGAAGATGCGCACACCTCGCTGCGCCTGCATCGCCAGGGTTACACCTCAGCGTATATTCGCATTCCGCAGGCCGCGGGTCTGGCCACCGAGAGTCTATCGGCGCATATTGGCCAGCGTATCCGCTGGGCGCGCGGCATGGTGCAGATTTTCCGCCTCGATAACCCGCTGTTCGGCAAAGGGTTAAAGCTGGTGCAGCGCCTGTGTTACGCCAACGCCATGCTGCACTTTCTCGCCGGGATTCCGCGCCTGATCTTCCTGCTGGCACCGCTGGCGTTTCTGCTGTTCCACGCCTACATCATCTATGCACCCGCACTGGCAATAGCCATCTACGTACTGCCGCATATGCTGCACACCAGCCTGACCAACTCACGTATTCAGGGCCGCTGGCGTCATTCGTTCTGGAGCGAAGTGTATGAAACCGTGCTGGCGTGGTACATCGCGCGGCCCACTACGGTGGCGCTGTTCAATCCGCACAAAGGCAAGTTCAACGTCACCGCCAAAGGCGGTTTGGTGGCGGAACGTCATCTTGACTGGGTGATTACCAAGCCGTACATGATGCTGGTGTTGCTGAATATTGCCGGTATCGGCATGGCCTTCTGGCGTATGGCTTACGGTCCGGCCAACGAAATGCTCACCATTTGGGTCAGCCTGGTCTGGGTGCTTTACAACATGATTATCCTTGGCGGCGCGGTGGCGGTTTCCGTCGAAGCACGTCAAATCCGCGAAGCACATCGTGTGGAGATCGCCATGCCCGCCGCCATCGCGCGTGAGGATGGACATATGGTGCCCTGTACACTGCGCGACTACTCCGACGGCGGCGTGGGCGTTGAGTTGCGCGAGGCCGATGCGTTGAAAGAAGACGAAACTGTGTCGCTGCTGCTGCGCCGTGGTCAGCAAGAGTTCAGCTTCCCGTGTCAGGTGCAGCGGGTGTTTGGCCGTCGCGCCGGGATTCGCCTGCATCAACTCACCACGCGCCAACACATCGAATTTATTCAGTGCACCTTCGCCCGCGCCGACACCTGGGCGCTGTGGCAGGACGGCTTCCCGGAAGATAAACCGGTGCAAAGTCTGGCCGACATTATGGTGCTGGGTTTTAAAGGCTATCTGCGTCTGGCCGAGTATGGGCCTGCACCACTACGCCGTTTATTCCGTGCGCTCACCGCGCTGGTGAGCTGGCTGGCGACGCTGCTGCCGCAGCGTATTGCGCGCCAGCCTGCGACGATCAATACCGATTTCACTTAAGTTGACGATATGACCATGACGAGAAAACTGAGTTGGTTCACCGCGCTGCTGCTGGGCTGCGTATCTCTGGCGCAGGCCGCGCCGCAGTCCAATGGGGGGATGAGCGCACCCCAGCCGCTGCAGGAGATGAACGCGCTGGTCGATGCCAACGCACCGCTGCGTGATAGTCAGCTGGTGTTTAACCAGGTCGCACCGCCGCCGGGCAGCATGACGCTGCGCGGTACCGTACCGAGCAGCCAGATTGAGTTCGGCGTGCGCAGCGATGAAGTGGTGACGCGCGCGCTGCTGAATCTGAGCTATCGTCCCTCGCCGGCGCTGATTCCGACGCTGTCGCAGCTCAAGGTCTATCTCAACGACGAACTGGTGGGATTGGTTACTGTCACCGCCGATCAGCTCGGCAAAGAGAATCAAACGCAAATTCCCATCGATCCACGCTTTATTAGCGATTTTAACCGCGTGCGCCTCGAACTGGTTGGTCACTACGCCAACGTGTGTGAAAACCCGGCCAACAGCACCATCTGGCTGGATATCGGCAAAGCCAGCCAACTCGATTTGACGCTGCAAAAGCTGCCGCTACAGAACGATCTGTCGCATTTCCCGGAGCCGTTCTTTGATACGCGCGACAGCCGTCCGCTGCAGCTGCCAATGGTGTTCGATGCGCAACCCAATTTGTTGCAACAGCGTGCGGCCGGGATTCTGGCTTCCTGGTTTGGCAGCAAAGCGCAGTGGCGCGGACAATCCTTCCCGGTGCTGTATAACCAGCTCCCCAACGATCAGCATGCGGTGGCGTTTGCCACCAACGCGCATCGTCCCGACTTCCTGAAAGATTTGCCGCCGGTGGAGAAACCGACGGTGGAAATGGTGAATCAGCCGGACAATCCGTACGAGAAGATGCTGCTGATTCTCGGTCGGGATGACAACGATCTGTTGACCGCCGTCGAAGGCATTGCCCAAGGTCAGCTACTGCTGCGCGGCGACAGCTCAACCATCGACAGCGTGAAACTGCTGGCAGCCCGCGAGGCTTACGATGCGCCAAACTGGGTACGCACCGATCGCCGCACCACCTTTGCCGAGCTGACGCAGTATCAAAACCAGCTGCAGGGCGACGGCTTGCAGCCAAATCCGATTAGCCTGACGCTGAATCTGCCGCCGGATCTGTTCCTGGTGCGTGCGCGCGGCATTGATATGGACCTGCGCTACCGCTATACCTCGCCGATTCAGCAGGATGGTTCGCGCCTGGCGGTGCATCTCAACAACCAGTTCATGCAGGATTACCCGCTGACGCAAAAAGATACCGCCGCTCAACAGCTGATGCACATTCCGCTGATGCAGGGTTTGCAGGACAGCAATCGTCAGCTGACCATTCCGGCACTGCGCCTCGGTGTCGTGAATCAGCTGCGCTTCAACTTTGATTACGCCAACACCTTTATTGGCGGTACCGCCGATGGCCGCTGCGAAACCGTCACCGCGGTGGGACATCACGTGGTTATCGACGATACCTCAAGCATCGATTTCTCCGGCTATCGTCATTACATCGAAATGCCGTCGCTGGGTGCGTTCGCCAACGCCGGTTTCCCTTACAGCCGCTACGCCGATCTGGCGCAAACGCTGGTGCTGGTGCAGCCGAAGCCGGGTAAAGACGAAGTAACCACTATGCTGAATGCGCTGGGCAGCATCGGCGCGCAAACCGGCTATCCCGCGTTGCGCGTGCAGATGAGCGATGACTGGAGCAAGGCGAAAGCAACCGATGCCGATGTGCTAATGATCGGCGGCATTCCGCAGGATCTGCAGGACGATACGAAGATCCCGCTGCTGGCCGATGCCGCACGCAGTTGGATCAGCATGCCCGCGCGATCAAATGCGGCGGCTAACGTGCCGGTTTCCGCCAGCGAACGCGCAGTGGAAAGCCAAACCACCATCAGCTCACGCGGGCCGATGGGCGCCATTATCGGCTTCCAGTCGCCGTTCAACGATCAGCGTAGCGTCGTGGCGCTGCTGGCCGACAGCCCGCGCGGCTGGGAATTGCTGAATAACGCGCTGCTCGACAGCGGCAAACGCGCGGCGGTGTTCGGTTCCGCCACGGTGATCCGTGAATCAGGCGTGAACAGCGTGCGCGTCGGCGACACCTATTTCGTTGGTCACCTGCCGTGGTGGGAGCGCTTATGGAATCTGCTGGCGACGCATCCGGTGTGGCTGGCGATTTGCGCGGTCGTTGTCGTGGTGCTGTTTGCGCTGATGGCCTGGCGCTTGATGCGCATGGTAAGCCGTCGCCGTCTGGCCGAGCTGGATGACGATGAATAAGCTGCGGCTGGGATTACTGATTGGCAGCACGCTCGGGGCATGGGCAAGTTCGATTGCCGCGCCAATCGGTCCACAGGTTGCGCCGGTTGAGTGGCTGCTGATGCAGATTCGCACCGGCGAATCGACCAACAAACTCGATCTGGTGCAGCAATCGTTGTATCGGCTGGAGAAAATCGATCCGGATAATCCGCAGGTGCTGGCGGCGCAAATCCGCATGGCGCTGCGTCAGGGCGATCAGGACAAAGCGCAAAAACTGCTGGATGAACTGCAGCGCGTGGCATCGAATGCTGCCGCCACGCACGAATCCGCAGCCGGATTGCGTCTGGTGACCACGGAAGGTCGTCAACAGCTGCAGCAGGCGCGATTACTGGCCACTGCCGGACACCTCGCCGACGCCAAAACCGCGTGGGATGCGCTGTTCCACGGCGTGTTCCCGGATGTGAATACCGAGTTGGAGTATTGGCGACTGGTGGCGCGTCTACCCGGCCAGCAACCGCAGGCGTATCAACAGTTGCAGGCGCTGGAGCTGCGCTATCCCGGCAACATCGGCGTAGAACTGCAGCTGGCGCGCATGGCGTTTGATAACAATCAGCCAGGAGAAGCCTTCACGCAGCTGCGCCGTCTCGCGAATCGTAACGGCGGACGCGATGCCGCCTCCGAGCTGTGGCTGCAGCAAATCCAGAATCAGCCGGTGAGCGAGCGTAGTGTCGCCAGCCTGCAGCAATATCTGCAAACCTTTACCGAAGGCGATGCCCAGCAGCGCGGTCAGCAAGAGCTGGCACGTCAGCAAAAAATGCTCGCCGATCCGGCGTATCGTCAGCGTATGCAGGGCTTAGCGCTGGTGGATGCCGGCGGCGGCGCGGATGCCATTGCCGCGCTTAATGCGGCGCTAAAAGCCAATCCAAACGATGCTGAACTGATGGGCGCGATGGGCCAGGCGCAGGCGCGGGCCAACAATCGCACCGCCGCTATTCGCTGGCTGGAGAAGGCGATTCAGGCCGGCCAGGCCAGCACGCAAATCGGCAAGTGGCAGTCACTGCTGCAAACCAGCCGTTATTGGCTGGCCATCAACAACGGCGATGCGGCGTTGAAAAACGGCGATATGGCCGCGGCAGAACGCTATTATCGCGGCGCGCAAGCGTTGGATAATCGTGACAGCTGGGCGTTAGTTGGTCTCGGCGATGTGGCGCAGGCGCGGAAAAACAGCGCTCAGGCAGAAAACTATTGGCAGCAGGCGCTGCGGCTGGATCGCAGCAATAGCACGGCGAAAAGTCGTCTGGTACAGCTGCGCACCGATGCGCTGATGGCCGAAGCCGATGCGCTGGCGCAACAAGGCCAATGGCATCAGGCTACGGAGAAATATCGCCAGCTGGCGCAGGCGAATCCCGATGATATCTGGCTGGCTTATCGACTGGCTGGCGCGCTGCGCAATGGCGGCGAAGAAACTCAGGGTGCGCAGATCATGGACGCAATGGTGCGCCAGCATCCACATGAACCGGCAGCGCTGTATGCATCTGCGTTGTGGCTGGCTTCCGTCGACCGCGATGATGCCGCACTAACGACCTTACATCGCCTGCCCACCGCGCGCTGGGACAGCAATATGCATGAGTTGGCCAACCGTCTGGAGCAGAAGAAAGTATTGGCGCGCGGCGAAGAGGCGCTGGATCGCATCGAAGCACAGTTGGCGTTGCACCGCACAGCGGAAGCGCGCCGCTCGCTAGAAACCTTACCAGCGAGCGTGGCACGGCAAAGTGTAAACAGCGGTCGGCGCGTGGCGCTCGCCTGGCAAAACAGTGGCGATGCAGTTCGTGCTCAACAGATTTTTGCTGAGCTGAAAACCCAAGCGGCGAAACAAGCCCCATCACAGGAAAAAGCGCTGGTGTACCGCGACGCGGCGCGGCTGGAAACCCAGCTGCACCAATCCGCACAAGCGCAGCTGGATTATCAGCTGGCGATGGCTGCAAGCGGCATCAGCCCGGATGTGCCGCAGGATAGCGATCGTTATACGGCGTTAACCCGCAATCAGGTGCAGGATAACTGGCTAAAACGCAGCATCCGCAGCGACGCCGCCGATCTTTATCGCCAGCAAGACACCACTTTCACCCTCGAGCAGGATTACTCGCGCAATAAAGGCAACGGCGGCACCTCCGATTTCACCGCACACACCACCATGATGCAGGCGGAAACGCCGCTGGCAGATGGGCGTAGCTTTGTGCGCGTAGATCATGTGCTGGTTTCAGCGGGCACCTTCTCCACCGAGAACGGCAGCCACAGCGCGCAGTTCGGCAGCTGTAATGATGACAATTCCGGCGGTTGTCGCCGCGACTTTACGCAGCGTGATGAAGGCACCGCGCTGGGCGTGGGCTGGCATAACGATCGCTGGTCGGCAGATCTCGGCACTACGCCGCTCGGCTTTGAGACCCGCAACTGGGTCGGCGGTGTCAGCTGGAAAACCGACGTCAATGACATTGGCCTGACGTTCACTGCATCACGGCGACCGATCTCCAGCTCGCTGCTGGCGTACGCAGGCGCACGCGATCCCGCGGCTAACGGCGGCAAAACCTGGGGCGGCGTGGTCGCAACCGGCGGCGCGCTGGGGCTGAGTTATGATCAAGGCGGCGCGCATGGCGTGTGGGCCGATCTCAGTGCGCATCAACTTAGCGGTGAAAACGTCGCGGATAACAGCCGCGAACGCCTGATGGCGGGTTATTACTACAAGCTGATTAATCAAGACAATCGCCGCGCCACCGTTGGCCTGAACAGCATGCTGTGGCATTACCAGAAAGACCTCAGCGACTATACCTTCGGCCAGAGCGGCTATTACAGCCCGCAGCAGTATTTCTCGCTGTCGCTGCCGGTCACCTATCGCCAGCGCTTCGACAACTGGTCATTTGACCTCGGCGGCTCGGTTTCCTGGTCGCAATCGCATACCGATGGTCAGCAGCGTTATCCGGTCAATCCGGGCTTTGCGCTGGCGTCGAATCCCACCTCAGACAGCAGCTCGGGAAGGGGGTTTGGTTATACGCTGCAGGCGCTGGTGGAGCGCCGCATTACGCCGCATTGGTCAGTAGGATTGGCGATGGATATTCAGCAGGCGAAGGATTACACCCCGAGCCACGGTTTGATTTTTATGCGCTATTCTATGTCCGGCTGGAACGGCGATATGGACATGCCTCCGCAGCCGCTCACGCCGTATGCGGATTTTAAATAGTAGTGGCCGTGAGGCTGCTACTTACTTTGTAACTCACGAAGCATAGCTGCCCGCAATATGGCATTTAAACGCGTCTGATACCCTTTTCCCGGCGCTTTCAACCACTCAAGCACATCTGCATCAATTCTGACTGAAGCCTGCGTTTTAATCGGACGGTAAAATCGCCCGCTGGAAGATGTGTTCCAAAACCCTTCGGCTAAAGGCTCAATTTCACTGCAATCAATCTCGCAATCTGGTTTTTGACTCAGCGCTTCCAGCTCAGATAAATGTTTATCGGTTAACGCCGGTAATTCGCTACGTTTAACTCTAACCTTGCTCATAACGCCTCCTCTCATTGCGCGTGGCAGGACGTGCACTGATGATTCGCATAATCTCGGTGCCCTGCTCAAAACGGACCGTGTGTGCCACCAATATAACGATGTGTCCCATAACACTACCTATCGATTGCCAGCGATACTCGCCATTCTCGTAACGATCCTGATTAGATAAATGAAAAGGATCGTCAAATATTCGCACGGCAATTTCAAAGCGAATGCCATGCTTGCGGTAATTCGATTCCGCTTTGCTGAGATCCCACTCGAATTCAAGTTCCGTATACATTTTACCATACACTTTTGTCTATACATTTTAGCATGACAAATTTGCATAGACGCTAATGGGCGTGCATTGATCAGATCCCTACAATGAAGGATTAAACGTGCATTGAAATGAGATTCAGACAAAGGCCGTAATAGATTTGAAATGAAATAAATGGCGGTAAAGCGTATAGGTCGCCATGAATGGCGACCCTACGGATGAAGTGCAGTTTTTTGTAGGGTCGCCATTCATGGCGACCAGGTCAAAGATGAGACTTAACGCTTCTCCTGATACGCCATCCAGGTGAGCAGCTGCAGGCTGGCGGAGAAGTAGTTTTGATCCGCTGCCAGCTTGTCGTTGAGATACTGAGTTTGATTCAGGGTTAAATCGCGCACCGCGATCAGCCCGCCTTCCATATTGTATGGCGCGGGGGTGTTGCCCAGCACATCATACCAGGCGGGCGTGGTCATGCGCGCCGAACCTTGCCACAGGCGCTGGAATGGCACCAGCCGCAGGCTTTGCGGATCGTACCACCAGATGTTCAGCGGAATACGGATCGCGTCATAGCTGAAGCGGTTAGAGTAGCCGACCGCCGGTGCCACCGAACCATCGGCATTCAGCGCCACCCAATCGAGCGGCAGGCCGGTTTTGCCGAAGTGCATATCACTCAGCAATACCATGCCGTCATCAATCAGCTCATTCCAGATGCGCAGATGGCTGTGCTCGGCAAACTCTCGCCAGGCCTCGAACAGGAAATACGACGGATTGAGCACCACATAGCTGGTTTTATTGAAACCCTGCGCGCCCGGCAGCATCACTTTATGCCCGCCGTAGCTGATCACATTCAGCTTCACTATCGCACGCTGAATCCGGTCGGACGCCTGTTGGTAATCACCGCCCCACTTCTGCGCTGCACGTTGCAGCGCCCAGGCAATCAGCACATCACCATCGGACGCGTTATTTTTATCGGCAATCGGATCGGCAGCGCCTGGCGTGTAGCGCCAGTAGAACAGCTCATTCTGCGGATTGCGTAGATGGGTGCGCGTCCACTGCCACAGCTGATCGAAGGTGGCACGATCGTCATGCGCCACCGCCAACAACATGCCGTAGCCCTGGCCTTCGGTGTGGCTAACGTTGTTGTTTGCCGTATCACTGATACGGCCATCGCTGTCCATAAAACGGCTTTTGTAAGTACTCCAGCCATCTGCAGCTGCCTGAGCGCTAAAAAACATCACCATGAAACACAGCATCCATTGACGCCAAAACCGCATCACTCTCATTACAGCATCCTATTGATATCGATAGTGCAGCGTGCCGCCGTCGTTCTTCTCAAGCGTTACCGGTACCGTCGCGCTGCCACCTTGTGCCTGCAGCCACTGCGCATACACGCCGGCTAACACCGCGCTTAATGCCAGCTGCCAGCGTTCAACACCCACATTGCTGTCGCCCTGAGGCAACGCATAGTGCTGAATCAGAATGGCATTCTCCTGCGGCTGTAATTGCACAAAGCCCCAGTTAAATCGCGCCAGTTGCAAATTCATTTCACGCTCCAGATCCTGCACGGTGCGCGCTTCTGGTAAAGGATAGCGCGTTGCCAGCGATACGCCGACCCCGTTGAGGAAGCCTTCTGCTTCCTCGCCCGCGTTGTCCAGCATGCTTTCAATCATCGCGCTCACCAGATCAAACCAGCCCGGCTGATGCGGATGGCTGACGCGTGCTGCCACTTGTTCACTCATTAGTAATCTCCGAACAGGTAACGGAAGTACAGATTGGCTGTGCTTTCGTTGTAATCGCCAAAGGTGTCGTAGCCTAACTGACCGCCCACGGTGACATCTTTGTTAATCTTGTAATCCGCACCGGCATGCAGGTTGTAGCCAATGCCGTTTTTGCTGTCGCCGCTGTAAACCGCATTCTGCACATAGCCTTGATCGGCCAGACTTTGCAGTTGCGCCTGCAACGACGGATTGTTAGGGAAGTAGTCGCTCTTATCCTGACTGTAGGATTGATAACCCACCGAACCGCCGACATTCACTTTCAGATCGTCAAACTTGCGGCTGAACTCGATGGGGAACGACACCGACGCATAGTTCTGCGGGCTGAAGTAACCGCCCTGACCATAGCTGAAGTAGCTGAGGTTTTTCGAGTAATCCATCCACGACAAACTCATGCCGACTTTCAGCTCGCGATCGTCAAGGTGATACGGACGCACATAGGCACCCGCCGTGGCCTGCACGCTGTTGTTGCTCGCCACGTTTTCGCCGATATAGCTGTACGCCCCGCCGCCGACGTAGAAACCGGCATCGCCGTTGTCATAGCTCAGCAAGGCGTTACCGCCGTTTTTGGTGACGCGACCCCAGCGTTTACCGCTGGTTTTGTCTTCGACGCCGACATACGACAGCAGGCTGTCGGTCATCGCGCGGCGTTCACCGGTGAGGATCAGCGTCAGGAAGTCGGTCAGCTTCGGCGACCACTGCACGCCGCCCACCAGCGTACTCAAGTCCTGGCCGAGCGGCGTGCTGCCGATGTCGATTTTGTAGCTGTCGCCCTTCAGCGCCATGTTCAGCTCCACGCCGGTCGCCGATTGCGAATCAGTAGAGGAGTTAGGTACATCATCAATTTTCGCGCCACCTGCCGCCACCACTTTGCCCTGTTCCAGCGCGTTGGTGCCGAAACGGCGCCATGCGTCGCCACCCGCGCTGCCTGCGGTGAGGGAAATCGGCGTCATGGTGAAATCGAAACGCGATTCGCCAAACGGCACGGTGGAGAAGGTCAGTGGCGCTTTGGCTTCGGTCAGCTTGCTTAAACCCGATTCGCCATCGCGTCCACGCACCTGCATTTGCCCCTGCACCCAGGTGCCGGTTTTCTCTTGCAGATCATCCATCATGTTGTCGATTTGGCGCAGCGTCTGGCTCTGCTGCACGGCAGGCGTGTTGCTCGCTAGCGTCACGCCTGCGGCGCTGCTGGTGGCCGCCGGTGCCGACTGCCACGGCATCACCGCGCCATAGCTGGATGGCGTGCGTCCCACTGGCGAGGTGCCGCGATTGATAAACGGATTGTCGGCTAATGCCAACCCGCCAACGCTCGGCACGCTGCCCGTTTCTGCGCCTTGCAGACCAATCAGCTGACCGCGCGCGGTGCGCAAATAGCTCATCGCCTGGCTGTGTTCGCCGTTGGCTTCGGCCACGCGGGCTAACAGCAGCAAGCGATCCGGCGACTGCTCATTGCGCAGGCCGCGCGTTAAGGTATTGGCTTTGTTGACGTCATTCTGTGCCAGCGCCACGTTGATAGCACCGGTACGCGCGTCCTGGGTCGCGGTGTCCTGCGTCATCAGGTAGTCGTAAACTACGCCGGCTTCTTTGTTCATCTTGCCGGACTGATACAGTCGCGCCATGGCGAACATCAGATCGCGGTTCTGCGGATCGTGCTGTAGCGCGCCCACCAGCTTGTCATAAGCGGCGGCATACTGTTTCTGCTCACGCAGACGATCCACTTCGTTAATGACATAGCCGTTGCGAATGCCCGCCAGCTGCGTTGGCGTGCTGCGTGCCTGCAGTTCTGGGCTGCTGAGGAAGCTCTGCGCTTCAGTGTTGAGACCGGCCTGATTCAGCACCGCCACCTGCGCAGCGTAATCACCGGCGTTACCCTGAACGCCACGCTGCAGGTTGCTGCGCACCACGGAAACCGCAGTGGTGAGATCGCCCGCTTTCGCCAGCTTTTCTGCCAAATTACCGGCATCAACCGGATTAGCTGGCGGTGTTGCTGCCAGCGCACGCAAGGTGTTGGCCGCCGCCGCATTCGAACCCTGCGCCAGATACTGATCGGCGGTGGCCATCTGCAGATTGAAGTTCACACGCTGCGCCAGCTCGCGCATAGCACTGTTCTTGCTGCCGTTAGGAATGCGCGACAGTAACTGGCTCGCCTGCTGCCAGGCGCCGCTTTCGCTGGCATTTAACGCGCCCGCATAGAGTTCCGTGGTGCTGGCGCCGCTACGCAGGGTTGGCTGCATGATATTTGCCGCCATCATGCTATTGCCCTGTGCGCGGTAGAGTCGCGCCAGATCGAGACGCAGCCAGCCATCATTGGGATAGCGCTGAATGCCGCTGGTTAGCGTGGCAATCGCCGCGCTGTTATTGCCCGCCGCCACTTCACGCCTGGCCTGCGCACGAATCGGATCGGTGCTGCTGCCGCGTGGTGCCACGCTTTGACGCACGCTATCAGGCAGTGATGCCAGCAGCGTATTCGCTTCAGCGCTCCGGTTTTGCTGGCGCAGCACATAGAACAGGCCTTCTTTGGCGCTACGATTGTCTGCATCGCTTTGCAGGATGGCGCGGTAAGTTTGCTCCGCCTGATCGAGCTGATTGCTGCGACGCTGCACGTCAGCGCGGAACAGTTTGGCAGATACCCCTTTCTCGCCTTCGGCTTGCGCCAGCGGCTCGCTCAGCGCCAACGCCTGCGCGCTGTCGCCATTTTTCAGCGCCTGCTGCGCGGTCGCTAGCTGCGCGTAGAAGCGCGCATCGGCGGCCTGTTTCTGGCGCGTATCGCTCTGATCGCCACCTAATTGCGCCGCGCGCGTCAGGTAATCCGCCGCCTCGGCATAACGTCCGGCACGCTGGGCGACATAGCCCATACCGGCTAATGCATCCGCATCTTGCGGGTTGGCTTGCAGCACTTTCTCAAAATTGTTTTGCGCGTTGCTGACGTCACCGCTGTTAAGCGCGGTAAAGCCCGCGCCCTTCTCGGCGCCGCCGACGTTTTTACGGTAGTAATCCAGCACCGCGTTGTCTTGCGGATGGCGCTGTTGCCAGGTTTGGTACAGTGACGCATCCGATGCCTGCGGACCAAGCCACAGCAGCGCCTGACGCAACGATCGGTCGGCTTCTTTATTCCCGTCAGCCAGACTACCGAGCACATCAATGCCCTGACGGCGTGTCGATTCCTGATAGGTCAATGCTTTACCCAGCGCCAGTTTGGCGCCGGTATCCTGCGGGTGATCGGCAGAGAACTGACGCAGCGCTTCTACGGCCTGCGGCAGCAGCGAACGATCGCCCGCCATGGTCAGATAATATTCGGCTGCCACGCTCGGCGGCGGCTCGTTGCCGCTGAAAGTATTACGCCAGGTTTGCAGCGACGCCGCGATGTTGCCGCTGCGTGCCTGCTGGCGTGCCAGCTGCAGCTGCGCCTGCGGGATCGTTTGCAGCTGGCGCGCGTTGTCCAGCTCGCTGAGATGCGGATCGTTCGGCGACGCCGCGCTCAGGCGCGCACGCCACTGTGCCGCTTCCGCCGTGCCACCGCTCTGCTGCGAATAGAGCGCCAGCAGATACAGCGCCTGGGTGTTGTTCGGCTCAACCATCAGCACTTTCTGCAGCGACGCTTTTGCCAGATCGTCATGCGCTTTCTGATGCCAGTAAGCCGCCTGATCGAACAGCGCCTGCAACGCAGGATTGCTACTCTCCGCCGCCAGCAGCGGCTGAGAGAGCGTCAGTGCCCCACCCAGAATCAGGGCAGAACGAATACCGGCACTTAACAGGTGTTTTTTCATTATTTTAATCCTTACTTCTTGCCGGACTTGCTATCAACTTTTGGGTTGAGACGACGCCACGCATGACGTTTCAACATCACCCAGGCACCACCGCCGACCAACGCTGAAAGCAGGAATGCCGCCAACGCCATCAGCACCGAGTGCTGGTTGGCATACCACACCACCATCATGTACCACGGCATTTCGCCGCTCGGGAATTGCGGGCCGACGCGGAAGCTACGAATGCCGTTCTCATCGGTGATGATGGCGGTATCGCCGCGAATACCGGCGTTGATGCGCGCAGAATTCAGGTCTTCATGCAGGCGCAGCAGTTGCTGATCGCTGGTCGCCACCGTCATCACCACCAGACGATCCGGGTTCCACGGTGAGCGATAGCTGACAAAGCCGCGCCACGCTTCGTTAGACGAGAAGTAACGATCGGCATCTAATTGCTGACGATACCAGTCGCCGGTCAGCCAGCCGCGCAGCTTGTCCCAGGTGTTCGGCTCTTTCACGCCCAGCGTATTGCCGCTGGTTTCATACGGCGTGTTGGCCAGCATCGTCTGGTTGAAGTCGTTGTTCTGCGTGGTGCTCACCGCCAGCAAATCGCTCTGCTGCACACGCGCCATATGGGTGCCGCCCTTCGGCAGGCCAAACAGCACCTGGTTCTGCAGCAGCGGCACGCCGGTGGCGTTACCGGCGCGTGACGCCATATCCAGCAGCGTGGCGATCTCCGCATCACTCGGTTTTTCTGGCAGCAGCAGCGTGGTTTGCGAGAAGTCCGCCAGACGTGAGAATGGGAACGAGGCGCCGACAAAGTAAGAGAGGTTTGGCAGCATGGTGAAGTGGCGCGTATGGCTCAGATCGATCCACGAATCCTCTTCAATGCGGCTCTTAATGTTGTTGTTCAGCAGCACGCCGCACGGTGCGTCCGCCTTCGGTTTGATGTTGAAATAAAGCGCCAGTTGGTTGTCACCGTAAATCAGGTACGGCTCAAGCTTCAGGGTGTAATGCTCCTGACGCGCATCGCCGCCCAGCCGATGCCAGGCGCTTTCCAGCAAGCCGACTTTGTTAACCGTCAGGTTGCGCAGGAAAGTGCCGTTAATCGTCACGTTAAGGAAGGAGTTGTTTTCGTCAATCCAGCTTTCTGATGGGAAGCGATAGTGCAGCTCCACCGGAATGGTGTCGCCATCCCACATAAACAGATCCGGCGCGGCGCGGAAGTTAACGCGCAGCGCATCGTGCCAGATGCCGGTAGTGGTTAGGCTCTGATCTTTACGCAGCAGTTCGCTCAGGCGCACCGGACGCGTGGTGTTGATCCAGCGTGGCGCGTCGTAAGGTTTACGCACGCCAATCGGCTGCGGCTGCACGGTGAGGCTGTTAGCATCGGTGGCCAGCGGCTGCGTGGTTAAGCGGTTGGCGGCCTGACGCAGTTGATCGTCGTTCGCGCCAACAACCAACAGCAGTTTATAGATCGGATTGTTGGGATTATCGATCACCTGCAACAGCGGACCGTTGGTCGCTGGCAAGGTCACGGTGCCAATCTTATCGCCCGGATGGCCGATCAGAATGCCGTTGTGTTCAGGCAGATCGCCGCGCACCACCGGGAAACGGATGCCACGATAATCCGACTGAATGCCCATCCACGATGCCACCAGCACAGCCGCGCTGATGCTATCCGGCGCGACATTGGCGGCAAAGCCAAAGGTGACGCTGGCTGGCGTCATGCGCTGCGCATCGATAAACGGACGCGGGAAGTTGCGCAGACTGGTGCCAATGTTCAGCTGCTGGCCTTCAAGGCTCAGCGTGGTTTTGGGCAAAATGGTTACCTGATACTGCTGCGCGCTCTCTTTCTCACACAGCAACTTATCGGCATCGTTAATCTTGAAGCTGAGGTTGTTACTCGCCACCACCATCGCCGCGGGAATATCCAGCTGGTAGTCGCTGACATCGCTGTCGCTGGAGCCGAGCGGCAAGGTGCCAAGCGGCTGACCGTTGAGCATCAGTTGCAGCGAAGTGTTACGCGCTGCCAGTGCCGCCGAGACGCGCAACGACAGATTGAGGCGCGCGTTGGTGATCACTTCATCGCCTGGCAGCGTAAACACGATGCCGGATTGCAGCTGACCGCCGGTGAGCGTAATGCCGCGCGGCTGGCCCATCTGCGCCACCGAAACAGTGCTGCTGATCGGCTGGTTGAGCAGCGTCACAGAAGAGGTGTCTGGCATTTCCGCCGGTGCGGTTGGCGTAACCGTTGGCAGCACCCTTTCTGGCGCTGCCTCAGGCTCTGCTGGCGCAGCGGTTTCCGCTGGCGCGTACGGAGCAGCGCCTGCCGCCTGTTGCAGCTGCTGATCGGCTGCGCTTTCAATGCCTTGCGGTGGCGGCACATCAGAGAGTACAGAGCTATCCTGAGTGACTGGCGGGGTTTCGGCCCACGCTGGCGCGAGCAGCAGCGCCGTTGCCAGCGAACTTGCCAGCAACGTTTGCGTCAAATTCTTCATGCAGCGCTGTCCTCTTTTACCGCGGGCGGGTTGTCACGCTTACGCTTCTCACGGCGATCTTTCCAAGTCAGCCAGAACAGCTCAAATACGGTACGAATAATGGTGCCCAGTGAAACCAGCGGGTTGTCCTGCTTGTACTCGGGCTGAATCCACGCATCGGCACGCGCCAGCACCACGCGCACCAGCTCACGGCGGCGCGACAGCGGCATATCGCCAAAGCGCAGACGAATACTCTCTTCATCGCCGGAGATTTTACTGACCGGAATAGTGATGGTGCCCGATTTCAGCAGCAGATCGATCTCTTCGATTTCATCCTGCTCGTGCCGATTGTCCGGCGCATCCAGCTGCGCGCCGCCCATCGACAGATCGCTGGTTTGCGTGCGTGAAGAGATGCCGCTGGCATAGTGAATCACTGCCGGGATTTGCACCTCGATACGGATGGTTTTGCGCACCTGCTTGGTTTCACGCGCCACGGCAATCGCCGCCATCAGGATAATCAGGCTGAACACCGCCCAGCCAACGTTAAGCGCAATAACGTAAGGATCGACACCAAAGTAGTCATGCGCGGTGGCGCGCACCACGCCAGCGATAATGCCAATCGACAGCAGCACCGCGACAATGACGTGTGGACGCACAATGTGGAAGTCGAAGAACCCCTGATCGAGTAAGCCACCTTTATCCGTTACGTTAAATTTTCCGCGCTTGGGTGCCAGCATGGTCAATAGCGTTGGGATAATGAGGTGGAAGCACATCACGGTTTCGTAGATTTCGCCCCAGAAGGTGTAGCGGAACTTGCCGTTCATGCGCGAGTTGACGTAAAGCGACATCACCAGATGCGGCAAAACGTAGGCGAAAATCAGCGATGCCGACGAGTGAATAATGTTCAGGTTAAACAGCAGGTACGCCAGCGGTGCCGTCAGGAACGCCACGCGCGGCAAGCCGAACTGGAAGTGCAGCATGGCGTTGAGATAGCACAAACGTTGCTGCCACTTCAAACCACGACCAAACAGCGGGTTATCGACGCGGAAGATCTGCGTCATGCCGCGCGCCCAGCGGTTACGCTGCACTACGTGCAGGCCGAGACGTTCCGTTGCCAGACCAGCGGCCAGCGGAATCGCGAGGAAGGCGGAACCCCAACCAAGGCGCTGCATTTTCAGTGCGGTATGTGCATCTTCGGTCACGGTTTCCACGGCAAAACCACCAATCTCTTCCAGCGCGCTACGGCGTATCACCGCACAGGAGCCGCAGAAGAAGGTGGCATTCCAGTTATCGTTACCCTGCTGGACCGGGCCGTAGAACAGCGAACCTTCATTCGGGATACTGCGCGCCGCGCGCAGGTTACGTTCGAACGGATCCGGTGAATAGAAGTAGTGCGGGGTTTGCAACAGCGCCAGCTTCGGATCTTTCAGGAAGGGACCCACCGTTGCCTGCAGGAAAGTGCGTGTGGCCACGTGATCGCAATCGAAGATGCAAATCAGCTCACCTTTGGTGATCTTCATGGCGTGGTTGAGGTTACCGGCTTTAGCGTGACTATTGTCGTCACGGGTGATGTAACCCACACCCACATCGGCGGCAAATACCGCAAACTCGCTGCGTTTGCCGTCATCCAGCAAATAGACCTTCAGCTTGTCACGCGGGTAATCGATACACTGCGCCGCCAGCACGGTATCACGTACCACGTCGAGGCTTTCGTTGTAGGTCGGCACGTAGACGTCAACCGTCGGCCACAGGCGGGTATCATCCGGCAAGGGTTCGATGGTGCGTTTTAATGGCCAGGTCGTTTGCAGGAAGCCGAGAATTAAGATCAGCCAGACGTAGAGTTCAGCCAGATATAAGCCGATACCCAGAATCGCTTCAATCTCTGAATTAAACTGCAGCGTCGCGGTGGTGCGCCACCAGATATATCGAGTCGACATCAGCGCAGAAAGGATAACCATCACCACGGTTATTTTTCGGCTCTTGCTGAAGCCCAATAAAAACATCATCCCGATGCTGATTAAGCCAAATATATATTGCTTCTGGCTGTCCATAGGCGTGATGACGATTACCGCTGCTACCGGTGCAAGCACCAGCAGCAGCAGGTAAAATCCGAGTTTACTCATGATTCACCCTGAAGGAGCTGTATTGTTTTTATGTGGCCGGTTACGGCCTCATTATTAATTATGGCTGCGAATCGGTGCCTGAACTTCACCGTTACCCACGGTTATATTCAGGATATTAGCTACGCGTTTCGCCACTAATTCGATATCAAACGCGGCGGCAGAAGCCGGGCTGAAATCATAAACAGATTGTTGCGAAGCATTGGCTTCCGCGACGCTTTCATCGCGATGTACCACGCCTAATAAATTTTCACCCAGACGCTGCTGCATAAATTCCGTGACTTCACGGCTAATATTGCGGCGATTATCGCTCTGATTAAGGACAAAATAATGACCATGTTTATTATTTAGTGGCTGACCTATCATGCGATCATTTTCTATTTGCGGCAGTAAAGAGACCGAGGCGGTATCGGCCAACATCACCACTAAATGCATATCGGCAAGTGCAGTCATGGCTTTAAGCGCAGGACCCGGACCTGGAGGAAAATCGGCAATAATCACTAGTCCAGGATAATTCAGCACTGTGTCCAATCCACGCTTCAGGAAATGCGGATCTTTTACCAGGTTCTCTTCGAATCGTTCACGCTGCGCTTCGGTGACATCGCCATAAGGCATGACAAAAATATTGCCGCCAGTGGTCAGAATGGATTGGCTCCAGTCGGCCTGATCTTCAGAGCGCGCCACAAAGCCGCGACCATCATTCAGCGGTACACCGAAATGCAGGCGCAGGGCGTTCTGAACATCAAAATCGATTGCCAATACCTTGCTGCCAGCGCGAGCCAGACTCCACGCAAGGTTGGCCGCCATGGTGGTTTTCCCTACTCCCCCTTTTGGCGAGCACACACAAACTAACGGCATAGCGCAATCTTCTCCAATAGCGGTTTTAACGGTGTTTCTTTGGCAAGGTTAGCCGGCTCCGCTGGACGCGAGCGGAACAGAGCACCAAAACGGGACGGTGCAGACGCTGCCGCATGTGCCGGTTCAACCGGTGCAGCAAAGGTGGGTATTGGTGCAGGTGCAGGCGCGATCGGCGCAGGCGTGGCAACAGTAGCAGGTTGCTCAATCGGCACAGCGGCAGGTTTCGCCGGCGGAAAGAGTGAAGTTGCGGCCTGGCGCTCCACCCGCGTCGCTTTCGGCGCTAACGGCATAGCCGATGAGGCAGATTTCGCGGGTGGAAACAGCGATGAACTGCTCGCCGGGGGTGCGGCTGCAGCTGTGCTTAAACTGTCGAGAATCGATCCGCGCGACGTGCTGGCTGGTGCCGCCTGAGCGGGCTCCGGCGGTGCGCTAAATTCATCACCGCTAATGGGATGCGGCTGGAGCATATCGATTCGCTGACCGCTGCCTAAGTCAGGCTCTTGATCGGTGGTCAATTGGCGCAGTAATGCCCACTGACTGTGATCGGCTTCCTGCGATTGACCGGACATATCCTTAAAAGCGATGTCAAGCGTCTGCGTTTTCTCTTTAAAACGCTGCAGATCGTCGTAATTCTTCATGATCAGAGCCTGTAAAAACGGGAGGGAATTTTCCGCGAATATATCACACACATTAAAAGACGGTGAGAAAATTCTGATTATTAAACCATCGCATTCTACAAAAGAATTCTATCTTTAAGATTGAAAAAGCGGAGATGCAAGAAGTGTGCAATTATTTATTGTCAGAAATTAATTAGTATCAATTAACTGAAATAATCACGCAGGTGGCTTTTGGCTAACCCACTGAAAAAACGCGATAGTAGCGCAAATTTTGGTTTTATTCCGGCGTGGCAAAGCTCACGCAATCCTTACAAAAATAAGAATTTGCCTTTACGCTTTATATCCTGATTAGGACCAATCGTTCACTGATGCAGGCGCGTAATGCTTTTATGCCAAGGAAGACATAACGGGTTTCGGCCGTTAATTTCCCTGAAGTATTAAAGAAGAGAAAATAAAGGCTCCCGCAGGAGCCTTTATCCATTAATGGCGTGCGTTAATTACACGCCTACTGGCTGGTTTTCATCCTGATCAACCGCGAAGCAGGCGATTTGCTGATCGCCATACTGCTTCAGTTTCGGCTGCAGCTGCACGCAGGTACCAAAACGGCGGCGGCAGCGCGCGTTAAACGCACAGCCCGGCGGCGGATTAAGCGGGCTCGGCAGTTCGCCCGTCAGCTTGATACGCTCGCGGCGATCGTCCGGGTTGAGGCGTGGCGTCGCCGACAGCAGCGCCTGCGTATAAGGGTGGCGAGGATTGCTGAAGATCGCCTCTTTACTGCCCTTCTCTACACAACGGCCGAGATACATCACCATCACCTCATCAGCGATGTGCTCCACCACGGACAAATCATGCGAGATAAAGACGTAGGACAACCCTAAATCCTGCTGCAAATCCATCATCAGATTTAGCACCTGCGCACGCACCGAGACGTCGAGCGCGGACACCGGTTCATCGGCAATCAGCACATCGGGATCGAGCATCAAGCCACGCGCGATAGCAATACGCTGACGCTGGCCGCCCGAAAACATGTGCGGATAGCGATCGTAATGCTCGGTTTTCAGGCCGACTTTCGCCATCATTTCCAGCGTTTTCTCTTTGCGTTCCGCCTTGGTCAACGAGGTGTTGATCACCAGCGGTTCTTCAAGAATCTGGCTGATTTTCTTACGCGGATTGAGCGAACCGTACGGATTCTGGAACACGATTTGAATTTTCTGACGACGCAGTTTCTGCGCCTGCGGATCGTGTTTTAACAGGTCCTGTCCGTGCCAGAACAGCTGGCCTTCGGTCGGCGTTTCAATCATCGTCAGCAAGCGGCCCAGCGTGGATTTACCACAACCGGACTCACCCACCACTGCCAGCGTTTTGCCACGTTCGAGGTTGAACGAGACGCCGTCCAGCGCTTTGACCAGGCGTTCCTGACCAAACAGACCTTTCTTCACCGGGTAATGTTTTTTCAGGTCAATCGCCTGTAGCAGGTAATCCTGCTTTTCGTTCTCAAGACTCATAAGTCGGTCTCCCGGCATCATCCAGTGGGAAGTGACATTTGGCCTGGCGGCCAGGAATGTCGCGCAGCTCCGGCTCTTCGCGGCGGCAGCGATCGGTCACATACGGACAGCGCGGATTCAACAAACAGCCCATTGGGCGATCGTATTTACCCGGCACCACGCCTGGCAGTGACGCCAGACGCGCTTTGTCTGCGGCAAATTCCGGCAGCGCGCGCAGCAGCGCTTGCGTGTAGGGATGACGCGGCGCTTTGAAGATATCCACCGCTTTACCGCTTTCCACCACTTGTCCGGCATACATCACGATGATGTGCTGTGCTGCTTCGGCCACCAGCGCCAGATCGTGCGTAATCAGGATCAGCGCCATGTTCTCCTGCTTTTGCAACTCCAGCAGCAGTTCAATGATTTGCGCCTGAATGGTCACGTCGAGCGCGGTGGTCGGCTCATCGGCAATCAGCAGTTTCGGCTTGCAGGCAATCGCCATGGCGATCATCACGCGCTGGCTCATGCCGCCTGAAAGCTGGTGCGGATAGACATCCAGACGCGATGCTGCATCGGGGATGCCGACCTGGTCCAGCAGATCAATCGCACGCTGACGACGCGTGCGTTTGCTGCCGCCCTGATGCACCTTCAACGCTTCCATAATCTGGAAACCAACGGTGTAGCACGGGTTGAGGCTGGTCATTGGGTCCTGGAAGATCATCGCCACTTCAGCGCCCACCAGTTGGCGGCGCTCTTTTTCGGAGATTTTCTGCAGGTCGCGCCCGTTGAATTCCAGCTTGTCCGCCATCACGCGGCCGGGATAATCAATCAGACCCATTATCGCCAGCGAGCTGACCGATTTACCGGAACCGGATTCACCCACAATACCCACCACCTGGCCTTGCTCGACCTGATAGCTGATGCGGTCAACTGCACGGAACGGTGTTTTTTCGTCGCCGAAATGCACCGATAACTTATCTACATTTAATAACGCCATCTCGGTGCCTCTTTACTGCTTGAGTTTCGGGTCGAGTGCATCACGCAAACCATCGCCCATGAGGTTGAATGCCAGAACCGTTAGCAGAATGGTCACTCCAGGGAATGTCACCACCCACCAGGCACTTTGCGCATACTGCAACACGTCGGAGAGCATGGTGCCCCACTCCGGCGTTGGCGGCTGCGCCCCCATACCGAGAAAGCCCAACGCCGCCATATCGAGGATGGCGTTGGAGAAACCTAATGATGCCTGCACGATCAGCGGTGCCAGGCAGTTAGGCAAAATATTGATGAACATCTGGCGCAGCGTACCAGCACCCGCCACGCTCGACGCGGTGACGTAGTCGCGGTTGACTTCCACCAGCACCGCAGCACGCGTCAGACGAATGTAGTGCGGCAAGGCGACGAAGGTGATGGCCAGCGAGGCATTGACGATCGACGGTCCGAAGATGGCGACCAGCACCAACGCCAGCAGCAGGCTTGGCAGCGCCAGCATAATATCGACCACGCGCATGATGATGGCGTCGACCACGCCGCCGAGGTAGCCGGCCATCAGGCCAAAGATCACGCCAAGAATCAGCGACAGCACGACGACCATGCAGCCGACCAGCAGCGACAGGCGCGCGCCGTACATCAAGCGCGACAGCACATCACGGCCAACGTCATCGGTACCGAGGATATAGCTCCAGCTGCCGCCTTCCTGCCAGACCGGTGGATGCAGCAAGGCATCGCGGAACTGTTCAGCCGGTGCGTGCGGAGCCAGTACATCGGCAAAGATGGCGATCAACAGCATCAGAACGATGTAAACCAGGCCAATCACCGCGCCTTTGTTACGTTTGAAGTAGTGCCAGAATTCCTGCAACGGGGTCATCGGCTTGGGTGCAGCAGTTACGCTTGCGGGATCAACAGCAGACATGATTCCCCCTTATTTTTTATGACGGATACGTGGATTGACCACGCCGTACAACAGATCAACCAGCAGGTTGACCACAATGATCAGAATCGCCACCAGCAGCACGCCGCCCTGCACCACCGGATAGTCACGGCGTTGCAGCGCTTCAATCAGCCAGCGGCCGAGTCCCGGCCACGAGAAGATGGTTTCGGTCAGAATCGCACCGGCCAGCAGCGTACCGACCTGCAAGCCAATCACGGTGACCACCGGCAGCATGGCATTGCGCAGCGCATGCACCACAATCACACGCATACGCGTCAGACCTTTGGCGCGGGCGGTGCGGATGTAATCCTCGCCCAGCACTTCCAGCATCGAGGAGCGCGTCATACGCACAATCACCGCCAGCGGAATGGTGCCGAGCACAATGGCAGGCAGAATCATGTGCATCACTGCATCTTTGAAATCACCCGGTTCACCCCACAGCAGCGTATCGATCAGCATGAAGCCGGTGAGTGGATGGCTATCATCAAGGAAGATGATGTCGCTGACGCGCCCGGAGACCGGCGTGAGGTTCCACTGCACCGAAACCAGCATGATCAGCATGATGCCCCACCAGAAAATCGGCATGGAGTAACCGGTCAGCGAGATGCCCACTGCGGTGTGATCGAAGATTGAGCCGCGTTTTACCGCCGCCAGCACGCCGACCGGAATGCCGACTGCCACTGCGAACAACATGGCGCAGATGCCCAGTTCCAGTGTGGCTTTAAAGCGTGGTACGAATTCGTCCCAGACCGGGATACGGCTTTTCAGCGAGATGCCAAGATCGCCGTGCAATACGCCATTGATATAAGTGATGTATTGCTTCCACATCGGCTGATCGAGGCCAAACTGCGCCATCAATTGCGCGTGACGTTCGGGGGAGATACCGCGTTCACCGGCCATGATCAGTACCGGATCGCCGGGGATCAGGTGGACAAACGCGAAGGTCAATAACGTGATACCGATAAACGTTGGGATGACAAGGCCCAAACGTCGGAGTATGAATTGCAGCATAAGCCTGGTTCTCTGACATTTCCCATAGCGTTACCGCCGGGGACAACATTGCTCAACACTCGCAGCCAGCCATGGGCGGACGCGACGCAAGAAGCGCTTCAATAGTAGAATTTACCGGAAAAAAAGTGCGGAGTGCGGGCGACGAAGAGGCCGCCCGAGGGCCAGCAACGCTGGCCCTAACCGCGATAATCCGAAAGGTTATTCCTGGATATCGACGTTTTCGAAGTGATGTTTACCTAATGGATCTACCACATAACCAGAGACTTTCTTGCTCACTGGCTCGTATACGGTTGAGTGAGCGATGATCAGCGCCGGAGCCTGGTCATGCATCACTACCTGAGCCTGTTTGTACAGTTCAATACGTTTGTTGTGATCGGCTTCAGCACGCGCAGGCTGAATCAGATCTTCAAACGGCTTGTAGCACCAACGTGAGTAGTTAGAACCGTCTTTCGCCGCTGCACAGCTGAACAGCGTGGCGAAGAAGTTATCCGGATCCCCATTATCACCGGTCCAGCCCATCATAACGGTCTGGTGTTCACCGGCTTTCGCACGTTTCAGGTACTCGCCCCATTCGAAGGTGACGATTTTGGCTTTCACGCCAATTTTCGCCCAGTCAGCCTGAACCATTTCCGCCATGCGACGTGCGTTCGGGTTGTATGGACGCTGAACCGGCATTGCCCACAAGTCGATTGAGAAACCATCCGGCATACCGGCTTCTTTCAGCAGCGCTTTCGCTTTCTCAGGATCGTAAGCGTAATCTTTGATGTCGTCGTTGTAGCTCCACATTGTTGGTGGGATCAGGTTTTTCGCGGCCTGGCCAGCACCCTGATAAACGGCATCGATAATGGCTTGTTTGTTTACCGCCATGGTCAGTGCCTGACGCACTTTCACATTATCCAGCGGTTTTTTCTCGGTGTTGAACGACAGGTAACCGACGTTCAGACCCGGCTGCTCCATCAGGTTAATTTTGTCGTCTTTCTTCATGCTGGCGATGTCGGCCGGGTTCGGATACGGCATCACCTGGCATTCGCCCTTCTGCAGTTTCGCATAACGCACAGAAGCATCTGGCGTGATGGAGAACACTAAGCGATCAATCTTCGCCTTGGTGCCCCAGAAGTCTGGGTTGGCTTTGTACAGAATGCGCGAATCTTTCTGATACTGCTGCAGTACGAATGGACCGGTGCCCACTGGATTGAGATCCAGCTTCTCAGGCGTGCCCGCTTTCAGCATGTTGTCCGCATATTCTTTAGACAGAATGGAGGCGAAGTCCATGCCGAGGTCAGCGATGAACGGCGCTTCGGGACGCGTTAAGGTGAAGCGTACGGTGTGATCGTCAACTTTCTCGATTTTGGCGATCAGCTTTGGCATGTCCATGCCTTCGAAGTATTCGTAGCTGCCGCCAGAAACACCGTGATATTTGTTGTTTTTGTCGAGCTGACGCTCGAAGGAGAACACGACGTCATCGGCATTAAAGGTACGGGTTGGCTTGAAATCTTTCGTGGTTTGCCACTTCACGCCCTGACGCAGGTGGAAGGTATAAGTTTTACCGTCCGCGCTGACATCCCATTTTTCTGCCAGGCCTGGCTGCAGCTCGGTAGTACCGGTTTTGAACTCAACCAGACGGTTGTAGATCGGCACGGAGCTTGCGTCGTAGGTGGTGCCCGAAGTGAAGAGCTGCGGGTTGAAGCCTTCCGGCGAACCTTCTGAACAATAAACGAGGGTTTTCGCCTGGACACCAGCGGCAACGGTCATAGCAATCAGGCTGAGACCGACCTTCAGCATCCTGGATTTAGCCAGGGAGTTGATCATGTTTTGCTCCATTGTGATGTGATGTTGTGTGCGTCGCCCGACCTCTGATTTTTTTATGCGGTTCGGGCAGGTCAATTAAGCGTAAGCAAAATGTGAGCGGTTATAGTTGTTGCACTGGCACCGTGGAATCTACCAGACACGTCCGTCTCTACATTTTATTGACGCATCAATTTGTCAACAGTTGCAATGAACGTCAATACAGTGTGGGGTTATTTACACAGAGTGTGAGTAAGTGCAAGCAACGATAAAAAACACCCTTCCAGGCGTAAGCCAAAATTAAAAAAGGTGATAAAGCACTCAATGCCGCGTGATTATCTGGCTATCTAGCCAAATGACAGTGATTATCACCGCTAAAAAACACACAAAACTTATTGGTAAATGTTGAATATCTGAACGATTATGCGTGCGTTATGACGTTCAGGCAGCGGAATGTGCTAGTGAAATGGCATAAGAAATCAGCATGATGCATAAACCGGTCATAAGAAGAATGTGTCACGAAATAAGCGTGCGGCTTCGATTTGGCGTGGGATGCAGAGGATTGAGTTGGGATAATGGTAGGGATTCAGGTTTTAAGGGATAGAATGGGCGAATTGATGAGTTTTGCGTTTTGCGTTTTGGATTTTGCGTTTTGCTCGGTGCGTTGCTCAGGAAAGGCGGCTCGAACGCAAAGACGGCGTGAATACGTCCCTGTAGCCTCGGCCGCCCCATCCCTGCGGCGGACGCTTTGCTAACCAAGCCGCCTTCCCATCGCCTGAACGTTTGGCTTCGCTTTATCGGCGCAGATCCCTCAAATTACAGACGAAAAAAAACCTGCTTATAAAAGCAGGTTTCTTCAAATATGGTCGGCGAGAGAGGATTCGAACCTCCGACCCACTGGTCCCAAACCAGTTGCGCTACCAAGCTGCGCTACTCGCCGATGGGGGCGCATATTACTGCGCTGCTAAAAAAGCGTCAATGCCTTTTACTGAAAACCCAACTGATCGCCTGGAAAGCAAACAGTGCCTTAAACTTCTGCGGCTTAATGGGTTCAGAGCAACAGTCGCCGTAAATGGCGACTCTACGAAATCAAAGCGTTTTGGCCGGCGTGGCCGCAGGTGCCGAACACCAGTTATTGGCAGCTTTAATCCCACCGTCCGGCGAGGTATAACCGAGGCAACCCATGATGGTGTCGAACAGCTCAACATGACGATGGGTTTTACCCACGCGCTGTTGTGCCTGTAAACGTTCGAAATTGCTGCGGTTGGTGGGGTCCTCAAGATACTTATCAGACGCCCACACCATCATCGGCACACGGAACTGTTCCGGCGGTGCCATCTCGCGCGGCGTACCGTGTAAGTGCATATTCTCACTGATCGATTCACCATGATCGGCGGCATAGAACACAATCGCTTTCTTATCACGTAGCTGATCCAGCACGCTGTCCAGCATGGTATCAACGTACAAAATCGAGTTGTCATACGCATTAATCAACTGCGCTTTACTGCACTTTTCATCAACGCCCATGCATTCCGGCTTATAGCGTGCGAAATCACGCGGGTAACGTTGCGAGTAAAGGTAGTGCGAGCCTTTGGTATGCAGAATCACCATATGCTTGCCTTTCGGGAAGCGCTGCAACGATGCCTGTAACTCCGGCACTAACAGCATGTCATCGACCGCTTTACCCTGATTACGCTTCTCAGAACCAATCTGCTCACGGAACGAGAAGTTGTTGGTGTCAGCGTTATCGTAGAACCACACTTCGCTCTGCATCGCGAACAATTCTGAGGTGAATCCCAGTTCCTTCAGTACCGCGAAAACGTTTTGTTCTTTCAGGGTGCGGCCCGGATTATCCATGGTGCCGCCTTCGCGCACGAACATGCAGCGCAGCGACAGCTTGGTGGCGGTATCACAAGATTCGCCGCGGAACGCGACCAGGTTCTTCTCTTTCGACAGCTTCGGCGTGGTATCACGGTCGTAGCCGAGCATGCCCATATGATCCCAGCGCGTGGTTTCGCCAATCACAAACACCATATAGGTATCGTCGATGCCTGGCGGCGCGACGTAAGTAAACTCTTTTGCCGGATCGAGCAGCGCTTTGCCATCCCACTCTTCATCCACTTTGGTCCAGGCAAACAGGCCGAGTGCGGCGATCCAGTTTGAAGGCAGATAGGAGTGCGCCACCACGCCGCCATAACTTGGCAAGTCTATGTTGGTGATCTCTTCATTTACTTTCTGCAACTTGTCAAAGTAGCGAATCGGCAGCCACACCAACGCAACGCTCAGCAGCATGATGGCTACTGGCTTCAGACGCTGCCCAGGTGTTTTAAGTTGTTCAATGAGCGTATGGCTCAGATTATTGCGCCAGATCAGCAGCAGCGGTAGCGCACTAACCAGCACCATCCACACCACGAAATGCAGGCCAATCACTTCTTTGGAAAGATCGATATCGGTAGTCATCACCGAGGCGATAATGCCGTAACCAATCACCACGTTGAAAAACGCCATGTAATAGGCGGCGGCAACAGAAATAATCACGGTAAGCGTGGCGAGAATGCGATAAGCCCATTTCCCACCTAGCGACAGCAGACGCATCAGGAAGAAGGTCAGCAGCACAGCCGCCATCACTTCCGCTGCTGCAGAGAGCCAATTAGAGATATTTGATTTCGTTAAAAAGCCGTCAAAGCGGCGATAAAATATCGGTAAATTCAGTAAGATACCGAGATATAACGCAAGCAGCAGAGAAAGCTTTTGCTGCGTTAAACTTTTAATATAATTCATGAAAATATGTATTCCCGACCTGGTGTCGTTGTATCAACCGTAATGTGACTGTTTAAAGACAGCAGAGTTCGCTAAACCGCGGAAAAAGCGTGACGCAACGTGCAGGATCGGGACGATTCCGACTGGCGAAAGGGCGATGGCGCGAAGCCGAGCAGTAGAACATTTAACCAATGGTAAGACCAGATAAATTTTCTAATCGAAGTGGAAAGCGTTTTTTTTGATGTAAAAAAGGCTCCCGCAGGAGCCTTAAATTGCCATCAATAACGATTAGTTAATGATGTTCAGCGTGACGTCAATGTTGCCACGCGTCGCGTTTGAGTATGGGCAGACGATGTGGGCGGCATCAACCAGCTTCTGCGCTTCAGCTGCGTCCATCTCTGGCAGATGGATATTCAACCTGGCTTCAATGCCAAAACCGTTCGGAATTGGACCGATGCCGACTTCGCCTTCAATCCATGCATCTTTTGGCATCGCAATCTTGTCGCGGCCAGCCACAAACTTCATTGCGCCGAGGAAACAGGCTGAATAACCCGCAGCAAACAGCTGCTCTGGGTTGGTTACTTCGCCACCTGCGCCACCCATCTCTTTTGGCACGCCCAGTTTCACATCCAGCACGTTGTCAGAGGAAGTAGCACGACCATCACGACCGCCGGTAGCTTTAGCTTTTGCAGTATAAACAACTTTTTCTAAAGACATCATTACCTCATTAATTCGCTATATAATCGCGCACTACTTATTATGCGCTAACCTGAACTTCTTATTATGGGATGTCGAGACAGCGACTTCCCGAATGCGTATTAGTTGGCGCTATTCAGACTTGCGCGCAACTCGTCTAACTGACCTTTTAGTAACGCTAGCGCCTCATCATTGCAGGCGGTTGCACACTGAATGGCTTCTGGAATCGTTTCGGCCTTATCGCGCAACGCACGGCCTTCATCGGTCAGCGTTACCACCACCTGACGCTCATCCTGACGTGAACGCTGGCGACGCAATAATCCCGCGATCTCCAGACGTTTCAGCAGCGGCGTTAGCGTCGCTGAATCAAGGAACAACTGCTCGCCAATTTCAGAAACCGTCACATCGTCTTGATTCCACAGCACCAGCATCACCAGATATTGCGGATAAGTAATCTCCAGCTTTGATAGCAGCTGGCGGTAGACTTTGTGCATCGCGAGATTCGCCGAATACAGCGCGAAGCAGAGCTGCTGATCTAACTGAAGTGGCGCCTGCTTCACTTTTTTGTCATCTTGATTACTGTTCATGGTTTTCAATATAAATAGCGCGCTAGATAATTGCAAGCTACTTTTCTCTGGGAGAGTGAAATATGCGGGATTCACTGGAAGAGCAAGCGCGCCGTTATGCCACTGAGGCGCATGCTGCTGCGGGTCAGCGCCGCAAATACACTGACGAGCCTTACATTGTGCATCCGGCAGCCGTCGCCGAGATAGTGCGTAGCGTCACCGATGATGAACAGATGATTGCCGCCGCCTGGCTGCATGACACGGTTGAAGACACCCCCAGCACTCTTGACGATATCGAACGCCATTTTGGCCCACGCGTGGCGGAGTTGGTCGATATGCTTACCGACAGCGCACAGCCCACGGCGAAAAATCGTGCTGCGCGCAAGCTGGCGCATTTCCGTCATACCGCCGATGCCTCGCCCGAGGCGCAAACCATCAAACTGGCCGACATCATTGATAACACCCGCGCCATCGTGCAGTACGATGCCGACTTTGCACGCGTGTATTTGGTAGAAAAACAGATTCAAATTCAGCTATTGCGTGAGGGCGATGGACATTTGTGGCAGCAAGCAGATCAGACCATCAAACAAGGGCTGGCGCAGTTAGCACAGCCGCCGCACAGCGTACCGGAAAGCTGGTTCGTGAAACAGGCGGCAAAATATGGTGCCATAAATTAAAAAACCCGCCGTATAGGCGGGTTGGAGCATCCAAAATAGCGATTACTCCAGCAGTTGACGCCCTAAATAAGGGTTGGCCTGCAACAGCTTCATCAGTTTGCGTGCCGTAGCGGAAGGACGTGTACGTTGCGCCTCCCAGCTTTTAACTGACGAGACGCTCACCCCCATCACGCGGGCGAATTCATCCACCTGCATGCCAGTCATCTCGCGTAAACGCTGCGGCTCGGGAACTGAAGCCTGATTGAGTGTAATTTCTGATACGGAAGGCTGAGCATCACGTGTCAAAACAATCTGCTCAAGGCTGCTGAGCAACTCGACCATTGGATCTTTAAATTCCATAGAGAACTCCTTAAAAACTCACTATGAAGCACGTGAAAGTAGAGAGGTAAGCGCCACCAGGCGCTGAAACCGGACGAGCAGGCTGTATCCCGAAGCGGTTTCGCATAGTTATTATCAAACCGATGCGGGACACAGCCTGTTGAGCACTGCAAAAGATGTCCGAGCAATGCAACAATAGTTCGGGTTTCTAAGTATGGGTCAGATTTCCGACTTTGCTGCCTGATTCCTGATTATTTTTTATTCTTACTTATGCTAAAAAAATTCGATCACTTTAAGCGATTGACCTGCCTGCACTTGCTACTCTGCCAACGATAACAATCAATGAAAAACCGGACATTGCCTCTGCATTGTGTAAATACTATTCAAAAAAAGTGCCAACTCGATATGCACATGAAATATCTGACTTAATATTAAACTCTTCTCCAACATCACCGCGCATGCTGCACGGTGCTGCAGCACACACGCACCAGCACGACGCAAAGAGAAATTTATGAGCGATCTAGATTTGACGGTCAGTTATGCCTCACATCGCGTGCCCATGATGGGGCGCAATGCCGTAGCCACTTCACAGCCGCTGGCGGCACAAGCCGGCATGCGCATGCTGCAACAGGGCGGCAATGCGGTGGATGCCGCCATTGCCAGCGCCATGGCGCTCACGGTGCTGGAGCCGACCGGCAACGGTTTAGGCAGCGATGCCTTCGCTATTATCTGGGATGGAAAACAGCTGCACGGCCTGAATGCCTCCGGTCGCTCCCCTGCTTTATGGAGCCCTGAACGCTTTGCCGGCCGTGATGCCATGCCGGAAATTGGCTGGGAAGCGGTCACCGTGCCGGGCGCGGTGTCGGCGTGGGTCACGTTGGCCGAACGTTTTGCCACGCTTCCGCTCACCACGCTGGCGCAACCGGCGATTGACTTTGCGCGTGAGGGTTTCCCGGTTTCACCGCTAATTGGTCACCTGTGGCAGCGCGGCTACAACAAGCTGAAAGATCAACCCGGCTTCGCCGAGTGCTTCGCGCCCAATGGCCGACCGCCGCGTGCCGGCGAACTATTCTGCAATCCGGCGCAAGCCGAAACGCTGCAAAAAATCGCCGAGACGCGCGGAGAAGCCTTCTATCGTGGCGATCTTGCTGAAAAGATGGTGGCGTTTGCTGCGCAGCATGGCGCAGCGCTGAGCATGGCGGACCTCAACAACCATCGCGCTGACTGGGTTGATTTGCTGTCGCGACCGTTTGCGGGTGGATCGGTGCAGGAACTGCCGCCTAACGGTCAGGGTATCGCCACCTTGATTGCGCTGGGCATTCTCGAACAGTGGGAAATTGGCCGCTATACGCCGGATTCAGTGCCGTGGCTGCATTTGTCGATTGAAGCGATGAAGCTGGCGCTGGCCGATCTGGATCGCTACGTCAGCGATTACGATCACCTTGAGTTCCCAGCCGAATTGCTGCTGAGCGATGGCTATCTTAAACAGCGTGCGCAGCTGATCGATCCTGATAAAGCCGGTGATTTTACCTATGGTGCACCGCAGCAGAGCGGCACGGTTTATGTCTCCACCGCTGATGCCAGCGGCATGATGGTGTCCTTTATACAGTCCAACTTTATGGGCTTCGGGTCTGGCGTGGTGGTGCCGGGCACCGGCATCAGCCTGCAAAATCGTGGCTGCGGTTTTTCACTCGATCCGCAACATCCCAATGTGGTGGCGGGCAGTAAGCGTCCGTTCCATACCATCATCCCAGCATTTTCCCTTGATGGTGCCGGCCAGCCGCTGATGTCATTTGGCGTGATGGGCGGCACGATGCAGGCGCAAGGTCATTTGCAGATGGCGCTGCGCATCATGCAGCATAAGCAAAACCCGCAGGCGGCCATTGATGCACCGCGTTGGCGCGTTGAGCAGGGACGTTCAGTGGTGGTTGAGCCGGGCATCGACCGCAACGTGTTGGCGAAGCTGCGTGAAATGGGGCATCAGATAGCACTCGAAGATCCGCTGCTGGGCTATAACTTCGGGGGTGCGCAGGCGATAGTCCGCGATCCGCAAGGCTTCTATATTGCCGCCACCGAAAGCCGCAAAGATGGCCAGGCGCTGGTGTTTTAATTTGCCCGGTGCGCCCGTTGTACACACCAGACCATTGCACTATTCTTTAGGACCATTTTCGCAAAAATTTTTATCCCGAATAATTTAAGCAGTAGCCTGGATTATGAAGGGAGAGAGCCATTATCACAGGAGTTGAATTATGGCGTCAGGATTATCCCGCATCTGGATGCGTACCGGCATGCTGATGGTCAGTGCATTGGTCGTGCTGCAACTTACGGCCTGTGGCGACAAAGAAGGCGATCAGCGTAAAGCTTTCACTGATTTCCTTCAGAACACCGTGATGCGCAGCGGCGAACATCTGCCAAGCCTCAGTGAAAACCAAAAACAGACCTTCGGTAATTACGCCAGCGATTACGCCATCCTTTATGGTTTCTCGCAGCAGACCAATCAGGCAATCGATCAAGGCATGCGTCCGGTAGTCGATGAGTTGGCGGCGATTCGCGTTCCACAAGACTACCTGACGCGTCGCGATAGCCTGCGCCAGGCCAGCGGCAATCTGAGTGTGCTGACGCAGCAGATCCAGAGCGCCAAAATGCAGGCGGATAGCAGCAAAGCCACGCTGAAGCAGCCGGATGATTTGAAGAAAGTCTACGATGCCGCGTTTACCAAAGTGGTAACACAGCCCGCCAGCACGCTGATTCCGCTGTTGCCACAGCTGCAAGCGCTGAGCCAGGCCGCAGTGCAAACCGGCGACTATCTGCAATCGCAAGGCACTCGCGTCACCTTCAATGACGGCGGCGTGCAGTTCCCCACTCAGGATCAGGCAACGCAGTACAACACGTTGATGAGCAATCTCTCCAGTAACGCGCAGGCGCTGACGCAGGCGCAAAACGCGGTGCAAGGCGGTTTGTAATACAGTTAAGCCAATTGCTAGTGGTCGCCATGAAGGGCGACCCTACATAAGCGCCCTTTTAGCTTCCTCTTCTGTTCGTCTCTTTTCGGAATTACGTCACTTCCTTACAGCTCATTTTCCTGATGCGGCATATTGTGATCTGGCGCATTTTCGACCAAAAATAGTTTGTGACATTGATCACACTTACACAACAAAGCACCCGATTAAAAAGGTGACTTAAGTCACATTCATCACCCTGTTTTGCATGATTTTTCGTCACCGTTGCTTTCTTACAGCCACTTTTTGTGATCAAAGTCACCTTATTGCACCCCAAACACCCCACCTTGGCGTGATCTACATCACACTTAGTCGCTGCTCTACGCAGCGTAATAAACTAGTGCTAGAGTCCGCGTGCATACAGTAATGCCACGGCCCGCGCCGTAACGTTCAAACAAAAACAAACGCGCTCTCTTATTGCAGCGCGTCTCAATAAGGGGTGGGTTTATGTCCTCATCAGTAAAGGTCAAGGTTCAGAGCTTTGGTCGCTTTCTGAGTAATATGGTGATGCCTAACATCGGTGCGTTTATCGCATGGGGTATCATCACTGCGCTGTTCATCCCAACCGGATGGATTCCAAACGAAACGCTGGCGAAGCTCGTCGGCCCAATGATCACTTACCTGCTGCCGCTGCTGATTGGTTTCACCGGTGGACGTCTGGTCGGCGGCGATCGTGGTGGCGTGGTCGGTGCGATCACTACCATGGGCGTGATCGTCGGCGCCGATATGCCGATGTTCCTCGGTTCGATGATTGCTGGTCCGCTGGGCGGCTGGGCGATTAAATCCTTCGACCGCGTGGTTGATGGCAAGATCAAAAGCGGCTTCGAGATGCTGGTTAACAACTTCTCGGCCGGTATCATCGGTATGCTGTTGGCGCTGCTGGCGTTCGTAGCCATCGGTCCACTGGTTGAAGGTCTGTCGCACATTCTCGCTGCGGGCGTGAATCTGATGGTGCAGAACAACCTGCTCCCTCTGACCTCAATCTTTGTTGAACCGGCGAAAATCCTGTTCCTCAATAACGCTATCAACCACGGTATCTTCTCTCCGCTGGGTATCCAGCAGGCGAGCGAGGCGGGCAAATCAATCTTCTTCCTGATTGAAGCCAACCCAGGTCCGGGCATGGGCGTGCTGGTTGCCTACATGGTATTTGGTCGCGGTAGCGCCAAACAGTCCGCAGGCGGTGCAGCGATCATCCACTTCCTCGGTGGTATCCACGAAATTTACTTCCCATACGTGCTAATGGCGCCGCGTCTGTTGCTGGCGGTTATCCTCGGCGGTATGACGGGCGTGTTCACCCTGACGCTGCTGAACGGCGGCCTGGTTTCTCCGGCTTCTCCAGGTTCGATCCTGGCGGTGTTGGCGATGACGCCAAAAGGGGCTTACTTCGCGAACATCGCGGCCATCATTGCTGCGTTTGCGGTCTCCTTCGTCGTCTCAGCGGTGCTGTTGAAAACCAGCAAAGTGAAAGAAGATGACGATATCGAAGCCGCGACTCAGCGCATGCAAGATATGAAAGCGCAGTCAAAAGGTCAGGCAGTTGCCGGTTCCCCGGTGGCTGGCGATGCGATGAGCGTTGACCTGAACCACGTACGCAAAATCATCGTAGCCTGTGATGCCGGTATGGGGTCAAGTGCGATGGGTGCAGGCGTACTGCGCAAGAAAGTGCAGGACGCAGGTCTGAGCAATATCTCTGTCACTAACACGGCGATCAACTCGCTGCCGGGCGACGTAGACCTGGTGATTACGCACCGCGATCTGACTGAACGTGCGATGCGCCAGGCACCGCATGCGCAGCACATTTCTCTGAATAACTTCCTTGATAGCGCGCTGTACAGCAACCTGACTGAACGTCTGGTTACCGCCAATCGCAGCGAAGCGCATCGTGAAACGGTAAAGACTACGCTGGCGGACAGCTATGACGAAGGCAACGCGCACCTGTTCAAACTGGGCGCAGACAACGTGTTCCTTGGCCTGAGCGCGACGCATAAAGAGCAAGCGATTCGCTTTGCCGGTGAGCAGTTGGTGAAAGGCGGCTATGTTCAGCCGGAATATGTGGAAGCGATGCTGGAACGCGAGAAGCTGACGCCAACTTACCTCGGCGAATCAATCGCTGTTCCGCACGGCACCGTGGAAGCAAAAGATCGCGTGCTGAAAACTGGCGTGGTGTTCTGCCAGTATCCAGCCGGTGTGCAGTTTGGTGAAGAAGCTGAAGACGTAGCGCGTCTGGTCATCGGTATCGCCGCTCGCAACAACGAGCACATTCAGGTGATTACCAGCCTGACCAACGCACTGGACGACGATAGCGTGATTGAGAAGCTGGCAAACACCACCAGCGTGCAGGACGTGTTGGACCTGCTTTCGGGCAACACCGTCAAAGCGTAACACCACGTTTTACCTTCCCTGGGGCGGGTAAGCCCGTCCCACATTTCCGGGGCGGACTTGCCCGCCCTTTCGTCATTTGATATGGGTCAAATTTATGAAAGCGTTACATTTTGGAGCAGGTAACATCGGTCGCGGTTTTATCGGTAAGTTACTGGCAGATGCCGGCATCGAGCTGGTGTTTGCTGACGTCAATCAGGTGGTACTTGATGCCCTTAACGCCCGTCATGAGTATCCGGTTCATGTGGTTGGCGAGCAGGCGAAAGTCGAAATCGTAAAAGGCGTGAGCGCCGTGAACAGCACCAGCGATGACATCGTTACGTTGATTGCTGAGGTTGATATCGTTACTACGGCGGTGGGCCCGCAGATTTTGGAGCGCATCGCCGGCGGCGTCGCCAAAGGTCTGGCCAAGCGCAGCGACAGCGGTAATGTCCGTCCTTTGAACATCATCGCCTGTGAAAATATGGTGCGCGGCACCAGCCAATTGAAACAGCACGTGCTGAAAGCGCTGCCAGCGCAATATCACGCATGGGTTGAAGAGCATGTTGGTTTCGTTGATTCGGCGGTTGACCGCATCGTGCCACCGTCTGAAGCCGGCACCACCGATCCGCTGGAAGTCACGGTTGAAACCTTTAGCGAGTGGATTGTTGATAAAACTCAATTCAAAGGTGAGTTGCCGAACATTCCCGGCATGGAATTGACCGACAACCTGATGGCCTTTGTGGAACGCAAACTCTTCACCCTCAATACCGGTCACGCGATCACGGCTTATCTCGGCCAGCTTGCCGGCCACGCGACCATCCGCGACGCGATTCTTGATGAAAAAGTGCGTGCAGTGGTGCAAGGCGCGATGCAGGAGAGTGGCGCGGTGCTGATCAAGCGTTATGGTTTTGAAGCTGATAAACATGCTGCTTACATCCAGAAAATCCTCACCCGTTTTGAAAACCCGTACCTGAAAGATGACGTTGAGCGCGTAGGCCGTCAGCCGCTGCGTAAACTGAGCGCGGGCGATCGCCTGATCAAACCCACGCTAGGTACGCTGGAGTATCAGCTGCCGCACGCCAATCTGGTTCAGGGCATTGCCGCCGCGATGCACTATCGCAGCGAAGCCGATCCGCAGGCGCAGGAGCTGGTCGCGCTGCTAGCAGAAAAAGGTCCGCAGGCCACGCTGGCAGAAATTTCTGGCCTGGATGCCAATAGCGAAGTGGTCACCTCAGTGGTGAGCGCTTACAACGCTATGGCATAATGCGCGCCCTTTAGTGGTTAACTCGGGCACGTTTACGTGCCCGCTGGCGGTAGCTGAACGATGCAGGCAATGATGGAAGAGAAGCAGGCTTTTGAAAACCGGGTGCTTGAGCGCCTGAACGCCGGTCGTTCGGTGAGAAGCTTCCTGATCGCCGCCGTTGAGCTGCTGACCGAAGCGGTTAACCTGCTGGTGCTGCAAGTGTTTCGTAAGGACGATTACGCGGTTAAATACGCCGTCGAACCTCTGCTGCTCGGTAATGGCCCGCTGGGCGAACTCTCCGTTCGTCTCAAGTTAATTTACGGCCTTGGCGTAATAAACCGGCATGAGTACGAAGACTGTGAACTGCTGCTGGCGCTACGTGAGGAGCTGAATCACGACATCAGCGACTATCGTTTTACCGACGATGAGATCCTCGGCCCGTTTGGTGAGCTGCACTGCGTCGTTGCCTGGCCGCCGCAGCCGGATTTCAACCGCGACGACGATCAACTGCGGTCAATGCAGCAGCAGCGTTATCTGCAGATGGTACGTTCCACCATGGTGCTGTCGCTCACCGAGCTCATTTCGCGGATTTCACACAAGCAGGTGTTTAAAAAGCCCGCTGTGTAGGGTCGCCAATCATGGTGACCAAGTGCGCATGAATGCGCCCCCTACGAAAACCTCGCCAAACCACTGTAGGGTCGCCATTCATGGTGACCAGGTGCGCATGAATGCGCCCCCTACGAAAACCTCGCCAAACCACTGTAGGGTCGCCATTCATGGTGACCAGGTACGCATGAATGCGCACCCTACGAAAACCTCGCCAAACCATTGTAGGGTCGCCATTCATGGTGACCAGGTGCGCATGAATGCGCACCCTACGCTCCACGCTGCAAAATTGCCTGAATTTGATGTATCCTTTGCCTGTTTTCCTTAACGAGTTTTCCCCCAATGAAAGAACAAGAAAAAGCCGAGATCAAAGTTCTGAGCGATCAGCTGGATGCACTCAATCGCAAAGAAGCCCCACTTTTAGCCTCTGGCGATGCCGAAAAGCTCGGCGAGCTGCTGCGTGAAAAAGAGAAGCTGGAGCTGGAAATTGAGCGCCTGCGCGGTGTGCGCACTGAGAAGCTGAGTAAAGAAGCGCAACAGCTGCAGAAGCTGGGCTTTAGCCGCGAAATCACCAAGAAAGAACAGGCCAACATGGGCGCATTCAAGAAAAGCGTGCGCGGCCTGGTGGTGGTACACCCAATGACCGCGCTCGGACGTGAGATGGGACTGAAAGTGATGACCGGCTACGCGAAGCAGCCGTTCTAATCTTTACTTACGCGGCGTGTGAGACGTCGCGTAGGATGCCAGCTGCCTGATGAACTTGTTCATTCAGACTGTCCAGCAAGACATAGCGACGGCGATACTCGGCGCGCTTCTTGCTGGCAATCTCTTCCAGATTTTTTCGCTCCGCACGTAATGGCAACGTAAACAGCTCATCGCCACGCGCCACGCCACCCAGCGACAACCAAAACTCGCTGTAGCTGGCAAAAAACTTATCGCTCTTACTGTGACGATAACGCAGGCTGCGGAATACGTGTGTGGTATCACCAACGGCGGTAATCGTCTCAACACCACACTGCTCCGCCAGATTAAAAACCGCTTCCATCAGCAGACGTTTCGGGAATACGCCATGTGCCGCTTTAGTCGCATCGCGAATAACATCGTTGGAAATATGTTTGCGCGGCCCCTGCAACCCACCAATTAATAAGGTACGTTTCCGCTGTTCCTGAATAATCGAGAATGAGAGCGAAGCGATTAATTGCGTTTCATAATGCAATTCCAGGGTAATTTCACCTTCACGGTCGAAGCGACCTGGACAGCAGTGAATCACAAACGCCTCGTCATTTTTACCGCTCAAATTAGCCAGTAAATTATCGCCCGGACTCTGCAACAGCTGACGCAGCGCCGCGTTATCCAGCTGATCCATTAGCGTATAGTGATCGATGATCGCCTGCGCACGCTGTGCCACACTGAATCCCGCACGCAGATAAGGCCGATGGGGCTTCGCTGGCAGTAAACCCTGCATAGTTAAAAGCTGCGGCAACGCAGATAATTCCGCTAACTGATGCAGATAATGAAAAGTAGTAACTGGAAATACCAACGACCTTAAGGCAAATTTTGCGCGAAACCTTCCGCTATTCCATAATTTATTCGGCCTGAATTTTCCGCTTATTAAAGGTAAAAACAGCGAAGCTGACGAATCATCATTCGCCACAGAAGTTATGATAGTAGACATGATTATTTAGGCTTAGCGAGACAAATTATCGTCACTATATGCCCCAAATTATCAACGGCAGGTTAATAGATTTCTCAGCGAAATAGTTGTGCGCGGAAATATTCAGGTCGTTTAAAAAAGGTTTAAAAAGGGCGAAAAAAAACCGGTGAAGAGATCACCGGTTGTGTACGTTGCGGCTTAAGCCTGAACTTACTTAGCAGAAGCGAAACGCGCTGCCGCTTCGTCCCAGTTCACAACGTTCCAGAACGCTTTGATGTAATCAGGACGTTTGTTCTGATATTTCAGATAGTAAGCGTGTTCCCACACGTCCAGACCGATAATCGGGAAGCCTGAAACGCCTGCAACCGCTTCGCCCATCAGCGGGCTATCCTGGTTTGCGGTAGAAACCACAGCCAGTTTGTCGCCTTTCTTAACCAGCCACGCCCAGCCTGAACCGAAACGAGTGGTGGCTGCTTTTTCAAACTCAGCCTGGAAAGCTTCAACGCTACCGAAATCTTTTTCGATTGCCGCTTTCAAGTCGCCCTGCAGCGAGGTGCCCAGTTTCAGACCTTTCCAGAAGAAGCTGTGGTTAGCGTGGCCGCCTGCGTTGTTACGCAGTGGACCTTTTTTATCTGCTGGCAGCTGATCCAGTTTGGTGATCAGTTCTTCTACCGGCAGGTTAGCGAATTCGGTACCTTCCAGCGCGGCGTTAGCGTTGTTAACGTAGGTCTGGTGGTGTTTAGTGTGATGGATTTCCATCGTCTGCTTGTCGAAGTGCGGTTCCAGTGCGTCGTATGCGTACGGCAGGGATGGCAGTGAATAACTCATGTTCTTCCTCTCCATTTTAGTGTTTTGCAGCAGCACCTCACTGGGTGTGCCGCGTAAGCAGTCGGATCATTATAGTTAAAAACATGATCCGTAAAAGGGTTATCAATGCCTTAGATTTGATAAGGATTTGATGAATCTGGGAAAAGGTGCGCACACACGGCTACACCTTGTGCGTACTGGCACGCAGTTTAAGCTGCACCGGCAGCTCATTGATAGCAGAGGGTTCATCGCCCTTAAGCGCAGCCAGTAAACGTTTACCCGCCATGCGTCCCATCTCTTCATACGGCAGCACAATGCTGGTAAGCGGAGGCGAACATACCGCGGCTAACGGGCCGCCGCCGATACTGGCAATCGCCAACTGGCTGGGAATCGAAATTCCCGCCGCGTGGCAGGCCATGATAGCGCCGCAGGCCACTTCATCACTGGTGCAAATCAGCACATCCAGCTCCGGCCAGGTTAACCGAATTTCCGCCAGTAAGCTGTGCCCGGCGGCAAAGGTCGGCATTTTCGGCGACGTCACTACGCGATGCGGCGCCTGATTCATCGCCAGCATCCCGCTGTGCCAGCCATTTAGCAGCTGGCGGAAGATGGTGTTATTGCTCTGCGTGCATAACAAACCGAGATGGCGATAGCCACGTTCGACCAGACTCTGCACCAGCTGGCGAATCGCTTTGGCATAATCGACACCAATGCTGATCCCCGCCGAATCCGGATGCACGCCGCCAATATCCATCACCGGCAGTCCGGAATTGCTCAGCAGGCGATGTGCTTCGGCAGCGTTATCGAAGTTGAAATGCACCATCGCTGCGGGATTATAGGAGAGCAGCATTTCGATCAGCTCGCTCTCTTCCGCAGCCGAATGATTGGCCTCCGCCAGCATCATGTTGTAGCCCTGCGGCCGTAGCACCTCTTGCAGCGCTTCCGACACAATCGCACTGCCCGGCGTGGCAAACGAGGGCACCACCATGGTGATCAGGCGCGATGTCGCCGATGCCAGATTGCTGGCCTGCACGTTGGGTACGTAGGACAACTCAATCACTGCGGCATCAATTTTGGCGCGAATTTCGGACGAAACCTTCTCCGGCATGCGCAACGCGCGCGAGGCTGTCATGGTGCTTACGCCCACCAAACGGGCAACATCGGCCAGGGTACTTTTGCCGGTACTGCGCCGTTTTTTTTCTGTCATGCGATCTCCTGCATTACTCGCTACTTTTGCCAGGACGCAGCTTAAAACCAAATCTGTTAACGCGCCATGCGAAAAACCACAGATTCGGGCATCCCTTACCCACGGTTCTTTCCAGAATGATTGAGCATGTCAGGTGTTTGCGGCCATGACAAACGCAGCGCAAGAAAATGTTAGCGATAACACGTTTTTTAACAATCTCAGTGTTAGCGCTAACTTTTGCGACAATCATCACAGAAAACCGCTGAGAAAATAACCTACATTGCACTCCATCGACGAATAAACAGGAATGACTGATGCTCACTCAATGGCTAACACCGCAACATATTCGTGTCGTAGAGCACGTTAGCGACTGGCAGGAAGCGGTGCGCTTATCCGCCGAACCGCTGCTGGCCGCAGGGGCGATCAGCGCAACTTATCTTGATGCCATCTTTACCTCGCATGCCGAGCTTGGACCCTATTACGTGCTGGCGCCGGGCTTAGCAATGCCTCATGCCCGACCGGAACAAGGTGCGCGCAAAAATGGCCTGTCGCTGCTGCACGTGAAAAATGGCGTGAACTTTCAGTCTGATGAGAACGATCCGGTTTATGTGGTCATTATGCTGTGCGCGGTATCTGGCGACGATCATATTCAGATGATTACCGCATTAGCGGACGTGTTCAGCGACGAATCCCGCCTGCAGCAGTTGCTGTCGGCTTCTACCCTGTCAGCCATTGAAGCTGTCATTCAAAATAAATAACCCGAGAACCCTAAGATGAAAAAAGTCCTGATTGTGTGTGGAAATGGTTTAGGTAGCAGCTTCATTGTTGAAATGAATGTGAAAAAAATTGTGGCGGAATTAGGTAAAGAAGCTGAAGTAGGCCACACCGATTTAACCTCGGCTAAATCTGAGCATGCTGATTTAATTATCGCCGCTAAAGACATTGCCGATCAATTAGCCGGACACAGCGCCAACGTTGTTGGTCTGACTAATCTGCTGGATAATGCAAAGATTAAAGAAATTTTGGCTGAAAATATCTAATAACACTTCATCCCGAAAAACTTTACTCACTATGGAGTAAGTTATGCTGCAGTTTATAATTAAGGATGTTCTTGGAACACCCGCTATACTTGTCGGCCTTTTCTCCCTGTTTGGTTTATTACTGCAAAAGAAACCGGTTTCTGATGTTATTTCCGGTACGCTTAAAACCATTATGGGTTTTGTTATTCTCATCGCCGGGGCCAATTTAATTGCGGCCACGCTGACCATCTTCAGTCAGCTGTTTGAGCACTCGTTTAATATTCAGGGCGTGGTGCCCAACACCGATGCGATGGCTGCGCTGGCACAGAAAAGTTATGGCACCGAAACGGCCATGATCATGGTGTTCGGCATGCTGGTGAATATTGTGCTGGCGCGCATTACACCACTGAAATACATCTTCCTGACCGGTCACCACACGCTATATATGTCGGCGATGCTGGCGGTGATTTTGTCGGTAGGTGGCATACACGGCTTCTGGTTGGTGGTGATTGGTTCACTGATTCTTGGCACCATGATGGTGGTTTGCCCGGCAATTCTGCAGCCCTTCACCCGCAAAATCACTAATTCGGACGATCTGGCACTCGGCCACTTTGGCTCAACCGGTTATCTGCTCTCCGCGTTAGTAGGCAAAGTGGTCGGTAAAGGCAGCCCGTCGATTGAAGAGCTGAAGGTGCCGAAAACCCTCAACTTCCTGCGCGATTCATCGGTCGCGATTTCGCTGACCATGATGATTCTGTTTATCGCGCTGGTATTAGTCGCAGGTAAAGCGTTCACCGAAAGCATTAGTGGCGGCCAGAACTACATTGTGTTCGCCATCATTCAGTCGATTACCTTTGCCGCGGGTGTCTACATCATCCTCGCCGGTGTGCGCATGGTGATTGCGGAGATCGTCCCAGCATTTAAAGGCATCGCCGATAAGCTGGTGCCCAACGCCAAACCGGCGCTGGATTGCCCGACCGTCTTCCCGTTTGCGCCAAACGCGGTGATTATCGGCTTCCTGTCGAGCTTCTCCGCCGGTCTGATCAGCATGTTCCTGTGTCCGCTGTTTGGTTTGAGCGTGATCGTTCCGGGCTTAGTGCCGCACTTCTTCTGTGGCGCTACGGCGGGGGTTTACGGCAACATTACCGGCGGACGTCGTGGTGCGGTGATCGGCGCCTTTGTGCAAGGGCTACTCATCTCCTTCCTGCCGGCAATATTGCTGCCGCTCATGGGCGACCTGGGCTTTGCCTCCACCACCTTCGGTGACGCCGATTTCGGCATTGTCGGTATCGTGCTCGGCCATATTATTTCGTTCTTCCATTGATGTCTTGCGCAGCGCTTATTGGCGCTGCGCAAGTAATGAGGAATTAAAAAATGAACGCAAAGTTTTCACCGTCCTTAATGTGTATGGACCTCACCCGCTTTCGCGAACAAGTTGAAGCCATGAATAAAACGGCCGCCTTTTATCATGTCGATATTATGGATGGCAGCTACGTTAAAAACATTACGTTATCGCCGTTCTTTATTGAGAACCTGCGTAAAATTACGGATGTGCCGATTGATGTGCATTTGATGGTGAATCATCCGGAAGATATTATTCCGATGTGCATTGAGGCGGGCGCAGATATTATTAGCTTCCACCCTGAAACCGCTAATAATAAAATATTTCGCTTGCTGACGCAGATTAAAGAGGCGGGTAGGCGCTGCGGCGTGGTGTTAAATCCGGCCACATCGGCGGAAAGTATTCGTGAATATGCACATTTACTGGATAAAGTGACGGTGATGTCAGTGGATCCTGGCTTTGCCGGACAGAAATTTATCCCGGAAACGCTGAATAAAATACGCCAGCTGATTGCGATGCGCGAAGAACAGGGTTATCACTATTTGACCGAGATTGATGGTTCGTGCAATGCGCGCACCTTCAAACAGATTGCCGCATCGGGCGTGGATGTATTTATCGTCGGGACATCGGGATTATTTAATCTGCATGACGATGTAGCGCAGGCGTGGCAGAAGATGGAGCGCATTTTCGCCGAGGAAACCGCTGTTTAAATACAAGCACATAACGTAGCGGCGCAATTTATTGCGCGATAAATCGCGCCGCTACAAAAATGTGCGCAATCTATGCTCAGCTACCGCCCCAACTCACTCAACGACTTATCCAGCGCGCCCACCAGCCAATCGATATCCGCTTCCTGGAACGCCAACGGCGGACGCAGTTTCAGCACGTTACCGTAAGGGCCCGCCACCGACGTCAGCACGCGGTGTTCACGCAGCTTCTCAATCAAATCCAGCGCCAGCGCTTTATCGGGCGTTTTGCTGGCGCGGTCTTGCACCAGTTCGAAACCAATAAACAGACCCGCACCACGTACGTCACCGATCGATGCGTGGCGATCCATCAGTTTTTGCAATTCGGCCAGCAGCTTAGCACCCACCACGCGGCTGTGCTCCTGCAAGCCCTCTTCTTTAATCACCGTTAACACCGCCTGCGCTGCAGCCATCGCCACCGGATTACCGCCAAAGGTGTTGAAGTAAGGAATTTCATCGCTGAACGCCGCCAGCACATCGCTTTTCGCCAGCAGGCCCGAGACCGGAATGCCGTTGCCCATCGGTTTGCCGGTGGTGATCACATCGGGCACCACGTCGTGACGTGCAAAGCCCCAGAACGCATCGCCAGTACGACCAAAGCCCGGCTGCACTTCATCGGCGATAAAAATACCGCCGTTAGCGTGTACCACATCGACGGCTTTCTGCAGGAAACCGCGCGGGTTCGGCAACACACCATCGGAAGAGAAGATGGAATCTGCGAGGAAACCGGCAAACTTAATGCCGTGCGCTTTCATATCTTCGATCTGTTTCTGGATTTCATTGGCAAACCACTCGCCCAGATCGGGCGCATTGACGCGATACGCATCCGGCGGCGACACCAGACGCGTGGTCGCCGCCAGCGGCTGACCGCTGCCGAGCGCCGGTGAAACGCCTGAAGTGAGATCGCTGGTGCCATGATATGCCTCCTGCGAGACGATAATGCCAGTGCCGCCGCTGAAAGCGCGCGCCACGCGGATCGCCAAATCATTGGCTTCCGAGCCGGTGCACATATACATGGCGCGATCGATAGCATCCGGCGTGGTGGCCAGCAGCTCTTCGGTATAATCGAGAATACGCTCATGCAGATAACGCGTGTGGGTATTCAGCATCTTCATCTGCTGATTCACCGCCTCAATTACCGCCGGGTGGCAGTGTCCAATACTCGCCACGTTGTTGTACACATCAAGATATTTATCACCGGCAGCATCCCACAGATATTGCCCTTCGCCGCGCACTAAATGCACCGGCTTGCGGTAAAACAGGCGATACGACTCGCCCAACACTTTGCTGCGCTTATCGGTTAGCTTGCGGGTTGCCGCATCCAGACCGTCGGCGTGCTCAGCACGAAAACTGTTGGTATCCATGATGGTAGAACGTGTAGCCATGGTAACTCCCGTTGCGAAGGTGAAAGGGGTGCATGCGATATCGCCATTTACCCATATCATGCCTGCATTAATGACAAATGCAACAAAATACACAAATACAACCAAATACACATGACGATGTTATGACACTCAGGTAAGCTTAGGCCCAGGTTGAACACGTCACAGGGAAAAGTCATGCTGCAGGAAACCCGCTTACACCGCATTCGCGCGCTGCTGACCACGCAGCATCAGGTCAGCACCGAACGCATCATCAAAGAGCTTGGCATCTCACGCGAAACCGCTCGGCGCGACATTATTGAGCTGGAAGCACAAGGACTTGCACGGCGTGTACATGGCGGTTTAGTGGCAGTCGATAACCAGGCGGAGCCGCCGTTACAGGTGCGCCGCAACGCGCAGGCGAAAGAGAAACGCGCGATTGCCGTCGCCGCAGCGCAGCATCTCCAGTCGGGCCAAACACTGTTTCTTGATGCAGGTACCACCACGACGATGCTGGCGGAGGAACTGCGCACCATGTCGGGTTTAACCATCATCACCAATAGCCTGCAAGCGGCGCTGGCATTGAGCAGCGCCGAAGAGCATGAGACGCTAAATAATCAGGTGATTTTGCTTGGCGGCATGATGATGGCGGGCGCACAGCAAACGCGCGGGGAAATGACGATTGGAGAGATTTATCGTTATCGCGCCGATGTGGCATTGCTTTCACCAGTCGGTATTGAAGCGAAAAACGGCGCCAGCAGTTTTCATCCTCATGAAGCGGCGATTGCCCGCGCCATGGTGCAGCAGGCGAATCGCACCATTTTACTGGCGGATCACAGCAAACTCGGCGTGATGAGTCGCACCGTTTACGCGCCGATTGCGGAAGTTGAGCTGCTGATTTGCGACGGCGGCCCAGCAAAATCCGGCGCGCTGGCAGCACTGCAACAGGCGCTGCCGCAGGTGCAGGTGGTTTAACCTAGACGCTGCGGATGACTGTAAACCGTGGCGCGGCCCGGTTTACTGAAGCCAACCAGCGTGAGATTGCAACGTTCGGCCACCTCAACAGCGAGCTGTGTCGCAGCGGATACCGCAAACAGAATCTCCACGCCGCACATGGCGGATTTCTGCACCATTTCATAGCTGGCGCGGCTGGAAACCAGCACCGCGCCCTGCTGCCACGCTTGTTGGCTGCGATTACCCAGCAGTTTATCCAGCGCCACATGACGTCCGACATCTTCATAGCCACCCTGCAATTCGCCCTCGGGCGACATCCATGCCGCCGCGTGCGTGCAGCCGGTAAGATTGCCGATCGGTTGGAAGTCACGCAGCTGCGACAGGCCTTTGTCCAGATGCGCTAAATCAAAGGATTGCGTGAACGGCAGCGGCTGCAGCGGCTTACCGATTTGATCGAGTTGCTCCACGCCACAGACGCCGCAGCCGGTGCGTCCGGCCATCGCACGACGCTGCGCTTTTAGCGCCATAAAGCGGCGGCTGGAGAGCTCAATCTGCACTTCGATGCCATCACAGCCTGGCACCACATCGATGCCGTAAATCTCGTTCGGCTGCTCAATAATTCCTTCTGATAGCGAAAAACCGAGCGCAAAGGCTTCGAGATCGTTGGGTGTCGCCATCATTACTACGTGCGAAATACCGTTATAGACCAGCGCTATCGGTACTTCCTGCGCCAGCCAATCGCTTTCGGCGATATCGATAGTACGGCGCTGCCACACCTGCGACTGCACCGCACCTGAGATCTTATTCACATTTTGGTTACATTCTGGCTGATTCGCTTTCACTTTTTTTGTCTCGCACAACAACCACATTAAAGCTGTGGTAATATTTGGCCGCTATTGTCACAAGTTTAGTCGGGTCATTCTTGCACCGTATATTGCAAGAATTTAGAAGGATAGTAATCCATGAATGTCAGCCGAAGAAAATTCTTCAAAGTATGCGCTGGCGGTATGGCAGGGACAACGGCGGCACTGCTCGGCTTTGCGCCGGAAGTGGCATTGGCGGAAACACGACAGTACAAACTGCTGCGTGCCCGCGAAACCCGTAATACCTGCACTTACTGCTCAGTCGGCTGTGGCTTGTTAATGTACAGCCTCGGTGACGGCGCGAAAAACGCCAAAGAGACCATTTTTCACATCGAAGGGGATCCGGACCATCCGGTAAGCCGCGGTGCATTGTGCCCAAAAGGCGCGGGCCTGCTCGACTTCATCCACAGCGATAGCCGTCTGCAATTCCCGGAATATCGCGCGCCAGGCTCCAATAAATGGCAGCGCATTAGCTGGGACGATGCCTTTGACCGCATCGCCAAACTGATGAAAGCCGACCGCGATGCTAACTTCATCGCGCAAAATGCGGCGGGCGTGACGGTAAACCGTTGGCTCTCCACCGGCATGTTGTGTGCTTCGGCATCCAGCAATGAAACCGGCTACTTAACCCAGAAATTTACCCGATCGCTCGGCATGTTAGCGGTTGATAACCAGGCACGCGTTTGACACGGACCAACGGTAGCAAGTCTTGCTCCAACATTTGGTCGCGGTGCGATGACCAATCACTGGGTCGACATCCGTAATGCCAATCTGATCGTTGTGATGGGCGGGAACGCGGCTGAAGCGCATCCTGTCGGTTTCCGCTGGGCGATGGAAGCCAAGATTCACAACAAAGCCAAACTGATTGTTATCGATCCGCGCTTCACGCGTACGGCATCGGTAGCTGATTTCTATACGCCGATTCGCTCGGGCACCGACATTACCTTCCTGTCGGGCGTACTGCTGTGGCTGCTGCAAAACGACAAAATCCAGCATGAATATGTGCAGGCGTACACTAATGCCAGCCTGATTGTGCGTGAGGATTATCACTTTGAAGATGGTCTGTTCAGCGGCTACGACGAAGAGAACCGTAAATACGATAAAACCAGCTGGAATTACGAGCTGGACGCGGACGGCTTTGCCAAACGCGACGCCACGCTCACCCATCCGCGCTGCGTATGGAACCTGCTGAAACAACACGTCAGCCGCTACACGCCGGAAATCGTCGAACGTATCTGCGGCACGCCAAAAGCCGATTTCCTGCACGTTTGCGAACTGATTGGCGAAACCAGCGCGCGCGATCGCACCACCTCGTTCTTGTATGCGCTCGGCTGGACGCAGCACTCGGTAGGCGCGCAGAACATCCGCACCATGGCGATGATTCAGCTGCTGCTCGGCAACATGGGCATGATTGGCGGCGGCATCAATGCGCTGCGTGGTCACTCGAATATTCAGGGTCTGACCGATCTCGGCTTGCTGTCGCAAAGTTTGCCGGGCTACATGACCTTGCCATCGGAGAAACAAGCCGATCTGCAAACCTATCTGGCCGCTAACACGCCTAAAGCGCTGCTGCCAGGCCAGGTCAACTACTGGAGCAACTATCCGAAATTCTTTGTCAGCCAGATGAAAGCGTTCTACGGCGACAAAGCTCAGGCGGAAAACAGCTGGGGCTTCGACTGGTTGCCGAAGTGGGATAAAGGTTACGACGTGCTGCAGTACTTCGAGATGATGTCGCAAGGCAAGGTCAATGGCTATCTGTGCCAGGGCTTTAACCCGGTGGCCTCATTCCCGAACAAGCGCAAAGTGATCGCCTCGCTGTCGAAGCTAAAATTCCTGGTCACCATCGATCCGCTCAACACTGAAACATCGACCTTCTGGGAGAATCACGACGAATTCAATGATGTTGATCCGTCGCAGATTCAAACCGAAGTATTCCGCCTGCCATCCACCTGCTTCGCCGAAGAGAACGGTTCCATCGTCAACTCCGGCCGCTGGTTGCAGTGGCACTGGAAAGGTCAGGATGCACCGGGTGAAGCGCTGAATGATGGCGAGATTCTTTCCGGCATTTACTCTCGCCTGCGCAAGATGTACGCCAGTGAAGGCGGCGCGCTGCCAGAACAAGTGCTGAACATGAGCTGGAACTACAAAACGCCAGACAATCCTGCGCCAGAAGAAGTGGCGATGGAGAACAACGGCAAAGCGCTGGCGGACGTGTTCGATGATAAAGGCACGCTGCTGGTGAAAAAAGGCCAGCAGCTCAGCACCTTTGCCCATCTGAAAGATGACGGTAGCACCAGTAGCGGCTGCTGGATCTTTGCCGGCAGCTGGACGCCGGAAGGCAACCAGATGGCGCGCCGCGATAACACCGATCCCACCGGACTCGGCAACACGCTGAACTGGAGTTGGGCATGGCCGCTCAACCGCCGCATACTCTATAACCGCGCTTCAGCCGACCCGCAAGGTAATCCGTGGGATCCGAAACGTCAGATCCTGAAGTGGGATGGCAGCAAATGGGGCGGCATGGATGTGCCGGACTACAGCGCCGCCGCGCCAGGCAGCGATGTCGGGCCGTTCATCATGCAGCCGGAAGGGCTTGGTCGCCTGTTTGCACTCGACAAAATGGCCGAAGGTCCGTTCCCGGAACACTACGAGCCGTTTGAAACGCCGATCGGCACCAACCCGCTGCATCCAAACGTGGTGTCTAACCCGGCGGCGCGCGTGTTCAAGGATGATTTGGCCTCAATGGGCAAGGCAGAGCAGTTCCCGTATGTCGGCACCACCTATCGCCTTACCGAACATTTCCATTACTGGACCAAGCACGCGCGGCTTAACGCCATCGCACAGCCGGAACAGTTTATCGAGATCGGCGAGAAGTTGGCGAACAAGCTCGGCATCGCCCAAGGCGATACGGTGAAAGTGAGCTCCAATCGTGGCTACATCAAAGCCAAAGCGGTGGTCACCAAGCGCATCCGTCCACTGAACGTCGACGGCAAAATTGTCGATACCATCGGCATTCCGATTCACTGGGGTTATCAGGGCGTGGCGAAAAAAGGCTTTATCGCCAACACCCTGACGCCATTTGTCGGTGATGCCAACACGCAGACGCCGGAATTCAAGGCGTTCCTGGTCAACGTCGAGAAGGTGTAAGGAGAACGAATATGGCTTATCAATCTCAAGACATTATCCGCCGCTCCGCCACCAATGGACTCACGCCTGCCCCGCAGGCGCGTAACCATCAGCAGGAAGTGGCAAAACTGATCGATGTGACCACCTGCATCGGCTGCAAAGCGTGTCAGGTGGCGTGTTCGGAGTGGAATGACATCCGCGATGAAGTGGGACATAACGTGGGGGTGTACGACAACCCCGCCGATTTGACCGCCAAATCCTGGACGGTGATGCGCTTCTCAGAAGTGGAGGAGAACGGCAAGTTAGAGTGGCTAATCCGCAAGGACGGCTGCATGCACTGTGCCGATCCCGGCTGTCTGAAAGCCTGTCCGTCTGAAGGCGCGATCATTCAGTACGCTAACGGCATCGTCGATTTTCAGTCAGAACAGTGCATTGGTTGCGGCTACTGCATTGCCGGCTGTCCATTCGACGTGCCGCGTATGAATAAAGACGACAACCGCGTGTATAAATGCACCTTGTGCGTCGATCGTGTCAATGTGGGTCAGGAACCGGCATGCGTGAAAACCTGTCCGACCGGTGCGATTCACTTCGGCAGCAAAAGCGATATGCAGGCGCTGGCAGGTGAACGCGTGGCCGAGCTCAACACGCGCGGCTATGCCAATGCGGGCTTGTACGATCCGGCAGGCGTGGGCGGCACGCACGTGATGTACGTGCTGCACCACGCCGATAAACCGCAGCTCTATCACGGTTTGCCGGAAAACCCGAGCATCAGCCCAGCGGTGACGTTCTGGAAAGGTATCTGGAAACCGCTGGCCGCCATCGGCTTTGCCGCCACCTTCGCCGCCTCGGTGTTCCATTACGTCGGCGTGGGGCCGAACCGGGTGGAAGAGGATGACGACGAGAATCTGCACGAAAAAGAGGAGCGCGAATAATGAAAAAACGCGATCGTCTGGTGCGCTACAGCGCACCGGAACGCATCAATCACTGGATTGTGGCGTTCTGTTTTGTCTTCGCCGCGCTGAGTGGGCTGGGTTTCTTTTTCCCGTCATTCAACTGGCTGATGCACGTCCTCGGCACGCCGCAGTTGGCGCGCATCCTGCACCCGTTCGTTGGTGTGGTGATGTTTGCCGCCTTTATCATCATGTTCTTACGCTATTGGAAACATAATCTGATCAATCGCGAAGACCTGGTGTGGGCGAAAAATATCCACAAAATCGTGCAAAACGAAGAGGTGGGCGACACCGGCAAATACAACTTCGGGCAGAAGTGTGTGTTCTGGGCTGCTATCATCAGCTTAGTCTTGCTGCTGGTGAGCGGAATTGTTATCTGGCGCCCCTACTTTGCCGGCGCCTTTACCATTCCGCTGATTCGCATCGCGTTAGTGGTGCATTCGGTCTCAGCTGTGGCGCTGATCATGGTGATTATGGTGCACATTTACGCCGCGTTGTGGGTAAAAGGCACGATAACCGCCATGGTTGAGGGCTGGGTTCCGGCCGCGTGGGCGAAGAAACATCACCCACGTTGGTATCGCGAGCAGCGCCAACGCCAAACACAACAGGAAAAACGTCCCTGATGAGTATTCGCATCATCCCGCAGGACCAGCTGGAGAAAGGCGAAAAGCACACGGCGGAGCAGGTTCCGCCGTTACTTTTCCCCCGGTTGAAAAATCTGTATAGCCGCCGCGCGGCACGTTTGCGCGATCTGGCCGCGAAGAATCCGCTGGGTGATTATCTGCGCTTTGCCGCAGTGATTGCCGAAGCGCAGGAGATCGTGCTGTATGACCATCCGCTGCAGCTCGACCTGCAGCAGCGGCTGGCGCAAAGCGCTGAGCAGGGCAAACCGCCGCTCGACATCCACACTTATCCCCGCGATGCGCACTGGCAGCGTCTGTTGCATTCGCTGATCGCCGAGCTGAAGCCGGAGATGAGCGGCCAGGCGCTAGCGGTGCTGGAGAATCTGGAAAAAGCCTCCACCACCGAGCTAGAAAATATGGCGCAGGCGTTACTGGAAGGCGATTTCGCGCAGGTCAGCAGCGATAAATCACCCTTTATCTGGGCGGCGTTGTCGATTTACTGGGCGCAGATGGCAGCATTAATTCCCGGCAAAGCGCGCGCGGAATATGGCGAGCATCGTCAGTTCTGCCCGGTGTGCGCCAGCGTGCCGGTCACCAGCGTGGTTCACATGAGCGTGGGCCAGCAGGGATTACGCTATCTGCACTGCAATCTGTGTGAGAGCGAATGGTATGTGGTGCGCAGCAAGTGCTCCAACTGCGAACAAACCGGCGATCTGCATTATTGGTCGCTGGACAGTGAAAAAGCGGCGGTAAAAGCAGAGAGCTGCGGCGACTGCGGCACGTACCTGAAGATGTTGTATCAGGAGAAGGATCCCGCCGTGGAGCCGGTCGCCGATGATTTGGCGTCGCTGGTGCTGGATGCCCGCATGGAACAGGAAGGATTCGCGCGCAGCAGCCTGAATCCCTTTATGTTCCCCGGCGATTAAATGTTCCGTTTGTAGGGTCGCCATTCATGGCGACCTTCTTCATGAATTCATTCAACACGGAGGCGAACGATGAAACTGATTGGCAGCTACACCAGCCCTTTTGTACGCAAAATTTCAGTGATCTTGCTGGAAAAAGGTCTGGTTTTTGAATTCATCAACCAGTCGCCGTGGACCGATGAAAGTCACGTGCCGCAATACAATCCGCTGGGTAAAGTCCCGGCGCTAATTGATGATAATCAGCTGACATGGTTCGACTCCTCGATCATCGCGCAGGTTATTGAACTGCGCGGCGATCTGCCTGCTCTGCTACCCAACGACGCCCTTCATGCCTTGCAAATCCGCCAGCTGGAAAAACTGGCCGACGGCATCAATGATGCCGCAGTGATGATCGTGCGCGAGCAAATGCGGCCCGGCGATCAGCAGTCTGAAGAGGTGCTGCTGCGCAATCGCGATAAAATCCAGCGCGGCCTCGATGCATTAGAAACCGCCGCTGCGCAGGGTGAATGGCTGAATAGCGGCACGCTAAATCTGGCCGATATCGCCACCGGCTGCATGATTGGTTATCTCAACTTTCGCCGCGTGCTGCCAAACTGGTGCGTCAATCGCCCGGCGCTGGTGAAACTGGCCGAAAACCTGTTTGCGCGCGAAAGCTTTGCCCGCACCGTTCCGCCCACTCTCTAAGTCACGCGATGAAAACCCTGTACAGTCAATTACCCGCTATCGACAGCCTGCTGCGCGATCCGGCGCTGCAGCCGCTGCTTGCTGATCTCGGCACCGCTTTTACCACGCGCCAGCTGCGCACCCTGCAGCAGGAAGCGCGCGAGCACATCCAGCAGCATCAAACCTTGCCAGCCTGGCACGCGAGCTGGCCAGATGAAGCGCTGCGCCGCAGTCAGCAACAGCAGCAAAGTGCGCTGCGTCCGGTATTTAATCTCACCGGCACCGTGCTGCACACCAATCTCGGTCGCGCACAGCTGAGCGATCGCGCTATTGATGCCGTGGTTAACTGCCTGCGCCAGCCCGTGACGCTGGAATACGCGCTGGATGATGCAGCGCGCGGCCATCGCGATCGCGTCGTCAGCGCGCTGCTGTGCGAATTAACCGGTGCGGAAGCGGTATGCATCGTTAACAATAACGCCGCCGCAGTATTATTGATGCTGGCCGCCCTGGCACCGGGGCGCGAAGTGATTGTCTCGCGCGGCGAGTTGGTAGAGATTGGCGGCGCCTTCCGTATTCCCGACGTAATGCGCCAGGCGGGCTGTAAACTGGTCGAAGTCGGCACCACTAATCGCACCCACCTGAAAGATTACCGTGCGGCGATAGGCGAAAACAGCGGCCTACTGATGAAAGTGCACACCAGCAATTATCAGATTCAGGGCTTTACTCACGCAGTAACAGAAGCGGAGTTAGTTGAGCTGGGCGAAGCTTATCAATTGCCGGTGATCACCGATCTTGGCAGCGGTTCACTGATCGATATGACCGAATATGGCCTGCCCGCCGAGCCGATGCCGCAACAGCTGATTGCCGCAGGCGTCAGTTTGGTGAGTTTCTCCGGCGACAAGCTGCTCGGCGGACCGCAGGCGGGCATCATCGTCGGTAAACAAGCGCTGATTGATCAGCTACAGTCGCATCCGCTTAAGCGTGCGCTGCGCGTCGATAAAATGACGCTCGCGGCGCTTGAAGCCACACTGCAACTCTATCGCCAGCCGGAAACGCTGCGCGAAGCCCTGCCGACGCTGCAACTGCTCACGCGTTCCGCCCATGACATTCAGCAACAGGCCGAACGATTGATGCCGGCATTACAACAGGCTTATGGCGCCGATTTTTCGCTAGCGATCGCCCCTTGTTCATCACAAATCGGTAGCGGATCGCTGCCGGTCGAGCGCATTCCCAGTTTTGCGCTTACCTTCGCGCCACGCGATGGTCGCGGCAGCCAGCTTGCCAGTTTGTCACAGCGCTGGCGCAACTTAGCGCGGCCGGTGATTGGCCGCATTCAGGAAGGCAAACTGTGGCTGGATTTACGCTGCCTTGACGATGAAGCCGCGCTGATTCAGGCCTTAGCACCATGATTATTGCCACCGCTGGACACGTCGATCATGGCAAAACCGCGCTGTTACAGGCCTTAACTGGCGTCGATGCCGATCGCCTGCCGGAGGAGAAACGGCGCGGCATGACCATCGATCTCGGCTACGCTTACTGGCCGCAGCCGGAGGGTCGCGTGCTCGGATTTATCGATGTGCCGGGCCACGAAAAATTTCTCGCCAACATGCTGGCCGGTATCGGCGGCATTCATCATGCGCTGTTGGTGGTGGCCTGCGACGACGGCGTGATGCCGCAAACCCGTGAACATCTGCAGCTGCTCAGTCTGGCCGGGCAGCCGCCGCTCAGCGTAGCGCTGACCAAAGCCGATCGCGTGGATGAGCTGCGCATCGCCGACGTGCAGCAGCAGGTGGCGCAGCTCACGCAGCAACTTGGCTGGCAGGCGGTGCCGCAATTTGTCACCAGCAGTCACACGCAGCGAGGTATTGATGCGTTGCGCCTGCATCTCAGCAGCCTGCCAGAGCCTGCTTTCGACGATCGTTACCGTTTCCGCCTCGCCATCGATCGCGCCTTCACGTTGAAAGGGACTGGCTTAGTGGTCACCGGCACCGCGCTTGCTGGCGAAGTGAACGTCGGCGATACACTCTGGCTCAGCAGCCTGAACCTGCCGCTACGCGTGCGTGCGCTGCATGCGCAGAACCAATCGGTGACGCGGGCGCAGGCTGGAGAACGTATTGCGCTAAATATCGTCGGTGACGTAGAAAAAGCACAGATCGCGCGCGGTGATTGGCTGCTGTCTCAGGCAAAACCGGAAGGCATCACGCGCTTAACGGTGGCGCTGCGTTTGCTGCAGCCGCTGAAAAGCGCATCACAGCCGATTCATATCCACCACGCCGCCAGCCACGTCACCGGACGCGTCACGCTGCTGGCGGATGACATAGCGGAAATAGTACTGAATGAGCCGCTGTGGCTCGCTGAAAACGATCGGCTGATTATTCGCGACAGCAACGCGCAGCAAACGCTGGGTGGTGCGCGCGTGCTGCTGCTCGACAGTAAAAAACGCGGCAAACGTCAGACGGATTATCTGGCCTGGCTGCAACAACTCGCTGCTGCAGACGATGACGACGCCCGCCTACGCGCACATCTGGCATATCAACCTATCGAGGTGCGTGAGCTGGGCTGGGCACGGCAATTCACCGAGCCAGCGCTGGACACGTTAATCGAGGACATCGCGCCAGTGCAGCTTGGCAGCGCGTTGATGAGTCCGGCGCAGGCCGCGCAATGGCAACAGATGCTGCTGGAGTCTTTAGCACATTTTCATCAGCAGCATCCGGAAGTACCGGGCATTGGCCACGATCGCCTGCGTCGTGTGGCAATGCCGCATCAGCCTGCTGAATGGGTGTTAGAACTGATAGATCAGTTGCTGGCGCAAGGTCAGCTGCAACAGCGACAAGGCTGGCTGCATCTGCCCGATTTCGAACCGCGCTTTAACCCGCAGGAAGCAACACTGTGGCAGCAGGTTGGCCCGCTATTTGGCGATCAGCCGCTGTGGGTGCGTGATATCGCGCTGACGCTGCAGCAGGATGAGCAGGCGATTCGCTCGCTGTTGCTTACCGCGGCACGCCTCGGACATATCACCGCGATCGTGCGCGATCGCTACTATCGCAGCGACCAGATCCAGATCTTCGCCGATCTGATTCGTCAGCGTGCCGGGCAAGGTGGCAGCACCAGCGCCGCCGATTTCCGCAATCAGCTGGGAACCGGCCGTAAAGTGGCGGTACAAATTCTCGAATTCTTCGACCGCAGCGGCTTCACCCGTCGCCGGGGTAACGATCATCTGCTGCGCGACGCGCGCCTGTTTCCCGCTTCTTCCCGCTGAATTTTCTCGCGTTGCCTCGCAGTTCAACTTGTAACTGCGCTGCAACGCACGTTCCCTGTTGCGCAAAAAAGTGCCAGAATGTAAGAAATACTCTTACATTGGATAATGATGATGGCACGTACCATGACGATCGATTTAGGCGATGAACTGCGCGAGTTTGTTGAATCTCTGGTGGAGTCCGGCGACTACCGTACGCAAAGCGAAGTGGTACGCGACTCGCTGCGTTTGCTGCGTGAAAAGCAGGCGTCGACCAAATATGAAAAGTTAAAGCAGTTGATACAGGAGGGCTTAGATAGTGGAGAGCCTATCGAATTGGATATCGATGTTTTCCTTAAAAAAATGAGAGCCAGGGTGGGCATAGATGAAAAGGACGATAAGAGTAATGCCGGAAGCTGAAACCGATCTGGCATCAATCTGGCTGTACGGGTATTGGAACTTTGGCCTGAAGAAAGCCGAACTATATATATTGAAACTTTATCAACGTTTCAACCAGCTCTCAGAGCATGAATTAGGTCGCCGACGTGTTGATTTAGGCGAGCGATTTTTTGCGATGCCTCATCGCGAGCATGTGATTTTTTATCGAACCGAGCCAGACAAAGTGATGGTTCTGCGTATTTTGCATCATTCCCAGGACGCTCTCTTTCACATGACAACTCCACAATGGTTCTAAAACAAAAGGGACGATTTCTCGTCCCTTTTGTTGATAAGCCTTTGTAGGGTCGCCATTCATGGCGACCTGGCCAATTACTGCAGCAGCGAAATGTCCGCCACCTGCAGGAACAGCTGGCGCAGCTGTGCCAGCAGCGTCAAACGGTTAATACGCACCGCCTGATCGTCAGCGTTAACCATCACTTTATCGAAGAAGTTGTCCACCGCTTCACGCAGTTGCGCCAGTTCCTCCAGCGCATCCTGATAGCGACCTTCTGCAAAGTACGGCTGCAGCTTGTCGCCCAGCGCGGTCACGAAGGTCGCCAGTTGGATCTCTTCGTTCTCTTTCAGCAGGGAAGCCTGCACGCTGTCATTCAGGGTTTCGGTCGACTTCGCCAGGATATTCGACACGCGTTTGTTAGCAGCGGCCAGTGTGGCTGCGGCTTCCAGCGTGCGGAAGTGCGAAACCGCCTTCATGCGCGCATCGAAATCAGCTGGACGCGTTGGACGACGCGCCAGCACCGCCTGAATGGTGTCAACGCTGTGGCCCTCTTCCTGATACCAGGTACGGAAACGGCCCAGCATAAAGTCGATCACTTCATCGACAACCTTGGCGTTGCTCAGCTTGCTACCGTACAGGCGCACCGCTTCTTCGGTCAGCGTTTGCAGATCGAGCGGCAGGTTTTTCTCCACAATGATGCGCAGCACACCCAGCGCGGCACGGCGCAGTGCAAACGGATCTTTGTCGCCTTTCGGATGCTGACCAATACCGAAGATACCCGCGAGGGTGTCCATCTTGTCGGCAATCGCCACGGCACAGGCCACCGGATTCGATGGCAGATCGTCACCGGCAAAGCGCGGCTGATACTGCTCGTTCAGCGCTACAGCCACATCTTCCGCTTCGCCATCGTGGCGCGCGTAGTGCATGCCCATCACGCCCTGCGTGTCGGTAAACTCGAAGACCATGTTGGTCATCAGGTCACATTTCGACAGCAAGCCCGCGCGGGTGGCGTGATTCACATCAGCGCCAATCTGCGCGGCAATCCAGCCAGCCAGCGCCTGAATGCGATCCGTTTTGTCACGCAGCGTACCCAGCTCTTTCTGGAACAGTACGGTTTCCAGACGCGGCAGATTATCTTCCAAACGCTTTTTGCGATCGGAGTTGAAGAAGAACTCGGCATCCGCCAGACGCGGACGCACCACCTTCTCGTTACCGGAGATGATCTGCTGTGGATCTTTGGATTCGATGTTGGTGACGAAGATGAAATTCGGCAGCAGCTTGCCCGCCGCGTCATACACCGGGAAGTACTTCTGGTCACCTTTCATGGTGTAAACCAGCGCTTCAGCCGGTACCGCGAGGAACTTCTCTTCGAATTTTGCCGTCAGCACCACCGGCCATTCCACCAGCGAGGTCACTTCTTCCAGCAGGCTTTCGCTCAGATCGGCGATGCCGCCAATCTGCTGTGCCGCTGCTTCCGCATCCGCTTTGATTTTGGCTTTACGCGCGGCGTAATCCGCCATCACTTTGCCGCGTTCCAGCAACAGCTGCGGATACTGATCGGCGTTGTCGATGGTGAACTCTGGCTCGCCCATAAAGCGATGACCGCGAATCACGCGATCAGAGGTGATTCCGAGAATCTTCGCGGGAATGAGCTCGTCACCCAGCAGCAGCGTAACGGTGTGCACCGGACGCACAAACTGCACGTCGCTCGCGCCCCAGCGCATCAGCTTAGGAATCGGCAGCTTGCTCAGCGCGGTGGCCACCATGGCTGGCAGCAGCGCCTGCGCGCTTTCACCGGTGATCGCGGCGCGATGCACCAGCCATTCGCCTTTGTCGGTGCTTAGACGTTCAGCCTGAGCAACGGTGATACCGTTACCCCGCGCCCAACCTTCGGCCGCTTTGGTGGCGTTGCCCTCAGCATCAAACGCGGCGGCAATCGCCGGGCCACGTTTTTCAACTTCACGATCCGGCTGCGCGGCAGCCAGCTGGGCGACTTTCAGCGCCAGACGGCGCGGAGCAGCAAACCAGCTCACTTCGCCGTGCGCCAGACCGGCGCTATCGAGTTCAGCGGTGAAGTGCGCAGCAAAGGCTTCGGCCAGGCTGCGCAGCGCTTTCGGAGGCAACTCTTCGGTGCCAATTTCCACCAGGAAAGTTTTATCGGTCATGGCTGCCTCTTACTTGTTTTTATTGCACAACGGGAAGCCAAGCGCCTCACGGGACGCATAATAGGCTTCCGCCACGGCTTTCGTCAGGGTGCGGATACGCAGGATATAGCGCTGACGTTCGGTAACCGAAATCGCCTTGCGTGCGTCCAGCAGATTAAAGCTGTGCGCCGCTTTCAGAATGCGCTCGTAAGCCGGCAGCGGCAGCGGTTTCTCCAGCGCCAGCAGCTGCTGTGCTTCTTTTTCATACTGCTCGAAGCAGGTGAAGAGGAAGTCGACGTCGGCGTATTCGAAGTTGTAGGTCGATTGTTCCACTTCGTTCTGATGGAACACTTCGCCGTAAGTGGTTTTACCGAACGGACCGTCGCTCCACACCAGATCGTAAACGCTGTCGACGCCCTGAATGTACATCGCCAGGCGCTCTAAGCCGTAAGTGATCTCACCGGTCACCGGCTTGCACTCCAGGCCGCCAACCTGCTGGAAGTAAGTGAACTGCGTCACTTCCATGCCATTCAGCCACACTTCCCAACCGAGTCCCCATGCGCCAAGCGTTGGGTTTTCCCAGTTGTCTTCGACAAAGCGAATGTCATGGATGGTGGGATCCATACCCAGCTCTTTCAGCGACCCAAGGTATAGCTCCTGAAGGTTGTCCGGGTTCGGCTTAATCACCACCTGGAACTGGTAATAGTGCTGCAAACGGTTCGGGTTTTCACCGTAACGTCCATCAGTTGGACGACGAGATGGCTGCACATAGGCGGTCGCCATCGGCTCTGGGCCTAAGGCGCGCAGGCAAGTCATCGGGTGTGAGGTGCCGGCGCCCACTTCCATGTCCAACGGTTGGACAATGGTGCAGCCCTGGCGCGCCCAGTAATCCTGCAAGGTCAGGATCAGGCCCTGAAAGGTCTTGGTATCAAACTTTTGCATGTTGAATTCGCACGCGATACGCATCGGTTAAAAAAAGAGTGCGCCAGTATACCCTTTGACCGCAGATTGTGCAGCCGGAAATCCAGGCCAGCGATCAGGCGATTGCGGCAGGGTTTAGCGGGCTAAAACAGAACAATAAGAAAATCGTATACGATTCACACTCATCCTCCGCCACTGCAATAAAAATCCCATTAAAACCTTAAATTTCATTATTTTGACCGACATATCAGCGAATCTTATTACGTGATATACATCACCTTTTTGACCCGATGGTTAAAAATTGCGCATTGACACTCGTGTGATCGTATACGAAATTGCGGTGAAACAGATTCGCTTGAGATTTCACCATGAAGATTGCGCTTAGTTACCCAGGAATGAACGCCAGCGACCGCCCAATGGGACCTGCGCCGCTCTCCGCCGCCGTGTTGCACGAACCGATGCTGTTTATTTCCGGCCAGGTGGCTATTGATCCCTACAGCGGCGAGATTATTGGCCACGACATTGCCAGCCAGACGCGTCAGGTGCTGAAAAACGTCGGCGATCTGCTGAGCGAAGCGCAAATGACCTTCGACAACGTGGTTCGCGTCACCATTTATCTCACCGATCTCAGCACTTTCAGCGAGATGAACGCCGCTTACAGCGAATTCTTCCAGTTTCCCTTCCCGGCACGTGCCACCGTCGGCATTCAGCTCAACCATCCTGACCTGCTGGTCGAGATGGAAGTCACGGCGATGCGCTGATGCATATTCATATCGAAAATGATGCCAGCGCCCCGCACGCTCTCCACCTTTCAATCGAGCAATTGCAACTGCAGCTGGACGCGCATCCGCCGTTGCGCAGCCACTTCACACTGAGCGAAAACAGCGATCCGGCACAGACCGCCGACTTTCTCACCCGCTGCGACATTCTGTGGAGCGGCCGCAAGCTGGCGCTCGATCAGTTCAGCACGCCCCGTCTTGGCTGGGTGCAAGTGATGTCCGCTGGCGTTGAACAGTGGCTGGCGCGCTGGCCACAAGGCGTAACGCTGACCAATGCATCTGGCGTGCACGGCGATAAAGGGGCCGAGTTCATTTTAATGGCGGCGCTGATGTTTAACTTCGGCATCCCCGGTTTTCTGCAGGATCAGGCGCAGCGTCTGTGGCGTCCAACATTTGGCGGCTGCGCGCGTGGCAAAACGGTTTTACTGCTGGGCGTCGGCGGAATTGGCAGCGCGGCAGCAAAACTGCTGACCGCACAAGGCTATCGCGTGATTGGCGTGACGCGCAGCGGTCAGTGCGATGCCATCGTGGCGCGCTGCATCCGGATTGATGCGCTAGACGATGTGTTGCCGCAGGTTGATGTGGTGGTGTCGACGCTGCCGCTGACGCCGCAAACCCACAACCTGTTCGATCGCCGCCGTCTCGATCTGCTGCCCTCGCGTGCTGGCATCGTGATTGTCGGTCGCGCTGATGTCTTCGATTACCGTGCGATGCGCGAAAAACTGAACGCAGGCGAACTGGCTGGCGCGGTGCTGGATGTCTATCCGCAGGAGCCGTTGCCGTCAGACGACCCGCTGTGGCACACGCCTGGCGTGGTGATGACACCACACTGCAGCCTCGACGATCACAGCGCTTACCTCGCCGGTTGTCTTGAGGTGTTTATCGATAACCTGACGCGTTTCCGCCACGGGCAAGCGCTGCGCAACCAGGTTGATGCAGCAAGAGGATACTGAGCCTCGCCATTTCCGTAGGGTCGCCATTTATGGCGACCACCAAAAAAAGCACCAAAGACGTTCATAAATCACAAGGTCATCGCTTTCTCATTCACCAGCATCAGGGAAACCTTATTATGAAATTTGCACGCACTGCTTTGTTAATCTCTGGTCTCACCGGCAGCTTACTGGCGGGCATCTCCAGCGCCCACGCCGCCAGCACCGATCCCATTACGCCCACCGCCAGCGACTTTGCCGCCATGGCGCAGTGCAAAGCGCTACAAACCAAGTATCCGTCGCTGAAAGGCAAAGATCTGGTGGTTGGCCTCGGCGGCTACACCAAAGGCTTTGAAGCGCCATCGGAAAAAGATCCCAGCATCATTGAAGGTCTCGATCCCTCGCTGTTCGAGCGCATTAGCAGCTGCCTCGGCGCGAAACACAGTTACCAAAGCGGCTCGTTCAACGTGCTGCTCACCTCGATCGCCAGCGGACGCGCCGACATCGGCCCGATGCTGTACGTCACCGAAGAGCGCATGAAACAGATCGCCTTTGTCGCCTCGATGCAAGTGCAGGATGGCTCGGTGCTGGCGCAAGGCAACCCGAAGAAAATCAACAGCGTTGACGACCTGTGCGGCAAAACCGTCGCCGCCGCTGCCGGTTCCTATGAAGCCAACAAACTGGTACCTGAACAGAGCGCCAAATGCAGTGCCGCCGGAAAACCGGAAGTCAGCATGCTGATGGTGCAAAACACCGACAACAGCATCCAGGCGGTGAAAAGCGGTCGTGCCGACGTCTATCTGACCGAAGCCGGATCAGCGATTGCCATCGCCAAAGCTGACAAATCCCTCCAGAGCGGCTTCACCGTTGATCTGCCGATCATGGTCGGCTTCCCGATCGCCAAAGACAACGCCACGCTGCGCGCTGCGGTGCTGGATGCGATGAAGGTGATTCAGGAAAGCGGCGCTCAGAAAAAACTGCTGGATTACTGGGGCCAGGGCAGCGCTGCCGAACGTCCGGTTGTAGCGCGTGGTTAATGCATAAACTCAGCCGCCTCGTTTGAGTGAACAACGCACTCGAGGCGCTGAGGAGGATAACGCCTTGGATGATTTTCTTAAGTACCTGACTTTCCCCTACTTGTGGGAAGGCGCTGTTATCGCCGTGCAGCTGTTGGTTGGCGCGCTGGCGGGCGGCATTTTGATTGGTTTTTTCCTGGCGTTAGCCAGCAACTCAAAGCACTGGTTTATTCGCCTGCCGGTGAAAATTTACATCTATACGCTGCGCGGCACGCCGGTGCTGCTGCAGCTGATTCTGCTGTACAACGTGCTGCCGGAATTTGGTCTGCGCTTGAGTCCGTTCACCAGCGCGCTGCTCGCCCTGATGATCAATGAAACCGCCTTCTGCGCCGAAATCATTCGCGGCGGCATTATGGCGACCGATCGCGATCAGAGCATGGCGGCGCAGGCATTCGGTTATTCGCGCAGCAAAGAGATGATTCACGTGGTGATTCCGCAGGCGCTGCGCGCCATTCTGCCCACCATGGGCAATGAAACCGTCGGGCTGCTGAAATCCACCTCGCTGGCTTCGGTGGTGGGCGTCAATGAGCTGACGATGCGCGGCCAGGCGATAGTGTCGCAAAACTTCCTGTTTATTCCGGTGCTGGTCGCGTCGGGCGGCATCTACCTGATTCTTTCTACGCTATTGGCGGGCGGTCAGTGGTGGCTGGAGAAGTTCTACAACCTCGATGAACGTGCGCGCCGGGCACGCGCGCGCCTGGCGAAACTGCCGCCGGAGGCGGACGTGATGCCAATGCAGCTGCCGAAACGGCGCTGGGACACGCAAACCGCCGCGCCGGTGCTGGAAGTGGATCAGCTGTGCGTCGAGTACGCGGGTAAAGCGGTGCTGAAATCACTGTCGTTAACCGTACGTCGCGGCGAAGTGGTGGTGCTGTTGGGTCGCTCCGGTTCGGGCAAAAGTACGCTACTGAAATCGATTCTGGCGCTGACGCCACGCAGCAGCGGCACGATTCAAACCGAAGGACATTTCATGGGCAGCGATGAAAACGGTCGCGCGCTGGCGCAACGTCATCTGCCGCTGAACCGTGCTAAATCGGGCATCGGCATCGTGTTTCAGCACTTCGCACTGTTCGATCACCTCACCGCGCTGGAAAATGTGATGAGCATTCTGCTGCGCGTACAGGGCGCGCAGCCGGAGATCGCGCGGGGTAAAGCGATGCGCGCGTTGAAAATGGTAGGACTCGGTGATTTCGCCGCCTCGCTGCCGCATGAACTGTCCGGCGGACAGAAACAGCGCGTCGGCATTGCGCGTGCGCTGGCGGCAGAGCCGCAAATTCTGCTGTTTGATGAACCGACCTCGGCGCTCGATCCTGAACTGGTGCGCGAAGTGAACCAAACCATGCGCAGCCTGGCGCAAACCGGCATCACCATGATCATCAGCACCCACGACATCGCCTTTGCGGCCGGCGTCGCCGATCGCGTGGTGTTCCTGCAAAACGGTGCGCTGATTGAAGAAGGTCCACCGGCGATTCTGCAAAATCCGCAAACGCCGGCTTTTGCCACCTTCCTGGAACATGAAAATGCGGCGGAGGTACAGCATGCCAACGCCTGAACTGCCGTTTGAACTGACCACGCGTGAGCGCCTCGGCGATGCGCTGTTCCGCTACATGCAGGGCCAGCCTGCCGATGCCCAGGGCAACGAAGCGGATGCCAACCAGCAAGCGCTGCGCCGCTATCGTCTGCTGCCGCGCGTGTTGCAGGGTAATGAAAGCATCAACACCCAGATTTCACTGCATGAGCAAAGCTGGTCTGCGCCGATTGGCGTCGGCGCCTTTGCCGGTGACCGCATTTTCCACGAAGAAGGTGTGCTGCCGATTGCGCGCGCCTGCAAACGGCTGCAGCTACCGCTGGTGATCTCTGAGGAGACCGTCACGCCGCTGGAGCAAATTGGCGCGGAGTACGATCGCTGCTGGCTACAACTGCGAGCGGCGGGCGATGTCGGCCGCATCAAAGCCTTGATCGATCAAGCTGCGCAGGCCGGATTTAAAAATATCGTGCTGACGGTGCTGGCACCGGTGCATCCGGTGGCCGGATTGCAGCCCGGCGGTTTCTCCATCGGCGACGCATTAAAACAGCGCGGCTGGCACACCATCGGCGGCACGCAGCCGGGCGTTGCGCCACTGCCGGCTTTGCCGGTGTGGCGCTGGCAGGAGATTGCTGAGGTGGCGGCGCACTGTGCCGATCGCCACTTGCCGCTGTGGCTAAAAGGCGTTTTGCATCATGACGATGCGGCGCAGGCGACCCAGCACGGCGTTAGCGGTTTGATTGCCTCGAATATTGGTCTGCGCCAAAGCGCGCGCTGGGCCACGCCGGTTGATCAGCTGCCGGATTTACAGGCGGTGACGCGTCTGCCGCTGCTGCTGGATGGCGGCGTACGCAGCGGCAGCGATGCGGTGGTGGCGCGCTGTCTCGGCGCGTCGCTGTCACTCAGCGTGCGGCCGATCATCAGTGCGTTAGTCGCCGGTGGCGAAAGCGCGGTTTTTGATCTGCTTTCCGGCTGGATTAATGAGATCACAGCCATCGGTCACTGGTGTGGCGTCAGCGACATGGTGGCACTCAATGGCAGCTTTATCACTGAGGTGCGCAGCTGATGCAGACCTTAATTTTCAATCAGGGCGATGCCAGCGAATCACGCATCTATTACTGCGCTCACTATCTGGCGCACAGCCTCGGCCTGTTCGCCGCGCAGCAGTTGCAGGTGATCTTCACCACCAGCGAATCGGGCGGACATACCGTGCAGGGTGGACAAGTGCCGGCGGTATTAAGCCGCGATGCCGATCTCACGCTTGGCGGTCCGATGGTGGTCATGAAGCATTTTCAGCAGCACGGCGCAGAGTTGCAGTGTTTTTGCGCCTCGGTCGCCGCCAACCCGTGGTTTCTCGCGGCGGCGCAGGCGCAGCCGGATTTTCAGCTCAGCGACCTGCGCGGCAAACGCGTGCTGGATATCGGCAATGTCGGCACCGCAACGCTGACATTCCGCTGGCTGCTGGCGCGCCACGGTTTGCAGGATGATGTTGAGTTAATCGCGGGCAGCGGCGATCAGGCGCGTGATTTCGCCGCCGTTGCCAACGGTGACGCCGATTATGCACTGCACGCCATGCATATGCTGGCACCCGCCATCGCCGCCGGACAACTCAGCAGCATCAGCAGCCTCGCCAGCTTATGCGGTCACGTGCCGTGGAGCGCCTACATCGCACGCGCCGATGTGCTGCAGGAGAAAGCCGCCGCCTTTGCTGCCTTCTCCCACGCTATTGCGCAGGCGCTGGCGTGGATGGCTACGCATGATGCCGCCGAACTGGCAGAAAAAGTGCAGGCGTTTTATCCCGATTATCCGCGTGATGCGCTGGAACGCGGCCTCGCCGCCTATCAACACGCCAATGTATTTGCGCCAGACAGCGTGATTCCACGCGCTGAGTTTGAACATTTCAGCCAGCTATTGGGCGCTATCGGTTGGCTCGATCCTTCACAGCCGTTGCCCTATACGGCGCTGGTGACGCAGGCAGGAGCAGAGTGATGAAACAATTAATTATTAACGGCTTGGTAGTCAGCGAAAACGGCGCGGCCCCCGCCGATCTGTTACTGGAAAACGGCAAAATCAGTGGCTTGTTGACGCCGGGCGCACTTACCGACGGCGTTGACGAGGTGATCGATGCGCATGGCTTGATCATCGTGCCCGGCGCCATTGATGTGCATACCCATTTCACCGGCTCACACGATTTCCCCGAACAGGAGCTGCGTGAAGGCACGCGCGGTGCGGCGGCGCACGGCGTCACCACCATCGTCGAGATGCCGCATTCACTGCCACCGGCAACATCGCTGGCTAACTTCAGCGCCAAAAAAAGCTGGCTGGCTGACAACTGTTCGGTGGATTACGCCATGTGGGCCGGGCTGGATGGCCGCAACCTGCATGAACTGGCGGCGCTGGATCAGGCCGGTGCGCTGGCGTTCAAAGCCTTCCTGTGCAGCGGCGCGCCTAACGGTGAAGCCACCGACGAGAAAGGTTTACCGCGCCTCGATGATGACGGCCTGCTGCGCGCGATGCGTGAGCTGGCAACCTTCGACGGGCTGATTGGCGTACACGCCGAGAATCACGACATTTTGATCGGTGCCGGTAGTGAACTGCGCCGTGCCGGACGCAAAGATACCCGCGCTCACGCGCAGGCAGGACCGGAAATCGCAGAGATTGAAGCGGTGGGACGCGTGTTAGCCATCGCCGAAGAGACCGGCGCACGCTGCCATATCGTGCATGTGAGTTCGGCGCGCGCGGCGGAAACCATCGTTGCTGCCAAAAACCGCGTGCGTGCCAGCTTCGAAACCTGCCCGCACTATTTACTGCTCGACGAAGACGATTTGGTGCGCATCGGCCCTAACGCGCGCTGCGGCCCGCCGATCCGCCCGCGTCCAGTGGTGGATGCGCTGTGGCAGGTGCTGCTGCGCGGCGATGTCGACATGATCGCCTCCGACCATTGCCCCTACACGCCCGCACAAAAACAGGCGGGTGAAGCCAGCATCTGGGATGCCGGCATGGGCCTGACCGGCGTTGAAACGCTCAGCCCGATGTTCTTCAGCGCGGCCCATATCGAGCGCGGCGTGGCGCTCAGCGAGTTTGCGCGCATGACCGCCAGTGGCCCGGCCAAAGCTTTCCAGCTGTGGGGCAAAAAAGGAGCGATTGCACCCGGCTTTGACGCCGATTTAGTGTTCTACGACGCCAGCCAGCGCTGGACGGTGAGCGGCGCAAATTTCCAGGGACTTGGCAAGTGGAGCGCATTTGAAGGGATGCGCTGTCAGGGTAAAGTGGTGCGCACAATGATTCGTGGCGTCACGGTATTCCAGGATGACCAGATGCAGGTTGAGCCCGGCTTCGGTCAGTTCGTGACCCGACAGGTTTAAACAGGACAAACAACATGGCAGGAAAACCTTCTAGCGCAACGCGTAAAAACAGCGCCCCACTGGCGCAGGAAACGGTGACGGATCACAGCTGGAATGCGGCGCGTCCGCGCACGCTGGTCGATCACGCGGTGGATGCGATTCTCAGCGCCGCCTCACGCGGCCTGATCCTGCCCGGCGATCGCATTGCTGAACCGGAGTTGGTGGCCAAACTCGGCATGAGCCGCGTCCCCATTCGTGAAGCGCTGCGCATTCTGGAGAGCCAGGGCATTGTCACCAGCGAGCCGTATAAAGGCATCCGCCTGATGGAGATTTCCCATCAGCGGCTGGAGCAGATTATCGATGTGCGCATCCCGCTGGAGACCCTGGCCTGTCGCCGCGCGATTGAGGCTGGCCGCAACAGCACCGAGCAGCTTAATCAGCTCTATCAAGGCGTGGCGCAGATGCAGGCGATGATGCAAAACGACGATGTTTACGGCTTTGCCTCCGCCGATACCGATTTCCACCGCACGCTGTGCAGCTTTGCGCTCAACCCGGTGCTGAGCAATTTGTGGGAGTCGATTGCCCGTCAGCTGACGGTGATTTTCGGCCTTTCCACCATGGGCAAATCAATGAGCGACATCATTGAGGAGCACCAGCGGCTGATTAATGTCTTTGCCGATGGCGACATCGCCAAAATGACCGACGAGGTTGAGAACCACATCCGCATTCAAGCGCTGGACGTGGATTACGAAACCCTGATAACACAGCGCCGACAGCACCGTTCCGCTCTCGGCTAATTTTTGAATTGCCTTTACACCAGGGAAAACACCATGAAAATCATCAACGTTGAGGCGTTTTACCTGCGCCTGCCCGTTATTGAGCAGCGCACCGACAGTTCTCAGGATGCGCTGCTGATCAAAATCACCACCGATGCCGGCATCATCGGCTGGGGCGAAGTGGATGGCAGCCCGTATGTCACCAAAGCCATTATCGAAGCGCCCTATTCGCACACCATGGTCACTGGCCTCAAATCGCTGCTGATGGGCGAAAATCCGCTGGAAACTGGCCGTTTGTGGAAGAAAATGCACCGCGCCACGATCTATTACGGACGCAGCGGCGCGGTATTGCAGGCGATGGCCGGTATCGACATTGCGTTATGGGACATCAAAGGCAAAGCGCTCGGCAAGCCGATTGTGGAACTACTGGGCGGCGCGCTGCGCGACAAGATGCGCGTTTACTCCTCCAACATGTTTCAGTTCAGCGTGGAAGAGACCGTTGCTCGCGCGCAACACGCCATTGATACCGGCCATAGCGGCGTGAAGTTTGGCTGGGAGCCGTTTGGCACCGACGAAGCGCTGGATCTGCGCTATCTCGAAGCACTGCGTAAAGCGATGGGCGATAACGTGGATCTGATGCTGGATGTCGGCCATGTGTGGGACGCCAAAACCACCGTTCGACGCAGTCAGCGTTACGAGCATCTCAATCTGTTCTGGATCGAAGAGCCGCTGCATCCCGATAACTACGCCGGTTACGGCCAGGTTTCCGCCGCCTGCCAGCAGCATATCGCCGCCGGAGAGCAAGAGTGTTCCGTCGTCGGCTTCCAGCGCCTGATTGATGAAGGCGGCATCGACATAGTGCAGATTGATCTGACACGCACCGGCTTCACTCAGGCGATGGAGATTGCCAGCTACGCGCACAGCCGCGGACGCAAGGTGTGCAATCACAACTTCACTACCGACATCAATACCGCCGCCTCGCTGCATTTCCTGTGTGCAATTGAGAATGCATTGGTGATGGAGTATTGCGTCGAGCCGGGCGAAATCAGCCGCTCGCTGGCGAAAAATCCGGTGCGCATCGCCGACGGTTACGCGTGGCTGCCAAGCGAGCCAGGCCTCGGCGTGGAACCGGACGAAGCGGTGATCGAGAAGTTTTTGGTGCGTGATTAAAGTCCGTCATGGCAAAACACCGATATATCAAGACGCACACATCGTAGCGGCGCAATTTATTGCGCGATGAATCGCGCCGCTACGGCATGTGCGGTAACTGAATCCTGTACCAAACATCAGAGCGATCTGAATTCCAACGCAAAAGGTTGTTGCCGTGCCGCTCACTGGCTACCCTTCTTCGCAGCTAATGCAAGAGGACGCCATGCAGCAAAAAATTTACTGGATCGACAACTTACGTGCGGTTGCCTGCCTGATGGTGATCGTCATCCACACCACGACCTGGTATATCACCGGACCAATGGCTGCATCGGGTATGAGCTGGGATGTGGCGAACCTGCTAAACTCGGCGTCACGCGTCTGCGTTCCGCTGTTCTTTATGATCTCAGGTTACCTGTTTTTCGGTGAACGCAGCGCCCAAGGGCGTCATCTGCTGCGCATCGTGCTGTGCCTGCTGTTCTATAGCGGGGTGGCGCTGGCGTATATCACCTGGCTAACGCCGATCAGCGAAGGGCGAACGTTGCTCAAGCTGCTGCAAAAACCGGTGTTTTACCACCTGTGGTTCTTCTTCGCCATCATCGGCATCTATCTGTTATCACCGCTGATTCAGGTAAAAAGCGTGGCACCGCGTTATGTGGCCATGCTGGTAATCGTGCTGGCGGTGCTGGCGAATCCAAATACCGTGAGCCAATCGCTCGGGCCATTCCACTGGCTGCCGGTGAACCTGTATGTTAGCGGCGACAGCATTTACTATTTGTTGTATGCACTGCTCGGACGTGCGATTGGCTGCATGGAAACTGACAGGCGTAGCGTGAGCTGGCTGGCGGGATTGGGCTTTCTCGCCTGTGTGCTTGGCATTGCGCTCGGCACCAAGCAGATGCTGAAAATCAACGGCGCGTTCAACGATACCTGGTATCTCTATTGCGGGCCGCTGGTGTTTATCGCTGCTATCAGCCTGTTGATCTTGTTCAAAAATACGCTTAATCAGCGTGCGCTGCCGATTCTCGCCACCATTTCTCATTACTCGCTACCGATCTACGGCTTTCACGCGCTGTTCATCCACTTTCTACGCACCAATCATTACGATGACATGTCGCGGCCCTGGCTCGATTTACCGTGGGTAATGGGCGTAACGCTATTGGGTAGCCTGCTGCTGGCGATACTGCTAAAACGCGTGGATAAACGTCATCTGGTAAGCTGATCGTCCCAGCGCTGATGTGCGCGTCGCAGCTGGCGCGCCGAGGAGAATCCGGCCGCCAGCGCCGCTTTCTCCGCCGCTTCACCCTGTTGCTGACGTTGGCGTGCAATCACTAAGCGCAGCTGTTCGTGGTACTCGCGCACGCTGATGCCCAGATGCTGGCGGAACAAGCGAGTCAGATGGCGTTCGCTGACGTGCGCCCGCTCGGCCAGCGCGCTCAGCGACCAGTCGTGTTCGGGATGGGCGATCATTACATCCTGCGCGCGGTGAATCGCTGGATGCATGTGGTTGCGATAGCGTAGCCACGGCGACAGCTGCGGATCGTCGCCGGAACGGCGGAACCACACCACCATTTCGCGTGCCACCTTCAAAGCCTGCGGCGCACCGCACAGCCGATTAATCAAATGCAACGCCAGGTCAATGCCAGCGGTAATGCCCGCGCTGGTCCAGATACCGCTATCTTCGACGAAAACACGGTTATCTTTCACTAATGCCGCCGGTGCTGCCGCTTTCAGCCGCGATAAGACATCGTGATGCGTGGTGCAATGTATGCCATCCAATAATCCCGCCTGTGCCGAAAGAAGAGCCCCGGAACAGATGCACACCAGCGTGATGCGCTGCTCGTTAATCGCCGATTGCTGCTGGCGCAGCCAGTCACGCGCCATCGCTGCCGGTTCGGTGTCGAAACAGACGCGAGAATCGTACACGCCGGGCACCACCAGCAGGCTGTTTCCGGGCAGTTGTGCGGGTAACGGCGCGATGTCAGCGATGGTCATGCCGGTGGAGCACAGCACGCTCGGCTGCGGGCCGATGTAGTGCAGCGCAAAGTGGCCGTCAGCCAGTTGCAGGGTTTCAGCGGGGCCGGTGAGATCGAGCGCCATCACGCCGGGAAGGACAAGGAAGAAGACGTGTTGTGGCATGGTGGGCTCCGTGGGATGGGTGCGACGTTCGGCCAGGGCGGCATGAATGGCGACCAAATCAGGCCAAACAATCTGACATGGCTCGCACATCATACCTGACAAAAAACCTCACATCCTGCCAAATCCAGCCATCATCAAGACATCAACGGCTGTAACTGCTGATACAAGCGTGCAAACACTTCACGCTGCGGCTGATAGGCTTGATGTCGTGCCGCGTCCGGCTGATGCCGCTGCGCCAATTCCAGCGCGGGCCAACGGCTATCGGCATCAATCGCCAACTGCGCCAGTCTCGCCGCACCCAGCGCCGGGCCAACCTCGCCGCCGTGACAATAATCCAGCGTGTGTCCGCTGATATCGGCCAGCATCTGCCGCCAGTACGCACTTCGCGCACCGCCGCCAATCAGCATCACGGTTTTCGGCTGCACGCCGCACTCATGCACCGCGTCCATACCTTCAGCCAGCGCAAAGCCCACGCCTTGCAGCACCGCGCGCGCCAGCTCTGGTCGGCCATGCTGATGCGTCAAACCAAAGAACGCACCCTGCGCCTGCGGATTGTTATGCGGTGTGCGCTCGCCAGAAAGATAAGGCAGGAACCACACTGACGGCACATCGCTGCGCGCTTTCTCCGCCTCACTCAGCAGCTGCGGCACATCCTCACAACCGGTCAGCGCCGCCGCCCAATCGAGGCAGGAAGCCGCGCTCAAAATCACCGACATCAAATGCCAGCGTTGCGGCAGCGCGTGACAGAAACTGTGCACCGCACGCTGGGGATTACTGAGATAGCCGTCGCTCACCAGGAAATAGACGCCTGACGTACCGAGCGACAGCATGCCTTGTCCCGGCTCAACCATGCCAACGCCTACCGCGCCCGCCGCGTTATCGCCGCCGCCCGCCACCAGCGGCACCGTTTGCATGCCCCATCGTGCAGCGACATCCGGCAACAAAGTACCGGTAACCTGATTGCCCTCAAACAGTTGCGGCATCTGGCTACGCTGCAAATCGCAGGCGTTGAGCATCTCCTCACTCCAGTCGCGCTGCGCCACATCCAGCCACATCGTTCCCGCCGCGTCCGACATATCGCTGGCAAAATCTCCACTCATACGAAAGCGCAGATAATCTTTGGGTAACAATACTTTAGCCACCTGAGCAAACACCTGCGGTTCATGCTGTTTCACCCATAGCAGCTTAGGCGCGGTGAAGCCGGGCATCATCAAGTTACCCGTGATGCGACGCGCATCCGGCACGCGCTTTTCCAGTTCCTGACACTGCTCACCACTGCGCCCGTCATTCCACAAAATCGCCGGACGCAGCACCTGATTATCGCCATCCAGTAAAGTGGCACCGTGCATCTGCCCGCTCAGTCCAATCGCCTTAACGCCGCGCAGGTCGTGCTGCTGCGCCAGCGCCTGCATGGCTTGATCCGTCGCTTGCCACCAGCTTTCGGCATCTTGCTCACTCCATAACGGCTGCGGCCGCGACACCTCCAGCGGCGCACTCTCCACTGCGATCACTTTGCCGTGTGCATCCAGCAGTGCCACTTTCACGCCGGAGGTGCCTAAATCGATGCCGATAACCATGCTGCGCTCCTGAAAAGTTAAAAATCAAACAAGTAGTGATTCACCAGATTCTCCAGCTGCTCCTGGCGTCCACTGCGATGCTGTGGATCAAATTGCTGTTGCTGCGCCTGTTCCGCCAGCGCGGCGAGGGAAAATTCCCCCTTCAGGATCTGCTGTCCGAACTCGCCGTTCCAGCCGCTGTAACGCTGTGCCACACGCTTATCCAGCTCACCATCCGCCACCATGCGTGCCGCGACTTTTAACGCCAGCGCCATGGTATCCATCGCGCCGATATGGCCGTAGAACAAGTCATATTTATCCGTGCTCTGACGACGCACTTTGGCATCAAAGTTTAAGCCGCCGGTGGTGAATCCGCCCGCTTTGATAATTTCGTACAGCACTAGCGCATTCTCTTCAACGCTGACCGGGAACTGGTCGGTATCCCAGCCACACTGCATATCGCCGCGGTTAGTATCCACCGAGCCAAATATCCCCAGCGCGATGGCGGTTGCGATTTCATGATGGAATGAGTGCCCGGCCAGCGTCGCGTGGTTGGCTTCCACATTTACTTTGATCTCTTTCTCCAACCCGAATTGCTTCAGGAAGCCATAAACTGTCGCGACATCATAGTCATACTGATGTTTTGTCGGTTCCTGTGGCTTGGGTTCAATCAGCAGCATGCCGTGGAAACCGATCTTATGTTTGTGCTCCACCACCATCTGCATAAACCGGCCAATCTGCTCGCGCTCCTGGCGCAGGTCAGTATTCAGCAGGGTTTCATAACCTTCACGCCCGCCCCACAGCACATAGTTCTCGCCGCCAAGGGTTTTCGTGGCCTGCATGGCGCTGCACACCTGGCTGGCGGCCCAGGCAAAAATTTCCGGATCTGGATTGGTTGCCGCACCCGCACCGTAACGCGGATGGGTAAAGCAGTTCGCGGTTCCCCACAGCAGTTTCACGCCGGTTTCCTGCTGTTTTTCCAGCAACTTATCCGTCATCACGGCAAAGTTTTCGCGATAGCTTTTCAACGAATCGCCTTCCGGTGAGACATCCACATCATGGAAACAGTAGTAAGGCACATTCAGTTTATGAAAGAACTCAAAAGCAACGTCGGCCTTTTGCTTCGCCAGTTCAAGTGCATCACCCGGCTTCTGCCACGGACGATCAAACGCCCCAACGCCGAACATATCCGCGCCATTCCAGCAGAAGGTGTGCCAGTAACAGGCCGCAAAGCGCAGATGCTCCGCCATGGTTTTACCGAGAATCACTTCGTCCGGGTTGTAATGACGAAACGCCAAAGGATTGCGGGTATTACTTCCTTCAAAACGAACGCGTTCAAGCTGGTCGAAATAGGCGTGCATAGTTAGCTCCTTAGCAAGAGGACCCGAATGGTCAGCTTTGAGCCGTTATTGTGATGATGTAATTTACTGCTGCTCAATTACGATATTTAACACTCACCGTAAGATAATTATTATTTGTGCGCCAGCTCGCAAAATAATGTCGTTATTTTCATCGAACCCTCTCACTCTCACTTTTTCTGAAAGCGTTCAAATATCGATCGCGCTCATAAAAACATAAATAAACTAAAAAACGTAATAGCCGGATAAAAATCAGTAATTGATGTTGCCTGAAACTCAGGGCAACAATTCATCGGCCTGGTTATAAGCCTTACAACGACAACAGCCTCTACCTACAGGATTAACACCATGAATATGAAACAATCACTGTTGGCCGCCTGCGCGGCTATGGCCCTGTTTAGTCACACGGGTAGCGCCAAAGAAATCAAAATCGGCATGGCCATTGATGATTTACGTCTGGAACGTTGGCAAAAAGATCGCGATATCTTTGTTAAACAAGCCGAATCCCTGGGTGCAAAAGTGTTTGTGCAATCCGCTAACGGCAACGAAGAAACGCAGATGTCGCAAATTGAAAATATGATCAATCGCGGCGTCGATGTATTGGTCATCATCCCTTATAACGGCCAGGTTTTAAGTAATGTGGTTGCGGAAGCGAAACGTGAAGGCATTAAAGTGCTGGCGTATGACCGCATGATTAATAATGCCGACATTGATTTTTATATCTCATTCGATAATGAAAAAGTGGGTGAATTACAGGCCGAAAGTATTGTGAAGCAAGTACCAAAAGGTAATTACTTCCTGATGGGCGGCTCGCCGGTGGATAATAATGCGCGCCTGTTCCGTGCCGGTCAGATGAAAGTGTTAAAACCTTATATTGATAATGGCAGTATTAAAGTGGTCGGCGATCAATGGGTTGATGCCTGGCTGCCGGAAAATGCGCTGAAAATAATGGAAAACGCCTTAACCGCCAACAGTAACCACATTGATGCCGTTGTGGCGTCGAATGATGCCACCGCAGGTGGTGCAATTCAGGCATTAAGTGCGCAGGGACTGTCGGGCAAAGTCGCGATCTCCGGTCAGGATGCCGATCTCGCCGCCATCAAACGCATCATGAACGGCACGCAAACCATGACGGTCTACAAACCCATCACCGAGCTGGCTACCGAAGCGGCCAAAATCGCGGTGGAACTCGGTGACGATAAGCATCCTGCCAGCAACAGCAAGCTGAATAATGGCCTGAAAGATGTGCCATCGCGCCTGCTAAATCCTATTCCCGTGAACAAAGACAATATCGAAAGCACGGTAGTGAAAGACGGCTTCCACAAGCAGAGCGAACTCTAAGGCGCGAGCCCGCAAAGGAGAGATGTCGATGTTGCTGGAAATGAACCATATCACCAAACGCTTCGGCGCGGTGAAGGCACTGGATGACGTTAGCCTGCAGCTGGAAGCCGGTGAAGTGATGTCGCTGTGCGGCGAAAACGGCTCGGGGAAATCGACACTGATGAAGATCCTGTGCGGGCTTTATCCGCACGGTGACTTCGAAGGCCGTATCCATTTTGCGGGCGACGAGATTCAGGCGCAAACCATCCGAGATACCGAACGCAAAGGGATCGTGATTATCCATCAGGAGCTGGCGTTGGTGCGACAGCTGACGGTGATGGAGAACATTTTCCTTGGGGCTGAGTTGGGACGTTTCGGCTTGGTGGATGACGAAACCATGACGCTGCGCTGTCAGCAGTTGCTGGAGCGGGTGAAATTGCCTGTTTCCCCGGATACGCGCGTCGGTGAGCTGGGATTAGGCCAGCAACAACTGGTGGAGATTGCGCGCGCGCTGAATAAACAGGTGCGCCTGCTGATCCTTGACGAACCGACCTCTTCGCTCACCGAACAGGAAACCGAGGTGCTGCTCAGCATTATCAAAAACCTGCGCGAGCACGGCATCGCCTGCATCTACATCTCCCACAAACTCAACGAGGTAAAAGCGATTTCAGACATCATCTGCGTGATCCGCGACGGTCAGCATATCGCGACACGCCCGGCCGCCGGACTGAGTGAAGATGACATCATCACCATGATGGTTGGGCGCGAGCTGACTGCGCTCTATCCGCATAGCCCACACGAGATTGGCGAAACCGTGTTGCAGGTAGACAACCTTACCGCCTGGCATCCTATTAACCGTCATATCCGCCGGGTGGATAACGTCTCCTTCAGCCTGAAGCGTGGCGAAATCCTGGGGATTGCCGGGCTGGTCGGTGCCGGTCGAACCGAAACCGTACAGTGCCTGTTTGGCGTTTGGCCCGGTCGCTGGCAGGGCGATATTCAGATTAATGGCAAGAAAGTCCGCATTAATGATTGTCGCGCCGCCATCGCCCATGGCATCGCGATGGTGCCGGAAGATCGCAAAAAAGATGGCATCGTACCGCTGATGGGCGTGGGCAAAAACATCACGCTGGCCGCGCTGGATCAATTCTCTCCCCGGCTTTCCCTGCTGGATGAAGCGCAGGAGCAACAGGCGATTAACCAGGCCATTGCGCGCCTGCGGGTGAAAACCTCGTCAGCGGAGCTGCCGATTGGTCGTCTGAGCGGTGGCAACCAGCAAAAGGCGATCCTCGCCAAATGTCTGCTGCTCAATCCAAAAATCTTAATTCTTGATGAGCCCACGCGCGGCATTGATGTGGGCGCACGCCAGGAAATCTATCTGCTGATCAATTCGCTCGTGCAGCAAGGGATCGCCGTGATTGTCATTTCGTCCGAGCTGCCCGAAGTATTGGGCCTGAGCGATCGGGTTTTGGTGATGCATGAAGGAAAAATCAAAGCCGATCTGATTAACGATAACCTGACTCAGGAGCAGGTGATGGAAGCCGCCCTGCGGAGTGAACACTATGCTTAAAACCGAAAGTACGCAACGCGGCCTCACCACGCCGGGTAAAGGTGCGCCAGGTAAATTCTCGCTACCGGATTTACAGGTGCTGGTGATGCTGGGTGCGATTGTCCTGATTGCCCTGTTTTTCACCTGGACCACCGACGGTGCCTGGCTTAGCGCACGTAATGTCTCCAACCTGCTGCGCCAGACCGCCATCACCGGCATTCTCGCGGTCGGTATGGTGTTTGTCATTATCTCTGCAGAGATCGATCTCTCGGTGGGGTCAATGATGGGATTGCTCGGTGGCGCCGCGGCCATCTTTGACGTCTGGCTCGGTTGGCCTTTGCCGCTCACCATCGTCGTGACGCTGGTGATGGGCTTACTGCTTGGCACCTGGAACGGCTGGTGGGTGGCCTATCGCAAGGTCCCGTCGTTTATTGTCACGCTGGCGGGGATGCTGGCGTTTCGTGGCATTCTGGTCGGCATCACCGATGGCACCACGGTAGCGCCGACCAGCCCGGCGATGTCGCAAATAGGGCAAAGTTATCTGCCTGGCGGGATCGGTTTTGGCTTCGGCTTTGCTGGTCTGGCGCTGTTTATCCTCTGGCAATGGCGTTTACGTCTGCGTCGCCAACATCTTGGCCTGGCACAAACGTCCGTCAGCGGGACGCTTGCACGCCAGGTTATCACCGCCGTGCTGGTATTAGGGGCGATTTGGCTGCTCAACGATTATCGCGGTGTACCAACGCCCGTCTTGCTGCTGGCGCTGTTGTTGCTCGGCGGTATGTTTATGGCAACCCGCACTGCCTTTGGCCGCCGGATTTATGCCATCGGTGGCAACCTGGACGCCGCGCGCCTTTCGGGCATTAATGTGGCCCGCACCAAGCTGGCTGTGTTTGCCATTAATGGCGTGATGGTGGCGATTGCGGGTCTGATTCTGAGTTCACGCCTTGGCGCGGGTTCGCCTTCGGCAGGCAATATTGCCGAGCTGGATGCCATCGCCGCCTGTGTAATTGGCGGTACCAGTCTGGCGGGCGGCGTGGGCTCAGTGGCAGGCGCGGTAATCGGCGCCTTTATTATGGCTTCCCTGGATAACGGCATGAGCATGATGGATGTCCCGACCTTCTGGCAGTACATCGTGAAGGGCGCCATTCTGCTGCTGGCGGTGTGGATGGATACCGCGACACGGCGTCGAGTGTAATCGCGTGGGGGATCACACTGTGGCGCAAATTCTTTCTGCTGTCCGTCGTGCCATGCTATGCAAGGTGCTGTCGATTTAGGAGAGTGCGCCACGATGCATGAAAAACGCTTTCGCATTACGTTGCTGTTCAACGCCAATAAGGTCTATGACCGCCAGGTGGTTGAAGGTGTCGGTGAATATTTACAAGCGTCGCAAACGGATTGGGATATCTTCATTGAAGAGGATTTTCGTTGCCGCATCGACAACATCCGAGAATGGCTGGGTGATGGCGTTATCGCGGATTACGACGATCCCTCGATTGAAAAACTGCTGGCTAACGTGTCGGTGCCGATCGTCGGCGTAGGCGGATCGTATCATCAGCCGCAGGACTATCCGCCCGTGCATTACATCGCCACCGATAACGCCGCATTGGTCGAGAGCGCCTTTTTGCATTTGAAAGAGAAAGGCGTCAACCGCTTTGCTTTCTATGGCTTGCCCGCAGCCAGCGGCAAACGCTGGGCGCAGGAGCGTGAGCATGCATTCCGCCAGCTGGTGGCGCGCGAGCGTTATCAAGGCGTGGTCTATCAGGGCATGGAAACGGCTCCGGAAAACTGGCAGCACGCCCAAAACCGCCTGGCAGACTGGCTGCAAACCCTGCCGCAGCAAACCGGCATCATCGCCGTCACTGATGCCCGTGCGCGCCATCTTCTGCAGGCCTGCGAGTATCTCAAGATTCCGGTGCCTGAGAAGCTCACGGTAATCGGTATCGATAACGAGGAACTGACGCGGTATCTGTCGCGCGTGGCGCTTTCGTCCGTGGCGCAGGGTTCGCGCCAGATGGGTTATCAGGCCGCAAAATTGCTGCATCGCCTATTGGATAATCAGCCTCTGCAACTGCAGCGTATTCTGGTGCCACCGGTGAAAGTGATTGCGCGCCTATCCACCGATTTCCGCTCTTTGCACGATCCTGCGGTCATTCAGGCGATGCATTACATTCGCTTTAACGCTTGCAAAGGTATTAAGGTTGAACAGGTGCTGGATGCCATCGGCATCTCGCGATCAAATCTGGAAAAACGCTTCCGCGATGAAACCGGCGACACCATTCACGCCATGATTCACCGAGAAAAACTGGAGAAGGCGCGCGAGCTGCTGGCATGTTCTTCATTAAGTATCAATGAGATATCACAAATGTGTGGTTACCCTTCGCTGCAATATTTCTATTCGGTATTTAAGAAAAGTTATGCCAATACACCCAAAGAGTATCGGCAGCTTCACGGTGAAAATGTGCTGTGACGCACGCCTGAGATCAAGAATTCAGCCGCGATTATCGCTATACTCCTGCGGCATCTTCAGAGGAAGATCGTCGTCTCCGGTGAGGCGGCCGGATTTCAAATCCGGTTGGGGCCGCCAGCGGTCCCGGGCAGGTTCGACTCCTGTGATCTTCCGCCACTTTCACGTTCTACACCGCTAACTCAGCAATCCCGCCCCCACATTCACCGACAATCCTAAAATTGCCAGATTGAACACGAACGAAATCACTGACTGCAGCAGGGCTATTTGCCGCATATCTGTGGTGCCCGTTGCCACATCGGCGGTTTGCGAAGCCACGGCAATGGTGAAAGAAAAGTAAAGGAAATCCCAGTATCCCGGCTGTTCGGGCTTTTCGGGAAAGATCATTGGCGTGACGTCTTTACTGCGCCGCAGATAGTGATGATGCGCGTAATGCATGGCAAATGAAGTAGGAAGCAGCGCCCATGACACCACCAGAGTTGCAGCCGTTAGCAGCAGATGCAGAACGCGCGGCGTGCCCGTCAGGCTCTTGAGCGTGGTGAGTTCCAGCAGAATCGCCAGAATGCTGACCATGCAGGTGAGCGTCACCATACTTAGCACTATCGTTGCGCTTTCGTCTTCGATTTTTGCAATATGCGGAATGTCTTTTGCCTCAGTGCGCAACATGCGCAGCCACAGAAAACCGAGATAGAGCCATGCCAGCACGTTCCAGCCAATCAGCAGACGCTGCAACATACCCAGCTGCGCAGGCAGGAAAAAATAACAGGCCACGCCAGCCACAATCGAAATCAGCAAACGCAGGCGCGCGTGAAGGTAATGCATCAGAGAAAGGCTCATGGTGTCAGTGGCTTAGTGACGGTAGGTGGATATGTTAACTGTAGTCGCTGTTGATGAGGTTGTAGGCGTTGTTCGGTTTTAACGAACAACTTGCGCAGAGATAACACTGTCCACCTGCATTACCCCACGCTCAATAATCGCCCTTAACGGAATATCCGCCTGCGGATGCTTCTCCAGCCGCGCACAGGCCTGATAAGCGGTTTGCATCGCCAGACTACCGCAGCTGCTTTTCAACTGATGCGCCAGCCGCGTCACCGTTTCGTCATCTCCAGCAGCCTCAATGTCATCCAGCAAAGGCATCGCATGCTGGCGGAACAACATTAGCCAGCCACGAAGTGTGTCAGCGCCCAGGGCGGCGAAATCCTGCTGCAACTGCGCTTCATTAATGTCCATCGCCGGAGTTGCCGCCAGGAAGCGCAAAATTTGCCGACATAATGTTTCGCCCTGTAGCGGTTTCTGGATGATGCCGCAGAACAAACTGCCCACATGTTGCTGCATTTCATCTGAAACGCTGGCACTGAAACCTATGCGCCGCATAGCGGGATAATCTGCGGCCAATGTTTTTGCCAGCTGTACGCCATCCGCATCGGGTAAGGCAAAATCCACCAGCGCACAATCGATCTCTTTACCCTGTGCCTGCAGTGCCAGCGCCGCTTGCGCGCTGCCCGCAATGCTCACCTGCGCGCCCTTGCGCAACAGCATTTCCGCCGTGATGTGCTGCGTCAGTGGATTGTCTTCGATAACCAGCACGTGCAAATGGGCAAGATCAGCGGGCACCACATCGGACGATAACGTTATGGGCGCAGCGTTGACCAGCGGTAAGGTCAGGCGGAAACAGCTGCCAACCTGCGGCTGACTGCTCACCGTTAACGTGCCCTGCATCGCCTGCGCCAGACCGCGACAGATTGCAAGCCCCAAACCCGTACCGCCTTTGCCGGGATATAACTGCACGAAAGGCGAGAAAATCGCTTCCTGTTGGTCAGCCGCAATACCGCAGCCGCCATCTTCCACCTCAATAAACCACTCAGACGCGTTACTGTTAATGCGCAGCACAATCTCCCCTTTTTCAGTAAATCTGAGCGCATTTATCAACAAGTTCATCACTATCTGACGTAAGCGATGTACATCGCCCTGCAGCCAACGAGGAATGCCTGCATCCACTTCGGTTTTTAATCGTAAACCTTTGCTGTGCGCCCGCCCGCTCATCAATTGAGCGACGCTATCGAGCAACCGGCGGGGTTCAAACGGCGCATGATGCAAGGTGATGTTTTGCGGACTGGCTTCGATCGCCGAATAGTCGAGAATGTCATTGAGGATAAACAGCAATGTTTCGCCGCAATCGTTGATGGCCTGCACATAGCGCCGATCGCTGGCGCTTAACGATTGATCGGCGAGTAGCTGCGCGGTGCCGAGAATGCCGTGCAGCGGGGTGCGGATTTCATGGCTCATCGCCGCCAGAAACGCCGATTTTGCGCGGTTGGCCTGCTCGGCATCGGCGCGGGCCTGATGATGTTCAATCACCAGCGCCTGCAAAGCTTCAGTTCGCGTTTTCACTAACTGCGCCAGATGCTGTTGTTGATATTGCAGCGCGCGAACATTGGTGCGAAACGCTTCCATCAGGCGGCTAATGGTATTGAGTTCACGGGCATTTTCACTGGCAGGAAAAGGCGAATCGAGATCACCTTCAAGTAGACGTTGCAGCGCATCAGTTTGCCGCGCCAGCGGCAGCGAAATGGAGCGATAAACCAGCCGCCACAATACCAGCGACAAGCTCAGCAACGCCGTGATTCCCAGCAACGCCAACGCCAGCGTGCCGAGCACACGCGCACGATTCACCTGACTCAGCGCGTCAGCATTACGCTGTTCAACCTCACTGACCTGACGTCCCATTTCGGCACTAAACTGGCTGAATGATGTGAGGTTCTGCTGCGCTAATCTCTGTAACCGTGCGTGTAAGTGCTGCTGCTCATCACACATCGTTAGCAATGTTTTATAGCGCTCCACTACCCTTTGCGCCTGGCCGATCTCATCACGAATACGCGGATCTTCGACCCGCTGCTGGCGACGATGCAGCACCTGAACCAACTCCGCGAGGGGCGCGATGACCGGCTCAACGGCACCGTTATAGCGCTTCAGCGTCATCACTATCTGTTCGACACGCAGCGCGGTAAGGCGCAATTCGCCCATCTGATTGAGGTATTCAAGATCGACATCAATCAAGCGGTCAAGCGCCTCACCGGCAGCGGCTGTGCGCTGTTGTTCGATTAAATCGTAGATGCCCGCCTGGGTCGCGCCCGCAGCGGTTGCGGCATTGCTCGCCTGACCCTGCGCCAAATCAGCTATGCGATGCGCGGCAGCGGCGATGTCATCACTCAACTGGCGCTGCTGCTGCATCAGTTGCAGACGCTGATGCACCACATCACCCTGCTGGATGATATCCTGGCGAATGGCGGTTTCCAGCTGCGTCATGGCGCGAGTATCGAAACCCTGGGCGCTAAGCTGATTGAGCAGATGTACGATTTTTTTACTTTGGCGGCTTAGCATCGTGCGCTGCGCCTGCCAATCCTGTTCATCGCGGGCGCTGAGCAGTTGTTGGGCGGAAAATAACGCGTTCGCGCTGGCCACGCTGAGGTGGCGCGCCATATTCATGCTTGAGATCAGCGATGGCGTGTTGGCCTGTTCGACGTGTCCGACAAAGCGCAGGTTAAGCCAGCCGGTGGCAACGCTCAGCAGTGTGAGCAATGCCATCAGCGCAAAAGCCAGCCATAGCCGACGAATTAAGGAAGTATTAGCCATGCGATTCCGCGATAAAAACGGTTGAGTCGGACGGGCGATTGCAACTAGCATTAGCCACACTTTTTTTGAGGTTATTTATGCGCACACTTATTTTGCTGCTGTTATTGCTGGCTGCCCCCCTGTTCGCGGCGCAGCCCTTGCTGCATTGGCAGGATAATCACAGTACGCCCGCCGCCGGTTTACCAGCGTTACAGGCATCCCGTGCCTGGAAATTGTGCGCACTTTACCCCAACCTCAAAGACGGTTATTGGCTCTCGATCAACTATGGCATGAGTAAGGCGGCGGCACGTTTGGGTGTCGCGCTCAATGTTTATGACGCGGGCGGTTATCGTCAAGGTGGCGTGCAGCAGAACCAACTGCAAGCGTGTCAGCGCTGGGGCGCCGATGCCATTTTGCTTGGCAGCAGCGTGGCGCAGTTTCCTGATGCGGCGCTATTTGCCAGACACACGCCGCTGATTGAGGTGGTGAATGCCATCCACGATGTCCCGGTGCGCACGCGTATTGGCGTTCCCTGGTTTCAAATGGGTTATCAAACCGGCCACTATCTGGTTACGCATTATCACGACAAACCCTGGCGCATTCTGTTAATGCCGGGTCCGATAGACGCGGGCGGTAGCCAGGAGATGAGCGCCGGTTTCCGTGCGGCGTTGGCGGGTAGTGCGCTTGAAATCGTTGATGTGGCTTATGGTGATAACGACATCGAGGTGCAGCGCAATTTATTGCAGGATCGTCTGGAACGCTATCCCGATATCAATCTGGTTGCGGGTACGGCAATCGCGGCCGAAGTGGCGATGGGCGAAGGCCGCAATCGGGCAACACCGCTGGACGTTGCTTCATTCTATCTGACGCATCAGGTCTATCGTGGATTGAAGCGCGATCGCATTTTGGTGGCAGCCAGCGATCAGATGGTGTGGCAAGGAGAGTTAGCGGTGGAACAAGCGGTGCGGGTGCTGGAAGGACAACGTGTGCCGGATAATATCAGCCCGCCGATTCTGATTTTGACGTCGAAAAACAGCACTAGCGCGCGCGTGGCGTTATCGCTCTCGCCGCCCGGATTTCGTCCGGTGTACTTCTATCAGCGCACCTCGGCCGCCAGCAAATAGCCTTCGCCGTGCTGGGTAACGATTAGCTCACTGCGCAATTTGCTGCGCAGACGGCGAATCAATACATCGACGGTACGCGTGTCCGGCTGATCGACGCGGCTGGACGTCAGCATGCGCAACAGCCGTTCACGGCTGAGAATCTGCCCAGGATTGGTGACAAACGCCACTAACATCTCGTATTCAGCGCGCGTGAGTTTGATCAATGCACCATCATGCTCCAGCGTGTGGCGCGCAATATTCAGACTGTAACCGGCAAATTGATAGCAGTTCTCTTCCTGCGCCGGCAGCGTCGGACGAGCCAGATCGATGCGCCACAGCAGGTTTTTCACCCGCACCACCAGCTCGCGTAACACCAGCGGCTTGGTGACATAATCGTCGGCGCCCATTTCCAGCCCGACGATGCGATCAATCTGATCACTGCGCCCCGTCACCAAAATAATGCCCACTGTCGATCGCTCGCGCAGAGCCCGCGTGAGCTGTAGCCCGTTTTCACCGGGCAGATTGATGTCGAGCAGCACCATATCCACCGGCTGCAACAGCATTTGCTCTCGTAATCCCGCGCCGCTGCTGACCACCGAAACACGATAGCCTTCCTGCACGAAGTAGTCGCGCAGTCGCGTTTGCGTGACCACATCATCTTCAACTATCACTATGTGATGCGACATCGCTCATCCCTGTCTTTCTGTTCATAACTGTTCATATTCCGCCGCATCCTGTTCATCTGACCCGCTGACCTTGTTCATATCTCATCCCTAAAATTGCCGCGCGAAACCGTTGCAACAACAGGGTTATAACAATGAAAACACTATGGAAGAGATTACGTCGGCCCAGCGCACGCTGGTCGGTGCTGGCGATCCTGCTGGTCGGGATGGTCATTGGATTGGCCGTTATTGTGGTCCCTCACACCGGGATTAAGCTAACCAGTTCGACTGAGTTTTGTATTAGCTGCCACGGCATGCAGCAGCCTTACAAAGAGTATACGCAGTCAACACACTTCAAAAATCCGTCAGGCGTGCGCGCTGAGTGCCGTGATTGCCATATCCCGCGCGATATTCCGGGCATGCTAAAGCGCAAGCTGGAAGCGAGTAATGATCTCTATCAGGCTCTGATTGCACGGTCGATTGATACGCCGGAAAAGTTTGAAGCCAAGCGCTTAATCCTTGCCGAGCGTGAGTGGAAGCGTATGAAAGAGAGCAATTCCGCAGTATGCCGCGGCTGCCATAACTATGACGCCATGGATCACACGCGCCAGAAGCCCGAAGCCGCTCGCCAGATGAGCGCCGCCGCGCTGGAAAATCGTTCCTGTATTGATTGCCACAAAGGCATCACCCACCAGTTGCCCGATATGAGCAGCGGTTTCCGTAAACAGTTCGAAGAGATGCGTAAAACCGCTGACGCCAATAGCAGCGGCGATACCTTATTCGCGCTCGATATGAAACCGATCTTTGCCAACAAAACCGATGGCGCACCATCGGGTTCACTGCTGCCCGCTTCAGAAGTAAAGGTACTGAAGCGCGATGGCGACTGGCTGCAAGTGCAGATCACCGGCTGGAGCGAAACCCAGGGCCGCCAGCGCGTGCTATCGCTGCTGCCGGGTAAACGCATCTTCGTCTCCTCAATCCGCGATGACCTGCAGAAGAATGCCAAAACGCTGGAAACCACCACCGTTGCTGCCACTAACGTCCAATGGAGCAAGCTGCAAACCACCGCGTGGATGCAGAAAGGCGACATGGTTAACGACAGCAAACCGATTTGGGCTTACGCCAGTGCGCTCTACAGCGGTACCTGTAATCAGTGCCACGGCGCACCCGATAAAGCGCACTTTGATGCCAATGGCTGGATCGGCACCCTCAACGGCATGATCGGCTTCACCAGCCTGGATAAGCGTGAAGAGCGCACCTTGCTGAAATACCTGCAGTTAAATGCCTCCGATACCGGCGGCGCGGATCAGAAACATTAAGGAAGCGAGCATGAAAAATAACGATGCATTTAATCACTCACGCCGCCGCTTTCTGGTGCAGTTGGGTGGGCTGAGCGCGCTGGGCATGTTGACCCCTTCGCTGCTGGTGCCACGTCAGGCGCAGGCTGCAGCACCGGCTGCACACGGGATTCTCACCGGTTCGCATTGGGGCGCGATTCGCGCCACGGTGGTTGAGGGTCGCTTCGTGAAAGCCACGCCGTTCGAGCAGGATCGCTATCCCAGCAAAATCATCGCTGGCTTGCCGGATCACGTTCACAGCACCGCGCGCGTGCGCTATCCCATGGTGCGCGTGGACTGGCTGCGGAAACGTCATCAAAGCGATACGCGCCAGCGCGGCGATAATCGCTTTGTGCGTGTCAGTTGGGACGAAGCGCTGGACCTGTTCTATCAGGAGCTGGAACGCGTACAAACCACCTACGGCCCGAGCGCATTGCTGAGCAGCAGCGGCTGGCAATCCACCGGCATGTTCCATAACGCGGGCGGCATGTTGAGTCGCGCGCTCGCGCTGCATGGCGCGTCCGTTGGCAGCGGCGGTGACTACTCCACCGGCGCGGCGCAGGTGATTCTGCCGCGCGTGGTCGGTTCGATGGAAGTATACGAGCAGCAAACCTCCTGGCCGCTGGTGCTGGAAAACAGCAAAACCATCGTGCTGTGGGGTTCCGATATGGTGAAAAATCAGCAGGCCAACTGGTGGTGCCCGGATCACGATGTTTACGACTACTACGCGCAGCTAAAAGAGAAGGTGGCGCAGGGCGAAATCCGCGTGGTGAGTGTTGATCCAGTGGTCTCCAGCACCCATGAATTTTTGGGACGCGACAAGGTGCAGCACCTGGCGCTGCATCCGCAAACCGATGTGCCGCTCCTGCTGGCGCTGGCTCACACACTCTACAGCGAAAAACTGCACGACAGCCAATTCCTTAGCACCTATTGCGTCGGCTTTGAGCAGTTCCTGCCTTATCTCACCGGTGAAAGCGATGGCCAGCCGAAAGATGCCGAATGGGCAGCCGCCCTGACCGGAATTGAAGCGCAGACGATACGCGATCTGGCACGCCAACTGGCAGCCGATCGCAGCCAGATTATTGCTGGCTGGTGCGTGCAACGCATGCAACACGGCGAGCAGTGGGCGTGGATGGTGGTAGTGTTGGCCGCGATGCTGGGACAAATCGGTTTGCCCGGCGGTGGCTTCGGCTTCGGCTGGCATTATAACGGTGCCGGAACACCCACCCGTAACGGCATCATTCTTAGCGGTTTTTCCGGCTCGACCTCGACGCCGCCGCGCCACACCAGCAGCGATTTCAAAGGCGCCAGCAGCCCCATTCCCATCGCGCGCTTCATTGATGCGATGCTGGAACCCGGCAAAGTGATCAACTGGAACGGTAAAAAAGTCACCTTGCCGCAGCTGAAAATGTGCGTATTTGCCGGCACCAACCCGTTCCATCGTCACCAGCAGACCAACCGCATCATTGAGGGCTGGCAAACGCTGGAAACCGTGGTGTCGATTGATAATCAGTGGACTGCCACCTGCCGCTTCGCCGATATCGTATTGCCTGCCACCACGCAGTTTGAGCGTAATGACATCGATCAGTACGGCAACCTCTCCAATCGCGGCCTGCTCGGCATGAAACAAATTGTGCCGCCGCAGTTTGAAGCGCGTAACGACTTCGATATTTTCCGCGATCTTTGTCGTCGCTTTGACCGCGAACAGGCGTTCACCGAAGGGCTGGACGAGATGGGCTGGCTCAAACGTATCTATCAGGATGGCGTTAAGCAAGGCAAAGGACGCGGCCTGCATTTGCCATCATTTGACGCGTTCTGGAACGACAGCGGCTATATCGAATTTGACGATGCCAAGCTGTTTGTCCGTCATCAGGCGTTCCGTAACGATCCCGATCTGGAACCTTTAGGCACGCCGAGCGGTTTAATCGAAATCTACTCAAAGAGCATTGCCGATCTGCACTACAACGATTGTCAGGGGCATCCGATGTGGTTTGAAAAAACTGAGCGCTCACACGGCGGGCCGGGATCGGCGCACTATCCGCTGCATCTGCAGTCGGTGCATCCCGATTTTCGTTTGCATTCGCAACTGTGTGAGTCAGAGACGCTGCGGGCGCAATATAGCGTGGCGGGCAAAGAGCCGGTTTATATCAGTCCACAGGATGCCAGCGCACGCGGCATTCGCAGCGGCGATGTAGTGCGCGTCTTCAATGCGCGTGGTCAGGTGCTGGCGGGTGCGGTGGTTTCTGACCGCTATCTGCCTGGCGTGATTCGCATCCATGAAGGCGCATGGTACGACCCCGATCGCGGCGGCACGATTGGCGCACTGTGCCAATATGGTAACCCTAACGTGCTGACGCTGGACATTGGTTCCTCGCAGCTGGCACAGGCGACCAGCGCCCACACTGCGATTGTGAATATCGAGAAGTACCTCGGAGATAGTGCACCGGTCAGCGCTTTTAACGGTCCCACTGAGATGATCGCGAAATGTGACTACATTCTGAAGCCCGAAGAAGCGAGTGCCAGCTGATGTCAGGACATTTAACTCCTCAACATTACGCCTGTTTGTATAGCTGGTTCGCCGGACTCTTTGCCCGCGAACTGGATAACCAGCATCTGGCGCAGCTGCAAAGTCCGGATGTGGCATTGTGGCTGGAACATCTGGCCACAATGCCTTCGCTACAGGATGGCGTGTTAGCGTCACGCAACAGCATTGCGGCGCTGAACCTGCGCCCTGATGCGCGTCTGGAGCTGGCGGCAGATTTTGCGGGCCTGTTCCTGATGTCGCCCAAGCAGGCAGCACTGCCTTATGCTTCCTGTTATCAGCAGGATAATGCACGCTTTAGCCAGGCCGCTTGTGATGAGATGCAGCTCTTGTTACTGCAGGCCGGTTTAGAGCGCGATCGGGCATTTCGTGAGCCGGAGGATCATCTGGCGATTTGCCTGGAGTTATTGAGCCATTTAAGTTTCGCCGCCAGCGAAAATAGGCCAAATGCAGCCGCCTGCCTGGCTCTGCGCGACAAGGCGCTAAAGCTGTTGTGGCGTTGGCTACCTGCGTTCACGGCACACTGTGTTGAGCATGACCCGTTCGGATTTTATGCCGCACAAAGTCAGCTGCTGTTGGCGATTGTCGCGCACGACCGAATGGTTGAGAGCGGCAACTAAACCCGCAAAACCCGGCGCGTTTCTAAACCGAAGCGCGCCCACGCTTTACTTCCCCATCAATCTCCGCCAATTTGCTCCTTCATCGCACTGAGGAGCCTGGCATGCTGATCCACCCAACCGATACGCTGACTTTTTCAGGTAATCCGCGTCAGGCTGAGCTGCGTCAGCGCCTGCTCGAGCCGGATGCGCCGACAGTGATTGCTGCTGCGTTATCCAAACAGCTGGATCGCGAAACGTTCATCCATCGCCACGCCGCGGGGCAACTCTTCTGTTTAAAACAAGGTTTGATGACGGTGAAAACGCCATCCGGCATTTTTGCCAATCCACCGCGGCTGGTTGGCTGGATTCCCCCCTACTTTGAACATGCGATCGTTGGGCCAGGCCGCGTGCTGGGTTGGACGGTTCTGGTTGACGATACGCTCACTGCACCGCTGCCAGATCGGCCCGTGTTGCTCTCATGCCCCTCGGTGCTGGAACCGCTGGCAGAAAGACTGGCAACCTTGTCACCTGATCATTGGGGTAGCGCGCGCTATAACCGCCTGTGCGCGGTGTTTCTCGATGAGTTATATCAATCGACCGAGCATCCGCTAACGTTACCGCTGCCGGCAGAACCGCGACTTCACCAAATTGCGCGCCTGTTGATGGATGATCCTTCCGATACGCGCACCGGGCCAGAACTCGCACGTTGGGCAGGATTGAGTCCGCGAAGTCTGAGCCGTCACTGGGCCAGCACGGTGGGCATGAGTTTAACGCGTTATCGCCAGGTCTCACGCTTACTCAAATCATTGGAAGGATTGGCAGCCGGACATAGCGTACAGCAAGTCGCGTGGCAGGTCGGATTCGATAGCGTTAGCAGCTATATCAGCGCTTTTCGCAGCGCGTTTGGCTCCACGCCGGGTAAATATTTTACGCCGCCTGCCGATTCGGCGCATGCAAAAATAGCAGACTAGCTGGCCCATCAATGTTCGGCAGACTGTGCTGATATTTGCGACGAAATGCGCCAGGCGGCAAATCGAACATGCGACGAAATGTGCGGCAGTAAGTTTGCTGCGAGTCGAAGCCATATTGAATGGCGATATCCATTAGCGGCATATTGCTGTTTAACAGCGTAATCACCGATGCGGTTAGCTTGCGCTCGCGAATGTAGGTGCCCAGCGCAATGCCGGTGTAACTGCGAAACAGTCGTTGCAGATGCCACTGCGAATACCCGGCGCGGCGCGCCACGGTTTCCAGAATGAGTTTCTGCTCAATATTATCCTCAATCCAGATCATCAGTTGCTGCATAAAGGCGGCGTGCATATCCCTCTTTCCTCCTGATGTCGAAATGAAAACCGGACGTCGATCCGGCAAGTGGCAATCATTATAGAAAGCCGCTAGCTGGCTATGTGACGGGGAAAAGCCAATAAATAGCGATAACTCGCCAATATGATCCTGTTCAGCCAGTTGGCACCTGCGACATCTTGCAGCAACACCCATCATGTAATATTGTTAGTTACATGAAATGATACAACGGTTATGAACCTTGAGATGAAAAGGAAGATGTATGAGTAGCTTACTAATCACCAACCTGTCGATATGCCTGGCGATCGCGCTGGCATCAGCCAGTATTTCAATGACAATTACCCAAACTGAGCTGTTCGCAGGTTTACGCGCCTGGACCGCGAAAAAACATGCGTTATTAGGCCACTTGTTCCATTGCTTCTACTGCATGAGTCACTGGGTCGTATTTGTCGGCATGGTGATTTATCGCCCTGATTTATTACACAGCGGGATGGCGATCGTTGACTGGCTGATGACCGCATTTGTTACTTTAACATTCACAACATTTATTAATGGATTGATGTTTAAAGTTTTTCAGGCTGCAATTACCACTCACGTCATGAAGCATGAAGCGCAAATCACCTTACAAAAACAGGATTAACCGATGTGCCGAATAACCGATGAATGTCGGTTATTCACTGCATTTGGGGAAGGTATCTGAAGGAAGGCCCATTTTTTCCATTTTTTGCAGATAATCATTGCTGATATCAGCAACGGTAATTTGGCTAAAGCGGTGTAACAACATCGCTTCCGCTTCGCTGAGTGTTTGATCAAGCTGCGCATCAACAGCATGCTCAACCAGACAAGGTGACGGATCCGCAGCGGGGCCAATGCTAAACAGCGCTGGCGCACCGATTGCTTGATAAACATCCAGCAGGGAAATTTCCGACAACGCCACGCGCAGCTCCCATCCGCCACCGTGCCCTTTTTCTGACACCACATACCCTTTGTCACGCAGGCCAGACATCATCCTGCGCACCACCACTGGATTGGTGCCCAACATTTTGGCCATCGTTTCGGAAGTGGCGCGTTTTACGTGCCGATCCAGATGAATCAGTGCGTGCAACGAGCGAGACAAGCGATTATCGCGCGGCATAAATCATTCCTCTAAAATTCACGACACTCTAACAAAGGAGAGATGTGGCAACAATTTATCGCGCTATCATCAAGGCAGAATGCTTAATAATTGGCGTTTGCGGATATGACACGAAAATATAAAGGAGAACACCATGAAAGGAATTTACCCCGCGCAGAAGAGCGATTTCGCGGCGATTACCGCGGTGTGGGAAGCGTCGGTGCGGGCGACGCATCATTTTCTGCAAGAGTCAGATATTCGTGCTTTGCGACCGCAAGTGCGCGAGCAATATTTGCCGATGGTTGAGCTGCGCGTTTATCGCGATGAGCAGAACGCTATCGTCGGCTTTTTGGGCGTGGCAGAAAATCGGCTGGAGATGCTGTTTGTCGCGCCGGAAGTGTTTGGTCAGGGCGTGGGCAAACAACTGCTGCGCTTCGCCATCGAACAACTGGGTGTCACCGAGCTGGATGTGAATGAGCAAAATCCGCAGGCGCTAGGTTTCTATCAGCATCAGGGATTTGTGATGACGGGCCGCTCGCCGCTTGATGGTCAGGGAAATCCTTTTCCTCTGCTTCATTTGCGCTATACGCAGTGAACTAAATGGTCGCACCCATTGAGAGACGATAATGCAAATTCACCTGCTCAATGGTTGGCTGTTGGTTGATTTTTTTCAGGATGATTTCCGTCGCCACCTTGCCCATCTCAAAGCGGGGTGTGATCACGCTGGCTAATCTTGGCGTGGTTGCCTGACCAATTTCCAGCCCGTGAAAACCGGCGATTGCCATCGCTTGCGGCACAGCAATACGCGCTGCCTGGCACTCCTGCAGCACGCCAACCGCCAAATCATCGTTGGTACAGAGAATTGCATCCATCTCCGGATAGAGCTGACGCGCCAGTGTCATCATGCCGGTGCCAATCGAGACCGACGAGACCTTGTTCGGCACAATCCGGCCCGCCGGCAAACCGGCCGCTTCAACCGCATCGCGATAGCCGGCATAGCGCTGCTCATCACGACGATCGGACATCGAACCAAAATAGATGACGCGCTGTTTGCCGCTGGCCAACAACATCGCCGTCATATCGTAGCCGGCGCGATAGTTATCAAAGCCGACATTGATGCGCCCGCGCGCCTCGGTTAGCCCCATCACTTCCGCCACCGGAATATTGGCCGCGTTAAGGTATTTTTCTGCGCGCACGGTATGCACCGATTCGGTCAGGATCAATCCTTTGATGTTAAAGGCCAACACCGTGGCAATCTGCTCCTCTTCACGCTGAGCGTTATAGTCATAATTGACCACCAGTGTTTGATAACCCTGCGCGCTGGTCACCGATTCGATTCCCGCCAGCAGATCGGCAAAGATTTGATTATTAAAGGAAGGAATTAACACGCCGATACGCGGCGGATTCTGTTTGGCCGCCGCCACATTTTCGCTATCAGCGACGTAGCCAATTTCGGCAATCACGCTGGCGATTTTCTCCGCCGTTTCCGTTTTGACCTTTTCCGGTGTGCGCAAATAGCGGCTTACCGTCATTTTGGTGACGCCCGCCAGGGTAGCAATATCGTCCAGAGTGATGCGCTGCGTTTTCATTACGGCGTCCGCAAAGAGGGGCTGTGAATCAACGTATTATGCCCGTTGCGTGTTAAAAAATGAAACGCGCCCGTGCGCGTTGGCGGGTGAAATAAAATGGGCGAACATCTCCGCATAACAGAATGAAAATTCCAATAAAACGCAAAATTTGCAATGCTCTTAAAAAGTGAAGTGATGAAAAACCTATTATTTCATTAAGCTATAAATACACCCCCTGACGACTTATGCAGCAATTTTCGCAACCCCCTTCACACTTTCCGGAAAAAATGATCCAAAAACCATCATTTAGAACATATATTCCAATAAGAAATACTCGCGTGAATAAAAGATGAACATCGAACCTACATAACACCTCTTTCTGAACAAGCAACGTTCAGGCCGTAGAGACAAGGGGCTATAACAATGGATACCAGGCAAAAACGCTACAACATGAAGTATGTCATCCTCTGCTGTACCGTCGCGGCATTTGGCGGTCTGCTGATGGGATATGACTCTTCCATTATCTCCGGTGCAATCGAACCATTAAGTGAATATTTTCAGTTAACCCCCGCTGAAACAGGTTGGGCGGTTTCCAACATTCTGCTAGGCAGTTTAGTTGGCTGCTTTATGGCACCACGCCTCAGCGACAAGCTGGGACGCAAAAAATCCCTCGCCATCACTGCCCTGCTGTTTACCGTTTCAGTTGTCGGCACGGCAATCGCCCATAACTTCACCGTCTTCGTCATCTTCCGTATGATCGGCGGATTAGCGATTGGCCTGGCGTCAGTAATTTCGCCTATCTATCTGGCGGAGCTCTCGCCCTCAAAGTTTCGTGGCCGTACCACCGCGCTGTATGCAGTGTGTTGCGTCGGCGGACAATCGGTGGTGTTGCTGACCAACTATTTCATCACCAAATCCACCTTGCCTGACGTAATGATCAATATGGGCTGGCGCTACATCCTCGCCACTGCGCTGGTGCCTTGTGCGTTGTTTATGTTGTTTATCGCCTTTATCCCGGAGTCACCGCGCTGGAACGTGCTGAAAGGGAAGTACGATGAAGCACTGGATACGCTGACCAAAATCTCTAACCGCGAGCATGCCGAGAGCGTGTTCAACGAAATCAAACATTCATTTTCTGATAAAACCGCCCATCAGCACAAATCACGTCTGCGTCTGGATAAAACCACCGTTCCGTTGCTGATTGTCGGAATTGGCCTGGCGGTAGGTAACCAGATTAGCGGCATCAACGTGATTCAGTATTTTGGGCCAACCTTGCTGAAAAACGTCGCGGGCAGCACCGATTCAGCGCTGCTGCAAACCTTCTGGCTGTCGATTTGTCAGTTTATTGGCGTGCTGGCGGGGATGATGCTGATTGATAAAGTTGGCCGTCGTAAGCTGCTGCTGCTGGGCGCCATCACCTCTTGCGTGTGCCTGACGTACTCCTTCATCGCCTTCTATTACCACTTGCCGGGCATGCTGGCAGTCATTGGCCTGTTCGCTTACATGATTTTCTTTGGTATGACGTGGGGTCAGATCGTGTGGACGGTGCTGGGCGAGGTGTTTCCAACCGAGATTCGTTCGATTTGCGTCGGCATTTCCATCTGCGCGATGTCGATGGCCAACTTTGTTATCAGCAGCACCTTCCCGATCATGAACAGCAGCCCGATGCTGCTGGATATGTTCCACGGTGGCTTCCCACTGCTGCTGTTCGCTATCTTCTCGCTGGGTATGTACTTCTTCACCTTCCGCTATCTGCCAGAAACGGCAGGCGTATCGCTTGAGAAGATTCATGCGCTGGTGCTGCGTAAATTTAATGTCGAAGCGGATTTGCCAGAGCGTATCTCAACCGGCAAAGCGAAGGAGTCATTTGATATTCCACGGCATTAATCCGTCAGGATGCCAACGAATTGCGCCGCTACGGAGCGGCGCGATTTACCACGCTTTTATTGGCTCGGACGTTCGTATTGCTCAATCACCGCCAGCGCTAAGCCGTTGGCCGGATCGATACGCATCGGCAGGAAATGCAGCGCGGTGTGGGCGAAGGTAAACGCCAGCGTACCGGCCTGCGCCGCCTGCTGTACCGCTTGCACAAACGCGGGTTGCGCATTCCACGGCCCATCAATGATGATGCTGGCCGGATTCACCACCTGCATTACCTGACTGAGAGCGTTCCCCAGATACGTCCCCGCCTGCGTCATCACTTCCTTAAGAATTTCCGGCTCGCTTTCTCCGTTTTGCCAACGCAGGCCAGGCTTGCGCTTGGCCAATTGCTGCTGAATTGCCGGCTTGCTCACCAGTGTTTCCAGACAGCCTAAACGTCCGCAACTACAGCGTTCGCCGTTGGGTTTCATCGTGAGATGACCTATCTCGCCTGCCGTCCAGCTGCTGCCGGTAAATACCTCACCCTGTTCCACCAGCGCGCCGCCAAGCCCTTCAGAGATACGCAGATAGAAATGGCTCTGCGACTTATTCAGTTCAAGTTGCTGCACCGAGAGCAGTGCAGCGGCTTTGACGTTATTCATGATGCGCAACGGCAGCGGCATCTCGTGGCTGAGGATGGTCATGACATCCACATCCTTCCAACCAAGATGGGCCGAAAAATGCACCCATCCTCGGTGTGGATCGATGATACCGGGAAAGCCAATCGCCACGCCGAGCAGTTCGGGATGCGCCGCATGCAAGGTTTGGCACACTTCCACCAGTTCATGCAGCAACTGCTCAGGATCGCTGGTTTCCGTGCGCCAGGTCTGCTCGGCAATCACCTGCGAATAGTAGTCGCAAACGCGCCAGTGAATTGCCTGACGTTCCACCATGATGCCCGCGCTTTTCAATTTTTCTGCGCGCAGCGAGATTTCGATTTTGGGTCGTCCCGCTGAAGCCACGCTAACCGGGCCAAGCTCATTGATCAGCCCTTGCTCAAGGAGGTCGTCGACAATCAACGAAACGGTGTTCTTGCTCAGCTCGAGCGCTAATGCCAGATCCTGGCGGGAGGTGATGCGGGTGGTACGCAGTTGCGTCATCACCCGCTTCAGGTTATTCAGACGAAGTAGTGCTGGACCTTTACCGGCTGCTTTCATAGCACCCCTCAATACTCATCACCGCGAACACGGCTGCGATAACTTTCCCAGTCAAAGCGCACCCATAAACTGTTGCCGAGGCGCATACGGTCCATCACCCGTTCACCCAGCAGCGAATTCATGCCCGCGGGATCGAGGTTCGATAACATGCCCGTTGGGCGTTTCGACGATGAGCGGCGATCGACAATTTGGTTGATGATCACTTTTTCATAGCGCGATTCACTCTGCATACCGATCTCATCGATCACCAGCAGATCCACATGACTAAGATCGTGCAATAGACGCTCTTCGGTTAAATCACTGCCGCCGCTGAAGGTGCCCTTCATGCTCGACATCAAATCGGCCACGGTGACAATCAACACGCTTTTACCGCGGATAATCAGATCGTTACCAATCGCTGCCGCAAGGTGGTTTTTACCGGTGCCGGGACGGCCAGAAAAGACAAAACTGGAGATGCTATTTTCGAATCCGGCGGCATATTCACGCGCCATGGCCAGCGCTTTACGCTGCCCATCATTTTCCACGCGATAGTTATCGAACGAGCAATTCATGTGCAGCTCGCGAATACCCGAGCGACCCATGATGCGCTGCATTTTCATCGCGCGGTTTTCACGCACAATCGCTTCCGAGCGCAAACGGCCCTGCTCCTGATTCCAGGCCAGCAGCTCCGCGCCGTTTTTAAATTTCGGCTGCACTTCAGACGGCATCATCTTTTTCAGGCGGCTAAAAAGATCGTTCGGCGTTTTCATTACTCACCTCGGAATCCATCGGGAATATCGTAATCAGTATTGCTGATTTGCGTGAGATCGCGCTTTGGCTGTCCACCATTGGCGGCGCGATTCATCTGCACGCTGCGCGCTAACTTCTGCTGCCACTGCACATGATGGAACAAACGGCCTTCCGCTTGCCAGTACGCCACAAACGTGGCCAGCTCGGCGGCGGTTACGGGTTCACTCAACGCCACGCCCCAAATGGCAGCCTGACGCTGAAAATCGCTATCCGGTTGCCAGCCTTCGTACATCGCAAATTTGCCAACCGGTGTCGCGATAGGCGCGCTTTCGGTCTGAAACAGACTCTCATCCAGCGTGACATCATTAGGCTGCTGCGCGGCGGCTTCCAGCGCCAGCAGCTGCGCCAGACGCTGCGGCGTTAGCGCATAAAACGCCGGGGCATTGTTATGCAGCACCGCCAGCGTGCCGTTCTCGGCCTGCTGCAGTACTGCGAGCGGGTCATGGCAAAAGCCATCCAGCCCCACCAACGTTGAAGATAAGATTTTGACTGACATGAAGAAACCTGACGTTAACCAGCATGGTGCGCCGGGCGGAGAATTCAACCCGGCGTTATGCGGTAAGTGTACCTGTTTTAAGGCAAGTGATCGTCAAAAAGGTCGTAGGTATTAGCGTGGCATAGACAGCGGTTCGGCGCGATCCACATTGCGTGACGCGTGCGGCATCGTTACAGCGACAGGTTGAGGGCGGGTTTGCCATAAATAGCGAGCCGATGCGATCAGGCACAGGCTGTAGCCGAACATCTCGCTGCCCTCTTCCGCCATGTTTTTTACCACGCGGTTATAGCCATCCATCATCAGATGTTCCCACAGCTGATGCATGCCAAATAGGCGCGAAAACACCAGAACAGCCAGTAAACCTGCGGCCATCATCTGCCAGCTACGGTGCTGAACCAGTGCAACCAAGCCGGGAAGAATCTGGCGTGGCTGACGCAATGCCACAGCAAGACTTGCCGCAGTTGTCGCCAGCGCAAACCACAGCCAGGCGCCGTGCTTGATAAAATCGAACAGGAAGTCCATCTCGCGAATCAGCATGCAGCTATAAAAGCCGCCGATGAGTACGAGCACACTGCGTTGCGATGGCCGTTGCCAGGCAGAGAAGAAAAAGCCGGTAGCGATGAGCAAGAGCATCAGCTCTTGGGTGATTTCGGTGAAAGACGTTTCGTGCAGTGCATCGTTCATCCAGTTGACGTCGATATAGACCATCGCCATACAGAAAACGAGCACCAATCCACTGATGATAAAGGCCGTAATTTCACGGCTAATAAGTATAATATTGTTGCGCATAGTGTGACCAAAGTAATGATTAGCGCGCTTAGTATATTGATATCACTTTTTGTCACTTCTCTTTTTATGCCGATTAGAAGCTGGCGCTGACGCCCAGGCTATAAATAAACTGCTCGCCGCTGCTGACCGCGCCGGTTTGGCCGAATGAGGCAAAGGCCGCCATATGTTGACCCAGCGGCAGATTGGCACCAACATTGACATCCACCCAGTTATTTTCCCGACCGTTCATGTCGTTAGCGCGCTCACGGGTTGGCGACGGCAACTCTTCGTTCACTAAATGGCTATAGCTGACTTGCGCCCACGGCATTATTACGCCAAGGCTGGAGTCAACGCGCCACCCCAACGACGCAATGTGTTCGGCGTTATTGCTGTCTACGCGTTCGCATTTCGGACAACTCAGCGTCGAATCATCCACCGCAAACTGCGCCACTGGCCCGGTGCTCACCGCTTTACTCATCGGTATCGACCACCCTGCCGAATAACGATTAACAAACGGCGTGGCGCCAACACTGGCGGTTTCGCTGTGCATCTCCATCGCAAAGTCGCTCGGCGAATTAAGCGCAGCGTCGAATAAGTTGGCTTCGGGGTTTTCTGTCAACATTAAATGATTATTGGAAATTTTTTCGGCGAGTATTGCGTTGTAATCTGGCGCACTATTCGGGCTCGCCTGATCGTAGGCATAGCTATTTCCGGCCAGAAAACATAGCCACAAACCGCCAATAGCCAGCACAATTTTATGCTGGCCTGTCCGCTGACTTTTCTGCACCATGAAAGACTCCTGACGAGCCGGGAAGTGAAAGGGCGTTTAGGTTTTATGAAAGATATATCGGCGCCCCTTGTATAACTATTAATCGATTTTGCTATTCGTCAAGGGAACTATCACTTTTTCATCTGCTTAAGGAGTGAAGCAATGCAACGTTGTGGCTGGGTAACTCAGGACCCACTGTATCTCGCGTACCACGATAAAGAGTGGGGCGTGCCGCAAACCGATAAGCGCGCCTTATTTGAGATGGTCTGTCTGGAAGGCCAGCAGGCCGGGCTTTCGTGGATTACGGTGCTAAAAAAACGTGAAAATTATCGCCGCGCTTTCCATGAATTTGATCCAAATGCCGTGGCCCTGATGGATGAGAGTGATATGGCGCATCTCATGCAAAACGCGGGACTGATTCGCCATCGCGGTAAGCTGGAAGCAATCATCAACAATGCACGCGCATTGTTAGCGCTGGAAGCAACGGGAGAGGACTTTTCGCGCTTTATCTGGTCTTTTGTCGACCATACGCCGATTTTGCACCGTTACGCCGATTACAAACTGGCGCCAACCACCTCCGAGCCCGCCATTGCACTGTCGAAAGCACTTAAGAAGCGTGGTTTTAAATTCGTCGGTCCTACAACCTGCCACTCATTTCTACAGGCCTGCGGCTTAATTAACGATCATCAAACCAGCTGTTTCTGCCATCCCGATAATCTTTAAAGCAAAAGTTTACACTTTAAGACTGACCCTCACGCATTTCCCCACAATTGAACGGCATAATAGTGCCGTTTTGGGGCATTTCCCCGTTTAGATCTGTGAGGGATTTTTCATGAATAAGCGTATTTTGGCGCTGACCTTGTTATTGAGCGGCAGCATCGTGCTGTCGGGTTGTACCACTAATCCTTATACCGGCGAATCGCAGGCGGGCAAATCGGGTATCGGCGCCGGTTTAGGTGCGGTGCTGGGTGCGGGCGTTGGCGTGCTGTCGTCGTCGAAGAAAGATCGCGGTAAAGGCGCGCTGATTGGTGCAGCATCTGGTGCAGCCCTGGGCGGCGGCGCAGGTTATTACATGGATGTGCAGGAAGCGAAACTGCGCGACAAAATGCGCGGCACTGGCGTCAGCGTGACGCGTCAGGGCGACAATATTGTGCTCAACATGCCAAATAACGTCACCTTTGATTCCAACAGCAGCAACCTGAAACCGGCAGGTGCCAATACCTTGACCGGCGTGGCGATGGTACTGAAAGAGTATCCAAAAACGGCAGTGAATGTGGTGGGCTACACCGACAGCACCGGCACGCGCGCGCTGAATATGCGTCTGTCGCAGCAACGAGCCGACAGCGTCGCCAGCGGTCTTATTCTGCAAGGCGTGGCACAGAATCGCCTGCGCACCCAAGGTTCAGGTCCGGATAATCCGGTTGCCAGCAACAGCACCGAAGACGGTAAAGCGCAAAACCGTCGCGTTGAGATCACTCTCAGCCCGCTGAGCTAACCGCAAAGAGCCGATCTGCATCAACAGATCGGCTTTTATCACCTTTTTTCGCCTCTTTTGACGCCATATTTGTCAGAAAAAGCTAAAAAAATCGTAACTGATAGAGCCGTCTTTTCCTTTATGCTAGCGTGATCAAAAATTGATCAATTGGATGCTATCATGTCACTGAAAGCCATCGCCGCTACCCTTGGTCTCTCTGTTACCACCGTGAGCCGGGCGCTAAATGGCTACGATGATGTCGCGGCCGCCACGCGAAAACGCATTGAAGAAGAAGCGCATCTGCGCGGTTATCGTCCTAACGATGCGGCTCGCCGCCTGAAAACCGGGCGTGCCAATGCGGTCGGTCTGCTCTTCCCCATCAGTCATGCCTCACTTAACGACAGCTATTACAGCCAAATGCTGCTGACGCTGGATCAACGACTCGCACAGCACGATATCGATTTGCTGCTATTACCCGATAAGTCACAAGATCAGCAGCGTAAGCTGATGCGTATGCTGCGCAGCGGCGCCATCGATGCATTGATACTGACGCACACCCTGCCGCAGGATGCGCGTTTGCAACGTTTACAGCAGAAGGGTTTCCGCTTCCTGACGCTCGGTCGCAGCGAGCTGCCACAGCCTTATGCCTGGATTGATTACGATAATCACGCCGGCACCTTTCTGGCGGCAGAACACTGCCTGCAGCAAGGATTGCCGCGTCTCGCCTATCTCGGCAGCAATGAGTCTTCAACCTATACCCTCGATCGGCGCCAGGGCTTTATCGATGCGCTGATCCGGCATCAGGCGCCAGTCGATCAATCCTTAATGGCAGCGTTGCCCGCCACGCGCCGCTCCGGCTATCAGCAAACCAACGCCTGGCTGGCACAAGGCGATGTGCCGCAGGCGATCATTACCGATTGCAGCACGCTGGGTGAAGGTGCCGCGATTGCACTGCAACAAGCCGCGCGGTTGAAGGGCGCGCAGGCGATTCCACTGTATGTTTACGATGGACTGCCGCCCGATTCCATTATCGATCAGCCCGTAAACACCATTTTGCAATCATCGCAGCAGCATATCGGCGAGCGCATCGCCGAAATGGTGTTGCAACTGCTTGATGATGCGCCCCTCAGCGAGCTGCAAACGTTATGGCAACCGGTGTTGCGACTCACTTCTGATGCGCAATGATTGCGCCTGGCGCGAGCTGTGTTAGTCTTCGCCTGTTTCTTTTCAGCAGGTGTAAGCAATGAAAACCAGGCCGCCACGAGCCACAATCAGTGACGTTGCCCGTACGGCAAAAACCGGTAAAACCAGCGTTTCCCGCTATCTGAATGGCGAAGTGAATCTGCTCTCGCCCGATCTCAAAGCCCGTATCGAACAGGCCATCGCCGAACTCAACTATCGTCCCAGTCAGATGGCGCGCGGACTCAAACGCGGCCGCACGCGTTTGATCGGCCTGATCATTGCCGACATCACCAATCCCTATTCGGTTGATGTGTTGAGCGGCATCGAAGCGGCGTGCCGTGCGCAGGGCTTTACCCTGCTGATGTGTAACACCAACAACGAAGTCGATCTCGAACAGCATTACCTGCAACTGTTGAGCAGCTATCAGGTTGAAGGCATTGTGGTGAATGCGGTGGGCATGCATGAAGAAGTGCTGAATCGCCTACAACAGTCAATGCTGCCGATGGTGTTGATTGACCGTAAAATCCCGGATTTTGCTTGCGATATGGTTGGACTGAACAATCCGGAAGCCTCGAACATTGCTACACAGCATTTGCTGGATAATGGCTATCAGGCGTTACTGTTTGTCAGTGAACCGCTGGGTAGCGTCAATACACGCCGCGAGCGCCTGCGTGCTTTCTACGACACGGTGAAAACGGCGCCACAGGTTGCGGCGGAGAATGCCGAAGTGGCGCTGCATCAACCTAACGAACTGGAAAAGCGATTACACGATTTCTACCAGCGTCATTCAGGCCAGCGTTGTGCGGTAATTGCTGCACACGGCGCGTTGACACTCCAGGTGGCACGCGCCTTACAGCGCCTTGAACTGCACTGGGGTGAAACCATCGGTCTGCTGGGCTTTGATGAGCTTGAGTGGGCCGCGCTGGCAGGCGTGGGCATCACCACCCTGAAGCAGCCCACCTGGCAGATTGGCTACGCCGCGCTGGAACAGGTTATCGCGCGCATTGAAGGCAGCGAACTCTCCATCAGCGAACAGCTTTTCTCCGGCGAACTGATCGTGCGCGGCTCCAGCCAGCCGCTGCGCTAATCTCCCTTTTTAGGGCTCACTTCGTGAGCATGATCATAATTTCGTAGTCTGCACCTTTCCTTTGGAACCGGTTCCATTTAGGTTTTTTATAACGAATGGGATGTGGTCATGCCCGGAGAAAAGTGATGAAACCAGAAATTATTGTTGTAACTGCCGCATACGGCGCGCAGAAAGTGGCGGAATTGGGTGGCCAAACCGCGCTGTTGCCGCTGATTAAGCAAGCAGGTGCGGATGGTGTCGAAATCCGCCGTGAGCTGTTCAACGAAAATGAACTCTGCCTGCTGCACGCGCTCGGCAATGCGCTTTCTCAGCATCAGCTAAGCGCCAGCTATTCCGTGCCGGAAGCGCTGTGGCTGGATGATGGCACGCTGAATCCGCGTCTGCCGCAGTTTCTGCAGGAAGCCGAACAAATCGGTGCTAAGCGCCTGAAAGTGGCATTGGGCCATTTTGTTGAACTTGATTCCAGCGCGCTGCTCGACGTTTTGCAAGCATCAACGGTAACGCTGGTGGTCGAGAACGATCAAACCCCTGACAGCAAACTGGCACCGATGCTGCGCTTCTTCCATCAGGCCTGTGATGCCGCGCTGCCGCTGGATATGACCTTTGATATGGGCAACTGGCAATGGACCGGTGAAGACGGTTTGCAGGCCGCCGCTCAACTCAGCCGCTATGTCAGCTATATTCACGTTAAAACCGCAGTGCCACACGGCGACACTTTCCGCGCCATCGCGCTGGATGAGGCCGACGATAGCTGGCGCTCGCTGCTCAACGCGCTGCCCGTCGATGCGCCACGCGGCATCGAATTCCCGCTGGAAGGCGCGGATTTACTGGCGGTCACCCGCCATTACGTTGACCTGCTGCGTGCAGCGTAAGGAGTCGATGATGACGCAAAAAACGCTGGATGTGGTGACGATTGGCGAAGCGATGGCGATGTTTATCGCTCAGCAAACTGGCGATCTCGCCGCGGCTGAAGGCTTCGTCAAACGCATTGCTGGTGCCGAGCTCAACGTCGCGATTGGCCTGGCGCGTCTCGGGTTGAACGTCGGCTGGGTTAGCCGCGTCGGCGACGACAGCTTTGGTCGCTTCACACTGCAACAGCTGGAAAAAGAGGGTGTGGATCACCGCTGCGTCACCACTGACGCGCGCTATCGCACCGGCTTCCAGCTCAAATCCCGTGTCGATGACGGCTCCGATCCAGAAGTGGAATATTTCCGTAAAGACTCGGCGGCCAGCCATCTGTCGCCCGACGATTTCAACGACAACTACTTTGGCAGCGCACGCCACCTGCATTTAAGTGGCGTAGCGGCGGCGATCTCAGACAGTTCACTTGCGCTGGCACAACACGCGGCTAAAGAGATGCGCGCGCGCGGCAAAACCATCTCATTCGATCCGAATCTGCGTCCGGTGTTATGGCGTAGCGAAGAGGAGATGCGCAAGCAACTGAATCATCTGGCGGAATATGCCGATTGGGTGCTGCCGGGCGAGAAAGAGGGGTTGATTCTCACAGGTTTCAGTCAGCCGGAAGCCATCGCCGATTTCTACCTCGATAAAGGGGTGAAAGCGGTGGTGATCAAAACCGGTGGCGACGGCGCCTGGTACAAAACCGCCGACGGCCAGCAAGGCCAGGTCGCGCCGATTCGTGTCGAAAATGTGGTGGATACCGTGGGCGCAGGTGACGGCTTTGCCGTTGGCCTGATCAGCGCCTTGCTGGAAGGAAAATCGCTGCCGCAGGCGATTCTGCGCGGCAACAAGATCGGTTCGCTGGCGATTCAGGTTGCGGGCGACAGCGAAGGTTTGCCGACGCGCGCGGCGTTGGGCGATTACTGATAACTGCACAATCCCGTAGCGGCGCGATTCATCGCGCGCTTTTAGCACCGGCTTCGCTGCCATAAGCGCAATAAATTGCGCCGCTACGGGGCCGCATGAAGCCAAATAGTCTGTACCCACTACAACAATATTCCGAGGCGCATCCACAGAATGCGTCCACCTCAACCAGAGGAGTCACCCATGAAATCGCAGACAATCGCGCCAAAACGCTGGTGGTTTATCATGCCCATCGTGTTTATCACCTACAGTCTGGCGTATCTGGACCGGGCGAACTTCAGCTTCGCCTCTGCCGCAGGGATTAACGAAGATCTCGGCATCACCAAAGGCATGTCATCGCTGCTGGGCGCCCTGTTCTTCCTCGGCTACTTCTTCTTCCAGATCCCCGGCGCGCTGTATGCCGAGCGCCGTAGTGTTAAGAAACTGATTTTCTGGTGCCTGATTTTATGGGGCGGTTGCGCCTCGCTGACCGGCGTGGTGAGCAACATTCCAATGCTGGCGGCGATCCGCTTTGTGCTTGGCGTAGTGGAAGCGGCGGTGATGCCAGCCATGCTGATTTACATCAGTAACTGGTTTACCAAATCGGAGCGTTCGCGCGCCAATACCTTCCTGATCCTCGGTAATCCGGTCACGGTGCTGTGGATGTCGGTGGTTTCCGGCTATTTGATTGAATCTTTTGGCTGGCGCGAGATGTTTATCATTGAAGGCATCCCGGCCGTTATCTGGGCAGTTGCCTGGTGGTTCCTGGTGCAGGATAAGCCGTCACAAGCCAAATGGATGAGCGAAAGCGAGAAAGCAGCGCTGCAGGCGCAACTGCAAAAAGAGCAGGAAGGTATCAAAGCGGTACGCAATTACGGCGAAGCGTTCCGTAATCGCAACGTGATCCTGCTGTGCCTGCAATATTTCGCCTGGAGCATCGGCGTGTACGGTTTCGTGCTGTGGCTGCCGTCTATTCTGCGTAACGGTTCGCAGATGGGCATGGTGGAAGCCGGTTGGCTGTCCGCGGTGCCCTATTTGGTGGCGACCATTGCGATGATCGTGGTGTCGTGGGCGTCGGATAAAACCCAGAACCGCAAACTGTTTGTTTGGCCGTTACTGCTGATTGGCGCACTGGCGTTCCTCGGTTCGTATCTGGTGGGTTCCAGCAACTTCTGGCTCTCTTATGGGCTGCTGGTGATTGCCGGGGGTGCGATGTATGCGCCGTACGGTCCGTTCTTCGCCATCATCCCTGAGATGTTGCCGCGCAACGTCGCCGGTGGTGCGATGGCGCTGATCAACAGCATGGGCGCACTCGGTTCTTTCGTCGGATCGTGGATTGTAGGCTATCTTAATGGCGCGACCGGTTCGCCTGCCGCCTCCTACATTTTCATGGGTGCTGCGCTGCTGGCCTCAGTCTGGCTGACGCTTGTCGTTAAACCGGCACAGAACAAAACGCCGCCGCCCGTACACGGGGCGAAGCACGCCTGAAAGCGTAAAAGATGAATTTTCGGGGCGACGTTGGTCGCCCACAACTCGTTCTATAGGGAGCAAAGATGAAACCTGCTGTGATTCTTTATAAGAGCCTGCCAGATGACCTGCGCGCCAAACTGGATGCCCATTTCACCGTCACTGAAGTGCATGATATTTCCCCGGAAACTATCCAGAAACACGCGGCGCAGTTCGAACAGGCGCAAGGTTTGCTCGGCTCTGGCGGCAAAGTGGATGGCGAACTGCTGGCGAAAATGCCCGCGCTGCGCGCCTGCTCCACGGTGTCGGTGGGTTACGATAACTTCAACGTTGACGCGCTGAATCAACGCAAGGTGTTGCTAATGCATACGCCAACCGTGCTGACCGAAACCGTCGCCGACACCATGATGGCGCTGGTGTTAAGCACCGCACGTCGCGTGACCGAGTTGGATAAGTGGGTCAAAGCGGGCGAATGGAAAAAGAGCATCGGTCCGGATCATTTCGGCATTGATGTACACCACAAAACCCTCGGCATTCTTGGTATGGGACGCATCGGCCTGGCGCTGGCGCAACGTGCGCACTTCGGCTTCGGCATGAATATTCTTTACAACGCGCGTCGCCAACATGAAGAAGCGGAAACCCGCTTTGGTGCGCGTGCCTGCGATCTGGAAACCTTGCTGAAAGAGAGTGATTTTGTCTGCATCAGCCTGCCGCTGACCGAACAGACGCACCACATGATTGGCGCGGCGCAGCTTAAGCTGATGAAACCAAGCGCAATTCTCATTAATGCTGGTCGCGGTCCAGTCGTGGATGAGCAGGCGCTGACGACAGCGCTGAAAGACGGCACCTTGCACGCTGCGGGTCTGGATGTATTTGAAGTTGAGCCGGTCCCTGCCGATGCCGAAATTTTGACGCTGCCAAACGTGGTAGCGCTGCCGCACATCGGTTCCGCCACACATGAAACCCGTTATGGCATGGCGAGCGACGCGGTGGATAACCTTATTGCGGCCCTAAACGGCAACGTTGAGAAAAACTGCGTTAACCCGCAAATCCAAAGCTAAGCGGCTGCTTTACCCATTGCGCCTGCCAGCGGCGGGCGCTATGGTGGTTCCCCATTCGATTTCACAACGTTTTAACTTCCTATGTCCTTTTCTCAGTTCGGCGACAAATTTACTCAACACTCCGGCATCTCACGTCTGATGGAAGACATGGGTGAAGGCCTGCGCACGCCAGGCACCATCATGCTTGGCGGCGGCAATCCGGCGCAAATTCCGGCGATGAACGACTATTTCAATCAGCTGCTGATGCAGATGCATCAGGACGGCAAACTGAGCGAAGCGTTGTGCAACTACGATGGCCCGCGCGGTAAAGCGCTGTTGCTGGATGCGCTGGCGAAGATGCTACGTGAGGAACTCGGCTGGCCGCTAACCGCGCAAAACATCGCGCTGACCAACGGTAGCCAGAGTGCGTTCTTCTATCTTTTCAATCTGTTCGCCGGACGTCGCGCCGACGGCAGCAAAAAGCGCGTGCTGTTCCCGCTGGCGCCGGAATATCTCGGTTACGCCGATGCCGGGCTTGAAGCGGATCTGTTTGTCTCCGCCAAGCCAAATATTGAGCTATTGCCGGAAGGCCAATTCAAATATCACGTCGATTTCGATCATCTGCCGCTTAACGATGATGTCGGTCTGATCTGTGTGTCCCGCCCGACCAATCCGACCGGCAACGTGATCACCGATGAAGAACTGCTGCAGCTCGATGCGCTGGCACAGCAACATGGCGTGCCGCTGCTGATCGATAACGCTTACGGCGTGCCGTTCCCCGGCATCATCTTTAGCGAAGCGCGACCGCTGTGGAATCCGAATACTATTCTGTGCATGAGCCTGTCGAAACTGGGCCTGCCGGGCGCACGTTGCGGCATTATCGTTGCTGATGAGAGCACCATCAGCGCAATTGGCAACATGAATGGCATTATTAGTCTTGCTCCAGGCAGTATTGGGCCGGCGATTGCGAATGAGATGATCGGGCGCGGCGATTTACTGCGTCTGTCCGAAGAGGTGATTAAGCCGTTTTATCAGGCCAAAGTGAGCGAGACGATTGCGATTCTTCGCCGCTATTTACCGGAAGATCGCTGCCTGATTCATAAACCTGAGGGCGCGATTTTCCTCTGGCTGTGGTTCCGCGATCTGCCGATCAGTACCGAAACGCTTTATCAGCGCCTGAAAGCGCGCGGCGTGCTGATGGTGCCCGGCCACTTCTTCTTCCCCGGCCTCGAACACGAATGGCCGCACACTCATCAGTGTATGCGCATGAACTACGTGCCGGATGCCGAAAAAATTGAGCGTGCGGTGCAGATTCTGGCAGAAGAACTGGAAAGCGCGTTTACGAATTGACCGTAGGGTCGCCATTTATGGCGACCGCTGCATCACGTCGCTGGCAACGACAACTGGCACCACTGCGCTAACTGCTGAATCGCCTGCTCCACTTCCGCATTCCAGCCAAAGCCGGCATTCAATCTGAAACAGTGATCGTAGCGGTGATCGGTTGCGAAAATATGGCCGGGCGCGATACCAATGCCCGCGTTGCGCGCCTTGAGAAACAGCGCGCGCACATTCAACGCGCCGAGCGGCATCTCCACCCACAACACATAACCCCCTTCGGGATCCGACACGCGCGTGCCCGGCGGGAAATAGCGCAGCACCGCCTGACGCATGTGCTGGATTTGATTCTTCAGCTCGCGCCGCAGCTTGCGAAGATGCGCATCGTAGCCGCCGCTGCGCAGCAGCTCAGCAATCGCCGCCTGTGACAGTACCGACGTGCCCATGCTGGTGGTGTATTTCAGCGACGCGATTTTGCGCATGTAGTTGCTGCTGTGTACCCAGCCAATACGAATGCCGGGCGCGACGGTTTTTGAGAAGCCGCTGCATAAGATCGCGTTCGGGCTGAAAGCGCGCATCGGAAATGGACGGCGCTCGCCAAACGCGGTATCACCGAAGATATCATCCTCAATGATCACCACATCGTTCTCGTCGGCCTGACGCGCGATATAGGCTTTCTGTTCGTTAGGGATGCTTTTGCCGAGCGGATTATTGATGTTGTTGATGGTGAGATAGGCCTGCACCGCTTTACCCTGGAACAGCGACGTCAGTTTCTCCACATTGACGTAACCTTCCGGGCCCGCTTCCACCTCAATCACCCGCAGATTGAGGTTATGCAGCATCTGCAGCAGCACGAAATAACAGGGTGACTCCACTGCCACAATATCACCGGGTCGCGTGGTGGCGCGCAGCGCCAGCGAAATCGCTTCAATACAGCCATTAGTGATCAGGATGTCATCGGCATTGATATTGCAGCCATAATCGACTGCGCGGCGGGCAATTTCCGTTTTCAGCGGCAGGTAGCCGGTCCCTTTCACCGTGTTTCCGAGCAGCGCCGGTTTGCTGTAACCCATCTGGCGCATCAGCAAACCAATCTTTTTTACCGGATAAAGCGAGATGTCACCGTTCGCCAGATCCAGCCGCACGCGGCAGTCCGATCCCAGCATCGCCAGATGCAGTTCAGTTTGCTCATCAAGCGGGGCCACTTCACGCGCTTGCTCATTGATCAACGCTGGAAAAAGCCTATCCGCCTTACGTGGCGCCACAAAAAAACCGGACTTGGGACGCGCCACCGCGTAATGCTCATCCTCAAGCGTGCGTAATGTTTTGAGCGCCGTGGTCATGCTAACGCTGTACTGCGTTGCCAGCGTGCGCACCGACGGTAAACGGCTGTCGGGCGGCAGCGCGCCGCTGTGAATGGCTTGTTTTATCTGCTCTGCGATTTGACGGTAACGCCTGCCCTGTTCCGTTTCACCCGCCATCTGTTCCACCCTATTTCGTACTGATCTGTGCGTTTTCACCAGATTACATTCAAAGTACTTTAGGCTGCATTAGTTAATTGAAAACCCTGCGCATTGGTAATCAAGACATTCATTCCGTAGCACCTTCGTGGCCCATTTCCCGTCTGTTGCCGCCAGCACGGCAGCAGCGTTTTTATTAGCCAAAGGATGAAGTGAAAAATGAATAATCTGTCCACCATGATGAGAGAAATTAGTGGCTATCTCACCCCGGCGATTATCAATTCTGCTCAACATTGTTCACGCCGTTTACTTGCCGCGCTCCCCGATGCCGCGCATCCGGAAAATAACCGCGTGCTGCTGGCCTATGGCGGCGGTAAAGACAGCAGCTATATGGTGGCGTATGTGCGCTACATTCAGGGGCTGATCTGGCAGCAGCACGGCAGCACTTTTCAGTTACGCATCAGCACCAACCGCCATGCGGCGATGAATGACAGCGTGATGGAAAATATCGATCGCGTGTATCGCGCGCTGCACATCCTCGATGATGACTTTACCGAATGTCTGGTGACCGACGGCCTGCAAATTCGCCACTTCGATCGCCATTTACCGATGCCAGACAGCGTGCGCCAGCAGAATCGCAACGATGTGCTGATGAATGGCCACCGCTTTCGTGCTGATGCACGCTCCACTTTCTGTAATGCCTGCAATCTCAGCATGGTGAACTCGTTTGGCCTGGCGGCGCATTACGACGGCGGCGTTGATGTGATCATCACCGGCGATTCGCCGCAGGAACAAACCGCTTACCTTGCGTGGGCGCGCCATCTTTCGCGGCTGTTTGATGCGCCGGTGGCGGATAAATCGCGCGGTTTTAGCGGCTTCCTGCAGACGCTGGATGGCGTGGCCGAACGCTATTTCGCCGATATCTACGGCGCCGATCAGGTGACGCCTGCGCACCGCATTACCTGGCAGCTGGAACGCGACCCGCTGTTCTTCAATATCTATCAAGACACCGCGTATGAAGCGGGTGCGCATTGGGCGCTGCTCACTGAATTTATGCATTTTCGCTTCGATGAACTGATGTTCAGCTTCTCCGAATCGGACTGCGGCAATCCAACGTTAATGGCGCATATTCGCGGTCTGCGTGCGGAGACGCTGTTGCAGCGGAACTACGCCGAAGGCATTCGCGAATATGTGCGCTTTGCGCTCGGACTGATGGTGAAAAAAGATTTCCCGCCGCAGCTGATCGATGAGATGGCGGCACGTTATCAGGACGATGAGGCGATTAAGCGCGCCCGCCAGCGCGCGGCGCAGTTCGCCGAGCAGGCTTTCGGCCTCAATGAAACCCAACTGGTTTGCATGATCTATTCGCCGTTTATAGCTGAAGGTCATCAGCTGAAAAGCTGGCTGCTGCAGTTAGACGATGCGCCGGACGACGCAGCGGTGCGCGCCCTGCTGCGCGCTGAAAGCAATGACGTGTTGCTGGCGCAGCAGCTCGAACAGCTTTCTGGTTTGACCCTAACGCAGATGCGTCACTGCTGGCGCAGCGCGCAGGTGAGTTCACTGCTGGACGATCGGCGCGGCGATGCGCTTTCGCGCGTACTGCGTTTTGACCCGCACAAAGCAGTGATTCAGGTGAATAACGGTGTCATGCAAGACGTCGTCACTGAAGTGATCTCCGGGCGTTAACCCGGTAAGGCAACGCGATGAGAAAGATTTTCCTGCAGATTGGCGCCACCCGCGACGGCCAAAACCCTTACTGCGCGGTGGCCAAACGCGAAGGCTATTTTACCGTTCTGGCGGAGATGGGCGATTTCGTCGATTACCAATCGCTGAGCATCCCGTTGCCGTTCGATCTGATTGTGCGGCTGGATCGCCCGGAAAATCCGTGGGATGTGCTGCAAGCCTGTTTACATGCTGGGTTGATGGAGCATCCTCATGTGGTGCTGGCGGGCTTTGAAGCCTACAACGCCAGCGCCGGTCGCGTACGAGAGTTGCTGGCGGGACCCGATGCCGACGCGAGCTTTATTCCGCCGGATAAGTACGCGCAGCGCATGGCATTGCGCAAAGCCTGGCAGCGCTTTCCGCAGCCCGAATTTCGCTTCTTCGCCTCACCGCTCAGCATTCGTGACGCGCGTGAGGCGTTGCTCTATCCCTGCGTGATCAAGCCGGTAGACGGCGGCGGCGGGCTTGGCATCTGGTTGGTGAAAGAGTCTGGCCAGCTTGATGCGGTAATCGGCAAGCTGGTCGATACCATGAATTACGGCGGGCGCAGCTTCAGCGGTTTTATCGTTGAGAGTTGGCTGGCAGGTGATGAGTATTCGCTGCAAGGCGTGGTAGTGGAAGGCCATGCCGTCGCATTGACCTGCTGCCAAAAGGTGATCGAACACCATAGCGATGCCGACGGCTGCGTCAGCTTTTACGAGTCCGGCCATGTAGCGGTCGCGGCGCAGCAACTGCCGGCCAGTTTTAGCAGCCTGATGAGCTTCTGCTGCGAAACCTTCGGCTATCGCCAGGGCGCATTTCACATTGACTTCATTCTTGTTAATGGCGAACCACACTTCCTCGAAATGGGCTTCCGCCTTTCCGGCATGGGCGTGGTGAATCTGGTGCAGGAAGTCACCGGCATCAACTGGGCTGAAGTGGCGTTTCACATCGAAGCCGGTTACGGCATGCCGCCGCTGCATTTCCCGCCGCAGCCTCAAGCGGTGGGCCGGGTGCGACTGCGTCAGCGCCTGCAGTATGACGCGGCTGAGCGCTGGATTGAACAGAACCAACGCGGTCAGCTGTTGCCGCCGCTCAATCTGCCTGCGCTGGCGGTTTCGCCGCGCTCTTCGCTGTATGCCGATTTAACCCGCCACGCGGGAATTCTGGCAACCTTCCGCCTCGCTGCGACCAGCCGCGACGACATTCTGGCGGTATTCCACCAAATCCTTGAGGTCTCATCGCTCACCACACGGAGAGATTTACTATGTGCAGAATGATTGTGGCGCACGGCCAATTTGATGCCGCGGCGGTGCTGGATGCCGCCCGAGCCATGAGCTGCGGCGAAACCGCAACGCACGAAGGACCGATTAAGCAGCATCCCAACGGTTGGGGCTGTTTATGGCTGGAGCAAGGACATATTCGCACGCTGCACGGCACTGGCACCTTCGCCGATGCGCTGCCGACAATTGATGTTGATCGCCTGCGCGGCCGCTTTCTGGCGGTGCATGTGCGCCATGCCACGCTAAGTAAAAATCACGGTATCGAATTTTCCCATCCGCTGTGGCGCACCAGCGGCGAAACCCAATGGTACATGATGCACAACGGTTTTTTGCCCACTGTTTACCAGCAATTAGGCATGGCGGAGTCGCGCTTTGATTCCGCCGAGTACCTCGAATACATGGTTGATCGCGCCACGCCCGCCGATTTTACTCGCGACTATCTGCGCAACAAGATGGCGCAGGTGGCGCCGGGCGGCAGCTCGGCTAATGCCATCTTTGTCACGCGCGATAAAGCCTGGGCATGGCAATGGCATCCCGACGATACGCCCTATCCCAACTATTTCACGCTGCACCGTTTCCAGAATGACAACACGACGTTTATCTCTTCTGAACCCATTTCAACACTAGGCACGGCGTCTGAATGGCGTCGTATGAGTAACCATGAACTTCATGAATTTCCTATTGGGGAGTGAGCAACATGGCGATTTTCAATCAGATACGCGTTATCCATCCAAATATGTTTGTGGAAAGTACCTGGCTGGATGACATCGTGACGGCGCGCGTGCCGCTGCTGGTATTACGCAATTTTCTGACACCGGATGTGCGTGAGGCCGTGGTGAACGATTTGCAGCAGTGCCGCGAGCAAGTGCGGGTTTCACACTATCCGAATGGTGCGTTGACCACGCTCGGTCCCTATCTGGCGAAACACACAGCCGCGCCGGAAAACTACTTCACCGAACTGCGCGATATCCAGCCTGCGCTGCCGCCGTCGCTGCACGGTTTACGCGATCAGATCTACAACTGGGTGAAACACGCGCTGCGCCTGGACAGTCTGCAAACCGCCAACGAACCCGAGCTGGGCGAGTACGCCGGTTCGATTGTGCGCTTCCACGCCAACGGCGTCGCCAATCCACTGCATAACGACAACATCGTGCGCGATGCCGCCGGCAGCGGATTGGCGGTAACCCACATCCTGCATCAGCTGAGTTGCGTGGTCTGTTTGCAGGAGTGCAACGCGGGCGGCGAACTGCGCATCTTTAACAAGAAGTGGCAGCCGGTGGATGAGTGCTACAAAACACCGGGCGAACTCGGTTATCAAACCGGCGTCATTGAGCACAGCGAGGTGTGTGAATTCTCCCCGCGCAGTGGCGATATCTATCTGTTTAATCCTGCGTTTTATCATGAAATTGATCGTGTGGAAGGCGACACGCGCATCACCATGGGCTTCTTCTTTGGCCTGACCGACAAAAAAATGAAACACGCCATCGCCTGGAGTTAACGCCAGGTTTTCGACGAGGAGACGAGCATGAATACCTATGAAAAAGTGACGGCCCTGCTGGATCAACATCAGGCGCGTTATCGCGTGGTGGAGCATGAAGCCATCGGCCAGACCGACCTGATCAGCGAGATCCGCGGTAACGATCTCAATCAGGCCGCTAAAGCGATGGTGCTGGAAGTGACCATGCCAGAGGGCGCGGATGCGCGCTATTTGCTGGCGATTGTGCCGGGTGACTGCAAGATTAACTTCAAAAGTGCCGCGCGCGCCATTGGCGGCAAGAAGTCGAGTTTTGCTGCGCCCGAAAAAGCGCAGGCGTTAACGCAATGCGTAATGGGCGCGGTACCGCCGTTTAGTTTTGATGATCGGCTGGCGCTGCGTGTCGATACACGCCTGCGCGATGTCGGCACGCTGTGGTTTAACGCGGGTGCATTGGAATGCTCAGTGGCTTTACAGGTGGATGATTTCTTTAAAATTGTCGGTGATGAATGTTGTGCCGAGATCGCGACACCGGTGACGGCAACCGCCTGATCGCGGCAGTAAGGACTTCGTATGTCAGTAAAAGATATGTTGTTAGCCCTGCTGGTTGTGGTGGCGTGGGGCGTGAATTTTGTGGTGATCAAGCTGGGTCTGCAGGACATGCCGCCCTTCCTGCTGGCGGGACTGCGTTTTACCCTGGTGGCGTTCCCGGCGATCTTCTTCGTGAAGCGTCCGGCGATTCCACTGCGCTGGCTAGTGGTGTACGGCATGACCATCAGCTTCGGGCAGTTCGCCTTTCTGTTCCTCGCCATCAAGCTCGGCATGCCGGCGGGACTGGCATCGTTGGTTTTACAGGCGCAGGCCTTTTTCACTCTGCTGCTCGGCGCGCTGTTCCTGGCTGAGAAGCTGCGCTGGAATCACATCGTCGGCATTTTGGTGGCCACGCTCGGCATGTTTATGCTGGCGACCGCAGGTATGGAAGGCCAAACCACGGCGGGCATTACGCTCACCACCATGATGCTAACGCTGGCGGCCGCGCTGTCGTGGGGGCTCGGCAATATCACCAACAAAATCATTTTGCGTAACCGTAAAGTGCCGGTGATGTCGCTGGTGGTGTGGAGTGCGCTGGTACCGGTGGTGCCGTTCTTTGCCTGCTCATGGCTGTTCGACGGCGAAACGGCGATTGTCAGCAGCCTGCTGCATATCTCGCTGCAAACGGTGTTGGCGCTCGTTTATCTCGCCTTTGTCGCCACCATTGTTGGCTACGCGATTTGGGGCAACTTGCTGAGTCGCTATGAAACCTGGCGCGTCGCACCGCTGTCATTGCTGGTACCGGTGGTGGGAATACTTAGCGCCGCGCTGGTTCTGGGTGAAACCTTATCGATGCAGCAGATGATCGGGGCTTCGGTGATCATTCTTGGTTTGCTGGTAAATGTGTTTGGCGGCATGGTCAGTCAGCGATTGTTAGTGCGGACTTGATGGCTTTTGATCACCATGAATGGCGACCCTACAATAAAAACGCCGCTTTTCAGCGGCGTTTTTTTCAACTCTGCATCCTGATTACAGGATTTCGATACGGCGCGGTTTCGCCTCTTCCGGGACGATGCGTACCAGATCGATGCTTAACAGACCATTTTCCAGACGCGCATCGCGCACCGTGATGTGATCGGCCAACTGGAATTTGCGCTCAAAGTTGCGTTCGGCGATGCCCTGATACAAGTACTTACGCTCCGGCTGCTCTTCAGGATGCGCGCCGCGGACCACCAGCACGTTGTCGTGCGAAGTGATATCTAATTCGCTCTGAGCAAAGCCTGCCACAGCAATGGTGATACGGTAGAAGTTCTCATCCACCAGCTCCACGTTATACGGAGGGTAGCCGCCATTGGCCTGGTTCTGATTGGTCTCAAGCAGGTTAATCAAGCGATCAAAACCAATGGCAGAACGATAAAGTGGAGAGAGATCAAAATTACGCATAATAAGACTCCTGATAATCAGCAAGTTTAGGCAACCTTCCACAGTGGACAGGTTGTTCAGTTCGATGCTGTCCCTTCCGGCAACAGCAACACGAACGTAACTTAAAAGTGGGTGCAGCAAGGTCGCTTTCAAGGGCTGATGCGTATTTTTTTACAGCAATTCTGACGATATGGCATACACTCAGGTGACTATTCGCCTGAGACACAAGACTTAGCCATAGAGCTTTGCTTAGCGTCAGGTGACACACTCCAGCCAGGGCCATGCCATGACTGAAGGGATGATGATGATGAATATGATGAAACGCTTTCCGCTCACAGCAGTACTGGTTTGCAGTACCTTTGTTACTTCAGGTTGCTCCAGCGTGATGTCTCACACGGGTGCCAGTCAGGGCTATTATCCCGGCACGCGGGCCAGCGCCGAGATGCTTACAGACGACAACACCAGTTGGGCGATCAAGCCGCTTGCGCTGATTGATTTACCTTTCTCAGCGGTGATGGATACCGTGCTGCTGCCGTGGGATTACTTCCGTTCCGACGACGATAAAAGTAAAGATTCCATCCACGAGCGCGTGCTGCAAAGCGAAAAACTGGCCGGCACTCAAACCAGCCTGGCGACCGCGGCCTCTATGCCTGAGCATTCGCACTAACGCAAAACAGCTGTCGCCAACCGTCAACGTCCCGCATATAGGCGATCTTTTCCCCATCCGGCGACCAGACCACGGCATCACCGGATGGCGCGTGATCGCTCCGCTGCGTTAAGCGCGTACATTTACCCGTGGCGACTTCACACTGCATCACACTGTTATCGCAGATAAAAGCGATGGCGCTGCCATTGGGCTGCCAGCTAAATGCGGACTGGATGCTGCTTGCCAACTGCGTCACCTGACGCGGCTGTCCGCCATTGGGTGAAACCGTCCACAGCTGAATGACGCCATGCTTATCCGCCAGCAAAAAAGCAATGGCACGGCCATCTGCTGATGCGCGCAGCCAATGGCGCGGTTGCAGTGCCAAACCATTGGTGTGCGTAATGCGGCGCTGCTGCACGCCAGCCGGCGGCGCAGGCAATTTATCCGCGGTGCCCTGCAAAGGCGATGCGCCTGCTTTGGCGTAATCCGCCAGCGCGGCGGGCAGATCGACAACGAAGACTTCCGGCACTTTGTCGCCGTTCGCGGCGCGCGTATCGCCGATAAAGGCGATGGCCCAACGCTGCCAACTGCCGTCGGCTTTCTGATAGCCTTGATCACCTATCCAGCACTCTTCATAAGCGCGATCGATTTGGTCGCTGCCCGGCAGTGGATCGCGCTGCGTCTGGCTGATAAGCACGCAATAATGGCTGCCCTCGTATTCACGCGGATGCTGCTTTGGCGGACACACCGGATGCAGCGGCACGGCCACGCCGACGTTGCGCAGGTCGTCGCCCGCGTCCTTTTCATGCATCACATGATCGTTATAGGTGAAACTCAGGCGCGAACCATCCGGGCTGAAGACGTGGACATGCGAGCCACCGCGCAGCGCGCCGGGCGTATAAGGCGCGGTGATATCGCAGGCATCGAGGTTCTCCGCGATGCTCTGCTGCACGATCACCCCACGACGGTGATGAAAATCGTAGCGCCAGTGCGCATCGGGATGCTCCGGCCCGTGAATACAGACGTAACGCGGCGGCAGATCCGGACTGACGGTGACCACACCAACGTGTGCGCCATCGCGCGCCTGGTACAGCACTTCAACCGCGCCGCTCGCCACATTGACGCGTTCGATAGTCAGGCTGGTGAATGACGCGCCGGAAGGCCGCACATCAAATGCCAGCCACTGACTGTCACCGGTCCAGACGTTAATGTTGGTGAGTTGATGATGACGCGGGGCAAAGGTGATTTGTTTTTCTGACATGAGGCAACCTTCCATCGAACAGTTGCCGGATAAATTACGTGATTTATTGGTGAGGTGCGAATAAACCCGATCGCCATTATCGTGCGGTTATTAGCCAGGTCGCCATAAATGGCGACCCTACGATAGATTAACCTACGCGCTTCACATCACCGACCAGCAGGATATATGACAGCGCACCGATCAGCGCCACCGCCGAGATATACACCAGCGCAGGCGCAAAGCCGTAATCCTGCGCCAGATAGCCAACCACCAGCGGCACAGTGATGCCGCCCAAACCGCCAACAAAGTTGAACATGCCTCCCGTCAAACCAATCAGGCGTACCGGCGCCAGCGACGACACCAGCGACCAGGTAATCGAGGCGAAACCATTGCCGAAGAAGGCGATCGCCATCAGCGTCATAATCCAGATCGGATCGTCGGTATAGTTCGCGCCCATGATGCAGGTGGAGATCAGCAGACCGCAGATAATTGGGGTTTTGCGGGCAAAACCAAGCGAACGACCGCTGCGCACCAGGCGATCGGCCACGATGCCCGACAGAATCACACCAACAAATGCTGCGAGGAAAGGCACGGTAGTCATGAAGCCGGCGGTGAGCGCCGCGATGTGTTTTTCCTGCGTCAGATAGTTAGGGAACCAGGTGAGGAAGAACCACAGCGTGGATGTCACGGCGAACTGGCCAAGATAAACGCCGCATAGCTTGCGATGGAACACCAGTTTCCAGTCGGCGGCGGTGAGTTTAATGCGGTTTTTCTTCTCGCTCGGCGCATCGCCATCGACCATCGCGCCGCCTTCACGGATGTAATCCAGTTCGGCTTTATTGATGCTTTTGCTCTGGCTTGGTGCCTGATAGCACTTAATCCAGATCAACGACCAGATGATGCCGATGCCGCCGGTAATAATGAATACCCAATGCCAGCTCAGCAGTTCCTGAATCCAGATCAGTAGCGGCGTGAGGAAGGCCAGGCCAACAAACTGACCGGACGTGTAAAAGCCGACGGCGGAAGCGCGTTCCTGCTCCGGGAACCAGCTGGTCACCAGGCGGTTATTGGTGGGGAAGGCTGGCGCTTCAAATATGCCGGTAATCGCGCGCAGGCCAATCAAAGATAATAAGCCCGTCGCGAATCCCTGCAATAACGTCGCCACCGACCAGCCAAAGATGGCAATAAAATAAGTTAAGCGTGAACCCACGCGATCGAGGAACCAGCCGCCAGGAATCTGGCACAACGTATATAACCAGGCAAAGGCAGAAAATACATAACCCATTTGCGCTTTAGTAATACCAAACTCTTCCTGAATATGCGCTGAAGCGACGGCTAAATTAGCGCGATCGACGTAACAAATTACCACCGTAATAAATATCATCAGCAGCGTGATATAACGACGGCGCGTCGGTTTGGCGTGAACAGCAGAGAGATCCATGGTGTTTCTCCGTAATGGTGTTTGCCTTACAGGCGCGACAAAGCACGCCCCGGCAAATGTAGGGTAGCGATATAAACGTTAAAACCGCATTAGCGGTAAATAAGCTGTGCCGGGAAAAAGGCTGAGTGAAGCCCTATGCTCTATTTCACCGGCATATTGATATTTTCAAATAACTCTTTTTTTTAGTGCGTGTTAATTACCATTCAGCAACTGAACCGTCCGGGAAACGCCACAGCGGATTGCGCCAGTCGGGGGCATTTTTACTGCGTTCAATCACCAGTTCTTCGTTAATTTCCACGCCGAGGCCCGGTTTATTTAACGGATAGAAATGACCATCATCCATTTTAAAATCGTCTTTGTTGATCACATAATCGAGCAGCTCGGCGCCCTGATTATAGTGAATACCCATGCTCTGCTCCTGGAACACCGCATTGCGTGAGACGAAGTCAACGTGCAGGCAAGCGGCCAGCGCTATCGGGCCGAGTGGGCAGTGTGGCGCCAGTGCGACATCGTAAGATTCGGCCATTGCCGCAATCTTGTAGCACTCGGTGATACCGCCCGCATGCGACAGATCGGGTTGCAGAATCGCGAGTCCACCCGCTTCCAGCACACGCTTGAACTCAAAACGCGAGAACATGCGTTCACCGGCGGCAATCGGAATGTGAGTTTGCGCCGCCAGACGCGGATAATATTCCGCCTGTTCCGCCAGCACCGGCTCCTCAATAAACAGTGGGCGATACGGTTCCAGCTCTTTGATCAGCACTTTTGCCATCGGCGCGCTGACGCGACCGTGGAAATCGAGGCCAAACTCAATCTCTTTACCAAAGGCTTCGCGGATTTGCGCCACGGTATTTACCGCGTCATCAACCTTGCGAGCGTTATCGATCATGCCCATCTCTTCGCAGCCATTGAGTTTGAAGGTATCAAAACCGATGGTGCGCAGTTTCTTAATGCCGTCAATCACATCGGCCGGACGATCGCCGCCCACCCAGCTATACGCTTTGATGCTGTCACGCACTAAGCCGCCAAGCAGTTGATAAACCGGCACGCCGAGCGCTTTACCTTTGATATCCCACAATGCCTGATCGATACCGGCAATCGCGCTCATCAAAATCGGTCCGCCGCGATAGAATCCCCCGCGATACATCACCTGCCATAAATCATTGATGCGTGCGGGATCCTGACCAATCAGGTATTCCGACAGCTCATGTACCGCCGCTTCCACGCTGCGGGCGCGGCCTTCAATCACCGGTTCACCCCAGCCAACGATGCCTTCGTCAGTTTCGATTTTCAGGAACATCCAGCGCGGCGGCAGGCGGTAAGTGGTCAGTTTGGTAATTTTCATCGTACAGCGTCCTTATATGCAGCAATAAATGCGCGGGCTTGTTCCACAGTGCGCGACAACGGCTGACCGGCGCGATAAAGATCGCTGCCTAAGCCCGCGCCGATGCAGCCTGCGGCCATAAATTCATGCAAGTTTTCCGGCGTCACGCCCCCCACCGCAAACACCGGCACCTCCGGCGGCAATACCGCTTTCAATGCTTTGATGTAGCCCGGACCAAAGGCTGACGACGGGAAAATTTTCAGCGCCTGCGCACCGGCCTGCAAGGCGGTGAACGCTTCGGTGGCGGTGGCGCAACCGGCGGCCACGATCATGCCTTTGGCTACTGCCTGGCGGATCACGGCAGCATCGGTATTCGGCGTGACGACTAATTTGCTGTTGAGCGTCGCCAGCTCATCGACCTGCGCCGGATTCAGTACCGTACCGGCACCAATCAGCGCCCTGTCGCCAAAGGTTTTCACCATCGCACCAATGCTTTTCGCCCATTCCGGCGAGTTAAGCGGGATTTCAATCGCATCGAAACCCGCCTCAATCAGTGCGCCGACGTGCGCTTCTGCTTCATCCGGCGTGATTCCGCGCAGAATAGCGATCAGCGGGACTTTAGTTTGCCAGGCCATTTGCAATACTCCTTATTCCGTGCTGGAAAGCGCGATCGCCTGCCAGCGTGACTGAATCCACACCGATAAACTGCAGCGCCTGTTGATAGCGTTGCGCCAGCGCGCTACCGGCAATAATGGTGATCGGTTGGCTGCCGATGTCGGCATGTTGCGTCATCAGCGCCACTTCGTGACCAATCAGCAATCCTGAGAGAAAATCGCTGATCTGGCGGCGATCGCGTGCGCCGAGCACATGTGAAGCACGCACTTCAAACAGCCGCGACAAGATGGAGGCATCGTGACTTCCCACCTGCACGCCTTCACGGAAGGCTGCGGCGTTCTCTTCCTGTTCCGGCAATCCGGCACCAATCAACGACTGCCTGAGCAGCAGATGATGCAATTCACCGGTCATCACGGTGCGGAAATCCTGCACGCGATCCTGCTCCACCTGCACCCATTTGGCGTGCGTGCCGGGCATTACGTAGAGCGACGCCGGTTGCAATTCAATAGCGCCGAGCAGTTGCGTCTCTTCACCGCGCATCACGTTGTAGTTGTCGTCACGTTCAACGCTCAATCCCGGCACGATCCACGCTTTATTTTCGACGCGCGTCAGGCGGCTGGCGATCTCACCTAATGAAACCGGGCAGGAAAGATACGGCACCGACAGCCAGCCGGCGTTGCTGCCCACCATGCCCGCCATCACCACCGGCACCTCGTTGACGGGCCAGCCATCGGTGACGCTGGCAAAGACGTCGGCAGGCGTGCGATCGCCAAGCCGCGTGACGCCAGCTTCTGAACGGCGCTCATCGATGCAAACGCCGTCTTGATAATGCCAGGCGCGTAGGTTGGTCGAACCCCAATCAATCGCGATATAGCGGGTCACATAATCTCCTTGAGTCGGGCGGTTGAGCTGGCAATCATCGCTTTCGCTGCCTGCTCCGCCGCATCGCCATCCTGATGTCGAATGGCATCGAACAGCGCCTTATGTTCGGCGAGCGTGCGCGGCATATTGCCCTCATCCGCCATGTAGGTTTGCGCAAACACCGCTTTTTGCAGCTGGCTGATCGCCACGTTGAGCTGCTGCAGCACCGGGTTATGCACCGAATTCAATACCGCTTCGTGATAGCGAATATCTGCTTCGTTAAACGCTTCACGATTGAGGTGATTCGCCACCATGTCGTTGTAGGCCAGCTCAATCGCAGCTAAATCGCTTGAGGTGGCGCGTTCCGCCGACCAACGTGCGATCTGTGGCTCCACCAGCACACGCACTTCGTTCATTGCGGCAATCAGACGCGGGTCTTGATCGTGTGCCAGCGTCCACTGCAATACGTCGCTATCCAGATAGTTCCACTGGTTGCGCGGCGTGACGAACGCCCCGCGATAACGCTTCATCTCCATCAACCGCTTAGCCATGAGTGAACGAAACACTTCGCGGATGATGTTGCGTGAGGTACTGAAGCGTTCACACAATTCCGCTTCGGCTGGCAGCGCCGCACCCGGCACAAACTTCCCGGCTACAATCTCTTCACCGAGCGTCAGGATGATGCGCTCTGTTTTGCTTAAGGGTTCTTGCGTCATGATGTTCCATTGATTGAAAGACGGTAGCGCATCAGATTACTGCTTTCACTGCGCCAAGCCTATGCCGCCGATTGTAGTACCACCAAGCATAGTTGTACTACAATACGGATCACAAAATAGACAATACATGTGCGAGAACGCGTTGAGGTCGCCATGAATGGCGACCCTACGATAGTTAGTTCGGGCTTGTAGGGTCGCCATTTATGGCGACCAACTCGCAGAGGAGGGAAATCAGAAGGGGTTACAACACCAGCTCTTCAATGGCGTGCGCTACGCCGTCTTCCATGTTGGTTTTGGTAATGAACTGTGCGATTTTCTTAACCGAATCAATGGCATTGCCCATTGCTACGCCAGTTCCCGCGTACTCAATCATCGCCAGATCGTTTTCCTGATCGCCAATCGCCATCACTTCCTCACGCGCCAGGCCAAGCTTCTCTGCCAGCATTTTCACGCCTTGTCCTTTATTGACGCGTGAATCAAGGATTTCGAGATAATAAGGCGCACTTTTGAGAATGGTGTAACTGTCGCGTGCCTGCTGCGGTAAGCGCTGAATAGCGGCGTCCAGCAGATCGGGTTTGTCGATCATCATCAGCTTAGGAAAACGCGTGGCGCGATCCATCTCCTCAACGGAGCGGTAACGCACTGGAATGCCGGTCAAACTCGCTTCGTGGATGGTGAATTCACTGATGTCTTTATTCGGCGTGTAGAGGAAGGATTTATCGAAGGCCTGAAAGTGCACGCCAAGATCGCGCGCTAACTGTTCGATATACAGGTAATCGTCAAAACCCAGGGTAATTTCCGCCACACATTCGCCATCATTGGCGCGATGCACCAGCGCACCGTTGTAACTGATGCAGTATTGGCCTTCATCAACCAGGTTCAGTTCCATCAGATAACGCTGAATGCCGACCAAGGGACGACCGGTGGTCAGTACCACCATGACGCCTTTCTTGTGCGCACGCTCAATGGCAGATTTAACGGCGGGCGTGATCTCGTGCTGTGGATTAAGCAGCGTGCCGTCCATATCGATTGCTACCAGTTTTATTGCCATAACGTCCTCGTTGAGTCAGGGTTTTAATCAATGCTAGCGCGATTCAGCTCACATTGACCAGTTTCGCACCTGACTTCAGATTTTTCCCGCGCAAAGAAAAAAGGCCATCACGCAAATGATGGCCCGGCATACATGGAGTTAGAGGATGATTTTAGTGGCTCATGGCGTCTTTTTTCATGCCCATTTCATCTTTTTTCATGGCATCTTTCTTCATGCCCATTGCATCTTTGTGCATGCCGTCTTTCTTCATGCCCATCTCGTCTTTCTTCATGGCATCTTTCTTCATGCCCATCTCATCTTTGTGCATGCCGTCTTTCTTCATGCCCATTTCGTCTTTCTTCATGGCATCTTTCTTCATGCCCATTTCGTCTTTCTTCATGGCATCTTTTTTCATGCCCATTTCATCTTTTTTCATGGCATCTTTGCCCATGCTGTCAGCAGCATAAGCAACAGACATAGTCATCATTGAAGCGATAAAGGTTGCTACGATTACATTTTTCATAGGGTGTTTCCTTACAGTTTTTGATGTTTACAAAAGGTGTTGGCGCAATAAGGCACCGAGTTAAAGGATCAGCTTCCGCCGAACCAGTTGTAGCCTTCGTCTTCCCAGTAACCACCGGTATAACGATTGGTTATTTCAATCACCTGAATGTGCTTCGGATTTTTGTATCCCAGCTTGGTGGGAATCCGTATTTTCATCGGATAACCGTATTCAGGTGGCAGAATGCGTCCATCCCAGCTTAACGCCATGATGGTTTGTGGATGCAGCGCCGATGCCATATCAATGCTGGTGTAGTAATCATCTGCACACTTAAAGCTGACGTATTTGGCGCGGGTATCCGCACCAATCAGCTTGAGGAAATCGGCAAAACGCACGCCGCCCCAGCGCCCAATTTCGCTCCAGCCTTCTACGCAAATATGGCGAGTAATCTGATCCACCTGCTGCATGTTGTAGAGTTCCGGCAGCGACCAGCTGCGTTTATCATTCACCCGCCCGGCAATCTCCAGACGCCATCGGTCGCCATTGATCTGCGGAATATCCTCCTCACCATAAAAAGCGTTAAACGGGAAGGAGGATGAAATGCGATCGGCGCTGTATTCCGGTGACAGATTGGCGGGATTAAACAGCCAGCTCTGCACGCGGTCGTTAAAACGAGAAAAGGTATTCAGCACGCTATCAACATCCGGTTTATCACTGAGATCGCAGCCGGTTAGCATCACCACGCCGCCCAACGTTAAACCCTGACGCAAAAAGTGGCGACGTGAGGCAGAATCCAGTTTGCGCGCCAGTAACTGCTGCGCCTCTTTAACTAAGGCATCCGCATCGCTGGGGGAAAGATCGACATTTATTTTTTTCATTTCGCTCTCCTTAGCGTCCGCGCAACATGGCAAGCAGGGTTTTCGGTACCAGCGCGACCATCAATAGATGAACCGCCACAAAACCCACCAGCGCCGACATAGCATAAAAATGGATGTACCGAGCCGCTTCATAGCCGCCGAGGAGATCGCGCAACAATCCAAACTGCACCGATTTCCACAACACCAGCCCTGACAGCACCAGCAGCAGGCAAATCACCACCACAAACAGATAGGCTGCGCGCTGAACATGGTTGTATTGGCGGAGATCCGCATGAGCCAGTTTGCCTTTCAGAGCACTGGCAGCATCCTGGAACAATCCGCGTAAATTTAACGGCAGAAATTTCTTAGCAAAGCGGCCGGTAATCAGGTTCATCGTCAGATAAACCGCGCCATTCGCGGCAAAAATCCACATGGCAGCGAAATGCCACTGCAAGGCGCCACCTAACCATCCGCCGAGGGTGATCTCGCCAGGAAAATAAAAGTCGAACAGGGGCGAAGCGTTATAAATGCGCCATCCACTCAGCGTCATAATCACAATGGCGGCGGCATTCATCCAGTGACAAACCCGCAGCCAGCCGGGATGGATAACGACTGAACGTCCTGGTTTTTCATCCATCTGCATTTCCATTTACTCGTTCCTTCCGTTTAGTCAGGGCGCATTCTGCCGCCAGGGCATCGGGTTTCATGACAAGAAATGTCTCAATAACGGCATGAGCGCATTCGCACCGCGCCACTAATTCAATCCGTTTCTGACCCGAGCAACCCAGACCGCAGTGCTATGGTGCTGCGTTCCTGTTCACCAAAGCATCACGTGGAGTTAAACAAAAAGTGAAAACTCAGCGGCGAAGGAAGCGGTAACATTACTTAATAATGCGATACGGAATGGATGATGAACGACGCAAAAAAACTCCTTATTGTCGAAGATGATGGCGGTATCGCCGACGTTCTTCGTTTGAATCTTCAGGATGAAGGTTATGCGGTGACGCATGCTGCTGACGGTCTTCTGGCGCTAAAACTGTTGGAAGCACAGCACTGGGACGCCCTGATTCTTGACCTGATGATACCTGGCGTTGATGGTCTGGAGATCTGTCGTCGCGCACGCACCATGAAGCGCTACACGCCAATCATTATGATCAGCGCCCGCTCTAGCGAAGTGCACCGCGTCTTGGGTCTTGAACTGGGTGCCGATGACTATTTGCCGAAGCCCTTTTCGATGATTGAGCTGATAGCGCGGCTCAAAGCGCTGTTCCGCCGCCAGGAAGCGATGAACATGAATTCGCGCATGGAAGCGGGAACCTTACAACTTGATGCCTTAACGATTGATCCCATGGCGCGGGAAGTGTGGATGCACGATAAGCCGATAAATCTGACGCCACGTGAGTTTGATCTGCTTTACCACTTCGCCAAAAACCCGGGAAAAGTATTTTCCCGCCTCAATCTGCTCAATCAGGTTTGGGGCTATCAGCACGATGGTTATGAACATACCGTCAATACGCATATCAACCGCTTACGGTTGAAAATTGAAGATAATCCAACTGAACCGCACTACATTCTGACGGTGTGGGGAAAAGGCTATAAATTTTCGCTGCCGGCTAATTAGGTTCTTAATGATGAAACGCCTGACACTCAGCCAGCGCCTGGCGCTGGTTTTCGCTTCTTTGCTGTTGCTCTGTACATTGTTGTCAGGCTGGATGCAGATTCGTATTAACGCGCAATACGGTAGCGCGGTGGTGCAACGCTTATCCGATGGTCTGGCGCGGCATATCATCAGTACCAATCCCAATATGATTGGCGTGCAGGGTGTGAACCTGCCACTGATGAAGGTGCTGTTTAAGGATTTGATGGTGCTTAATCCCAGCGTAGAAGTCTATCTGCTCGATTTGCAGGGCAATATTCTTGCCGATGCCGCCCCACCCAATCATATTAAACGCACCAGAGTGAGTCTTGCGCCAATTCATTCGCAGCTTCATGGCGCCTCGTCGCCAATTTACGGCGACGATCCGCGTAATCTGAAGGAGAAGAAGGTCTTTAGCGCCGCCCCGGTTGCGCTAAATGGCCAACCTGCCGGTTATCTTTACGTGATTTTGCAGGGAGAGAATTATCACCAACTGGCGCAGGAAGCGCAGATCGATACCCTGATGCGCACCTCATTTTGGTCATCCTTGCTGGTGGTGTTATTTGGTCTGACAGCGGGCGCTGTGGCGTTTAGCTTAATTACTCGTCCAATACGCCAGCTTACGCAGCGCGTGCGTCAGCTTAATCGTGACGATATGGCCGAGATAAAAAAACTGGCTGAACTGCCGTTGCCACAGGCGCAGGAGAAGGATGAGGTGAGTTTGCTGCAAGGCGCCTTTGTTGGCATGGCGCGACGCGTCGCCTTTCAGTGGGAAAAACTGACCTATCAGGACCAGCTGCGCCGCGATTTTGTCGCCAATATCTCGCACGACCTGCGCACGCCGCTGACCACCTTACATGGCTATCTCGAAACCTTGCTGTATAAATCAGACAGCCTCAAATCAGCCGATAGCCAGCGTTATTTGCACATTGCGCTTTCGCAAAGCCAGAAAGTCAGCATGCTGGCGCAGCAGCTTTTTGAACTGGCGCAGCTGGAATATGGCGTGATTAAGCCCAATCGCGAAAATTTCAGCCTGTCGGAGCTGACTTACGATGTGATGCAGAAATTTGAGTTAATGGCCAGTACGCGCCATATCCGCTTTGTGGTGGATATGCCGGAACAACTGCCGCAGGTTTATGCGGATGTTTCGATGATCGATCGGGTGTTGACCAATCTTTTCGACAATGCCATCAAATATACGCCGGAAGCAGGAATCATCGAGGTAACGTTACGTAGCACCGATCGCGAGGTTGAAGTGAGTCTGAAAGATTCCGGGCCGGGTATTCCTGAACATCTTCGTGCGACCTTATTTGAACGTCCGTCGGCGTTAACACACGCCAGCACGCGCAAAAACAGCGGTGGGCTGGGATTGATGGTGGTGCGCCGCATCCTGCAACTGCATGAGCGTGATATTCGGCTGGATGAACAAGCATCGGGCGCGTGCTTCCGCTTCTCCGTCCCCCGCTGAAAACAAAAAACCCTTCCACCAGGGAAGGGTTTTGCTTTTTTGCCTAATCGATTAAATATCGATATTGGCCGCTTTAAGCGCATTCTCTTCAATGAAGGCACGACGCGGTTCTACCGCATCACCCATCAACGTGGTGAACAGCTGATCGGCAGCAATGGCATCTTTGATGGTCACGCGCAGCATGCGGCGACTATCCGGATCCATGGTGGTTTCCCACAGCTGCTCTGGGTTCATCTCACCCAAACCTTTATAACGCTGCACGGACAGACCGCGACGTGACTCTTTCACCAGCCACTCAATCGCCTGCTCGAAGCTGGTGACCGGCTGACGACGTTCGCCACGTTCGATATAGGCATCTTCTTCGATCAGGCCACGCAACTGCTCGCCCAAGCTACAGATTTTGCGGTATTCCGGCCCATCAATGAACTCGCTATCCAGCGGATAATCGGTATCAACACCGTGCGTACGCACACGCAGCACCGGTTCGAACAGGTTCTGTTCACGATTCGCACGAACCTGCGCCATGTAGCTGCTGCCGTGCGCTTCCCGCTCGGTCAGATACGCCACCAAACCGTCGATCCAACCTTGTACCGCGGCTTCATTGCTGAGGTCGCTTAAGGTCGGATGGTAGATCAGGCCACGCAGCAGAGCCACCGGGAAACGGCGCTCCATACGTTTGATCATGCGTTGCGTGCTGTTGAAATCAGCCACCAGCGTTTCCAGCGGCTGGCCGCCCAGTGCTGGTGCGCTGGCATTGGTGTGCAGTGTAGCGCCGTCGAGCGCGATAGAAATCTGATACTGATCCATCGCTTCGTCGTCTTTAATGTACTGTTCTTGCTTGCCTTTCTTCACTTTGTACAGTGGCGGCTGCGCAATATAGACATGACCACGTTCCACAATTTCTGGCATCTGACGATAGAAGAAGGTCAACAGCAGCGTACGGATGTGCGAGCCGTCGACGTCCGCATCGGTCATGATGATGATGCTGTGATAACGCAGTTTGTCCGGGTTGTATTCGTCACGGCCGATACCGCAGCCCAGCGCAGTAATCAGCGTGGCGACTTCCTGCGAAGCGAGCATCTTGTCGAAACGCGCTTTCTCCACATTAAGAATTTTACCTTTCAGCGGCAGAATCGCCTGATTCTTACGGTTACGGCCCTGTTTGGCTGAACCGCCTGCGGAGTCACCCTCCACCAGGTAGATTTCAGACAGCGCCGGATCGCGCTCCTGACAGTCCGCCAGTTTGCCCGGCAAACCGGCCAAATCCAGCGCGCCTTTACGGCGGGTCATTTCACGCGCACGACGCGCCGCTTCACGCGCACGCGCTGCATCGATGATTTTGCCAACCACGATTTTGGCATCAGATGGGTTTTCCAGCAGGTATTCCGCCAGCAGTTCATTCATCTGCTGCTCAACCGCCGATTTCACCTCGGATGAGACCAGTTTATCTTTGGTCTGTGAGGAGAATTTCGGATCCGGCACTTTCACGGAAACCACGGCAATCAGGCCTTCACGTGCATCATCACCGGTGGCGCTGACTTTGGCTTTTTTGCTGTAGCCTTCTTTATCCATGTAAGCATTCAGCGTACGCGTCATTGCCGCACGGAAGCCGGCCAGATGCGTACCACCGTCGCGCTGTGGAATGTTGTTGGTGAAGCAGTAGATGTTTTCCTGGAAACCATCGTTCCACTGCAGCGCCACTTCCACACCGATGCCATCTTTCTCAGTCGAGAAGTAGAACACCGTTGGATGGATCGGGGTTTTGTTCTTGTTGAGATACTCAACAAACGCCTTGATACCGCCTTCGTAGTGGAAGTGATCGTTTTTGCCGTCGCGTTTGTCTTCGAGACGAATCGAGACGCCGGAGTTCAGGAACGACAGTTCACGCAGGCGTTTCGCCAGGATCTCGTACTCAAACTCAATCACGTTGGTGAAGGTTTCATAGCTTGGCCAGAAACGCACGCGAGTACCGGTGGCATCGGTATCGCCTGAGACCGCCAGCGGAGCCTGCGGCACGCCATGCTGATAAACCTGCTGATGCACTTTGCCTTCGCGGCGAATAGTCAGCTCCAGCTTCTGCGACAGGGCGTTAACCACAGAAACACCCACGCCGTGCAGGCCGCCAGACACTTTATACGAGTTATCATCAAATTTACCGCCTGCGTGCAGGACGGTCATGATCACTTCAGCCGCAGAGACGCCCTCTTCCGGATGAATGCCGGTCGGAATACCGCGGCCATCATCTTGCACGGAGACAGAGTTATCGGCATGAATAGTAACGGTAATATCACTACAGTGACCGGCGAGCGCTTCGTCGATAGCGTTATCCACGACTTCGAATACCATGTGATGCAGACCGGTGCCGTCATCCGTATCGCCGATGTACATACCCGGGCGTTTGCGTACCGCATCAAGCCCTTTCAGGACTTTGATACTTGAGGAGTCATAAGAATTCGACATCAACGTTTCTCGCTCATTTAATCTTCAGGTTGAACCACTATTTTACCCTGTTCCACGCGGAACATCTTGCCCTTTTCATCACTCATGTCGATTACATGCTCGACACCAATGGCGCTGACAAATACTTGAGCCTGCGTGGCTTTTAGGCGTTCAGCTAACAGCCGACGACGGGTGTCATCCAGCTCTGAGGCAAAGTCATCAATCAAATACAAACAGCGTCGTCCGCTGCTGCGCGTCAGGTATTCTCCCTGCGCTAAGCGCAGCGCGCACATCAGCAGTTTTAACTGGCCGCGTGAGAGTAAATCTTCCACCGGCGTACCCTCGGCACGAATGCGAAAATCGGCTTTATGCGGGCCGCTAGCGGTGTAGGTGAGCGCACGATCGCGCTCGAAATTGCGTTCCAGCAGTTCGGCGTAGTCGCTCTCTTTGTCCCAGCCGCGCTGGAAAGAGAACGTCAACGCAAACTCCGGTAAAAATTGGCCGCAGGTGGCGATGATCTCGCGGGAGATCGCGGCGCTATATTCGGCGCGCCAGGCGCTGATCTGTTCAGCCAGCGGCACCAACTCTTGATCCCACGGACGAATTTGGCTGTAGCGTGTTACCTGACGCAGCGCCGCATTGCGCTGCTTCAATAAGCGACGCAAATTGCTCCAGGCATGGAAAAAACCCGGCGCGGCGTGAAAACAGCCCCAATCGATGTAGGCGCGTCGATATTTCGGACCGCCATTGAGCAACGTAAAGCCTTCCGGCGTAATGAGCTGCATCGGTAACAGCTGCGCCAACTCCGCCACTTTGTGGCCATCGCTGCCATCAATACGCACTTTGCTGTCGCCGGCGCGATTCTTGGTCAGACCAACCGACATTTCGCGTTCGCTGCCTTCAATGCGACCGTGCAGCACAAAGGCGTCCTGATCGTGACGAATCACGCGGCCAGCTTGCAAACTGCGAAACGCGCGGCCATGCCCCAGCGTATAAATCGCCTCCAGCACGCTGGTCTTGCCGCTGCCGTTGGCACCGACAAGGAAATTAAAGCCGGGCGCTAACGTCAGATCGGCTTGTTCGATATTACGAAAATCTTTAATCAGGAGGCGGGTTAAAGCCATGAGGTGTTCCGGGATGAAGCCATTCGGGATGTTGTAGGGGAGCCATTAATGGCTCCCAGGATGGTGCGAACATTGGCCAGGTCGGCATAAATGCCGACCCTACAAGCGCATCGGCATAACAACATACGCTGCGGCTGGACTTGCGACGTCTTCAATCTGCACACTTGATACGCCATCAGTCAGCAGCAAACGCACATTCTCGCACTTCAGTGCATTCAACACATCCAGCACGTAACTGACGTTGAAACCAATCTCCAGATCGGTGCCGTTGTAAGAAACATCCAGCATCTCTTCGGCTTCTTCCTGCTCGGGGTTATTTGCCGTAATTTTGAGTTGATTTTCGGTGATATAGATGCGAACACCGCGGAATTTCTCATTTGAAAGAATTGCCGCACGCGCAAACGCCTGTTTTAAAATATCACAGCCCGCTTCCAGCGCCTTGTCGGGATTCTTCGGCAATACGCGGCGATAATCCGGGAAACGGCCATCAACCAGCTTGGAAGTAAAGATGAAGTCGCCAACGTGTGCGCGAATATTGCTGCTACCAATCTGCACCTGCAGCGGCGTTTCGCCGCCGTCGAGCAAACGCATCAGCTCAATCACCCCTTTACGCGGTACGATCACCGAATGGTTTGGCAGCGCCTGACCAATTGGCATTGAACAGACGGCGAGGCGGTGACCATCGGTCGCAACGGTACGCAACTCTTCACCTTCGGTTTCGAACAGCATACCGTTGAGGTAATAACGCACATCCTGATGCGCCATTGAGAATTGCGTCGCTTCGATCAGGCGTTTCATCGTTGCCTGTGGCAAGGTGAATTCCACCTCGCTCTGCCAGTCATCCAGATTCGGGAAATCGCTGGCTGGCAGCGTTGATAGCGAGAAACGGCTGCGGCCAGAACGCACCAGCATTCTGTCGCCTTCCAGCGTCAGGCTGATTTCCGCGCCTTCCGGCAAACCACGGCAAATATCGAGGAATTTACGCGCGGGAACCGTGGTGGCGCCCGGCTCGTGTGGCTGCGTCAGCGCAACACGAGCCACCATTTCCATTTCCAGATCGGTACCGGTCAAGCGCAGCGAGCCTTCGCTGACCTGCAGCAGTAAATTTCCCAGGATCGGCAGCGTTGGGCGTCCGCCAAGGGGACCGCTAACCTGTTGCAGTGGCTTCAGTAACTGCTCACGTTCTACAATAAATTTCATATGCGTCAGGAAGATAGTGTTCGAATGAGGTTAGAGAAATCTTCTTTGATGTCGTGGCTCTCTTCGCGCAACTGCTCGATTTTACGGCAAGCGTGAAGCACGGTGGTATGATCGCGGCCGCCAAACGCATCGCCAATTTCTGGCAAACTGTGGTTGGTGAGCTCTTTCGCCATCGCCATCGCCATCTGGCGCGGACGCGCTACCGAACGCGAACGGCGTTTCGACAGCAAATCCGCCACTTTGATTTTGTAATACTCGGCCACCGTCTTCTGAATATTATCAATGGTGACCAACTTCTCTTGCAGCGCCAACAGATCGCGCAGCGCTTCGCGCACGAAATCGATGGTAATGGCGCGACCGGTAAAGTTCGCGTTCGCAATCACGCGGTTCAGCGCGCCTTCCAGCTCTCGCACGTTGGAACGCAAACGCTTAGCAATAAAGAACGCCACTTCGCCCGGCAGACGAATGTCGTTTTCATCGGCTTTCTTCATCAGGATCGCGACGCGCGTTTCCAGTTCAGGCGGCTCGATCGCCACGGTTAATCCCCAGCCAAAACGCGATTTCAGGCGGTCTTCTACGCCGTTGATCTCTTTTGGATAGCGATCCGAAGTCAGGATGATTTGTTGATTGCCTTCCAGCAGCGCGTTAAACGTATGGAAAAACTCTTCCTGTGAACGCTCTTTATTAGCAAAAAATTGGATGTCATCGATCAGCAGCGCATCAACCGAACGGTAATAGCGCTTAAACTCTTCAATCGCGTTATTTTGCAAGGCTTTAACCATGTCCTGCACAAAACGCTCAGAGTGCATATACACCACTTTGGCATTGGGCTTGCGTGCAATGATGCCGTTACCCACCGCGTGCAACAGGTGAGTTTTACCCAGGCCGGTGCCGCCATAAAGGAAAAGTGGGTTGTAAGCGCCACCAGGATTATCCGCCACCTGACGTGCCGCCGCGCGCGCCAGTTGGTTCGATTTACCTTCAACGAAGTTATCGAAGTTATGACGGTTATTCACATTGGAGCGGTAAGTTACATCGGCTGGCGCAGGCACTGAATCCCAGCTTGGACGCAGAATTTGCGTTGGCGCGGGACGATTTTCAATCGGTGCAGGCGCGCTGTAATTGGAAGTGGCCATCGCCGGTTGGCTGGTGGTCATCTGTGCGGCAGGACGCGTGCCGACTTCAAAACGCAGTAACGGCACATTTGCACCGCAGAACTCATTCAGCAGCCCATTGATACTATTGAGATATTTATCTCTAACCCAGTCGAGTACAAACCGATTTGGTGCATACAAGGTCAGCGTATTGTCGTTCAATTCAGCTTGCAGCGGACGAATCCACATGCTGAATTCGGTGGCAGGAAGCTCATCCTGCAAACGGGCAAGACACTGTTGCCAAAGCGTAAGTGACACGGCGGACTCCACTCGTACAAAATCGATAAGAATTTTAGGCGCTAATAAATAGAAACGTAATTTTTAGACACAGACGGTTGGAAAGCGCCTGCGACCGCTATTCGCGGTAGTCTTCCCCGGCGATCGCAGTGAGGATCGTCAGCGGAAGGGCGGATCATAACGTAAAGCCGCACAGAGATCTTCCCTTTCTACACAGTTTTGATCCAATTTATCCACAGGCTGCTGAAGCGATAATGAGTTTACGCTTTCTGCGAAAAAAGCCAGCGTTAATGTGGCTGAAAGCGGTATTTTTTCTGGCGAGCTCTCGTTTCTGCGCAACAAATCTGCAATTTGATCGCAAGAAGATCCTGCGCGATCCTTGCGCTTTAACCCACAGCCCGTATAATTCCCCACCCGGCATTATTGCGTGAAGCCTTGATGCCCGGAATCAGCGGGCTGTATCTGGGTTTCCAGGTGCCGCGACCAGCGAAGTGAATTGACTCTGGACTGTACAATTATTACAATCCCGCCTCTTTATTAAAGACACATTGAGGCGTTGGTCGATTTACTGGCCCGAAAACGCGTCACCCAGTGAAAATTTTCAAGTTTAGGTAGAAATCGCCATGAAACGCACTTTTCAACCGTCCGTACTGAAGCGCAACCGTTCACACGGTTTCCGTGCTCGTATGGCAACAAAAAATGGTCGTCAGGTTCTGGCACGTCGTCGTGCTAAAGGCCGTTCTCGTCTGACCGTTTCTAAGTAATAAAGCTAACCCTCGTGGTTAAGCTCGCATTTCCCAGGGAGTTACGTTTGTTAACTCCCACTCATTTCACTTTCGTCTTCCAGCAGCCACAAAGAGCCGGTACGCCGCAAATTACCATACTCGGCCGACTTAACTCGCTGGGGCATCCCCGCATCGGTCTCACCGTCGCAAAAAAACATGTAAAACGCGCCCATGAACGCAACCGGATCAAGCGATTGACCCGCGAAAGCTTTCGTCTGCGTCAACATGAGCTGCCTGCGATGGATTTTGTGATCGTGGCTAAAAAAGGGATTGCTGACCTGGATAACCGTGCGCTGACGGAAGCGTTGGAGAAACTATGGCGTCGTCACTGTCGCCTGGCTCGCGGCTCCTGATTGCCCTGATACGCGTTTATCAACGCGCCATCAGCCCACTGCTGGGACCTCATTGCCGGTTCCATCCCACCTGTTCGCAGTATGGGATTGAGGCCTTACGCCGCTTTGGCGTTGTAAAAGGCAGTTGGTTGACGATAAAACGCGTATTAAAATGCCACCCTTTGAACCCGGGTGGTGACGATCCTGTGCCGCCAAAAACCTTTGATACCAGAGAACATTAACGATGGATTCGCAACGCAATCTCTTTCTCATCGCTTTTCTGTTCGTGTCTTTTATGATCTGGCAAGCCTGGCAGACGGACCACGCTCCGCAGCCACAGCAAACCCAGACCACGCAAAACACAAGCAGCGCAGCGGGTGATGCCGCCACTTCCGGCGTGCCGGCTAGCGGACAGGGCAAAACGATCACCGTTAAGACAGATGTCCTGTCACTCAACATCAACACGCGCGGTGGCGATATTGAGCAGGCTCAGCTGCTGACTTACCCGGACAAACTGGGTTCAGATGCACCGTTCCAGCTGCTTGAGACCACTCCAGCATTCGTTTATCAGGCGCAGAGCGGCTTAACCGGTCGCAACGGTCCGGATAACCCGAACAACGGCGCACGTCCGCTGTATACCACGTCGCAAGATAGCTTCGTGATGGCGGATGGCCAGAGCGAGCTGCGCGTGCCGCTGACCTGGACCGGTGAAAACGGCGTGGTTTACACCAAGACTTTCGTCTTCAAGCGCGGTGAGTATGCGGTAAACGTTGACTACAACATCAACAACACCACCCAGCAGCCGCTGGAAGTGTCGATGTTTGGTCAGTTGAAGCAGACCATCGAGGTGCCTAAGCACCGCGATACCGGCAGCAACAACTTCGCTCTGCATACCTTCCGTGGCGCAGCGTACTCAACCAGCGATGCGAAATACGAAAAATATAAATTCGACACCATCGCGGATAATGAGAACCTGAACGCCACCACCAGCAATGGTTGGGTGGCGATGCTGCAACAGTACTTTGCTACCGCCTGGGTGCCACGCACACAGGGTAACAACACGCTGTACACCAGTAATCTCGGCAATGGTATCGCGGCAATTGGCTATAAATCTGCACCGGTTACCGTTGGCGCAGGCGCACAGCAAGATCTTGGCGCAACGCTGTGGGTAGGCCCGGAAATTCAGGATCAGATGGCCGCTATCGCGCCTCACCTGGATCTGACCGTGGATTACGGCTGGTTGTGGTTCATCTCTCAGCCGCTGTTTAAGCTGCTGAAGTTCCTGCACAGCTTCATCGGTAACTGGGGCTTCTCCATTATCGTTATCACCTTCATCGTTCGTGGCATCATGTACCCGCTGACCAAAGCGCAGTACACCTCCATGGCGAAGATGCGTATGCTGCAGCCGAAGATTCAGGCGATGCGTGAGCGTTTAGGCGATGACAAGCAGAAGCAGAGCCAGGAGATGATGGCGCTGTATAAAGCGGAGAAAGTGAACCCGCTGGGCGGCTGCTTGCCACTGGTTATCCAGATGCCAATCTTCCTGGCCTTGTACTACATGCTGTCCGGCTCGGTTGAACTGCGTCATGCACCGTTCATTCTGTGGATTCATGACCTGTCTGCGCAGGACCCGTACTACATTCTGCCGATCATCATGGGTATCACCATGTTCTTCATTCAGAAGATGTCACCGACTACCGTGACCGATCCGATGCAGCAGAAGATCATGACTTACATGCCGGTTATCTTTACCGTGTTCTTCCTGTGGTTCCCGTCAGGTCTGGTGCTGTACTACATCGTCAGCAACCTGGTAACCATTCTCCAGCAGCAGCTGATTTATCGCGGCCTGGAAAAACGTGGTTTGCATAGCCGCGACAAGAAGAAAGCGTAACGTCTGACTGCCTTCAGCAGTAGCGTATAATTCAGGGGCGGCATTTATGTCGCCCTGTTTTTTTGTTTTGAGAAAAGGTGAATCATGAGCCACAGCGACACCATCGTTGCCCAGGCGACGCCTCCCGGACGTGGCGGCGTCGGCATTCTGCGTATCTCCGGCGCTAAAGCCGCTGAGGTGGCGCAAGCCGTGCTTGGCAAGCTGCCAAAACCGCGTTATGCCGATTATCTGCCCTTCACCGATGCCGATGGCAGCGTGCTCGATCAGGGCATCGCGCTGTGGTTTCCTGGGCCGAACTCCTTTACCGGCGAAGATGTGCTGGAGCTGCAAGGCCACGGTGGACCGGTGATTCTCGACCTGCTGCTCAAACGCATCGTGGCACTGCCCGGCTTGCGCATTGCGCAGCCCGGTGAATTCTCGGAACGCGCCTTCCTCAACGACAAGCTCGATCTGGCACAAGCCGAAGCGATTGCCGATCTGATCGATGCTAGTTCGGAACAAGCCGCCCGCTCTGCGGTGAACTCGCTGCAGGGCGCATTTTCCCTGCGCATCAACGCGCTTGTGGAAGCACTTACTCACCTGCGCATCTATGTAGAAGCGGCAATCGACTTCCCGGATGAAGAGATCGATTTCCTTTCCGACGGCAAAATTGAAGCGCAGCTCAATGTGGTGATCGGCGACCTTGATGGCGTGCGTGCCGAAGCGCGGCAAGGCAGCCTGCTGCGTGAAGGAATGAAAGTGGTGATTGCTGGTCGCCCTAATGCCGGAAAATCGAGCCTGTTGAACGCCTTAGCAGGACGCGAAGCGGCAATTGTGACCGATATCGCCGGTACGACGCGCGACGTATTGCGCGAACACATCCATATCGACGGCATGCCGCTGCATATCATTGATACCGCCGGTTTACGTGAAGCCAGTGATGAAGTGGAACGCATTGGTATCGAACGCGCCTGGCAGGAGATCGAGCAGGCCGATCGCGTGCTGTTTATGGTCGATGGCACCACAACGGATGCCACTGAAGCCGTCGCCATTTGGCCAGATTTTGTCTCGCGTTTACCGGATGCGCTGCCAATTACCGTAGTACGCAATAAAGCGGATATGACTGGCGAAGTCCTTGGCCTGACTGAAGTGAACGGTCACTCACTGATTCGTCTCTCGGCGCGAACCGGTGAAGGCGTAGAAGCGCTGCGCGATCACCTGAAACAGAGCATGGGGTTTGCCGGCAATATGGAAGGTGGATTCCTGGCACGCCGTCGCCATCTGCAAGCGCTGGAGTTAGCGGCTACTCACCTGCAACAGGGAAAACATCAGTTATTAGGCGCGTGGGCCGGTGAATTACTGGCGGAAGAGTTACGTTTAGCGCAGCAGGCACTGAGCGAAATCACCGGCGAATTCACCTCCGACGATCTGCTGGGCAGAATCTTCTCCAGTTTCTGTATTGGTAAGTAATCGCCCATTCCACGGTCGCCATAAATCACGATCCCACAGCGAATTAGCGCGGTTTTCGTAGGGTGCGCATTCATGCGCACCTGACTCCCACTAAACATGCGTCTTTGTTATTTGGCTCCCCTTTCGCTTTGCAGTATAACGATCACTGCCCGGCGAACAGGTCCTGTCGGGTACATCCACTATTCATGCTAGATATTGGGCGCAAGTTGCGGCCTGAACAGGAGAGAAACATGAGTACAACGCTCGACAGCGTGGCGCTGAATGCGCTGTTCAATGACGCCCGCACCCACAGTTACTGGCAGGACAAACCGGTTTCACCGGAGTTGCTGCAGCAGCTCTACAATCTGACCGCGCTCGGCCCAACCTCCGCGAACTGCTCGCCAAGCCGTTTTGTCTTTGTGACTTCACAGGAAGGCAAAGAGAAACTGAAACCAGCGCTCTCTTCGGGCAACGTTGATAAAACCATGGCCGCACCGGTGACGGTGATCGTGGCGTGGGATCCAGAATTCTACGAAGCGCTGCCGAAGCTGTTCCCGCACGGCGATGCGCGCAGCTGGTTCACCAGCAGCCCGGACCTGGCAAAAGAGACCGCGTTCCGTAACAGCAGCTTGCAGGCAGGGTATTTGATTCTGGCGGCACGTTCGCTGGGCTTGGATGCGGGCCCGATGTCCGGTTTCGATCCGTCAAAAGTGAACGAAGCCTTCTTCAGCGAGAGCAAATGGCAGGTTAACTTGCTGATCAATCTGGGATATGGCGAAGCCAGCAAACTGCATCCGCGTCTGCCGCGTTTGGGCTTTGATGAAGCCAGCAAATTTGCCTGATTGAGAGCAGGGCGTCGCGCAGGACGCCCCTTTCCTGCGCGGTTATCCCAGTGAATGGAAGCCGCTGTTGAAGTAGATCATCGGCTCTGCCGCTTCACCAGGCAGAGCGATGCCAACAATCCGCGCCAGCAGCACGCTGTGCGTGTTCCACTCCACCACTTTCTCCAGCTGGCAATCAAAGCTCACCAGCGCATCAGCCAGAATCGGCGAGCCGGTATTCAGCGTCTGCCACGCACCGTTTTGAAAACGCTCGGCGCGACGTGAGGATTGGCTGAACTGGGCACACAAGTCGTCATGCTGCTCACGCAGCACGTTAACGGCAAAATGGCCAGCTGCGATAAAGGCATCATGACTGGACGCGCTGCGATTGACGCACACCAGCAGACTGGGTGGCTCAGCGGCCAGCGAACTGACCGAGGTCGCAATCAGCCCCAGCTTTTCGCCCTGAAATTCAGTGGTAACCAGAGAAACACCCGCGGTTAAGCGACGCATGCCGTGACGAAACTCATCAAGAGAGATCGATTCCTGGCGAGTAATAGCGGTAACTGACATAAAAAACTCCGACGTGCATGCTTCTGATGCGCACGATTGGCAGATGAATGAATTGGTTAGCGCACTTCAATGTGCCTTTTTACTGTCCAAATCCTACACCACATCAGGCCGTTCAGCACCCGTTCAGCGATGAATCTGCAAAAGCGTTCTATGCAAAGTTGCTAAATGGGATTGCCGTACGGCTTCGTCCTTATCTGAAATATCACCTATTCCATCTTAAGCCGGATGCAAACCCATGAGAAAATTCTTACAATAGCGCTGATGATTATTCGACCATTTTCACGGAGCGACAGATGGCTAGTCATTTTGTACGTTGGATAGGTAATCCGCCCTTTTCTTCCGAGAACATGCGGGTGCCACAGGAAGTGATTCATAGCGCTCAGCGCTTCGCTGACAAGCGTCGCGGACGCTTTCTTGCCGCACGCGAGTTGCTGGCTCAGCTGATGCTGCGCGTCTACGGCATTCGCGAACTCCCCGCGCTGATGACCACCAGCAGCGGACGTCCCTGTTTTGCCGATGCCAACCTGCCCGATTTCAGCATTTCCTACGCCGGAAATACTATCGGTGTGCTGCTGGCCGAAGAAGGCGGTCGCGCCGGGCTGGATATGGAAATTGTGCGCGCGCACAGTCGTCAAACGCAGGACATGTTAACGCAGGATCTCTCCTCCGGCGAAAAAGCCTGGATCAACGCGCAGCAGGATTTCATGGAAGCGCTGACGCAAATCTGGACGCTACGCCAAAGCATTCTCAAGCTCACCGGTGAAACCAATAGCGGTATTGATTCACTGCGTTTGCATCCTGCGGCCGGACGGCTGCGCTCCACCGTATTTCCTGATATTCAGGCGGTGTGTGATGCCGAACCCACGCTGGTGTGGTCGTGCGCGCTGTCGCCCGGCACTGAACGCTTACACTTGTGGGAGATTGATGGCGCGCAGCAATGGCAAGCGCTGCGCGATGTCGAGATAAGCAAACCCAATATTGGCCCGCGCACCCTGCGCCTGACCAGCCTGGTCGCACCGCAAGAGATGGGACATCTGTAAAAAAGGCCGCTGAAGCGGCCTTTTCGTTTAGTGAGCGTCGATAAAGACGATTTTTAGCACGAACAACAGTGCAACCACCACCACACACGGGCTGATTTCACGCCAGCGACCGGTTCCCAACTTCATCACGCAGTAAGAGATAAAGCCCAGCGCGATACCTTCGGTGATCGAGAAGCTGAAGGGCATCATTGCCGCAGTAACGAATGCCGGCACCGCTTCGGTGAGATCATCCCACTGCACGCGTGACAGCGACGCCGTCATCAACACACCAACGTAAATCAGCGCACCTGCCGCCGCATAAGAGGGCACCATCGCCGCCAGCGGTGACAGGAACATCACCAGCAGGAACAGCATCCCCGTGATCACCGCCATCAAGCCGGTACGACCGCCGATCGCCACGCCAGATGAGCTTTCAATGTAGGCCGTCACCGATGAGGTACCGATCAGCGAACCGGTCACCGAACTGATGCTATCGACGTACAGCGCCTGCTTCATGCGCGGGAAAGTGCCTTTCTCGTCGGTGAGGCCAGCTTTATCGGTCACGCCAATCAGCGTGCCAGAGGAGTCGAACAGGTTGACCAGCATAAATGAGAAGATCACACCCGCCATACCGATGTTGAACGCGCCTTTAATATCGACCTGCCCCACAACGGAAGTGATAGCAGGCGGAGCCGCGAACACGCCGCTGAATTTCACATCGCCAATCATCAGGCCGAGCGCGGTTGTTACCACAATCGATACCAGCACCGCTGCATGGATGTTGCGCGAAGCCAGAATCGCGATGATAAAGAAACCGAGCGCTCCGAGCAGCACACTGTGCGAGGTTAGATTGCCAACGGCAACAATCGTGTCAGCGTTCGGCACGATGATCCCGGCATTTTTCAGTCCCATCATGGCGATAAACAGGCCGATACCGGCGGTGATGCCAACGCGCAGGCTCAGCGGAATATTGGCAATCATCCAGTAGCGCACGCGCAGCAGGGTGAGGATCAACAGACCCAGCGCGCCCCAGAAAATCGCGCCCATGCCAATCTGCCACGAATAGCCCATCGCACCGACCACCACAAAGGCGAAGAAGGCGTTCAGGCCCATCGCTGGCGCCAATGCCACCGGCAAGTTCGCCACCAGGCCCATCAGGATGCTGCCGAACGCGGCAATCAAGCAGGTAGTGACAAACACTGCCTGCGTATCCATGCCCGCCACACCGAGAATTTGCGGGTTAACAAAAACGATGTACACCATCGTCAGGAAAGTCGTGCAACCGGCAATCACTTCGGTGCGCACGGTGGTTCCGTGTTCCTGCAGTTTGAAGATCCGCTGCAAAAGGCCCTGATTTATCATTCCACTGTTCCGATGAAAAATTTTATCGCCGCGTATCGTATAGAGTTTAGCGCGGCAAAACACTGATTTTTCGCAACCGGTTGCTCAGGGTCGCTTTCTGCGCTCAGTGCGCTAGAGTGTCAGCTTATTGTTTAACAAAAGGATGATGTGCGATGTCGGTTGAATGTATTTTTTGATTGCGACGGCACGCTGGTCGACAGCGAAGTGATCTGTACGCAATCTTACGTCAACACCTTTGCCCGCTACGGTATTGAATGCTCTCTACAGCAGATGTTTGAGCAGTATAAAGGGGTCAAGCTTTACGACATCATCCGCGATGTTGCGGCAGCACATCAGGTTGAGTTGCCGCTCGAAGAAGTGGAAGCCGCCTATCGCGCCGAAGTGGCGCGATTGTTTGATCTCGATTTGCAGCCGATTACCGGTGCCAAAGCGCTGGTGGAGCGCGTGAAAGTGCCGATGTGCGTGGTTTCAAACGGTACGGTTAAGAAGATGCAACATTCGCTGGGATTAACCGGCATGCTGCCGTATTTCGAAGAGAAGCTGTACAGCGGTTATGACATTAACCACTGGAAGCCAGATCCAGAGCTGATGTATCACGCCGCCGAGCAGATGCAGGTGCCGATTGAGAAGTGCATTCTGGTGGATGATTCCGAGGCAGGCGCACGCGCGGGCATCGCGGCCGGGATTCCGGTGTTTTACTACTGCGCCGATGCGCACAATCCTGAGTTAGATCATCCGCTGGTGACGCGCTTTGACGATATGGCGCAATTGCCGGATCTGTGGCGTGCGCGCGGCTGGGATTTGGTGGGATAGTGCGGTGTTCAGCCAGGTCGGCATAAATGCCGACCCTACGTTCGTGCACTCTTCAATTGTAGGGTCGCCATCCATGGCGACCACCAACATTAGCCAATCGCCCCCAGCGAATCCTCGTTGCTCTGCTTCTTCGGCAGCAGGAACAGCGTGGCGGCGATATCCAGCAGATAAATCAGTGCCAGCAGCGTAATCGCGGCGGTAAAGGAGATGTTGGTCGCCAGCAAACCAATCACCAGCGGACCAAAGCCACCCACGCCGCGTCCGAGGTTGAACAACACGTTCTGCGCCGTGGCGCGGGCCTGCGTCGGGAAGGTGTCAGAAATCAGCGCGCCGTAGCCGCCAATCATGCCGTTCACAAACATCCCCATCAGCGCGCCGGTAAACAGCATCACCGTGGGATCGCGCAGCTGCGCATACACCACCACCATCACCACCGCGCCGAACTGGTACAGCAGGAAGATTTTCCAGCGTGCGAAGCGATCGGCCAGCACGCCAAACAGCCAGATACCGAATGTCATGCCGACGACCGTTACCGCCGTCCACACGCCAGATTTTGTCAGGCTGAAGCCAAAGTTGGATGACAGATAGCTCGGCATCCAGATCATCAGCCCGTAATAACCAAAGTTTTGCACTGAGCAAAGGATGAATATCCCCAGACTGGCTTTGCTGGTCGCGCGATCGGCGAACAGCAATTTACTACGCGCAGCGAAAGAGAGCTGCGGCGTTTTCTCAACGTGGCGGGTAAAGCCTTCCGGCTCGCCCATGCTGCGACGAATCACAAATGACACCAGCGCCGGTAACAAACCAACGAGAAACATCCCGCGCCAGCCAATCACGCTCAGCAGCGGCGGCGTAATAAAGGCCGCCAGCAGCACACCAAGCTGCCAGCCAATGCCCACCCACGCTGAGGCGCGGTTGCGCTTCTCTTTCGGCCAGGCTTCAGCGATCAGCGCCATGCCGATGCCGAACTCACCGCCTAATCCCACGCCCGCCAGTGTGCGATACGCCAGTAGATCCCAATAACCTTGCGCCACTGCACACAGCCCGGTGAAAACCGAGAACACTAAAATAGTGACGGTAAGAATGCGAATGCGGCCATAGCGATCGCTGAGATGACCAAACACGATGCCGCCGATCACTGCGCCGATCAGCGTCCAGGTGACCAGGGAACCGGCCTGAGAAGGATCGAGCGCCAGCGAAACGCTGATCGCTGGCAGCATAAAGCCGAGAATCAGCAGATCAAATCCGTCCATCGCGTAGCCGCTGATGGCAGCCAGCATCGCTTTTGCCGGTGTAATGGCTTGTTTTTTAGGGAGTGGGGAGGACATGCAGCAGCACCTTGCAGAAAAAAGTGCGCCAAGTATAAAGAGAGGGAATCGCCGAGAACAGACAGAATTTAAGCAGGCAGCCCGTTAACCACAGTGGCAACGGGCCGCTAAAGCATCAATCAAGAGGGTTTATTGCTGCCGTCATCGCCCGATAGCAGTTCATCCAGCTTGTCGCCGCCCACATGGCGGAAATCCTGACCTTTGACGAAATAGAAGATAATTTCGCAGATGTTCTGGCAGCGATCGCCGATACGCTCAATGGCGCGTGCGCAGAACAGCGCGGTCAACACGCTTGGGATAGTGCGCGGATCTTCCATCATGTACGTCATCAGCTGACGCACGATGCCTTCGTACTCTTTATCTACCTTCTTATCTTCGCGATAGATTTTGATGGCTTCGTTCAGATCCATGCGCGCAAATGCATCCAGCACATCATGGAGCATCTGCACGGTATGATGCCCAAGCGCTTCGAGGCTCACCAGCAGCGGCAGGTGCTGCTGGCTGAACTTCTCCAGCGCGGTGCGGCTGATTTTCTCTGCCACGTCACCAATGCGTTCCAGCTCAGAAATGGTCTTAATGATCGCCATCACCAGCCGCAAATCGCTGGCGGTGGGTTGGCGCTTAGCGATGATGCGCACGCAGGCTTCATCAATCTCCACTTCCATCATGTTGACCTTCTGGTCGCCGTCAATGACGTGACGTGCCAGCTCGCCATCCTGATTGTGCATCGCGGTGATGGCATCCATCAGCTGCTTCTCAACCATGCCACCCATGATCATCACTTGCGTGCGAATGTGCTCCAGCTCCGCATTGAACTGACCGGAGATGTGTTTGTTCAGATTTAAATTATCCATGTGCGTCTCCTGAATCAGCCGTAACGACCGGTGATGTAATCTTCGGTCTGCTTCTGTGCGGGCTTAGTGAACAAGGTATCGGTATCGCTAAACTCAATCAGCTCGCCCAGATACATAAAAGCGGTATGGTCAGAACAACGCGCGGCCTGCTGCATGTTGTGGGTAACAATCACCACGGTGTAATCCTGCTTCAGCTCGGTGATCAGCTCTTCGATACGACCGGTAGAGATAGGATCCAACGCTGAACACGGCTCATCCAGCAGCAGCACTTCCGGACGAATCGCGATGCCGCGGGCGATACACAAACGTTGCTGCTGGCCGCCGGAAAGACTGTAACCGCTCTGATGCAGCTTGTCTTTGGTTTCATTCCACAGCGCGGCTTTGGTCAGCGCCCACTGCACGCGTTCATCCATATCGGCACGCGACAGCTTTTCAAACAGACGCACGCCAAAAGCGATGTTGTCGTAGATCGACATTGGGAACGGCGTAGGCTTCTGGAACACCATGCCGACACGCGCACGCAGCAGGGCGATATCCTGATTTGAAGCCAGAATGTTATCGCCATCCAGCAGGATGTCACCTTCTGCACGCTGCTCTGGATAGAGTGAGTACATTTTGTTGAAGGTGCGCAGCAAAGTCGATTTACCGCAGCCTGAGGGGCCGATAAACGCGGTGACCTGGTTTTTAGTGATATCCAGGTTAATGTTTTTCAGCGCGTGAAACTTACCGTAATAGAAGTTCAGATTACGGACCTGAATTTTACCGGCTGATGAAGTCACGTTACTCATTCTCGTCTCTCATATGCAGCGCCGCCGAAGCCGCGCCGGGAAATTAGTGTTTGCCCTTGGCGAAAATCACACGCGCCACAATGTTCAGCAGCAGCACGCACACTGTAATAATCAGCACACCCGCCCACGCCAGGCTTTGCCACTCGGCAAATGGGCTCATGGCGAATTTAAAAATGGTGACCGGCAGGTTAGCAATCGGCTGCATCATGTCGGTGCTCCAGAACTGGTTCGACAACGCAGTAAACAGCAGCGGTGCGGTTTCACCGGCGATACGCGCCACGGCCAATAGCACACCGGTGATGATGCCGGAAACCGAGGCTTTCAGCGTAATCGCTGAAATCATCTTCCACTTCGGCGTACCCAGCGCATAAGCCGCTTCACGCATGCTATCTGGCACCAGACGCAGCATGTTTTCGGAGGTGCGAATCACAATCGGGATTTGCAGCAGCGCCAGCGCAACCACACCGGCCCAACCAGAGAAGTGCTGCATCTGCGACACCACAATGGTGTAGACGAACAGGCCGACCACAATCGACGGGGCAGACAACAGAATATCGTTGATGAAGCGAATCACTTCTGCCAGCCAGTGTTTACGGCCATATTCCGCCAGGTAAATCCCGGCCATGATGCCGAGCGGCGTTCCGATGATCGTTGACCAGAAAATCAGTAAACCGCTGCCGACCAGGGCATTCGCTAAACCGCCGCCAGCCGTATTGGGCGGCGGGGTCGATTCGGTAAACAGTGACCAGCTCAACCCATCAACACCGCGCGTGACGGTGGTGAATAAAATCCACACCAGCCAGAACAAGCCGAAGGCCATGGTCATCAGCGACAGCGTCAGGGCAATTTTGTTTTTGGTACTGCGCCACGCCTGCATTTTGCGGCGCGAGGCTTCCAGCTCAGCGCGAGCCTGCACTTCAATAACGGTCATGAACGGGCTCCTTCACTCTTCGCCAGTCGCAGGATCATCAGTTTGGAGATCGCCAGCACGATAAAGGTAATCACGAACAGAATCAGGCCCAACTCCATCAGCGCGGCGACGTGGACACCGGATTCCGCCTCGGCGAATTCGTTGGCCAGCGCGGAGGTAATGCTGTTACCGGGCATAAACAGCGAGGCGCTATCCAGCTGGTAGGTGTTACCGATGATAAAAGTCACCGCCATGGTTTCACCCAACGCGCGCCCCAGACCGAGCATGACGCCACCGATCACACCGTTTTTGGTGAAGGGCAGCACGATGCGCCAGATCACTTCCCACGTGGTACAGCCGATACCGTAAGCCGACTCTTTCATCATTACCGGCGTTTGCTCAAACACGTCACGCATTACCGAGGCGATGTAAGGAATGATCATGATGGCGAGAATCACGCCCGCCGCAAGAATACCGATACCAAAAGCCGGGCCAGAGAACAGCGTGCCGACAATCGGGATATTCGACATCACATTGCCAACCGGCGCCTGGAAATATTCGGCGAACAGCGGGGCGAAAACAAACAGGCCCCACATGCCGTAAACGATGCTGGGAATCGCTGCCAGCAATTCAATGGCGGTGCCCAGCGGGCGACGCAGCCAGCCTGGCGCCAGTTCAGTCAGGAACAGCGCAATGCCGAAGCTCACCGGCACGGCAATGATCAAGGCGATAATCGAGGTGACGAGGGTGCCGTAAATCGGTACCAGCGCACCAAATTGTTCGTTTGGCGCATCCCAGGTTTTGTTCCACAGGAAAGAGAAACCAAATTTCTGGATGCTTGGCCAGGAGGAGAAAATCAGGGAGACGATAATGCCGCCCATCAACAGCAACACGATAAGCGCAGACAGTTTGACCAGTGCGCCGAAAATCATGTCGCCTTGTTTACCGGGGGCTTTGAACGTCGGCTTAGTGGCAGCCATAGAATTCTCTGTTCTCAGGAGGATATCAGGGCGGCATTCATGACGCCGCCCATTGGAGTAGCCGGATAGGTCAGTTACTGGTACAGCGCTTTACCGGCGCTATCTTTAATGTTGGCTTTCCACGCTGCACGAATCTGGTTTGCTACGCTTTCAGGCAGCGCGGCATAATCCAGGTCAGTGGCGGTTTTGCTGCCACCTTTGTAAGCCCAGTCGAAGAACTTCAGCACTTCGCTACCTTTCTCCGCATTCGCCTGATCTTTGTAAATCAGGATGAAGGTAGTTGAGGTGATCGGCCATGCATCGTTGCCTTTCTGGAAGGTCAGATCCTGAGCGAAGGTTTTGCTCCAGTCTGCGCCTTTCGCTGCATTAGCAAAGCTCTCTTCGCTTGGTGCTACCGCTTTACCGTCGGCATCAACCAGTTTGGTGTAGGTCAGGTTGTTCTGCTTAGCGTAAGCATATTCCACGTAGCCAATTGAACCCGGCAGACGCTGCACGAAGGCGGCCACACCGTCGTTACCTTTACCGCCGAGGCCGGTTGGCCAGTTAACGGTGTTACCTTTACCGATTTTGCTGTTCCACTCTTCGTTCACTTTCGCCAGGTAGCTGGTGAAGACGAATGACGTACCGGAACCGTCAGCGCGGCGAACCACGTTGATGTTGGAATCGGGCAGTTTCACGCCTGGGTTCAGTTTAGTGATCGCCGGGTCGTTCCACTTTTTGATGGTGCCGAGGTAGATATCACCCACGGTTTTACCGTCGAGGGTTAATTCACCTGATTTCACACCTGGGATGTTAACCGCCAGCACCACACCACCGATGACGGTAGGGAACTGGAACAGGCCGTTTTTCTGCAGATCTTCTTCTTTCATTGGCGCATCAGACGCACCGAAATCGACGGTTTTAGCAATGATTTGCTTCACGCCGCCTGAAGAACCAATTCCCTGATAGTTAACTTTGCTACCGGTGGCTTGCTGGTACTCGGCTGCCCACTTGGCATAAACCGGCGCCGGGAATGTCCCGCCTGCGCCAGTCAGATCGGTTGCTGCAAAAGCAGATACCGCGCTTACGGCGAAGGTGGCGGCGAGGATTCGGGCTACGGTGCTACGCATCAGTGTCATGTTCCCTCCAGGGGATTCAAAAAAATCAGGCTCAATGCCTTTTTAGTAGGAGTTAGTGATTGCTGCTGGAGGGAAAATAGGACAGTTTGATGACAGTGAAATGTACGAAATATGACAGTTATATGACAGTGCGCAGAAATGAAGCGGGCCCATTGCGGGCCCACTCTTGTGACTGATTATTCAACGGTAACTGATTTCGCCAGGTTACGCGGTTGGTCAACGTCAGTGCCTTTGATCAACGCCACGTGATAAGAAAGCAGTTGCAGCGGCACCGTATAGAAGATCGGTGCTATCACCTCTTCTACGTGCGGCAGAGAGATGATTTTCATGCCATCGCTGTCGCTGAAACCGGCATCCTGATCGGCAAACACGTACAGCAAACCGCCGCGCGCGCGCACCTCTTCAATATTGGATTTCAGCTTCTCGAGCAGTTCATTGTTTGGCGCGACTACAATCACTGGCATATCGGCATCGATCAGCGCCAGCGGGCCGTGCTTCAGCTCGCCCGCCGCATAGGCTTCTGCGTGGATATAGGAAATCTCTTTCAGCTTCAGCGCGCCTTCCATAGCGATCGGATACTGATCGCCACGGCCAAGGAACAGCGCGTGATGTTTATCCGAGAAACCTTCCGCCAGATTTTCGATCACTTTATCCTGCGCCAGCATCTGCTCGATGCGGCTTGGCAGCGCCTGCAATCCGTGCACAATTTCGTGCTCGGTTTCGGCTTTCATGCCGTGCAGACGACCGAGTTTCGCCACCAGCATCAGTAATACCGCGAGCTGCGTGGTGAAGGCTTTGGTTGAAGCAACGCCAATTTCAGTGCCGGCTTTGGTCATCAGCGCCAAATCAGACTCACGCACCAGCGATGAACCGGCCACGTTACAGATCGCCAGCGAACCGAGATAACCCAGTTCTTTCGACAGACGCAGCGCCGCCAACGTATCGGCGGTTTCCCCGGATTGTGACAGCGTGATCAGCAGGCTATTTTTGCGCACCGCTGATTTGCGATAGCGAAATTCAGAGGCGATTTCCACATCACAGGGAATGTTGGCCAGCGATTCGAACCAGTAACGCGATACCATGCCGGAGTTGTATGACGTGCCGCAGGCGATGATCTGAATATGCTCGACCTGACCCAGCAGCTTTTCAGCATCCGGACCCAGCTCGCTGAGATCGACTTCGCCGTGATTAAAACGACCGGTTAAGGTGTTTTTAATCGCGTTTGGCTGCTCGTAAATCTCTTTCTGCATGTAGTGACGATAAATGCCTTTATCACCGGCATCGTACTGTGCGGTCGATTCGATTTCGGCGCGCTTAGCCGTTTTACCGTTACGATCGATAATGGTGACTTCGCGGCGGGTGATTTCGGCAATATCGCCCTCTTCCAGATAGATGAAGCGACGCGTCACCGGCAGCAAGGCCAGCTGATCGGAAGCAATAAAGTTTTCACCCACGCCACGGCCAATCACCAGCGGGCTGCCGGAACGGGCTGCCACCAGCAGTGAAGGATCGCGGCTGTCCATGATCACCATGCCATACGCACCGCGCAGCTGCGGGATGACGCGCAACACCACTTCTCGCAGCGTGCCGCCCTGCTTCTGCTCCCAATGCACCAGATGCGCCACCACTTCGGTGTCGGTTTCTGAGGCAAAGCGGTAGCCGCGCTCAAGCAACTGCGCGCGCAGCGGCTCATGGTTCTCGATAATGCCGTTGTGCACAATGATAATGTGCTCAGAAATATGCGGATGCGCATTGGCCTCTGACGGCTCACCGTGTGTCGCCCAACGCGTGTGAGCGATGCCCGTGCCGCCAATCAGCGGCTGTTGTTCTGCTGCTTCCGCCAGGTTTTGCACTTTGCCCAGACGACGCAGGCGCGTCATGTGGCCTTGACGATCGACCACCGCCAGACCGGCGGAGTCATAACCGCGATATTCAAGACGACGCAAACCTTCCAGCAGAATTTCTGCGATATCACGCTGCGCTACTGCACCAACAATTCCACACATAGTAATTTCCTGACTTCATGGCTTTCGGCCATTGCGTTGTCATACGACCTGATTTCCCCGAGCCTTGTAGAGAGTGGGGATATTTTTTATGGCACTGCTAACAGGCCGATCGTTGTCGGCCTTTAAAATTTATTTCTTCTTCGCCGGACGCTGCCAGCCAGACTTTTGATTCTGCTCTTTACGGTTATAGACCAGGTCAGCAGCTGTCACATCTTTCATTATGGTGGTGCCAGCCGCAATGGTGGCACCGCTCGCCACGCTGACAGGTGCCACCAGCTGGGTGTCCGAACCAATAAACACGTTGTCGCCGATGATGGTTTTGGACTTGTTGGCACCATCGTAGTTACAGGTAATGGTGCCTGCGCCAATATTTACGCCCGCGCCAATTTCCGCATCGCCAAGATAAGAGAGATGGCCAGCTTTAGAGCCTTTGCCGAGCGTGGCTTTCTTCATTTCTACGAAATTGCCAACATGCGCTTCTTCCGCTAATTCGCTGCCCGGGCGCAGACGTGCAAAAGGTCCAACCGTACAGGCGGCGGCTAACGTGGCATCTTCGATCACCGAGTAAGGGCTGATTTCACAGTCGTCAGCAATCACGCTGTTTTTAATGATGCAGCCTGCACCGATTTTGACGCGGTTGCCGAGCGTAACCTTACCTTCGATGATCACGTTGGTGTCGATCTCAACATCGCGGCCATGTTGCAGTGAACCGCGCAGATCGAAACGCGCCGGATCGCGCAGCATCACTCCTGCAAGCAACAGTTTTTCTGCCTGCTCGCTTTGGTAAACACGCTCCAGCGTTGCCAGCTGCAGGCGGTTGTTGACGCCGTCGGTTTCGCTGATGCGCGCCGGATGCACCGCATTGATCACGCGGCCTTCGTGGTGTGCCATGGCGATGATATCGGTGATATAGAATTCGCCTTGCGCATTATTGTTATTGAGCTGCGCCAGCCAGCGCTTGAGATCGCCGCCATTGGCAATCAGGATGCCGGTATTAATCTCCTGAATTTTCAGCTGTTCTGGCGAAGCATCTTTCTGCTCAACAATGCCGGTCACCGTGCCGTTTTCACGCACGATACGTCCGTAGCCGGTTGGATTATCCAGAACCACGGTGAGTAAGCCAATGCCACCCGCCGGTTTCGCGTCGCGCAGACGTTGCAAGCTGGCCTGCGAGATCAGCGGCACATCGCCGTACAACATCAGAATATCTTCGTCATCGGCAAAGAAGGGCGCGGCCTGCTGCATCGCGTGGCCGGTGCCGAGCTGTTCTGCCTGCAACACCCAGTTGAGTGCGTTATCCGCTAACGTCGACTTGAGTAAATCTCCGCCGTGACCATAAACCAGATGGATCTGCTGTGCGCCCAAACCGGTTGCGGCATCAATCACATGTTGGACCATGGGTTTACCTGCAAGGGTGTGCAGCACTTTGGGCAGGTCGGAATACATTCGGGTGCCTTTGCCAGCGGCCAGGATCACCACACTCATCGCGTTCGTAGACATATCTATCCTGATTCTCTTCAACTTTCGAAAGTGTAAGGTTTAGCCCTGAGATTACTACATTTTTCTCGGGTCGAAATTAGCGGAGGTAAGCGCATGGCGGCAAAATTCAGGCAAAAAAAATGCCAACCCAAAGGGCTGGCATTTCGTGACGCATAAAGCCTGATTACATCGCTTTTTTGGTCAGCTCGATGACACGCAGTTTCGCGATGGCTTTCGCCAGTTCCGCAGAAGCCTGAGCATAATCCACGTCGCCGTGGCTGCTGTTCATGTGCTCTTCTGCTTTACGTTTCGCTTCCAGCGCGCGCGCTTCGTCGAGGTCTTCACCGCGAATCGCGGTGTCGGCCAGAACGGTGGTGCTGCCAGGCTGAACTTCCAGCACGCCGCCAGAGAGGTAAATAAACTCCTCTTCGCCGTGCTGTTTCACGATGTGAATCATACCAGGCTTGATGGCTGTCAGCAGCGGGGCGTGGCCAGGACGAATACCCAGCTCACCTTCGCTACCTGACACCTGGATGCGCTCGACCAGACCGGAGAACATTTGTTGCTCCGCGCTGACCACGTCCAGATGATAAGTCATAGCCATACCATTCCTCCTGGGAAACCTAAATTACAGTTTCTTCGCTTTTTCTACGGCTTCTTCGATAGCGCCGACCATGTAGAACGCCTGCTCTGGCAGGTGGTCGAATTCGCCTTCCATGATGCCTTTGAAGCCACGGATGGTGTCTTTCAGCGTGACGTACTTACCTGGAGAACCGGTGAAGACTTCAGCAACGAAGAACGGCTGCGACAGGAAGCGCTGAATCTTACGCGCACGTGCCACCAACAGTTTGTCTTCTTCAGACAGCTCGTCCATACCAAGGATGGCGATGATGTCTTTCAGTTCCTGGTAACGCTGCAGCAGAGACTGCACGCCACGCGCAACGTCATAGTGCTCCTGACCCACGATCAGTGGATCCAGCTGACGGCTGGTTGAATCCAGCGGGTCAACGGCTGGGTAGATACCCAGAGAGGCGATCTGACGGCTCAGCGTAACGGTTGAGTCTAAGTGAGCAAAGGTGGTTGCTGGTGACGGGTCAGTCAAGTCATCCGCAGGAACGTAAACGGCCTGTACAGAGGTGATTGAACCGGTCTTGGTGGAGGTAATACGCTCCTGCAACACACCCATCTCTTCTGCCAGCGTCGGCTGATAACCTACCGCAGATGGCATACGACCCAGCAGTGCTGATACTTCAGTACCGGCCAGGGTGTAACGATAGATGTTGTCGATGAACAGCAGAACGTCACGGCCTTCATCACGGAATTTTTCCGCCATGGTCAAACCGGTCAGTGCTACGCGCAGACGGTTACCCGGCGGCTCGTTCATCTGGCCATACACCAGCGCTACTTTATCGATAACGTTGGAGTCAGTCATTTCGTGGTAGAAGTCGTTACCCTCACGAGTACGCTCACCCACGCCAGCAAAGACCGAATAACCTGAGTGCTCAGCCGCGATGTTACGGATCAGCTCCATCATGTTTACGGTTTTACCTACACCCGCACCACCGAACAGACCGACTTTACCGCCCTTCGCGAACGGACACATCAGGTCGATAACCTTGATGCCGGTTTCCAGCAGTTCCTGCGAGTTAGACTGATCTTCATAAGAAGGTGCTGCGCGGTGAATAGAGGAAACCTCTAATGCGCTGCCGTCGTCATTCTGCAGGTCGCCTTTCATGTCGATTGGCTCACCCAATACGTTCATGATACGGCCGAGGGTTGCTTTACCAACCGGAACCTGGATAGGTTTTTTCAGGTCAGTGACTTCCAGACCGCGCTTCAGGCCGTCAGAAGTACCCATGGCGATGGTACGAACCACGCCACCACCCAGCTGCTGCTGAACTTCCAGCACCAGACGAGCATCACCATTTTTCACCTCGAGAGCGCTGTATACCTGCGGTACCGCGTCCTGAGGGAATTCGACGTCAACTACGGCGCCGATAATCTGGACAATCTTTCCAGCTGCCATCTTGAATCCTCTACCTAATACGAAAATACCCAGCCGCGCTCGCGCGACAGGATATATGCCTGGTTAAACCGCGGAGGCTCCCGAGACGATCTCGGTAAGTTCCTGGGTGATGCTGGCCTGACGAGCTTTGTTGTAAACCAACTGCAGCTCTTTGATCAGGTTTCCGCCGTTATCGGTTGCAGCTTTCATCGCAACCATACGTGCGGCCTGCTCACTGGCCAGGTTTTCCACCACACCCTGATAAACCTGCGATTCGACATAACGGCGCAGCAGGGTATCCAGCAGCGCTTTCGGATCGGGTTCGTACAGGTAATCCCAGGTCTTCGCCTTCATCTCTTCTTCACCTTCCGCTGGCGGTAACGGCAGCAGTTGGGTAATGGTCGGAGTCTGAGACATGGTGTTATTAAACTTGTTGGCAACGATATACAGCTTGTCGATGCGACCTTCATCATAGGCCTGCAACATCACTTTTACCGGGCCAATCAAATCAGACAGTGCAGGCTTATCGCCCATACCGGTGACCTGAGCCACAATGTTGCCACCTACAGAGCCGAAGAATGAATTGCCTTTCGAACCGATAACGGCCAGATCGCTCTGTACGCCTTTATCTGCCCAGCCTTTCATATCTGCCAGCAATTTTTTGAACAGGTTAATGTTCAAACCACCACAAAGCCCGCGGTCAGTCGAAACGACCAGGTAGCCGACGCGCTTAACGTCACGCTCATCCAGGTAAGGGTGCTTGTATTCCAGATTACCCAGTGCAAGGTGACCAATCACTTTGCGCATGGTATCTGCATACGGACGGCTGGCCGCCATGCGTTCCTGCGTTTTACGCATTTTGGAGGCGGCGACCATTTCCATCGCTTTGGTGATCTTCTGCGTATTTTTTACGCTTCCGATCTTACTACGTATTTCTTTTGCGCCGGCCATTAGCTTCTCCTCAAAGCCTTGCGGCCTGCCTTTTCAGACAAGCCGCCAGACATTACCAGGACTGGGTTGCTTTAAACGTTTCGAGGAGGCCTTTCAGCTTCTCTTCGATTTCGTTATTGAAGTTACCCGCTTGGTTGATTTCAGCCATCAGCTCAGCGTGATCGCGATCCGCGAACGCCAGCAGAGCGGCTTCGAAGCTGCCGACTTTCGCCAGTTCAACATCGTTCAGATAGCCGCGCTCAGCAGCAAACAGCACCAGACCCTGTTGCGCGACTGACATCGGCGCATACTGTTTCTGTTTCAGCAACTCGGTCACTTTCTGACCGTGGCTCAGCTGTTTACGCGTTGCATCGTCCAGATCGGAAGCGAACTGAGAGAACGCAGCCAGTTCACGATACTGTGCCAGCGCGGTACGAATACCACCGGACAGTTTCTTGATGATCTTGGTCTGTGCAGCACCACCAACACGGGATACAGAGATACCCGGGTTAACGGCTGGACGAATACCGGAGTTGAACAGGTTAGATTCCAGGAAGATCTGACCATCAGTAATCGAGATTACGTTGGTCGGAACGAACGCAGAAACGTCACCCGCCTGAGTTTCGATGATTGGCAGCGCGGTCAATGAACCGGTCTGGCCTTTCACTTCACCGTTGGTGAAGCGCTCAACGTAGTCAGCGCTAACGCGTGATGCACGCTCCAGCAGACGAGAGTGGAGATAGAACACGTCGCCAGGGAATGCTTCACGACCTGGTGGACGGCGCAGCAGCAGAGAAATCTGACGATAAGCAACAGCCTGCTTAGACAGGTCATCGTACACGATCAGTGCGTCTTCACCGCGGTCACGGAAGTACTCACCCATCGCACAACCGGCGTACGGTGACAGGTACTGCAGTGCTGCAGATTCAGAAGCAGAAGCCACAACGACGATGGTGTTAGCCAGCGCGCCATGCTCTTCCAGTTTGCGAACCACGTTAGAAATGGTTGACGCTTTCTGACCAATCGCAACGTAGACACATTTGATGCCTGAATCACGCTGGTTGATGATGGCGTCGATTGCCATTGCAGTTTTACCGGTCTGACGGTCACCGATGATCAGCTCACGCTGGCCACGGCCGATTGGAATCATCGCATCGACAGATTTGTAACCGGTCTGAACAGGCTGGTCTACTGACTGACGGTCGATAACACCCGGTGCGATCACTTCAACAGGCGAGAAGCCGTCGTTGTCAATTGCGCCTTTACCGTCGATCGGAGCACCCAAGGTGTTCACTACACGACCCAGCAGGCCACGGCCAACTGGAACTTCTAAAATACGACCCGTACATTTCACTTTCATGCCTTCCGCGAGGTCAGCATACGGGCCCATCACTACTGCACCAACCGAGTCACGCTCGAGGTTCAGTGCGATAGCGTAACGGTTGCCCGGCAGGGCAATCATCTCACCCTGCATAACATCGGCCAGGCCGTGTACGCGGATGATACCGTCACTTACAGAAACAATAGTACCTTCGTTGTGAGCTTCACTCACGACATTGAACTGAGCAATGCGCTGCTTGATCAGTTCGCTGATTTCGGTGGAATTCAGTTGCATATGCTCCAGTCCCCTTAAGACTGCAAGACGTCTGCCAGACGATCAAGACGGCCGCGTACGCTGCCATCAATGACCAGGTCACCCGCACGGATAACCACACCTGCCATTACAGACTTATCAATTTTGCAATTCAGCTTAACTTTACGTGACAGACGTTTTTCCATCGCGGCGCTGATTTTAGCCAGCTGACTGTCACTCAGCGTGCTGGCAGAAATCACATCAACTTCGGCTGTCGCTTCATAAGCGTCACGCAGTTGAATGTACTGAGCCAGTACGGCTGGAAGCGCTGTCAAACGTCCGTTTTCGGCCATTACCTTAATCAGGTTCTGGGCGTTTTCATCAAGTTGATCGCCACAAACTGCAATGAAAGAAGCAGACAAAGCTTCCGGTGCAAGCGCACCGGAAAGAAGATCTGCGATCTGTTCGTTGCGAGCCACTTCTGCGGCAAACGCCAGCATTGATTGCCAGCGATCGATGCTTTGATGCTCAACAGCAAAGTCAAAAGCTGCTTTGGCGTAGGGGCGAGCTACAGTAATCAGATCAGACATCAGCCCCTCCCTCCTTACAGTTCAGCGACCAGTTTATCAACGATGTCGCTGTTAGCAGCTTCATCCACGGAACGTTCGATGATTTTCTCGGCGCCAGCTAATGCCAGCAACGCGACTTGCTTACGCAGCTCTTCACGGGCACGCGAACGCTCGGCATCAATTTCTGCCTGCGCCTGTGCCACGATGCGGTTACGTTCAGTCTCAGCTTCAGTTTTCGCTTCGTCCAGAATCTGGGCACGGCGTTTGTTCGCCTGCTCGATAATGACCTGAGCGTCTTCTTTCGCTTTTTTCAGCTGGTCGGTCGCATTGGCCTGCGCGAGATCTAAATCTTTCTTCGCGCGCTCAGCAGAAGCAAGGCCTTCAGCAATTTCTTTCTGGCGCTTTTCGATGGCAGCCATAATCGGCGGCCATACGTACTTCATGCAGAACGCGACAAACAGAATGAACGCGATGGCCTGGCCGAGGATTGTTGCATTAATGTTCACAGCACAATGCCTCTTATTAAGTTAACTTGCTCTGCCGCTATCAGAGATAAACGGCAGAATCCGTCCCTCATCACACCAGGTGCCATGAGTGAACAAGGCTACCAGGTTTAAGCGACAGCAAACATCACGTAGAGACCCAGACCTACAGCGATCATCGGGATTGCATCCACCAGACCCATTACAACAAAGAACTGCGTACGCAGCAGAGGGATCAGATCCGGTTGACGCGCGGCGCCTTCCAGGAATTTACCTCCGAGGATGCCGATACCGATCGCAGCACCGATTGCCGCCAGGCCCATCATCACAGCGGCAGCCATGTACAGCAGATCCATATTCAGGTTTTCCATGACAGTCTCCAGTTTGTTTCAGTTAAAAGCTTAAGTGTTGAGATAAAAATCAATGTTCTTCAGATGCCATCGACAGATAGACGATCGTGAGGACCATGAAAATGAAAGCCTGCAGCGAAATGATCAGGATGTGGAAAATGGCCCAAGGCACATTCAACAACCACTGCGACCACCACGGCAGCAAGCCGGCAATCAGGATAAAGATCAACTCACCCGCATACATGTTACCGAACAGTCGCAGACCCAGTGAAACAGGCTTGGACAGCAGGCTAACACCTTCAAGAATCAGGTTAATGGGGATGAAGATCGGGTGATTAAAAGGCTGCAGCGTCAACTCTTTGGTGAAGCCGCCAATGCCTTTCATTTTGATGCTGTAGAACAGAATCAAAATAAATACGCCCAGCGCCATAGACAGCGTGATGTTCACGTCTGCAGACGGCACGACGCGCAGCGCCGGCAGGCCTAAATAGTGCTCGCCGATAAACGGCAGCAAATCGATAGGCAGCAGATCCATGAAGTTCATCAGGAAGACCCAGACAAAAATCGTCAGAGCCAGCGGGGCGATAAGTTTGCTTTTACCGTGGTACATGTCGCGCACGTTGTTATCAACGAAACCGACAACCAGTTCGATAGCCGCTTGTAATTTCCCTGGAACACCGCTGGTAGCGCTTTTAGCTACTTTGCGGAACAACACCAGGAAAATCAGTCCCAGCACCACAGAGAAAAACATGGAATCGATATTTAATACCCAGAACGTCGCGGGAGCGTCGTGCGGATTCACCAACTCGAAAGTACGCAGGTCCAACTGAAGGTTATTCAGGTGGTGACCTATGTATTCTTGCGGAGTAGAGATTTCTCCAGCAGCCATGATGCCTCTTACCCTTTGTTGTTAATTACAGCCGGAGCGACGATCTGCACCACCAGCACCGATAACCACGTGATTGCGAGTGGCCAGAAGACCGCTCCAAACACACCCAACGCCACCGCAAGGAAAATGACGGTTGTGAACACCTTCAACACTTCACCGAGGGCGAAGCTCCAGGCAACACGTCCTTTCGCAGGCGTTTGATCCTGCAGGCGCCAGGCTAAAAACATAAACAACACGTTCGGCAGCCAGGCTGCCACTCCACCGGCGATGGCGGAGGCGCCCCAGGTGACCTCTTTCAGGGTAAAGAGCGCACCGATGATGACAAAGGTCACCAGCTGAATGATCAGCACGGCCCGGGCTAATTTCACACTGTAAAGAGACACTGACATGACGCTGAACTCTCCTGCCCCGAACGGGGTATGTCGCGTGTCGTATAAGACTGCCTTTACTCATTTGAGTCAAGCAGCAAAAGCCGTGCAAATTATACGGGCGCCACCTGCGATTTCAATCGGTAAGTAGCGAAAAGGTGAACAATTATTTAAATTTCTTTCTGAAGGGCTATTTTTCAAAACATCCACTTCCAACAATGCTTCGCTGAAAGTCTGAAATTGCCCAATCGACTTGCTTTTAAAGCGTGCTTTAGATCACATAATAAACAAGGATTAAGCTAGCGAATTTGTTTCAGACAAGAATTATACGATTTCAAAATTGCTTAAAGCATTTCATTATCAATGAATTAAAATTATCACCTAAGCGCTACACGCTGATTTTCGATAAAAACACTCTATTGACATCATGCTCTGCAATAAAAACGTAAAAGTGATATTACGCACGCCAACTTATTGCAAAGTTATATTTTCCCCAGTGATTATTCGGTTGGGTAAATACACGCTGCGAAGTGATATAAGTGATAATGAAATGTGAATTAATCGTTAAATGTAACAGAGCTTTTCGGATAATTTCCGTCGCGGATGTTAACTCCCTTACCCTGCCCTGCTAAATAAAAGCGTTTGTCTGAAAGTGTTCAATCGCTGCTTTTTCATTCAGCAGAACAACTAAGGCAAACGGTATGAATTGGCGTAATTCCATACCGTTTAAAAGGCTATTGACGAGTAATGATCACCAGATGGCGTTCGCCATCCAGTTCAGGTACCAGCAATGGCTGAATTTTCTCCACCACGAATCCACTCGGTAGCGCTGAAATTTCATCATCCGGTCGCACCCCTTTCAAGGCATAAAAACGCCCTTCACGGCCCGGCAAATGGTGGCACCAGTTCAGCATATCTTCCAGTGAGGCAAATGCTCGGCTGATAACACCATCAAATGGCGGCTCAGAGGGGAACTCTTCAACGCGGCTCTGCACTGGCGTGACGTTAGTAAGTCCTAACTCATGTTGTACCTGACGCAGAAAACGCACGCGCTTGCCGAGGCTATCCAGCAAAGTGAAATGAGATTGCGGGCGCACAATGGCTAACGGAATGCCGGGTAAGCCCGGGCCGGTCCCCACGTCAATAAAGCGTTCGCCCTGCAAATGCGGCTCAACCACTACGCTATCGAGAATATGACGCACCAGCATTTGCTGCGGGTCACGCACTGATGTCAGGTTATAGGCCTTATTCCACTTATGCAGCAACTCAACATAGCCAACCAACTGTTGTTTTTGTTGATCGGTAAGCGAAATGTTCGCCGCTTTCAGCAGCGAGGAGAGTTTGTTGATCACGAAGAGAATTCCATTAACGGGGGCGAGGTGCCTCGCCCCAAAGTCTATCAGGCGCTTTTACGCAGCAGGCCCTGTTTTTTCAGGTAAATCAGCAGAATTGAAATAGCCGCAGGTGTGATACCCGAAATACGTGAAGCCTGGCCAATGGAGGTCGGTTTGTGATCGTTGAGTTTCGCGATCACTTCATTCGACAGCCCATTCACCTGACGATAATCAAGCTCGACAGGCAACAAGGTGTTTTCATTGCGCTGCTGGCGATCAATCTCTTCCTGCTGACGCGCAATATAACCTTCGTATTTTACCTGAATCTCCACTTGCTCAGCGGCTTGCTCATCAGGCAGTGCCGGACCGTAGCTGGCGAGTGAAGTCAGCAATGGATAAGTCATCTCTGGACGACGCAGCAGATCTTCGCCGCTGGCTTCTTTGGTGAGCGGCGCGCTGATAACAGCGTTGACTTCAGCCACGTTGTCCGATTTTGGATGCACCCACAGATCGCGCAGGCGCTGACGTTCTTGCTCAATCGCCTCCAGTTTCTGATTGTAGCGCGCCCAGCGTGCATCATCGACCAGACCCAGTTCGCGGCCGGCTTCGGTCAAACGCAAGTCGGCGTTATCCTCACGCAGCATCAAGCGGTATTCCGCGCGCGATGTAAACATGCGGTACGGCTCTTTGGTACCGAGCGTGCAGAGATCGTCGACCAGCACACCAAGGTAAGCCTGATCGCGACGTGGTGCCCAGCCCTCTTTGTCCGCTGAAGCGCGTGCGGCGTTCAGACCGGCCAGCAAACCTTGCGCTGCCGCTTCTTCGTAGCCGGTAGTGCCATTGATCTGCCCGGCAAAGAACAGGCCGTGGATAAATTTGCTTTCCAGCGTCGGTTTGAGATCGCGTGGATCGAAGAAATCATACTCAATGGCATAACCCGGACGGATGATCTTCGCATTTTCCAGCCCTTTCATCGAACGCACGATCTGCATCTGTACGTCAAACGGCAGGCTGGTGGAGATACCATTCGGGTAGATCTCGTTACTGGTGAGGCCTTCTGGCTCCAGGAAGATCTGGTGTGCATTACGATCGGCAAAGCGCATCACTTTATCTTCGATCGACGGACAATAACGTGGACCAATACCTTCGATGATCCCGGCGTACATTGGGCTACGATCGAGATTATTGCGGATCACATCATGCGTCTGTTCGTTGGTGTAAGTGATCCAGCACGGCACTTGTTGTGGGTGCTGTGAAACCTTGCCCATGAACGAGAACACTGGCATCGGATTATCGCCGTGCTGTGGTGCCAACACCGAAAAATCGATTGAGCGTGCATCGATACGAGGCGGCGTACCGGTTTTCAGACGGTTAACACGCAGCGGCAGCGCACGCAGGCGTTTTGCCAGCGGGATGGATGGCGGATCGCCAGCACGGCCACCGCTGTAGTTATCAAGGCCAATATGAATTTTGCCATCGAGGAACGTCCCGACGGTCAGCACCACCGTTTTGGCGCGGAACTTCAAGCCCATCTGCGTCACCGCACCGACGACACGATCGTTTTCCACAATCAGATCGTCAACCGCCTGCTGGAAGATCATCAGGTTCGGCTGGTTCTCTAACGCAGTGCGTACCGCCTGGCGATACAGTACACGGTCAGCCTGAGCACGCGTGGCACGAACGGCTGGGCCTTTGCTCGCGTTTAGTATCCTAAACTGGATACCCGCCTGGTCAATTGCCGTGGCCATCAAACCGCCTAAGGCATCCACTTCCTTCACCAGATGTCCTTTCCCGATGCCACCGATCGCCGGATTACAGGACATTTGTCCAAGCGTATCAATGTTATGGGTGAGTAACAGGGTTTGCTGACCCATTCGAGCGGCGGCCATCGCGGCCTCTGTGCCCGCATGACCACCACCGATTACGATGACGTCAAAAGGATCTGGATAAAACATGAAGTGGGTCCTCGTTAGTGTTCGGACAGGGATCGTTGCCCTGGGCGGTGGATTCTACTGAAATTATGTCGGCGGCGAAAGTCGCGGGATCCTGAGGTTTTAAATAAAGGATCTTTAATTCTTTTATATGATCTCTCTGTTAGATCTACTATTAGGATCGCCCCAGGTTGTTGATAACCCCGAAAAGAACAGGTTAAACAGTCGATTAGAAAGGATCATTAGCTGTGAATGATCGGTGATCCTGATCCGTATAAGCTGGGATCAAAATGGACACTTATACACAGCTTAAAAAAGAAACAGCGGTTGTTCTTTGGATAACTACTGGTTATACGCAAGAAACAGGCCTAGTTATCCACAGTCGATCGCGTGTTTAACGTGAAAAAACAGCGCAATCAACTGGGGATCATTCTATTTTCCCGATCCCCAGCCACTATAGATCGTTTTAAATCTGAGTTTTCCATGTGGCGACCCACACTTCGGCGGCGTCTTCCGGGATCTCATGCTCCAGCACGTCGATCTCCAGGCGATCGCCAATACGTTTGGCACCCAACTGGTTTAATTGCTCTTCCAGGAGTTTGATCGCGCCACAGAAAAGATCGTATTCGTGATTACCAATGCCTACTGCACCATAACGTAAGCCGGAGAGGTCTGGTTTTGTCTCTTGCAGTGCTTCATATAAAGGAAGCAAATTATCGGGCAGTTCACCGGCGCCGTGCGTGGAGGTTACAATCAGCCAAATGCCTTCCGGTTGCAGCTCATCCAGCTCAGGGCCATGCAACACCTCGGTTGAGAAGCCCGCTTCCTGCAGTTTTTCTTCCAGATGTTCAGCTACATATTCGGCGCTGCCAAGGGTACTTCCACTGATTAACGTAATATCGGCCATGATGCTCTCCCGCACTAAAGGCGAGCATTGTACGCTGTGATCAAGCCGTGATCCACCTGTGGAAAACAGGGTTAATAGTAGAAAGCATCAGGCGGCAAGTCGCGCCATGCGCGCGATCTGCCGGGGATAAGTTTGTGCACAGCTTAGAGGAGGATCATGGCTTAATGGTGCGCATGATCGGGTTTTGCAGTGAGATCAGGGTTTCGGTGGACTGAATTTCGTCGATGGTCTGGATCTTGTTGATCAAAACCTGTTGCAAGGCATCAATTGATCGGCACATCACTTTGATAAAAATACTGTAATGACCGGTGGTGTACCAGGCTTCCACGACTTCATCAAGGGCATCAAGTTTGCTCAATGCCGCCGGATAATCGCGGGCGCTTTTGAGGATAATGCCAATAAAGCAGCACACATCGAAGCCAAGCTGACGGGGATCGATCTCCACGCGTGTCCCCAAAATAATGCCCGCCTGGCGCATTTTCTCCACACGAACATGAATTGTGCCGGGGCTCACGTTGAACTGTTTGGCGAGCTCGGCATAAGCGGTGCGCGCATTCTGCAGCAGCGCATTCAGAATGCCGCGATCCAGGTTATCCAGCTGAAGGTGTTCCGCCATTGTCCATCCTCGTTGAGTTCTTCTTCTATGAATAAAGGAGAATGTGCAGCAAATTAGCGGTGCAGGCAAGGTGCAGACAACAGCCAGGCCGTTGTCTGCACGCTTTTTAACGCTTACGCCAGAAGGTGACTTGCGCCTGGGTATGCTGGAATTTACGCGCCGTCTCGCGGATCACAAACGGTACATCCTGCGGCGGTGCCACTTCGTCAAAGTCCTCACGTAACAGGCGCTGCAGCGCTTGATAGGTCGTCAGTGCTTCGCCATTTTCGCGAATACCGCCCAGCCAGTTCTCTTTCGGCGTGAAATCTTCCAGCCAGGTATAAGGCGATGACAGCACCAGCAAACCGCCGGAGCGGATCATCGGGGTAATATCCTGCAGGAAGCGTTTTGGCTGACGCAGACGATCAATCAGATTTGAGGCTAGCACCAGATCGTAACGATCCGGCTGCGGCTTCAGGTTACAGGCATCGCCCTGGACAAACTGAATGCGCTGCGCTTGCTCAATTTCAAGACCAAACTCTTTCAGCCGCACTTGACGATATTCCACCAGCTCGCCTTCTTCTGGCACCACATAACGGAAATCCTCACCGGAGGTCAGCTGCAGCGCAACATCAATAAAGCGTGCTGAGTAATCCATACCGGTTACCGCGTCGAAGTGACGCGCCAGCTCAAAACTGGCGCGTCCGGTGGCGCAGCCGATGTCCAGTGCCTGACCGCGCACAGCACAGTGCGGCAGCAGTTTTTCCACCAGCGCGGCCGCGTAATTTGGCACGTTGTAGTAGCTCGGCCCGTACTGAAAATCGAGATACTGCGACACCATGCTGTCGGTTTCATAAGGATTGAGCGCCATGCTCTCTTCATGTGAAGAAACCACATAGCGGAAACCGGCGTGCTGGAAGAAATGACGGCGGAAGGCGTAGCGTGCAGATTTCAGCGCTTCGTTACCGGTGGAAATCCAGCTGCCGCCTTTGATCAACGCATGTTTGCCATCAAAGGTCGGCGTGGAGAAATCGTCGTACAGCGGATGCACCTTAAATCCGTCGAAACCGTGGGTTGGCGTGGTCGTCCACTGCCAGACGTTGCCGACGATGTCGTAAAACTCGCCCTGTGCAAAATGGTCAACTGGGTTAGACGAAGCCCAGTACGCCAGATTGATATTGCCCGGTGCATCATGCCAATCTGGCTGATCGCCGCTTACCTGCTCACGCAGCTGCGCCCATTCGGCTTCGCACGGCAGCTGAACAGATTTGCCGGTCTCTTCGGCCAGCCAGCGACAGAACGCCGCGGCTTCCAGTTGATTCACTTCCGCTGGCCAATCCCACGGCATCGCGACTTCTTCAGCCAGCAAACGCAGTTTTAACTGATCGGGCATCTGTTCATCACCGACCCAAAATGTCGGCATCTGCGCACCAGAGAATTCACGCCAACCCCAACCTTCCTCATCCCACCAGCGGCGATCGTTATACCCACCCGCCGCAACAAAGCGATAAAACTCGGCATTGCTGACCAGCATTTTACTGGCCTTAAACGGTTTGAGATCTGTTTGCTGACTGCCGTATTCATTATCCCAACCGTAAGTGTCGTCGGTTTTTCCCTGCTGCACGCGGCCACCGGGCATGGCGATCAGGGAATTGGCTGGCACGGATTGACGATCGTGACGTGCTTGCGGACAAATCGGCCAGTGCGGCTGCGCTTTGACCCATTCGATCGGTAGCTGGCGCATCAACACGCTGGAGGTTTCCAGGTGAATGCGTTCGTGCTCAATCCCCATTAACACCACCCACGCCGGGCTGTCCCAGCCGATCGGCAGTTCCAGTGGCAGGGTGCGAATGAACTCGCTCACCAGGCTTTTCACTTTGCCGCGATAGTCGCGTACTTCTGCGATGGTTGGCCAGTCGTAGTGACTGTCGTTGAGATCGTCCCAGCTCATCTCATCCACGCCGATCGCCATCATCGCTTCGATGTGATCGTCAACGCGTTGCTCAAGATAGCGGCCCGCCATCAGCTTATTAATGTAGAAGGTGGCGGTGTGGCCAAAATAGAAGATCAGGGGATGGCGCAGCGAAATGGCTTTGTTAAACCAGGCGCGATCGTCCGCCAGACAATCAAATAGGCTTTCGTACAGTTCCCAGGTTTGGGTGAAGTACGCCAGCAGCTCGGCTCTTTTTTGTTCGGTATTTTGGCCGGAGAGTCGCAGCGTGCGAGTCGGTGCGGGAAGTTGGGCGGTGGTCACAAGGTGCTCCAGTTGCTTAGTGTGCGAACTTATCACTATAGCAAATAAGCATTTCTGTCAGATGAATTAGCGCTGCCAGCGGCGCAGCAGGCGACTTTTCAGGCCGGTATCGAAGCGCCAGATATGATCGAAGATGCGCAGAATGCCTGGTTTACCATGCAGCGACATCGCCACCGCGTGAAAGCGCTGTTGATATTGGCGCTGGCGCTGCTTAATGGTGCTGATAATGTCGTCTGGCAAACGCTGGGCAATAAAATCCGACACGATCACCGCATCGGCTTCCTGCCACGCGCTGCCTTCCATACGTTTCACCACTGCTGCGAGACAGGCTGCGAGATCGGTGCCGCCGCGAAAACGTTGGCTGAGAAAACGGATCGCCTGCTCAATGCCGTTATCGGCGGTGAGTTCATAGCCGATCACTTCATGGGCGAACAGCATGATGTAACAGCGACGCTTATCCGCCAGCGCCACTTTTAGCAGCGCCAGGCAAAAGGCTTTAGCGCAGCGTTCATTGAAACCGCCCATCGAACCGGACGTATCAACACAGACGATGAACGGGCCGCGTGGTTGCTCTTCATGCTGCTGGTGGCTGACCGGACTCATCGTGACTTTTTCATGCCACGCATCGCCCTGCAAGCGATAGGTCAGCAAGCGTTTCTCAACTAAGCGCCGATAAAACTCCAGCTCTAACTCGCTGATGCTCAATGCCGCCAGTTCAGGTGGCAACAGCCGCAGCACATCATCGCTTTGATGAATGCCGCTGACCTCTTCCGGCACGTTATCCGGTTCGCGCACCAGTTGGTGAAACGCTTCCAGCGGCGCCTCCTGCGACGGCACCGATTTGGCCTCGCGGCTGCGACCCAGCTGCTGCGCCAGTTTCATCAATTCCGGCTGCTGGGCGAGGAAACCGCCGTACTGCACGATCAGTTCGTAATCGCCATGCTGCAGCGGCGCTTTGCTCAAATCCCACAGGCGTCCAGCAGCGGCTTCATCGTCATCGGTGAGAATCGGTGCCAGCTGACCGCTGATCGCCATGCGCTGCTGCAGTTCCGCCATCAAGCGATCGCGCTGCTCTTCCAGAATGCTTTCATTCAGCGTCAACGTTTGCAGCGTCAGGCTGAGACGCCAGCGTTGCAGGAATAGCGTGTGTTGCGCGTTGCTGAGCTCGGCGCTTTCGGCGTTCAGTAACAGTTTGCTGGCTTCTTCGATGAACGGCGACGGCAGGCTTTTCAGCTGCGTCATAATGTTGGGTAGCTGCTGGGTGAAATGTTGCGTACTGAGCAATTGCATCTGCTGAAACAGCTGAAACTCCTGCGCCAGCGCTTCTGGCACCGGCGTGACTTTGATCTGCTCGGCGATCTCCGATCGCCAGCGTGGCAGATCGCGCATCATTGCTTGCTTCAGGCGGGGAAACTTCTCAAAGAACAGCGCCAGTTGCGGCGAAGCGAGCAGCGCGATAATCAACTCTTCGATTAACTCGGTTTCGCCAATCGACAGCAGCGTGCTCAGCGTCTCCAGTGAGATCATTTTCTTGCCTGTTTCAGCTGTTCCGCGACATCCTGCAGGCTGGTTTCAATGCGTGCCAGCCAGTCATCGCTAATAAACAGGCAGCGCTGATGTTGGCTGAACAGCGTGCGCTGTGCGCGCAGTTGCGTCTCGAGCGCGTCATATTCATCCATGATCTCCTGCGGGACCTCGCTGCTGCTGCCGGCGCCGGGCAGCGTCAGGCGTGTGGATTGCAGGCTGACATCGCGCAGTGTCAGGCAGTGATGGGTATCCACCAGCATATCCAGCGTCTGACCAAAGCCAATGCCGTTCAGCTTGCCGCGGATTTCACCGCCCTTCAGCAGCCACTGATCCAGCGCTTCGCGGCCAATCAGAATGTGCGTCACCTGCATATCGTGCAGCATCAGCGGCTGTTGCAGCATTAACGTCAGCTGCTCATCGGTGATGGCTGTGGGTAATTCGTAATGCGGTTTGCGGCTGAACATGCCGCTGTGTTTCTCGAGCGTCAGCGCTTGCGCCACACTTTGCTGCTGTTGCAATGCCAGACGACGACCTTTGATCTGCTGCAGTTTGTGCAGCAGCGCCTGTTGCTGCCACGCATGTTGTGACATCAAGGTATCGATTTCGCGATCCAGTAGCTTCATCGAAGCCACGTCATGCCACAGGCAATCTTTCAGCAGCACCAGGTCGATAGGCGCGATGGTCACGCGCCCGCTGTAAAAGGCGCTGGCCTGCAACAGATGAATGGCTTTCTTCCAGCGACGATCGGAAATGTAGGGCGCGTCCGGCAGTGTTTCTAACTGCTGACGTAGCTGATAGATCAATTCAAACACGTGATCCGGCAAACTGACCTGGCTGATGCCTTTCTGCCACTGCTCATACTCTTCATCGCTGATGCGCAATGATTCCGCCACCGGATTGTCGTTTTCATCCTGCTGGTGGGTCAGCATGCTGCGGAAGTTCTGCTTCTCATGCACATTATCCAGCCACAGGCGAATCAACATGCGGTCATACAGCGCTTCCAGGCCGCTGTCGGCTTCCGGCAGTTCGTTCGAGGCGGTAACCAGCAAACGCATCGGGATTTTTTCTTCACTGTCGCCGTTACGGAAGCGACGTTCGTTGATGGCGGTTAGCAAGGTGTTAAGAATTGCCGGGCCGGCTTTCCAGATTTCGTCGAGGAAGACAATTTCGGCATCCGGCAGATAGCCTTTGGTCAGACGCTGATAACGCCCCTCATCTTTGAGCGCCTGAATCGACAGCGGACCAAATACTTCTTCGGGGGTGGAAAAGCGGGTCATCAGGTATTCAAAAGCGCGGGCATGCTGGAAGGCGTATTTTAATCGGCGAGCAATCAGACTTTTGGCAATGCCCGGCGGCCCGAGTAAAAACACGCTTTCGCCACTCAAGGCAGCCAGCAAACAGAGGCGGATCGCATGATGGCGTTCATACAGCCCTTTTTCCAGAGCGTTGCTCAGGCGAGAAATTCTTTCTGCCAAAAGATGGGGTTGAGCCATAATCACATCATTATCCTTTTGATCCTGGTGCCGTCATATTCTGGCGAGCGCAATACTCTACTGATTATCATGCGCGATTGCGTTGATAGCCGTCAGCTTTTTTGTTTCAGAAGGTTGATGCGAGATAACTCGCCGCTTCCAACGGTTTTTTGGCCCGATTTTCGGCGAAAAACCGCGTCACCGACGCGATGGTGACACTTTGTAAGAGTAGGTTTTTTTGGGAATATGTGCATACTGTGCGCTTTTTGATGGCTTGAGCGGTAGGCAAGTGCCTCCGGCTCCAACAAAAGACAACTTATGAGCTCGGATAAGAAACAGTCCCTTGGGGCAGTCACGCTGGCGGCAATTGGCGTGGTGTATGGCGATATTGGTACCAGCCCGCTCTATACATTGCGTGAATGTCTTTCTGGTCAGTTTGGTTTTGGCGTAGAACGTGAAGCGGTTTTTGGCTTCTTGTCGCTGATCTTCTGGCTACTGATTCTGGTGGTGTCACTTAAGTACATTAGCTACGTGATGCGTGCGGATAACGCCGGTGAAGGCGGGATTTTGACGCTGATGTCGCTGGCCGGACGCCATACGGGGGCTAGAGCCACGGCAATTTTGGTGATCATGGGGTTGATTGGCGGCAGCTTCTTCTATGGTGAAGTGGTGATTACGCCGGCGGTTTCGGTACTTTCTGCGATAGAAGGTTTGGAAATTGCCGCGCCGAGTCTTGATGCCTACATCGTGCCATTGGCGATTGCCGTGCTGACCTTGCTATTTGTTATCCAAAAGCACGGCACAGGCATCGTTGGTAAGCTGTTCGCGCCGGTGATGTTGCTGTGGTTTCTCGTCCTTGCAGTACTGGGCGCGCGCAGCATCATTAGCAACCCGGACGTCTTGCATGCGATGAACCCTTACTGGGCGCTGCATTTCTTTATTGAATACAAAACCGTTTCTTTCTTCGCGCTTGGCGCAGTGGTGCTGGCGATTACCGGCGTCGAAGCGCTATACGCCGACATGGGCCACTTCGGTAAATTCCCGATTCGCCTCGCCTGGTTCATCGTGGTGCTGCCTTCGCTGGTGCTGAACTACTTTGGACAAGGCGCGTTACTGCTTAAACATCCCGAAGCGATTAAAAACCCATTCTTCCTGCTCGCGCCGGATTGGATGCTGATCCCGATGTTGATTCTGGCAACCTTAGCCACGGTGATTGCGTCACAGGCGGTGATTTCCGGCGTGTTCTCATTAACCCGTCAGGCGGTGCGTCTCGGCTATTTGCCGCCGATGCGCATTGTGCACACCTCGGAAGAGGAATCCGGCCAGATCTATATCCCGGTGATTAACTGGCTGCTCTATTTCTCCGTAGTGATTGTGATTGTCGGCTTCGAGCACTCCAGTAATCTGGCAGCGGCTTATGGTATCGCGGTGACAGGAACCATGGTGCTGACCTCCATTCTCTGTTCTACCGTAGCGATTCAAAACTGGCACTGGAACCGCTATCTGGTGGTGCTGATTCTGATCGCCATGTTGTGCATCGACGTGTCGCTGTTCTCTGCCAACCTGATCAAAGTGTTCTCCGGCGGTTGGCTGCCGCTGACGCTGGCGCTGATGATGTTCATCATCATGACCACCTGGAAAAGTGAGCGTTTCCGCCTGCTGCGTCGTATGCACGAGCACGGCAACTCACTGGAAGCGATGATCGCGTCGCTGGAGAAATCGCCGCCGGTGCGCGTGCCGGGAACGGCGGTGTATATGTCGCGTGCGTTGAATGTGATTCCGTTTGCCATGCTACATAACCTTAAGCATAACAAGGTATTGCATGAGCGCGTGGTGCTGCTGACGCTGCGTACCGAAGATGCGCCTTACGTGCACAATGTCCGTCGTGTAACCATTGAACAGTTGTCACCCACCTTCTGGCGCGTAGTGGCGAGCTACGGCTGGCGTGAAACGCCGAACGTTGAGGAGATTTTCCACCGCTGCGGCCTTGAAGGCCTTAACTGCCGCATGATGGAAACCTCATTCTTTATGTCGCATGAATCGCTGATAATCGGCGATCGTCCGTGGTATTTGCGCCTGCGCGGCAAGTTGTTCCTTGCACTGCAACGCAATGCGCTGCGCGCGCCGGATCAGTTTGAAATCCCACCGAACCGTGTCATCGAGCTGGGAACCCAAGTCGAGATTTAACGTTATGCATGCGCGTCACCAACTCAAGGTGACGCGCAATCCTCCGCTGGCTCGCTGGCTGAACAGCAATTGAATGTTGTGCAGCTGCGCAATATTCTTCACAATCGAAAGCCCCAATCCGCTCCCGGTTTGCGCCTGTCCCGGCGGTCGCCAGAAGCGTTCACCCAACCGTGCCAGTTGCTCATCGCTGACGCCAGGCCCGTTATCATCAACGGTTATGGCGCGGGCATTGAGCTGTACGTCAATGGTGCTGCCCGACGGCGAATAGCGTAGCGCGTTATCCAGCAGATTCCGCACCATCAAACCCAGCAACAGCGGATGACCGTTCATCACCGGTTCGGCGTGGCTGGTGAACTGCAAATGCTTTTGCTGTTGTTCCGCCTGCGGGAAGTGCTCCGCCAACAAATTTTGGAGCAGTGGCGCCAGCGCTACCGGTTGAAACTCGCTGCGCAGATCGTCAGCTTCCACACGGGACAGTGTTAAAAGCTGATCTACCAACCGCGTGGCGCGCGCAATGCCGCTATCCAGTTGCTGAATGGCACGTTTGCGCATCGCCTCATCATCATCGGCCAGCTGAATTACTTCACTTTGCACCCGCAGCGCCGCCAATGGGCTGCGCAGTTCATGGGCGGCATCGGAGGTAAAGCGACGTTCGCGCTGCACCAAATGCGCCATACGACTGAACAAGCCATTAAGCGCCACCACCAGCGGCTTCACCTCTTTGGGCAAGCGCGTGTCCGGCAATGGCGTAGCATCATCCGGTGCACGCTGATGCAGTGAAAGCGTGAGGCGTTTCAACGGGCGCAGCTCAAACCACACCAGCAACAGTAGCAACAGCAGCATAAACGGCATGGCGATCAGCCACGGCAGCAGGCTGCTGAGCGCCAGATCGCGCGTCATATCATCGCGGTATTCCCACTCTTGCCCGACCACCACGCGATAACGCTTATCCTCAGAGGTCAGCCACACTAAGCGCCAGCTGTCATTATCGTCACGCAGCTGGCCATCAACAAAGCCATCGCGCTGCTGATCAAACTGCAGATCGCGACCATTTTCACCGTCGTTTAATAGCGGCTGGCCTTCGGCGCTGAAAATGGCAAACGCCAGCGCATCATCATCCTGCTCGCCACGATGATGGCGCAGGATCGCTTTAGTTTTGGGCAGCGTAACGTCCTGCAACGCGGTTGGATCAAGGGTGATTAGGCGTTTAGCAAACAGCATTTGCTGGGTATCAAACAGCTCGTTCACCGTATCGCGGGTTTGATGCCAGGCGCTGAGACCAGCAAGTCCGCCGCACAACATAATCAACAGCACAAAGCCGATGGCGAGGCGCAGAAACAGACTCATTCCTCCGCTCCCAGCGTATAACCAACGCCGTGTACGGTACGGATAAACTGGCTGCCGAGTTTCTTGCGTAGATGATGAATGTGCACTTCTACCGCATTGCTAGAGACATCTTCATCCCAGCTGTAGAGCTTCTCTTCCAGCTGGCTGCGCGTGAGCACGCGGCCTGGATTGCGCAGAAACAGTTCCAGTAGCGCCAGTTCGCGGCTCTTCAGGCTGACGGCTTCGCCATCGCACATTACGCTGTGGCTGTTGGGTGCCATCACTACTTTGCCGTGTTTGAGTTCTGGCTGCAGCTGCCCATGACGACGACGGATCAGCGCCTGCAAGCGCGCCGCGACTTCTGTTAACGCAAATGGCTTGCACAGGTAATCGTCGGCACCAAGTTGCAATCCCTGCACGCGTTGATCGAGCGCATCACGTGCAGTGAGAATTAGCACCGGCACGTCTTGTCCTTGCTGACGCCACTGACGCAGGATATCCAGACCATCGCGTTCCGGCAGCGACAGATCCAGTACCACCGCATCCCAGGGCGCGGCCGTTAGCGCCTGAAATCCGGCTTCGCCGGAGACAAACCAATCCACGCTGAAGCCAAGCTTGGTCAGCCCAACTTTCAAACCGTCGCCAATCAAGGTGTCATCTTCGATCAGTAAAATGCGCATCAGTTCTCCTTGTGTTGAGCCGTGTTATACGAAGCACAATCCCTGTTGTACAGGGAAAATAGCCGCAAATAGACTATTTTTCATGAATGTACGTAAAAGCCATTCTCTTAAGATCCTGTTAAGAACCTTATGGTGAAATAGCTTCCGTAAACCGACACATTCATGGAAAAGAGGTGAAATATGAAAAAGTCCGCAGCTCTGTTAGCGATTGTCGCCCTGGCCGCCACGCCGGTTCTTGCTGCTCAGCAAGGCGGTTTTGTTGATCCGAATGCGCCAACTGCACAGGTTAAATCCGGTGGTTTCAAAGCCGATAACACCAGCGTTGTCACGGTGAAACAGGCCGAAGAGATGAAAGACGATAGCTGGATCACCGTGCGCGGTACGCTTGAGAAGCAAATCGGTGATGAGGATTATCAGTTTCGTGATGCTACCGGCACCATGAAGGTCGAAATCGATCATAAACGCTGGAACGGATTGACCGTCTCGCCGAAGGATCAGGTAGAACTGACCGGCGAACTGGATAAAGATTTCAACTCCATCGAACTGGACGTGAAACAGGTACGTAAACTGCCATAATCCTTCCCCGGAGCCGCCTGAGCGGCTCCAAAACCCTTCCAAACTCAAATTCTCTCTGGCACAAGCGAAACGTTTCGATGGCGATCACATTTCCGTGATGCCGTGATTGAGTTGCCGTGCGCATTTTATACACTCCCGATCAGCGAAACGTTTCGCTGTGGAGTGGAAGAAATGAAAAAAGGTCGCTTGTTAAACGCTGAAGTCTCTCATGTGATTGCTCGCCTGGGGCACACCGATACGCTGACGATTGCTGATGCAGGCTTGCCAATTCCGGCTGGTCCACAGCGCATCGATCTGGCGTTAACGCCGGGTACGCCCGAATTTTTACAGGTGGTTGAGGTTGTCACGCAGGAGATGCAGGTTGAAAGCGCCCTGATGGCGGAGGAGATTAAGCAGCACAATCCGCAGCTCCATAGCGCACTGCTCGCCGTGCTCGAAGCCTTGCAACAGCACCAGGGGAATGTCATCACCATCCGTTACACCAGCCATGAACAATTCAAACAACAAACGCAGCGTAGTCAGGCGGTCATTCGCAGCGGAGAGTGTTCTCCGTATGCGAATGTCATCCTGAGCGCCGGCGTGACCTTCTGAGGCCGCTATGCAACCGTTATTGCAACTCAAAGGGATTGTAAAGTCGTTTCCGGGCGTGAAGGCGCTGAATGGCGCATCGCTCGCCGTCTATCCGGGACGCGTCATGGCGCTGGTGGGCGAAAACGGTGCGGGCAAATCCACCATGATGAAAGTGCTGACCGGCATTTACAGCATGGATGCCGGCTCCATGCAGTGGCTCGGTAAGGATGTCGCTTTCTCCGGCCCGAAAGCGTCGCAGGAAGCGGGCATTGGCATTATCCATCAGGAACTGAACCTGATCCCGCAACTGACCGTCGCCGAGAATATTTTCCTTGGCCGTGAATTTGTTAACCGTTTTGGCCGCATCGAATGGAAAAAGATGTATGCCGCGGCGGATGCGCTGTTAAAGCGCCTTAATCTGCGCTTCAACAGCCACAAGCTGGTGGGCGATTTGTCGATTGGCGATCAGCAGATGGTCGAGATCGCCAAAGTGCTCAGTTTCGAATCGAAAGTCATCATTATGGATGAACCGACTGATGCGTTAACCGATACCGAAACGCTGTCGCTGTTCCGCGTGATCAATGAACTGAAAGCGCAGGGCTGCGGCATTGTCTATATCTCGCACCGCATGAAAGAGATCTTCGAGATTTGCGATGACGTCACCGTGTTCCGCGATGGGCAGTTTATTGCCGAGCGCGCAGTGTGCGATCTCATCGAAGAGAGCCTGATCGAGATGATGGTAGGCCGCAAACTGGAAGATCAATATCCGCGTATCGATCAACAACCGGGTGAGATCCGTTTAAGAGTCGAAAACCTCAGCGGTCCGGGCGTGGATGACGTCAGCTTTACGCTGCGCAAAGGCGAAATCCTTGGCGTATCCGGTCTGATGGGCGCAGGACGTACCGAACTGATGAAAGTGCTGTACGGCGCTCTGCCACGCAGCAAAGGCAAAGTGACCCTGAACGGCCGTGAGATCGTGACCCGCTCTCCGCAGGATGGCCTCGCCAACGGCATCGTATATATCTCGGAAGATCGCAAACGCGATGGTTTGGTGCTCGGTATGTCGGTGAAAGAGAACATGTCGCTGACCGCGCTGCGCTATTTCAGCACCGGCGCGGGCAACCTGAGACACAGTGACGAACAGCTGGCGGTGGGCGATTTTATTCGCCTGTTCAACGTTAAAACTCCGTCGATGGAGCAGCCGATTGGCCTGCTGTCGGGGGGGAATCAGCAGAAAGTGGCGATTGCGCGTGGCCTGATGACGCGTCCTGATGTGCTGATTCTTGATGAGCCGACACGCGGCGTCGATGTCGGGGCAAAAAAAGAGATTTATCAGTTAATTAACCAGTTTAAAGCCGAAGGGCTGAGCATCATTTTGGTGTCATCGGAAATGCCTGAAGTGCTGGGCATGAGCGACCGCATCATGGTGATGCATGAAGGCCATCTGAGTGGCGAATTTTCCCGTGAGCAAGCTACCCAGGAATCCCTGATGGCGGCGGCAGTCGGTAAGCAACACAGCGAGGAGTTAGTTGTATGAGCACCCAAACCTTACCCGCCAGCCGTCGCTGGTTCAGCAAAGCCTGGCTGCTGGAGCAGAAATCACTGATTGCATTGATCGTGCTGATCGCCGTGGTTGCCAGCCAGAGCCCGAACTTCTTTACGCTGGCCAACATGTTCAACATTCTGCAGCAGACGTCGGTCAACGCCATTATGGCGGTGGGGATGACGCTGGTGATTTTGACTTCGGGCATTGATCTGTCGGTAGGATCGCTGCTGGCGCTGACCGGTGCGGTGGCGGCATCGATCGTTGGATTAGAAGTGAATGCGCTGGTGGCCGTAGCGGCTTCGCTGGCGCTGGGAGCAGCGATTGGCGGTATTACCGGCGTGATTGTGGCGCGCGGCAAGGTGCAGGCTTTCATCGCCACGCTGGTGATGATGTTGCTGCTGCGCGGCGTCACCATGGTGTACACCAACGGCAGCCCCATCAACACCGGTTTCAACGATAACGCCGATCTGTTTGGTTGGTTCGGTATTGGTCGCCCGTTGGGTATCCCCACGCCGGTGTGGCTAATGGTCGCGGTGTTCGGCCTGGCATGGTACATGCTGCATCACACGCGCCTCGGTCGTTACATCTATGCGCTGGGTGGCAACGAAGCCGCCACGCGTTTGTCGGGCATCAACGTTAATCGCGTCAAAATTATCGTTTATTCGCTGTGCGGCATGTTGGCGGCATTGGCCGGAACCATCGAAGTGGCGCGTCTCTCTTCCGCACAACCGACAGCGGGCACCGGTTATGAACTGGATGCGATTGCTGCGGTGGTGCTGGGCGGTACCAGCCTGGCGGGTGGCAAAGGCCGCATCATGGGCACGCTGATTGGTGCGTTGATCCTCGGTTTCCTCAACAACGGCCTGAATCTGATGGGCGTATCGTCTTACTACCAAATGATTGTTAAAGCCGTCGTCATTCTGCTAGCAGTGCTGGTGGATAACAAAAGCAGTAAATAACTCTGACCTTCACACAGGATTTAAAAAATGAAAAAGTTAACTGCATTGGCCGTCATTCTTGGCGCCACCCTCAGTGCTGGCGCTATGGCTAAGGACACCATTGCTCTGGTGGTTTCAACGCTGAATAATCCGTTCTTTGTGTCACTGAAAGATGGCGCACAGAAAGAAGCTGACCAATTAGGTTATAACCTCGTGGTGCTGGATTCGCAGAACAACCCGGCGAAAGAGCTGGCGAACGTGCAAGATCTGACGGTGCGCGGCACCAAGCTGCTGCTGATCAACCCAACCGATTCTGATGCAGTAGGTAATGCCGTGAAGATGGCGAACCAGGCAAACATTCCGGTGATTACACTCGACCGCGTGGCAGCACAAGGCACGGTGGTGAGCCACGTTGCTTCTGACAACCGCTTCGGCGGCAAAATGGCCGGTGACTTCATCGCCAAAAAACTGGGCGAAGGCGCGAAAATTATTGAACTGCAGGGCATTGCGGGCACTTCTGCGGCGCGCGAGCGCGGTGAAGGCTTCAAACAAGCGGCTGACGCACATAAGTTCAATATCCTGGCGAGCCAGCCGGCTGACTTTGACCGTACTAAAGGTCTGAACGTGATGCAGAACCTGCTGCAGGGACATCCTGATGTACAGGCGGTATTTGCTCAGAACGACGAAATGGCGCTGGGCGCGCTGCGTGCGCTGCAAACAGCCGGTAAAACCGACGTGCTGGTGGTGGGTTTTGACGGCACCGCTGACGGTGTGAAAGCCGTCGAATCGGGTAAACTGACCGCCACTGTAGCTCAGATGCCTGACAAGATTGGCGTGATTGGCGTGCAGACTGCCGATAAAGTATTGAAAGGCGAGAAGGTAAAGGCGGTTAATCCGGTTGACCTGAAGCTGGTGACCAAATAATAAGTAAAGAAAAGCAGGGCAACGCGCCACCGTCCTGGTGGCGCATCTTTCTGGATGAATCCCAATGACCACAAGCGCAAAACTGGCCGTTCTCGGCAGCATCAATGCCGATCACATCCTTAACCTCGCCCACTTTCCGCGTCCGGGCGAAACGGTGATCGGGAAACAGTACCAAATTGCCTTTGGCGGCAAAGGGGCCAATCAGGCGGTCGCTGCGGGTCGTGCCGGTGCAGACATTGCCTTTATTGCTTGCGTGGGCGCCGATGACATTGGCGAGCGTATTCGTCAGCAGTTGCAGCAAGATCGCATTGATACCGCCCCCGTTGAAACCGTCGCAGATGAATCGACCGGCGTAGCGATGATCTTCGTGAATAGCGAAGGCGAAAATAATATCGGTATCTATTCTGGTGCCAATGCAGCGCTGACGCCCGCGCGCGTCGAGCATCATCAGCAGGTGATTGCCAATGCCGATGCATTATTGATGCAACTGGAATCACCGCTGGAAAGTGTGCTGGCAGCCGCGAAGATTGCCCGCAAGCAGCAAACGCAAGTCATCCTGAATCCTGCGCCGGCTACCGCGCTTTCTGACGAGCTGCTTGCGCTTATCGATATCATCACGCCAAATGAAACTGAAGCAGAAATTCTCACCGGTATCGCGGTAAAGAGTGATGAAGATGCAGCTCGCGCAGCGCAGGCATTGCATGCCAAAGGTATTGATACCGTGTTAATCACACTAGGCCGTCGCGGCGTGTGGCTAAGTGAGCAAGGCAACGGCGTGCGTATTCCGGGCTTCAGCGTGCAGGCCATTGATACCATCGCGGCGGGCGATACTTTCAATGGTGCGTTTATTACTGCGCGTCTGGAAGGTATGGCAATGCACGATGCCGTTCGTTTCGCCCATGCGGCTGCCGCGATTGCGGTGACGCGTGCGGGCGCGCAGCCCTCAGTGCCGTGGCGCACTGAGATCGACGCCTTCCTGCAACAACAGGGTTAAGCGCTTGGCTACCATGAAAGACGTCGCCCGCCTGGCGGGCGTCTCAACGTCCACCGTTTCGCACGTCATCAATAATAATCGCTTTGTGAGCGAGCAGGTGCGCGAAAAGGTGGATCAGGCGATTCGCGAGCTGAACTATGCGCCGTCCGCGTTGGCGCGCAGCCTGAAAATTAAGCAAACGCGCACCATCGGCATGCTGCTCACCGCCAGCAGTAACCCATTCTATTCCGAAGTGGTGCGCGGGGTAGAAAACAGCTGCTACGAACGTGGCTACAGCTTGATTCTGTGCAACACCGAAGGCGATGAGGAACGTATGAATCGCAGCCTCGAAACGCTGATGCAAAAACGCGTCGATGGTTTGCTGATGATGTGCACTGAAACCCATCTGCCGTCGGCGGAAATCCTCAATCGCTATCCGTCCGTGCCGATGGTGATGATGGACTGGGCGCCATTTGAAGGGCGCGGCGACATTATTCAGGACAACGCGCTGCTCGGTGGCGAGCTGGCAACCCAGCATCTGATCGATCGCGGCTATACGCGCATTGCCTGTATTGCGGGTCCGCAGGATAAAACCCCGGCGCGTTTGCGTCTGGAGGGGTTCCATAAAGCGATGGCCAACAGCGGATTGTTGGTACCGCCAGGTTATGTCGTCGATGGCGATTTCGAGTTTCAGGGCGGTTTCAACGCCATGAATCAATTGCTGACGCTGGATACGCTACCCGAAGCGGTATTTACCAGCAATGATGCGATGGCGGTTGGCGTCTATCACGCTCTGTTTCAGGCCGGATTGCGTGTGCCGCAGGATATTGCAGTGATGGGTTATGACAACATAGAACTGGCGCGTTATCTGACGCCGCCACTTAGCACCATCCATCAACCGAAAGATGAGTTAGGCGAACTGGCGATTGATACCTTGATTCATCGTATGAGCGATCCCGACGCCAGTCAGCAAACGCTGGTGCTGACGCCGGAACTGGTTGAGCGCGGTTCGGTTTAAGCTGCTTTCTTCTTTTTCTCGCGGTTGGCGATCAAATTACGGCCGTCGCCCGGACGTAACATCATAAAGGTAAAGGCAGACAACACGGTGACGACGCCCATCGTCAGGAAAGTCGCGTGGAATTGCGCGACGGTTGTGGCCTCGACATCCTGATAGAAGCGCAGCACCGCGGCGCTCACCGCGACACCAAAGCTGATCGAAAGCTGCTGCGTTACTGCCAGCACACTGTTCCCGCCGCTGGCGTTCTCATCATTTAAATCCGCTAGTGTGATGGTGTTCATCGCGGTGAACTGCGTCGACATCGCCATTCCCAGAATCAACAGTGCTGCCAGCAGCATGACTACGCTGCCTCCCGGCGATTGCAGTGAGAAGGTGGCGATCAACATGCCAATGATGATGGTGATAGCAACCAGCGTATGGCGATAACCGAAGCGACGTAATACTTGTGTCACCGTGGATTTGGCCAGCAGCGCGCCAATCGCCGTAGGTCCCATCATGCAACCGGCGATAAGCGCGGGATAACCAAAGCCCACCTGTAACATCAGCGGCATCAGGAACGGAATACAGCCGGTTCCCAGACGCGAAGCAATATTGCCAATGATGCCGACCGAGAAGGTCCGGGTTTTAAACATTGGCAGATTGATTAGCGGTGCCGGATGACGACGCGCGTGCACTATATAGAGAAGAAGTAATGCAATGCCGCTAAACAGTACCAACAGCGCTTGCCACGGCAACACTACGCGCTCGCCAAACAGTTCGATGCCGACCGATATCAGCACCAGACCCAAGCCAAACAGCAGGAAGCCTAAAAAGTCGAAGCGGCGTTTTGGGGTAGTGAAGTCCGGCATATATTTGCGTGCGTAGAAGATGCCTGCGATACCAATAGGAATGTTGATCAGGAATATCCAGTGCCAGCTGGCGTAGGTCACTAACAAACCGCCGAGCATCGGGCCCAGAATCGGTCCCACTAAACCCGGCATGGTAACGAAGTTCAACACGGGTAGCAGTTCACTACGTGGATAAGCGCGCAATAACGCCAGACGCGCGACGGGCATCATCATCGCTCCGCCAACACCTTGCACCACGCGAGAGACCACCAACATGCTTAATGAACCGGACAAGGCACAGGCCAGCGAACCCAGTGTAAATAGCGATACTGCAAGAATGAAGATTTTGCGGGTGCCATAGCGATCCGCCAACCAGCCACTCACCGGGATTAGCATCGCCACCGTTAGCGTGTAACTGATGACGGCAGATTGCATGGCTAAAGGAGAACGTTCAAGGCTGGTGGCGATAGCAGGAAGCGCAGTATTCAGGATGGTGGCATCAAGTGCTTGCATGAAAAACGCCATGGCGGCGATCCAGGGCAAGCCGGCCATACTGCGCGCGGAGCGAATCATTGAAAGTCCTTCTCGAATAATTGTCAGCCTACAACAAAGAAATTACGTTTGGCTAAACAGAATAGCATTGGTTTTTAAGGTAATGGCGCTGATTTATGCCGATGAAGCGGCGATTTTGACTGATTCTTCGCCAGGAAATGTCCGTTTTTAACGCGTTCGTTTAAAAAAGAGGCGCTCAGTCATTTTTTTGCAATAAACCCTTGTCAGCTCCGAATAACTCCCTATAATGCGCCACCACTGAGACGGCAAAGCGGCAACGCAGACGGCTCAGCAGGGAGTGAGGAAATTCACCCCGCCGGATGAAAACGCTGAAAAAAGTGTTTGACTCCGAAGGAGGAAAGCGTAATATACGCCACCTCGCGACAGACGGTTAACCCGCTGCTCGCAACGCTCTTTAACAATTTATCAGACAATCTGTGTGGGCACTCGCAGGATTGATATCAGCGTCTCCGGACGCAAAAAAATATCAAGTCTCACGAGTGAACACATAATGAAATTCATTATGACGTTTTACAGATGAGCATCGCTTAACTTGTTTAAGCAAATCAAACTTAAATTGAAGAGTTTGATCATGGCTCAGATTGAACGCTGGCGGCAGGCCTAACACATGCAAGTCGAACGGTAGCACAGAGGAGCTTGCTCCTTGGGTGACGAGTGGCGGACGGGTGAGTAATGTCTGGGAAACTGCCCGATGGAGGGGGATAACTACTGGAAACGGTAGCTAATACCGCATAACGTCGCAAGACCAAAGTGGGGGACCTTCGGGCCTCACACCATCGGATGTGCCCAGATGGGATTAGCTAGTAGGTGGGGTAATGGCTCACCTAGGCGACGATCCCTAGCTGGTCTGAGAGGATGACCAGCCACACTGGAACTGAGACACGGTCCAGACTCCTACGGGAGGCAGCAGTGGGGAATATTGCACAATGGGCGCAAGCCTGATGCAGCCATGCCGCGTGTATGAAGAAGGCCTTCGGGTTGTAAAGTACTTTCAGCGGGGAGGAAGGCGGTGAGGTTAATAACCTTACCGATTGACGTTACCCGCAGAAGAAGCACCGGCTAACTCCGTGCCAGCAGCCGCGGTAATACGGAGGGTGCAAGCGTTAATCGGAATTACTGGGCGTAAAGCGCACGCAGGCGGTCTGTCAAGTCGGATGTGAAATCCCCGGGCTTAACCTGGGAACTGCATTCGAAACTGGCAGGCTAGAGTCTTGTAGAGGGGGGTAGAATTCCAGGTGTAGCGGTGAAATGCGTAGAGATCTGGAGGAATACCGGTGGCGAAGGCGGCCCCCTGGACAAAGACTGACGCTCAGGTGCGAAAGCGTGGGGAGCAAACAGGATTAGATACCCTGGTAGTCCACGCCGTAAACGATGTCGACTTGGAGGTTGTTCCCTTGAGGAGTGGCTTCCGGAGCTAACGCGTTAAGTCGACCGCCTGGGGAGTACGGCCGCAAGGTTAAAACTCAAATGAATTGACGGGGGCCCGCACAAGCGGTGGAGCATGTGGTTTAATTCGATGCAACGCGAAGAACCTTACCTACTCTTGACATCCAGAGAACTTAGCAGAGATGCTTTGGTGCCTTCGGGAACTCTGAGACAGGTGCTGCATGGCTGTCGTCAGCTCGTGTTGTGAAATGTTGGGTTAAGTCCCGCAACGAGCGCAACCCTTATCCTTTGTTGCCAGCGGGTTATGCCGGGAACTCAAAGGAGACTGCCAGTGATAAACTGGAGGAAGGTGGGGATGACGTCAAGTCATCATGGCCCTTACGAGTAGGGCTACACACGTGCTACAATGGCGCATACAAAGAGAAGCGACCTCGCGAGAGCAAGCGGACCTCATAAAGTGCGTCGTAGTCCGGATCGGAGTCTGCAACTCGACTCCGTGAAGTCGGAATCGCTAGTAATCGTAGATCAGAATGCTACGGTGAATACGTTCCCGGGCCTTGTACACACCGCCCGTCACACCATGGGAGTGGGTTGCAAAAGAAGTAGGTAGCTTAACCTTCGGGAGGGCGCTTACCACTTTGTGATTCATGACTGGGGTGAAGTCGTAACAAGGTAACCGTAGGGGAACCTGCGGTTGGATCACCTCCTTACCTGAAGATACCTTCCCGCGTAGTGCTCACACAGATTGTCTGATAGAAAGTAATGAGCAAGACGGCTGCGAAGTCGTGACACATCGTGTCCCCTTCGTCTAGCGGTTAGGACTCCGCCCTTTCACGGCGGCAACAGGGGTTCGAATCCCCTAGGGGACGCCACTTGCTTGGTGACAGGTGAAAGGTGTCTCCACGAAATATCTCAAAACTGACGTAACCGTCATGTTTGAGATATTGCTCTTTAACAATCCGGAACAAGCTGAAAATTGAAACGACGTGTTGGCTCATTTCTCCGTAATAAGAAATGAATAACGACATGTTCGAGTCTCTCAATGCCTGCAGTCCCAAGCGTTGCAAAACGCCTGTGGGTTGTGAGGTTAAGCGACTAAGCGTACACGGTGGATGCCCTGGCAGTCAGAGGCGATGAAGGACGTGCTAATCTGCGTAAAGCGTCGGTAAGGTGATATGAACCGCTACAGCCGACGATGTCCGAATGGGGAAACCCGGTGCACTCAGTGCATCATCGCAACATGAATACATAGTGTTGCGAGGCGAACCTGGGGAACTGAAACATCTAAGTACCCAGAGGAAAAGAAATCAACCGAGATTCCCCCAGTAGCGGCGAGCGAACGGGGAACAGCCCAGAACCTGAATCAGTTTGTGCGTTAGTGGAAGCGTCTGGAAAGTCGCGCGATACCGGGTGACAGCCCCGTACACGAAAGTGCACATTCTGTGAGTTCGAAGAGTAGGGCGGGACACGTGGTATCCTGTCTGAATATGGGGGGACCATCCTCCAAGGCTAAATACTCCTGACTGACCGATAGTGAACCAGTACCGTGAGGGAAAGGCGAAAAGAACCCCGGCGAGGGGAGTGAAACAGAACCTGAAACCGTGTACGTACAAGCAGTGGGAGCCTTCATTTATGGGGGTGACTGCGTACCTTTTGTATAATGGGTCAGCGACTTATATTCTGTAGCAAGGTTAACCGTATAGGGGAGCCGCAGGGAAACCGAGTCTTAACTGGGCGTTAAGTTGCAGGGTATAGACCCGAAACCCGGTGATCTAGCCATGGGCAGGTTGAAGGTTGGGTAACACTAACTGGAGGACCGAACCGACTAATGTTGAAAAATTAGCGGATGACTTGTGGCTGGGGGTGAAAGGCCAATCAAACCGGGAGATAGCTGGTTCTCCCCGAAAGCTATTTAGGTAGCGCCTCGTGAACTCATCTTCGGGGGTAGAGCACTGTTTCGGCTAGGGGGCCATCCCGGCTTACCAACCCGATGCAAACTGCGAATACCGAAGAATGTTATCACGGGAGACACACGGCGGGTGCTAACGTCCGTCGTGAAGAGGGAAACAACCCAGACCGCCAGCTAAGGTCCCAAAGTCATGGTTAAGTGGGAAACGATGTGGGAAGGCACAGACAGCCAGGATGTTGGCTTAGAAGCAGCCATCATTTAAAGAAAGCGTAATAGCTCACTGGTCGAGTCGGCCTGCGCGGAAGATGTAACGGGGCTAAACCATGCACCGAAGCTGCGGCAGCGACACTATGTGTTGTTGGGTAGGGGAGCGTTCTGTAAGCCGTTGAAGGTGTGCTGTGAGGCATGCTGGAGGTATCAGAAGTGCGAATGCTGACATAAGTAACGATAAAGCGGGTGAAAAGCCCGCTCGCCGGAAGACCAAGGGTTCCTGTTCAACGTTAATCGGAGCAGGGTGAGTCGACCCCTAAGGCGAGGCTGAAAAGCGTAGTCGATGGGAAGCAGGTTAATATTCCTGCACTTGGTGTTACTGCGAAGGGGGGACGGAGAAGGCTAGGTTATCCGGGCGACGGTTGTCCCGGTTTAAGCGTGTAGGCTGACACCTTTGGTAAATCCGGGGTGTCTTAAGGCTGAGGCGTGACGACGAGCCACCACGGTGGTGAAGTAACTGATGCCCTGCTTCCAGGAAAAGCCTCTAAGCTCCAGGTAACACGAAATCGTACCCCAAACCGACACAGGTGGTCAGGTAGAGAATACCAAGGCGCTTGAGAGAACTCGGGTGAAGGAACTAGGCAAAATGGTGCCGTAACTTCGGGAGAAGGCACGCTGGCGCGTAGGTGGAGGGACTTGCTCCCCGAGCCGAAGCCAGTCGAAGATACCAGCTGGCTGCAACTGTTTATTAAAAACACAGCACTGTGCAAACACGAAAGTGGACGTATACGGTGTGACGCCTGCCCGGTGCCGGAAGGTTAATTGATGGGGTTATCCGCAAGGAGAAGCTCTTGATCGAAGCCCCGGTAAACGGCGGCCGTAACTATAACGGTCCTAAGGTAGCGAAATTCCTTGTCGGGTAAGTTCCGACCTGCACGAATGGCGTAATGATGGCCAGGCTGTCTCCACCCGAGACTCAGTGAAATTGAAATCGCTGTGAAGATGCAGTGTACCCGCGGCAAGACGGAAAGACCCCGTGAACCTTTACTATAGCTTGACACTGAACATTGAGCCTTGATGTGTAGGATAGGTGGGAGGCTTTGAAGCGTGGACGCCAGTCTGCGTGGAGCCAACCTTGAAATACCACCCTTTAATGTTTGATGTTCTAACGTAGGCCCGTAATCCGGGCTGCGGACAGTGTCTGGTGGGTAGTTTGACTGGGGCGGTCTCCTCCCAAAGAGTAACGGAGGAGCACGAAGGTTGGCTAATCCTGGTCGGACATCAGGAGGTTAGTGCAATGGCATAAGCCAGCTTGACTGCGAGAGTGACGGCTCGAGCAGGTGCGAAAGCAGGTCATAGTGATCCGGTGGTTCTGAATGGAAGGGCCATCGCTCAACGGATAAAAGGTACTCCGGGGATAACAGGCTGATACCGCCCAAGAGTTCATATCGACGGCGGTGTTTGGCACCTCGATGTCGGCTCATCACATCCTGGGGCTGAAGTAGGTCCCAAGGGTACGGCTGTTCGCCGTTTAAAGTGGTACGCGAGCTGGGTTTAGAACGTCGTGAGACAGTTCGGTCCCTATCTGCCGTGGGCGCTGGAGAATTGAGGGGGGTTGCTCCTAGTACGAGAGGACCGGAGTGAACGCACCACTGGTGTTCGGGTTGTCATGCCAATGGCATTGCCCGGTAGCTAAGTGCGGAAAAGATAAGTGCTGAAAGCATCTAAGCACGAAACTTGCCCCGAGATGAGTTCTCCCTGACTCCTTGAGAGTCCTGAAGGGACGTTGAAGACTACGACGTTGATAGGCCGGATGTGTAAGCGCAGCGATGCGTTGAGCTAACCGGTACTAATGACCCGTGAGGCTTAACCTTACAACGCCAGAGGCGTTTTGGTCTGAGAGACCTGAAATTTTCAGCTTGTTTTACCGGATAGATTTGCGCGGCCCGCGAGGGCGGCGTGAGCAAAAGAATTTGCCTGGCGGCTTTAGCGCGGTGGTCCCACCTGACCCCATGCCGAACTCAGAAGTGAAACGCCGTAGCGCCGATGGTAGTGTGGGGTCTCCCCATGCGAGAGTAGGGAACTGCCAGGCATCAATCAGGTGAAGAAGCCCCGAACGGAAGTTCGGGGCTTTTTTACATCTGCAGATCGGAAAAACCATCCCAATTCATTGAGTTCTCAGCCACTGAGAAATAAAATCAGCAACATATTCCGGCTGATTGATGTCCAGCATCGGCAAATTCAGTTCTAAATCCTCATCGGTTGCCACTGCAATTACATAACCATCCAGTAAATCCTCAATCTCACCTTTAACGTCACGCCGCCAAAGCGCAATTTTGGGCAGCAGCTCATCTTTAAAACCCTCAACTAAAACCAGGTCTAACGTCGAGCTATCCATTCTCGAGGCTAATTGCATCAGGCTTAATGGTTTATCGGGCGTATCGACCATCAACGCCCACCGCTGATTACTAGCAACGATCACCTGGTCTGCCCCGGCTTTGCGGAGTAGATAACTGTCTTTACCCGGTGTATCGATGTCCATTTGATGATGCGTATGTTTAATTAGGCCCGACCGGATTCCTTGCCTTTTCAGTAGCGGAATCACTTGCTCGAGCAACGTGGTTTTTCCAGTTCCGCTCCAGGCAGAAATAGCCAACAAAGGCACGCTCATAACAATTTTTCCTCATTCACTAAATCATCTGGCGTATTGATATTACGGAATGCCGATTCTGCCTCTAAAAGCGTAACGGCATGCCCGCCATGCTCATGTAAAAACTGCATCAAACGTCGCTCGCCCCGCAGCAGCCAGGCCTCAAGATCATCAGCAAGCGCACAATTGACGAGCGCTAATGCAGGATGATCACGCTGAGAGGACTTCACCCAAACTGCGGGCGCATCGCCACGCTGATGCCATAAGCGTGCAACAAAATCAGTGGGAATCCAGGGAGTATCGCAAGCGCAAAAAGCCACCCAATCTGTTTTACTTTGGCGTAAACCACTGAGCATGCCAGCCAGCGGTCCGGGATAGTCTGGCAAGGAATCAGTAACAACCTGACAACCACTTGCCTGATAGCGATCAATGTTACGGTTAGCGCTTATCAACACAATATTGACTTGCGGCCGGAATCTCCGCAAAACGTGCTGATAAAGTGGTTCGCCCTGTAACATTAGCAGCCCTTTATCCTGGCCCCCCATGCGACTGCCTTGCCCACCTGCGAGGATTACGCCGGTAAATGCTGTCATCTTCGTCTCCTTGCTTCATTCTGGACGATACTTGATTAGCGGCAGCGTACCATCTGCATAAAGGAATCAATGATGAAATATCACCGACTCAATGAACTGCTCGAGCTCCTGCAACCCGCATGGCAAAAGGATGAAGATCTCAACCTGCTGGCATTTTTACAAAAACTGGCGCAGGAATCTGGTTTCAGTGGCCCATTAAGTGAATTAACCGATGATGTATTGATTTACCATCTCAAAATGCGTGATGCAGACAGCCAGAGTGCCATTCCCGGCCTGAAAAAGGATTATGAAGTGGACTTCAAAACCGCGCTATTACGCGCACGCGGTGTGATTAAGGATGATGAGTAGTGTTATCCTTGCGCATTAATCGCAAAGGTAACACACAGGCAAAATGATGAGCGAAGCCGCCTTTAATTTCCAGACGCTGAATCCCGATGTCATTCTTGATGCACTTTGGGATGCGGGTCTGCGTGTCGAATCAGGCTTAACCGCCCTCAATAGCTATGAAAACCGCGTCTATCAATTCAGCGATGATGATAAACGCCGCTATGTGGCTAAGTTTTATCGTCCGCAACGCTGGAGCGCACAACAGATCCTCGAAGAACATCAGTTCACGCAGGATTTATTAGACGACGACGTACCGGTTGCCGCGCCGCTCATTCTGCAGGATTGCACGCTAAATCATCATGCCGGCTTTATGTACGCGGTCTTCCCCAGTTTAGGGGGGCGACAATATGAAACCGACAATGAAGATCAGATGGAATGGGTTGGCCGCTTTCTGGGACGCATCCATCAAACTGCAAAGCAAAGCCTGTTTCAGCAGCGTCCGACTTTCGGCCTCGAAGAGTATGTGTTTCAACCGCGCCAGGAACTGGAACAAAGTGCATTAGTACCGGCTTCTCTTAAAGACTTGCTGCTTGCTGCCGTTGATAAGCTGAGCGCTACGCTGCAGCAGCGCTGGCATAGCCAATGGCAGCCGTTAAGGTTGCACGGTGATTGCCATCCCGGCAACATTCTGTGGCGTGATGGCCCAATGTTTGTCGATCTTGATGATGCCCGTAACGGGCCGGCAGTGCAGGATTTGTGGATGCTGGTCAATGGCGATCGCCAGGAACAGTTGATTCAATGGGATATTTTGCTGGAAGCCTATAATGAATTCGGTGATTTTGATTTACATGAATTGTCACTGATTGAGCCTTTACGCGCTATGCGCATGGTTTATTATTTGGCCTGGGTGGTACGCCGCTGGCAGGATCCCGCTTTTCCGCGCGCTTTTCCCTGGATGACAGATGAGGATTTTTGGCGCCGGCAGATTGCATTATTTATCGAGCAGGAAAGGCTGTTACACGAACCGCCGTTGCAGCTTAGCCCGCAATATTAATGAAGTACTCAGGAGATTGTTTCACGATGAAAAAGATCATGTTTGCGCTGGTAGGTTTAATGCTGGCATTTGGCGCCTCAGCGGCACAGTTCAACGAGGGTAAGCAATTCGTCACTTTGCCAAAGCCAGTGGCGGGTGAGCCACAGGTACTGGAGTTCTTCTCCTTCTTCTGCCCGCATTGCTACCAGTTCGAACGCGTTTATCACGTGAGCGATGCAGTGAAAAAGAACCTTCCAGCAGACACGAAAGTGACCAAATACCATGTTGATTTCCTCGGTGGTCAATTCGGTCCGATCGTCACTCAAGCGTGGGCTGTTGCCATGGCGCTGGGTGTAGAAAGCAAAGTCACTGCACCGATCTTTGACGGCATTCAGAAAACCCAAACCGTTACCGATGCAGCAAGCCTGAAAGAGACCTTTATTAAAGCGGCAGGTATCTCTTCTGAAGATTACGATGCTGCCTGGAACAGCTTCGCCGTAAAAGCGCTGGTTGCACAGCAGCAGAAAGCGGCAGCAGACGTCAATCTGCAGGGCGTGCCAGCGATCTTTGTTAACGGCAAATATATGGTTAACAATGGCGGTCTCGATACCAGCTCAATGGACAACTTCGTTGCCGATTACGCCAACGTAGTGAAGTTCCTGGTAGAAAAGAAGTAAATTAGCTTTTAGAACGCCGGCACTGTCGGCGTTTTTTTATTGCTTTTTTGTCTTACTCATACGCTGTATTTATTAACCCTTTGCTTAATATCCACATGAACGATCATCTTTTCATTTAGTCGAGCAAGGTCACGATAAGCTTATAACTTAATGATTTTATTATTTATTTAATATTAAAGTAGTATCAATTAGCGTAAATAACAATACGTTATGATTTTTACGCACAAACTTATCCACAACTTGATCCTTGCGATCCGTCCCGCGTAACCACGAAAAAGATCCTGACTTCCTCGAGTGCATTCAACATTCTCCTCCGGTTGTGGCATCCTTATAGCCCTCATTATCGCAACGAAGAAAATACGAACCTATGGCGCAAATTGCAGAAAATCCCCTGATTCTGGTCGACGGCTCTTCATATCTGTACCGTGCATATCATGCCTTTCCGCCGCTAACGAACAGTGCAGGCGAGCCAACTGGCGCCATGTATGGTGTGCTCAACATGCTGAAAAGCTTGTTGATGCAATATCAGCCAAGCCATGTGGCTGTGGTCTTCGATGCGAAAGGTAAAACCTTCCGCGATGAGCTGTTTGAGCACTACAAATCCCACCGTCCGCCGATGCCTGACGATCTGCGCGCGCAGATTGAGCCCCTGCATGAAATGGTGAAAGCGATGGGCTTGCCGCTGTTGGCGGTTTCCGGCGTTGAGGCGGATGATGTCATCGGTACGTTGGCACAAGAGGCGGAAAAACTCGGTCGCCCGGTGTTAATTAGCACCGGCGATAAAGATATGGCGCAGTTGGTGACGCCGGCGATCACATTGATCAATACCATGACGAATACCGTGCTGGGCCCAGAAGAGGTCGAGCAGAAATATGGCGTGCCGCCAGCGCTGATTATCGATTTCCTCGCCATGATGGGCGACAGCTCGGACAACATTCCCGGCGTGCCGGGCGTGGGTGAGAAGACCGCCCAGGCTTTGTTGCAAGGCTTGGGCGGCATGCAGTCAATCTATGACAATCTTGATAAAGTCGCCGATCTCTCATTCCGCGGCGCGAAAACCATGGCGGCGAAGCTGGAGCAAAATCGCGATGTCGCTTTCCTGTCCTATCAGCTGGCAACCATCAAAACCGACGTTGAGTTAGATCTAACGTGCGACCAGCTCGTCGTTAACGAACCTAATGTAGAAGCACTGCAAACCCTATTTAGCCGTTATGAATTTAAGCGCTGGATCGCTGATCTGCAGGATGGCTCATGGTTGCAACAAGGCAAGAAGAGCAACACGAAGGCGCAGAAGTCGCAGCTTAGCGAACCCGCTGCGCCCGTTGCTGAAGCAACCAGCGTGCTCTCTGCGGATGGCTACGTCACGATCCTTGATGAAGCGACATTTGCCGAGTGGTTGAAAAAGCTAAAAAGCGCCGAGCTTTTCGCTTTCGATCTCGAGACCGACTCGCTGGATACCTTAAGCGCCAATATTGTCGGCATTGGGTTTGCCGTCGCGCCGGGTGAAGCGGCTTATCTGCCTGTTGCCCACGATTATTTAGACGCCCCAGATCAGTTGGATCGTAGCGACGTGCTGAAACAGCTAAAACCACTGCTGGAAGATGGCAAAGCGGCAAAGGTTGGGCAGAATCTCAAATACGATCGCGGCGTACTGAAGAATTACGATATTGAACTGAACGGCATCAAATTTGACACCATGCTGGAGTCTTATTGCCTGAACAGCGTGGGCGGTAAACACGATATGGATAGCCTGGCCGCGCGCTGGCTGAACCACAAAACGGTGACTTTTGAAGAGATTGCAGGCAAAGGCAAAAATCAGCTCACTTTTAATCAGATTGCTATCGAGCAAGCGGGCCATTATGCGGCGGAAGATGCCGATGTCACGCTGCAATTGCATCTGAAGATGTGGGAGAAGCTGGAGCCGGAAGCGGGACCAAAACAGGTATTTGAAGAGATTGAAATGCCATTGTTGAAGGTGATATCGCGTATTGAGCGCAACGGTGTGCTGATCGACCAGAATATCCTTGCGAATCACTCACAGGAGCTGACCACGCGCGTGGCTGAGCTGGAGCTGAAAGCGCATGAGTTGGCGGGAGAACCGTTTAACCTCTCTTCACCTAAACAACTGCAAACTATCCTGTTTGAAAAGCAGGGTATCAAACCGACCAAAAAAACGCCGGGCGGCGCGCCGTCGACCAGTGAAGAAGTGCTAGCTGAACTGGCGCTTGATTATCCATTGCCAAAAGTCATTCTTGAGCATCGTGGTTTATCGAAGTTGAAATCGACGTATACCGATAAACTGCCGCTAATGATCAATCCGGTAACGGGTCGCGTACACACGTCTTATCATCAGGCGGTAACGGCAACGGGACGACTCTCATCTACCGATCCTAACCTGCAGAATATTCCCGTACGCAATGAAGAGGGGCGCCGTATTCGGCAGGCGTTTATTGCCGGGCCGGGTAATCGTATTGTTGCCGCGGACTACTCACAGATTGAACTGCGCATCATGGCGCATCTGTCGCAAGACAAAGGCTTATTGGATGCGTTTGCTCAGGGTGAAGACATCCACCGTGCTACTGCATCAGAAGTGTTTGGTGTTGCGTTAAGCAACGTTTCGGGTGAGCAGCGTCGCAGTGCCAAAGCGATCAACTTTGGTCTGATCTACGGTATGAGCGCATTTGGTCTTTCTCGCCAGCTGAATATCGGCGCGGGCGAGGCGAAGAAATATATGGATCTCTACTTTGAACGCTATCCGGGCGTGCTGCGTTATATGGAAGAGACGCGTTCGAAGGCGGCAGAGAAGGGATATGTAGAAACGCTCGATGGTCGTCGCTTGTGGCTGCCAGATATCACCTCAAGCAATGCCATTCGCCGTAAAGCGGCTGAACGTGCGGCGATCAATGCCCCAATGCAAGGCACCGCAGCAGACATCATTAAACGCGCGATGATTGCGGTGGATGGCTGGCTGTTACAGCAAAAAGACGATGCCGTGCGCATGATTATGCAGGTACATGATGAACTGGTATTTGAGATTCGTAGCGATGCGGTGGATAGCGCCATTAAAACCATCCGTGATCTGATGGAGAACAGCATGAAGCTGGATGTGCCGCTGCAGGTGGAAGTAGGAACCGGCGATAACTGGGATGAGGCACATTGATCATGCTGGTTTAGCGGTATTTACCTGCCGCTGACATCATCATAAGAAAAAAGTTTACTTAATCGGTTCAGCAACACCAAAAAGCGGTCTATTAAATGCGCGTTTTGTAACTGCTTATCGGCTAAGCATTTTTTTAGTAATTAAACTACATTGCACGTACGAAAGTGTGATGAACTTAGTAAAAAAGATGTCGAAAGCTGAAACTTAACAACAAAAAACCCTTTGTGGGGCGCGGAAAATCAGGTAAAGTTTGTCGCGTAGGGTACAGAGGTAAGATGTTCTATCTTTCAGACCTTTTACTTCACGTAATCGGATTTGGCTGAATATTTAGCCGCCCCAGTCATTTATGACTGGGGCGTTTTTTATTGGGCTTTTTCTCAAAAGCCGCAACAAAATTACTCTGCTTGTTCTTCGCCGTCGCCTTCTTGCGCTGGCTCCAGTTCGCTGAACCAGCTATCCAGTTTATTGCGCACGATATCAACGCCCATCTTCTTCAGTGACGAAAACATTTCCACCTGCACGTCGCCGTTAAAGGCTAATGACGCTTCGCGCACCATCGTCAGCTGGGCTTTACGCGCGCCGGATGCCAGCTTGTCTGCTTTGGTCAGCAACACCAACACGGGAATCTGGCTCTGAACGGCCCATTCAATCATGTTCTGATCGAGGTCTTTCAGCGGATGGCGAATATCCATCAATACCACCAGACCTTTCAACGCCTGGCGTTTTTGCAAATATTCCGCTAGCGAGCGCTGCCATTTACGCTTCATCTCTTCCGGAACCTGGGCATAGCCATAACCGGGCAAATCGACCAGACATTTCCCTTCAACCACTTCAAACAAGTTAATGAGCTGAGTACGACCTGGCGTTTTACTGGTACGTGCCAGGCCTTTCTGGTTAGTGATGGTGTTTAGCGCGCTGGATTTGCCTGCATTCGAGCGCCCGGCAAAAGCAACTTCAATACCCACATCCGCCGGTAAGTGGCGAATATCGGGGGCGCTGAGCATGAAATGGGTCATGTGATAGTTCAAAGCAGACAAAGTGAAACTCCAGCAAAATGAATCGGGCAATTGGGTTGATTATACCTGTAATGGCGCAAAAGTACCCGATAGCGTCTAAACACGTCATTTTGTAAGAGATCTATGATTTTTACTGCCAGCGATTACCGCTTCATGGAATATTAACAATCCATTTAAATGTTGTTTTTCAATTGGTTAAATTTATTGTGGCAAATACCACTCTAAAATAGAGACAAGTCTCACTTGTTCATTTTACCTATTAGTCTACATTTGTTGTCAGTGCACGGCAGCACCCATCAGGATGATGAGCTCAGGAGTGTCGGGGATGACCAAGAGCATGGCGGGAAGCGATTCAGGCAGGAATCGGATAAGGACAGGGATTAATCGCAGGAGCGATGTGGCGATGGAGCAACCGGGACGTTGTGAGCCGTAAAGGATATATAACGTGTTTCCTTCGTATGAAGGTGCGATAAAAGGCGATAGCATAGGCTATCGCCTTTTTTCTTTGCTTACTTTCTGCTAGATTTCGCCGCAATTCTATACTGAACTCACAAAGCACCGCCGAGACCGGACATCATGAAGCAACCTGCATCAGCCCCGCGTGGCAAACCTGCTGCGAAAGCCAAACGCAAATCGCGTGAAGACCTCAATCAGGAAGCGCGCGATCGCAAACGCGATAAAAAGCACAGCGGCCTAAAATCTGGCAGCCGTGCTAATCCGGAAACGCAAACCGCTGGCAAAGGTCAGGGTAAAAAAGCGCAGGATCCGCGCCTGGGAAGCAAAACACCGATCGCATTAGTCGCAGATGGGAAAACCCAGCCGGCGAAAAAGCCGGAAGCTAAACCAAAGCCAAAAGCGGAAAAAACGCGTCTGACGCCACAAGAAGAGCTGGCTAAGCTGGAAAATGACGAACGCCTGGACACGTTGCTGGATCGCCTGGAAAACGGTGAGACCCTGAGTGGCGAAGATCAGGCCTGGCTGGATCAAACCCTGGACCGCATTGACGAACTGATGGAAACACTGGGCATCGCGCTGGATGACGAAGTGGAAGATGAGCAGGCCGAAGAAGATATGATGCGCCTGCTAAAAGGTAATTAAGGCAAATTTTGATCGGCATGCGTTTTCACGCATGCCGCGCTGAACAGGTATTCACCTATGTTTTGGCCTGGATCAATTTTCGCGCTGCTGCTGACATGTTATCTGATCTGGTTATTGTTTAAACTACGCCGCCTGTCGCGTCTGAAGTCGCGTTTACGTCGGCGTTCAGCCCATCGCTTCGTCCACTCTTCTGCTACGCGACCCTCTCTCAAACGACGTCACCGTAAGGAGTGAGCATGTCATCGCAGCAGATTGATTGGGATCAGCGCCTCATCGAAAAATACAATTACGCTGGCCCGCGTTATACCTCTTATCCCACCGCGCTCGAGTTCAGTGAGAACTTTGGTGAGGCAGATTTTCAGCAAGCGGCCGTTCGCTATGCCGAACGCCCGCTGTCACTGTATGTGCATATCCCGTTCTGTCATCGTCTCTGCTACTTCTGTGGCTGCAATAAAATTGTGACGCGACAGCTGCACAAAGCCGATCGCTACCTCGATGTGCTGGAGCAGGAAATCCGCCAGCGAGCGCCCTTGTTTGCGGGGCGCTGTGTCACTCAACTGCATTGGGGCGGCGGTACGCCAACATTTCTTAATAAACAGCAAGTGAGTCGGCTGGTGGCGCTGCTACGCGATCATTTTACGATTGCCGATGATGTCGAAATGTCGATCGAGGTTGATCCGCGTGAAATCGAGCTGGAGATGATCGATCATCTACGCGCGGCAGGGTTTAATCGTCTGAGCATGGGCGTGCAGGACTTCAATAAGGCGGTGCAAGAGCGCGTTAATCGCGTGCAGGACGAAGAAACCATCTTTGCTCTGGTGCAGCGTGCGCGGGAGCAGGGCTTCCGTTCGGTTAGCCTCGATCTGATTTATGGCTTGCCGCTGCAAACGCCGGAGAGCTTCGCCTTCACCTTACAGCGCGTTATTGCGCTCAATCCCGATCGCCTCAGCGTCTTCAACTATGCGCATATGCCAACGCTGTTCGCTGCGCAGCGCAAAATTAAAGATGATGAGCTGCCGGGCGCGGCACAGAAACTGCAAATCCTACAGGAAACCATCGCCACCTTAACCGGCGAAGGTTATCAGTTTATCGGCATGGATCACTTTGCGCGTCCGGATGATGAATTGGCGGTCGCACAACGCGCCGGTGAACTTCATCGTAACTTTCAGGGCTACACCACGCAGGGCGAAACCGATCTACTCGGTTTGGGTGTCTCGGCCATCAGCATGCTGGGCGACAGTTATGCGCAAAATCACAAAGAGCTAAAAGCCTATTACAGCGATGTTGAACAGCGCGGCAATGCGCTATGGCGTGGGCTCACGTTGAGTGATGATGATTGCCTGCGTCGCGATGTGATCAAAGCCTTAATCTGCAATTTTGCGCTGGATTTTGCCGCGTTAGAAGCGCAATGGCCGATCGCGTTCGAAGCGTACTTCGCCGAGGATTTAGCGTTGTTAGCGCCGCTGGTGGCAGATGGCTTGGTGGAACAGCGCGGTCGCAGCCTGCACGTTACTGGCATCGGCCGTTTGCTGATTCGTAACATCTGCATGTGCTTCGATGTTTATATGCGCCAAAAGGTGCGCATGCAGCAATTTTCACGCGTGATATAAAAAAGCCGGGGAGCCCATGGGCTCCCCGGCTTCGAAACGCCATGTTCCGCGTTACTCCATTCCCAGCTCTTTTAACTTACGCGTCAGGGTATTACGTCCCCAGCCGAGCAGGCGTGCCGCTTCCTGTTTGTGCCCCTGAGTGTGACGCAGCGCGGTGGTGAGCAGCGTGCGCTCCATCTCAGGCTGTGCTTCCGACAACAGGTTTTGATGACCGGAACGCAAAGCGCGATCGGCCCACTGCGCCAGTAGCGTGGCCCAACTGTCTGGCAACGACTGCACCGGGTTGTCTGGCGTGCTGGATTCAAACAGTTCAGGCGGCAGATCCTGAATTAACACTTCCTGGCCCGCTGCCATCACCGTTAACCAGCGACAGGTATTCTCCAGCTGACGCACGTTACCGGACCAATGCAGACGCGTCAGCGCGGTTTCGGTTTCCGGGTGCAGGATCTTCGCTTCCACGCCCAACTCACGCGCAGCGACCTGCAGGAAGTAACGCGCCAGGCGCGGAATATCTTCGCGTCGTTCGCGCAACGGCGGCAGATGAACACGAATCACGTTGAGACGGTGGAACAAGTCTTCTCGGAATTTGCCTTCCTGCACACGCAGCTCAAGATTCTGGTGGGTTGCCGCGATAATACGCACATCCACTTTCACCGGCGCATAGCCGCCGACACGATAAAACTGGCCATCTGCCAATACGCGTAACAGGCGGGTTTGCACATCGAGCGGCATATCACCAATTTCATCGAGGAACAGCGTACCGCCATCGGCCTGCTCAAAACGCCCCTGGCGAATCTGATTCGCACCGGTAAATGCGCCTTTCTCATGACCAAACAGCTCTGATTCGATCAAATCTTTTGGAATTGCCGCCATGTTCAGCGCGATAAAAGGCGATTTCGCGCGCGGACTATGGCGATGCAGCGCATGCGCCACCAACTCTTTACCCGTACCGGATTCACCGTTGATCAGCACGCTAATTGAGGAGCGTGAAAGACGACCAATGATGCGGAATACATCCTGCATTGCCGGCGCTTCGCCGATAATATCGGTGGTTGGGCCGCTAACCGGTTGATTACGCGGCTGCTGCTGTTCCTGATAATGGCTAATCGCGCGTTCAACCAGCGCAACGGCTTCATCAATATCAAACGGCTTTGGCAGGTAATCAAACGCACCTTGCTGATAAGCGCTGACGGCAGCATCCAGATCGGAGTGCGCAGTCATAATGATCACCGGCAGCATGGGATGGCGCTGCTTAATTTGTTTCAGCAGCGCAAGTCCATCCATGCCAGGCATGCGAATGTCTGACAATAATACGTCTGGGGTTTTACTTGCGAGCGCGTCCAATACCTCGTTAGCGCTGTCAAAGGTAGCACAGCTCAAACCGGCTCCAGTGAGCGCTCGTTCAAGCACCCAGCGGATGGAGCTATCGTCATCGACGATCCAGACTATCCCTCGTTGCATAGAAACCTCACTGGCGAATAGGCAGATAAACCGAGAATTCGGTATGACCTGGCCAACTGTTAAATTCTATTTTTCCTGAATGCTGATCGATCAGGCTACGGGCGATGGACAGACCTAAACCGGTACCGCCTTCGCGTCCGCTTACCATCGGATAGAACAGGGTATCTTGTAGCTGGGCCGGAATTCCTGGGCCGTCGTCTTCAATATCAATACGTGCGACCAAACGGTAGCGCGTGCCGTGCAGCGTGAGCTGGAAGGCAGTTCGGGTGCGAATCACAATGGTGCCGCCTGCATCGCCTAAGGCTTGCAGCGCATTACGCACCACATTCAACAGCACCTGTTCAATCTGGTCGGGGTCGTGCGGCATTTCCGGCAGGCTTGGGTCGTAATCACGCACCAGTGAAACATTTTCCGGCAACTCCATCGACACCAGATTCACCACACGTTCCGCCACCTGATGAATGCTTTGCGTCACGTGCAGACCCGGTTGTTGCGGACCTAACAGACGATCGACCAAATTACGCAGTCGGTCGGCTTGCTCAATGATGATGCGCGTATATTCATGCAAAGAAGGATCGGGTAATGCGCGGGTAAGCAGTTGCGCGGCACCCCGTAATCCTCCCAGCGGATTTTTGATTTCATGCGCCAGACCGCGGACTAAATCGCGGGCAGCCACCTGCTGAGCATGCTGAATTTGTTCCTGGCTAAGACGACGTTGATTATCCATCGGCGCCATTTCCAACAGAATAAAGCCATCTGGTAAGCGCTGTGCCGTCAGCGACATAATGTGCGCCCGGCCATCGACCACTAACGTGACTTCGCTATCGGTAAAGCCCTGGCCAGCTCCGAGACTCTCGCTCATCACCTCAATATTCAGCGAAAAATAGCCGGTTAATTCCGGTAATGGCGTGCCGAACAATTTACGTGAGCTTTGCGCCAGTAATTGCTGCGCCGCCGGATTGGCGTAATGGATAACTAAATCGTTATCGACCAGCAAAATACTGTTGATCAGAGAGTTGAGAATCTGCCCCGCGTCGGGCAGCGTGCCAGTTGCCATACAGCGTTCCTCTGCACTAATTTAGTGCATTATAGCCTTTCAGGACGGAAATCTGTGCTTCGTACCCTGTATGCGCGGAGAAAAAAGCCCATCCGGAGATGGGCTAAAGTTTCCACGGCAATATAAAATCTTCGGCGTCTTTTACACCGCCGCTGCGTTGGCTGCACTCGTTGACCCGAGTCACTGAATTATCTCAGCTCTCCGGGATTGTCTCGATTGCCGCCTTGCGGCGATGAAAACCCGCGAATCTTTAATGCTGATTAAACGCTGTAATACAGTTCGAACTCAACCGGGTGCGGAGTCATACGCACGCGGTCAACTTCTGGCTTGCGCAGTTCGATGTACGCATCGATCGCGTCATCAGTGAACACACCGCCACGGGTCAGGAACTCGCGGTCTTCGTTCAGTGCGTTCAGGGCTTCTTCCAGAGAACCTGCAACTTTTGGAATCTCAGCTTCTTCTTCCGGCGGCAGGTCATACAGGTTTTTGTCCATCGCATCGCCAGGGTGGATCTTGTTGATAACACCATCAAGACCGGCCATCAGCAGCGCGGTGAATGCCAGGTATGGGTTAGCCGCTGGATCCGGGAAGCGCGCTTCGATACGACGTGCTTTCGGGCTAGCAACCACTGGAATACGGATAGAAGCAGAACGGTTACGGGCAGAGTAAGCCAGCATAACGGGGGCTTCGTAGCCTGGAACCAGACGCTTGTATGAGTTGGTGGTTGGGTTCGCGAGGGCGTTGATCGCTTTAGCGTGCTTGATGATACCGCCGATGTAGAACAGAGCAGTTTCAGACAGGCCGCCGTACTTGTCGCCAGAGAACAGGTTCACGCCGCCTTTTGACAGGGACATGTGGCAGTGCATACCAGAACCGTTATCGCCGAACATTGGCTTAGGCATGAAGGTTGCCGTTTTGCCGTACGCGTGAGCAACGTTGTGCACCACGTATTTGTAGATCTGAATTTCGTCAGCTTTTTTAGTCATGGTGTTGAAGCGGGTTGCCACTTCGTTCTGACCAGCAGTGGCGACTTCGTGGTGATGTGCTTCAACCACCAGACCCATCTGTTCCATGGTCAGACACATGGCAGAACGGATGTCCTGCGCGGAGTCAACCGGTGGCACTGGGAAGTAACCGCCTTTCAGACCAGGACGGTGACCTTTGTTTCCGCCTTCATACTCTTTACCGGTGTTCCATGCGGCTTCGATATCATCGATAGCAACGTGTGAACCTGAGGTAGAAGAACCGAAGCGGATGTCATCGAACAGGAAGAACTCTGGTTCTGGTCCAAACAGCACGGTATCCGCGATGCCTGAAGAACGCAGGAACTCTTCTGCACGTTTAGCAATGGAGCGTGGGTCACGATCGTAGCCCTGCAAAGTGCCTGGCTCAAGGATGTCGCAACGGATGATCAGGGTCGAGTCTTCGAAGAACGGATCCATGACTGCAGTGGTTGCATCCGGCATCAGCACCATGTCTGATTCGTTAATGCCTTTCCAGCCACCGATGGAGGAGCCATCGAACATTTTGCCTTCTTCGAAGAAGTCAGCGTTAACCTGGTGAGCAGGGATAGTAACGTGCTGTTCTTTACCTTTAGTATCGGTAAAACGCAGGTCAACAAACTTAACTTCATGCTCGTTCATCATCGAGAGAACGTGTTCAGCGGACATACTCAACTCTCCTGGAAATGGTCATTATCGTCATGGTGAGAGAACTTCGTTGCCGGGAATGTGTCTCGACTGCTGACCATTCCTAACCAAAGATCTCGGCAAGCTCTTTCAACCGTTTTATAACTGTCGTTTTCGCTTAAAATATATAAAGCGAATTCTGTGCCAACTTTATGACAATGGCGAAAATGGCGCTACAATGCGCTCTTTCGTGAGTCGAAGGCTGCACCAGGATGGATTGCATGCATTGTTATGGTGCATCACCGGTGAATATAAGCACTATATTGGTGCAAATTGCCATCGCAGTGCAGATTAATGCACCGTAAATGGTGCTAAAAACCAGCGCTACGAGAAACTTTCGGCGAAATCTGTGATCATGTTCAGTCTTCCGCTTAATCCGTGTACAATACCGCGTTATTTCTATAATGCCTGAGGCAAAGCTGTGATCGAAAATTTGCGTAACATCGCCATCATCGCGCACGTTGACCATGGTAAGACCACCCTGGTTGACAAGCTGCTACAACAGTCCGGTACTTTTGATGCTCGTACCGAAGCGACTGAGCGCGTAATGGACTCCAACGATTTGGAGAAAGAGCGTGGGATTACCATCCTCGCAAAAAACACCGCCATCAAATGGAATGACTACCGTATCAACATCGTTGATACCCCAGGACACGCCGACTTCGGTGGTGAAGTGGAGCGCGTCATGTCCATGGTGGATTCGGTGCTGCTGGTTGTAGATGCGATGGATGGCCCTATGCCGCAAACCCGCTTCGTAACCAAGAAAGCATTTGCTCATGGTTTGAAGCCGATTGTGGTTATTAACAAAGTTGACCGTCCGGGCGCGCGTCCTGATTGGGTTGTTGATCAGGTATTTGACCTGTTCGTTAACCTGGATGCGACTGACGAGCAGCTGGACTTCCCGATCATCTTCGCTTCGGCGCTGAATGGCATCGCGGGTCTGGAACATACCGACATGGCTGACGACATGACCCCGCTGTATCAGGCGATCGTCGACCACGTTTCTCCACCTCAGGTTGAAGTTGAAGCTCCACTGCAGATGCAGATCTCGCAGCTGGACTACAACAACTATCTGGGCGTGATCGGTATCGGCCGCATCAAACGCGGTACCGTTAAGCCGAACCAGCAGGTCACTATCATTGATAGCGAAGGCAAAACCCGTAACGGTAAAGTCGGTAAAGTGCTGGGCCACCTTGGTCTGGAGCGTATCGAAAGCACCCTGGCGGAAGCGGGCGACATCATCGCGATCACCGGTCTGGGCGAGCTGAACATCTCTGACACCATCTGCGACACGCAGAATGTGGAAGCGCTGCCAGCCCTGAGCGTCGACGAACCAACCGTAACCATGTTCTTCAACGTGAACACCTCACCGTTCTGCGGTAAAGAAGGTAAGTTCGTGACCTCGCGCCAGATCCTGGAGCGTTTGAACAAAGAGCTGGTACACAACGTTGCACTGCGCGTTGAAGAAACTGAAGATTCGGATGCATTCCGCGTTTCCGGTCGTGGTGAGCTGCACTTGTCAGTGCTGATCGAGAACATGCGTCGTGAAGGTTTCGAGCTGGCGGTATCCCGTCCGAAAGTTATCTTCCGTGAGTTCGAAGGCCGTAAGCAGGAGCCATTCGAAAACGTTACCCTCGACATCGAAGAAACCCATCAGGGTTCTGTGATGCAAGCGATGGGTGAGCGTAAAGGCGACCTGAAAAACATGGATCCAGATGGTAAAGGCCGTGTACGTCTCGACTACATGATCCCAAGCCGTGGTCTGATCGGTTTCCGTAACGAATTTATGACCATGACCTCAGGTACTGGTCTGCTGTACTCCACCTTCAGCCACTACGACGACGTTCGTCCGGGCGAAGTGGGCCAGCGTCAGAACGGCGTACTGATCTCTAACGGTCAGGGTAAAGCGGTAGCGTTTGCTCTGTTCGGTCTGCAGGATCGCGGTAAGCTGTTCCTGGGTCACGGTGCGGAAGTGTATGAAGGCCAGATCATCGGTATTCACAGCCGTTCTAACGACCTGACAGTTAACTGCCTGACCGGTAAGAAACTGACCAACATGCGTGCATCAGGTACTGATGAAGCGACCACTCTGGTTCCACCGCAGAAAATGACGCTGGAACAGGCTATCGAGTTCATCGATGACGACGAACTGGTTGAAGTGACTCCGCTGTCAGTCCGTATTCGTAAACGTCACCTGACCGAGAACGATCGTAAACGTTCTTCTCGCGGCAGCAAAGAGTAAGCGAAACAGTCTGATATTAAGCCCCGCACCAGCGGGGCTTTTTTGTGCCTGTAATCCGCTACAACGCTCGCTTGCGGTCGTTCGGCCCCGCTTACAGATTGCTGATTTCCCGCGCCTCGTCCCTGTTCAGACGCCGCTTTTGCCGCTAAAGTGAATGATCCAGGGAACATAAAGGAGAGGCGTCATGCTGTACATTTTTGATTTAGGCAATGTGATTGTTGATATCGATTTTAATCGTGTGCTCGGCGTCTGGAGCGATTTGGGGCGTGTGCCGCTGGCAACGTTGCAAAGCAGTTTCCGCATGGATGAGGCTTTTGAGAAACACGAACGTGGCGAAATCAGCGATCCCGAATTCGCGGCGCGCATCTGCGACCAACTGGATATCGCGCTGAGCTATCCGCAATTTACTGCTGGCTGGCAGGCGGTGTTTGTTGGCGTGCGTCCGGAAACGCTGGCCATCATGAACAAGCTGCGAGCCAATGGCGAGCGCGTGGTGATCCTGTCCAATACCAATCAGCTGCACTTTGAGTTCTGGCCAACGCAATACCCCGATGTGCAGCAGGCGGCCGATCATCTTTATATGTCGCAGGATATCGGCATGCGTAAGCCGGAAGCCCGCATCTATAACTATGTGCTGCAGCATGAAGGTTACCAGGCCGATCAGGCGGTATTCTTTGATGATAATCAGGCCAATATCGACGCTGCACGCGCGCTCGGCATTGAGAGCGTGCTGGTAGTGGATGAGAAAACTGTGCCGGATTGGTTCGAGGGTCGTCTCTGAGTGCTGAACCGACGACATCTGCGCCACTCGGCGCATGCCTTTTATTTGTGGGTTAAACTGCTGTGGCGACGCATTGATGATGACAACATGACCACGCAGGCGGGTAATCTCGCCTACGTCTCATTGCTGGCGTTGGTGCCGCTGATTGCCGTGGTTTTTGCGCTGTTTGCCGCCTTTCCGATGTTCTCAGATATCAGTGTGCAGCTAAAAAACTTCATTTTCACCAACTTCATCCCGGCGACGGGCGATGTGATTCAGCGTTATCTCGATCAGTTCGTCGCCAACGTCAATAAGATGACGGCGGTCGGCATTGTGGGATTGATCGTCACCGCGCTGCTGCTGATGCATTCGGTAGACAGTGCGTTAAATGCCATCTGGCGCAGTGACAAGCCGCGGCCATTGGTCTATTCGTTTGCCGTTTACTGGATGATTTTAACGCTCGGCCCGCTGCTGGCAGGCGCAAGCTTAGCCCTTAGCTCCTATCTGTTGTCGCTGCGTTGGGTGAATGTCACCGGCGTCACCAGTTTGATTGATCATCTGCTGCGCATCTTCCCGCTGTTCCTCTCCATTCTCGCTTTCTGGCTGCTGTATAGCATTGTGCCAACGCGACGTGTGCCCACGCGCGATGCACTGATCGGCGCTATCGTTGCCGGCTTGCTGTTCGAGCTGGGCAAAAAAGGCTTTGCGCTCTATGTTACGATGTTCCCTTCGTATCAGTTAATTTACGGCGTTCTGGCGGTTATCCCTATTCTGTTCCTTTGGGTGTACTGGTCGTGGTGTATTGTTTTGTTAGGCGCGGAAATCACCGTCACCCTGGATGACTATCGCCAGTTAAAACAGCAGGAACGCGATAAAGAACGTGAGGAAACATGATTGCTTTGATTCAGCGCGTCAGCCGCGCCAGTGTCAGCGTTGATGGCGCGACAGTGGGTGAAATTGGTGCCGGTTTATTAGTGTTATTGGGTGTAGAAAAGGGCGACGACGAGCAAAAAGCGCAGCGTTTAACCGAGCGCGTTCTGGGCTACCGCATCTTCGCGGATGAGAATGACAAAATGAATCTCAATGTGCAGCAGGCTGGCGGCAGCGTGCTGGTGGTATCGCAATTCACTCTCGCCGCGGATACCAATAAAGGCATGCGTCCCTCTTTTTCTGGCGGCGCTGAACCGGCGGAAGCCGATCGCCTCTATGAATACTTTAGCGATTGCTGCCGGGCACAGGGCGTATCCACAGCAAACGGACGCTTTGCCGCCAATATGCAGGTTTCGTTGGTAAACGATGGTCCGGTGACCTTTTGGTTACAGGTGTGAGGTTTTCAGCCGAGCGGCAAGGACTTAGCCACGCAAGCTCCGAACGAGAGAATCACTTTATGTATCATCTTCGCGTACCGCAAACGGCGGAAGAGCTGGATATGTATTACCAGTTCCGCTGGGAAATGTTACGAAAGCCGCTGCGTCAGCCGCAGGGTTCTGAGCGCGACGCCTGGGATGCGCTAGCACATCATCAAATGGTGGTGGATGAGCAGGGCAAACCGGTGGCGATTGGTCGTCTGTATATCAACGCGGAAAACGAAGCGGCAATTCGCTTCCTCGCGGTCCATCCTTCCGTGCAGGGCAAAGGTCTTGGCACGCTCGTGGCGATGACGCTGGAATCGGTCGCACGTCAGGAAGGGGCAAAGCGCGTCACCTGTAGTGCGCGTGAAGACGCCGTCGAATTCTTTGCCAAGCTAGGCTACGTCAATCAGGGTGAAATCACTGCACCGCAAACCACGCCGGTGCGCCACTTCCTGATGATCAAACCGGTCGTGACGCTCGACGATATTCTGCATCGCGCCGACTGGTGCGGCCAGCTGCAGCAAGCCTGGTATGAACACATCCCGCTGAGTGAAAAAATGGGCGTGCGCATTCTGCAATATACCGGGCAGAAATTCGTTACCACCATGCCCGAAGCGGGCAACCAGAATCCCCATCACACCTTATTCGCCGGCAGCCTGTTCTCGCTCGCTACGCTGACTGGCTGGGGCTTGATTTGGCTGCTGCTGCGCGAGCGTCACCTCGGCGGTACTATCATTCTGGCAGATGCGCATATTCGCTACAGCAAACCCATCAGCGGCCGTCCGGGCGCGATTGCCGATCTCGGCTCACTCAGCGGCGATCTTGATCGTCTGGCACGTGGCCGTAAAGCGCGCGTGCAGATGGAAGTTGAGCTGTTTGGTGATGAAGAGTTAGGCGCGGTTTTCGAAGGGGTGTATATCGTTCTGCCCGCCGATTCTGATGGTTCACTGGAAGAAGGCGGCTCCGGGGCGCGTATCAACTGATACCGCTCAATTACGCAAAAATGCCCGGTTATCCAGGTGCGCATGCATGCGCACCCTAGGAAAATCCAGCTCTATAAACGTAGGGTCGCCATTCATGGCGACCTGGTTTTTAAATTATTGCAACTGACCGCCACGCATCGTCTGCTGCACGGCTTGTGTATCGGTGGTCACCGACAACGTGCCATCCACGCTTGGGCGCAGCGGCGCGCTGGCGTTCAGCGACGCTTTCATCTGCAGCTGCAAATTACTGTTACCGCTCAGCTGCGTTGGCCAACCCCAGTTCCCCAGCACGTTTGCCGGCACAGCCTGTCCTTTCAGATTCAGCGTTAGCGGACGTGGCACATCCTGTCCAACCGTCGCGGTACCTTCCAATAAACCGCTGCCGTTAAAGGCACTCATTTCAGTCACCTGAATCTGCTGATCGTTGGCATTCAGCGCAATCGACGGATGACGCAAATCGGTACGATTGAAGGTAGCTTCGGCGGCGTTAAAGCTGGCTTTCCCAGCCCAAATTCCCCATTGATGTTGACGTGCCAGCAGCAGGTTATCCGCGCTACCATCCAGTGACGTCATCTGGAACGGGAACGCTGGATTGATATCAATAATCAGGTTGCGGTTAGCGGTGGCACGCGTGATCAGCACGCTATCCAGCCAATCCGGCAGGGCTTGCTGCCAGCGATCGCGCCAATTTTGCGGCAGCGTATATTCCAGCCCGGCGATCGCCAGTTCATCCAGCGTCAGCCGCTTGTCGCTGCGCGACCAGTTACCGCTGGCGCGCACCACGCCATTGACCCAGCGCGAGCTGAACTGGGTGAGGGCAATGCCCTGCGCGGAGAGGTCAGCATTGACGATCGGATCGTTAAGCTCAAAGCCGCCGTTAATAAAATTCCCGGCGTTCATGGAAAGAGAACCGCCGTCGCTTTCCCAGCTATCGCCGCGCAGGGTAATGTTCTTCAGCGTTAAATCGAGATCGGTTACCGCCCAATCGGGCCCTTGCAGGCGCGCATCGGTCATATCCAGACGATTGATGCTCACCGAAGGCACATCGCGCAGTGGATTAAGGAAGTCGCTCAGGTTTTGATGCGTTTGCAGGCGGATATCGTTCAGGCGCAGTTGGTCAATTTTCCAGTTGCCCTGCGCATCACGCTCGGCGTTGCCGGTCATCGAACCGCGCGCCAGATCGGCACCGATATTGCTCAGCACCAGACGACGTTGCTTAATGCTGCCCTGTAACAGCACGTTGTTGCCCGGTACGCCGTCCAGCGTCAAGGTTCCGGCACTGATCTGGAACTGCGCATCGCTGCCCAGTACGTCGTTAGGCAGCGGTTTCCAAGGTAGAAGACCGCCATTCACGCGCTCAGCACTCATCGGCAAAGTGCTTTGTGGATTCTCAATACGCACATTGTTCAGCTGCAGGCGATTGGCCTGGATGGGCAGCGTGGTATTGGGCGCTTGATTGGCAAGATTGATTTCGCCGTCGCGCACTTCGATGCTGTTGAAGTGCAGAGGATCGCTAAACTGAACCAGCGCGAGACCGAGATCAACGCGTTTCGCCACCAATACAGCGGGCTGACCATCATGGCCAAAGCTGAAGTCATCGAGAATGATGTGCGAAGGGGAGGAAAAGTCGTGCTCAATCTTGCTGAGAGAGAGATGCCAGGCAGTTTTATCGCTTACCCAGCGGCTAAACCAACCTGCGCCCCATTGTGTTTGCAGCAACACATACAGCACTACCAGCGCCAGCAGAATTAGCAGCAGTAAAGTAAGGAAAAACTTGCCTAAAAATTTCATCGCACTCATCCATCCCGATATTTATCCGGTGAGTGGTTGTTATGCCTGAATTACCGTTACAGCTCAACAGCCTGGATGTAAATGCGGATAAATATCAGGCAGGCCGAAGCCTGCCTGCGAGATTACTTTTCTTGCGGGAAGATCAGGTTCAGTACGATGGCGGTGATACCACCGGCCGCAATGCCAGATGAAAGCAGGGTTTTCAGCCAGTCCGGGGCAAATTGCAGAATCAGCGGCTGCTGAGAAACGCCCAAACCTACTGCCAGCGACAGCGCGATAATCATGATGGCACGACGATTCAGCGGTTCACGTGAAACGATACGCACGCCAGACGCGGCGATAGTACCGAACATCACAATGGTCGCGCCGCCCAATACCGGTTCTGGAATGTGCTGCACAAATCCGCTCACTGCCGGGAACAGGCCCAGCACGATCAGCATCAGCGCCACGACAAAACCCACATAGCGACTGGCGACGCCGGTAAGCTGAATCACGCCGTTGTTTTGGCCAAAACAGGAGTTCGGAAAAGTGTTGAACAGCGCCGAAACAAAGGAGTTGAGGCCGTTGGCCAGCACGCCGCCTTTCAGACGCTTCATATACAGCGGGCCGCTGACCGGCTGCTCGGAAACATCAGAGGTCGCGGTGATGTCGCCAATGGTTTCCAGCGAGGTCACCATAAATACCAACATCAGCGGGATCAGCAGGTTCCAGTCAAAGCCCAGACCGTAGTAGAGCGGCGATGGCACGGCAATCAGTGGCTGATCGGCTGGCGTACTGGTGGCAGGCAGCATATCCAGTGTCCAAGCCAACGCATAACCTACCGCCATCGCGATCACCAGTGAAGCAACGCGCAGATAGGCATTACGCTGACGATTAAGCAGGATAATCACCACCAACACCGAAGCCGCCAGCAACAAATTTTTCGGTGCACCAAACGAGTGATCGCTCATGGCGGCAAAGCCGCCGCCGATGGAGGTCAAACCGACCTGAATCAGCGACAGACCAATAATCATCACCACAATGCCGGAAACCAGCGGCGTAATGATGCGGCGTGCCAGGTGCAGCACGCGTGACAGCACCATTTCGGTACAAGACGCTACCATCAGCGTACCAAACAGTGCCGCCATCATGGTCGGCACATCAACGCCGCCATTCTTCAGCGCCATGCCGCCCATGATCAGCGGCGTCACGAAGTTAAAGCTGGTGCCCTGAATCGACAACAGGCCGGAACCCACCGGCCCCCAGGTTTTGATTTGCAGAATGGATGCCACGCCCGAGGCAAACAATGACATGCTGATGATGTGCTGCGTATCCTGCGCCGGTAAACCCAGCGCCTGGCAAATTAGCAATGCGGGCGTAATCACCGCGACAAACATCGCCAGCAAATGCTGACAGGCAGCAAACAAGGTTTGTGGCAGCGGTGGACGGTCTTCGAGGCGGTAAATCAGTTCACTTTTCGGGCTTGCAGCGCTGGCAGGCTGGCGAGTTTCAGCGGTATTGACGGACATGGTGGACGTTCTCAATTACAACAAAGGGGCGATTTTAAACGGTTGCGTTGTGAAAGCAATCGTTTGCAATGCCCCTTTTTACTTCCGTTGATCTAAAGCGTAAACACCGTGCGGCAGCGGCTATCCTCTTCCTGCCACGCCTGCGCCACTTCACTTAATGGACGCATCTTGAAGGCGATGGAAAAATCGCTCTCGGCGGCCGCTGTCAACATTTCGCCAATGCAGGTAATCAGCTCCTTGTCCGAGACGCTTCCCAGGCCGCTGCCCATCAACGTCAATCCGGAGGAGCGCAGCAGCTTGCTGTGCAGCGTGATTTCCTGACCGCTCAGCGAACCGATTTGTACAAAGCGCACCGTCTTTTCACCGCCTGCCACTGCGGCCTGCATGATATCGAGCGCGCTCTGACCCCAGAGATAATCCAGCACCACATCAACGCCTTCTTTCATTAACGCCGGTAACGCGCCCGGTAATTCATCCAGCGTGAGCGTGATGTCCGCGCCCTGTGCGCGCAGTTGCTCCAGCGCGGCGCGGTTACGTCCGGTGGCGATGATTTTGCCTGCGCCCAAATGCTGCGCGATACGTACCGCCAAACCGCCCGACGTGCCGGTAGCGCCATTGATCAACACGGTTTCACCGTGACGCAGCTGAGCGCGTCGGGTTAATGCCGCCCAGGAGGACATGCCTGGATTCGCCAGCGCGGCAGCCAGCACCGGATCAAGTGTGGCCGGCAGCGGAACGATGCTATCGGCAGGCACTAAGGTTCTTTCCGCCATGCTGCCCCACGGCGCTGTAAAGGCGAGGAAGTAAACCGGATCGCCGTTGCTCAGCGTGCCAGTACCATCAATGCCGGTAATGAAGGGATAGTGCGCGGCCGCGCTGTAATGCGTGCCGGCGGCGCGTGCTTTTGCCAGTTGGCTGATGGCGGCGGCTTTCACCGTGACCACCACATGGTTTTCATCGGCCTGCGGTTCAGGGAAATCACCGTAAACGGGCTGTTCACCTGCCGCAGAAACTATCGCTGCTTTCATGCTTTCACCTTCTGTTAGACGTAAACTATGTGTAATATGCACACATTAGGCTTGCCTCGGAATAACGTCAATGGAAAGTGTGCAAAATACACATAATAGTGCATCATTCGATGATCTGCACAACGCGCTGCTGATGATTGTGGGGACATTTAACCGTCCGCAACGTGATGAATTATTGATTAAAGAGTCGAATATTCAGCTTGATCGCGCGCTGTTTCCGCTGCTGATTCAGATCGGGCGCTTCGGCCCGATTGGCGTGGTGGAACTGGCAGAGCGTGCCGGACGCGATTACACCACGGTGAGTCGTCAGGTGGCTAAGCTGGAGGAGTTAGGGCTGGCGAAGCGCCAGAAAAATGGCAAAGATAAACGGGTGAATGAAGCAGTAATTACTGCGGCAGGTAAAGCGATGACCGACAAAATCGATGCGGCGCGCGCGCAGATTTATCAAAACCTGTTTGCAAGCTGGCCGGATGAAGAACGCGCCGAATTAGCACGTCTGCTACAGAAGTTTGTCGGGGATTTTATGGCTATTGATAAGGCCAATACGACGGATTAAGCGTTGCTGTAGCGCTCGGTTTCCGGCAGCCAGCGCTCAATAAGAGCCTGCGCTTGTTCCGGATAGTGCTGATGGATATGGCGCGCCACGCGCTGAACTTCGGGAATCATGCCTTGATCACGCAGCAAATCAGCCACTTTAAACTCTGCGTTGCCGGTTTGACGCGTGCCGAGCATTTCACCTGGACCGCGAATCTCCAAATCGTGCTGGGCAATGACAAAGCCGTCATTGCTGTCGCGCAAGACTTGCAAACGTTTTTGCGCGGTTTTGCTGAGCGGCGCTTTGTATAGAAGCACGCAATGCGAGGCGACGGCCCCACGACCAACACGACCACGCAGCTGATGTAGCTGCGCTAAACCAAGGCGTTCCGGATTTTCGATAATCATCAGGCTGGCATTTGGCACATCCACGCCCACTTCGATAACCGTGGTGGCGATCAGCAACTGGATTTCATTGGCTTTAAACGCTGCCATCACCGCCTGCTTTTCGGCAGGCTTCATGCGGCCGTGCACCAGGCCGACCTGCAAATCTGGCAGCGCCACTTTTAGCTCTTCCCAGGTTGCTTCCGCCGCCTGCGCCTCCAGCACTTCGGATTCTTCAATCAGCGTACACACCCAATAAGCCTGACGCCCTTCATGGCAGGCGCTTTGCACACGCGTAATGATCTCGCTGCGGCGGCTATCGGGAATCGCCACCGTGGTCACCGGCGTGCGTCCCGGCGGTAATTCGTCAATGGTTGAGGTATCCAGATCGGCGTAAGCGGTCATCGCCAACGTGCGCGGAATCGGCGTCGCGGTCATAATCAGCTGATGTGGATGGAAACCTTGCTCCTCGCCTTTTTCCCACAGCGCTAAGCGTTGATGCACGCCAAAGCGGTGCTGCTCATCAATGATCACCAGCGCCATACCGTTGAATTTCACCTGCTCCTGGAATAGCGCATGCGTGCCAACCACCATCGCGACCTGGCCGCTGGCAATCGCTTCCTGCTGTGCTTCGCGCGCTTTGCCTTTTTGCTTGCCCGCTAGCCAGCCCACTTCAATTCCCAGTGGCGCAAACCACTGGCGGAAGTTGTTGGCATGCTGCTCGGCCAGCAATTCGGTCGGTGCCATCAGCGCCACCTGTTTGCCGTGCGCGATGACGTTCAAGGCGGCCAGCGCGGCCACCAGCGTTTTACCGGAGCCCACATCGCCCTGCACCAAACGCATCATCGGAAAATCGTTGGTCAGATCCTTTTCGATTTCTGCCACCACACGGTTTTGCGCACCGGTCGGTGAAAAGGGCAGCGCCGCCAGCAGTTGATCAACCAGTTCGTGGCGAGCGGTCATCGGCAGCGCATGATGGCGCTGCGCCCCGGCACGTACCGCCAGCATGCTGAGGTTATGTGCCAGCAGCTCTTCCAGAATTAAGCGTTTCTGTGCCGGATGGCGGCCGGTTTCCAGCTCACTCAGACGCATATCCGGCGGCGGACGATGCAGCGTGCGCAGTGCATCTGGCAGGCTAATCATCCCGCCGCTCAGTTCGGACGGCAGCAGTTCGGCAATCGGGCAACTCTCTAACAGCGTCAACGCTTGATCGGTGAGGTTGCGCAATGTCGCCTGGCGAATGCCTTCGGTGGTGGGATAAACCGGCGTCAGGGTTTCCTGCAGCTCCACGCCGCCTTGCTCGCCCTGTATGCGATACTCGGGATGAATGATTTCAGCACCGCGCTGACCGCGTTTAATCTCGCCATAGGCTGTAACGCGACTGCCCGGTGACAGGCTGTTTTTCATCCCGGCATTGAAATTGAAGAAGCGCATGGTCAGCATGCCGCTGCCATCGCTGATGTGGCACACCAGCATGCGACGGCGACCAAAGGTGATTTCGCTGCTCAGCACTTCACCTTCCACCGTGGCATAAACGCCCGGCAGCAGGTCATTAATTTTATAAAGTTGGGTGCGATCTTCGTAGCGCAGTGGCAGATGCAGCAGTAAATCCTGAATGGTAAACAGGCCAAGTTTGGCCAGCTTTCCCGCCTGACTGGCGCCGACGCCGGTCAGGGTACTGAGCGGGATGGCATCCAGCAGACGGCCTTTCATTTTCTACCTGTCGATTGCATGGTGGCCCACCACTCGGTGTCAGCTTCCACCTCGCCCCGGGCATTAATATGCGGATAAGGCAGGTTTTTCTGCTTAGCGACGCGCGCCAGCACCGGATAACCGCCTTCGAACAGCAAACGCTGTTGCTCATCTTCATCCAGCAAGCTGTAGGTGCGCTGATACATTCCGGCATTCTGCCGCTGGCGTTGTGCTTCGTACAGAATCAGCGCCGAAGCCACCGAAACATTGAGCGACTGCACCATGCCAACCATCGGCACAATGATGTCCTGATCGGCCAGCGCCAGTGCTTCAGCGGTAATACCGGTTTTTTCCTGACCCATCAAAATGCAGGTTGGTTTGGTGTAATCGATCTCGCGAAAATCAACCGCTTTGGCCGACAGATTAGTCGCCAGCACTTGCATGCCGCTCTCTTTCAGATGACGGACCGCTTCGGCGATATGACGATGCGTTTTGACCTTTACCCAACTGTTGCTGCCGGCAGAAGCGGAAACCATGGTACGCATCCGTACGCTTGGCCAAACAGCATGCACTTCATGGATGCCTACCGCATCGGCGGTACGGATCACCGCAGAAACGTTATGCGGTTTATGCACCTGTTCCATGCAGACGGTGAGATCGTGCTGGCGCAAGGCCAGCATCTCCTGAATTCGGGCAAAGCGTTGAGCGTTCATGGACTAATTACGGTTTCGGTGAACTTTGATCACGTCCGGCATTACGCGGATTTTGCGCATAATATTCGCCAGATGGACGCGATCGTTCGCGGTGAGGCGGATAAAGGCGCTATACACGCGACCATCACGCTCTTCAGTATTCAGGCTCTGAATATTGGAACCGGCGGTATTGATTGCCGCAGTCAGGTTCGCCAGCGCGCCCTGATGATTGAACATGTCGACTTTAATCTCAGCGACAAATTCCTGATCAATCACTTTATCCCACTCTACCGGCATGAACTTTTCAGGTTCTTTTTGATAGCCGCGAATGTTACGGCAGGATTCGTGATGCACCACCAGACCTTTACCGGGACTGACGTGCGCCACAATCGGGTCGCCAGGGATTGGGCGGCAGCATTTGGCAAAGGTAATCAACACGCCATCTGCGCCTTTGATCGGCAGCTTTTTGCGTTTGCTGTTGCTCTGCGGCGCTTCACTGCCTGACTGCAGCAAGTTCTTCGCCACGACCACGCTCATGGCGTTACCCAAGCCAATTTCTGCCAGCAAATCATCGATGGCAGTCAGCTTCATGCGTTCAAGTTCGTGCTGAATATTCTCGAGCGGAATCTCTGCCAACTTTTTGCTGCCGCCGAGCGCGTGGCTCAACAGACGACGGCCAAGGTTGACGGAGTCTTCACGTTTAAGGTTTTTCAGCAACTGACGAATTTTGGCGCGTGCTTTAGAACTGACGACAAAATTGAGCCAGGCAGCATTCGGACGTGCGCCCGGTGCGGTAATAATTTCAATGGTTTGACCGCTGGTCAGCGACTGTGACAGCGGATAAGGCTGACGATCGACACGCGCGCCAACACAGGCATGACCAATATCGGTATGCACCGCATACGCGAAATCGACTGGCGTGGCGCCCGCCGGCAATTCGACAATGCGGCCTTCCGGCGTGAACACATAGATCTCATCCGGGAAGAGATCGGATTTCACGCTTTCAATAAATTCAAACGAGCTACCGGCGCTTTGCTGCAGCTCAAGTAAGCTTTGCAGCCAGCGTTGGGCACGAATTTGTGCGGTGGTACCGCTGATTTCACCGGTCTCTTTATAAGCCCAGTGTGCAGCCACACCCATTTCTGCCATCTGATCCATATCTTCGGTACGGATCTGCACTTCAACGGGCACGCCATGCGGGCCAATCATTGAGGTGTGCAGCGATTGATAGCCGTTGGCCTTGGGAATGGCGATGTAATCTTTCACGCGTCCGGGACGCGGTTTGTACAAGCTGTGCATCTGTCCGAGCACGCGATAACAGGTATCCAGATCTTTCACGATGACGCGGAAGGCGTAGATATCCATGATCGAGTGAAAACGCTGCTCTTTCAGGTGCATTTTGCGGTAGATCGAATAGAGATGTTTTTCGCGTCCACTTACACGGCAGGGAATTCCTGCTTCCTGTAAGCGACCATCGATTTCAGCGAGGATCTTCTGAATCATCTCTTTTCGGTTACCGCGTGCCGCTTTCACCACCTCTTTAATCACGCGGAAACGGTTGGGGTAGAGCGCTTCAAAGCCGAGCTCTTCCAGTTCTGTTTTCAGGTGATGAATACCAAGGCGGTGCGCCAGAGGACTGTAAATCTCCAGCGTTTCCAGCGCGATACGGCGTTTTTTATCCGGACGTAATGCGCCGAGCGTGCGCATGTTGTGCGTGCGGTCAGCCAGTTTGATCAAGATGACGCGGATATCCTGCACCATTGCCATGATCATTTTGCGGAAGTTTTCAGCCTGCGCTTCTTTCTTGTCGCGGAACTTCAGCTTATCGAGCTTGGATACACCTTCCACCAGTTCGGCAACGCTTTTACCAAACAGCTGTTCCATATCCTGGTAAGTGGCGGGCGTATCTTCGATCACGTCATGCAGCAGCGCCGCCATTAGCGTTTCATGGTCGAGTTTCATCTCGGCCAGAATGCAGGCGACAGCAACAGGATGGGTGATGTAAGGCTCGCCGCTGGAGCGTGTTTGACCCTCGTGGGCATCACGCGCGACTAGATAAGCTTGCTTGAGGCGCTTAATTTGCTCCTCAGGCAAGTATTTTTCAATCAGTTGATTGAGGCTTTCAAACAGATACAAGGGCGACCTGCGAAGTGCTGTTAACGACGACCTTCAGCGATAGCGGTAACGGCTTGTAACTCAGCGGCTTCCTGCTCATGCTGTTCCTGACGATCACGGACATCCAGAATCTGGGTCGTGATCAGACCTTCTTCGATTTCGCGCAGGGCGATAACGGTTGGCTTATCGTTCTCTTCTGGAACCAGCGCATCTTTACCGCCTACCTGCATCTGACGTGCACGACGTGCAGCGACCAACACCAGGTCAAAACGGTTACCAACTTTCTCTACTGCGTCCTGAACGGTTACGCGTGCCATAGGTGTGCTACTCCACAGATGATGAAGAAATGACTGGGCATAATACTGAAAGTGAATTCAGACTGCCAATAGTTTGCTGATTAAAGCATCATGTCGCGATTTTTGGCGACCCATACGCAGACGTTCTGCGCGGATAATGGTTTTCAGATCTGACAGCGCCAGATCGAAATCATCATTAACAATTAAATAGTCATACTCGGCGTAGTGGCTCATTTCCGCCACGGCCTGTTGCATACGACGGGCAATCACCTCTTCGCTGTCCTGACCGCGGCCACGCAGGCGACGATCCAACTCTTCGGTAGAAGGCGGCAACACAAAGATGCTGCGCGCGGCAGGCATTTTCTTGCGAATCTGCTGCGCACCTTGCCAGTCGATATCCAGGAATACGTCAACGCCGGTCGCCAGCACCTGCTCAATCGCAGCGCGTGACGTACCGTAATAATTGCCAAACACTTCCGCATGCTCGAGGAAGTCGTCTGCTGCAATCATGGTCTCGAATTCGGACTTAGAGACGAAAAAGTAGTGCTCACCATGAGCTTCACCGGGACGCACGCCACGGGTGGTATGAGAAATAGACACCTGCGTATCGTACAGCGGTTGTGTCTTTAACAGCGCCTGAATCAGGCTGGATTTACCCGCGCCGCTGGGGGCGGAAATTATATAAAGCGTGCCTTGAGCCATGGTTATCTTGAATTGAGTAAAGAGCGGAGTCGATTTCCTGCACAGTATACACGGCTTGGGGATGTCACGCAGCGTTTGCCGCTTGGCTGAGGCAATTCTTTTTTCTGTGAAGCCGCGCCAGAGGCTGATGTAGCAGACTGCAACAGCGATTTAATGTCTGGAATCTGCTTCCAGCGCGCGATTTTCATGGCTGGTAAATGCCTGTGCTGCGCTTTCCAATAGCGAAAAAGGAGAGCGAAGATGAAAGGATGCCTGAGTCTATTGTGTTGCTTATTCAGCATGGGTTGCTGGGCCGTAGCGCTGTGCCCGAACTGGTCGCCAGTGCGCGCGGGGCAGGAAATCGAACAGCTGCAAACCCAGCTACGGCAATGGGATGACGCGTATTACCGGCAAGGTACCAATCGTGTGACCGATGCCGATTACGACAGCCTGCAACAGCGATTACAGCAGTGGCAACGCTGTTTCACCCCATCGCAGATGACCTACGATGCGCGACTCACCACCGATGGCAGTACACATCATCCGGTGGCGCATACCGGCGTGCGCAAACTGCGCGATAAGCTGGCAGTGGCGTACTGGATGCAGGATAAATCTGCGCTGTGGTTACAGCCCAAAGTCGATGGCGTCGCTGTCACCTTGGTGTATCGGCAAGGTCGGTTGGTGTCATTAATCAGCCGGGGCGATGGTTTGCGTGGTGAGGAGTGGCTGGCCAAATCACCGCATATTCCTGCCATTCCACAAGTTATTGATACGCTGCGCGAAAACGTGGTGCTGCAAGGTGAGCTATTTCTACAAATGACCGATCATCAACAGGCGCGTGATGGGGGGAAAAATGCACGTGCCCAAGTTGCCGGAGCGATGATGCGGCACGACACCAGCCCGCTTCTTGAGCGACTTGGTATATTTATTTGGGCGTGGCCGGATGGTCCGGCGTCGATGTCCGATCGTCTGACACAACTAACACAATGGGGCTTTGGACTCGCACAGAGCTGGAGTCGTCAGGTGAGTAATGAAGAGGAGATTGCGATATGGCGCGATCGCTGGTTCCGTGAATCGCTGCCGTTTGTCACCGATGGCGTGGTGATCCATCAATCACCTGCCAGCGCAGGGCGCGACTGGCAGCCCGGTCAGGGCCATTGGTCAGCGGCATGGAAATATCAGCCGGCGGAAGTCAGTAGTGAAGTGCTCTCTGTCGATTTCAATGTAGGACGCACAGGCAAGATCGCCGTCGTACTGAATCTGATTCCGGTACAACTCGATGACAAAACGGTACGGCGGGTCAATATTGGCTCACTGCGACGCTGGCGCGAACTGGATGTGATCGCGGGTGATGAAGTGACGCTCACGCTAGCGGGATTAGGTATTCCCCGGCTGGAACGGGTGATTTGGCGCGTCGTGCAGCGCGATTATCCACCATCGCCTCAGGATGGTGAATTCCACGGCTTAACCTGTCTGCACTTTAGCGCCGATTGCCGGGCGCAGTTTTTGTCTCGCCTCAGCTGGTTAAGCCAGAAATCGGTGCTCGATATTGCGGGTGTACAGCGCAGTAGCTGGCAGCGCCTTCTGGATAGTAGCGTTATCAGCCATCTCTTTTCCTGGCTGACGCTGACGCCAGATCAGATTGCGCAGGCCAACGGCATTACGTCTGCACGAGCCCAACTCGTCTGGCACCGCTTTAACCTGACGCGACAGCAGCCGCTGCGGCGCTGGGTGAGTGCGCTTGGCTTGCCGTTACCGCGCACGGCACTGCAGGCGCTCCCGGATACGCAGTGGTCGCAGCTAATGGCGCGAACGGCGGAAAGCTGGCAGCAGTTGCCCGGTATCGGTAACGTTTTGGCACAGAGGATTGTGATGATGCTGCAGGATGCGAGCCTGCAGCAATTGATTCATTTTCTGCAACAGCAGGATATTCCTGCTGCTGACTCAATGTTCAGGGTGGGGATAGTTGAAGATCGGCAAACCGAGGCGGAAACGCAGCGCTAGCAAGCGAGCGAAGAAGCCGAACAGTAGCGTGATGATCACCACCGCTTCATGGGCCAGCGGCGTTTTCAACAGCAGGATATACATCCAGCCCGAGGCGAAAGCGATACCGGCGTACAGCTCTTTCTGGAACACCAGCGGAATGCGGTTGCAGAACATGTCGCGTAACACCCCGCCAAAAACGCCGGTGATCACGGCGGCGATGGCGGCGATGATGGCGGCGTGCCCGCTGTCCAGCGCAACCTGAGCACCAATAATGGAGAAAACCACCAAACCCAACGCATCCAGCACCAGAAACACTTTGCGCAGATGCGTCATCAGCGGTGCAACAAAAGTAGTCACAACCGCGGCGGCGGCCACGATCATGATGTATTCAGGATTTTTGACCCAGCTAAGTGGGTAATGGCCCAGCAAGATGTCACGCACCGAACCGCCGCCAATGGCGGTCACTGAGGCGATGATAATCACGCCAAACAGGTCCATTTTACGACGTCCCGCCGCCAGCGCGCCGGTCATGGCTTCGGCAGTAATACCAATAATATAGAGAACGGTTAATAACATTGAGCACTCCAACAGATTGGCGGCAAGGCTAAGGATTTTTCAGAGTGTAGACCACTGAGATTTTCTAAATAAAACGTCATCGGATTAGCCGTTATAATGGCGTGCATGCTAACAGGCTTAATTGGAGGGATAAATCAGCTTTTGCCAAGGATTTCGCATAAGTATAAATGATGCGAAATAGCGTAAAACCTCTCTTCTTAAGTTCATTCCTATTTGTGTCGTAAGTGATTACTGCCTGCTCAACCGGGCTTATTACTCATTGGCTTTAGACGAAGCAACTATTGGACAGGCATGAAAATTCGTAACGAAGACATACTCTTTTTTTCCTCTGACAAACTGGCGGCGCTAGGGCTGGAAAGTATTTTGGCTACGCTACCTGCCGTGAGTCAGATACATGAGTTGTGGTCGCTCAGCACCGTGATAGCTCAGTGTGAAAAACTCAAACCACGGCTGCTGGTATGTATCTTTCATGAAAATATGCCGTTGGCGGGCACCTTAAAGGTGCTTTACGCTTTGCAACAACAATTCCCTACGATGCAGATCATGGTGCTAACACGACGTTTGTTGCCGTTAATGCATGCGCTCAGTCGCTACCTGCCTTCGCTCAGTATTCTGGACTTAAAATCCTCATGCCAGAGGATTACCAGTCGTTTACTCACCTGTATCAACACCCATGCGCAGATTCAGTTATTAGAAGGCGCTGATATTTTGCTTCCTGATCGTCAGTTACGGGTGTTACTGATGATGGCGTGGGGTTACAGCACGGAGCAAATAGGTGTTCGCTTGGGTATCAGTCATAAAACGGTGAATGCACACAAGCTCAATGCGCTGGCGCGGCTGCAGATCAAAAGCAAGAATGATATGGCCGATCTCTTTATGGTAATTGATGAGTTACGCATGCTGGTCAGCTGGCTGCGTTTGCAGCGTAACGGCAAGTTAAGTGAACTCAACGTTAACTCTCTGGAAGAGTTGCTGGAAGCCTAAAAAAGAAAAAAGCGTGCTGGCGACCAGCACGCGAACGCATCTTTTCAGATGCCCAGAGCCCACCATACAGACTTGTTTTTATTATCCGTTTCTTGCTCGCACGTTAGCGAAACTTTTCAGGCTAAAACGGTATTCTGGCTGGAACCAGGAACGACCGTAATAGCAGTAGATCAGCATTCTAATGGATACCATGGCAAGGTAACCCCAGATAGCGCATAGCACTGAAGGTGTCAGCCACACGGTAAAGAGTGTGATGCCTAATCCCACCAGCACAGAAGAAGCTTCTGCAAAAGCGATGCGCGAAAATTGGTTTTCCCGCTGTAATATGGCGCGATAATGTTGTCCCTGCGGAATGATGATGAATATAACTGAAATCATTTCCAGCATTACTGCCATTTCGGGTTGTTCCATTACTCGGCTTGAAATATCACTGCCAATAAATAATGCGGAAAAAATTGCCAGCCCAATTAATACATTTCCCCAATATAGAATTGATAGATCGCTATTATTAAGGTTTTTATTTCTGATAATCGCATTGCCAAATCCGCGATCGGCAAGTGTGTCAATGATCAATAACATCACAATAGCAATGGCGAGTAAATCAAGCTCATTAGCCTGAAGTATTTGCGCCAGAAGAGAAAGTTGTAAAACACCAATGCCGACGATTTTAATCGATGACAAAAATGACCATTTTGAATGGGTCAGATTTTTTTCTTTTATCGCCATACTCTGCTCGTTATGGTACATGTACCAGTGCAATTAAGGGTTTACTCTGGCCATAGCCAAAGCACAGTTCACATCAATGCAACGATTCCTGGCGCAGACCTGAAATACCTTTCAGGTGTTGCCACGTAAAGATGCTTTCAATTAGATGATGTCCTGAATTTAAAAAGATGCCCCTGGCGCGTAATGGTGTTGTTGTCTTACTGGTATCTCCTCCTGTGCGGAGGAAATCCGTAAGATCATTATAAAATCCCTTTGCGTTTATATATTCCCCGGCCAGCATCCGCCTGGCAATCTCAACAAATTCTTTTTCTGATAACAAAGGATAGGTTGAGCGATCCATGTTATTTCCCTGCTGTTGTTATTATGGTTACTGCTGTGTGTGAAAGAGTTATACCGTGTTTTAATTAAATTAACACCATCAGAAAACTCCTATAAATAGACCGCAGGAATAAATGGTTTCAGAATTTGCATCAGAATATATAAGGCGAGAGATTCACTATTTATTAGTGCTTTTCTTCATTCCGGACGTCTTAATGAAGAAGTGAGTAATAAAAATAGAAAAAACGTCGATAAATCAGAGTGGCTCAGCCTTTTTCTGCTCATCCTCACCAGGAACTTTCCTGTTGAGGATGCATAAGCTGGACTGGTGATTAACAGATAAATACATCATGCTTTGAACAAAATAGTTAAACGCTACTGTGCAAAAAAGAAACCGAATTTTATAAATTGATTCCAGCACGAGGTAAAGAGATGTTCATGGCATAATACATTGATTCTAATGAGTTAATAGATGAAGTAGCTGCTCCAGGTCGCGTTTTACCCATGCTACATCCTCTGCAAACTTCTCGTCGGACATGAAGGGCTGACGATAAACTACCATCACCACCTCCGCGCCCTGCTCGTTAGCAATCACCCGCATTGGCATATAAATCTCTTTACCGGTTCCGGTATCAATCCAGTGATCCATCACGCCAAACGGATTATGGGGCGTGAAGCGGATCTTCACTGTCCCCTCGGGACCTTTGGCTTTCCAGCCGTTACCTTCCTGCGTCAGCGTGCGGGTGCTGAGTCCGCTGGCCCATTTGGCAAAGCATTCTGGTTTCCAGATGGTTTCATACAAATCTAACCAGTTACGTGGAACCGTAAGTGTGACGGTCTGAGATGGCAGCATGGAACCTCCTGATGAGCAAACAAGAAGCCATTAAAGCACGGTGATACCGGGCTGCAAACGGCCCGGTCATGGAAGTGTGGGTCAACAACGATTTCCGTGAAACCGCTGTAATCAGATAAACTTGCCGCGCCCCTGAATATCCAGTTCTTCGCCAGAGCCGTCAGCCTGGCGCAGCACGAAGCGATCGGACTGCGCCACCACGGCGCAACTATGGTTAGGAAAGATACGCATCAGTGCACCAACGGGTGGCGCTGGATCGCTGTATTGCAGGAAGCCATGCTCTTCCGACAGTTTTAACACTTCATAGTGATTGCCTTGTTCATCCACGGCAATGCCAAAACCACTGGCATTGGTACCATGCGGACCTTTGTCAGAGCTGAGCATTTTGGAACCGGCATCAATAATGGCGAAATGCGGATTGACGGCCACCACGCGTGTCACCACGCTCAGCGCCAGTGCATCCGGCGAGCAGAGACCCAGACGCCATGCGGTCAGATCCAGCAGCGCGTAATTGCCTGGCCGGATTTCATCGCAGCCATCTGCCACGGGGGCCGCCAACGCCGTTGGCGTTGAACCGACAGAAATCGGGCAGTGCGCAAAACCGGCGGCGATTAGGCACTGCTGCACATCACGCATCAGTGCGATTTCCTGTAACGCAACGTCTGCAATCGCAACAGCGTTGCCCGCGCCATAAGCGTGACCGGCATGAGAAATCAGCCCGGCAAAAGTGAGGCCAGCAGCCTGGATTTGTTGCGCCAGCGAAATGGCAGCATCGCTATGCGGATCAATGCCGACACGATGTAATCCAACATCCACCTTGATGGCCAAGGCCAGCTGGCAATCGGGCTGGCGCTGATGCGCAGCGGCAATCGCCGCGACGCCAGTCGCGCTATCGGCAATGCAGGTAATACGCGCCTGATGCTGTGTGGCAATCGCCAGCAGTTCAGCCAGCGTGTCGGCATGCACAATCGGATAAGCCAGCAGCAAATCGCGTTCACCACCCTGAATAAAAGCGATGCCTTCGCTCGGCTTAGAAACGGTAATGCCACGCGCGCCGAGCGCGCGTTGCTGCTGAGCGATCCAGACACTTTTATGGGTTTTGATATGAGGACGCAATGCGACGCCAGCGGCATCGGCTTTTTGCTGCATCTGATGCAGGTTGCGCTGCAGGCGCGGCGCATCAATTTCAAGGTAAGGGGTAAGTCGGTCGGCAATCAGAAGCCGCAACCAGCCAGCCTCAATATTCTGTTCCATCATAATAGTCCGCAGGTGATTACACAGTGCGGACTATCATTCATCAATGCCCGACAGAATGCCAGCCGTTAGCCTAAGGCTTGTTGCTTCAATGGATTAGATATAGAGGGACGCTTCACCCGGCGGACGGGTTTTAAAGCGGCGATGCAGCCAAAGATATTGGTCAGGCGCGCGCAAAATCTCTTTCTCGATCACACGATTCATATAAGCAGCGGCAGCAGCCTCATCTTCATAGGGATAATTTTCCAGTTCTGGCTGAATGATCAGCTGATAACCGCTCTTATCCTGATTACGAATCAACACGATGGTCAGCATCGCGGGTTTTGCCAGTCGAGAGAGCACAAAAGTGCCATTGGTGGTCGCTGCTTGTTTAACGGCGAACAGCGGGGCAAACACGCTGCCTTTTGGACCGTAGTCCTGATCGGGTGCGAACCACACTGCCTCACCTTTTTTCAGCGCCTGCACCATGCCACGTAAATCACGACGGTCAATCATCGCTTTATTTGAACGCATGCGCCCTTTGGTCTGCGCCCATTCCATCGCCTGATTATTGTGTGGACGATACATCGCCATCATCGGCTGACATAAACCCGTAATGCGGCCGCCAAGCTCCAACGACATAAAATGCACGCCGATAACCATTACACCGCGCTGGTGGCTTTGAGCATGCTGCAGGTTTTCGAGTCCGCTCACTTTGAAATAACGACGCACGCGTGCGTCAGACCAGAACCAGGCGATGCCGGTTTCTGCCAGCGCCATACCCAACGATTCGAAGTTGCCGGCGATCATCGCTTCTTTCTTCTCTTCATCAATATTGGGGAAGCACAGCTCAATGTTGCGGCGGGTAATGCGCTCTCGGCGCTTCAGGAAACGACGTGACAATTTACCCGCGCCAGCGCCAAGCCGGATCAGAATAGGATAGGGAAGTTGCACCAGTAGCCACAGAACACCTAGCCCAAACCAGGTAAACCAATAGCGAGGATGCAGAAGAGTTGAGCGGAACTGCCTGGATTTCGTCATAACGCCTTCATGTCGGGAAAAATGTATCGCACAAAGAAGAGAGTCCATGAGTTCCTGGCGGTACAACTGTTCTAATTACGACCAGTAGATTAACAAATAGTGCCGTCAAAGAAACGCGATCTCCACAATCTTTAAGATTAAGAGAACTCATTGATAAAGCGACTGTTAGTGTGTTAATGGCTATCTGGCAGGGAGTTCTCTTTACTATCAGTGAGTTAATGGCCGACCTTAATACGGTTTAACGGGGATATTGGCTCACTCAAAGTCAATTCTGAAAAGATTTTTTATGATTGCTGACACTTATTTAACGCTAACCGTGAAAAACAGAGTTCTTGCTTGCGTAGCTTGTGCGTAAACGGCAACGATTTAGCCAGCCAATCCTACTTTAAGAAGCCCGCTGTAGTGCGGGCTTTTCGAAAAGCATATTACTCGATATTCTGAATCTGCTCACGCATCTGTTCAATTAACACTTTCAGTTCGATCGCTGATGCGGTGATCTCTGCGTTAATCGATTTTGAAGCCAGCGTGTTCGACTCGCGGTTGAACTCCTGCATCATAAAGTCGAGGCGGCGGCCAACGGCTTCTTTCTTTTTCAGGATGTTGTAGGTTTCTTTCACGTGCGCATCCAGACGATCCAGCTCTTCCGATACATCGGTGCGCTGCGCCATCATCACCAGTTCCTGCTCAAGGCGATTATTTTCCAGCTGTACTTCGGCTTCTTCCAGCTTGGTCACCAGACGCTCACGCTGCCACTTAATCACTTCTGGCATTTGCGCGCGTACTTTGCTGACCTCATGCGATACGCCTTCCAGGCGCTGTTCAATCATCGCCTTCAGCGCAGTACCTTCACTTTCACGCGCTTCGATAAAGTCATCTAACGCGCCATCCAGCGCGACCAGCAGTTCGGCGTTGATGGCGTCTAAATCCTGCTCTTGTGCGGACATCACGCCCGGCCAGCGCAGAATATCCAGCGGGTTGATCGCGCCCTCATCGCTCTGCATCTTCACCCAATTGGCAGCCTGCACCAGCTGTTTAGCCAGCGATTCATTCAGCTGCAGTTCGCCTTGCGCGCTGGCATCAGCGTCGTAACGCAGATTGCACTCGATTTTACCGCGCGTCAGGCGATTACGGATGCGCTCGCGGATTACCGGCTCCAGACCACGAAATTGCTCCGGCAGACGGATGTAAGTTTCCAGATAACGCTGGTTAACAGAACGAAGTTCCCAGGCGGCGCTGCCCCAGTGGCCTTTGGCTTCGCGGCGGGCGTAAGCGGTCATACTGCGGATCATAATCGTCTTCTCATTTTCAGAAATGTTGGGTGAAGTATAGCGAGGCCGGCTCGACGCTAACAGGCATAAGCGTACATAAGCTTGAATAACAAAAAATTACCGCTTTTAGCAACAGGCACTTATGCTTATCGCTGGTTCGCTTATAAGGATGATTGTGATGTTGCGCTCTGCGACTCTGCTTGCTTTATTGACGTTACTGCTGGCTGGATGTCAGACACCTTCACCCTCGTTTGAACAGATTCCGCCGAATACTGCGCCTGTTGCAGTGTGTGGTGCGGGAGAGATCATGATGCAAACTACGCTGTGGTTTGGCATCAATAAACCCGATGGCAGCACCATTAGCGCTCTGGAATGGCAGCAGTTTATCGATAATGATGTCACGCCGCGCTTTAAAGAAGGATTATCAGTATCTGATGTGCAGCGGCCGGGCGAGCACGCTAAGCGAGCAACGGATCACAGTAAAACGTTGATGTTGATTCACAACCCGGATCGCATCAGTTCTGACAGCATCAACACATTGCGTGATATCTACAAAAAGCGCTTTGACCAGCAATCAGTGATGCGAGTTGATTCACTGGTATGCGTCGCATTTTAAAAAGTCACTCTCTTTTATTGCGCCCACTCATCCGGAATTGTGCCGATCGTGGGCGGGACAGCCGCGCACGAAGTCCGTATAATGCGCAGCCAAACCTAAGCAAGCCGGAGAGAAACCATGCGTCCAGCAGGCCGTAGTGCATCTGAAACACGTCCCGTCACTATTACGCGTCACTACACTAAACATGCAGAAGGCTCAGTGCTCGTTGAGTTCGGCGAAACCAAAGTGCTGTGCACCGCAACCGTCGAAGAGAGCGTGCCACGTTTCCTCAAAGGCAAAGGTCAAGGCTGGATTACCGCTGAATATGGCATGCTGCCACGTTCCACTCACAGCCGTATGCCGCGTGAAGCGGCCAAGGGTAAACAAGGCGGACGTACGCTGGAGATTCAGCGCCTGATCGCCCGTTCACTGCGCGCGGCAGTAGATTTGGAAGCACTGGGTGAATTTACCATCACGCTGGATTGCGACGTCATTCAGGCGGATGGCGGCACGCGCACCGCATCCATTACCGGTGCCTGCGTGGCGCTGGCCGATGCGTTGAATGCGCTGGTTGCCGCTGGCAAGCTGAAAGCCAGCCCGTTGAAAGGCATGGTGGCGGCGATTTCCGTCGGTATCGTGGGCGCTGAAGCGCTGTGCGATTTGGAATATGTCGAAGATGCCGCAGCCGAAACTGACATGAACGTTGTGATGACCGAAGACGGTCGCATGATTGAGGTGCAGGGCACCGCAGAAGGTGAGCCGTTCAGCCACGACGAGTTACTGCAGCTGCTGGCGCTGGCGCGAGGTGGCATTGAGCAGTTGATTCAGGCGCAGAAAGCAGCGCTAAATAATTGATGTAACAGGCGACCATAGAGTCGCCTTTTCTTTATTTGAGGAGTAAGAAATGAAAGCCTGGCAGCGTCAGTTTATTGAATTCGCCCTGAACAAAGGGGTGCTGAAGTTTGGTGAGTTCACCCTGAAGTCGGGTCGTAAAAGTCCCTATTTCTTTAACGCTGGACTGTTTAATACCGGTCGCGATTTAGCGCTGCTGGGCCGTTTCTATGCGCAGGCGCTGGTGGATGGCGGCGTCGATTTCGACCTTCTGTTCGGCCCGGCTTATAAAGGCATCCCGATTGCCACCACTACCGCGGTGGCGCTGGCCGATCATCATGAGCGCGACGTGCCTTATTGCTTTAACCGCAAAGAAGCCAAAGATCACGGCGAAGGCGGCTTACTGGTGGGCAGCCCACTGCAAGGCAAAGTGATGCTGGTGGATGACGTGATCACCGCTGGCACCGCGATTCGTGAATCAATGGATATTATCAGTGCGCACAACGCTACGTTAGCCGGTGTGTTGATTTCGCTGGATCGTCAGGAGCGTGGACGCAGCGATATTTCGGCGATTCAGGAAGTGGAACGCGACTATAAGTGCAAAGTCACTGCAATTATTACGCTCGCTGAGCTGATTGATTATCTGGAAGAAAAGCCGGAGATGGCGGATCATCTGGCGAAAGTGCGCGCCTATCGCAAAGAGTACGGGATTTAACGACCGGGCAATTGCGCGATGTGTAATGAGGTTGCCATGAATGGCAACCCTACGCTGTAGGGTCGGCATTCATGCTGACCTGCTATTTTAAACCAACTGCGCGGCCATCAGCGGCCAGCGGCTCTCGAAATCTGCGGTCGGACGGAAGCGGAACTCGGAGCGCACATAGCGCGACAACAATCCCTCACAAAATGCCAGTAACTGGCTCGCCAGCAGCGTTTCGTCGTTCTGGAAACCTTCGCCATCGCGCATTTTCTTTTCACGCATCACCTGGCGCAGCTGCACTTCAATGCGTTCAAACAATTGATTGATACGCCCTTGCAGGCGATCCTGTTCAAACATCAGTGCATGGCCGGTCAAAATACGCGTCAGCCCCGGATTACGCTCACCAAATCCCAGAATCAGCTGCACGATTAAACGCAGTCGCGTCAGCGTCTCTTTTTCATCTTTCAGGATCAGATTGATGCGGGTAATCAGACTGTCTTCAATAAATTCGATCAGGCTGTCGAACATGCGCGTTTTGCTGGGAAAGTGGCGATACAGCGCCGCTTCCGAAACGCCTACATTGGCTGCCAGCTTCGCGGTGGTGATGCGCTGACTGCCATCGCCCGACTCCAGCATCTGCGCTAGCGCCTGCAAAATCTCTTCGCGACGGTTCCGTTTCGCGACTTTTTTTTCTGCCATGACCTTCAACACCCCTGAAATTCACCAAAAACAGGCAATACTGCCTCATCTGCCACAAGCAAAGCGGCCTGTGGCGACAAGAAATAAAAAGATGGCTAAGCAAAAAGTGTTGCGTGTTACTGACGGCCTGAGTGACCGAAGCCGCCTGCGCCGCGATCGCTGGTGTCAAAATCTTCCACCAGATTAAATTCGGCCTGAACGACCGGCACGAAGACCAGCTGTGCTAAGCGGTCGCCGGGCTGCAGCGTGAAGCTGTCCTGACCGCGGTTCCAGACCGAAACCATGAGCTGACCCTGATAATCGGAGTCGATCAAACCCACCAGGTTGCCGAGCACGATGCCATGCTTATGGCCGAGACCGGAGCGCGGCAATATCACGGCAGCCAGGCTTGGATCGGCAATGTGAATCGCCAGGCCTGTTGGTACCAGCGTGGTCATGCCCGGTGCGATTTCCAGCGCGCCATCAAGGCAGGCGCGTAAATCGAGACCTGCAGAACCAGAGGTTGCATAAGTTGGCAGCGGAAATTCATTGCCCACACGTGCATCAAGAATTTTAACGTCGATTTTTTTCATCATAACGGCTGACAATCTCGTCTATTAATTGTTGGCCAAGGAGCGTCTTATCACTGAGCGGTAAGACTTTTTCTCCTTCCTGCCAAAAAAGGTGAAGAGCATTGGTGTCGCTATTGAAGCCCTGACCCGCCTGCGCCACATCGTTAGCACAAATCAGATCCAGGTTTTTTCGCACCCGTTTTTGCCGCGCGTATTCTTCCACATTCTGGGTTTCGGCAGCAAACCCCACAACATAAGGGCGATGTGCCTGCAACGCCGCTACGCCTGCGACAATATCCGGGTTCTTCACCAACTGCAGCGTGACGTTATCGTCGCCACCCTGTTTTTTGATTTTCTCTGCGGCAATGGTAGCCGCCCGGTAGTCTGCCACGGCTGCGCTGGCAATGAAAATATGTTGTTGCTGGATTTGTGCCATCACCGCCGCTTCCATCTCCAGCGCGCTGTCGACGTCCACGCGTTGCACGCCAGCTGGCGTTGGCAGCGCCACCGGACCGGCAACCAGCGTCACCTTCGCACCGCGTTTTGCCGCGGCCGCGGCAATCGCAAAGCCCATCTTACCCGAGCTGTGATTGCTGATATAACGCACCGGGTCCAGCGCTTCGCGAGTGGGGCCGGCGGTGATCATAATGTTGAGATGTTGCAGATCGTTGACGGGCGCAGCCCATTCCAGCGCGTGCGCCACAATCGCCAGCGGATCGAGCATACGGCCAGGCCCAATATCGCCGCACGCCTGGCTGCCGCTGTCTGGCCCCCAAATCAGCACGCCGCGCTGATGCAGACGTTGCAGATTCTCTTGGGTTATCGATGCGCGATACATCTGCTGGTTCATGGCCGGGACGATGGCGACGGGCGCTGCGCTTGCCAGGCACGCGGTGGTGACTAAATCGTTCGCCATACCAGCCGTAACGCGAGCAATCAGGTCGGCAGTTGCAGGCGCCAGCACAATTAAGTCGGCCCATTTTGCCAGTTCAATATGGCCCATCGCCGCTTCTGCGGCCGGGTCGAGCAAATCATCAAATACCGGATAACCGGAAACCGCCTGTAGGCTCAGCGGCGTAATAAACGCTTTGGCCGCTTCGGTCATCATTACGCGTACATCAGCACCGCGATCGCGCAGCCGACGCACCAGCTCCGGCGCTTTATAAGCGGCAATGCCGCCGCTCACGCCCAGCAGAATTTTCTTTCCGGCTAATCCCATCATGTTCTTCGCCTCAATACAGATTGCCGCGTCAATGTCGGCAGATGCAGGCAACTTTATCACAAAACCCGCAGCGCGCCTTTTCCCTGCCTGCGGCCTTTGCGAGCCGGCTCTGAAATCAATAATCGCGTGCTGGCGTTGACGGTGGCTGACGCGCAGAATCGCCGCAACGCAGGGAGGATAAGGTCATGATGGAACTGGCACCACGGGAAAAACTGATGTTATTGGGCGCAGAAGTGCTGAGCGATGCCGAGCTGCTGGCCATTTTTTTGCGCACCGGCGTCACCGGCACCAGTGTGCTGCTTTTGGCGCAGCAGATGCTGAACGAGTTTGGCTCGTTGTACCGCATTATGAGCGCCAGTAAAGAGGAACTTTGTCAGATTAAAGGCGTGGGCAGCGCCAAGATGACGCAGCTGTATGCGATAGCGGAGTTGGGAAGACGCTTTTTTGCCAGCCAGCTGGCACGAGAAAATGTTATGGAGAATCCGCAGGTGACGCGCCATTACCTGCAGAGCGTGCTGGCGCATCAGGAGCGCGAAGTATTTATGGCGCTGTTTTTGGATAATCAGCATCGTGTCCTGCAGGCGCAGAAGATGTTTTCGGGGTCGATTGCCAGCGTGGAGGTACATCCGCGCGAAATCGTGCGCGAAGCACTCAAGCTTAACGCGGCGGCAGTGATTCTGGCGCACAATCACCCTTCGGGAATTGCTGAACCCAGCCGGGCCGATCGTGATATTACGGGGAAAGTAGCGCAAGCGTGCGCCCTGCTCAATATACGTTTACTTGATCATTTGGTGATCGGTCACGGCGAGTTTACCTCTTTCGCTGAGCGCGGTTGGCTGTAATTCATCGATTCAAGTGAACAGAAATAGGGCATTTTTGCGCGATCCAGAGGGATCTTTATCTGTTCGGGACTTGAGCACTCGGGCTGAGCGGCGTATACTACGCCACCTTTGAGAATCTCGGGTTTGGCGTTTGGGCCAGCTTAGCGGGTTCACATGGAACTCGCCTGGGCGGGCTAAGGCCTGACGAGGCGGCCAAAACCTAGTTTTTAAAGCTCGAGCTGATTTGATTTTTGGAGAATAGAAATGTCACGAGTCTGCCAGGTAACTGGAAAGCGTCCGGTAACGGGTAACAACCGTTCCCACGCAATGAACGCGACGAAACGCCGTTTCCTGCCGAACCTGCACTCTCACCGTTTCTGGGTTGAGAGCGAAAAGCGCTTCGTTACTCTGCGTGTATCTGCTAAAGGTATGCGTGTTATTGATAAAAAGGGCATCGATACGGTTTTGACCGAAATCCGCGCCCGTGGTGAGAAGTACTAAGGAACTGAATCATGGCTAAAGGTATTCGTGAGAAGATCAAGCTGGTTTCCTCTGCTGGTACAGGTCACTTCTATACCACCACGAAGAACAAGCGTACTAAACCAGAGAAATTAGAACTGAAAAAGTTCGATCCGGTTGTACGTCAGCACGTGATCTACAAAGAAGCTAAAATTAAGTAATTTTAGTGTTCTGAGAAAAACCCGGCTTCGGCCGGGTTTTTTGTTTCTGCGATTCGTTGAGGAGATGAGATGCCTGAATTACCTGAGGTAGAAACCAGTCGTCGCGGTATCGAACCCCACATGGTCGGTGCCACCATTCTGCATGCGGTGGTACGCAATCCACGCTTACGCTGGCCGGTCTCGCATGAAATCCACGCACTGAGCGACCAACCGGTATTGAGCGTGCAGCGTCGCGCTAAATATCTGCTGCTCGAACTGCCGCACGGCTGGATCATCATTCATCTCGGCATGTCCGGCAGCTTACGCGTGTTACCTGGCGAACAACCCGCCGCCAAACATGACCACGTCGATTTGGTGATGAGCAACGGCAAAGTGCTGCGCTACACCGATCCACGTCGCTTTGGCGCATGGCTGTGGAGCAATGACCTCGCAGGCAGCAGCGTGCTGGCGCATCTCGGCCCGGAGCCGCTCAGCAGCGAATTTGATGGTGCCTACCTGTTTGAAAAGTCACGCGGTAAACGCACCGTGATCAAACAGTGGCTGATGGATAACAAAGTGGTGGTGGGCGTCGGGAATATTTATGCCAGCGAATCGCTGTTTACCGCCGGGATCTTGCCCGATCGTTCCGCGATGAGTTTGAGTCAGGAGGAAGCGGAACTGCTGGTTAACACTATCAAAGCCGTATTGCTACGCTCGATTGAGCAGGGCGGTACCACGTTGCGTGATTTCCTGCAAACCGACGGTAAACCCGGCTACTTTGCGCAAGAGCTTCAGGTTTATGGTCGCGCCGGTGAGCCGTGCCGTGCCTGTGGTACGCCGATTGTCAGCGGCAAGCATGGCCAGCGCAGCACCTTCTGGTGTCCACGCTGCCAGCATTGAGTTAAGGCTGAGCCAGTCGCGCCAGCAACGCCTTGTGCACCACGTCAGGCAGAAATGCCTGCACGTCACCGGCGTGGCGCGCGACTTCTTTGACCAGCGAAGAAGAGACGAAGGAGAAGCCTTCTGACGGCATCAGGAACACGCTCTCCAGCGTGGGCAACAGGTGACGATTCATCTGTGCCAGCTGCAGCTCATATTCGAAATCCGACACCGCACGCAATCCACGCACCAGCACGTTGGCGTTCTGCGCCTGGGCAAAATTCGCCATCAGATCGCTAAAACCTATCACTTCAACATTCGGAAGATGTGCCGTTACCTGGCGCGCCATATCCACGCGCTCATCCAGACTGAACAGCGGCTTTTTACTCGGGCTGGCGGCAATGGCCACGACGATGCGGTCAAACATCTTCGCTGCGCGCGTCACAATATCCAGATGACCCAAGGTAAAGGGATCAAAGGTGCCGGGATAAATCGCTTTCGTACTCATACGCGACCTTGTGTTGAGGTGTGATGCAGCGCCCAGAGCGCCGAGTATTTGTTGAAAGTGTACTGTGCGTTAACCACCGCCAGAATCCAGCCCTGTTTGCCATCAAGAAAACCGGCGCGCAGCAGCAGCGTTTTGACGAATGCGCCAAGCGTGTGGCTAAAAATCGAGAACAAGCCACAGCGTTTGCCGCGCTGAAAGCGTTCCTGCGCCCAGGCTTCGGCATAGTTCATCTGCTTACGCTGAAATGCAATCAGGTCGCGACAGGTGAGATGTTGCAGATCGCCCGCCAGCTTCACTACTGGCGCACCTTGCGTCTCCAGTGATTCGTGTACCAGATTGTCGTTGTAATTAAGCTTGCGCGGATAAAGGCGCATCACGCGGTCGGGATACCAACCGCTGTGGCGCATAAAGCGGCCGAGAAACAGATTGCTGCGACCGAGGCTGTAAACGTGGTCCGAAGCGGGCTGCGCGAGAACTTGCTCAATAGCGCGCCGCAGTTCGGGGGTAACACGCTCGTCGGCATCGATCATCAAAATCATATCGCCGTGCGCATGCGCCTGCGCACGCTGGCGCTGCTTACCAAAACCTTGCCAGTCTTCAGCCTGGAAAACCTGCGCGCCCTGTTCGCGAGCTACCTGCGCCGTGTTGTCGCTGCTGCCAGAATCGAGTACTACAATCTCATCCGCCCAACTGACCGAAGCCAATGCCTCAGGCAGTAGTTCAGCTTCGTTTTTGGCGATCATTACCACAGAGAGACGTTGGCGTTGCGACATGAATTAGTGAGCTCGCGGCGGTAAGTGAGGTTCGAGTAACTGTAGCAGACGCTGTAATGCGCCCTGATTTTGATGCAGCACTTCCACAGCATGCCGGCCGTAATAGCGGCGATAATCATCATCCTGCAGTAAGTTGGCGACCTCTTTCTGCAGCGATACCACGTCAGTAACGGTAATCAGCCCTTCGGCCTGTTGCAGCTTGGCGCAGATATCTTTGAAGTTCCAGATGTGCGGGCCCATCAGCACCGGAATGGCATGCGCTGCGGGTTCCAGCGGGTTGTGGCCGCCGCGCTCGACCAGGCTGCCGCCAACAAAGGCGAGATCGGCAATGCCGTACAGCATCATCAGCTCGCCCATAGTGTCGCCAATCACCACTTGCGTGGAGCTTGAAGGAATCTCGCCGCTGCTGCGCAGGATAAAACTGAAGCCACGTTTTTGCGTCAGATCGCAGGCATCTTTGAAACGTTCTGGATGGCGCGGCACCAAAATTAGCAGCAGATCAGGGAACTGTTGCAGCAGACGACGATGGGCATCGAGCACAATCGCTTCTTCACCTTCGTGGGTGCTGGTCGCGATCCACACCGGACGACGCGACGCCCACTGACGACGCAGCGTGACCGCTTTCGCCGCCAGCTCTGGCGTCACCGAAATATCAAACTTGAGGCTGCCAGTCACGGTGAGATGCGAACGCTTCAGGCCAAGGCTGAGGAAACGGTCGCCATCTTCGGCGTTTTGCGCGGCAATTAGCGTGATGCGCTGCAGCAAGTCGCGCATAAAGCCGCCGAGCTTTTTGTAGCCTTTGGCCGAACGCTCAGACAGGCGCGCGTTCGCAATCACCAATGGAATCTTGCGCTGATGCAGAATACGGATAATGTTCGGCCACAACTCGGTCTCCATGATAATCACCAGTCGCGGATCGACGGAATCGAGGAAACGGTTGATCGAGCCCGGCAGGTCGTAGGGCAGGTAAACATGATGCACGTCTTTGCCAAACGCCGACTGCGCACGTTCGGAGCCGGTTGGCGTCATGGTGGTGACAGTAATCGGTAGCGTCGGATAGCGATGACGCAGCGCGCGCACCAGCGGCACCGCCGCTAGCGTCTCACCGACGGATACGGAGTGCAGCACAATGCCATGCGGTAGCACTTTGCCCGCGCAGTAGCCATAGCGTTCTGCCCAGCGTTTACGATAGGCCGGTGCTTTTCGACCGCGCAGCCACAGGCGCAGCCAGATCAGTGGCTGAATCAGATAGAGCAAGGCTGTGTATAGAGTCGTCATAGTTACCGTTACGACAGAATCGCGTCAAAAAACAGATGAAAGGCGGCATGTTATCAGAAATTAACCGCCTGCTCATACCACTTCGTCAGCCGGTCTGCAGCACTTGTTGATACAGCGAAGTCAACGCTTGCGCCAGCCGCTGCGGACCAAAAGGTTCAATTCTGCGACGTGCGGCTTCGCCCATGGCAGGATTATGTGAAAGTGCCGGTGTTGCTAATACGGCTTCGTTTAACGCGTTGATATCTAATGCATCGCAGACAAAACCCTCCTGACCCGCAGTGATAAACTCCGCGCCGCCGCAGCCGGTGCTCGTGATCACTGCCAGACCGCAGGCCATCGCTTCCAGCACCACATTCGGGAAAGGGTCATAAAGCGTGGGCAGCAGCAGCGCATCGGCTGCATGGTAGAACGGCTGCACGTCCTGCTGCACGCCAACAAAGCGTAAGCGATCGAGGCAATTCAGCTGGTTCGCCAATTGCTGATAGCGTGAGAGCTGCTTGTCCTGGCCAACCACCACCAGGTAGCGATCGCTTTTCGCCACCGCTTCAATGGCGGCTTTCAATCCTTTGCGCTCAAAGCCCGAACCCACGTAAATCATTACTGTGGCATCTTGCGGCAGTTTAAGCTGCTGACGTGACGCATGACGCAGCGCTTCGCTGGCGGGCTGGAAACGTTGGCTATCAATCGCATTGTGAATCACATGGATCTTGCTGGCATCAAGTGTGAAATTACGCAAAATATCCTGTTTCACCATCTCTGAATTACAGATCACCGCTTTCAACGACGGCGCGTTGAACATTTCGGTTTCGGCTTGCAACACGTAACGGTGATAAGGACTGAGACGGGCGCTTAAACGTTGCCACGGAGAAACGATGCGCGCGCGCTGCTCTAGCCATACGCGATGCACGCCATCACCGGCACGAAAGATATCGCAGCCGGCGATGCGTTCGTGGCTTTGCACAATATCAAACTTCTCACGTTCCCAGCATTCGCGCGCGGCATGGGCAAAACCGCGCTCGCGCGAGATGCGACCGAATTTCGCCGGATTGCAAATGTGCAGATGCCAGGCGGGATTCGGTGTGCCCTGCCAGCTGCGGGTGATGATATTAAGATCGAGCTGCTCGCTATCTAACGCTTCAAGCGCACGCGAGATAAAACGTTCGGCGCCGCCGTCTGGGCGGTATTTCTGCCGGACGATTGCCAGGCGTAACTTACTCATGCAAAAAACTCCGGGCGGCAGCCACGACATCCTCAACGGGAATGGCAGAAAGATAGCGCTGTTGCGTGTTGGTATCGATGGCGTCTGGCGAAGGCAGCGGGCCATAATCACCGGCCCAGATCACGCGGTTGTGATCCCCCCACGGACGCCAGTGTTGCAGCTTGGTCGGCCCAAACAGCGCGAGACATGGCGTTTCCAGCGCGGCGGCCATATGCATTGGCGCTGAATCCACGCCGATAAACAGCTGCGCGGCATCGATCAGCGCCGCCAACTGTGGCAAGGATAATTCCCCAGCCAGCGACACCACATTGCTGCTGCGGCACAGCGATTGAATATTGGCGATCATCGCCAGCTCTTTCTGGTCCGGCGCTGCGGTGAGGATCACCGTACGACCCTCGGCGGCGAGCGTATCAATCAGCTGCGCGACTTTGTCGTCTTCCCAACATTTGAACGGCCAACGGGAAGTCGGCTGCAGAACAATAAAGGGTGAGCTCACCGCATGCTGTGCCAGCACATCCTGCACTTTCTGTTGATCGGCGGCGCTGAAATGCATTGAGGCTTTCGCACCCGCTGCGCTGATACCCAGCGGCTTCAGCGCAGCCATATTTTGTTCCACCGTGTGCAGCTGATTATGATCGTTGGTGCTAACCAGCTGATTATGCATCCAGCGCCAAAAGGCGTTATCGCGTTTGTGGAAAGCAAAACCAATGCGCACCGGCGCGCCCGAAAGGCCAGTGATGATGGCGCTGCGCCACTGATCGGCAAGATTAATCACAACGTCATAATGACAAGTGCGCACGGCAGAAATCAGGGCCATCTCATGGCGGAATTTCTGCCAGCCGCCCTCTTTTTTCCAGTTACGATCGATGATGTGTAACTGGCGGATAGCCGGATGTGCTTCCAGCATCGGACGGGTTTCTTTATACAGCAGGACGTCGATATTGGCCTGTGGATAGCGCTGGCGAAGAGCGTTAATTGCGGGCGTGGTCAGCAGCATATCGCCGTGATGGCGCAGCTTGATCAGTAGAATATTTTTCGGTGCAAATTGGTCTGGAATCGGGCTTGCCATACTCAAATGATCTCAGAATTCAGTCAGCTGATTGTAGGGCAAACCCCAAAGGCGTGAAAGCCAGACGCGGCGCTTATTTCTTGCGCCAGCGATAAATTCGGCTCAGCCACAGCAGCAGTTGATACCATTGCTGCACGCCGCGTGCGTTACGCAGCATGCGCTTGTGGGTTTGCGTCGCGAACAGGTCAGCAATCATCGCCTGACGCGCACTCTCTTCGGGCTCGCGCCGGATACAGTGACACACGCTAAGCGCCTCATGCGTAATCTGGTAGTGAAACGCCGGGTAGATTTTCACCTTGTGGCGATAACGTGCATTGATCTCTTCCAGTAATCGCACAATTTTCAGGTAATGGCGCTGATATTCCACGTTGCGCTGTCCGGTGCGCTTGCGGTTGCTGATTGAGGCATCATGCATGTAATAGCAATACAGCACTTTATCGGTGTAGCGCACGCGTTGGGCGTTGAGCATGAACTCGGTGGTCCAGGGAATGTCCTGATGATGCAGCCCGGGTTCAAAATTGAGGTTGAGTTGCTCAATCACTTCACGGCGGTAAATTCCCAGCCATACCACGTGCATATAGCGATGGGTTTTCAGGGCTTTGTTAAGCCACTCTGGACCACTCAGCACTCCGGTACTGGTTAATCGATCGAGCGGAATCAGCGGCTTCACTTGCTGGCTGGCCTTAAAAAACCACTCCGCATTGCACTGCGCGGCATCAAGATTGTCGCGTTCTGCCATCTCAACCAGCGTTTGATACATCGCCGGATCCATGGTGTCGTCGGCATCCGGAAACGAAACATACTTACCGCGCGCTACCGCTAAACCCGCATTGCGCGCGCGCGATACGCCGCCGTTGGCTTGATGAATCACGCGCACGTGAGGATGCTGCTGCGCATAAGCATCCGCGCGCTCACCTGAACCGTCAGTGGAACCATCGTCGACAATGATGATTTCGAGTGAGGTTAAGGTTTGGGCGAGTAGGGACTGTATGAATGACTCGAACATCGCGCCTGCATTAAATAATGGCGTAATGACAGAGAGTAAGGGCGTTGCGAGCGACATTTTTCCGCTACTAAGTTACAAATTTGTTACCCCAATTATTAGTAATGAATTAAGAACTTTTTGCACAATAATGGTCAAAAATGTTTTGCTCGCTAACATTTCAGCATTTTTATGAGTTTTTCAGCGTTGACTGACGTGAGAAAACTCCCTCAACTGGGCATCAGCATGAAAAATATTCTCGTCATCAGACGCGACAACATTGGCGATATGGTCTGCACCACGCCACTGCTGGAAGGATTAAAAAAAGCTTTTCCTGAGGCGACCCTGACCCTGTTGGTCAATAAAATTGCTGAGGATGTGGTGATTCATAACCCACATGTTGACCGCTTATATGTTTACAAGAAAGCCAAGCATCGCGGTAAAAATGAAACCACGCTTGGCGTGTACTGGCAGCGAGTGAAGGTCATGCTGGCGCTGCGTAAAACCCGCTTTGACGCCACCATTCTGGCGAATCCCGTACCGTGCAAATACAGCCTGCGACTGGCGAAAATGGCTGGAGCCGGTAACGTGATTGGCGCGGCTCAGGCTGACGCGCGGCTTGATCATCCGTTTCAAAAAAGTGATTTTCGCGGAAATCATCAGGTTGAGCATACTTATTCCTATCTTTATGCCCTCACCGATGTGCCGCCTGCAGTGCCTGCGGTCAATATCTATCTCTCAACCGCCGAACGTGAAGCGGCGGGTAAACGTGTAGGCGCGCTGTTCTCCACACCAGGCAAGATCTTCGGCGTGCATATCAGTAGTCGCAGCCCAAAACGCCGCTGGTCGGTGGAATTGTATGCGGCGTTTATTAATAAGCTGCTGGAAGATGAACAGGCGCGCGTGCTGGTGTTCTGGTCGCCGCAGGGTACGCTAGATCTCGATGATAAAGGCGATGCGGCACGTACGGATGAGCTGATGCAGTTGGTAAATTCACCGCGAGTGGCGCGCTATCCCACCGCATCCGTGCGCGAACTGGTGGCAGGTTTTGATCGCTGTGAGCAGATTTTGTGTAGCGATGGCGGGCAGATGCATCTTGCCGCCGGACTGCATAAAAAGCAGGTGGTTTTTTTCGGCGATACCAATGCCAGGCTGTGGCATCCGTGGTCAGGTGAATATCAAATTATGCAGACCGCTTCGGGAGAGTGTCAGGATGTCTCGCTAGAAACGGTCTGGGAAGCATGGCAGCAACTCAGCGCTAAGCGTGTTGAAGTTTAAAGCTGTCGTGATATTCCGACAGCGTCTTACCCTCGAAACGCGGGGCTAACCAGCTAAACAGCGCGTCCAGATCTTCGTACAATCGCTCGATATCTTGTGCATTTTTGAATGTCGGGCTGCCGTCGGGCATAAATTCTGAGCTGTGCAGCATAAACTCAGTGTAATCCTGGCCTTCGGCCAGCGACATTTCAACCACGCGCTTCATGTCTGCCAGATTTCCCCCTGATGGACGTAACCAATAAACGGCAGGGCTTTTCTGTTTGCCGCGTAAGCGGTACAGGCCCTGTTTCACCGTATTCATTAGCGGTGAATATTTGTATTGAATACTCATGGGGATTTCGAGCAGGGATGAGTGGCCACTGCGTGAAATATCCTCAGGATCGATAAAATAAGGCTTATGTGGAAAGTGAGTATAGTTAGTGCCGCCTTTTCCCTGCGGCGCACCACGGGTGAAGGCCCAGTTAACGCGCGGTGTTACTGAGCAATCAACCTTATAGCCCAGTTGAGTGAGGATCGCCGCGTAGCGCTCATCAAAAGCCCAGCGTCCGGCACGATGACTCAGCATTTTTACCTGGAATTTTTCTTCCAGTAAATCGGTCATATAGGCAACTTTATCGCGCAATACCGTATCAGGATATTCAATCAGGAAAGGTTGCCAGCGCCAGTCATCATCAGTGAGCGGTGCTTCCGGAGGACTGTTCCAGGCATGTAAATGCATGCCAATTTCACCCTGTTTGCGCGCAATAACATCTCTGCCAAATTCGATAAAAGCAGGATCCATTGCCATTTCATAGTTGGTCAGCCAGGTGGGTTTAAAACCATAGCGCTCACACAAAGCCTGAAAGCGTGGCAGATAGCCGGTATTTTCAGTGGTAATGGAGCGATGATTGCGCCAAAGGTTGTCGCCTTCGGTATCTATGGTAATAAGGAAAGCATGCCGGGTCATGTTTGCCGCCTGAGGCCAATAAAAACGCAATGTTACGCTGAGCTTTTCAGTGACGCAAAACTAATTGCTACGGATAAGAAAGACGTAAATAGCGCAGTGAGGAATCGGATTTGCCATCAGACTGCGTTAAGATTCACGCGACATTATTTCGTCAAACAGACTTTTAAAATCAGACAGGTGGGGCATTTTGTCAAAGCGCATACTCATGGTGATTGATGGTTTACCGGGCGGCGGAGCTGAAAAAGTCGTACTGACGTTGGTGACCGGTATGCTTGAGCTGGGACATCGGGTGTCGCTATTTTCGCTGCGTAAGGTGTGCGATTACCCTTTGCCTGATGGCGTTGATTATCAGGTCATTCAGGATACTAATCGCAAGCCCTGGCGCAAGCTGACCGAGTTAACACGTCGCGCCAGATTACTGGATGACGCGGTTCTCCGGGCAGAACAGAGCGCAGGAACATACGATTTGGTGGTTTCTCATTTACACAAAACCGATCGTATTGTGCGTCGCTGTCGAACGCTCTTGCCTCGTAAAACCTGGTTCTGTCTACACGGTGTATTTTCCGCATCCTATCTGGGCCATCGTCAGGGGCTATCGCGCTGGTTAAAAGTACGCAAAATTCACCGTGTTTATCAGGGACGTAATGTGATTGGCGTTTCGCCAGCGGTGGTGGAGGATCTCAAGTCTGCCTTTGCGATTACCCCGTCGCGCGAGGAAGTGATTGGTAATCCCTTTGATATCGCAGATATTCAGCAACGTGCAGCCGAGCCGGCTGCAGTGCCGCCCCAGGGTTTTCTGGTGCATGTGGGGCGATTTCACGAAACCAAGCGCCATGATCGTCTGTTGCAGGCCTATGCATTGAGCAAAATAGAGCTGCCGCTGGTGTTATTAGGCCAGGGATCACCAGAGCGTAAAGCAACATTACAGGCATTGGCCCAACAGTTAGGTATTGGCGATCGCGTCATCTTTCAGGGATTTACTCTCAATCCCTATGCGTGGATTAGTCGGGCTAAGATGCTGATAGTCAGCTCGGATAGCGAAGGTTTTGGTAATGTCTTGATTGAAGCGATGCTGTGCGGCACACCTGTTGTGAGTACACGCTGTCCGGGTGGACCTTCTTCTTTGCTGCAAGGCGATTTAGCGCGCGGCCTGGCGGATTTAACGCCTGAGTCGCTGGCAGAAAAAATGCTGGAGATTTATCAGTACCCGCCTCAGCTACATGCTGATGAGTTCGCTGCTTTTGATACCCACGTCATTTGTCGACGCTATCTGGCACTGACCGAATAATAATTAAAGGGAGCAAAGCTCCCTTTAATGAATGTTTAATCCCAGCTCAACACCACTTTGCCTGATCGTCCGGATCGCATCTCATCAAAGCCCTGTTGGAACTCATCAATGTGATAGCGATGGGTGATGATAGGCGTGAGATCGAGGCCGGACTGAATGAGCGCCGCCATCTTATACCAGGTCTCGAACATCTCACGGCCATAAATGCCTTTGATGAACAAACCTTTGAAAATTACCTGATTCCAGTCGATGGACATCTCGCCCGGCGGAATGCCCAGCAGCGCAATGCGTCCGCCGTGATTCATCACTTCCAGCAGGGTGCGGAACGCCGGTGGCGCGCCGGACATCTCCAGCCCAACATCAAAACCTTCGGTCATACCGAGTTCGGCCATCACGTCGCGCAGATTTTCCTGCGCGACGTTAACCGCGCGCGTCACACCCATTTTTCGCGCCAAATCGAGGCGATATTCGTTGATGTCGGTGATCACCACGTGACGCGCGCCGACGTGCTTACACACTGCCGCCGCCATAATACCAATCGGTCCGGCACCGGAAATCAGCACATCTTCACCCACCAAATCGAACGACAGCGCGGTATGCACCGCATTACCAAAGGGATCGAAGATCGCCGCCAGTTCGTCAGAAATGTTGTCGGGAATTTTGAAGGCGTTAAACGCTGGGATCACCAGATATTCAGCAAAACAGCCCTGGCGATTGACGCCAACGCCAACCGTGTTGCGACACAGATGTGTGCGTCCGGCGCGGCAGTTGCGACAATGACCGCAGGTGATATGGCCTTCACCAGAGACACGATCGCCAACGGCAAAGCCTTTAACTTCCTCGCCCATACCTACCACTTCACCGACATATTCGTGACCGGTAATCATCGGGACGGGAATGGTTTTACGCGACCAGTCATCCCAGTTGTAGATGTGCACATCGGTGCCGCAAATGGCGGTTTTGCGAATCTTAATCAGCAGGTCGTTATGGCCGGGTTCGGGAATCGGCGCATCCTTAACCATCCAAATGCCTTCTTCGGCTTTTAATTTGGCGAGTGCTTTCATTTCCCTGCTCCTGAAATAATGCCCAGCTGTTGACCAATGCGGGTGAAGGCAGCCACGGCGTGTTCCAGCTGCGCCTGCGTATGGCCGGCAGAAATCTGGGTACGGATGCGCGCCTGACCTTGCGGTACCACTGGATAGAAGAAGCCTGTCACGTAGATGCCTTCTTGCTGCAACAGGTTGGCAAACTGCTGCGCCACGTTGGCATCGCCCAACATCACCGGGATGATGGCGTGATCGGCACCGGCCAGCGTGAAGCCGGCAGCGGTCATTTTTTCGCGGAAGAAACGGGCGTTTTCCCATAGACGCTGGCGTAAACCGTCGCCCTCACTCAGCAGTTCCAGTACGCGCAGCGAGGCGGTAACAATCGCCGGTGCCAGCGAGTTGGAAAACAGATACGGCCGCGAACGCTGACGAAGCCACTCAACCACCTCTTTTTTCGCTGCCACGTAGCCGCCCGATGCGCCACCTAACGCTTTGCCCAGCGTACCGGTGAGAATATCGACGCGATCCATCACACCGCAATATTCGTGCGTGCCACGCCCGGCAGAACCGACAAAGCCCACCGCATGTGAATCATCCACCATCACCATCGCATCAAACTCATCTGCCAAATCGCAAATGCCCTGCAGATTGGCGATCACGCCATCCATGGAAAACACGCCGTCGGTGGCGATCAGAATGTGGCGCGCGCCTTTGTCGCGTGCTTCCTGTAAGCGCGCCCGTAGCTCATTCATGTTGTTGTTGGCATAACGATAGCGCTGCGCTTTACATAGACGGACGCCATCAATGATCGACGCGTGATTGAGGGCGTCCGAAATAATCGCGTCCTCCGCGCTGAGCAGCGTTTCAAACAGGCCACCATTGGCATCAAAGCAGGATGAAAACAGAATCGCATCTTCCATACCGAGGAACTCAGCGAGCTTGTGCTCTAGCTGCTGGTGGATGTCTTGCGTGCCGCAGATAAAGCGCACCGAGGCCATACCGAAACCGTGCGAATCCATGCCGTCTTTCGCCGCCTGGATTAATGCCGGATGATTGGCTAAACCCAAATAGTTATTGGCGCAAAAGTTGATGACCGGTGGACTGTTGGCGACATTGATTTCTGCCTGCTGCGCCGAAGTAATGGTGCGTTCTTGTTTGAACAATCCGTCCTGACGTGTTGTCTCAAGTTGTTGACGAATTTGCGAATAAAACTGACTGGACATGATTCTGCTCCTCAGATAGCAAAATTTTGGCACATATTACTGATCGAAAAGCGAATAGACGACATTTCAGCCATCAATATGTCGGTTTTGCAGCATAGTTCACGCTGCGGACAGGATTTGTGCAGCGCATGCGGCGTCATCTGGCTGCCTGCGTCTGGCTGAAATGTTATGATGGTAGGCATTCGTGGATGAAACCTCCTGTTTCACCCCAACTCTTTAAAGGCAAAGCATATGATTATCGTAACCGGTGGCGCTGGCATGATTGGCAGCAATATTGTTAAAGCGCTGAATGACCGCGGTTTGACCGACATTTTGGTGGTGGATAATCTGAAGGATGGCACCAAGTTCGTGAATCTGGCGGATCTCGATATCGCTGACTACATGGATAAAGAGGAATTCCTCAGCTACATCATGTCTGGCGAAGATCTTGGCCCAATCGAAGCCGTTTTCCATGAAGGTGCGTGTTCAGCGACCACCGAATGGGATGGCAAGTACATGATGGATAACAACTATCAGTACTCTAAAGATCTGCTGCACTTCTGTCTGGAGCGCGAAATCCCATTCCTTTACGCCTCGTCCGCTGCCACTTACGGCGGCCGCAATGAGAACTTCATCGAAGAGCGCCAGTACGAGCAGCCACTGAACGTTTACGGCTACTCAAAAATGCTCTTCGACCACTATGTGCGTCAGATTCTGCCAGAAGCCGAATCCCCGGTATGCGGCTTCCGTTACTTCAACGTATATGGCCCGCGTGAAGGCCATAAAGGCGGCATGGCAAGCGTAGCGTTCCACCTCAACACGCAGATCAGTAACGGTGAAAATCCAAAACTGTTCGAAGGCAGCGACGATTTCCGTCGCGACTTCATCCATGTTGATGACGTGGTAGCCGTAAATCTGTGGTGCTGGGAAAACGGTGTTTCAGGTATCTACAACTGCGGTACCGGTCGCGCGGAGTCTTTCCAGGAAGTGGCGGATGCGGTGCTGAACTTCCATCAGCAAGGTCAGATTGAATACATCCCGTTCCCGGAGAAGCTGAAAGGCCGTTATCAGGCATTTACCCAAGCCGATCTCACTAACCTGCGTGCAGCCGGTTACGACAAGCCGTTCAAAACCGTCGCGCAAGGCGTGGGCGAATACATGGCGTGGCTGAACCGTAACGCATAAGGAAACCGGCAGCAGCGATGAAAATTCTGGTTATTGGCCCATCATGGGTCGGCGATATGATGATGTCGCAAAGTCTCTATCGCACGCTCAAGGCTGAGCATCCTGAAGCGGTGATCGATGTGATGGCGCCAGCCTGGTGCCGTCCGTTACTGTCGCGTATGCCGGAAGTGAATCAGGCGTTGGCGATGCCACTTGGGCATGGCGCATTAGCGCTGGGTGAGCGTCGCCGTTTGGGGAAATCCCTGCGTGCCAGTGGCTATGACCGTGCCTATGTGCTGCCGAACTCCTTAAAATCCGCGCTGGTGCCCTTTTTCGCTGGGATCAAACGTCGCACTGGCTGGCGTGGCGAGATGCGCTATGGCGTACTGAATGACGTGCGCGTGCTGGATAAAGCAGCCTTTCCATTGATGGTTGAGCGCTATGTGGCGCTCGGCTACGACAAACCGGTGGCTTCAGCGCAGCAGTTGCCGCAGCCATTGTTGTGGCCCCAGCTGCGCGTTGATGACGATGAGAAACGCATGACGGCGGCAAAGTTTGCGCTGTCAGCCGATCGTCCGGCGATTGGGTTTTGTCCAGGCGCAGAGTTCGGACCGGCGAAGCGCTGGCCGCACTACCATTATGCTGCGCTGGCTGAACAGCTGATTAGTGAAGGTTATCAAGTGGTGCTGTTCGGTTCGGCGAAAGATCGCGAAACCGGTGACACCATTGTGCAGACGCTGTCAGAAGCAGCACGCGCGCACTGCAAAAATCTGGCGGGTGATACGCAACTGGAGCAAGCGGTCATTCTTCTGGCGCACTGCGCAGCCGTGGTGAGTAACGATTCCGGCCTGATGCACATCGCCGCAGCACTTAATCGCCCGCTGGTGGCCCTGTATGGTCCAAGCAGCCCGGACTTCACACCGCCGCTGTCCCAGCATGCGCGTATCATTCGTTTGATCACCGGCTATCACAAAGTGCGCAAAGGAGATGCCGAGCAAGGTTATCACCAGAGCCTGATTGATATTCAGCCGGCGCGTGTTCATCAGGAACTGAGCGCGTTATTGCATCCGGTGCAGGAGTAGAAATGCACGTTTTGATTGTTAAAACCTCCTCGATGGGAGACGTGCTGCATACCTTACCGGCGCTCACGGATGCGATGCAGGCGATCCCTGGCATCAAATTTGATTGGGTGGTTGAGGAAAACTTCGCTCAAATTCCTGGCTGGCATCCGGCGGTGGATAAGGTGTTGCCGGTGGCGATTCGTCGTTGGCGCAAGCATTGGTTCGGTAGCCAGCAGCGTGAGGAGCGTGTGCTGTTCAAACGTGAGCTGCAATCACGCCAATATGATGTGGTGCTGGATGCGCAGGGCCTGATCAAAAGCGCCGCGCTGGTAACGCGCCTGGCAAAAGGCGTGAAGCACGGTCAGGACAGTCGCAGCGCGCGCGAACCTTTCGCCAGCTGGTGGTATGACAAACGTCATGAAATCAACAAGCAGCAGCATGCCGTTGAACGAACGCGTGAGCTATTTGCCAAAAGCCTCGGCTATGAAAAGCCCACCACGCAAGGCGACTACGCAATTGCCGGTCATTTCCGCTCTACGCTGCCCAACCACGCTCAGCCATATCTGGTGTTTTTGCACGCCACCACGCGTGATAACAAACACTGGCCGGAATCACACTGGCGCGAGCTGATTGAGTTAGTGCAGCCAACCGGCCTACGCGTAAAATTACCCTGGGGCGCGGAACATGAACACCAGCGGGCACTGCGTCTGGCCGAAGGTTTCAACTATGTTGAGGTGCTGCCAAAGTTAACGCTTGAGCAGGTGGCACAGCAGTTAGCAGGCGCGCGGGCGGTGGTGTCGGTGGATACCGGTTTGAGCCATCTGACGGCGGCGCTGGATCGCCCGAATATCACCTTATTTGGACCGACCGATCCGGGTCTGATTGGCGGTTATGGCAAGAATCAGCATGAATTAAAAGGAAGCGATGGTACCATGCAGGCAATTACAGCCGCGATGGTGATAGAAAAATTGAAGGAACTGCTCTGAATGGCTTCAATTTTCAAACAAATCTATCGTTACACTCATGCCAGAGCATTGAGACACAACGAAAACTTGTGGCCTCATATTAAAATCCGTAGAGCCAAAACCGATAATATTCAGCGGCTGAGCTACTGGGGAAAACAAGTCAAGATTGAGGATCTTAACGCATTGCGTGCCACGATATCTGGAGATGTGACTATCCTGGCCACGGGTCCTTCAGTTAAATCGTTAGACGTTGAGAAGCTTGCGAGCACCACATTTGTGGGCGTTAATGGCGCCTACTATTTGCGCGACAGAATTACGTTTTCTTATTATGTCATCGTCGATCGAGGATTTATCGATAAAAGATTCGATATTGTCATGGATATTATCAGTGACAATAACTTAGTTCTGTTTACAACCGTGCACTGCTTCAATGATATCTTGCACCGTGCTAATTTGCGGGATGTGAAGTGCCGCCTGGCAATCATTGAAGATCTGAGCTTTAAAGTATTCAGAGGTATCGTGCGCCCTGAAGAATATGCGCTCAACTATCAGGGGGAAATGGGCCTTTCTCTCTGTGAAGCGCCACTAACGTCAGGTTTTTCATGGGATATTTGTCAGGGCATTTTTGACGCCGGCACTGTTGCATACTGGGCGTTACAGATATCCGTTTGGCTGGGTGCCAGCCGTATTTTATTGGCTGGCGTTGATATGAACAACTTCTCAGCACCGCGATTTTATGAAAACGAAAATGATAAGCTTCCAAGTTTGCTTGAATCCAACTTTAGCACTGTCATTAGACCAGCCTTCATGCATGCAAGCCGTGAATTAGAACGAGCGGGTATTAAAACCTATAATCTTTCCTTAGAAAGTGCTCTTGATGAGAATATATTTGAGAAGGCAGCACCAGAAGCTATCCTTTAAAAATAATCCTGAGCCTAAAATATACTCCCGCGCTTTTAAATTATCTGCGTTAATAAACTTATCCAGGTTGAAAGAATACTATACCAGGCTTTAGCCTAAAACCTGGTATAAATGTTATCGATCCAGGCTTTTTAACACGGCATTATAGACCTGATCTACACTAATTTTCCGCATGGGAAATTGTGGGTCATCATTGTTCTCTGGCTCAATACGGATAATCTGGTGAATATCCAGATCCTGATAAGGTCCGGTATGGCGAGGATTGGCACTTACGTACAGACTTACCGTCGGTGTTTGCGCGGTAACAGCAATATGTAATGGACCCGTATCGCCTGTAATTAATACATCAATCCGATTAATAAGCTGAAGCAGTTCTGGCAAACGCGTTTTGCCAATATAGGACGTGACGCGAGAATGATACTCTTCCGGTAGTTGCGCGAAAAAATCGCTTTCGATCGAGCGGTCTTGCCCGGCACCAGTCAGAACTAACCTGGAATCTGGAACGTTGTCAAAAATACGCTCTGCCAATTGTGCAAAGTGTTCCACAGGCCAGCGACGGTTATTTCCTGAGGCGCCCATTTGAAAGCCGACAACAGCCGAGCTTTCTGATCGGGGAACATCATTAACTTTTATCGGAAATTCCATGCGGATATCAGTGATGTCACAGCCTAATGCGCTAATAAGATTCAGCTTGCGTTGAATGATATGTGATTCAGCTCGCGGTGAGTAGAGATCAAGCCAATGATTGAACACGGGGCTATCGCTACCAAAATTATCCCTAACCAGATATTTTGAACCGCCAAGCCGCGCGCTAAGAATATCGTAGCCTAAGCTGGAGTGCAGTAGCAGTGTAAGATCTGGTTTAAAGCGGCGTAGTTTTCTGATCAAATTAGGCGCGCGGACAATTTTATTATCCCAGATAGCGACTTCATCAAACCATTTGCTGTTTTCAACCAGATCGCGGTTTTTATCGCTGGAAACCAGCATGATTTTAGCGGATGGATAACGGCGCTTAATCGCTTTAATTGCAGGTGTGTTAAACAGCAAGTCACCTAATGCCGTCGTCGAAAAAATAACGATACGCTCGAACTCATGCGTCGAGCTCAGCGGAGACTTATTCTTATCGATTTGGCTCAGTTTGGCATGCAAACTCAGCACGGTGTTAATTAGATTTATTTTCCAACGCTTTTTCATTAATACGGCTTACCCTAAAGAATCTGGCTATTCGACAGCCATAGCAGAAAATAATTTCGCGATTATAACGAAAAAAACGGCAGCCTCGTATTGAGGCTAACGCTAAAGGTCAGTTGGCATTTTAACTCGTTTACAACAATGACTCTAAACGCTTGAACAATGGGCTTTGTGCAATGCTGTCACTGACCAACTCAACAGCATAGCTCTGCGGCACTGCCGGTAACGGTTTACCTGGCTTACACATGCTCGGCGCGCGGAACCGCGGATTTGGCACCGGCTGGTTCCTGGATGGCGGCGGTGTGAGCCCCTGATGCAGCCGCTCATTCAGCAACTGGCTTGGGCGCACTAATGTGATATCTGCTGGCAATGTCGGCAACATCTGTTGCAGTACGCGCACCGTCGTAGGATGCGGATGACCAATGGCGATGGCATAACCATCGCGCTGTGCCAGTTTCACAGCACGGGTAAACTGCGTGCGGATGGAAGCTTCATCCTGGCTATCATCAAGAAACACACGACGTTTAAGCACTTTAACGTTGGTGCCTTGCGCTGCCGGAATCGACTGACTGTTACCAATCGTCATGCTATCGAGAAAGTAATAGTTGTAGTGATTAAGCACCTGCATCACTTTCTGCATGCCAGACAGACTGGACGTCATTTTGCTGCCCATATGATTATTCAGCCCGACCGCGTAGGGCACTTTGCCACTGGCTTCACGAATAATACGTTCGATTTCCGTGCTGCTCATCTCTGGCGTCAGCGTGTCTTTCTCCAGCGGCTGTTTACTGAGCGGCGCCATGGGCAGATGAATCAGCACCTCGCGACCGCCCTGATGGGCTTTGGTGGCCATCTCGCGGGCATGCGGGGCATTTGGCAGGACCGCAACTGAAATCGCGGTGGGCATCTGCAGCACCTTATTCTCTTCTTTTGGCCGATAACCGAAGTCGTCGATCACGATGGAGAGTTTACCCGCATGGGCTGAAAGTGATAGAAATAGGCCGCACAACGCGACCGAGAGCTTAGAGGGTTGAAACAAAACTTATCTTCCTAACCACGGTAGTGGATTGACGGCCTGTCCTTGACGTCGGATTTCAAAGTAGAGCGAAGGCGTGCCGCGGCCGCCACTGGTGCCTACAAGGGCGATAGGCTGTCCTGCCTTCACCTGAGCACCTACGCTCACCAGTGCACTTTGGTTGTAACCATAAAGGCTCATATCACCTTTACCGTGTTCCAGTACTACAACCAGACCGTAGCCTTGCAGCCAGTCGGCCATTAATACACGTCCATCAGCGATGGCTTTCACTTCGGTACCTTCTGGCGCAGCTACCACCAAACCTTTCCAGCGCAATTCGCCCTGCATCGATTCACCGAAGCGATGTTCAATACGTCCACGTACCGGCCAGACGGCTTGCCCGCCGGGTTTGCCCAATCCACCGGTACGCGCCATCAGCTCACGTTCACTCTGCGTAGGCTGATAGTTTGATCCTTTAGCTTTCGCCTGCGCCTGACGCTGCCGCACTTTTTCCGCCTCGCGGGCTTCACGTTCGGCACGTTCACGCGCTTCACGCTCTGCCTTAGCAATTTTGCTCTGCAGACGGCTTTCGTTCTCACGCATTTCAACCAGGTCAGCCTGATCTTTTTCCAGCGAACTCTCTAGCACGGTGAGCGTTTTCTTGCGCGCCGCGCTGGCCACTTCCAGCTTGCTTTGCTGCGTCTGTTGCTGGGCTAACAGCGATTTTTGTTGTTCCTGTTTGCCCTGCAACGATTGTCGCTGTTCCGCTAATTGCTGCTGGGTTTGCTTAAGATCGTCGATATTTTTTTGGCGCGCAGCATTGAGATAGCCGAAATAGGCAAGAATGCGCTCACTGCGCTGGGCTTCTTCACCACCGAGCAGCAACTGTAAACCATTGTGCTGTCCCTGACGGAAGGCGGCATCAAGCTGTTGCGCCAGGAGTTTTTCTTGTTGTGCCTGCTGCTTTTCCAAACGCGAAATCGAGGAGGTGACCTGCGCGATTTCACCGTCGAGGGTACTTAAACTGTTGCGCGTTTCACGCAACTGACGGCTGGCCTGCGCAATCACTTTTTCCTGACTTTGCAGCTGATCCAACAGTTTACTGCGCTGCAGTTTCTGCGCTTTCACGCTCTTTTCTTTCTCGGCGATGCCCTGTTGAATGGACTTCAATTGCGTTTTGTTGTCATCCGCGCTGCGAGCGGCAGCAGGCATTAAAAGTGTGCCCGCCAGAAGCAGACTGAGGGAGATTTCGGACCAGCGGAATGACAACGGAGACGTGATGCCGTTGTGACGGGTCCTTGTGTGTGTAACGGTCGCTTTTCCCTTCATAGTCGATAATTATTCCACGATGAACAGCCGCTTACCAGTTGGCCTGGCCGGGTTTTACTTTGCTAAAAATGTCTGCACCGAGCTTACCGGCATAAACTTTGTCTTAATTTTGCGATTAGAACACTTTTTTTGGAAAATGACGCACAAATCGTAACTCTGTCCCCTTAGCGACTGTACATGCGAAGTGGCGCAGGTATACTCAGAACCCTTGTTTTAGCTTATCAGCCCGGTTTGGAGTCGTTACCCCTCATGCAAGAAATTATGCAGTTTGCAAGCAATCACCCCATCCTCAGTCTGGCATGGGTTGCTTTACTCGTTCTCGTGATTGTGACCACCGTTAAAGGTATGTTCTCTAAAGTAAAAACTATCAGTCGTGGTGAAGCAACCCACCTGATTAATAAAGAGGACGCGGTGGTGGTAGACGTTCGTTCACGTGACGATTACCGCAAAGGACACATTTCTGGGGCTATCAACGTAGCGGCAGCAGACATCAAAAAAGAGAGTTTTGGCGAGCTGGAAAAGCACAAGTCACAACCCATAATTGTAGTTTGCGCCACTGGTCAAAGCGCGGGTGAATCTGCGGCGAAATTGAGCGCGGCGGGTTTTGAAAAAGTCTCCGTACTGAAAGATGGCGTGAGCGGCTGGAGTGGTGAAAATCTGCCACTGGTACGCGGTAAATAACTTCTTAGAGGTCACCGTATGGCGAATGTAGAGATCTACACCAAAGTCACTTGTCCTTATTGCCATCGTGCAAAGGCGCTGTTGGATCAGAAAGGCGTGTCGTTCCAGGAGATTCCCATTGACGGGAACGCGGCGAAACGTGAAGAAATGATTCAACGCAGCGGCCGTACTACGGTGCCGCAGATTTTTATTGATGCGCGGCACATTGGCGGCTGTGATGATCTTTACGCGCTGGATGGGCGTCAGGGACTTGATCCTTTACTCCAGGCATAACTTTTCGGTCAGACAATTTTAACTCACAGGATTTAGTCACATGTCAGAGCAAAGCAACAGCGAAATGCAGTTCCAGATTCAACGTGTTTACACCAAAGATGTTTCTTACGAAGCGCCAAATGCACCTCAGGTTTTCCAGAAAGAGTGGGAACCAGAAGTGAAGCTGGACCTGGATACCGCCTCTTCTCAGCTGGCTGACGGCGTTTTTGAGGTCGTTCTGCGTGTTACCGTAACGGCAACCGTTGCTGAAGAAACCGCATTCCTGTGTGAAGTACAGCAGGCGGGTATTTTCACCATCAGCGGTATCGAAGGGACGCAGATGGCACATTGCCTCGGTGCTTACTGCCCGAACATTTTGTTCCCTTATGCACGCGAATGCGTAACCAGCCTTGTGTCTCGTGGGACTTTCCCGCAGCTCAACCTGGCGCCCGTTAACTTTGATGCGCTGTTCATGAACTATCTGCAGCAGCAAGGTGAAGGCGAAGCGCCACATCAGGATGCCTGATGACTAACCTCAACGCTTCAATTAGCGTCATCGGTGCCGGCTCGTACGGCACCGCATTGGCCATTACGCTGGCCCGTAACGGCCACCCGGTTCTGCTCTGGGGCCACAATCCACAAAGCGTGGCGCAGCTGCAAGCTGACCGCTGCAATGCTGCTTTCCTGCCTGATGTTCCTTTCCCTGACAATCTCGTTCCTGAAGCCGATTTGGCTACCGTGGTTAACGCCAGTCGCGATCTGCTGGTTGTGGTACCGAGCCATGTATTTGGTGATGTGCTAACGCAGCTTAAGCCGCATTTGCGTGCCGATTCACGGATTGTCTGGGCAACCAAAGGGCTGGAAAAAGAGACCGGCCGGTTACTGCAGGACGTGGCGCGTGAAATCCTTGGGGATGCGATTCCGTTAGCGGTGATTTCCGGGCCAACCTTTGCTAAAGAGCTAGCAGCAGGCATGCCAACGGCTATTGCACTGGCAGCTACCGACGCGCAGTTTGCAGAAGATCTGCAGCAGAAGCTGCACTGCGGGAAGAGTTTCCGCGTCTACAACAATCAGGATTTCATCGGCGTGCAATTAGGTGGCGCGGTGAAGAATGTGATTGCGATTGGTGCGGGGATTTCAGACGGCATTGGCTTTGGTGCCAATGCGCGTACCGCGCTGATTACGCGAGGCCTGACGGAAATGAGCCGTCTTGGCGCCGCGTTGGGTGCGGATGCCACCACCTTTATGGGTATGGCCGGTTTAGGCGACTTGGTGCTGACCTGTACCGATAATCAGTCGCGCAATCGTCGTTTTGGCATGATGCTGGGGCAAGGCGAGAGCGTAGACGAGGCGCAACGCATTATCGGACAAGTTGTAGAAGGCTATAGAAACACCAAAGAAGTCAAAGCATTGGCAGCTCGCGTCGGCGTAGAAATGCCCATTACCGAGCAGATTTATCAGGTGCTCTATTGCGGAAAATCAGCGCGAGAGGCAGCATTGACCTTACTTGGCCGTGCAAGGAAGGACGAAAACAGCCAAAGCTGAAGCAGGATGCGCCAGCGTCACCACCTGTAGCGCCCCATCAGGCGCTTTTTTTATCGGGAGCATACAGCAATGTCGTCTGAAGAGTTAGAACTGGTCTGGAACCATATCAAAGCTGAAGCCAGAGCCCTGGCCGACTGTGAACCGATGCTGGCCAGCTTTTACCATGCGACATTGCTTAAACACGAAAACCTCGGTAGCGCGCTCAGTTACATGCTCGCCAACAAGTTGGCGAATCCTATCATGCCAGCCATTGCCATCCGCGAAATCGTAGAAGAAGCCTACCGAGAAGACCCAGAGATGATTGTCTCCGCGGCCTACGATATTCAGGCTGTACGCCAGCGCGATCCCGCGGTTGATAAATACTCCACGCCGCTGCTCTATCTGAAAGGCTTCCACGCCTTGCAGGCTTATCGCATCGGCCATTGGCTGTGGAAAGAGGGCCGCCGCGCGCTGGCTGTCTATCTGCAGAACGAAATTTCCGTCTCGTTTGCCGTGGATATTCACCCGGCGGCGCGCATTGGCCGCGGCATCATGCTTGACCATGCCACCGGCATTGTCATCGGCGAAACGGCGATCATTGAAAATGATGTTTCAATCTTGCAATCGGTGACGCTGGGCGGTACGGGTAAAACCAGCGGCGATCGCCATCCGAAGATCCGTGAAGGCGTGATGATTGGCGCGGGTGCCAAGATTCTGGGTAACATTGAAGTGGGACGCGGGGCGAAAATCGGGGCGGGTTCTGTGGTTCTTCAGCCCGTACCACCGCATACCACTGCTGCTGGCGTGCCAGCGCGCATTGTCGGCAAACCCACCAGCGATAAACCGGCGATGGATATGGATCAACACTTTAACGGCGCTGGCTTTGAGTATGGCGACGGCATTTAACCCTTGATCAGTGCGCCAGCATAATCAAGCTGGCGCCACGCTTCATAGACCACGACAGACACCGCATTAGAGAGATTCATGCTGCGGCTTTCCGCCATCATGGGAATACGTATTTTCTGCTCAGCCGGCAGTGCATTGAGAATCTCCCCTGGTAATCCGCGGCTCTCTGGACCAAATATCAAATAATCGCCTTTCTGATAGCTCACCGCGCTGTGCGCTGGCGTACCTTTGGTGGTGAGTGCAAACAGGCGCTGCGGGGCTTCTGACGTCAGAAATGCCGCGTAATTTGCGTGTTTTTTTAAGGCGGTATATTCGTGGTAATCCAGCCCAGCGCGACGCAGGCGCTTATCATCCCAGGCAAAACCTAGCGGTTCGATAAGGTGTAACTGGAAACCGGTATTCGCGCACAGACGGATGATGTTGCCGGTATTAGGTGGGATTTCAGGTTCAAATAAAACAATGTTTAGCATAAGGCCCCCAGAAACGAGGGCCGAAGCATAACAAATTATTGGCGTGCGGAGTACAGCGGCAGCCAGAGCGTGAGGCGCAAGCCGCCTAACGGGCTATCATCGGCTTTGACCCAACCGCGATGCTGCTGGACAGCCGTTTCAACAATCGCTAGACCCAATCCGGTGCCGCCTGATTCACGATCGCGCGCTTCATCAGTACGATAGAACGGACGGAATATCTGCTCGCGATCCTCTGGGCTGACGCCAGGACCATCATCATCGACGTGGATAGTGATGCCTTCAATATCCACCGAAAAGCTAACGCTGATGTGTGAGTTTGAATAGCGCAACGCATTACGCACGATATTCTCCAACGCACTCTCCAACGCATGCGGATTCCCATAAAGCGGCCACGGGCCTGGCGGATAAGGTACATCCATCAGCTTGCCCATCTGCTCGGCTTCAAATTTGGCATCTTCCAGCACGCCGTTCCACAGCTGATTAGCTTTCATCGCCTCGCTAACCAGCGCGTTGTTGTGCTGCGTGCGTGACAGCACTAGCAAATCGTTAATCATGCCATCAAGGCGCTGCGCTTCAGTTTCAATACGCTGTAACTCTTTGCCTTCACCATTACGACGACGCAGCAGCGCTGTTGCCAACTGCAAGCGGGTTAACGGCGTCCGTAATTCATGACTGATGTCAGACAGCAAGCGCTGCTGCGCAGTCATCATGCGTTCGAGCGCGCTCACCATTTGGTTGAAACTGGAACCCGCGGCCAGGAATTCCTGCGGCCCTGATTCCAGTTCCGGATGCTGACGTAAATTGCCGCTCGCCACTTCATCCGCAGCATATTTCAGTTTGCGCGCCGGACGCGCCAGACTCCATGCCAGCCACAGCAGCAGCGGCGAGCTAATCAGCATGGTGACAATCAGCAATAGCAGCGGACGATCAAACAGCAGATTGACGAAGTCGAGTTGCGAGCTGGTAGCAGGACGAATCAGATAGAGCTGATAGTTGTCTTCGCCATCGCGGACGGCGAAGGGGCCCACCATCTCAACGCGACCATACTTCTTCTTCTGCGGATGATCGGCATTATCAGACTGGCCAATGAAGTTGCGAATGATCTGCATTTCGTTGTGCTGCGCGCCAATCACGCGGCCTTCGCTGGTAACCAAGAGTAAACGCTGGCCGGGCGGTGCCCATTTATCGATGGAGCGGAACAGCCGACGCCACCACATCAAGTCGTTCGGTGGATCCTGAGACAATTCCGCTTCAACGTGCTGTTCAATCATGGTGCCCTGACGCTGCTCGCTTTCCAGTAACGCTGTCATCTGGCGCGAATCGAGTTTGGGTACCATTAAAACCAGCATCAACACCAACGCTAGCGTGAGCCAGAAGATGGCGAAGATGCGAGTAGTTAAACTTCCTATCATGATACCGAAACCATCAGATAGCCGCGTCCGCGCAGGGTTTTAAACCACGGATGACCATCACGACGTTCCGGCAATTTACGACGCAGGTTAGAAATGTGCATATCGATAGCACGGTCAAACGGTGTCAGACGTTTGCCTAACACTTCCTGACTAAGATGCTCACGTGATACCACCTGACCCAGATGCTGTGCCAGCAAATAGAGCAGAGTGAATTCGGTGCCGGTGAGATCCAACGTTTCACTATCGAAGCTGGCTTCCTGACGACCTGGATTCAGGCGCAGGCAATCCACTTCCAACGTTGGCGAACTGTTGTCGTGCTGTTGCTGCTGCTCGCTCCAGTTTGAACGGCGCAAAATGGCACGGATACGCGCCACCAGTTCGCGATCGTTAAACGGTTTCGGCAGATAGTCGTCCGCGCCGAGTTCAAGGCCGAGAACGCGGTCCAGTTCGCTGCCACGTGCAGTCAGCATAATGACCGGAGTTTGGTGCTGTTGGCGTAGTTCTTTCAACGTGTCGATACCGTTCTTCTTCGGCATCATCACATCAAGTAAAAGCAAGTCCACGGTGTTGTCTAACAGGTTAAGCGCCTGCTCACCATCGCTTGCCACAATGACTTCAAAACCTTCCATCTCAAGCAGTTCTTTAAGCAGCGAAGTTAATTCGCGGTCGTCATCAACCAACAGGATTTTATTCATTTTTTATTGCCCTCCGCAGGCAAAATACCGTGTTCCTTGACTTGCAATCCAACGCTTTACGTAGTTTTACACCCCCTGACGGATGTTTGCAGCCACCGCCGTACACTGGCTCTCGTTGAATCGCAAAACGGAACGAACTGGGAGTTAACGATGCGCTACTTAACCGCCGTCGTCATTGCCTCAGCGATGGTTCTCAGTCACGCCAGCGCCGAAGCAGCAGACACGACGACGATTGACGAGATGCATCAGAACAGCGGATTGACGACAGGCAGTATGACGCAAAATCCGCAAAGCTACATGTTCGATGGCATTGAGCTGACTGAACAACAGCGGCAACAGATGCGAGACCTGATGCAGCAAGCGCGACACGAACGCCCAGCAATCAGCGTTCAAGATATAGAAACTATGCATGACCTTGTCATTGCAGACAAATTTAATGAATCGGCTATCCGACAGCAGGCAGAGAAACAAGCCCGCGCAGCAGTAGAGCAGCAAGTCGAGATGGCTCGGGTTCGTAATCAGATGTACCACCTGCTAACGCCTGCACAGCAAGCGACATTGCAGAAGAATTATGAGCGACGATTGGCTGAAGTTCGTCGACTCTCAGGATTGCAGCCATCATCACCGCTGCAAGCAGTGAGTAGTACCAGCAGTAACCAGTAACATAGTATCCCTGTTTTCCTTGCCATAGACACCATCCCTGTCTTCCCCCGCATGATGCGGGGGTTTTTTTTGCCTGTTATTTCTCTCTAACATCATTGCCTTAAAATTCAACCATGCAGCACACTTCTGCCGATGATAAGGTTTAGCCATCTTACGACGAAAAGGCCGTACCTTTGATATGTGCGACCTGCGAGGCATGGCATGGATTCTTCCTATGCAAAGTTAGTCAATCGGGCGGCGCTGGCGGCGACCACGCTGGCCACGGTGCTGTTAATTGTGAAAATATTTGCCTGGTGGCATACCGGTTCAGTCAGCATGTTGGCGGCGTTGGTGGATTCCTTAGTGGATATCGCCGCTTCACTTACAAACTTGCTGGTGGTGCGCTATTCGCTGCAGCCAGCCGATGATGATCACACCTTCGGCCACGGTAAAGCGGAATCACTCGCCGCACTGGCACAGAGCATGTTTATCTCCGGATCGGCGCTGTTTCTGTTTCTCACCGGCATTCAGCATCTGGCATCGCCCGAAACCTTGCATGCCCCGCTGGTGGGCATTGTGGTGACGGTGATTGCGCTATTTTCCACCCTGACGTTGGTTGCCTTTCAGCGTTGGGTGGTGCGTCGCACACGAAGTCAGGCGATTCGTGCGGACATGCTGCACTATCAATCTGATGTGGTGATGAACGGCGCAATATTGGTTGCACTCGGTTTGAGCAGCTATGGTTTTGTACGGGCGGATGCTTTGTTCGCGCTCGGCATTGGCGTTTATATTCTCTACAACGCCTTGCGGATGGGTTATGAGGCCGTGCAGGCGCTGTTAGACCGCGTACTGCCTGAGCATGAAACGCAGGAGATTATTAACGTGGTGACCAACTGGCCTGGCGTACGCGGCGCGCATGCGCTACGCACACGACAATCAGGCCCCACACGTTTCATCCAGTTGCATCTGGAGATGGAAGATCAGTTACCGTTGGTGCAGGCGCATCAGGTGGCGGATCAAATTGAGCAGGCGTTACTAAAGAAGTTTCCCGGTTCAGACGTGATTATCCATCAAGATCCCTGCTCTGTTGTACCGAGCAATCAACACGGCTTTTTTCAAGGTTAGCGATTTAAAATCATGCAATTACACAAAAAAAGTGACGTAACGCTAACAACTCTGTAAAAAATTAGAGAAAACTTGTCTGACCTGAATCAATTCAGCATCAAGCCTTTGATATACTATTCTGCAACTATTAAGCCATGCGATCGCGAGCTGGTCCACGCCGGACACATGGCAGGAATAATCCTTAGTTTTTGAACAATCCAGAGGTTGTCATGATCAAAAAAATCGGAGTATTGACCAGCGGCGGCGACGCCCCAGGCATGAACGCAGCCATTCGCGGAGTTGTACGTTCCGCGCTGAGTGAAGGACTGGAAGTTTTTGGTATTTACGACGGCTATCTGGGATTGTACGAAGATCGCATGATTAACCTCGACCGCTACAGCGTGTCAGACATGATCAACCGTGGCGGCACTTTCCTCGGCTCCGCACGCTTCCCAGAATTCCGTAACGATGAAGTGCGCCAGACCGCGATTGATAACATGAAAAAGCGCGGTATCGATGCGCTGGTGGTTATCGGCGGTGATGGTTCCTACATGGGTGCGAAGCGCCTGACCGAAATGGGCTTCCCGTGCATTGGCTTACCGGGCACCATCGATAACGACGTGGCGGGCACCGATTACACCATCGGTTATTTCACTGCGCTGGAAACCGTGGTTGAAGCGATTGACCGCCTGCGTGACACCTCATCTTCTCATCAGCGTATCTCCATCGTCGAAGTGATGGGCCGTTATTGCGGCGATTTAACGCTGGCGGCAGCCATTGCCGGCGGTTGTGAATTCATCGTGTTGCCAGAAATCCCGTATACCCGTGAAGAGCTGGTTTCCGAGATTAAGGCGGGCATCGCCAAAGGCAAAAAACACGCCATTGTGGCGATCACCGAGCACATCTGTGATATCGACGATCTGGCTCACTTCATTGAAGCTGAAACCAAACGTGAAACCCGCGCGACTGTGCTGGGTCATATTCAGCGTGGCGGCGCACCTTGTGCTTATGACCGCATCCTCGCCTCGCGCATGGGTTCTTACTCTATTGAGCTGCTGCTGCAAGGTTATGGCGGGCGTTGCGTCGGTATTCAGAACGAGAAGATGGTGCATCACGACATCATCGACGCAATTGAAAACATGAAGCGTCCGTTCAAACGTGACTGGCTCGATACCGCGAAAAAACTCTACTAATCATTCAGCACTAAGGCGCGATGAGATTCGCGCTTTTTTATACCTGCACATATTCCACACGGTTATAACAGCTTATTTTTAATTCTTTAATCCATGGATAAGTTTGTGTCAGTCTTGTTCTATAACGACCTCGGGAGAGCAAGCAATGAATAAGTGGAGTATTGGAGTCACCCTGTTACTGGCTTCAACCAGTGTTCTGGCAAAGGATATTCAGCTGTTAAACGTCTCTTACGATCCTACCCGTGAGCTGTACGAGCAGTACAACAAAGCATTTAGCGCGCACTACAAGCAGGAAACCGGCGACAACGTGGTGATTCGCCAGTCGCACGGCGGATCGGGTAAACAAGCGACCTCCGTGATCAATGGCATCCGTGCTGATGTGGTTACGCTGGCGTTGCAATCCGATGTGGATGCTATTGCTGACCGTGGTCGTATCAATAAAGATTGGATTAAACGCCTGCCGGACAACTCCGCGCCATACACCTCGACCATCGTGTTCCTGGTGCGCAAAGGCAACCCCAAAGGCATTCATGATTGGCCAGATCTGATCAAACCAGGCGTTTCCGTTATCACGCCAAACCCGAAAACGTCGGGCGGCGCACGCTGGAACTATTTAGCTGCATGGGGTTGGGCACTGGATCAAAACAGTGGCGATCAGGCTAAAGCCCTGGCTTACGTGAAATCGCTGTTTAAGAACGTTGAAGTACAGGATTCCGGCGCACGTGGTGCGACTAATACCTTCGTAGAACGTGGAATTGGTGATGTGCTGATTGCGTGGGAAAACGAAGCCTATCTGGCGGTGGATAAGCTGGGTAAAGACAAGTTTGAAATTGTCACCCCAAGCGAATCGATTCTGGCAGAGCCAACGGTTTCGGTGGTGGATAAAGTGGTCGACGAGCAGGGCACCCGTAAAGTGGCCGAAGATTACCTCAAGTATCTCTATTCGCCGGAAGGCCAGACCATTGCCGCAGAGAACTTCTACCGTCCACGTGACGAAACGGTAGCCAAGAAGTTTGCGAATAAATTCGCGCCGGTGAAACTGTTCACCATCGACAGCAAGTTTGGTGGCTGGACACAAGCCCAGAAAACCCACTTCGCTGATGGCGGCAGCTATGATCAGGTGATGAAACCTTAACGACTCCAGAAACGGCCAGCGATAATGCTGGCCGTTTTTTTATGCCTAATGGAAGGCAATACGGATTAATCCGTGACTTTCATCACCTGCCAGGCGAGGATGCTGGCAGGTGATGAACAGAGGATTCGGGCTATGCAGGGCAGTCGTCGTACCCTGAAGTTACTTACCGTGTTATTGGTGCTGCTCATTGTCGGACTGATTGCCTGCGCCATCCATTTCCAGAAAAATTCCAACGCCTTGTGGCAGATCATCAGTGAAAAGTGTGTGCCAAATATGGCGGCGAATGGCAAACCTGCACCTTGCCAGCAGGTGAACCGCGCGCAGGGATACGTCACGCTGAAAGATCTCAACGGTCCGTTGCAGTATCTGCTGATGCCGATCGAAAAAATCACCGGCATGGAAAGTCCCATCATTCTTGAGCCCGTTACGCCGAATCTTTTTGCCGAAGCCTGGCAACAGCGTGCATTACTGGTGCAGAAGCTCGGCGCGCCGATCCCAGATAGCGCGCTGTCGCTGGCAATCAATGCCCAATATGGGCGTACCCAGAATCAGCTGCATATTCATATCTCTTGTCTGCGGTCGGATGTGCGTCAGCAACTCGATGCACTGGCACCAAAGCTTAATGCGCAATGGCAAAGCGAAACGCTGCGCAAGCATCGTTATTGGGTGCGCACGCTTTCAACGACAGAACTGGCGGAGCAGAGTGCGTTTATCCGTCTGGCGAATGAAATCCCGTATGCGCGCACGGAGATGGGGAAATATGGTCTGGCGCTGGCGCAGCTGCCGGATGGTCGCTTAGCCCTGCTGGCGTTGGAACGTAACTGGCTCAAACTGAACAGCGGCTCGGCGGAAGAGTTGCAGGATCATAACTGTGGGATTTTGGCGCACTAACGCTTTTTCGCAGGATCGCCTTGAATGGCGGCCAATAAAAAAGGCGGCTAATCAGCCGCCTTTTTCTGCATCGAAAACGTTACGTTACGCGTTTTTCGCAGCTGCCGCCGCTTTCACGATCACTGCGAAAGCATCTGCTTTCAGTGAAGCGCCGCCAACCAGTGCGCCATCAATATCGGGCTGGGTGAACAGCTCAGCGGCGTTTTTGTCGTTTACCGAGCCGCCGTACTGAATGATCACTTGCTGTGCGATAGCAGCATCTTTCTTCGCGATGTGGTCACGAATGAATTTGTGCACGGCCTGCGCCTGCGCTGGAGTGGCTGATTTGCCGGTACCGATCGCCCAAACTGGCTCGTAAGCGATAACCGCGCCTTCGAACGCTGCAGCGCCCTGCGTTTCCAGCACGGCGTCGATCTGACGTGCGCACACTTCTTCAGTTTTGCCCGCTTCGTTTTCTGCGTCAGTTTCACCGATGCACAGAACCGGCACCAGGCCAGCTTCTTTCACTACGGCAAATTTCTTCGCGATGAACTCGTCGCTCTCTTTATGGTAGGTGCGGCGCTCAGAGTGGCCGATGATGATGTATTTCGCGCCAACGTCTTTCAACATGTCTGCGGAAGTTTCGCCAGTGAATGCGCCAGACAGATTAACGTCAACGTTCTGAGCACCCAGAGCAATGTGGCTACCGGAAATGGCGTGTTTTGCCAGGTCCAGATAGATGGCTGGCGGTGCAATCGCGACGCCACAACCATCAACACCAGACAGCTCTTTGCGCAGGCCTTCAATCAGCTCTTTGGTGATCTGCTTGCTACCGTTCAGTTTCCAGTTACCCATAACCAGTGGATGTCGCATTCTTTCCTCCGCATAACGCGATTCATGAAATAGCGCTGCCATCGGGCAGCGATGTCTGCGAGACAGTATAGAGATCAAATGGATTGCTGGCTTTGCTTTTCGTCATTTTTGCCGGTGCGATCAGGGCGTAGCGAGCGCCAGTTTTATCGGCTCAACGGCGAAGGTCAAACCCTTATCACCGTTGTCCGCCACCACGAAACGCAATGCACCTTCGGTGCGGGCAAAATAGCGCGCGCCTTTCCCGGCGCTCAACAACGAATCAAGCTTTTTACGCCCCTCTTCGGGCGACAAGCCTGGGATGAAGAAGCGCAGCAGGGCGGTCATATAATCCATGGCGCGTGCCTGAGCGGCTTTCAGATCGGGGCCGGGAACCGGCAACCAGGTGATCTGCAGCGTTTTGATTTTGCCGGTACCTTGCTCCAGCGCGGTGGAAGCATACAAGGTTTCACTGATTTTGCTGGCGGCACGCGTCAGATTGCTTTTATCGCCGCGATTATCGATGGCGCGATATTCCTGCAGCTGTTGATCGGGATTAACCGCGTTGTACTTCTCACGGAACTGAGCAACGGTCATATCAAACGTTGGCGCACCCGCAAGCAGATAAGGCGCAGCAGGCAGATGATCGCTACGATCCAGTGCAGGCGCATCATCCGCCCAGGCGGGAAATGTCAGTGCGAGGCCAAGCAGCAGCGCGACTGGCAGGTTGTTCATTGCTTCGGCCCTAAATCATTCACTTAGCCCACGATTAGAACGGTTTTTACCGGGCAAAGTCAAAACCCGCACTGGGAAAAATCTCAGATTCTTCGCCCCGCGCCCATTACCAGTAATGCTCGCTGGTCATATGGCCGGGTTTACGTTTGAAATGCTTGCGCATCTCTCGCGTATCTTTCAACAGTTGCTGAGTATCGCGCACCATCTGCGGGTTACCACACAGCATCACATGGCTGGTTTCTGCCGTCAGCGGCAAGCCGACTGCGCGTTCCAGTTCACCACTTTCAATCAGCTGCGGGACGCGACCGTGCAGTGAACCGGCAATCTCTTCGCGACTCACCACCGTTTGAATATGTAACTTGCCCTGATAGCGCTGCTGCAAGGCCTGCATCAAGGGCAGAAAACTCAGGTCATCGGCAAAACGCGCGGCGTGCACCAACACAATATTGTCGAAACGATCCAGATCGTCCCCCTGTTGCAGAATCGATAAATAGGGACCGATTGCCGTGCCGGTCGCCAGCATCCACAGCGTTTGGCAGTCTGGAATTTCGTCGAGCACAAAGAAACCCGCCGCCTCTTTGGTGATCATCACCTGCTCGCCGGGCTGCAGCGCCTGCAAGCGTGGGCTCAGTTTGCCTTCCGGTACGGTGACCAGATAAAACTCCAGCAACGGATCCTGCGGCGCGTTGACGTAGGAATAGGCACGTTGCACGCGCTCGCCGTCAATCTCCAGTGCCAACTTGGCAAACTGACCCGCCGTAAAGGCATCGATAGGCGCTTCAACGCGCAGGCTGAACAGTGCATCGGTCCAGTTCTTTACTTCTTTAACTTCAGCATTGATCCACTCTGCCATGTTGGCTCCTTAATCTTGATTGTGTAGGTACATCATCGCTATCGGCCTAACGGATTTCCAGTCCATGCTCGGGCAAAGGGCTCTCAGCGACAAACCCAGCGCACAGATCAGCAACTGTAGCGGACGGTTTACAATCTGGACTCTCAGCTTGACGGCTTAAGACATACCGCTTTGCCTGCGCCTCTCGATTTGTCACTGAATCCTGATATTTTTGCCGCCATAAATCCGAGGCGGCCTTTTTTGTGCTGCTTATTCTTTGTTTCTCAGGCAGACATTTTGTTCCATGTTGATAAGTAAAACGCAAAATCGCTTTCTGTTATTCATGCTGATCGTGCTGGTGGCGGTTGGGCAGATGGCGCAAACCATCTATGTGCCAGCGATGGCCAACATGGCCGAAACGCTCAATGTGCGCAGTGGGGCGATCCAGCAGGTGATGGGCGCCTATCTGATGACCTACGGCGGATCGCAGTTGATCTACGGCCCACTCTCGGACAGTTTTGGCCGACGTCCGGTGATCCTGATTGGCATGACGATCTTTGCCGTCGGCGCGTTGATCGCCATGTTCGCGCCCTCGCTCGATATTCTGGTACTCGGCAGCGCGGTGCAAGGTTTAGGCACCGGCGTAGCGGGCGTGATGGCGCGTACCATGCCGCGCGATCTCTACTCCGGCATCGCCCTGCGCCAGGCGAACAGCCTGCTTAATATGGGCATTCTGGTGAGCCCGCTGCTGGCACCGGTGATTGGTGCGCTGCTAACGCATCTGTTTGGCTGGCACGCCTGTTTTGCCTTCCTGCTGCTGCTGTGCGTCGGCGTTACCGCATCGATGGCACGCTGGTTGCCGGAAACCCGTCCTGCCGACACGCCTGCTACACCGTTCCTGAAGCGTTATGCCACGTTACTGAGTGACGGCAATTTCGTGCGCTACCTGCTGCTGCTGATTGGCGCACTGGCGGGCATCGCAGTGTTTGAAGCCAGCTGCGGCGTGCTGATGGGCGGCGTGTTGGGGCTGGATGGATTGACCGTCAGCATTCTGTTCATCCTGCCGATTCCTGCGGCGTTCTTTGGTGCCTGGTTTGCCGGACGCGAACAGAAATCCTGGCACACGCTGATGTGGTACGGCGTGAACAGCTGCCTGTTGGCGGGCTTGTTGATGTGGGTTCCCGCCTGGTTTGGCGTAATGAATATCTGGACGCTGCTGGTGCCGGCTGCGCTGTTCTTTTTTGGCGCGGGCATGCTGTTTCCACTGGCAACGTCGGGCGCGATGGAGCCGTATGCGTGGCTGGCGGGCAGCGCCGGTGCACTCATCGGCGGTTTGCAGAACCTGGGCTCTGGCGTGGTGGCGTGGCTTTCTGCGATGTTGCCACAGCACGACCAATCCAGCCTGGGCATGCTGATGTTTGTGACGTCGCTGGTGATGCTGCTGTGCTGGTGGCCGCTCTCACGTCATCCGGAGAGCGGCAATCAGGCGATTACAGGATAAATTGATGTAGCGCCGCGTCTTTGCGATCCAGATAATGGATCGATTGGATGCGGCGAATGGTGCGCGATTTGCCGCGCACCAGTAGCGTTTCGCTGGTGGCAATGTTGCCATTACGCGTGATGCCTTTTAGCAAATCGCCGGTGGTGATGCCGGTAGCGGCGAAGATCACGTTATCGTTGCGCGCCATCTGATCCAGCTTCAGTACCTGACCGGCCTCAATACCCATCTCAGCGCAGCGCTGCAGCTCATTCTCACCCAGGCGACGATTCTCTTCGCTATCGCCTTTCACCACGTGACGCGCCAGCAAGCGCGCCTGCATGTCGCCATCCATCGCACGGATCACCGCCGCCGACACCACACCTTCCGGTGCGCCGCCGATGCCGTACATCACATCGACTTCGCTATCCGGCATACAGGTTAGAATCGAGGCCGCGACGTCGCCATCCGGGAAGGAGAACACGCGCACGCCAAGCTGCTGCAGCTGGGCTATCACCGCATCGTGGCGTGGCTTGGCCAAAATCGACACCGTTAACTGGCTAAGCGGTTTGCCTAATGCCAGCGCGATGTTTTTCAGATTGATATCAAGCGGCAGATTGAGGTCGATGGCGCCGCGCGCGCCTGGCCCGACAATCAGCTTTTCCATGTACATATCAGGTGCGTGCAGGAAACTGCCCTTATCGCCCACCGCCAGCACCGCCAGCGCATTGGCCTGGCCCATCGCCGTCATGCGCGTGCCTTCAATCGGATCAACGGCGATATCCACCGCGTCGCCGCGACCGGTACCGACTTTTTCACCGATATACAGCATCGGCGCTTCGTCGATTTCGCCTTCGCCAATCACAATCTGGCCGTCGATATCGATAGTGTTGAGCATAATGCGCATGGCGTGAACGGCTGCGCCGTCGGCCGCATTTTTATCGCCGCGTCCTAACCAGTGATAGCCCGCCAGAGCGGCGGCTTCGGTCACGCGGGAAAATTCAATCGCGAGTTCTCGTTTCATGGTTGCACCTGACAAAAAACAGGCAGGCAGTTTAACACAGCGGGGAAGCGTGACGGGGGAAAACCCGCGGCAGGGTGCCGCGGGTCAGCAGGATTTTACTCTTCGTCTTCCCACGCTTTGGCGCGAGCGACGGCTTTCTTCCAGCCTGCGTAACGCACGTTACGTTCGGTGGTTTCGATGCTTGGGCGGAACTCACGCTCAATCACCGCTTTAGCACGGACTTCTTCCAGGTCGCCCCAGAAGCCGACGGCTAAGCCAGCCAGGTACGCTGCACCCAACGCGGTGACTTCACGCACTTCCGGACGCTCAACGCGGGTGCCGAGAATGTCTGACTGGAACTGCATCAGGAAGTTGTTGGCTACCGCACCGCCATCAACACGCAGCGATTGCAGACGCGTGCCCGCATCGTTTTGCATCGCTTCCAGTACGTCACGCGTCTGGTAAGCAATCGATTCCAGCGTGGCACGGATGATGTGGTTAGCGTTAGCACCGCGCGTCAGACCGAAAATCGCGCCGCGTGCATACGGGTCCCAGTAAGGTGCACCCAAGCCGGTGAAGGCAGGCACCATGTAGACGCCATTGCTGTCTTTCACTTTCAACGCAAAGTATTCAGAGTCAGTGGAATCACTGATCAGTTTCATCTCATCGCGCAGCCACTGAATCGACGCACCACCGATAAACACCGCACCTTCCAGCGCATAGTTCACTTCGCCGCGCGGACCGCAAGCGATGGTGGTCAGCAGGCCGTGCGTTGAGGTCACGGCTTCGGTGCCGGTGTTCATCAGCATAAAGCAGCCGGTGCCGTAAGTGTTTTTCGCCATACCCGGTTGTACGCACAGCTGGCCATACAGCGCCGCCTGCTGGTCACCGGCAATACCCGCGATTGGAATACGCGTACCGCCTTTACCACCAATGTTGGTCTGGCCGTACACTTCAGAAGAGCCTTTCACTTCTGGCAGCATTTCACGCGGGATATCGAGGATCTCCAGCATGCGCTCATCCCACTCCAGCTTGTGGATGTTGTACATCATGGTACGTGAGGCGTTGGTGTGATCGGTGACGTGTACACGTCCCTGCGTCATTTTCCAAATCAGCCAGGTATCAACGGTACCGAACAGCAGTTCGCCGCGTTTTGCACGCTCACGCGCGCCTTCAACGTGGTCGAGAATCCACTTCACTTTGGTGCCGGAGAAGTACGGGTTAATCACCAAACCGGTGGTGTGCTGGATATACTCTTCCAGGCCCTCTTTCTTCAGCTTGTTACAGTAATCTGCGGTGCGCGGATCCTGCCAGACGATGGCGTTGTAGATTGGCTTGCCGCTCTCTTTATCCCACACGATGGCGGTTTCACGCTGGTTGGTGATACCAATCGCCGCGATTTGATCCGAGTTAATGTCGGCGTGGGCCAGCACTTCAACCAGTGTTGAGCTTTGTGACGCCCAGATATCCATTGGGTCATGTTCAACCCAACCCGCTTTCGGGTAGATCTGAGTAAATTCGCGCTGAGAAACCGCAACGATGTTGGCATCATGATCAAGCACCACGGCGCGTGAGCTGGTTGTGCCCTGATCGAGTGCAACAATATATTTTTTATCAGTAGTCATTGTGCTTTCCTGATGTGGTATCGATGAAACTTACGCTTTACGCTGCTGAGCGCGCGCAACCGGTTTTTCTGCTGTGCTGGCTTCCGCGATGTTTACTGGCAGATGACGGCCAATCAGTGAGCGGTAGCCAAAGGCTCCGAGGCAAGCACCGACCAGCGGGCCAAAAATCGGAACCAGGAAATAAGGAATATCTTTGCCACCGGTGAAGGCGACGTTGCCCCAGCCAGCGAAGAAGGCGAACAGTTTTGGACCGAAGTCACGCGCCGGGTTAAGTGCGAAGCCGGTGAGTGGGCCCATTGCACCACCGATAATGGCAACTAACAGACCGATCAACAACGGTGCCAGTGGACCACGTGGTACGCCGTTGCCATCATCGGTCAGCGCCATGATAACGCCCATCAATACGGCGGTAATCACCATCTCTACCAGGAACGCCTGACCAACACTGATGTGCGGGTTCGGATAGGTAGAGAAGATACCGGCCAGATCAAGGCTTTCGACGCTACCGCGTACCATCTGGTGGCTGGTTTCAAAATCCACGAACAAATTGTAGTAAAGACCGTAAACCAACGCGGCAGCGCAGAACGCGCCGGCAACCTGCGCCAGGATATACGGGACGACTTTACGACCTTCAAAGTTAGCGAACAGGCACAGCGCGATAGTGACGGCAGGGTTAAGATGCCCGCCAGAAACGCCCGCGCTAAGATAGACGGCCATGGATACGGCTAAACCCCAGATAATACAAATTTCCCACTGACCGAACGCAGCACCGGCCAATTTCAGTGCGGCAACGCAGCCTGCACCAAAAAAGATGATCAAACCGGTGCCGATAAATTCGGCGATGCACTGACCTGTTAGTGTGTTAGTTGTTTGACTCATAATGGCATTCCTGAAGCGAGGTTAAATTTTATCAGTTTTTGTTCTCATCCATGAGTCGCCCAGCTTTTAATGTAGGGTTGATGTGAATTTATCGTTAACGAGCATAAACGAGAAATAGCGAAATTGAAAACTGTGTACTGCGTCATAAAAATGCGCGTTTTCGCGTCTTTTGCGTTTCTTTAAGGCCCATTAAGACGGCTTTGCGGGTTGATGGTGACGTGATCGCGCACACAGATGCGCGAAGATGCGCATTTTTTTAGGCATTGACTGAAAAGTGTTACAGACTACCCCCGCAAGCCTTGTGCCGCTGGACTTGCTGGGTTTGGCTACATACAATCGAGTCATCGTGGCTGAGCGCACCATCATAAGGCATGCATTAGCCCCATCAACGCCTTGCAAGATTTAGGAGAGGTCAGAAAGATGTCATTTGAAGTGTTCGAGAAACTGGAAGCGAAAGTACAGCAGGCGATTGATACCATCACTCTGCTGCAGATGGAAATTGAAGAGCTGAAAGAGCAAAACAATACGCTGAAAAACGAAGTCAGCCAGGCTTCAGGCAACCAGGATGCACTGGTGCGTGAAAATCAACATCTGAAAGAAGAGCAGCACGTCTGGCAGGATCGTCTGCGGGCACTGCTGGGAAAAATGGAAGAAGTTTAAGCGTCAATGCTTAAACCAACGGGTGCCGCGGCACCCGTTTTTGTTGCGACTTACTCGATGTCGAGTGCGTCTTCAGACAGGATGATGCCAGTATTATCGGCATACAGATGGTCGCCAGAGAAGAAGGTCACGCCGCCGAAGTTAACGCGCACATCACTTTCGCCAATGCCTTCACCTGCTGCACCCACCGGAATCGCCGCGATCGCCTGAATGCCGATTTCCAGCTCTTCAAGGTCGTCAACCTGACGTACCGAGCCGTAAACCACGATGCCTTCCCACTCATTTTGCGCCGCCAGACTCGCCAGCTGAGCATCGACCAGTGCGCGACGAACCGAACCGCCGCCGTCCACCAGCAATACGCGACCCCGACCGTTCTCTTCCAGCAAATCGTAGAGTAAGCCGTTATCTTCGAAACATTTCACTGTGGTGATTTGACCACCGAATGAGCTGCGCCCACCAAAGTTCGAAAAAAGCGGTTCAACAACATTCACAGCTTCGTGGTAGATGTCACAGAGTTCAGATGTATCGTATTTCATGAGGGTTTTCGTCTGTTTGCCACAGGAGCGCTAAGTATATCGCTATCTGGCGATTGTTGGCAAAATCATCAACCGCCAAAAAAAGCGTTGCATCAATATCCTGCGTAAAAAAAAGCCCGGCACAGTGGCCGGGCAGAGATTTCGCGGGTGAAGCTTACAGAATGAAGCGGCTGAGATCTTCGTCGGCCACCAGCTCATCCAGATGCTTACCAACGTACTCGGCATCGATGGTGATCGATTCACCGTTACGATCGCTGGCGTCATAGGAGATATCTTCCATCAGACGCTCCAGAACGGTATGCAGACGACGCGCACCGATGTTCTCAGTGGTTTCGTTCACCTGCCATGCGGCTTCGGCGATACGACGCACTGCATCTTCGGTGAAGTCGATGTTAACCCCTTCAGTGCCCATTAGCGCTTTGTACTGCACGGTAACCGAGGCGTTTGGCTCGGTCAGGATGCGCTCGAAGTCGTTGACGGTCAGCGCCTGCAGTTCAACGCGAATCGGCAGACGGCCCTGCAGTTCGGGAATCAGATCTGACGGACTGGCGACCTGGAACGCGCCGGAAGCGATAAACAGAATGTGGTCAGTTTTCACCATGCCGTGCTTGGTGGAAACGGTGCAACCTTCTACCAGCGGCAGCAGGTCGCGCTGTACGCCTTCACGCGAAACGTCTGGGCCGCCGGCATTCTGGCCGCCGCGCTTACAGATTTTGTCGATTTCGTCGATGAACACGATGCCGTGCTGCTCGACGGCATCGATGGCATCCTGCTTCAGCTCTTCCGGGTTCACCAGCTTGGCCGCTTCTTCTTCAATCAGCAGCTTCATGGCTTCTTTGATTTTCAGCTTACGCGGCTTCTGCTTCTGTCCACCGAGGTTCTGGAACATCGATTGCAGCTGGCTGGTCATCTCTTCCATGCCCGGAGGCGCCATGATTTCAACGCCGGCTGAAGAAGCAGCCAGATCGATCTCAATCTCTTTGTCGTCCAGCTGACCTTCGCGCAGTTTCTTGCGGAATGACTGACGCGCTGTTGATGGCTCAGCCGCTTGCTCAGCCTGGCCCCAGTTATTTTTTGCCGGTGGAATCAGCACATCGAGGATGCGCTCTTCCGCCATCTCTTCGGCACGGTATTTGTTCTTCTCGATCGCCTGGCTGCGCACCATCTTGATGGCAGAATCGGTCAGATCGCGAATGATGGAATCAACCTCTTTGCCGACGTAACCGACTTCGGTGAATTTGGTGGCTTCCACTTTGATGAACGGTGCGTTAGCCAGTTTAGCTAAGCGACGGGCGATTTCGGTTTTACCAACGCCGGTTGGACCAATCATCAGGATGTTTTTTGGCGTCACTTCATGGCGCAGCTCTTCGTCGAGCTGCATGCGGCGCCAGCGGTTACGCAGGGCGATCGCGACCGCCTTCTTTGCACCGTCCTGGCCGATAATAAAGCGGTTAAGCTCGCTGACAATCTCGCGTGGAGTCATCTCGGACATGATTTTTATCCTTACGCCTTAGACGGTAATGCTTCGATGTTAATATTGTGGTTGGTGTAGATACAGATATCGCCGGCGATGTTCAGCGCCTTTTCAACGATATCTTGCGCACCAATGTCCGTGTTTTCCAGCAACGCGCGTGCCGCTGCCTGGGCGTAAGGCCCACCAGAACCAATGGCAATCAGGTCATTTTCCGGCTGGATGACATCGCCGTTGCCGCTGATGATCAGCGAGGCGTTTTCGTCGGCGACCGCCAGCAGCGCTTCAAGGCGACGAAGCATGCGGTCGGTACGCCAATCTTTGGCCAGCTCGACCGCCGCTTTCACCAGGTGGCCCTGGTGCATCTCCAGCTTGCGCTCAAACAGTTCAAACAGGGTGAAGGCATCTGCGGTACCGCCAGCAAAACCGGCGATCACTTTATCATTGTAAAGACGACGGACTTTTTTAACATTGCCTTTCATTACGGTATTGCCGAGCGTAGCCTGGCCATCACCGCCAATCACTACCTGGCCGTTGCGTCGTACACTTACTATTGTTGTCACGGGCAGACCCCTTGTTGCAGTAGAAAAGGAACTCCGCGCACTCGGCGCGGAGTATCATGCAACCAGATATGGGGCAGGATTGGGGAGTTTCAACCCCTAAAGAATTTAAGGTAAAGCGAGGGGAATACAACTTCCGTGACCGGAACTGTGTAAGCGTTTGACCGTGCTGTCCGCGCTACTGCGATCTTTAAATGGCCCGATCACCACGCGATTCCAGCCACCGCCGGTGGTAATACGGCTCTCAAATCCTTCAAATGCCAACCCGGCGCGCACTGACTCCGCCTGATCGGTGCCTTTGAACGAACCACACTGCACCATCCAGCGCTGCGAAGAGGCTTTCTCTTCCGCTTTCGCCTTGGCGGTTTCCTGCGGTTTAGTCTGCTGCGTTGGCTCGCGCGTGATTGGTGCAGCTTGCTGTTGCTGCTGACGGGCGGCCTGTTGTTGCTGCAACTGTTGCTGGCGCTGCTGCTGCTGCTGCTGTAGCTGCTGCTGACGTTGCAACTGCTGCTGTTGTTGTTGTACCTGCTGCTGCTGTTGTTGCACCTGCTGACGCTGCAGCGTTTGCTGGCGCTGCGCCGGGGTTTGTTCGTTCCACGGCACTTCATTCAGCTGCGTAGGCTGCTGGCGCATATCGGCCTGCATCTGTTCCAGCAGCTGGCGCTGTTCATCGGTCAGCTGAGTTTGTGACTGCACGCCACCGGCTGAAGGCTCAGTCGGCGAAGGAACGGTAATTTGGCGATTTTCCAACTCTTTGATGTACTTCCAGCGCTCTTCGGGCTTCGGCGGCAGGCCGTTACCGTTGGCTTTATGATTTGGAATGACCTCAATCTCTTCTTTCTTATGATGCGAGATGAACCATAAACCACCGGCAAAGGTGACCAGCACGGCCACGGCCAGTACCATCATGAGCTTTGAAGTGCCTGATCCGCCTTTGCTTTTCTTACTGCGGCTGGCGGGTTTTTTGCGACGCGTCCCTGTTGAACGCCCGCGGCCTACATAATCTTTCTGTGCCACTTTCGTTCTAATACCCTTCAAAAAAATATGCCAATGGGCATGTAAATGTGCTGTTAATTGCCCGGCAATGAATGCGCCATGTTACGCAAGGGCTGGAACTTTGACCAGCACAGTCTGCCTTCAGAATGCGCTGAAAATGCAGGCTTCTATACGTTATTTTTCGCGTTTTGCTGCGGGTGCCGTACTGCCGCGCACGCGCAGCTCTGCATCCAGCAGGCGCGAACCGTTATTCACGCGTTTGCCCTGCAATTCATCAAGCAGTAGCAGCATAGCTTCACGGCCAATGGCGAAGCGCGGCTGGGCCACGGTGGTTAGCGGCGGATCGTAGTATTGCGCCAGTTCGATATCATCAAAGCCCACCACTGAGAGATCCTGCGGAATACGCATGCCGAGTTTGCGCGCCTGGTTCATTGCGCCCAGCGCCATCAGATCGCTATGGCAGAAAATCGCTTTCGGCGGCTGCGGCAAACTCATCAATTGTTTCAGTGCATTAGCACCCGCTTCAAAGGTGAAGTCACCGTGCACAATCATGGTCGGATCGATAGCGATACTGCTGCGGCGCAGCGCTTGGATGTAGCCCTGCAGTCGATACTGACTTAGCGGAATGTGTTCTGGCCCGGTAATGCAGGCGATTTGGCGGTGGCCGAGTTGCAGCAGGTGATTCACCGCTTCAAAGGCTGCCGTCAGGTTATCGATATGGACCGTAGGCAGCGCCATTTCCGGCGCAAATTCGTTACCCATCACCATGGGCGGCAGGTTGCGCTGGTCTTCAATGCCAGCGTCAAACGGCAGTTGTGAACCTAACAGCACCATGCCGTCTATTTGTCGCGTCAGCATTAAATTCAGGAAGGTTTTTTCCTGTTTATTCTGATGGGCGCAATCGCCAATCAGCACCAGATAACCTTCGTGTGCGGCGGTGACTTCCACGCCGCGAATGATCTCACTGAAGAAGGGATCGCAGATGTCCGGCACAATCACCAGAATGGTTTGCGTTTCTCCGCGTTTAGCATTGCGCGCCAAACCGTGCGGCGCATAGCCCACGGCAATTACGGCTTTTTCAACTTTGAGCCGGGTAGCGGCTGAGACTTTTTCTGGATTCATCAACGCACGTGAAACCGTGGCGGTGGAAACGCCTGCTTTCTCGGCCACATCTTTCATGGTGGCGGCGGTGGAAGGTTGCTTCTGGTCCAACGTATAACTCCTGACGCGGTACAGCGCATTGATTTTCAGACATTACCGGGCTTCAACCGGGTCGGCACTATTGTTAACCCAAGGTCGTGCCGGGTTGTTACTTAATTTGCATAAAAATTGTGACTTGTGCGACTTTTTTCGATCTGGCTCGCAGATGTGGCGCGGCTTAACTCTCGGTGGGGTCGATATCCAGCGTCCATTTCACTTTGCGCGCGGCGGGCAACGTGGCGATGAGCGGCAGCGATCCGCTCAGCAACTGTTGCAAACGTTTTCGTGAAGGATGTTGCAACAGCAGCTGCCAGCGCCAGCGGCCGCTGCGCTTCGGAGCCAATGCCGGAACCGGCCCCATCAGCCACATCGCGTCATCTTTTAACGGGCTGGCTTCCAGCAAATTACGCAGTTGAGTGAGGAATTCTGCTGCCTGTTGATTATCCATATCCTCGGCGCGGAACAGCGCGTGGCTGGTCCACGGTGGCAGTTGCACCGACTGGCGCTCCAGCAGCGTTTGATCGGCAAAAGCGAAATAGCCGCGGTGCAGCAAAGTTTGCAGCAGCGGATGGTCTGGATGATGGGTTTGCAGCAACACTTCGCCCTGTTTACCGGCGCGACCCGCACGGCCTGCAACCTGGGTATACAGCTGTGCGAAACGCTCAGCGGCGCGGAAATCGGCCGAGAACAGCGCGCCATCAACATCCAGCAGCGACACCAGCGTGACATCCGGGAAGTGATGGCCCTTCGCCAGCATTTGCGTGCCTACCAGAATGCGCGCACCGCCGCGATGTACATCGGCCAGATGTTGCTCCAGCGCACCTTTGCGGCTGGTGGTGTCGCGATCGATACGTGATACCGGCACGCCGGGGAACAGCGTGCCAAGCTGCTGTTCCAGCTGTTCGGTGCCCACACCAACCGGCATCAAATGCGTTGAACCACAGCCCGGGCATTGATTCGGCAGCGGACGCTGGCTGTCACAATGGTGGCAGCGCAGCTGGCGATGGTTCTGATGCAGCGTGTAATAGCTATCGCAGCGCTGACATTCCGCCAGCCAGCCGCAATCATGGCACATCAGCGCCGGCGAGAAGCCGCGACGGTTAAGGAACAGCAATACCTGATTATCGGCTTGCAGATGCTGGCGCATTTTGCCGAGCAGCGCTGGCGCTAATCCGCCTTTCAGCTGCTGGCCTTTAAGATCGATCAGCTGCTGTAGCGCTGGTTTGGCATTGCCCGCGCGTTTGGTGAGATTAAGCTGGCGATATTTGCCCACGCGCACGTTGTGCAGGGTTTCCAACGCGGGCGTGGCCGAACCCATCACAATCGGAATGTCTTCTTCATGAGCGCGGAACACCGCCAGATCGCGCGCCTGATAGCGCCAGCCTTCCTGCTGTTTGTACGAGCTATCGTGCTCTTCATCAATGATGATCACGCCGGGACGCGCCAGCGGCGTGAACAATGCTGAACGTGTACCGATAACAATCGCGGTTTCACCACTGCGCGCGCGCAGCCAGACGGCAAGGCGTTCGCTATCATTCAGTGCCGAGTGCAGCACATCAATCGGCGCATCAAAGCGCTCGCGGAAGCGGGCGATGGTTTGTGGCGTCAGTCCAATTTCCGGCACCAGCACCAGCGCCTGCTTGCCGCGTGCCAGCACGTTCTCTAACACGCTGAGATACACCTCAGTTTTACCAGAACCGGTAATACCGGCGAGCAACCATGGCGCATAGTGATCGTCTTCACTACGCATCGCGCCCACCGCCATCGCCTGATCGGTATTCAGGCGCAGGCGTTCACCTTTTACGGCAAAGCTGGTGCGCCAGTCGTGCATCTGCGGCGTATGTTCACGCAACTCGCACAAGCCTTTTGCCCGCAACGCTTGTAGCGCGGCATCGGTAAAATCGTGTTCGCTGACCTGATGGCGATACAGTGGTCGCTGACGCAGCATCGCCAGCGCTTGCTGCTGTTTCGGCGCGCGCTTCAGGCTCTCCATCGCCACTTCGCGGCCAGCATCATTAATGACCCATTGCCACAGCGGCGCTTCCTGCGCGGGTTTACCCTGACGTAGCAGCACCGGCAGCGCATGGCTGAGCACTTCACCCAGCGGCGAATGATAGTAGTGCGCGGCCCAGTGCAAAATGCGCCATAGCGCGGGCGAGAACAGACTGTGATTGTCGAGCACGCTGTCTATCTGCTTGAGCTGCGTCAGCGGGAGATCGCTGGTCTCACGCGTGCCGACCACAATACCGATCATTTTGCGATTGCCGAACGGCACATTCACGCGTGCGCCCGCCACCGGCTGCGGCGCATCGGTCGGCAGCAAGTAATCAAACAGGCGAGGTAGCGGAACGGGCAGGGCAACCTGAACAACGGGCATGGGAATCTCTATCCGGCTCGAAGAAATAAGGAGAAGTAGTGTACACGTTGCTACCTTGAGCGGGTATCTACAGCAGTGATTTGCTAAAAGTGGTTAATTTCTGTATACTATGCCGCCTTCGATGAGATCGCTCGTCGGAGCATACACTTAATGTTCAACCGCGTGTGGTGCTGTGCAGGCTGAGCCTGGCACGGAGAGCGACACGGCCTTTTATGAGGTTCTCCCATGAAACAAGGTATTCACCCTAAGTACGAAGCAGTAACCATGACTTGCTCTTGCGGTAACGTGATCAACACCCGTTCAACCATGGCTTCTGGTCTGAACCTGGACGTGTGCGGCAAATGCCACCCGTTCTACACTGGTAAGCAGCGTGTAGCTGACACCGGTGGCCGTGTAGATCGCTTCAACAAGCGTTTCAGCGTGCCAGCAACCAAGAAATAAGATTATTTGCCGTCGAATCCTCGCGATTCGGATGCAAGAAAAAACCCAGCTTCGGCTGGGTTTTTTTATTTCTGGCTTCAGTATTCCCAGCTATCGGGATCGATGCCCATCTCACGCATAATCTGTTTCGCTTCTTCCGGAATCTCATCGCTGCGTTCTTTACGCAGATCAACATCGTTCGGCAGAGGCTGCCCGGTGAAAGCATGCAAAAAGGCTTCACACAGCAGTTCGCTGTTGGTGGCGTGACGCAGGTTATTCACCTGACGGCGGGTACGCTCGTCTGTTAAAATCTTCAGCACTTTCAGCGGGATAGAAACTGTGATTTTCTTGACCTGCTCGCTCTTCTTACCATGTTCAGCGTAAGGGCTGATATATTCGCCGTTCCATTCAGCCATGGGTTACCTTAATCAATAAAAGTTGAATATGGGGAAATCCGTTGATTATGCCCGATTTTTCGATGCCTGACCCCTTAAACTGCAGGTTTTATGCTTGAGCACCGCTTCTGCCAAGGAAAGCGCGCTGAACACCAGGCGATGACGGACAATTTTAGCGGTTATTAATGATTTGCTCAATCTATACGCAAAGACATTTAGATGTCCAGATGTATTGACGTCTATGTGCTGAATGTTATGCTGTTGCTCTTCTTTATTCTTCAGGAACAGTAAGCACCATGACGCGCAAACAGGCAACCATCGCAGTACGCAGCGGTTTGAATGATGACGAGCAATATGGCTGCGTTGTCCCACCGATTCATCTCTCCAGCACCTATAACTTTCTCGACTTCAATGAGCCGCGTGCGCATGACTATTCGCGACGTGGTAATCCAACGCGTGATGTGGTTCAGCGCGCGCTAGCGGAGTTAGAAGGTGGTGCAGGCGCGGTATTAACGAATACCGGCATGTCAGCGATTCATCTGGTGACAACCGTGTTCCTGAAGCCAGGCGATTTGCTCGTAGCACCCCACGATTGCTACGGCGGCAGCTATCGTCTGTTCGATAGCCTGAGCAAACGCGGCGCGTATCGCGTGAAGTTTGTTGATCAGGGTGATAAAGCGGCGCTGGCCGCGGCGTTAGCCGAGAAGCCAAAACTGGTGCTGGTTGAGAGCCCAAGCAATCCGCTGCTGCGTGTGGTTGATATTGCCAGCATTTGCGCCGCGGCGCGCGACGCCGGCGCGATTAGCGTGGTGGACAACACATTCCTCAGCCCGGCACTGCAAAACCCGCTGGCGCTGGGTGCCGATTTGGTGGTTCACTCCTGCACCAAATATCTGAACGGCCACTCTGATGTGGTGGCGGGCGCGGTGATTTCGAAAGATCCGGCGATGGCCACCGATCTGGCGTGGTGGGCGAATAATATTGGCGTAACCGGCGCAGCGTTTGATAGCTACCTGCTGCTGCGTGGTTTACGTACATTATCCCCGCGTATCGCCGCTGCACAACGCAACGCACTGGCGATAGTTGATTACCTGAAGCAACAACCGCTGGTGAAAAAACTGTATCATCCTTCTCTGCCGGAAAATGCCGGACATGAGTTTGCGGTACGTCAGCAGCGTGGCTTTGGTGCCATGTTGAGTTTCGAAATCGATGCCGATGAGGCTCGCCTGCGCCGCTTCCTGAAAGCGCTGCAGCTGTTCACGCTGGCCGAATCGCTCGGCGGCGTAGAGAGTTTGATTTCACATACCGCGACCATGACGCATGCGGGCATGTCTGCAGAAGCGCGCGCGGCAGCGGGAATTTCTGAAACACTGCTGCGTATTTCTGTTGGGATTGAAGATCACGAAGATTTAATTGCCGATCTGGATAATGCATTCCGGATCGCAGCCGAGGAGTAACCATGACGAGTTCAGTAGGCGCGGGAACGCCGATCAAGCAGTTGCATAAATTTGGTGGCAGTAGCCTGGCCGACGCACGTTGCTATCAACGCGTGGCCAGCATCATGGCGGATTACAGCCAGCCTGGCGACTTAATGGTGGTCTCTGCCGCAGGCAGCACGACTAACCAGTTGATCAGCTGGCTGAAATTGAGCCAGAGCGATCGCTTATCTGCCCATCAGGTGCAACAGGCTTTACGCCGTTTTCACAGCGAGTTAATTGCTGCGCTGTTGCCTGCTGAATATGCCGAAACCCTGACGTCTTCCTTTATACGCGATCTGGAAAGACTGGCCGCGCTGCTTGATGGCACCATCACCGATGCGGTGTATGCCGAAGTGGTGGGACACGGTGAAATCTGGTCAGCGCGCTTGATGGCCGCCGTGTTGAGCCAGCGGGAAATTGAAGCAGCCTGGCTGGATGCGCGTGACTTCCTGCGCGCTGAACGCGCCGCGCAGCCACAGGTTGATGAAGGTAAATCCTGGCCGCTGCTGCAGGCGCTGTTGGCGCAGCATCCGCATAAACGCCTGGTGGTAACCGGATTTATCAGCCGTAGCGAAGCCGGTGAAACGGTATTGCTGGGTCGTAACGGTTCAGACTACTCCGCTACACAGATTGGTGCGCTGGCGGGTGTGGGTCGCGTGACTATCTGGAGCGATGTGGCGGGCGTCTACAGCGCCGATCCACGTAAAGTCTCTGATGCGTGCCTGCTGCCGCTGCTGCGTCTGGATGAAGCCAGCGAACTGGCGCGTCTGGCGGCACCGGTGCTGCACACCCGCACCTTGCAGCCGGTATCCAATAGCGATATCGATTTACAGCTGCGTTGCAGCTATCAACCGGAGCAGGGCTCGACGCGCATCGAGCGCGTGCTGGCCTCCGGCACCGGTGCGCGTATCGTCACCAGCCATGATGATGTGTGTCTGATAGAGATTGAGATTCCCGCTAATCACGATTTCAAAACGCAGCAGAAAGAGATCGATTTGCTGCTGAAGCGCGCGCAGCTGCGTCCGCTGGCAATCGGTGTTCATCCCGATCGTCGTCTGCTGCAGCTGTGTTATACCTCGGAAGTGGTGAATAGCGCCTTCAATCTGCTGCAGGACGCCGCACTGCCGGGCCATCTGCAATTGCGCGACGGCTTAGCGCTAGTGGCGCTGGTGGGTGCGGGCGTGACGCGTAATCCGCTGCACAGCCATCGCTTCTGGCAGCAGATCAAAGATCAGCCGGTGGAGTTTGTCTGGCAGTCTGAAGATCACATCAGCATCGTGGCGGTACTGCGCGTTGGCCCGACGCAGCATCTGATTCAGGGACTGCATCAGTCGCTGTTTCGCGCCGAGAAACGTATTGGCCTGATGCTGTTCGGTAAAGGTAACATCGGTTCACGCTGGCTGGAGTTGTTTGCTCGCGAGCAGGAATCACTGTCAGCACGCACGGGATTTGAGTATGTGCTGGCGGGCGTCGCAGACAGCAACCGCAGTTTGTTGAGCTACGACGGTCTGGAAGCCAGCCGCGCGTTGGCGTTCTTTGATGATGAAGCGGTCGAGCGTGATGAAGAGTCGCTGTTCCTGTGGATGCGTGCGCACCCGTTCGATGATTTAGTGGTGCTGGACGTCACCGCCAGCGAGCAGCTGGCGCAGCAGTATCACGACTTCGCCAGTCACGGCTTCCACGTCATCAGCGCCAACAAGGTTGCCGGTGCGTCAAGCGGCCAGAGCTGGCGTCAGGTGCGTGATGCTTTCGCCAAAACCGGTCGTCATTGGTTGTACAACGCCACCGTGGGCGCCGGTTTACCAGTCAATCATACGGTGCGCGATTTGCGTGAAAGCGGCGATAGCATTTTATCAATCAGCGGGATTTTCTCTGGCACGCTGTCCTGGCTGTTCCTGCAATTTGACGGCACGGTGCCGTTTAGCGAATTGGTCGATCAGGCGTGGCAACAAGGCTTGACCGAACCGGATCCGCGTGTTGATTTATCCGGACAGGATGTGATGCGCAAGCTGGTGATCCTGGCGCGTGAGGCGGGCTACGATATCGAGCCCGATCAGGTGCGGGTTGAATCGTTGGTGCCATCCATTTGCGAAGGGGAGTCGATTGATCACTTCTTCGAAAACGCCGACGAGCTGAATGACCAGATGCTGCAGCGTCTGGAAGCGGCGCAGGAGATGGGTTTGGTACTGCGTTACGTGGCACGTTTTGATGCCAACGGCAAAGCACGCGTTGGTGTGGAGGCCGTGCGTCCAGAGCATCCATTGGCCGCGTTGCTGCCGTGCGATAACGTGTTTGCCATCGAAAGCCGCTGGTATCGCGATAATCCACTGGTGATTCGTGGACCGGGCGCGGGCCGTGACGTCACGGCTGGCGCGCTGCAATCGGATATCAACCGCCTCGCACAACTGCTGTAACCTGCCTGACTTTGCAGACGGCATCGTCCGTCTGCTTCTTTGACTTTCCCACGCATCATGAAAAGCGTTCATCTTGAATGAAGATTTGTCACGCCTGTTCATTAATTTTCTGTTGACGCTAGCGCGCTAATCGTTCATTTTGTGCATCTGGACGTCTAAACGTATGGATGTTCACGGTCCGCAAAATAACCGATATGTGATGACGAGGTAATCAGGATGAGTTTCTTTCACGCCAATCAACGCGAAGCGTTGAACCAGAGCCTGGCTGAGCTGAATGGGCAAATTAATGTCTCTTTCGAATTTTTCCCGCCACGTACCAGCGAAATGGAAGAAACTCTGTGGAGCTCAATTGATCGACTGAGCAGCCTGAAACCTAAATTCGTCTCCGTGACCTACGGCGCCAACTCGGGCGAGCGCGATCGTACGCACAGCATCATTAAAGGCATTAAAGATCGTACCGGTCTGGAAGCGGCACCTCATCTGACCTGCATCGATGCTACACGCGATGAGCTGCGGGGGATCGCACGTGATTACTGGGATAGCGGCATTCGTCATATCGTGGCACTGCGCGGGGATTTACCGCCGGGCAGCGGTAAACCGGAAATGTACGGTTCCGATCTGGTTGAACTGCTGAAAGACGTTGGCGATTTCGATATCTCTGTCGCGGCCTATCCCGAAGTGCATCCCGAAGCGAAAAGCGCGCAGGCTGATCTGATTAACCTGAAGCGTAAAATTGATGCCGGTGCTAACCGCGCGATCACGCAGTTCTTCTTCGACGTTGAAAGCTATCTGCGCTTTCGCGATCGCTGTGTTGCAACGGGTATTGATGTGGAAATCGTGCCGGGCATTTTGCCGGTTTCTAACTTCAAGCAGCTACAACGCTTCGCCACCATGACTAACGTGCGTGTGCCGGGCTGGATGAGCGCAATGTTTGAAGGTCTGGATAACGATCCGGAAACGCGCAAAATGGTCGGCGCGAGCGTCGCCATGGACATGGTGAAAATCCTGTCGCGCGAAGGCGTGAAGGATTTCCATTTCTATACGTTGAACCGCGCCGAGTTGAGTTACGCCATTTGCCACACGCTGGGCGTGCGTCCGGCAATTAATGTGTAATGTACCCGGTCGCCATAAATGGCGACCCTACAAAAAAGGAGCCAGAGGGCTCCTTTTTCACATTATGTCAGTAGATTAACCGGTATTACGCATACCTGCTGCAACACCTGCGATGGTCACCATCAGCGCTTGCTCAACGCGTGCATCCGGCTCATCACCACGCTCTTCCTGGGCACGCGAACGATGCAGCAGTTCAGCCTGCAACACGTTCAGCGGATCGGTATAGACGTTTCGCAGCGCGATAGATTCGGCAATCCACGGTTGGTCAGCCATCAGATGCGCATCGTTGGCGATGGTCAGCACCGCTTTGATATCTGCATCCAGTTGATCGCGTAACTGTTTGCCAAGCGGCCACAGTGATTTATCCACCAGACGCTGATCGTAGTACTCTGCCAGCCACAAATCGGCTTTCGAGAATACCATCTCCAGCATACCCAGGCGCGTTGAGAAGAACGGCCAGTCGCGGCACATGGTTTCCAGTTCATCCTGATGACCTTCATCCATCGCTTTTTGCAGCGCAGCACCGGCACCGAGCCAGGCTGGCAGCATGAGGCGGTTCTGCGTCCAGGCGAAAATCCACGGAATGGCACGCAACGATTCCACACCGCCGGTTGGGCGACGCTTAGCCGGACGTGAGCCCAGCGGCAGTTTGCCCAGCTCCTGTTCTGGCGTGGCCGAGCGGAAATAGGGCACGAAGTCCGGATTTTCACGCACATAACCGCGATACATCGCGCAAGAGTGCGCCGAAAGACCGTTCATGATCTCCTGCCATTCGCGTTTAGGTTCCGGCGGTGGCAGCAGGTTGGCTTCCAGGATGGCGCCAGTGTACAGCGACAGGCTGGCGATGGTGACTTCTGGCAGACCGTATTTGAAGCGAATCATCTCGCCCTGTTCGGTGACGCGCAGGCCACCTTTCAGGCTGCCCGGCGGTTGTGATAACAGCGCGGCATGGGCTGGCGCGCCGCCACGACCGATTGAGCCGCCGCGTCCGTGGAACAGCGTTAGCGTGATGCCCGCGCTCTCACACGTTTTGATTAGCGCGTCCTGCGCCTGATATTGCGCCCAGCTGGCCGCCATCACACCGGCATCTTTCGCCGAGTCAGAATAGCCAATCATCACCATCTGTTTGCCATTGATAAAGCCACGATACCAATCGATGCTCAGCAATTGGGTCATCACGTCGTTGGCGTTGTTCAGGTCATCAAGGGTTTCAAACAGCGGCGCCACCGGCATTGCGTAAGGAATACCGGCTTCTTTCAGCAGCAGATGTACCGCCAGCACGTCCGACGGCGTTTTTGCCATTGAGATCACGTAGGAGGCAATCGAACCCTGCGGCGCTTCGGCCACCACTTTGCAGGTATCGAGCACTTCGCGCGTCTCATCACCGGGTTCCCACTGATGCGGCAACAGCGGACGTTTAGAATTCAGTTCGCGAATCAGGAAGGCTTGTTTATCGGCTTCTGACCAGCTTTCGTAATCACCAAGGCCGAGATAGCGCGTCACTTCCGCAATTGCCTGAGTATGGCGGGTGCTCTCCTGGCGGATATCAATACGCACTAATGGCACGCCGAAACATTTCACGCGGCGCAGCGTATCCAGCAGCTGGCCATTGGCGATGATGCCCATGCCGCACTGTTGCAGAGATTGATAGATCGCAAACAACGGATCCCACAGCTGATCGTTAGAAACCAGCAGATCGGCTGGACGCGGCAGGCGCTCACCTTTAAGACGACGGCCCAGATAGGCTTGCGTGGTCATCAGTTGACTGCGGATACGCTTGAGCACCATACGATAAGGCTCCAGCGCTTCGGGATCGCCGCATAGCTCGCGCACTTCGTCGCTGCATTCGGACATCGACAGCTCAGAAACCAGCACGCCGATATCACGCAGGAACAGGTCTGCGGCTTTCCAGCGACTCAACTGCATCGCATGGCGGGTAATCGGCGCGGTGACGTTCGGGTTACCGTCACGGTCGCCGCCCATCCAGGACGTAAACTTAATCGGCACGAAATCGACCGGCAGCTTGATGCCAAAGCTCTCTTCGACTTGTTCGTTCAACTCACGCAGGAAAGCTGGTACGCCTTGCCACAGGCTGTTTTCCACCACGGCAAAGCCCCATTTGGCTTCATCGATTGGCGTTGGGCGATATTTGCGGATTTCGTCAGTATGCCAGGCTTGCGCCACCAGCTGACGCAGACGGCGCATTACCTGCGTACGCTCATAGTCAGAGATATCGCTGTGATCGAGCTGCTGCAAACAGCTATTCACTTCGCCCAGCATGTGAATCAGTGTGCGGCGGGTAATTTCGGTGGGGTGCGCAGTCAGCACCAGTTCCAGTGACAGCTCTTCAATCGATTGGCGGATAGCCGCTTCGCTGATATCACCTTGCTGTTTCAGACGCTCAAAGGTCTTTTTCAACAGTTCAGGATGGTTCGCGCCATCACCGCTACGGGAAATGGTTTGATACTGTTCAGCCACGTTGGTGAGATTAAGGAACTGGCTAAACGCACGTGCTACTGGCAGCAGCTCGTCATTCGACAGATTTTGCAGCGTGGTCAGCAGTTCCTGACGATGGGTGTCATTTCCCGCACGGGATGACTTAGAGAGTTTACGGATGGTCTCCACCTGGTCGAGGATGTTCTCTCCTAGTGCATCCTTAATCGTATCCCCGAGCAGTTTGCCGAGCATACTGACATTACTTCGCATTGCGGAATATTGTTCGTTCATTGGACCCTGACACCCTCATCATCTTTTTAAATATCCCCACGGGAATTATCCACGGGCATAACATCGTCTTTTATCTAGCCACGTATCTTCCTGCACGTCAATTGCCTTAAATCTGCGTAAATGTGCTGCTAAATGACGGAAATTCAAAGAATTTGCTTGCAGCGAAGCGAGATAAGTTATTCTTATTATCAAATCCCGAACAATGACGGGGCAATTTGCTGATTTAACAGTGAAATGCCCCATCTGTTGTTCATCAATGACAAAAATGCTGCACGACTTGGGTGATAAGCGCATGAGTCGGCTTGATAAATGCAGTATCAATAAACTCATCTGGCTGGTGGGCTTGATTGATCGATCCCGGGCCTAAAACCAGCGTTGGGCACAATTGCTGGATAAAAGGCGCTTCGGTGCAATAGTTCACCACTTCAGTTGGCACGCCCAGCAACTTCTCCACCACTTGCACCAGCTCATGATCGGCCGGGCATTCGTAGCCTGGAATCGGCGGATGCAGCTCGCCCACGGTTAAACGTCCTGGCCAGCGCGCGCTGACTGGCGCCAGCGCGTCATTCAGCAGACCATCTAAATCGCTCAGGGTTAAGCCCGGCAGCGGACGAATATCCATGTGCAGCTCACAGCAGGCGCAGATGCGGTTGGCCGCGTCGCCACCGTGAATATGGCCAAAGTTCATGGTTGGATACGGAATGGCAAAACCATCGTGGTTGTAACGTTCTTTCAGGGTGTTACGCAGCTGCATAAGCTGAGTGATGGATTCATGCATCAGCTCAATGGCGTTCACGCCGCGCGATGGGTCGCTGGAGTGGCCTGATTGTCCCTGAATACGAATCACATTCGACAGATGACCTTTATGAGCGCGCACCGGCTTGAGCGAGGTGGGCTCGCCGATGATGGCGCAATCTGGACGCAACTGGGTTGATTCAGAGAAATACTTCGCGCCCGCCATGGTGGTCTCTTCATCGGCAGTGGCGAGGATGTAGAGCGGCTTGCTAAGTTTGGTCACGTCAACGTCACGCAGCGCATCCAGAATAAAGGCGAAGAAGCCTTTCATATCGGCGGTGCCCAAGCCGTATAGCTTGTTGTCATGTTCTGTCAGCGTAAAGGGATCGCGCGTCCAGCGGCCATCATCGTAAGGCACGGTGTCGGTATGACCGGCGAGTAACAGACCGCCTGCGCCCAATCCACTGCGTGCCAGCATGTTGAATTTATGCCGCGTGCCAGGCACCGGCTGCACTTCTACACTGAAGCCAATATCGCGGAACCAGCCGGCCAGCAAATTGATTAAAGTTTCATTACTCTGATCCAGTGCGCTGTCGGTTGCGCTGATTGATGGCGTGGCAATCAACTGGCGGTAGAGTTCGATAAAAGGTGGTAATTTTGTCTTCACTGTTGACGGTCCTTGGGTTAGGATGTATCAATATTCATGCATTAATAGTGAATAAAAATACAATAACGTCGCTTGCATGTGAAGCATCAAATCTTCTGCAAACGGCATTCTGGGCAACGGGGCAAGGCCGCGACCCGATACGTGTGACTGTAATAAGGTATACAGCCTGATGTTGAATACGCTGATCGTTGGTGCCAGTGGTTACGCTGGCGTAGAGCTTGCCACCTACCTGAATCGCCATCCGCATATGAACATAACCGCTTTGGCGGTTTCAGCGCAAAGCCCGGATGCCGGAAAGTTATTGTCGGATTTGCATCCGCAGCTCAAAGGCATTGTTGATTTGCCGTTGCAGCCGTTGAGCGATGCCGCTGAATGGGCCGATAAAGTGGATGTGGTATTTCTCGCCACGGCCCACGAAGTCAGCCACGATCTGGCACCCGAATTCCTTAAAGCAGGTTGCGTGGTGTTTGATCTCTCCGGCGCGTTCCGCGTCAACGACGATGCTTTTTATACGCAATATTACGGTTTCAGCCATCAGCATCAGGATTGGCTGGACAAGGCGGTTTACGGCCTGGCTGAATGGCAGCACGACAAAATTAAAGACGCGGAACTGGTTGCGGTGCCGGGTTGCTACCCAACCGCAGCACAGCTGTCGCTGAAACCGCTGATCGCAGCGGGCCTGCTTAACGATGCACAGTGGCCGGTGATCAATGCCACCAGCGGCGTAAGCGGCGCAGGGCGTAAAGCCAATGTGGCGACCAGCTTCTGTGAAGTGAGCTTGCAGCCTTACGGCCTGTTTAATCACCGTCATCATCCGGAAATCGTGGCGCATCTCGGCACGCCAGTGATCTTCACGCCACATCTGGGCAGCTTCCCGCGCGGTATTTTGTCGACCACCACCTGCCGCCTGAAAGCGGGCGTGACGCAGCAGGATGTCGCCGATGCCTTCCATCACGCTTACCACGACAAGCCGCTGGTGCGCGTGTATGACAAAGGCGTTCCGGCGCTGAAAGCGGTGGTTGGTTTGCCGTTCTGCGACATCGGCTTCGCCATGCAAGGTGAACACCTGATTGTGGTCGCTGCCGAAGATAACTTGCTGAAAGGTGCCTCATCGCAGGCGGTTCAGTGTTTGAACATTCGTTTCGGCTTCCCCGAAACGCTGTCTCTGATTTAACCAACGGATAACGCAATGAATCCATTAATCATTAAACTGGGTGGCGTGCTGCTGGATAGCGAAGAAGCGCTGGCCCGTCTGTTTGATGCCCTGCTGGCGTATCGCAATGAACATCAGCGTCCGCTGATCATTGTGCACGGCGGCGGTTGCGTGGTGGACGAGCTGATGAAGAAGCTCGCGCTGCCGGTGAAAAAGAAGAACGGTTTGCGCGTGACGCCAGCCGATCAGATTGACATTATTACCGGTGCGTTAGCCGGTACCGCCAACAAAACGCTGCTGGCGTGGGCGAAGAAATATGGCATCGGCGCAGTGGGTTTGTGCCTGGGCGATGCCGGTTTGGTCAATGTGGCGCAGTTCGATGAAGAGCTGGGACACGTTGGCAACGCCACGCCAGGTAATCCGGCGTTGGTGAATACGTTGCTGGCCGCGGGCTACATGCCGGTCATCAGCTCAATTGGCATCACCGACGGCGGCGCGTTGATGAACGTCAATGCCGACCAGGCTGCGACCGCGCTGGCCGCGACCCTCGGTGCCGATTTAGTGCTGTTGTCTGACGTCAGCGGTATTCTCGACGGCAAAGGTCAGCGCATCGAAGAGATGACCGCCGCGAAAGCGGAACAGCTGATCGCCCAGGGCATTATTACCGATGGCATGATCGTGAAAGTGAATGCGGCGCTTGATGCGGCACGTACGCTCGGTCGCCCGGTGGATATCGCCAGCTGGCGTCATGCTGAACAACTGCCAACCCTTTTCAACGGCGTGTCGATTGGCACCCGGATTCTCGCATAATCAAGGATTAAGACATGAGCACGCAAAACATCAAAAAAATCGTTCTGGCCTACTCAGGCGGCCTCGATACTTCCGCCATCATTCCATGGTTGAAAGAGAACTACGGCGGCTGTGAAGTGGTGGCGTTTGTGGCGGATATCGGCCAGGAACGTGGCGATCTGGAAGGCGTTGAGAAGAAAGCGCTGCAGTCAGGTGCTTCTGAGTGCCACGTAGTTGACCTGCGTGAAGAGTTCATTAGCGAATACGTTTATCCGGTACTGCAGACCGGCGCCCTGTACGAAGGCACTTACCTGCTGGGTACCTCAATGGCGCGTCCAATCATCGCTAAAGCCCAGGTTGAGCTGGCACTGAAAGTGGGCGCAGATGCGCTGTGCCACGGCGCAACCGGTAAAGGTAACGATCAGGTGCGTTTCGAAACCACCTACACCGCGCTGGCACCCCAGCTGAAAGTGGTTGCGCCATGGCGTGAATGGGACCTGCGTTCGCGTGAAGCGCTGCTGGATTACCTGAAAGAGCGCAATATCCCGACCACCGCGTCGCTGGAAAAAATCTACAGCCGTGATGAGAACGCATGGCACATCTCTACCGAAGGCGGCGTGCTGGAAAGCCCAGCCAATGCACCAAACAAAGATTGCTGGGTGTGGACCGTTGATCCGCTGGAAGCGCCCGATCAGCCAGAAAACGTGACGGTAACCGTCGAGAAAGGCCGTGTGGTAGCGGTGAATGGCGAGAAGCTGAGTCCGTTCCAGTGCCTGGAAAAACTCAACGTGCTGGGTGCGAAACACGGCGTGGGTCGTATCGACATCGTAGAAAACCGTCTGGTGGGCATCAAGTCTCGCGGCTGCTACGAAACCCCGGGTGGCACCATCATGGTGAATGCGCTGCGTGCGGTTGAACAGCTGGTGCTGGATCGCGATAGCTTCAAATGGCGTGAGCAGCTGGGCCATGAAATGTCTTACGTGGTTTACGATGGCCGCTGGTTCGCGCCGCTGCGTAAATCGATCCAGGCTGCTGCCGAATCGCTGGCAGAAGAAGTGAACGGCGAAGTGGTACTGCAGCTGTACAAAGGCCAGGCCACCGCGACGCAGAAAACGTCCCCTAACAGCCTGTACTCAGAAGAGTTCGCCACCTTTGGCGAAGACGAAGTTTACGATCACCGTCACGCGGGCGGCTTTATCCGTCTGTTCTCGCTCTCTTCACGCATTCGCGCGCTGAACGAGCAGAAGAAGTAATACCGCGGCAATCGACATATTTTGCAAGGGCGGCTTCGGGCCGCCTTTTCTATAACGGATTCAGGAGTAATTCAGATGGCACTTTGGGGCGGACGTTTTTCGCAGGCAGCAGACCAACGGTTCAAACAGTTCAACGACTCGCTGCGTTTTGACTATCGCCTGGCCGAGCAAGACATTACCGGCTCGATTGCCTGGTCAAAAGCGCTGGTCACGGTCAACGTGCTGACCCATGACGAGCAGCAACAGCTGGAAAGCGCGTTGAATGAACTGCTGGCCGAGGTGCGCGCCAATCCTGAGCAGATTCTGCAAAGCGATGCGGAAGATATTCACAGCTGGGTCGAAGGCAAGCTGATCGATAAAGTGGGTGCGTTGGGTAAGAAATTGCACACCGGCCGTAGCCGTAACGATCAGGTCGCGACCGATCTGAAACTGTGGTGCAAAGAGCAAGTTGCCGTGCTGCTGGACGCCACGCGCGAACTGCAATCGGCGCTGGTTACCACCGCCGCAGCCAATCAGGATGCAGTGATGCCCGGCTACACGCACCTTCAACGTGCGCAGCCGGTGACCTTCGCGCATTGGTGCCTGGCGTACGTTGAGATGCTGGCGCGTGATGAAAGCCGTTTGCAAGATGCACTGAAGCGTATGGATGTCAGCCCGCTGGGTTGCGGTGCGCTGGCTGGCACGGCGTATGAAATCGATCGTCAGCAGCTGGCGGGCTGGTTAGGTTTTGCCTCTGCGACGCGTAATAGCCTCGATACCGTTTCCGATCGCGATCACGTGCTGGAGCTGCTGTCAGACGCCTCGATTGGCATGGTGCATCTGTCGCGCTTTGCTGAAGACCTGATTTTCTTCAACACCGGTGAAGCAGGCTTCCTTGAGCTGTCTGATAAAGTCACTTCCGGTTCCTCGCTGATGCCACAGAAGAAAAATCCGGATGCGCTGGAGCTGATTCGTGGCAAATGCGGTCGTGTGCAAGGTGCGCTGACTGGCATGATGATGACGCTGAAAGGTTTACCGCTGGCGTACAACAAAGATATGCAGGAAGACAAAGAAGGGCTGTTCGATGCACTCGATACCTGGCTCGACTGCCTGCACATGTCGGTGTTGGTGCTGGATGGCATTCAGGTAAAACGTCCACGTTGCCAGGAAGCCGCTGAGCAGGGCTACGCCAACTCGACTGAGCTGGCCGATTATCTGGTGGCGAAAGGCGTACCGTTCCGCGAAGCACACCACATTGTGGGTGAAACCGTGGTGGAAGCGATCAAGCAAGGCGTGGCGCTGGAAGCACTCACGCTGGCGCAGTTAAAGCAGTTTAGCGCGGTGATTGAAGATGATGTCTATCCGATTCTGTCGCTGCAATCCTGCCTGGATAAGCGTAATGCACAGGGCGGCGTCTCGCCGCAGCAGGTCGCTTTTGCTATCGGCGAAGCCCAGAAGCGTTTGGGTTAAAGGCATTGCGCAATAAATTGCGCCGCTACGGTTTGTGCACATTTTTGTAGCGGCGCGATTTATCGCGCTCAGTTGATGTTCATTCATTACGGTTATGACAAGCAAAAAAAAGCGGGCACCTCTTCGGTAGCCCGCTAACCTCTAGCTTCGGAATTACATATTGTTATAGGCACATCATCAAGGGCAGGCCACTCCCGGCCAGCACAGTGATTGGTTTTAAGCAGATTGCAGGTACTGCTCCAGATCGTCGCTCCCGCCAATATGACGACCACCGATAAATACCTGAGGTACCGTGGCGCGGCCTGATACGGCGCGCAGACTCACGGTTGTGGCATCTTGCCCCAGGACAATTTCTTCAAACGCAATGCTGCGATCAATCAGCAGCTGTTTCGCTTTCGTACAGAATGGGCAACCCGGCTTGGTAAAGAGCGACACAGACTCCTGCACTTTAAATTCGGGGGCCAGATAACGCAGCAGCGTATCGGCATCTGACACTTCAAACGGATCGCCCGGCTTGCTGGGTTCGACAAACATCTTCTCGATAATGCCGTTGCGCACCAGCATGGAATAACGCCATGAGCGCGGACCAAATCCAACGTCCGCTTTTTCCACCAGCATATTCATGCCGCGGGTGAAGTCGCCATTGCCGTCCGGGATAAAGGTGATATGTTCAGCGCGCTGATCGGCTTTCCACGCATTCATGACAAAAGTATCGTTCACTGACACGCACAGAATGCTGTCGACACCGTGCTGTGCAAAGGTGCTAAACAACTCGTTGTAGCGCGGCAGGTGGCTCGATGAGCAGGTCGGCGTAAACGCACCCGGCAGCGAGAACACAATAACGGTTTTGTCTTTGAACAGTTCATCAGTCGTGATATCAACCCAGCGATCGCTCTGACGCATGTGAAAGGTGACCTGCGGTACGGCTTTGCCTTCCTGGCTTGCGAACATATCTTCTCCTCAAAATTCAATGGTCTTAATCAGATGAGGCGTATTATTCCCGCTGGCGCCTTGATAGGGCTAATCGTTCATTGCTATTCTATCTATCGCCACGGGCTATCGTGGTTTGGAGGATTTCAATGAATATTCGTGATCTCGAATACCTGGTTTCACTGGCGGAGCATCGCCATTTCCGGCGTGCAGCTGACGCCTGTCATGTCAGCCAGCCCACCTTAAGTGGACAGATTCGCAAGCTAGAAGATGAACTTGGTGTGATGCTGCTGGAACGTACCAGCCGTAAAGTGTTGTTTACTCAGGCTGGATTGTTGCTGGTGGATCAGGCGCGCACCGTGCTGCGCGAAGTGAAAGTGCTGAAGGAGATGGCGAGCCAGCAGGGCGAAGCGATGTCTGGACCGCTGCATATTGGTTTGATTCCGACCACTGGGCCGTATCTGCTGCCGCATATCATCCCGATGCTGCATAAGACCTTCCCCAAACTCGAAATGTACCTACACGAAGCGCAGACGCAGCAACTGCTGGCTCAGCTCGACAGCGGCAAGCTGGATTGTGCGATTGTGGCATTGGTGAAAGAGAGCGAAGCCTTTATTGAGGTGCCGCTGTTTGATGAGCCCATGACGCTGGCGGTGTATGCCGATCATCCGTGGCGCGATCGCGATCGCGTGCCGATGTCGGATCTGGCCGGTGAGAAATTGCTGATGCTGGAAGATGGCCACTGCTTGCGCGATCAGGCGATGGGTTTCTGCTTCGAAGCCGGTGCCGATGAAGATACGCATTTCCGCGCCACCAGCCTGGAAACGCTGCGCAACATGGTGGCCGCCGGAAGCGGTATCACCTTGCTACCTGCGCTGTCCGTGCCAAACGAACGCGTGCGTGATGGCGTCTGCTATCTGCCGTGCTACAAGCCTGTTCCGCAGCGCACCATCGCATTGGTGTATCGTCCAGGATCGCCTCTGCGCAGCCGCTATGAGCAACTGGCAGAAGCAATCAAAACCCACATGCAGGGTTACCTGAACACGACGTTAAAACAGGCGGTTTAAGCCGTTTAACGCTGCCACGCGATAGGCTTCGGCCATAGTGGGGTAGTTGAAGGTGGTATTCACGAAGTACTCAATCGTGTTGCCGCCGTTCTTCTGTTCCATGATGGCCTGGCCGATGTGAATGATTTCCGCGGCACGCTCACCAAAGCAGTGAATCCCCAAAATCTCTTTGGTTTCACGGTGGAACAGAATCTTCAGGCTGCCCACGTGCATGCCCACAATCTGCGCACGCGCCAGATGTTTAAACTGCGCACGACCCACTTCATACGGCACTTTCATCGCAGTGAGCTGCTGTTCCGTTTTGCCCACAGAACTGATCTCTGGAATGGTATAAATTCCGGTAGGAATATCCTCGATCAGATGCGCGGTGGCTTCACCTTTGATGATCGCTTGCGCGGCAATGCGGCCCTGATCGTAAGCGGCAGAAGCCAGGCTTGGATAACCAATCACGTCGCCAACGGCATAGATGTGCGGCTGTGCGGTTTGGTACATGCTGTTTACTTTCAGCAGGCCACGTCCGTCCGCTTCCAGCCCCACGTTTTCCAGCGCCAGTGAATCGGTGTTACCGGTACGACCATTCGCGTACAGCAGGCAATCGGCTTTCACTTTTTTGCCCGATTTCAGGTGAATAATCACTCCGTCATCAACGCCTTCAATTTTCTCAAACTCTTCGTTGTGACGAATCACCACGCCGCTGTTCCAGAAGTGATAGGAGAGCGAATCTGACATCTCCTGATCGAGGAATGCCAGCAGACGATCGCGGGTATTGATCAGGTCAACTTTGACGTTCAGACCGCGGAAAATCGACGCATATTCACAGCCAATCACGCCAGCGCCATAAATGATCACGTGGCTAGGTTCATGGTGCAGGTTGAGGATGGAGTCGGAATCGTAAACGCGTGGGTGGGTAAAATCGACATCCGCTGGATGATACGGGCGGGAACCACAGGCGATAACGAATTTCTCGGCGGTTAAGCGCTCGCGAGTGCCGTCGGGTTGTTCCACTTCGATGGTGTTGGCATCAACAAATCGGGCATCGCCCTGATAAAGTTCACAGCGGTTACGCTCGTAGAAGCCCTGACGCATCGCGGTTTGCTGACTGATAACGTTCTCGGTGTGGTTCAGAATATCGGCGAATGAGGAGCGCAGGAGTCGAGTGTGATCGCTGTAAAGTGGGTTTTGATTGAACTCGATAATACGGCTGACAGCGTGGCGCAGGGCTTTGGAAGGGATGGTTCCCCAGTGAGTACAACCGCCGCCGATGTTATGGTAGCGTTCGATCACTGCAATACGCGCTCCCTGCTTCACCAGCCCCATCGCCGCACCTTCGCCGCCCGGACCGGAGCCAATCACAATGGCATCGTAATCGTAAGACTTTTGCATACCAATACGTCCTATTTTTTTATCACATTTTTACAACGAGATTCTAACATCTCGCCGCGCACATCTGAATTCTAACAGCGTAAATTGCTGAAGTTTGACAAAGCGTGAGGTTCACAGGCGTTCACAAAGTTTGCACCGCTGTACGCTGAAAAGTTTGTTATAGTGCCTGCCAAATCACCTAAAAGGCCGGGAAAATGGGCGTCAGAGCGCTACAAAAAGAACGTACACGACGTTCACTGATTGAAGCTGCCTTCAGTCAGTTAAGTGCAGAAAGGAGTTTTGCCAGCCTGAGTTTGCGTGAAGTCGCACGCGAAGCGGGGATTGCGCCGACCTCATTTTATCGCCATTTCCGCGATGTCGACGAACTGGGCTTGACCATGGTCGACGAAAGCGGCTTGATGTTGCGTCAATTAATGCGCCAGGCGCGCCAGCGTATTGCCAAGGGCGGCAGCATCATCAAAACCTCGGTGGCAACTTTTATGGAGTTCATCGGGAACAATCCCAACGCTTTTCGGCTCTTACTACGCGAACGATCCGGAACGTCGGCGGCATTTCGTGCCGCCGTTGCCCGAGAGATCCAGCACTTTATCGCTGAACTGGCGGATTATCTTGAGCTGGAAAATCGCATGCCGCGCAGCTTCACCGAAGCGCAGGCCGAAGCGATGGTGACGATTGTGTTTAGTGCAGGCGCCGAAGCGTTGGACGTTGATCTCGAACAGCGTCGTAAGCTTGAAGATCGCCTGGTGTTACAGCTGCGCATGATCGCCAAAGGCGCTTATTACTGGTATCGCCGGGAGCAAGAGCGACTGTCGGTTACCCTGGAAAAAAACGAAGAGTAATGTGACAAGGATAATGAAATGATTGAGCAAAACCCACGCGATAAAGGAACGCTTTTATTGGCTTTTATCACCGGTTTAGCGATCAACGGCTCCTTCTCGGTGCTGTTCAGCACGTTTGTTCCCTTTTCGATATTCCCGTTGATCGCGCTTGGCCTTGCGGCCTGGTGTTTGCATCAGCGTTATCTCAACCGCAACATGCCAGACGGCATGCCTTCCCTGGCGGCGGCATTCTTCCTGCTGGGCATTTTGGTCTATAGCGCGCTGGTGCGGGCAGAATACCCGGATATCGGCTCCAACTTTATTCCTACCATTCTGATGGTGGCGCTGGTGTTCTGGATTGGCATGCGCTTTCGCCGTAAGAATAGAAACTAAGTTTTCGGTGCGCATGAATGCGCACCCTACAAAATCGACGCATAAATGCGCACCCTACAAAACCGACGCATGACGCACCGGTTTTATCGGGTCGCCATTTTTGGCGACCAATCCATTCTGCTCTCAGACTTTGCGCGTCAGCAGCACGCCGCATTCCATATGATGGGTATAGGGGAACTGATCAAACAGCGCCAGACGCGTGACGTCATGCGTTTCACCCAGCACCGCGAGATTGTCGCACAGCGTTTGTGGATTGCAGGAGATATAAATGATGTGTGGGTAGGCCTGCACCATCTTCACGGTTTCCTCATCCAGCCCGCTGCGCGGCGGATCGACAAAAATGGTTTCGCACTGATAACTCTGCAGGTCGATACCTTCTAAGCGATTGAAGCTGCGTACGCCATTCATAGCCTGAGTAAATTCTTCGGCGGCCATACGAATAATCTGTACGTTATCAATATGATTAGCGGCAATGTTGTATTGCGCGGATGCCACTGACGGCTTGGCAATTTCCGTGGCCAACACGCGGCGGAAGTTACGCGCGAGTGCCAGCGAGAAGTTGCCATTACCGCAGTAAAGTTCCAGCAGATCGCCGCGCGAATCCTTAGTCACATCCAGCGCCCACTCCAGCATCTGAATATTCATCGCCGCGTTTGGCTGGGTGAAGCTGTTCTCCACCTGACGATAAATCATCTCTTTCCCAGCGATCGGCAAGCGCTCATCGACGTAATCGCGATCAAGGCAGATTTTAGTTTTGGTGGCGCGGCCAATCAGTTGCACATCAAAGCCTTCAGCACGCAAGTTGTCGCGCAGCGTGCTGGCGGCGGCAGTCCACTCCTCTTCCAGCTTGCGGTGATAGAGCAGCGAGATGACAATCTGATTGCTCATGGTCGATAAGTAATCAATCTGGAACAGCTTAAAACGCAGCGCACGGTTGTCGCGGATCGCCGCGATCAGTTTTGGCATCAGCTGGTTGATTAATTCACTGGCCGCCGGGAATTGATCGACGCGGATACGTTGCTTGGTCTGTTGATCAAAGATGATGTGGTAGAGATCGTCACCGTCGTGCCAGATGCGGAATTCGGCGCGCATCCGATAGTGGCTGACCGGCGAACGGAACACCTCCACGTCGGGCGCGGCAAAGGGCACCATCATCGCCTGTAAGCGGCTGACTTTTTCCGCCAGTTGCGCGTCGTATTGTTCAATCGGGAGCTGTTCGGGTGTCATCTTTAATCCTGGTAATAAGCTGGCTTGCCGGGCGATTGTAGGCATTCAACTGCTGATGTCCAGCCCTGCGGAAAACAAGATGGCTGGAAGTCTGGATTTCCGGCCTTCCTGGCCGTAGACTGCGCCTGCCGGCCTCCTTGAGTTAAAAGGGAATCCAGTGCGAATCTGGAGCTGACGCGCAGCGGTAAAGAATGTCGTGGTGATGGCACTTATAAACACTGTCCTGCCGGATGGGAAGTTTTTCACCATTTATGATTCTCAGCCCGAAGACCTGCCGGTGTGACGTCGCAATACATACGACCATCGCGAGCTATTGGTTGTAGTCGTGCGGCATCCTGCTTCGTCTTTTGGATGCTATAACAATGAAAAAAACACATGCTTCGCTGTTTGCCTTCAGTGCAACGGCGTTGTCTCTCTGGGCGCAATTTGGCTACGCGCAGCAGAATGATGGTACGCAAATCGTCACCGCTAACCGCTTCGCACAGCCGGTGTCGTCGGTGCTGGCTTCTACGTCTGTTGTCACCCGTGACGAGATCGATCAGTGGCAATCTAAGAACCTGCTGGAAGTGTTGCGTCGCTTGCCGGGCGTGGATATCGCGCAAAGCGGCGGCATTGGGCAAAGCGCTTCGATGTATGTGCGTGGTTCGGAAGCGCGCCATACGCTGATTCTGGTTGATGGTGTGCCGTTCTCCAAACCCGGTATTACCGGCGTTGCTGACTTCAACCAAATCCCTGTTTCAATCATCCAGCGCGTTGAGTTCATTCGCGGCCCGCGTTCTGCCGTTTACGGCGCAGATGCGATTGGCGGTGTGGTGAATGTCATTACGCAAAACCCGAATAATCAAAACTCGCTGACCGCTGGCTTTGGTTCGAAGGGTTATCAGGAATATAGCGGCGGCATCAATCAAAATGTCACGGATCAGACGCGCGTAACGGTGGCGGGTTCTTATCAGGCGACTAATGGCTACAACGTTCAACCGGGCTCAACGTCTCCGACCGATCGCGATCGGGATGGCTGGCGCAATAAGGCGTTCTGGGCTGGCGTTGATCATAAGTTTAATGACACGTTTTCTGGCTTCTTTCGCGGTTATGGCTATGCCGCGAACTCAGATTATGATGCGGGCTATGTCGGTGGTCAGGATGAGCAGCAAATCTATAATCACTCGTTTGATACCGGTCTGCGCTTTAATAAAGAGAATTACTCCTCGCAGCTGACCGCCAGTTATCAGAAGTACAAAATCTATAATTACGTTGGGTCTGACGGCCGCTATGCGGATTCCAATAGCCTGGATGATATGGAACAGCGCAACCTGCAGTGGGGCAACACCTTTGCGGTGGGGCATGGCATGGTTAGCGCCGGTCTGGATTGGCAGCAGCAGAAACTGAGCTCGGTTGGACAACTCTATTCTGGCGCACCGCGTGATGAAGATGGATACAAGCAAGATAACACGGGTGCTTACCTGACGGCGCAGCAGCAGTTTGGCAATGTTACGCTTGAAGGTTCGGCGCGTGGCGATGACAACCAAGACTTTGGTCGTCATGGCACCTGGCAAACCGCTGCGGGTTGGGAGTTTGTGCCGGGCTATAAAGCTTCACTCTCTTACGGTACAGGTTTCCAGGCGCCGACATTAGGTCAACTATATGGTCTGAAGCGTTTTGGTATCAGTTCTAATCCCGATCTGAACCCTGAGAAATCAAAGCAGTGGGAAGCCGCGTTAGAAGGTTTAACGGGAGCGGTTAATTGGCGTGTTGCGGCGTATCACAACAAGGTTAGCAATCTTATTACCTATGCTTCCGATCCTGTGACTTTTGAGGGCGGCTATTACAATGAAAAAGCCGTTACGCTAAAAGGTATTGAAGCCACCGCTGATTTTGATACCCGCTTCCTTCATCATCAGATCACCCTGGGTTATCTGGATGCTCGTCGTGATTCAGATGGTGAAACGCTGGCGCGTCGCGCGCGTGAGCAAGCCAAATATCAGCTGGGTATGACGGTGTATGACGTTGATATCGATGTCATCTACCAGTACTTCGGTAAGCGCTACGACAACAACACCAGCGAATATGCCAGCGAGCAACGTCGTTTATCGAGTTACAGCACGGTAGATCTCGCTGTCTCGTATCCGGTCACATCACAGCTCACCGTTCGTGGTAGAATTGCCAACTTGTTCGATAAAGATTATGAGACAGCGTATGGCTATCCAACTCCAGGAACGGAGTATTACCTCAGCGCCAGCTACAGCTTCTGATCTGCGTCCCACCGTGCTGGTGTTTGACTCCGGCGTCGGTGGGCTTTCCGTTTATGATGAGGTCCGGCATTTACTGCCGGATCTTCACTATCTCTACGCCTTCGATAATGAAGGTTTCCCGTACGGCGAAAAATCCGAAGACTTTATTGTCGAGCGTGTGGTGGCGGTGGTGACGGCTATCACCCAGCGTTTCCCACTTGCGCTGGTGATCATCGCTTGTAACTCGGCCAGCACCATCTCTTTGCCGGCTCTGCGTGAGCGCTTCGAATTCCCGGTTGTGGGTGTGGTGCCTGCCATTAAACCTGCTGCGCGCTTGACGCGTAATGGCGTGGTGGGATTACTGGCCACGCGTGGCACGGTGAAACGTCCATATACGCATGAGTTAGTGGCGCAATTTGCCCGGGACTGCAAAATCGAAATGCTCGGTTCGGCGGAGCTGGTGGAACTGGCGGAAGCCAAGCTGCATGGCGAAGATGTTGAACTGGCAGATGTGCGCCGCGCTGTGCAACCCTGGCTACGTATGAAAGAGCCACCTGATACCGTGGTGCTGGGTTGTACGCATTTCCCTTTATTGCGGGATGAACTGCAGTTGGTCATGCCGGAAGGGACCAGGCTGGTGGATTCGGGTGCGGCTATTGCGCGTCGTACCGTCTGGTTATTAGAGCATGAAGCACCGCAGGCGGTTTCATCCGGACAGAATGTAGCGTTCTGTACGCGTATGGATGATGAAGTGACGAAATTGTCACCGATTTTGCAGCGTTATGGCTTCCCGTTGCTGGAAAAATTAGCAGTTTAGTCGCGTTTCGACGAAAAAATCAGCACTCGAAAATTAATTTGAAATTAGCACTTGTCAGCCCCGAAGAAATCCCTATACTGCGCCTCCACTGACACGGAACAACGGCTTACGAAGCGATGTGTTCAGGAGGTAGTCTTCAAGGCAACCTTCAGAAAAGCAAAAATAAATGCTTGACTGAGAATGCGGAAAGCGTAATATACGCATCCCGCGCCGCTAGAGAAATCGCGGCATGCTCTTTAACAATTTATCAGACAATCTGTGTGGGCACTCGCAGGATTGATATCAGCGTCTCCGGACGCAAAAAAATATCAAGTCTCACGAGTGAACACATAATGAAATTCATTATGACGTTTTACAGATGAGCATCGCTTAACTTGTTTAAGCAAATCAAACTTAAATTGAAGAGTTTGATCATGGCTCAGATTGAACGCTGGCGGCAGGCCTAACACATGCAAGTCGAACGGTAGCACAGAGGAGCTTGCTCCTTGGGTGACGAGTGGCGGACGGGTGAGTAATGTCTGGGAAACTGCCCGATGGAGGGGGATAACTACTGGAAACGGTAGCTAATACCGCATAACGTCGCAAGACCAAAGTGGGGGACCTTCGGGCCTCACACCATCGGATGTGCCCAGATGGGATTAGCTAGTAGGTGGGGTAATGGCTCACCTAGGCGACGATCCCTAGCTGGTCTGAGAGGATGACCAGCCACACTGGAACTGAGACACGGTCCAGACTCCTACGGGAGGCAGCAGTGGGGAATATTGCACAATGGGCGCAAGCCTGATGCAGCCATGCCGCGTGTATGAAGAAGGCCTTCGGGTTGTAAAGTACTTTCAGCGGGGAGGAAGGCGGTGAGGTTAATAACCTTACCGATTGACGTTACCCGCAGAAGAAGCACCGGCTAACTCCGTGCCAGCAGCCGCGGTAATACGGAGGGTGCAAGCGTTAATCGGAATTACTGGGCGTAAAGCGCACGCAGGCGGTCTGTCAAGTCGGATGTGAAATCCCCGGGCTTAACCTGGGAACTGCATTCGAAACTGGCAGGCTAGAGTCTTGTAGAGGGGGGTAGAATTCCAGGTGTAGCGGTGAAATGCGTAGAGATCTGGAGGAATACCGGTGGCGAAGGCGGCCCCCTGGACAAAGACTGACGCTCAGGTGCGAAAGCGTGGGGAGCAAACAGGATTAGATACCCTGGTAGTCCACGCCGTAAACGATGTCGACTTGGAGGTTGTTCCCTTGAGGAGTGGCTTCCGGAGCTAACGCGTTAAGTCGACCGCCTGGGGAGTACGGCCGCAAGGTTAAAACTCAAATGAATTGACGGGGGCCCGCACAAGCGGTGGAGCATGTGGTTTAATTCGATGCAACGCGAAGAACCTTACCTACTCTTGACATCCAGAGAACTTAGCAGAGATGCTTTGGTGCCTTCGGGAACTCTGAGACAGGTGCTGCATGGCTGTCGTCAGCTCGTGTTGTGAAATGTTGGGTTAAGTCCCGCAACGAGCGCAACCCTTATCCTTTGTTGCCAGCGGTTCGGCCGGGAACTCAAAGGAGACTGCCAGTGATAAACTGGAGGAAGGTGGGGATGACGTCAAGTCATCATGGCCCTTACGAGTAGGGCTACACACGTGCTACAATGGCGCATACAAAGAGAAGCGACCTCGCGAGAGCAAGCGGACCTCATAAAGTGCGTCGTAGTCCGGATCGGAGTCTGCAACTCGACTCCGTGAAGTCGGAATCGCTAGTAATCGTAGATCAGAATGCTACGGTGAATACGTTCCCGGGCCTTGTACACACCGCCCGTCACACCATGGGAGTGGGTTGCAAAAGAAGTAGGTAGCTTAACCTTCGGGAGGGCGCTTACCACTTTGTGATTCATGACTGGGGTGAAGTCGTAACAAGGTAACCGTAGGGGAACCTGCGGTTGGATCACCTCCTTACCTGAAGATACCTTCCCGCGTAGTGCTCACACAGATTGTCTGATAGAAAGTAACGAGCAGAAAAAACCTCTACAGGCTTGTAGCTCAGGTGGTTAGAGCGCACCCCTGATAAGGGTGAGGTCGGTGGTTCAAGTCCACTCAGGCCTACCAAATTTCTTCTCATGCTGCGTTAAAGCGCCGCTCGTATAGTGAACTATACGTCGCGACACTTTGCCTTGCCTGAAAAGAAATGACCGTTTGTAAAAACGGGACTCCTGGTGAGTGGTAGTAGTGGTCTCTGCAGTAACTGTATGGGGCTATAGCTCAGCTGGGAGAGCGCCTGCCTTGCACGCAGGAGGTCAGCGGTTCGATCCCGCTTAGCTCCACCATTACAGTGACTCAAAACAATACTTCAGAGCGTGCCGGCAACGGCGTGCTGCGAAGTATTATGCTCTTTAACAATCCGGAACAAGCTGAAAATTGAAACGACGTGTTGGCTCATTTCTCCGTAATAAGAAATGAATAACGACATGTTCGAGTCTCTCAAATGCTTGCAGTCTGCAGCGTTGCAAAACGCCTGTGGGTTGTGAGGTTAAGCGACTAAGCGTACACGGTGGATGCCCTGGCAGTCAGAGGCGATGAAGGACGTGCTAATCTGCGTAAAGCGTCGGTAAGGTGATATGAACCGCTACAGCCGACGATGTCCGAATGGGGAAACCCGGTGCACTCAGTGCATCATCGCAACATGAATACATAGTGTTGCGAGGCGAACCTGGGGAACTGAAACATCTAAGTACCCAGAGGAAAAGAAATCAACCGAGATTCCCCCAGTAGCGGCGAGCGAACGGGGAACAGCCCAGAACCTGAATCAGTTTGTGCGTTAGTGGAAGCGTCTGGAAAGTCGCGCGATACCGGGTGATAGCCCCGTACACGAAAGTGCACATTCTGTGAGTTCGAAGAGTAGGGCGGGACACGTGGTATCCTGTCTGAATATGGGGGGACCATCCTCCAAGGCTAAATACTCCTGACTGACCGATAGTGAACCAGTACCGTGAGGGAAAGGCGAAAAGAACCCCGGCGAGGGGAGTGAAACAGAACCTGAAACCGTGTACGTACAAGCAGTGGGAGCCTTCATTTATGGGGGTGACTGCGTACCTTTTGTATAATGGGTCAGCGACTTATATTCTGTAGCAAGGTTAACCGTATAGGGGAGCCGCAGGGAAACCGAGTCTTAACTGGGCGTTAAGTTGCAGGGTATAGACCCGAAACCCGGTGATCTAGCCATGGGCAGGTTGAAGGTTGGGTAACACTAACTGGAGGACCGAACCGACTAATGTTGAAAAATTAGCGGATGACTTGTGGCTGGGGGTGAAAGGCCAATCAAACCGGGAGATAGCTGGTTCTCCCCGAAAGCTATTTAGGTAGCGCCTCGTGAACTCATCTTCGGGGGTAGAGCACTGTTTCGGCTAGGGGGCCATCCCGGCTTACCAACCCGATGCAAACTGCGAATACCGAAGAATGTTATCACGGGAGACACACGGCGGGTGCTAACGTCCGTCGTGAAGAGGGAAACAACCCAGACCGCCAGCTAAGGTCCCAAAGTCATGGTTAAGTGGGAAACGATGTGGGAAGGCACAGACAGCCAGGATGTTGGCTTAGAAGCAGCCATCATTTAAAGAAAGCGTAATAGCTCACTGGTCGAGTCGGCCTGCGCGGAAGATGTAACGGGGCTAAACCATGCACCGAAGCTGCGGCAGCGACACTATGTGTTGTTGGGTAGGGGAGCGTTCTGTAAGCCGTTGAAGGTGGCCTGTGAGGGCTGCTGGAGGTATCAGAAGTGCGAATGCTGACATAAGTAACGATAAAGCGGGTGAAAAGCCCGCTCGCCGGAAGACCAAGGGTTCCTGTTCAACGTTAATCGGAGCAGGGTGAGTCGACCCCTAAGGCGAGGCTGAAAAGCGTAGTCGATGGGAAGCAGGTTAATATTCCTGCACTTGGTGTTACTGCGAAGGGGGGACGGAGAAGGCTAGGTTATCCGGGCGACGGTTGTCCCGGTTTAAGCGTGTAGGCTGACACCTTTGGTAAATCCGGGGTGTCTTAAGGCTGAGGCGTGACGACGAGCCACCACGGTGGTGAAGTAACTGATGCCCTGCTTCCAGGAAAAGCCTCTAAGCTCCAGGTAACACGAAATCGTACCCCAAACCGACACAGGTGGTCAGGTAGAGAATACCAAGGCGCTTGAGAGAACTCGGGTGAAGGAACTAGGCAAAATGGTGCCGTAACTTCGGGAGAAGGCACGCTGGCGCGTAGGTGGAGGGACTTGCTCCCCGAGCCGAAGCCAGTCGAAGATACCAGCTGGCTGCAACTGTTTATTAAAAACACAGCACTGTGCAAACACGAAAGTGGACGTATACGGTGTGACGCCTGCCCGGTGCCGGAAGGTTAATTGATGGGGTTATCCGCAAGGAGAAGCTCTTGATCGAAGCCCCGGTAAACGGCGGCCGTAACTATAACGGTCCTAAGGTAGCGAAATTCCTTGTCGGGTAAGTTCCGACCTGCACGAATGGCGTAATGATGGCCAGGCTGTCTCCACCCGAGACTCAGTGAAATTGAAATCGCTGTGAAGATGCAGTGTACCCGCGGCAAGACGGAAAGACCCCGTGAACCTTTACTATAGCTTGACACTGAACATTGAGCCTTGATGTGTAGGATAGGTGGGAGGCTTTGAAGCGTGGACGCCAGTCTGCGTGGAGCCAACCTTGAAATACCACCCTTTAATGTTTGATGTTCTAACGTAGGCCCGTAATCCGGGCTGCGGACAGTGTCTGGTGGGTAGTTTGACTGGGGCGGTCTCCTCCCAAAGAGTAACGGAGGAGCACGAAGGTTGGCTAATCCTGGTCGGACATCAGGAGGTTAGTGCAATGGCATAAGCCAGCTTGACTGCGAGAGTGACGGCTCGAGCAGGTGCGAAAGCAGGTCATAGTGATCCGGTGGTTCTGAATGGAAGGGCCATCGCTCAACGGATAAAAGGTACTCCGGGGATAACAGGCTGATACCGCCCAAGAGTTCATATCGACGGCGGTGTTTGGCACCTCGATGTCGGCTCATCACATCCTGGGGCTGAAGTAGGTCCCAAGGGTACGGCTGTTCGCCGTTTAAAGTGGTACGCGAGCTGGGTTTAGAACGTCGTGAGACAGTTCGGTCCCTATCTGCCGTGGGCGCTGGAGAATTGAGGGGGGTTGCTCCTAGTACGAGAGGACCGGAGTGAACGCACCACTGGTGTTCGGGTTGTCATGCCAATGGCATTGCCCGGTAGCTAAGTGCGGAAAAGATAAGTGCTGAAAGCATCTAAGCACGAAACTTGCCCCGAGATGAGTTCTCCCTGACTCCTTGAGAGTCCTGAAGGGACGTTGAAGACTACGACGTTGATAGGCCGGATGTGTAAGCGCAGCGATGCGTTGAGCTAACCGGTACTAATGACCCGTGAGGCTTAACCTTACAACGCCAGAGGCGTTTTGGTCTGAGAGACCTGATTTTCAGCTTGTTTTACCGGATAGATTTGCGCGGCCCGCGAGGGCGGCGTGAGCAAAAGAATTTGCCTGGCGGCTTTAGCGCGGTGGTCCCACCTGACCCCATGCCGAACTCAGAAGTGAAACGCCGTAGCGCCGATGGTAGTGTGGGGTCTCCCCATGCGAGAGTAGGGAACTGCCAGGCATCAATTTAAGACCCCTTATCGGGTCGTGACCTTCCCCGTGACGCGGGAAGGGCGAAACACCTGAAATCAGAGCGATTGTCTGATATCAGTACAGAATCGGTGGAGCGGTAGTTCAGTTGGTTAGAATACCTGCCTGTCACGCAGGGGGTCGCGGGTTCGAGCCCCGTCCGTTCCGCCACCCTAATTAGGGGCGTAGTTCAATTGGTAGAGCACCGGTCTCCAAAACCGGGTGTTGGGGGTTCGAGTCCCTCCGCCCCTGCCAGAAAATAATCCTTTGCTTCGGCAAAGGATTTTTTTTGTCCAAAATTCAGCAGTGAAATGAGTTTGAGTTTCACTCTGATCCACTCAAACTTCCTCATTAATTGTCTTATTGTGTCAAAACTGGATATTTAAGCAGCTGCCGAATGTGACTTTGCTGATCGCTATTCTGCAGCCACACCGCATATAACGGTCGCACGGCGACAGGCGTATCTGGAATAACCATCAAATCACTATAAATGCCGTGCCAAAAATCAGGTAAAAAGGCACAAGCACCTGTGGTATGCAGTAATTCGCGGGTAAGGTGCGCTGATGTTGTCGTTAATACGGGGACATCATCACTGGACAGATAACTTTCATGCTGATGAAAATCTGCGCCCCATTCCAGCTTGATATAGTCATATTTTTCACGCTTCTCAGTTTTGCGTGCACGGAATAATGCGAGAGAGATATGACCAATTTGCTGGCTGGTTAACTCATCCATTTTTGGCGCTTCGGTAGTAATCAACAGATCCAACTGACGCTCATGTAGTTGCTTAACCAGCAAATGCCGCTGAGCAATACGTGCCTCAAGATGAAGGCTTTCACGGTTCTCATAAAGTGTTTGTAACCAAGGAGTTAAGTAGGCTTCCCAAAGGGATGCGCTACCTCCTATCGAAAGCTCATGATGCTGTTGTGTATGAGAAACTTCCTTTTTTGCCATCAACCAGGTACTCATCAAGCTTTCAGCATAAGGCAATAAACGCTCACCAGCTGAAGTCAGCCGGATGTTATTACGGTGGCGAGTAAAAAGGTTTACACCCAGCTGATTTTCGAGCTGACGAATGCGAAAACTAACGGCAGATTGCGTGAGGTAAAGCGCTTCAGCAGCACGCCCGAAATGGCGTGTTCTGCTCACTTCGAGGAAAGTTTTCAGTAATTCCGTATCCACTGCATTCTCCCAAAATTTGTTTGTCGTAATGATTTAAATGTTTTGTTTTACACTCTGTCAAGCCTATCTAATACTCCGCGCCATAAATAGCACGGCCATATGAGAGTCAGGAGCGTGTAAAATGGCGGATAGCTTCGCAACAACGAATCGTTTCTTTGATAACAAACATTACCCACGTGGTTTTTCGCGTCATGGTGATTTCACCATTAAAGAAGCTCAGCTTCTGGAGCGCCACGGTTATGCCTTTAATGAACTGGATCTCGCTAAGCGTGAACCCATGACAGAAGAAGAGCGTTCATTTTTAGAAGTATGTCGTGGTCTTCGTGAGCCGCAAACGGAAGCTGAACGTGTATGGTCGAAATATACCGCACGTATCAAGCGTCCTAAGCGTTTCCATACGCTGTCTGGCGGTAAGCCGCAAATGGACACAGTGGAAGATTTCAGCGATAGCGATGATTAAGAATAGCGGGGCTTATATAAGCCCCGTTTTTTATTCCAGGTTTTTGTGCAAATAAATCATTAAACGGTCAATGCTGCGATAACCCACCGCCTCCTGCAAGTGGCCCCGCGTAATCTGCTCTTCACCCGCTAAGTCAGCAATTGTCCTCGCAACTTTTAAAATCCTTTGCCAGGCGCGTACTGAAAGCCCCAACGAATTCAATACCTCTTCCAGCCACTTGGCATCCTGCTGCTTCAATGTGCACCAACGTAAAACTTCTGGATTAGAGAGCTGAGCATTCACCTTGCCGCTGCGTGCTGTTTGAATCTGACGGGCAGTCAGGACCCGGCTTAAAACCTCAGCACTACTTTCGCTGACCTGTTGTTTCTTGCTCAGTGATCCGCTGGGCAGAAGAGGGACTTCAAGCGATAAATCGAAGCGATCGAGAAAAGGTCCTGAGAGGCGATTAAGGTAACGCAAAACTTGCTGTGGGGAGGAACGATTATGGTTACCTTGATAATGCCCAGTAGGACTCGGATTCATTGCACCAATCAATTGAAAGCGCGCAGGATAAGTCACTTTAGCGCGGGTTCGCGAAATAGAGATTTCACCGGACTCAATCGGTTCTCGTAACGCATCCAGCGTCTTGCGCTCGAACTCAGGCAGTTCATCAAGAAATAGCACGCCGTTGTGTGCCAAAGAAATCTCCCCCGGACGCGGCAAGGAACCACCTCCAACCAGCGCGTACAGCGAAGCACTGTGATGAGGGGCTCTGAACGGCCGTTTGCGCCACTGGTGATGCAGATTGCCACTGGTGACCAGATTGGCAATAGCGGCGCACTCCAGTGCCTCCTGGTCGTCTAATGGAGGCATGATGCCGGGCAGACGTGTCGCCAACATCGTTTTACCCGTGCCAGGAGGGCCAATCAGTAAAAGGTTATGCCCACCTGCTGCCGTGATTTCCAGTGCACGTCGGCCCTGATCCTGACCGATGACATCGCTAAGGTCCTGCTTTTCCTGCTCAAGCGTTTCAGGTTGATAATGGGCAACGGTGAGGGTGGTTTTGTTATGAAGAAAGGCACAGATATCTACAAGATGTTTGCCCACCAGCGTTTCACCTTGTTGAATCAGCCCCACATCCTGCTGATTCTGTTCAGCTAACACCATTTGTCTGCCCGCTTGCAGAGCCGCCATCGCTGCCGGAATAGCAGCCTGAACGCCACACAGCGCACCGTTAAGCGCGAGCTCCCCCAGGAATTCATATTGCCCTAATTTGGCGTCAGGAAGCTGCTCTGAGGCCGCCAGAATGGCGATAGCAATGGGTAAGTCATAGCGTCCACCTTCTTTTGGCAGATCGGCAGGTGCCAGATTTATAGTGACGCGTTTCGCCGGGAAGGTGAATCCGCTGTTGATGATCGCACTACGTACCCGTTCTCGCGCCTCTTTAACTGTGGTTTCGGGCAGGCCAACCAACGTTAGGGCAGGCAAACCGTTGCTGATATGCACTTCCACCGTCACCAGCGGAGCCTGAATGCCTAGCGCAGCCCGCGTTAATACCTTGGATAAAGACATAACCGCTCCTTGTTGTCCTTATCATCTTATCTGCAAGGCGGAGGAACAATTCCCAAGAGCCCAACTTCCGAGCTCGATTCCTTACATTCGGTGATAGTTGCAGTTGTTCCAACGAAAATCAGAGCTTGTGCATAAACTTCAAATCAAGATTACGACACGGTCGTAATGAAAATTTATCACAAATGTAAATAACCTTTTACTTACAATATGATAACCACCCGGCGTCAAAGGCATCATGAAATTTTCAATGAAAATAATTGTCAGCGGCCTGCTAACTATGGTAACTCTGTAGGTATTACTTCGAACAATCGAAAAAACAAACAACACATGAAAGCCCTTCTACAAGTGATTAGCCTAGTCGTGATTAGCGTGGTGGTGATTATTATCCCACCGTGCGGGGCATCGCTTGGAGAAAGAAAGGCTTAAAAATCAAGTCTGGAATTCCAAAAACCCCCGCACCGAAAGGTCCGGGGGTTTTTTTTTAACCAGGCTAAATATCAGCAAATTAGCGAGGAACAGATTATGAGCAGTAGCATAAAATTCTGTTGTTCCCCTAGGAATACAGGAGAATAACCATGACAGGTGCACAGTGGGTAGTTCAGGCTTTACGCGCGCAGGGTGTCGATACAGTGTTTGGCTATCCTGGCGGCGCAATCATGCCAGTGTACGATGCGCTCTACGATGGCGGCGTGGAACACCTACTGTGCCGTCATGAGCAAGGTGCGGTGATGGCGGCAATTGGTTATGCCCGTGCAACCGGCAAGACTGGCGTATGTATCGCCACTTCGGGTCCTGGGGCAACCAACCTGATCACCGGTCTGGCGGATGCGATGATGGATTCGATCCCGGTAGTGGCGATCACTGGTCAGGTCTCGTCGGCCTTTATCGGCACCGACGCGTTTCAGGAAATCGACGTTCTCGGATTATCGTTAGCCTGCACCAAACACAGTTTCCTCGTTGAATCGCTTGATGATTTACCTTCGGTGATGGCAGAAGCCTTCGCCATTGCGCAATCTGGCCGTCCCGGCCCGGTGCTGGTAGATATCCCCAAAGACATTCAGGTTGCCAATGGCGAATTGACGCCGCACCTGCTGCCGGTGGAAGAAGAAGTGAGTCATTCCGCGCACCACATTGCGGAAGCACGCGCATTGATGGCGCAATCGCACAAACCGATGCTGTATATCGGTGGCGGCGTTGGCATGGCGCAGGCGGTTCCTGCATTACGCGCCATGGCGCAGGAAACCGGTATTCCGATGGTTTCCACTCTGAAAGGTCTTGGTAGCGCCGATGCCAGCAGCGATCTCTATCTCGGGATGCTGGGCATGCACGGCACCAAAGCGGCTAACCTCGCCGTACAATCCTGTGATTTGCTGATTGCGGTGGGCGCGCGCTTTGACGACCGCGTCACCGGCAAGCTGGATACCTTCGCTCCGCACGCCAGCGTCATCCATATCGATATCGATCCTGCCGAGCTGAACAAACTGCGCCGTGCGCACGTTTCATTGCAGGGCGATATGAATCAGGTGCTGCCAGCGCTCAGCATGCCGCTGCAGATTGACGGCTGGCGCAAAGAAGTCAGCGCGATGAAAAGCGAATTCGACTGGCGTTATGATCATCCAGGCGAAGCGATTTACGCGCCGCTGTTGCTGAAGCAGTTGTCCGATCGTAAAGCGGATAGCGCCGTGGTGACCACCGATGTGGGCCAGCACCAGATGTGGGCCGCTCAGCACATGCGTTTCACCGCACCAGAAAACTTCATCACCTCCAGCGGTCTTGGCACCATGGGCTTTGGCCTGCCGGCGGCGATTGGTGCGCAGGTTGCACGCCCTGAAGACACGGTAATCTGCGTGTCCGGCGATGGCTCCATCATGATGAACATTCAGGAGCTTGGCACCATTAAGCGCGGCAAGTTGCCGGTGAAAATCCTGCTGCTGGATAACCAGCGTCTCGGCATGGTGCGCCAGTGGCAGCAACTGTTCTTTGATGGTCGCTATAGCGAAACCATCCTGACCGATAACCCCGATTTCCTCACCCTGGCCAGCGCTTTTGATATCCCAGGCCAGCGCATTAGCCGTAAAGATCAGGTCGACGCCGCCCTTGATGCTCTGCTGAACAGTGAAGGTCCTTACTTCCTGCATGTTTCGATAGATGAGCATGAAAACGTCTGGCCATTGGTACCACCGGGTGCCAGCAACGCAAACATGATGGAGAAAACCGCATGAATCAGCATCAATTGTCTATCGAAGCCCGCTTTCGTCCTGAAATATTGGAGCGCATTTTGCGTGTCGTACGTCACCGTGGTTTCCAGGTATGTGCGATGAATATGGCCTCCGCGGTCAATGCCGGAAACATTAATATCGAAATGACCGTTGCCAGCCAACGCTCTGTCGATTTACTGTCTTCGCAGTTAAGCAAACTTATGGATGTCGCTTGCGTCGAGATCCAACAACAGACAACACAACAAATCCGCGCATAGTCGCCAAAGGAAAAAAGCAATGAGTACAAAGAAAGCAGACTTTATTTGGTTCAATGGGGAGATGGTTAAGTGGGAAGACGCCAAGGTTAGCGTTATGTCTCACGCACTGCATTACGGTACTTCTGTGTTTGAAGGCGTGCGTTGCTACGACTCACACAAAGGCCCAGTGGTGTTCCGTCACCGTGAGCATATGAAGCGTCTGCATGAATCCGCCAAAATTTATCGTTTCCCGATTGAAGCGAGCGTAGATGAGTTGATGGAAGCGTGCCGCGAAGTGATCCGCGTGAACAAACTGAAAAGCGCTTACATCCGTCCGCTGGCCTTTGTCGGTGACGTGGGTCTGGGTGTGAACCCGCCAGATGGCTACACCACCGATGTAATCATCGCTGCTTTCCCTTGGGGTGCTTACCTGGGCGCTGAAGCGCTGGAAAACGGCATCGATGCGATGGTTTCTTCGTGGAACCGCGTTGCACCAAACACCTTGCCGACCGCCGCAAAAGCCGGTGGTAACTATCTTTCCTCTCTGCTGGTAGGCAGCGAAGCGCGTCGTCATGGCTATCAGGAAGGCATCGCGCTCGACACCAACGGCTATATTTCTGAAGGTGCTGGCGAAAACTTGTTCGAAGTGAAAGATGGCATTCTGTTCACGCCACCGTTCACCTCTTCCGCACTGCCAGGCATCACGCGTGACGCCATCATCAAGCTGGCGCAAGACATGGGTATCGAAGTGCGTGAGCAGGTTCTGTCGCGCGAATCCCTGTATCTGGCAGACGAAGTCTTCATGTCAGGTACTGCAGCGGAAATCACTCCGGTGCGCAGCGTCGACGGTATTCAAGTCGGCGAAGGTAAACGAGGTCCGGTCACCGGTCGTATCCAGAAGGCCTTCTTTGGCCTGTTCACTGGCGAGACGGAAGACAAGTGGGGCTGGTTGGATCCGGTTAACGCATAACGAGATTTTTTGCGGGCGTCAGATGGCGCCCGCAACCTTATTATTACTGGAGTAAATAGAGCATGCCTAAGTACCGTTCCGCCACCACCACTCATGGTCGTAACATGGCCGGTGCCCGTGCCTTGTGGCGCGCGACAGGAATGACCGACGACGATTTCGGTAAACCGATTATCGCCGTGGTCAACTCATTCACCCAATTCGTACCGGGCCACGTGCACCTGCGCGATCTTGGCAAACTGGTTGCGGAGGAGATCGAAGCAGCAGGCGGTGTGGCCAAAGAGTTCAACACCATTGCGGTGGATGATGGTATCGCCATGGGTCATGGCGGCATGCTGTATTCACTGCCTTCACGCGAGCTGATTGCCGATTCAGTGGAGTATATGGTCAACGCGCACTGTGCCGACGCCATGGTGTGTATCTCCAACTGCGACAAAATCACCCCGGGCATGCTGATGGCCGCTCTGCGCCTCAACATTCCGGTGATCTTTGTTTCCGGCGGCCCGATGGAAGCCGGTAAAACCAAACTGTCCGATCAAATCATCAAGTTGGATCTGGTGGATGCGATGATTCAGGGTGCCAACCCGAACGTTAGCGACGCCGACAGCGATCAGATCGAACGTTCAGCGTGTCCGACCTGTGGTTCCTGTTCCGGTATGTTCACCGCCAACTCGATGAACTGTCTGACCGAAGCACTGGGCTTGTCGCAGCCCGGTAACGGTTCACTGTTGGCAACGCACGCCGATCGTAAAGAGCTGTTCATCAATGCTGGCAAGCGCATCGTTAGCCTGACTAAACGCTATTACGAGCAAGATGACGTCAACATGCTGCCGCGTAACATCGCCACCAAAGCGGCGTTCGAGAATGCGATGACACTGGATATCGCCATGGGCGGCTCCACCAATACCGTTCTGCACCTGTTGGCAGCGGCGCTGGAAGGCGAAATCGACTTCAATATCTCTGATATCGATCGCTTGTCTCGCAAAGTCCCGCAGCTGTGTAAAGTAGCGCCAAGTACGCCGAAATATCATATGGAAGATGTTCACCGCGCGGGCGGCGTTATCGCCATTCTCGGTGAGCTGGATCGTGCGGGTCTGATCGACACCAGCGCGCGTAACATCCTGCAGCAGAGCATGCGCGAAACCCTCGATCAGTACGACATCATGCTGACCAAAGATCAGGCGGTAAAAGATATGTTCCGCGCCGGTCCTGCCGGTATTCGTACCACCAAGGCGTTCTCGCAGAATTGCCGTTGGGATACGCTGGATGACGATCGTACCGATGGCTGTATTCGTACCCGCGAACACGCTTACTCGCAGGATGGCGGCTTGGCCGTCCTTTACGGCAACATTGCTGAAGACGGCTGCATCGTAAAAACCGCTGGCGTAGACAAAGAGATCCTCACCTTCAAAGGCCCTGCCAAAGTATACGAAAGCCAGGATGATGCGGTTGAAGCCATTCTTGGCGGCAAAGTGGTGGCCGGTGATGTGGTGGTAATCCGCTACGAAGGGCCGAAAGGCGGGCCAGGCATGCAGGAAATGCTCTATCCAACCACCTATCTGAAATCCATGGGCCTCGGCAAAAGCTGCGCATTGATCACCGACGGTCGTTTCTCTGGCGGCACATCCGGTCTTTCGATTGGTCACGCCTCACCGGAAGCGGCGAGCGGCGGCACCATCGCGCTGGTGAAAGATGGCGACATGATTGAAATCGATATCCCGAACCGTGGCATCAAGCTGGCGGTACCGGATAACGAACTGCACGCTCGTCGTGAAGAAGAGCAAGCGCGTGGCGATGCGGCTTACACGCCGCATGGCCGCGTACGTGAAGTCTCCTTCGCACTGCGTGCGTATGCATCACTGGCGACCAGCGCTGACAAAGGCGCGGTGCGCGATAAGTCCAAGCTGGGAGGCTAACCGATGGCTGAGTCTCAACCGCTACCCGCGTCGCCCAACGGCGCGGAATATTTGCGCGCAGTGCTGCGTTCACCGGTGTATGAAATTGCTCAGGTGACGCCGCTGCAAAAAATGGAAAAAATTTCATCGCGTCTTGGCAACACCATTCTGGTGAAGCGTGAAGATCGTCAGCCGGTGCACAGTTTCAAGCTGCGCGGGGCCTACGCGATGATTGCCGGGCTGAATGAAGAGCAAAAAGCGCGCGGCGTGGTGACAGCTTCGGCTGGTAACCATGCGCAGGGCGTGGCGCTCTCGGCCAGCACCTTAGGCATCAAATCACTGATTGTGATGCCGTTGGCCACGGCAGACATCAAGGTTGATGCAGTACGCGCATTTGGCGGTGAGGCTTATCTGTTTGGTGCCAACTTCGACGAGGCGAAAGCCAAGGCGATTGAGCTGTCCGAGCAGCAGGGCTACACCTTCGTGCCGCCGTTTGACCATCCGGCGGTGATCGCCGGACAAGGCACGCTGGCGATGGAGTTGTTGCAGCAGGATGCCCACCTCGATCGCGTCTTCGTGCCGGTCGGCGGCGGCGGTCTGGCGGCGGGCGTTGCGGTGCTGATCAAGCAGCTGATGCCACAGATCAAAGTGATCGCCGTAGAATCGGAAGATTCAGCGTGTCTGAAAGCGGCGTTGGATGCCGGCGAACCGGTGGATTTGCCGCGCGTGGGATTATTCGCTGAAGGTGTGGCGGTCAAGCGCATTGGCGATGAGACCTTCCGTCTGTGTCGTGAGTATCTCGATGACATCATCACGGTAGATAGCGATGCGATTTGCGCAGCGGTAAAAGACCTGTTCGAAGATGTGCGCGCGGTGGCGGAGCCTTCTGGCGCGCTGGCGCTGGCGGGCATGAAGAAGTACATCCAGCAGCACGACATCAAAGGCGAGCGCCTGGCGCACGTGCTGTCGGGCGCTAACGTCAACTTCCACGGCTTGCGTTATGTTTCGGAGCGTTGCGAACTGGGCGAACAGCGCGAAGCGCTGCTGGCGGTCACCATTCCAGAGCAGCAAGGCAGCTTCCTCAAGTTCTGCCAAACCATCGGCGGGCGCTCGATCACCGAGTTCAACTATCGCTATGCGGATGCGGATAACGCCTGCATTTTCGTCGGCGTGCGCTTAACGCGTGGGCTGGAGGAGCGCAGCGAGATCATCAGCCAACTGAATGAAGCCGGTTATCGCGTGGTGGATTTGTCGGACGATGAGATGGCGAAGCTGCACGTGCGTTACATGGTCGGCGGACGTCCCTCGAAGCCGCTGCGCGAACGTCTGTTTAGCTTTGAATTCCCGGAAGCACCGGGCGCGCTGCTGAAGTTTCTGCAGACGCTGGGGGCGCACTGGAATATTTCGCTGTTCCATTATCGCAGCCACGGCACCGATTATGGCCGCGTACTGGCGGCCTTCGAAGCCAACGAACAGGAGGCGGATTTCGAAACCCATCTCACCGCATTGGGTTACGAATGGCACGACGAAGCGAACAACCCGGCGTTTCGTTTCTTCCTTGCCGGGCAGTAATTACAGCTGGTGCCAGAACGCATTGATAAGCGGCTCTCCGAGCCGCTTTTTTTGTACGCAAACCCCAAGTTCCAACGGCGCAACAGATTCCACATTCTCCAGCGTTAACACGCGATTGCGTACCGGTTCCGGGCTGTTCTCCAGCACCACGTCCGGCAGCAGCGCAATACCACATCCCAGCGCCACCATCGACACAATCGCCTCATGTCCGGAAACCGTGGCATAAATCTGCGGGTTGGGAATGCGCTGGCGGCGGAACCACAAATCGATACCGCGTCGCGCAGGACCTTGTTCCGGCAGGATAAACGGGATTTGCGCCCAATCCGGTTCGTCTTGTGTTGCCTGGCTGCGCACCGGACAAGGCAGCGCCGGGGCGATCAGCACCAGCGGAATCAGGCCCAGTGGCGTAAAATCTATGCTGGCGGGCAGCGATTCAGGACGTCCGGCAATGGCGAGATCGGCATCACCGGATTGCACCATCTCAATCGCATCGGCCGCATCACCGGTGGTGAGTTTGATCTCGACCTGCGGATGTTCAGCGCGAAAGCGATCAAGAATCGGCGGCAAATGGCTGTAAGCGGCGGTCACCGAGCAGAACAGGCGCAGTTCGCCGCTCAATGACGGGCCGTTGAGATCCATCACATGACGAAGCTGCTGGTATTGCAGCAACGTCTGCTGAGCGAACTGACGCAGGCGCTCGCCGGCTTCGGTCAGCGTCACGGTGCGGTTATCACGCAGGAACAGCGCATGACCAACATCCTCTTCCAGGCGCTGAATCTGGCGCGAAAGAGTGGAGGGACTGACGTGCATGGCGCGCGCGGTGCGACCAAAGTGGCAGCTTTCAGCCAGATGAAGGAAGAGTTTCAGGTCTCGTAAATCCATGCGCGTATCGCCTCAAGGTTATGTTGCAAATTTTGCAATGTGACCTTGCTAATATATCAATTTAAGCAACGGATTTCCTGTCATATGATGGGGTCATTCGCGGCGTGAGAGACAACGTCGTTACTGAACAAAAACAAACACAACATCTAACCGGAGTACCCATGGCTAATTACTTCAACACATTGAATCTGCGCAACCAGTTAGCGCAGTTGGGCAAATGTCGTTTCATGTCACGCGACGAATTCGCTGATGGCGCTAGCTTCCTGAAAGGCAAGAAAGTGGTCATCGTTGGTTGTGGTGCTCAGGGTCTGAACCAGGGCCTGAACATGCGTGATTCTGGTCTGGACGTGGCGTATGCCCTGCGTGCTGAAGCGATTGCTGAAAAGCGTGCCTCTTTCCGCAAAGCGACCGATAACGGCTTCAAAGTGGGCACTTACGAAGAGCTGATCCCACAGGCTGATCTGGTGGTTAACCTGACGCCAGACAAGCAGCACTCAGCGGTCGTTCAGGCTGTTCAGCCGTTGATGAAAGATGGCGCAGCGCTGGGTTACTCACACGGTTTCAACATTGTTGAAGTGGGCGAAACCATTCGTAAAGACATCACCGTCGTGATGGTTGCACCGAAATGCCCGGGTACCGAAGTGCGTGAAGAGTACAAGCGTGGTTTCGGTGTACCGACGCTGATCGCCGTTCACCCGGAAAACGATCCAAAAGGCGAAGGCATGGCGATTGCGAAAGCCTGGGCCGCAGCCACCGGCGGCGACCGTGCGGGCGTGCTGGAATCTTCTTTCGTTGCAGAAGTGAAATCTGACCTGATGGGCGAGCAGACCATCCTGTGCGGTATGCTGCAGGCCGGTTCTCTGCTGTGTTTCGACAAGCTGGTGGCTGAAGGTCACGACGCCGCTTATACCGAAAAACTGATTCAGTTCGGCTGGGAAACCATCACCGAATCCCTGAAGTTTGGTGGCATCACGCTGATGATGGATCGCTTGTCTAACCCGGCGAAAATCCGTGCTTATGCGCTGTCTGAGCAGCTGAAAACCATCATGGCGCCGCTGTTCCAGAAGCACATGGATGACATCATCTCTGGTGAATTCTCATCGGGAATGATGGCTGACTGGGCTAACGATGACAAAAACCTGCTGACCTGGCGTGAAGAGACCGGCGCAACGGCATTCGAAAACGCACCGCAGTTTGAGGGCAAAATCGAAGAGCAGGAATACTACGACAAAGGCGTCGTGATGGTTGCGATGGTGAAAGCAGGCGTTGAGCTGGCGTTTGAAACCATGGTGGATGCAGGCATCATCGAAGAGTCGGCTTACTACGAGTCACTGCATGAGCTGCCGCTGATTGCCAACACTATCGCCCGTAAGCGTCTGTATGAAATGAACGTGGTTATCTCTGATACCGCAGAATACGGTAACTACCTGTTCTCCTTCGCAGCGGTTCCCCTGCTGAAAGAGTTCATGACCACCCTGCAGCCGGGCGATCTGGGCAAAGCGATTGAAGGGACTCAGGTTGATAACGCGCAGCTGCGTGACGTCAACGAAGCGGTACGTCAGCATCCAATCGAATCGGTAGGCCGCAAACTGCGTGGCTACATGACCGACATGAAACGTATCGCTGTTGCTGGCTAAGCCACGCGCGACACAGTTTTCAGCACAATAAAAAACCCCGGCTTGCCGGGGTTTTTTTTAATTAGTGCTCGCTGTTGCTCTATGTATGTACTCGCTGTCCCCCATCCCGGCCTTCCTCGTTCCTCCCCCATAAATGGGGGAGGAAGATGCTGCCATATGTTAGTTCTGAAGCTGCATGTGGCAGCGTCCCCTTCCCCCGCTTGCGGGGGAAGGGGACAGCGAACACCGCTCAATTACACCGCTTCATACAGCGTCTGATTGCGCGTCTCTTTACAGGCAATCAGCGCGATCAGTGTCAACACTGCCATCGAAGCCAGATAGAAACCCACCGCCTGCAAACCGTAATTGGCGTTCAACCAGGTGGCGATATAAGGCGCCACGGATGCACCAAGAATCGACGACAGGTTATAGGAGAATGATGCGCCGGTATAACGCACTTCAGTCGGGAACAGCTCTGGCAGCAGCGCGCCCATCGGACCAAACGTCAGCCCCATAATGCTTAAGCCCAGGATTAGGAAGCCCATCACCAACACCTGAGAACCGGAACCCAGCAGCATTGGGAACATCAATGCGAAGGCAATAATCATCAGCGTAATGGTGATCATGGTTTTACGACGACCAAAGCGATCGGCTAACAGACCCGCAATCGGCACCATCACGCCAAAACCAATCACCGCCACCATCAACATCCACAGGAAGCTGTTACGCGAGTAGCCGAGGCCAGCTGGCGCAGGTGCGGTACCGTAACTCATTGAGTAAACGGTCATAATGTAGAACAGTGTATAGGTGGCGAGCATGATGAAGGTGCCCAGAATGGTTGCCGTCATATGCTTGCTCAGCAGCGTGCCAATCGGCATTTTCACCTGCTTGTTCTCTTTCTGCACTTTGGCGAACACCGGACTTTCATGCAGCGAAACGCGCACATACAGGCCAATCAACACCAGCACCGCAGAAAGAATAAACGGCACGCGCCAGCCCCAGTTCATGAACTGCTCATCGGTCAGCAGCCACGAAAGCAGCAGGAATGTGCCGTTAGCGAAGAAGAAGCCAATCGGCGCACCGAGCTGTGGGAATGAACCATAGAGCGCGCGTTTTTTCGCTGGGGCATTTTCGGTCGCCAGCAGTGCTGCGCCGCCCCATTCGCCACCGAGGCCAAGACCCTGACCAAAACGCGCCAGCGCCAGCAGCAGCGGCGCTGCCACGCCAATGGTTTCATAACCTGGCAGCAAACCAATCAGCACCGTCGAAACGCCCATGGTCAGCAGCGAAGCAACCAGCGTTGCTTTGCGTCCGACGCGGTCACCAAAGTGGCCAAACACGGCAGAACCGATAGGGCGCGCAACGAAGGCGATAGCGAAGGTCGCCAGCGACTGCAGCGTTGCCACGGTCGGATCGCCCTGCGGGAAGAAGATGTGCGGGAAAATAATCACCGCGGCGGTGGCATAGATATAGAAATCGAAGAACTCAATGGCGGTGCCGACAAGCGATGCCACAACCACTTTGCCACGTGAATTGACCGGCGTTTCGTCGTGTTTTTTGTCGAGTGTTTCTGTGATGGAGGCTTGCATAAGTGTTTCTTAATTGTAAATGTAGACAGAGAATCTTACGCACCTGGTTTGCGGCATTCAATGGCGAAAAACCGCGTCAGACCGGGCTTTTTCGGCGAATAAGTGGATAATTTCTGAGTTGCTGCGATCAGTGGCGGATGGGAACGGGAAGTGTCACTTTTTTGGCGGGAATCTCTGCAAAAGGGCCAAATTAAAGTGACCCTTCAGCGTTTCCTGCTGGTTTTTGCGGTAAAAATAGCCAGCAGGAAACATTTTTAGCTAGTCAGGCAATTGTAACAAGCGGGTGGCTTATTTTGCCTGATGCGGCTGTGGCATCTCTTTATCATCTTTGTACTTCGCGGTGGCGATCCACGCCGCGCAAAACAGCGTCAAACGTGCAAAGAAGTAGAAGAACGCCATCAAACCGAGCACCGAACCAAAGGCCGCGCCTGACGGTGAGGTTGCCAGCTTCGGCAGCGTCAGCGTCATGACAAACTTGATCACTTCAAAGCCAATCGCTGCCAGCAGCGTGCCGCGGAACAAGGCCTTTTTGCGCGGTTTATGGCGCGGCAGAATCCAGAATATCCACAGGAACAGCAGATAGTTAGCGAAGATTGAGATGGATAACGCAATCACCGTCATCGCGGGACGCAGCCACTCAATGCCTTCCAACCCTAACGCATTGACGATCGCTGCCTGCGCCGCACCGGCAATGGAGGTCAGCGACAGCGTAATCACCAGCGCGAACATCAAACCCAGCAGCGAAAGCAGATCGCGTGCGTACTTCTTCCAGAATTTCTCCTGATCGTCCGGCGTGCGTTCCCACACGTCGCGCGACTGCGCGCGCACCGCTTCACGCAGGTTACCCATCCAGTTAATGCCGGAGTAAAGCGCCAGCAGCAAACCGGTTAATCCCACCGTGGCACGCTGTTGAATCGCGGTATTCACTGTATTTTTCAGCGTGGTGGCCAGCGTCGGATCGCTGATGCTGTTAACGATTTTGTTGATCAACTCGGTGAGCAAATCCTGATTCGACGCCAGCACAAAGCCGACTGCCGCAAAGGAGACCATCAAAATCGGTATCAGGGAGAGAAAAGAGAAGTAGGTGATCGCCGCGCCAAACTGGCTGCCGAGACGATCGTTAAAGCGTTCCAGCGCGCGCATAAAATGCGCCACCGCCGGAATCGCCTGGAACCAGGCAGCGAAGCGCGACACATTTTGGATCGAGCCATCTACGGTTTTATTGCCGGTTTTAATATCAATCAGCGGCTTGTTTTCTGCCTCTGACTCAGTCTTTTTAAGGTTTTTGTCCGTCATAGACGATAGTCATCCTGTTCACTGCGAAAATACAATTATAGCCTGCTATGTCACATACTCCTGCAAGACCTGGCTCAGCCACTCCATAAACACCCGCACGCGGCGTGCCACGTTACGGCGATGCGGATAAAGCAGTGAGATCGGCATCGGTTTAGCCGGGAAGTGATGCAGTACTTCAACCAGTTGTCCTGACTCCAGCAGCGGCTGCACACCCATCGCTGGCACCTGAATAATGCCGAGCCCAGCCATGCACGCTGCGCGATAGGTTTCGGTACTGTTCACCGTGACCACGCCGCCAGTTTGAATGTAATGACACTGCTTGCCATCGAAATATTCAAAGCCATGAGAAGGTTGCCCAAGCTGCTGGGTGTAATGCACCATCGCATGTTGCGACAGATCTTCCAGTCGCACCGGCATGCCGAAGCGGGAAAGGTAGTCGGCACTGGCGCAGTTGATCAAGGCGTATGAGCCGATTTTTCGTGCAATCAGCCCGGAATCTTTCAGCTCGCCTACGCGCACCACGCAATCAAAGCCTTCGCGAATCACATCCACCTGGCGATCGCTGCTGCTCAGTTCAATTTCCAGGCCGGGATAGTGCTGCAAAAATTCCGGCAAACGTGGCAGCACAAAGCCGGTTGCCATCGCCACCGACATATCAACGCGCAGTTTGCCGCTTAAGGTGGCGGGATCGTGCTGGAACAGGCTATCCATATCGTCTAGCATCGAGAGCAAATCGAGGCAGCGATCGTAATAAACCAAGCCATCCTGCGTCAGATGCACGCGTCGCGTGGTGCGGTGCAGCAAGCGCGTCCCCATTTGATTCTCTAGCGCCTGCAGCTGGCGCGAAACGCTGCCTTTCGGTAAACCCAAACTTTCTGCCGCACGGGTAAAACTGCCCATTTCTGCCACCCGCACAAAGACCTGCATTGCGTGAATTTTATCCATGTTGTTCACCGATTGTTGTTGTTAGTGAAACAGTGCTGCGTATTCCTCTGCGTTTATAGATCAATTATTCACGAATATCCTTAACACGTGTTCAATTTTCCAACTGGAGCGAAATATGAGTCATAAAATTGCATTGATTACCGGCGGAAATCGCGGTTTAGGCAAGAATGGGGCGCTGAAACTGGCCGCCAAAGGCACCGATATCCTATTTACCTATCGCGGTCATGCGGAAGAAGCCCAGGCGGTAGTGCAAGAAATTGAAGCGCTGGGCGCACGTGCGGTGGCGTTGCAGCTGGATGTTGGCGACACAAGCTCGTTCGACGGCTTCGTGGCGCAGGTGAAGGAAGCGCTGCAGCAAACCTGGCAGCGTGACAACTTTGATTATTTAGTGAACAACGCCGGACACGGTCACTACAAGCTGTTCGCAGAGACCACGGAAGAGGAGTTTGATGCGCTGGTGAAGGTGCACTTTAAAGGGCCGTTCTTCCTGACGCAGAAGCTGTTGCCGCTGATGGTTGATGGTGGACGCATCCTGAATATCTCCAGCGGCTTAACCCGTTTGACGCTGCCGGGTTCCGGCACTTACGCCTCCATCAAAGGCGCGATGGAGGTATTAACCCGCTATCAGGCTAAAGAGCTGGGTGAACGCCATATTCGTGTCAATATCCTGGCGCCCGGCGCGATTGAAACCGATTTCGGCGGCGGTCGCGTGCGTGACACCAAAGATCTCAACGATCATATCGCCTCGGTGACCGCATTGGGCCGCGTCGGCTTGCCGGATGATATCGGTGATGCGATCAGCGCGATTCTCAGCGATGAAACCGGCTGGATCACCGCACAGCGCATTGAAGCCTCAGGCGGGCAAGGACTGTAATATGTAGGGTCGCCATTAATGGCGACCTTGTGAAATATTGTCACCCGCCAAGGTTGCCATAAATGGCAACCTTACACCTCAATCGTCCCATCAATCACCGTCACCGTTTGCCCACCAATCCAGATCGCTTCATCCGTAAAACTTACCTGAATTCGTCCTTCTCGCTGAATCGCGCTGCCCTGACGCGCCCGATAATTTTGCGTATGACCCTGCGCGGCGAAATAGCGCGCCAGACACGCATTGGCGCTGCCGGTTACCGGATCTTCGGTCAAACTGCCATTTTCAACCAGCAGCGCACGCACTTCATACTGCTCGTTCTCATCCGACGGTAATGCCCCAAAAATCGCCGTGCCGTTAACGTCGGCATGTTGATGCAAACGGTGTAAATCCGCTGCTGACGGCACCACATCCAGCACCGCTTGCGCACTACTCATGGGAACCAGCAACCAGCGAATGCCCATATCGACAATGGTCGGCGATTGGCTGAGATCGAAAGATTCACTGTTCAGCGCGCTGCTCATCAGCGCATCGCTAAAGGGCGTTAGGGTTGCAGCGGGTGCCGCAAACGCCAGCGCGCCGTCGGCGCTAATATTCACCTCCACCAGACCCACGCCGCACTCTTGCACGATTTTGCCCGGTGTTATTAACGGCCAACCGGCTTCCAGCAGCGCATGTGCGGTGCCTAGCGTCGGATGGCCGGCAAACGGCAGTTCGCCTTCGACAGTAAAAATGCGCACGCGGTAATCCGCTGCCGCATCCTGTGGTGGCAGCACAAAGGTGGTTTCCGACAGATTGGTCCAGCGTGCAATCGCTGCCAGCTGCGCGTCACTCAATCCCTGTGCATCCATAATCACCGCCAGCGGGTTCCCTTTAAACGCCGATGAGGTAAACACATCCACCTGTTTAAATGCGACCTTCATTGTTATTCCTTCCTCGTTGAGGTTGTCTGAAATCCGGATTTACATCCTGTCGATTGCGAAAGGCCAGCAACAGGACTATGAATAGATTAAGAATTCTGGAATCGGAGTCCGCAATGCTAAAAGTTCTCGGCCGTACTTCTTCAATTAACGTGCGAAAAGTTCTGTGGTTGTGCGCAGAACTCGATATTGCGTACGAATTAGAACCCTGGGGTGATGATCCACAATCGCTGCACTCGCCCGAGTTTATGGCGCTCAATCCCAACGCAATGGTCCCGGTGATTATCGAGGACGATTTCGTGCTGTGGGAATCCAACGCCATTCTGCGCTATCTCGCCAACAGCAACGGCGGCGAATGGCTCTATCCCGAGAATCCCCGCGCGCGCGCGCCGGTCGATCAGTGGATGGATTGGCAAGCCACCGAACTCAATACTTCCTGGCGCTACGCGTTTATGTCGCTGGTACGTAACTCGCCAGCGCACCAGGATCCCCGCTTGCTGGCTGCGGCCGTCAAAGGCTGGACGCACACCATGAATATTCTCAACCAGCATCTGGAGAAAACCGGGCGCTATGTGGCGGGCCGCAATTTCTCGCTAGCCGATATTCCGGTTGGGCTGGCGGTGAATCGCTGGTTTGAAACGCCGCTCGAGCATCCCAACTTCCCGGCGGTGCAGACCTACTATGAGCGTCTGACCGAGCGCGAGCCTTACACCACCTGGGGTCGCAACGGCAAACCCTGATCCTGTCCCGGCGCGAGGCCTGTCATCTCACAGGCCAGTGCGCCAGTGCGCTGTAACGCCCATGTATAACGCTCATCGAACGGATAGCAGCAAGAGAGCCGCAGCGCGTGTTTGTAGCGATCGCTCAGGGAGTAGAGCGCGCCGGGCGTCACACAGATTTGCTCCTGCAACAGACGATGAAACATCTCCACGGTATCGATATTTCCCGGCAGTTCTACCCAAAAAACAAATCCGCCGCGCGGCAGGGTAGCGCGCGTGCCTTGCGGGAAGTGGCGCGCCAGAATACCGCGCGCTGCATCCAGATTCGCCGCATAGCGCCGACGCAGCGTACGCAGATGATGATCGTAACCGCCGCTGGCAAGAAACTCGGCCAGCGTTTCACTCAACAAGCGTGATTCTGCCATCGATGAAACCGCTTTGAGGTGGGCGATAATGTGATGAAAACGCCCGGCGGCGGTCCAGCCGATGCGAAAATCCGGCGCCACGGTTTTGGTAAAACTGGTGCAGTAAATCACCCAGCCATCGCTATCAAAGGCCTTCACTGGCGGCGACAGCGGCCACTCAAACTGCAGTTCGTCATACAAACCATCCTCCAGCAGCGGAACGTGGTAAGTATTCACTAACTTTGCCAGCCGCTTTTTGTTCTCCAGCGGCATTACATATCCCAGCGGATTCTGTGCGCCAGGCATGGCGATCACCGCCTGAATCCGCTTCTCTTGCAGCAACATCTCCAGTGCATCAAGCGACAAGCCCTGCTGCGGATCGGTCGGAATTTCCAGCGCCTTAAGCCCCAGCGAAGCCAGCAGCGGGAACAGGAAGAAATAGGTTGGCGATTCCAAACCAATGCAATCACCGGGTTTGGTCACCGCGCGCAGCGCCAGCTGCAATGCTTCCATGCAGCCGTGGGTGAGAGTAATTTCCTGCGGCGGCAGATTAATGCCGTTATGCAGCGCGCGGCGCGCAATCTCCTCACGTAAGCGCTCACTACCAGGCGGAAGCGCGTAGCGTCCGATAATGTCAGGGTTCTGCCGCAAAATTGACGCAGTAATGCGCCCCAAACGAGCGGCGGGATAAAAGGTGCCATCCTGCGGACAGGCCAATGAGATATTGGTGTAATCCGGATTATTTTGTGCGGCGAATACCTGCTCAATTAACTCCAGCTTTTGCGCGCTGGGATCGTTGATTTTTGTGGTGAGCGGCTTAACCGGGCGCGTCACGGCGGGCAGCACGCCACGCACGTAATAGCCGGATTGCGGACGCGATTCGATCAGGCCGCGATCTTCCAGAATTTGCCACGCATTGAGCACGGTATTGATGCTGACCTGATGCGATTGCGCCACGCGACGGATCGCCGGCAGCCGTTTGCCCGGTTTTAGCGTGCCCTGATGAATCGACTCGGCAAAACTGTCGACCAGCTGCTGATACAGCGTTTGGCCGGATGAGAGTGGAAGGGACACAAAAGCCTCCGCGCGCAATGGATACAATTCATTTTTGAGACAACTGTATCCATTACAATAGTGGTTTTGTGTCTCTGTTTCCATTGCTGCGTCCGCATTAGCATGAAGGCATTATTGGTTCTCAAGGAAGTGCATCATGCTCGATCCCTCATTCTTCAGTTATGTCACCGTTATGTCGATCACGCCAGGCCCCAACAACCTGCTGCTGGCGACCTCCGGCGTAAACTTTGGCTTTAAGCGCACGCTGCCGATGCTATTTGGCATTTTGGTGGGTTGCGCGATACAGATGCTGTTGGCGAGTGTGGCGTTGGATGTATTGCTGCACTGGATGGGCGCGATTCGCCTGCCGCTAACGATTGTCGGTTGCAGCTACTTGCTGTGGCTGTCGTGGAAGATTTTCCGCGCCGGCGCGCCGCAGCTGCGCGAACGGCCGCGCCCAATGACGCTAATAGGCGGCATCTGTTTTCAGGCGGTAAATCCAAAGGCCTGGCTGATGGTCACCAACGTGGCGCTGATGTACGCCAACAGCAACGGCGTATTAACCGTATTACTGGGCTTCGCCGCATTGAATTTGCCGTGTATTTTGATTTGGGCCGCGCTGGGCGACCGCCTGCGCAACCATCTGCAAGTCGCGTGGAAACGCCAGGCGTTTAACAGTTTGATGGCGTTATCGCTGGTGGCGACAACGGCCTGGATGCTGTATGACGCGGTACTGCTAAGTTAGTGATTTCAGTGCGCATGAATGCGCACCCTACATTGTAGGGTCGCCATTCATGGCGACCTGGGTTGATGCTACCTTATTACTTCCCCACCACGTGCGCCGTTTCGCGCGCTTCATCGTTCGCGGCATCCGGGGTAATCACCGGCTCGTAGTCGAGTTGCAGTATCCGGCTGGTATCGGCCAGCACTTTTTCGGTCAGCGCCACATCGCCGTTCAGTTTGCGACCCCACGAAGGGATCACCATGCGAATTTTGGTCTGCCATTCTGGGGAACGCATCTGTTCTGGGAATACTTTCGCCATCAGCTCAAGCATAATCGGCGCGGCGGTTGATGCGCCCGGCGATGCACCCAGTAAGGCCGAAATTGAGCCATCTTCAGACGTTACAACTTCCGTACCAAGGCGCAACACACCGCCTTCTTTAGCATCGTTCTTAATGATCTGCACGCGCTGGCCGGCAGTGACTAAACGCCAATCTTCCTGTTTCGCCTGCGGCACATAAGCGCGCAAGGCTTCCATACGATCGCTGTCACTCTGTAATACCTGATCAACCAGATATTTCACCAGATCGAAACTCTTCAGCCCAACTTGCACCATCGGTTTGAGGTTGCTGCCGTTCATCGCGCCGAACATATCCAATAATGAACCTTGTTTAAGGAACTTAGTGGAGAAGGTGGCGAATGGGCCAAAGAGCAGCACTTGTTTGCCGTCCAGCACGCGGGTATCGACGTGTGGCACCGACATTGGCGGTGCGCCAACGCTGGCTTTACCGTACACCTTCGCCATGTGCTGCTTAACGATTTCCGGATTTTCCGTCACAAGGAATGAGCCGCCCACCGGGAAACCGGCGTAGCCTTTCACTTCAGGAATGCCGGATTTCTGCAGCAGTGGCAACGCCGCGCCACCCGCGCCAATAAACAGCTGGTGCGTAGTCAGGACGCGGTTTTCCCCGCTAGCCAGATTATGCAGGCTCACCTGCCAGCGGCCATCGCTCAGGCGCTTAATATCACGCACTTCCTGACGTAAGCGCAGGCGGAAATTGGCTTTCTTCTCTAAAGAAGCAATCAGCTGACGCGTCACTTCACCGAAGTTCACGTCGGTGCCCATTTCGGTCCAGGTCGCGGCGACTTTTTGCTTGCTGTCACGTCCGTTCATCACCAGCGGAATCCACTGTGCGATTTGCGCGCGGTCTTCTGAGTAATTCATGCCGCGGAACAGCGTACTTTTCTGCAGCGCATTGAAGCGTTTACGCAGGAACTCAACGTTATCGTCGCCCCAGACGAAACTCATGTGTGGCGTACTGTGGATAAAACTTTTGGGATTACGCAGGTTGCCTTTCTGAACGTGATAGGCCCAGAACTGACGCGACATCTGGAACGATTCGTTAATCGCCACCGCTTTAGCGATGTCGATGCTGCCATCCGCTTTTTGCGGCGTATAGTTCAGCTCCGCCAATGCGGCGTGACCGGTGCCGGCGTTGTTCCAGCCATTAGAGGATTCAACGGCCACATCATCGAGGCGTTCAACCATCTCAATCGACCAGTCAGGCTCCAGATCTTGCAGCCATGCGCCCAAGGTCGCACTCATCACGCCTGCGCCAATCAGCAGTACGTCGACATCTTTCCGTTCCTGAAGGTTTGCGCTTTCCTTGCCAGCGGCGGCGAGCGCCAGATTTACCGCAGTAGTACTCATGAGGCGACATCTCCTCTCTCTGTTGACCTGAAGCTCAACAGGTTCGCAGGCGAAATAGCCGCGCTTCTTTCGAGCGCGTGGCGCTATCTCTCAAAGGTTAAGACTCAGGTATAAGTCATGGGGACGATAACGGTTAACTGCACGTTATGCATATGCATTCGAATATAACATTCTCGTATCGGAATTAAACGTTTGTTTATTTTTTAAAGGCGGAAATGATTCAGCATAAGAATTAATCAGCTCAACCCCGCGGTCATAAGGGATTTTTATCTCTTAATCAGACGCTTAGGGTAAAATATTTGTTGCGTTATTGTGAGTGATTGGAAGGCGGGAGTAAACGGCCGGTGAGCTGTATCACACTTTAATGAATTGATAATTAAAGAATTAACACAAATTGATTATTTATGCGGATTTTATGTTGCTCGATATTTCGCCTTTTCGTGTAAAACTAATGTTACATTTTTGTGGTGATGATTTTGGGCGCGACGCGGCGTACCCTTCAGAAGAAAAATGCATCACCTGACTGAAAAGTAATCAACGCGAACGTCGACGCCACAAGAAGCGAATCACGAAAAACTCAATCGCGCCCAGCAGCAAAAACCACAAACTAAAGACGATGGTATACAGCTGATTAACATCCATCAGATGCAAACTTTCTTGTAACTGTTTAGCCAGCTCAATGCCAAATGAGGGCGCAGGCAACAGCAGGGCGGAGAGAAAGCCCAGCAGCAGAATGCCACCAGGGATAATCAGCGTTTCGAACGGGTTATTCATGGTCATTTTCCAAATCAGTTAGCGCGGGCATTAGCGCATAAAACGGCGGCGTGGTGCAATCCCCATGCCGATTCGCTCTAAGAAATTTCTTCTATTCCATTCACTTAGCGTCAAAATGAGCTTTAGTTAAGAGTTATAGCCTTTGCTATACTTAAATCCCTGATTTTACTGTCTTTTTTTTGGCGTTTTTGCGTGTTAGACTGCGCGCACTTTTTCATTACTGAACAATAAATGCGGAGAAGTAGCGGCTTTACAGCCTGTTCCGCGGCATTGATTGAAAACCCATGACATTTATCGCAACCCTTATTCTGGCCTTTGGTATGTCAATGGACGCTTTCGCTGCAGCATTGGGCAAAGGTGCATCATTGAATCGCCCGAATTTTAAAGAAGCGCTGCGTACCGGATTGATTTTTGGTGTCATTGAAATGCTGACGCCGCTGATTGGCTGGGCGATTGGCCTGGCGGCCAGCCGCTACATTATGGCGTGGGATCACTGGGTGGCGTTTGGTCTGTTAAGCGTGTTGGGCGGTCGTATGATGATGGAAGGCTTTCGTCAAACCGCTGATGAGCCTTGCGAAGCGCCGCAGCGTCACGGTTTTATGGTGCTGGCGTTAACCGCCGTTGCCACCAGTCTTGATGCGCTGGCGGTCGGTGTCGGTCTGGCGTTTTTACAGGTAAATATCATTATGACCGCTGTCACCATCGGCGCCGCCACCACCATAATGGCGACTACCGGCGTAATGGTCGGCCGTTTTATCGGTCCGGTGATGGGCAAATGGGCGGAAGTGCTGGGCGGGGTGGTGCTGATCAGCATTGGCTGCACCATTTTAAGCGAACACATGGGTTGGTTTAACTAACGATGCTGCTGCCTGGTGCGCATAAATGCGCACCCTACAATTTCAACTGCGCCTGCTGTAGGGGCGCCATTCATGGCGACCACCGCAAATCCCCAATAAATCCCCATTCTGTGATCCACTTCAAAAATATTTGCGGTAAAAACGCTCAGGAGTTATACTTTTCGCGTATTTATTCAACATTTTTTGAACCAGGTGCCTTATGAAACGCTTTTTCCGCAACGTGTTCCGCTCCTATGTTGAGACGTTTAAACACGTACCGCCAGGTGCATTAAATTAATGCACCCCGCCAGATACCCTCGATAATCGCGGTCAGGGATCGACCTGTGGTTATCAACTGTTTTCTTATCTCTCGCACTACGCCTCCCACCCTTTTCTTCCTAACGCATTGATATATCCCTTCAGCCATCACATTTCGATCTGCCTATAGCCTGAGGTTATACCTCGCCACTAAACAAGCATTCGTCACCCTTTCTCCAGCATGAAATAGTCAGTTCAGGCCCTATAAACCGTCTGAAACGAGAAACATCATGCTGATCCCACAACCTTATTTACTCTTCCTCGGCGACGTAACCGATCCACTGGCCGCTAAAACCGCACGCGGCATTCATGTCTGGCGTCCAGAACAGTGCGTTGGCGAAATCAAACTGCCCGGCTGCACCGTCAGTCTTGGCCTTGAAGAACTCGATATCGCCGCCGCCAAAGCGCGCGGTGCTAAAACGCTGGTGCTCGGCACCGCCAACGCCGGTGGTTATCTGCCCGCGCATTGGCTCGACACGGTCAAAAGCGCCCTTACCGCGGGATTGAATGTCGCCAGCGGTTTGCACCATCGTTTAGTCGATGAGCCGGAATTGGTGGCATTGGCCAAAGAGTTTGGTGTGGAGCTGTTCGACCTGCGCCACATGCGTCCAAAACTGAATGTGGGCAGCGGTAAAAAGCGCTCAGGTAAGCGTGTACTTACTGTTGGTACGGACTGCTCCGTTGGCAAGATGTATACCTCGCTGGCGCTGGAAGCGGCGATGCGCGAACGCGGCATGAAAGCCGATTTCCGCGCCACCGGGCAGACCGGCATTTTGGTCGCAGGGGAAGGCATTGCAATTGATGCCGTGATCGCCGATTTCATCGCCGGTGCGGCCGAAGCGCTGTCGCCAGCCAATGATGCCGATCACTGGGATATTGTTGAAGGTCAGGGTTCGCTGTTCCATCCTTCTTATGCTGGCGTCAGCATGGGACTTATCCACGGTGCGCAGCCGCATTGGCTGGTGATGTGCCACGAAATGGGCCGCCCACATATGCGCCATCTGCCGCATCAGCCGATGGTTAGCCTGAAAGATTGCGTTGAAGCCAACCTGCGCGCCGCGCACGTCACCAGCGACGCGGTACAGCTGGCCGGTTTCGCTATCAACACCTCCAACTACAGCGAAGATGAAGCGCGCGCTTACTGTGCGGAAATCAGCGCGGAATTTGGCGTACCCGCCACTGACCCGGTGCGTTTCGGCATCGCGGATATCGCCGCGCTGCTGCAGGAGCGCGGCTAACATGCGGCGCATGCAGATTGAAGTGCTGGAGCTGCCGCTGGCGCGGCCGTTCGCTATCTCACGCGGTACACGCACCGCAGTGACGGTGATTCGCGTGACGCTGGAGCAGAATGGCTTTATTGGCCGCGGCGAATGTACGCCAACGCCGCGCTACGATGAAACGCCAGAAAGCGTCAACACCGAACTGGACGCGCTGCGCGCCGACATTGAAGCGGGCTTGAGCCGTCTCGATCTGCAAAGCCGTTTGTCCGCCGGTTCAGCGCGTAATGCGCTGGACTGCGCGCTATGGCGTCTCGATGCCGCGCTGGCGAAACACACGCTGTGGCAACAGTGCGAACGCCGTCAGCCGCCCTCGGTGATCACCGCCGAAACCCTCAGCCTCGATTCCATCGCGAACATGGCCGCCGCCGCTGCCGATGCGGTATCCCGCGGTGCCATCCTGCTGAAAATCAAACTCAACCGCGACGAGATTCTGGAAAAAGTCGCCGCGATTCGCCAGGCCGCGCCGCGCGCCACCTTAATCATTGATGCCAATGAAGCCTGGTCGGGCGTGGATTTGCCCAGCCTGCTCAACGCGCTGGTCAGCTTTAACATCGCGATGGTCGAACAGCCGCTGCCGGCGGGCCAGGATCAGGAACTGCAGCGTTTCGCGCACCCGATTCCGGTCTGCGCCGATGAGAGCTGCCATACGCGTGAAGATATTGCGCAGCTGCGCAACCGCTACGAGATGATCAACATCAAGCTGGATAAGTGTGGCGGTTTGACCGAAGCGCTGGCCATGGTGGAAGAGGCACAGAAGCTCGATATGCGGCTGATGGTGGGCTGCATGCTCGGTTCATCACTGGCGATGGAGGCGGCATTACCGGTAGCGATTGCCGCTGAGCATGTCGATCTCGATGGCCCAATTTGGTTGGCCGCCGACAGCTCGCCCTTCCTTTCTTATGCTCAAGGCCAAATCTGGCTGTAACCCGCACGCGGAGCAACGATGACGGACACTTTACTTACCCCCAACGCCGCCAGCGTTGCCGGTTCACCACCGGTGCTCGCGATTCAAGACCTTAGCGTCAGTTTTCGCGGCCGCAGCGGCGAAAATCAGGCGCTGAAGGGCATCAGTTTTAACATTCACCAAGGCGAAATTGTCGCCGTGGTGGGCGAAAGTGGCTCGGGCAAATCGGTCACCTCGCTGGCCGTAATGGGCTTGCTGGCGGCCTCCGGACGCATCGATCGCGGCAGCATGCAATTTCGCGATCGTCAGGGCAAAGCGCATCAACTGGCCAACCTGAATGAAACGCAGCGCCGCGCCTTGCGGGGTCGTGAGATGGCGATGATTTTCCAGGAGCCGATGACCTCACTCAATCCGGTGCTGCGCGTTGGCGATCAGCTGACCGAAGCGCTGCGTGACCACCAGATTTGCGACAAAAGCCAGGCCGATGCGCGTGCGCGTGAACTGCTGCGTCAGGTGCGCATCGCCGATGTCGATCGCGTGATGAAAAGCTACCCGCACTCGCTGTCGGGCGGAATGCGCCAGCGCGTGATGATTGCTCAGGCGCTGGCCTGCGATCCACAACTGTTGATTGCCGATGAACCGACCACCGCGCTGGATGTCACGGTGCAGGCGCGCATTCTGCACATCCTGCGTGATCTGCAACGCGAGAAACAGATGGCGGTGCTGTTCATCACTCACGATATGGGCGTGGTGGCCGAAATTGCCGATCGCGTGGTGGTGATGCTGCGTGGCGAAGTGGTTGAACAGGGCAGCGTGACGGAAATTTTCAATGCGCCGCAGCATCCTTATACCAAAGCGTTACTCGCGGCCGTGCCAAAACTCGGCGATATGCGCGAACACGCGTGGCCGCAGCGTTTTCCGCTATTGGGTTCCCAGACGGAGGAAGACAAAGGCGAGCAGCGCACCGCGCGCTATGACGAAACGCCGCTGCTGGATGTGCGCGGTCTGAAAGTGTACTACCCGATTCGCAGCGGCATTTTCTCGGCGCTGACCCATCAGGTCCACGCGGTGGAGCAGATCGATTTCAGCCTGTGGCCCGGTGAAACCCTGGCGATTGTTGGCGAAAGTGGCTGCGGAAAATCCACCACCGGTCGCGCGTTGATGCGGCTGATTAACAGCGATGCCGATAGCATCCATTTTCAGGGCAATGAAATCGCCAACCTGAAAGAGGCGCAGTTCCAGCCGCTGCGCCGTGAAATCCAGATGGTATTTCAGGATCCGTACGCCTCACTCAATCCGCGTTTGACCGTTGGTTTCACCATTGCCGAACCGCTGCTGCTGCACGGCATGGTGAAGTCGCTGGAAGAAGCATCGCCGCAGGTCGATGCATTGTTAAAAAGCGTGGGCTTATTGCCAGAGCATGCGCGGCGCTATCCGCACGAATTTTCCGGCGGCCAGCGCCAGCGCATTGCTATTGCGCGCGCCATGGCGCTGAAACCCAAAGTGATCATCGCCGACGAAGCGGTTTCGGCGCTGGACGTGTCGATTCAGGCGCAGGTGGTGAACCTGATGATGGATCTGCAGCAGCAAACTGGCGTGGCGTGGATTTTTATCTCGCACGATATGGCGGTGGTGGAACGTATCGCCAATCGCGTGGCGGTGATGTATCTCGGCCAGATTGTCGAACTCGGCCCGCGTCAATCGGTGTTTAACCAGCCGCAGCATCCTTATACCCAACGTCTGCTGGCCTCGGTGCCGGTAGCCGATCCCCAGAACCGTCAACCCCGCACTTTCGAAGAGAGCGAAATTCCATCGCCGCTGCGCAAGGTGGGAGAAACGGTCATTAAACCGCGTTATCGCCAGGTTGCCCCGCAACACTGGGTCGCTGACTGTGTTTCGCGCTAACCCTCAATACCAGGAGATTTCATGAACCCGATTTTTCGCCGTACTGCGCTTGCGCTCGGATTGACCCTCTCGCTGGCCGCCGCCGCTCAGGCACAGGATCTGCGCATTTCGATGTATGCCGATATCACCGGCCTCGACCCGCACGATACCTCCGATAACGTCAGCTATTCGGTGCAGAGCGGCATCTTTGAGCGCCTGTTCCAGTTCGATGCGCAGATGAAATTGCAGCCGTGGCTCGCCACGAGTTACACCAGCAACGACAGCGCCACCGAATTTACCCTGACGCTGCGTAAAGACGTCACCTTCCAGGACGGCACGCCGTTCGATGCCGAAGCGGTAAAAGCCAACCTCGATCGGCTCGCCGACCAGACAAAAGGCCTTAAGCGCAACAGCCTCTACAAGATGATTGCGAAGGTCACGGTGCTGGCGCCGGATCAGGTAAAAATCGAGCTCAACCAATCGTTTGGTGCCTTCATTAATACGCTGGCGCATCCGTCAGCGGTGATGTGGAGCCCGGCGATTCTCAAGCAGTATCCGGAAGAAGCGCAGCTGCGCCTGCATCCGGTCGGCACCGGTCCGTTTAAATTCGTGACCTGGCAGCCGGGTAAAGCCGTGACGCTGGCGAAATATGACGGCTACTGGCAAAAAGGCTGGCCGAAGGTGGATAACGTGATCTTCTCGCCAAGCCCGGAAGATGCCACGCGCGTTGCGGCGCTGAAATCGGGACAGGTTGATGCGATCTGGCCGCTGCCGTCGGATCTGATCGCCACCGTGCAGAGCGACAGCAAACTGGCGATCCAGCGCGATCCGAGCATTTATCTCTACTATATGGCGATCAACACTCAGCACAAACCGCTGAATGATGTCCGTGTGCGTCAGGCGATCAACTACGCCATCGACCGCGATCTGTGGTTAAAAGTCGCCTTTGCCGGCATGGGCAAACCGGCCAGTTCGGCGATTCCTGAAGGTGTGCAGTTCTACCAGAAGCAGAGCACGCCAAACTATCGCTATGCGCCAGATGAAGCCAAAGCGCTGCTGAAAGCGGCCGGCTATCCGAACGGTCTCGATCTTAAACTGTGGGTCACCAACGCTACCGCCAGCGTGCGTGCCGCGCAGGTATTGAAAGCGCAGCTGGCAACGGTGGGCATTCGCGCCACGGTCACGCCGATGGATTCTGGCACGCGCAATGCCAAACTGTGGGGCGTGAAAGACCCGAAACAGGCGGAATTTGATCTCTATTATGGCGGCTGGTCGACCTCAACCGGTGACGCAGATTGGGCCTTGCGTCCGCTCTACGCCACGGAATCCTGGGTGCCGACCTCGTACAACGTTTCCTATTTCAGCAATGCCGAAGCCGACAAAGCGATTGCCGGAGGCTTAGCCACTGCCGATCCGGCGAAGCGTGGCGAGGCCTACGCCGAGGCGCAGAAAGTGTTGTGGAAAGAGGCGCCGGTGGCGTTCCTCGGCACACCAGACAATCTGGTTGGCAAGCGCAGCACGCTGAGCGGCGTGTCGATGCTGCCAGACGGTAACTTCCTGTTTAATCAGGCGACGTTTAAGTAAAGGTTGGTGGTCGCCATGAATGGCGACCCTACAACGTAGGGTGCGCATTTATGCGCACCCATTCAAAGGAACCGCATGTTCGCATACATCATTCGCCGACTGCTGGAGATGATCCCCGTTCTGCTGGTGGTCTCGCTGCTGGTCTTCGGCTTCATCAAGCTGCTGCCTGGCGATCCGGCGCGCATCTACGCTGGACCGGACGCGCCTTTAGCTGCGGTGGAAGCCGCGCGTCAGCATCTCGGACTTAACGATCCGCTGCCGCAGCAATATATCAACTGGATCGGCGGCCTGCTGCGCGGCGATCTTGGCGTCACCTATCGCACCCAACAACCGGTGCTGGAGGTGATCAAACAGGGCTTTATGCCAACGCTGTGGCTGGCGCTGGCCGGTTTTGCCTGGTCGGTGATTCTGGGGTTATTCCTCGGCGTCTTTGCCGCGCTAAAACGCGGAAAATGGCAGGACTGGACCTTAATGAGCGTCGCCGTCGGCGGCATCTCGATGCCGACCTTCTGGCTCGGTCTGCTGCTGATCCAGTTCGTCGCCATGCCGTTTGGCCTGTTTTCGGTCAGCGGCTTCAACCAACCCAGCGACATCGTATTACCCGCTATCACGCTCGGTTCGTCGGTGGCGGCGGTGATGGCGCGCTTCACCCGCTCGGCGTTTCTCGAAGTGGCGCAGGAAGATTATGTGCGCACCGCCAAAGCCAAAGGGCTGCGCAATCGGCTGGTGACGTGGAAACACGTGATGCGCAACGCGCTGATCCCGGTGATCACCATGCTCGGTTTGCAGTTTGGTTTTCTGCTCGGCGGATCGATCGTGGTCGAAAGCGTCTTCAACTGGCCGGGATTGGGCTGGCTGTTGATCGAGTCGATCAAAGCGCAAGATCAGCCGGTGATTCAGGCGTTGGTGATGCTGTTCGTGTTTGAATTTATTGTGATTAACCTGCTGGTCGATCTGCTGTATGCCGTGGTCAACCCAGCGATTCGCCTGCGACAGGAGCCTTCATGAGTCTGCAATCTCTGCCTGCCCACGCGCAGGAGGCGATCCGTTCGCCGTGGCGCGATTTCCTGCACGCGCTGGTACGTAATCCGCTGGCGCTGGTTTCCGGCGGCTTTGTGCTGCTGCTGGTGCTGGTGGCCATTTTTGCGCCGTGGCTGGCGCCCTGGGATCCGATGGCGCCAGACTGGATGGCGCTGTCATCGCCGCCGTCCAGCACGCACTGGATGGGCACCGATGAATTGGGCCGCGATCTGTTCAGTCGCATCATCTTTGGCGCGCGCATCTCGCTCTATGTCGGCGTGCTGTCGGTGACGCTCGGCATGGTGGTTGGCGTGCTGCTGGGCCTGCTGGCGGGCTATTATGGCCGCTGGATCGATATGCTGATTATGCGTGGCTCCGACGTGCTGTTTGCCTTTCCCGGCATGTTGCTGGCGATTGCGGTGGTGGCGATTCTCGGTCCGGGACTGAACAACGTCATCATTGCGGTGGCGATCTTCAGCGTGCCGGTGTTTGCCCGCATTGTGCGTGCTTCCACCTTGTCGCTGAAACAGGCGGCGTATGTCGAAGCGGTGCGCTGCGCCGGCGCGCCGGATCGCGTGATTCTGCTGCGCCATATTCTGCCAGGCACGCTCTCTAACGTGATTGTCTATTTCACCATGCGTATCGGCACCAGTATTCTCACTGCCGCCGGCCTGAGTTTTATCGGCCTCGGCCCGGAACCTGATGTGCCGGAGTGGGGCAATATTCTGGCGATGAGCCGCAGCATGATGATGGCCGGCTTATGGCACGTCAGCGTGTTTCCCGGCCTGGCGATATTTATTACCGTGCTGGCGTTTAACCTGCTGGGTGACGCGCTGCGCGACACGCTCGATCCCAAACTGAAGAGCTAAGCATGGATTTTCAACAACTGCAGCGCGACTTGCTGCTGCAACGCTGGCGCAGCGAGCGTCAGCTGGGACAACCGCGCACCGTTAGCGGTGCCACCAATCGCCTTAGCGATGTACCGGGCGTACGCGTCGGGCATTACACGCTAGCCGACGGCGAGCGACAAACCGGCGTCACCGCGATTGTGCCGCCGGGCGACAATCTGTTTACCCAGCCGCTGCCCTGTGCGGCGGCGGTGTTTAACGGTTTCGCCAAGCCGGTTGGACTGGTGCAGGTCGAAGAGTTGGGCGTGCTGCAAACGCCGATTTTGCTGAGCAACACGCTGGCAGTCGGCACGCTGTTTACTACGCTGGTGCGCGATGCCATCAGCCGCAACAGCGAGTTGGGCCGCAGTTTGCCAACCGTCAATCCGCTGGCGCTGGAGTGCAACGACGGCTGGCTCAACGATATTCAGGCGTTGGCGATCACCGAAGCGATGGCGCAACAGGCCCTGAATAACGCCACGGCCGATTTTGATCGCGGCAGCGTTGGTGCCGGGCGCGGTATGAGCTGCTTCAGTTTAAAAGGCGGCATTGGCACCGCATCGCGCATGATTCCGTCGCTCAATGCCACGCTGGGCGTGCTGGTGCTGGCGAACTTCGGCGCATTAACCGCGCTGACGCTGGATGGCGTGCGCCTCGGGGAAATGATCGCGCCGCTGCTGCCGGCGCTGACGCCGCAACGCGATGCCGGTTCCATCATCATTATTATGGCGACCGATGCGCCGCTCGATGCGCGTCAACTGAAGCGCGTCGCCAAACGCGCCGGTGCCGGTTTAGGACGTTTGGGCAGCTATTGGGGCCACGGTTCGGGCGATATTGCTGTGGCGTTCGCCACCCAGCCGCAGCCGCAACCGCCGGAAGAATCTGCGCTGGAACCGCTGCTTGCCGCCGCCGCCGATGCCACCGAGCACGCGGTGCTGGATGCCTTATTAAGCGCTGAAGCCGTCACCGGTTTTCGCGGCCATCATCGTCCATCGCTGACGAATGTACTTGATGAACTGATCAAACCGTAGCGGCGCAATTTATTGCGCAATGCCCGGATGGGCTCGGTGTTGCCATTGAAATGCGCGATAAATCGCGCCGCTACGAATCGCAGAAATTTCAACCTACTGGAAGCCCCATGAAAATCTTCATCTCAGCCGATATCGAAGGCATCGCGGGCGTAATGCGTCCGGAACAGTGTTCACCCGGTCACGCGGAGTACCATTTAGCGCGCGGTTTGATGGAGCAGGAAGTCAACGCCGCCATCGATGGTGCCTTCGCCGGTGGCGCAACCGAAGTGGTGGTCGCCGACAGCCACGCGCAGATGACCAACCTGCGCGCGGAAAATATCGACCCGCGCGCGCGTATGGTGCAGGGCAAACCGCGCGGCTTATCGATGGTGGAAGGCATTGAGCAGCAGCCATTTGATGGCCTGTTCTTTATCGGCTTCCACAGCGCGGCGGGCGAACCGGGCGTGCTGGCGCACACCATTAACGGCCGTGCGTTCTGGCGTATTCACATCAACGGCAAAGTGATGGGCGAAAGCGATATCTATGCGGCAGCAGCAGCTGAGCAGGGCACGCCGCTGTGGCTGGTGAGCGGTGACGATCAGCTCAAAGGCTGGATTGCTGAACACTATCCATCGGTGGATTACGTTTGCGTGAAACGCGCCATCTCGCACACCTGCGCAGAATCTATCAGCCCGCAGGCGGCGCAAAATGCTATTCGTGCTGCGGCGACCGCCGCCGTGCAGCGGAAACGGCAGATCGGCACCACGCGTCTGAGCGCGCCCTATGAGATGCAGCTGCAAGCCAGCAAACCGGTGCTGGCGGATCTGTTCAGCCTGATTCCCGGCGTAACGCGCCTCGACGCGGTTACCGTGGGCTATCGCGCGGATGACATGAACACGTTAATTAGCCTGCTGAGCGCTTTCTCTTATCTGGCGAGCACACAGTCATAATCCGGTGCGCATTAATGCGCACCCTACGACGTTGCCACATGCAACACGTAGGGGCGCCATTGATGGCGACCGCTAAATCAGCAGGTCGGTCCGCATCTCCTGCTGAATTTTGCTAACCTGCGCGCAATTTATATATAACAACGAGGCAGTCATGCAGCTCTGCAGTTTTTATCTCATTGAACAGCAAAGAAAAAGTTACGGTATTGTGCAGCATGAGGGCGTGATTGACATCGGCGCGCGTCTCGGCGCTGACTGCCCGGATCTGAAAACATTGCTGCAACGCGGCGCATTAAGCGATCTCGATGCCTACGTTTCGCAGCCGATTGATCATCCGTTTAGCGCCATCCGCTTCCTGCCGGTGGTGGAAAATCCTGGCAAAGTGTTCTGCGTTGGCATGAACTACGCCGATAAACGCAAAGAGTTCGCCGAGACGATTGAAGCGCCTACGCTGTTTGTACGTTTCGCGGATTCACTGGCGGCGCACAAACAGCCGCTGCTGAAACCCGTGACGACGCAGGAATTTGATTACGAAGGCGAACTGGCGGTGATCATCGGCAAAGCGGCCTATCAGGTGAAAGCCGCCGATGCGCTGCAGCACGTTGCCGGCTACAGCTGCTTTATGGACGCCACGGTGCGCGACATGCAATTTACCTGGTTCACCGCCGGGAAAAACTGGCAGCAAACCGGCGGTTTCGGGCCGTGGATGACCACCGCTGACGAAATCCCCGATCCGCAGCAGCTGGCGATCAAAACCTGGCTCAATCAGCGCGAAGTGCAGAACGACACCACCGCCAGCATGGTGCATCCGGTAGCGAAAATCATCGAGTACATTTCTGCCTTCAGCCCGCTGTCGCCAGGCGATGTGATCATCACCGGTTCACCGGGCGGCGTCGGTAAAAAACGCACGCCACCGCTGTTTATGTTCCCCGGCGATGAGATTGAAGTCGAAATCGAGAAAATCGGTCGTTTACATCATTACGTGGCTTAGCGCCCGTCATACTTCGAGCCGCCGCTGCGTTGGCTACGTGTGCTCACCCCAGTCACTTACTGATGTAAGCTCCTGGGGATTCACCCACTTGCCGCCTTGCTGCAACTCGAATTATTTAGGGCGTGCTGTCTGTAAAAAGCGCACTACCCGGCTGCGGTTCAACATCAGCCGCAGCGAATCGCCTGCGCGCGCCATCACAAAACGCTTCTCCCACGGGCCATCCTGCGCGGTGGCGAGGACGCGATCGTTGCCCAGCGACTGCAACCGCGCGCGAATCGCCGCCGGGCCGATGCCTATGATCAAGTTGTCCCCTTCAACCACTAACTCGCTGCGCCACTGCGGCGCGAACCAGCGGCCCTGCAGATTATCGAGGCTGGCCTGATCGGCCTGCACCGGCACAAAACGTCGTGCGGCATGACCGATTTCACCCACAATCGCCGCGCCATCATGGCGTAACTGCATGGGGAAGGTGCTGGAGAGCGACACCGCATCGCCGTGCGCATCATCGCGCCACAAGGTTTCACCTGCGCCAAGCCAGGTGGCGGTCACGCCTTTGATTTCCAGCCAGTCGGCGGCGTTTTCCGCCACGTAAAGGCCGGGCGTTAAATCATGCCCTTTCTCCGGTAACGCGCGATTCAGCAGCGCTGCCATCACCCGCAGTACGCTTTCTGAGGTGGTGACATCTTCGCGGTTGGCGACCAGCGCCACACCCAGTTTCAGCTCCGGATGCAGCAGGAAATAGCTCTTATAACCGGCATGCGAGCCGCCGTGGCCAAACAGCGTTTGGCTACCGAGCGTCGAGCTGGTGATGCCCAACCCGTAACCGCTGGTGCGGCCATCGTTGAGATTGCGCGGCGCACTCAGGCGCTGTAACACGCCCGCGCCTGGTCCGCTATCGGCCAGCAGGCTTTGCAGCCAGCGCGTCAGATGATTGAGGCTGCCGGTGACGCTACCTGACGCCGAAAGATGCAATCCGGCGCTGGCAAGCTGCCACTGCGTGCCGTTTTGCCAGTAGCCTGGCACCAAACCGGGCACGATATCGAACCAGCTTTCCGGCGCAATCAGATTGATATCCAGCGGATCGCAGAGGTACTGCTGCAGCAGATCGTTAAACTGCACACCTTTGGCTTTCAGCGCCTCTTCAACCAGCCGATAGCCGGTGTTGGTGTAAGAGATTTCGCTGCCGGGCGCATAGTTGAGCTCGCCTTCACACGCGATAAAATCCAGCAGGTCGGCGGCGCTGGTGGCGTTAAACACCGACAATCCCAGCAGCGATAAGGTTTCGCGCACGTCCGGCAGGCCGCTGCTCATGTCCAGCGCCTGGCCGACAGTAATTTGCCCGTTGGCACCGCTCAGCTGCGGCAGATGTTGTACCAGCGGGTCATCAAGTTGCAGATAGCGGCGGCCGGGGCCAGTCACCAAAGCGGCAAAGATGTGTTTGGTGATCGAGGCGAAACGCACCACGCTGTCGGCGCTGAACGGCGTTTGCTGCGCCAAATCGGCCCATCCGGCGCAGTGGGTTGAGTGAATCTGCTGCGCATCAAACAGGATCATCGCGCCGCCCGGCGCGCCGGGCTGTTGCCAGCTTTCAGTGATCTGTTGTGCGACATCCGCAGCGTGTTGCCAGTTAGCGGTCATGCCGGTTCCTCCAGCGTCATGCTGAGATCGAAAAGTTGAGCGGTATGCGGATGCTGGATGCGCCGCGCGCGCAGATCGTCGGCGCTTAGCTGCTCCACCATTTCACCATTCTGCATCACGCCAATGCGCTGACACAGGTGCGTTACCACCGCGAGGTTATGCGTCACCATAATGTAGGTGAGTTTACGTTCGCTGCGTAGATCGCTGAGTAAATTCAGGATTTCGGCCTGCACTGACACATCCAGCGCTGAAGTCGGTTCGTCGAGCAGCAGCACTTCCGGTTCGGCAATTAACGCACGGGCAATCGCCACGCGCTGACGCTGTCCGCCGGAAAGCTGATGCGGATAGCGAAAACGTACTGCCGCCGGTAAACCCACTTCGCTCAGCGCCTGGCTGATACGCTGTTCGGCGCGATCGAGCCGATGCACCAGCAGCGGTTCATGCAGGATGCGATCGATGGTCTGGCGCGGATGCAGTGAACCAAACGGGTCCTGAAACACCATCTGCACCTGACGATAGAAAGTGCGGCTGCGTTTGGCGCTAAGCTGCATGCCGCCAAACAGCATGCTGCCGTGCCAGTCGGCATTCAATCCGGCGAGCGCGCGCAGAATGGTGGATTTACCCGAGCCGCTTTCGCCGACCAGGCCAAAGCTTTCGCCATTGCCAACCGCAAAGCTGACGTTATTCACCGCCGTGTGCGCACCAAAGGCGATGTGCAGGTTATCGATTTGAATCATGGTTTGCTCCCAGCGGGCATTAAAACGGTCGGCATGAATGCCGACCCTACAAAAACGCGCTGAACGGTCGTAGGGTCGCCATTCATGGCGACCTGGCCAATTATTCCCGCCACGCGGCATCGCGCTGCAGTACGGGTAAACGCTCACGCGGATGACGCAACGACGGCAAACACGCCAGCAAACCGCGCGTATACGGATGCTGTGCCTGCTGCAATTGTCCGGCATCCAGCAATTCAACGATGCGGCCGCCGTACATCACCGCCACGCGATCGCAGAAGTGCGATACCAGCGGCAGATCGTGGCTAATCAGGATCAGCCCCATGCCGCGCGCTGACACTAACTCGTCAATCAGCTTAAGGATGTCGGCCTGCACCGTGGCATCCAGCGCGCTGGTGGGTTCATCGGCGATCAACAGCTCCGGATCGGGTGCCAGCATCATGGCAATCATCACGCGCTGGCCCATGCCGCCGGAGACTTCATGCGGATAGCGTTTTGCCACGGCTGCGGGATCGCGAATCTTCACCTGTTCCAGCAGTTCTACCGCCGCCTGCATCGCCGCTTTGTGGCTGCCGCCTTTGTGCTCGCGCCAGGCTTCGGCAATTTGCTGACCAATGGTCATCACCGGATTAAGTGAATATTTCGGGTCCTGCAGGATAAAACCAACGCGCTTGCCGCGAATTTTCCGCATCACTTTTTCGCTGGCACCGCGCAGATCGATGCCATCAAAGCGCAGCACGTCGGCGCTGACTTCGGCATTGCCCGGCAATAACTGCATCAGGCTGCGCGCCGTAAGTGATTTGCCGGAGCCGCTTTCGCCGACAATGGCAAACTTCTCGTGGCCCACGCTAAAACTGACGCCGCGCACCGCTTCAAAAGTTTCGCTGCGTGAGCGAAAGGCAATGCGCAGATTACTAATTTCCACCAACATTTAGCGCTCCTTGGGATCCAGCACGTCGCGCAGACCGTCGCCGAGAAAGTTGAACGCCAGTGACGTCAGGAAAATCGCGATACAGGGCATCAGCGGCACCCACCACTCGCTGAACAGGAAGCGACGCGCGGTGGCGATCATCGTGCCCCATTCCGGTGACGGCGGCTGCGCGCCCATGCCGAGAAAGCCGAGGCTGGCGGCGGTGATGATAATGGAGCTCATATCCAGCGTAATGCGCACAATCAGGCTCGGCACGCACAGCGGCATGATATGGCGCAAAATGATGCGCAGCGGCGAAGCGCCGGTCAGACGGCTGGCGGCGATAAAATCGCTGTGGCGGAACTGCAGGGTTTCGGCGCGTGCCAGACGCGCATACGGCGGCCACGACGTCAGGGCAATCGCCAGAATCGCGCTCTCGACACCCGGTTTCAGTGCGGCAACAAACGCCAGCGCCAGAATCAAACGCGGAAAGGCGAGAAAAATATCGGTGATGCGCATCAGCGCTTTATCGATGAACCCACCGGCGTAACCGGCGATACAGCCAATCAGCAGGCCGAGCGGCGCGGTCAGCAGCACCACGGCGATCACCATGCCTAGCGTGGTGCGGCCGCCGTAGATAATGCGCGTCCAGACATCGCGCCCCAATTCATCGGTGCCGAGCCAGTGCGTGACAGAAGGCGCAGCGAGGCGGTTTTCCAGATGCTGCACACCGGGATCAAACGGTGTCAGCCACGGCGCAAAAAGCGCCAGCAGCAGCATGACGGCCACCACCAATAAGCCGGCCATCGCCAATGGATTGCTGCGCAGGGTGAGCCACAGACGATAGCGTCGGCCCCACACCGCCTGGCGGCGGTTGGCTGGCGTGTCGTCGAGTAGCCAGTCACGAGAGAAGAAGATCATTTTACGCGCGGGTCCCAAAGTCGATAGAGAAGGTCAGCCAGCTGATTGAGCAGCACATACACGGTGCCGACTAACAAGGTCGCGCCGACCACCGGATTCATGTCAGCATTCATCAGCGAGGTGGTGAGATATTGGCCGAGGCCAGGCCAGGCGAAGACGTTTTCTGTGACCACCGCGCCTTCCAGCAACCCGGCGTAGGTTAACGCCAGCACCGTCACCAGCTGCACCGCCACGGTGGGAAAGGCATGCCGCCAGATCACCCGCCGTGACGACAAGCCTTTGGCGCGTGCGGTAATCACAAACTCGCCGCTTAAGGCGTTGAGCATAAAGGTGCGCGTCATGCGGGTGATGTAGGCCATGCTGAAATAGGCCAGAATCAGCACCGGCTGCGCCATGTGCGCCAGCGCATCCCAGAAGGCGTCAACCTCACCCGCCAGCAGCGAATCGATGGTGAGGAAGCCGGTGACCTGCGGCACCATATCCTGCCAGATGATGTCCTGCCGTCCGGGGCCGGGCGCAATGCCGAGCACCGCGTAGAACACCAGCAAGCTCAGCAGCGCCAGCACGAATACCGGCAGTGAATGGCCTGCGAGACAGATCACGCGAATGGTTTGGTCGACCCACGAACTTTGACGCACCGCCGCCCATACGCCGAGCGGAATGCCCACCAGCGCCGCGATGATGATGGCGGCCGTCGCCAGTTCCATGGTGGCGGGGAAGAAGCGGGCGATGTCGGTGAGCACCGGATTCGAGGTGAGAATCGATTTACCGAGATCGCCATGCAGCAGTTGATTGAGGTAGTGACCAAACTGCACGTAAAGGGGCTGATCCAGCCCCATTTCCGCCCGCACACGCTCAACGACCGATTGCGGTGCGTTATCGCCGACCGCCGCCAGCACCGGATCGGTGGGCATGACGCGGCCGATGAAAAAGGTCAACACCGACAGGCCAAACAGCGTCAGCACCAGGCTTCCCAGGGTGCTGACGATTCTCTTCAGTAACGGCATCAGGCTTTTTTCACCTGCGCATACGGCCACTGCTCCAGCACGGTCATGTGTACGTCGGTGATGTTCTTGCCGCAGGCGGTGGTCTGCACCTGCTGCATCATCGGAATGAACGGGCTCTTTTCGCGATGCAGACGCTGAATCTGTTCGTACAACGCAATGCGTTTCGCCGGATCCGGCTCGTGCAGCGCCTGCACGGTCAGCTGGTTGAATTCATCGTCCGACCAGCCGCAGCGCCATGCCAGCGTGCGGTTGCGCGCATTGGTGCTGTTATCGGTATTGACGCAGAATGCTTCGGTGTTGGAGTTGGGATCGAAGTAATCCGCGCCCCAGGACGTGATAGCCAGCTGATGCTGACGCGCACGCATCTTGGTGAGCACCTGACGGTTTTCGGAAGCAATCAGCGACACTTTGATGCCAATTGCGCCCAACTGCGTTTGCACCGCTTGCGCGATATCGGGATACGGCTGCATCGAGTAGTGATCAAGCGTGATCTCGAAACCGTCCGGGTAACCGGCTTCTGCCAGCAACGCTTTGGCTTTGGCGACATCTTTGTGGAACGGCGTGTCATCCAGCGCCGCCGGGAAACCGCCGGGCAGGAAGCTTTGATGCACGGAATAGGTCTGTGACAGGATATTTTTCTGGATGCTTTCGTAATCCAACGCCCACTTCAACGCTTGCCATACCTGCGGTTTTTTTAGCAGTTCATGGGTGGTGTTGCACGACATCAGCATGATCGCCGACAAACGCTCTTTCACCAGCGACACTGAGCTGTCATTTTGCAGCGGCAGCAGCTGTTCGGTGGTGAGATCGTAGGCCACATCCACATCGCCTTTTTTCAGCATCAGCGCCTGTGCGGCCGGGTCGGCGATATGTTTGAGGATCACGCGTTTGATTTTACTCTGCGCGGTAAATTGCGGGCTCAGTTCCAGAATCACCGTTTCGCTGGCGTTCCAGGTGCGCAGGGTAAAGGCGCCTGAGCCGGCGCTGTGCTGTTTCAGCCAGCCGTTGCCGAAATCGTTGTTCTGCTGGTTCGCCAGACAGGCTTTCTTCGACACCACGCAGCCAACGGTGGCGGACAAGCAATACAGCAGGAAGCTTTCTGCTGCCGGCGCGCCAAGTTTCATCTCAACGGTATGCGCATCTTTCGCGGTGACCAGCTGCGTCACGTTGTCTTTGGTAAAACCGAACTGGTTGATAATAAAGGCCGGGCTTTTATCCAGCTTGACGATGCGTTCAATGGAAAACGCCACATCTTCTGCGGTGAGCGGCGAGCCATCGGCGAATTTTGCCGCCGGATCGAGGTGGAAGGTGTATGTGCTGTTATCGCTGCTGACCTCCCAGCTTTTTGCCAACTGGCCAATCACTTTGTCGGCTTGCTTTGGATCTGGCGTAACTAAACGTTGATACAGGTTGCCGCAGATCTGGCCGCCGGTGGCTTCGAAGCTTTCATGCGGATCCAGACTGGTGATGTTATCGAGCTGCATTGCCATCACCAACATGGTCGGCGGCGTAGCGGCAAAGGCCGAATTCAGGCTGAGGTAGGAAACAACAGGTACAGCGGTGCATCCTGCAAGAAAACGTCTTCTGGTAACCATGTAAACTCCCAACTGATTGATAATTAAAATAAAAAATTGTTATTTTGCATTTTTATGTCTTGACTTTCCGCCCGTGCGGGAGGATTAATACCGACGCTAAACCCTTTGTTTCACGCGCCCCGTTTTGGTGCAATTTGCTCCGCCAGCTGGCAGTGCGCGCCTTTCTCTGAACATGGAACCGAACAACATGTCTGACTCGTCGATCTGCGATATTCCGGTCTTTGACGGCCATAACGATGTGCTGAATAAGCTGTGGCAGCACCATCAGCCGGACGCGGTGAATGCATTTTTCACTGGCTGCAAAAACGGCCAAATGGACTTTCCGCGCATCCGTCAGGGAAAGATGTTAGGTGGCATTTTCGCCACCTGGGTGCCGTCCCACCCTCTGATTGCAAGAAGTGCGCCAGACCTCGCAGATTTTCCTCAGGAAATTATCAACTCAGCGCGCGACGCCACCTTTTCTATGCTGGCGCTGCTGCTGCGCATTGAGCAGGCCTCGAACGGGCAGGTGAAGATTTGCCGCAGCGTGCGCGATATTCGCCACTGCATGGCAAACAAAGTGTTAGCGGTGGTGATGCACGTTGAAGGCGCGGAAGCGCTGGATACCCACGGCGAGCTGCTCGATATGCTCTATGCCAGCGGTTTACGCACGCTGGGGCCGCTGTGGAGCCGTCCGAATCAGTTTGGCGACGGCGTGCCGTTTCTTTATCCCTCGTCGCCGGATATCGGTAACGGACTGACCGAGGCGGGCAAGCAGCTGGTGCGCGACTGTAATCGCCGCCGCATCATGGTCGATCTGTCGCACATGGATGAGAAAGGCTTCTGGCATACCGCTGAGATCAGCGATGCACCGCTAGTGGCGAGCCACTCTAATGCGCATGTGATCAGTGCGCAGTCGCGTAATCTCACCGATCGCCAGCTGGCGGCGATTGCCGAAACCAACGGCTTTGTTGGCGTCAATTTTGCGGTGCCGTTCCTGCGGGAAGACGGCGATCGCCATGCGCCAACCGGTGTCGATGCCATCGTGCGTCATGTTGAATATTTGCTGGAAAAAGTGGGGGAAGATGGCGTCGGATTTGGTTCGGATCTGGATGGCGCAACCATGCCGGGCGATCTGAAAGACGTGGCCGGATTCCCGCTGCTGGTGCAGGCGCTGGCAGCTCGCGGCTATTCACGCGAGCTGCTGGAGAAGATTTGCCACGGCAACTGGCTGCGCGTGCTTGAAGCCACCTGGGGCGAATAATCATGCGGCTGCGGCATATTGAAGTGTTTCAGGCGATTGTGCAGACCGGCAGCATCAGCGCGGCAGCGCGCTTGCTAAATGTCTCGCAGCCGAATGTCAGCCGCGTGCTGAATCACGCCGAGCAGCAGCTCGGTTTTGCACTGTTTGAACGGCGCGCGCAGGGGATGATCGTCACCGCAGAAGGGCGGCGCTTGCTACCGGAAGTGGAAGATATCTACCAACGTTTACAGGCGATTACCCAGTTAACCGAACAACTGCGGCGCGGTGAAGGGCAAACGGTGCGCGTCGGCGCTGCACACGCGTTTGGACAGATGGTGTTGGCACCGGCGCTGGTGAACTGGCGACAACAGGCGGCGTCGGTCAGCGTGGAGTTGGTCACCGAGCACTTCAGCACCTTGTGTCGCATGATCATTGATAACCAGCTCGATTTCGCGCTGGTGTTTGGTCAGCAGGTGGAGGCGGATTTACTGGCAGAGCCGCTGTTTCAGTCGTCGATGGTGGCGTTACTACCCCGCGATCACACTCACAATGAGCCGGTGACGCTGGAGTGGCTGTGCGCCAACAACCTGCTGATGATGCAAAATCAGGATCCGCTGGGTCGCGTGCTGCACCGCGCGCTGCGCGATAAAGGGCTGAATCCGGCGGTATCGCTGTCGATCAAAACCTATTCGGTGATTGCCGATATGGTGCTGGCGGGCGGCGGCGTGGGGATTGTCGATCTGTTCACCGCCTGCCGCTATGCCGATCAGCTTAAGCTATTGCCGGTAGCGCAGCCGCTACCGTTTGAAGTGATGTTGATCAGTCGCCGCGATCAGCCGCAGTCGCAATCGACGCTGCAGCTAAAACAGGTGATTCGCAACAAGCTGTGGGAGATTGCGCGCCAGTGTGAATCGCAGTTTTTCACCCGCCCGGCATAACGCCTGTTGCTGGTGCGCATAAATGCGCACCCTACAAAACCCGTACGGTCGCCATTTATGGCGACCGTCCCGCATCCCGCTCCGAATCAAACCCCATCGGTAATCGGTTTACGTACCAGCAGCAAATACGCCAGCGCACCCACCACCGTCACACCGGCGCAAATCATCAATGCCAGGCTAAATGACTTGGTGGTATCCAGCACCCAACCGGTGATCACCGGCGCGAACGAAGCGAACACGAAGCTGGCGAAGTTCTGGATGCTGCCGACCGAGGCCGTCATACGCGCCGTCACGTTGGCGTGAATCAAACCCCAGCACGATGTCCCGGCAAAGTGGATGCAAAACAGCGCCATACCAATCATAGTGACGGCGCTGGTGGTGTCGGTGGCACGGGTTACAAAGGCGGTAAACGCAGCGGAAAGCAGCATACCAGACACGATAGAGACCTTACGCACCTTGACCGCATCATGACCACGACGTACCAGCGCATCGACCACATAACCGTTCAGCAGCATGCCTGCCGCGCCGAACAGGAATGGAATCGCGGCCAGTAAACCGGTGCTTTTCAGGTCGAGGTTATACGTCGATTGCAGATAGCCCGGCAGCCAGGCGATGTACAGCCACGCGGTGTAGTTGATGCCGCTGAAGCCAATCATCATGCCCCACATGGTGCGCTGCTTGAACAGCCCGCGCCACTCGGCAAAACTCAGCGGCTCTTTACGTGACGCCACGCTGCCCGCCTGCAAATAGTGAATCTCTTCACCGCTCAACTTACTGTTGTCGCGGTCGCGGTACATCAGATACCAGCCAACGGCAAGGAACATGCCGAGCACGCCGATGGTGACAAACATGCCGCGCCAGCCCATCACCATCATCATTGCCGCCAGAATAGGTGGCGCAATGGATAACCCAATCATCGAGGCGGCGTTAAACATGCCCATCGGCATGCCGCGATCTTTGATATTGAACCAGTCGTTGATCACCTTCACGCCGCACGGGTTCATCGGCGCTTCACCAATACCTAAACCGATGCGCACCAAAATAAATTGGGTAAAGTTATGCACCAAACCGGCGGCGGCCTGGAACAGCGACCAGAAGAACATGCCAATCGCCAGCATAATGCGCGGCCCTTTGCGGTCGAGCAGCGCACCGCACGGCAGTTGTGCAAGGCCATAAGCCAGCGAGAAGGCAGACAGCAGCACACCAATTTCGGTAGCGGATAAGCCCAGTTCGCCGCGGATGGTCATATTGGCGACCGATAGCGAACTGCGGTCGAGGTAGTTAATCATGGCGGCAAACAGCAGCAGCAACATGGCGGTGACCTGAATCTTTTTGATGCGCGGTGAGCGCACCACATCACTGCGCGCCGGGATAAAATCTTGCCCGTCCGCAGCGGGTTGTGGCGCGTTTTCGCGGCCACGAGCCGAAGTATTTTCCATTGCAACCTCCCGGATCTGGGTACTTATCGTTATGCGTTTGAGTGGGATCCTGGGGCAGCGAAACGATGCTGCCTCAACGGATTGATGTCGAGACTAGAAGCAATCAGATCGGGATGTTGCGAAGATGTTTCAGATTCGTGCGGGAGCTAATGCTTTGTGGTTTTTAATCGGTTTTTAATTGTACTGACGGATAGAGCGGATCATCGAGGTTTTGGCGGTGCCGAGATGGTTGTGCAGGGCGCACAAGGCTTCGACATCCTGGCGGCTGATCAGCGCGGTGAGAATCGCCATATGCTCCTCCAGCGCCACGATATTGCGTTGCTTAAGATCGGTTTCATCCCATTGATAATGCGAATGAAAAATCACCGAAATGATCTCCAGCGACTGATTAAAAAACGGATTGTTGGCGGCGGAAAGAATCAGCGTGTGCATCTCCTTATCCAGCGCGGCGAAATGGCGATAATTGCTGGCGATGGTGTCGCGCATCGAACGATGGCGATCCAGCAGGTCGCGCGCTTGCATCCAGCGTTCATCCTGCGAGGGCAGATTAAGAAAACGGGTAAGGGCGTGCGTTTCCAGCATTTCACGCAGCTCAAACAGGTTCTCGGCATACTTTTGATCGAACTTCTTCATGCGCCATTGGCCACGCTTCACCGGTTCCAGCAGGTCATAACGCATAAAGCGCAGCAAGAATTCGCGTACCACAATCGGGCTGACTTTCACCTGCTGCACCAGTTGCAGCTCGCTAAAGGTGTCGCCCGGCACCAGCTGGCGCTGATTGATCAGATTGAAAAAGGTCTGCTCAAATTGCAGTGCCTGTTGATCAATTGGCGGCGTCAGGGCGTTAAAACCGTCTTCTTCGCTGGGATCACGCACGATGACGTAGGTTTCATCCACCTTTTCTAGCACGCCGCGCTCATGCAGATGCTGCAAAGTATGGCGCACCGTGGTGCGGCTGATGTTGAACATTTCGGCCAGCGCCGCCTGCGGCGGCAAGGGCGAACGGATATGCCGTTTGGCAATGCCTTCCAGCATTTGGTTAATGACGTTCTGACGTAAGTTCTGGCTGCGGCTCATGCGTGGCTCCGGTTTTTTATCAATTAAAAACCATACAAAGCCCAAAAAAAGCGGTTGGCTTCACAGTTCCCCTCACGCAAAAAGCTGTAATCGACGATTTTCGCCATAACTGCGACAACAGCACAGGAGAAGCCAATGACAACGATGAAAACGCTGGTGGTCGCCGAACCGCGCCAGATGGTATGGCAGCAGCGCGCTAAGCCGACGCCCGCCGCCAATGACGTTCTGATCAAACCCCTCACCGCCGGGATTTGCGGCACCGATATTCACGCCTGGGCCGGAAATCAGCCGTTCTTCAGCTATCCACGCGTATTGGGGCATGAACTGTGTGGCGAAGTGGTGGAACTCGGCAGCGAGGCCAGCGGCTTCAGGCTGGGCCAGCGCGTGGCGCTGATTCCCTATGTTGCCTGCCAGCAGTGCGATGCCTGTTTAAGCGGCAAAACCAACTGCTGCGAAAAGATCTCGGTGATTGGTGTGCATCAGGATGGCGGTTTCTGCGAATTCCTCAGCGTACCAACGAGCAATTTGCTGGCGGTGGATGATGTCGATCCCGAAGCTGCTGCGCTGATTGAACCCTTCGCCATCAGTGCGCATGCGGTGCGTCGTGCGGCAGTCGCGGCAGATGAGCAGGTTTTGGTGGTGGGCGCTGGCCCAATTGGTCTTGGCGTGGCCGCGATTGCGGCGGCGGCGGGCGCAAACGTGGTGGTGGCTGATACCAGCGAGCAGCGGCGTGCGCATGTCGCGCAGAAACTGGGTTTGGCGACGGTGAATCCGTTAGAAGCCGATTTTGAAACGCAGCTAAAAGCGGAGTTTGGCGGACGTTTAGCCGCCAAAGTGATCGATGCCACGGGTAGCCCAGCGGCGATGAACGGGGCGGTGAAACTGATTCGTCACGGCGGCACCATCGTATTCGTTGGCCTGCACAAAGGCGATCTGGTGATCCCGGATATTGAGTTCCACAAAAAGGAAACCACGCTGATGGGCAGCCGCAACGCCACGCTGGAAGATTTCGCTAAAGTGCGCGAACTGATGGCGAACGGGCAGCTTCGTGCCGACATGATGCTCAATCGTCACTATGACTTCTCCACACTGGCCGAGACCTTTGAAGCCGAGGTCATCAATAATCGCGAACTGATTAAGGCCGTGATTCACTTCGAGCGTTGATATTCGCACACACCGTAGCGGCGCAATTTATTGCGCATTTCTGAGTTGGGCGCGCTGCCGCCATTGATATGCGCGATAAATCGCGCCGCTACAGCTGTGTGCCTCTTTCATCATATTGTCTGTATTGCCCAGCCAGCGTATTATCTCCCGCCTAAGGTGATGGCGTGCCACCTTCCCCAACCGCCGTTCTGGTAACAGACGGCTGATGACGCCTGACTACACTCGTATCCCTGCGCGGGAGACGGCGGTGTGTCAGGTGCTCTTCTGTCCTGCCGCGGCCCTGCGCGTAATTTATTTCAGGAGCTACAAACTATGTTGAAGTCGTTACTCGCGGTTGTCGTTGGCGGTGCGGTGGGCTGTTCGCTGCGCTGGTTAATCTCATTACGTTTCAACGCGCTGTTCCCCAATCTGCCGCCGGGCACCTTGATGGTGAATCTGGTGGGAGGCTTTATCATTGGTGCCGCGCTGGCCTTTTTTGTCCGCAACCCCCACATCGATCCCTTCTGGAAATTACTGATTGTTACCGGCTTGTGTGGCGGTTTAACCACGTTTTCTACTTTTTCGGCGGAAATTGTCGGGCTGCTACAATCAGGAAAATACCTTTGGGCGATGTCGAGTGTCATGGTGCATGTGATCGGTTCTCTGCTCATGACCTTTGCCGGTTTTGCTGCGGTAAATCTGCTGGGATAACCGTCACGCTTGAAATAACCACTAAGAGGTAGATACTGATGGCCGTTCTGTGCGTGTGACGCACAGAATTTGTCACCGATTATCCGGACGATTAAGGAGCTGTGTAATGAGTCGTAACCCCAAATTCCTTAACCTGGTGTTGTTAAACGGTGAACCTGAGGAGAAGCTGCGCGCTGCGCATACCGCCGGTTTCGAGCAGGTTGAGATCTGGCGTGAAGATGTGCGGGCCAATACGTTACATCAGGCAATGCAGTTGCAGCTTGGCTTCACTAATGTGCAGGTGCTGCGCGATTTCACCGGCGCTCCGGATCGCGACCGCCAGCAAAAACGCGAAGAGCTGCGCCAGTTTATTCAGATTGCCCAATCTATTGGCTGCGACACCATCCAGGCACCCGCCAGCACGCGCGAAGATTGCGTGGCATCGCGGATTGATGAAGATTTGCGTTGGATGGCGTCGGAAGCCGCGCGCTACAACATGCGCATTATGTATGAGCCGATGGCGTGGTGCAGCGTGGATAACACGCTGCCGCTGGCGTGGGAGCGACTGCAAAGATTGGATCAGCCGAACATCGGTTTAGTGGTCGATTTGTTCCACATTTGCGCGTTAGGCGGCGATGCTTCGCAGCTGGACGGCATTCCCGCCGATCGCATCTATGAAGTGCAGCTGTGCGATATGGCCGAAATGCCGCCGCAGGAAAAGCAGCCGCTCAGCGAGTATGCGCGTCATCAGCGCTTGTTGCCGGGCGATGGCATCATCGAGGTGGAGCGCTTTGTGGATAAGCTGAAAAGCGCCGGTTATCGCGGGCCGGTCGGCATTGAAGTGTTTAACGATGAATTGAAGGCGCAGCCAGCGGACGTGGCTGCGCACAAGGCGTGGCAGGCGTTAACGCGTTACTGGCCTTAATCCTGCAAACATTGGGCAATAAATCCGGCGGCATCCATCGCGCCCTGCGATGAAATGGTGTGGCCGGTGGCCGCTTCATAACGTGCTTCCACCGTTACGCCGGCCTGCAGCAAACGCTGTGTCGCCGATTCGCTCTCGCTAAACGGAATCACATCATCCGCTTTGCCGTGAATCAGCAGCGCGGGCGTGTACGGCTGCGGCGTTAAGGCATCGTCAAACGCCAGACGACCGGCAAATGCCACCACACCAGCCAGCGGATAACGGCCAGACGCCAATGCATCCAGCGCCATGATTGAACCCTGCGAAAAGCCCACCAGAATCACTTTGTCCCACGCGTCCGCCATGTCGTGCTGCGCCATCAGCTGTTGCAGCGTGCTATCAAAGGCCGCGCGCGCTTCACGAACACGTGCCGGACGGTTTTCAGGCGTGATACCCGTCAGGCTAAACCACTGATAACCCATCGCATGTTCAAACGGAAAGGGCGCATTCGGCGAGGCAAAGGCCACATCCGGCAGCAAGCGTGCCCAATGTTCGCCGAGCACCGCCAGATCGTTGCCGTTGCTGCCCACACCATGTAAAAAAATCACTAACGCTTTAGCCATCGCACTGCTCCTTATAAACCGTAGGCCGACATATCCGGGCCAACCGGCACAATGCCGTTGGGATTCAGCGCTTTAATCGAATAATAGCCCTGCTTGATATGATCAATATTGACCGTCTGACGCACGCCAGAGAGGGACAGCATACTCTTCAGATAGCGATCGAGCAGCGGATAGTCACTCAAGCGGCGCAGGTTGCATTTAAACAGGCCGTGGTAGGCGACGTCAAAGCGCACCAGCGTGACGAACAAGCGGATATCCGCTTCGGTTAAGCGCTCGCCGAGCAGGAAAGTACGACCATCCTGCAAGCGCTGCTCCAGCTCATCCAGCTGGCTAAACACATCGTTAAACGCCTGCTGATAACTGACCTGCGTAGTGGCGAAACCGGTGCGATACACGCCGTTATTCAAACGCGGATAGATCGATTCATTCAGCGCATCGATCTCAGCACGCAGATCCTCGGGATAAAGATCGATGCGATCGTCCGCCAGATCGCCGAAACCGCTGTTCAGCATGCGCAAAATATCGGCCGACTCGTTGCTGACGATGGTTTGCGTTTTCTTATCCCACAGCACCGGTACGGTGGCGCGGCCGGTGAAATCAGCATCGGCGCGGGTATAGAGTTCGTGAAGGTATTCGGCGTTGTTCAGCCAGTCACGATCGGCGCCAGGATAGTCACCAAAGTGCCAGCCTTGCGCGCCGAGCTGCGGCTCAACTACCGACACGCTGATCGCCTTCTCCAATCCCTTCAGGCTACGCGCCAGCAGCGTGCGCGAGGCCCACGGACAAATCAGCGCTACATAAAGGTGATAGCGATCCGGCTCGGCGGCAAATTCGCTGGAACCATCAGCCGTGATCCAGTGACGGAAACTTGAGGTCTGGCGTACAAATCCGCCTTGTTTATCGGTGGCTTGCACCGGATGCCACTCTGCACTCCATTTACCGTTAACCAACATTGCATTGCTCCTCTAAAGTGATGAAGAGAGCATACAGTGCTGCTGTTTTGGTGATAATCAGGGCAAAATGGCTTTCATTTTTTCCATTTTGGAATTAGTTGGTCAGTATGAAGGACGCTCTTTTTCCCGATTGCCCCGCGACTACGCATTCAGTGCGCTGCACCTTTTCCCGCGCGGGAAAACCTGTTGAACTAGACTTTTGCTTTCACCTGGCCGGGAGCCGTGAATGTCTTTGCTTCATCTGTCGTCGCTGGCGGAGATTGCCGCCGCCGAATGGGATGCGCTGTTACCTGACGATCAACCGTTTTTACGCCACGCTTTTCTCTTGTCACTTGAAGAGAGCGGCAGCGTGCGGCCTGAAAACGGCTGGCAGCCCGATCACCTGCTGTGGCGTGAAAACGGCACCGTGTGCGCGGCGCTGCCGGGCTATCGTAAACGCCACTCGCGCGGGGAATATGTGTTTGACCACGCGTGGGCGGATGCCTGCCAACGGGCGGGCATTCCTTATTATCCGAAATGGCTGGGCGCGATTCCGTTCAGTCCGGTGACCGGCGCGCGTTTGCTGGGCGATGAGCCGGCCGTGCTGAAACTGCTCAGCGCGCTGCCAGATAATCTTTTCGAGCACGGCCTCAGCGGCGCGCACATCAACTTCACCACGCCGTTCGCTAACCACATTATGCAGCAGCAGCCGGAATGGCTGGAACGCCTTGGTTTGCAGTATCACTGGCACAACAAAGGCTACCGCGATTTCCAGGATTTCCTCGATACGCTGATGTCGCGCAAACGCAAACAGCTGCGCAAAGAGCGTGAACAGGTGATGAGCAGCGGCTTTGAATTCACCTGGTATCGCGGCGATGAGCTGCGCGAAGATCAGTGGGATTTCGTTTACACCTGTTACGCCAATACCTATGCAGTGCGCGGTCAGCGACCGTATCTGACGCGCCACTTCTTTAGCCTGTTGGCCGCGCGCATGCCGCGTTCGATTCGCGTGGTGATCTCCACGCTACAGGGGCAACCGGCAGCGATGGCGTTCTGCTTAGTGGATGGCGACACGCTGTATGGTCGTTATTGGGGCTGTCTGGCGGAGTTTGATCGTCTGCATTTTGAAACCTGCTTCTATCAGGGCATGGATTTTGCCATTGCGGAGGGTTTGCAGCGTTTTGATGCCGGCGCGCAGGGCGAACACAAGCTGGTGCGCGGCTTTGAGCCGCACATCACGCACTCGTGGCACTATTTGTGTCACCCCGGTTTACGCGATGCGGTGGCAGATTTTCTGCTGCAGGAACGAGAGGGCGTGCGCGCCTGGGCCATTGAAGCGCGCGACGCCCTGCCGTATCGACGCGGTGATTAATCCGCGCCGACAAAACCGCCGGTCTGATGCTGCCACAGGCGCGCGTACAAGCCGCCGTGCGCCAGCAGTTCGCGGTGGTTGCCCATCTCGACAATCTGCCCTTTTTCCAGCACCACCAGACGATCCATTTTGGCGATGGTAGAAAGACGGTGCGCGATGGCAATCACCGTTTTGCCCTGCATCAGCGTTTCCAGGCTCTCCTGAATCGCCGCTTCCACCTCGGAATCCAGCGCGGAAGTGGCTTCATCCATGATCAGAATCGGCGCATCTTTCAGCAGCACCCGCGCGATGGCAATACGCTGACGTTGACCGCCCGACAGCTTCACGCCGCGCTCGCCAACGTGCGCATCCAAACCGGTGCGGCCCTGCGGATCGGAGAGCAGCGGAATAAACTCGTCGGCGCGCGCGCGGATAATCGCCGTCTGCAACTCCTCTTCCGTCGCGTCTGGACGACCATACAGCAGGTTTTCGCGAATTGAGCGGTGCAGCAGCGATGTGTCCTGCGTGATCATGCCGATCTGCCCGCGCAGACTCTCTTGCGTCACTTCGGCGATGTTGTGATCGTCGATCACAATGCGGCCACTGTTGATGTCATACAGTCGCAGCAGCAGATTCACTAAGGTGGACTTACCGGCGCCGGAAGGGCCAATCAAGCCGATTTTCTCCCCCGGCTTGATGTTGAGATTGAGGCGATTAATGACCTGGCGGCTGCCGCCGTAATCAAAACGCACATCTTCAAAGCGGATCTGGCCATGGGTCACCTGCATCTTCTTCGCATTCGGCTCATCCTGTACGCTCAACGGCTGCGCAATGGTGTTCAGGCCATCCTGTACCATGCCGATGTTCTCAAAGATGCCGTTCACCACCCACATGATCCAGCCGGACATATTGACCAGACGGATTACCAAACCGGTCGCCAGCGCAATCGCCCCGACGCTGATCAGCGACTGACTCCACAACCACAGCGCCAGCGCCGAGGTGCTGACAATCAGCAGACCATTCAGCGTGGAGAGCGTGATATCCATCGTCGTCACCATGCGGCTGGCGTGCTGGGTTTTATCGGTTTGCTCCTGAATCGCTTCACGCGCGTAACGTTTTTCCAGATCGTTATGGGAGAACAGTTTGATGGTGGCGATGTTGGTGTAGCCATCGACGATGGTACCCATCAGTTTGGAGCGCGCTTCCGATGACACCACCGACCGCTGTTTGACGCGCGGTACAAAGAAACTCAGCGACACGCTATAAGCCACCAGCCAAATCACCAGCGGAATCATTAAGCGCCAGTCGGCTTCGGCGAACAGTACCAGCGAGGTTACCGCATAAATCACCACGTGCCAGATGGCATCCACCAGCTGCACCGCTGAATCACGCAGTGAGTTACCGGTTTGCATAATGCGCTGGGCGATGCGCCCGGCAAAATCGTTCTGGAAGAAGTTCAGGCTTTGACGCAGCACGTAGTTATGATGCTGCCAGCGGATCATGCTGGTCATACTGGGGTTAATGCTTTGATGCACCAGCATATCGTGTGCGGCAATCACAATGGGCCGCAGAATCATCGCCACAAATCCCATCCACAGTAGCGTCGGCCAGTTATCGCTGAACAGCGTGGCGGGCGTGGAGTGATTCACCAGATCGATGATACGGCTGAGATAGCTGAACAGTGCCACTTCGATCAGCGCCTGCGCCAGACCGACAATCAGCAGCGCGACAAAGCTTGGCCACACCTGACGCAGATAATAGAAGTAGAAGGGCCAGACGCTAGCGGGCGGTGAATCGGTTGGCGCATCCTGGAAAATATTGATAAAACGTTCAAAACGGCGATACAACATAGAGTCACTCTTCCCAAATTGGTGAGAGTTAACAGCTTAGTGCAAGTGAAAAGGGATTACCGACATGGATTTACACATTCGCGGTCGCGAACCGGGCGATGCCGCCGCCTACCAACGCCTTTATAGCCATCCTGAGGTTTATCGCTGGACCACGCAGCTGCCGTGCCCCAGCGTGGCCACCTGGCAGAAAAAATTCGAGAAGATGGATGAGCTGGGTTATATCGGCTTTGTGGCGGAAATCGAGGGCGCGATGGTCGGTGAACTGACGTTGTTTGTTGAGCAGCGCCCGCGTACGCGCCACAGCATCAGTTTTGGTATCAGCGTCGATCCGGCCTTTGGCGGGCGCGGCATTGGTGAAAAGCTGATCCGTAACGCGATGGATTACGCCTTTAACTGGCTCGGCATTATGCGCATTGAGCTGGAAGTGTTCCACGATAACGAACGCGCGCTGCGCCTGTATCAAAAGCTGGGCTTCGAGCGCGAAGGCGTGAAGCGTAAGGCGTGCCTGCGCGACGGCGAATATCACGATATCGTGCAGATGGCGCAGCTAAAAACTGAATGATTTTGCGCAATAAATTGCGCCGCTACAGAGTCATTGCACGCATTCGTAGCGGCGCGATTTATCGCGCGAAGTTAACCTGTCATTGACTCTTTTCAACGTACTTCTGCATATTCTCTTTGGTCACCAGCTCGAACGGGATCCACACGTGTGAGTCGACTTTCTCGCCTTTGATCAGCTTCTGCGCCACATCTACCGATGTCTTGCCCTGGCCAACCGCATCCTGGAACACCGTGACCTGAATTTTGTCCTGCGACAGCGCTTTCAGGCCGTCTGGCGTGGCATCAATGCCGCCAATCAGCACCTTTTTATTGCTTTTAGCCAGCGCCATTGCCGCACCAATCGCCATCTCATCGTTGTTAGCCGCCACGATATCAATCGCTTCATCGTTGCCCAGCCAGTTATTCATTAAATCCATGCCTTCGTTGCGCGCGTAATTGGCGGGCTGTTTCTGTACCACTTGCATGCCGGGATATTTCGCCACCACCTGCTCAACGTCTTTAGTGCGTTGCAGCGCACCGGCATCGGTCAGGTTCCCAATCATGATCGCCACGTTGCCTTTGAAGTTAGCCATTTTCGCTAATGCTTCCATCTGCAAGGTGCCGGATTCACGCTCGTCGGAGCCAACAAACACCACGCCGGCCGGCAGCGATTTATCGCCCGGCGTGCGATTCACATACACCAACGGAATTTTGGCCTGCTGCGCCAGCTTGGTCAGCTGCGGCGTGCTGGCAGAATCGACCGGATCAACGATGATGGCATCCACGCCCGCACCGATAAAACTTTGCACCTGATCGGTCTGACGTCCAACGTCACCGCGTGCATCTTCAAACTGAATGTCGAGTCCGCGCGCTTTGGCTTCTTTATCAATCGACTGGCGAATAATGGTGAGGAAATTTTGATCGAAATAGGCCATCGAGACGCCAATTTTTTCCGCCAGTGCTGAGGCTGAGGTTGAGAGCAGGCCGAGCAACACCATCGCCTTGAAGGTTTTCATCGCAGACTCCAGAGTAAGCTGATTATTAGAATGAACGTTTCATTGATATTTAAAATGGATCAATGAAATCATTTTTAGCCTACGAGCCCGCCATGCGGCTGACAATCAGCAAGGATGGATTTTGCTGCTAAGCGCACACTTTGCTCGCGGGTGGGCTTTCTGTTCGCGCGCTCATAGTTGCGCTGTGAAGGATTTTCTTAGAGTTGGCGCACACTGCAGTGCAAACGCACGCTGATATTTAGTGTTCTGTGCGGCGCCGCACCTCGAGTTGTGCCAGTTACCAAATCTATTGCTATTTCGCTTCGCCGATTCCTCCAATCGCACAATGACCGCGCCTGAAGCTGCTTCCTATAGTTGCTAATCAATGGAAATAAAGCGGTATTCCTGCAAGACATCTCGCGCTTCATTTGAGGAATCAGCCCATGCAAAAAGCCAAACATCGCCCACAGAACAGCCACGTACGCGTAGGGATCTTAGGCTTGATCCTGTTTCTTTCCGTGGTGGCGTATGCCGACCGTTCGATCCTGTCGATCTCGGGATCGGCGATCAAAGATGAGTTCGGGCTATCGGCGATCCAGCTTGGCCTGATCCTGTCAGCATTTAGCTGGGCCTATGTGATCGGCCAGATCCCCGGCGGACTGTTTCTCGATCGCTTCGGTACCAAAAAAGTGTATGGCGTGACGCTGGCGCTGTGGTCGATCTCCACCTTGCTAATGGGCTTTGTCGGCGAGTTCTCCAGCGGCATAACCATGGCGCTGACGCTGATGTTTGCGCTGCGCTTCGCGCTGGGGCTGATTGAGGCGCCGAGTTTTCCCGCCAATGCGCGCGCGGTAATCATGTGGTTCCCGAGCGCCGAGCGCGGCCGCGCCTCTTCACTCTTCGCCTCGGCGCAATATTTTGCCGTCGCCATCTTCTCACCGCTGTCAGGCTGGCTGGTGTCGCGTTTCGGCTGGGAATGGCCGTTCTTTGTGCTGGGCGGCATTGGCGTGCTGGCGGTATTTGTGTGGATGGGCTTTATGCGCAGCCCGCGCCACCATCCGCAGGTATCGGACGCGGAGCTGCGCTATATCGAGCAGGGCGGTGCGCTGGTGGATATCGATTCGGCGCAAACGTTGAAAGCGCGTCCGCCGTTGAGCAAAGCGATGTTCAAAAAGCTGCTCAGCAACCGCATGCTGTGGTGCGCCTATATCGGCCAATACTGCACCATCGCGCTGAGCTATTTCTTCATCACCTGGTTCCCGATTTATCTGGTGCAGGCGCGCGGTATGAACATTATGGATGCCGGTTTTGCCACCATCGCACCGGCACTATTCGGCTTTCTTGGCGGTATCAGCGGCGGTTATATCTCCGATAAGCTGTTGGCGAATGGCTGGAGTCTTTCCTGGGCGCGTAAAGCGCCGTACATCGTCGGCATGCTGATGGCGGCGTCGTTGATTCTGGCGGCGATCATTCCCAGCAATGTCGGCATTATCGCCATTATGTCGTTCGCTTTCTTTGGTAAGGGCGTGGCGGCGGGTGCTGGAACCTGGACCATTGTCAGCGATACTGCGCCGAAAGAAGCTGTTGGCCTGGCGGGCGCAATCTTCAATGGCATCGGCAATATGGCCGGTTTTATCACGCCGCTGCTGTTCGGCATCATCGTCGGCTTAACCGGCAGCTACAGCATCGGGTTAGTGTTTGTCGGTGCGCACTGCGTGGTCGCCGCACTGTTGTTCCTGCTGGTGATGGGGCCGATAGAGCGTGTTGGCGAGGAGCAGGATGTCTCAAGCCAGGTCGCCATGAATGGCGACCCTACAACCCCATAGGAAAGCCCGCACTGTCGTAGGGTGCGCATTTATGCGCACCCATTTCGCAATCCTCACCAATCGCACAAATCCACTCTGAAGGTTTTTTGCTCAGCTGCCGATACCTCCTTACCATCCACTGATATTAAGGAGCGATATCGTGATAAAGCTGATTAACGTTGACGAATTGCGGCAGGGCATGTTTATCCACAAACTGGAGGTTTGGTGGGTAAAGGATAAGCGCATTCGCAACCAAATGCTGATCACTGATAAACGCCAGATCGCGATGATCCACGCTGAGGGGATCCTGCAGTTATGGATCGATCTCGACAAATCGGTTCAGGCACCTGCTGCGCCTGCGCCGAAAAAAGATATGCCGAAAACCCCCTTTTTCCTGGAGATGGATCAGGCACAAAGCATCTTCAATCAGGGGAAAACGCAAGTGCTGGCGATGTTTAACGAGGCGCGCATGGGGCAGGGCCTCGACCTCGATTACACTCTTGATCTGGTCGATCAAATTGCCGGTTCGATCACGCGTGAACCTACGGCGCTGCTGAGCGTGGCGCGGCTGAAAAATCACGACGATTACACTTATCTGCACTCGATGGCGGTGTGTGGCTTGATGATCTCGCTCGGCAAAAAAATGGGCCTCGATGAACATCAGCTGCGGCGCGTTGGTATGGGCGGTTTGCTGCACGATGTGGGTAAAGCGGCGGTACCGCTGGAGATTCTTAACAAACCCGGCAAGCTCAGCGATGAAGAGTTCACTGTGATGCGTCAGCATCCGATTGTGGGCGCACAGATACTGATGGAAGCGAACGCCGGTGAAGATCTGCTGGATATCGCGCTGCATCACCATGAGAAATATGACGGCAACGGCTATCCGCATGGTCTGAAAGGCGATGAAATTTCGCTCTATGCGCGCATGGCATCGGTGTGCGACGTCTATGATGCCGTCACGTCAAATCGCCCTTATCGCAAAGGCTGGACACCCGCCGAAGCGATGCACAACATGCTGAGCTGGCGTGGGCATTTCGATAACACCTTGCTGCACGCCTTCGTGCGTACCATCGGCATCTATCCGGTCGGATCGCTGGTGCGACTGGCATCTGGCCGCGTGGCGCTGGTGGTGCAGGCGGGTGAAAAATCGCTGTTGAAGCCTAAAGTTCACGTATTTTGGTCGCTGCACGGCCAGCGTGAAGTAAAACCGGAAGTGCTCGATCTCGGCGATAGCTTTTGTACCGATAGCATTACCGGCGCGGAAGACAGCGGATTGTGGCAGAACATCGATTTGAATCGTATCTGGGCGTTAGAAAGCGCCTAATTCTTCACCATTTTTATACTTTCTTTACGCCAGCTTCCTGCCTTTTTACCTCTTCTTTATACCGCGCCGCGCATGCTTGCAGCACTACCAAATCCTCTGGAGGTTGCTGTGAGCGTGGGCGTGATAGCTGGCATTGTGCTGGTGTTTATTCTTCTGGGCTACCTGATTTATGCCCTGCTTAATGCGGAGGCGTTCTGATGGCTGCGAATGCATTCTTGCTGATTGCGGTGTTCCTGCTGGCGCTGATGGTGCTGGCCCAACCGCTGGGACGTTACCTCGCCCTGTTTGTGGCCGACAAGCCGCTGCTGCCGCGCACGGAACGCGTATTATGGCGACTGGCCGGTGCTGACGGGGCAGCGATGCGCTGGCCGCATTATCTGCTGGCGATCCTGCTGTTTAACGCGCTCGGTTTTATTTTGCTGCTGCTGATCTTGATGTCGCAGGCCGCGCTGCCGCTCAACCCACAACACTTACCGAATCTGAACTGGGATTTGGCGCTCAATACCGCCATCAGCTTCGTCACCAACACCAACTGGCAATCCTACGCTGGCGAAAGCACGCTGAGCTATTTCAGTCAGATGGCGGGCCTCACGGTGCAGAACTTCCTGTCGGCGGCGACCGGCATCGCGGTGGCGTTTGCGCTGATTCGTGGCTTCGCCAACCGTTCACTGGCCACGCTCGGCAATGCGTGGCGTGACCTGACGCGCATTACCGTTTACGTGCTGCTGCCAATCAGCGTGGTTGTCGCGCTGTTCTTCGTGAGTCAGGGCAGCATTCAAACCTTCGAACCTTACCATGCGCTCACCACGCTGGAAGGTGCGCAGCAGACGTTGCCGCTCGGCCCGGTGGCGTCGCAGGAAGCGATCAAAATGCTCGGCACTAACGGCGGCGGTTTCTTCAACGTCAACTCCGCGCATCCGTTCGAAAACCCGACGGCGCTGACCAATTTCGTGCAGATGCTGAGCATCTTCCTGATTCCGGCGGCGCTCTGTTTCACCTTTGGTCAGCATCTGGGCGATCGTCGTCAGGGCCACATGCTGCTGTGGGCAATGACCATCATGTTCGTGCTGGCGGTCATTACCGTGATGTGGGCCGAACTGCGCGGTAATCCGCACTTCCTCGCGCTCGGTGCGGACAGCGCCATCAACATGGAAGGCAAGGAGACGCGCTTCGGCATCCTTAACTCCAGCCTGTTTGCGGTTATCACTACCGCTGCATCGTGCGGTGCGGTTAACGCCATGCATGATTCCTTCACCGCGCTTGGCGGCATGGTGCCGATGTGGTTGATGCAGCTGGGTGAAGTGGTGTTTGGCGGCGTCGGTGCAGGCCTGTACGGCATGCTGCTGTTCGTGCTGCTCGGCGTGTTTATCGCCGGGTTGATGATCGGTCGCACACCTGAGTACATGGGCAAAAAGATCGACGTGTGGGAGATGAAGATGACCGCGCTGGCGATTCTGGTGACGCCGACGCTGGTGCTGCTGGGTACTGCGCTGGCGATGATGACCGACGCCGGACGCGCCGGCATGGCCAATCCGGGCATTCACGGCTTTAGCGAAGTGCTGTATGCGGTGTCATCGGCGGCCAACAACAACGGCAGCGCCTTTGCCGGACTGAGCGCCAACACGCCGTTCTGGAACCTGCTGCTGGGCTTATGCATGTTGGTGGGGCGCTTCGGCATCATCATTCCGGTGCTGGCGATTGCCGGTTCGCTGGCGGCGAAGAAAATTCAGCCGGTGGGCAACGGCACGCTGCCAACACACGGTCCGCTGTTTATCGCGCTGCTGATTGGCACCGTCTTGCTGGTGGGCGCATTGACGTTCATCCCCGCGCTGGCACTGGGCCCGGTCGCGGAACATCTGCAATTAATTCAGGGATAACGGAATCATGAGTCGTCAACAACTGGCGCTGTTTGATGCGGCGCTCACTCGCGTTGCCATGCTGGATGCGCTGAAAAAACTCGATCCGCGCGTGCAGTTCCGCAACCCGGTGATGTTTTTGGTGTGGATCGGCAGCGTACTGACCTCGGTATTGGCGGTTGGCATGGCCATCGGATCACTCAGTGGCAATGCGGGCTTTACCGGCGGCGTCGCCATCTGGCTATGGTTTACCGTGCTGTTTGCTAACTTCGCCGAAGCGCTGGCAGAAGGGCGCAGCAAGGCGCAGGCCAACAGCCTGAAAGGCATCAGCAAAACCAGCGATGCGAAAAAACTGGCCGAAGCGCGCTACGGCGCAGCGTGGCACAACGTTGCCGCCGATACGCTGCGTAAAGGCGATGTGGTGCTGGTGGAAGCCGGTGACATCATCCCGTGCGACGGCGAAGTGCTGGAGGGCGGCGCATCGGTGGATGAGAGCGCGATCACCGGTGAATCTGCACCGGTGATTCGTGAATCCGGCGGGGATTTCTCCTCGGTAACCGGCGGCACGCGCATTCTGTCCGACTGGCTGGTGATTCAGTGCAGCGTCAATCCGGGCGAAACCTTCCTCGACCGCATGATTGCGATGGTTGAAGGCGCGAAACGCCGTAAAACGCCGAACGAAGTGGCGCTGACCATTCTGCTGGTGTCGCTGACGATTGTGTTCCTGCTGGCAACCGCCACGTTGTGGCCGTTTTCGGCCTACGGCGGCTCGCCGGTCAGCATCACGGTACTGGTGGCGCTGTTGGTATGCCTGATTCCAACCACCATCGGCGGCCTGCTATCGGCCATCGGTGTGGCAGGCATGAGCCGCATGCTGGGCGCCAACGTCATTGCCACCAGCGGCCGCGCGGTGGAAGCGGCGGGCGACGTCGATGTGCTGATGCTGGATAAAACCGGCACCATCACGCTCGGTAACCGTCAGGCGACGCAGTTCCTGCCCGCGCCGGGCGTCAGCGAACAGCAACTGGCGGATGCGGCGCAGCTGGCGTCGCTGGCTGATGAGACGCCGGAAGGGCGCAGCATCGTGGTGCTGGCGAAGCAGAAATTTAACCTGCGCGAACGCGATCTGAGCAGCATGGGCGCAAGTTTTATTCCTTTCTCTGCGCAAACGCGTATGAGCGGCGTCAATGTGCAGGATCGGCTGATCCGCAAAGGCGCGGTCGATGCGGTGCGTCGCCACATTGAAGCCAATCAGGGCCGTTTCCCAACGGAAGTGAATGCCGCCGTTGAAGAGGTGGCGCGCGCCGGCGGCACGCCGCTGGTGGTGGCCGAAGGCGCGCAGGTGTTGGGCGTGGTGGCGCTGAAAGATATCGTTAAAGGCGGCATCAAAGAGCGTTTTGCTGAGCTGCGCAAGATGGGCATCAAAACGGTGATGATTACCGGCGATAACCCGTTAACCGCCGCGGCCATTGCGGCGGAAGCGGGCGTTGATGATTTCCTGTCGGAAGCTACGCCGGAAGCCAAGCTGGCGCTGATTCGTCAGTATCAGGCGGAAGGGCGCTTAGTGGCGATGACCGGCGACGGCACCAACGATGCGCCAGCGCTGGCGCAGGCTGATGTCGCGGTGGCGATGAACTCCGGGACGCAGGCGGCGAAAGAGGCCGGTAACATGGTCGATCTCGACTCGAATCCGACCAAGCTGTTGGAAGTGGTCCACATCGGTAAACAGATGCTGATGACGCGCGGTTCGCTCACCACCTTCAGTATCGCCAACGACGTGGCGAAGTATTTCGCCATTATTCCGGCTGCGTTTGCCGCTACCTATCCGCAGCTCAACATGCTCAACGTGATGGGGCTGCATTCGCCGAATTCGGCAATTCTGTCGGCGGTGATTTTTAACGCGCTGGTGATTGTGTTCCTGATTCCGCTGGCGCTGAAAGGCGTCAGTTATCGTCCGCTGAGTGCCGCGGCATTGCTCCGTCGCAACCTGTGGATTTATGGCGCGGGCGGATTGGTGGTGCCGTTTATTGGGATTAAAGCCATCGACCTGCTGCTGACGCTGCTTGGCTTGGCTTGAGGAGAAGAGAAATGAGTCAGTTACGTCCGGCTATTGTATTGTTAATACTGCTTACGCTACTCACCGGCGCGGTCTATCCGCTGCTGACGACGGGTCTGGCGCAGTGGTGGTTCCCGTCACAGGCGAACGGTTCGCTGATTGAACAGAATGGCGCGGTGCGCGGCTCTGAACAGATCGGCCAGGCATTCAGCCAGCCAGGACACTTTTGGGGCCGACCTTCCGCTACCGGTGATGCGCCTTATAATGCGCAGGCCTCCAGCGGCAGCAACCTGGCGGGCAGCAATCCGGCACTGGATAAAGCGGTGGCGGAACGTGTTGCCGCACTGCGCGCGGCCAATCCGCAAGCGCCTAAAGCGGTGCCGGTGGAGTTGGTGACCGCGTCGGCGAGCGGATTAGACCCGGACATTTCGCCAGAAGCCGCGTTGTGGCAGGCACCGCGTATCGCCGCCGCGCGCAACATGAAGCTCGGTGATGTTGAGGCGCTGATTGCGCGCCACACCGAACGCCCGCTGCTACCGTTTGTCGGCGAAGAGACGGTAAATGTATTGCGTCTGAATCTGGCGCTGGATGATTTGCAAGGATAAACATATCGCGCAATAAATTGCGCCGCTACGGTATGTGCACGTACTTGTAGCGGCGCGATTTATCGCGCGGTTTTTACAATGGACGATCGATGAACGACGACATGTCTCGCCCCGATCCCGATGCACTGCTGCTGAACCACAGCGACAGCCATCGCGGTAAGCTGAAAATCTACTTCGGTGCCTGTGCGGGCGTGGGGAAAACCTTCGCCATGTTGCAGGAGGCGCAACGGCTGCGCGCGCACGGCCTTGATGTACTCGCTGGCGTGGTGGAAACCCACGACCGCGAAGAGACCGCCGCGCTGCTCCACGGCCTGGCGCTGTTGCCGCGTCGCGCCACCGGGCGTTCGCGCCATGCCGAATTCGATCTCGATGCGGCGCTGGCGCGCCATCCAGCGGTGATCCTGATGGATGAACTGGCGCACACCAACGTGCAGGGTTCACGCCATCCCAAGCGCTGGCAGGATATTGAAGAGTTGCTCGAGGCGGGCATCGACGTCATTACCACCGTCAACGTCCAGCATCTGGAGAGCCTGAATGATGTGGTGGGCGGCGTCACCGGTATTCAGGTGCGCGAAACCGTGCCCGATCCGTTCTTCGATAGCGCCGACGAAGTGGTACTGGTGGATCTGCCGCCAGACGATCTGCGTCAGCGGCTAAAAGAGGGCAAAGTCTACGTCGGCGACCGCGCCGAACGCGCCATCGAAAACTTCTTCCGCAAGGGCAATCTGTTCGCGCTGCGTGAACTGGCGCTGCGCCGCACCGCCGATCGCGTGGACGACCAGATGCGCGCCTGGCGCGATCGGCAAGGCAAAGAAAAGGTCTGGCACACGCGTGATGCCATTCTGCTGTGCATCGGCGACGATACCGGCAGTGAAAAGCTGGTGCGCACCGCCGCGCGGCTGGCGGCTCGGCTCGGCAGCGCATGGCACGCGGTGTACGTGGAAACGCCGCGCCTTAATCGGCTACCGGAAGCGCGGCGGCGCGCCATTTTGCGCACGCTGCAGCTGGCGCAGGAACTCGGTGCTGAAACCGCCACGCTCTCCGATCCCGATGAAGCGCGCGCGGTGCTGCGCTATGCGCGTGAGCACAATCTCGGCAAAATCGTTACCGGTCGCCAGCCCCAGCGGCGCTGGCGGCGCGACAGTTTTGCCCAGCGTCTCGGCGAACTCGGGCCGGATCTCGATTTGTTGGTGGTTGCGCTGGACGAACCGGTGCGCGATGCGCCGCATCCGCTCAGCGGCCAACGCGGCAGCAGCGAAAAATGGCGGCTGTACTTACGCGGCTGTTTGATGGCGCTGCTGCTGTGTATTTTGGTCACGACGGTGGGCCGCTGGCTGCTGGTAGCGTTTGATCCTGCTAACAGCGTGATGATTTATCTGCTGGCGGTGGTGCTGGTGGCGCTGCGCTATGGTCGCTGGCCGTCGGTGTTCGCCACGGTGATCAACATCATTGCTTTCGACCTGTTTTTTGTCGCGCCGACCGGCACCGTGGCGGTATCGGATTTGCAGTATCTGGTGACCTTCGCGGTGATGCTGGCGGTGGGCGTGATAGTCGGGAATCTCACTGCGGGCGTGCGCTATCAAGCCAAAGTGGCGCGCTATCGTGAACAGCGCGCGCGGCATCTGTATGAGATGGCGAAAGCGCTCGGCAGCGACCTGACGCCGCAGGATATCGCCACCACCAGCCAGCGCATCATCGATGTCACCCTGCAGGCGCGCAGTTTGCTGCTGCTGCCGGATGAGCAGGGCGAGCTGCAAACCGTGGGCGATACCGCGATTGGCACGCCGCCGGATCTCGCCATCGCCAAGTGGAGTTTCAGTAAAGGCCAACCGGCGGGCGCGGGCACCGATACTTTGCCGGCGGTGCCGTACCAGATTCTGCCGCTAAAAAGTGGCCATCACTGTCGCGGTTTACTGGTGGTGGAACCGGAAAACTTGCGCCAACTGATGATTCCCGAGCAGCAGCGTTTACTGGAAACCTTCACCGTATTGATTGCCAATGCGCTGGAACGTATGGCGCTGTCGCACAGTGAAGCGGCATCGCGGCTGGCCGCCGAACGTGAGCAGCTGCGCAATGCGCTGCTGTCGGCGCTGTCGCACGACCTGCGCACGCCGTTAACGGTGCTGTTTGGTCAGGCGGAGATGCTGATGCTCGATCTCGCCAGCGAAGAGTCGAAGTATGTCGGGCAGGCCAATCAGATTCGCGAACAGACGCTGAGCACCATCCGGCTGGTGAGTAACATGCTGGATATGGCGCGCATTCAATCTGGCGGACTCAATTTGCGTGAAGAGTGGGTGGCGCTGGATGAGGTGATCGGCGGCGCGCTAAGCAGCATGGGCCCGTTGTTGAAAGGCCATGATTTTATTCTCGATTTGCCAGAGATGGTGCTGATCAAAGGCGACAGCGCCATGCTGGAGCGCGTGTTTACCAATCTGATTGAAAACAGCCTGAAATACGCGGGCAATGCAGCGCAGCACGGTATTCGTGCCTGGCGCGATCGCGATCGGCTGGAGATTGCGGTGTGGGACAGCGGGCCCGGCATCGCGCCCGACAATCTCACGCGCATTTTTGACAAGTTTGCACGCGGCGATAAAGAGTCGGCGGTGCCGGGCGTGGGATTGGGACTGGCGATCGGTAAAACCATTATTGAATCCCATCGCGGGCGCATCTGGGCGGAGAATCGGCCGGAAGGCGGCGCGGTGTTTCGTTTGTCATTACCGCTACCCGCAGCGCCTGAAATTTCTGAAGAAGGGCTGAAATAACTTCACATAAGTTCGGTTATACTCGCCCACTTGTCTGTTGATTAATGGGAACTTATGGAACGTTTTATCGAAAACCTGATGTATTCATCGCGCTGGCTGCTGGCTCCGGTTTACATGGGACTTTCGTTGGGCCTGCTGGCGCTGACTATCAAATTCTTCCAGGAAATTTTTCACCTGCTGCCGCATGTCTTCAGCATCGCGGAGAACGATTTGATTCTGCTGCTGCTGTCGCTGGTGGATATGACACTGGTCGGCGGTTTGCTGGTGATGGTGATGCTCTCGGGTTATGAGAACTTTGTTTCCAAGCTGGATATTGATGAGCACAGAGAGAAGCTGAGCTGGCTCGGTAAAATGGACTCCGGCTCGTTGAAAAACAAAGTGGCGGCATCAATTGTGGCGATTTCGTCGATTCACCTGCTGCGCATCTTTATGGACGCCCGCAACATCGAAAACGAAAAGTTAATGTGGTACGTGATTATCCACCTGACGTTTGTGCTGTCGGCTTTTGTGATGGGCTGGCTGGATAATATGTCGAAGGCGGATAAGAGCGCGGCGAAGATGTGATGAATCCAGGTCGCCATAAATGGCGACCCTACAAATCATCCCGTAGGGTCGCCATTTATGGCGACCGAATCAATGAATGCACGAACCATGATGTCGCCATTTATGGCGACCTTTTCATTTCCTCGCTGACGTTGCTGGCTGCGTTCCTGCCAGTTGCGGCATCACTTCCCGTATCATGGCGAAAAACTGGCGTAAGCGCGCCGGATAATAGCTGGCCCACGGATAGGTCAGCCACACCGGCAGCGGCGGCGCTTGCCACTCCGGCATTAACTGAATCAAATCTCCGTTCGCCAAATCCTCCTGCACCACCCATGACGACACCACAGCCGCGCCCATGCCACCCACGGCGGCTTTGCGCACCGCGTACAAGCTATCGCTGGCAAGACGTGGGGCAATCGCCAGATTCACTGGCTGACCATCGCTAATGCGCTGCAAAGCGATTTCGTTACGATAAAAACTGGTCAGCGCCAGCCACGGCAAATTCGTCAGCTGCGAGACCTCTTCGACCGGAGGATGCGACGCCAGCAGCGACGGCGCAGCCACCACAAAGCGCGGCACTTCCGCCAGCAGCACCGCCACGATCGATGCATCGCTGGGAGCACCCACCTGAATCGCGCAGTCAATGTTTTCGCTGATGAAGTCCGGTGTGCGGTCATTCAGCGTCCACTCCACGGTTAAGCGCGGATAGCGATGCAGATAATCAATCAGCGGTTCAATCAGCTGATCCTGACCAAACGCATGCGGCGCCCGCACGCGCAGAGTGCCAATCGGATCGTCGCTGGCGCCGGTCAACTCATCTTCCAGTGCGTGCCAGGTCGCCACCAGCTGACGTGCCTGCGCATAACAGCGCTCGCCATCGTCGGTGAGTTTCAGCGCGTGCGTGGTACGCAGAATCAGTTTGAGACCGAGCCGCTGCTCAAGCGCTTGCAGGCGACGGCTGATGGTGGGCTGCGTGGTGCCAAGCTGGGTTGCTGCGGCAGACAGCGATCCGCTCTCCACGATGCGGATAAACGTCTGCATCAGTTCGATGCGATCAAGGCTGGAAGTGTTGTTCATACGCACCGCGCATAACAGTTCTGTGTTTGAGCAGTCTACCGCGTATGGCGGCGACGCGCTTTAATAAGCGCACTTTCACGGGGGAATCCACAATGTCAGCCATCTCATCTTCAGCCATGCCAGCAGAAAGACTGCCCGCGCCGCTGGTGTTTACACTCGCGGCCGGTGCCGGACTCAGCGTGGCATCGATTTACTACAGCCAGCCGATGCTGGATATCATCAGCAAACAATTTAACGTCGGGATTGGCAGTGTCGGTATGGTGCCGATGCTGACACAAGCCGGTTATGCGCTCGGCATTCTGCTGCTGGCCCCGCTGGGTGACCGCCACGATCGGCGCACCATTATCCTGATTAAAGGCTTGATGCTGGTTGCCGCGCTGCTGCTGTGTGGCTTTTCGGGCGGATTGAACGCCTTGCTGATCGCCAGCTTCGTTACCGGCTTAACCGCCACCGTGGCGCAGGACATCGTACCGGCGTCGGCAGCGTTAGCACCGGAGCGCAGTCGCGGCAAAATCGTCGGCACGGTGATGACAGGATTACTGGTGGGGATTTTACTGTCACGCGTGGTAAGCGGCGTGGTCGCGGAGTATTTCGGCTGGCGCACCATGTACATGATTGCGGCAGTGGCGGTGTTGCTGATAAGCCTGGCGCTGTGGCGCGTGCTGCCGCGCTTTACGCCGGGCACCTCGGTGAGCTATCCACGTCTGCTGCTGTCGCTGGCGCATCTGTGGCAGCACCATCAAACCTTGCGCCGCGCCGCGCTGGCGCAAGGTTTATTGTCAGTGGGCTTTAGCGCCTTCTGGTCAACACTGGCGCTGATGCTCAGCGACAAGTTCCATCTCGACAGCGCCGTTGCCGGTGCATTCGGCCTGGCCGGTGCCGCGGGCGCATTGGCCGCACCGTTAGCCGGCAGCGTGGCGGATCGCATTGGTCCCGCACGTGTCACGCAGTACGGTGCCACGCTGGTGATGGTGTCGTTCGCGTTGATGTTCCTGCTGCCGCTGCTGCCGATGCCGGCTCAGCTTGGTCTGATTATCATCAGCACCATCGGTTTTGATTTGGGTGTGCAGGCCACGCTGGTGGCGCATCAGACGCTGGTCTACAGCCTGGCGCCGGACGCGCGCAGCCGTCTTAACGCCTTGATGTTTACTGTTGTTTTCATCGGCATGGCGACCGGTGCGGCGCTGGGAAGCATGGCGTTAGCGCATTTTGGCTGGACCGGCGTGGTGGCACTTTCGACGGTAGCCGCTGCGCTTGCCCTGATGATTCGTCTGGCGAGCCGTCATCTGAAAAACTAACCGCGTAACATGTGCCAGGCTTAAGGGAAGAATATTATTTAAAAACGGAGCGTTATGAACTTCCTGGCCTGGACCGCTGCGACCGGCGGTCTGCTACTTCTTATGTCACTGGCTTCCGGTTGGATTCACCGCGGGCCAGTGACCTCATTTGGTCTCTACCTGTTTGCGGGCATCTTGTGTGGCCCGTGGATGCTCAATTTGCTGCAAGTCGATATCATCGGTCACGCTAATCTCGCCGCGCATATCACTGAAATCACCATGGCCGCCTCGCTGTTCATTACCGGACTCAAGTTGCGATTGCCGCTTAATGCGCATGCGTGGCGGCTTGGCGTTAGGTTGGCTTTTCCGGCGATGCTGCTGACCGTTGGCAGTATGACGGTGCTGGTGCATTGGATTACCGGCTTTGACTGGGCGCTGTCGCTGGCGTTTGGTGCCATTGTCGCGCCGACCGATCCGGTGCTCGCCAGCCTGATTTCTGTGAATGATGCGCGTGATGACGACGCCCTGCGCGTGGCGCTCTCCAGCGAAGCAGGCATGAACGACGGTTCGGCACTGCCGCTGTTGATGCTGGCGATGTTAATGCTGCAGCCGAATGCGCTGAATATGGCTTCATTCGGTGAATGGTTTGCCAAAGATGCGCTGTGGGCGATTGGCGGCGGACTGGGAATCGGCTTCGCGTTGGGCTGGCTGATTGGTCAACTGGCAACGCATTTACGCACCGCCAATCAGGATGTGGCCCCCAACGATCTGTTTGCTCTGGCCCTGATTGCGCTGAGCTATGCGGCCGCGCAGGCGGTTGATGCTTCCGGCTTCCTTGCCACCTTTGCCGCAGGTGTTGGCTTACGCCGCGCGGAATTGCGCGTGGTGAAGCACTATCCGCAAGATGAGATGTCTGAAGAGGAGCGTTTCTTACCGGCCGAAGCCCGCGTAAATACCGGTCAGCGGATGGCGCAGGGTAGCAGCGGCATGGTGAAATCGGTGGGGTTGGTGATCGGTGATGCGCTCTCCTTTGGTGATACTATCGAGCGTTTGCTGGCGGCGGGCATGATGGTCGTGCTCGGCATTACGCTGGCGCAGCACTGGAATCTCACCGGCATCGGACTGGCGCTGCTACTGTTCGTGGTGGTGCGTCCGCTGGCGGTGTGGATCACCACCTGGCGCTGCGATATTCCGCTGATGCGACGGTTGCTGATTGGCTGGTTAGGTATTCGCGGCATCGGCAGTATCAATTATATTGCCTATGCATGGGTGCACGGCATGCGTGGACCCGAAGCGGAACAGATGGTGGATATGGCGTTAACCTTAGTGGTGTGCAGCATTGTGTTGCACGGCATCACGGTAACACCGTTGTTAAACTGGCGTGCCGCCCGTCAGGCCGCACGCGCGGAACAGAACGAAAACTGATTTATTGGAAATTATTGGAGCCTATTATGAAAGCGTTATTACTCGCCCTCGTTGGGCTGTCTCTCTCGGCCGGAGCGTTGGCTGCCGACGGTGACAATAATCAGGAAGAGAATGTCTATGCCAGCCAGCTGTGTCATCTAGTGAGCAGCGAAAAGAGCACCAGCGATTTGGATGGCTACACCGAAAAGCTGAAGTCACAACTCGCGGCCAGCCAGTCTTCATCGGCGATGCAGCAGCCTGAATTCAACGAAGAAATCGCGCAGGAAGTGATCAGCGCATGGCTGGAGCTGGGCGAGGATGAGCGCGGCAAACTGCGTAAAGATCAGTCGCAGTGCGAGCAAACGGTGATGACGCAGTTCCAGCAACAGGATTAATACCCGTCATACTTGCTGCCACTCGAATTATTTAGGGTATTCGAAAGAACGCGCGCCTTTTCAGGCGCGTTTTTTTATGGCTTTTTTGTACGATTTACGTACATAATCGCCAACGTCGAAATCAGACACGCGTCACATAATGAGATTCAGCTTTTGCAGCTGGCATTTTTTGCATACTGGCACTGGGCAAGATGATTACACGTCGTCACTTTTTGTTGGCTAGCGGAGCAACCGTTCTCTCGATGACCACGGGCAAACTCTTTGCCCGCGATGACGTCATTCCGCTGTGGCCCGACGATCCTCCGGGCGGCGGCGGCCCTTCAGGTTTGCTTAACGTGAACAAATACGGTTCCTGGACCAACATTGTTTCTCCCGCTATTCAGCGTTTCCGTCCGGAGAAGCCCAACGGTGAAGCGGTGATTGTGGCAGCGGGCGGCGGCTATCGCTTTATTGGTATGGGGCGTGAAGCCTGGCCAGTGGCGCGCTGGCTCAATGCCAACGGCTACACCGTGTATGTGCTCAGCTACCGTTTGCCGGGTGAAAAGTGGCAGGCGGGGAATCTGGCACCGCTGCAAGATGCACAACGCGCGATTCGTCTGGTGCGCTCGATGGAGCGCAAAGTGCATGTCCTGGGCTTTTCCGCCGGTGGACATCTGCTCGGCATGGCGGCGGCGCGTCCGGATTTCACATCCTATCCAGCGCAGGATCCGCTTGATCAGATCAGACCCAACGTTGACAGCGTCGGGTTGATTTATCCGGTGATCACCCTGGAAGCGCCTTACCAGCACACCAATACGCATCTGATGATGGTGGGAAAAAATGCCACGCCCACCCAGGAAGCCAACTGGTCGGTGCAAAACTACGTCACGCGGCAATATCCGCCCACCTTCCTCGCGCAGGCCGAAGACGATCGCACCTCGAACCCCCACAATACCGAACTGATGCGGGATACCTGTCGCCGCATGCGCGTGCCGGTTGAGCTGATTGAGCTAAGCAGCGGCGGTCACGGCTTTGGTCTCGGCAAAGCGGGCTCGCCCGCCGCGTTGTGGGATCAGGCGTATGTGCGCTGGCTGGATAATTTGGGTTAAAGCAGGTCGCCATAAATGGCGACCCTACGCCGATTCTGTAGGGTCACCATTTATGGCGACCGTCCCAATGGACGCACCGACCGTGATGACGCCATTCATGGCGACCACGTAAATCACGTCAAATTAAAATGGGCATCCGGCTGCAGCGGTTCCGGCAGCGGCATATCGCCATTCATCGCTTTCAAATTACGTTCAATATTGACGCATAGCGCATCCAGCGGCAGATGATTGGGCGCGGTGCCAAACGGATGCTCCAGCTCTTCCGCCAGCGCTTCCAGCGATAAAAAGGTGTATGAGATAAACATCGACACCAGCGGCGTCATCAGGTGCAAATCCGCCACCAGCGCGAACGGCAGTAGCGTGCAGAACAGATACACGGTGCGATGCAAAATCAGGCTGTAGACGAACGGAATCGGCGTGCTGGCGATACGATCGCAGCCGCCCAGAATGGCCGACAGCTGATTAAGATTTTCATCAATGCTCTGCCAGACAATATCCGACACCAACCCTTCATCGCGGCGCTGCGCCAGCCATTCGCTTAAACACAACAAAATCTGTGACGTCGGCAGCGGATGATTTAGCACCGCGCCATGCCAGTTGGCGGGCAGCAAACGCTGCAAATCGGTCTGCATATCCGTTTTACGCAGGCGATGTTTCAGGCACAGGCTAAACGCCAGTAGCAAGCCGGTAAATTCCCGCACCTGCTCTTCACTCACGCCACGAATGCTTTTGATTTGTCGCAGCAGCGAGCGCAGGGTGATGTGCAGGTTGCCCCACAACGTGCGGGCTTCAAGAAAGCGCGCATAGCTGGCGTTGTTGCGAAAGCCGAGGAAGATGGCGATCGACACACCCACCAGGCTAAAGGGTGCGGTAGTGAGGTGAATGCCGAATGTGGAGTACCACGGATAGCCAAAGATGGCGATCAGCGACATTAACAGGTTGAGGGACAGGCGGAACACGATGTTGCTGAGCACCGATCCATGCCAGTCAAACAGCCGGAGAAACCAGTGTTGATGAGGACGTACAATCATTTTGCGATGGTGTTATTGATGAGGTTTTGTGGCGACAGGTTACGCTGGTAAGGACGGCAGAATCAACGCCGCTTCTGCCGTGTCAGCAGGAAAATACCGGCGTTGATTTATACCACGGTGCATAAAGCCCCGCAGCGCACGGCCTGAATCACGCTGGGCGCGGCAGGCTGACTTTCAGCGCATCAATAAACAGCCGCAGCGCCATCGACTGATGTCGGTTGGGCGGGAACCATAACGCAATCCCCGCCGATTGCACCCGCCAATCGGCCAGCAGTTCCACCAGCTGGCCGCTGCGCATTTCCTTCTCCACATACAGCGACGGCACATACGCAATACCCAGACCGGCGCGAGCGGCTTGCGCCATCAGCGCGTTGCTATCTAAAGTCAGCGAGCCTGGCACATCAATCTCATGCTTTTCTCCCGCCTGCGCATATTCCCACTGATACCGTTTACCGCTCGGCAAACGCTGGCGAATGCACTGCTGCTGCAAAAGATCGTGTGGATGAGAAATTGGCGTGCTTCTTGCCAGATAAGCGGGCGCGGCTACGGTCACAAATGTCAGCGGACCGCCGAGCGGAACCGCCACCATATCCTGCGGCACATCCTCAATCAGCCGAATACCGGCATCGAAACCGGCGGCGATGATGTCCACTAACGTGCCTTGCGCGGCGAAATCGAGCTGGATGTCGGGATAGCGCGCGCTGAAATCCGCCACCACTTTTTCCAGCAGCAAGCCGATCGAAGCATCGCTGGCGCTGATACGCAGCGTGCCGTAATGCTGATGGCGACTGGCGGAGATGTCGTGCAGCACATCATCCATCTGATTCAGCAGCGGCGAGAGCCGATCCAGCAGTTGCTGTCCGGCATCGGTGAGCGACACGCTGCGCGTAGTACGTTGAAACAGTTGCACGCCAAGATTGTGCTCTAGCGTTTTCACCAGGTGGCTGAGCGATGAGCGCTTCAAGCCGAGCATTTCGGCGGCACGGCGAAAGCTGCGCTGCTCGCTCAAGGCTTTGATAGCCTGCAGTTCGTGCCAGGAAGGCCTTCTCATTGGTGGTTTTTCCTCACCGGGTCATGCGCGATTAAGTGGATTATCGCCACCAGTAAAGCGTTCTACTATCAGGTTTTCAAGAAGAGGATCACAACATGAAAACCTGGTTAATTACCGGCGCCAGCAGCGGGCTGGGTCGTTTGATGAGTGAACGTTTACTGGCGCGCGGCGATCGCGTGCTGGCCTGCGTGCGGCGTGAACAGGCGATGGCCGATCTGCAGCAAACCTATGGCGAACAGCTGCGGGTTATCGCTTTGGATTTGGCGCAAACGGCCAGCATCGCGCCCACGATGCAGCGGGCCTTTGCTGCTGTCGATCGTATCGATGTGGTGGTAAGCAATGCGGCTTATGGTCTGTTCGGCGCGGCGGAAGAGTTGAGCGATGCGCAGATCGACCGCCAGATCGCCACCAATCTCACCGGTTCCATCCAGCTGATTCGCGCGGTGATTCCTTTCTTGCGCCAACAGGGCGGTGGACGCATCGCGCAGATCTCTTCAGAAGGCGGGCAGGTGGCCTATCCCAATTTCAGCCTGTATCACGCCAGCAAATGGGGGATTGAAGGGTTTGTCGAAGCGGTGCGCCAGGAAGTGGCGAGCTTCGGCATTAATTTTCTGCTGGTAGAACCCGGCCCAACGGCGACCAACTTCGGAGCAGGATTGGATGTGGCAACGGCGCTCGATGTCTACCGTGATAACGCGTCCGGGCAGTTGCGACGCGCGATTTTATCCGGCGATTTCACCATCGCCGGTGACGCCGGTAAATGCGTGACGGCGATGATTGCGACACTCGATCAAGCCCGCATGCCGCTGCGACTGGCGCTCGGGAGTACGGCGTATCAGAACATTGAAACGGCGCTGGAAAGCCGTCTGGCGGAGCTGCGCGGGCAGCGTGACGTGGCATTTGGCGCGGACGTGTAATCGCTTAGGATGTTAGACGGAATCTGCAGATAGCTGCTCAAACTCAGCCATCATGCATTTTGCCCGTTGCGCATGAATGCGCATCCTACTCTGACAGGTGTCGCCATGAATGGCGCACACATTGTAGCGGCGCAATTCATTGCGCGATAAATCGCGCCGCTATGGAAGGTGCGGTGATTTGATACGGCGCATGAATGCGCATCCTACTCTGACAGGTGGAGTGTCGCCATGAATGGCGCACACATTGTAGCGGCGCAATTCATTGCGCGATAAATCGCGCCGCTATGGAAGGTGTGGTGATTTGATACGGCGCTGAAGAGGATATTCAGCGCCATGACACGTCAGAATAGTATTGCGTGTACTGTCGCGCGCAGCGCGATACCGAGCAGAATGCCAGGCACGGCGAAGCGGAACAGGCGCGGGAATCGGCTCGACAGACCAAGGTAAATACCGATGCCGGGCAGGTCGAAGGTCTGAATCAGTAAACCCGCCGAGGCGTTAATGTTATGCGCGCTGTACAAGCCTTTCTCCACCAATCCCGCCACCACGCCGTAATAAGCAGTGCCGCCGGCCAGACATTTGGTTAGCGCCGGCAGGATATAGACTTCGGCAATATTCAGCTTATCCAGCAGTGGTGACACCAGACGCGTCAGTATTTCAATGCCGCCCGCTTCTTTTAGAATACCCACCACCGACAACGAAATAATCAACATTGGCAGCGAACCCAGCGCCAGCCGAATCGCATCGGAGCCGGCGCTATTAATGATGCCAATCAGGCCCATTTTATTTTCATTGGTGGTCACAGCGTCATCTTCATTAAGCAGCGCGGCATCGGAAAGGTTGCGGCCAAACAGGTGATACGTCGCCGCTGCCGCTAACACACCGCCAAAAACCGAAATAATCAGTGCTGTGCTCCAGTGTAATCCCGCCGGAATCAGTGGATAAAAGGTGCTGGCCTGGCCCATGGCAAATAACATCGCCAACGTGGCGGCCATATGACGATCAGAGGTGCCGCGCTTTTCCATGATTGCCAACGCCGCCAGCGGTGCCGCAAAGCTGACGAAATTAAGCTGAATCATGGCAAAAAAGGCCAGCCCGGTAATGCCAAAGGGTTTTAATAACGGCGTGGCATGACGGACGACAAAATCTAACAGCCCTTTAACTTCCAGATATTTCATGATGAATAACATCACGACCATAATCGGAATCAACGTGTAGAGCGCTACGTCCACCGAGGCTTTGCCGGCGGACATAATGATGTTGATGATATTCATGAGTGATTAACACCTGAATTCACACCGTTCTCCCCGAAAAATATATCAATTGGCAATGCCATTAAGTTTGCGGTGCGCATGAATGCGCACCCTACAAAAACGTTGTACTGTCGCCATTAATGGCGACCGAATACTCAGCGCCCCCAAAGAAATAAATCTTATCCTGTGCATAGAATATTGAGTAGTGAATAAACAAGACAGAACTGCTACCGATCTAAACTTAGGCTGTGCAGTTTGATCCGCTGAGTGAGATGCGGACATGAGTTAAAGGGGGAACCGATGGAAAACAGTCACATTCAGATGCTAACCAATGCTTTTGAAGGTTGCTCTCAGCAAACGGATAATGGCGTGGAGTTCTGGCAGGGTCGAAACTTGCAACATCTGCTGGGATATAGCAAATGGGATAACTTTCAAAGCGTTATTTTGAAAGCCAAAACGGCTTGCGAGATTTCGGGTCATGAGGTGCTGGATCATTTTGCCGACGTCGGGAAAATGATCGAACTTGGCAAAGGGGGGCAGCGCGAGATTGATGATGTCATGCTTACGCGTTACGCATGTTATCTGATTGCTCAAAACGGCGATCCCAGAAAGCAGGAGATTGCATTCGCCCAGACTTACTTCGCCATGCAGACCCGTAAAGCGGAACTGATAGAACTTAGGCTGTTGGAAACTGAGCGAGTCCAGGCGAGGAAAAAGCTCAGCGGAACAGAAAAAGAACTTTCGAATGTTATTTACGAACAAACGGGTGGGAGCCAGAATTTTGCCCTGATCCGAAGTAAAGGCGATTTAGCACTGTTCAACCGAAGCACACAAGCTATGAAAGCGCAGTGGAATGTGCCAGAAAGTCGCCCTTTAGCTGATTTCGCGCCAACCATTATTTTAAAGGCTAAGGATTTCGCAACAGAAATTACTATTCATAACGCCAGAACGCTACAGATGCAAAGTGAGCAGCAAATATCGGGTGAGCACGTTAATAACAACGAAGCGGTAAGAGAAACATTACTTAATCGCGGCATTAAACCAGAAAGCTTACCGGCTGCTGAAGATGTCAAAAAAGTTGAGCGTAGGTTGGCTTCTGCTGAAAAGAAATCACTGATTAAACCCGATAAGCTTGAGAAAGAGAGTGAAGACGATTAAGACTGAATCTTGAAAATGCATCGGATTAAAATTTAATAAACCATCAGGATGTTTCATTATCCTGATGGTTTATTAGACATAACTACCTGACTTAAATAAATCGAATATTAACGCATCGTCACAAACTCTTCTGCCGCCGTTGGGTGAATTGCCACGGTATTATCGAAGTCTTTTTTGGTGGCGCCCATTTTTAGCGCCACCGCGAAGCCTTGCAGCATTTCATCCATACCGTTGCCGATACCGTGGATGCCGACAATCTTCTCATCCGAACCGACGCACACCAGCTTCATGCGGCACGGCTGGCGATGCTGGGTGACGGCGGTATACATCGCGGTGAAAGAAGATGTGTACACTTTGACCTGATCGTCGCCGTACTGCTCGCGCGCCTGCGGTTCGCTCAGGCCAACGGTGCCAATCGGCGGATGACTAAACACCACGGTCGGTACGTTGCTGAAATCCAGATGCTCGTCTGGTTTGTTGTTAAACAGACGCTCGGAGAGACGACGACCTGCGGCAACCGCCACCGGCGTCAGCTCAACCGCGCCAGTGTTATCGCCTACCGCATAAATGCCTTTCACATTGGTGTTCTGGAACTTATCGACGTTGATGTAGCCTTTGTCGTTCAGCGCGACACCGGTTGCCGCCAGATTGAGGTTATCGGTCGCTGGCTCACGGCCAATCGCCCACACCAGGCAATCCACGGTTTGCTCGTGGCCGCTTTCCAGTTGCAGCGTGAGGCTACCGTCGGCATTTTTGATCACGGCCTTCGGCGTCGACTCAGTATGTAGCGTTGGACCTTCCGCCTGCATCACTTCTACCAGCGTATCGACGATCAGCGGATCGAAGCTGCGCAGCGGCGCATGTTTACGCACGAACAGGTGCGTTTCTGCGCCCAGCGCATTCACCACGCCCGCCAGTTCTACTGCGATATAACCCGCGCCCACGACCGCCACACGTTTTGGTAGCGCATCGAGCTCGAAGAAACCGTCAGAGTCGATACCGTATTCCGCGCCCGGCACCTGTGGATGGCTTGGGCGTCCGCCCGTGGCGATCAGGATATGATCGGCGGTGAGGGTTTCACCGTTAACTTCAACGGTGTTGGCATCAATAAAGCGCGCGAAACCTTTGATCACTTCAACCTTGTTTTTACCCAGCACGTTATCGTAAGAGCTGTGAATACGGTCGATGTAGGCGCTACGGTTTTTCACCAGAATTGACCAGTCAAAACGGTTTACCGTCGTGTCGAAGCCATAATCTGGTCCATAAAGATGAATGGCTTCAGCGATTTGCGCCGCATGCCACATCACTTTCTTTGGTACGCAGCCGACGTTGACGCAGGTGCCGCCCAGCTCTTTGGCTTCAATCAGCGCGCACTTCTGGCCGTGCATCGCGGCACGGTTAATTGAGGCGATACCGCCGCTGCCGCCGCCGATGGCGAGGTAGTCAAAATGTCTGGTCATCCGTTATGTCCATCTGTTGGAAGAAAATTGGCATAGAGTTTAACGCTACGATAGCGAGACGCGCAAAGTTTGCGCCTATGTTTATGATAGGGTCAAATTCAGGTTCCGCTTACAGGGAAGAATATTATGCAACTGACATTTCTCGGCACCGGCGGCGGTGCGCCCAGCTTGCAACGTAACGTCACTGCGATAGCGCTAACGCTGTCGAAACGGGGCGATACCTGGCTGTTTGACTGCGGTGAGGCGACGCAGCATCAATACATGCGCTCCGCGCTGAAGCCGGGCAAGCTGGAAAAAATCTTCATCACTCATCTGCACGGTGACCATATTTTTGGGCTGCCCGGATTGCTCACCAGTCGATCGATGGCGGGCATTCCCGAACCAATGACAGTTTACGGCCCAAAAGGCATTCGGCAGTTTATTGAGACGGCGCTCAGTTTAAGTGGCTCGTACACCTCTTATCCGCTGGAGATTGTCGAGATCGAAGCCGGTTTGGTGCTGGATGACGGCGAAGTGCGTGTGACGGCCTGGCCAATGAATCATGTGATTGAGTGCTACGGCTATCGCATTGAGCAGCACGATAAACCGGGCTTCCTTGATGCGCCGCGCCTCAAAGCCGCAGGCGTACCGCGCGGGCCGTGGTATCAGGATTTAAAAGCGGGCAAGCGCATCCAGTTGGAAGACGGCCGTGAGATTAACGGCGCGGATTATCTTGGTCCGGCAACTAAAGGCAAGGTGCTGGCGATTTTTGGCGATACCGCGCCAACCGAGGTGGCGCTGCAACTGGCTGCTAATGCCGATGTGATGGTGCACGAAACTACGCTGGAAGCGGCGCTGCAGGAGAAAGCCAATGGGCGCGGCCATTCAACCACGCTTCAGGCCGCCGAAGTGGCCAAACAGTCGGGTGCGAAGCGCATGATTGCCACGCATTTCAGCTCGCGCTATTTATCAAAGGATCGGGAGAGACTGCTGGCGGAGTGCCAGTCGGTGTTTGCGGCGACCGAGCTGGCACATGATTTTGCGGTGTTCGAGGTTTAATGCTGTAACGCCGGATAGGTGAAAAACAGCAGATGCGTCATGTTGAACAGGAAATGGAAGCCGGTGGCGACCCACAGGCGTCCGCTCCACTGCCACGCCAGGCCGTAAATCAATCCGGCCAGGGTCGCGAAGATCATCAGCAACGGTCCGCCGGGGAAGTGCGCCAGGCCGAACAGCAGCGACGTCAGCAACAATGCCGCGACGGCACCGATGTGTTGGCGCAGACGCTGTTGCAGATATCCACGAAAGAATGCCTCTTCCGCCAGTGACACGAAGAACAGGTTTGCCAGCATAAAACTGCCCAACCATTCCGGCCAATGGGGTTCAACGGCCAGGCCACCCAACTGCACCGCGACATAGAGCAGCAGCGGAATTGCCGCCAGCAGCGCCAGCCATAAGATTTTGTAACGCGGCGGCGCGGATGGGGTGCGGAACAGCTGCGGCAAGCAGATGAGCAACACAAACGGAATCAGCGCTTTATCGAAATTGTACGAGAAGCTAAAGGGCAGGCTGAGCGGTCCGGCTTGCACATCTTCCACCTGGCGCGGATTTTTGAAACCAGGAAAAAAATGCACAAACAGGCCAATAGCGATGGCGACGAGTGCGGCTTCACTCACCCGCTGGATCCAGCGCGCGTTATTTTCCACGCGAATCCAGGTGATGATGGCAATCGCGCCGAGCAGCACCATTGCCGGCCAATCCAGCACATCCTGGAACAGCCCAAGAATAGTGGCCAGCGTGAGCAGCAGTACCGAAAAAACGTTTGGCAGGCGACAGTGCAGCGAGCGCGCCAGCCAGAATGATCCACATGATAATTGTCCTATTGGGCTGGCGGCGCGTTAAGGCGAGCTTACTCGGGAACGATCTGCGTGACGCTAAAGTGGCCGGTTCCTGCTGGCACCAGCTTCTGATGCAGCCACGGCAGCAGCTCTTCCATCTGCGCTTTCAGCTTCCACGGCGGGTTAATCACGATCATGCCGGAGGCCGTCATGCCGCGCTGATCGCTGTCCGGGCGCACCGCCAGCTCAATTTGCAGAATGTTACGGATGTTGGTGGCCTGCAGATCTTTAACCATGTGTTTAATCTGCTGACGCATCACCACCGGATACCACAGCGCAAAAACGCCGGTGGCGAAACGTTTGTGACCTTCCTGAATGCCTTTCACCACATCCTGATAATCGCTTTTCATCTCATACGGGGGATCGATCAGAATCAGACCGCGACGGCTCAGCGGCGGCAGCTTGGCTTTCAGCTGCTGATAGCCATCACCCCGCGCCACGCGCGCGCGGGCATCTTTACTGAACTCGGTGCGCAGCAGCGGATAATCGCTGGAGTGCAGTTCGGTCAGCTCCATTTTGTCCTCTTCACGCAGCAGGAAGCGGGCAATCAACGGCGAACCGGGATAATACTTCAACGTGCCGTGCGGATTGAGATTACGCACCGCCGAGAGATACGGCTTGAGCAACTCCGGCACATCCGGCTGCTGCCAGATGCGGCCGATGCCTTCCAGATATTCACCGGTACGCTCGGCGTGCTCTCCGCTCAGCAGGTAACGTCCGGCACCGGCGTGGGTATCCAGATAGAGGAAAGGTTTTTCCTTCTCCATCAGGGCGGTGAGGATCAGGCTTTCAACGGTGTGTTTCAGCACGTCGGCATGGTTGCCGGCATGAAAACTGTGGCGATAACTCAGCATAAAAAAGAGGGGTCCGCGGTTGGATCAAAGGGAGTTAAAACATCGTGTGTGGCGCGATTATAGCCGCGCTGCATAAAAATTGCTGACGTTTCGTTGGTGACTTAAGTTTTCCGTTATAGGGCCGCTTTAGCAGGGTGCGACAGGTTTCGGCAGGGAAAATTCGACGATGTATTCAAGCGACGCTCGAAATTTTACTAAGGATTAAGTAAGTTAATTCGCGAGAACGAAGCGGTCGCGAGCGAAATGCCAGGCGTTTTTGGCAGGAAACTTTCCGGTTAAGGCCGTATAATTTTGGGCTGAAAATATCTCTTATAACTCCTGGTGAAAATAATGAATAAAATAACTGGTGTCGCGGTGGCAAGCTTATTGGTACTGACCGGCTGCGCGAAACAACAACCCGTTCATAGCTTAGTCACGCCGCCAACTGCGGAAGAACAATCCGCTGCACATAATGTGTCAGAGCAGCAAGGTACGCCATTTGTGGCTTCCGCGCCGGCTCAGCCAGCGGAGGCTTCCCTGAGTGACGACCGTACCAGCAATATCCAGCAGTGCCGCAAAGAGCTCGATGCGATGCGTCTTTACAGCCAGGCGTCTTATGATAGCTATCAAGCCGAATTCCAGAAAATCGGCGCGCAGACCAACAAATACCTGCAAATTAAAGATTCAATTGGCGCGGATATTAACGATTTAGTGATGCCGCGCTATCAGTTCCAGATTCGTGAATTGTGCTTCCGCATTAAGACTCGTCTGTCGCAGCTTATTATTCGTCAGGCCGGTTAATTCAGGTATTTATTACAAAACTTGCGATGTAACAGCGCGAATTTTCGCGCTGTGGAAGGGCTTCATCTCTATTTAACGAATAGGGATGAAGCCTTTTGTATTCTTATCGACTAACGCGAGGTTGTGATGACATTGCGTCATCTGACACAGATGCTTTTAATTACTGTGGCGCTATTCCCTGCACTGGCATCGGCTACATCCGACGATGCGATGTTACAGACTTTTGGTGATGCGGTTCGCTCACTGCCTCCCGCGCCGACGCCAAAGTGATTAACGATTTTACGGATGACAACGTGCAGTTTGAGGACAGTTTGCCGCCGCTGCTGCATGACGGCATGTCGCTCACCGGGAAAGGGGGCGCCGTGGAAGGCTGGGCGCTGGCGAAAGATAGCTTCGAACGCGAACCGCTACCGCAGTGGGTGGCGCCCTACGATGTGATTCACTATCAACTGGCAATTAAATAATCTTTAGCCCGGTGCGCATGAATGCGCTCCTTACAAAATCCTCTTCCTTCACCCCAGCCTGGCAATCATTCCCTCAGGTGGCATTGATTTTCATGCTATCAAGCCGCATGTTAGTAAAATTGCGTCGCGCGAGAGTTCGCGCCCCAACTTCATCATGAAAGGACTGCGCTTATGACCAATCCGTTACTCACGCCTTTTTCGCTTCCCCCGTTTTCTGCCATCAAACCTGAACATGTGGTTCCTGCGGTTACCGAGGCGCTGAACGACTGCCGCGCAGCGGTGGAACGCGTTGTGGCGCAAGGCGCGCCTTATACCTGGGAAAACCTGGTGCAGCCGCTGGCTGAAGTTGACGATCGTTTAGGTCGGTTGTTCTCGCCGGTTAGCCATCTTAACTCGGTAAAAAACAGCCCGGAACTCCGTGAAGCTTACGAGCAAACGTTGCCGCTGCTGTCCGAATACAGCACCTGGGTTGGCCAGCATGAAGGTTTGTATCAGGCGTATCGTAACCTGAAAGAGGGCGATAGCTACGCGGCACTGGATACGGCGCAGAAGAAAGCGGTCGATAACAGCCTGCGTGATTTCGAGCTGTCCGGTATCGGCCTGGATAAAGAAAAACAGAAGCGTTATGGCGAAATCGCTGCACGCTTATCTGAACTGGGTTCCACTTACAGCAATAACGTGCTCGACGCTACCATGGGCTGGAGCAAGCTGGTGACCGATGAAGCCGAGTTGGCGGGCATGCCGGAAAGCGCACTGGCCGCCGCGAAAGCGCAGGCCGAAGCGAAAGAGCAACAAGGCTGGCTGCTGACGCTGGATATCCCGAGCTATCTGCCGGTGATGACCTACTGTGACAACGCCGCACTGCGTGAAGAGCTGTACCGTGCTTATTCGACGCGTGCGTCTGAGCAGGGACCGAATGCCGGCAAATGGGATAACGGCCCGATTATGGCGGAAGAGTTGGCGCTGCGTCATGAACTGGCTCAACTGCTGGGCTTCGACTCCTACGCCGACAAATCGCTGGCCACCAAAATGGCGGAAAGCCCATCTCAGGTGATCGAGTTCCTGACCGATCTGGCTAAACGCGCCCGTCCGCAGGGTGAAAAAGAGCTGGCTCAGCTGCGCGCCTTCGCCAAAAAAGAGCATGGCGTCGACGAGATGAATCCGTGGGATCTCACGTATTACGGCGAGAAACAGAAACAGCATCTCTACACCATCAGCGATGAGCAGTTGCGTCCGTACTTCCCGGAAGCGCGCGCGGTAAGCGGCTTGTTCGAGGTGGTGAAACGCATTTACGGCATCACCGCGAAAGAGCGTAAAGACGTGGATGTGTATCATCCTGATGTGCGCTTCTTCGATCTGTTCGACGAAAGCGGCGAACTGCGTGGCAGCTTCTATCTTGACCTCTATGCCCGCGAGCATAAGCGTGGCGGCGCGTGGATGGACGATTGTGTCGGTCAGATGCGCAAAGCTGACGGCAGCCTGCAGAAGCCGGTGGCGTATCTCACCTGTAACTTTAACCGTCCGCTGCAGGGCAAACCGGCGCTGTTCACGCACGATGAAGTGATCACGCTGTTCCACGAATTTGGTCACGGTCTGCATCATATGCTGACGCGCATTGAAACGCCGGGCGTGTCCGGTATCAGCGGTGTGCCGTGGGATGCCGTTGAGCTGCCAAGCCAGTTTATGGAAAACTGGTGCTGGGAGCCGGAAGCGCTGGCGTTTATCTCCGGCCATTACGAAACCGGCGAACCGCTGCCGAAGGAACTGCTGGATAAAATGCTGGCGGCGAAGAACTATCAGGCTGCGCTCTTTATCCTGCGCCAGCTGGAATTCGGCCTGTTCGATTTCCGTCTGCACACCGAGTTCGATCCGGCACAAGGCGCACGCATCCTTGAAACCCTACGTGAAGTGAAGAAGCAGGTTGCCGTAGTGCCAAGCCCGGAATGGGGCCGCTTCCCGCACGCATTCAGCCATGTCTTTGCCGGCGGTTATGCGGCAGGTTACTACAGCTATCTGTGGGCCGACGTGCTGGCTGCCGATGCCTATTCTCGCTTCGAAGAAGAGGGCATTTTTAACCGTCAAACGGGCCAGTCGTTCCTCGACAACATCCTGACGCGCGGTGGCTCCGAAGAACCCATGGAGCTGTTCAAACGCTTCCGTGGCCGCGAGCCGCAGCTTGATGCGATGCTGGAACACTACGGAATTCAGGGATAAGCCGGCTTGTGAAAATTGGTTTAATCGATGAAACAGGCGCCGGAGACGGCGCCTTATTACATTTGGCCGAGCGCTGGGGTTTGCAGCAGGACGACCAGGCGATAATGGCGCTGGTGTTAACCGCTGAACACCTTGAGCTGCGTAAGCGGGATGAGCCGAAACTCGGCGGCATCTTTGTGGATTTCGTTTCGGGCGCGATGGCACATCGGCGTAAGTTTGGCGGTGGTCGCGGCGAAGCGGTGGCGAAAGCGGTGGGCATCAAAAGTGGTTATCTGCCAGACGTGATCGATGCGACGGCCGGTTTAGGGCGCGATGCCTTTGTGTTGGCGGCGCTGGGCTGTCGCGTGCGTATGCTGGAGCGCCATCCGGTGGTGGCGGCCTTGCTGGACGATGGGTTGCGTCGTGGCTATCAGGATGCGGAAATTGGCGGCTGGCTGCGCGATCGTCTTACATTGCTGCACGCCGTCAGCCAGCAAGCCCTGAGCGATATCACGCCCGCGCCGGATGTGGTCTATCTCGATCCGATGTATCCACATCGGCAGAAGAGCGCAATGGTAAAGAAAGAGATGCGGGTGTTTCAGTCGCTGGTAGGTGCAGATGACGATGCCGATGCGCTGCTGGAACCGGCGCGCCGCCTGGCGAAGAAACGCATTGTCGTGAAGCGTCCCGATTATGCGCCGCCGTTAGCCGGCGTGGTGACGCAGGATGCGGTGGTGACTAAAAGCCATCGTTTTGATATTTATCCGCCGCTGGTGTAAATCGTGCGGTATTGAAAAAGGTCGGCATGAATGCCGACCCTACGGTTTATTCTTCGTCTTCATCGCGCAGCGGCACAATCAACATGTCGATATGCACGGTGTTAATCAACTGGCGCGCCGATGACATCAGCTTGCTCCAGAAGTCCTGATGGTGACCACACACCACCAAGTCCACATCATATTTCTTAATCGCATCCACCAGCACCTGGCCAAGATCGCCGCTGCCGCTCAGGGTTTCACTGATCGGATAACCGGCATTGATAGAAAGTTCTTTCAGCGCGGTGTGCGTCTCTTCAGAAATACGCTTTTGCATGTCACCCAGATTGACGTCAATCAACCCGGTGTAGAGATCGGAATAGTTTACATCAACGTGGATCAGCGAGATTTTCGCATCGTAAGGACGGGCCAGGGAAACGGCTTTATCAACCAACAACTGGCTTTCCGGGGAAAGGTCTACTGCAATCAGGATGTGTTTATAAGCCATGATAAAACTCCTTTCTCAAGATTCGGGGAAATCTTCCTGCTTTCACGGTAGGCGATTCCTTTGCGCGAGACGGCCATGAAGCGCCACCAACCAACTATTTCAGCCTTGCAGGCGATTTTTGTTATGCCCTGAGTATAGCCCAGAGTGGTTAACAAATGCTGCAAGCGAAAGTTCGCTTGTGAGTAAGATCAAGCGTTATCGGCTTTTTCACTCGCCCTGAACGAAAATCATCGCTGGAAAAAAATTGAACAGATCTCCTACACTGAAATTAAGTGCCACTGCCGTATGCGTTGTGCACTCAGGTTCGCATAACAACAATGCAATCGAAATCATTCAGTGGCTGGTTTATTTCCCGTGCGGCGTCTACAGCAATTCCCCGCTGCGTTCGACGTCGTTACGGCTCCAGCCGGGAGGGGAACATGATCAGCACTATCGCGCTTTTTTGGGCTCTGTGTGTGGTTTGTCTGGTGAATATGGCGCGCTACTTCTCTTCTTTGCGCTCACTATTGGCCGTTTTGCGCGGTTGCGATCCGCTGTTATATCAATATGTGGATGGCGCAGGTTTCTTCACCTCTCATGGTCAGCCGAGCAAACAGGTGCGGCTGGTGCGTTATATCTGGGAGAAGCGCTATCACGATCATCATGACGACGAATTCATTCGCCGCTGTGAGCGCGTGCGCGGGCAGTTTGTGCTGACCAGCGGGCTCTGCTTCCTGGTGGTGGTCAGCCTGATTGCGATGGCGATCTGGCAATAAGTAACGGCAATAAAAAAGGGCGACATCACTGTCGCCCTGATACCCGTCATACTTCGAGTTGCCGCTGCGTTAGCTGCGTGTGTTTACCCCAGTCACTTACTTCAGTAAGCTCTTGGGGATTCACCCACTTGCTGCCTTCCTGCAATTCGAATTATTTAGGGTATCCATCAAATTAACTTCAATGCAATCCAGTAGAGCGAACCCGACAGCAAAATACACACTGGCAGGGTGAATACCCACGCCATAGCGATATTTTTGATGGTGCGGCTCTGCAATCCACCGCCATCGACCAGCATCGTACCGGCTACCGACGACGACAGAATGTGGGTGGTTGAAACGGGCATACCGGTGTAGCTGGCCACGCCAATCGAGACGGCGGCTGTCACCTGCGCCGACATACCTTGCGCATAGGTCATGCCTTTTTTACCGATTTTCTCACCAATCGTGGTGGCAACACGACGCCAGCCAATCATGGTACCGATGCCCAGCGCCAGCGCGACAGCCACAATAATCCAGATCGGTGCGTACTCAACGGTGCCGAGCAAATCGCTTTTCAGCTTGTTGAGGAAGCGCTTATCTTCCGCGCTGGTCTCAGGCAGCTTGGCCACTTTATCCACGGTATCGGACACGCACAGCAGCAGACGACGCATCTGGCTACGTTGGTCAACATTCAGCTGATCGTAGCTCTGCAGATTGTTCAGCAGCAGCTGAGCGCGATCGATGGCCTGCAACGCACGGCTGCTATCGCAATGGAACTCCTGCGGACCGCCAAGCGACTCATCTGGCGTGGGTACCACAGGCGGCGCCATCTGCACCATGTGCGTCAGCGACTCGTTGTGTTGCTGATAATACTGTTCCAGATGGTTTACTGCGTCACGCGTGCGAGTGATGTCATAACCGGACGCATTCAGGTTAACCACAAAACCCGCCGGCGCTACGCCGATCAGCACCAGCATAATCAGGCCAATGCCTTTCTGACCATCATTTGCGCCGTGGGAGTAGCTCACGCCAATCGCCGAAACGATCAGGGCAATGCGCGTCCAGAACGGTGGTTTTTTCTTGCCATCAATCTTTTCACGGTCAGCGGGCGTCATGTGGATGCGTGAACGTTTCTTGGTTCCACTCCAGTAGCGACGCAGGATAAAGATCAGACCGCCTGCAATCACCAGACCCACAATCGGTGAAAGAATCAGGGACATGAAGATGTTGATGACTTTCGGCAGGTTGAGCGCATCAACCACCGAGGTGCCGGTCATCAGGGCGTTGGTGAGACCAATACCGATGATAGCGCCAATCAAGGTGTGAGAACTGGAGGCCGGCAAACCCAAATACCAGGTGCCAAGGTTCCAGATAATCGCGGCCAGCAGCATGGAGAACACCATGGCAAGACCGTGTGCCGAACCGACATTCAACAGTAAATCGGTTGGAAGCATGTGAACGATGGCATACGCCACGCTCAATCCACCAAGCAAAACACCCAGGAAATTGAAAACACCCGCCATAACCACTGCCAGTTGCGCCCGCATCGCACGCGTATAAATGACAGTCGCGACCGCGTTAGCAGTGTCGTGGAAACCGTTGATTGCTTCATAGAACAATACAAACAGCAGAGCAAGAATCAGTAACAGGCTGGTACTGAGGTCGAGACCAGCAAACAGATGTAGCATAAACGTTACGCCATTTTGGGAGGACATGAACGCGGCGCATTATCTGCGACAACGTGCGCGATATGAAAGAAAAATATAGCTCTTTATTGTCTTAAAATTGTAATGCTGCGTATAGATTTAGCTGAAAATAGCGAAAAATTAGTGAGTTACATTATGACACATTTGCGGCGTTTTTTTGAAGCTGGCGCTAAAAGCCGCAGATCTCTACAATCAGCGCCTTTCGGACAGGTTGGGTAAAGCAGTGGAAAAGTTTGACGTTATCATTATTGGTGCAGGCGCAGCCGGCATGTTCTGTGCGGCGCAGGCAGGGCAATTGGGTCGTCGCGTGTTGCTGCTGGATAACGGCAAAAAAGCGGGCCGCAAGATTTTGATGTCAGGCGGCGGTCGCTGCAACTTCACCAACATGCATACCGAGCCGGCGGCGTATCTGTCGCACAATCCCCATTTCTGTAAATCGGCGCTGGCACGTTACAACCAGTGGGATTTCATCGATCTGGTTAATCGGCACGGCATTGCCTGGCACGAAAAAACGCTTGGGCAATTGTTCTGCGATGACTCCGCACAGCAGATTGTCGATCTGCTGTTGAAAGAGTGTGATGCCGGGCAGGTAACGCTGCGCTTGCGCAGTGAAGTGCTGAGCGTTGAGCGCGATGACAGCGGCTACACTTTGCAGCTTAACGGCACGGCGGTGCAGGCGGAGAAGCTGGTCATTGCCAGCGGCGGACTCTCGATGCCCGGCCTCGGCGCTACGCCATTTGGTTACAAAGTGGCGGAACAGTTCGGCCTGAAAGTGTTTCCAACGCGCGCGGCATTGGTGCCTTTCACCTTGCATAAACCGCTGCTTGAACAGCTCAATACGCTGTCGGGCGTAGCATTGCCGACCACGATCACCGCGCAGGACGGCACCTTATTTAAAGAAGCGATGCTGTTTACCCATCGCGGCTTGTCGGGTCCTGCTGTGCTGCAAATCTCCAGCTATTGGCAACCGGGCGAATTCGTCACCATTGATTTGTCACCCGCTACTTCGCTGGATGATTTCATTAATGTGCAGCGCGAGGCGCACCCCAATCTTAGCCTGAAAAACAGCCTGGCGAAGATTCTGCCAAAACGTTTGGTGGAAGTGCTGCAGGAGCTGAAGCAGATTCCCGATGTCACGCTGAAGCAGCTGAACAGCAAGCAGCAGGGCGAACTGGTCAGCACGCTGCATCAATGGCGCGTGCAGCCGAACGGCACCGAAGGTTACCGCACTGCCGAAGTAACGCTGGGCGGCGTCGACACCACGCAGCTATCGTCGAAAACCATGGAAGCGCGCGATGTGCCGGGCTTATTCTTTATCGGCGAAGTGGTGGATGTCACCGGTTGGTTGGGCGGCTATAACTTCCAGTGGGCATGGAGCTCGGCCTGGGCGTGTGCGCAGGCGCTTTAAGCATGCTGAATAGGTCACGCCCGTGCAATCTGCTACTATCGCGCGCTTTACACTCCAGCGGGTGACTCGCCTTATGTTGAAAATCAAATTCCTCCTGCCGTTGCTGATCGTGATGAGTGCGGTTGTCTGGTGGCTGATGCCGCATTACAGCGATGAGGACAAAGGCTATTACATCGCCATGTTCTGCACCCTGACGCACGATGGGCGCGGTAACACGTCGCAGGATATGCAGCAGATTATTGAAGGCAGCAATTCGGATTACGCGTTGCAGAAGATCCATTTCCAACGTGGTCTGGCCGATCATCTGCACAGGGTTTGGCAGGATTTATCTCCGCAACAACAGCAGCAAGCGCGGCAGGATGGCTTATCCTGCCGCCGTGTAATGTCTGAGAAACTGCTGCCCGGCCAGCCGGTGCAGTAATTAATGTACCGGCAGCGCTAATACCTGATCGGTGGTTTTAATTTCAGCAAACACATCTGCAGCCCCTGCCAGCGCGGCTTGCTGCAAATCCGTGCCAACAAATGAACCTGGCGTAGCTTTGCTGATCACGCAGTCACCTTGAGCGGGCTTAAATCTTTGTGGAACTCGGCGAAACCGCTGATGCTGCGCCGGCATTTCAAGAAGCAACTCAACACCTCTCCGCTGCAATATCGCAAAACCTTTCGCGGCCGATCCTGGCGAGAGTTTTGCGAGCCGTTTTGCATCCGCATGTACGTTACTTGTTGTACTAATTGATATTTTCCGTAGCGCAGCGCAAAATATCAACAGTCACATGGTGCAATAATTGCTCGCTGGGCATGATGTTGGCATACGCGCCACATCAACTCAGGAGCTTCACGGATGACACTCGCGATGATGAATACACATAAAGCCTTTAAAGCGCTGCAACTGGCCGGCGTCAGCGATCAACAAGCTGAAGCCATGGTCGAGATTTTTACTGAGATGCAGCAGGATAATGCGTTATCGCGTGCCGATCTGATGCAGGCCGGCGAAGGGATAAGCGGAAGTATTAAAGAGCTGGACGATAGGCTTAGCGGTGCGGTCAAAGAGTTGGATATTAGGCTGAGTGGAGCGATTAAAGAGCTGGACGATCGGCTTAGCGGTGCGGTCAAAGAGTTGGATATCAGGCTAACTGGAGCGATTAAAGAGCTGGACGATAGGCTTAGCGGTGTGGTCAAAGAGCTGGATATTAGGCTCAGCGGTGCGATTAAAGAGCTGGATGGGCGCCTTAATAAAGTTGAGCTACGACTTGATAAGATTGAAGCCCGACTTGATAAGGTGGAAGCTCGACTTGATAAGGTAGAAGCTCGTCTTGAAGTCATTGAAAGGGACATCAATGTTCTTAAAACCGACATGCGCTGGATAAAGCGCCTGTTAATGGTGATGGCCACCACCATGGTCATAGCGGCAATCAAATACATCTTCTCTTAAATCTCTCCACCGCAGCCGAGTACAGTCGGCTGTACTCGCAGCGCGGTGCGATTCACATTCCCACATTAACACTTCCGCCAGATACGCTTTACGCCGTGTAATTTGATGCGGCGCACACTTATGCCGCGCTAAAACCACAACACTGCCCTCCAGATAATCAGACTGGAGTCCAGCATGTTGGAAATTACGCCTGTCCCCGCCCTGACGCGCGCGATTGCGATTCTCGACTTTATTGCGCAGCACGGGCCCTGCAGCGCCGCCGAGATCATTGAAGCGCTGACGCTGCCAAAAAGCAGCGCCTATCTGCTGTTCGCTGAGCTAAAAAAACAGCGTCTGATAACCATTGATCGCAACAACAACTATTGCCTGTGGACCCGGCTGGTGGAGTTTGCCGGTCATGCACTGCAGCACATGGATATTCGTGATATCGCGCGTCCCCGTCTGACCCGCTTAATGCAGCAAACCAATCTGCTGTGCCACCTCGGCATCCTCGATGGTGGCCACGCCTGTTACATCCTCAAACTCGAATCTGCCGCCACCATCAGCGTGCGCTCGCACGAAGGAAAAAGCCTGTCGCTGTATCGCTCGGGCATTGGTAAATGCCTGCTGGCCTGGCAACGGCCCGAAGAGCAAGAACGCATCATTAATGACATGCGCTTTGTGGCGGTAACGCCAACGTCGCTACGAAGCGCCGACGCTTTGCGCACCGAGTTAGCACGTATACGTCGTCAGGGCTGGAGCTTTGATAACGGCGAGGATTATCCCGATGTGCGCTGTGTGGCGGCACCGATTTTCAACGTTCGCGAGCAGTTAGTCGCCGCCATTTCGCTGGTTGGCACCCGGCTCGACATTGACGATGACAAGCGCGATTACCTCGCAGGTCAGGCGATTGCCTGCGCCCGCGACATTTCCCGTCTGCTGGGCTGGCGTAGCCCGGCGGAAAAACACGCCTCGTAACCAGGAGAAGACCATGTCCTTACCTAAAATTAAAACAGTCCGCGCCTACTTTGCCGGTGGCGCAACGGCCGATAAAGCGGCGGCTGGTGGTGATTATCACGATCAAGGTGCCAATCACTGGATTGACGATCACGTCGCCACGCCAATGAGTAAATACAAGCAGTATGAGCAGTCACGCCAATCCTTCGGCATCAACGTATTAGGGACGTTAATTGTCGAAGTGGAAGCCGATAACGGCCAGACCGGTTTTGCGATTACCACCGGCGGTGAAATGGGTTGCTTCATCGTGGAAAAACATCTGAATCGTTTCCTGGAAGGGCGCTGTGTCAGCGATATCAAGCTAATCCATGATCAGATGATGAACGCCACCATGTATTACGCCGGCTCCGGCGGATTGGTCATGAACACCATTTCATGTGTGGATTTAGCGCTGTGGGATCTGTTCGGTAAAGTCACCGATCTGCCGGTGTACAAGCTGTTGGGCGGCGCGGTGCGCGATGAATTGCAGTTCTACGCTACCGGTGCACGACCCGACCTGGCGCAAAAATTGGGCTTCATCGGCGGAAAAATGGCGGTGCAGTGGGGACCGCACGATGGCGACGAAGGTATTCGCAAAGAGGTGGCGCGCATCGCTCACTATCGTGAAACCTGCGGCCCGGATTTCTGGCTGATGCTCGACTGCTGGATGAGTCAGGACGTCAATTTCGCTACCAAACTGGCACACGGTTGTGCGCCTTATAACGTTAAGTGGCTGGAAGAGTGTTTGCCGCCACAGCAATTCGAAGGCTATGCGCAACTGAAACAGCAGGCGCCGCAGGGCATGTTGATTACCAGCGGCGAACACCACGGCACGCTGCAATCGTTCCGCACCCTGGCAGAAACCGGCATTGATATCTTGCAGCCTGACGTGGGTTGGTGCGGCGGCCTGACCACGCTGGTGGAGGTGGCTGCGCTGGCGAAATCACGCGGCCAGCTGGTGGTGCCGCATGGATCTTCGGTTTACTCGCATCACGCAGTCATCACCTTCACCAACAGCCCATTCAGTGAATTCCTGATGACCAGCCCGGATTGCAGCACGCTCCGTCCGCAGTTTGATCCGCTGCTGATTAACGAGCCGGTGCCGGTGAATGGCCGCATGCACAAATCCGTGCTGGATAAACCGGGCTTCGGTGTGGAATTGAACCGCGATGGCCTGAAACGTCCTTATCAACACTAAATCGCAGCGGCTGCGGCATGATGTCGCAGCCGTTGGTGAGGGTTTTTCTCATGGATAATCTGGTGTTAAGCGCGGTAAAGAAAAACCGCGCACGTCTCATTCCTTTCATGCTGATGCTCTACGTGTTGGCATTCCTCGACCGCGCCAATATTGGTTTCGCCAAAGAGGCTTACCAACTCGATACCGGGCTGAGTAACGAAGCCTACGCATTAGGTGCCGGCATCTTTTTTGTGGTTTACGCGCTCCTTGGCGTTCCGGCTAATCTGCTAATGCGCCGTTTTGGTGCCCGCAGCTGGATTGGCACCACCACGCTGCTGTGGGGCTTTCTCTCAGCGGCGATGGCGTTTGCCGATACCGAAGCGAAGTTTTTACTGGTGCGTACCTTGCTCGGTGCTGCCGAAGCGGGCTTCTTTCCCGGCATGATCTATCTGACTTCGCTGTGGTTCCCGCAGCAGCAGCGTGCCAGCGTAATGGGGCTGTTCTATATGGGCGCGCCGTTGGCCTTGACGTTGGGTTCGCCGCTCTCTGGCGCACTGCTGGAAATGCATGGCGTGCTGGGACATCCTGGCTGGTTCTGGATGTTTATCATCGAAGGGCTGCTGGCTGTGGCGGCGGGTATTTTCACCTTTAGCTATATCGACGATACCCCGGCAAAAGCGCGTTTTCTCAGCGCAGAAGAGAAGCAGGCGCTGCAACGTCAGCTGGAGAGTGAAGAGCAGCAAAAGCCCACCGCACACCTGCGTGATGCGCTGCGCAATGGTCGCGTCTGGCAGCTTGCCATTATCTACATGACCATCCAAATCGCGGTATACGGCCTGATCTTCTTCCTGCCTTCGCAGGTGGCGGCGCTGATTGGTACTAAAGTGGGTTTCCTCGCCTCGCTGGTGGCGGCGATTCCGTGGGTGGCTGCGTTGTTCGGTACCTGGCTGATTCCACGTTACTCCGATCGTAGCGGCGAGCGGCGTCGGGTGGCGGCGTTTACCTTGCTGGCCGCCGCGTTGGGTATCGGTCTTTCCGGCCTGGTTTCACCTTTGCTGGCCATTATTGCGCTTAGCGTTGCGGCCGTTGGTTTTATTGCGGTGCAGCCGGTGTTCTGGACCATGCCAACCCAATTGCTGTCCGGCACCGCGCTGGCGGCGGGCATTGGCTTCGTCAACTTGTTTGGTGCTGTCGGCGGTTTCCTTGCACCGCTGATTCGCGTTAACGCTGAGATGCAATTTAACAGCAGCAGCGCCGGATTACTGGCATTGGCGCTGATTGCCGCCATCGGCTCGCTGATTATTCTGAGTCTGAAAGTGGATCGCCCATTGCCGCAATCCCCACAGACAAGTCATTAAAAAAGGAGGATGTATGCAGGATCCGTTGAAAAATCCGTTCAAAGCCGGATTGGCTAAAGGCGAAACGCAAATTGGCCTGTGGCTGAGCAGTACATCGTCATATCTGGCCGAAATTGCCGCTACCAGCGGCTACGACTGGCTGTTGATTGATGGCGAACATGCACCGAATACCGTGCAGGATCTCTATCACCAACTGCAGGCCATCGCGCCTTATCGCAGTCAGCCGGTGATTCGCCCAATCGAATTCCAGACGGCGCTCATCAAGCAGGTGCTGGATATCGGCGCACGCACCTTGCTGGTGCCGATGATCGACACCGCCGAGCAGGCGCAGGCGCTGGTTAAGGCAACGCGCTATCCGCCTTATGGCACACGCGGCGTTGGCGCGGGTGTCGCGCGGGCAGCACGTTGGGGACGGGTGGAAAATTATATGGCGCGCGCCAATGAAGAGCTGTGTCTGCTGATTCAGGCCGAGAGCAAAACCGCGATTGATAACCTGGATGCATTGCTGGAAGTGGAGGGCGTAGACGGAATATTTATCGGCCCGGCGGATTTATCAGCCTCGTTGGGCTATCCCGATAATGCGGATCATCCAGAGGTGCAGAAAGTGATTGAGCACAGTATTCAACGTATCCGCAGCGCGGGAAAAGCCGCAGGTTTTCTGGCGGTTAATCTGGCCATGGCGGAACGGGCCATCAGTTGGGGGGCCAACTTTGTCGCCGTCGGCGTGGATACCATGCTTTATACCGATGCGCTGGATAGTCGATTAGCGCATTTTAAAAAGAGCGCAATGGCGCTGAATAAATCGAGCTACTAAATCCGAGGCGGATGGTAAGCCATCCGCATTTTATTAATTAAATAGAGCATAGAATTGGAATAAATCAATCAGTTGATGTCTAAAGGCGCTAATAAATAGTTAGCTAGCTATTTATTAGCGTATGACACAGCTAAGTCGCGGGTCGAATTTATCGTTACGCACGGTAGGTGCAATAATATCTTTATTACGTTCCGTTGCATCAAAACCTGCCTGACGGCAAAGCACACAGGGATCGCTACTTTCGCTCAGGGCTTGTCTGGCTTGGTCATCAAGTTGCCTTTTGCGGCAAAATAGCGGCGTACAGCCCAGCACATGCTTAAATGAACGCGTGAAAGATTGCTGACTTTCAAAATGGTATTTCACTGCCAGACCGATTATGGGTGTATTACTGTATTTTAAGTCATTGATACAGTGCACAAGTTTTTTTTTGCGAATATATCGAGCTAGCGTTTCGTTGTGATAGCGGGCGAAGAGTTTCTGCAAATACCATTTGGAATAGCCAGACTTCAGTGCAATATCATCGATGCTCAAACGTTGATCCAGATTAGTCATAATCCATTCGGTCACTGAATCAATTACCCCTTCATTATATTTTTGCTGTGTCATCGTAGTTCTCCATTAACAACTGAAGAGTGTAATTTAATTAACCTTTCCAATCTGCAATTAATGTAAAGTTTTTTGATGATTCGGCTGTTTTTTTATTTGTCATCAAGACCGGTCTTGATTTTCGTGAATATAAACGTTTGCATGTTGTGATGATGTTGAATATTTATCGTAATAACGCAAGTGATTATTAACTCAAATTTCGCATCGCTTTGCAGCGCTTAACGGTAATTTTTGCGTATTTCAGCGGCACAGACCATCAATACATAAACAGGATTTACGTGCCAGACTGAATGTTTTCACTGTTAAGGAACGGCCACATGCCTTTTTGTTTCAAGCCAAAACAGTCACTTGCCACTCTTCTGGCATCGATGGCGTTATTCAGCACCGCACCGGCCGTTGCCGCCAATGTCTATGGTGAACAGTTAGAAGGGTTCAGTTATCCCTATCCGCTGCAGCACTATAATTTCTCATCGCAGCAGCAGGCGCTGAGTATGGGTTATATGGATATTAAGCCCACGCAGCAGGCCAATGGCAAAACGGTGGTGCTAATGCACGGTAAGAACTTCTGCGGCGCAACCTGGGATGACACCATTAAAGCGCTGAGTCAGAAAGGCTACCGCGTCATTGCTCCGGATCAGATCGGTTTCTGCAGCTCAACTAAACCTGCCAACTATCAATACACCTTCCAGCAGCTGGCGCAGAATACCCATCAATTGTTGCAGCAGCTGGGTATCGAAAACGCCATTATCATCGGGCATTCCACCGGCGGCATGCTGGCGACGCGCTATGCGCTGATGTATCCAAAGCAAACCCAAAAACTGGTATTAGTGAATCCCATTGGCTTAGAGGACTGGAAAGCCAAGGGCGCACCGTGGCGCTCGGTGGATCAGTGGTATCAGCGTGAACTCAAGCTGGATGCGGCGGGCATCAAGAAGTACGAACAGCAGACTTATTACAGCGGCCAGTGGAAGCCAGAATATGACAAATGGGTCGATATGCTGGCCGGACTCAATAGCGGACCGGGCCACACAAAAGTGGCGTGGAACTCGGCACTCATCTACGACATGATTTTCACTCAGCCGGTCTATTACGAGTTTAAAGACTTGCGCGTGCCAACCACCTTGATGATTGGCACTGCCGACACCACGGCGATTGGCAGCGATATCGCCTCGCCAGAAGTGAAAGCGAAACTCGGGCACTACAACCTGCTGGGCAAGCAAGTCGCACAGATGATTCCAGGCGCGCACTTAATTGAATTCCCGGGTATGGGACATGCGCCGCAAATGGAAGAGCCGCAGAAGTTTAATCAGACATTGATCGGTGATTTAGCGGGTCATTAATCCCATGGTCGCCATTGATGGCGACCCACAATCAACTCAGATTCTTTTTACCGTTCTTCGCGGCGTACATGCGTTCGTCGCTTCCTTCCAGCAACTGCTCCAGCGATTGCGGATGATCGGGATCAAACTCAACAATGCCTGAAGAGAAGTGAAGGGCGTAGCGACGCTCCAGATTCTGGGTTTGCTGCTGTAGGAAACGATCAAAGCGCGCCAATGCACCTTCGGCATCGCCTTGTTGCAAGCCGTTAAACAGCACCACAAACTCATCGCCACCTAAACGTGCAAAGATATCCGCATGGCGGAAACTCACTTTCATGGCATCGGCAAAGTCCATCAGCGCGCGGTCGCCTTCGCGATGGCCGAGTGTATCGTTGATGGCTTTGAAACGATCGAGATCGAGGAAGGTCAGGCTGGCCGGTAACTGCTTGATCTGGCACTCATTCAGCGCCAGCTGGCCGAGCGTCATAAAGCCGCGACGGTTGGTAATTTGCGTCAGCTCATCCGAAGTGGCGGTCTGGAAAGCCACCAGTTCTGCTTCCGCCATGGCCGCTAAATCGCGCAGCGTGTGGATATCGTCGGCGTTAAACTCGCGCGTGTGGTGATCGATAAGACACAGCGTGCCGACTTTGGCACCGGCTGGCGTGCGCAGTGGGCAACCGGCGTAGAAACGTATCGGGTTGTCGTTATCTTTAACCAGCGGATTGTCGTGGAAACGCTCATCATCCAGCGGATTCTCTACCACCATCACATCATCTTGCAGAATGGCGTGGCCACAGAATGAGGTATTGCGTGGCGCGGTTGCCGCACTCGGCCCGGCAATCGATTTGAACCATTGATGGTCCTCTTCCATTAGGCTGACGAGCGCCACCGGCACGCCAAATAGGCGACGGGCAAGACGGGTTAATCGGTCAAAACGCTCTTCTGCAGGCGTGTGCAGAATGTTGAGCGCACGTAACTGGGCCAGACGATGTGACTCGTCCGCAGGCAGTGCAGGTGCTTTCATCGCGTTACTCTTATTAATTATGGAATTACAGAAACACTGGTGTTTGTGCCACAAAGGCTGAAAGCGCCTGGCAACGGTATGCGATGTCCGATGCCAAGCGTAACGATAATCAGAGCACTTTTTGCTCGGCGAGATCAAGGGCAAAATAGCTGAAAATGAGATCGGCACCGGCACGTTTAATTGCGCCAAGGCTTTCCAGAACCACATTACGTTCGTCGATTGCGCCCGCTTGTGCCGCGAATTTAATCATCGCGTACTCACCACTGACCTGGTACGCAGCCAGCGGCAATGTGGTGCGCTCGCGGATATCGCGCAGGATATCGAGGTAGGCACCCGCCGGTTTTACCATCAGTGAATCTGCACCTTCCGCTTCATCCAGCAGCGACTCACGCAAGGCTTCACGGCGGTTCATCGGATTCATCTGGTAAGTTTTACGGTCGCCCTTCAGCGCGGTTCCTGCCGCTTCACGGAACGGGCCGTAGAAGGAGGATGCGAACTTAGTCGAGTAAGACATGATGGCGGTATCGGTGAAGCCCGCAGCGTCGAGCGCCTGGCGGATGGCTTTAACCTGGCCATCCATCGCCGCAGAAGGTGCGATAAAGTCGGCACCTGCTTGTGCAGCAACAACGGCTTGTTTACCGAGATTAATCAGCGTCTGGTCGTTATCGACGCCATGATCGCACAGCACGCCGCAATGGCCGTGACTGGTGTATTCACAGAAACAGGTGTCAGACATGACGATCATTTCTGGCACGGTGTCTTTGCAGATACGTGCCATGCGCGCCACTAAACCGTTTTCATTCCAGGCATCGCTGCCGGTGGCGTCGGTATGGTGGGAAATGCCGAAGGTCATCACTGAACGGATGCCTGCTTTGGCGATACGTTCGATCTCATACGCCAGACGTTTTTCTGGGATACGTCGTACGCCCGGCATGGCGTTGATCGGCACGTAATCATCCACACCTTCTTCGACGAAAATCGGCAGTGCCAGATCGTTGATGCTGAGGTTGGATTCCTGGAACATCTCACGCATTGACGCGCTTTTACGCAGCCTTCTTGGGCGCTGGATCAGATTAAATTCAGACATGATCTACAACTTATACAGGTTAAAAAAGTGGCAATAGTTTACCCCTTTTCGCGCCGGTGGATGAAGGATTGTGTGCGGAAACGAAAACTCCCGCCGGGCGGCGGGAGTGGAGAAGATTACTCGTTGATGTCCGGGTGCTGCTGCACCAGGTTTTTACGCTTCGCCTCTAGCTTAGCGATTTCACCATCAATATCTTCGATTTTTTGCTCGATATTGTCGTGATGCTCCTGCAGGATTTCACGCGCCTCTTCCATGTCCGAGGCCGCCGGAGTCGCGCCGCGCAGCGGCTTGTTAGCGGTCTCTTTCATGTAGATACCGGTAATCAAACCAATCACCGCAACAACCATCAGATAGTAAGCCGGCATATACAGATTGTTAGTGGCTTCGACTAAATAAGCGGCGAGTGTCGGGGTTAAACCAGCAATCAGCACCGAGATATTAAAGGCACTTGCTAACGCGCTGTAGCGGATGTGAGTGGGGAACATCGCCGGTAGCGACGACGCCATCACACCGGTAAAGGCATTGAGAATCACCGCCATCAGTAGCAGACCCGCAAAAATCAGGCCCAATACACCGCTATTGATCAGCATAAAGGACGGTATCGCGAAGATGAACAGGGCGATAGAGCCAATGATGACAAACGGACGACGACCAAAACGGTCACTCAACATGCCCATCACTGGCTGCACAAACAGCATACCCATCATGATGGCGATAATAATTAATACGCCATGATCTTCAGAGTAGTGCAGGTTGTGTGACAGATAACTCGGCATGTAAGTCAGCAGCATGTAGTAGGTCACGTTGGTGGCAATCACCAGACCGATACAGGCCAACAGGCTTTTCCAGTGTTTGGTCGCGATCTCTTTAAACGACACTTTCGGGCCGTCGCGCAGACCTTCACGGTCGCCCTGTTCCAGCTTCTCAACGTGCTGCTGGAACGCTGGGGTTTCTTCCAGTGCGTGACGCAGATACAAACCAATGATGCCTAGCGGCAGCGCGATAAAGAAGGGAATGCGCCAGCCCCATTCGAGGAATTTCTCTTCACCGATAATGGTGGAAATCAGCACCACGACACCCGCACCCAGGACGAAACCGGCGATGGAGCCGAAATCAAGCCAGCTGCCCATAAAGCCGCGCTTACGGTCAGGCGAGTACTCTGCAACAAAGATCGATGCGCCGGTATATTCACCGCCGACCGAAAAGCCCTGCGCCATTTTTGCCAACAGCAGTAGGATCGGTGCCCAGATGCCAATTGTGGCATAAGAGGGTATCAAGCCAATACAGAAGGTACTGATCGACATGATGACGATGGTAATAGAAAGGATTTTCTGGCGACCGTATTTATCGCCCAACATGCCGAAGAATAAACCACCGAGTGGCCGAATCAGGAACGGAACCGAGAACGTACCCAGTGCGGCAATCATCTGTACACTTGGCGAAGCATCTGGGAAGAACACCTTACCCAGTGCATAAGCCACAAAGCCATAAACACCAAAATCAAACCATTCCATCGCGTTGCCCAGCGAAGCCGCGGTGATGGCTTTACGTAAACGGGAGTCATCGATAATCGTGACATCATCAATCCCGATAGGTTTTACACGCTTCCTACGTAGTTTCATGCAGATACCCTGTATTGGAATTCGAAAAATCCTCAACGCTGCGGACTCAATAAATGCCAACAGTCCGCGGCGTTGAGAAAATTAAAGCATAGCGGGGATATAACATTTTTTCCCTGCCCTGCGCGGCAATTATTAGGGGGTTAATGATTGCCAACCGCGACAGAGTATACCGATTTTGTGTGATATTTGTCATGTTTCCGCCATTAACTGGCTATTTTCTAGCTAATGCTGTGGCCTATTAACCCCCTTAAACGCGTCAAAAAAAGCTGAGACTTTCCACCAGCGATTTGCACTAAGCGTGCGCCATTTAGCGAAACTACATATACTTGCGTGAGTTGCTTTTTTGGAAATCAGGTTTCATATGGCGCGCTTTATTTTATTTGCCAAAAGTCTCTGTTTTGATGCCGACCAACAGGTGTTTTATCCCCTCAATTCTCCTGCACAACGCGTGGCATTGAGTCCGTTGCAAAGTGCGGTATTGCGTCGCGTGCTGAATGCACAAGGTAAGCTGGTGCGCAATCAGGCGCTGCATGTGCTGTTCCAGCGCGAACCTTCCAATATGACATTTGCCGATCGGCTCACGGTGACCATCACTGAGATCAATCGTCTGGCGCAGCAGGCGTACGCACCGGGCGCTCTGATTCACCAGGTGCCGCTGATTGGTTGCGTGTTAGCGGAGCAGGTGGACGTCGAATCCTCCGATGATGCTGCATCGTCTGCTCCCGCAGCGGAAACGTCGGCAACTGCGCGACCCAAACCTGTTGTTCACACCGATGCGGTCAAGAAAAAATCCTGGCTGTTACGCGGCATAATACTGGGCATATTGCTGCTCAATGCGGTGCTGGCATTGGTGGCGCGCCAGGCATTTGCTCCCGTAAAACAAGGGGGGATGCACTATAAATTTTATAATCAGCATACCCAGACCCAGATATTTATTGCGGAAAGCTTCTCCACTCACTCTTTGGTTGTTAGCGATGCGCTGCAACGTTTCGACGATGTAAAGCCGCGCATGCCTGATGGCTCAATGCCAGCGCTGCTGTACATCAATCAGAGTCGAACCCGTGTTCATACCAGCGCTTTCCTCTGCGCCAGACCGATCGCACTAAAGGATAATGAGTGCATATCGTGGATGGTGTTTATTCAGGAGTTACCCGATGCGTAAATCATTACGGATTAGCGCGGTTTTGGTGGCCTTCATTCTTCCCTGGGCGTTGGTGCTGTTGGTGCGGCCATCCGAACCCGTGCCGGAATGGTGTGAAATACCCTATCGTATTGATAATCTGGGGAATCCGGAAGGCACGCTGAATGCAACGATACGCACTCGCTTTAAAGCGGATGGGAGCGGCACGTCAATGCTCTTCGGTAACGTCACTGTGCGAGATCGACAATATCGGCTGAACCGAGCTGCGGTCAGCACCTGGCATCGTCAGGGCGATTTTATGTTAGTGAACACTCGTAAGGTTCAGGTGATGGCCGATGATACGCTGCCCGAAGCGCTCGCAGCGCAGATCCTCTTCACTTCGGCGCTTGAGTCCCACAATGATTATTATCAGATGTATCAACTCCCTAACGGCGATCAAATAATCAATTATTCTGGCATGCCGCGGCTTTATTGCCATACCTGATTACGGGCTAGATAGATAAGTAAAACTTATCAAAATTCGAGGCGATATGCACCTCTTGCCAGCGTGTAAACATTCAGTAATACTCTGCCGCCTTGCTTTGGTGGAGTGTTCATGTCGAGGAAAAACGCCCAGTTATATAAGAATCCCTGGCTGTCGATGATCGACAGTGTAGAAAGGAATCTTATCAATCTTGTGCCGACAGCGCAGCGTAATACTGTGGTTTCCGGCAACCCGATTGAGTGGAGTAACTGTGGCGAGCGTGCAGATGCGCAGCTGGCATTGTTGGTGCAACAACCGGATGAACTGTTGCAGCGCCTAAAAAGCTGGCGCCAGGCTGGATTACTCTCCAGTCAGGCGCTGGACGGCTTTCGTCAGCTGCAACGCCTGACACAAACCAGCATCGCGCGTAACCAACCCATCACGCAACTTGATGAATATCAGCAGTTAGTTGGGCAAATAACGCCAACGCTGGAGCGCATAAGCCAACGTCTTAACGCGCAACGCGCTCTTCCTGATAGCGCACTGGCAGAAGACAGTCTCGAAGTGGCGTTGCGCATCGCCGAAAAACGTCGTGCAGGACGTTCAGAGTAGTGAGCGCAGCGGCGCACCCGTCAACCATCCCTGAATATCTTCCACCGCCTGCGTGAAGTAGGTGTGATAATTGCTGTCAGCAACATAGCCAAGATGCGGCGTTGCCAGCACGTTCGGCAGCAAACGCAGCGGATGGTCTGCGGGCAGCGGTTCTTGTTCAAACACATCCAATCCCGCAGCGGCTAACTGGCCCGATTGTAGCGCGGCGATCATTGCTGGTTGATCGACAATGCCGGCGCGCGAGGTGTTAATTAGCAGCGCACCAGGTTTCATTTGTCCCAGTGCGGCAGCGTCCATCAAATGCCGTGAACGCTCGCTAAGCACCAGATGAATCGACACCACATCGCTGATGTTCAGCAGCGCGTTCAGCGATGACATGCGCTCAACGCCACAGGCGATGGCACGTTCGGAGGTTAAATTCTGGCTCCATGCACACACGCGCATACCAAACGCCTGCGCCACTTTTGCCATTTCGCCGCCAATCTTGCCGAGTCCGAGCAATCCGAGCGTTTTGCCTTGCAGGCTCATGCCTAAGGTGTGCTGCCATGCGCCATTACTGCGCAGCGCCTGATTCTCTGGCACGATGTGGCGCGCCAACCCCAGTAGCAATGCCCACGTCAGTTCCATGGGTGCCGCGCTGCTGCTGGCGGTGCCGCACACCGCAATGTAGCGTTCGGCGCAAGCGTGCAAATCGATGGCAGCATTGCGCATTCCGGAGGTGACCACCATCTTCAGGTTAGGCAGACGGCCAATCAGTTCGGCGCTCAGCGGCGTGCGTTCACGCATCACCACCAGAATATCTGCCTGCACGATCTGCTTAACCAGTTCATCCTGGTCGGTGTAATGAGAGGAGAGGGAAGTGGTGTGAACCAATGGTTCAAGAGACGCCCAATCGGCAAGCGTTAGGGCGACGTTCTGGTAATCATCAAGAATGATGCAGTTCAGGCTCATGATGTTCCTCAACGAGAAGTGGCTTGTGCCCTTGCTCGCTGAGCCAGGCACGCAGCCGGTCATTATCCAGCGGACGGGCATAATAGTAGCCCTGAATAAATATCACACCACGCTGCCGCAGGTATTCAAATTGTGTTGCGGTCTCTACGCCTTCACCGAGCACGTCCAGTTCCAGCTTGTGACAGAGGTTAATAATGGCATCCAGCACCGGCGTCTCGACGTCGAGGCCTTCAATCGCGTTGATAAAGCCGCGATCAATTTTCAGATAATCCAGCGGGAAGGTGAGCAGGTAAGTCAGCGAACAGTGGCCGGTGCCGAAATCATCAATCGCCACCTTCATGCCCTGCGCCCGCAAATGACGCAGTTTGCGCGCCACCATTTCACCATCTTCAATCAGGCTACGTTCGGTCAGTTCCAGCGTAATGCACATCTGCTTGTCTTTAATACGTGCAGCAAACTGCTCAATGTCCGCCACAAAGTCGGCATGTTGCAGGTGTTCCGCCGCCAGGTTCAGCCCGATGTGAAAACCCGGTTCAACCTGCCAGCTTTGAATATCTTCGGCCATCAGCTCTAGCAGATGTTGCGTCAGCGGCACAATCATCCCTTCGGCTTCCGCGGCGCTAATAAAAATATCCGGACGAATCATGTCGCCGTTTGGCCGTTGCCAGCGCAGTAAGGCTTCGGCACCGGCACAGGCTTGTAATGTCGTGCTGTAAACCGGCTGATAATGTACCGAAAACTGCCGGGCGCGGATGGCGCGGCCAATCTCATCGTGCCAGGAGATGCGGCGACGCAACCAGTTGGCGGTGAGGACCATCAGCAGAATCGAGAAAATCGCCGCCATTGGCAGGAAGATAAACAGTGCCTGACGCCAGGCTTTGAGCAACTCAGCAGCCGGAACGGTCACATTAACGGTAATGGGATAGCGGCTGGACTCGGTCTGAAAGGATTCACTTTTCATGTACAGCTTCGGCTGCATGTCATTGGATCCGCTGGCAATCACCGCACCGCCGCTAAATTGCAGGTTCATGTGATAGCCACGCGATCCGCCGATAGCGTTCATAAAGTCCATCAAATATTGGCCGTCGATGACCGCCCAGAAACCGCTGGTATCGGGAAGCTGGCGCATAAACACCACGGCGGGACGATTCGGTACTCCGTAGGTACCGCGCACCGAAATACTCCACCAGGCTTTGCCGGTAATGGGCGGCGGCTGCATCATCATTTCGGTTAGCGTGCCGTGCTTCAGGCCAAAGGCGGAAGAGCAGCTGATGTCATCGCCTTTCAGCATCCCTATAGAGCGGAAATAGGGATTGAGCGTGCCGGCGCGCTGCAGCTGATCTTCAATTTGCGCACAAGGCTGGTAATGATACTGGCGCAGCTCAGTGATCATATCCCAGGCGTTATCGCTCATCTTCTCAGCCTGAGTGAGCAGGGTATTAGCGGTGGAGATCTGCTGTTGGCTCACCGTGTGGCGCGCTTCGATGGCGGTACAAAGGATGCCGAGCACCAGCGGTAACAACCCGGCGCAGACGATTAAGACCCAATCAAAATCGTGATGTCGTTTTTTTAGTGGCAACAGACAATCCTCGGTCGGTTTAAGACGCTCATCAGCTGCGATCGCGGCGTCAGAAGCATACCATTTTCATGGGGGGCTGCATGGTAACGATTTAAGATTTATCCCATCTGATGTAGGTCAATTATCCATCCCGCTTTGCGTTTATTGACAATGTTTTGCCGTTATTGGCATTTCCCAGCGGTAAAAACGCTATGCCACGATGTTAGGTAAGCACATTGACCCGAATTGAGGAGTGGAAATGAGCACTGAAACCCTGGATGTCACATCATTACGGCAGCGTATCAGCGAAGGCGAATGGCAGGCGCGCATCAAGCTGGCGCAGGCTTATCATCTTGCGGCGAAACTGCGCTGGACCGATCATATCTACACCCATTTTTCCCTGCGCGTGCCGGGCGATCAGCCGCACTTTCTCATCAACGCTTTCGGGCAAACCTTTGATGAAATCCAGCCAGAAACGCTGGTGAAAATCGACATCGACGGCAATATTATTGACGACCCAACCGGGCTGGGGATTAACCTTGCCGGATTTGTTATTCACAGCGCGATTCACCGTGCGCGGCCAGATGCCCATGCGGTGCTGCATACCCATACCGCAGCGGGCATTGGCGTTTCAGCGCAGAGAAACGGCCTGCTGATGATTTCGCAACACAGCACCCGTTTCCACAATCGCCTGGGTTATCACGATTACGAAGGCATCGCGTTGGATCTCGACGAACAGCAGCGCATCGTCGCTGATCTTGGCGATCTTAACGCGCTGATCTTGCGCAATCACGGTCTGCTGACCAGCGGCGGCAGCATCGAAGAAGCTTTCTACAACCTCTATTACCTCGAACGCGCCTGCCAGGCACAGCTGGCAGCACAATCCGGCGGCACAGATCTGATCATTCTGCCCGATGCGGTTTCCGAGAAAGCCGCGCAGGCGTTTGATAACAGCATTCGCAATCGCAAATATCAGCTGCACTGGGATGCTTACATCCGCCAGCTTAATCGCAACGCACTCTGAGAACCTCCCCGATGAAATGGATAAAACCGGTAGTTTCTGCGCTGCTGCTGTGCGTGGCGTTTGGCAGTCAGGCGGCGCCTGATTTGAGTAAAGTCACATTGGTGTTGGGCGATCAGGCACGCAATCTGCGTTCGCTGATAGAAGCGGCGGACGTCATGAAGGATGCGCCTTATCACTATAGCTGGGCGAACTTCCAGGGCGCTGCGCCGCTGTTTGAAGCGCAGCGTGCCGGCGCGGTGGATACCTCCTACGCCGGTGACTTGCCGGTGCTGATGGCGGCTTCCGGCGGTGTGCCGCTGAAGATCATCGCCACTAACGTCGGGGATGCCGGTTCGAACGGGCTGATCGTGCCCGCTGATTCGCCAATTCACAGCGTGAAGGATCTGGCGGGCAAACAGGTGGTGGTGTCGTCGGCGCGGGGCAGTATCTCGCAGCACTTGCTGTATGAAGCGCTGGAAGAGGCAAAAGTGTCGCGTGATACGGTGCCGGTGCGTTTTGTGTTGCCAACCGACGCCAGCGCGGCGTTTAACTCCGGGCAAATTGCCGCGTGGGCGACCTTCGATCCCTATTTAGGTATTGCGGAAAAGCATGGCGCGCGACTGCTGCGTGATGGCAAAGGGCTGACAACCGCGCTGTCGTTTGTCACCGCCACGCAAAGTTCGCTCGACGATCCCGCCAGGCGCGCGGCGATTGCGGATTTCACCCATCGTTTGGCTAAAGCGCGTGCGTGGGCGCTGGCGCATCCGCAGCAGTACAACGAGGTGTATGCGCAGCTCACGCGTCTGCAACCGGCGGATGCGCAGCAAATCACTACGCGTATTTCCCACGGCGTGCGCGGCGTGACGCCCGAGGATGTGGCGAAGGTGCAAAAGGTCTCAGACCTGTTCAGCGAGTTGAACATCTTGCCAAACAGAGTCGATGTGCAGGCGATAACCGATAACAGCGTGTTTAACGCCGCGCAATAATGGACGTAGGGTCGCCATTCATGGCGACCTCGTTGTTATCGCGCCCGCTTACCCGGCCTACCATTACCCAGCATAATCGCCAACCGGCTGCCGCCCGGCGTGGTTTCCATCAAAATCTTGGTCACGCTGGTGAGCGGCACCGACAGTAACATGCCGACCGGACCCAGCAGCCAGCCCCAGAAAATCAACGACAAAAATACCACTAGCGTTGATAAACCCAGCCCTCGGCCCATTAATCTTGGCTCCAGCATATTGCCGAACACCATATGAATCGCGCTGAACAGTGCCGCCACCAACATGGCATCGTAAATATCATTCAGCACCAGCGCCTGAATAAACGGTGGGATACCGGCGATGATTGGCCCGATATTAGGGATGAAATTGAGGATGAACGCCACCACGCCCCAGAACAGCGCGAACTTTACGCCGAGCAGCAGCAGCGACAGCCAAACGGCCACGCCAGTGATCAAGCTGACCAGGGTTTTCAGCGCCAGATAGTGCGTCACGCCTTTCAGCGCACGGTGCAAACCGGCGATGCGGATCTGCGGATTAACCATCGCGTTACGCATTTTGTACGGCAGATGGCGCACTTCAAACAGCATAAACACCACGGTGAGAATCAGCAGCAGTACGTTGGTCATCGCGCCTGAAAGTTGCGTTAGCACGGTAGTGGCCATATTCATTACGACGTTGGGATCGAGACGCGCCGCCAGTGCATCGGTGGAGATATTGATATGAAAACGACCGGCAAAATGCTGCACCACGGCGAGTTTTTGCTCTAGCAGAGTACGAATTTGCGGGTAAGTATCACTGAAGTCACTGGCCGAGCTGGCGAGTACCGCCACCAGCAGCAGTAACACGATGAAAATCACCGTAATCACCAACGTGATCGCCAGACTGCGCTTGACGCCGCGCCGCATCAACATCGTCACCAGCGGATTGAGCACAATGGCTAAAAAGCTAGCCAGTAGGAAAGGCACCAGAATGTCCGAGGCGGCGCGAATGCCCGCCAGAATAATCACCAGCATCGCCAGTTTTACCAGGATGTTCTGGCCAATTTTTTCCTGAAGCAGGTTATTCATTCTCTCTCCTGAGATAAATTTTCTCAGGAGAGTGTAGCCGATGAAAATTAACCTTATGTTTTTTAAGATAAATGGAAAAACCAACATCCTGCATCATCCGTAGCGGCGCAATTTATTGCGCAATGCCAGGATGGGCACGGTATCACCTGTGATATGCGCGATAAATCGCGCCGCTACGGTATGTCTGGCTATTTCGCATGGCGCCGCATCAGCGTGGTCGCCGCTAACATCAAACTCAAGCTGGCGAGCAGCGTCACCGTCGCCATCGCCATGCCTTGTCCTACGGATCCCTGTTCGAACTGCCGCCAGATGAAGATCGCCACGGTTTGCGTGCCCGCCGGTGCCAGCAGCAGCGAGGTCACCAGTTCGCGCGATGCCACGGCAAACACCATCATCATTGCCGCCAACAAACTGGGTGCCACCAGCGGCAGCACAATCAGGCGCAGCGCCTGCAAACGTGATGCGCCGTGAACGCGCGCGGCCGGTTCCAGCGTGGGTGCCAGTTGGCGTAATGCGCTACTGACATAGCGCACCGGCCACGGCAGCAGCAAACAGCTGTAAGAGAGCAGCAGAATCCAGATGGTGTTATACGGCGAAACCGGCCAAAAGCCGCGATTCCACAGCAGAATCAACCCCACGCCGATCACCACGCCCGGCATTGCCGCAGGCAGCAGTGATAAGCCGTCCATCATCGCCAGCAAACGGGTTTTCCCTTCCGACACGCGCCAGGCAATAAGAAAGCCCAGCGCGCCGGTCAGTAGCGCCGCACCGAGCGCCAGGCCAATACTGGTGGAGAAGGCCGCTAGCGCATCACCTTGCTGGCTAAACAGCGCGCCAAAGTGGCGCAGCGTCAAATTGCTGAGATGTATTCCGCCGGAGAGCGTATTCAGTAAGCCGCTCAATGTCATGGCTCCGAGCGGTAGCACCACCGCCAGCAGCACCGTGAGCGCAAAAGGCAGCAGCATCAACGTTTGTAAGCCGCCGGCCTGCGCCAGTTCCTGATTCACCGGCTTGCCGCTCACCGCCGTCACATCGCTGCTGCCAGTCAATTTGCGCTGCAGCAACCATGCCGCCAGCGCCACCACGCTCAACATTAATGAGAGCGACGCCGCGCCGGGCAGATCAATGGGCCAGTCGGCGAGTTTTGTTTCAATGCCAACGGTCATCAGCGTCAGCCTGGCCTGCGCACCGAGCGCGGCGGGCACGCCATACTCCTCAATGGCCAGCGTGAACGCCAGCAGCACACCGCCCGCCAGCGCGGGCAAGGTGAGCGGCAGCGTGATGTGCCAGAAGCCACGCCACGCCGAGGCACCGTGCACGCGCGCCACCCAGGCAAGTCGCTGTCCGCTCGCCAGCAGCGAACGTGAAACCGCGAAATAGACTACCGGGAAAATGTTGAGCGTCATCACCAGAATCATGCCGCAGCTGCTAAACAGCAGGCTGTCGAAGTTGATGCCGGTTAGCTGTTCGATATAACCGTTGCGTTGCAGCGCCAGCGTCCATGACAACGCCACGATATACGGCGGTGTAAGAAACGGGATCAGGAATAGCAGATCCCACAGCGCCGCACCCGGCAGGCGAAACAGGCCGCGCAGTGCGCCGAGCGGTAAGCCCAACAGCAAACTGCCCAACGCCACGCCGCCGCCGATTTTCAGCGTGCCCAGCCACATAGATGACAGCTGCGGATCGTTCAACAGCGGCGGTAGCGCGCTGAGGGCATCACGCCAGCTCCCTTCGCTGAAGTGGGGAAACAGCGCTTGCAGCATGATAAACAGCAGCGGCAGCGCCACCAGCAGCAACAGCGCCAGGAGAATCAATCCGTTCAGAGCACGCGACATGGTTTATTGCCCGAACAGTGTGCCAAAGCGCTTCAGCACCGCCGAACGTTCGCTGCTGCCGTCCTGATGGGTAGGTAACAGCTTAATCTCGGTGAACAGCGGACGTTGCGCGTTGATATCGGTACGCGCCGGCATCAGCCAGGCTTTCGCCACTTGCTCCTGACCTTCATCTGACAGCACGTAATCCACGAATTTCTTTGCATCATCTGCGTGCTGGCTGCTTTTCAGGATCATCATCGGACGCGGCGCAACCACGGTGCCGTTCTCCGGGAAAATCACCTTCACGCTCTCGCCCTGCGCGATGTTGTTGTAGGTAACGTAATCAACTGCGCCAAACACCGCGGCCTTTGCACCTTGCAGCACCGGCGTCACCGCTTGCGCATTCGGGCCGCTCATCACCATGCCGTTGGCTTTTAATTGGTCGAACAGCTGCCAGGCTTTTTCGCCTTCGCTGTTTTGCAGGCCAATCAACAGATCGAGTGACGCTCCAGAAAGCGCCGGATCCGGCGTGGTGACGTTGTCTTTAAAGGAGGGGGCGGTGAGATCCTGCCAAGTTTTCGGTTCTGGCGTGTTGCTTTGCGTATTCCACACGATGCCGAGCGCAGAAACACCCTGCGCGACATAGTGGGCGGTTTTGAACTGATCTGGCACCTTCTCCGCATTGGCGCTGTTGAACGGCAACAACCAGCCGCGCTGTTGCAGATCTTCGGCGGTGTCCCACGACGCCGAAATCAGCACATCGGCCTGCGGATTGGCCTGTTCGGCTTCCAGACGCGCCATCACTTTGCCGGTGGTGGCCTGGAAAATATTCACTTTGATGCCGGTCTGTTTTTCAAAACCAGCGGCAAGACTTTTCGACAGCGAGCCCGGACCGGCGGTATACACCGTCAGCGCCTGGGCATCGTTGATCATCATGGCGGAAGTCAACATCATCGCGCTGATGGCTCCTGTTTTAACTGACTTGAGAGATGGCATGGTGGTCCCCTGAGAGGTGAGTAACGGAAACAATCTGGCCCTGCGCCAGATGAATGATGCGGTCGGCGAGGGTGTTGGCTTCTTCGCGATCGTGCGTAACGTAAACCGCCGTGATGCCCGCCGCGCGCAGCAAATCCGCCATGGTGTGAACCAGGGTTTCGCGCAGGTCGCGGTCAAGATTGGAGAGCGGTTCGTCAAACAGCAGAATCGCCGGTTTCGCCACCAGCGCGCGTGCCAGCGCTACGCGCTGCTGCTGGCCGCCGGAGAGCAACGCCGGTTTGCGATCGCCAAAATCAGCCAGGCCAACCTGCGCCAGGGCGGCATCGGCCTGTTCATGTGCGGCGGCTTTTTTTATGCCACGCATGCGCAGCGGGAAGGCGACGTTTTGCGCCACCGACATATGCGGCCACAGCGCGTAATCCTGAAATACCATGCCGAGGTTGCGCTTCTCTGGCGCATCGCAGTGGCGCGCGGACGCCACGCAGCGTTCACCGATCCACAACTCGCCATCCGTGGGTTGCAACAAGCCCGCCAGCAGTTTCAGCAGCGTACTTTTGCCGCAGCCGCTCGGGCCGAGCAGCGCAAGGATTTCGCCAGCGGGAATGGTCAGGGAGAGATCGTGCAGAATAGTCAGGTTACCTACCGACCATCTGAGATTTTTCAATTCAATAGGCAGCGCGGCGTGCATCATCGACCCCCTCTCGCAAGAGAGTGGGCTATACGCACGCGCGCCTGAGTCATCAGGAGCGTCATCAGATTGTTATCCTCTTTGGGATTTGATTGACGGCGAGTCTACGAGGGCGATATGACGAAATGATGACCATAAACCTGGGCGATCGGCTGATGCAGAAGAGATGAAAAGGCGTATAGTTATGCTTCTGTTATAAAAATTCCGTCACCCACGAGCGCAATCACTCATGCCTGACTTGCCCGCCGCTGCACCTGAACATGGCCGTTTTCGCCTTAACCTACTGATCCTCTCGATTGTGAAGTTCAACTTTGCCAGCTATCTCACCATCGGCTTGCCGCTGGCGGTGCTGCCCGGTTTTGTCCATGACGGATTGGGCTACAACGCCTTCTGGGCCGGATTGGTGATCAGCCTGCAATACATCGCCACGCTGCTGAGCCGACCACACGCCGGGCGCTATGCCGATGTGTGGGGGCCAAAAAAAGTGGTGGTGCTGGGGCTGGTGGGCTGTTTGCTGAGCGGCATCTGTATTCTGTTATCAGCGTTGAGCGAAGGGCAGGGCGTGCTGAGCCTGGTGCTGCTGTGTCTGGGCCGCGTGATTCTGGGCGTGGGGCAGAGTTTCTCTGGCACCGGCACGTCGCTGTGGGGCGTGGCACGCGTCGGTTCGCTGCATATTGGCCGGGTGATTTCGTGGAACGGCATTGTGACCTATGGCGCGATGGCAATCGGTGCGCCGCTTGGCGTGGTGATCTTCCGTAGCGGCGGTTTACTGCTGCTCTCCAGCATCATTATCGCGATTTGTCTGGTGGCGATTGCGCTGGCACTGCCACGTGCGCCGGTGAAAGGCAGCAAAGCCAAGCCGCTGCCGTTTCGTGCGGTGCTGAGCAAGGTGTACGGTTTTGGCCTGATTCTGGCGATGGGTTCCGCCGGATTTGGCGTTATCGCGACTTTTATCACGCTGTTTTATCAGGACAAGGGGTGGGATGGCGCAGCCTTTGCCTTGACCATGTTTAGCGCCGCGTTCGTCGGCACGCGCCTGCTGTTCCCCAATGCCATCAATAAGCTGGGTGGATTACGTGTGGCGAGCATCTGCTTTGCGGTTGAAGCGATTGGCCTGTTTTTGGTGGCCGGCTCGGTTGATCCATGGATGGCGAAAATGGGTGCGTTCCTTACCGGCGCGGGCTTCTCGCTGGTATTCCCAGCGATTGGCGTGGTGGCGGTAAAAGTGGTGCCGCAGCAGAATCAGGGCAGCGCGTTAGCGACTTATACCGCGTTTATGGATTTGTCGTTGGGGATTACCGGACCGATTGCCGGTTTCATCATGAGTTATGCAGGGGTGTCGCTGGTCTATTTTCTTACCGCGCTGCTGGTGTGTTTAGCGCTGTTTTGTACGCTGCGCATGATCAAGCGTTTGCCGGAAGATCCGGTGGTGGAGATTAAAGAGAACGCGTAGTTAGTGGTCGCCATGAATGGCGACCCTACAAAACCCGTAGGGTGCGCATTTATGCGCACCAGGTCATTCAGATATATGCAGGATAAAAAAAGGCCTCCGACCGAGGCCAACACTAACAAAAGTGTCTAAGAGACACAGATAAGGGTACGTTTTCAGGCCTGCAGTAATTCAATGCTCTGACGAATTTCACGTTCGATCTCTTTTTCGCTCCACGTCTCCAGTTCCGATGAAAACGGCTCAAACGCATAGATGCCTTTGTAGCCGAGCATCTCCAGTCGTTTCACCTGTGCCACGCTGTTCAGCACATCGCGATTGCTGAGCATGATGCGCTCTTCATCGGTGAGCTGCGCCGTTGGGCGGGTATCTTCCACGCCAGACAAATGCACCAGGCCAATATGGTTGATATCAATCTCCTGTGGGAACTCGTTTTCGGCGTTCTCATACAGATGATGATGGAAGGTATCGAGCAGCACTTTAAAGGGTACGCCTGCCTGCTGAATCAGCTGTTGCGTTTGCACCGCTGAGCGCAGCGAACTCACTGGGAAGCCCAGCGGTTCTACTAATCCCTGAATGCCATACTTCTCAAAGCGTGGCGCCAGCACCTGCAGTGCTTCCAGCGTCTGCTGTGGCGAAATCTCAATCCCTTCATTCAGCGGACACATCACCAGCGCTCTTGCGCCAATCGCCTGCGCTTCGCTCAGCAGCGCGTCGGCTTTTGCCAGCAGCGCAGCATCAGCACGGTTAAACGGATACAACGCGTTAATCGTGACGATTTCAATGTGGTACTTATCTGTTAGCGCGCGTAGCGCCGCTACGCTGAGATCATCGGTAACCTTGCCGCTTGGCATGTCATTACGCAGTTCAACCTTGCTCAATCCTAAGCGCTGAACCAGCTGAAAGAAGGCTTCCAGCGATAGCCGGGGCGCAATTTTACGGTTAATGCAGAAACGGGTGGGATCGATGGCCATGGCGGCTCCTGTCAGCGGATGCAGATAAGGTGCTGCAAAGAAAACATTTATTTCATTATTATTGAATTATGAAATATCAGATATTGGATCTGCCTCGCAAAAATTTCATATTTCGTTTCGCGTTGCACGAAGAAGCTAGATTTCGGACACAACTTTTGTGCTCGCCACGGCTGAGCGGTGGTGCAGTTTGACAAGCCTATCGCACCAGCAGGGCAGCGCTTCAGGCCGATTTGTGCCCGGCTTGCAACCCAGGCGGAAAAAATGCGATCCATGCCGCTAAAAGGAAATTTTCCAAAAATAAGCATTTGAAAAATTCATTTCATTACGATAGCTTCATAGCACGCTTTAAGTATTGCCTGCACACGCAGCGTCGCGGTTCGAACGGGCTCTCTGCAGGGAACTTCACATCTAAGAGGCAACGACATGACTATCGTAGGAAACTTTATCGGCGGCAAAATTACCCACAGCGCCAGCAATGAAACTATTCCCGTGTACGATCCGGCGACCGGCAAAGTGGTGCGTGAACTGACGCAGAGCACATCTGCTGAAGTGGAAAAGGCGATTGAAGTCGCCCATGCTGCGTTCCCGGAATGGTCGAAAACCGCGCCGTTGCGTCGTGCCCGTGTGATGTTCAACTTTAAAGCCCTGATGGAAAAACACCGCGAAGAGCTGGCGGCACTGATCGTTTCTGAGCACGGTAAAGTGTGGTCAGATGCGCTGGGCGAGCTGACGCGCGGTATCGAAGTGATCGAGTATGCCTGCGGTATTCCACATCTGATTAAAGGCGAGAACTCGCCCAGCGTGGGCACCGGCGTTGATAGCTACTCGCTGATGCAGCCTGTCGGCGTGGTGGCGGGCATTACGCCATTCAACTTCCCGGCGATGGTACCACTGTGGATGTTCCCGATCGCGCTGGCGTGCGGCAACACCTTTATCCTCAAGCCACCGGCGCTAGATCCCTCCGCTTCTGTGCGCATGGCTGAGCTGCTGAAAGAAGCGGGCCTGCCAGATGGCGTGTTCAACGTGGTGCATTCGTCAAACGAAGATGCCGAGCAGTTGTACAAAGATCCGCGTATTGCGGCGGTGAGCTTTGTCGGTTCGTCCGGCGTGGCGGAACACATCTACAAAACCGCCAGCGCCCACGGTAAACGTGTGCAGGCGTTCGGCGCGGCGAAAAACCACGCCATCGTCATGCCCGATGCTGACCTCGATGCCACCGTGAACGCCATTATGGGCGGCGCGTTTGGCTCAGCCGGTGAACGCTGCATGGCGCTGCCGGTCGTCGTTGCGGTGGGCGACGACACTGCAGATAAACTCATTGCCCGTCTGACGCCGCTGATTAAAGCGCTGCGCGTTGGTCCTGGCATCCAGCAAGGTGCCGAAGAGAATGAAATGGGCCCGGTGGTTTCTGCTGCGCATCAGAAGAAAGTGCTGGGTTACATCGACAAAGGTGAGCAGGAAGGTGCGAAGCTGGTGGTGGATGGGCGTGGCATCCAGGTGACCGGGCACGCTGAGGGTTACTATGTGGGCGGTACGCTGTTCGACAACGTGACGTCAGACATGACCATCTGGCGTGAAGAGATCTTCGGACCGGTGCTGAGCATCATGCGTTCCACTGATTACGACAGCGCACTTCAGCTGGTCAACAGCCACGAATTCGGCAACGGCAGCGCCATCTTCACCAGCAACGGCCACACCGCGCGTGAGTTCGTGCAAAACGTGGAAGCCGGCATGGTGGGCGTTAACGTCCCGGTTCCGGTGCCAATGGCATTCCACAGCTTCGGCGGCTGGAAGCGTTCAGTGTTTGGCGCGCTTAACGTGCACGGTCCAGACGGTGTGCGTTTCTATACCCGCATGAAAACCGCCACCGTGCGTTGGCCGAGCGGTCAGCAGACTGTATCTGAGTTCAGCATGCCGACGCTGGGTTAATTTCGCTCAACAAGGAGGAACAGGATGTCTCTGATTTCGAAAGCGCAACAACCCGACAGTAATGGCCGTATCCAGCACGTCACACCTGAAAGCGCGGGCTGGGAATACGTCGGCTTTGATGCCTATCTGCTGAAAAAAGGGCAGAGCCTGAAACTGAGCAGCGGCGATAAAGAGTTGTGTCTGGTACTGGTGGCGGGCTTTGCATCGGTGAAAACCCGTCACGCCGAGTTCCCGAACCTCGGTAAACGTCTGTCGCCGTTTGAACGCATTCCGCCTTATTCGGTGTATGTGCCGCATAACGACGAAGTGGACGTGTATGCGGATAGCGATCTGGAGCTGGCGGTGTGTAATGCACCGGGCAGCGGCAATTTGCCGGCGCGACTGATTGCGCCAGAAGATGTTGGCGTTGAGCAGCGTGGCAAAGGGCGCAATCAGCGCCTGGTGCACAACATCCTGCCGGACAACAAAGAGGCCGACAGCCTGCTGGTGGTGGAGGTGTATACCGACGAAGGCGCGACCAGCTCGTACCCCAGCCACAAGCACGACCAGAAAAACAGCCCGGACGAAACCTATCTGGAAGAAACCTACTATCACCGTTTCGACCCTGAGCCCGGTTTCGCCATGCAGCGTGTTTATACCGACGACCGTTCACTCGACGAGTGCATGGCGCCGTATAACCGCGACGTGGTGACGGTACCGCGTGGCTATCATCCGGTGGCAACGATTGCCGGTTACGATAACTACTATCTGAACGTGATGGCGGGGCCAAAACGTCTATGGAAATTTACCTGGGAGAAAGACCACGCCTGGGTGAACAGCGATAAGTATCCGCGCAGTTAAGCGGGTTAGTAAGGTGGGCATAAATGCGCTAATGCCGATCAGTTAAGCCCCGTGTTAATCACCGCTACACTGTGTGCGCGAGGTAATTGGGTTTTTTCATCACTTAACTGAAACGCAGTAGGGCATTTATGAGTACCAACGTAAAAAGGGCAGCCATGTGGCTGCCCTTTTTGCTGGCTGGTCGCCATGAATGGCGACCCTACGTGTATTGCGCTGGGTTTCGTAGGGTGCGCATTCATGCGCACCTGCATATCTGCAGCGGCATTACGCCATGAATGGCGATCGTACGGGATATTTATTCGCTGATGACGTTATTATTCAGCGCCAGCGACACCGCCAGCGTCTGTGCCAGACACAGCGAAGCGACCTGCGAACGGAAGCCATCGACCTGCGCTTCACGCACCACAAAGCACACATCACTGAAGGCGGCCAGCGGGCTCACCTGGCTGTCGGTGATAGCGATCAGATGCGCACCACGCTTGGCACCCAATTCCACTAACTCCACTGCTTCACGCGCGTAAGGCGAGTAGCTAATGGCAATCACCACGTCTTTCGGGTTTACCATACTCAACTGCTCGGTGAACATGCCGCCGAGGCCATCAATCAGGAACGCTCGACGCTCAAGATGACGCAGCGCATACACCAGATAAGACGCCACGCTGAACGAGCGACGCAGGCCGATGATGTAGATGTTCTCGGCTTCATCAAGCATTTTCACCGCGCGGTTAAGCTGATCAGGATTGACCTGCATCGCCAGTTGCTGCAGCGCCTGACTATTTACCATGGTGAAGACGTTGAGGATTTCGGCCGGGCTTTCGGGTGAAGTGGCGCTGTCGTCGGTGGCGGTTTGGCGGAACAGACGTGCGCGCTCGGTGTAGTTAACGGTCTCTTCCATCAGATGCTGACGGAAAACTTGTTTCATTTCGTTAAAGCCGCTGAAGCCAAACGCGTTAGCAAAGCGGATCAGCGTGGAGGGCGGAACATCAGCATGCTGCGCGATAGACGCAACGGTATCGAAAGCGATGCTGTTGCTGTTATCAAGGATATAACGAGCCACCTGCTTCAGGCGTTTACTCAGCGTCTCATAGCGACGACGGATCTCGTCCTGTAACAGGGTTAATTGCGTTGGATTATTGGTCATTACTTCGGCCCGCTAAAAAAGAAAATATGGCTGGATAATGAGCGCTATAGTACCAGATGGATGGAAAATTTCATTCGTTTGACATCTTCGTGCCGCTTATTTCATCGGTTTATGAAATGCCTCACAAAAAGAGGGGAAGTTATGCCTTTGTCTGGTCGCCATAAATGGCGCTCTTGGGTGAACGTGCATCCTGACGTGGTCGCCATAAATGGCGTAATGCCGATCAGTTAAGCCCCGTATTAAATACCGCTACAAGGTGTGCGCCAGCTAGTTGGGGTTTTCATCTCTTAACTGACAAGCATTACGCCATGAATGGCGACCCTACGTGAGCGTGCAGTTATGTAGGGGCGCCATTCATGGCGACCAAAAAAACGGCCCATCAGGGCCGTTTCATAAACCTATATTCGATCATTAACCGCGCACAGCGCGCCAGTAGCCGATCAGGCGCAGGTAATTGCCTTTCACGGTTTCAATCAGCGCTTTGTCGTCCAGCTCGCCTTGCAGCCACTGGCGTGACGGCTGGCCAAAGATAGTGCGGCCTACCGCAAAACCTTTCACCCACGGCGCTTGCGCCGCCGCCGCGAAGCCGGCTTTCAGCGTCTCTTCTGGCGCGTCGAGGCCAAGCAACAGAATGCCACGACAGTGCGGATCGTTCTGCTCAATCAGCTCACCAATCGCCTGCCAGCTCTCCGCAGACAGCGGCGGCAATTTCCACCAGTCCGGCTGAACGCCCAGGCTGTAAAAGTGGCTGAGCATATCGTAATAATAGGATTCATTCCGGTCTGGATTGCTCTCCGGCAGAATCAGTTCCAGCAGCAGCTCGTGCCCGCTCTTATTACAGCCCTTCCACACATCAAGAACCAGATCATCCTGCTCTTTACGCAGTTCAGCGCTGTCGTGCGGGTGATAGAACACCAGGCATTTCACCACGTGCTCAGCAGGCCAGTCGACCAGCTGCGAACCAATGTTGCCATGCTCAAGACGCAGTGGGCGTGAACTTGGCAGCTCAATCGGACGCCCGATCCACCAGTTTTTGCCGGTAATTGCGTTCAGTGCTTTCTGACCGTAAGTGGTATCCGCGAGGATGCCACTCTTCTCATTCAAACCGGCTTCGTTGGCCGCTTCTTCTGCGGCACGCAGCAGCAGCAGTTTCAACTGTGGAATGCGCTCTTCGCTGACGCCGGCTTCGCGCGCCATATCTGCCAGCTGCTTGCGGTGGTCGAAAGCGAATACATTCAGCTCTGGCCACTGCTGTTTACGCGTGGTGACGCGATGCAGGTGATTCAGACGCACATCCAGATCCGGACGTTTCACGTCTTTATCGCGGCTCAGGAAATCGTCCAGCTCTTCTTTGGTCGGCATCGCCGGGGCGCAGCCGTGGCGAGAAACCACCAATGCGCCACAGGCGTTAGCGTAACGGCATGCTTGCTCCCAGCTTTCATCATTGAGCCAGCCGCGCAGCAGGCCAGACATAAAGGCATCGCCCGCACCCAGCACATTCAGCACTTCTACGCGCACACCGCTTTGCAGTTTGGTCTGTTCCCAGCTATCCGGGATCTCGCCCTCGAATACGACGCAACCCATCGGGCCACGCTTACACACCAGCGTTGCCTGGCTGGATTTGCGCACATTTTTCAGCGCGGTCAGCGTGTCGGTGCTGCCGCCAGCGATATGGAACTCTTCTTCCGTTCCCACCACCAAATCGAAATAGTGCAGCACTTCCTGCAGCTGTTGCGTCACTTCACCCGACTCAATGAAACGCGTTTCACCATCACCGAGTGAGGTTAAGCCCCACAGCACGGGACGGTAATCGATATCCAGCGCAGTGCGCAGCCCGCTACGTTTGGCGATATCCAGCGCTTTCAGCACGGCTGCGCGGGTTTGTGGATGCGACAGGTGCGTGCCCGTCACGGCAACGGCGCGTGACGAGGTGATGAACTCTTCTTTGATATCTTCCGGCACCAGACCCATGTCGGCGCAGTTATCGCGGTAGAAGATCAGCGGGAAACTCTCTTCATCTTTGATCCCGAGGATCACCAGGCCGGTCAGGCGATGTTTATCGGTGATCAGTCCGTCAGTGTTGCAACCTGCGCGTTGCAGCGCTTCACGCAAAAAGCGGCCGTTGTGCTCGTCACCTACACGCGCCAGCATGGCTGATTTCAGGCCCTGAATGGCCGTGCCGTAAGCCACGTTGCCGGAAGAACCGCCCAGATATTTGTTGAAGCTGGTCATATCTTCCAGACGTGATCCAATTTGCTGACCGTAAAGGTCGACGGCGATGCGTCCAATACAAATCACATCAAGCCGCTTCTGTTGTGTACTCATACCTATTGTTTCCTTCTGTGATAAGCAGACACTGCGGGCGCTGCCGCCCAACGTCGAGCGCTTTGCTTCCGGGTTCTCAAGGTGCCTGATTGGCTTTGGTCGCAGTATGAGGAATAAAAATTCCAAATTCAATATGAAATGAAACATCCATCACGATTTTGTGAGCCAGGTAAAACTCTGACGAAGCCGCTAAACAGCAGCGCATTCGCGGTGAGTTTCAGTGATAGTCAGGCTTGTGAGCCAGGTCTCAGGAAAGTGTTGGCGAATCAAGGAAGCTACTGAAGTGAAATGAAATTTCGTTATGACCTGCAAATGACCTTTTACTGTTCCACTTTTCCCCCTTTCGCGGCTCATGTCGCCCACGTTTCATTGCTGAATTTGATCTCCATCGCAAAATGAAATGTTTCTTCTGTAATCGTGTTTAATGAAAAAAATATTTGTTTATAATCGCCTCACGTTTCACTTAATCCGCGGGCGCCGTGAACGGCAGTTTTTACCCGAACCGCGATGTACCTCGCCGCAGGTACCAGCATGTAAAGGAAGAAGCATATGGGCACAATCAGACTCACTACGGCACAGGCGCTGGTAAAATTTCTCGATAACCAATACCTGAACGTTGACGGTGTTGAAACCAAATTTGTGAAAGGTATTTTTGCCATTTTCGGTCACGGCAACGTGCTGGGGTTGGGTCAGGCGCTGGAGCAGGACAGCGGCGATCTGGTCGTGCATCAGGGCCGTAATGAGCAGGGCATGGCGCACGCCGCCATTGGTTTTGCGAAGCAGTCGCTGCGTCGTCAGATTATCGCCTGTACTTCTTCTGTCGGGCCTGGCGCGGCCAACATGATTACGGCTGCCGCGACGGCGACCGCCAACCGCATTCCTTTATTGCTGCTGCCGGGCGATGTGTTCGCGACGCGCCAACCGGATCCCGTATTGCAGCAAATCGAACAGAGTCACGATCTCAGCATCAGCACCAACGACGCGTTCCGCGCGGTAAGCAAATACTGGGACCGCGTCAGCCGCCCGGAACAGCTAATGACTGCCTGCATCAACGCGTTACGCGTGCTGACCGATCCAGCGGAAACCGGCGCGGTCACTATCGCACTGCCGCAGGACGTGCAGGGCGAAGCCTGGGATTTCCCGGAATACTTCTTCCAGAAACGTGTGCATCGTCTGGATCGCCGCCTGCCCACGGCCGCGCAGTTGCAAGATGCGCTGGCGCTCATTGCACGTAAACACAAACCGCTGATCATTGTCGGGGGCGGCCTGAAATACTCCGATGCCGGTGATGCGCTGCTGAAGTTTGCCGAGCGCTTCAACATTCCGTTTGCTGAAACTCAGGCGGGTAAAGGCACCATTGTTTCCGATCACCCGTTGAACGTGGGCGGTGTGGGCGAAACCGGCTGTCTGGCAGCCAACCTGCTGGCGAAAGAGGCCGATCTGGTGATTGGCATTGGTACGCGCTACACCGATTTCACCACCGCGTCGAAATGGATTTTCCAAAATCCGCAGGTCAGCTATCTGAATCTCAACGTCAGCAACTTCGACAGCTACAAGCTGGATGCGGTGCAGCTGCTGGCGGATGCGCGTGAAGGGTTAACCGCGCTGGAAAGCGGCTTGAAAGGTTTCGAAAATCAGTGGGGCGGCCAGATTGAGCTGTCGCAAAGCAAGCTGCTGAAAGAGACGCAGCGCGTATATGCCGCGACCTATAACACCGACGATTTCATTCCAGAAATCGCCGACCACGCCGATCGCGAAGCGCTGTTTGCGGAGTTTGAGCGCCTGACGAAATCGGTGCTGACGCAGAGCAGCGTGCTGGGCACCTTAAACGAGCAACTCCCAAAGGATGCGGTGATTGTGGCGGCGGCGGGCAGTCTGCCGGGCGACCTGCAACGCGTGTGGCGCACCAAAGATTACAACTCGTACCACGTTGAGTACGGCTATTCCTGTATGGGTTACGAAGTGAATGCCGCGCTAGGCGTAAAGCTGGCGCAGCCGCAGCGTGAAGTCTACGTCATGGTCGGCGACGGGTCGTTCATGATGCTGCACTCCGAGCTGGTTACCTCAATTCAGGAAGGCGCCAAAATCAACGTGGTGCTGCTGGATAACATGACTAACGGCTGTATCAACAATCTGCAGATGGAACACGGCATGGACAGCTTCACCACCGAGTTCCGCTTCCGTAACCCCGAAGGCGGCAAATTGGATGGCGGCTTTGTGCCGGTGGACTTTGCGGCGATTGCCGGTGGCTACGGGTGCAAAACCTACCGCATCACCACGCTGGAGCAGCTGGAAGCCGCGCTGATCGATGCACAAAAGCAGACCGTTTCAACGCTGTTCGACATCAAAGTGCTGCCCAAAACCATGGTGCACAAATATTTCAGCTGGTGGCACGTCGGCGTGGCGCAGACCTCCACGTCAACGCGCACGCAGGAAGTGGCCGACAACCTTAACGTGCATATCGAACAAGCGCGTAAGTACTAATACCTCTTTTAGGCCGGCGTCATCCGGCCTTGTTAAACCCTATACCCAACATCATTCGAGAGGCAGGAAGGCAGCCAACGCGAGAATCCCGATGAGCTGACTTAAGTCAGTGATTCAGGTGAACGAGAGCAGCCAACGTACCTGCATCTTGAAATATGAAGGGGACACTTATCCGACTCTACAGGTGTAATTATGACGCTCAAACTCGGTGTAATTGGTACCGGCGCAATTGGTCAGGAACACATTCGTCGCTGCAATAATGTATTGCAGGGAGCAAAGGTTGTGGCAGTTTCAGATATCAACGTGGAAGGGGCGCGCGCAGCGCTGCAACGTCTGAATATCGAAGCCGAGGTGTATCAGGATGGCCATCAGGTCATCAACTCGCCAGAAGTCGATGCCGTGCTGGTGACATCCTGGGATCCGACCCACGAAGAGTTTACGCTGGCCGCGATTGCTGCGGGCAAACCGGTGTTCTGTGAGAAGCCGCTGGCACTGAGCGCCGAAGGCTGCCGTCGCATTGTTGATGCCGAGATCAAACACGGTAAACGTCTGGTGCAGGTTGGCTTTATGCGTCCGTACGATTCCGGCTATCGCGCACTGAAAAAAGTGATTACCGACGGTGAAATCGGCGAACCGCTGATGCTGCACTGCGCGCACCGCAACCAGAGCGTCGGCGAGAATTACACCACGGACATGGCGATCACCAACACCCTGATTCACGAGCTGGACGTGCTGCGCTGGCTGACCGAAGACGACTACAAAACCGTGCAGGTGGTGTTCCCGCGTACCACCTCGAAATCTCATGCCAATCTGAAAGATCCGCAGATCGTGCTGTTCGAAACGCAGAAAGGCATCCGCATTGATGTGGAAATTTTTGTTAACTGCGCGTACGGCTACGACATCCAGTGTGAAGTCGTGGGTGAAGAGGGCATTGCTAAGCTGCCTGAGCCTTCTGCTATCCAAACGCGCAAAAACGCGCGTCTCGGCGTGCCGCTGCTGACCGACTGGAAGGATCGTTTCATTGATGCCTACGACGTTGAGCTGCAAGCGTTCATCAATGACGTCAAAGACGGCCAACTAACGGGACCTTCGGCCTGGGATGGTTTTGCTGCCTCCGTGGCGGCCGATGCCTGCCATAAAGCGCAGAACAGCGGTGCGATTGAGCCGGTAACCATGCCGCCGCGTCCGGATTTCTACGCCAAATAACGCGAATACTCCTCGGCGGCTCAGCGGCCGCCTCTGTGAATCAGGGACAACAAGATGAACAAAGACAACGTAAAACTGGCAATAGCGCCAATCGGCTGGACCAACGACGACATGCCGGAGCTGGGCAGCGAAAACACCTTCCAGCAAACCGTGAGTGAAATGGCGCTGGCGGGTTTTACCGGTAGCGAAGTGGGCAGCAAATATCCGCGCGATCCGGCGATTCTCAAGCCGATGCTGGATATCCGTGGCATTCAGATCTGCAATGCCTGGTTCAGCACCTTTTTCGCCAATGGCGACAAAGCCAAAACCATCGACGAATTCACCAATCACATGAACTTCCTGCATGCGATGGGCGCGCGCGTGATTGGCTGCTCCGAGCAGAGCAAAAGTATTCAGGGCACCACGCTGGCGGTGCTGGAGCAGAAGCCGATCTTCAGTGATGAAGAGTGGCGTTTGACGGCGGAAGGCTACAACGAGCTGGCGGAGATCGCCGCGAAGAAAGGCATGCGTTTGACGCTGCATCATCACATGGGCACTGGCATCCAGACGCCCGCTGAGATCGATCGCTTTATGGAGTCAACCAATGAGAATGTCGGCCTGCTGTACGATACCGGCCACATTTACTACTCCGAAGGTTCACAGCAGGCGATGCTGGACGTGCTGACCAAATATCTGCCGCGTATTTTCCACGTGCATCTGAAAGACGTGCGCGACAGCGTGGTAGCGGAAGTGCGCGAAAAATCACTGTCGTTCCTCGATGGCGTGAAGAAGGGCACCTTCACCGTGCCTGGCGACGGCGTGATCGATTTCAAACCGGTGTTCAAAATCCTCGACGATTTTGGCTATAAAGGCTGGATGGTGGTGGAAGCGGAACAGGATCCGGCGCTGGCTAATCCGTTCGAATATGCAGTGAAGGCGCGTAAATATATCCGCGAGAATACCGGGTTGTAAAATAGTGCAGGCGTTAAAAAGGTCGCCATGAATGGCGACCCTACAAAGCAATGGTCGTCATTCATGACGACCTTTTTTCATTACGACGCCAGCGACAGCGCCGGTTTCTGTGCGTTGACCGCCAGCCACTCAGCAATACGCGCCTGCTCGGCTGCACTCAGCCACATACCTTGTTTGGTACGACGCCAAATCGCATCATCCAGCTCGCGCACCCATTCGTTTTTCACCAGGTAACGCAGCTCGGCTTCATAAAATTCATGGCCGAAATTCTCACCCAAATCATCAAGGCTTTTCGCGCCTTCAAGCAGCACTTCAGTGCGGCTGCCGTAAGTACGGGCAAAGTGACGTGCCATGCCTTCGCTGATAAACGGATAGCGACGACGCAGACCCGCGGCATAATCTTCACGCGTACCGGAGAAATCACCGCCCGGCAATACCGCGCTTTTCGTCCACGCAGGGCCGATAGTCGGGTAGTACTTGCTCAGTTTTTCCAACGCGTGTTCTGCCAGCTTACGGTAGGTGGTCAGCTTACCGCCGAATACCGACAGCAGCGGCGCCTGGCCATTGTCGTCATGCACGTCCAGCGTGTAATCACGGGTGATGGCCTGCGGCGAATCGGATTCGTCATCGCACAGCGGACGCACGCCTGAGTAAGTCCAAACGATGTCATCTTTCTTCAGCTGCTGTTTGAAGTGTCCGTTAAACACGTTCAGCAGGTAGCTGATTTCGTTGTCATCAATCTTCACGTTTTTCGGATCGCCTTTGTACTCCACGTCGGTGGTACCGATTATGGAGAATTCATCCATCCACGGAATCACAAACACGATACGGTTATCTTCGTTTTGCAGGATATACGCCTGCTTTTCGCGGTGTACGCGCGGCACCACAATGTGGCTGCCTTTGATCAGACGAATGCCGTATGGCGACTTCAGCTTCAGGCCGTCGTCAAAGAACTCTTTCACCCACGGACCGGCCGCATTGACCAGACCCTTGGCGCGCCAGGTATAGGTTTTGCCACTATCGATATCTTCGGCTTCTACCATCCACAGACCGGCTTCACGCCAGGCGCGGGTGACTCGCGTGCGGGTACGGACTTCACCGCCCTGTTTTTCCACTTCCTGCGCGTTGAGCACCACCATACGTGCATCATCAACCCAGCAGTCAGAATATTCGAAACCGCGCGTGATTTCTGGCTTGAGGGCCGAATCCGCGCCAAAACGCAGACTTTTACTGCCCGGCAGCGTGGTGCGTTTACCGAGGCGATCGTACATAAACAAGCCCATACGGATCATCCACGCCGGGCGCAAATGCGGGCGGTGCGGCAGGCGGAAGCGCATCGGGAAAGCGATGTGCGGTGCCATTTTCAGCAGCACTTCACGTTCTGCTAAGGCTTCGCCAACCAGGCGGAATTCATAATGCTCAAGGTAGCGCAGGCCACCGTGAATCAGTTTCGAGCTGTTGGAGGAGGTTGCACAGGCCAAATCCCGCGCCTCCAGCATCAGCACCGACAGTCCGCGTCCTGCAGCGTCCACTGCAATGCCGGCTCCGTTAATGCCGCCGCCGATCACGATCAGGTCTTTGGTTTCCACGTCATCTCCTCCGATGTTCGGAATAGTTCTAAAATGTTCGTTTTCGAGCGTAATAATAATCGGAAACCAACATCTATGCCAGCGGTTAACTGAATAAAAACATTTTTGCGTGATATAGCTAACATTCCGACAGGAAAAAAATCACATAACCACAGGACTTGTCAGGTTATCGCGGCGGGTTCTCAGGTTAAACTAAGCGCTAATTGTGTAATGCTTGTGAGTAAAGACGATTAGGTCGCCATAAATGACGACCCTACAACGGCCACTCCGAGCAGTCGTAGGGTCGCCATTTATGGCGACCTGGCAACAACACCGGCGATTTTATCAACCGCTAATTGTGACGAAGTAATGAGAGACACCATGGAAACCTTCGAAAGTATTAATGTCTTACAAGCGCAGGAGCATCTGGCACAAGGTGCGCAGCTGGTGGATATCCGTGATCCGCAGAGCTTTATGATGGGCCATGCGGCGGGTGCGCAGCATCTGACCAACGATAACCTGGCGGACTTTATTGCCAACGCCAATCAGGATTTGCCGGTACTGGTGATGTGCTATCACGGCAACAGCAGCAAAGGCGCGGCGCAGTTCCTGCTGGGGCAGGGATTCAACGCTGCATACAGCATTGATGGTGGATTTGACGCCTGGCGCGCGGCATTCCCGGCGCAGGTTGCCATCGGCGAAGCCTAAGCCCATCGCATAAGGAAGGGGAGCACCGCATGATGCGCATCACCCAGTTTAATAATCCGCGCATGGCGCAGGCGTTTGTCGATTACATGGCGACACGCGGCGTGAAGCTACGAATTGAGCGCGAAAGCCACTTCGTCATCATGTTGGATGATGAAAGCAAGCTGGAGATGGTCGAAAACGAACTCGCGCAGTTTGTGCGCGATCCTAATCATCCGCGCTATCAGGCTGCCAGCTGGCACAGTGGCAACACCGAAAGTGGTTTGCGTTACGAGCGCACCCACATCTGGGCGAGCATTCGTGAACGCGCAGGACCGCTCACCATGACCGTGATGATTGCCTGCGTGGTGGTGTTTATCCTGATGCAGATTGTGGGTGATGATGTGGCGCTGGATTGGCTGGCGTGGCCAGCGGACTCTTCGCAATATTTCCAGGTGTGGCGCTGGTTCAGCCATGCGCTGCTGCATTTCTCGCTGCTGCACATCCTGTTCAATCTGATGTGGTGGTGGTATCTCGGCGGAGCCGTTGAGAAGCGTCTCGGCAGCGGCAAGCTATTTGTGATTATGCTGATCTCGGCGCTGCTGACCGGCTGCATGCAGGCTAAATTTAGCGGCGTGCTGTTTGGTGGCTTGTCGGGCGTGGTCTACGCACTGATGGGTTACTGCTGGCTGCGCGGCGAGCGCGATCCCGAAAGTGGCATTTATCTCGAGCGCGGCCTGATTGGCTTCGCGGTAGTGTGGTTAGTGATTGGCTGGTACGGCGCATTCGGTATGGCGATTGCCAACGCGGCGCACGTCACCGGTTTACTGGTGGGTTTAGCGATGGCGTTTGTTGATACGCGTAAAATTGCGCGTCGTTAGCAGCACGATGAAAAGAAGCGGCTTTGAGCCGAGGAGAGAGATGTGAAGCAGACGCAACGTCATGACGCCATTATCGATCTGGTCCGGCGTCAGGGATATGTCAGTACTGAAGAGTTGGTGGATCACTTTGAGGTCAGCCCACAAACCATTCGGCGCGACCTGAACGACCTGGCCGATCAGAACAAAATCATGCGCCATCACGGCGGGGCGGCATTGCCGTCCAGCTCAGAAAACACCGCATGGCAGGATCGTAAGATGATGTGGTCGGGGGAGAAAGCGCGTATCGCCGAGCGCGTGGCGAGCCAGATCCCCGATGGTGCCACGCTGTTTATTGATATCGGTACCACGCCAGAAGCGGTGGCGCATGCGCTGCTCAATCACAACAATCTGCGCGTGGTCACCAATAACCTAAACGTAGCGATTCTGTTGATGGCGAAACCCGATTTCCGCGTCATTATCGCCGGCGGCGAAGTGCGTACGCGTGATGGCGGCATCATGGGTGAAGCGACGCTGGATTTCATTTCGCAGTTTCGCCTTGATTACGGCATTCTCGGCATCAGCGGTATTGATATGGATGGTTCACTGCTGGAGTTCGATTATCACGAAGTACGCACCAAACGCGCCATTATCGAAAATTCACGCTGCGTGATGCTGGTGGTGGATCACTCCAAGTTTGGCCGCAATGCGATGGTTAACCTCGGCAATATGAGCCTGATTGATTACCTGTACACCGATCAAAGCCCACCCGCCAGCGTGCTGAAAGTGATTGAACAGCACGAAGTGCATCTCGAGCTCTGCTAACGCCATAGCGGCGCAATTTATTGCGCGATAAATCGCGCCGCTACAAAACCCGCACCGATTTTTTTTCTTAACACGCGCATTTCCCTGTCGCTTTTTTCTGCGCCCGCAGCTTTACTTATCCATTCACTTTGCGCTCGCCCCGGCTTTACCGTTAACGGACACGAAGGGATTGATATGTCGCAGCAAAAATTCAATAAAACACGTTTCGACGCCGCGCTCACCCGCCAATGGCAGCATCTTGGACTCTCATCCGCCCAGCAAATGACACCGCACCAATGGTGGCAAGCGCTGAGCAGCGTGCTCGCAGAAATGCTGGCGACGCAGCCACCGGTGCCGCCCAAACAAGGACAGCGCCACGTTAATTATCTGTCGATGGAGTTTCTGCTGGGGCGTTTGACCGGCAATAACCTGCTCAATCTTGGCTGGTACAACGAGGTGCAAGCCGCGCTGGCGGAATATCAGGTTGAGCTGAGCGAACTGCTGGAAGAGGAAATTGATCCGGCACTCGGCAACGGCGGTTTGGGTCGCTTAGCTGCCTGCTATATGGATTCGATGGCGACCGTCGGCCAGGCGGCAATGGGCCACGGCCTCAACTATCAATACGGTCTGTTTCGCCAGACCTTTACCGACGGACAGCAGCAGGAAGCGCCGGATGACTGGCAGCGCGATCGTTATCCGTGGTTCCGGCATAACGCCGCGCTGGATGTGCAGGTTGGCCTCGGCGGCAAGGTAAAAAAGAACCACGATGGTAGCCTCAACTGGCGTCCTAAAATTCACCTCAAAGGTGAAGCCTGGGATTTGCCGGTGGTGGGTTATCGCAATGGCATCACGCTGCCGCTGCGACTGTGGAGAGCCTGCAGCGCGCACCCGTTTGATCTCACTGCGTTTAACAACGGTCAGTTCCTGCAGGCCGAGCAGCAAGGCATCGAGGCCGACAAGCTGACCAAGGTGCTCTATCCCAATGATAATCATGCCGAAGGCAAGCGCCTGCGCCTGATGCAACAGTATTTCCAGTGCGCCTGTGCGGTCGGCGATATTCTGCGACGCCATCATCTGGCTGGGCGCGCAATCCGCAGCTTGCCCGATTTCGAAGTGATCCAGCTTAACGACACCCATCCCACCATCGCCATTCCGGAAATGCTGCGCGTGCTGTTGGATGAGCATCAACTGAGCTGGGACGATGCGTGGCACATCACCAGCCGCACCTTCGCTTACACCAATCACACGCTGATGCCGGAAGCGCTGGAGCGTTGGGATGAACGATTGGTGCGCGACCTATTGCCACGTCATTGGCTTATTATTCGCGAAATTAATCGCCACCTGAAGAAAGTGGTTAAGCAGCAGTGGCCGGGCGATAAGGCGATGTGGCACAAGCTGGCGGTGGTGGCTGAGGGCCAGGTGCGGATGGCGAATTTGTGCGTGGTGAGCTGTTTCGCGGTTAATGGCGTGGCGGCATTGCACTCAGAGCTGGTGGTGAAAGATCTGTTCCCGGAATATCACCTGCTGTGGCCGAACAAATTCCATAACGTCACCAACGGCATTACGCCACGCCGCTGGTTGAAACAGTGTAATCCGCTGCTGTCGACGCTCATTGATGACAGCCTGCAGGTGGAGTGGGCTAACGATCTTGATGCGCTGGCGTGGCTCGCGCCCTTTGCCCGTAAAAAGGCTTTCCGCCAACAGTTTCGCGCCATCAAACAGCAAAATAAGCAGCGGCTAACGCTCTATGTCAAACGTGTGACCGGCATTGATATCAATCCGGATGCGCTGTTTGACGTACAGATTAAGCGACTGCATGAGTACAAGCGTCAGCACCTCAGTTTGCTGCATATGCTGCACTGCTATCGTCAGCTGCGCGATAATCCGGACAATCCTGATGTTGTGCCGCGCGTATTTATCTTTGGTGCCAAAGCCGCGCCCGGCTATTACCTCGCCAAAAACATCATCTATGCCATCAACAAAGTCGCGGACGTCATCAACAACGATCCGCAGGTCGGCGATCGCCTCAAAGTGGTGTTTATCCCGGATTACCGCATCACCGCCGCAGAGCTAATTATTCCGGCCGCCGATCTCTCCGAGCAGATTTCCACGGCTGGTTATGAGGCTTCCGGTACCGGCAATATGAAGCTGGCGCTGAATGGCGCGCTGACCATTGGCACGTTAGACGGCGCCAACGTGGAGATTGCCGAGGCGGTGGGCGAGAAGAATATCTTTATCTTCGGCAATCGCGTCGATGAGGTGAAGGCGCTGAAGGCCGGCGGCTACAACCCGAAAAAGCTGCGCAAACAGAATCCTTATCTGGATGGTTTGCTGAAGGAGTTGGAGAAGGGCACGTTCAGCGATGGCGATAAGCACGCGTTCGCCCTGATGCTGCAAAGCCTGACGAAGAACGGCGATCCGTGGCTGGTGCTGGCCGATTTTGATGCGTACATCGCGGCGCAGCAGCGGGTGGAAGCGCTGTGGAAAAACCAGGAGGCCTGGACGCGCGCAGCGATCCTGAACACCGCCCACACTGGCCGTTTTAGCTCTGACCGATCGATTCGTGATTATCAGCAGTTGATTTGGCAGGCGGCAAGATAATCGATATTCCGGTCGCCATGAATGGCGACCCTACAAATTCCGTAGGGTGCGCATTTATGCGCACCTTGTTGAAGGAGAAAGGATGACGCTCAATAAGTTGGATCAGGCGGCACAGGATGCCGGTATTGCACTGCGCTTTATCAATGCCCATGGCGAGCCGGAAACCATCAGCGATGACACCAAACGCGCGCTGCTGGCGGTAATGGAAACACCCACCGGCAAGGCACCACCATTGCCGCCGGTGCAGGTATTTGCCGCTCGTGCTCAACGCCAACTCACACCGCAAGGCAATGGCACCTATGCATGGCAACTGCTCACTGAACAAGGCAAAAACCTCGATGGTGAGGTGCAGGGCGGCGAACCATTGATACTGCCGCCGCGTCTGCCGCAAGGCTATCATCAGCTCACGCTGCGCAAAGGTCGTCAGCAGTGGCAAACGCGCATCATCATTGCCCCGCGGCGCTGCTATCTGCCTGAACCGCTTGAGCAGGGCGAAAAACGCTGGGGCGCGCTGGTGCAGCTCTATACGCTGCGTTCAGAAAATAACTGGGGCATTGGCGATTTTGGCGATTTGAAATTGATGCTGGAGGAAATTGCCGCTCAGGGTGGCGATTTTGTTGGCCTCAATCCGCTGCATGCGCTCTATCCGTCGCTGCCGGAACATGCCAGTCCGTATAGTCCAACGTCGCGTCGCTGGCTCAATGTGTTGTATATCGACATCAATCAGCTAGAGGATTTTCAGCACAGCAAAGAGGGTCAGCGCTGGTGGAAGCGCGCCACAACGCGCAAGACGCTGGAGAAAGCGCGTGCCAGCGAGTTTGTCGATTACAGCGCGGTGGCTGAACTGAAATTAGCCGCGCTGCGTTTTGCCTGGCAAAACTATCAGCCACGCGCGGCAGCTGACGTCGAATTCCAGCAATTTATCGCCGACGGTGCCGCGCATCTGCGCTATCAGGCCGCTTTTGACGGCATTCTCGCCGAGCGTTGCCAACAGCATCCCGATGAATGGGGCTGGGCAAAATGGCCGGAAGGCTGGCGCAACGCGTTGTTGCCGGAAGTGCAGCAATGGTGTGCAGAACACGACGATGAGATTCAGTTCTGGAGCTGGCTGCAGTGGCTGGCGCAGCAGCAGTTTGCCGCGTGCTGGCAGCGCAGCCAACAGCTCGGTATGGCGGTGGGTTTATATCGCGATTTAGCGGTCGGCGTGGCGCAGGGCAGTGCCGAAACCTGGCAGGATCCGGAACTCTATAAGCTTGGTGCATCAGTCGGCGCACCGCCGGATCGTCTCGGTCCACAGGGACAAAACTGGGCGTTACCGCCGCTCGATCCGCATGTCATGCGTGCGCGCGGCTATCAGCCATTTATCGATCTGCTGCGCGCCAACATGCGCGACTGCGGCGCACTGCGCATCGATCACGTGATGGCGCTGCTGCGTTTATGGTGGATACCCTACGGCGAGAGTGCCGATAAAGGGGCTTACGTAGCGTATCCGGTGCACGATCTGCTGGCGATCCTCGCGCTGGAGAGCCAGCGCCATCGCTGCATGGTGATCGGTGAAGATCTTGGCACGGTGCCGAAAGAAATTGTCAGCCTGCTGCGCAACAGCGGCATTTTCTCGTGGAAAGTGCTGTTCTTCGAGCAGCATAGCGATGGCCGCTATCGTCAGCCGCACGAGTATCCCTCTCAATCAATCGCCAGTGCCAGTACGCATGATTTGCCGACGTTAAGCGGGTTTTGGCACGCAGATGATTTAGCGCTGGGTGACAAGCTGGGCATTTATCCCGGCGACGGCGTGCTGCAATCCCTGCAGCAACAGCGGGTGAAGCAAAAGCAGGCGCTGCTGGATGCACTGCATCAAGCCGCTACGCTGCCCGCACGCAGCGGTAAACGCGCCGACGGTTTGGCATTATCTCCCGCGCTAACGTTGGCGTTTCACCGCTATCTGGCGCGTACTAACAGCACATTGCTTGGGCTACAACCGGAAGATTGGCTGGGTATGTCTACGCCGGTTAATGTGCCGGGCACCGTTAACGAATACCCAAACTGGCGGCGCAAGCTTAGCGTCACGCTGGAAGCCATGTTTACAGAGGAGGTACAAAAGGTATTAAAAGCGGTGAGCGAAGGAAGGAAAGGAAAATAAAAACGCGCGGCAGCATCGGGTTGCTGCCGCGTGCTAAATCAATAGTAAGAGTGTTCGCCGCGCTGGTGCTCGGTCAAATCACGCACGCCTTTCAACTCCGGGAAGGCTGCCAGCAGCTCTTTCTCGATGCCATCTTTCAGCGTCACGTCGATCATCGAACAACCGTTACAGCCACCGCCGAATTGCAAAATAGCGATGCCGTCATCGGTGATTTCCATCAGCGATACGCGACCGCCGTGGCCCGCCAGCTGCGGGTTAATCTGCGCTTGCAGCAGATATTCCACGCGTTCCACCATCGGCGCATCGTCAGAGACTTTACGCATTTTGGCGTTTGGCGCTTTCAGCGTCAGCTGTGAACCAAGGTTGTCGGTAACAAAGTCGATTTCCGCGTCATCGAGGTACGGTGCGCTCAGCTCATCAACAAAGGCTGACAGTTTCTCGAACTTAAATTCTGTATCAGTCGCTTCTACTGCATCAGGTGGGCAGTAAGAAACACCGCATTCTGCGGTTGGCGTACCCGGATTAATGACGAATACGCGAATCTGAGTGCCATCTTCTTGTTTTGACAGCAATTTTGAAAAGTGCTCTTGCGCAGCATCAGTAATAACGATCATGGCGATTGCTCAATAGTTGACTAAATTACTTGGTTATAATACGCCCAACACCGACGCTCTACAAGGCACGGCACAGGCAACCAATGTGTACGCTGGCCGCGCCTTGCGCCAGCAGGATGCGGCTTATTTCCGCCACGGTACTTCCGGTCGTCACAACATCGTCGATAAGCAGGATATGGCGTCCGCGTACCGGCATTTCAAGGCGAAAGGCACCGCGTAGGTTCTTTTTACGCGCGCTGGCACTCAATGAGTGCTGTACCGCGCCGTGGCGCACACGTTTTACGCCTTCGCGATATTCACAGTCCAGCCAGCGTGCCAGCGGCTTTGCCAGCAGCGCCGCCTGATTATAGCCGCGTTGCCAGGCGCGCCGACGATGGAGCGGAACGCTCAGCACCAAATCTACAAGCGGTAGCCGATAATCACGACGCATTGTTAACAATTTTAACAAAATCAGCCGCGCCAGCATCACCCTGAGTGCGGTTATGCGAGAAAACTTCAGCTGTTGCACCCATTCACTCACTGGCGGCAGATAATCGCTGACGCAGGTCAGGCTGTGCCACGGTGGCGGATGGCGCAGGCAGCGCCCGCAAGGTTGTGTAGCGCTGGCCGGTAAACCGCAGCACGGACAGAGTTCCGGCAGCCGCGGAATTTGTTGAACACAGCGGCTGCACAAACCGTGGCTGGCAATCTGCAACGGCAGGCGGCATAGCCAACACAGTGCCGGGATTGGTAGCATAGCGACCTCCTTTTCACTTTTCCGGAGTGTAACCGATGAGTTCGCTTTACTGGCACACCACAGGCACGGGCGATCGCGATCTTGTGCTGCTGCACGGCTGGGGTTTGAACGCCGAAGTGTGGCAAGGCATTGTTCCGCGACTCAGCCCGCATTTTCGCCTGCATCTGGTGGATCTGCCGGGCTTTGGCCGCAGCCAGGGTTTTGGGCCGCTGACCTTAGCGGAAATGGCGCAACAGCTGTTGCCGCAGTTACCGGATCGCGCGGTGCTGATCGGCTGGTCATTGGGGGGGTTAGTCGCCAGTCAGCTGGCATTAACCCAGCCGGATCGCGTTGAAGCGCTGATCAGCGTGGCGTCATCGCCGTGTTTTACCGCGCAAGAGGCGTGGCCGGGCATCAAACCCGAAACGCTGCAAAATTTCCAGCAGCAGCTCGGCACTGATTTCCAGCGCACCGTGGAACGTTTTCTGGCGCTGCAAACCATGGGCACGGAAAATGCGCGGCAGGATGCGCGTCAGCTGAAAGACGTGGTGTTATCGCAGCCAATGCCGTCGGTTGAGGTGCTGGAAGGTGGCCTGGAGATTCTGCGCCAGGATGATTTGCGCGCATCGCTCGACGATCTGACGCTGCCGTTCCTGCGGGTTTATGGTTATCTCGATGGGCTGGTGCCGCGGCGTATCGCAGAGGAATTGGATACACGCTGGCCACATTCATCATCGGTGGTGATGGAGAAAGCCGCGCACGCCCCGTTCATTTCGCATCCTGAAGCGTTTACTCAATTGATAACGAATTTCATCCGCGCAGCCACATAAATTGCCACGCAGCCAGCGTTATTGGCTGGCTGCCATCCATCTTCTCCCCGCTAATCACGTCCTGCACATGTCGCGCCAACGGTAACTGCGTCGTGACGTCATGATTGCTGAGATTAAACACGCACAGTAAACCCTCTTCGCTATCCGGCTGATGCCGCCGCAATACCAGCAAGGTATTTTCGCTCTCCAGCAGCGTCATGGGATTATCGGGATGAAACGCGGTCTGGCGCGTACGTAGCTGAATCAGCGCGCTGAGGCGTTCAAACACCTGCTGCCGTAACGAATTGCCGCCGCTAATCCACTGCTCCATTTCACGCAGGCTGTACTTCTCACGGTTGATGGCGCGGTTATGACCGGCGGCGCGCACGCCTTCGTTATCATTGCGCGAGCCAAGAATGCTTTGAATGTAGATCGCCGGTACGCCGGGAAACGCCAGCAGAATCGCGTGCGCCAGCAGGAAGCGGCGCAGACGTGTGTCATCGTCGTCGCTTTGCTGATTAAGCGCATCAAAATAGGTCACGTTGATTTCGTACGGGCTGGTGGTGCCATCGGCATTGTTCTTGTAGGAGACCAGCGCGCCTTCCAGCGCCAAATCGCGTACCAGCGCCACAATCTCCACTTCCGATAAAATGCCGCGCGCCGGATTCAGTCCAATGCCGTCATGCGAGGCGAGAAAGTTAAAGAAAGTGGTAGTGCCGCCGCCTAAATCCAGTGTGCTGGCCCACTGACGCAGCGCGCGCGCCGATCCGGAGTGAATGGCGTGCAACACCAGCGGTGGCAGCGAAAACTGATACACCATTTGCGCTTCATCTTTGCCGTTGCCGAAATAGCTGATGTTGTCTTTGTGCGGCACGTTGGTCTCGGTAACGATCACCGTGCCAGGCGCCACTTCATTGGCGATGGCACGAAACAGCTTCACCAACTGATGCGTTTTCGGTAGATGAATGCAGTTGGTGCCCGGCGTTTTCCACATGTAGCCCACCGCGTCGAGTCGCACATAATCCGCGCCTTTGATCAGGTAATCGAGCAGCACATTTACCATGCGAATCAGCACGTCCGGATTACCAAAGTTGAGGTCGATCTGGTCGGCGCTAAAGGTGGTCCAGATATAGCGCGTCTCGCCATTGGCCATGGCAAACGGGGTAAGCAGCGGTGAGGTACGTGGGCGCGTTACCGCGCTGAGATCGGTCGCGGGCGGCATGCTGATAAAGAAATCATCCCAACCGGGATCCTGCGCCAGAAAGTGGCGAAACCAGCGGCTATGCGCCGACATGTGATTGCAGACAAAATCGAACATCAGGCGTGTTTCGCTGTGCAGCGCGCTGATGTGCTGCCAGTCGCCGCAGATCGGATTGACCTGATGATAATCGATAACCGAGAAGCCATCGTCTGAGGAATAGGGGAAGAACGGCAACAGATGCACCAGACTAAAAGTGGATTGCAGGTGCTGCTGAAAAAAACGCGAGAAGCTGGCGAGCGTCGGTTGTTCGGGTTCGCGGAACTGATCGGCGTAGCTGATCAGCACCACATCTTTCTCGTCCCAGTGCGCCTTGCGTGGCAATTTAACCGTATCGCGCGCGGCACGAATGTGCGAAAGCAGGCGTTCACGCGCCGCGACAGGAAAGTTGCCGTGATAAATCTCATCGATTAAGGCGTTGATAATATCCATTGGATCGCAGAGCCACGCGGAAGGTTATTTTTTCAGCGTAGTTGGATGAGGAGATTTATCAAGCTGATACGCGCGGAGACATCTCCCTCTCCGCGCGTTATTTACAGCAGGAACTTAGCGTTTTTTACCCAATGCCGCGGCGAGCGCATCGCCCATCGCGCTGTTGCCGGCAGGCGAGCTGGCGGGTTTGCCACGACCTTTGTTATTGGCCGCCGGACGGGTGTTTTCCTTACCTGCGCTGCGGTTGCTGCCGCGCGTATTACTTTCACCAGGCTGCTCATCCAAACGCATGGTGAGCGCAATACGTTTACGCTGCATATCCACTTCCATCACCTTCACTTTGACGATATCGCCGGCTTTCACCACCTGATGCGGATCTTCAACGAACTTGTCGGAAAGGGAAGAGATGTGCACCAAACCATCCTGATGCACGCCGATATCGACGAACGCACCGAAGTTGGTGACGTTGGTCACCGCGCCTTCCAGCACCATGCCAGGCAGCAGATCGTTAAGCGTTTCCACGCCTTCCGCAAACTGCGCGGTTTTAAACTCAGGACGTGGATCGCGGCCCGGTTTTTCCAGCTCTTTGATGATGTCGGTGACCGTTGGCAGGCCAAAACGCTCATCGGTAAATTCGCGTGCATTGAGATCGCGCAAGCTGCCGGGATTGCCCATCAGCTCATTGAGCGCCTGCTCAGTGGCGGTCAGAATGCGTTCGACCAGCGGATAAGCTTCCGGGTGCACGGTGGAGGCATCCAGCGGGTTGTCGCCGTGATTAATGCGCAGGAAGCCCGCGCACTGTTCAAAGGCTTTTGGCCCGAGACGGCTCACCTTCAGCAATTGCTGACGATTCTGGAAGCGGCCGTTCTCATCGCGCCAGCTGACGATATTTTGCGCCATCATGCGGGTTAAACCGGCCACGCGGGTCAACAGCGCCACTGATGCGGTGTTGAGATCGACGCCAACGGCGTTCACGCAGTCTTCCACCACCGCATCCAGTTTCTTCGCTAACTGGCTTTGGCTGACATCGTGCTGATATTGGCCTACGCCAATGGATTTCGGATCGATCTTCACCAGCTCGGCGAGCGGATCCTGCAGGCGACGCGCGATGGACACCGCGCCACGAATCGAAACGTCGAGATCCGGGAACTCCAGCGCTGCCAGCTCAGATGCCGAATACACCGATGCGCCGGCTTCGCTGACAATCACTTTTTGCGCGTTGATGTGCGGGAACTGCTTTTGCACGTCGAGGAAGAAACGCTCGGTTTCGCGCGAGGCGGTGCCGTTACCAATCGCCACCAGTTCAACCTGATGTTTAGCGCAGAGCGCAGCGACGGCCGTTGCCGCTTTTGCCGCCTGGCCGGTATGCGGATAAATGGTATCGGTGGCGACCAGTTTGCCGGTGGCATCCACGACTGCCACTTTTACGCCGGTACGCAAGCCTGGATCGAGGCCCATGGTGGCGCGCATGCCAGCCGGTGCGGCCATCAGCAAATCGTGCAGGTTACGGGCAAATACGTTGATGGCTTCATCTTCAGCGCGTTCACGAATGGTGCCCATCAATTCGGTTTCGAGGTGCAGCAGCACCTTGATGCGCCACGTCCAGCTCACCACCGCTTTACGCCAGCTGTCCGCCGGTGCGTTATTCAGGCGCAAGTTGAGATGTTCGGCGATCAGCGTTTCGCCATAGCTTTCACGCGGGGCTTCTTCGAACTGCGGATCGGCATTCAGCGACAGTTGCAGCACGCCTTCGTTGCGGCCGCGGAACATCGCCAGCGCACGGTGCGACGGCACGCCGCTCAGCGCTTCGTGGTGATCGAAGTAGTCGCGGAATTTCGCGCCTTCTTCCTCTTTGCCTTCCACCACGCGTGCCACCACATGCGCGTTCTTCCACAGATATTCACGCACTTTGGCCAGCAGCGTGGCGTCTTCGGCAAAGCGCTCCATCAGAATGTAGCGTGCGCCATCCAGCGCGGCACGAACGTCAGCAACACCTTTATCGGCATCAACGTAGCCGGCAGCCAACTGCTCGGGATCCTGTGAGGGGTCCTGCCACAGCGTTTCGGCCAGCGGTTCCAGACCGGCTTCAATCGCGATCTGTCCACGCGTGCGGCGCTTCTGTTTGTACGGCAGGTAAAGGTCTTCCAGCTCGGTTTTATTCAGCGTGCTGTTGATGGCGGTGGCAAGTTCAGGCGTGAGTTTGCCCTGTTCGTCGATAGATTTCAGAATCGACTGGCGACGATCGTCCAGCTCGCGCAGGTAACCCAAACGGCTCTCCAGCAAACGCAGCTGGGTGTCGTCCAGTCCACCGGTCACTTCCTTACGATAACGTGCGATAAACGGCACGGTGTTCCCTTCATCAAGTAAGCGAACGGCAGCATCTACCTGGTCGGCGCGTGCCTTCAGCTCACCTGCGATAATCTGGCTCAGTGAATCTTTCATCATCATTAACAATGCTTACACAGGGTTGGAAATAGGGGACAGTTATACGGAATGAGGCCGAAAATTGCCAGCCAGCGGCCAGTGAATCCGTCTTTTTCTGAATGCAGCGCGCGCAATCTTGCTGATGGCGAATCGGTCGCTTATTGTTAGCCTCTTTGCTGCGAAGAAACGCCGTCACCACGAGTTGAAGTCATGAAAACCCAACTGATTACCCGCGAAGGCTATAACAAGCTGCGCGCTGAACACGACCATTTGTGGAATGAAAAGCGTCCCGAAGTGACCAAAATCGTCTCCTGGGCGGCCAGCCTGGGCGATCGCTCGGAAAATGCCGATTACACCTACAATAAACGTCTGCTGCGCCAGATCGATCGCCGGGTGCGCTATCTGCGCAAATGCCTCGCCGATTTGAAAATTGTTGATTACGCGCCGCAGCAGGAGGGCAAAGTGTTTTTTGGTGCCTGGGTGCAAGTGGAGAATGAGCAGGGCGATGTGAAGCGTTTTCGCATTGTTGGCCCGGATGAAATTTATGGCGAGACGATGAAAGAGTATATCTCGATCGATTCGCCGATGGCGCGCGCGCTGATCAAGAAAGAAGTGGATGACGAAGTGGTGGTCAACACGCCTGAAGGGCAGAAGATGTGGTTCGTGAACAGCATCGAATATGTGAAAGAGACGCCTTAAAGAGCGTGTGCTGGTCGCCATGAATGGCGACCCTACGACGGATGTGCGCGTTCGTATTATTTGCCTGGCGTGGTCGCGGTGGTGGTTGACGTGCTGCTGCCTTTATCGCCACCGCCCATGGTTGCTAACGCCACACCCAGCAGCGCGCCTACGGCGCCAACACCGATAGCATCAGAGTTACCTTTCGCGGTCGTGGATGCCTGCGCACCCGCCGCTTCGCCCGCGCTGGTGGCAGCCTGAACCTGAGTGAAGCTGGTCAGTACTAATGCGCCCAGCAGAATTACGGTTTTTTTCATTTTTATCTCTCCACATGAACTCAATGACCGCAGTGTCAGAGATCGCGTGTTGAGAAGAAAGGGCTGTTTATTTACTGATTTATCAGCCTTTATTTAATGCTGGTCTTGTTTGTTTTCGGCGTGGAATTGTTCCGAGAGCAGTTGCGCGGCCCAAAGCTAAATCACGAGATTTTATACTGCCCACCGCACGCTGAAAGTGTATTCCGCACCGTGTCCTTAAGCCAAATTGCGCTGCGCGCCGTTCTGCGCGTGAGAATTTCTGTCATGAACCAGTAACAGAAAGAAAATGCGCCAAATTTTCAGATAAGCGCTAAGCAGCTTGAAAGCACAGATAAAAAACGCGAAGCGAAGCGCATTTCAGGGCTAAAAATAAATATAAGCCGCTGTTTAATATGCTTTGTAACAATTTCGGCTAGAATATAAACCATTAATGACTGTCACACTGAGGCCTCTTTTTTTAACAATATTGGCTCAGGCAATGGCGCCTTTGGGAGTTGAACATGCAAGAGAACTACAAAATTCTGGTCGTCGATGATGATATGCGTCTGCGTGCGTTGCTGGAGCGCTATCTCACCGAGCAGGGCTTTCAGGTGCGTAGCGTTGCCAACGCCGAGCAAATGGATCGACTGTTAACCCGCGAATCCTTCCACTTGATGGTGCTCGACTTGATGTTGCCGGGCGAAGATGGTTTGTCTATCTGCCGCCGTTTGCGCAGTCAAAGCAACCCAATGCCAATCATTATGGTCACCGCGAAGGGCGAGGAAGTGGATCGTATCGTTGGGCTGGAAATTGGTGCGGATGATTACATTCCAAAACCGTTCAACCCGCGCGAACTGCTGGCGCGTATTCGTGCCGTATTACGTCGTCAGGCTAACGAACTGCCAGGCGCGCCTTCGCAGGAAGAAGCGGTTATCGCCTTCGGTAAGTTCAAGCTGAACCTCGGCACGCGCGAGATGTTCCGCGAAGATGAGCCAATGCCGCTGACCAGCGGGGAGTTTGCCGTGCTAAAAGCGCTGGTGAGCCATCCGCGTGAGCCGCTGTCACGCGATAAGCTGATGAATCTGGCGCGTGGCCGTGAATACAGCGCCATGGAACGCTCCATCGACGTGCAGATTTCCCGTCTGCGTCGTATGGTGGAAGAAGATCCGGCGCACCCACGCTACATTCAGACCGTTTGGGGTCTTGGCTACGTATTCGTTCCGGACGGCAGCAAAGCATGAGGCGATTGCGCTTCTCACCCCGCAGTTCGTTTGCCCGCACCTTGTTATTGATTGTTACCTTGCTGTTCGTCAGCCTGGTAACAACCTATTTGGTGGTGCTCAATTTCGCCATTCTTCCAAGCTTGCAGCAGTTCAACAAGGTCCTCGCGTACGAAGTGCGTATGTTGATGACCGATCGGCTGCAGCTGGAAGATGGAACACAGTTGGAAGTGCCACCGGCCTTCCGACGCGAAATTTATCGTGAGCTGGGCATCTCGTTGTATACCAACGCGGCGGCGGAAGAGAGCGGTTTGCGCTGGGCGCAGCATTACGAATTCCTCAGTGAACAGATGGGCCAGCAACTGGGCGGCCCCACCGACGTGCGTGTCGAGGTCAATAAAAACTCGCCGGTGGTGTGGCTGAAAACCTGGCTGTCGCCGGATATCTGGGTGCGCGTGCCGCTCACTGAAATCCATCAGGGCGATTTTTCCCCGCTGTTCCGCTACACGCTGGCAATTATGCTGTTGGCGATTGGCGGTGCCTGGCTATTTATCCGCATCCAAAACCGACCCTTAGTGGATTTGGAACATGCGGCGTTGCAGGTCGGTAAAGGCATTATTCCGCCGCCGCTACGCGAATACGGTGCATCTGAAGTGCGTTCGGTAACGCGGGCGTTTAACCAAATGGCGGCCGGTGTGAAGCAGTTGGCCGACGATCGTACCTTGCTGATGGCGGGGGTCAGCCATGACTTGCGTACGCCGCTGACGCGCATTCGTCTCGCCACCGAGATGATGGGCGAGCAGGATGGTTATCTGGCGGAGTCGATCAACAAAGATATCGAAGAGTGCAACGCGATTATCGAGCAGTTCATCGATTATCTGCGTACCGGTCAGGAGATGCAGACCGAGCGCGCCGACCTCAATAGCGTGCTGGGCGAAGTGGTCGCGGCAGAGAGCGGCTACGAGCGCGAGATTGAGAACGCAGTGATGACCGAAGATGTGATGCTGGATATCAACCCGTTATCGATTAAACGCGCGCTGGCGAATCTGGTGGTCAATGCGGCGCGTTACGGTAACGGATGGATTAAGGTTAGCAGCGGCAAGGAGCTGAACCGCGCGTGGTTCCAGGTGGAAGATGATGGTCCGGGCATTAAACCAGATCAGTTACAGCATCTGTTCCAGCCATTTGTGCGCGGCGACAGCGCGCGTAGCACTAGCGGCACCGGCCTCGGTTTAGCGATTGTGCAACGTATTATCGATGCGCATGAAGGCTCGCTGGAGATTGGCGAAAGCGATCGTGGTGGGTTACGTATCCGCGCGTGGTTGCCGATCCCAGAAGGCAGCGGCAGTACTGCAGTAGTGAGTATTAATCATAGTGTTTGATGCCAGGTGCGCATGAATGCGCCCCCTACGGTTGGTTTGTAGGGTGGGCATTTATGCCCACCTGGGTTTCACATCACAGCTGCGGACCGGCCTGCACCAGCGCCTTTCCGGCGTCGTTATCGGTATACTTCTCAAAGTTGGTGATAAAGCGCTGCGCCAGATCCTGCGCGGCTTGCTGCCAGGCTGCTTCCGTTGGCCAGCTGCGGCGCGGATCGAGAATTGCGCTGTCCACCTGCGGTAAATGCTTCGGCATCTGCAGGTTAAACACCGGCAAGGTTTCCGTCTCAACATCGTCCAGCTCACCCGCCAGAATCGCGTTGATGATAGCGCGCGTGTCTTTCAACGAGATGCGCTTGCCGCTGCCGTTCCAGCCGGTATTCACCAGATACGCCTGCGCCCCCGCCGCTTCCATGCGCTTCACCAGCACATCCGAATACTGCGTAGGATGCAGCGTCAGGAACGCCGCGCCGAAGCAAGCGGAGAAGGTCGGCGTCGGCTGGGTTACGCCGCGCTCGGTGCCGGCCAGCTTGGCGGTAAAGCCAGAAAGGAAGTGATATTGCGTCTGTTCTGGCGTTAGGCGTGAAACCGGCGGCAGCACGCCAAAAGCATCGGCGGTGAGGAAAATCACCCGCTTCGCATGGCCCGCTTTTGAGACCGGCTGCACGATGTTTTCGATATGCTCGATCGGGTAAGAGACGCGGGTGTTCTCGGTCTTGCTGCCGTCGGCGTAATCAACAGTGCCATCGGCGCGCACCACCACGTTTTCCAGCAGCGCATCACGGCGAATAGCACGGTAAATTTCCGGCTCCGCCTGCGCCGACAGATTGATGGTTTTGGCGTAGCAGCCCCCTTCAAAGTTGAACACGCCATCGTCATCCCAGCCGTGCTCATCATCGCCAATCAGCTGACGATCCGGATCGGTGGATAAAGTGGTTTTGCCGGTGCCGGAGAGGCCGAAGAACACCGCCACATCGCCCGCTTTGCCGACGTTGGCCGAACAGTGCATCGACGCGATGCCTTTCAGCGGCAGCAGGTAGTTCATGATGGCGAACAGGCCTTTCTTCATTTCGCCGCCGTACCAGGTGCCGCCAATCAGCTGCATGCGCTCGGTCAGGTTGAAGGCGACAAAATTCTCCGAGTGCAGACCCTGCGCCTGCCAGTCCGGGTTGGTGCACTGCGCCGCGTTCATCACCACGAAATCGGGTGTGAAGTTAGCCAGTTCGGCCTCGCCCGGACGGATAAACATGTTTTTCACGAAGTGCGCCTGCCAGGCCACTTCCATCACGAAGCGCACGCTGAGGCGCGTGTCAGGATTGGCACCGCAGAACGCATCAACCACAAACAGACGTTTGCCGGAAAGCTGCTGGGTGCAGCGATCTTTCAGCGCCTGCCAGGTTTCCTGTGACAGCGGCTGATTATCATTTTTGCCGTTGCCGACATCATTCCACCACAGTGTGTCACGCGTGGTGTCATCCCGAACAATGTACTTATCTTTGGGCGAGCGCCCGGTGAAGATGCCGGTATCCACGGCAATGGCGCCGCTCTGCGTCAGAATGCCGCGCGCATAACCTTCCAGCTCTGGGCGAGTTTCTTCCTGAAACAGGGTGTCGAAATCAGGGTTGTACACCACTTCCGTGGTGCCGCTGATGCCCATAGAGGCGAGGTCTTGCGATGTCAGGCCGTTAACGCGCATGTGACTGCTCCTTTAATCGGTATCTGTTACTGCATATTTTTTATGGGGGATTCTGCTGCCTGCCTGCATAGCCACGCAGGGCAGATCGCGCGCAGTGTACTCTTATGAGCACAGCGGAAAAGAGAAGATAGTCAGAAATGCGAGCTGGAACGTGACAAGTAGAGAAATCTGCCACTTATGAAACTAAAGTCAGCGTTATTAAGCTAATAACCGTGATAAATGATAGGGATACGTTCAGAAGAAATGCGGGCGGATGAACCGCCCGGCAGGCGATTAATGCACTTGATCGCTGTTGTTGGTCGGCGCGTTACGAATGGCGGCAATATCCACAGCATCGTAAACATAGTGCGAACCGCAATAGTCGCAATGCATATCGATTTTGCCATCTTCTTCAAGGATTTCGTCCACTTCTTCCTCTGGCAGCGTTCTCAGCACTTCGCCGCAACGCTCACGGGAGCAGGTGCACTTGAAGCTGACCGGCGACGGATCGAACACGGTGGCTTCTTCCTGATGATACAGGCGCCACAGCACGTCGGTAGCGGGCAGCTCAATCAGCTCTTCGCTTTTCACGGTTTCGGTCAGCGTGGCAAGGTGATTGAAATCATCCAGGCTTGGCTCTTGCGCTGGCAGCACCTGCAACAGAATGCCCGCCGCACCTTGCTCGCTGGTGCGAATAAACAGGCGCGTTGGTAACTGCTCAGAACGCATGAAGTAATCTTCCAGGCAGCCCGCCAGCGTATCCGCTTCCAGGCCAACTACGCCTTGATAACGCTCGCCTTTCTCTGGCGAGATGGTGATTACCAAATAACCGTTGCCCACCATCTCTTTCAGGCTGCTGCCCGGTGCGATCTCGGCGTCTTCTTTCACGCGCGCCACGCCACGCAGCTCCTGGCGGTTGTTACCGTTGATCACCGCCAGCGTCAGCGGACCGTCGCCCTGCACTTGTACCGTGATGTCGCCATCAAACTTCAGCGTCGCCGTCAGCAAGCTGGTGGCCACCAGCAGCTCGCCCAACAAGGTTTTTACCGGTTCAACGTAGTCATGATTTTTGACGATTTCACGCCAGGTTTCCGTCACGTTAACCAGCTCGCCACGCACGGCGACATTTTCAAACAGGTAGCGGTGCAGTTGATCGTTTGCAGACATAGTGTTTCTCTCGTTGGGGGCGCGTTATTTATCGCCCGACAATTTAAATTTCATCAGATCGCGGCGCTCTTTCTTGTCCGGGCGGCGATCGGGGTGCGGCATGGTTAAGGAATTCATCTTGCGCGCCAGCGCGGTCTTTTCACGCTTTTCGATGCTGGCGGCCGTTTCGGCATACAGCGCCTGGGCTTCAGTGGCCGGACGGCGCTGATCGGTGACGGCGGTAATCACTACCGTGCGTTCATCGTTGCCCTGACGCAGCGTCAGTTCGGCGTTCAGCTCCACCAATTTGCTGGGCTTGCTGCGCTGGCCGTTGTAATGCACTTTGCCGCCTTCCACCATTTCGCGTGCCAGCGCACGCGTTTTGTAGAAACGTGCGGCCCACAGCCATTTGTCGAGGCGGACGCCTTCGCTCACTTTCTCTTTCATCGTATTGCGGCTCCTGCTTTAGCGCAGCGTCTCACACAATTGACGATAATCTCTTACCGCCGGATGGCGCTGGAAACATAGATCGGGCCGGCCGGAATCCGGATTACTGACGCCTAAACACCAGCGAATACCCCAGCGTGTGGCTGCATCAAGAATCGCTTCGCTGTCATCAATGAATAGCGTGCGCGCGCTGTCAAACGCAGTGTGTTGCTGAACGGCCTGCCAGAGACGCGGATCCTCTTTCGGATATCCAAAGGTATGGGTGGAAAGTAATAAATCAAGGTGGGCAGCTAATCCGGTCTGCTCCAGTTTGACATCCAGATTGTACGGATGCGCATTGGTCAGCAGAATCGTGCGCTTACCTGCAGCACGCAGCGCCTGCAACAGCGGCAGCGTATCTTCACGCATTGCCGCGCGGTGGCGCTTCTCCCACGTCATGGCGCGAATATCCAGCGCCAGTTCCTGCGACCAGTAATCGAGACAATACCAGTTTAGCGTATGCACCACGGCCTGGTACTTCTGCTCAATCAGCTGATGCGCTTCGCCGAGCGTGATGGCGCGTTCACGACTTAAGGTTTCCGGAACGTGTTCCAGCCAGAAGTGGCGGTCGAAGGCGAGATCGAGCAAGGTGCCGTCCATATCCAGTAGCACGGTATCAATCTCTGACCAGTTAAGCGTAACCTGCATTTTCTTTCTCGCCGCAAAAAAGTGGGCGACAGGGTAGCACAGAAGGGAAGGGCTCAGAACAGCGAGCGCACGCTCTGCATAGTGTTCAGATTGTGGTTGAAGCACTTATCGTAATACTGCTGAATTTCCGCCATGCGCAGGCGATTGCGATGAATACGACGCAGCGCCAGCAAGCCGTTGATCACGACGCTGGCAATCAGCACCAGCATCAACAGCGCGGTACCCAAATAACGCCATTGCGCCATGGCATCGGGTTCGTTGTGCAGCGCGATATGGCGCGTGCCATTTGCATCAGTGGTAATGCTAGTAATGATGCCGCTGGCGGCGAACGGCGTGTGCAGCAGCATGCCGGACATCCGTTGCAACTCGCGCCATTGCGAAGGGGCATCCAGATCGAACAGCGGTACCGACGGCTGCGGCTGCGTCACCATCTGACGACCTTCATCACTGATAATCAGGAAGCCACCCGGCGGCGGGCTATTAAGGTTTTCCGCCGCGCGACGGGTTTCACGCGAGAAGAAGCTGGACGTGGCGGTGTTAACCAGGTTTTCCAGCGCTTCCGCACTCACCGGGCGCAGCAGTACGTTCATGCCATTCAGCTTGCCGGAATCGGCACGGTGGATGAGCGAATCCCAATCCTTAGCATTGCCGAGATTCACCAGCGCATTTTTTAGTCGTACACAATCCTGCTGCTGGCTGCACAGATCCTGAGTTTTCAATACCAAATCGGAGAAGTCATCCAGCAGAATCATGCCCGATTTCTGAATCGCTGAGGCCAGCTGCGGATTGAGTTTCGGATCGGTGTTGGTTTCCGGATGCAGCTGATGCGTGGTGGTATCAAGCAGCGCGGAGGCTTTATCGATAATGTCCGATTGCGGCTGTGGCAGCGGGGCCGCGTTGTTCCAGTAAATCGCTGAACAGTCGAACGGCAAGTAGGCGTAGCTGCGGTTGCTTTGATAATTGCCTGGCACCGAACACATGCCGGTTCCGCCCACTTTCAAACTATCACCAATGTGCAGCGGCAGCGCATTTAGCTTATCAACGCTGTTTACTTCAATACTTTCAGTCCCTTTTACCCATGCCAGACTGAGTTTGATCGGCATGCTAAGCGGAATCCAGGTGAACAACATCACCAGCACCAACAGCGAGCCGCACGCCAGCACCAGATTTTTACGCCAGCGCTGCACCGGGAAATTACGCACTTCGTCCTGCAACGACAGGAAGCGGCCCTGACGCACCACCTGACGATTGAGGTACATGTCGACATCGGTGGTCTGACCTAAATCGTGCGCGACATACGGTTGCCAGTGCGTAGGATAGATGAGATCAATAATGCCGAGCGAGATGTTGCTCTGTTCTTGATTCGATTCGCCGAACAGGCCCCAGCGCTTAGGCGCACCGCGCAGGCAATGCACATCGCGCAAACCTTTGGCGCCGGGGAAGCGATAGAGGAACCACAGGCTGACGGCGATCATCAGACAGCCGAGCAAGGCAATCCACCCCATTAAACTGCCGGGCAGTACCAGACTCAGGAAGAACAGCAGAAAAGCAAGACAGATGACGATCGCTTCACGCGTGCCGTCGGCGCGTGACAGTTGATACTCTTCTGCAGTCTCTTTACGAACCTGCAGTAGCTCAACGTTCTCGCTCTCTTCTTTGCGAATCGATGCGTTGGTGGACACAGGGCGCACCAGCGGCGGCAGCGCGGGTTGTTCCACGGCGTAATTCACCAGCGAGTGACCGTTGAGCGAAATGACCAGCGGCAGCGTTTGCGTGCGGATGAGCTCAACGTAGTTCTCTTCGGCGATGTACTGTTCCCACAGCGGCGGCAGATGCACTTCGACTTCGTCGAGATAGTAGCGCCACTTCTGTGGATCGTCGGTGGAGAGACCATAGCGGGTGATGGAACGCGTTACGGGGTAGACATTATTGCTTTGTGCGGTGAGCGTCAGCGCTTCAGGTTCGCGTGACTTCTTTACAGATTGTGCACTGCTCTGTTGTTGCTGTTTGGCCAGCAACGCAAGGTACTTTTCAACGGCATCGCGCTCTTCGTCAGTGAGCTTTCGATTTGGCGGACTGATAAACGGCAGCGGTTTCGCCAACGGCGGACGATGCCGCATAGCGTACCAATAGCCGATACCTGCTAATAAGGAACAGGCGAGCATGACAGCCAGAATGACAATATAAGTGCTCATGCTTTGCTCAATCCAGCCAAAAAACTGCCTTCACGTTAACGATGTGCTCCCGATGAATCCATCAATAAAGTCAATTTTGGCGAGCAGATGTCATTCTGACAAGGGAAAAGTCAGATAAAATAACGCGCAAAATCATTTAATTATAGTTTGGTAGATTATTCCTCAACGGGATGTTAACCAGACACGACTCAATTAAATATCGGCATTTTCTGAATTTAACAAAACACCGTTGACTTATTGTGAATTTCTAACTGTATAGATAACAAGAAGTTGTTAGCAGCAGTAAGTGAATGTGTGTCACCATAGTTTACTTTAGCTGCGTGTCGCACAATAGTTCTGGCTTCGGTATGCTGGCGTCATCACGTTTCACAGGGTTGTGCTAAGTTTGAGGCTGATATGAAAACCCCAATGAAAAAACCTGACATCCTCCATGTGGAAGCGGTTGCCCGTTCCCGCCTGTTCACCATTGAAGCGATCGATCTCGCTTTCAGCAATGGCGCGCGCCGCGTCTATGAACGCATGAAGCCATCCGACCGTGAAGCGGTGATGATTGTGCCCATCATCGGCGATGATGTGATCCTGATTCAGGAGTACGCCGTGGGTCTGGAAAGTTACGAACTGGGCTTTCCGAAAGGGCTGATCGATCCTGGCGAAAGCGCCTTTGAAGCGGCCGATCGCGAACTGAAAGAAGAAGCGGGATTTGGTGCCACCAAACTGGAAGCGCTTGGCAAGCTCACCATGGCGCCCTCTTACTTCTCCAGCAAGATGAACATCGTGGTAGCGGAAGGCTTGTACGAAGAGAAGTTGGAAGGCGATGAGCCGGAGCCGCTGATTGTGCATCGCTGGCCGCTGAATAATTTGCTGGCACTGTTGGATGAACCCGATTTCCGCGAAGCACGTAATGTCAGTGCGCTGTTCATGGTGCGCGAGTGGCTGGTGAAGCAGGGTCGGTTAAGCTACTAAAATCATTTCACAGAATAAAAAAAAGCCGGCAGAGTTGCCGGCTTTTTTGATCAGAACAGTTCGTGGCTTTCGCCGTTGTCCATGATGGTGGTACCTACATCATGAACCGAATACTCCGTCGGCTGGGTACCGTTGATGAAGTACTCCTGGCGCGAATTGCCGCCGTTAGCCAGCTTGCCGGTGCCACGATCGATGTTGACGGTGACCACGCCATCCGGCGGCGTCAGCGGCTGCACCGGCACGCCTTCCAGCGCAGATTTCATATAGTCATCCCACGCTGGCTGCGCACTCTTCGCGCCGCCTTCGTAACCGGAGATTTGATCCGGAATCGCGCCTGACATGGTTGAACGACCCAGCGCGCGTGAATCATCGAAACCAATCCACACTGACGTCACCACGCCCGGACCGTAACCTGAGAACCACGCATCTTTCGAGCTGTTGGTGGTACCGGTTTTACCGCCGATATCGTTACGTTTCAGATCGCGACCGGCACGCCAACCCGTTCCCATCCAGCCGGGTTCGCCGAAGATGTTGGTGTTCAGCGCACTCTTGATCAGGAATGACAGCGGCGTGTTGATCACGTGCGGTGCATACTGCTGCTCGCCACCAGGCTGCGCAGGAACTTGCTCCAGCTCAGGCTGGGGCACGGTTTGGTTCTGCGATTGATCGGAAGTGGCGACATTTTCAATGCTCTCTTCATTCAACGCCACCGACTTTTTGGTATCGCCATAGATCACCGGCAAGTTGCACTGCGGACAGGCAATTTTCGGTTTCTCTTCAAAGATCACGCCACCTTGTTCGTTCTCAATCTTACTGATGAAGTACGGATCGACCAGGAAGCCGCCGTTCGCCATCACCGCGTAGCCGCGTACCACCTGCATCGGGGTAAATGAAGCCGCACCTAACGCTAATGATTCGGTATGCACGATGTTCTGCGCCGGGAAGCCGAAACGCTGCAGATATTCCGCCGCGTAATCCACGCCCATCGCACGCATCGCGCGCACCATCACCACGTTTTTCGACTCACCCAAACCCTGGCGTAAACGGATAGGACCGGCATAGGTTGGCGGTGAGTTTTTCGGACGCCAGTCGGCACCGGCACCGGCATCCCAGCGCGAAATCGGTACGTCATTGAGAATTGATGCCAGCGTTAAACCGCGATCCATCGCTGCGGTGTAGAGGAACGGCTTGATGTTGGAGCCGACCTGGCGCAGCGCTTGGGTTGCGCGGTTGAACATGCTTTGGTTAAAGTCGAAACCGCCGACCAATGCGCGAACGGCACCATCTTCTGGATTGAGCGACACCAGCGCGGAGTTCACTAATGGAACCTGGCCCAGCCACCAATCGTTATTCACTTTACGCACCCAAATCTGCTGACCGGCTTGCAGCACCTGCGTCACACTGCGCGGCGTTGGGCCTTGCAGCGTGTCAGATTTGTAAGGGCGCGCCCAGCGTACACCCGCCATGTTGAGTGTCACGCTGCTGCCATCTTTCAACATTGCCGTGGCTTGATCGGCGCTGGCGCTGGTGATCACGGCCGCATTGAGCGGGCCATACGTTGGCAAGTTTTTCAGTGCGTTCTGAATGCGGGTTTGATCCCAGCTGGCTTCGCCCACTTTCCACAGCACGTTGGTCGGTCCGCGATAGCCGTGGCGCATATCATACGCCATCACATTGTTACGCACCGCCTGCTGCGCGGCTTCCTGAAGGTGACGCGTAACGGTGGTGTAAACCTTATAGCCGTCTTCATAAGCCTTATCGCCGTAACGCTTCACCATCTCCTGACGCACCATTTCACTTAAGTAAGGTGCCGAGAAAGCGATTTCCGGGCCGTGATAGCTGGCCGTGAGCGGCGAGTTGCGTGCTTCGTTATATTGCTGCTGCGTGATGTAGTTTTGATCCAGCATACGCGCCAGCACCACATTACGACGCGACAGCGCACGCGTATGAGAATAGAGCGGGTTAAAGGTTGACGGTGCTTTCGGCAGACCGGCAATCATCGCCATTTCACTCAGCGACAGCTGATCAATAGGTTTACCAAAATAGACCTGCGCCGCTGCGCCCACGCCATAAGCGCGATAGCCGAGATAAATCTTGTTGAGATACAGCTCAAGAATTTCATCTTTGCTCAGCAGCTGTTCGATGCGGATGGCGAGAAACGCTTCCTTAATCTTGCGCATTAAGGTGCGCTCTGGACTGAGGAAGAAGTTACGCGCCAGCTGCTGAGTAATGGTACTGGCGCCCTGTGAGGCGTGACCGGACATCAGCGCAATACTGGCCGCACGGAAAATCCCCACCGGATCGACACCATGATGCTCGTAGAAACGGCTATCTTCGGTGGCAATAAACGCTTTGATTAACTCAGGCGGCATCTGTTGTAGGGTCAGCGGGACACGGCGCTTCTCGCCGTACTGGGCGATCAGATCGCCATCCGCGCTGTAAACCTGCATAGGAGTTTGCAGGCGCACATCTTTCAATGTGTTCACATCGGGCAGCTGCGGCTCTATGTATTTGTACAAACCATAAACCGTGCCGGCTCCCAGCAAAATGCAACACACTGCAAGGATCAATAAATACTTTACGAACTTCACCTGAGAATTCCCATCTGTTGTCGTTTGAGCAGTTTATAAGCAACCGCGCGGTAGTATAAAGACAAGCCTGACGCATTCATATACCCGCCATAATTGAAGTTGCCGGTGCGTTGGCTGCGTGTGTTCACCTCAGTCACTTACTTTAGTAAGTGGCTGGGGATGCGCCCACTTGCCGCCTTCCTGCAATGCCAATTCTTTAGGGTATCAGCACGCTTACCTTTTAATGATAAGGAGATCGCGCGTATGGCTTTTCAGCGCTGGCAAATTGGACTGGATATCCAAAACGGGCAACTGTGCGCCCTTGGCATCGAACGCCGACGTCATGGGTGGCAGTTACGACACTGGTGGCAACAAACGCTGCCGCAAGATACGTTAAGAAACGGCGTGCTGCAAACCACGCCTGCGTTACTGGATATGTTAGGGCGTTGGCAGCGCCATCTGCCGAAACGCTATTCACTGCGCGTTGGGCTACCGCCGCAACTGGTATTGCAACGTACCTTGCCACTGCCAGAAACCTCGCTGCGTGAGCCAGCGTTGGGACGCTATGTGGCGGCTTCCGCGCAACGCCTGTTTCCTGTCGAGCCTGCGTCGCTGTCGCTGGATTATCGCTCGCCGGGCAAGGATTCGCCGCTTTGCGTTACTGCGGCGCGGCGCGAGGTCATTGCACAATGGCTGACGCCGCTCAAGCAGGCGGATTTGCGGCCGGATGTGCTTGAATTGAGTAGCCTGGCGCTAACGCAGATCGCCCTGCGCATGCCTTTGCGTCACAACCACTTATTGATACATCCGCTCAGCGATCATTGGCTGTGGACGCTGGCGGGTGAAAGCACCCTGTCAGGTGCGGCCACGGAACCTCTTACGCTCGCGCAGTTGCGCGAAACCTTCCCGCAGATGGAATGCGTGTTCTGCACGTCAACGCAGGTTTTACCTGAGCCGCAGGTTAAGCGCTGCAAGCCGTTTTCGCTGCTGCACTATCTACAGCCGCCGTTGCCTGCGCAAGAAGGTCATTTCGCTATCGCGCTTGGACTGGCGCTGCGTCCGGAGGATGCGTGATGCTGGCGGTCAACTTACTTCCCTGGCGCATCCAGCAATCGCAGCGACGACGCCAGCAGAGCATGTCGCTGCTGGCCCTTACGTTGGTATTCACCTTGTTCATCCTCTGCTTACTCTGGTGGCGCGGCGTAATTACACGGCAGCAACAGGCGCAAGCGCTGATGGATAGCACCTATAGCCTCAACTCGCTGCAACAACAGCTGGAACAGCAGCAATTATTGCTACAGCAGCGAGAATCACTCCTTCAGGCGCAGCGGGCGCTGCAGCAACGACAAGATCAGCATCAGCGCTGGCAGCATTTTTGGCAGCAGTTGCCGGAATTAATGCCCGACACCTTGTGGCTTAATCGCCTTGAGCGGCGACAAGGACAACTGCTACTGGAAGGGCAGGCGCAGAGCATGGCGGCAGTCAGTGACTTTCGTCATCAGCTAATGACCCAGCAGCTGTTCAGCAGCGTAAAGCAGGGCGGTGTGAAGCGCGAGCTTGGCGGTGACTATCGTTTCGCTTTACATGCGCGTGTGCAGGAGGTGGCAGATGAATGAACTCTTGCTGCGCTGGCTGATGCTCACGCTGCCGCTGCGCATGGTGTGGCTGTTGATGTTATCCCTGCTGCTCTTTGCGCTGACGTGGATTGTGCTGCTTCGTCCACAACAACAGATGAATGACACGCAAGAGCGGCAGTTGGAACAGATGCAGCAACAGCAACAGCAGCGGCTGCAACAGCTGGCTGCACTTCCGGCCATGAGGGACTTACAGAGCGAGATTAGCGCGCTGCAGCAATCGTTGCTGGATGCTGGCTTTCAGCAAACGCTGGAGAGGATTGTGGCTGCGCGCGGCAGTCAGCTTGAGGCCTGGCAGCCGGACAGCCAGCCGCAACAGCTGCAGTTACGGCTCATCTGGTCGCAATTTCTGCCCCTGTTTAGCGAGCTGGCCACCACCTCATTACCTGTTCCACAGCGTTTTCAGCTGCAAGCCGAGCAGGGCGTACTGCAAACGCAGCTTTGGCTGGAGAGCGAAGATGCGGAGTAATACGTTGCTATTACTACTTTGCAGCTCCCTGGCATTCGCCCGCGATCCTTTCCAGCCGCTGGCAGAAACGCGGTGCCAGGCGCAGGTTGCCGCACCAGAAGGCTGGCGCTTGCAGGGCATCATCGGCACGGCGCCGCGCTTCGTGGCGTGGCTGGTGTCGCCGCAAGGCAAAAGCTATCAACTACTTGATCAAACGCCCTTCCCACAGCCACCCTGGCAAGTGGTAAAGCTTACATCCCGCACGTTGGTGTTGAACGCTGTGCAAAGTTGCACCCCGCAGCAAATCACATGGGTAATAAAAGGAGGTTTTTATGAAATGGATGACGTCACTGCTCCTGCTTTGTCTGAGCATGCCGCTAAGCGCCAATGATGATCGGTTAAGCCTAACGTTTGATGACGCGCCAGTTGAACGCATTTTGCAGGCATTGGCAGATTATCAGCAGACCAATCTGCTGATTGCGCCGGGCGTTGAAGGTCGGCTGTCGCTGCGCTTAGATAATGTTGACTGGCATCGCGCGCTTGCGCTGGTGACGCAACTGGCAAAACTCACCGTGGTGCAGGAAGAGGGCGTGTTGCTGGTCTATCCGGAAAGCTGGCAACAGCTGCAGGCGCAACAGGAAAAGGTGGAGCGCGAGGAGGAGAAACAGCAAACGCCGCTGGCTCAACAAACGGTGATGCTGCATTACGCCAGTGCCAGCGATATCTACCGGAGCCTTCAGGCCGAGCGTTCGTTGATGACGCCGCGCGGTAGCGTCACGGTAGATAGTCGCACCAACAGTTTGCTGCTACGTGATACGGCCGAGGCGCTGCGAGACACCGAGCGTTGGCTTAAAGCGCTGGATCTACCGCTTGAGCAGGTTGAGCTTGCCGCGCATATCGTCACCATTAATGAAGAGCATTTACGTGAGCTGGGCGTTAATTGGGGTACGTCGCCAGCGGAGGTGGTGACGCAGGCGCTGCGCAACCCGCTACTCGACATTCCACTGGCGGTGGGGAATCCGGCGTTTCGCGCTGGCGTGACGCTGGGCCAGGTCAGCGGTGAATTGCTCAATCTTGAGCTGAGTGCGCTGGAGCAGGAGAACCAAATCGAAATTATCGCCAGTCCGCGGCTGTTTACCTCGCATCAGCAAACCGCCAGCATCAAGCAAGGAACCGAAATTCCTTACGAGGTGAAATCGGGCAACAGTGGTGCGACGGCCATCGAATTTAAAGAGGCAGTGCTGGGCATGGAAGTAACGCCCGTGGTGCTGGGAAATGGTCGAATCCAGCTCAAGCTGCGGCTCAGCCAGAACTTGCCGGGACGCAGTTTAAGCATCGGCGACAATCAGGTGCTGAGTATTGATAAACAAGAGATCGAAACGCAGGTGACGCTGCGCGATGGCGAAACCTTAGCGCTCGGTGGCATTTTCCAACAGCAGCGCTCGCAGAGCGAAAAACGCGTCCCCTTGCTGGGCGACCTGCCGCTGCTGGGGAATTTGTTCCGCCAGCAATCTGATGAGCAGAAGAAAAAGGAGCTGGTGATCTTTATTACCCCCAGACTGGTCAGGGAAGCAGCGCTTACTGCCGGATAAAGCGGAAAATTCGTTCTGTGAGGCCAACTGCGTTGACGCAGGGCTGGAATTAGCTTACAAGGTTTAGCGATTTTCAAAACGGTGTAACGGAACGCGGCAGAATAACCTTCCGAATGACGTCGGTCACAAGCGATACTGACGTCAAAAGAAATATCTCCAAAATAATTCGAGCTTCAGTAAGACGTTAAATGAGTGAATTTACTGTGCTTACATCAGTAAGCGATTACAGTGGATGACCCCGGCCAGCGTGCCTGTAGCACGAAATATAGTGGATTAGCGAAGGTGCGTTACCGTCTCGCGAACCACAGACCGGTCCTGTTAAGAGGTCGCCGGGGGCAATTTATTCGGTTGCCAAACGGCCATGAGTGTTGAGATAATTTTCCGTCTGACTCTTGTTAACGCTCATGAGGTCTCAGTTCCTGTCCCGCCAGCTACGCTGAACGCGGGGTATCATCAACGAATTCTTAGTAATACCGATAAAATGGCAGAGAAACGCAATATCTTTCTGGTTGGGCCGATGGGTGCCGGCAAAAGCACTATTGGTCGTCAGTTGGCTCAGCAACTCAATATGGAATTTTTCGATTCCGATCAGGAAATTGAGCGACGCACCGGAGCGGATGTAGGCTGGGTATTTGATGTGGAAGGCGAAGAAGGCTTCCGCGATCGTGAAGAAAAGATCATTAATGAGCTGACCGAGAAGCAAGGCATTGTGCTCGCGACCGGTGGCGGCTCAGTCAAATCCCGCGAGACCCGTAATCGTCTCTCCGCCCGCGGTGTGGTCGTATACCTTGAAACCACCATCGAAAAGCAGCTTGCTCGTACCCAGCGTGATAAAAAGCGTCCGCTGTTGCAGGTTGAATCACCGCCGCGCGAAGTACTGGAAGCGCTAGCAGGTGAACGTAATCCGCTTTATGAAGAGATCGCTGATGTCACTATTCGCACTGACGATCAAAGTGCAAAAGTGGTGGCCAATCAGATCATCAACATGCTGGAAAAGAACTAATCCAGCGCCCTGAGGGCTCAGCAATAGGTATCGGTCATCATGGAGAAGATCACTGTTTCACTCGGGGATCGCAGTTACCCCATTACCATCGCTGCCGGACTGTTTAACGATCCGGCTTCTTTTTGGCCGCTCAAAGCAGGCGACAATGCCATGCTGGTGACAAACCAGACGCTGGCGCCGATCTATCTCGAACCCCTGTCAGCGCTTCTTAGCAATGCCGGTGTAAAGGTGGATCAAGTCATTTTGCCTGATGGTGAGCAGTACAAAACGCTGGCTGTAATGGACGAGGTGTTCACCGCGCTGCTGAAAAAGCCGCACGGCCGTGATACCACGCTGATTGCACTCGGTGGTGGAGTGATTGGTGACTTGACCGGATTTGCTGCAGCCAGCTATCAGCGTGGCGTGCGCTTTATTCAGGTGCCGACCACCTTGTTGTCTCAGGTTGACTCCTCCGTCGGTGGAAAAACCGCGGTAAACCATCCACTCGGCAAAAACATGATTGGGGCGTTTTATCAGCCTGCGTCTGTCGTTGTGGATACACATTGCCTGGCCACTCTGCCGCCGCGCGAATTAGCGTCCGGTCTGGCGGAAGTGATCAAATACGGCATTATTCTTGATGGCGAATTCTTCCAGTGGCTGGAGCAGAACCTTGATGCTCTGCTGGCGCTGGATGAAAAAGCCCTTGCTTACTGTATCCGTCGCTGCTGCGAGCTAAAAGCAGAAGTGGTAGCGGCTGATGAGCGCGAAACCGGCGTACGCGCACTGCTCAATCTGGGCCATACTTTTGGTCATGCGATTGAAGCGCATATGGGCTACGGCAACTGGCTGCACGGCGAAGCGGTGTCGGCTGGCATGGTGATGGCTGCACGTACCGCTGAACGTTTGGGTCAGTTCACCTCGGGCGAAACCGATCGTATTATCGCGCTGCTGTTGCGTGCCGGTTTGCCAGTGCATGGCCCGGCGAGCATGGCAGCGGAAGATTATTTGCCACACATGATGCGCGATAAAAAAGTGCTGGCGGGCGAGTTGCGTCTGGTGCTGCCTCTCGCTATTGGCCGCTCTGAAGTGCGTGCAGGTGTTGCACATGATATGGTGCTGGCTGCAATTAACGATTGCCAGAAACCCTGATTATTAGACGTGACGAGTGGTGATGCGGCGTGTGGGAAGCGCGTCGTTTTACGGAGGAGGCTAAATGGATGAGTTCAAACCGGAAGACGAGTTAAAACCTGACGCCAGTGATCGCCGTCCGACACGGCCACGCAAATCGTCTTCTGCGCCAAAAGTGAAAGTACCGGTTTCTCGTCAGCATATGATGATGGGCATTGGTATTTTGGTTCTGCTATTGGTGGTGCTGGGTATAGGTTCAGCATTAACCGGCCCAGACGAGAAAAAACCCGCAACGAATACCGCTAATAACGGCGCGGCACCTTCTGCCGGTGGCAGCGAAAAGAACATCGACCTTTCGGGATCGACGTCTATGAGCGGCCAGCAAAATGCCACTCCTTCAGCTGAAAGCAGCGCACCGCAAAACACGGCGGGCACGGCTGCACCAGCGGGCAATGACTCACAATCCATCTCGATGCCATCGGTCTCTTCTACGCCGACCCAGGCTGCGCCTGTGGATACGCCAGCCAACCAACAGCGCGTCACGCTGCCGGGCGATCTCAATACTGCGCTGAACAATCAGCAAGGTTCAGTTGATGCTGCGGCACAAGGTGCGCAGGGCAACAGTTCGCTGCCAACCGCACCGGCAACGGTTAGCGGCAATGGTAAAGCGATTACGCCGCCCGCGATGCGTCCAGAAACACCTGCGCGCACCAGCAATAACGGTACACGCGAGACGCATGCGTCGACCCCGCATAAAGCACCGGCCGCTTCTAAACCGGCACCCGTGAAAGATAACAACACACGCACCACCGCGACGCGCAATGCCGCGCCTGCGACTTCGAGCGGTGCCAGCAAGTCGCTGCCGTCAGGCGGAAATTACACGCTGCAGCTGAGCGGTGCGTCGAAAGAAGAGAGCCTGAACGCCTGGGCGAGAAAACAGAACCTGAGCGGTTATCACGTATATAAAACCACGCGTAACGGTGAGCCTTGGTATGTGTTGGTCAGCGGTGCTTACGCCACGCCAGCCGATGCGAAACGCGCCGTGGCATCACTGCCAGCGGAAGTGCGTGCAGCCAATCCGTGGGTAAAACCGCTTAGCCAGGTGAAGAAAGAAAGTCAGTAATTGATGTGGGGCCGCGTACATGCGGCCCCGTTTAAAGCGCAGAGCTGCTGTCGGTTTCACCACAGCCAATAATTAAGATGTAATAACCACGACAGCATGAAAAAAAATCGCGCTTTCCTGAAATGGGCCGGAGGGAAATACCCGCTCCTTGATGACATTCGTCGTCATTTGCCACAAGGTGATTGTCTTATCGAACCCTTTGTCGGCGCTGGTTCTGTGTTCCTCAACACCGATTATGACCGCTATCACCTGGCGGACATCAACGGTGATCTCATCAATCTGTATAACATCGTTAAAACGCGCACTGCGGGTTTCATTGAAGACGCGCGTCAGCTCTTCAATGCCGAAGGTAATACCGCGGAAACCTACTACGCGCAGCGCATCGCTTTCAATGCGAGCAAAGATGAATATCAGCGCGCAGTGCTGTTCTTGTATCTCAATCGCCACGGTTATAACGGGCTTTGCCGCTACAATCTGCGCGGTGAGTTTAACGTGCCTTTTGGCCGTTATCGTAAGCCGTATTTCCCTGAAGCGGAGCTGTTATGGTTTGCCGAACGGGCGCAAAAAGCGACCTTTGTCTGTGAATCGTACGATGTTACTCTGAACAACGCCGTTGAAGGCTCAGTCGTTTATTGCGATCCGCCGTATGCACCGCTTTCGGCGACAGCGAATTTTACCGCGTACCATACCAACAGTTTTAGTCTGCGCGAGCAGCAGCATCTGGCGGAATTGGCCAATAAGCTGGCGCAGCAAAATCGCATCCCGGTACTGATTTCTAATCACGATACGGTGCTCACGCGTGAGTGGTATCAGAATGCGGATTTACACGTAGTCAAAGCCCGGCGTTCCATCAGCCGAAGCATAAGTGGTCGCACTCAGGTCGACGAACTGCTGGCGCTTTTCCGCTAGCCTGTTTCGTCCGCGACCAAGGCATTACGCCAGCTCCGGCTGGCGCACAAAATTGGGAGAATCGGATGAAACAATTTTTACTGGCCCCTTCAATTCTGGCTGCAGACTTCGCCCGTTTAGGTGAAGACACGGCCAAAGCGCTGGCGGCAGGTGGTGATGTGGTCCATTTCGATGTGATGGATAACCACTACGTTCCCAATCTGACGATGGGGCCGATGGTGCTGAAAGCGCTGCGCGATTACGGCATCACTGCACCTATTGATGTGCATCTGATGGTCAAACCTGTGGATGCATTGATCCCGGAATTCGCAAAAGCAGGCGCCACCTTCATTACTTTCCATCCGGAAGCCAGTGAGCATGTTGACCGCACGCTGCAGCTGATCAAAGAGCACGGCTGCAAAGCCGGACTGGTATTCAATCCTGCCACGCCGCTCGACTACCTCGATTATGTAATGGATAAGCTGGACATCATTCTGTTGATGTCGGTCAACCCAGGTTTTGGCGGTCAATCCTTCATTCCCGGAACGCTCGATAAATTGCGCGAGGCACGTCGCCTGATCGATCAAAGCGGCTACAACATTCGTCTGGAAGTCGATGGCGGTGTGAAAATCGATAACATCGGTCAAATTGCTGCCGCCGGCGCTGACATGTTTGTCGCGGGTTCTGCGATCTTTGGTCATCCGGATTACAAAAAAGTGATCGATGAAATGCGTGGCGAACTGGAGAAAGTTAATGGCTCATTTCACTGATATCCGCGCGCTGGCGTTTGATCTGGACGGTACGCTGGTTGATAGCGCGCCAGGTTTAGCACAAGCCATCGATCATGCGCTGGCCGATCTGCAACTGCCGCCGCCGGGTGTGGCATTAGCCTCCACCTGGATTGGTAACGGCGCAGACGTGATGATGAGCCGTGCGCTGACCTGGGCGCTAGGACGCGAGCCACATGCTGAAGAGCAACGCGATGCGCGTGCGCTGTTTGATAAGTATTACGCGCAAACGGTGGAAGCGGGCAGCACGCTGTTCCCGCAGGTGAAAGAGACGCTGGCAGCGCTGCAGGCGAAAGGCCTGCCGCTGGCGATCGTCACCAATAAGCCCACACCGTTTGTTGCTCCGCTGCTTAAGTCGCTCGGTATTGCCGAATACTTCACGCAGATAATCGGCGGTGACGACGTGATAGTGAAAAAGCCCCATCCGGCGGCTATTTTCCTGGTACTCGGCCATTTTGGTGTGCTTCCCGGACAATTGCTGTTTGTCGGCGATTCCCGCAATGATATTCTCGCGGCCCAAGCGGCAGGCGTACCGAACATCGGTATGACATTTGGCTACAACTACGGTGAGCCGATTGCGACCAGCCTTCCCGATTTAACTCTCGACTCTTTTGACGAACTTTTGCCCGCTATCGGGCTGTGATTATCAGGACATAACATGAGCAAACCCATCGTTTTCAGCGGCGCCCAGCCTTCCGGTGAACTGACCATTGGCAACTATATGGGTGCGCTGCGTCAGTGGGTGCAGATGCAGGATGACTTCCACTGCATTTACTGCATCGTCGATCTGCACGCCATCACCGTACGTCAGGATCCTGTTGCGCTGCGTAAAGCTACGCTGGATACCTTAGCGCTCTATCTTGCCTGCGGCATCGACCCGGCTAAAAGCACCATCTTTGTTCAGTCGCACGTGCCAGAGCACGCGCAGCTGAGTTGGGTGCTGAACTGCTACGCCTATTTCGGCGAATTGAGCCGCATGACGCAGTTCAAAGATAAATCAGCGCGCTACTCGGAAAACATCACCGCGGGTTTGTTTGATTATCCGGTGTTGATGGCGGCCGATATCCTGCTGTATCAAACCAATCAGGTGCCGGTTGGCGAGGATCAGAAGCAGCATCTGGAACTGAGCCGCGATATCGCGCAGCGTTTCAATGCGCTATACGGCGATGTGTTCAAAGTGCCAGAGCCGTTCATTCCGAAATCGGGCGCACGCGTGATGTCGCTGCTTGAGCCGACGAAGAAAATGTCCAAGTCAGACGACAACCGCAATAACGTGATTGGTCTGCTGGAAGACACTAAAGCGGTGGTCAAGAAGATCAAACGCGCGGTGACTGACTCCGCCGAGCCACCAGTGGTGCGCTACGACGTCAAAGAGAAAGCCGGTGTTTCCAACTTGCTGGATATTCTCTCAGGCGTGACCGGCAAAACCATTGCCGAGCTGGAGCAGGAGTTCGAAGGCAAAATGTACGGCCACCTGAAAGGCGCGGTAGCGGATGCGGTTTCCGGCATGCTGACCGATCTGCAGGAGCGCTACCATCGTTTCCGTAACGACGAAGAGCTGCTGAATCAGGTGATGCGCGATGGCGCAGCGAAAGCCCGCGCGCATGCGCAGGAAACGCTGAAGAAAGTGTACGAAGCGGTCGGCTTTGTCGCGCAGCCGTAAGCGGCTGGCGGGATAACGCGTAACGGCGGGTCGTTATGACCTAATGCCGATCAGTTATGCGCAGAGCGACTTTCGTTCGCCATTGGCTGTGGCAGTTGCAGTTCAGCCGTGCGGCGAACGAGAAGAGGGCGTCTGGCCACGCCCTCTTCACTCCCGGGCCCTGCGCCAGCCCAACCCGCCGCTACGCGGTGCCTTCACTCGACAAGATTCCTGACGGACCGGCGGCGATTCGCTCCTGCTCAGCGCCGCCTCTCACCGCATCCATGCGGTTCGCCCTGGAATCCCTCTCTCGCTCAGCGGGTTAGGATGTCGCCTCAACACCCACGCTGCTACTGCAGTGCATATTAAACTGCATAATCGCTGCCAGAATTGTAGGGTCGTCATTAATGACGACCATTTCAATGGCCGCACAAGGGTGGTGTCCTTGTCGCCATAAATGGCTAATGCTCGTCATTTAAGAGATGAAAACCCTAATTACCGAGTGCGCACAATGTAGCGGCGCAATTCATTGCGCGATAAATCGCGCTGCTACGGAAGGTGCGGCGATTTGATACGGCGCTTAACTGACGAGCATTAGGTCTCTATGACCCGCCGTTTTTTATTTGATGCGATGTAACGCCAGTTCTGCGCCATCCCAAAACAGGCGGGCGTTGCCGTCAGCCAGCACGCTGATTACCGCGCCGGGTGCCGGTCCCCACGCCTTATTGCCACAGCTCACGTTAAAACCGTAGCGGAAGGTGAAATCACGATCTTGTCCCGCGCCATTGGCGGCAGTGAGACGCGGTTTAGTTGCGCAGTTATCGACCGCAGGATGGATGCTGCGTTCGGCGGTACCACGTGTCCAGGTTATCGCGTTCGGCTTAAATGCCACGCGCGCGCCCATAAACTGCGGGTCATTCTTGATATACAGCTGCCCGACTTCCTTCCTGGGCGTTACCGCCACCACCTGCCATTCGCCGATGACGTTCGACCAGGTAACGGGTGCAGCGGTGACAACCGCGCTCAGCGGCAATAACAACGCGCAAACCAGTGAAGCAACGCGCATGGAAACTCCTTATCAATGAGAAAGATGGCTATTAGTCTGGCGACAAAGCGCAGTGCTGTACAGTTTTTGCCGCTTCAGAACCAGCGTAACTGGGAACGCAGCTCCACTACGCGACCCACAATAATCAGAGCCGGACTGGCAAACTGCTGCGCCAGGGTTGCCAGCTCCGCCAGGGTTGCGGTCTCTACGCGCTGCTGCGGCGTGGTACCGTTTTGCACAATCGCCACCGGCATCGCTGCATCCATGCCGTGCTGCATCAGTTGCTTTTGGATTTCAGGCGCCTGCGCCAACCCCATATAGAACACCAGCGTTTGTTGCTCGGCGGCCAGTTTGCGCCATTCGATTTCACCGTGCTGCTGCAAATGGCCGGTCACGAAGCGCACGCTTTGCGCGTGGTCACGATGCGTAAGCGGAATGCCGCTGTAGGCGGAACAGCCCGACGCGGCGGTGATACCCGGCACTACGCTAAACGGGATGTTGTGCTGCGCCAGCAGTTCCAGCTCCTCGCCGCCGCGACCAAAGATAAAAGGATCGCCGCCTTTCAGTCGCACTACGCGCTTGCCGCTCTGCGCTTGCTCCAGCAGAACCTGGTTAATCTGCGCTTGCGGTACGCAGTGATTACCCGCTTGTTTACCCACAAAGATGCGCTCAGCATCGCGGCGCACCAGGTTGAGAATCGGCTCGGAGACTAAGCGGTCATACACCACCACATCGGCCTGCTGGATATGCTGCAGGCCTTTTAATGTCAGCAGTCCCGCATCGCCCGGCCCGGCCCCCACCAGCACCACTTCGCCTTGCTGCGACAGCGGCGCATCGAACAAGGTCTTGACGATGTGCTTCGCGCGCGGCCGATCGCCATTTGCAAGGCTTTGTGCCAGACGATCGCTAACGAAGAAGCGCTCCCAGAAAGCACGACGCTGCGCCATGCTGTTGAAGGACCGCTTTACGCGGCTTCGCAGCGAACCGGCCAATGACGCTAGCTCGCCGAGATGTTGTGGCAGCATCGCTTCAAGTTTTTCTCGCAGTAAACGCGCCAGCACCGGTGCGCGGCCGCCAGAAGAGACGGCAATCATCAGCGGTGAGCGATCGATAATCGATGGCATAATCGCGCTGGCTTCCTGCGGTGCATCCACCAGATTGCAGAAGATGCGTCGCTGCTCCGCCACATCACCGACCTGCTGGTTAACCGCATCATCGTCGGTGGCGGCAATCACCAACCAACAGCCTTCTAACCAGCGTTCATCAAACGCGCCGGGTAATAAAGTCAACTTTCCCTGTTGTGCCCACTGCTGAAACGCAGGGGAGAAATCCAGTGCGCCAACGTGCAGATCGGCACCGGCTTCCAACAGTAAACGCGCTTTGCGTTCTGCCACATCACCACCGCCAACCAGCAAACAGCGTTTACCTTGCAGGCGGCAAAACAGCGGAAAGTAGTCCATCGCTCATCCTAAAAAAGCCCGCTCAAGGCGGGCTGAAAAAAGTGTTATGCCGTTTTGAGCGGCGTGGTTTGCGCTTCTGCCTGCGGGCGTTGCGCCTGCGGGGTGGCGTACCAGTAACCGAGACCCATCAGTACCATGCCGGAGAACATGTTGCCCAGTGTCACCCACAGCAAGTTGTGGCCGATGCCGCTCAAAGTGAGGTCTGCATTATGCTGACCAAACCACGACAGCGCAAAGACCGTCATGTTGGCGATGGAGTGCTCATAGCCGGAAGCGATAAACGCCAGCAAACACCACCAGATAGCGATGAACTTCGCCGTTCCTTCAGTACGTACCGCCATCCAAATCGCCAGGCATACCAGCCAGTTACACAGCGCGCCTTTAAAGAACAGCGCCATCGCCGGCTGCACGGTTTTTGCCAGCGCCGCACTGTGAAGCAGCGATCCGGCATTCGGCAGCAGCGGACCCGCTGCAGAGTAATAAATCAGTGCGACCAATACCGAACCGAGCAGATTACCCAGCCAGGTTTGCGGCAATACGCACCACATCTGGCCTTGATTAATGCTGCCCGCTTTCACACCAATGGTCAGGAACATGGTGTGGCCGGTGAACAGCTCGGAACCGGCGATGATCACCAGCGTTAAGGCGATACCAAAGGTCGCGCCCATCAACAGTGGACGATAAGCCGGATCGACCAGATTGCCGAGCGTGAAGATCAGGATAATCGCCAGGCCAACGTAAGCGCCCGCCATCGCCGAGCTGATCCAGAAGGCCAGCGGGCTGTGCTGCGCAGTACGCACAATGCGCGCCGCGTTGGCGGCGCATTTATTCAGGGTGTCAGTGAACATAGTGACGTCTCATAAAGTGAAGGAATGCTGTCAGGCACATATCTCAACCTTGCCCGCGCTGACGCGCACCGGATAGCTCGCCACCGAGCGCGCTTCGTCTTCCAGACACAAGCCGTCACTCAGGCGGAAACGCTGTTTCTTCAGTGGACTCGCCACCCACAGCGCCTGCTGGTGCTCTGCAATCAGGCCGCGGGATAACACGCTAGCCTGGGCAAAAGGATCGATATTGCTTATGGCGTAGAGTTGCTCATCGTCACGCGGACGGAAGATGGCAATTTGCTGGCCTTTGATCAGCGCGCATGCACCGGTCGCAGGCAGGATTTGGCTGAGTTCACACACTGAATGCCACTGGCTCATGCGTCGATCTCCTCAATCAGGGTGACCGCAATACGTTCGGCGGGTTGCGCCGGACGGTGCTGATCGCGTTGGTTGATATGCTGCACCAGCGGATCGCGTCGATCGCTGTTGATAAAGGTACTGAAGTGGCTCTGCTGCTGCGGATCTTGCACCGTCGCGGCCCATTCACATTCCACCTCGGCACGCAGACGCGTCAGTTCATGCTCCAGCTGCGTATTCAGACCGAGCTTGTCGTCGACAATCACGCTGCGCAGATAATCGATGCCGCCATCCATGCTTTCCAGCCACAGCGAGGTACGCTGCAGGCGATCGCCGGTGCGGATATAGAACATCATGAAGCGATCGAGATAGTGCAGCAGTGTGTCGCGATCGAGATCGGCGGCCAGCAAATCGGCGTGACGTGGCTTCATGCCGCCGTTGCCGCAGACATACAGGTTCCAGCCTTTCTCGGTGGCGATGATGCCCACGTCTTTACCCTGCGCTTCGGCACACTCGCGCGTGCAGCCGGAGACGCCAAACTTCATCTTGTGCGGGGTACGAATGCCTTTGTAGCGGTTTTCCAGTTCGATGCCGAAGCCGAGGCTATCGCCGACGCCAAAGCGGCACCAGACGCTGCCCACGCAGGTTTTCGCCATGCGCAGCGCTTTAGCGTACGCCTGGCCGGTTTCAAAGCCTGCGTCAATCAGCTGCGTCCAGATAGCTGGCAAGTCATCGCGCTGTGCGCCAAACAAACCAATACGCTGCGAGCCGGTGATTTTGGTGTAAAGATTGTACTGACGCGCCACGGCGCCAATCGCCATCAACCCTTCCGGCGTGATCTCGCCACCGGCTGAGCGCGGGATCACCGAATAAGTGCCGTCTTTCTGGATATTACCGAGGAACAGATCGTTGCTGTCCTGCAGCGGTGCCAGCTGCGGCTTCAGCACATACTCGTTCCAGCAGGAAGCCAGCAGCGAACCCACCGTGGGTTTGCATACTTCACAGCCGTAACCTTGACCATATTTGGCTAGCAGTGCATCGAAGGATTTGATCTCTTCCACGCGAATCAGGTGATACAACTCCTGGCGTGAGTAGGGGAAGTGTGCGCACAGATGATTATTAACTTCGATACCCTGACGACTGAGTTCGCCATTCAGTACCTGAGTAATCAATGGAATACAGCCGCCGCAGCCGGTTCCGGCGCGGGTTTCGGTTTTCAGTGCGGCGACCGTATGGCAACCGCCTTGCACGGCTTTGACGATATCGCCTTTACTGACGTCGAAGCAGGAGCAAATTTGCGCGCTGTCCGGCAGCGAATCCACGCCCATTACCGGCTTCTCACCGCTGCCTGCGGGCAGGATCAGCAAGGCCGGATTTTCCGGTAACGCGATATTATTCAGCGCCAGCTGCAGCAGATTGCCGTAATCGCTGGTATCACCGACTAACACGGCACCTAACAGCGTGCGGTTATCTTCGCTAACAATCAGGCGCTTATAGATATTTTTTTGCTCATCAAGCCACACGAAGCTGCGCGCGCCCGGCGTGCGACCATGCGCATCGCCAATTCCGCCGACATCAACGCCCAGCAATTTCAGCTTGGCGCTCATATCTGCCCCAGCAAAGGCATTGTCGCGACCAACCAACCTGTCGCTGGCGACCTGCGCCATTTTATAGCCCGGTGCGACTAAGCCATAAATGCGGTTCTGCCAGGCGGCGCATTCACCGATGGCGAAGATGTCTGCATCGCTGCTCTGGCAATTGTCGTCAATGGCAATACCGCCGCGCTGGCCTAGCTGCAAACCGCACTGTTTGGCGAGTTTGTCCTGCGGGCGAATGCCGGTGGAGAAGACGATGAAATCCACATCCAGCGCGCTGCCGTCGGCAAACTCCAGCGTTTTACCGCCTTTGGCATGATGGACGATTTGCTGCGTGTTTTTGCCGGTATGCACGCGTACGCCCATCTGCTCGATTTTGCGTCGTAGCTGCTCGCCGCCTTGCGGATCGAGCTGCTCTGCCATCAGCACCGGCGCGAACTCAATCACGTGGGTTTCAATGCCGAGGTTTTTCAGCGCGCCTGCCGCTTCGAGCCCCAGTAATCCGCCACCAATGACTGCTCCGCGCGTGGTGCGGCGTGAACAGGCTTCGATGGCGTTGAGGTCTTCAATGGTGCGATAGACAAAGCAGTCGCTGCCTTCCGCGCCCTTGATCGGCGGAATCCACGGATATGAGCCGGTGGCGAAAATCAGCGTGTCGTAATGCACCGCGCGACCGGTATTAGAATGGATCAATTTTTCATCACGGTTGATGGTGATAGCGCGTTCGCCTAGCAGCAGCTTGACCTGATGCTTTTCATAGAAACCCACGCGTACCAGCGACAGTTCTTCAGCAGTATGGTGGGAGAAATAGGCGGAAAGGTGGACGCGGTCATAGGCGACGCGGGGTTCTTCACAGAAAACGGTTATCGCAAACTGATTAGATTCATCTTTGTCGATAAGTTCTTCTATAAAGCGGTGGCCGACCATGCCGTTGCCAATAATAACGACACTGTGCTTGCTCATGCTTGCCTCAAAAAATTGCGGTATCTGCGCTTACCTTAACGTGTCGCTTTTGGCGCTTATTGATGTACATCAAGCGCGTCCCCATATACCTATTTTGAGGTATGTAACTGATTTTGAACGAATTAGTTAAGTGGCTTATTTGGTTGATAATTACCCAATCATTTTCTTCGTCGCACATTCCGTAGCGGGGCGATTTGTCGCGCAATAAATTGCGCAGCTACGGAATGTGCCCGCGGTGGCATTGGTTTTCATGCTAGCTTTAGATTTTGTGTTTTACAGGAGAACGGCATGGCAAATCCGTCACTGAAGTGGATCAACAACCTGCGCGTAGCGGGCCAGCAAGGCTTGTGGCAAATCGAAATCGACAACGGCAAAATTGCGCACCTTCGCCCGCAGCCGTCGCAAACCCCAGCACAGCCTGACACGTTGGATGCTGAGGGCGGACTGGCGAGCGCGCCGTTTATCGAGCCGCATATTCACCTCGACACCACGCAAACTGCTGGCGAACCTGCCTGGAACCAATCCGGCACGCTATTTGAAGGCATCGAACGCTGGGCGGAGCGCAAAGCGCTGCTGAGTCATGAAGATGTGAAACAGCGCGCGCAGCAAACATTGAAGTGGCAAATCGCCAACGGTATTCAGCATGTGCGCACCCACGTTGATGTTTCGGATCCCACGCTCACCGCGTTAAAAGCGATGCTGGAGGTGAAAGCGGAAATGGCACCGTGGATCGATATTCAGATTGTGGCGTTTCCGCAGGAAGGGATTCTCTCTTATCCCAATGGCGAAGCCTTGCTGGAAGAGGCGCTGCGCATGGGCGCGGATGTGGTGGGCGCGATTCCACATTATGAGTTCACCCGCGAATATGGCATAGAGTCGCTGCATAAGACGTTTGCGCTGGCGAATCGCTACGATCGGCTGGTGGATGTGCATTGCGACGAGATCGATGATGAACAGTCGCGCTTTGTCGAAACCGTGGCGGCGCTGGCGCATCGCGATGGCAACGGCGAGCGCGTGACCGCCAGCCACACCACGGCGATGCACTCTTACAACAATGCGTACACGTCGCGGCTGTTCCGCCTGCTCAAGCTCTCTAATATCAACTTTGTGGCCAATCCGTTGGTAAACATCCATCTGCAAGGGCGCTTTGATAGCTATCCGAAACGTCGTGGCATCACGCGGGTGAAAGAACTGCTGGACGCGAATATTAACGTCTGTTTCGGGCACGATGATGTATTCGATCCCTGGTATCCGCTTGGCACCGCCAGCATGTTGCAGGTGCTGCATATGGGATTGCACGTTTGTCAGCTGATGGGCTACGAGCAGATCGATAATGGATTGCAGCTGATTACGGCGAACAGCGCCAAAACGATGCAGCTGAAGCATTACGGTATGGAACCAGGCAATGATGCCAGTCTGATTATTCTGCCGGCGGAAAGCGGATTTGATGCGGTGCGGCGTCAGGTGCCGGTGCGTTATTCGCTGCGCAAAGGGGTGCTAGTCGCCGCGACCCAGCCCGCCAGCAGTGCGATCTATTTAGCGGAAAAAGAAGCGGTAACGTTCAAACGCTGAAGAGCAGGGCGGAGCTCTCTCCGCCCGTCAAACTTAGTGCGTTACGTGGCCGTGCTGGCGATGTTTGGTTACAAAGCCCAGCAGAACACACATCACAAACACTACTGCGTACAAACCGTTAGCGGTAGAGAGCGCAGCATGCGCGCCACCTTGCGCCACGATTGGGCCAGTGACGACGAACGTCAGCATAGTGCCAACGGTGCCGCAGGTCAGGATGAAGTTCACCAGCTTTGGTGAAGAGACCTTGGTTTGCAGCGAACCCAGCGTGATGATGGTGGTGTAAATGGCGCTTGAGCTGAAGCCCAACGTCATGATGATCCAGTGCAGCATGCTGGCGTCTTTGGCGGTGACGAACCAGTACATCAAACCGGTTGCCAGCGCGGCCAGCACCATCAGAATGCGTTGCAGATCGAAGAAGCGCAGCACGAAGCTGAACACCCACATACCGACCATATACGCGGTCCAGAAGTTACCTACCAGTTGACCGGCAGCGGCGATATCCATGCCCATCGATTTGGTGGCGTATTCTGGCACCCACGAAATAAAGCCGAGCTGGCCCAGGATGTAGCACAGCGCTGCAATCGACAGGAACAGCACGCCGATGCCCCACTTCTCTTTCTCAACGCCCGGCTTAGCGGCTTCGCTTTTCAGTACCGGGAACTCAATGAACAGCGTCAGCACAAAGATCGCGACATAAATGATGCCGATGCAGGCATAAACCCAATACCATGGCAGCGCGCGCGCCAGCAGGACACCGGCAATGATCGGGAAGATGGTGCCCGCCATGCTGAAGAATGAATCGGTGAACAGCAGACGTGCGCCGCGTTGACGACCATCGTAAAGATGGGTGATCAGGAACGTACCGATCGACATGGTGATACCGCTGACTACGCCGAGCACGAACATGCATAGCGAGAAGACGGTGAGATCGTGGCTGGTCATCAGACCCGCAACGGCGAGGATCATCAGTACGAAGCCAAAGATCAGCTGGCGCTTCAACGGCACAATCACCATCAGCCAGGCGTTCAGGAACACCGACACCAAAATGCCTGCATTAAGGAAAGTGAAGGTGTTGCTCATTTCAGAGATAGGACGCTGGAAATACTGCGCGATATTGTCCAGCACCATACCGGTAACGATCACCAGTGCGCCAGTGAGCGCGTAAGAGAAATAGCTAATCCAGGTAAGGCCGAGCCGATTACGGTTTGTCATGTTCTGAACCTGTTAAGCGCCGAGGTTGGCAAAAAGTGTCATGAATTGTAAGTGCAAGCGTGATCTTAATAAACAACGAGTGAAACAAGGCTGAGATATTTCATTAATAGTGTGATTTTAGTCACGCAAATGATTGCGTGGCGGCAAAAGTATGACAATAGCAACATCCACGTAAATATCGGTAAAACGCTGGCTCTTGGATCACATGCTCTTTACAATCGATCTCGTTTTTAAGCTAGCTCTCCATGGTAAGGAATCTTTCATGCTTAAGCGTACTTTGACAGCGGCGGTTGCCCTGTTAGCACTCTCTTCCGTATCTTCTGCTGCGCTGGCAGCAAAAGGGGATACGCATGTGCTGCTCACCACCTCTGCGGGCAATATTGAACTCGAACTGAACAACCAGAAAGCCCCGGTTTCGGTGAAAAACTTCGTTGATTACGTCAACAACGGTTTCTACAACAACACCATTTTCCACCGCGTTATTCCTGGTTTTATGATTCAGGGCGGGGGTTTCACCACCGATATGCAGCAGAAACAAACGGTAGCGCCAATCAAAAACGAAGCCGACAACGGCTTGCGTAATCTGCGTGGCACCATTTCGATGGCACGTACCGCAGATAAAGATAGCGCCACCAGCCAGTTCTTCCTCAACGTGGCCGATAACGCGTTCCTCGATCACGGTCAGCGTGATTTCGGCTATGCGGTATTTGGTAAAGTTGTGAAAGGCCAGGATGTGATCGATAAGATTGCGCAGGTCCCGACTAAAGATGTGGGTCCGTACCAAAATGTGCCGTCAAAACCGATTGTTATCCTCTCCGCCAAAGTCCTGCCTTAATTCCGAAACGCGCCATTTTTTATAGGCGCGTCATTTGCACTCCGGCAAAGCAAAAAAATGCTGCTTATACTTAGGGCTCATTGCTTGCCGGAGGCGCTATGACCAGCAAACTCACCGAGAAACAGAAAGCCACCTTGTGGCAGCAGCGCCGTGCTGCGAGCTATCAAGCCAGCTGTCGTCTGGCCGGTTACACGTCCAATGAGCCGCTAATCGACGCCGAACACGCAGAAGAACGACTTGCGTCGCTAAGGAGACAATATGGCGGATAACAGTCTGGCAGTACGCGATCCCTATTTGTGGCATAACGATAGCGTGCTGAAGAATCGCCTTGAAATTCATGATGAAACGCAGCTGCGTAAAGCCGAACTGGCTTTTAGCACCGCACGCCTGGCGACCTTAGAACTAGGTCAGCGCAGCCTCGGTTTGCCGCGCCTGTGCCACATTCATCGCACCCTGTTTCAGGATCTCTACAGCTGGGCGGGAGAACTGCGTACCATCGATATCTGGCGTGACGAAACACCGTATTGTCACTGCGAATATATTGAGAAAGAGGGCAATACGCTGATGCAGGCGCTTGAGGAAGAGCGCGGATTGGCCGACCTCGAGCAACAGGCGTTCGTGGCGCGCATTGCGCATTATTACTGTGAGATTTTCGTGCTGCATCCGTTCCGCGCCGGTAATGGCCGCGTCCAGCGTATTTTCTTCGAACAGTTAGCGCTGCATGCCGGTTATCAGCTGTCGTGGGAAACCCTTGAACGCGAGGCGTGGCGCGCCGCGATCTCGGCTGGCGTCGCAGGCGATCTCGAACCGCTCACCGCGCAGTTTGCGAAAGTGGTGAGTCCGGCGCAGATCTTATAACAACACTTCCAAACCGTGCTTTTGCACTACCGACAACAGCTTAAGAGAGATACCGCCGGGGCGTTTAGCACCGGTTTCCCACTTTTGCACGGTTGAAACGCTGGTATTCAAATAGCGGGCAAAAACCGGCTGGCTGATGTTTAAATTCTCGCGCAGGTTTTTTATCGCCTGCGCATCGAGCGCGACGACATCGCTTAGGCAACGTTCATCAAAGTTACGCATGCTTTGTTTACTGATAGCATCGGCTTCAAACAGACCCGATGCAGCGCTATGGATGGCTTCCAGAGCCGGACTTTTAAATTTACGCGTTATGGTCATGACACATCTCCACCAACTCCCGCACGGCGATCAACCGGTTCAGAGCCTCATTTGAAATAAGCGAGTAATGTTTTGCCAGCTCGCGAAAGCCTTCAAGCTCGCTTTCGCTCAAGCTAATCTGGTCTTGTTTGGCGAATAGGAAAGTATAAATCCAGTTTTTCCCGCCTTTCGCCAAAATGATGGCGCGATCGCGATTCTGCTGCAGACGCTTTTTAAATACTCCACCACCTAAATCATCGGCATAGCCAAGTCTTACTGCTGCCATAGCGCGGCAAAGTTCTTCATCACCAATTAAATGCCGCCGGGCTTGCTTGCTGAACCACTTCGTTTTGAACACACGTGCATTAGCTGACATAGCAACTCTCCAAAATATAGCACTGAGTGTGAGAGTAATCAGATTCTTTTTTTGTCAGCTAGCGGGTATTCAATTTGAAGGTGTTAACATGGCTCTTTTGCGACCTTTCTTGCGCCGGTCGCCAGCAATGACTCACATTTACGACTTAATATGCTGCTGCTAATCGATAACTACGACTCCTTTACCTGGAATCTCTACCAATACTTCTGCGAGTTGGGCGCTGACGTGCGCGTCGTGCGCAACGACGCCATTACGTTGGATGAGATTGACGCGCTGCCGCTGACGCATCTGGTGATTTCACCTGGCCCATGTACGCCGGATCAATCCGGCATTTCGCTCGCGGCTATTCGCCATTTCGCCGGACGCGTGCCGATTCTTGGCGTTTGCCTCGGGCATCAGGCGATCGCACAAGCCTATGGTGCGCAGGTGGTGCGCGCGCGCCAGGTGATGCACGGCAAAACCTCGCTGATCCAGCACACCAGTCAAGGTGTGTTTCGCGGTCTGAACAATCCGCTTACTGTGACGCGCTACCATTCATTGATTGTGGCGCGCGATTCGCTGCCTGCTGAGTTTGAAGTCACCGCGTGGAGCCTGCGCGATGGCCAGCCGGATGAGATCATGGGTTTCCGCCATCGTCGCTTGTCGCTGGAAGGCGTGCAGTTTCATCCGGAAAGCATTCTCAGTGAGCAAGGGCATCAGCTGCTGGCTAATTTCCTCAACGCGTAACTTATGTTTGCCTTCGTGTGATTTTTTATGCATATTTTGTGATTATAATTTCACATCAGCTCAACAAATAACCCGATGAGGTCGTCAATGGCAGCGGAAAAACTAGCGGTAACCCGGGAAACGTTCGATAACGTTATTTTGCCTGTTTATGCACCTGCGCAGTTTGTGCCGGTTAAAGGCAAAGGCAGCCGAGTGTGGGATCAGCAGGGCAAAGAGTATATCGATTTCTCCGGCGGTATCGCGGTGACTGCATTGGGCCATTGCCATCCGGCGCTGGTGGAAACGCTGAAAACGCAGGGCGAAACGCTGTGGCACACCAGCAACGTGTTCACCAACGAACCGGCGCTGCGTCTGGCCAGCAAACTGATCGCTGCTACCTTTGCCGATCGGGTATTTTTCGGTAACTCCGGTGCGGAAGCCAACGAAGCGGCATTCAAGCTGGCGCGTTATTACGCCTGTAAAAAACACAGCCCGTTCAAAAGCAAAATCATCGCCTTTCACAATGCCTTCCACGGCCGCACGCTGTTTACCGTGTCGGTTGGTGGCCAACCGAAATACTCCGATGGTTTCGGTCCAAAACCGGCGGATATCGTGCATGTGCCGTTCAACGATCTTGAGGCGGTCAAAGCGGTGATTGACGATCATACCTGCGCCATCGTGGTCGAGCCGATTCAGGGCGAAGGTGGCGTTGTGCCGGCTACGCAAGAATTTATGCAAGGTCTGCGCGCGCTCTGTGATGAACACCATGCGTTGCTGGTGCTGGATGAAGTGCAGAGCGGCATGGGCCGCAGCGGCAAACTGTTTAGCTATGAACATTACGGCATTAAGCCCGATATCCTCACCACCGCGAAAGCGCTGGGCGGCGGATTCCCGGTGAGTGCGATGCTGACTACCAACGAAATTGCCTCGGTGATGGCGCCGGGCGTACACGGCACCACCTACGGCGGCAATCCGCTGGCCTGTGCGATTGCCGAAACCGCGTTGGATATCATCAACACGCCGCAAGTGCTGGCAGGTGTAGAAGCACGTCGTCAGCAATTTGTTGAAGCGCTGCAAGCCATCGACAGCAAATTCGCTATCTTTAGCGAGATTCGCGGCAAAGGTCTGCTGATGGGGGCCGCGCTGAAGCCGCAGTTTGCCAGCAAAGCGCGTGACATTCTCAACGCTTGCGCAGCGGAAGGGCTGATGATTCTCACTGCGGGCACCGATGTGATTCGTTTTGTGCCGTCACTGGTGATTGAACCTACCGATATCGCCGAAGGCATGACGCGTTTCGCCCGCGCGATTGAAAAGGTACTGGCCGCTTAATCCGCTTTAGGACGTAACACCTTGAGCCAGCGACCATGATGCGGTCGCTGGCTCCACGCCAGTGAAGAGATGGTGTGCATGACGTTAAGGTGCTGCAAGATCCGCTTCACATGCTGTTCGACAATCGTCACCGGCCCTTCATTAAGATTCTCCGGCGCCTCCAGAATATTACTGTCGTTGCCCGGCCCGTCATATGCCAGCCGCTGCTGACAACGCTGCAGCGCGATTTCACAGGATTGCAGATAACGTTCTGCCAGCTTCGCCGTCAACATGGTGTGTTCGCGCGCCAGGATCGTCATGGCGTTAATATGCTCGACAATGAACTGACTGTGCGTTACCCACATGCGCATATCTTTTAGATATTGCAGGTTAAAGCCCGGCTCGCTCGATGCCTGGTTCAATGAGTTGAACAGCGCATTGTGCGCCTGATTAACCTTCATGCGCTGATAAGCCAGTTTCTCGGGCGACTGTTCCGGTCCCAGCAACAGTCGCAAGGCATCCTGATACGCTTCCAGCGCATCGTGTGCGTTCTTGCGCAGCAGCCCGCTTTGCCACTGCGGCCACAACCAAATCATCCCGGCGAAGGCAATCAAACAGCCCATCAGGGTATCCATCATGCGTGGCAGTAAAAATTGCGCGCCGTTAAGTGACAGCAGCTGCAGCGAATACACTGCGGTGACGGTGAAGCCAATCATCGACCAGCCATAATATTTCCGCGTGATCAGATAACTTGCCAGCGTGATCCCCAGCATAAACAGCAGCGTGATCGATTCCGGCACCGCCAGCTGTAGCGAGGCGGCAGCGATCAGCAAACCCGCAAAGGTGCCCAGCGCACGGTGCTGAATACGCACGCGTGTCGCGCTGTAGCCGTTCTGGCTGACGAACATGATGGTCATCAGAATCCAGTAAGGTTTGGGAATGTTGAAGAACAGCGCCAACGCGCTGCCAAACATCAGCATCACGGCGAAACGAGCGGCGGTGCGTAACGCGGAAGATTTGAACGACAGATAACTGCGCAACGCCGGCAACAGCGGCAAACGGCGCTGGCGATCGGCCATCAGGTCACGTGTGTAGAGTGGCTTCTGCGTGCGCAACACGCGGGCGATGCGACTGAAGTGATACAGGCAGAAGTTGCCGACCGGATTATCCGGATGCTGGCGCGCAATTTTCTCCAGCGCGCCGAGCTGTTTCTCCATGTGAAAACGATCGGGTAATTGATGGTAGAGGATCGCATCGGCCAGCACGCGCAGCCGGGCTGAGATGATTTTGGCGTTCCAGCGAATCACCGCTTCGGCGTGGCTCTCCTCCACGAGCTTTTGCACCTCTTCGGGCTGATGCAAACTCACCGAGATGTGTTCCTGTAAATCCAGCGCCACCTGAAAAGCGCGTGTCAGACGTTTGTGGCTGTTATCACGGCTGGCCGACAACATGTGCATTTGCTGGTAGCAGGTCGTGATGAGATCGACCGCCTTTTGCTGGCGTGCCAGCAGGGGGGGCAGCGCTTTTTCCGGATCGGTCAACTGCGTCAGTAAGGTGTATTTGGCATCGCAATAATCGGCCAGCTCACGGAACAGCAGGCTAAGCGATTCGCGCATCGGCTGCTCTTTCCACAGCCAGAACCAGAACCAGTTGAACAAGCCGTACCACAGCGTGCCGCCTATGTAGAGCAGCGGCGGCACCCACATCGGCATGCGTCCCACTAAACTGAGCGTAAAGATGGCGGCGATTAACGTCGCGGGGAGCAGGCGCGCATGCAGTGGGCCGATTTCACCGGTCACGCCAATCAGCAGCGGCAGCGCCAGCAAAATCAGCGGCAGCGGAATTTGGTACGCGGTGAGGATTTGCATCAGGAAACTGCCGGTGGCAAACAGCGAACCCCCTACAATCAGGCGTTTGAAGAAGCGTTTGTGCGGCGTATCCAGCCCCGCCATATTGCAACAGGCAGGCACTAACGAGAACAGCAGACCTTTTTGCAGATCGCCAAACAGCCAGCCGAGAGCCACAGGCAGGCACAGCACCAGCGTTTGCCGCAGCGCATAGTTAACTTCAGGATGATAGATGATTCGGCGCCACATCAGCTCATCGCAAATAGAAACGGCGCGATGTTGCCATCACGCCGTGGGTGAGAAGAAATTAGCGGGTGCCGTAAACGACGATGGTTTTACCGTGTGCGGAGATCAGATTCTGATCTTCCAGCATTTTCAGGATACGACCCACGGTTTCGCGTGAGCAGCCCACGATCTGACCAATCTCCTGACGGGTGATTTTGATTTGCATCCCGTCCGGGTGAGTCATCGCATCTGGCTGTTTGGCCAGATTTAGCAGCGTTTGCGCGATACGTCCGGTCACATCGAGGAAGGCAAGGTTGCCCACTTTCTCAGATGTCACTTGCAGACGACGCGCCATTTGCGACGAAAGTCGCATTAAAATATCCGGGTTTACCTGAATCAGCTGACGGAATTTTTTGTATGAAATTTCAGCCACTTCGCAGGCAGACTTCGCACGCACCCAAGCACTGCGTTCCTGGCCTTCTTCGAAAAGACCGAGTTCGCCGATAAAATCTCCCTGATTGAGATAGGAGAGAATCATCTCTTTGCCTTCTTCATCTTTAATCAGTACCGCTACGGAACCTTTCACGATGTAGTACAGCGTTTCCGCTTTCTCACCCTGATGGATGAGCGTGCTTTTGGATGGATATTTGTGAATATGGCAATGGGACAGGAACCATTCGAGTGTAGGGTCTGTTTGCGGTTTGCCGAGAACCATTCGCTATTATCCTCTGTTGTAATCGTGCCCAAAATACAGGGGGCATTTTTCCCTGTCAGGCGGTTTAATCGTCGAGCGTTTCCAGTAAAGGAAAAATTATTCCGGGTGGACTCTTAAGCTACGCTTTTGATTCTTCCCGCCTTCGTCTGTAATGACGAAAATATTTTCAGCACTGTTTGTAGCACAGCTTTAGCGAGCTGTCTTGTGTTGTCTCGCTTCAGCAGAAGGGGGATTACTCTGGATTGCTGTTTGTCAGGTGAAAGCGTACTCTGGCGGCAAAACCGCCTCTTCAGGAGAAAGAATAATGCAGGCACGAGTGAAATGGGTGGAAGGTTTGACCTTTCTCGGAGAATCCTCATCCGGCCATCAGGTATTAATGGACGGTAATTCCGGTGATAAAGCGCCAAGTCCAATGGAGATGGTGCTGATGGCGGCGGGCGGTTGTAGCGCTATTGATGTGGTGTCGATCCTGCAAAAAGGGCGCAGCGATGTCGCCGATTGCGAAGTGAAACTCACTTCAGAACGTCGCGAAGAAGCGCCACGTATTTTTACCCGCATCAATCTGCACTTCATCGTCAGCGGCAAAGCGTTAAGCGACAAGGCGGTTTCACGCGCGGTTGATTTGTCAGCGGAAAAATATTGCTCGGTGGCGATCATGCTGGGCAAAGGCGTGGAAATTACGCATAGCTACGAAGTGATCGCGCTTTAATGCTGGCAGGTGCGCATTAATGCGCACCCTACAAAACGCTCTCATTTCGTAGGGTCGCCATTCATGGCGACCAATGACACTCACTCAATCCGCTTCCCTTCAATGAGTCGCTGCACCAGCGGTAGCATAATCAGCTCCATCGCCAGTCCCATTTTTCCGCCCGGCACCACCAGCGTATTGATGTGGGAGATAAACGATCCCTGAATCATCGACAGGAGATAGGGGAACGCGATGCCTTCCAGACCGCGGAAATGAATCACTACGAAACTTTCGTCGAGCGACGGAATTTCGCGTGCCGCAAATGGGTTGGACGTATCAACGGTTGGCACACGCTGGAAGTTAATGTGGGTGCGTGAGAACTGTGGCGTGATGAAGTTGATGTAATCCTCCATTGAACGCACCACCGAATCCATCACCGCCTCACGCGAATGACCGCGCTCGCCCGTGTCGCGCACCAGCTTCTGAATCCACTCAAGATTAACAATCGGGACTACGCCAACCAGCAAATCGACATGCTCTGCGACATTTTGCTGCTGCGTGACCACGCCGCCGTGCAAGCCTTCATAGAACAGCACATCAGTGTTCTCCGGCAGCGGTTGCCAGGGGGTGAAAGTGCCCGGCACCTGATTCCACGGCACGGCTTCGTCGTAAGTGTGCAAATATTTACGCGATTCGCCCAAACCGGTTTGGCCGTAATGCCTGAACGTCTGCTCAAGCAAGCCGAAGTCGTTGGCTTCCGGGCCGAAGTAACTGATATGGCGACCCAGATCGCGCGCCTTGCGGATCGCCATGTCCATTTCCGGACGCGTGAAGCGATGGAAACTGTCACCTTCTACTTCCGCTGCATGCAAATTCAGCTGCTGGAAAATCTTACGGAAGGCAAGGCTGGTGGTAGTGGTTCCGGCGCCGCTGGAACCGGTAACGGCAATAATTGGATGCCTGGCTGACATAACAGAGCTCCCTGTGAGGTCCGGCGATGAGCATTGTTACCACGAATTGCCGCGGGGTGCATCAGCCGCGGAATTCACCTTTTGGCATGATATTGATGGATTCATGCAGTTCCGACCACACCAGCACCACATCGCCACGCTCCAGCTGGCGGCGCACGTCGGCAACTTTTTGCAGTAAACTGCGTTCCTGCTCGCCATAATCAGTACCTTCGCGTAACACAAAGGTTTCAATCAGGTTTTCCAGCGTGTCCGCTTCGAGTTCTTGCCAGGGAATAATCACAATTACACATCCAGATACGTTGAGAGCCAATCGGGTACGCGCTGTTCCAGCCACATTTTCGGTTTAAGCAAGGTGCCGCCGACAAAGCCAACGTGGCCGCCTTGCTGCGTCAGTTGATACTGAATCGATGCTGAAAGCTGGTCAGGTTGCGGAATAACCGCATCGGTCATAAAGGGATCGTCTTGCGCATGAATAATCAGCAGCGGTTTACGCACGCCGGTCAGCAGCGGCATCGCGCTGGCACGTTGATAATAGTCGTTCGCGTCAATAAAACCGTGCGCACGTGCGGTTATCGCATCATCAAATTCGCGTAAGCGGCGAAAAGCGCGCAGTTGGGCGAGATCGACCGGCAACGTGCCGGGCCAGGCGTGTAATTTACGCGTGGCGTTTTTCTTCAGCCGCGTCAGCAAATAGTGCTGATAGAAACGCGAGAAGCCGACATCCAGTTTGGTGCTGCATGGCTCGAGCGCCAGCGGCGCCGAGATGGCAATGGCCGCATCAATCGGTACATCGTGACCTTGCTGACCCAGCAGGCAAGCGAGCATGTTGCCGCCCAGGGATACGCCGACGGCGGCGGTTGGCACGGTGCCCCATTCGCGCTGCAGCCAGTTAAGAAAGTAGGTTGCGTCTTCGGTTTCACCGGAGTGATAGATGCGCTTTAAGCGGTTCGGTTCGCCGCTGCAGCCGCGGAAGTGCATTACCACCGCCAGCCAGCCACGCGCTTGACACGCCTGCATCAGGCCGTGCGCGTAGGGACTGCGAAAGCTGCCTTCCAGACCGTGAAACATCACCATGCGCGGCTTATGACGCGCCTGCGCCGGGTCTTCACTCCACGCTAAATCAACAAAATCGCCGTCCGGCAGGTCAAGACGCTGCCAGTGCGGACGTAAGGTAACGCGGCGACGTAGAATGCGCGGCAGCAGCGTTTGCAGATGCGCGTTAGTGAATCCGCGCAGTGGTTTAAAGCGCTCGCCGCTGGGGCGATCAAAATAGCTTGGGTAAAGGCTTGTCTGATGCATAAGTCGCTGATAGCTTCGATGGGTTGTTCGCTTTACTGGGTGAGGAGCACCCGAATATACATGGAACTGAGTCTTTTTTTATCAATGTTAGGTTTTCTCTGGGTCGCGGCCATCACGCCCGGGCCCAATAATATGTTACTTACGGCCTCGGGTGCTAATTTTGGCTTCCTGCGCACCCTTCCGCTGCTCATTGGTATCATGATCGGCATGCAAGTCATGTTGCTGATGGTGGCATTTGGCATTGGCGGTCTTATCCTGCTTTATCCTTCACTGCATCTGATCCTGAAAATTGCCGGTAGCCTTTATCTGCTGTGGCTGGCGTGGAAAATCGCCACCGCCGAGTATGAAAAGCTGGAAACCGATGAGGTTACGGTGAAGCAAATGCCGTTCTGGCAAGGCGGTTTGCTGCAGCTGATCAACCCGAAAGCCTGGCTGATGGCGCTGGGTGCGGTGGCGAGCTTTAGCCTGGCAGGCAGCGAATATCTGCATTCGGTGGTGGCGATCAGCATCGGCATGGCGCTGGTGAACGTGGTCTCTGGCGTGATTTGGATGGGCTTTGGCTCGCTGATTGGACGTCTGCTGCGCAGCCCACGCGCGTGGAAAATCTTCAATCTGGCGATGGGTTTACTCACTGCCGCGTGCGTGTTGCTGATTTGGCGCTGAGTTAACTGGAAGCGCGTTCTACGCGCTTCCACGGCAACACTTCCTGCACCACCGGTGAGTTCGGCTGCCGGATGCGCTGCAGCAGCAATTGCACGCTGCGTGCCCCCATGTGATTCATTGGCTGCTCAATGGTCGTCAGCGGCGGATTCAGGCTGCTGGTAAAGTTGATACCATCAAATCCCACCACCGCTAAATCCTCTGGTACGCGCAACCCCGCTTCCAACGCTGCGTGGATGACGCCGACAGCCAATACATCAGAGACCGCAAACACGGCATCAGGACGTTCCGGCTGCGACAGCAGTTCACGCAATGCCGCGCTGCCCGCTTCGCAGGTGATATTCTCGGCGTAGGCCACGCCCCCCCACGTAAGATCCAACTGCTCCAGCGCCGCGCGATAACCTTCTTCACGCTGATGAGAGTAGAGGTAGCGCATATCGCAGTTCACGAGTGCAATACGGCGGCGGCCTTTCTCCGCCAGATAACGCACGGTTTCGAAGGCCGCTTCTTTATTATCAATCGTCACGCTGGACGCTTCGATCGATGGATCGTATTCCGCACACTGCACCCAAGGCGCATCGCCAATCAGCGCTTTCAGCTCCTGCAAACAGCCGGCCGCGTCCATGGTGATCACGCCATCCACCACCTTGCCGGTGAGCAGCGCAATATAGGCCGCTTCGCGTCGCAGCTGTGATCCTGAGTTGCACAACAGAATGTGGTAACCCTGCGCTTCCGCTTCCGCCTCAATGCCTTGAACCACACGCGAGCAGAAGGGATTGGTAATGTCGGGGATCAACACTAACAACATATGGCTTTGCGCGGTGCGCAACTGGCGCGCCAGCAAATTGGGCTGATAGTCGCAGATGTCGATGGCTGCCAGCACTTTGGCGCGCGTATCCGGGCGCACGCCGGGATTTTGGTTCAAAACCCGTGAAACAGTGGCTTTTGACACGCCAGCCAGGTGCGCGACTTTTTCAATCGACATGTATTTAGGACCGCAAGTGAAAGGTGAAAAATGAGAAGTCTATCAATATCACAGACGTAATGTGAGCGCGTGACATATTTATCGATTTCTACCTTCTTTCCATTTGTGTTTTTTGCATAGCCTTGCCCGATGTTGATCTAAGAACAGATCGGCATTAGGGATAATTTTTAATTCCTTTATGAAATTACTGTCGCTGGAGAAACTGCCCAGACAAAAACACATTGGGGTGAATGATGATGGCGATGAAAAAAACAATAACGGCGGTCGCGGCGGCTCTGGCCCTGATGGCGTTCCAGGCGCAAGCGGTCAACGTTACCGTGGCATACCAGACGTCGGCTGAACCGGCCAAAGTGGCGCAGGCGGATAATACTTTCGCCAAAGAGAGCGGTGCCACCGTCGACTGGCGCAAATTTGATAGCGGTGCCAGCGTGTTGCGCGCACTGGCATCGGGCGACGTACAGATTGGCAATATCGGTTCAAGCCCGCTGGCGGTCGCCGCCACGCAAAAGCTGCCAATTGAAGCTTTCCTGCTGGCCTCACAGCTCGGTAACTCCGAAGCGCTGGTGGTGAAGAAAACCATCAAAGATCCTAAAGACCTGATTGGTAAGCGCATCGCCGTACCGTTCATCTCGACGACGCATTACAGCTTCCTCGCCGCGCTCAAGCATTGGGGCATCAAGTCTTCACAAGTCACGTTAGTCAACCTGCAGCCGCCAGCGATTATTGCCGCCTGGAAACGCGGTGACATTGACGGTGCTTACGTCTGGTCTCCGGCAGTGAATGAGCTGGAGAAAGATGGCAACGTGCTGACGGATTCTTCGCAGGTCGGCAAGTGGGGCGCGCCAACGCTGGATGTGTGGGTGGTGCGTAAGGACTTCGCGCAGCAGCATCCAGACATCGTCACCGCCTTTGCCCGAAGCGCCGTTGAAGCGCAGCAAGCTTATATTGCCAATCCGGAACAATGGCTGAAGCAGTCAGACAACCTGAGCAAGCTGGCGCGTCTGAGCGGTGTACCGGAAGCGGATGTACCGGTGCTGGTGAAAGGCAACACGTATCTGACCGCGCAACAGCAGGTTGAGCAGCTCGGCAAGCCGGTAAACAAGGCCATTGTGGATACCGCCAACTTCCTGAAAGAGCAGGGCAAAGTGCCTGCGGCGGACAACGATTACAGCAGCTTCGTCACGACGCGATTCGTTGCGCCCTTAGCAAAATAACCGGAGGCCCTATGCTCAACATCACCCATCTCAATGCGCGTTATGCCGGACAACCCGCGCTGCAGGACATCAACCTGCAGTTGGGCAGCCGAGACCTGCTGGTGGTGTTAGGCCCCTCCGGCTGCGGAAAAACCACGCTGCTCAACCTGATCGCCGGCTTTCTGCCGCTGGAATCTGGCAGCATTATGCTGGATGGCAAAGTGGTGAAAGGGCCGGGTGCCGAGCGCGGCGTGGTGTTTCAAAATGAAGGATTGCTGCCATGGCGCAACGTGATTGATAACGTGTCGTTCGGTTTGCAACTGGCGGGGATGGCGAAGGTGGAGCGTCATACCATTGCGCGCCGTTTAATCCGCAAAGTGGGACTTGAAGGTGCAGAGCAGCGTTTTATCTGGCAGCTCTCTGGGGGGCAACGTCAGCGCGTGGGGATTGCGCGTGCGCTGGCGGCTGATCCGCAGTTGCTGCTGTTAGATGAGCCGTTTGGTGCGCTGGACGCCTTTACCCGTGAACAGATGCAAACCTTACTGCTGACGCTGTGGCGAGAGACTGGCAAACAGATTCTGCTGATCACCCATGACATCGAAGAAGCGGTGTTCCTCGCCAGCGAACTGGTGCTGCTGTCACCGGGACCGGGCCGCGTCGTGGAGCGTCTGAAACTTGATTTTGGTCAGCGCTTTGCGGCCGGGGAACCATGCCGCAGCATCAAATCCGATCCGGCGTTTATCGAGCGTCGTGAATATGTACTGAATCAAGTGTTTTCCCAGCGTGAGGCATTTATATGAGTGCGTTGCTTGATGAGAAAACCCAGCCGCGTCGTGGTGGACTGCGCTGGCCGTTCTCCCGCCAGTTCTCACTCAGCTTGCTGAGCGTAGGCCTGTTGCTGCTGCTGTGGTGGGGCATAACGGCGCTGGGCTTAGTTGCCCCACTGTTTTTACCGCCGCCGCAAGTGGTGCTGCAGAAGCTAATATTGATCGCCAGCCCGCAAGGCTTTATGGACGCTACGCTTTGGCAGCATTTAGGTGCCAGCCTGGCGCGCATGCTGGTGGCGCTGTTCTTTGCCGCGCTGATTGGCATTCCGGTGGGCATCGCCATGGGCCTGAGCCCGGCGATTCGCGGCTTGCTTGATCCGCTGATCGAACTTTATCGCCCAGTGCCGCCGCTGGCCTATTTGCCGCTAATGGTGATTTGGTTCGGCATCGGCGAAACCTCGAAAATTTTACTGATTTATCTGGCGATTTTCGCCCCGGTGACCTTATCGACGCTGGCCGGCGTGAAGAATGCGCAGCAGGTGCGGATTCGTGCCGCGCAGGCTCTTGGCGCATCGCGCTGGCAGTTGCTGCGCTTTGTCATTTTGCCTGGCGCGCTGCCTGAAATCCTCACCGGTTTGCGCATCGGTCTCGGCGTAGGTTGGTCAACGCTGGTGGCAGCCGAGCTGATTGCCGCCACGCGTGGACTGGGCTTTATGGTGCAGTCGGCCGGTGAGTTTCTCGCCACCGACGTGGTGCTGGCCGGGATCGCCGTGATTGCCCTGATTGCCTTTGGCTTAGAACTGAGTCTGCGCGCCTTGCAGCGCCGACTGACGCCCTGGAATGGAGAACAGCAATGAACGAACGACTTTCTTTTACCGCTCTGGGCCCGAATATCGGGGCGCAGGTCAGCGATGTGGATCTCAGCCGCCCGTTGAGCGATGCACAGTTTGAACAGCTTTATCATGGCCTGCTGCGCCATCAGGTGCTGTTCCTGCGCAATCAGGTGATTACCCCGGAACAGCAGCGCGCGCTGGCGATTCGCTTTGGCGATCTGCACATCCATCCGGTCTATCCGCATGCAGCAGGTGTGGACGAGATCATTGTGCTGGATACCCATCAGGACAATCCGCCGGACAACGATAACTGGCACACCGACGTTACCTTTATAGAAACGCCGCCGGCGATTGCTATTTTGGCGTCGAAGCTGCTGCCGGAGAGCGGCGGCGACACCTTATGGTCAACCGGCATTGCGGCATACGAAGCGCTTTCTGAGCCGTTCAAGCAGCTACTAAGTGGATTGCAGGCGGAGCATGACTTCAAGAAGTCGTTCCAGGAGTACAAATACCGTAAAACCAAGGAAGAGCATCAGCGCTGGCAGCAGGCGGTGGCAAAAAATCCGCCAGTGCAGCATCCGGTGATTCGCACCCATCCCGTCAGCGGACGTAAAGCCTTGTTTGTGAATGAAGGTTTCACCACGCGTTTACTGGGCCTGAGCGAAAAAGAGAGCGATGCGATTCTAAACTTCCTGTTTTGGCATAGTGCTAAACCGGAGTTCCAGGTGCGCTGGCGCTGGCAGGAGAATGATGTGGCGATCTGGGATAATCGTGTGACGCAACACTATGCGAATGCGGATTATTATCCAGCGCGGCGGGTGATGCATCGTGCGACTGTTCTTGGTGATAAGCCGGTTTGATTTAGCGTGGTCGGCATGAATGCCGACCCTACAAATTCACGTAGGGTCAGCATTTATGCTGACCAGCTAACGTGCATCACTGCGCTAGCATCTGCTCCAGCTGTTCCTGTGCATCCAGCCATGCCATTTCGACCTCTTCCAGCGCAGCCTTGCTTTCGGCCTGACGCTGCAATGCAACATTCAAATCGGCTTTGCGGCTCTGATCGTAGATCGCGCTGTCGGCCAGTTGCGCCTCGGCTTCGCTGAGCTGGGTCTGCCACTTCGCCATCTGCTTTTCAAGCTTCTCGATCTCTTTACGCAGCGGTTGGGTTTGTGCGCGCAGTTCGGCGTCACGGCGTTTTTGATCTTTGCGCGATTGCGCACTGTTGCCGTTATCCTGCTTCGGCGCGGCATCCTGTTGCGCTTGCTGCTTCTGCAGATCGCTCAGCCACTGCTGATAATCTTCCAGATCGCCTTCAAACACATCGACCTTGCCATCATGCACCAGATAGAGATCGTCGGTGGTGGCACGCAGTAAATGACGATCGTGCGAGACCACCACCAGCGCGCCTTCGAAATCGATCAGCGCCTCGGTCAACGCCTGACGCATATCCAGATCGAGGTGGTTGGTCGGTTCATCGAGCAGCAGCAGGTTTGGCCGCTGCCAGACAATTAAGGCCAATACCAGGCGCGCTTTTTCGCCGCCGGAGAAACGCTCGGTGATTTCGCTGACTTTATCGCCCTGGAAGCCAAAGCCGCCCAGGTAATCGCGCAACTGCTGTTCGAGCACTTTCGGCGCGATGCGTGAAAGATGCTGCAACGGCGATTCATCGGCGCGCAGATATTCCAGCTGATGCTGAGCGAAGTAACCGAGCTTGATGCCTTTCGCCAGGCCGACTTTGCCGCCCAGCGCCTCTAATTCACCGGCTAACAGTTTGATCAGGGTGGATTTACCCGCACCATTTCGGCCCAGCAGACCAATACGCGAACCTGGCACCAGGTTGAGTTTGATGGCGTCGAGAATAATGCGCTCGCCGTAACCGGCGGTAACCCGCTCCATCTTCAACAGCGGATTGGGCAAGCTTTCCGGCGCGCGGAAACTGAAGCTGAACGGATTATCGACGTGCGCGGGCGCAATCAGCTCCATGCGCTCCAGCATTTTGATGCGGCTCTGCGCCTGTTTGGCTTTGGTCGCCTGCGCGCGGAAGCGATCGATATACTTCTGCAGGTGCGCCACTTTTTCCTGCTGGCTCTGGAACAGCGCCTGCTGTTGCGCCAGCTTGGCGACACGCTGACGTTCGAACGAGCTGTAGTTGCCGGTGTATTCGAACATCGTCTGTTGTTCGATGTGGATGATCTTGTCGACCACCGGATCGAGGAAGTCGCGGTCGTGCGATATCAGCACCAGCGTGCCTTCGTAGCTTTTCAGCCAGCGTTCAAGCCAGATGACGGCATCAAGATCAAGGTGGTTAGTGGGTTCATCCAGCAATAGCAGATCGGAACGGCACACCAGCGCCTGCGCGAGGTTGAGGCGCATGCGCCAGCCGCCGGAGAAGTCGCTCACCGGCCGCATTAATTGTTCCTGACTAAAGCCCAAACCGTGCAACAAACTTGAGGCGCGAGCAGGTATGCTCCACGCCTGAATCGCATCCAGCTTGCCGTGCAGCAGGGCGATGGCATTGCCATCGTTGCGCGCATTGGCATCGGCTAATTCAGATTCAAGCTGACGATATTCGCGATCGCCGTCGATAACATACTCCAGCGCGGGTTTGCTCAGCGCCGGGGTTTCCTGGTTAACCCACGCCAGCGCCCAGTTGCTCGGGAAGGTGGCATTGCCTGCATCACTGCTGATTTCGCCTTTCAGCAGTGACAGCAGCGTCGATTTGCCGCAGCCGTTTTTGCCCACTAAACCCACTTTCTGGCCTGGGTTAATGGTGGCTGTTGCGTTATCCAGCAGCACATTGGTGCCGCGGCGAATTTGTAGTGCTGAAAAGACAATCATAAGCGCCGTATCGTCAGAATATGTTAATTTACCGGCAACATAATTCGAGAAAATTTGTTGCGTCGAGCATGGTAGCGGAATTCCTGTGCCGTGACGACGCTTTGGAGGGGAACGATGTCGCAGCCACCCAAAATATTGCTGCTTTACGCCCATCCGGAATCACAGGATTCGATTGCTAATCGGGTTTTGCTGCAGTCGGCTATGGAACTGGACCACGTCACGGTGCACGATTTATACGCCCACTATCCGGATTTCTTTATTGATATTCACTATGAGCAACAGCTGCTGCGCGAACATCAAATCGTTGTATTCCAACACCCACTTTATACCTACAGCTGCCCGGCGCTGCTAAAGGAGTGGCTGGATCGCGTGCTGTCGCGCGGCTTTGCCAGTGGTCCGGATGGCAATGCGCTGGAAGGCAAATATTGGCGCAGCGTGGTGACCACCGGCGAACCGGAGGCGGCGTATCACCATAGCGGCCTGAATCGCTATCCGATGAGTGACATCATGCGTCCGTTTGAGCTGACGGCGCAGATGTGTCGTATGCACTGGATGACGCCGATGGTCATTCACTGGGCGCGTCGGCAGACGCCGGAAGTGATGCGTAATTTTGCGCGGGCGTACGGCGATTGGCTGGCCTCACCGCTGCCGCAAGGAGGTGTGTGATGGAAGGTGAAACGTTACTGACGGCTGGCGTCATTTATCTGGTCGCGGCGGTATTAATTGTGCCGATTGCGGCGCGGCTCGGCATTGGCGCTGTGCTGGGTTATCTGCTGGCCGGTATTGCAATTGGCCCTTGGGGTTTGGGCTTCATCAGCGACGTTGAGGAGATTCTTCACTTCTCCGAACTGGGTGTGGTGTTCCTGATGTTTATCATCGGTCTCGAACTGAACCCCTCGAAACTCTGGTCGTTACGCCGCTCTATCTTTGGTGTCGGCGCCGCTCAGGTGCTGATCTCTGCGGCCATTCTGGGTGGATTGCTGTGGCTGACGGACTTTAGCTGGCAGGCGGCGGTGATCGGCGGTATTGGCCTGGCGATGTCATCGACGGCGATGGCGCTGCAGCTGATGCGCGATAAAGGCATGAACCGCAGTGAATCCGGCCAGCTCGGCTTCTCGGTGCTGCTGTTCCAGGATTTGGCGGTGATTCCGGCGTTGGCGCTGGTGCCGCTGCTGGCGGGCGGCGACAGCGGCCACGTTGATTGGTTGAAAGTCGGCATGAAAGTGCTGGCATTCGGTGGGATGCTGATTGGTGGCCGTTATCTGCTGCGTCCGATCCTGCGTTTTATTGCCGCATCCGGCGTGCGCGAGGTGTTTACTGCTGCGTCGTTGCTGCTGGTACTCGGTTCGGCGTTGTTTATGGACGCGCTGGGCCTGTCGATGGCGCTGGGTACTTTTATCGCCGGTATTCTGTTGGCAGAAAGTGAATACCGTCATGAGCTGGAAGTGGCCATCGAACCGTTTAAAGGCTTGCTGTTGGGCTTGTTCTTTATCTCGGTAGGCATGGCGCTGAACCTCGGCGTGCTTTATACCCACATCACCGAAATTTTGTTGGGCGTGTTAATTTTGGTTACGGTGAAAACGCTGGTGCTGTATGTGCTGGGCCGCATTTATGGCCTGCGCAGCTCAGAGCGTCAGCAATTTGCCGGCGTGTTAAGCCAGGGCGGTGAATTTGCCTTTGTGCTGTTCTCGGCGGCGTCTTCGGCCAAAATGTTCAGCGGCGACCAAATGCCACTGCTGCTGGTGACGGTTACGCTATCGATGATGACCACGCCGCTGCTGATGAACGGCATCGACCGATTACTGGCGCGTCGCTTTAATGAACCCGATGAAAATGCCGAAAAACACTTTGTTGAAGACGATCAGCCACAGGTAATTGTGGTTGGCTTTGGGCGTTTTGGTCAGGTTGTGGGCCGTTTGCTGATGGCCAATAATAAACGTATCACGGTGCTGGAGCGTGATATCTCTGCGGTGAGCCTGATGCGTAAATATGGCTATAAGGTTTACTATGGCGATGCCACTGAACTGGAGCTGCTGCGTGCGGCGGGCGCCGAGAATGCGCAATCCATCGTGATTACCTGTAACGATCCGGAAGATTCGATGACCATTGTGCAGCTGTGTCAGCAGCATTTCCCGCAGCTGGAAATCCTGGCGCGCGCGCGCGGTCGTGTTGAAGCACACGAACTGTTGCAAGCGGGTGTTACGCTCTTCTCGCGTGAGACCTTCTCAAGTGCGCTGGAGCTGGGGCGCAAAGCATTGATCACGCTTGGCATGCATCCGCATCAGGCGCAGCGCGCGCAGCAACATTTTCGTCGCCTGGATATGCGAATGCTGCGTGAACTGGTGCCGAGCCACGATGATAGCGCGCAGGTTTCACGCGTGCGTGAGGCGCGGCGCGAATTGGAAGACATCTTCCAGCGCGAAATGCAGCATGAAAAACGCCAGTTTGACGGCTGGGATGATGAGTGAGGCTACACTTAACGTATCCGTTCATGAATAGCGGCAGGAAAGAGTATGCGTAAACAGTTTATTGCCGGTGCGGTTTGTCCGCACTGCCAGGAAAAAGACACATTAGCGTTGTGGCGTGAAAACAATGTTGATGTGGTGGAATGCGTAGAGTGCGGTCATCAAATGCGTGAAGCGGATAAGCAAGTGCGCGATCAGGTTCGCAGCAATGAGCAAGTGATCGGCATTTTTCATCCTGAGTAGCGCAATGGCTCAGGTTTTTTTACGCTTGAACTTACAGCGGGATTGAATTCCGTTACAATCGGCGCCATTAACGCTGAGCAGTATGCAACAACACATTTGTTGGCATCCTCAGTCTTGAACCTTTCTGGTTGGTTATTGCACGCAAAATTGACCAATGGGACGGGATCTTAGTTCTCAACGGTTAGGAGATATCATGAAAGTAGCAAAAGACCTGGTGGTGAGCCTGGCGTATCAGGTTCGTACCGAAGACGGTGTGTTGGTTGACGAGTCACCGGTGAGTGCACCGTTGGACTATCTGCACGGTCATGGTTCCCTGATTTCTGGTCTGGAAAAAGCGCTGGAAAATCATGATGTAGGCGATAAGTTTGACGTGCATATCCCGGCAAACGACGCTTACGGTCAGTACGATGACAACCTCGTACAGCGCGTACCAAAAGACGTGTTTATGGGCGTTGACGAACTGCAGGTTGGCATGCGCTTCCTGGCAGAAACCGATCAGGGTCCAGTTCCGGTTGAAATCACCGAAGTTGAAGACGAGCACGTAGTGGTTGATGGTAACCACATGCTGGCGGGTCAGAACCTGAACTTCAACGTGGAAGTTGTGGCGATTCGCGCAGCGACTGAAGAAGAGCTGGCCCACGGCCACGTGCATGGCGCGGATGGTCATCATCACGATCATGACCACGACCATGGTCACGATCACGGCCAGGGCGGATGTGGCACTGGCGGTTGCGGCTGCAGCCACTAATCAGTACTACGCTGGCGAGGCCACCTTCGGGTGGCCTTTCTTTTTAGTAATGGGGTGGTGGGGTCTCTTCAGACTGCGAGGCGATCATCGACGGCGCGCTATCTTTCACCTTGTCCACTAACAGACGGACCTGCTCACGCAGTCTGATCATCTCCAGCTCGTGCTGAACTACCGTTTGATTGAGCTGATCGATGGTGTATTCCTGAAAAGCCAGTTTGCTTTCCAGCGCCTCAAGGCGTTGTTCCCATTCTATTTGCGGCATGATCTTTCCTCATCTTCCGGTGCTGCGCATTAATCTGTTTCGGGCGTGATTCTACGGCCTTTCGCTTCAGAATCACCTGATATTTTATCTTAACGCGCCATGCTGCATTGAAACGACGCATAACGCCTATATCTCTGATGAAACTTCCTGAAGCAAAAAAGGTCGGAGGTTGAACGGGTAATTACATTGTGGGAGTGTTCGCCGCTGCCACGTAAAGTTATAGTGTGGGCCTCAGTCCGCAATGATTCCCGAGGTTAGAGGCTTCGGTTTTGGAGAAAGGATGAATTCACTGTTTAAAGTCACATTGTTAGCTACCACCATGGCCTTCGCGCTGAATGCACCGCTGGCAATGGCAGCAGAAACCGCCGCTGCTCCAGCAGACGCTGCGCAGGCAGCGCCGCAAGCACCGAAAAATGCTGCTTTCAAAAACGAAGACCAGCAATCAGCTTATGCGCTTGGTGCCTCCCTCGGTCGCTACATGGACAACTCTCTGAAGGAACAAGAGAAGCTGGGCATCAAACTGGATAAAGATCAGTTGATCGCGGGTGTTCAGGACGCATTTGGCGGCAAGAGCAAACTCTCTGATCAAGAGATCGAGCAAACCCTGCAGTCCTTTGAAGGCCGCGTGAAAGGCGCTGCTCAGGCTAAGATGGAAAAAGACGCGAAAGAGAACTCCGATAAGGGTTCTGCTTACGCCGACAAATTCGCGAAAGAAAAAGGCGTGAAGAAAACCGAATCTGGCCTGCTGTATCAGGTAGAGAAAGAAGGTACCGGTAGCGCGCCAAAAGACAGCGACACTGTAGTTGTCAATTACAAAGGTACGCTGATCGACGGTACTGAGTTCGATAACTCTTATACTCGCGGTGAGCCGCTGTCGTTCCGTCTGGACGGTGTAATTCCGGGCTGGACCGAAGGTCTGAAGCACGTGAAGAAAGGCGGAAAGATCAAGCTGGTGATTCCACCGAACCTGGCTTACGGCAAAAATGGCGTTCCGGGTATTCCGGCTAACTCCACGCTGGTGTTCGATGTTGAACTGCTCGATATCAAGCCGGCACCAAAGGCCGATGAGAAAGCACAGGCTCCGGTCGCTGGCGATCAGAAAGCACAGTAATCTGAACTTTCTACTCACGCCGCCTGCGGGCGGCGTTTTTATTTCGGAGAAGAGAGTAAAGGTCTGGCTAAAGACCATGACATTTGCCAGACTAGCGCCTGCACAATTATCACAATATGAGTCTGCCCCAATGCTGTCGAGACAGGCTCCAGCCATTTAGGGTAATGTCTTCGATGTCTAATCCATTCAATCCCGGTGAACTGACTGACTTCGATTTACTGGAGCAACGTCCGTTCGAGCAAGCAGACTACGATATCCTCAAATCATACGAAGCCGTTGTCGATGGCCTGGCGATGCTGATTGGCTCGCACTGCGAAATCGTGCTGCATTCCCTGGAAGATTTGAAGTGTTCCGCGGTGCGTATCGCTAACGGTGAACACACCGGACGCAAAGTGGGTTCGCCTATTACCGATTTGGCGCTACGTATGCTGCACGATATGCACGGCGCAGACAGCAATGTGTCCAGAGCCTACTTCACGCGTGCGAAAAGCGGCGTGCTGATGAAATCGGTCACTATTGCGATTCGTAATCGCCAGCAGCGCGTCATTGGCTTGCTGTGCATCAACATGAACCTTGACGTCCCGTTCTCGCAAATAATGTCGACCTTTATGCCACCGGAAATGCAGCAGGTGGATTCCAACGTCAATTTTGCCAGTTCGGTGGAAGATCTGGTGATGCAGACGCTTGAGTTCGCGATTGAAGAAGTAAGCGCTGATCGCAACGTCTCCAACAATGCCAAAAATCGCCAGATCGTGCTGAATATGTATGAGAAGGGCATCTTCGATATTAAAGACGCGATTAACCAGGTGGCCGATCGCCTCAATATTTCTAAGCACACGGTTTATCTCTACATTCGCCAGTTTAAAAGCGGTGATTTCCAGGGGCAGGATCGCTAATGCGCTACACGTTGCTAGTCACCGGACCGGCATACGGCACGCAACATGCCAGCAGTGCGCTATTGTTTGCGCGCGCGCTAGTAAAGGCCGGACATCAGCTAGAGAGCGTGTTCTTTTATCGTGAAGGCGTGTTAAATGCTAACCAACTTAGCGCGCCGGCGAGCGATGAGGTGGATATGGTACGTGAATGGCAGCAGTTGCGTGCTGAAAGTGGCACCGCGCTGAACATCTGTGTGGCCGCAGCATTACGACGTGGCGTAACGGATGCGCAGGAAGCGGCGCGCTTGCAACTGGCGGGCAGTAATCTGCAGCCAGGTTTTGAACTGAGCGGTTTGGGCGCACTGGCAGAAGCCGCGCTCGGCTGCGATCGTCTGGTGCAATTCTGATGAACCGCGTGGCCTTCCTGTTTACTCAGGCACCGCACGGCAGCAGCGCCGGCAGGGAAGGGCTGGATGCTGTGCTGGCGACAGGCGCGTTAAGCGAGGATATCGGTCTGTTCTTTATCGGTGATGGCGTGCTGCAGCTCCAACGCGACCAACAACCCGAGCAGATTCTGGCGCGCAACTATATCGCTACCTTTGGCGTACTGGCGCTGTACGATATCGACCAGTGTTTTATCTGCGCTGATTCGCTGCTGGCGCGTGGCCAAAGTTTGACGGCTGAACGTGTGTTGGCTGCTGAGGTGCTGGATGCTGCATCGCTGCGCGAGAAGCTTGCTACCTATCATCGTGTTATTCGTTTCTGAGAACTGATTATGCTCTACACGCTGCTGCACTCTCCCTGGCAATGCGATCTCGATAGCCTGCTGCTTCTATTGAAAGATGGCGACGATCTGCTTTTGTTGCAGGATGGCGTGACCGCCGCTTTGGCCGGCAGCCAGATGTTAACCAAGCTCAGCACATCGCCGGCTACGCTGTGGGTATTACTAGAAGATGTAGCGGCGCGCGGCCTGACTGAGCAAATTTCGACCAAAGTAGCACGTTTGGACTATACTGGTTTCGTTGCTATGACAGCGAAGCATCAACAACAAGTGGCCTGGTAAGAGCGAAAACCTGGTTATTTCTTGACACCCTTTTGACACAGCCCTAAAATTCTGCCTCCTCGTAGTAATACGAGGCGATTTATTACGTGTTTACGAAGCAAAAAGCTAAATCCCAGGAGCTATTTAATGGCAACAGTTAACCAGCTGGTTCGCAAACCACGCGTACGCAAAGTTGCAAAGAGCAACGTGCCTGCGCTGGAAGCTTGCCCGCAGAAACGTGGTGTTTGTACTCGTGTGTACACCACCACCCCTAAAAAACCAAACTCAGCACTGCGTAAAGTTTGCCGTGTGCGTTTGACTAACGGTTTTGAAGTTACCTCCTACATCGGCGGTGAAGGTCATAACCTGCAGGAGCACTCCGTGATCCTGATCCGTGGCGGTCGTGTTAAAGACTTGCCAGGTGTGCGTTACCACACCGTTCGTGGCGCGCTGGACTGCTCAGGTGTTAAAGACCGTAAGCAGTCACGCTCCAAGTACGGCGTGAAGAAGCCAAAGGCTTAATGGTTCTCCGTTAAGTAAGGCCAAACGTTTTAACTTAAATGTCAAACTAAACTCGTAGAGTTTTGGACAATCCTGAATTAACAACGGAGTATTTCCATGCCACGTCGTCGCGTCATTGGTCAGCGTAAAATTCTGCCGGATCCTAAGTTCGGATCAGAGCTGCTGGCTAAATTTGTAAATATCCTGATGGTAGATGGTAAAAAATCTACTGCTGAATCTATCGTCTATACCGCGCTTGATACCCTGGCTCAACGCGCTGGTAAAGATGGCCTGGAAGCGTTCGAGGTTGCTCTCGAAAACGTACGTCCGACTGTCGAAGTTAAGTCACGTCGCGTTGGTGGTTCTACCTACCAGGTTCCAGTTGAAGTCCGTCCGGTTCGTCGTAATGCCCTGGCAATGCGTTGGATCGTAGAAGCTGCTCGTAAACGCGGTGATAAATCTATGGCTCTCCGCCTGGCGAACGAACTTTCTGATGCTGCAGAGAACAAAGGTACTGCAGTTAAGAAACGTGAAGACGTTCACCGCATGGCTGAAGCCAACAAGGCGTTCGCACACTACCGCTGGTAACAGCAACGTAGTTGTTATTAACCCAGCGGGCGTCCCAGTGACTCACCTGCTGGGCTTTTTTAACTTAGAACGTCTAAGAATCAGAGGAATCAAATGGCTCGTAAAACACCCATTGAGCGCTACCGTAACATTGGTATCAGTGCGCACATCGACGCCGGTAAGACTACAACTACCGAACGTGTTCTGTTCTACACCGGTGTAAACCACAAAATCGGTGAAGTGCATGACGGCGCAGCAACCATGGACTGGATGGAGCAGGAGCAGGAACGTGGTATCACCATCACGTCTGCTGCGACTACCTGTTTCTGGTCTGGTATGGCTAAGCAGTTTGAACCACACCACGTAAACATCATCGACACCCCGGGACACGTTGACTTCACCATCGAAGTTGAACGTTCTATGCGTGTGCTTGATGGCGCAGTAATGGTTTACTGTGCGGTTGGTGGTGTTCAGCCACAGTCTGAAACCGTATGGCGCCAGGCTAACAAATATAAAGTTCCACGCATCGCGTTCGTTAACAAAATGGACCGTATGGGTGCTAACTTCCTGAAAGTTGTTGACCAGATGAAAGCGCGCTTGGGTGCAAACCCAGTTCCACTTCAGCTGGCTATCGGCGCAGAAGAAGGCTTCACCGGCGTTGTTGACCTGGTGAAGATGAAAGCGATCAACTGGAACGATGCCGATCAGGGCGTTACCTTCGTTTACGAAGACATCCCAGCTGATATGCAGGAACTGGCTGAAGAATGGCGTGCGAATCTGGTTGAAGCCGCAGCTGAAGGTTCTGATGAGCTGATGGAGAAATTCTTCGGCGGTGAAGAACTGACTGAAGAAGAGATCAAAACTTCTCTGCGTAAGCGCGTTCTGAAAAACGAAATCATCCTGGTGACCTGTGGTTCTGCATTTAAGAACAAAGGTGTTCAGGCGATGCTGGATGCGGTTGTTGAATACCTGCCAGCACCGACTGACGTTACCGCGATTAACGGTATGCTGGACGACGGTAAAGACACGCCGGCTGAACGTCATTCTGATGACAAAGAGCCGTTTGCTGCACTGGCGTTCAAAATTGCTACCGACCCGTTTGTTGGTAACCTGACCTTCTTCCGCGTTTACTCTGGTGTTGTTAACACCGGTGACACCGTGTTCAACCCGGTTAAGTCAAACCGTGAGCGTCTGGGCCGTATTGTTCAGATGCACGCGAACAAACGTGAAGAGATCAAGGAAGTTCGCGCGGGCGATATCGCCGCGGCGATCGGTCTGAAAGACGTGACCACTGGTGACACCCTGTGTGACCCAGATAACGTCATCATTCTTGAGCGTATGGAATTCCCTGAGCCGGTAATCTCTATCGCCGTTGAGCCGAAAACCAAAGCTGACCAGGAAAAAATGGGTCTGGCTCTGGGTCGTCTGGCGAAGGAAGATCCATCATTCCGCGTATGGACTGATGAAGAAACCAACCAGACCATCATCGCTGGTATGGGTGAGCTGCACCTCGACATCATCGTTGACCGTATGAAGCGTGAATTCAACGTTGAAGCGAACGTCGGTAAACCTCAGGTTGCTTACCGTGAAGCAATTCGCGCGAAAGTTACCGACATCGAAGGTAAACACGCCAAGCAGTCTGGTGGTCGTGGTCAGTATGGTCATGTTGTTATCGACATGTACCCACTGGAGCCGGGCGTTAACCCGAAAGGTTACGAATTTGTCAACGATATCAAGGGCGGTGTGATTCCAACTGAATACATCCCTGCGGTTGATAAAGGTCTCCAGGAGCAGCTGAAGTCAGGTCCTCTGGCCGGTTATCCGGTAGTCGATCTGGGTGTTCGTCTGCACTTCGGTTCATACCATGATGTCGACTCCTCAGAGCTAGCGTTTAAACTGGCTGCTTCTTTGGCCTTTAAAGATGGCTTTAAGAAAGCACAACCTGTGCTGCTTGAGCCAATCATGAAGGTTGAAGTAGAGACTCCGGAAGAGAACACCGGTGACGTTATCGGTGACCTTAGCCGTCGTCGTGGTATGCTCAAAGGACAGGAATCTAACGCTACTGGCGTTCAGATCCATGCTGAAGTTCCGCTGTCTGAAATGTTCGGATATGCAACCCAGCTGCGTTCTCTGACCAAAGGCCGTGCTTCTTACTCCATGGAGTTCCTGAAGTACGATGATGCGCCGAACAACGTCGCTCAAGCCGTTATTGAAGCTCGTAGCAAATAAGCTACGGTTTAAAAATTGTGAACTGATGCCTTCATGACTCATGAAGGCACAACGTAAGGAATTATCGCCATGGCGAAAGAGCAATTTCAGCGTAACAAACTGCACGTAAACGTGGGCACCATCGGTCACGTCGACCACGGTAAAACCACCCTGACTGCAGCAATCACTACCGTTCTGGCTAAAACCTACGGCGGTAAGGCAAGCAAATTCGACGAGATCGATAAGGCGCCAGAAGAGAAAGCACGTGGTATCACCATCAACACTTCTCACGTTGAATATGAAACCCCGACTCGCCACTATGCGCACGTTGACTGCCCAGGCCACGCCGACTATGTGAAAAACATGATCACCGGTGCTGCGCAGATGGACGGCGCGATCCTGGTTGTTGCTGCGACTGATGGCCCTATGCCTCAGACCCGTGAGCACATCCTGCTGGGTCGTCAGGTTGGCGTTCCTTACATCATCGTGTTCCTGAACAAGTGCGACATGGTTGATGATGAAGAGCTGCTGGAACTGGTTGAGATGGAAGTACGTGACCTGCTGTCAGCATATGACTTCCCAGGCGACGACACGCCAATCGTTCGTGGTTCTGCTCTGAAAGCGCTGGAAGGCGAAGCAGAGTGGGAAGCTAAGATCATTGAACTGGCTGAGCATCTGGATACCTACATCCCAGAGCCAGTACGTGCAATCGACCTGCCGTTCCTGCTGCCAATCGAAGACGTATTCTCAATCTCAGGCCGTGGTACTGTTGTTACCGGTCGTGTTGAGCGCGGTATCGTTAAAGTGGGCGACGAAGTTGAAATCGTTGGTATCAAGGCGACTGTTAAGTCTACCTGTACCGGCGTTGAAATGTTCCGCAAACTGCTGGACCAGGGTCAGGCAGGCGAGAACTGCGGCGTTCTGCTGCGTGGTATTAAGCGTGAAGATATCCAGCGTGGCCAGGTTCTGGCTAAGCCGGCTTCAATCAAGCCGCATACCAAGTTCACTTCAGAAGTGTACGTTCTGTCTAAAGATGAAGGCGGCCGTCATACTCCGTTCTTCAAAGGCTATCGTCCACAGTTCTACTTCCGTACCACTGACGTGACCGGCAACGTTGAGCTGCCAGAAGGCGTTGAGATGGTAATGCCAGGCGACAACGTTCAGATGACCGTTGAGCTGATCCACCCAATCGCGATGGATGAAGGCTTGCGCTTCGCTATCCGTGAAGGCGGCCGTACTGTTGGTGCGGGTGTTGTTGCTACAATTATCGCTTAATTGCGTTAATGTCGGTGGCTGCTCAGGTAGCCACCGCAGCAGGAAAAGAGCACTTCGGTGCTCTTTTTTTATGTCTGAATTCCGCCGTTTCGATTAATCCCACATAAAAGCTGCGTTTGAAATAAAAACCATTCTCATTTACAATTTGATCATAAATTGTACGGGAGTTCGCAGTAAATGTACGTCTGCTTGTGTAATGCCGTGAGTGATAAAACTCTTCGCGAAGTGATTCGCCGCTATCAACCTAAATCCATGCAGCACTTGCGTCAGTTGGTTCCGATTGGCAAACAGTGTGGCAAGTGCGTGCGCTTTGCCCGGGAGATCATGGAAGATGAACTGCAAAATGTTCCGTTGTATAAAGAGATAGCGTGACTGCGTAATCTTACTTCCGCAATAACCACAATAACTGTCGCGTTTTTTTGACTTCCTTCTAACCGCATCTACGATTTATGTAGTTGGAAGCGGAGGATACAAAATGAAGGGCGACGGTAAAATCATAAGTTATCTCAATAAATTGCTGGGAAATGAGCTGGTTGCAATCAATCAGTACTTTCTTCATGCGCGTATGTTTAAAAATTGGGGCTTGATGCGACTCAACGATGTTGAGTATCACGAGTCAATCGATGAAATGAAGCATGCCGATAAGTACATTGAACGGATTCTTTTTCTTGAAGGGATTCCAAATCTGCAAGATCTCGGCCGACTGCGCATCGGCGAAGACGTGCCGGAAATGCTGCAGTCTGACCTGTCATTAGAACTGGAAGGCGCAAAGGATTTGCGGGAAGCGATAGCCTATGCTGACAAGGTTCATGACTATGTCAGCAGAGACATGATGATTGAGATTCTTACGGAAGAGGAGGGTCACATAGATTGGTTGGAAACCGAACTCGAACTGGTAAGAAAGCTCGGCCTGCAAAATTATCTTCAGTCTCAATTAAAAGAACAAAACGAACACTAGCCTGATGCCAATAAGTAATTCCACTCAAGCCCGCGACAATCAAAAACGAATGTCGCGGTTTTTTTTTGGTCAGAAGCCAGATTGATGTGGTTAAAAACACAACACGGGTTGCTTCCTAAACAGATCTAAGTATAATGCGCGGGCCTGCCGATATTGGTGCGGCGCGATTCGAGCAGAATCGCAGGGGATAGCAGTTCATGTATCGCCTAACAATACTCCCAATTGGGGAGTTATATGCTGAACGATTACACTCCTCCATCAATCGTAATGGATGTGGGTAGTAATTCTTTTCGTTTATAAAATGTTTGGAGCCTTGGTCTCATGTCGAACCAAAGAATCCGTATCCGTCTTAAAGCGTTTGATCATCGCCTGATCGATCAATCAACCGCGGAAATCGTTGAGACTGCCAAGCGCACTGGTGCGCAGGTACGTGGTCCGATCCCGCTGCCAACCCGCAAAGAGCGTTTTACCGTTCTGATCTCTCCGCACGTTAACAAAGACGCGCGTGATCAGTACGAAATCCGCACTCACAAGCGTCTGGTAGACATCGTTGAGCCAACTGAAAAAACCGTTGATGCTCTGATGCGTCTGGACCTGGCTGCCGGTGTTGACGTGCAGATCAGCCTGGGTTAATCAGGTCATCGAGCGATTGAGAGGTTGATACAATGATTGGTTTAGTCGGTAAAAAAGTGGGTATGACCCGCATCTTCACTGAAGATGGCGTTTCAATCCCAGTAACCGTTATCGAAGTTGAAGCAAACCGCGTTACTCAGGTTAAAGGCCTGGACAACGATGGTTACCAAGCTATCCAGGTTACCACCGGTGCTAAAAAAGCAAGCCGTGTGAGCAAGCCTGAAGCAGGTCATTTTGCTAAAGCTGGCGTTGACGCTGGCCGTGGTCTGTGGGAATTCCGCACCGAAGGTGAAGATTTCTCTGTTGGCCAGAGCATCAGTGTTGAAATTTTCGCTGACGTTAAAAAAGTAGACGTTACCGGTACCTCTAAAGGTAAAGGTTTCGCAGGTACCGTTAAGCGCTGGAACTTCCGTACCCAGGACGCTACACACGGTAACTCCTTGTCACACCGCGTTCCGGGTTCTATCGGTCAGAACCAGACTCCGGGCAAAGTGTTCAAAGGCAAGAAAATGGCTGGTCAGCTGGGTAATGAGCGCGTAACCGTTCAGAGCCTGGAAGTAGTACGTGTTGACGCTGAGCGCAACCTGCTGCTGGTCAAAGGTGGCGTCCCGGGTGCAACTGGGTGCGATCTGATTGTTAAACCAGCTGTGAAGGCGTAAGGGGATAGCAATGGAATTAGTACTGAAAGACGCGCAGAGCGCGCTGACTGTTTCCGAAACTACCTTCGGTCGTGATTTCAACGAAGCGCTGGTTCACCAGGTTGTTGTTGCTTATGCCGCTGGTGCTCGTCAGGGTACTCGTGCGCAGAAGACTCGTGCTGAAGTTACTGGTTCAGGCAAAAAGCCTTGGCGCCAGAAAGGTACCGGCCGTGCGCGTGCAGGTTCTGTAAAGAGCCCAATCTGGCGTTCAGGTGGCGTGACCTTCGCTGCACGTCCGCAGGACCACAGTCAAAAAGTTAACAAAAAGATGTACCGCGGCGCGCTGAAAAGCATCCTGTCCGAGCTGGTACGTCAGGACCGTCTGATCGTTGTCGAGACGTTCTCTGTAGAAGCACCTAAAACTAAGCTGCTGGTACAGAAACTGAAAGACATGGCGCTGCAAGATGTGCTGATCATCACCGGTGAACTGGATGAGAATCTGTTCCTGGCTGCGCGTAACCTGTACAAGGTTGACGTGCGTGATGCAGCGGGCATCGACCCAGTTAGCCTGATCGCCTTCGACAAAGTCGTTATGACTGCGGAAGCAGTTAAGCAAGTTGAGGAGATGCTGGCATGATCCGTGAAGAACGTCTGCTGAAAGTAGTGCGTGCACCGCACGTATCAGAAAAAGCATCTACTGCGATGGAAAAAACCAATACCATCGTTCTCAAAGTTGCTAAAGACGCGACCAAAGCAGAGATCGTTGCTGCTGTTGAGAAACTGTTCGAAGTGGAAGTTAAAGACGTAAACACCCTGGTAGTTAAAGGGAAAGTTAAGCGTCACGGACAGCGTATCGGTCGTCGTAGCGACTGGAAAAAAGCTTACGTCACCCTGAAGGAAGGCCAGAATCTGGACTTCGTCGGCGGCGCTGAGTAAGTCGGAGGAGAAAGACAATGGCAGTTGTTAAATGTAAACCGACATCTCCGGGTCGTCGTCACGTAGTTAAAGTGGTGAACCCAGAGCTGCACAAGGGCAAACCATTTGCCCCGCTGGTAGAAAAAAACAGCAAATCCGGTGGTCGTAACAACAATGGTCGTATCACTACCCGTCATATCGGTGGTGGTCACAAGCAGGCTTACCGTATTGTTGACTTCAAACGCAACAAAGATGGTATCCCAGCAGTTGTTGAGCGTCTTGAGTACGATCCGAACCGTTCTGCGAACATCGCACTGGTTCTGTACAAAGATGGCGAGCGCCGTTACATCCTGGCCCCTAAAGGCCTGAAAGCCGGCGATCAGATTCAATCTGGCGTTGATGCTGCGATTAAAGCAGGTAACACCCTGCCGATGCGTAACATCCCGGTGGGTTCTACCGTTCATAACGTAGAAATGAAACCAGGCAAAGGCGGTCAGATTGCTCGCTCAGCTGGTACTTACGTGCAGATCGTTGCGCGTGAAGGTTCCTACGTTACCCTGCGTCTGCGTTCAGGCGAAATGCGCAAAGTTGAATCCGAATGTCGTGCAACTCTCGGCGAAGTCGGCAACTCTGAGCACATGCTGCGCGTGCTGGGTAAAGCTGGTGCAACCCGTTGGCGTGGTGTTCGTCCTACCGTTCGCGGTACTGCGATGAACCCAGTCGATCACCCGCACGGTGGTGGTGAAGGTCGTAACTTTGGTAAGCACCCGGTAACTCCGTGGGGCGTTCAGACCAAAGGTAAGAAGACCCGTAGCAACAAGCGTACTGATAAATTTATCGTACGTCGCCGTAGCAAATAATTTTAGAGGATAAGCCATGCCACGTTCTCTCAAGAAAGGTCCTTTTATTGACCTGCACTTGCTGAAGAAGGTAGAGAAAGCGGTGGAAAGCGGTGACAAGAAGCCCCTGCGCACTTGGTCCCGTCGTTCAACGATCTTCCCTAACATGATCGGTTTGACCATCGCTGTCCATAATGGTCGTCAGCACGTTCCTGTCTTTGTTTCCGACGAAATGGTCGGCCACAAACTGGGTGAATTTGCACCGACACGTACTTATCGCGGCCATGCTGCAGATAAGAAAGCCAAGAAGAAATAAGTAGGAGGAAGAGATGGAAACTATTGCTCAACATCGCCATGCTCGTTCTTCTGCTCAGAAGGTTCGCCTGGTGGCAGACCTGATTCGCGGTAAGAAAGTGTCGCAGGCTCTGGATATTCTGACCTACACCAACAAGAAAGCTGCTGTGTTGGTTAAGAAAGTCCTGGAATCTGCCATTGCGAACGCCGAACACAACGATGGCGCTGATATCGACGATCTGAAAGTCGCGAAAATCTTCGTAGACGAAGGCCCAAGCATGAAGCGCATTATGCCGCGTGCGAAAGGTCGTGCAGATCGCATCCTGAAGCGCACCAGCCACATTACTGTGGTTGTGTCCGATCGCTGAGACTCTGGAGACTAGCAATGGGTCAGAAAGTACATCCTAATGGTATTCGCCTGGGTATTGTAAAACCATGGAACTCTACCTGGTTTGCGAACACCAAAGAATTCGCTGACAACCTGGACAGCGATTTTAAAGTCCGTCAGTTCCTGACTAAGGAACTGGCTAAAGCGTCTGTATCTCGTATCGTTATCGAGCGTCCGGCTAAGAGCATCCGTGTGACTATTCACACTGCTCGCCCGGGTATCGTTATCGGTAAGAAAGGTGAAGACGTAGAAAAACTGCGTACGGTCGTCGCGAAAATCGCTGGCGTTCCTGCACAGATCAACATCGCCGAAGTCCGTAAGCCGGAACTGGACGCTAAATTGGTTGCTGATAGCATCACTTCACAGCTGGAGCGTCGTGTGATGTTCCGTCGTGCTATGAAGCGTGCTGTACAGAACGCAATGCGTCTGGGCGCGAAGGGTATTAAAGTCGAAGTCAGCGGCCGTTTGGGCGGTGCCGAGATCGCACGTACCGAATGGTACCGTGAAGGTCGCGTACCGTTGCACACACTGCGTGCAGACATTGACTACAACACCTCTGAAGCGCACACCACTTATGGTGTAATCGGCGTTAAGGTATGGATCTTCAAAGGCGAGATCCTGGGTGGTATGGCTGCTGTTGAACAACCGGAACCGGCTGCTCAACCTAAAAAGCAGCAGCGTAAAGGCCGTAAGTAAGGAGAGTCGCTGATGTTACAACCAAAGCGTACGAAATTCCGTAAAGTGCACAAAGGCCGCAACCGTGGTCTGGCGCAAGGTACGGATGTCAGCTTCGGTACTTTCGGTCTGAAAGCTGTTGGCCGTGGTCGTCTGACTGCTCGTCAGATCGAAGCAGCACGTCGTGCTATGACCCGTGCAGTTAAGCGTCAAGGTAAAATTTGGATCCGTGTATTCCCGGACAAACCAATTACCGAGAAGCCGCTGGAAGTGCGTATGGGTAAAGGTAAGGGTAACGTGGAGTATTGGGTTGCCCTCATTCAACCGGGTAAAGTCCTGTATGAAATGGACGGCGTTCCGGAAGAGCTGGCCCGTGAAGCCTTCAAGCTGGCAGCAGCAAAACTGCCTATCAAAACCACCTTTGTTACTAAGACGGTGATGTAATGAAAGCAAATGAGCTGCGTGAAAAAAGCGTTGAAGAGCTGAACACTGAGCTACTTAACCTGCTGCGTGAGCAGTTTAACCTGCGCATGCAAGCGGCATCCGGCCAACTTCAGCAAACCCATCTGCTGAAAGAAGTGCGCCGTAATGTTGCACGTGTTAAGACTTTACTGACTGAGAAGGCGGCGTAATGACCGATAAAATCCGTACTCTGCAGGGTCGTGTTATTAGTGACAAAATGCAGAAATCTGCAGTTGTTGCTATCGAACGTGTCGTGAAACACCCGATCTACGGTAAATTCATCAAGCGTACGACTAAGCTGCACATCCATGACGAGAACAACGAATGCGGTATTGGTGACGTGGTTGAAATCCGCGAAACTCGTCCGCTGTCTAAGACTAAGTCTTGGACGTTAGTTCGCGTTGTAGAGAAAGCGGTTCTGTAATAGAATCCGCTTCCTCTAAAAAATAAAATGAACGGCTCGTCTGAGCCGTTCATTTTTTCTACCCATGTGCGAGAACCGGTGTTATAATGCCGCGCCCTCAATTATGGGGCTTTTTAACGACCTGAGGTTTGGGTCCCGAAGTAGTAGTTGACATTAGCGGAGCACTAAAATGATCCAAGAACAGACTATGCTGAACGTCGCCGACAACTCCGGTGCACGTCGCGTAATGTGTATCAAGGTTCTGGGTGGCTCGCACCGTCGCTACGCAGGCGTCGGCGATATCATCAAAGTGACCATCAAGGAAGCAATTCCTCGTGGCAAGGTGAAAAAAGGTGATGTCCTGAAAGCGGTAGTGGTGCGCACCAGGAAGGGTGTTCGTCGCCCGGACGGTTCTGTCATTCGCTTCGATGGTAATGCATGCGTTATTTTAAATAATAACAGCGAGCAACCTATCGGTACGCGTATTTTTGGGCCGGTAACTCGTGAACTTCGTACTGAAAAGTTCATGAAAATTATCTCTCTGGCACCAGAAGTACTCTAAGGAGCGAGCAATGGCAGCGAAAATCCGTCGTAACGACGAAGTTATCGTGCTTACCGGCAAAGACAAAGGTAAACGCGGTAAAGTAAAGAATGTCCTGACTTCTGGTAAGGTCATCGTTGAAGGTATTAACCTGGTTAAGAAACATCAGAAGCCGGTCCCGGCCCTGAACCAACCAGGTGGCATCGTTGAGAAAGAGGCTGCAATTCAGGCTTCCAACGTTGCACTCTTCAATGCGGCAACCGGCAAGGCTGACCGTGTAGGCTTTAGATTCGAAGACGGCAAAAAAGTCCGTTTCTTCAAGTCTAATAGCGAAACTATCAAGTAATTTGGAGTAGTACGATGGCGAAACTGCATGATTACTACAAAGACGAAGTAGTCCAGAAACTCATGACAGAGTTCGGCTACAATTCTGTCATGCAAGTCCCTCGGGTCGAGAAGATCACCCTGAACATGGGTGTTGGTGAAGCGATCGCTGACAAGAAACTGCTGGATAATGCAGCAGCTGATCTGGCAGCAATCTCCGGTCAAAAACCGCTGATCACCAAAGCACGCAAATCAGTTGCAGGCTTCAAAATCCGTCAGGGCTATCCGATCGGCTGTAAAGTAACTCTGCGCGGCGAGCGCATGTGGGAGTTCTTTGAGCGTCTGATCACTATTGCTGTACCGCGTATCCGTGACTTCCGTGGTTTATCTGCGAAGTCTTTCGACGGTCGTGGTAACTACAGCATGGGCGTTCGTGAGCAGATCATCTTCCCAGAGATCGATTATGACAAAGTCGATCGCGTTCGTGGTTTGGATATTACCATTACCACTACTGCGAAATCTGATGATGAAGGCCGTGCTCTGCTGGCTGCCTTTGAATTCCCGTTCCGCAAGTAAGGCAGGGTTACTTAATGGCTAAGCAATCTATGAAAGCACGCGAAGTTAAGCGTGTGAAATTAGCAGACAAGTTCTTCGCTAAACGTGTTGAACTGAAAGCGATCATTTCTGATGTGAACGCTTCCGACGAAGACCGTTGGAATGCCGTTCTCAAGCTGCAGAGTCTGCCGCGTGATTCCAGCCCTTCACGTCAGCGTAACCGCTGCCGTCAGACAGGTCGTCCGCACGGTTTCCTGCGGAAGTTTGGGTTGAGCCGTATCAAGGTCCGTGAAGCCGCAATGCGCGGTGAGATCCCGGGCCTTAAAAAGGCTAGCTGGTAATTGTCACCATTTGAATCACGGGAGTAACACAGATGAGCATGCAAGATCCGATCGCGGATATGCTGACCCGTATCCGTAACGGTCAGGCCGCGAACAAAGTTGCGGTCTCTATGCCTTCCTCCAAGCTGAAAGTGGCAATTGCCAACGTGCTGAAGGAAGAAGGCTATATTGAAGATTTTAAAATCGAAGGCGACATCAAGTCTGAACTGGAAGTAACACTTAAGTATTTCCAGGGTAAGTCTGTTGTAGAAAGCATTCAGCGTGTTAGCCGTCCAGGTCTGCGCATCTATAAGAAAAAAGATGAGCTGCCAAAAGTTATGGCTGGGCTGGGCATTGCTGTAATTTCTACTTCTAAAGGTGTCATGACTGATCGTGCAGCGCGCCAAGCTGGTCTTGGTGGCGAAATTATCTGCTACGTAGCGTAATCGGAGGATAAAATGTCTCGTGTTGCAAAAGCACCTGTCGTTGTTCCTGCGGGCGTAGAGGTAAAACTCAACGGTCAGGAAGTTTCGATTAAAGGCAAAAACGGCGAGCTGACTCGTACTATCAACAGTGCTGTAGAAGTTAAGCAAGCAGACAACGCCCTGACTTTCGCTCCACGCGAAGGTTATGCGGATGGTTGGGCACAAGCAGGTACTGCTCGTGCATTGCTGAACGGCATGGTTATCGGTGTTACCGAAGGCTTCACCAAGAAGCTGCAACTGGTTGGTGTTGGTTATCGTGCAGCTGTTAAAGGCAACTCTGTGAGCTTGGCCCTTGGCTTCTCTCACCCTGTTGACCATGCACTGCCGGCCGGCATCACTGCTGAATGTCCAACTCAGACTGAGATCGTGCTGAAAGGCGCTGATAAACAGCTGATTGGTCAGGTTGCAGCTGATCTGCGCGCCTACCGTCGTCCTGAGCCTTACAAAGGCAAGGGTGTTCGTTACGCCGACGAAGTCGTGCGTACCAAAGAGGCTAAGAAGAAGTAAGGTAACACTATGGATAAGAAATCTGCTCGTATCCGTCGTGCGACCCGTGCACGTCGCAAGCTCAAAGAGCTGGGTGCTACTCGCCTGGTGGTACATCGTACCCCGCGTCATATTTACGCACAGGTGATCGCCCCGAACGGTTCCGAAGTTCTGGTTGCTGCTTCTACTGTAGAAAAAGCTATTGCCGAACAACTGAAGTATACCGGTAACAAAGACGCCGCTGCAGCTGTAGGTAAAGCTCTGGCTGAGCGCGCTGTTGAGAAAGGCATCAAAAATGTCTCTTTCGACCGTTCCGGGTTCCAATATCATGGTCGTGTCCAGGCACTGGCAGATGCTGCCCGTGAAGCTGGCCTTCAGTTCTAAGGTAGAGGTCTAAGATGTCAAACATCGAGAAACAAGCTGGCGAACTGCAGGAAAAACTGATCGCGGTAAACCGTGTATCTAAAACTGTAAAAGGTGGTCGTATTTTCTCCTTCACCGCACTGACTGTAGTGGGTGATGGTAACGGCCGCGTTGGTTTTGGTTACGGTAAAGCGCGTGAAGTTCCAGCAGCGATCCAGAAAGCGATGGAGAAAGCCCGTCGCAATATGATTAACGTCGCGCTGACTCACGGAACTCTGCAGCACCCTGTTAAAGGTGCTCACACAGGTTCTCGTGTGTTCATGCAGCCGGCTTCTGAAGGTACCGGTATTATCGCCGGTGGTGCAATGCGCGCCGTTTTAGAAGTCGCTGGAGTACATAACGTTTTGGCTAAAGCGTATGGTTCTACAAACCCGATTAACGTGGTTCGTGCAACTATCGATGGCCTGGGCAATATGAATTCTCCGGAAATGGTCGCTGCCAAGCGTGGTAAATCCGTTGAAGAAATTCTGGGGTAATCACGATGGCTAAGACTATTAAAATTACACAAACCCGCAGTTCAATCGGCCGCCTGCCTAAGCACAAAGCGACTCTGGTTGGCTTGGGTCTGCGTCGCATCAATCACACCGTTGAGCGTGAAGACACGCCTGCTGTACGCGGTATGATTAACGCGATTTCCTACATGCTGAAAGTGGAGGAGTAAGAGATGCGTTTAAACACTCTGTCTCCGGCCGAAGGGTCTAAACACGCTTCTAAGCGTCTGGGTCGTGGTATCGGTTCTGGCCTCGGTAAAACTGGTGGTCGTGGTCACAAAGGTCAGAACTCTCGTTCTGGCGGTGGCGTACGTCGCGGTTTCGAGGGTGGTCAGATGCCTCTGTACCGTCGTCTGCCGAAATTCGGTTTCACCTCTCGCAAAGCAATGATCACCACAGAAGTTCGTCTGTCTGATCTGGCGAAAGTTGAAGGCGGTATTGTTGACCTGAATACGCTGAAAGCGGCCAATATTATCGGTGTTCAGATTGAATTCGCGAAAGTGATTCTTTCTGGTGAAGTTTCTGCACCGGTAACGGTTCGCGGTCTGCGTGTCACCAAAGGTGCTCGTGCTGCAATCGAAGCTGCTGGCGGTAAAATCGAGGAATAAGTAGCAGATGGCAAAGCAACCGGGATTAGATTTTCAAAGTGCCAAAGGTGGCTTTGGTGAACTGAAGCGCAGACTGTTGTTTGTAATCGGTGCACTCATTGTCTTCCGAATTGGCTCTTTTATTCCAATCCCCGGTATCGATGCCACTGTACTTGCCAAACTGCTTGAGCAACAGCGTGGCACCATCATTGAAATGTTCAACATGTTCTCTGGTGGTGCTCTCAGTCGTGCCTCAATCTTCGCACTGGGTATTATGCCGTATATTTCGGCCTCTATTATTATCCAGCTGCTGACGGTGGTTCATCCAGCGTTAGCTGAGATTAAGAAAGAGGGTGAAGCTGGTCGTCGTAAGATTAGCCAGTACACTCGCTACGGCACACTGGTTCTGGCTGTATTCCAGTCGATCGGTATTGCTACCGGTTTACCGAATATGCCTGGAATGCAGGGACTGGTAATGAATCCAGGCTTTGCATTCTACTTTACCGCTGTTGTAAGTCTGGTTACCGGGACAATGTTCCTGATGTGGCTGGGCGAACAGATTACTGAACGAGGTATCGGCAACGGTATCTCGATCATTATCTTCGCAGGTATTGTTGCGGGCCTCCCGCCGGCCATTGGCCATACCATCGAGCAAGCGCGGCAAGGTGACCTGCACTTCCTTCTGTTGCTGTTGGTTGCAGTTCTAGTATTTGCAGTGACGTTCTTTGTTATTTTCGTCGAGCGTGGCCAGCGCCGCATTGTGGTCAACTACGCTAAACGTCAGCAAGGTCGTCGTGTATATGCTGCACAGAGCACACATTTACCGTTGAAAGTGAACATGGCGGGCGTAATCCCAGCTATTTTTGCTTCCAGCATTATTCTGTTCCCAGCGACCATAGCATCATGGTTCGGGGGCGGTACCGGTTGGAACTGGCTGACAACAATTTCGCTGTATTTGCAACCAGGACAGCCGCTTTATGTGCTACTCTATGCGACTGCAATCATCTTCTTCTGTTTCTTCTACACGGCGTTGGTATTCAACCCACGTGAAACAGCAGATAACCTGAAGAAGTCTGGTGCATTCGTACCGGGAATTCGTCCGGGAGAGCAAACGGCGAAGTACATCGATAAAGTAATGACACGTTTGACCTTAATCGGCGCACTGTATATTACTTTTATCTGCCTGATCCCGGAGTTCATGCGTGATGCTATGAAAGTTCCATTCTACTTTGGCGGTACATCGCTGCTCATTGTAGTGGTCGTCATCATGGACTTTATGGCTCAAGTGCAAACTCTGATGATGTCGAGTCAGTACGAGTCTGCATTGAAGAAAGCTAACCTGAAGGGCTATGGCCGTTAATTCGGGTGCTTGAGAAGTTACGGAGAGTAAAAATGAAAGTTCGTGCTTCCGTCAAGAAATTATGTCGTAACTGCAAAATCATTCGCCGCGACGGTGTCGTACGTGTGATCTGCAGCGCCGAGCCAAAGCATAAACAGCGCCAAGGCTGATATTGTCACATATTTTTCTTGCAAAGTCGGGTTGAGCTGGCTAGATTAGCCAGCCAATCTTTTGTATGTCGATGCGTTACCATTTGAGTATCCTGAAAACGGGCTTTTCAGCATGGGACGCATTTGTTTAATTATAGGAGTGCATAGTGGCCCGTATAGCAGGCATTAACATTCCTGATCAAAAACATACCGTTATCGCATTAACTTCGATCTTCGGTATCGGTAAAACTCGTTCTAAAGCCATCTGCGCTTCAACGGGTATTGCTGAAAATGTTAAGATCAGAGAGCTGTCTGAAGAACAAATTGAACAGCTGCGTGAAGCAGTTGGTAAATTCGTTGTTGAAGGTGATCTGCGCCGTGAAATCACCCTGAGCATCAAGCGTCTTATGGACCTTGGTTGCTATCGTGGTTTACGCCATCGTCGTGGTCTGCCAGTTCGCGGTCAGCGTACTAAGACCAATGCACGTACCCGTAAGGGTCCGCGTAAACCGATCAAGAAATAATCGGGGTGAGTAAATAATGGCAAAGGCACCAGTTCGTGCACGTAAGCGTGTAAGAAAACAAGTCTCAGATGGCGTGGCTCATGTCCATGCATCTTTTAACAACACCATCGTTACCATTACGGATCGTCAGGGTAACGCACTGGGTTGGGCAACCGCCGGTGGTTCCGGTTTCCGCGGTTCACGTAAATCTACTCCGTTTGCTGCTCAGGTAGCTGCAGAGCGCTGTGCAGAAGCAGTGAAAGATTACGGTATTAAGAATCTGGAAGTTATGGTTAAGGGTCCGGGTCCAGGTCGCGAATCAACAATTCGTGCTCTGAACGCTGCTGGTTTCCGCATCACTAATATTACTGATGTGACTCCAATCCCTCACAACGGTTGTCGTCCGCCGAAAAAACGTCGCGTTTAACGCCCGTTTTTAGGTTAGTTGGAGAAAGAAAATGGCAAGATATTTGGGTCCTAAGCTCAAGCTGAGCCGTCGTGAGGGTACCGACTTATTCCTTAAGTCTGGCGTTCGCGCGATCGATACCAAGTGCAAAATTGAACAACCACCTGGTCAGCATGGTGCGCGTAAACCGCGTCTGTCTGACTACGGCGGCCAGTTGCGTGAAAAGCAGAAAGTTCGTCGTATGTACGGCGTGCTGGAGCGTCAGTTCCGTAACTATTATAAAGAAGCAGCACGTCTGAAAGGCAACACAGGTGAAAACCTGCTGGCCCTGCTGGAAGGTCGTCTGGATAACGTTGTTTACCGTATGGGCTTTGGCGCCACTCGTGCAGAAGCACGTCAGCTGGTTAGCCACAAATCTATCCTGGTGAACGGTCGCGTTGTTAACATCGCTTCTTATCAGGTATCTCCGAATGATGTCGTAAGCATCCGTGAGAAAGCCAAACAGCAATCTCGCGTGAAGGCCGCTCTGGAGCTGGCTGAGCAGCGTGAAAAGCCAACCTGGCTGGAAGTTGATGCTACTAAGATGGAAGGTGTGTTCAAGCGTATTCCTGAACGTACTGATCTGTCTGCGGACATTAACGAACACCTGATCGTCGAGCTTTACTCTAAGTAAAGCTTAGTACCAAAGAGAGGACACAATGCAGGGTTCTGTGACAGAGTTTCTAAAACCGCGCCTGGTAGATATCGAGCAAGTGAGTTCGACGCACGCCAAGGTGACCCTTGAGCCGTTAGAGCGTGGCTTTGGCCATACTCTTGGTAACGCACTGCGCCGTATTCTGCTTTCTTCCATGCCGGGTTGCGCGGTGACCGAGGTTGAGATTGATGGTGTGCTTCATGAGTACTCCACCAAAGAGGGCGTACAGGAAGATATCCTGGAAATCCTGCTTAACCTGAAAGGGTTGGCGGTAAGAGTTCAAGGTAAAGATGAAGTCATCCTTACTCTGAATAAATCTGGCATTGGCCCTGTGACTGCAGCCGACATCACCCACGACGGTGATGTTGAAATCGTCAAGCCGCAGCATGTGATCTGCCACCTGACCGATGAAAACGCATCTATTAGTATGCGCATCAAAGTTCAGCGTGGTCGTGGTTATGTGCCGGCTTCTGCCCGAATTCATTCGGAAGAAGATGAGCGCCCAATCGGCCGTCTGTTGGTTGACGCTTGCTACAGCCCTGTAGACCGTATCGCCTACAATGTTGAAGCAGCGCGTGTAGAACAGCGTACCGACCTGGACAAGCTGGTCATCGAAATGGAAACTAACGGCACAATCGATCCTGAAGAGGCGATTCGTCGTGCGGCTACCATCCTGGCAGAACAACTGGAAGCTTTCGTTGACTTACGTGATGTACGTCAGCCGGAAGTGAAAGAAGAGAAACCAGAATTCGATCCGATCCTGCTGCGCCCTGTTGACGATCTGGAATTGACTGTCCGCTCTGCTAACTGCCTTAAGGCAGAAGCTATCCACTACATCGGTGATCTGGTACAGCGTACCGAGGTTGAGCTGCTTAAAACGCCTAACCTGGGTAAAAAATCTCTTACCGAGATTAAAGATGTGCTTGCTTCACGTGGTTTGTCTCTGGGCATGCGCCTGGAAAACTGGCCACCAGCAAGCATTGCTGATGAATAACCGGATCACAGGTTAAGGTTTCACTGAGAAGGATAAGGTCATGCGCCATCGTAAGAGTGGTCGTCAACTGAACCGCAACAGCAGCCATCGTCAGGCTATGTTCCGCAACATGGCTGGTTCTCTGGTTCGTCATGAGATCATTAAGACGACTCTGCCGAAAGCCAAAGAGCTGCGCCGCGTAGTTGAGCCGCTGATTACTCTTGCCAAGACCGACAGCGTAGCTAATCGTCGTCTGGCATTCGCCCGCACTCGTGATAACGAGATCGTGGCAAAACTGTTTAACGAGCTGGGCCCGCGTTTCGCGAGCCGTGCAGGTGGTTACACTCGCATTTTGAAGTGTGGCTTCCGTGCTGGTGACAACGCTCCGATGGCTTACATCGAGCTGGTTGATCGTCCAGAAGCTCAAGCAGAAGCTACTGCAGAGTAATTTGCAGTATCGTAAAAAACCCGCTTCGGCGGGTTTTTTATTGCCCGCAATTCCTTCCCATTTTCTCCCCTTTCGCTATGCTGATGGCTAAGACACGCGTCAGGAACTCTCTTATGTGGCTAATCGATCAACTTGTTGAGCAGCATATTCGCGAAGCTCAGGAAAAAGGCGAACTAAGTAATCTGCCCGGCGAAGGTGCACCGTTACAATTAGATAATGACACCGGAGTGCCAGCAGAGTTACGTACTGCATATCGGTTGTTAAAAAACTCCGGATACTTACCGCCCGAACTTGAAATGCGTCGGGAAGCATTAGCGCTAAATGATCTGCTTCATAAACTGGATCCTGACGATGTAAAGTCACGTGAGTTAACAAAACGTTTAGCGCTATTAGAAATAAAACTTCAACAGGCAGGAATAAGTACCGACTTCTTACACGGTGATTATAGTAAGGTGATCCATCATCATCTGCAGCGGGATAAATAGCATGTACCGAATTGGCCAACTAGCAAAAATGGCAGATGTCACGCCAGACACCATCCGCTTTTATGAAAAACAGCAGATGATGAATCATGAAGTACGCACCGAGGGCGGCTTTCGCCTTTACAGCGAAGATGATTTACAACGGCTTCGTTTTATTCGCTATGGTCGCCACCTCGGCTTCAGCTTAGCGTCGATTCGTGGTTTATTGTCAATACGCGTCGATCCGGAACATCATACTTGTCAGGAATCAAAAGCTATCGTGGCGAAGCGGTTGGATGAAGTGAACGGTATGATCGCCGAACTGCAGACCATTCAGCGTTCATTGCACCGTTTAGCCGAAACCTGCTGCGGAGACGTACATAGCAGCGCTAGCTGTTCAATTCTTGAAGCGCTGGAAAAAGGTGAAGAACCTCATGCCGAACTTTGTTGCAGCAGAGATTGAATTTTGCGCTAGAAGGAATATAGTTGCGCCGTTACTAACCGGAGGATCAGATGACTCGTTATCAGCACCAAAAAGGTAAAATCAACGACAATGCGCTCGAAGCACTATTACACGATCCACTTTTTCGACAGCGCGTTGAGAAGAATCAGAAAGGGAAAGGCAGCTATCAGCGTAAAGACAAACATGCAAAAGGACGTAACTGGGAGGCCAGTGATAAGCAGAGAAGTTTATCACTGGCCTTCTTCTTTAAAGACAAAAAAGCCGCCTTAATGGGCGGCTTTTCATCATAATTTATCGTGTTTTTGTTGTTTTAACAGGTCACGGATTTCAGTGAGCAGTAACTCTTCATTTGTTGGTTTTGGTGCTGCTTTTTCAACTTCTTTTTTCTGATATAACTTATTCATTACTTTAATTGCCAGGAAGATCGCAAAGGCAACAATAACGAAATCGAAAACGGTCTGAATAAAGTTACCGTACTCCATCACTACAGCAGGAATATCACCTTCTGCCGGCTTTAATATCCATTTGAACTGTTTAAAATCGACACCGCCGATCAACAAGCCGAGTGGTGGCATGATGATATTTGCGACCAGTGAAGAAACAATCTTACCAAAAGCGGCACCGATGATGACACCGACTGCCAGATCAACTACGTTCCCACGCATTGCAAAATCACGAAACTCTTTGAATAAACTCATTGTTATCTCCTTGCCTTGGCCAATGGCTAAAGTCTAACAAACCTTTGTGCAATTGCCATTAGAACAATGGATTAAGCAAAATTATCACGCGAACTAGTGCCCGCAGCTTTTACAGGAAGAATGGACTTGGTTGGAATAGACGCTCTACATCGGGCACAAACTTCTTATCCGTCAAGAACATAATCACATGGTCGCCTTGTTCCACCCGCACGCTATCATTAGCGATGATCACCTCATCACCGCGCACAACAGCACCGATAATGGTTCCCGGCGGCAACTTAATATCTTCAATTAAACGTCCGACCACGCGTGAGGTCGTTTCATCGCCGTGCGCGATGGCTTCAATAGCTTCTGCAATGCCACGACGCAGCGAGGAAACACCAACAATATCTGCTTTACGAACGTGGCTAAGCAGGGCCGAGATCGTGGCTTGTTGTGGCGAGATCGCAATGTCGATCACGCTGCCTTGTACAAGATCAACGTAGGCGCGGCGCTGGATCAGCACCATCACTTTTTTGGCGCCCATCTTCTTAGCCAACATTGCCGACATGATATTGGCCTCATCATCGTTAGTCACTGCAATGAAGAGATCCACCTGATCAACATGCTCTTCGGCCAGCAATTCCTGATCCGAAGCATCACCGTAAAATACAATAGTGTCGTGCAAACGCTCAGCTAATTCCGCCGCACGCTGTTGATTACGTTCAATCAACTTCACGCTGTATTGTTTTTCCAGACGCTGCGCCAAGCCAAAGCCGATATTTCCGCCGCCAACCAACATGATGCGCTTATAAGGTTTTTCCAGACGCTGCATTTCGCTCATTACCGCACGAATATGCTGACTAGCGGCAATAAAGAATACTTCGTCGCCGGCTTCCACAATCGTAGAACCCTGTGGCCGAATGGGTCGATCCTGACGAAAAATTGCGGCTACACGAGTATCAATGTGTGGCATATGTTCGCGCATGATCGACAGAGGATTACCGACCAAAGGGCCGCCATAATAGGCTTTGACCACTGCCAGGCTCACTTTACCCTCGGCAAAATTCACCACCTGAAGTGCACCAGGATATTGAATCAGACGATAGATATTGTCGATCACCAACTGCTCAGGAGAGATCAGATGATCAATCGGCACGGCCTCAGGCACAAATAGCTTATCAGCATCGCGTAAGTATTCAGCGGCGCGAATACGTGCGATGCGATTTGGCGTATTGAAAAGTGAATACGCAATCTGACAAGCCACCATGTTGGTTTCATCTGAGTTTGTCACCGCCACCAACATATCGGCATCTTCAGCTCCGGCTTCTCGCAAAATCCGCGGATGCGAACCGTGACCATGCACTACGCGCAGATCAAACTTGTCCTGTAATACGCGCAAACGCGTTGCATCGCTGTCGACGACCGTAATATCGTTGTTTTCCCCAACCAGATTTTCTGCCAGGGTTCCGCCGACCTGACCGGCGCCGAGGATAATGATTTTCATGGCTTAGATGCTCTTGTCAGAGTGCGCAGCACTATTTTTTCATCAGCTTAGCGTAGAAGAAACCATCGCCGCCATCGATGGTAGGGAAAACCTGCCAGCCATTGCTTTGGCCTTGCGGCAACGCTTCAGCTACAGCATCGCTGTGTGCGGCCAAAAAACTGCTGATTTGATTATGGTTCTCTTCCGGCAAAATGGAGCAGGTGGCATAAATCATGGTGCCGCCAGATTTGAGACGCGGCCAAACTGCTTCCAGAATTTCATGCTGTAAATTCGCCAGCTCTGGAATATCACGATCGCGCCGCAGCCATTTGATGTCGGGATGGCGACGAATAACGCCAGTGGCAGAGCAGGGTGCATCAAGCAAAATGCGATCAAATTGCATGTCACCACACCATTCTGCCGGTGTCCGACCATCCCCCTGACGCACTTCAGCCTGCATACCCAGCCGCTGGAGGTTTTCATGCACGCGGAGCAGACGTTGCTGATCAATATCGACGGCTAATACTTTGGACTGCGGGGCTATTTCGAGGATATGTGTGGTTTTACCACCCGGAGCAGCGCAGAGATCGAGAATAGATTCACCATTCTTCGGTTCAAGTAGCAGTGCGCAACGTTGCGCTGAGAGATCCTGCACTGTCACCCAACCTTGATCGAAACCTGGCAAATGGCTGACTGGAGCGGGGGAGTCCAAACGCAATGCATCGGGCGCGTCGGCAGGGAAGGCAATTTTGTCTTCTGCCTGCAATAACGTCAGCCAGGCATCACGACTATGATGCTGACGATTGACGCGCAGCCACATCGGCGGGCGCTGATTATTGGCTTCAACAATTTGCTTCCACTGATCTGGCCACGCTGCCTGCAGACGTTTGAGCAACCAGCCAGGATGCCAGTAGCGTTGCGTGCCTTGGTCAACTTCGGCTAATAGCACTTCTTGCTGACGCAGAAATTGGCGCAACACACCGTTTAATAGACCTTTTAAATTCGCCCGTTTAAGTACTTCAGCTCCCGCAACGGTTTCTGCCAATGCTGCATGCGCAGGCACGCGCGTATAAAGCAGCTGATAAAGGCCAACCATCAACAGATAATGCAACACTCGCTGCTTACCGGTTAACGTGCGCTCCATCAATTTGCCGATTAAGGCTTCCAGCTGCGGCAGCGTGCGCATCACGCCAAAACAGAGCTCTTGCAGCAGCGCGCCATCTTTGTCGGATAAGGTCTTTTGCGCGCCCGGCAAAATGGCACTTAACGATTCGCCCTTGTCCACAACGCGTTCAATGAGTTGCGCGGCCAGGCTGCGCAGGTTGGTAGCTTTTTTCATTTTATTTCATCAAACAAAAAGCCCGGTCAAACCGGGCTTGGAGGATCAGGCCAGAACGGTTCCAGCAACGAACCATTCGCGACGTGAATTGAGCAGATCCTGAGCGGACATGGCTTTTTTACCGGCAGGTTGCAGCGTTAACAGATTAAGCACACCATCAGCGGTCGCAATCTGAATACCTTGTTTATCAGCATGTAGTATTTCACCGGGTTGTTTATTCTGATGAGGCAAAATCGTTGCCTGCCAGACTTTTACCGGTTGCTCTTCTATCATGAAATAGCTCATTGGCCATGGATTGAAGGCGCGAATACAACGTTCCAATTGTGCTGCTGGAAGTGACCAATCAAGGCGTGCTTCTTCTTTGCTCAGTTTCTCGGCATAAGAGACCAGCGCTTCATCCTGAACTTCTGGTTTAGCGTTACCACTTGCTAACAGATCCAGCGTTAACAACATGCCTTGCGGACCGAGTTGCGCCAACTTTTCATACAGCGAAGCACTGGTGTCTTCTGCTGTAATTGGGCAAGACAGCTTATGCAGCATGTCACCGGTATCAAGGCCAACATCCATCTGCATGATGGTGACGCCAGTTTCGGTATCCCCGGCCCAGAGAGAGCGTTGAATAGGCGCAGCTCCGCGCCAGCGTGGCAGCAGCGAGCCATGCACATTAATACAACCCAAGCGCGGCATAACCAGCACGGCTTTCGGCAGGATCAAGCCATAAGCGACTACCACCATAATATCGGCCTGCAAATCGGCAACCAGATGCTGGTTCTCTTCAGGCTTCAGAGATTTTGGTTGAAACACGGGAATATCGTGCGCCTGCGCCAGGATTTTTACCGGGCTTGGCGTAAGTTTATTACCGCGTCCGGCAGGACGATCGGGCTGGGTAAAGACACCAACAACCTGATGCTCAGAAGCAAGCAACGCGTCTAAATGACGCGCTGCAAAGTCAGGTGTACCGGCAAAGATAATTTTGAGCGGTGCAGACACAGTTTAACCTTCTATTAGCACTTAATCTTCGCGTGCGTTTAGGCGGGCCAATTTTTCCAGTTTCTGTTTGATGCGCTGACGTTTCAGAGGCGACAGATAATCTATGAAAAGTTTGCCATCAAGATGATCGATTTCGTGCTGGATACAAATCGCCAGCAAACCATCGGTTTCCAGCTCAAAGCTTTTGCCGTCGCGATCCTGCGCACGCACTTTGACCCATTCAGCGCGCGGCACAAAAGCACGTTGCTCAGGAATGGAAAGACATCCTTCTTCAATTCCGGTTTCACCGCTTTTCTCCAGCAGTTCCGGATTGATCAATACCAAACGCTCGTCACGATTTTCAGAAACATCAATAACAATGATGCGCTGATGAATGTCGACCTGAGTCGCCGCTAAGCCAATACCTTCTTCGGCGTACATGGTTTCGAACATGTCGTCGACAATACGCTGAACGTCTGCGTTTACGGTTGCCACCGGCGCAGCGATTTTGCGAAGGCGATCATCAGGGAAATGTAATACCTGCAAAACTGACATAAATATCCAGATCTGTATGCGTTAAAGAAAAGATTACTGCCTCATATTGTAGACTTTTTGATGCCTGATTGACAGCATTGCGCCGCATCATAGCGCGGCTGACAGGGAGTGTGGCATGGAAAGAATTGAATGGATGCTCAGGCTGGCAAATGTGAAGGGCTTAAGCCGCCGGCATGCCAAAAATTTGGCTGTGACGCTGCAAGATAATGCGCATGTTGATAATGAGCTTTTGTTGGATCAGGGATTAAACGAAACACAGCGACAACAGTTCAATGTGCTATGCCCGCGCCAGTTAGAACGAACGTATGTGTGGCTGGAGCATGAACAGCATCATTTAGTGGCCTGCATCGATGAATATTATCCTTCGGCGTTAGCGGAAATCAGTCGACGTCCATCACTGCTGTATGTTGCCGGCAGTTTGGACGTCTTGCAGACACCACAGCTCGGTGTGGTGGGGAGTCGCCTTTGCACGCATTATGGTCAGCAATGGGGAAGTTGGTTTACGCAGCAATTGGCGCTGAGTGGATTGACTATCACCAGCGGTCTGGCTCGTGGAATTGACGGCGTGGCGCATCGAGCCGCGTTAGAAGTGCAGGGCAAGACCGTGGCAGTGTTAGGCAGCGGCCTGCAGCATATCTACCCTAAAAGTCATCAAGCACTGGCGCGCGAGATTGTTATTGGTGGTGGCGCGCTGATCTCGGAATTTCCCCTTGATATGGCACCGCATGCGGTTAACTTTCCACGACGTAATCGCATTATCAGTGGTTTAAGCTTGGGTGTGTTGGTGATTGAAGCCTCGTTGAAAAGCGGTTCGCTAGTTACAGCACGCTATGCTTTGGAACAAAATCGTAACGTTTATGCGTTACCCGGTGCGCTAGGCAATCCAGGCAGTGAAGGGACGCACTGGCTCATCCAGCAAGGTGCGCTGCTGGTGGCGCATCCCAACAATATTCTTGAGGATTTACATTCGACGCTGCAATGGTTGCCTGATAGCACTTCAGAAACAATATATTCACAAGACAGTGACGATGTTCCATTGCCATTTGCAACTGTGTTGGCTAACGTAGGTGATGAGGTTACACCTGTTGACGTCGTCGCTGAACGTGCCGGCCAACCTGTGCCAGTTATCGCAGCTCACCTGCTGGAGCTGGAGTTAGCAGGATGGATCGCAGCTGTACCCGGCGGCTATGTCCGATTGAGGAGGGCATGCCATGTTCGACGTACTTATGTACTTGTTTGAGACGTATATCCACAACGAAGCTGAAATGCGCGTTGATCAGGATAAATTGACCGATGATTTAACCGATGCCGGTTTTCATCGTGAAGATATCTACAATGCGTTGAATTGGCTTGAGCGGTTAGCGGATTATCAGGAAGGCTTAGTTGCGCCTGTACTCATGGCAAATGATCCGCTCTCAATGCGCATCTATACCGAAGAGGAAAACCAGCGCTTAGATGCAGAATGTCGCGGTTTTATTTTGTTCCTGGAACAGGTCCAGGTGCTGAATATGGAAACGCGCGAGATGGTCATCGAACGTGTAATGGCCCTTGATACCCTCGAATTCGATCTTGAAGATCTCAAATGGGTGGTGTTGATGGTGCTGTTTAACATTCCAGGATGTGAAAACGCCTATCAACAAATGGAAGAACTGTTATTCGACGTCAATGAAGGTATGCTGCATTAATAATCTGCGATTGATGCAACCGGTAATATGAGTAAATCAGCACTATTCTCCGTGCCTAAACACGATCCCTGCCCCGCTTGCGGGGCAGAATTAGTTATACGCTCCGGTAAACACGGCCCCTTTCTGGGGTGCGTTAATTATCCTACCTGCGACTACATCCGCCCGCTGAAAAGTCAGGGAGACGGTCATGTCGTTAAAGTACTGGAAGGCCACGCGTGCCCGCAGTGTGGCGCAGACAAAGTTCTTCGCCAGGGACGATTTGGCATGTTCGTGGGTTGCAGTCATTATCCGGAATGTAATTACACCGAAACCATCGACAAGCCGGATGAAACGGCTATTGCCTGTCCGCAGTGTCAGAGCGGTAAACTGGTTCAACGGCGCTCGCGCTATGGCAAAACCTTCTATTCCTGCGATCGCTATCCAGATTGCCAGTTTGCACTTAACTCAGCACCGGTTGAAGGCGTTTGCCCGCATTGTCAGTTCCCATTATTAATTGAGAAAAAAACCGCACAGGGCATAAAGCGCTTTTGTGCCAGCAAACGTTGCGGTAAGCCCATCGTCCAGGACGAATCATCATCATGAAGCCAAGTCAGTATTCAGCAGGCAGTCTCGATTTTTGCATCGAGCAGCTACAACAACAGGCAGTTATCGCCTATCCAACCGAAGCCGTGTTTGGATTAGGCTGCGATCCCGATAGTGAAAGTGCCGTAATGGCGCTTCTGGCACTTAAGCAGCGTCCAGTCGAGAAGGGACTTATTTTGATTGCGGGTGATTACGCGCAACTTGAACCTTATATTGCTGATCGTGAACTCTCGGTATTGCAGCGCGAGCGTATGTTTGCGAGCTGGCCAGGCCCGGTAACCTATGTGGTGCCCGCTTCGCCACACACGCCGCGCTGGTTAACAGGTCGTTTTGACTCACTGGCAATTCGCGTTAGCGATCATCCTGATGTTCAGGCTTTATGCCGTAGTTTTGGTAAACCTTTGGTTTCGACCAGTGCCAACCTCTCTGGTGAGCCACCTTGTCGTAATGCCGAAGAGGTTGCGCAGCAATTTGGTTCAGATTTCCCGGTTTTGCATGCTGAAACGGGTGGGCGCCTGAATCCTTCTGAAATCCGCGATGTCATTAGCGGTGAACTTATTCGTCAGGGCTAATTTATGAAAAGTTTTGCCGTTTTTGGACATCCCATTGCGCATAGCAAATCTCCTTTCATTCATAGCCGGTTTGCTGAGCAAACCGGTATTGATCATCAATATGGAATGGAGTGCGCGCCACTTGATGGTTTTTCTCAGTCGATCGCTGACTTCTTTGCTAACGGCGGAAAAGGTGCCAACGTCACGCTACCTTTCAAACAGCAGGCGTGGGAGTTTGCGGATGAGCTTAGCGAGCGCGCCGCATTATCTGGAGCGGTTAACACATTAAAGAAAGATGCACAGGGCAAGATCTTCGGTGATAACACGGATGGCATCGGTTTGCTCAGCGATCTAGAACGTCTGGAGATGATCCATCCAGGCGATCGAATTCTGCTGGTGGGTGCCGGTGGTGCTGCGCGTGGCGTAATCCTACCGCTGCTTTCATTTGGATGTTCGCTGGTGGTGGTGAATCGCACCGTGGTGCGCGCCGAGCAGCTGGCAGAGATTTTCCAACTTAGCGGTGAAATTAAAGCGTCCAGTTTCGAGCAACTAGCGGGTCAGGAATTTGATCTGATCATTAATGCGACCTCAAGCGGTGTCGATGGCGAAGTTCCGGCATTAGCCGCATCACTTGTTCGCCCGCAGACGCGTTGCTACGACATGTTTTATCAACAAGGTTTGACGCCATTTTTACTGTGGTGCCAGCAACAGGGTGCGCAGCAGCTTGCTGATGGTGTTGGCATGCTAGTTGGTCAAGCGGCTCACGCTTTCCATTTATGGCATGGCGTGATGCCAGAGATCACGCCAGTGATAACCAAACTGAAGCAGGCAATGCATCAGTAATAAGCTTGACGATCAGGGATGAGTTTGGCTTTCCTGATCGAGATATTCATTCTTCCAGGCCACATAGTTGTTAGATGAATAAAGTAGTCCGGCGATTTCAGCTTCATTGAGCGGGCGTACCTGCTTAACTGGACTGCCCAGATAGAGGTAGCCACTTTCCAGGCGTTTACCTGGTGGCACTAAGCTGCCCGCACCAATCATCACATCGTCTTCGACAATTACACCATCCAGTAGAATCGATCCCATACCAACCAGTACGCGATTGCCGATAGTACAGCCGTGCAGCATTGCTTTATGCCCCACCGTGACATCCTCACCAACAATCAGCGGATAACCTTGCGGGTTGCTGCTGGACTTGTGAGTCACGTGCAGTACGCTGCCGTCCTGAATATTGCTTCTTTTGCCAATCACGACTTTATTTACGTCACCGCGAATCGCAACCAGCGGCCAGATGCTTACGTCATCGGCAAGTTGTACTTCGCCCACCACCACACTGCTGTTATCGATCATCACGCGATCGCCTAGTTGTGGAAAATGGCTCTTATAAGGTCGTAGGGCTGTAGACATGATCTTCTCCTTTTACGTTTTTACCCAAGCCTGCGGTTTAAAAGGCGGATAAACAAGATGATTTTTGAGCAGATCGCTCGCGATCGCAGCGAAAAGAATGAAAACTCGCCAGTCGATTAAAAAGATCGAAAAAAGGGGTTGTGCAAAAAACTCGGATCCCTATAATGCGCCACCACTGAGACGGCAAAGCGGCAACGCAGACGGCTCAGCAGGGAGTGAAGAAATTCACCCCGCCGGATGAAAACGCTGAAAAAAGTGTTTGACTCTGAAGGAGGAAAGCGTAGTATACGCCACCTCGCGACAGACGGTTAACCCGCTGCTCGCAACGCTCTTTAACAATTTATCAGACAATCTGTGTGGGCACTCGCAGGATTGATATCAGCGTCTCCGGACGCAAAAAAATATCAAGTCTCACGAGTGAACACATAATGAAATTCATTATGACGTTTTACAGATGAGCATCGCTTAACTTGTTTAAGCAAATCAAACTTAAATTGAAGAGTTTGATCATGGCTCAGATTGAACGCTGGCGGCAGGCCTAACACATGCAAGTCGAACGGTAGCACAGAGGAGCTTGCTCCTTGGGTGACGAGTGGCGGACGGGTGAGTAATGTCTGGGAAACTGCCCGATGGAGGGGGATAACTACTGGAAACGGTAGCTAATACCGCATAACGTCGCAAGACCAAAGTGGGGGACCTTCGGGCCTCACACCATCGGATGTGCCCAGATGGGATTAGCTAGTAGGTGGGGTAATGGCTCACCTAGGCGACGATCCCTAGCTGGTCTGAGAGGATGACCAGCCACACTGGAACTGAGACACGGTCCAGACTCCTACGGGAGGCAGCAGTGGGGAATATTGCACAATGGGCGCAAGCCTGATGCAGCCATGCCGCGTGTATGAAGAAGGCCTTCGGGTTGTAAAGTACTTTCAGCGGGGAGGAAGGCGGTGAGGTTAATAACCTTACCGATTGACGTTACCCGCAGAAGAAGCACCGGCTAACTCCGTGCCAGCAGCCGCGGTAATACGGAGGGTGCAAGCGTTAATCGGAATTACTGGGCGTAAAGCGCACGCAGGCGGTCTGTCAAGTCGGATGTGAAATCCCCGGGCTTAACCTGGGAACTGCATTCGAAACTGGCAGGCTAGAGTCTTGTAGAGGGGGGTAGAATTCCAGGTGTAGCGGTGAAATGCGTAGAGATCTGGAGGAATACCGGTGGCGAAGGCGGCCCCCTGGACAAAGACTGACGCTCAGGTGCGAAAGCGTGGGGAGCAAACAGGATTAGATACCCTGGTAGTCCACGCCGTAAACGATGTCGACTTGGAGGTTGTTCCCTTGAGGAGTGGCTTCCGGAGCTAACGCGTTAAGTCGACCGCCTGGGGAGTACGGCCGCAAGGTTAAAACTCAAATGAATTGACGGGGGCCCGCACAAGCGGTGGAGCATGTGGTTTAATTCGATGCAACGCGAAGAACCTTACCTACTCTTGACATCCAGAGAACTTAGCAGAGATGCTTTGGTGCCTTCGGGAACTCTGAGACAGGTGCTGCATGGCTGTCGTCAGCTCGTGTTGTGAAATGTTGGGTTAAGTCCCGCAACGAGCGCAACCCTTATCCTTTGTTGCCAGCGGGTTATGCCGGGAACTCAAAGGAGACTGCCAGTGATAAACTGGAGGAAGGTGGGGATGACGTCAAGTCATCATGGCCCTTACGAGTAGGGCTACACACGTGCTACAATGGCGCATACAAAGAGAAGCGACCTCGCGAGAGCAAGCGGACCTCATAAAGTGCGTCGTAGTCCGGATCGGAGTCTGCAACTCGACTCCGTGAAGTCGGAATCGCTAGTAATCGTAGATCAGAATGCTACGGTGAATACGTTCCCGGGCCTTGTACACACCGCCCGTCACACCATGGGAGTGGGTTGCAAAAGAAGTAGGTAGCTTAACCTTCGGGAGGGCGCTTACCACTTTGTGATTCATGACTGGGGTGAAGTCGTAACAAGGTAACCGTAGGGGAACCTGCGGTTGGATCACCTCCTTACCTGAAGATACCTTCCCGCGTAGTGCTCACACAGATTGTCTGATAGAAAGTAACGAGCAGAAAAAACCTCTACAGGCTTGTAGCTCAGGTGGTTAGAGCGCACCCCTGATAAGGGTGAGGTCGGTGGTTCAAGTCCACTCAGGCCTACCAAATTTCTTCTCATGCTGCGTTAAAGCGCCGCTCGTATAGTGAACTATACGTCGCGACACTTTGCCTTGCCTGAAAAGAAATGACCGTTTGTAAAAACGGGACTCCTGGTGAGTGGTAGTAGTGGTCTCTGCAGTAACTGTATGGGGCTATAGCTCAGCTGGGAGAGCGCCTGCCTTGCACGCAGGAGGTCAGCGGTTCGATCCCGCTTAGCTCCACCATTACAGTGACTCAAAACAATACTTCAGAGCGTGCCGGCAACGGCGTGCTGCGAAGTATTATGCTCTTTAACAATCCGGAACAAGCTGAAAATTGAAACGACATGTTGGTTCATTTCTCCGTAATAGGAAATGAATAACGACATGTTCGAGTCTCTCAAATGCTTGCAGTCCCAAGCGTTGCAAAACGCCTGTGGGTTGTGAGGTTAAGCGACTAAGCGTACACGGTGGATGCCCTGGCAGTCAGAGGCGATGAAGGACGTGCTAATCTGCGTAAAGCGTCGGTAAGGTGATATGAACCGCTACAGCCGACGATGTCCGAATGGGGAAACCCGGTGCACTCAGTGCATCATCGCAACATGAATACATAGTGTTGCGAGGCGAACCTGGGGAACTGAAACATCTAAGTACCCAGAGGAAAAGAAATCAACCGAGATTCCCCCAGTAGCGGCGAGCGAACGGGGAACAGCCCAGAACCTGAATCAGTTTGTGCGTTAGTGGAAGCGTCTGGAAAGTCGCGCGATACCGGGTGACAGCCCCGTACACGAAAGTGCACATTCTGTGAGTTCGAAGAGTAGGGCGGGACACGTGGTATCCTGTCTGAATATGGGGGGACCATCCTCCAAGGCTAAATACTCCTGACTGACCGATAGTGAACCAGTACCGTGAGGGAAAGGCGAAAAGAACCCCGGCGAGGGGAGTGAAACAGAACCTGAAACCGTGTACGTACAAGCAGTGGGAGCCTTCATTTATGGGGGTGACTGCGTACCTTTTGTATAATGGGTCAGCGACTTATATTCTGTAGCAAGGTTAACCGTATAGGGGAGCCGCAGGGAAACCGAGTCTTAACTGGGCGTTAAGTTGCAGGGTATAGACCCGAAACCCGGTGATCTAGCCATGGGCAGGTTGAAGGTTGGGTAACACTAACTGGAGGACCGAACCGACTAATGTTGAAAAATTAGCGGATGACTTGTGGCTGGGGGTGAAAGGCCAATCAAACCGGGAGATAGCTGGTTCTCCCCGAAAGCTATTTAGGTAGCGCCTCGTGAACTCATCTTCGGGGGTAGAGCACTGTTTCGGCTAGGGGGCCATCCCGGCTTACCAACCCGATGCAAACTGCGAATACCGAAGAATGTTATCACGGGAGACACACGGCGGGTGCTAACGTCCGTCGTGAAGAGGGAAACAACCCAGACCGCCAGCTAAGGTCCCAAAGTCATGGTTAAGTGGGAAACGATGTGGGAAGGCACAGACAGCCAGGATGTTGGCTTAGAAGCAGCCATCATTTAAAGAAAGCGTAATAGCTCACTGGTCGAGTCGGCCTGCGCGGAAGATGTAACGGGGCTAAACCATGCACCGAAGCTGCGGCAGCGACACTATGTGTTGTTGGGTAGGGGAGCGTTCTGTAAGCCGTTGAAGGTGGCCTGTGAGGGCTGCTGGAGGTATCAGAAGTGCGAATGCTGACATAAGTAACGATAAAGCGGGTGAAAAGCCCGCTCGCCGGAAGACCAAGGGTTCCTGTTCAACGTTAATCGGAGCAGGGTGAGTCGACCCCTAAGGCGAGGCTGAAAAGCGTAGTCGATGGGAAGCAGGTTAATATTCCTGCACTTGGTGTTACTGCGAAGGGGGGACGGAGAAGGCTAGGTTATCCGGGCGACGGTTGTCCCGGTTTAAGCGTGTAGGCTGACATCTTTGGTAAATCCGGGGTGTCTTAAGGCTGAGGCGTGACGACGAGCCACCACGGTGGTGAAGTAACTGATGCCCTGCTTCCAGGAAAAGCCTCTAAGCTCCAGGTAACACGAAATCGTACCCCAAACCGACACAGGTGGTCAGGTAGAGAATACCAAGGCGCTTGAGAGAACTCGGGTGAAGGAACTAGGCAAAATGGTGCCGTAACTTCGGGAGAAGGCACGCTGGCGCGTAGGTAGAGGGACTTGCTCCCCGAGCCGAAGCCAGTCGAAGATACCAGCTGGCTGCAACTGTTTATTAAAAACACAGCACTGTGCAAACACGAAAGTGGACGTATACGGTGTGACGCCTGCCCGGTGCCGGAAGGTTAATTGATGGGGTTATCCGCAAGGAGAAGCTCTTGATCGAAGCCCCGGTAAACGGCGGCCGTAACTATAACGGTCCTAAGGTAGCGAAATTCCTTGTCGGGTAAGTTCCGACCTGCACGAATGGCGTAATGATGGCCAGGCTGTCTCCACCCGAGACTCAGTGAAATTGAAATCGCTGTGAAGATGCAGTGTACCCGCGGCAAGACGGAAAGACCCCGTGAACCTTTACTATAGCTTGACACTGAACATTGAGCCTTGATGTGTAGGATAGGTGGGAGGCTTTGAAGCGTGGACGCCAGTCTGCGTGGAGCCAACCTTGAAATACCACCCTTTAATGTTTGATGTTCTAACGTAGGCCCGTTACCCGGGCTGCGGACAGTGTCTGGTGGGTAGTTTGACTGGGGCGGTCTCCTCCCAAAGAGTAACGGAGGAGCACGAAGGTTGGCTAATCCTGGTCGGACATCAGGAGGTTAGTGCAATGGCATAAGCCAGCTTGACTGCGAGAGTGACGGCTCGAGCAGGTGCGAAAGCAGGTCATAGTGATCCGGTGGTTCTGAATGGAAGGGCCATCGCTCAACGGATAAAAGGTACTCCGGGGATAACAGGCTGATACCGCCCAAGAGTTCATATCGACGGCGGTGTTTGGCACCTCGATGTCGGCTCATCACATCCTGGGGCTGAAGTAGGTCCCAAGGGTACGGCTGTTCGCCGTTTAAAGTGGTACGCGAGCTGGGTTTAGAACGTCGTGAGACAGTTCGGTCCCTATCTGCCGTGGGCGCTGGAGAATTGAGGGGGGTTGCTCCTAGTACGAGAGGACCGGAGTGAACGCACCACTGGTGTTCGGGTTGTCATGCCAATGGCATTGCCCGGTAGCTAAGTGCGGAAAAGATAAGTGCTGAAAGCATCTAAGCACGAAACTTGCCCCGAGATGAGTTCTCCCTGACTCCTTGAGGGTCCTGAAGGGACGTTGAAGACTACGACGTTGATAGGCCGGATGTGTAAGCGCAGCGATGCGTTGAGCTAACCGGTACTAATGACCCGTGAGGCTTAACCTTACAACGCCAGAGGCGTTTTGGTCTGAGAGACCTGAAATTTTCAGCTTGTTTACCGGATAGATTTGCGCGGCCCGCGAGGGCGGCGTGAGCAAAAGAATTTGCCTGGCGGCTTTAGCGCGGTGGTCCCACCTGACCCCATGCCGAACTCAGAAGTGAAACGCCGTAGCGCCGATGGTAGTGTGGGGTCTCCCCATGCGAGAGTAGGGAACTGCCAGGCATCAAATTTAGCGTGCTGATATGGCTCAGTTGGTAGAGCGCACCCTTGGTAAGGGTGAGGTCCCCAGTTCGACTCTGGGTATCAGCACCAGTTATAGGCATGAGTTCGGTTTAAAAGAATTTGCCTGGCGGCTTTAGCGCGGTGGTCCCACCTGACCCCATGCCGAACTCAGAAGTGAAACGCCGTAGCGCCGATGGTAGTGTGGGGTCTCCCCATGCGAGAGTAGGGAACTGCCAGGCATCAAACACAGAAGCCCTGAACGAAAGTTCAGGGTTTTTTTGTATGTTTCAAAAAGTCATGCTACCGCTACGAAATCAACGCTTCGCAACCCTTAAAACCACAGATATAAAAAAGCCCCTGCTTTACAGCAGAGGCGATTGTTAACTTAACTGACTGAACATCAATGAATAACTTGCGACAGGAATGCACGCGTACGTTCTGATTTCGGGTTAGCAAAGAACTCCTGTGGCGGCGCCTCTTCCACAATTTCACCGCGATCCATAAAGATCACGCGATCCGCCACGGTGCGCGCAAAGCCCATTTCATGCGTAACGCACAGCATCGTCATGCCATCTTCTGCCAGGCCAATCATCGTATCGAGCACTTCTTTGACCATTTCTGGATCGAGCGCGGATGTTGGCTCATCAAACAGCATAATTTTCGGCTTCATGCAGAGTGACCGGGCGATTGCCACACGTTGCTGCTGTCCCCCTGAGAGTTGACCGGGGAACTTGTGCGCATGCTCGGCGATACGTACACGCTGCAGGTAATGCATAGCCAGCTCTTCCGCCTCTTTCTTCGGCATTTTACGCACCCAAATCGGTGCCAGCGTGCAGTTTTGCAGAACGGTAAGATGCGGAAAAAGATTAAAATGCTGGAAAACCATGCCTACTTCGGTGCGAACGCGTTCGATATTGCGGATATCATGATTCAAATGGATCCCATCAACTACGATACGGCCTTGCTGATGTTCTTCCAGGTGATTAATGCAACGAATAGTCGTCGATTTACCCGAACCTGAAGGCCCGCACAGTACGATACGTTCGCGTGGTTTCACTTTTAAGTTGATGTCTTTCAGTACATGGAACTGGCCGTACCATTTATTGACGTTTTCGAGTGTAATCATCATGGCATCAGCCGCATTAGTCATAGTTTGTGTCATGTTAAACCTCAGTGCGATGCACGCCCGGTGTGAAAACGCTTTTCCAAATACTGGCTATAGCGCGACATGCTAAAACAGAAAATCCAGTAAACCATGGCAGCAAAGACATAGCCTTCCGTCGACATACCCAACCAGGTTGGGTCAACGGTGGCTTGCTGCACGCTACTGAAGAGATCGAATAGACCGATGATGATCACCAGGCTGGTATCTTTAAACAGTGCAATGATGGTATTCACGAGGCCGGGAATGGTCATCTTGAGCGCCTGCGGTAAAATCACCAGCATTTGGGTTTTCCAGTAGCCCAGTGACAGTGATTCAGCGGCTTCATATTGGCCTTTCGGCAGCGCCTGCAAACCGCCGCGCACCACTTCCGCGACATAAGCGGACTGGAACAAGATCACGCCAACCAGTGCACGCACCAGTTTATCGATCGTAGTGCCTTCCGCCATGAACAGCGGCAACATTACCGACGACATAAACAGCACGGTAATCAGCGGTACACCACGCCAGAACTCAATGAAGATGATCGACAGTGTACGCACCACCGGCATTTCAGATCGGCGTCCCAGCGCCAATAAAATGCCTAAAGGCAGCGCGCCGGCAATCCCCACTGAAGCGATAATCAGCGTCAATGTCAGACCGCCCCATTGGCGAGTCTCTACGCGCTCTAAACCGAAATAGCCCCCGTACATCAAGAACCAAACCACAATCGGATATACCAACGCCCAGCAGGCGATATAGCGACCGCGACGTGGCATCGATTTGATGAACATCGGAACGATCGAGAGTAAGCCGATGACCAGCGACAGATTGATGCGCCAGCGCAACTCATGTGGATAAAGCCCATACATAAACTGGCCAAAGCGTGCATGGATAAACACCCAGCAAGCACCTTCTTTTGTGCAGTCTGCGCGCGTCTCGCCAATCCAGTTAGCCTGAAATACCAGCCAGTTCAGAGCCGGAGGAATCACGTTCCAGATCAGCCAGATGCTGAATAGGGTGAGGAGCGTATTCAGCCAGCTGGAGAACAGATTTTTGCGCGCCCAAAGCCAAGCCTTGCTGAGTGGATGGGTCGGAATCGGCGGTGTTTCATGTGTAGTAACAGACATAATGATCCCGTTCTCTTAACGCTCAACCAGCGCAATTTTGCGATTATAGAGGTTCATCAGCAGTGAAATGATCAGGCTGATAATCAGGTATACCGCCATGGTAATCGCGATGGTTTCAATCGCCTGACCGGTTTGGTTCAGCACGGTACCGGCAAACAGCGAAACCATGTCTGGATAGCCGATAGCGGCCGCCAGCGATGAGTTTTTCACGATATTGAGATACTGGCTGGTCAGTGGTGGGATGATCACGCGCATTGCCTGCGGGATGATCACCTGGCGCATGGTCACTGGATTGGGCAAACCGAGCGAACGTGCGGCTTCACTTTGACCATGAGGTACCGACTGAATCCCCGAGCGAATCACTTCAGCGATAAATGATGAGGTATAAACCGACAGCGCGAGGGTCAACGCGGCGAGCTCAGGTATCATCACGAAACCGCCGCGGAAGTTAAACCCACGCAGTTCCGGCACATCCCAATGCATAGCAGCGCCAAACAAGGTATGCGCAATCAGCGGCAGTAACACCACAAGTCCAACCGCAGCTGGCCAGGTGCGACGCAGTTGACCGGTTTTTAACTGATATTTGCGGTTATAACGGAACAGCGCCACGCAACCAAGCACCGCTAATGCCAATGCGATCAGGAATGGCCAGGTACCGGGCGCATATTCTGGCCATGGGATATACAAACCGCGATTGCTGACGAATGCCATATCAAAAGCGTTTAGCGCCTGACGAGGGCCGGGCAGGTTACGCAGAACCGCAAAGTACCAAAAGAAGATTTGCAGCAGCGGCGGGATATTACGGAAGGTCTCAATATAAATGGTTGAGAGCTTACGCAGCAGCCAGTTTTCTGACAAACGCGCCAGACCGATAGCAAAGCCAAGAATTGAGGCAAACACAATACACAGCGCAGAAACCAGCAGGGTGTTGGTTAACCCCACCATAAACACGCGCGCGTAAGTATCGCCTTCGGTGTAATCGATCAGGTGCTGGACAATGCCGAAGCCGGCACTGCGATCAAGAAACCCGAATCCGGAAGTGATGCCACGATTGGCCAGGTTGATTACGGTGTTGTGGATCAAATATCCCACCACAGCAAGCACGGCAACAATCGCGACGATCTGGTAAAGCCAGGCGCGAACCGTAGGATTACCGAACGAAAAATCCCTTTTTACGGTTGGGCGTTGCGACATGTTAAAACCTCAGTGAAGATTACGCGTGGGCACCGCAGGATGCGGTGCCCGACTGGCAGGACGAAATTAACGCACTGGCGGAGCGTACTGGATGCCGCCCTGATTCCAGAGCGCATTCTGACCGCGCTTAATTTTCAGTGCGCTATCTTTGCCAACGTTACGATCGAACACTTCCTGATAGTTACCGACTTGTTTGATGATGTTGTAAGCCCACTTGTTATCCAGCTTCAGGTCTTTACCGAAATCACCTTCCGCGCCCAGCAAATGTGCCATATCCGGTGTAGTTGGCTTCGCCACCATGTCATCGACATTTTTAGAGCTGATACCCATCTCTTCCGCGTTCAGCATGGCATACAGCGACCATTTAACGATGGTGAACCAATCGTCATCACCGCGACGCACAACTGGACCCAGCGGCTCTTTGGAGATCACTTCTGGCAGTACGATGAACTCGTCTGGCTTGCCAAGTTTAATACGCAGCGCATACAGCTGAGATTGGTCAGAAGCAAGGGTGTCGCAACGGCCGCTGTCGAGCGCCTTAGCCGATTCGTCAGAGCGGTCGAAGGTGACCGGTGTGTACTGCATTTTATGGGTTTTAAAGTAGTCAGCCACGTTCAACTCGGTATCAGTACCGGCCTGAATACACACGGTGGCACCATCCAGCTCTTTAGCACTTTTAAGACCTGCTTTCTGGTGAGTCAGGAAGCCGATACCGTCGTAATAGTTCACCCCTGCAAACAGGAAGCCCATGCCGCCATCGCGCGATGAGGTCCAGGTGGTGTTACGAGACAAGATGTCCACTTCGCCCGATTGCAGCGCGGTGAAGCGCTCTTTCGCGGTCAGCGGGGTATATTTCACTTTGGTTGCATCGCCAAATACCGCAGCAGCGGCTGCACGGCATACATCCACATCGATACCGGTGAATTTGCCGTTAGAATCAGCATAAGAGAAGCCTGGCAGGCCGTCACTGATGCCGCACTGTACAAAACCTTTCTTCTTAATGGCATCCAGCGTGGTGCCAGCGTGCGCTTGTTGAGCAACAGCGAACAGCGAGGCTGCAGCAACCAGAGTGGAAAGCATCATCTTTTTCATAAAGCATCCTGTGTGGCGATATCGTGTGTTGTTATGTTTGCACGCACTTTACTGTGCGCTTTTTCTGTCTGTGGTGGTTAGCCATCCACAACTCTGCAAACCTGATGCCAGGTTTGCAGAATCCTGAATTCTTTGGAAAGATCTTTTAATAACCTGAAGCACTCAGAAGATTCTGACTAATATGGCGCACCAAAAGGCAGCATGACGAGACGACACGATCACAAATAGTGCAAAAAGTTTCACTATATGGAAGCAGTGTGAGCTAACGCTCAGGAGAGGATGTATGAGTTTGTACGCTTACGGGTGAAGCGGGTAATGATCACACGTTGAGCAGCTTAGGTGTAATGAAAGGAGAGAGACGCGAGTAATAAGTGGAGGCAAAAAACGCTGCTGAGAGGGGAAAAAATTACTGATGCAATTGCAACTATCGTTACCATTATCGCGCCAATTGTTTCATGCGTTGCTAACGTCAGGAGACTTTCCGCGCAGCAGAAACAAAAACGCCAGCCATAAGGCTGGCGTTATCGCAGCAACGAACTGATTAGTTCATGCCGTATTTTTTCAGCTTCTTACGCAGGGTACCGCGGTTGATACCCATCATCAGAGCTGCACGGGTCTGGTTGCCACGGGTGTACTGCATCACCATGTCCAACAGAGGCTGCTCGACTTCTGCCAATACCAGCTCATACAGGTCACTCACATCCTGACCGTTCAGTTGAGCAAAATAGTTCTTCAGTGACTGTTTAACCGAATCACGCAGTGGCTTTTGGGTCACCTGATCCTGAGAGTTAACGGTAGAAACGGTGAGTACGTCAGAATTTACGCGTTGTTCGAACATAGTTCTTTCAGCTCTTTATTTCGTTTACGCAAGATTTTCGAAGTATGCCTCCAACGCCTCCAGCTGTTCGCTGGCATCCTCTATGGCGTTGAATGTGCGCCGAAACTGGTCATCAGGAGCACTTTCCTGCAAGTACCAGGAAACGTGTTTTCGGGCAATACGGTATCCTTTGCGCTGACCGTAAAAGTCGTGCAGCTCCCGTATATGTCCAATCAGCATTTGCTTCACTTCAGCCAGCGGCTTCGGTGCCAGCAGCTCCCCTGTGTCCAGATAATGCTGGATTTCCCGGAAGATCCACGGTCTTCCCTGAGCGGCACGGCCAACCATAAGAGCATCGGCTCCGGTATAGTCGAGCACCGCTCTGGCTTTATGCGGGTCAGTAATGTCGCCATTCGCAATGATCGGAATGGAAACGCTCTGCTTAACTGTCCGAATGCTGTCATATTCAGCAAATCCCTCAAACAAACAGGCGCGCGTGCGGCCATGAATGGTGAGAGCCTGAATGCCACAGCGTTCAGCCAATTGGGCAATCTCTACACAATTACGATTTTCTTTGTCCCAGCCGGTGCGAATCTTCAGCGTAACCGGTACATCAACTGCATTTACGACCGCGGTGAGAATCGACTCCACCAGTTGCGGATGTTGCAGCAGTGCTGAACCTGCCATCTTACGATTCACTTTTTTGGCCGGGCAGCCCATGTTGATATCGATAACCTGCGCGCCAGACACCACATTAATGCGCGCGGCGGCAGCCATCTCATCAGGATCGCAACCGGCAATTTGCACGGCACGAATCCCAGGCTCGTCACTATGCACCATACGCAAACGTGATTTGTCACTGGCCCAAACTTCCGGGTTAGATGACAGCATCTCGGAGACGGTCATACCGGCGCCGTTCTCATAACACAGGGTGCGAAATGGCTTATCGGATACTCCGGCCATAGGCGCAGCAATGAGTCGATTACGTAGCTGATATTGTCCAATGCGCATGAAAAAGAAGTGACCCTAACTGTTCGCAAGGCGGCGTATATTACGCATTTTTTAAAAAAGATGAAAGGCCAAACTTTGAACAATTCGCCGTCAAGGTTCCAGGGAATCTGCCTGAAGGCGCGGGTAAATGATATTAATCTTTATAATTCAAGTGGTTATGAAAATACGATGAAATTGTGTACAAAAATTTTTCTTAAAACATGAGCATAATCACAAAATAAAAACCGCCACATCCGGTAATTAGCCAGAGAAATGACGGCATTTCGATTATTAATTGTACTAATTTGTCCGTTCAGAGGTTATCCGAAGGTTATTCAACAATCAGGCGACCATGCAACGGTTGCAGCGGACGGTTGTTGGCGTTTTTTAACGCCTGCTGGAATGCTTGCAGCTGTGATTGAGAAAGCGTGACGGGCTGCTTCATCACCAACCAGCGCAAGCCTTCGGTGCAAGGAGGCGTGGTAAGCGAACCGCTGAAACGATAATAGTGACGATCGGTTGGGAAGAGCGGAGTTAAATCCATCCGCTGCTTCACCTCCACAGCCTGATTTTCCTGCTTAGGCATGGCAGCAATAAGCGGGTTAAGGGCGCTGTTTTCTTTACCTACTTCGAACATCACGGCAATCACTGCAATTTCGCCATCGGCGTTCGCATGGACGAAATGCGCTTCGAGGGGATAAGCGTGGCCGTTGATTTGGTTCTCACTTGGCGTGTGGAAGTGATATTGCTTGAGGCGGAAGATCTCGCCATCCAGCATAAAGTTATCTTCATCATCCACATCCACCTGCACGGTATGACCGTTATTCACCAGCTTTTCAGCCGCAGTGTGGAACTCTAGCCTAAGGGGCGGCAGGCGGCCTTCAATGGTATTACGGATATCAATGGGCGATTGAAACTTGCCGTTATGGCAGGTTTGGAAATCGGCGGAGAGTTCGCCCCAGTGTTCTGGGCCGGCGCTGCCTTCATAACTCCAGTGCGGTGCGGTGGGGGCCGATGCGGCGTTTGCACCGATGCTGAAGGACAACATGGCGCTAAGCAAGAGGGCGGTTTTCATGCTAAATCTCGACTAAAAAGGGGACCGGCAAGCGGCGTGCAGCAGATAATACGTGGCGAGGTGGAAATGACTACTCTGTAATGCCGTTTGCAGGGAAGAACCAGACAAGGCTTGGTTTTTTTGCCCTTTTTGTGGCGAGACGCATGCCTGCCCGGCTTCGGGCCGACATGCGGGAATGAGAACGTGACTTAGCGACGCACGCCGGTGATGCGGCACCACTCCTCTTTTTCGGCAACCGGATCCAAATCGAAGCGTTCAACATAAGCTTCACACACGCCTTCGGCCTGGCTCGCCAGCACGCCGGACAATCCAAGGTGGCCACCGGTTTTCGGCAGCACGCTGATCAACGGTGCCAGCTCGCGCAGCGGACCCGCGAGGATGTTGGCGACCACCACATCCGCCTGCAGGTTTTCTGGCTGCTGATGGGGCAGATACAGCGCCAAACGCTCGGAGACGCCATTACGTTCGGCGTTATCGCGGCTAGCCTGTATCGCCTGCGGATCGATATCAATACCAATGGCTTGCGCGGCACCCAACTTCAGCGCAGCAATGGCGAGAATGCCCGATCCACAGCCAAAATCGATCACCGTTTTACCCTGCAGATCCAGCCCGTCGAGCCAGGTTAAACACAGTGAAGTGGTGGGATGTGTGCCGGTGCCAAACGCAAGGCCCGGATCGAGCATCACATTAACCGCGGAAGGATCCGGCACATCACGCCAGCTCGGGCAGATCCACAAACGCTCACCGAAACGCATCGGGTGGAAGTTATCCATCCATTCGCGCTCCCAGTCTTTATCTTCGATCTGTTCGATCTTATGACGAAACGCGGATCCCAGCAGCGGGTGCTGACTTAACTCGGCCACCACATCGCTCATCTCGGTTTCGGCATCGAACAGGCCGATGACATCGGTATCGCCCCACAGCAGCGTTTCACCCGGCAGCGGCTCGTAAACCGGATTGTCGTGAGTATCCTGGAAAGTGACTGACACAGCACCAACATCCATTAGCGCATCGCTCAGGGTTTCGGCGTTTTCGCCAGTGCTATTAATTTTGATTTGAATCCAAGGCATAGTGTTTCTCTTTTATTCCAGTGCCGCAGCATGTGTTGCAGGCGTGCGGCCAAACAGATTACCCACCAGGAAGGCCAGCAGGCTTAAGATCAATGAAGGAACGATTGGGTGGAAACCCCACCATTCAATATTCAGGCTGGCAAGCAGCGTGTAGCAACCGGCACCGACCAGCATGCCGCTGATCGCGCCCGTGGAGTTGGCGCGCTCCCAATACAAGCCCAGTACCAGCGGCCACAGGAATACCGCTTCAAGACCACCAAATGCCAGCAGATTCAGCCAGATAATCATATCGGGTGGATTCCACGCCGCCAGCAGCAGCAGCACGCCAAGCACGAAAGTGATAGTGCCCGACAACAGGCGCAGGCGCGCCTCATTTTCAATGTGTTGCGGTGCAATACGCAGGTAGAGATCTTTGATCAGCGTAGCGGAGGATTGCAGCAACTGCGCGTTAATGGTCGACATAATGGCCGCCATTGGCGCAGCCAGAAAGACACCTGCAGCCATCGGCGGCAAAACGGTGATCATTAGCGCAGGAATCACGCGATCGGGAATGGTGAGATCCGGCAGGATTACGCGTCCCAGTGCGCCGGCCAGATGCATGCCGAACATCAGGATCACCACGACGATGGTGCCGAGCACGATACCGCGATGCATGGCTTTGCTGTCTTTATAAGAAATACAGCGTACGGCGGTATGAGGCAGACCAATCACCCCAAAACACACCAGCACGGCAAAGGAGCTGAGGAAGGTTGGGTTGATGACATTGCCAACACCTTCCGGTGACGTCAGCTGCGGATCGATGTTGTGCAGTTTGGTCACCGCAGAGGCTAATCCGCCGGCATGATGAATCACCGCGAACAGCAACAGGAAAGTGCCGATCAGCATCACCAGGCCTTGCATGGCATCGTTTAACACGCTGACGCGGAAGCCGCCGAAAGCGGTGTAGAGCGCGATGGTGCCGCCGAAAATCAGCAGGCCGGTATCGTAAGGAATGCCCGCCGCCGTCTCAAGCAGGCGCGCGCCGCCAATAAATTGCACGGTCATTGCGCCAATAAAGGCGACTAAGAGACTAATGCTGGATAGCCAGATCAGCAGTGTGCTGCCGTAGCGGCCATATAACATATCGTTGAGCGTGACGGCATTATAGCGGCGCGCCAGAATCGCGAATTTCTTCCCTAACACGCCAAGCGAGAGCCAGACGGCCGGTACCTGAATCATCGCCAGCAGCACCCATCCGAGGCCATATTTATAGGCCGCGCCAGGTCCACCAATAAACGAACTGGCGCTGATATACGTGGTGGTGATGGTCATTGCCAATACAAAGCCGCCCATCGAACGGCTGCCGAGGAAGTATTCGCTCAGGAAGTTGCCCTGACGTTGCTTGCGCATAGCAAACACCGACAGTGCGGCGATCAGCACCAGGTAGGCCAACAGCGGAAGAATGATTTCAGAGTCCATCGTTATCCTCCAGCGACATGTCGCGGAATAGCACGCGCACCATCAGCCAGCACAACACAATAAACAGTAGCGGGGCGAATAGACACGAAAGCTCAAACCACCTTGGTAAGCCAAAGAAGCCGATCTCATTGCCACCTAACCAGGCAGAAAGTCCCCAAACGGCAAGGTAGGCCAACGTCAGATAAAATGACCAGCGCGCCTCTTTGTTCGCTTGTAAAAAACGCCAATCCATTATGTAACCTCAAAGGCAACAAAAATGAAAAAGGCCGGAGTTAACCGGCCTCTGCTTTGCTCTGCGCTGCAATTACTTCTCTTGCAGGCCGAGTTTCTTCTCCAGATAGTGGATATTGGTGCCACCCTGCTGGAAGTTTTCATCGGACATGATTTTCATCTGCAGCTCAATGTTGGTCTTGATGCCGTCGATGATCAGTTCCGCCAGCGCATTCTTCATGCGCGAGATTGCCACGTCACGGTTTTCGCCATAGGTAATTAGCTTACCAATCATGGAATCGTAGTACGGTGGCACGCTGTAGCCGGCATAGATATGCGATTCCCAACGCACACCAAAGCCGCCCGGCGCGTGGAAGCGCGTAATCTTGCCTGGGCTTGGCAGGAAGGTGTTAGGATCTTCGGCGTTGATACGGCATTCCACCGCATGACCGCGAATCACCACGTCTTCCTGTTTGATCGACAGCGGTTGACCCGCAGCGATACGCAGCTGCTCTTTGATCAGATCGACGCCGGTGATCATCTCGGTCACCGGATGTTCCACCTGAATACGGGTGTTCATCTCGATGAAGTAGAACTCACCATTTTCGTACAGGAACTCGAACGTACCCGCACCGCGATAACCGATGTCGATACAGGCTTTAGAGCAGCGTTCGCCGATGTAGCGACGCAGTTCCGGCGTGATGCCTGGCGCGGGTGCTTCTTCAACCACTTTCTGGTGACGACGCTGCATTGAGCAATCACGTTCGGCCAGATAGATAGCGTTGCCCTGGCCGTCGGCCAGTACCTGAATCTCAATGTGGCGTGGATTCTCGAGATACTTCTCCATGTACACCATGTCGTTGTTGAAAGCCGCTTTGGCTTCCGCTTTCGTCATGTTGATGGATTGCTCAAGATCTTTGTCGCTGCGCACTACGCGCATACCGCGACCGCCGCCGCCGCCAGACGCTTTGATGATCACCGGATAACCGATGCGCTTAGCGAAGGCACGGTTTTTTTCCATGTCGTCGGTCAGCGAACCATCAGAGCCTGGCACGGTTGGCACGCCGGCTTTCTTCATCGCGGTGATCGCAGACACTTTATCGCCCATCAGGCGGATGGTGTCGGCTTTCGGGCCGATGAAGATAAAGCCTGAGCGCTCAACCTGCTCGGCGAAATCGGCGTTCTCAGAAAGGAAGCCATAACCCGGATGGATAGCGACCGCGCCGGTAATTTCAGCGGCGGAGATCAGTGCCGGGATGTTCAGGTAGCTTTTGACTGAAGGTGGCGGGCCGATGCAGACGGTTTCGTCCGCCAGCAGCACGTGCTTCAGGTCACGGTCCGCGGTGGAGTGTACGGCAACAGTCTTAATGCCCAGCTCTTTGCAGGCACGCAGAATGCGCAGCGCGATCTCACCACGGTTAGCAATGACAATTTTATCCAGCATGCTTCGCCTCGTTATTCGATGATGACCAGCGGCTCGTCAAATTCAACCGGTTGGCCGCTTTCGACCAGAATCGCCTTCACAACGCCGGATTTATCGGCTTCGATCTGGTTCATCATTTTCATCGCTTCAACGATGCACAGGGTGTCGCCGGCATTTACTTTCTGGCCAACTTCAATGAAGGCTTTCGCGTCTGGGCTTGGGGTGCGATAGAAGGTACCGACCATCGGTGAACGCACGATGTGGCCACTGATCTCTGGTTTAGCTGCTTCTGCTGCCACCGGCGCGGCCGGGGCTACAGCGGTTGCCAGTGCAGGCTGCTGCATCATTGGCGCAGCGTAAGCTTGCTGCATCATCGGGTAGCCGGCATTTGCAGGTGAACGGCTGATACGAACGGACTCTTCGCCTTCTGAGATTTCCAGCTCGGAAATGCCAGACTCTTCAACCAGTTCGATCAGTTTCTTAATTTTACGAATATCCATGAGTGTGGTTCCGTACTCTGTTTAATTGGAATGTGACAGGCGTTTTACTGCCGTTTGTAAAGCCCAAGAGTATCCATCAGCGCCAAGTCCACAGATGACGCCGGCAGATACATCGGAAAGATAGGAGTGATGTCGGAACGGCTCGCGTGCATGCACATTTGAGAGATGCACCTCGATAAAAGGAATGCTAACCGCCAACAGGGCATCACGCAGTGCAACGCTGGTATGCGTGAACGCAGCAGGATTGATGATGATGTAATCCACGTTGCCGCGGGCTTCGTGGATTCGGTCAATCAACTGATACTCTGCGTTCGATTGCAAATGACTCAATTTCACATGGTGCTGATCGGCCTGCTGCGTCAAATCGCCGACGATGTGCGCCAGCGTAGTATGACCATACTTATCAGGCTCGCGCGTTCCCAGTAAATTCAAATTGGGACCGTTTAAAAGCAGTATGTGAAATTTGTGCGCCATCTTGCTGCTATCTCCTGCAATCAGTAAGGCATCGCGTAAAATACCGCGGCATCTCGCGTTTGTCACCCTTGCGGATGAAAAAGAAGACTTCGCTTGCAATAAAGCCGGGCATTATATCCGTTTCGTCGACATTCGCAGCAAAATACTGGTCTTATCTGCGAAGTTGATCGAATGCGGCCCGAAGGCCACACTTTTTAACAGAAATCGCGGGAAGAACACAACCATACGGGGATTATCTGTGGAGGAGTTTACGCAACTTATTGTAACGCCACGCTAACAGCGCAATAGCCAGTACGGCGTAGATCACCGGCTGCGGTGAGAGGACTTTCACAGACCAAAGATAGTGGATAGGCGCGAGGATCGCGACCAGATAGATGCCGTTATGCAGCGTTTGCCAGCGACGACCGAGTTTGCGCTGCATGCGCTGAAAGGATGTGATCGCAAGGGCGAAGAGAATGGTCCAGCTGATCATCCCCAGTAACAAATAAGGACGGGAAACCAGCTCGCTGCCAAGTAAAAGCAGATGATCGTAGCCAAGTTCCAGCAGGTAATAGCTGGTGAGGTGCAGGCTCGCCCAGGCGAAACACCACACGCCGAGTAAACGGCGCGTACGAATCAGCAGCGGTTGTTTCAGGTAGCGCGTCAGCGGGCTAACCAGCAGCGTGGCAAGCAGCAACTTTAGCGCCATTCTGCCCGTAAAATGCTGGATATCTTTTGCCGGATCAGCGCTCAGCCAGCCCTGCGTTGCCGCCATAAACAGATAAACAAACGGCAGAAAAGCCGCCAGATGCAGCGCGACTTTCAGGGCGGTGATGTGGCGTAAAGAGAGGCGCACTCAATAGTTCTCCCGTAAATCCAGGCCGCGATACAGTGAAGCGACGTCTTTCGCGTAGCCGTTGAACAGCAGGGTAGGTTGGCGATCAACCTTTAAAATGCCGCCCGCACCAATAAAGCGTTCAGTAGCCTGAGACCAGCGCGGATGATTCACATGCGGGTTTACATTGGCGTAGAAACCGTACTCATTGGCGGCGATCTGGCTCCAGGTGGTTGGCGGACGATCGCGAGTCAGTGTGATTTTTACAATCGATTTAATCCCTTTGAAGCCATATTTCCACGGTACCGTCAGCCGAATCGGCGCGCCATTCTGCGGTGGCAACGCTTTGCCATATACGCCGGTGCTCAACAGCGTCAGCGGATGCATCGCTTCATCAAGGCGCAAACCTTCAACATAGGGATAATCCAGCCCGCCGCCGATAAAGCGATCTTTTTGGCCTGGCATTTGGTCCGGTGCGTACAGGGTTTCAAAGGCGACGAAGCGTGCGTTGCTGGTGGGTTCGGCCAGCTTAAGCAGCTTGTTGAGCTCGAAGCCGACCCACGGGATCACCATCGACCACGCTTCAACGCAGCGCATACGGTAGATGCGCTGTTCCATCGCGAAACGCTTGAAGATGTCATCCATATCCAGCGTTATCGGTTTGGCCACTTCGCCTTCAATGCGCAGTTTCCACGGATCGGTTTTTAGCGTTCCAGCATTGGCGGCAGGATCGGCTTTATCCAGACCAAATTCGTAAAAGTTATTGTAACCCGACACCTTATCAAAGGGCGTGAGCGGCAAATCGGCCTGCCACTCGGCCGGTTTGGTAAAATCTAAATCTCTGCCGGCGGGTGCGGGCGGGCGGTCATTACCTTTAAACCAGCTCAGCACATCGGCTTGCGCCGTGCCGGGCAAACTGGCCGCTGCTGCGCCTAATCCTAACGCTTTCAGTACCTGGCGGCGGCGCATATTAAAGACGCTTTCTGGCGTGACGTCGGCCTCTGTGAGCAAGTGCTTCAGGTTCATGACGTTCTCCTGTGAATAGTAAGTTAAAACCAGCATGCTCAACTTCAGCGTCGGGCGCGAATTTGCCGGGAAAAATGTGAAATTTCCTGGCAAAGCGGCCCCTTTGAGAATAGGACGAAAAAGCCCATATCAACGTCAGGCCATCCATGTTTAACGCTATACTCGCGCCGTAGCGCTTATCAAGCGGTGTAATGTGCGATTTTGATGCCTGTCTGGCGCTGAATCGCGCAATGATTTGTGCTATTTTGCTCAGGTTTACGCCAATGGTAAGAGTGGCGTCGACGGATTCACACCGTTCATAACCGCAGTGATGCAGGCACAGGGATGCGATTAACAACTAAATTTTCTGCGTTTATTACTTTATTAAGCTTACTGGCGATGTTGTTAATGCTGGTGGGCTGCGCTTTTAGTTTTATCTGGCTTTCGCAGCAGCGCGTGGAAACGCGTATGCAAACCCTCGCGACGGAAGTGGATAAAGCGCTGGCGACACAATCGCCGCAGGACATTACGCAATGGCTGACGCGCATGATGCCTGTAGTCAACGTTGAGCAGATGCAGTTGCTCAATGGCGATACCGTAATATTCAGTTTAGCCCGCCACGAAAATCCAATGTTAGAAGATGAGCCCAATCGCTTCGTTCAGTTTGATTTGCCCCTGACGCATTCCCCGGGCCTTGAACTGCGCGTGGTGGTGCTTGATCCGGCCAAAACGCTATTTCGCTCCTTTACCGGCACATATACGTTGGTGGTCCTTTTTACCGTCGTCGCAATTATGTGCGTGCTACTGGTGATGACCAACCGCTGGTTGAACCGGCGCTGGCAGAATATGGAACAATTGGAAGCGCGCGCCGATCGTATTCTGGCTGGCGAACGCACATCACGTAATAACGATGCAGCCGAATGGCCACCGAAAGCCAGTCGCGCGATTGACACGCTGCTGGGCGATTTGCAGGAAGCGGGCGAGCAGCGTTTACGCATCGATACCTTAATTCGCACCTTTGCCGCTCAGGATTCGCGTACTGGCCTCAACAATCGCTTGTTCTTCGATAACCAGCTCGCAACCTTACTGGAAGATCAGGAAGATGTGGGCACGCACGGCGTGGTGATGATGGTGCGCCTACCGGATCTCGATACGCTGCACGAAACTCTTGGCCCAACGCTGGTGGAAGAGTATCTGTTTGACCTGATTAATATGCTGTCGACCTTTGTGCTGCGCTATCCGGGCGCACTGCTGGCACGTTATTTCCGTAGTGATTTCGCCGTATTGTTGCCGCATCGTACTTTAAAAGAAGCCAACAGCATTGCCGACCAACTGATCAACGCCGTTGATTCATTGCCGCCGATGCGCATGGTCGATCGCGACGATTTGATCCACATCGGCATCAGCGCGTGGCGCAGCGGGCAAAGCGTGTCGCAGGTGATGGAGAATGTTGAAATGGCAACGCGCCGTGCGGCATTGCAGGGCGGCAATAGTTGGTCGATCGGTGAAGGCAATACGCTAGACATGGGGCGCGGCAGCGTGCGCTGGCGCACCTTGCTGGAGAACACCCTCAATCGTGGCGGCCCACGTCTGTATCAGAAACCCGCAGTGTTATTGGATGGAAAAGTCCACCATCGCGAAGTACTGGCGCGCGTATTCGATGGAGATAAAGAAGTGGTATCGGCTGAATTCATGCCGCTGGTATTGCAGCTTGGCATGACCGACAGTTGGGATCGCCAATTAGTCATGCGCATCGCGGCGCTTTCTGAAGTTTGGCCCGATGAAACGCTGGCACTGCCAGTGAATATTGATTCGCTGTTGCAGCGACCTTTCCAGCGCTGGCTGCAAAAATTGCTGCTGCAGTGCAGCAAATCGCAAAGAAAACGTTTTTTATTTGAACTTGCTGAGGCCGACGTTTGTCAACACCTCAACCGTTTAGTGCCGGTTTTCCATATGTTAAGCGCATTTGGTTGCCGCATCGCGGTGGATCAGGCCGGTTTGACGGTAGTCAGCAGCGCTTATATCAAGCAATTTCCGATTGAAGTGATCAAGCTGGCGCCCGGCTTGGTGCGCAATATTGAACGTCGAACAGAGAACCAGCTGTTTGTACAAAGTTTGCTGGAAGTTTGTAAGTCTTCCCCGACACAGGTTTTTGCCGCAGGCGTGCGGACACGCGCGGAGTGGCAAACGCTGTCGGGATTGGGTGTTTCAGGCGGGCAGGGCGATTTCTTTGCGCCATCGCTGCCGGTCAACAGTAATGTAAAGAAACACTCGCAACGTTATCGAATTTAAACCTTCAGCGCGCGAAGTGCGGGCTGATGGCTGTTTATCTCGCTTATTTGTGCCGGAGCGCGCGATCCTGGCGGCTGGAAATGTTAGATTTTATGTCGAAATTCACCCGCTCACGCCGGGTGAATTTGGGTTAAAACGGCGAGTTAACGCCATTTAACAACGGCGAAAGACGAAACAATCAGGCCAAAAAATTATTCAGCGTATTTTTTCACCGAAGCAGAACGTTTTTGCGCCTTGTAGCGGCTTCGCGTGGTTGGTAAAGTAGGCGGATTTTATTTTCCGCCCCCAGCTTGCAGGATTATCCCTTAGTATGTTTAAAAAATTTCGTGGCATGTTTTCCAATGACTTGTCCATTGACCTGGGTACCGCGAATACCCTGATTTACGTGAAAGGACAAGGCATCGTGTTGAACGAGCCTTCCGTGGTTGCCATTCGTCAGGATCGTGCCGGCTCCCCAAAGAGCGTAGCGGCTGTCGGTCATGACGCTAAGCAGATGCTTGGCCGTACGCCGGGCAACATCGCTGCTATCCGTCCTATGAAAGATGGCGTTATCGCCGACTTCTTCGTCACCGAAAAAATGCTGCAGCACTTCATTAAGCAAGTGCATAGCAACAGCTTTATGCGTCCAAGCCCACGTGTGCTGGTCTGCGTACCGGTGGGTGCGACCCAGGTTGAGCGTCGCGCTATCCGTGAATCTGCACAGGGGGCAGGCGCGCGCGAAGTCTTCCTGATTGAAGAGCCAATGGCTGCGGCGATTGGTGCAGGATTGCCGGTTTCTGAAGCAACCGGTTCCATGGTGGTTGATATCGGTGGTGGTACCACTGAAGTGGCGGTGATCTCGCTGAACGGCGTGGTTTACTCCTCTTCTGTGCGTATTGGTGGTGACCGCTTCGATGAAGCTATCATTAATTATGTTCGCCGCAACTACGGTTCACTGATCGGTGAAGCGACTGCGGAACGCATCAAGCACGGCATCGGTTCTGCTTATCCGGGCGATGAAGTGCACGAGATTGAAGTGCGCGGCCGTAACCTGGCAGAAGGTGTGCCACGTGGCTTTACGCTTAACTCGAACGAAATTCTTGAAGCGCTGCAGGAACCGCTGACCGGTATCGTGAGCGCGGTGATGGTTGCACTGGAACAGTGCCCGCCAGAACTGGCTTCTGACATCTCCGAGCGCGGCATGGTGCTGACCGGTGGTGGTGCGCTGCTGCGTAACCTGGATCGCCTGCTGATGGAAGAGACCGGTATTCCGGTGGTCGTCGCAGAAGATCCGCTGACCTGCGTAGCACGCGGCGGTGGTAAAGCGTTGGAAATGATCGACATGCATGGCGGCGATTTGTTCAGCGAGGAGTAATTCCTCAACGGCTGAGGCCCTGGTCAAATTGCGCAGGGAATAGCGCCTATGCTGACGCTGCTGCTTCAACGCACGACGGCGAGATGCGTCCAGCCTTGGAGGCGTTGGCTATACGGCTAACGCTTCTTCCCTGATGTCGAGGAACACGCAGAATTTATGAAGCCGATTTTTAGCAGGGGACCTTCCCTGCAGTTGCGCCTCTTTCTGGCAGTCATTGTGGCTATCGCGATTATCATCGCCGATAGTCGTGTGAGCTCCTTTTCCCAGATCCGCAACTACCTGGACACGTCGGTCAGTCCATTTTATTTTTTGGCCAACGGGCCAAGACAACTTCTTGATGGCGTATCCGAAACGCTGGCGTCACGTCAGCAATTGGAGCTGGAAAATAAAGCACTGCGCCGTGAGCTCTTCCTGAAAAACAGTGACTTGCTGATGCTGGGGCAATATAAGCAGGAAAATGCGCGTCTGCGAGAACTGCTTGGCTCGCCGCTGCGCCAGGATGAGCACAAGATGGTGACGCAGGTTATCTCCACCGGTACTGATCCTTATACCGATCAGGTGGTCATCGACAAAGGCAGCGTAAACGGTGTTTACGAAGGCCAGCCGGTGATCAGCGATAAAGGTGTTGTCGGTCAGGTGGTCGCTGTGGGCCAGGTTACCAGCCGCGTCTTGCTGATTTGCGATGCATCGCATGCGTTACCGATTCAGGTGCTGCGTAATGATATTCGTGTGATTGCCGCCGGTAATGGCTGTAGCGAAGATCTGCAGCTGGAACATCTGCCGGGCAACACGGATATTCGTGTGGGCGATGTCCTGGTCACGTCTGGCTTGGGTGGCCGCTTCCCGGAAGGTTATCCGGTTGGCGTGGTCTCCTCGGTAAAAGTCGATACACAGCGTGCTTACACGGTGATTCAGGCGCGTCCAGCGGCTGGCTTACAGCGTTTGCGCTATCTGCTGCTGCTGTGGGGCGCGGATCGCAACGGCGTGGCACCCATGGCACCGGACGAAGTGCATCGCGTTGCCAACGAACGCTTGATGCAGATGATGCCGCAGGTTCTGCCGCCAGCAGGCGAAATGGGACCTCCGGCACCCGATACGATGCAGTCGTCTCAGCAAATGGGGCCACCGCAACCTGCTAACAGCAGTCGTTCGCAAGGGAATTCTGCGAACACACGCGGAGGCCAGCCTTGAGTCGATATCGCAGCCAGGGCCGATGGGTTATCTGGCTGTCCTTTCTGATTGCCCTTATCCTGCAAATCATGCCGTGGCCGGAACAGATCTTTATGTTCCGGCCTTCATGGCTCTTGCTGATCCTGATTTACTGGGTGCTGGCGCTACCGCATCGGGTCAATGTCGGTACCGGTTTTTTTCTCGGTGCGATCATGGATCTGGTGGCGGGTTCAACGCTGGGCGTGCGTGCGCTGGCGTTCAGCATCATCGCGTATCTGGTGGCCTTTAAATTTCAGTTATTCCGAAACTTAGCGTTGTGGCAGCAGGCATTAATGGTTATGGTGCTGTCCCTTGCGGTGGATGTGATTGTTTTCTGGGCAGAATTCCTGGTAATCAATGTCTCTTTCCGCCCGGAAATCTTCTGGAGTAGTGTGGTCGACGGCGTCCTTTGGCCTTGGCTATTCTTATTGATGAGAAAGATTCGCCGTCAATTCGCTGTTCAGTAAGGAATACTATGATTAGCCTCTACCTCGCATCCGGTTCACCGCGTCGACGTGAGCTGTTAACGCAGCTTGGTCTGCAATTTGAGCGCCTGATTACCCACGTAGAAGAGCAGCGTCAGCCAGATGAAGCGGCTGAAGCTTACGTGCGTCGTCTGGCGACAGATAAGGCGCGCGCGGGTGTAGCGGTGGCGCAGCAGGATCTGCCGGTATTGGGTGCCGATACCATTGTGGTGCTGAACGGTGAAGTATTGGAAAAACCGCAAGATGCTGCGCATGCAGCCGAGATGCTGAGTAAGCTATCGGGACAAACTCATCAGGTGATGACTGCCGTGGCGTTGGCCGATTCGCAGCGTGAGCTGGATTGCCTGGTGACCACAGATGTGACCTTCCGCAAGATGACGGCGCAGGAAATTTCGCACTATATCGCCAGTGGCGAGCCGATGGATAAAGCCGGCGCGTACGGAATTCAGGGCCTTGGCGGCAATTTTGTCCGCAAGATTAATGGAAGCTATTACGCCGTAGTGGGATTGCCGCTGGTCGAAACCAGCGAGCTGCTGAACCATTTTCAGTCACTGCGGGCGTTAAGGGGACAAGATGACGGCTGAACTGCTGGTAAATGTGACACCCTCGGAAACCCGTGTTGCCTATATTGATGGCGGCATTCTGCAGGAAATCCACATTGAGCGTGAAGCACGACGCGGCATCGTGGGTAACATCTATAAAGGACGCGTGAGTCGTGTCTTGCCTGGTATGCAGGCGGCCTTTGTCGACATCGGCATGGAAAAAGCCGCCTTTCTGCACGCCTCTGACATCATGCCGCACACCGAATGCGTGGCGGGTGACGAGAAGAAAAATTTTGTCGTGCGTGACATCGGCGAATTGGTGCGTCCCGGCCAGGATTTGATGGTGCAGGTGGTGAAAGATCCGCTCGGCACTAAGGGCGCACGCCTTACCACCGACATTACCTTGCCTTCGCGTTATCTGGTGTTTATGCCCGGCGCGTCCCACGTTGGTGTGTCGCAGCGTATTGAAACGGAAGCCGAGCGCGAGCGCCTGAAAGCGGTAGTTGCGGCTTATTGTGACGACCTGGGTGGCTTTATTATTCGTACTGCCGCGGAAGGCATTGGTTCAGAAGAGTTGGCGCAGGATGCCGCCTTCCTGAAACGGTTATGGACCAAAGTCAGCGAACGCAAAAAGCGCAATCAGACACGCTGCCTGCTGTACGGCGAACTGGCCTTAGCGCAGCGCGTACTGCGTGATTTCGCTGGCGCCGCGTTGGATCGCATTCGCGTCGACTCGCGTTTGACCTGCGATTTACTGGTGGAATTCACCAGTGAATACATTCCGGAAATGGCCAGCAAGCTGGAGCTCTACAGCGGTAAACAGCCGATTTTTGATCTGTTCGACGTTGAGAATGAAATCCAGCGCTCGCTGGAGCGTAAGGTTGAGCTGAAGTCCGGCGGCTATCTGATCATCGATCAAACCGAAGCCATGACCACGGTGGATATCAACACCGGCGCGTTTGTTGGACATCGCAATCTCGACGAGACCATCTTCAACACCAACATCGAAGCAACCCAGGCGATCGCGCGTCAATTACGACTGCGTAATCTCGGCGGCATTATCATTATCGATTTCATCGACATGAGTAATGACGAACATCGGCGCCGCGTGCTGCATTCGCTGGAAAGCGCACTGAGCAAAGATCGGGTGAAAACTGGCATCAACGGCTTCTCGGCGCTGGGTTTAGTTGAAATGACGCGTAAACGTACGCGTGAAAGTATTGAACATGTACTCTGCGCCGACTGCCCGGTATGCAAAGGGCGCGGTACGCTGAAAACGGTGGAAACCGTCTGCTATGAGATCATGCGTGAAATTGTGCGCGTGCACCATGCCTACGATTCCGACCGGTTCCTGGTGTATGTTTCACCGGCAGTGGGCGACGCGCTGAAGGGCGAAGAGTCGCATGCGCTGGCGGAAGTAGAGATCTTCGTCGGTAAACAGGTCAACGTTCATGTTGAACCGCTCTATACCCAAGAGCAGTTCGATGTCGTCATGATGTGATCGTGAGTTCCGTAAGCCAACGGACAGCAAGGAGAGGTGTGTGAGGCGGTTGCCGAGGATTTTGTTACTGCTGGTCGCCGCAATCATCGTTATTGTGGCGCTGCTGGTCAGCGGGCTGCGCCTCGCGATGCCGCACCTCAACAGCTATCGCAGTGATATTCTGCAGACGATCTCACGCGTCAGCGGCGTTACGGTGGATGCTAGCGAACTGCAGGGGAAATGGGAGAATTTCGGTCCCACGCTGCAGGTGCGCAATCTCAAGGTCTCGATGCAGGCAGATGAGCAGCTCACCATCGGCCGCGTTAATCTGGCACTCAACGTCTGGCAGTCGCTGCTGCACTGGCGCTGGCAGTTCCGCGATCTAACCTTCTGGCAGTTGCATCTCGAAAGCAATCATCCGTTGTTCACCAGCGACGAACAAAAAAACAGTTTTAAACCGGCGCAAATCAACGATCTGTTTTTGCGTCAGTTCGATCACTTTGATCTGCGCGACAGCAGCATCCGTTTTCTCACGCCGTCCGGCCAACATGCCGAACTGGCCATTCCGCGCCTTACCTGGCTAAACGAAAACACGCGTCACCGCGCCGAAGGCGAAGTCAGCCTTTCCAGCTTTACCGGCCAGCACGGTGTGGTGCAGGTGCGGCTCGATCTTAACGACAGCAACGGTTTACTCAGCGATGGCCGCATCTGGATGCAAGCCGATGATGTTGATGTGCGGCCGTGGATTGGTCCATGGCTGCGTGACAACACCAGCCTTGAGAGTGCGCGTTTCAGTCTCGCCGCGTGGGTGAATTTGCGTGATGGCGAGGTTTATGCCGGCGATCTGCTGCTGAGTAAAGGCGGCGCACGCTGGCGCGGCGAGCAGGGCGATCATCAGTTGCAGGTTGATGGCTTAACTGCGCACTTGTCGCGCTTTCAGAATGGCTGGAGCCTTTCGGTACCGCAAACCCGTTTGAGCACCGACGGCATCGCGTGGGCGCCCGGGCATTTTTCACTGCTGTGGAAGCCGGAAGACAAGCAGATGCTCGGTGCCAACAGCGCGGCGGAAGTGCGCGTCCGCGCCACGCAACTCGACCTGGAACGCCTGGCCCCCATTGTTCCCCTGTTTAAGCCACTTTCACCAACGTTGCTGGATAACTGGCGTTCGCTGCAACCGCGCGGCCACATTGATGCGCTGGCGCTGGATATTCCGCTACAACAGCCGGACCAGACGCGTTTGCAAGCAAAATGGCGCGATCTTGCCTGGCAACAGTGGGAGTTGTTGCCCGGTATCAGCAATCTCAGCGGAAGCGCCAGCGGCAGTTTGAATAATGGCTCACTGGACGTGGCGATGGGCCAGGCTGAAGTGCCGTACGGCGACATGTTCCAGGCGCCGCTGCAAATTAAACAGATCACCGGCCAGCTCAACTGGCTGCGCGATGCCAACGGCTTAACGCTGGATGGACATCAGCTGGATGTGCAGGCGCGTTCGCTATGGGCACGCGGCGATTTCCGCTACCAGCAGAATCTCGGTACCGCACCGCGCCTCGATATTCTCGCCGGGATTCGCGTCACCGATGCTGGCGATGCCTGGCGCTATTTCCCGCAGCAGCTGATGGGGCACGATCTCACGCATTATCTCAGTGATGCGATTAAAGGCGGGCAGGTAGATAACGCCACGCTGCTGTTTGCGGGTGATCCGACGTTGTTCCCGTTCAAACACAATGACGGCATGTTTGAAGTTTGGGTGCCGCTGCGCAATTCCACCTTCCAGTTCCAGCCCGGCTGGCCTGCACTGGAAAATCTCGACATCAATCTCGACTTCCTCAACAACGGTTTGTGGATGAAAGCGGATAAAACCAAGCTCGGTGAGGTTGATGCGCGTAACGTCAGCGCGGTAATTCCGGATTACCTGAAAGAGAAGTTGATTATCGATGGTGATATCAGTGGCGAAGGCAAAAAGATTGCTGACTATTTTGAGCAAACGCCGCTGAAACCGACACTTGGCGCGGCGTTGCAGGAGCTGCAGATTGGCGGCAATGTGCGCGGCACGCTGAATCTCGATATTCCGCTGGATGGCGAGCAGGTACGCGCCAGCGGCAATGTGGTGTTGAACAATAACAGTCTGCACATCAAGCCGTTAAATACCACGCTGAACAATCTTACCGGACGCTTCCGTTACAACAACGGCAATCTGGAAAGTGAAGCGTTACAGGCGAACTGGTTCGGACAGCCAACCGGCGTGAGTTTTAGCACCAAAGAGAATCCCAATGACTTTGGCGTGAACGTCAAGCTGCTGGGCGATTGGCAGCCGGGCAAACTCAAGGCGCTACCGGACGCTATCACGCGTCAGTTGAGCGGTTCTTTACCGTGGCAAGGTAATGTGGATATCACGCTGCCGCATAAAGGTGGCGCAACCTACAAAGTTGAACTGCAAGGTGATGGTAAAGCAGTAAGTAGTCACTTACCTGCACCGCTGGATAAGCCGGCCGGTGAAGCGATGCCGATTACCATCAACGCCAGCGGTGATCTGAAAGGCTTTACGTTGAGCGGTAGCGTGCGCGACCAGCATCGTTTCAACAGCCGCTGGATTCTGGAGCCACAGCTGCGGGTCGATCGCGGTATCTGGCTTAACGATGCGAAAAGCACGCCTAAGCTGCCAGAAAAGCGCGGCATGGAGCTGAATCTCCCGCCGCTGGATGGTGAAGCCTGGATGGGCATGATGGCTGGCACAGGCAGTTCGCGTAACGCGCAGGGCGAGCCTGAAGTGGGCGGCGCCCTGTTGCCGGGCGATTTCATTATTCGCACGCCAGCGCTGACGCTGGGTGGTCAGCAATGGCATGACGTTAACGCCACCATTACGCAGCGCCCTGACGGCAATACACGTTTGCAGCTGGAGAGCCGTGAGGCACGCGGCAGTTTGCAGACGGCGCAGCAGTCACCGTGGCAGATCAACCTGAACTATCTTTACTACAATCCTGAATGGGCGGAGAAAACCGACGGAAAATCATCGCCGTTTGGCAGTAACAGCAGCAACATCAATTTCCGCAGCTGGCCTGCGTTGCAGCTCAACTGTGATGAGTGTTGGTTGCGCGGACAGAAATTTGGTCACATGCAGGCGAAGCTACAGCCGCAAGGCGATACGTTAGCACTTACTAACGGTTCGATTGATTCCGGCAGCTCGAAACTCAATGTGGCAGGTGAATGGGTCAATAAACCCGGCGATCAGCGCACTTCGCTGAAAGGCAGCCTGAGCGGCGACAATATTAATGACGCTGCCAACTGGTTTGGCATGAATACGCCGCTGCGCGATGCGCCGTTTAAGCTCGATTACGATCTGCACTGGCGCTCTGCGCCGTGGCAGCCATCGGAAGAGACGCTGAGCGGTACGCTGAAAACCCACTTTGGCAAAGGCCAGATCGCCGATGTCAATACCGGTCGCGCGGGGCAGTTGCTGCGTCTGTTTAGCTTTGATGCGTTGTTACGCAAGATGCGCTTTGATTTCAGCGACACCTTTAGTGATGGCTTCTATTTCGATTCGATCAACGGCACCGCATGGATTGAAAATGGCGTGATGCGTACCGATAACCTGCTGGTGGATGGTCTGGAAGCGGATATCGCCATGAAGGGCAATATCGATTTGGTGAAGCGGCAGATCGACATGGAAGCGGTGGTCGCACCGGAAATTTCCGCTTCGGTCGGCGTAGCCACCGCCTTCGTGATCAATCCGGTGGTCGGCGCTGCGGTATTTGCCGCCAGTAAAGTATTGGGGCCACTGTGGAACAAGATTTCACTGCTGCGCTACCACATTAGCGGGCCGCTGGATAAGCCGGAAATCAATGAAGTCCTGCGCAAACCGCGTGAAGACAACAAGAAGTGAATTTGACGCCGTCGGGTAATTGCCGCAGGCTATGACTATCCGAGCACATAATGAGTGAGAAACGATGACTCTGAATCTGGTAAGTGAGCAGTTGCTAACTGCGAACAGCATTAATCAGCAGGACCTTTATTCCCTGTTAGGGCAGCTTTCAGAACGTCGTCTGGATTATGCCGATCTCTATTTCCAGTCCAGTTTCCACGAATCCTGGGTGCTGGAAGACAAAATTATCAAAGATGGTTCTTACCACATCGATCAGGGCGTTGGCGTCCGCGCCGTGAGCGGTGAGAAAACCGGTTTCGCCTACGCCGACCAGATTTCCCTGAATGCGCTGCGTCAGTCGTCTGAAGCGGCGCGCAGCATCGTGCGCGAACAAGGCAACGGTAAAGCGCACACCTTGTCGGCGGTGCTGAATCGTTCGCTGTATGCGCCAGTCAATCCGCTGGACAGCCTGACGCGTGAAGACAAAATTGCCCTGCTGCACCGCGTCGATAAAGTGGCGCGCGCGGCCGATCCGCGCGTGCAGGAAGTGAATGCCAGCTTGAGCGGCGTCTATGAACAAGTGCTGGTGGCCGCCACTGATGGCACGCTAGCGGCGGATATTCGTCCGCTGGTGCGTCTTTCCATCAGCGTGCAGGTGGAAGATCAAGGTAAGCGCGAACGTGGCTCGAGCGGCGGCGGCGCGCGTACCGGTTATGAATTCTTCCTCGCCGATGAAAGTGGTGATGTGCGTGCTGATGCCTGGGCGCGTGAAGCCGTGCGCATGGCGCTAGTCAATCTTTCTGCCGTGGCGGCACCCGCGGGTATGCTGCCGGTAGTGCTGGGTGCGGGCTGGCCAGGCGTGCTGTTGCATGAAGCGGTAGGACATGGTCTGGAAGGTGACTTCAACCGTCGTGCAACATCGGTATTTAGCGGCAAAATGGGCCAGCTGGTGGCTTCAGAACTTTGTACCGTGGTTGACGATGGTACCATTGAAGGCCTGCGTGGTTCGCTGGCCGTTGATGATGAAGGCGTGCCGGGTCAGTACAACATGCTGATTGAAAACGGCGTGCTGAAAGGCTACATGCAGGACAAGTTGAATGCGCGCCTGATGGGCGTCAATCCAACCGGTAATGGTCGCCGTGAATCTTACGCGCACCTGCCAATGCCGCGTATGACCAATACCTACATGCTGGCGGGTAAATCGACGCCGCAGGATATTATTGAAAGCGTGGAATACGGCATCTATGCCCCGAACTTTGGCGGCGGTCAGGTCGATATCACCTCTGGCAAGTTCGTGTTCTCTACTTCAGAAGCGTATCTGATCGAGAACGGCAAAGTGACCAAACCGGTGAAAGGCGCAACGCTGATCGGTTCGGGCATTGAAGCGATGCAGCAGATCTCAATGGTCGGCAACGATTTGGCGCTGGATAAAGGTGTGGGCGTGTGCGGCAAAGAGGGACAAAGCGTGCCGGTAGGTGTTGGTCAGCCGACACTGAAGCTGGATAAAATCACCGTGGGTGGTACCGCGTAACCCCATCAGACGTTGTCAGGTCGCCATTCATGGCGACCTGAGCATTATCACCCCTTCCGATGCTGCTGATACTGCTGCGCGACCTGCTTGAAATACTCGGTCAGATAATCAATACACACCTGCACTTTCAGCGGCAGCTTATCTTTCTCGGTATAGAGCGCGTACACCGGGCGCGGCTCCGAGTGATATTGCGGGAACAAAATATCGATCTCACCCGCGCTGATCTCATCAATCACCCACATCAATGGCACATAAGCGATACCGCATCCCGCTTTAAGCCAGCGAATTAGCGTCTGTGAATCGTTGGTCACGAAGCGGCCTTGCGGCGTAAGACGTGTCACCAATCCTTCCGGCGCAACCAGTTCAAAGGTGTTATCTGGGCGCACGCTATATTCCAGCCAGGAAAAATTATCGATCTCGCCGGGTTTTTCCGGCGTGCCGTGCTGCGCCAGATAACTCTTCGCCGCGCATACCACCATCGGCATCGCGCCCAGACGGCGCGAGAACAGATTTGAATCCTGCAATGCACCCACGCGCACCACCAAATCCAGCCCATTGGCAATCAAATCCGGTGCTGGAATGCCCGTCACCAGATTGACGCTCAAACCCGGATATTCGCGTAACATTTCGCTGGTCATCGCCGATAACACATTTTGCGCCATCGTTGATGAGCAGCCGATACGTAGAATACCGATCGGTGTGTTGTTAAAGGCATACAGCTGCTCGTGAACCTGGGAAGCCTCAGCTAACATACGGCGACAGCCCTGAAAGTAGATCTTTCCGGCTTCGGTCAGGCCAATACTGCGCGTGCTGCGATTGAGTAATTTAACTTGTAACTCATCTTCCAGTTTGGCGACTATCTGGCTGATAGACGAAACGCTTAGCTGTAGCTGGCGCGCCGCGGCGGTAAATGAACCCAATTCAACCACTTTGGCGAAAATGGACATGCTTTTAAGTCGATCCATTGTTTACTCTGACTAAAAAGTGATTTAGCTCACAATATGTAGAAAACGTATAGTCAAGCGCGTTACTATAAGCGCGCTGGGTCTCTTCACTGCACCTGAACACGGCTGTGTTAACCCGATGATACGCTATGATTAGCTCAACGCGGCCTGAATGTTGCCATCAGTTTATCCGTCATCCCCTGATCGTAAACCCAACGTGCTACAAGGCATGTGGGCAGGTATCGGTGCAATCCGGCAAGGTCGAACTAAGGATCCGAAATGAGTGTGCTTCCGGTATTTGTCGTATTCGGGCTGTCTTTTCCGCCCATCTTCATTGAACTACTGGTTTCACTGGCGCTGTTCTGGCTGGTGAAACGCGTGCTAACGCCCAGCGGGATCTACGATCTGGTTTGGCATCCAGCACTGTTTAACACTGCGCTGTATTGCTGTGTGTTTTACCTTGTATCCCGTTTATTCGTCTGAGGTTTTTTAAGTGAAAGCGCTAATAAGAAAAATCGCGCGATACGCGATTACACTCCTGCTGGTTGTCATCGCAATCGTGATCATCTTCCGCGCCTGGGTGTTCTACACCGAATCACCGTGGACGCGTGACGCCAAATTCTCTGCCGATGTCGTGGCGATCTCGCCCGATGTCACCGGCATCATCACTGACGTGCCAGTACACGACAATCAGCTGGTGAAAAAAGGCGACACGCTGTTTGTGGTTGACCGTCCGCGCTACCAAAAAGCGCTGGATGAAGCTCAGGCAGACGTCGAATATTACCAGGCGTTGGTAAGTGAAAAACGCCGTGAAGCCAGTCGCCGCAATCAGTTGGGTACCAGCGCCATGTCGCGTGAGGCGATTGAGCAATCCAATAACGATCTGCAAACCAGCGAACATCAGCTGGCGAAGTCGGTGGCCACGCGCGATCTGGCGGTGATCGACCTCGATCGCACCACCATCAAAGCACCTTCAGACGGTTGGGTGACCAACCTGAATGTCTATCAGGGCGAATTCATCACGCGCGGTTCGGTGGCGGTTGCGCTGGTACAACAGCACTCCTTCTACGTGCTGGCGTATATGGAGGAGACCAAACTGGATGGCGTGCGTCCGGGCTTCCGCGCACAAATCACGCCGTTGGGTAGCAACGCGGTACTGCGCGGCACCGTCGACAGTATCGCGGCGGGCGTGACGAACAGTAGCAGCAGCAGCGACAGCAAAGGCATGGCGACTATCGACTCAAATCTTGAGTGGGTGCGTCTGGCACAGCGTGTGCCGGTGCGTATTCGTCTCGACGATCAACCGGGTAACCGCTTCCCGGCAGGTACCACAGCAACGGTGGTGATCACCGGTGCGCAGGATCGCGAAACTAAAGTCTCGCCGTTGGCACAGCTGTTTAATCGCCTGCGTGAGTTTGGTTAAGCGAGGGCGATATGATTGAGTTTTTGCGTTTCCCGGTGAAGCTAACCTTCGCGCTGGTTGCGGCGTTGATGATTGGCTTTCACTTCAATCTGGAAACGCCGCGTTGGGCGGTAATGACCGCCGGTATTGTGGCCGGTGGCACCGCTTTTGCTGCGGGGGGGGATCCCTATTCTGGCGCACTGCGCTATCGTGGCATCCTGCGCATCATTGGTACTTTTATTGGCTGTATCGCCGCGCTCACCATTATGATCGCCACGGTGCGTGCGCCGGTGGTCATGTTGTTGTTGTGCTGTATGTGGGCAGGTCTGTGTGTCTGGCTCTCTTCGCTGATCAAAGTGGAGAACTCCTACGCACTTGGCCTCGCCGGTTACACGGCGTTGATTATCGTGGTCACGGCAGATGCCAGCGGCGGCTTAACGCTGGCGCCGCAATACGCGGTTGAGCGCTGCAGTGAAATCGTCATCGGTATTCTATGTGCGATTCTCGCCGACATGCTGTTCTCGCCGCGTTCGATCAAAAAAGTGATTGAGCAGGAAGTGGATGCACTGCTGGTGGCGCACTACAAACTGCTGCAGCTGTGCGTCGCGCACGAAGACAAAGACGAAGTAGATAAAGCCTGGAGCGCGTTAGTGCGTCGCACCACGGCACTCAACGGCATGCGCGGCCAACTGATGATGGAATCGTCACGCTGGAAAAACTCCAGCCGCCGGCTGCAAATGCTCAACACCTTGTCGCTGACGCTGATCACACAGGCCGCCGAAACCTTCCTGATTCAAAACTCGCGCCCGGAATACATTCCACCGCACTATCGTCTGCTGATCGAAAAAGAGGTCAACAACGTTAACGATGTGCATAAGCGCATGAAAGTTATGCGTCGCTTGATTGCCGTCAGCAGCAAAACCGTGCCGGTGACGCTGGCGAGTTGGGTTGGTGCGGCAACCGAATATCTGCTGTTGATTAACGGAATCAAAAGCAATAGCCGCATCACCACGCTGGAAGAGAGCATTCTGCAGCGCGAAGTGGTGATTCAGGCGCGTTCCGCAGAAACCCATCACGCGATGATCAATGGTGTGCGCACCTTTGCCGCAACCGCGCTGGGTTCGCTGTTCTGGCTGTACACCGGCTGGACATCGGGCAGCGGCTGCATGGTGATGCTGGCGGTGATTACCGCGCTGGCGATGCGTATGCCGAATCCGCTGATGGTGGCGAAAGATTTCCTTTACGGCATGACGGTTGCGGTGCCGCTCGGTGCGCTCTACTTCATCTTTATTCTGCCCGCGACCCAGCAAAGCGCATTGCTGCTGTGTATCGCCATCGGCGCGCTGGGTTTTATCGGCGGCATCTTCGTACAGCGCCGCCAGTTGGGCACGCTGGGCGCGCTGATTGGTACCCTCAACGTGCTGGTGCTGGATAACCCGATGAAGTTCGAGTTCAACGTCTTCCTCGACAACGTATTAGGCCAGGTGATCGGCTGCTTTGTGGCGATGATGGTGATCCTGCTGATTCGTGATAAATCGAAAGAGCGTACCGGACGTAAGCTGCTGAATCGCTTTATGTATGCTGCGGTTGCCGCACTTACCACTAACCAGGCCCGTCGTCGTGAAAACCATTTGCCGGCGCTGTATCAGCAACTGTTCTTGCTGCTCAACTTATTCCCTGGCGATATCGACAAATATCGCATTGCCCTGACGCTGATTATCGGACATCAACGCCTGCGTAATGCCGAAGTACCGGTAAACGCGGAGCTGTCCGCCTATCACCGCCAGCTGCGCTCAACCGCTGATAGCATCATCTCGGCGACCAGCGACGAAAAGCGCCGCTATTACTTCGAGCGGTTGTTAAAGGAGCTGGAGATTTATCAGGAGAAGCTGCAGCACTATTCTGCCCCGGATAATGTCACCGAACCGGTGAAAAGGCTGACGCAGATGCTGGATAAGTACCAGAACACCTTAATACAAATCTGAAACTGGCCGCTGCATTGTGCAGCGGCCTTTTAGATCCCACGCTGACACAAAAACCTCTGATATTGGCATCTATACTTTCCTGACAGGACGCAAACTGACAGGAGAACCCCGATGTCCACTTCCCTGCAACATCACGAATTATTCAAGACCGGCTATTTCGTGGATGGTCAATGGCATAACGCTAGCGCTACTTTTGATGTGACCAATCCGGCGACCGGCGAAGTCTTAGCGAAGGTGGCAAAAGCCGGTCAGCAAGAAACCGAACAGGCGATTGCCGCCGCGCAGCGAGCCTTTCCTGCCTGGCGCGATAAAACCGCTAAGGCGCGTGCCGAAATCCTCAATCGCTGGTATCAGCTAATCATCGAAAACAAAAGCTGGCTGGGCCAACTGATGACGGCCGAGCAGGGTAAACCGCTTAAAGAAGCTGAAGGCGAAGTGGAATACGCCGCCAGCTTTATTCAGTGGTTTGCCGAGCAGGCGAAACGCGCCAATGGTGAAATCATTCCGCCGGCTAAATCTGGCTCGCGCATTTTGGCAACGCGTGAACCGATTGGTGTGGTTGCCGCGATCACGCCGTGGAATTTCCCGATGGCGATGCTGACGCGCAAACTCGGTCCGGCGCTGGCCGCCGGCTGTACCGGCATCATTAAACCCGCCAATAACACCCCGCTTAGCGCTTTCGCGCTGCTGGCGCTGGCGCAGAAAGCCGGTGTACCCGCTGGCGTACTCAATGCGGTGGCGGGCGATACGCATGCCATCAGCGATGCGATTATGGCCAGTAAGGTGGTGCGCAAAATCTCCTTTACCGGTTCAACCGCCGTGGGCAAAACGCTGATGCGTAATGCCGCGGAAACCATGAAAAAGGTGTCGATGGAGTTAGGCGGCAACGCGCCCTATATCGTGTTTGATGACGCAGATATTGATGCGGCGGTGCAGGGCGCTATTGCCAACAAATTCCGTAATGCTGGACAGGTGTGCGTAAGCGTTAACCGCTTCTATGTGCACAACGCGGTGTATGATCGCTTCGTCAATCAGCTGGCAGATGCAGTGGGCCAACTTAAAGTCGGTAACGGCGTGGAAGAGGGCGTGATTGTTGGCCCGCTGATTGAGCCGTCCGCGCTGGAAAAAGTGGAAGAGCACGTCAAAGATGCAGTGAGCAAGGGTGGCAAACTGCTGATCGGCGGCGAACGTCACCCCCTTGGCGGCAACTTCTGGCAACCAACGGTGATTACAGAAGCGCATGAGGAGATGAAGCTGGCACAGGAAGAGACGTTTGGTCCGGTTGCGGCGTGCTTCCGCTTCGACGATGAAGCCGATGTGATTGAACGCGCCAATAATACCGAGTTTGGCCTGGCAGCATATTTCTACACCCAGAATCTTCAGCGTGTGTTCCGCGTATCGGCGGCGCTGGAAGCGGGCATGATCGGCATTAATGAATGTGCAGTATCGACTGAACTGGCACCGTTTGGTGGCATAAAAGAGTCAGGATTGGGACGCGAAGGTTCGGTGTTGGGGATGGAAGAGTATCTGGAAGTGAAAGCGCTGCACCTCGGCGGACTAAGCTAGCCGCGACAACTAAGAGGGCGTCATGATGAGAACCGAGCGTTTCGATTTCGACGAGATTGTCGATCAAGCCCATTTTTATCGACAGTTTAGCGATCGTTTTGCGCTAACCGATCTCGCTATCAACGATCTGGACGATCTTTGGGACGCGCTGGTGGGTGAGCAACTGCCGTTGCCGCTGGACATTGAATTTGTAAATCTCGGGAAAGGGCAGAAACGCCGGTATGGCGCATTGATCCTGTTATTTGATGAAGCAGAAGAGGAGCTGGAAGGCCAGCTCCGCTTCAACGTTAAGTAAAAAAGGGCCCCGGCGAGCGGGGCCAAAGGGTTCGTCTTAATTGACGAGGAATTACTTATATAGCTCAGCGGTCAGGTGATAACTGTCGCCGGTTTTGGCTTCAATCACTTTATAAGCGCTGGCGCCTTGCGCATCGGCTTTTTGAGAAAGCTCAGCGCGATAATCCATTGGTGAACCGCCGGTTCCGCTAATTGATACAGTGCTGCCGGTAGGTTGCAGATTCTGCGCCTGTTCTTCAGTCACCAGTTGTGCTGCAGAAGCACCAAAGGCGAACAGGGAAAGCAGGCTAGCAGTTGCGATGGTTGTTTTGATTTTCATAATTTTCTCCTCATTTAATCAACAACCTGCGGCAGAAATGGGTGGGCGGGTCGTCGATCTATTGCCTGGCACTCTTAAGGCGCCGGACGTTCGATTAGTGATTATTTGTACAGTTCAGCAGTGACGTGGAAAGTATCGCCACGGTTGCTCTCAATGATGCGGTAATGGCTGGCACCCTGAGCGTCAGCTTTCTGTGACAGTGCCTGACGAACGTTGGTTTGGTCGCCGTCAACACCGCTCACGCTGATGGTTTGGTTCAAGGATTGCAGCTGTTCGGCCTGTTGGTTAGAAACCAGACTTGCGGCGCCTGCGCCGAAAGAAAGTACAGAAGCCAGGCCCAGCACTGCGACAGTAAATTTGGTTTTCATGATTCACTCTCCTGAAATTGGGTTCGGTAACCTGAGAGGCAAGTGCGTCTCAAACGGGTCACCGTTCACATTGCGTCCTGAATCAGTAACTTATTTGTACAGTTCAGCGGTAACGTGATAGTTGTCACCGGTATTCGCCTCGATCACGCGGTACGCTTTAGCACCTTGCTGATCGGCTTTATCGTTTAGCTGCTGACGAATATCCATAGGTGAACCGCCCACGCCGCTGACGCTGATAGTGCCTGCGGGTTGCAGATTCGCTGCCTGCTCGGCATTAATAGAATCTGCTGCAAAAGCACCAAATGACAGGGCAGAGAGAATGCTTAGTGTTGCGATAGTAGTTTTAACGGTCATGATATTTTTCCTCGTCGTCTATTTTTATCTTTTTCTTTCGTGTGATTTGCATCACGAAACTAAGTATAGATCTAATCACTCACGAAATTAATATCTAGCTAATAATGTTTGGTTGTAATTCTTTATCCTTATGGCACTTTTTTAGAACCAAGAGTTATAAAAAACGCCCAAACATTAATCAGCTGGGTGTATTTCAAAGCAAAAACAATGATCTACATCAAATTATCTTTTAGTGCGAAAGATCATGGTTGATCTCGCTAGCGAGTACGCTATGGGGAGCTAATGACACTAATCACTATAAGTAAAGCAGTGTAAAATAGCGCGTTGAGTTAAGCAGGGGCAAAGGTCGTACCAATCTACAGAAGTGAAAAGAACCGCTGGGCATATGGATAACTTATTATTTACAAAGGGATTTGTAACAGATTGGTTACGAAGCATGCGGGAGGATTGGGATTACCGACAGCAGATCCGCCGGTAATCAGCAGATTTTTATAGCTCTTGTTCGAATAAAACCAGTACAGCATCGTGTAGCTGTTTCACCGAGAAGGTGCGCGCGGGCGTAATAAAGATGGTGTCATCACCGGCGATGGTGCCGAGAATCCCTTCTGCTTTGCCGAGAGAATCCAGCAGGCGAGCAATCAGCTGTGCTGCACCCGGACTGGTATGAATCACCACTAACGCATCGTTGTAATCGATATCCAGCACCAGATTCTTCAGCGGGCTGGTGGTGGTGGGTACGCCGAGTTCAGCAGGCAGGCAATAAACCATCTCCATCTTGGCGTTGCGGGTACGTACTGCGCCGAACTTGGTCAGCATACGAGAAACTTTGGACTGATTGATATTCTCGAAGCCGTCTTCCTGCAGCGCCTGCACGATTTCGCCCTGGGAGCTGAATTTCTCTTCCTTCAATAAGGCTTTAAACGCCTTAATCAAGTCGTCTTGTTTCGATGGGTTTCGCATAAGCTACCAATAAAAAGAGGGTTGCAGAGGGCAACAGGCCCACGGCAGATAAATTATTATGCATTTAGATGAATTTTTATGCAATAAGTCTGATAAGAGAATCGCGGTAATGACCTGCGGGGCGGGCATAATAACAGAATATTATGTTGCACCAAAATCGCGGGTGGGCGCGCAAAGCGAAGGTTGCGAAGTTGTTATATTATTGATGTGGTAACAACTATATCGATGATCATTGCCGTCCATTGTGTTCTGGCTGCGAATGAATCATTCAGGCGACTTCTGAAGTGGAGATGTCTCGGGAGCCGATTGCGGCGTAGTGTTAAGTGCGCGACAGGTTTAGTCGCTATCGCCTGAGAAGTTGATTAAACTCGTAACCTGATGGATTTTCGGCATATCTCTGCCCCACCTTAATAAGGAGTTCAGGATGAAAGTTGCCGTTCTCGGTGCCGCTGGTGGTATTGGCCAGGCGCTCGCACTACTGCTTAAAACGCAATTACCCGCAGGCTCAGCTCTCACACTTTATGATATCGCCCCGGTCACGCCCGGCGTGGCGGTTGACCTCAGCCACATTCCTACGGCAGTCACCGTGGAAGGCTTCAGCGGTGAAGATGCCACACCTGCGCTGCAGGGTGCCGATGTAGTACTGATTTCTGCTGGCGTGGCGCGTAAACCGGGCATGGATCGCGCCGATCTGTTTAACGTCAACGCCGGCATCGTGCGTAACCTGATCGAACAGGTGGCGAGCACCGCGCCGAAAGCCCTGATTGGCGTCATCACCAATCCGGTGAACACCACGGTGGCCATTGCGGCTGAAGTGCTGAAGAAAGCCGGCGTATATGATAAGAATCGCCTGTTTGGCGTTTCTACCCTTGATATCATCCGCGCCAATACCTTTGTCGCGGCGCTGAAAGGCAAGCAGCCTAACGAGATTGAAGTGCCGGTAGTAGGCGGGCATTCAGGCGTTACTATCCTCCCGCTGCTGTCGCAGGTGAAAGGCGTGAGCTTCAGCGAGCAGGAAGTGGCGGATCTCACCAAACGTATTCAGAACGCGGGCACCGAAGTAGTCGAAGCCAAAGCCGGCGGCGGATCGGCGACGCTGTCGATGGGACAAGCGGCGGCGCGTTTTGGCCTGTCATTGATTCGCGCCCTGCAAGGTGAAGCCAATGTGGTGGAGTGCGCATATGTGGAAGGCGATGGCGAATATGCCCGCTTCTTCTCGCAGCCGCTGCTGCTGGGTAAAAACGGCATCGTCGAACGCCGTCCGCTGGGGACGCTCAGTGCCTTCGAACAGCAGGCGCTGAACGGTATGTTGGAAACGCTGAAGAAAGATATCGCGCAGGGCGAAGAGTTTGTGAAGTGATAAACACTGAGCGGTAATCAAAAACGCCCGGCTGATGCCGGGCGTTTTGTTTTTATAATCCGCCAGATTTGAAGGTCTTATTGGCGGGCGCACCGTTGCTCGCAGGGTTTTGCTTTCCTAGCGTCTCCATGCGTACCTGGAACGGTGGGAACGGCATCTCAATGCCGTGCTCCTCAAAGCCGCGCAGAATCAGCTGATGCAGCTCATGGCGCAGCGGCATACGATGTCCCATCTCTGCCGCATGCACCCGCAGTTCAAACAGCTGAATACCTTGCTGCAAATCGACCAGGAACACATCCGGCGCTGGCATATCGAGCACGTAGGTGCAGCGGTCGGCCGCCTGCTTAAGAATGTTAGTCACTTCATCGCTGTTGACTCTGGCCGGCGCCGGAATTGTCAGCACCACGCGTGTGACCGAATCCGACAGCGACCAGTTCACGAACTGCTCCGTAATGAAAGCTTTGTTCGGCACGATGATCTCTTTGCGGTCCCAATCGGTAATAGTGGTGGCGCGCGTGTTGATGCGGGTGATGCTACCTGTCAGATCGCGAATGGTCACGGTATCGCCGATACGGATCGGTTTCTCGAACAGGATGATCAGGCCGGAGATAAAGTTGGCGAAAATCTCCTGCATACCGAAGCCCAAACCCAGACCTAACGCGGCAACCAGCCATTGCAGCTTCGACCACTCAATGCCCATCATTGAGAAGCCAATCAAGCCGCCAATCAGCATCAACGCATATTTGGTCAAGGTGGTAATGGCGTAGCCGGTGCCCGGCGCCAGGCTGAGATGCTGTAACAGCGCCAGCTCCAGCAGAGCAGGCATATTACGCACCAGCTGGGTGGTGATAATCAGCACCAGAATCGCAATCAGCACCGCACCCAGCGTAATCGCCTGCACGCTATCAACGCCCTGAATGGTGGTGCTGGCATTCCACAGCGGAATGTTATCGAGGAAGCTAAACGCGGAGTGAATTTCTGACCACAGCACAATCACTGAAACCAGCGCAATCAGCGTCAGGATTGAACGCACCAGCCGCAGCGACTGCGCGCTGATCTCATCGAGATCAATACTGGGTTCTTCAATCTCAATGGTGTCGGCATTCACGGGTGTTGATTGCTCTTTCTCTTCTTCACTGCGCGCGCGGTTGGCCAGCATATCGGCACGTCGCTGACGCGCACGGTCAAAGGCGATGCGGCGGCGCTGAATCAGCATCCAGCGGCGGATGATGTGATACACCACCAACAGGAAGAACCAAATCCCCACTGACGTTTCCAGGCGCGCCAGCAGCGCTTGCGCGGTGGCGAGATAACCGATGCAAGAGGCGAGGGCAGCCACCAGCGGCAGGGCAATCATCAGGTTCCACAAAATGCGGTTTACGAAGTTATCGCCGTTGCCCTCTTTATCCAGATACAGCGGAATTCCGGCGCGTTTCAGGCTGACGGTAACGATACTCAGTGCGCCACAAATCAGGATGAAGCACACGCGTCCCAGCGTGCCTGAGAATTGCGGATCGTCGAGATTCGCAAAGGCGATCAGCAACATGATTAGCGGCACAATCAGCCCAACGGACAGCGAGTAATAGCGCATCGCACGCGCTACACGCGCTTGCGGCCAGCGGAAGTGCACCACAAACAAGCCATCGGGACGGGCAAACGCGGCGCTGATCATAAAGGCCCACAGCAGCGGCAGCGTAGCGGTAATGCCATCGCCAATCGCCACGGCAAACGGATAAGGCCAGGCATGTTGCAAACCGTAGCCAAGCGCGGCCCACAGCACCGGCAGCGGCACCGCCACCAGGATCGACCAAAATACCGTGCGCAGCGTCAGGCTAAAGCGGTCCTGTGTCACTTTACCGACGCGGCTGGCAGAGCGCTCCATAAAAGCGTTGTAGTGGCGGCGTGAGCTGATGCTGAAGCCAACCAGCAAAACCGCGCCAATAATGGGCAACACGGTTTCGCGATTGGTGAACATCATCGCCAGCGCTTTGCCGAGCTGGCCGGCGGTATCCAGCGACAGCAGACGCTTAAGATCCTGCGCCATCTCAACCGGGAAATTCAGGCTGATGGTGTTGACGTCGGCGGTCCAGAAGAGATAGCGATGGGTCGCATCTTTTACTTCGGCGAGGGCATCCTGCAGCTGCGTATTGGAAACTTTAAGCTTGGTGATTTCCAGAATCAGCGTATCGCAACCGGAAATCAGGGAATTCAACAGCTCGCGTTGGGTTTTGAGTTGCGCTTCAAGGATGCGCACCTGATCGCTGCTGAATGGCGTGCCGTCATCTTGCCTGGCTTTGCGCAGATCCTGCTGGCGCTCTAACAGATCTTCATAATGCAGGCGTTGCACGCGCAGCTGGCCCATTTCGCTGTCAATCTGCTGAGACTTCGGCATCTCTGGCAGACGCGCCACCTGAGCGCGCAAAGCTTCACCTAACAGATTTGACGCCCCCAGCCATTGCGACTGCTCGCGCAGCGTGCTCAATGCCTGACGCACCTGCAGGGTCTGATTGGTGGCCAAACGCTGCTGCGAAGCGACTAAATCCATGCGCTGCGCTTGCTGATTGAGGTCGGCGGAGAGTTCGCGGTTAACGCGAAACTGATCGCTGATCGAACTCGGCAGGTCGCCGCTGTTTTCTGCCAGTTGCTCGGTACGCTCCAGCGCCAGCTCCGCTTCACGCTGGCGCTGATTATTCAGCTGATTGCGCAGCGCCTGCAGATAGTTATCCAGCTGGGTGGCTTTACGCTGATGCACTTCAGCGCGCATGCGCGCCAGTTCCTGACGATTATTCGCCGAGAGCTGTGCCAGCTCTAACTCGTCCACGCGCGCTTTATTGGCGGCATTTTCTGCCTGACGCGCGTAAATCTGCGCCTGCGCCAACGGCGTGGTCGCCGTCGAGGAACTCTGCGCGCGGCGATCGCTTTCGGTCATCGCGCGACGTGCATCCGTTTGCTGCTGCGGCAGCTGCGACAGTGAATCGCTGATCTCGCGGGCGCGATCCTGCTCTTGCTGTGCCTGGCGGCCTTCCTCCAGCAGCTGGCTGCTCACCTGCAACAACTCTTGATCCAGCTCGGCGCTGCTCATATTGCTGCGTACCGATTTACTGTTGTCGGTAAGCGTGGCGATCTGCTGACGAAGTTCGCGCGCGAGCCGCGGGAAATCATCGATCACCTGTTGATACTGCTTTGCGCGCTCCAGCGACTCATCGCGCTCGTTTAGGAAATTTATCGCTGCTTCCAGCGCCTGAACCTGTTCGGTTTGCGCGGGGGAGCTTTTCGCGGATTTAGCCACATCCAGTTCTTGCTTGAGCTGACTGGATTGCGGAACGCTAGCGGCAAAGACAGAACTGCTGAGCACAAGGCTCAGCAGGAGGAAGAGGAAAACACGCACGGGAAAGATTCCGTATTATTTGCTAAGTGAGACGCTGTCGCCAGGCTGAGGCAGGGCGATGGCCAGCGGCTGACCGAGGCGGGTTTTACTTTCGGCTTCAAGGCTTTCAGCCAACTTCACACGTTTAGGTGCAAATAGGTTGATGACTGTAGAACCCAACTTAAAGCGACCCATTTCCTGGCCTTTCAGCAGCACTACCGCGCCATCATGATCGGCAGACGGATAGCGCCAGCGTTTGATCACCCCTTCGCGCGGTGGCGTTACGGTGCCCGCCCACACGGTTTCGATGCTGCCAACAATGGTCGCGCCGACAAGGATCTGCACCATCGGGCCATGATCGGTGTCAAATACGCAGATCACGCGTTCGTTACGCGCAAACAAATTGGGGATGTTACGCGCGGTCAGCGGGTTTACTGAGTAGAGATCGCCGGGCACATAGGTCATTTCGCGCAGGACGCCGTTACACGGCATATGGACGCGGTGATAATCACGCGGGGCAAGGTAAGTGGTAACAAACTCGCCGTCGTGGAACTGATCCGCCAGATCGTCGTTACCGGCCAGCAGCGCTTGCAGGCTGTAAGTGTGGCCTTTGGCCTGGAAGATCTGATCGCCGGCAATGCGGCCCAGCTGGCTGATCGCGCCATCGGCTGGCAGCGCCAGTAACGTGGCGTCAGGATCGATGGGACGCGCGCCCTCTTTTAACGGACGCACGAAGAAATCATTGAAGGTGCGGTAGCTGCTGGTATGTGGCTTGCTGGCTTCCGCCATATCCACGTTGTAGTACCAGACGAAGATGTCGATGACCGCTTTCGTGAGCCAGCCACCACGACGGCTGGCGCCCCAACCGGCGAGTTCGGTGAGCCCTTTTTTGGGCAAAATATGATTCAGGCCGAGTTTAAAACGATCAAACACCGTTGCCTCCTGGCTTAATGACGTATTGTTAACAAAAAGGGGGGCGGATTGTAGCAGCGCCCCAGTGCATTGGCGAATGTGCCGTTGTACTGCTTAATCTGCGTCGGAGGAAAAGTTTTTACGCGTCTTTACCTGCGCCATACTCTCAAGAATTCGGTGGTAGTTATCGAAGCGGGAGACATCAATCTTGCCTTCTTCTACCGCTTCGCGGATGGCGCAGCCAGGATCGGTATCATGCTTACAGTCGCGGAAGCGGCAACTGCCGAGAAATTCACGGAATTCGACAAATCCGCGCGTTACCTGTTCCGGTTCAAGATGCCATAAACCAAACTCACGCACGCCTGGGGAATCGATCACATCACCGCCCGCTGGGAAGTGATAGAGACGTGAAGCAGTGGTGGTGTGTTGACCCAGGCCGGAAACATTCGACACATCGTTGGTCAGAATTTCAGCCGCCACATCCAGGCCAAGCAGGTTATTTAACAGGCTCGATTTGCCCACGCCAGATTGACCGGCAAAGATGCTGACGCGACCGGTTAAGGCACTTTCCAGTTCAACCAACCCATTTTTAGCGTGGCTGGAAACCATCAACACGCGATAACCAATGTTGCGATAAATCTCCATCTGCTCATCAACAAACGCCCGTCCTTCGGCATCCAAAAGATCGGTTTTGTTCAGCACCAGCAAGGGCTCAATGCCGAGCGTTTCGCTCGCGACCAGATAGCGATCGATGATGTTAAGCGACAGTTCCGGCAGGATCGCTGAAACGATGATGATCTGATCGATGTTGGCAGCGATCGGTTTCACGCCGTCATAGAAGTCTGGACGCGTTAGCACCGTTTTGCGATCGTGTACCGCTTCGACAATCCCTTTACCGCCACCAATCGCCACGCGCCACAATACGCGATCGCCCGTTACCAGCGAGCGAAGAGTACGGCGGATGTTACAGCGATGCACAACGCCCTCGCTATCTTCCACGTCTGCGTGCATGCCGAAACGGCTGATCACCACGCCATCAGCCGCTTCTCCAAACAGGCTATCATCCGGCTCCGGCTTATCACTCCGTTGCTGCAGACGACGCTGATGGTTGGCGCTTACGCGGCGTTGTTGACCTTTCGACAGTTTGTTTTTACTCACGCATCCTCTCACGGCTTTCGCCAGGTTTCGCCCTGCTGGGCAAAACGTCTATGATACACCTGAAATGAGTTTAATGACGACTTTGGCAACAGGCGGGAAACGCATGACAGCTGGAAATGAAAACAACCTGATTTGGATCGACCTCGAAATGACCGGATTGGATCCGGAACGCGATCGCATTATTGAGATCGCCACTATCGTGACCGATGCCAACCTTAACATCCTCGCAGAAGGTCCGGTATTCGCAGTGCATCAATCGGACGAGCAGCTCGCGTTGATGGATGACTGGAACGTGCGCACGCATACCAATAGCGGTTTGGTGGCGCGAGTCAAAGCCAGCGAGCATGACGATCGTGCCGCGGAACGGGCCACTATTGAATTCCTGAAACAGTGGGTGCCGGCGAATACCTCGCCGATTTGCGGCAACAGTATTGGTCAGGATCGTCGTTTCCTGTTCAAGTACATGCCTGAACTGGAAGCCTATTTCCACTATCGCTATCTCGACGTCAGCACGCTGAAAGAGCTGGCGCGCCGCTGGAAACCGGATATCTTGCCAGGCTTCAAAAAGTCCGGCAGCCATCAGGCACTGGATGATATTCGTGAGTCTGTCGCCGAGTTGGCTTACTATCGCGAGCACTTCCTGCAGCTTTAACCTCCGCGGGTGCGCAGGAAATCATCAGGTTGTCGATAAAAGCAGCGAACGCGCGGAAAGCGCAAAATTTTGCTTTTAGACTCTTGCGACTGAAAGGATTTCTCGTATAATGCGCACCCCGTACCGGTGAAGAAATTCATGCGGGACGGAGCAGCAAAGTTTGTAACGAAAGACAGAATCGAGCATGTTCATTTGATGCAAGACGGCAACTGAACGAGTCACAGCGAGCTTACTTAAGTAAGTGACCTGTGCGAGTGAAGGCAGCCAACGCAGCAGCAAATAAACAGGCGAAGATTATGCGGGAATAGCTCAGTTGGTAGAGCACGACCTTGCCAAGGTCGGGGTCGCGAGTTCGAGTCTCGTTTCCCGCTCCAAACTTTCGTTAAGCAGTAAACCTCTAATGCGGGAATAGCTCAGTTGGTAGAGCACGACCTTGCCAAGGTCGGGGTCGCGAGTTCGAGTCTCGTTTCCCGCTCCAGAGTTTGTAGTTAACCATCCAAATCACGGATTTAGTCGTTAGCGTGATTGTTGTGACAAAAATACGAAGAGTCAGAATCAAGTATTTTAGTTTACAACAAGGCGGCAACTGAACGAATCCCTCGGCGCTTACATCAGTAAGTGACAAGGGTAAGTGAAGGCAGCCAACGCAGTAGCAGACTAAAATACGAAGATTATGCGGGAATAGCTCAGTTGGTAGAGCACGACCTTGCCAAGGTCGGGGTCGCGAGTTCGAGTCTCGTTTCCCGCTCCAATTTTTTTATATTCACTAATGTTATTTGCCCTAAGGCGCAATCAGAATTAAAACTGCTGCAGATCTTTTTTGATCGCATGCGACACCGTTTTTTTCTGGAAATTTTGCACGCCTCGCGAGTACCGATAATGCTGATGTCTGATGCAGTTATCTTACAGGTTATCCACAATGTGCCTGCAAGGTTCTGACGGCGTTTTCCCCGTTCTTTAAAACAGTTTTGAACAGAGTTATCCACAAGCTCTGGACAAACCCCTGCGCGCTAAACACGACGTGAATATTTACAATAATCGGTTAACTAATTGATTTATAGTTAGTTAAACGTATTTCAGTCTGTAATCTTCCCCTTTAGACGAAATTACGATCTCCGTCACTATTCAGTTGGATAATTTTATTCACAGCATGTGGAAAAGAGTTTTATCCTGTGCGACTGCTCAATCACGCATCACGTGGCAGGCCTTTTTCGACCGCGCGCACCAGTCGCTGTTTCTTCGCTGGCTGCACCTCAACCGCTTGCGCCGCGCGTTTCTGCAACTGCTGTGCAATCGCCCATTCAATATGTTCATCAAGCAGGGAATGTTCGCCGCTCCGCAATTCTAATGCCGCCATATTTTCTTCTGCCCAAGGCGCATTGCCCAATGCCACCGCAATATTGCGCAACCAGCGTAAATGCCCAATGCGCCGAATCGCTGAACCTTCGGTGATGCGCAGAAATTTGGCTTCGTCCCATTTGAACAGATCGGTGAGCGGCGGCGCATGCAGCACCGCGCGCGGTGAAAAATCGTCTTCATCGGTTAACTGGCCGTAACGATTCCACGGGCAAATCAGCTGGCAATCGTCGCAGCCATAAATCCGATTACCCATTAACGGACGGAACTCTTCTGGGATTGCGCCTTCCAACTCGATGGTGAGATAGGAGATGCAGCGACGCGCATCGACGACGTAAGGCTCGACGATAGCGGCAGTGGGGCAGATGGTCATGCAGGCGACACAGCGTCCACACTGTTCTTCCTGTGGCTGATCCACCGGTAACGGCAAATCAATCAGCAGTTCGCCGAGAAAGAACCATGAACCGGCTTCACGGTTAAGGATGAGCGAATGTTTGCCGGTCCAGCCTAACCCTGCTTTAGCGGCTATCGGGCGTTCGAGAATTGGCGCGGAATCGACGAACGGGCGAAAATTGAGCTCGCCACAATGCGCCTGAATCATTTCTCCAAGCTTTTTCAGTCGATTGCGTAATACTTTGTGATAGTCGCGGCCCAGTGCATAGCGGCTTACATAGCCCAGCTGAGGATTTTTCAACGTGCTGGCAAAGGCGGCTTTGGCAGGAAGGTAGTTCATGCGTACGCTGATCACGCGCAGCGTGCCGGGCAGCAGTTCATGTGGCCGCGCGCGCATCATGCCGTGGCGCGCCATCCAATCCATCTCGCCGTGATACTGCTTATCCAGCCACGCCTGCAGTTTGGGCTCTTCGGCGCTCAGATCGGTATCGCAAATACCCACCTGTTGGAAACCGAGGTCGCGTCCCCATTGTTTAATATGTAGAGCGAGCTGTTGAAGATCGAGAGGATATGACATGAGAAACCAGGCAATTGATGCAAACGCGTGCAGTTTAACACACTCTGTCTGGCCTGCGCAGGCGATGCCACAGCTGGAACGCGATGCCGCTGATAGCCTGGGCCTAACGCTGTTTGAGCTGATGCAGCGTGCTGGACAAGCCAGCTACGAATTAGCCCGCCAACTGTGGCCTCAGTCGCAGCATTGGTTGGTCCTGTGCGGGCATGGCAATAACGGCGGCGATGGTTATGTGGTCGCGCGGCTGGCGCAGGCGGCAGGATTGAACGTAACGCTGCTGGCCTGTGAAGGCAGCAAAGCCTTGCCAGAAGAGGCGCAGCAGGCGCAAGACGCGTGGCTGGCGGCGGGGGGCGTGATTCATGCGGCGGATTCGGCCTGGCCGGAGCAGGTCGATGTCATTGTTGATGCGCTGCTCGGCACCGGCCTAAATCGTGCGCCTGCGGCGCCTTACGATCGCCTCATTACTCTCATCAACACGCATACCGCACCGGTACTGGCAATCGATATCCCCTCCGGTTTAGTGGCGGCTAACGGCACGACGCCCGGCGAGACGGTCGTTGCTGATCACACGCTGAGCATGATTACGCTGAAACCGGGCCAACTGACCGGCAAGGCGCGCGATTACATTGGTGTCCTGCATAACCATGAGTTGGGCTTGTCACCGTTCCTTGCCGCAGCACAGGCGCCGATTTCACGCTATGACGCCGCGGATTTAGCGCGCTGGCTTAAACCGCGTCGTGCTACCTCACACAAAGGCGATCAAGGCCGGCTGTTAGTCGTCGGCGGCGATAGCGGTACGGCGGGTGCGATTCGTATGACCGGCGAAGCCGCGCTGCGAACAGGCGCCGGGCTTGTGCGTGTGCTGACGCATGAAGATAATATTGGCCCGATTCTCACCGCGAGACCGGAGTTAATGGTTGATGCGCTCACCGATGAACGCCTTGACCAGGCGCTGGAGTGGGCGGATGTGATCGCCGTTGGACCGGGGCTCGGCCAGCGCGATTGGGCTCAGAAGGCACTGAAAAAGATCGCGGCCAGTGAAAAGCCGATGCTTTGGGATGCGGATGCGCTTAACCTGCTGGCAATCAAGCAGGATAACCGTCAGAATCGCATCATTACGCCGCATCCAGGCGAAGCCGCGCGCTTACTTGGGGTGAAAACCAGCGAGATTGAAAGTGATCGCTTACATGCTGCGCGCGCCTTGGTGAAACGCTACGGTGGCGTGGTAGTACTGAAAGGCGCGGGCACGGTGATTGCCAGTGCAGCGGGTGATATCGCCATTGCCGATGTTGGCAATGCGGGCATGGCGTCCGGCGGAATGGGCGATGTGCTGAGCGGAATGATTGCCGCTCTGCTAGGCCAAAAACTGACATTACTTGATGCAGCCTGTGCAGGCTGTGTCGCGCATGGGGCAACAGCCGATGCCGTCGCGCGTCAGCGCGGTACTCGGGGCATGTTAGCCACTGATTTGTTCGAGCTGCTATGGCAGTTTGTTAATCCAGAGATGATCCAACAATAAAGCATGAAAACCTGTGTTATCCCTTTGCCCGATGAGGCGGCAACCCTGAATCTGGGTGCGCAATTGGCGCGCGTCTGCAACAGCGCGCTGGTGATCTATCTTTATGGCGATCTGGGTGCCGGTAAGACCACCTTTAGCCGTGGTTTTCTGCAGGCGCTCGGCCATCAAGGCAATGTTAAAAGCCCAACTTATACGCTGGTCGAACCCTACGAGCTCGGATCTCGCACGCTGTACCATTTCGATCTTTATCGTCTTGCCGATCCCGAAGAGCTGGAGTTCATGGGCATCCGCGATTACTTCACGGGGGATGCGCTCTGTCTGGTGGAGTGGCCACAACAGGGCACCGGCGTATTGCCTGAGCCTGATTTAGCGTTGACCTTGCGCTATGTTGACGCGGCGCGTGAAGCTGAAATTAGCGCGGTTTCCACGACGGGCGACGCGCTGTTAAACCAATTCGAGCAAGGCAGGGATCCGGCATGATGTCACGGATGAAAATCATTGTACTGGGCTTGCTGTGCCTGTTTTCTGCCTCGGCGTTGTCTGCCACGTTATCTGATATCAAAGTTGAGAATGGCGATAGCCAGGCCACCGTCACGCTGAGCTTTAACGGTCAGCCAGTGTATGGCTTTTTCCCGCTGCATAATCCCAACCGCGTGGTGCTGGATATCCGTCAAAGCGGCGCGATTAAAGGCTTGCCGTTGAATTTTAGCGGCGAAAATATTGTGCAGCGCATTCGCCACAGTCAGCCGAAGGACAAGCAAAGCCTGCGTTTGGTGTTCGAACTGACGCAGCCAGCGCAGACGCGCGCCAGCACGCAGCGTGATGGCAATCATTATCGCGTGGTGTTCACCATCCGCGGCACTCAGCCAGCGAAACGCACCGCCGCAGCACCCGTGACCACGGCACGTGAAAGCCAGAGCCCGAGCAGCAGTCAGGGCAATCCGTTCAATGCCAATCAGGTTACTGCCGTCAGCAGCAGCAATACCACCGTGCGGCCCGGTGGAGCGTTAAGCCGCAACGATGTGGTGATTGTGGCGATTGATGCCGGACACGGCGGTCAGGATCCCGGCGCCTCCGGCCAGCGCGGTTTGCACGAGAAAAATGTCACCATTTCGATTGCACGTAAGTTGAAGGCACTGATGGATCAAGATCCGATGTTTAAACCGGTGCTGACGCGTAATGGCGACTATTTCATTTCGGTGATGGGCCGCTCTGAAGTGGCGCGTAAAGAGAACGCGAATCTGCTGGTATCCATTCACGCCGACGCCGCGCCGAACCATTCCGCCACGGGCGCATCGGTTTGGGTGCTGTCTAACCGTCGTGCCAATAACGAAATGGCTAACTGGCTGGAACAGAAAGAGAAACAATCTGAGCTGCTGGGCGGCGCAGGCGATCTGCTGGCGAACAGCCAGGCCGATCCCTATCTCAGCCAGGCCGTGCTGGATTTGCAGTTCGGTCATTCACAGCGTGTAGGCTATGACGTCGCCGTCAAAGTCCTGCAGCAGCTGCGCGGCATTACGCCGTTGCATAAACGTCTGCCGGAACATGCCAGCCTTGGCGTTTTACGTTCCCCGGATATTCCTTCTTTACTGGTCGAAACCGGCTTTATCAGTAATGCCGCGGAGGAGCGGCTGCTTGGCAGCAGCGCGTATCAGGAGAAGATTGCTCAGTCGATTTATAAAGGCCTACGCAATTATTTCCTTACGCATCCGCTGCAATCGATCCCAAAGGAGGAAAACCGGCCGCTGGACAGCGCACCAGCGGTTAGCGTCGCCAGCAACCCGGCGACCGGTACGGTGCAATATACCGGCGCGACGCAGCGTCATACCGTCACGCGTGGCGAAACGCTGTCGGGTATTGCGGCGAAATATGGCGTGAACATGGCGACGTTACGTGAGATGAATAGCCTGAAGCGTGATGTGGTTTGGGTGGGGCAGCGCCTGAAAGTACCGGCGCAATCCAGCGTCAGCGCTGCGGCAACAAGCCGTCCGACGCGACATAAAGTGGTGCGCGGCGATTCGCTGACTGCGATTGCGGCGCACTACGGTGTGAGCTCGAAAGCCATCATGCAGGCGAATAATATGAAGTCGAGCAATGTGATGCTGGGGCAAAACTTAAAAATTCCGCAATCCTGATTGTTGGCTCCCAGTGAGCCAACCAGCCAGAAGGATCACCACCATGCCAATACAGATTTTACCGCCGCAGCTGGCGAACCAGATTGCCGCAGGCGAAGTGGTTGAGCGTCCGGCGTCGGTCGTAAAAGAGCTGGTGGAAAACAGCCTTGATGCCGGTGCCACGCGCATTGATGTCGATATCGAGAAAGGCGGCGCCAAGCTCATCCGCATTCGCGATAACGGCTGCGGCATCGCTAAAGCCGAATTGGCGATGGCACTGGCGCGACATGCAACCAGCAAAATTGCTTCGCTCGACGATCTTGAGGCGATTATGAGCCTCGGTTTTCGTGGCGAAGCGCTCGCCAGTATCAGTTCCGTTTCGCGTTTAACCCTGACCTCGCGCACTGCCGATCAAAGCGAAGCCTGGCAGGCCTATGCGGAAGGACGCGACATGGATGTGACGGTGAAACCGGCTGCACATCCAGTGGGCACGTCGTTGGAAGTGCTCGACTTGTTTTATAACACGCCCGCACGCCGCAAATTTATGCGCACCGAAAAGACCGAATTCACCCATATTGATGAGGTGATTCGTCGTATTGCTCTGGCACGCTTTGACGTTGCTATTTCGCTCAGCCACAACGGTAAGTTGATGCGCCAGTATCGCGCGGTCAGTGAGGATGCGCAGCGAGAGCGACGCTTAGGTGCTATTTGCGGCACCACGTTTATGCAGCACGCCTTACGCATTGAGTGGCAGCACGATGATTTAGCGCTGCGCGGTTGGGTCGCCGATCCAAACGGTTCGCGCCAGGTTACCGATCTGCAATATTGCTACGTCAACGGACGCATGATGCGCGACAAGCTGATTAATCACGCGATTCGTCAGGCGTATCAAACGCAGCTCGGCGACGATCAGCAGCCCGCTTACGTGCTGTATCTCGAGATTGACCCACATCAGGTGGATGTGAATGTCCATCCCGCTAAGCATGAGGTGCGATTCCATCAGTCGCGCCTGGTTCATGACTTTATCTGGCAAGGCGTGATGAGTGTGCTGCAAGCCAGCCGCGCGCCGGAATTGCCTATTCTACACGCCGAAGAACCTGCACCTAAGTGGCAGCCAGAAAACCGCCAGGCGGCGGGTGCGAACCACTTTGCTCAACCCACCAACACGCCACGCAGCGGTGGTGCTTCTGCGGCGGCGGCGGCGAGTGCAAACTGGCAGAATAAAGAACCTGTTTACAGTGCGCGTGAAGGTAATGCGTATAAGCAGTTAATCAAAACGCCGGCGGCAGCAACGCCACGCGCTGCGCCCGCGCCTGCTGCTGCTACGTCCGTACGTCAGCCGGAAACGCTTGATGCGCCGCTGACCGCCCACGCGCAAAGTTTTGGCCGTGTGTTGAGCGTAATGCAGGATCGTTATGCGCTGCTGGAGCGCGGAAATACGTTGCAATTGTTATCGCTGACGGTAGCCGCGCGGTGGCTAAAACAGGCCCAGCTGCAACCTGGAGAAGAGGGTTTGAAACCGCAGCCGCTGTTGATCCCGGTACGCCTGAAAATTGCCGCGCCCGAGCTGGCCGCTATCGCCGATCACGCAGCGTTGCTTAACCTGATGGGCATTGATTTACAACGAGAAGGGCAGCACGTGACGCTGCGCGCGGTGCCTTTACCGTTACGAACACAAAATTTACAAATCTTGATTCCAGAACTGTTAGGCTACCTGGCCCGGCAGCAAGAGGTTTCTGCATCCACGTTGGCCCAATGGCTGGCGCGTCGAGATGATGCAGAAGACGCTCACTGGAATCACTCGCAGGCGATTGCACTGCTGGCAGAGCTGGAAAGGCTTTGTCCGCAACTGCTGAAGTCGCCGCCTTCAGGTCTGTTACAGGCCATTGAGATTGAGAGCGCGCTGAACGCGTTGAAGCATGAGTGAACTAAACCAGGCTAGCCGGCCAAAGGCAATTTTTTTGATGGGGCCTACCGCCTCCGGTAAGACGGCATTAGCGATTTCGCTGCGTCAGCAACTTCCGGTGGAACTTATTAGCGTTGACTCTGCCTTAATCTATCGCGGGATGGATATTGGCACGGCGAAACCGTCGGCAGAAGAGTTAGCACTGGCGCCCCATCGTTTGCTGGACATTCGCGATCCAGCGGAAGCGTATTCCGCTGCAGAGTTTCGTCGCGATGCGTTGGCAGAAATGGCGGAAATTACCCAGAAGGGGAAGATTCCGTTGCTTGTTGGTGGAACCATGCTCTACTTCAAGGCGTTACTTGAAGGATTGTCGCCGTTGCCCTCGGCCGATCCCGAGGTGCGTCAGCAAATAGAGCAAATGGCGGCGGAGAAAGGATGGGAAGTCCTGCACCGCCAGCTGTGTGAAATCGATCCGGTCGCCGGTAGTCGTATTCATCCGAATGATCCGCAGAGACTTTCGCGAGCACTGGAAGTTTTTTTTATTTCGGGTAAAACTTTAACGGAACTGACAAAAACCTCCGGCGAAGCGTTACCCTACGACGTGTACCAGTTTGCTATCGCACCGGCGAGCCGTGAACTGATACATCAACGCATTGCGTTGCGTTACGACCAGATGCTAGCGTCAGGATTTGAAGCGGAGGCTCGTGCACTGTTTGCGCGAGGTGATTTGCATACGGACATGCCTTCCATTCGTTGTGTAGGTTATCGCCAGATGTGGTCTTATTTATCTGGTGAAATCGATTACGACGAAATGGTTTATCGGGGAATTTGCGCCACTCGGCAGCTCGCTAAACGCCAGATGACCTGGTTACGTGGCTGGCCTGAAGTACACTGGTTAAACAGTGATGAGCCAGAGTTAGCGCGTAATGCGGTGCTTAAGGTAGTTAGTGCGTAGCAGGGATGATTGTGTACAATTGGTCCGTTATCGTGCGCAAATTTTTACGCAGTTTTTCTGAACCACGGTTCTTAAAGCAATAAACAACAAGCATATAAGGAAAAGATAGAATGGCTAAGGGGCAATCTTTACAAGACCCGTTTTTGAACGCATTGCGTCGTGAACGTGTACCGGTTTCGATCTATTTGGTGAATGGTATTAAGCTGCAAGGGCAAATTGAATCCTTTGATCAGTTCGTCATTCTGCTAAAAAACACGGTTAGCCAGATGGTGTATAAGCACGCCATCTCTACAGTGGTTCCTTCTCGTCCAGTGTCGCACCATAGCAACAACGCGGGCGGCAGCGGTGGTAGCAGCAACTATCATCACAGCGGAAGCAACCAAGGCGCTCAGTCGCAGCCACAACAAGACGGCGATAACGCAGAATAATTTTGCGCTGCCGTAAAGCCAGGGCTGGAGAACGAGCACGTTTTCCTGTCCTGGTTATTTTATTTTAGCGAGGTTATAGCTTGTTTGACCGTTATGATGCCGGTGAGCAGGCCGTACTGGTACACATCTGGTTCTCCCAAGACAAAGAGCTGGAAGATTTGCAGGAGTTTGAAACTCTTGTCTCTTCTGCGGGCGTTGAAGCGCTGCAAGTCATTACGGGCAGCCGTAAAGCGCCACATCCCAAATATTTTGTCGGTGAAGGAAAGGCAGTTGAAATTGCCGATGCGGTAAAAGCGAGTGGAGCATCGGTCGTGTTATTCGATCATGCCTTAACTCCTGCTCAGGAACGTAATCTTGAACGGCTGTGCGAATGTCGCGTAATCGATCGCACCGGCTTAATTCTCGATATTTTCGCCCAGCGCGCCCGCACCCATGAAGGGAAACTGCAGGTCGAGCTGGCACAGTTGCGCCATTTAGCCACCCGTTTGGTTCGCGGATGGACACACCTTGAACGCCAAAAAGGCGGTATCGGTTTACGGGGTCCGGGTGAAACTCAGCTGGAAACGGACCGACGCCTGCTGCGTGGTCGCATCAGTCAGATTCTCTCCCGTCTTGAACGCGTTGAAAAGCAGCGCGATCAGGGCAGACAAGCGCGCGCCAAAGCTGACGTGCCTACGGTCTCGCTGGTGGGTTATACCAACGCCGGCAAATCAACCCTGTTTAACGCGATCACCTCTGCGGATGTTTATGTAGCGGATCAACTGTTCGCAACACTGGATCCGACGTTACGTCGTCTGAATGTGGCGGATGTCGGTGAAGTGGTGTTAGCGGACACGGTCGGTTTTATCCGTCACTTGCCGCACGACTTGGTCGCGGCGTTTAAAGCCACGCTGCAGGAAACACGTCAGGCAACATTACTGCTGCATGTGATTGATGCCGCGGATTTGCGCGTTAATGACAACATTGATGCCGTAAACGACGTTCTGGAAGAGATTGAAGCCGACGAAATTCCGGCGCTGCTGATCATGAACAAAATCGATATGCTGGAGGACTTTGTGCCGCGTATCGATCGTAATGAAGAGAATCAACCGATTCGCGTTTGGTTATCTGCACAGAGCGGCGTGGGTCTGCCGTTGCTGTGGCAAGCGCTTTCTGAGCGTTTAGCCGGTGAAATTGCGCAGTACGACTTACGTCTGCCGCCGGAAGCCGGCCGTTTACGCAGTCGTTTTTATCAGCTACATGCAATAGAAAAAGAATGGAATGAGGATGATGGCTGTGTGGGTTTGCACGTGCGTATGCCGATTGTTGATTGGCGTCGTTTGTGTAAACAAGAGCCGTCGCTAGCCAGTTATATTGTTTGAAATTGCCCTAACGCCTTTACTCAATATCTTTTAGATTGTCGTCATTATCGTTGCAAGCCGTATGTGCAGGATTTAACCGAATATTTCGGATTCCAGCAAGGCGGCAACTGAGTGAATCCCTGGGAGCTTACATCAGTAAGTGACTGCGGTGAACGAAGGCAGCCAACGAAGCTGCAATCCGGAAGATGAAGGGTAAAAAACGTAAATACAATAAATGGAGTAGAGACATGGCGTGGAATCAGCCCGGAAATAACGGACAGGACCGCGACCCGTGGGGAAGCAGCAATAATCAAGGCGGCAACTCTGGGGGAAATAAAGGAGGTCGCGATCAGGGACCACCTGATCTGGATGATATCTTCCGAAAGCTGAGTAAAAAACTCGGTGGACTGGGCGGTGGCAAACAGAATGACAATGGCCAACGCAGCGGCGGTAGCGGTGGCAAAGTGGTTGGCATTGTTGCCGTAGCAGCAGTCGTTATTTGGGCGGCTAGCGGTTTCTACACCATTAAAGAAGCGGAACGTGGCGTCGTTACACGTTTTGGCAAATTCAGCCATTTGGTTGAGCCTGGCCTTAACTGGAAACCGACCTTTATCGATCAAGTTCGCGCCGTGAATGTTGAAGCGGTACGTGAACTGGCGGCGTCTGGCGTGATGCTGACTTCCGACGAGAACGTGGTGCGCGTTGAGATGAACGTGCAGTACCGCGTGACCGATCCTGAGCGTTATCTGTATGCCGTGACCAGCGCCGACGACAGTCTGCGTCAGGCCACTGACAGCGCCTTGCGTGGCGTCATTGGTCGCTCAACCATGGACCGCATCCTGACGGAAGGTCGTACCGTGGTACGTAGCGAAACGCAGCGTGAACTTGACGAGACTATCCGTCCGTACAACATGGGTATTACCTTGCTGGACGTAAACTTCCAGGCGGCGCGTCCACCGGAAGAAGTTAAAGCCTCGTTCGATGATGCGATTGCCGCGCGTGAAAACCGCGAACAGTATGTTCGTGAAGCTGAAGCTTATTCGAACGAAGTTCAGCCGCGTGCCAATGGCCAGGCGCAGCGTATCCTCGAAGAGGGTCGTGCTTACAAAGAACGTACGGTGTTAGAAGCGCAGGGTGAAGTAGCACGCTTTGCCCGCTTGCTGCCAGAATATAAAGCTGCACCAGAAATCACTAAAGAACGTCTCTACATTGAAACCATGGAACGTGTGTTGAGCCATACCCGCAAGGTATTAATCAGCGATCGTGGTAGCAATTTGACCGTTCTGCCATTGGATCAACTGATGCGCGGTGGTCAGGCATCTGGCCAGGGCGGTCAAAAAATGACTAATTTAATGAAGTCTCCTTCGTCGTCCGATAGCAGTGCGAACCGTGGAGATACTTCATCATACAGTCCAGACAGCATCATGGATCAGCGTCGCGCTAATGCGCTGCGCAACGATACCCAGCGCCAGGGGAGGGAGTAATCGATGCGTAAGCCAATCATCGCCGTAATTATTGTAGTGCTGGTGGTGCTTTACGCGTCACTGTTCGTGGTGCAGGAAGGCCAGCGTGGCATCGTGCTGCGCTTTGGTAAAGTTCTGCGTGATGACGAAAACAAACCGCTGGTGTACGCACCGGGTCTGCATTTCAAAATTCCGTTTATCGAAACCATGAAATCACTGGATGCGCGCATTCAGACCATGGATAACCAAGCCGACCGCTTTGTTACTAAAGAGAAGAAAGACCTGATCGTTGATTCCTACATCAAATGGCGCATCAGTGATTTCAGCCGTTACTACCTCGCAACCGGTGGTGGCGATGTTTCTCAGGCTGAAGTGTTGCTGAAGCGTAAATTCAGTGACCGTCTGCGTTCTGAAATGGGTCGTCTGGATGTGAAAGACATCGTAACCGATTCGCGTGGCCGTTTGACCACCGACGTTCGCGATGCGCTGAACACCGGTAGTGCGGGCAATGATGATGACGTTCAGACTCCTGCAGCCGATGATGCGATTGCCAATGCGGCGGCACGCGTAGAGCGTGAAACCAATAGCAGCGAACCGGCACCAAACCCGAACAGCATGGCTGCGTTGGGTATTCAGGTTGTCGACGTGCGTATCAAGCAGATCAACTTGCCGACTGAAGTGTCTGACGCGATCTACAACCGTATGCGCGCTGAGCGTGAAGCGGTAGCGCGTAGTCAGCGTTCACAAGGTCAGGAAGAAGCAGAGAAACTGCGCGCGCAGGCCGATTATCAGGTGACGCGTACGCTGGCAGAAGCTCAGCGTGAAGCACTGATTTCACGTGGTGAAGGTGATGGTGAAGCGGCTAAATTGTTTGCTGATGCTTTCAGCAAAGATCCGGATTTCTACGCCTTTATCCGCAGCCTGCGTGCCTATGAGAATAGCTTCTCAGACAATCAGGATGTGTTGGTGCTGAGCCCGGATAGCGATTTCTTCCGCTATATGAAAGCGCCCTCTAACGCCACGCGTTAAGAACTGATATAAAGTCCAGGCCGACAATGTTGTCGGCCTTTTTTTTGGGAAAAAATCATGAACTCAACCATCTGGATGGCGCTGGCTTTGGTTTTGGTGCTGGAAGGTCTTGGGCCGATGTTTATGCCACGTGCCTGGCGCCGCATGATCCTGGCGATGACACAATTACCCGATCGTCTCCTCCATCGTTTTGGTGGCGGATTAGTGGTGGCCGGCGTGGTGATTTACGCCATGATCAGCATGCATGCGCGAGGATAAGTAAAAATTAATGTGATGTCGTACGACTCAGTTGTGTCTGTTGGCCACTGTTCACCCAACATGTTGTGAGCTGAGCAAAACTCAGGCAAAAAACAGCGCAATCGTATGCTAAAAGTGCTGAAAGAGTAAAAGTCAGGTGGTAGAATCCATTTTTAAGCAATCGGTGATTTTGAAAAAATGGGTAAGAACGTCGTCGTACTGGGCACCCAATGGGGTGACGAAGGTAAAGGTAAGATCGTAGACCTTCTGACAGAGCGCGCGAATTACGTCGTGCGTTACCAAGGTGGCCATAATGCAGGCCACACACTTGTCATCAACGGTGAAAAAACCGTCCTCCACTTAATTCCATCTGGCATCCTGCGTGAAAACGTCACCAGCATCATTGGTAACGGCGTTGTACTGTCGCCTGAAGCGCTGATGAAAGAGATGAAAGGTCTGGAAGAACGCGGTGTGCCGGTACGTGAACGTCTGCTGATCTCTGAAGCCTGCCCATTGATTCTGCAATACCACGTAGCAATGGATGTAGCGCGTGAAAAAGCGCGTGGCGCCAAAGCTATCGGCACTACCGGTCGTGGTATCGGTCCTGCTTATGAAGATAAAGTGGCTCGTCGCGGTCTGCGCGTGAGCGATCTCTTCAACAAAGAAACCTTTGCGGTGAAGCTGAAAGAGATCGTCGATTTCTACAACTTCCAACTGGTTAACTATTACAAAACTGACGCAGTTGACTACGAAAAAGTGTTGAGTGATACGCTGGCGGTGGCCGACATCATTACCAGCATGGTGGTTGACGTGTCTGATCTGTTGGACGGCGCGCGTAAGCGTGGCGACCTGATCATGTTTGAAGGTGCGCAGGGTACGCTGCTGGATATCGATCACGGTACTTATCCGTACGTAACCTCATCTAACACCACCGCAGGTGGCGTAGCGACCGGTTCTGGTATTGGCCCACGCTATGTTGATTACGTGCTGGGTATCGTGAAAGCCTACTCAACGCGCGTGGGTGCAGGTCCATTCCCGACCGAACTGTTTGACGAAACCGGCGAGTTCCTGTGTGCTCAAGGTAACGAGTTTGGCGCGACGACCGGTCGTCGTCGTCGTACCGGCTGGCTGGATGCGGTTGCTGTGCGCCGTGCAGTACAGATCAACTCACTGTCAGGTTTCTGCATGACCAAACTGGATGTGCTGGATGGCCTGAAAGAAGTGAAAATCTGTGTGGCTTATCGCATGCCTGATGGCCGCGAAATGACCACCACGCCGCTGGCGGCTGAAGGTTGGGAAGGCATTGAGCCGATTTACGAAACCATGCCAGGCTGGAGCGAAACGACCTTTGGCGTGAAAACGGTGGAAGGTCTGCCGCAAGCGGCACGCGACTACATTAAGCGTGTAGAAGATGTGACTGGCGTGCCGATTGATATTATTTCTACCGGCCCAGACCGTAGTGAGACCATGATTCTGCGCGATCCGTTCGACGCATAATCTCCTCAGGCCGGACAATGTCCGGCCTTTGTATTTCTAATCTTTGACCCCACTCACTCTATTTTTTCTTGCAAATATCGATACTTGCCTGAAAAAAACGCACCGGCCACCACGCTCTGGTTTATCATCATACTTAAACATCACGCCGACCGGCGCATAACCATAACGTCCGATGATTCACTGAGGTATATGTGCAGCTAACAAGTTTTACCGATTATGGTCTGCGTGCCCTGATTTACATGGCGACGTTACCGGAAGGTAAGCAGACCAACATTACCGAAGTCACCGATACCTATGGGGTATCGCGTAACCATATGGTTAAAATCATCAACCAACTTAGCCGGGCTGGCTTTGTCGCCGCTACACGCGGTAAAAACGGCGGAATTCGTTTAGGCATGGACCCGGAAAAAATCGTCATTGGCGATGTGGTGCGTAGAATGGAGCCATTGCAGTTGGTGAATTGTGACGAGTGCGTGATTACGCCTGCCTGTCGTTTGCGTAAAGCATTGCACGATGCGGTCCAGCTATTCCTCAAGGAACTGGACAAGTACACGCTGGCCGATTTGGTCAAAAACAACGACTCGCTGTACCAACTTTTGTTGTCCGAACCGCCGGTGGCAATCCAAATTAAATGACATCGGAGGAACCGTAATGTCAAAAGATCCTTTTCAGGATAGAGAAGCTGAAAAATACGAAAACCCTATTCCAAGCCGCGAATTTATTCTGGCTCTGTTAGAAAAAAGGGAAAAACCGACCAACCGCGATGACATCGCGCAGGAATTGAATATCACCAGCGAAGAGCAGCTAGAAGCGCTGCGTCGCCGTCTGCGGGCGATGGAACGCGATGGTCAGCTGGTGTTTACGCGCCGTCAATGTTACGCCCTGCCGGAACGTCTCGATCTTATCCGCGGTAAAGTGATTGGTCACCGCGATGGCTACGGCTTCCTGCGTGTTGAAGGACAGAAAGATGATTTCTATCTCTCTGCCGAACAGATGAAGTTCTGCCTGCACGGCGACGTGATTCTGGCGCAGCCGGGCAGCGCCGATCGTAAAGGTCGTCGCGAAGCGCGCGTGGTACGTGTGCTTGAGCCACGTAACAGCCAGATCGTCGGCCGTTACTTTACCGATGCAGGTACTGGATTTGTGGTGCCAGACGATAGCCGTCTGAGCTTCGACATCCTAATCCCGCAGGAAGAAACGCTGAATGCGCGTATGGGTTCCGTGGTGGTGGTTGAGATTACTCAGCGTGCCACGCGTCGCACTAAAGCGCTCGGTAAAGTTACTGAACTGCTGGGCGATGATATGGGGACCAGCCTTGCTGTTGATATGGCGGTGCGCACCCATGAAATCCCGCACACCTGGCCGGAAGAGGTAGAGAAGCAGGTCGCTAAGCTGAAAGAAGACGTTCCGGAAGAGGCAAAGCGTGGGCGTGTTGATTTACGCAAGCTGCCGCTGGTCACCATCGACGGTGAAGATGCGCGCGACTTTGATGACGCGGTCTTCTGCGAGAAAAAGCGCGGCGGCGGCTGGCGTTTGTGGGTGGCGATTGCCGATGTGAGCTATTACGTGCGTCCGGGTACGCCGCTGGATGATGAAGCGCATCAGCGTGGCACATCCGTCTATTTCCCGTCGCAGGTTATCCCGATGCTGCCGGAGATTCTCTCCAACGGCTTATGCTCGCTGAATCCGCAGGTTGATCGTTTGTGCATGGTGTGTGAGATGACCATCTCCTCCAGCGGCAAACTTACCGGTTTCAAACACTATGAAGCGGTGATGAATTCCCATGCGCGACTGACTTACAACAAAGTGTGGAACATTCTGCAAGGTGATGCCGATCTGTGCGAACAATATGCGGCGCAGGTTCCCCATCTGCATGAGTTACACAACATGTACCAGGTGCTGGAGACCGCGCGTGAGCAGCGTGGCGGCATCTCCTTTGAAACCGACGAAGCCAAGTTCATCTTCAACGCCGAGCGTCGCATTGAGCGCGTTGAGCGCACCTCACGCAATGATGCGCATAAGCTGATTGAAGAGTGCATGATTCTCGCTAATATCGCGTCGGCGCGTTTTGTTGAGAAAAACGAAGAGCCTGCATTGTTCCGCGATCACGATCGTCCAAGCGAAGACAGCATCAAAAGCTTCCGTACCGTACTGAACGAGCTGGGCTTAAGCCTGCCGGGCGGCGCTAAGCCACACCCAACCGATTATGCTGCTCTGCTGAAGCAAGTGGCCGATCGTCCAGACGCCGAAATGCTGCAAACCATGTTGCTGCGTTCGATGAAGCAGGCAGTTTACGATCCGGAAAACCGTGGTCACTTCGGCCTGGCGCTGGCGTCTTATGCGCACTTTACCTCACCGATTCGCCGTTATCCGGACTTACTTCTGCATCGCGCCATCAAGTATCTGCTGGCGAAAGAGAAGGGTGAAGTGGATGGCATCACCACGCCGACCGGCGGTTATCACTACGATATGCAGCAGATGCTGCAGCTCGGTCAACACTGCTCGCTAACCGAGCGTCGTGCTGATGAAGCCACGCGTGATGTCGCGGATTGGCTGAAGTGTGACTTCATGCAAGATCAGGTTGGTAACGTGTTCAACGGCGTGATCTCCAGCGTGACTGGTTTTGGATTCTTCGTGCGCCTTAACGATCTGTTTATCGATGGTCTGGTACACGTCTCCGCACTGGATAACGATTATTATCGCTTCGATGCGGTGGGCCAGCGTCTGATTGGTGAATCCGGCGGCCGCACTTATCGCCTTGGCGATGCGGTGGAAGTGCGCGTTGACGCGGTACATATGGACGAGCGCAAAATCGACTTCGCGCTGATCTCCAGCAAGCGCGTACCGCGTGGCGAAGGCAAAACTGAGCGCGAGCGTGAGAAACGTGGCGGCAAACCGCCCGCTAAACGTCGTCGTGATGCCGGTAAGAAGGGAACTTTCGAGCCTGATTCAGTGTTCCGCAGCGAGAAGAAGCCTGCGCTTGCTGAACAACCGGCTAAAACTGAGAAAAAAGGCAAAAAAGTCTCCGAAAAAACCCGTAAAATCGCCGCCGCCACCAAGGCCAAGCGCGTATCTAAGAAGAAGCCGGGCGAAGCCTAAAGCCTGAAGATGGCTGGCCCGAATGGGCCAGTTTTCAACGTATCAAATCCAACCTTGAGCAAAGTAATGAGTGAAATAATTTTTGGTATTCATAGCGTGCAGGCGCTACTGGAACGCGATCCACAGCGTTTCCAGGAAGTCTTTATCCTTAAAGGCCGCGAAGATCGTCGCCTGCAGCCGCTGATCCTCGCACTGGAAGCTCAGGGAATCCCGGTGCAGGTTGCCAATCGTCAATGGCTGGATAGCCAGGTTGAAGGCGGCGTGCATCAAGGTATCGTGGCGCGTGTGAAACCCGGTAAGCAATACCAGGAAGGTGATTTACCGGATCTGCTGCAGAGCCTGGAGAAACCCTTCTTGCTGGTACTGGATGGCGTTACCGATCCGCACAATCTTGGCGCTTGCCTGCGTAGCGCTGACGCCGCAGGCGTGCATGCGGTGATCGTGCCGAAAGATCGCGCAGCCCCGTTGAATGCCACGGCGAAGAAAGTGGCCAGCGGTGCGGCGGAAAACGTGCCGTTGATTCGTGTGACTAACCTGGCGCGTACCCTGCGTTTGCTGCAGGAATACAACGTCTGGGTAGTGGGTACGGCGGGCGAAGCCGATCACACCGTTTACCAAAGTAAAATGACCGGTCCAATGGCGCTGGTGATGGGGGCGGAAGGTGAAGGGATGCGTCGTTTAACGCGTGAACACTGCGATGAACTGATCAGCATCCCAATGGCCGGCAGCGTTTCATCACTTAACGTGTCCGTTGCCACCGGTGTATGTCTGTTCGAAGCCGTTCGTCAGCGTCAGGCGTGATCCCCGCCGCAAAAAATTTTCCAGGCCGGGCATAACTGCAAAACAGCTACATACTTATACCCTAAATAATTCGAGTTACAGGAAGGCGGCAAGTGCGTAAGTCCCCAGGAGCTTACATCAGTAAGTGACTGGGGTGAACACACGCAGCCAACGCACCTGTAGCTCGAAGTATGACGGGGATATTTATGACCTGGACCACCCACACCGTATTCAATCAGCCCCATCCGCTCAGCAACAGCAACCTGTTCACGCGCGATATTGCTTTGTGCGAGGCGGTAGTCCGCGAAGGTGCCAGCTGGGATCGTGAATGGCTGGCTTCAGTTGGTCTGCAACTTGGCAGTGCAGAATCCCTCGAATTAGGCCGCTTAGCCAACGTTGAAGCGCCGGAATTGCTGCGTTACAACGCGCGCGGCGAACGTCTTGACGAAGTGCGTTTTCATCCCGCCTGGCATCTTTTGATGCAAGGATTATGCGCCAGCCGTCTACACAATCTCAGCTGGCAGCCCGACGTACAGCCGCAGGCGATGGTGGCGCGTGCCGCAAGATTTATCCTGCATGCGCAAGTTGAAGCAGGCTCGCTCTGTTCCGTCACGATGACGCACGCCGCCATTCCGCTGCTGCAGAATCATCTGCCTGAACCCTATGCTGACTGGCGCGAAGCGCTGCTCAGCGATCGTTACGATGCGCATCATCTGCCGGGCAATAAGAAACGTGGCCTGCTGATTGGCATGGGCATGACGGAAAAACAGGGCGGCACCGATGTGTTGAGTAACACCACACGCGCCGAACCGCTCGGCGTGCGCGGGCCGGGCGAAGCGTATCGTATCACCGGCCACAAATGGTTTTTCTCGGTACCGCAAAGCGATGCACATCTGGTTCTGGCGCAAACCTCACAAGGTTTAAGTTGCTTCTTCCTGCCCCGCTTGCTGCCTGATGGCACACGCAACGCTATCCGCATCGAACGCCTCAAAGACAAGCTCGGTAATCGCTCCAATGCCAGCGCGGAAGTGGAGTTTCAGGATGCCGTTGGCTGGCTGATGGGCGAGGAGGGCAACGGCGTGCGGCTGATCCTGAAGATGGGCGGCATGACGCGCTTTGACTGCGCGCTGGGTAGCCATGGACAAATGCGCCGTGCGCTGTCGATTGCCGTACACCATGCGCAACGGCGTCAGGTGATGGGCAAGAACCTTATCGATCAGCCGCTGATGCGCGCGGTGCTGGCGCAGCAAGCGCTGCAGCTGGAGGGCCAAACCGCATTGCTGTTGCGGCTGGCGCGCGCCTGGTCAACCCCCGCCAGCGAGCATGAGCGCTTATATGCACGCTTGTTCACACCCGCCGCTAAATATGTTGTCTGTCAGGCGGGTATCCCCTTTGTCGCGGAAGCGATGGAAGTGTTAGGTGGCATTGGTTATTGCGAAGAGAGCGAGCTGCCGCGCCTCTATCGCGAAATGCCAGTCAACAGCATTTGGGAAGGCTCCGGCAATGTGATGTGCCTTGATGTCCTGCGTGTACTCGGACGTCATGCCGAGGTGATGACCATGTTACATGATGAGTTTGATGCGGTAAAAGGCAGCAATCGTCACTTTGATCGCCGCTGGCGTCAATTACGCTTGCAGCTCGCAAATCCCCGCGAAGGGCAGGCACGCGAGACCACGCGCGAACTGCTGCAGCTGGCGAGTGCTGCGATTCTGCTAAAAGTGGCAGAACCGCCACTGGCCGATGGTTGGTGTCAGCAGCATCTTGATCTGCGCGGCTCGCGTGCATTAAGCGGCGATCTCTGCGCGCGCTTACTGTTGCGCTGCAGCACCGGTTGATGGCGCGCCATAAAGAATGGCGGTGGCGTACCAGAAGCTGGGAATGGTGGTTTCATCCAGCATCAGAATTTGATAGTAAACCGCGCCCGCCTGATTGGCTTTGGCGGCAATAGCGCGCTGTGCATCATCCGGCGAGCCGCGCGTGGTGGCGGTGATGTTACCGAGCTTAGGCAGGCCAACACTCTGGGCGCGTGAAATCTCCTGCGCGTGCTGCGTTGGCGGCGGCGGAGCTTGTGGTGTGGTGGTAAACGCGGCGCAGCCGCTGAGCAGCAGAGTCAAAGCCAAAAAGAGAGTACGCATAGCAACTCCTGAAGCAGGAAGATGGCTCAAGTGTAAGCCATCTTCCTGTGGCTTTTAGTCCTTCAGATGAAAAATGCTCACCAACTGCGTCAGATGATGGCCTTTCTTACTCAGATGAATGGCGGTGGTTTCTGACTGGTTAATCATATCGCTGCTTTGATGAGTGGCCTGACTGATGTGGTTCATCGCCAGATTCACCTGACCAATGCCCGCCGCCTGTTCCTGCGCGGCAATATTGATCTCACCCATCAGGTTTTTAACCTGCTCGATGTGATTGACGATATGGCTCATTGCATCGCGTGTTTGCTCCGACAACGTGTGGCCCGCCGCCACTTTGTCGATTGAGCTGGCGATCAACCCATCAATCTCCTTCGCCGCCGTGGCACTGCGCTGTGCCAGCGCACGGACTTCCGCCGCGACCACCGCAAAGCCTTTACCGTGTTCACCGGCGCGCGCGGCTTCAACGGCGGCATTGAGCGCCAGAATGTTGGTCTGGAAAGCAATCGACTCAATCACATGGGTGATATCGGCGATACTTTGCGATGCCACGCGAATCTCCGACATGGTTTCTACCGAACGTGCCACGGTGCTGCCACCGTGATTCACGGTGTTGGCCGCTTCACCGACCAGTGCCATGGCCTGACGCACATTGGCCGCGGTTTGTGCCACCGTGGCGCCAAACTGCTCCATGCTGGCTGAGGTTTCTTCCACGCTGCTGGCCTGACGACCAATCTGTTCACTGATGCTGGAGCTGCTGGCGGCGATAGTATCGGTGCCACTGCTGATTTCACGCGCGGCTGAACGTACCTGACTGACGACTTTCTCCAGTCCATCGCCAATGCCGTTGATCGCGCTGATCAGTTGACCAATTTCATCGCGGCGCGAAGAGTCGAGATGAGCCTGCAGATTACCGGCGGCGTACTGTTCAGCCAGATGAATGACCTGCTGCAACGGGCGCGTGATAGCGCGGCGGCTGTACCACATAAAACTCATGGCAAAAACGATCACCAGCGCCAGCCCAATGGCAATAAACAGATTACGGCTGTGCGTGATGGGCGCCAACAGACTGGCACGGCTCACTTCACCGGCAATAATCCAGTTCCAGCCAGGCAACTGTTGCCACGCTAGCAGTTTGGTTTCGCCATCGATTTCAACTGTGACCAATCCCTTCGGCTGGCTAAGCAGTTGCTGCTGAGTGGCGCTATCCCAGCGCGGCAGTTTTCCTTCAGATTGACGATCAAACAGATATTGGCCCTGGTTTTTACCCGGCGCACCGTTCAGCACCGAGAAGGTGCCGCTGTCGCCAAGATGACGCGCCAGCACTTTGTCGCGCATCAATCCATACTGCGCATCGATCTGCACGCCTACGAACAGAATGGCGATCACCGCGCCGCTGCTATCCTGCACCGGCTGATACTGCGTGATGTAGCGATGGCCGAACAGCGTCGCCAGGCCACGATAAACCGTGCCCTGATTGACGTTGCGCCAGGCCGCGCTACTGCGATCGAGTTTGGTGCCAATCGCCCGACTGCCATCCTCTTTTTTCAGTGAGGTAGAGATGCGCACATAATCCTCACCGTCGCGCACGAAAATGGTTGATACCGCGCCGGTGCGGTCGAGGAAATCATCGACCGCGATCTGATCGAGATTAAGGGTTTTCAGCCCGGCACGCAGTGTTGGCGTACTGAATTCGCCCACCTGAATGCGTTCGTTTTCATCACGACTAAAGCGTTTAGGCAGGAAGCTTTGGAACAATTTGGTGTAATTCGCCACCTCTTCTGACAGCGTGGCGTTGAACATGGTGGCCATTTCATTGATGCCTTGCACCTGATTTTGCATATCATCGGTTGCCAACTGCTCGAGCTGGCGTGCCGCGTTATGGCTCAGGGTTAAGGTCAGCGTAAATAGCACAATTGCCACGCTCAAAGACGTCAATACAGACAGCTTAATTCCGAGACCCATGGCGCTGAGAGAAAGACGCTTCATAAAGTACCTTTTGAGTTTATTTAGGGGTACAAGATCAACGGCAAAATACGCTAAATGTTTAGGGCGGGAATTATTCAAACTTAATGTGAAGTGGCTCGCATTTTGGCACGTAGCGCTTACACTCAGTCCAGTGATAATCATTCTCAATGGAGGCGGTATGATTGAGTTGGCGACGGAGAATCTGGCAGGCATCGAATGTATTCATGCATCACCGGCCGGGCAGCGCCAGGCGCGCTTGCCGACGGTGTTGTTCTATCACGGTTTTACCTCATCCAAAGAAGTTTACAGCTACTTTGCCGTGGCGCTGGCGCAGGCCGGTTTTCGCGTGATTATGCCCGATGCGGACATGCACGGCGCACGTTATAACGGCGATACCGACGCGCGGATGACCCACTTCTGGGAAATCCTCAAACAGAACATCGATGAAGTGCCATTGCTGGAAAAGGTGCTGCGCGATAACGACTGGATTGCTGATGAGCGTTTTGCCGTGGCGGGAGCCTCGATGGGCGGCATGACCGCACTGGGCGCGATGGCGCGCTATCCGCAGATTCATAGCGTGGCGTGCTTAATGGGTTCCGGCTATTTTATGCAACTGAGTCATACGCTTTTCCCGCCGCTGGTGGCGCGTACGCCAGAACAGAAAGCGGCTTTTGCCGCACGTTTAGCGCCGCTGGCACCGTACGATCCCAGTGAAAAACTGAAGAAGCTGGCGAATCGGCCTTTGCTGCTATGGCACGGCGAAGCGGATGAAGTGGTACCGTTTGCCGAAACGGTACGGCTGGAGAAAGCCTTACGCGAAGCTGGATTAGATCAGCAGATGACTTCGCTTTCTGAGACGAATATCGGCCATAAAATCACGCCTTCGGCGCTAACCGCGTTGGTCAGTTTCTTTAAACATCATTTATAAACAACGCGGGTTGGCGTGATTGGCGCCAGCCCGTTTCTGTAGGCCGTTTTAAAGTTGTGATGACAACCGTTCGGCGGCGCTGGTATTGGCACTGACTGGGTTACTGCTGGCAGGCGCATCCAGCCGATTGACGTAGACATAGCCTGATGCCGCGTTGCTGCTGTGACTTCTCATCTGCTGCGCGAAGTCAGCGGTGCTGGCAAGAGCGGGTGTAGACAGGAAGAGACCCAGTAAAGTGGCGAAAATGATCGTTTTCATTATCGACTCCTCACTCCAGGGATTGCACTCTCAGACGTTTCGAAAAGGGTAAATCGTGGCGTCTGTAAATAGTGTAGTTCTTAACCAGTTTGCCGCCAGATCGTCCCGTTGAACGCCTTCTTCAGCGATTTTGACAAAGTGTCATCTAACTCCCTGAAGCACCTCACTTAGCACAAAAAGCCGCATCAGCTGGCACGATAGTCGCCATTTGATGAATTGTGCGCTTGAGTTTCCGCAAGGACGCCAGTATGATTACGCGTCAATTTTTCAGCTGCATTCAGAGGTGTGTTTCATTTTTTAAATGATTCACAACCTATAACGTTCCTTGCTTCCGTGGGCCGCAGCTGACCCTGACAGGAGGCTGAATAATCCGTAAGGAGCTATCGATGCGTCATTACGAAATCGTATTTATGGTCCACCCTGACCAGAGCGAACAGGTTCCAGGTATGATCGAGCGTTACACTGGTGCTATCACCGGTGCACAGGGCACGATTCACCGTCTGGAAGACTGGGGCCGCCGTCAGCTGGCTTACCCAATCAACAAACTGCACAAAGCTCACTATGTTCTGCTGAACGTAGAAGCGCCGCAGGAAGTGATTGACGAGCTGGAAACTAACTTCCGCTTCAACGACGCCGTTATCCGCAGCATGGTTATGCGCGTTAAGCACGCGGTAACTGAAGCATCTCCGATGGTTAAAGCCAAAGACGAGCGTCGTGATCGCCGCGAAGACTTTGCTAACGAATCGGCTGATGACTCAGATGCTGGGGATTCTGAAGAGTAATCCGACATGACGGCAAATCGACTGCGCCTGTCTGGCACTGTGTGCAAGACGCCGGTTCGAAAAGTCAGTCCGTCAGGGATTCCTCATTGCCAGTTCGTGCTTGAGCATCGTTCTGTGCAAGAGGAAGCCGGTTTTCACCGGCAAGCCTGGTGTCAAATGCCGGTGATTATCAGCGGCAGCACCCATCAGGTGATTACTCAACATATAACGGTCGGCACGCAACTCACTCTCGAAGGCTTTATTAGCTGCCATCAGGCACGCAATGGTCAGAGTAGAATGGTGTTACATGCCGAGCAGATTGATTTGATAGATTCTGGAGACTAGCCAAATGGCACGTTATTTCCGTCGTCGCAAGTTCTGCCGTTTCACCGCGGAAGGCGTTGTAGAGATTGATTACAAAGATATCGCTACACTGAAAAACTACATTACCGAAAGCGGTAAAATTGTCCCGAGCCGTATCACCGGTACTCGTGCAAAATACCAGCGCCAGCTCGCTCGTTGCATCAAGCGCGCTCGCTACCTGTCCCTGCTTCCGTACACTGATCGTCATCAGTAATCGGTAGTTGTCCATTAACGACTTTAAGAGGATAAGGTAATGCAAGTTATTCTGCTTGATAAAGTAGCAAACCTGGGCAGCCTGGGTGATCAGGTTAACGTTAAAGCGGGCTACGCTCGTAACTTCCTGGTTCCACAGGGTAAAGCTGTTCCTGCTACCAAGAAAAACGTTGAGTTCTTCGAAACACGTCGCGCTGAACTGGAAGCCAAACTGGCTGACGTTCTGGCTGCTGCTAACGCACGTGCAGAGAAAATCAACGCACTGGGCAACGTAACCATCGCGTCTAAATCAGGCGACGCTGGTAAACTGTTCGGTTCCATCGGTACCCGTGACATCGCTGATGCAGTAACTGCAGCTGGCGTTGAAGTGGCTAAAAGCGAAGTTCGTCTTCCAGAAGGCGTACTGCGCACCACCGGTGAGCACGAAGTTGACTTCCAGATCCATAGCGAAGTCTTCGCTAAACTGGTTGTGAATGTAGTTGCTGAGTAATTTTACTCGGTAATGTAAAAACGCCGGCCTTGTGCCGGCGTTTTTGTTTCTGCGTACTACTGGGCGCGGATAAAGCTGCCATCTGGTTGGCGCGTAAACAGCACCGGGCCGTTGCTGCCATCCACTGTTAACCCCGTCACCATGCCTTGCGCATTCTGACGAATCTTCACCTGCTGACCATTCTGCAACGCGCTTAATGGCTGCCCATCACCTTCGACACGCGCCATGGCAAATACATCATTGACCGGCAAATTGTTATCACGGAACAGCTGCGCTAGCGTCTGACCCGACGCCACGTTGTAAGTGCGCCATTCGCCCTGCGAATCGGTTTTCGGCGGCGTATTCTGCTGTTGCTGCTGTTGCTTGTTATCGTAAATCTCCGCCTGCATTGGCACTTCTTTAGCGGGATTGTCAGCCGGACGCTCAACCGGGTACTGCGGCGTAGTGCTCGGCCACAGAAACGCCAGCAGCAGCACCAGCAATGCAATGACAATGCCACGACGATGAAAAGCGGGCAGCGGATCCATCCAGCGCACATTATCCAGCAGATGCCAGACGCGCTGCAGTGCGGCGGGAACGCGGGAAGGGTGATCGGAAGCCATTCGTGAATCCTCCTCGCTGGCGGCTTGGCGCGAAATGCGCGGCAGCCAACGTTGCAACCAAGGTAATAAAGTACGCGGTGCGCGCGTCCTGCGACGTCGTGGGGCAATCTGGCCCATGTATTCTCTCTTGTGCCGACGGTGGCAGGTGAAAACCTTGCCACAGCTATAGTATGAGCAATGCTGACAGGAAGTGCCTGGCAGCATTGAAAAATTTGACCGGGGTATTGTTTCCGTTTCGCCGGGAAATGTCATCTGCGGCGCGTGAGATTTTACGCCAGCCGCCCGCGCTGGTATGCTGCCGGTTCTATTTTTCTCCGGGATTAAGGAAACAAGATGACGACCCCTTCATTCGACAGCGTCGAATCACAAGCAAGTTACGGTATCGGTTTACAGGTAGGCCAGCAGCTGCAAGAGTCTGGACTGCAGGGTCTGCAGCCAGAAGCACTGCTCGCCGGCCTGCGCGACGCGCTGGAAGGGAACTCGCCGGCCGTCCCGGTTGACGTGGTACATCGCGCACTGCGTGAAGTGCACGAGCGCGCAGAAGGCGTGCGTCGTGAGCGTGTAGAAGCGATGGCGGCAGAAGGTCAGACTTTCCTTGAGCAAAACGCGCAGCGCGAAGGCGTAAGCAGCACCGAAACCGGTCTGCAGTTCAGCGTAATCACTCAGGGCGAGGGTCCAATCCCTTCACGTCAGGATCGTGTCCGCGTGCATTACACCGGTAAACTGATCGATGGCACCGTATTCGATAGCTCAGTGGCGCGTGGCGAACCGGCAGAATTCCCGGTCAGCGGCGTTATCGCGGGTTGGATCGAAGCGCTGACCCTGATGCCAGTGGGTTCCAAGTGGGAACTGGCGATTCCACACAACCTTGCTTACGGCGAGCGCGGTGCTGGTGCCTCTATCCCGCCATTCAGCACTCTGGTCTTCGAAGTCGAGCTGCTGGAAATTCTGTAAGCTCTGAAGGGCGGCTATCGCCGCCCTTGATCGTCACTTCTTCTGCAAATCCACCTGCCACAACGCAAAACCTATCTCATCGCTGCCCACCGCTTTCATCGGATAATCAGCATGCTGCTCGATAAATGTCGTCGCTTTCGCGCCAGGCGCGGTTTCAAAACGGATATCCAACGGCGTGGTGCTGCTAATGGGGGCTAAGCGCCAGTTGTGATCCGCCTGCGGTTTCACTTCGCCATGCGTTTTGGTTTCGCTGCTGATGTAGGCGGCAACCACCGAGCGGTTCTCATCCGGTGACGCGAACGCGACATACTTATCGCCGGTACCGGCAAACTTGCCGCCGTAAGCGCGGTAGTTATTGGTAGCGACCAGGAACGTCGCATGAGGGTCGATAGGCTTGCCTTGCCAGCTAAGATCTTTAATGCGCGAAGCCTCTTTGTTGATTATTGTGCATTCCGCATCGTAACGCGGCGGTTGCGTGACGTCGATTTGGTACTGCACGCCATCAATCACATCGAAGTTATAGGTGCGGAAATCCCAGTTAATCAGCGATTGCGGTTTGCTGCTGTGCGGATCGATTTGATTAAACTGCGCGGCTGAGCACTCCAGCCACTCCTTCACCTGCGCACCGCTGACCTTCATCACCACCAACGTGTTGGGATAGAGGTAGAGATCGGCGGCATTGCGGAAGGTGAGATTGCCTTTTTCCACTTCAACATAGCTTGCAGGATCGTTTTTACGACCGCCGGCTTTGAAAGGCGCAGCGGCTGAAAGCACCGGCAAGCGGCCCAGATCGGGATCGCCCTGAATAAAGTGCTCAACATAAGCGCGCTGCGCGTTGTTGACGATCTGTACCGTGGGATCGTCCTGCACCAGCGACAGATAGCTGTACATCACGTCGGCAGATTTGCCGATCGGTTTGGCAACAAACTCACGCGTGGCGCGATGATCCTGCTCCAGCACTCGCACCAGGTTGGCATCTTCGGCGGCCAGCGATTTTTTCGCCACGCTGTCATAAATCGGTCGCGCTTCAGCTTTGCCCTGCGTCACCCGCCATTGGCCGCCGTCGTTATTCAGCACCAAATCGACCACGCCAAGATGATCTCCCCACATGCCGGGCATCACGGCCGGCACACCATTGAGCATGCCCTGAGCAATATCAGCACCTTTTATGGCGGCGAACTCTTTGCTCGGGAATACCGCATGTGCATGGCCGAACATAATGGCATTGATACCGGGAACCTGGCTGAGGTAGTAAACCGAATTTTCTGCCATGGCGTGATAGGGTTCACTGCTTAAACCGGAGTGCGGAATAGCGACGATTATTTCAGCACCTTTTGCGCGCATTTCCGGCACATAGCGCTTCGCTGTTTCAGTGATGTCATCAACCCGTACTTTTCCCTGCAGATTGTTGCGATCCCAAACCATAATCTGCGGGGGAACGAAGCCGATGTAACCAATTTTCAGCGTATGCGGCTTACCTTCGCGGTCTGCGACCGTGGTTTCCTTGATGAGGTAGGGTGTAAACAGCGGTTTTCCGCTTTTTTCATCGATAATATTGGCGTTGACGTAGGGAAAACGCGCACCGGCCAGCGCTTTTTGCAGGTACGGCAAGCCATAATTGAATTCATGATTACCAAGGTTACCAACGGCGTAATCCAGCGTGTTCATCGCTTTGTAGACGGGATGCACCTCACCCTGTTTTAGTCCTTTCGCCGCCATGTAATCGCCCAGCGGGCTGCCCTGAATGATATCGCCGTTATCGACCAGCACGCTGTTCTTCGCTTCAGCGCGCGCTTGCTGAATTAAGGTGGCAGTGCGCACCAGGCCAAATTTCTCGGTCGGCGTATCTTTGTAATAATCGAAATCCATCATATTGCTGTGCAGATCGGTGGTTTCCAGAATGCGCAGATCCACCGTTGCAGCCTGTACCGTGGCGGCAGTAATACAGAGTGCCAATAACGACATGCTCGCTTTCAACATCGCTTGCTCCTTGTTCGGTCCAATGGGCCTCTCAAAATAATGTAAAACCATGACGAATTATCATTTCAATTTGTGATGGAGCTCGGACTTTCATCCAATATCTGCCGCCGCGTCAGGGCAAAAGCGCATTCAGCATCCCGCCATAGCCGCCATCGATTAACTATGGTATTGATAATCATATAGATTGCCGCAGCAGTCCGTGCAGCCGCAGGCTGTTGAAGGACAACTGCTAAAATGAATACAGATTGGCGGTTAGTGTCTGACAGGCAGAATCAGCGGAAAAGAGGTAAATAATGTTAGATAAAATTTGTCAGCTGGCACGTGAAGCGGGCGATGCCATCATGCAGGTGTATAACGGCGCAGAGCCAGTAGACGTAACCCGCAAGTCGGATGATTCGCCGGTGACGGCGGCCGATCTCGCTGCGCACCGTATCATTGTTCAGGGACTAACGGCGCTTTCGCCAGATGTACCGGTGCTGTCTGAAGAGGATCCACCGAGCTGGGACGTGCGTCAGCACTGGCAAAAATATTGGCTGGTCGATCCGCTGGATGGCACCAAGGAGTTCATCAAGCGCAACGGCGAGTTCACGGTGAACATTGCGCTAATCGAAAACGGCAAACCGGTGTTGGGCGTGGTGTATGCGCCGGTGCTGGGCGTAATGTACTCAGCTGCTGAAGGTAAAGCCTGGAAAGAAGAGAAGGGTCAGCAGACGCAAATTCACGCGCGTGAGGCGCGTCCACCGTTAGTGGTCGTTAGCCGTTCGCATTTTGATAGCGATACCGAGTTGCAGGAGTATCTGCATCAGCTTGGTGAGCATCAAACCACGGCGATTGGTTCATCGCTGAAGTTCTGTCTGGTGGCCGAAGGCAGCGCGCAACTTTATCCGCGTTTCGGACCCACTAACATCTGGGATACCGGCGCAGGACATGCGGTGGCCATTGCAGCCGGCGCGCATGTCCACGACTGGCAGGGCAAAACGCTCGATTACGCACCGCGCGAATCATTCCTTAATCCCGGCTTCCGCGTTTCGCTGTTTTAAGATTGGTCACGGCGCGATAAATCGCGCCGTGACGGAATGTGCAATGATGCGGTGCTCATCTGAAAGACTTTACGCCACTCACTTCTGCAACAACTCATGAATCAACTTCATCGCTTGCTGCACTTCATCCTGCGTCAGCGGGCCATCTTTGACGTAACGCACATGTGCGGTGTTATCCAGCACCACAATCGCAGCTCCACCCTTCTCCAGCTGCCAGGCCTGACGCGCGCTGCCGTTGCTATCGATGATGAACTGCGACCACGGAAATTGCTGCTTATTGCTCTCAATGCTGCTGCGTACGAACATGCCGGTGCCCGGAATCGCGTCATCGGTATTTACGATGGTGGTGGTTTGATAACGATCGTGCGGCAGATGCGCGGCTTTAATGGCTTCAATTAACGCCGCGTTCTGCTCTTTAGCGGAAGAGCGACCGGCAATGTGCAGAATGACGCGAACTTTTCCACTCAGCTGCGCGCTATTCCAGGATTTGTAGCTAAACTTGTCTTTATCTTGTTGATAAACCAGCTCTCCTCTGTCGCTAATGCCAACCGCGGGCACGCGTTCACCCAGTTTGAATGCATGTGCCGAAGCAAGGTTAGGCAGCAGAAGTGCCAGTGCTATCACAGTGTGTCTCAAACGCATTTATCAAACTCCTTGGTGATCCGACCAGTTGTTCATGTTCCTGCAATATTAGGCATGGATGATGCGTCTGTCGCAATGAGTTAACAGGTTTGCAACCTATGCCACAATTCCTTAATGAGTGAAGGTTTATACTGGGTTTAGTGAAGCTGATAACAGAGTATTCTGTAATGATGTGTCAATTCAGTAAATAATTCACTTTTTCGGAACATGGGTAAGAAAGGATGCTCTATAGTTATGCCTCATTTGCGCTTCATGGGTTCGTACCAAATTTGGTTACGACGGAGCGTATTAAACATTTTAGGAGTTAAACAGCATGAAGATCTTCCAGCGCTATAATCCGCTGCAAATTGCGAAATATGTAAAAACGCTATTTAGAGGAAGGTTGTACATCAAGGATGTGGGCGCGTTCGAGTTTGATAAAGGCAAAGTGATGTTGCCGCGCGTCAAAGATAAACAGCATCTCAGCGTGATGTCAGAAATCAATCGCCAGGTGCTGCGACTGCAAGCCGAGTACAACTAAGCAAGTATAAAAAAGGGCGCTAATGGCGCCCCGTAGCGGCGCGATTAATCGCGCCTTGTTTTTTTAGTCAGGATCAAACTGAAGTTTATTCCGATTCTTCCACGGCATTCTTCGTCACATTTAGCACGGGCGGGCGCTCATCAATACGCGTGACCAGCAACTGATCGATGCGATAGCTATCAATATCCACCACTTCAAACTTATAGCCGGAAAACTTCACAAAGTCGGTACGCTTCGGAATCTTGCGCAGCATATACATCATGAAGCCGCCAATCGTTTCGTAGTTGCCAGACTGCGGGAAATCGTCGATATCCAGCACGCGCATCACGTCATCAATTGGCGTACCGCCTTCCACCAGCCATGAGTTCTCATCACGCGCGACAATCTGCTCTTCCTGACCTTGTCCGACCAAATCGCCCATCAGCGTGGTCATCACGTCATTCAGCGTAATGATGCCCACCACCAGCGCATATTCGTTCATGATCACCGCGAAATCTTCGCCCGCGGTTTTGAAGCTTTCCAGCGCTTCGGAGAGCGTCAGCGTGTCCGGCACAATCAGCGCCGAGCGAATCTGCACGCCGCTGTTCAGCGTCAGGCTTTGGTTGCCCAGCACACGCAGCAGCAGCTCTTTGGAATCAACATAGCCAACGATATGGTCGATATCGCCATCGCAGACAATAAATTTGGAGTGCGGATGCTGTGCGATTTTGGTTTTAAGCGTGGTTTCATCTTCGTGTAGATCAAACCACACCACATTCTCGCGCGAGGTCATCGAAGACGGCACGGTACGCGATTCCAGCTCAAACACGTTCTCAATCAGCTCATGCTCCTGCTTACGCAGCACACCCGCCAGCGCGCCGGCTTCTACCACCGCATAAATATCGTCAGAAGTGATGTCGTCTTTTCGCACCATCGGCAGTTTGAACATGCGGAAGAAGACGTTAGCCAGGCCGTTAAACAGCCACACCAGCGGACGCAATACCACCAGGCAGAAGCGCATCGGGTTGATGATACGCAGCGCCACGGCTTCCGGTGCGATCATGCCGACGCGTTTTGGCGTCAGGTCAGCAAACAGAATGAACAGGCTGGTAACAATGGTGAAGGAGCAGATAAAGCTGAGCTGTTCAGCCAGTTCCGGTGCCACGATGTGGCTGAACAGGCTATTAAAGGCAGGTGAGAAGGCCGCATCACCAACGATACCGCCAAGGATGGCAACGGCATTCAGGCCAATCTGCACCACGGTGAAGAACATGCCAGGTTGTTCCTGCATTTTCAACACGCGCTGGGCGTTGATATTGCCTTCGTCAGCCAGCAGCTTCAGCTTAATCTTGCGGGCAGCCGCCAGCGAGATCTCCGAAAGAGAAAAAAATGAACTGATGACTATCAGTAAAAGAATGACAAGCAAGCTATCGAGCATAAAAGATCCGTTGGGTTAATAACTTGTCATTTTTGGCCTGGGCAGCGCGGGAGTGGGCGTACATCCGGTACTTGCCAGTCAAACAGGCTATCCGTGCCAAAAATGTCTGCGCCATATCGACAAGATAAGGGTAACGTCGGGGCAGATAATGAACGCAGGCGAGGCCTGCAGGTCGCTGATTATAGCAGCAGCGCTTATCATGCCGCCAGAGGCGTGCGTTATGCGTTCGGATTAATCCGAGTGAGCAATGGCCACGCACAGAAGAATCGCTTGGCGGTTGTATCGTTTCCCCCATTTACCGACAATAGGTCACAATTTGGCTTAGTCGCTGGGTTTACGCCGATGGGCAGAAAAAAGGCGGCTATGCTGATGGGTATACGAGCGGTGGTGATACCCTTCTACAGAATAAATGCCCCTGCGGAATAGGGGCCGGCATTATTAACAGGAGTACGTGTGCCACGATTTCATGTTTATTGTTTGGCCAGCCTGTTGCTTGCTGCACCTGCCGTTGAGGCAGCAAAAGTGCGCTTGCAGCTGGATGGTCTGACCGGGGATTTGCAGAAGAACGTCAGAGCGCGCTTGTCCACTATTGGCAGTGACGAGGTGTCGAATGACGGCCGTTTCCAGGCGCGCGTCGCGGAAGCGATCAAGGAAGGCTTGCGCGCGCTGGGCTATTACGAGCCCCAGATCGATTTCGAATCGCGCCCGGCACCGCCGCAAGGTGGTCGTCCGGTATTGATCGCCCACGTCACGCCCGGCGAACCGGTAAAGATTGGCGGCAGCACCATCGTGATTGAAGGTGAAGCCCGAACTAACGCGGATTATCAAGCTTGGGTCAAACAGGGCAGGCCGAAAGTGGGTACGCAGCTGAATCACGGCGCCTACGACAAATTCAAAAACGGTTTCTCCAGCCTGGCATTGCGTAATGGTTACTTCGACGGTGACTTTAAGCAAAGCCAGCTTGGCGTTTCGGTCGAACGACGCGAAGCCTTCTGGGACATCAACTACGATAGCGGCCCGCGTTACCGTTTTGGCGATGTCAGTTTCCAGGGTTCGCAAATCGACGAAGCCTATCTGCAAAATCTGGTGCCGTTCAAAAAGGGCGATCACTACAGCTCGCGCGATCTGGCGGAACTCAACCGCCGCCTGTCGGCGACCGGCTGGTTCAACTCGGTGGTAGTGGCGCCTGAATTTGATAAAGGCCGCCAAACCAAAGTGTTGCCGCTGAATGCTGTGGTCTCACCACGCGTAGAAAACACCATTGAAACCGGCGTCGGATACTCCACCGATGTGGGGCCGCGTATTAAAGGTACGTGGAAAAAACCGTGGATCAACAGCAGCGGCCACAGTCTGGCCGCCAGCGCCTATGTCTCTGCGCCGGAGCAGCAGCTCGATCTCAGTTACAAAGTCCCGCTGCTGAAAAGTCCGCTGGAGCAGTATTACACCTTCTCCGGCGGCGTGAAGCGCACCGATCTCAACGACACCAAAGCCGATACCACCACGCTGGCGATGTCACGTAACTGGGACAGCAGCAGCGGATGGCAGAAGGCGATTAACCTGCGCTGGAGCCTCGATCACTTTACCCAAGCCAGCGTCACCAACACCACCATGTTGCTCTATCCGGGCGTCAGCCTGAACCGCACCCGTTCGCGCGGCGGTTTAATGCCGACGTGGGGTGATTCGCAGCGTTACTCGGTTGACGTGTCGGATACCACTTGGGGTTCGGACGTTGATTTCGTCATCATGCAGGCGCAAAACGTCTGGATTCGTACCCTTGCCGACAAACATCGCTTTGTGGCGCGTGGCAATCTCGGCTGGATCGAAACCAACGATTTCGACAAAGTGCCGCCGGATCTGCGCTTCTTCGCCGGTGGCGATCGCAGTATTCGCGGTTACAAATACAAAGACGTTTCGCCACGCGATGACGACGGCAAGCTGACCGGCGCCTCGAAAATGGTCACCGGCTCGCTCGAATATCAATACAACGTGACCGGAAAATGGTGGGGCGCGGTGTTCGTCGATTCCGGTGAAGCGGTTAACGACATCAAACAGAGCAACGTTAAAACCGGCGCCGGCTTCGGCGTGCGCTGGTCTTCTCCGGTAGGGCCAATCAAGTTTGATATCGCGCGGCCGATTGGCGACGACAAGGAGCATGGATTGCAATTTTATGTAGGATTGGGGCCTGAACTATGAAGCTGTGGAAAAAGGTCCTGATTGGTATCGGTATTTTTCTGGTGCTGCTGGTTGGCAGCATCGCGTTTCTGGTTGGCACCACGCCAGGTTTGCATCTGCTGCTGAAAGGCGCCGATCGTTGGGTGCCAGGGTTGTCGATCAAGCAGGTTGAAGGGGGCTGGCGCGACCTGACGCTAAGCGGCGTGAAGTATGAAATGCCAGGCGTCAACGTGGATGCGGGACGTTTCCATCTGGCGCTGAATCTCAACTGTCTGTTGCATTCATCGGTGTGTGTGAATGACATCGCGCTGCAGGATGTCAGCGTGGTGGTGGACAGCAAAAAAATGGCGCCTGCCAGCGCGCCGCCGCCAGAAGAGGAGAGCGGCAGCACCAATCTCAGCACGCCGTATCCGATCACGCTGAGCAAAGTCGGCCTGCATAACATCAACGTTAAAGTTGACGATACGGCGATTTCACTGCTCGATTTCACCACTGGCCTGCAGTGGCAGGATCGCGCACTGACGCTGACGCCAACCCATATCCAAAGCCTGCTGATCGCGCTGCCAAAAGCCGCCAACGTGGTGGATGAACAAGTGGTGCAGCCAAAAGTGCAGCAGCCGCAGCCGGATGAAAAACCGCTGGGTGAAACGCTGCAGGCAATGTTTGCTAAGCCGCTGTTACCGGAAATGCCGGACTTCCAGCTGCCGCTGGATATCACCGTGCAGGAACTGCTGGGTGAACAGCTGCGCATTACCGGCGATACTGATGTATCGATTACGCGCCTGTTATTGAAAGCCAAAACCGCCGATCGCCATCTGCAGCTGGAAACCTTTGATGTCGATTCGCCGCAAGGGCAAGTCAACGCCAGTGGGGAAGCGACGCTGGCCGACAACTGGCCGGTGAATTTCGCGTTAAACGGCACGCTTAATCTCGACCCGATCAAGGGCGAGAAGATCAAAATGAACCTCGCGGGTGCAATGCGCGATGAACTGAAACTGGGACTGAATCTCTCCGGACCAGTACGCGCACAGTTGGATGCAACGGCACAACCTGCCGTAGCCGGTTTGCCGCTGGCGTTGAAACTTACCAGCCCGCAACTGCGCTGGCCGCTGACCGGTGCGGTGCAGTATCAGGCGGATAACCTCGATTATCAGTTCAAAGGCAAAGCCACCGATTACGTCATGTCACTGCGCACCGCAGTGAAGGGCGAAGGTGTGCCACCCGCCACGATTGCGCTGGACGGCAAAGGCAACGTACAGCAGTTCAATCTCGATAAGCTGCGGGTTGCGGCGCTGCAGGGCAATATCGATCTGACGGCGCTGGTGGACTGGAGCAAAGCCATCAGCTGGCGCAGTGAATTGACGCTCTCAGGCATCAACACCGCCAAACAGTATCCGGATTGGCCAGCGAAGCTGGAAGGAAAAATCGCCACGCGCGGCAGCCTGTACGGCGGCAGTTGGCAGCTCAGCGTGCCGCAGCTGGAGCTGAAAGGTAACGTCAAGCAGAACGCAGTAAGCGCCAAAGGTACGTTGACCGGCAACAGCTACAACCAGTGGAAGGTGCCCGGCCTGAATATTGCGCTGGGCCGCAACCATCTGGACGTGAAGGGCGAGCTGGGGGATACGCTCAATCTCGACGCTAACATTGATGCGCCGAATCTGGATAACGCGCTGCCGGGACTGGGCGGCGTAGCCAAAGGTACCATCAAAGCGCGCGGCACCTTGCAGGCACCGCAGCTGCTGGCCGATCTTACGGCAACCGGTTTGCGCTGGCAGCAACTGCAAATTCGTCGTGTGGCGTTGCAGGGCGATGTGAAATCCAGCGATCAAATCGCCGGGAAGTTGCAACTGCGCGTGGAACAGCTGCAGCAGGATGCGCTAAAAGTGAATCTGCTGACTCTCAACGCCGATGGCAACGAAAAGCAGCATCAGCTGAAGCTCGAGGTGCAGGGCGAACCGGTTTCCGGTCAGTTGGCGCTTAACGGCAGCTTTGATCGCAAAACTGAGCGCTGGCAGGGCAATCTCAACAATACGCGTTTCGACACGCCGGTAGGCGAATGGCGCCTGACGCGCGCGATGGCGATCGATTACCTCAACAGCAAGCAAACCGCGACCATCGGGCCGCACTGCTGGCAGAACCCGAACGCTCAGCTGTGCGTACCGGAACCGATTGAAGCGGGTGCCAGCGGACATGCGCATGTGGTGCTCAATCGTTTTGATCTGGCGATGATCAAACCGTTTCTCACCGATGCGACCAAACTGAACGGCGTGTTCAGCGGTGATGCGCGCGTCAACTGGACCGCTGACGGCGCGCTGCCGACCGGCACGCTAGCGCTGAAAGGCAACGGCGTGAAAGTGGAACAGGACGTGCAGGGCAACACCTTGCCGATCGCCTTCGACACGCTGAATCTGAATGCAGCGCTGAAAAACGGTCGGGCCCAGCTGGATTGGCTGATTCATATCGTTAATAACGGCCAACTGAGCGGCAATGTGCAGATCGCCGATCCTGAAAATCGTCGTCAGCTGTCAGGCAACATCGGCATCAGTAACATTTCGCTGGCGATGTTGAATCCGGCGCTGATGCAGGGCGAGAAGATCAAAGGCAACCTGAACAGCAATCTGCGCCTTGGCGGCACGCTGCAACAGCCGCAGGTATTTGGTCAGTTGGGGCTGAGCGACGTGGATGTGGACGGCAGCTTTATGCCGGTCGATCTCACCGCTGCCAATCTCAACATGGTGTTCAACGGCATGAGCTCAACGCTCAACGGCATGATTCAGACAGCGCAGGGCAATCTTAACCTGAGCGGTAATGCCGACTGGAGCCAGCTGGACAACTGGCGCGCACGCGTCGCCGCTCAGGGCAGCCGCATCCGCGTCACGGTGCCACCCATGGTGCGCATGGATGTCTCGCCGGATCTGGTTTTTGAAGCCACACCAGCGGCGTTCAGTCTTGATGGCAAAGTGGATATTCCGTGGGCGCGCATTACCGTGCAGGAAGTGCCGGAAAGCGCCACCGGCGTCTCGTCGGATGAAGTGATGCTGGATCAAAACCTCAAGCCGATTGCGCCGAAAACCGCCGCCATTCCGATCAACAGTAATCTGGTGATCCACGTTGGTAATGATGTGCGTCTCTCGGCATTTGGACTGAAAGCCAAGCTGAATGGCGATCTCAAACTGGTGCAGGATAAAAATGGCCTTGGCTTAAACGGTCAGATCAATATCCCGTCCGGTCGCTTCCATGCGTATGGTCAGGATCTGGTGGTGCGCAAAGGTGAGTTGCAGTTTGCCGGTCCGCCGGATCAACCTTACGTCAACCTTGAGGCGATCCGTAATCCAGAGGCCACTGAAGACGATGTCACCGCCGGATTGCGTGTAACCGGGCTGGCGGATGAGCCGAAAGTGGAAGTGTTCTCCGATCCGGCGATGTCGCAGCAGGAAGCGCTTTCTTACCTGTTACGCGGTCAGGGACTCAACAGCGATGGCGACAGTAACGCATTAACTTCCGCCCTTGTTGGATTGGGGGTTGCGCAAAGTGGTCAGGTTGTGGGTAAAATCGGCGAGACCTTCGGCGTCAGTAATCTGGCAGTTGATACCGCTGGCGTAGGTGATAGCCAGCAGGTGCAGGTGAGTGGTTACGTGTTGCCGGGTCTACAAGTAAAATACGGTGTTGGCATATTTGATTCACTGGCGACGTTAACCTTGCGTTATCGCCTGATGCCCAAACTCTATTTAGAAGCCGTGTCAGGTCTCGATCAGGCACTGGATTTGCTCTATCAGTTTGAGTTTTAGCAATGCGAATAATTGTCTACGGCAGTTTACGGCGCAAACAGGGAAACAGTCATTGGATGACGAATGCGCAGTGGCTCGGCGACCATCAGATTGTGGGGTTTGATCTCTACAATCTGGGTCACTATCCGGGCGTGGTGGAAGGAGAAGGTAGCGTCTATTGCGAGGTGTATCGCATTGACGCCAGCACGCTCGGCGAACTTGATGCCTTGCGCACCAAAAATGGCGAATACAAGCGCCAGCTTATTCAGACGCCTTACGGCAGTGCCTGGCTGTATGTCTATCAACGCTCCATTGCAGGTCGCACGCACATTGCGAGCGGCGACTGGCTAAGGCGCGATGGCGATAGCTAACAAATAAAAACACCGTCCATTGGACGGTGTTTTTTTATGGCTGGCAGAAAAGAAACTTATTTCTTCTGCGCGCGCTCGTAAGAGGCGATGATTTCAGCTTTAGCCGCTTCTGCGTTATCCCAGCCGTCAACCTTGACCCATTTGCCTTTTTCCAGATCTTTGTAGTGCTCGAAGAAGTGGGTGATCTGCGCTTTCAGCAGTTCTGGCAGGTCGTTCACATCTTTGATGTGATCGTACTCTTTGCTCAGCTTGGTGTGTGGAACCGCAACCAGTTTGGCATCTTCGCCAGACTCATCGGTCATTTTCAGCACGCCAACGGGACGGCAGCGGATAACGGAGCCCGGCACCAGCGGATATGGGGTTGGCACCAGTACGTCAACCGGGTCACCATCCAGAGACAGCGTGTGGTTGATATAACCGTAGTTGCACGGATAGAACATGGCGGTAGACATGAAACGGTCTACAAACAGGGCGCCAGACTCTTTGTCGACTTCATATTTGATCGGATCGGCATTCGCCGGGATCTCGATGACAACATAGATATCTTCTGGCAACTCTTTACCTGCAGGCACCTGGTTCAAACTCATCTGGCTTTCCTTCATTAGTCATATGTTGAGTGACGGCTATTATAGCCAACTGACTCTGAAAGTATGCCCCCTTTTTGGCGTTTCAGAATGCTCCAACCCGCTACTTCGCGGTGACAAACAACGAGACGATACCCGCAGCAATCAGTGGTCCAACCGGTACACCGCGAAAGAAGGCTACACCAATCACCGTACCAATCAGCAGCCCACCAATTACCGACGGCTGCACGCTCATAAAGTTCACGCCGCGTCCGCCAAGCCAGGCAACAAAAATGCCCACCACAATCGCGATAATTGATTGCCAGTTAGCGAACGATTTCAGCAGCGAAGATGCCGGCAGCGTACCGCTGGCCAGCGGCGCCATTACCGCAACGGTCAAAATAATGATGCCGATTTGAATGCCCTGTTTTTCCACATAGGGAAAGAACTGCGACAGCGGGGTGAGCTTAATCGCCAGCAGGATTAGAATCGAAATGGTAACGGCGCTGTTATGAACGAAATAGCTGAGGACGGCGAGGCAAACAAGAATGATGGTGGAGGCATAAGCAGCCATGATTTCTCCCTGCAGATTGATGGGCGCGCTGGCTGTTACCAGCGCTAAGCGTATTAAACGCTTACATTAATCAACAATCGTCGGGGTTGGCGCAACTGCCTTTGTTAATTGATTGCAACATCAGGGCCTGATTACGCACCAGACTGACACCCTGCGCACCGACCGAGAGCGCGGCCATCGTGCCCTGGCTGCTCATGAAATAGCTGCGGCTGGCATCCAGCCAGTTATCGCGATACGTCAGCCATGCACGTTGGGCGTTGCGCAATTTGTCTTTAGGCTCGCCGGTTAATTTTTTCATCGCTTGCGTGTACTGCGCATTCATCTCTTTATCCCACGCCTTACTGGCTGTGCCATAGCATTGCGACATACCAAGGGTGGTGGATTCCTTATTCATACACTGGTCGAGCTGCTGATCGATAGGATTCTGCTGCTGTGCCGTGGCGAAACCACTTGCCAGTAAAAACGCCATTGGGAGCCATTTTTTCATTGTTTCATTCCTTAAATTTTGCGGGGGCAGAGTTCAGTAAAACTGAAGCGTATGTGATCGTCAGCAGATTGACCATCAATGCCGGATAAAGTTTCTGCGATCAACTGCCGATAATCTCTCCGTTTTAGGGCCAGCGGATTTTGCCTTTTCTTGCAAACGGGGATGATCATGATCAAACAGCTATCTATTCGTACTGCATTACTCACGCTCTTGGCTTTTATGACGCTGCTGCTACTGGCGGTGAGCGCGATGGGGATTTCTGCTATCAACGCAGGTAATCAATCGTTGGATGCGCTCAACCGCATTCAGGGGGTTGAGCTCAACAGTTTGTATCAAAGTCGTTCTGAATTGATGCGGGCTCGCGCCAACGCTGCGCTGGCGGTGCGTAAAATTGAAATTGGTTTACTGGATGACGGGGATGTGATCACCAAACAAACCCAGGCTGCGGTAGAGAGTTCACATAAGTATTTGCAAGCCTTTGTGGATGCCGGAACGGTCACCGCGCACGGTAAAACGCTGGCTGATGCCGTTGTCGCGACCTATAACGCGTACGAGAAAGAGGGCATCACACCGATGATTGATGCTCTGAAAAAACAGTACACCGACGAATATTATCAGGTGCTGGAAGGCAAACAATCGGCGCTGGCGGCCAGTTACTCGAAAGCGGTCAATGATTTTAGCGTGTACGCCGATGATGTTTCCGCGACGCGCCTTGCGCAGGCAGCACATGATGAGCTGAAGCTGCAGATTCTGATTGGTGTTTCAGTGGCCCTGACCTTGCTGCTGATTGCGCTGGCGTGGCAACTGCTGCGTCGTCTGTTGCTGCGTCCACTCGACGGCGCGATTGTGCATCTGGAGCAAATTGCCGCAGGCGATTTGTCACAGCCGCTGCCAGCGGCCGGGAAAAATGAGTTAGGCCGCCTCAATCAGGCGTTAGCGAATATGCAGCTGGCGCTGAGCAGTTCGGTAAGCCAGGTGCGCGAAGCCAGCTTGCAGATTGATGTGGGCAGTCGCGAGTTAGCCGCTGGCACCGTGCATCTTTCCCAGCGTACCGAAGAGTCAGCCGCCTCGCTGGAGCAAACCGCTGCCAGCATGGAGCAGCTCACCGCCACCGTGCGTCTCAATGCCAGCAATGCCAAAGAGGCCAATCAGCTCGCCAGCAATGTCTCTGACAGCGCCGACCGCGGTGCCGAAGTGGTGGGCTACGTGATGGAGAAGATGCAGGAGATTACCCAAAGCTCCAATCGTATCGGCGACATCCTCAGCGTAATTGATGGCATCGCCTTCCAGACCAACATCCTGGCGCTGAATGCCTCGGTCGAAGCGGCGCGTGCAGGTGAACAAGGTCGCGGCTTCGCCGTGGTCGCCAATGAAGTGCGTACGCTGGCGGGCCGTAGCGCTACCGCCGCCAAAGAGATTCGTGAGCTGATTGCGGAATCGCAAACGCGGGTGAAAGAGGGCAGCGACATGGCTACGCGCGCAGGCGAAACCATGGATGAAATCTCCAGCGAAGTAATGCGTGTCACCACGCTGATGAAAGAGATTTCCATCGCCTCGGAAGAGCAAAGTCGCGGTATTGAACAGGTGAATCAGGCGGTGACGCAGATGGATGAAGCCGCGCAGCAAAACGCTGCATTGGTTGAAGAAGCCAGTGCCGCAACGCAGTCGCTGGAAGCGCAGTCGCAGCAGTTGCAGGATTCGATGGCGCAATTTCGGGTTGCTGCGGCGTAATAAAGTAAATACGTGAAATAAAGTGGGTCGCTATAAATAGCGACCCAACAATCAAATAATCGCAAAGCGTATTTAAATGCAGTGAATCAATAGGCCGTTATTTAATTATTATTATGCGTGCGAATTTTTTCCGCTAATGCATCATCTTCCGCGTAAAAATAGGCGGCAGGTATTCCTAATACATCCGCCAATCTCTGAGCGGTATCTAAATCAACCTGATGAATTCCATTCTCGTAACGATTAATTCGCGTACTGGCAACAAACTCATCAATTCCCGCGGCCATCCCCAATCCTTTCTGCGACAAGCCTTTAGCCAGACGCGCTTGTTTTAAGCGTCGTTGGAAGGTTAGCTGGAGAGAGGAGGTCGATTTCATGGCTACGAGAATCGTAGATTTACTGCTTGTCAGATACTACGAGTAACGTAGTATCGTAAATAGAACGGATAAGCGGACTAAGGAGAGTTGCGTGAATAATTCGAAACCAGACTGGCATCCTGCCGATATTATTGCTGCTCTGCGAAAGAAAGGAACGTCAATGGCGGCGGTATCGCGACAATCTGGATTATGCTCAACCACCCTCGCCAATGCATTAGTGCGGCCATGGCCAAAAGGGGAATTATTAATTGCCGAAGCGATTGGTATTTCGCCCGCCGAAATTTGGCCAAGTCGCTATTATGCGGAAGATGGCGCGCTCATTGATCGTCAGGCCAGGATCAGGAATATGAAAACAAAAAACCCGCACTAAGGCGGGCTTGGCAATGCGGGATGTCACTTACGCCGAATGATTGTCCGGATACTCACGGATAAAGCGCTCAACGTCACCCACCATCGAGTCGTTGCCGCAGAAGAACGGGCAGCGCTGATGCAGCGTTTCTGGCTGGATGTCAAGGATGCGATTCGCGCCATCGCTGGCTTTACCGCCCGCTTGCTCTGCCAGGAAGGCCATCGGGTTGCATTCATACAGCAGACGCAGCTTACCTTGCGGATGGCTTGCGGTGCTTGGATAAAGATAGATGCCGCCTTTCAGCAGGTTGCGGTGGAAATCCGCCACCAGGGAACCAATATAGCGCGAGGTGTACGGGCGCTTGGTGGCGATATCTTCTTCCTGACAGAACTTCAGGTATTTCTTCACGCCCTGTGGGAAGCGAATGTAGTTACCTTCGTTAATGGAGTAAGTGTAACCCTGCTCCGGGAAGGTCATGCGCTCGTGGCTCAGGCAGAAGACACCGAGCGACGGATCGTAGGTAAACGCATGCACGCCCACACCGGTGGTGTAAACCATCATGGTGGAAGAACCGTAAACCACATAACCGGCAGCAACCTGCTTGTTGCCTGGCTGCATGAAATCGGCTTCGGTGATTGGCGTACCCGGCTCGCTGATACGATGGTAGATAGAGAAAATGGTGCCGACGGAAACGTTAACGTCGATATTCGAAGAACCATCCAGTGGATCCATTAACACGACGTATTTGCCATTTTCTGAACCTTCGAAGATGACGAATTCATCTTCTTCTTCAGACGCGATACCGGCAACCACGCCGCGCGCTTTCAGGGCGGCTTTCAGCTTTTCATTTGCGAACAGATCAAGCTTCATCTGCTGCTCACCCTGCACGTTTTCCACGCCGCTGGCACCCAGAATATCCACCAGACCCGCTTTGTTGATATCGCGGTGGATAATTTTAGCGCCAAGCTTAATGGAAGAAATCAGCGCCGTCAGTTCACCTGTGGCGTGTGGAAAGTCGTGTTGCTTCTCGACGATGAATTCGCCTAACGTTTTCATAACACATTCCCTGCATCTACGATGGAGTGGCAGCAGCTGTAACAAGCTACCAACGTATGAGCGCAGTTTAGCCGATTGAACTTTAAAAACCATAGTCCTAATCCGTTTCTTCCCTCGCAACTCGGCGTTACACTGTGCGCCGAACTTTTGAGTAATGGATCTCTTTATGCGTATTCACATCCTCGGGATTTGTGGCACTTTCATGGGCGGACTGGCAATGCTGGCGCGCTCGCTGGGACACGACGTTACCGGTTCAGACGCCAATGTCTATCCGCCGATGAGCACGTTGCTGGAACAGCAAGGCATTGAATTAACGGAAGGTTATGATGCCAGCCAGCTCGATCCGCAACCCGATCTGGTGATCATTGGTAACGCGATGACGCGCGGCAATCCTTGTGTGGAAGCGGTACTGGAACGCAACATTCCTTACCTCTCCGGCCCGCAATGGCTGCACGATTTCGTGCTGCGCGATCGTTGGGTGCTGGCGGTGGCGGGAACCCACGGTAAAACCACTACAGCCGGCATGGCAGCGTGGATTCTCGAGGCTTGCGGCCTTGAACCGGGCTTTATCATCGGTGGTGTGCCAGGAAACTTCGAGGTTTCAGCAAAATTAGGAAAAAGTCCATTCTTCGTCATCGAGGCGGATGAGTACGACAGCGCGTTCTTCGACAAGCGTTCCAAGTTTGTGCATTACTGCCCGCGCACGCTGATTCTCAATAATCTCGAATTCGATCATGCGGATATTTTTGACGATCTGCGCGCTATCCAGAAGCAGTTCCATCACTTGATCCGCATCGTGCCGGGCCAGGGCAAGATCCTGCTGCCGGAGCACGACAACAACATCAAGCAAGTGATGGCGATGGGCTGCTGGAGCGAGCAGGAAACCGTGGGCGACAACGGTCACTGGCAGGCGAAAAAGCTCACGCCGGACTCCTCACACTGGGAAGTGTGGCTCGACGGCGAGAAAGTCGGCGAAGTGAACTGGGCGCTGGTGGGCGAGCACAACATGCACAATGGCCTGATGGCGATTGCGGCGGCACGTCACGTTGGGGTGAAGCCGGTGGATGCCGGTGAAGCGCTGAGCAGTTTCATTAATGCCCGCCGTCGTCTTGAACTGCGCGGTGAAGTGAATGCCATCAAGGTGTATGACGATTTCGCTCATCATCCTACCGCGATTCTGGCCACGCTGGCGGCGCTGCGCAGTAAAGTCGGCGGCACGGCGCGCATTTTGGCGGTGCTTGAGCCGCGCTCAAATACCATGAAGATGGGCGTGAGCAAGAACGAGCTGGCGCCGTCGCTGGGACGCGCAGATGAAGTGTTCCTGTTCCAGCCCCATCACATTCCATGGCAGGTGTCCGACGTGGCCGAGGCGTGCATCCAGCCGGCGCAGTGGAGCGCGGATATCGATACGCTGGTAGAAATGGTGGCGAAGAAAGCTCAGCCAGGCGATTCGATTCTGGTGATGAGTAACGGCGGGTTTGGTGGGATTCACCAGAAACTGCTGGAGCGGTTAGGGCGGTAATTGTGCGGTGGCCATTAATGGCCACCCTACGATGTACCGTTGTAAGGTCGGCATTCGTGCCGACCTTTTTCATGTCCGCAGCAGACTTAAGCTTCTGCCAGCTCGCGCAGATACTGGAAAATCAGGCGGGCGGATTTAGGCGGCTTATTGGTGGCTTTCTCTTTCTGCGCATTACGGATCATGCTGCGCAGTTGCTGACGATCGGCGTGCGGATAGAGGTTAAACACTTCTGCTACCGCGTCATCACCTTGCTCGATCAAACGATCGCGCAATATCTCGAGCTTATGGAACAGCGCAACCTGCTGGTTGTGACGGTTCTTCAGCTTATCCAGCGCCTGGCGAATCGGATCTTCATCGCGGGAGCGCAGCATCTTACCGATCAGCTGTAACTGACGGCGACGGCCTTCTTTCTTGATGCGCTGCGCCAGTTCAATCGCGTCGCGCAGTTGTTCGTCGAGGGGGATTTTGTCGAGGGAGTTTTTCCCCAGGTCAACGAGCTCGGCACCAAGGCGTTTCAGCTCTTCGGCATCGCGTTTAATTTCGCTTTTGCTGACCCAGATAATCTCTTCATCTTCTTCGTCATTATTATCCGGCACATCGTCGAGCCAGTCTTCGGGCTGCTTGGTCATCTCTTGGCTCCCTAAAAAAAAGAGGCTAATCCTACCAGTTTATCGGGCGACTGCGAAATTGTTCTCTGAGTCTGATAGACTCAATTCATTCATACTTAAGATTAGACGGCAGGTCGATGAACGTATCTACTCAGGTTGCAGAACAACGTAAAGTGTTGGAACAGGCTGTCGCGCAGGCGTTGGAATTGGCAAAAGCCAGCACCGATGGCGCTGAAGTGGCGGTCACCAAAACCACCGGCATCGGCGTCAGTACCCGTTATGGCGAAGTGGAAAACGTCGAATTCAACAGCGATGGTGCGCTCGGCATCACCGTCTACCATCAAAACCGTAAAGGCAGCGCCTCATCAACCGATCTCAGCCCGGATGCGATCAAACGCACCGTGCAGGCGGCGATCGACATTGCGCGCTACACCTCAGTGGATCCTTTTGGCGCACCAGCCGATCCCGATCTGCTGGCGTTTGACGCGCCGGATCTCGATCTCTACCATCCGTGGGAGATCGATGCCGATCGCGCTATCGAGCTGGCTGCTCAGGCGGAACAAGCGTCGCTGCAGGCCGACAAGCGCATCACCAATACCGAAGGCGGCAGTTTCAACAGCCACGTGGGAATCAAAGTTTTTGGTAACAGCCACGGCATGTTGCAGAGCTACTGCTCCAGCCGCCATTCGCTCTCCAGCTGCGTGATTGCTGAGCAGGATGGCAACATGGAGCGTGATTACGCCTACACCATTGGCCGCTCCTTTGACGATTTGAAAAGCGCCGATTGGGTGGGTGCAGAGTGCGCGCGTCGCGTGCTGGCACGTCTGGCGCCACGCAAGCTCTCGACCATGAAAGCGCCGGTGATCTTCGCGCCGGAAGTGGCGACCGGTTTGTTTGGTCATCTGGTTGGCATGATCAGCGGTAGCAGCGTCTATCGTAAATCCACCTTCCTGCTCGATTCACTCGGTAAGCAGATTCTGCCGGAATGGCTCACCATTGAAGAGCATCCGCACCTGCTGAAAGGATTGGCGTCCACGCCGTTCGACAGCGAAGGCGTGCGCACGCAATCGCGTGACATCATTAAAGATGGCGTGCTGCAAAACTGGCTGTTGACCAGCTACTCGGCGCGCAAGCTGGGCTTGCAAAGCACCGGCCACGCGGGCGGTATTCATAACTGGCGTATTGCCGGCCAGGGCCATAGCTTCGACGATATGCTGAAGCAGATGGGGACCGGTTTGGTGGTCACCGAGATGATGGGTTCCAGCATCAACGGTATGACCGGCGACTATTCACGTGGTGCATCCGGTTTCTGGGTGGAAAACGGTGAGATTCAATACCCTGTGAGCGAGATCACAATCGCCGGAAACCTTAAGGATATGTGGCTCAATATGGTAACCGTCGGTAACGACATTGAAACCCGCAGCAATATACAATGCGGTTCGGTGCTGCTGCCGGAGATGAAAATCGCCGGACAATAAGAGTCATCGCTTTCTGAAAGCAGCCCAAGAGGCTGCTTTTTTTTCGCCCGACAATAATAAAAGGAAATACCAATGCGTAATAAGCATTTGATCGCAATGTTGTCTTTGTCGCTGTTGTTCTCCTCGGCTAACGTGTTTGCGGCCGATCTGGAAAAAGATATGGATGCGCTCAAGGAGGGGCTGAGCGTGGTGAAAAAAACCTCTGACGCGCAGGAAATGCACACCGCGTTAGGCAAAATGCGCCAGGCGGCAACGGATGCTAAGCAATCTACGCCGGAAAAACTGGAAGGTCAGGCGGCCGATAGCGCGCAGATCAAGGATTACCATGCCGGTCTGGATTCGCTGATTGCGCAAATCGACGTGGTCGATAAGTTAGCGCAGGCCAACAAGCTGGATGAAGCCAAAACCGAAGCGAAGAAACTGGAAGAGATTCGCAACGCCAACCATAAGAAATTCCGCTGATAACCCGGCCAGCCCAACGGCTGGTCTTATCCCTTCTTGCCTTTTCACCGTTTGAATCCACATAAACCCATCATTTATCGCATTTTGTGACCGATTTCGCACACTTCGTGCGTCCTGAGATCTGGCGCACACCCGCCCGTGGGATTTCCACTTTGAGGTGGAAAAGATGCGTCTCAACAGCCTGTAGCGGAAAGCGTAATTTCTTTTCAACGCGAATTATCTGTAATTGTCCGCTGTAAACAGGAGTAACAAGGTGAGGAGTGAAGCTGTCCCGCTGAAACCGAGCACGCCGGAAGCGATTCAGGCGCTGGCGGATAATGTGTTAAGCCAAATTGCCGCGATCTACACCGCACACCACATCGAAGCCAATGCCGTACAGCAGCAGATGCTGGCTTCGCATGTCCGTGCGATGGCAGCGCGCTCCCTGACGGGTGAAGCGCTGCCAGAGGTCGAGGCTGAACTGTTTGAAGATATCTCGCCGCAAACCATGGCGCTGGCGCATCAGGTGGTGGATCTGTTTGGCAATCTGCCAAAAGAAGAAGCCTGGCTGTTATCGGTCCATATCGAAGTGGCGAAAGCGAACGAAGCATAAATTGCGAGGAATTGAACATGGTAACTGTAGTGATTGGCGATCGTCTGGGTAAAGGTCAGAAAGTAGCCGCGGGTATTGAGAAAGCGGGTGGTCGTGCGGTGGTGGTGCCGGGCGTGGCAGCCGACATGAAGTTGGGTGACGTGATGAAAGCGGAAAACGCTGACTTCGGCATCTCCTTCTGCGGCAGCGGCGGTGCGGGCGCTATTACCGCGCAGAACAAATATGGCTACAAAGCCAAACACGGCATGCGCTCAATTGACGAAGGGGTTACCGCCATCAATGAAGGTGCCACCGTGCTGGGCTTTGGCTTTATGGATAAAGAAGAGCTGGGTGAGCGTCTGGTGCAGGCCTGGACTAAAAAACACGGCAGCTAAGCATGAAACAGCAATATGAGACGCAGGTAACGGTGCAGGGCAAAGGCGACAGTAAAGCAAAAGCCTTTGCCGATGCGCTGAGCAAGGTGCAGCAGCAAGTGCTGCGCACCAGCCAAAAGATTCTGTTGCGCATTGAACCTATGGATGTGCGGGTGCTGCGCGCGCAGGAGAGCGTGCGAAAGGAGAAGTTTCTCTTCTTCTTCCTCGCGCGTGAGCGACGGAGTTACAGCGTTGAGCTGGACATTACCGTTAGCGTCACCGTGATCGACACCGAGAACATCACGTTCACGGCGACACCCTAATCATCCCAGCATCTAAATATGTAGGGTAAAAACGACAACAAAGGGTCAACATCATGTTTTTAATCATTTTGTTTAAGTCGTTAATCATTGGCGGATTGGTTGGTGTTGGGGTGGGAGCAGGCGCAGCGCGCATGTTCCACGCCCCGACCACGCAAGGTATGGGCGCGTTCCGTACCTTGGGTGAACTCAATTCCTGTGAAGGCGATCCGGCATCGCACTTCTCCTTTGGTCTCGGCTTCTTCTTTAACGCCTGGGCATCATCCGTTGCGGCAGGCTCCTTCACGCAGGACGTTGACCACCGCATCCTGCCGAACTGGGGCGCGGCAGCATTGATGGTGAAGAATCGTAACGTGGCCGAAACGCTGCATAACCCGAAACGCATGGCGATTGCCTGCGGCATCATCGGCATGATTGTGGTGGCCTTCCTTAACAGCACCGCGTCGGCGGTGCCGGCGGCGCTGCAAGTCACCGCCGTCAAAGTGCTGGTGCCGGCGGCTAACCTGCTGGTGAACACCGTGATGCCGGTGATTTTCTGGCTGGCCGCGATTGATGCCGGTAAGAAATCAGGTTTCTGGGCCACCATCTTTGGCGGTCTGGCGCAGCTGATCATGGGCAATGCCGTACCGGGTTTGGTGCTGGGCATCCTGATCGGTAAAGGCGTGGAAGAGAGCGGCTGGAACAAAGTCACCAAGGTGATGATGTTTGCCATCGTATTGCTGTTTGCCCTGAGTGGCTTCTTCCGCGGTTTCGATATGAAACTGCTGCAATCCTTCCAGCTGGGTATTCCGGGTTGGTTGGATATGATCCACAACAGCGTCAGCGGCAAATAAGGAGCCATCAGCATGAACGAGAACGAAAACAAAGGGTTCTGGTACGCCGACTGGTCTTTCCCGATTTTTGTTGGCCTGCTCTCCTCCGGCGTGTTTGCCGGTACCCACATGTATTACCTGTACGGCATTGGTGCGTTTAACGAAGTGGCGTTTGTCTCCATGCTGCGTTCCGGTATGGAGACCGGCGTGTATGGCGCGGTCGCGGCATTTGGTGCCAGCTTCCTGTTCGCACGCATTATCGAAGGTTCGCTGGTAGGGATTCTCGATATCGGCGGTGCGATCCAGACTGGCGTCGGCCTCGGCGTGCCCGCGCTGCTGCTCGGTGCGGGCATCGTGTTCCCGGTCGCCAACTTCGCCGCCTCGCTGGCCACCGGTTTGGTGGTGGGGTTAGCGATTGGTTATCTGATCATCCTGGCGCGTAAGTTCACCATCAACCAGAGCGACTCGACGTACGGTGCAGACGTGATGATGGGCGCGGGTAACGCATCAGGCCGCTTCCTTGGGCCGTTGATTATCCTGTCTGCCATGGCCGCATCGATTCCCATCGGTCTCGGTTCGCTGGTCGGCGCGCTGCTGTTCTACCTGTGGAATAAGCCGATTACCGGTGGCGCGATTCTGGGCGCGATGGTGTTAGGTGCGATGTTCCCGATTTCGCTGTAATGCGGCTGATAGAACGGTCGCCATAAATGGCGACCCTACATGTTGGGTGCGCATTTTCAGTCATGTAGGGTGCGCATTCATGCGCACCTGGCAACAATCGCAGTATAGGAGTAAACATGTTTGATCTGATTCTGCGCCGCGCCCGTCTGTGCGATGAACAGCTGGTAGATATTGCGATCCAGCACGGCAAAATTGCCGCCGTCGGCGAGGTGAGCGGCGCGGCACAGCAGGAGCGCGATCTCGCGGGACGCTACTACGTCAGCGCTGGCTGGATTGATAGCCACGTGCACTGTTATCCCAAATCTCCGATTTATCACGACGAAGCCGACACCATTGGCATGGCGCAAGGCGTCACCACCGTGGTGGATGCAGGCAGCACCGGCGCAGATGATATCGACGACTTTTACCAGCTCACGCGTTCGGCCACCACCGAAGTACGTGCGCTGATTAACATCTCGCGCACCGGCATTGTGACGCAAAACGAGCTGGCCGATATGGCACAGATCGATGGCGAGGCGGTGGTACAGGCGGTGAAACGCCGCCCCGATTTTATCGTCGGCCTGAAAGCCCGTATGAGCAGCAGCGTGGTGGGCGAAAACGGCATTCAGCCGTTGGTGCGTGCCAAGGCCATTCAGCAGGCGGCGGGCAATTTGCCGCTGATGGTACACATCGGCAATAACCCGCCGGTGCTGGAAGAGATCGCCGATCTGCTGACCTCTGGCGACATCATCACCCACTGCTTCAACGGCAAACCAAACCGCATCTTATCGCCGCAGGGCGAGCTGAAAGCGGCAGTAAAAAATGCCATTGCGCGTGGCGTGAAGCTGGATATCGGTCACGGCGGCGCCAGCTTTAGCTTCGAGGTGGCGCGTCAGGCGATCGCGCAGGGCATTCTGCCCGACACCATCAGCTCCGATATTTACTGTCGTAACCGCATCAACGGCCCGGTACACAGCCTGGCGCACGTGATGTCGAAATTCTTCAGCATTGGCATGACGCTGCCGCAAATCATCGCGTGCGTCACCGTTAATGCCGCTGCTGGTCTGCGTCTGGCGGGCAAAGGGCGCTTAACCGCAGGTTATGACGCCGACCTGACCATTTTTACCGTCAAAGAGGAAGCCCGCCCGTTCGTCGATGCTGAAGGCGAGCGGGTGATGGGTGAACAACATGTGCTGCCGCTGGCCGTGGTTATCGCGGGTCACTGGCATCTGACTGATGAAGGGAAAGCGAATCATGTCTTCGATTTATGAAAAATATGACCTGAAGCAGGTCATCAATGCCTCGGGCCGCATGACTATTCTGGGCGTTTCCACGCCGTCTGCGGATGTGGTGGATACCGTCAGCTACGGTCTGAATCATTACTTCGAGATGAAAGATCTGGTCAACAAGACTGGCGCTTACATCGCCAAACTGCTGGACGTAGAAAACGCGGTGGTGGTGTCGTGCGCCTCGGCGGGCATTGCGCAGAGCGTGGCGGCGGTGATCGTTAAAGATAACGACTGGCTGCTGGAGAATCTGCACGCCGCGCCGCTCAGCGTGCCGCACGATATCGTGGTGCCAAAAGGGCACAACGTGAACTTTGGCGCGCCGGTTGGCAGCATGGTGGCACTGGGCGGCGGTCGCTTGATCGAAGCCGGTTACAGCAATGAATGTTCGCCAGAGCAGCTGGCGGCAGCGATCACGCCGACCACGGCGGCGCTGATGTATATCAAATCGCACCACTGCGTGCAGAAAAGCCATCTCAGCGTTGAGCAGGCGGCGGTTGTTGCGCGTAAACACGGCATTCCACTGATCGTTGATGCGGCAGCTGAAGAAGATTTGCAGTGTTACTACCAAATGGGCGCTGATTTAGTGATTTACAGCGGTGCCAAAGCAATTGAAGGGCCGACCAGCGGCTTGGTGATTGGTCGCACACAGTACGTTGAATGGGTGAAACGCCAGAGCAATGGCATTGGTCGCGCGATGAAAGTCGGCAAAGAGGGCATTCTCGGCCTGACGCAGGCGATTGAAAACTATCTGGTGCAGCCGAAAACCAGCGGTGCCGAGATGGTGACCAACATGACGCCTTTCATCGACAACCTCAACACCCTGAACGGTGTCACCGCGCGCGTGGTGTGGGATGCGGCGGGACGCGATATCGCGCGTGCTGAAATCAAGTTCGATGAAGCGGTCACCGGCTGGCCGACCGGCGAGCTGGTGCAGGCATTGAAAACCGGCGACATCGCCATCTATTTCCGTGGCTACAAAGCCAACGAAGGCATCATCGAAGCCGATGTGCGCAGCGTCAGCGCCGATCAGCTGCACATCATCTTTAGCGCTATTCAGGCGTTGATCAGCGGAGGAACACGCGCATGAGTCTCAACCCGAATTTCTATCAGGGCCGCCTGTGCCTGAATGTGCTGGCCGGTTCGAAGCAGAATGCCAAAGAAATCTGGCAGGCGGCGGAAGGCCATGTGCTGGTGGGCGTGCTGTCAAAAAACTATGCCAGCAATGACGAAGCGATTGCCGATATGCGCGAGTATGCTGCACTGATCGACAATGCGCTCTCTGTAGGTTTGGGCGCGGGCGATCCGAACCAGTCGGCGATGGTGAGTGAAATCTCGGCGGTGCTGCAACCGCAGCACGTCAATCAGGTATTCACTGGCGTGGCGACCAGCCGTGCGCTGCTCGGCCAGAGCCACACCGTGGTGAATGGCTTGATTTCACCTACCGGCACGCCGGGGATGGTGAAAATCTCTACCGGGCCGCGCAGCTCGCAGGGCACCGACGCGATTGTGCCGATTGACAGCGCCATCGCCATGCTGCAGGACATGGGTGGCAGCTCGGTAAAGTACTTCCCGATGGGCGGGCTGAAGGCGGTGAATGAGTATCGTGCGGTGGCGGAAGCCTGTGCGCGTCACGACTTCTGGCTGGAGCCAACCGGCGGTATCGATCTCAACAACTTCGAAGAGATTGTGCGCATTGCGCTCGATGCCGGTGTCAGCAAAGTGATCCCACACGTCTACAGTTCGATTATCGATAGCGCAACCGGCGATACGCGCATTGACGATGTGCGTCAGCTTCTGGCAACGTGCAAGAAACTGCTGTAACAAATGAGTAACAGGTGAGGCTCCGTGAGATTTCCCAATCAGCGTCTGACCCAGCTTTTCGCTGCGCTGCAAAATGAAACCCTGCCGCAGGACGAACTGGCACGCCGCTTTTCCGTTTCGACGCGCACGGTGCGCACCGATATCACCGCGCTGAACGCGCTGCTGGAACAGCACGGCGCGCAGTTTGTACTGGCACGCGGCGCGGGATATCAACTCAAAATTGACGATGCGGCGCGCTTTGGTCGCTTACAGCAAGAGAGCGCCACGCCGCTGCGGGTGCCGCGCACGTCGCAGGAGCGCGTGCGTTATCTGCTGACGCGCTTTCTCACCGCCGCCTATTCCATCAAGCTGGAAGATCTGTCGGAAGAGTGGTTCGTTAGCCGCGCCACGCTGCAAAGCGATATGGCGATCGTTCGCGAATGGCTCGGCCGTTATCACCTTAATATCGAAACCAAACCGCATTACGGTATGAAGCTGTTTGGCAGCGAGGCGGCGATCCGCACCTGCTTAACTGACTTGCTGTGGCAGATCGACCAGGAAACGCCGGAGAGCCCGCTGCTGACGGTGGAAGCATTACACAGCGGCATGCTGGCGCAGCTCGAACCTTTGCTGCAACAGTGCTTTGCCCAGCACGCGATTCGCCTTAGCGATGAAGGCGATCGTTATTTACAAATCTACTGCGCGGTGGCGGTGCGGCGTATTAGCGAAGGTTTCCCGCTTAACGATCCCGGGGCAGAAGATGTGGGTGAGGAAGTGCGCGAAGCGGCACACGACCTGATTAACCTGATGCGCCCGCTGGTCGGCAAGCCGATTTCACAGGCGGAAGAGAACTGGCTGCGGGTCAATATCGCTGCGCGGCAGATTCAGGCGCTGGCACCCAGCACCATTAATGCCGACGATGCCGATGCGCTGGTCGATTACCTGCTGAATTACATCAACACCCATTACAACTATCGACTGCAGCACGATGAACAGCTGCGCGCCGACCTGCGCACCCATATCAAAACCATGATCACGCGGGTACGCTATCAGATCCATATCCCCAATCCGCTGCTGAGCAACATTAAGCAGCACTATCCAATGGCCTACGATGTGACGCTGGCGGCGGTAACCAGCTGGGGCAAATACACGCCTTACACCATCAGCGAAAACGAGATCGGTTTTCTGGTACTGCATATCGGCGTGGGGCTAGAGAGGCATTACGAAGTTGGCTATCAGCGCCATCCGCAGGTATTGCTGGTGTGCGACAGCGGCAACTCAACGCTGCGCATGATTGAGGCGCTGCTGCTGCGCAAATATCCACAGTTAGTGGTTACGGCGCGGCTGTCGCAGCGCGACTACGAGCTACGCGAGCATATTGATGAAGACTTCGTCGTTTCCACTGCGCGGCTGAGCGAGAAGAACAAGCCGATTGTGGTGATGTCGCCGTTCCCGACCGAATTCCAGCTGGAGCAGCTCGGTAAGCTGGTGCTGGTGGATCGCACGCGTCCTTACATGCTGGAGAAGTACTTCGACGCGCAGCACTTTATGGTGCTGGATAAGCCGATGGCGCAGTCGGATCTGTTCCGCCTGCTGTGCAATCAGCTGGAAAGCGAAGGTTTTGTCGATGCGGATTTCTATCCGTCGGTGGAGGAGCGCGAAGCGATCGTCAGCACCCTGCTCGGCGAAGGCATCGCGCTGCCGCATTCACTTGGTTTGCTGGCGCAGAAAACCGTGGTCTACACGGTGCTGGCGCCGCACGGCGTCAGCTGGGGTGAGGAAACCGCGTCAGTGATTTTCCTGCTGGCGATCAGCAAAAGCGAATACGAAGAGGCGATGGCGATTTATGATCTGTTCGTCACCTTCCTGCGCGAAAGGGCGACGACGCGGCTGCGCGATTGCGCGGATTTTGTCAGCTTTAAAGCGGTGGCGATCGATTGTTTGAGCCGGTTGTGAACGGTGCGGTTTGCAACGAGGTCACCATGAATGGCGACCTGCTCAATCAGATTATCCGCGCTTCGCTAACAACCTCGGAATCTCACGCAAACACCAGGCTTTCGCTTCGCCCATGCTGTCGCGGCGCCACGCCATAATAATATCCACTTCGCGCGTATACTCTGCGCTCACCACGCGTAAACGCCCCTCGGCGATATCTTGCTCCACCATCGGATAGGGCATCGTCGCCACGCCTAAACCTGCCAGCAGTGCGCGACGTTTATCATCCATGCTGCTTACCGTCAGACGCTGCTGCTTATCCAGTAACTGCACCGTTAGCACCGGTCGCTCGCGCGCCGTATCCGCTACCGCAATGCCGCGGTATTTTACGCGCGTCACTTCTGACAGCGGCTCAGCTTCCTGATGAATCGGATGATCCGGGCTGGCAACGTAGACGCTCATAATGCTGTAAAGCTTGCGGGTGTTGATTTCGGTTGAGGCGCGAAAGTGCAGATCCGGGGCAATAACGATATCGGCGCGTCCCTGTTCCAGCCGCTCCCAGGCACCGGCTAACACTTCGGTGATCAGCGAAATCTGCGTATTGGCTTTTTCTGACAGCTTTTCTACCAGTGGAAACAGACGTTCGGTAGGAACCAGCGCTTCGGCCACGATGGTGAGATGCGTTTCCCAACCGCGCGCTAGCGCTTCAGCATCGGTGGTGAGTTTATCGGCGGCTTCGAGCAGCACGCGGCCACGTTCCAGCAGCATGCGACCCACATTGGTGAACTTGGTGCGGTGGCCGGAACGGTCAAACAGCACCACATCCAGCTCCTCTTCCAGCTTCTGCATGGTGTAACTCAGCGCGGAAGGGACGCGACCCAGTTCATCGGCCGCAGCGGCAAAGCTGCCACGGCGGTCAATAGCATCCATCACACGTAAAGCTTCAAGGGTTAACGCGCGGTCTTTTGCCATGCCGATTCTCTGTCAGTAAATTTGAACATGCCGGGCAGATTAACTGGCTTACAATCCGGCGTCCAGACTTTTACCATAATCCCATCAAGCCTGCGGTCGAATCTCACCGCAGCGTGTCGGAGGATTATCATGATGACAACCCGCTGCGCGTCCGCATGTGGCCAGGCCGATTTCGGTTGGTTGCAGGCGCGCTACAGCTTCTCATTTGGCCACTATTTCGATCCAAAATTAATGGGCTACGCGTCACTGCGCGTGCTTAACCAGGAAATTCTGGCGCCGGGCGCCGCATTCCAGCCGCGCAGTTATCCGCAGGTCGATGTGCTGAATCTGGTGCTCCAAGGTGAAGCCGAGTACCGCGACAGTGAAGGCAATCACCTGATTGCGCGTGAAGGCGAGGCGATGCTGCTCTCTGCGCGTCAGGGGGTGAATTACAGCGAAATCAACATCAGCAAAGATCGCCCGCTTACGCGTATGCAGCTGTGGCTGGCTGCCTGCCCGGAGCGTGAAAATCCGCTGTTGCAGAAGCTCGAACTGCCGCAGCAAACCAGCGTGTTGATCGCCTCACCCGATGGTGCGGAGGGCAGCCTGCAGTTGCGCCAGCAGGTTTGGGTGCATCAGGTGACGTTAGCGCCGGGCGAGCAGTACACGGTGAAATTACACGGGCCGCGCGCTTATCTGCAATCGATTCATGGTTCGCTGGATGTGCAGGCGAGCAGCGCCAATCAGCAGCCGCTGAGCTGCGGCGACGGCGCGTTTCTTAGCGATGAGAACCAGATTAGCCTGCAGGCCAGAACGCCGCTGCGCGCGCTGGTGATTGATCTGCCTGCATAACATCTTTTGTCGCGGCGCAATCTATTGCGCATCAAACCGTGCAGCATAAAAAAGGGCGACCAAAGTCGCCCTGATAATGTGCAATAACGTTTATTTGAGAATGGTGAAGGCCGTGGTCACGTGCTTCACACCGCTCACACGGCTGGCAACATCGGCCGCCGCCTTCGCTTCTTCTGCTGTGACCAGACCCAGCAAGAACACTTCACCGTTTTCGGTGGTCACTTTGACGTTCGAAGATTTCACCTGATCGCTGCCCAGCAGCTGCGAGCGGATTTTGGTGGTAATCCAGGTATCGGATGACGAGGTGCCGAGGCTGACTTTCTGTCCGCTACGGATTTCGTTATATACCTCGGTTGCACCGTCTACGCCCATGGCGATCTGTTTAGCGCGGCTCGCCAGATCTGGCGTTGGCGATTGACCGGTCAGCAGCACTTTGCCCTGATAGGCGGTGACAACAACGCGTGCCTGGTTTTTAATCTGCTCATCTTTTGCCAGTGCGTTAGAGACGCGCAGCTCCAGCGTACCGTCATCTACCTGCGTACCCACGGTGCGCGGGTCAGTGGCGGTTTTGGTGGCGACGGCAGCGCCGCCTGCAACCACGGCAACACAGCCTTGCAGCAGCAGGGCCGTGAAGAGAATGGCGACAGCGTTCAATGCTTTCATTTGAGCTCCTTCAGTCATTCCTGGTGTGGGAACAAAGTGTTATCAATCAAATCGCACAGGCAGTTCAGCGTCAGCATATGCATTTCCTGAATGCGCGCACTACGATGTGATGGAATGCGAATTTCCACATCATGCGGACCGAGCAGGCCCGCCAGTTCACCGCCATCGTGGCCGGTTAACGCAACGATGGTCATATCGCGGGTAACCGCAGCTTCAACCGCTTTGACGATATCGCGGGTGTTGCCACGGGTGGAAATGGCCAGCAGCACATCACCAGCCTGACCAAGCGCGCGAACCTGCTTGGCGTAAATTTCATCGTGCAGACGATCGTTGCCAATCGCCGTCAGCATCACATTATCGGCGCTCAGTGCCAGCGCAGGCAGGCTAGGGCGCTCCGTCTCGAAACGGTTAATCATGCTGGCGGCAAAATGCTGGGCATTGGCCGACGAAGCACCGTTCCCGCAGCTAAGGATTTTGTTACCGTTCAGCAGCGATTGCACCAGCGTCATCGCGGCGCGAGAAATCGCATCGGGCAGCGCTTCGGCTGCGGCGATTTGTGTCTGAATACTTTCGGTAAAACACGCTTTAATTCTGTCCTGCACAAGACCACCTGGTTCTATCCATCGGCATTAAAGGCATCGGGCAGCCACTCCAGCTCACGCCCGGTAATGGCAATGATGTCAAAACGGCAATTCACCGTATCAAAACTGCCGCCACGCGCCAGCAACCAGAGCGCGGCAGCACGCAGCAGCTTTTGTTGTTTCTGGCGCGTTACGCTGGCGGCGGCACCGCCGTAGCGCGCATCGCGACGATAGCGCACTTCAACAAAAACCCAGCAATCGGCGTCGCGCATAATCAGGTCAATTTCCCCGCTGCGACAGCGGACATTGCTGGCGAACCACTGCAGTCCGGCGCGCTCCAGAAAACGGCGCGCCAGTTGTTCCTGCTCAGCGCCAATGCGCTGGCGGTTTACTGCACCGGAACGATCTGTCCCTGACGATACTGGTTCCATGCCAACTTCCTGTTGATCACGCAATCCGTGTCGGCGTTCAGCTTGCCGGTGTTGCCATCAATGGCAAAGCCTGGCACCTGACGCATCTGGTTAAAGTGATTCGCCAGCGTCCAGGCATCAATGCCCATCGCATAAAGGCGAACCAGCGAATAATCGTTGTTGAACGACTTCGCCGCTTGCTGCATCAGGCCGGGATTGTTACCGGACAGCAGCGGAATATCGCTGAATTGCAGTCCATCCATCTCCAGACGGAAGTCCGGACCTGCGCCCGCCTGCGCACTACGTGAACTGGCGTACAGCGCAGTATTGTTACGGCTGCTGGTACGCATCGCAATCATTGGTTTGATCAGCTGCAGCTCATCCTGGCTGGCAACAATGTACACCGCATCAACGCTGCCGCTGCTGGCATCTGCCGTTGGCGCCGGTGCGCTGGATTGCGGCGCTGGGATCGTCAGGCCAGCAATCGCTACACTCTGCGATGGTGCAGGCTCAACGCTCAGCGGTGTACCGCTTAACGCGATACCGGCGCCGCTGTTGATCCCTTGCTTCAGTTCGCCGACGCCGCCGAAACGCTGCTGCAGTACGGTTGAACCACCCAGCGTTTGCCACTCTTGCGCGAACGCTTTGCTGATGCGATCGCCATAACTGCTGCGCGGCACCAGCAGCAACGGCTGGCGTTTGCCCTGCTCGTAGATATGGTGCGCGGCATCGCGTGCTTCGTCTTCAGGAGAAAGCGCAAAGTAACAAATATTCGGATGGTTCTGGATCTGTTCTGGCTCGTTAAGCGCCAACACGTTAAGTGGGGTTTGGCTGTTGACCACTTGTTCTACGTCGTTTTTCAGCAGCGGGCCGACCACCAGCGTGGCGCCATCTTGCTGTGCTTGCTGCATCACCTGCGCAATGGGCTGGCTGCTGGTGTCATACACTTTCACCTGCGCATTGCTGTCGCCTTGCGCGGCAGCCGGTTGTGCGGCTGGCTGCGGCTGCTCGGTTTGCGGTGGTGTATTCCCTGCAACGGCTGGGCTGACAACGCTGTTAGTGTCGGCTGGCGTCTGCGCGCTGGCATCGTCGGCGGCAGGTGCTGCTGGCGCGGCTTGCGGCGCGGGCGCGTTGAGCACGCCATTGCGTGCATCGGTGAAGCCTTTCTGAATCGCGTTGGCAAACACCTGCGCCTGGCCATTGAGCGGCAGCAGCAACGCGATGGTATTCGTCGACGCTTTAGTGAAGTTTTGCACCTGGCTGAGCTGAGTGGGCAGCATTTTCGCGCCTGGGTTCTGCGGATAGCGCGTCTGCCAGTCTTTAATCGCCGCTTTCAACATCTGCGGATCCTGGCTGTTCGTGCGCCAGGTATTCAGCAGATCGAGCCAGCCTTGCAGCGTATTTTCGTCAGCATTAATCACCAGGCTATTGATCTGATCCTGCGTCATTTGCGTCAGCGCTTGCCAGGTTGCATCGATATTACTTTGGTGATCAACGCCTTTCAGCAGCGGTTCCTGAGCAATATAGGCACGCAGCAGCGGCAGTGAAGGACGATTCTGGGCCGCCGCGATTTGCAGCGCGTAGTAGCGCACCTGCTGATCCTGCGACAGATCGCCGCTTTTTACCTTACCGAGCAACTGTTGTGCGCCGCTATAGTCCTGCTGACCAATCTGCATTTGCGCACGCAGCAGCAGCAGTTCTTGCTGTTGCACATCGCTCAGCTGTTGCGGCAGTTGATTCAGCTGATTAGCCGCCTGCGGATACTTTCCTTCCTTCAACAGGGCACGGATGGCAAGTAATTGCCAGTCGGTCTTGCTATCATCGCTGCTTTGCTGCACCTGTTGCAGATAATAGTCAGACCGGCCAGTCGCAGGACCCTGAATATTGACGTTAGAGGTTTGTTGCGGTCCCTGACCACTACATGCGGCTAAAATCAGCCCAGCGAGAAGAACAGGTACTAAGCGTCCTGCTTTATGACGTACGACTTTTGAAGGAAGCATACTGTATCCAGTGATGTTTTTTTCAAGATGCTCAATATTAAATCGGCAATTCGGATGAAACAATGAAACAACTCGATCGGGCAGAGATTTCTGCCAGCACGCTCTATATCGTTCCTACCCCGATCGGTAACCTGGGTGATATCACTCAACGAGCGTTGACGGTGCTCTCGAGCGTCGATCTAGTCGCAGCGGAAGATACACGTCATACCGGGCTGTTGCTACAACATTTCGCCATCAATGCGCGACTCTTCGCACTTCACGACCACAACGAACAGCAGAAAGCTGAGGTACTGTTAGCCAAGCTGCAAGAGGGCCAGAGCATTGCGCTGGTCTCTGATGCGGGTACGCCGTTAATCAACGATCCCGGCTACCATTTAGTGCGTCGCTGTCGTGAAGCTGGCGTGCGCGTAGTGCCATTGCCAGGCGCCTGCGCAGCGATTACAGCATTAAGCGCGGCGGGGTTACCGTCCGATCGTTTCTGTTACGAAGGGTTTCTACCGGCTAAAAGTAAAGGACGCTGCGATGTGCTGCGTGCGCTGGGCGAGGAGCCGCGTACGCTGATTTTCTATGAATCGACTCATCGCCTGATCGATAGCCTGCAAGATATGGTCAGTGTGTGGGGCGGCGAGCGCTATGTGGTGCTGGCGCGTGAATTAACCAAAACCTGGGAATCGCTGCAGGGCGCGCCGGTGGGCGAACTGCTGGCGTGGGTGCTGGAAGATGAAAACCGTCGTAAAGGTGAGATGGTGCTGATTGTTGAAGGCCACAAAGCCGATGAAGAAGCGCTGCCGGCTGAGGCGTTGCGTACGCTGGCGCTGCTGCAAAAAGAGCTGCCCCTGAAGAAAGCCGCCGCGCTGACGGCGGAAATTCATGGCGTGAAGAAGAACGCACTATATAAGTACGCGCTGGAGCAGCAAGAGGCGTGACAAATGGCGGCGGATCGCCTATTATCCCGCGCCGAAGCTGACTAGACAGTCGCCGCTTTGTCGTCGTCCTCTTTCGGGGGGAGACGGGCAAAGGGGAGGAAAGTCCGGGCTCCATAGGGCAGGGTGCCAGGTAACGCCTGGGGGGCGCAAGCCTACGACCAGTGCAACAGAGAGCAAACCGCCGATGGCCCAGTAATGGGATCAGGTAAGGGTGAAAGGGTGCGGTAAGAGCGCACCGCGCGGCTGGCAACAGTTCGTGGCACGGTAAACTCCACCCGGAGCAAGGCCAAATAGGGGTTCACAAGGTACGGCCCGTACTGAACCCGGGTAGGCTGCTTGAGCCAGTGAGCGATTGCTGGCCTAGATGAATGACTGTCCACGACAGAACCCGGCTTATCGGTCAGTTTCGACTTTTTTAAACACAAAACCCGCTTCGGCGGGTTTTGTGTTTTCTGGGGTGGGATGAGCAAGTAAATTAATTAATCGCGCCCACGTAAAGAAATGAAAATCCCGGAAAACATTATTGCGGCTATGCCAGAATAAGCGCGTGTTTAACCACCGAGGACAAATTTAATCCACACTGATGAGAAGCAACAACGTGGATAAGTTGTAATTTTATGGACAAAATTTTCGCGCCAAATAAGGCTTTATTCTCTTCTTCTTTCCCTGCTTTAAACTGCCCAATCTGCGATCAGCACTGGCGTTTCGCGCTTTAGTTCCGTTCTCTCCTTTCTGACTTTTTACATTAATTCGGCTCACACGCCTATTTTCGCGTGGGTGGCGTTTATTTCTCGTTCAGGAGAGAAATTATGCTGTATTGGATTTTATTAGCGCTGGCGATTGCCGCGGAAATTATTGGTACCGTCTCGATGAAATGGGCCAGCGTTAACGGCGGCAACGCCGGTTATATTTTTATGCTGGTAATGATCGCACTTTCTTATATTTGTTTATCCTTTGCCATTAAGCGTATTGCCCTTGGGGTGGCGTATGCCATGTGGGAGGGCGTGGGTATTCTGTTTATTACGCTGTTCAGCGTGCTGTTGTTTGATGAGACCTTATCTGTCGTCAAAGTCGCCGGACTGCTAACGCTGATCCTCGGCATTGTCCTAATCAAATTAGGTACGTTGAGTCGCAAGGAGCTGCGCCATGGCAACGTTTAACTGGATACACATCGCGTGGCTGTTGCTGGCTATTGGTCTGGAAATCGTCGCCAATATCTTCCTGAAATATTCTAATGGTTTTCGCCGTCCGCTATTTGGCGTGTTATCGCTGGTTGCTGTGCTGGCGGCGTTCAGTGCGCTGGCGCAGGCGGTGAAAGGCATCGATCTCACCGTCGCGTATGCATTATGGGGCGGGCTGGGATTAGTGGCCACGGTGGCGGCCGGCTGGATTTTATTCGGCCAGCGACTGAGCCGCACCGGTTGGCTGGGTGTGGGATTGCTGTTAATCGGTATGGTGCTGATTAAGTTCGCTTGAAAAAGCTTCACCTCTCCACCGGAGAGGTGAAGATTACCCTCAATCCCGGCCGTGTGGCTCATCCCAGTCAAAGGCTGGGCCCAGCGAGATCACACCGCTTGGGTTAATGGTTTTGTGGCTGCAATAATAGTGATGGCGGATGTGCGGCAGGTTAACCGTGTCAGCGATGCCGGGCATCTGATAGATGTCGCGCAGGAAGCCACTGAGGTTACGGTAATCACTGATGCGATGGCGGTCGCACTTAAAGTGGGTGACGTAGACCGGATCAAAGCGCACTAACGTAGTCCACAAGCGCAAATCGGCTTCGGTAAGTTGATCGCCAGTGAGATAGCGATGCTGACCGAGAATCTGCTCAAGACGCGCTAAGGAGTGAAACAGCGATGTAACGGATTCATCGTAGGCTGCTTGCGAAGTAGCAAAACCGCTTTTATAAACACCGTTGTTTACCGTGTCGTAAACCCAGCTGTTCACCTCATCGATCTTTTCACGCAGGTCGGCGGGATAATAGTCACCCGCGCGGGCACCTTGCGCATCGAACGCACTGTTGAGCATACGCATGATGTCGGCGGATTCATTGCTGACGATGGTTTGCTGAGTTTTATCCCACAGCACCGGCACGGTGACGCGACCGGTGTAGTGCGCATCGGCGTGCAGATAGAGCTGATAGAGAAATTCTTTTTGATACAACGCGTCGCCAGTGGCGTCAGGGAAACTGGTGTCGAAGGTCCAGCCGTTTTCCAGCATCAGCGGATGTACCACCGAAACCGAAATCATCTCTTCCAGTCCCTTGAGCTGGCGCATTAACAGCGTGCGATGCGCCCACGGGCAAGCAAGAGAGACATAAAGATGGTAACGACCGCGTTCAGCAGCGAAGCCCGCTTGGCCGGTTGGGCCGGCGCTGCCATCGGCGGTAACCCAGTTACGCCAGACGGCGTCAGAGCGTTTGAAGCGGCCACCGGTTGACTTCGTATCGTACCAGGTGTCATGCCAGACACCGTCAATCAGCTGTCCCATAAGCCCTCCATAATAAAAAAGGGCGAGGAAAATCCCCGCCCCTGTCATTCAGTATATGTGTTCTCGGACGCTTATGCTGCTTAGCGTGCGGCCGCTGGCTGGACGCGCTGACGAATCAGACGGTCAATGCTGTAAGCCCCTGGACCTACCAGACCCAACACCAGGAAACCGCCGGCGATGGAGAGGTTTTTCATGAACATCAGCTGGTTAACACCTTCCGCAAAGTTGCTGTGGAACAGGAACGCCGTCAGCAGGGTGAAACCCGCGGTGAACAGTGCGGTAAAGCGCGTCAGGAAACCGAACAGAATGGCCAAGCCGCCGCCGAACTCCAGCAGGATAACCAGTGGCAGCAGGAAGCCAGGGACGCCCATCGCCTGCATGTACTGTGCGGTACCCGCATAACCGGTGATTTTGCCCCAGCCTGCGGTGATAAACAGAATGGTCATCAATACGCGTGCTACCAGCAGGCCTGAGTCTTCGAATTTTTTCATCATCTACTCCAACAAGGTTTTTGTTGCAGGTTGTTGGCCTGCGGGTTTTGAATCCCCTTGAACCGGCTGTTTTAGTTCAGTGGGCTGATGGAGGGAGATAATAATCGCAGGTTGGAATAGTTGTAAGCGAGATATACTGTCAATGTTGTTCAGTAAATTTGAGGGGGCGAAACCGAACCTTTACGATCCGGTTTTAAATAGAGGGATTAGCGTGTATTTAAGGTGGATTTGATCATGCGCCAGGTGCTCCAGGCGCCGAAGCCGCGCTTGGCCCAGCGCAGCAGGCGATTGGGGCTGCGAATCGACCAGATGGCCAATGCGCTGCTCCCGATTGCCAGGTAGCGGCGCATGCCAATGAAGGTCAGCCAGCCACGATCGTATTGCGCGGTGCTGGCTAGCCAATCGCGTCCATCGGCGCTGAGATCGAGTCGCTGTTGCTGCACCTGATTAAGCAGTTCGTGAATGCGTGCTTCACGTTCGCGGCGGCTCATGAGCGATCTTCCTCCAGCAATTTACGATCGGTATCCAGCTCTTTACGGGTGTGGCGTAACAACGTTGACTGGCGTGACTTGTACAACGTCCACAAACCAAAGATCAGCGCCAACGCAAACAGTACCGCGGTGGTGATAGCAATAGCCATCAGGCGATATTGCGCATCTACCGCCCAGATGATCAGTACCATCAGGCTCATAAGACCGAAAGCGGTAAACAGCATGGTGAGGCCAACCATCATCAGCATCTGAATCAGGTTTGCCTTCTCCTCTTCCAGTTCCACAATGGCCAGTCGGACACGCGTCTCGACCATGCTGACCAGCGTGGTAACTATCCGTTGACCGATGTTAAAGACCCCTTTGCCGGGGCCGTGGCTTTGCTGACTATCACTCATCATTAACGCCGTGAGATTAGAATGCCGATGAGAATACCTACCGCTGCACCAATACCCACGCCGTGCCACGGATTATCACGCACGTATTCGTCCGCTTTTTCCGCCGCTTCACGCGTAGTTTGTGCAATACGTTCGCCGGAATCGCCGAGGCGTTCACGGGAGCTTTCAATAGCACCGCGCGCTTTATGACGCAGTTTGTCCAGCTCACCTTTGGATTTATCTGCTGAGCTACTCAGCACTTCTTCCAGGGTATCAGCCAGATTTTTCAATTCAGCGCGCAGATGTTCAGATGTTGTTTCTTTAGCCATGGAAATCTCCTTTTACAGCATTTAGTTAAGTCCGATTAATAAGGCTCAGCTTCAAGCTTTTTCAGTTCGTGCCGCGCCTCTTCTAGCTTACGTTCGCGCTTCTCGATTTTGTCCTTGTCACCGTCCTGACGCTCTTCTTTCAGCTCACGCTCACGCTCGGCGATTTTGTGCTTCTGCTCAGCGATGCGTTCGCTTTGTGCAGATTTCAATTTCTCATCGGTGCAGCCTGCACGGACTTCGGTCAATGCGCGCTCCAGCCCGGTTACGCGGCGCTGGTTGTTATGCTGCTTCGCCATATCGATCTCACGTTGAATGTCCTGCTCTTTTTGTTGGCAGAGCGATTCAGCCGCCAGCAGCGAACCCGAGAGTGAGAAAAGAATAGCACCTAGCAGTAATTGACGTTTCATCAGGTTGTGACCTTCCATTGTTAATAACCTGCCAGAGATCAGACAGGAGGGGCTTCCCAGCATGTCTTAGGCTTACGCTACCTCTAAGAATAGACAGCAGATGAAAAAATTCAAAGAAGACGCGGGGATAGCGAGGATTAGCTCACCGCCTGGCTTAACGTCAAGCGGTGAAATTTAGCTGTAAGTGGGGCGATTGGCGTCTGGATATTGCTGTGACGCCTGCGGACCCGCCGCCACGACAAAGCCTTGTGGCAACAGGCGTCGCAACACTTTTTGTGCTGCCAGGCTCTGCTCTTCATTCTCAAAATGAATCACCAGCGCATCGCCAGAAGGCGTAATACTTTTGATACGCACGCCTTGCGCGGAAAGTTGCTGATAGAGGTAAAAACCATCGGGCAAATTGGTGCCGCTATTCGCGACACGGATTTGCACCACGGTTTCGTGCTGCATCAAATTCGGCACGAAACAGACCGCCAGCAGCGCCAACGCGCCGCCTAGCACCCAAGGCAGGAAACGCCTTGGGAATCCACGGAGGTTAATCATGACTGTGAATTCCCGTTACGCGTTGATTGACGTTTACGCCATAGCACCACTAAAGAACCGACCAGGCCAATCACCAGCAGCACCAGCGGCAGCAGCATCAGGCACAACATCAACTCATCTTCGTAACGACGGAAAATCGGGGTTTTGCCCAGTGCGAAGCCCAACACGGTCAGGATTAGCACCCACAGGAAGCCACTTACCCAGTTGAAGAACTGGAAGCGCGCATTACTCAGGCCAGAAAGCCCGGCGATGGTGGGAAGCAAGGTGCGGACAAAGGCAATAAAACGACCAATCAACAAGGCTGATAAGCCGTGGCGATGAAACAAGGCGTGCGCGCGCTGGTGATATTGCGCCGGCAAATGCGATAACCAATTTTGTACGGTGGGCGTATTACCGAGCCAGCGGCCCTGAATGTAGCTCACCCAGCAGCCAAGGCTGGCGCCGGTGGTCAGAATCAGCAGAGTCAGCGGGAAACCCATCGTGCCTTTCGCAATCAGGACACCGACCAGAATCAGCAAACTGTCGCCCGGTAGAAAGGCGGCGGGCAGCAGTCCATTTTCCAGAAACAGAATCATGAACAGCACGCCATAAATAGCCCAAACCAATGTTGGGTCGGAGAGCATTTCGTAATCCTGCTGCCATAAGGCATGCAGCAATGCTTGCAAAATATCCATCAATCATTCCTGAACATCATTGTTAAACGTGCCCGTGAGGGGCTTAGGCGCAGACTGGCGTTGGTTATACATTTTAGATAAGCAGCCTGAGCAGGAGTTTCCGGATCCTTCCAGAATTGATTGTTAAATCAGCGACTTTTTAAAGCCCTGTCGCAAAGGGTAATAAAAGGGCGATAACTGTAACAAAAATAACGTTATCCAGACAGGGGAAAGTGCCTGCCGCACAGGAGTTTTACCTTTAGACGCAGGTGGTCAAAAGGAGCTTTACATGAGCTGACACTATTGCAGACTAACTGACTTTTTCGTCAGCAAAACGCCTGAAAAATAAGCAGGATCAGCGTGCGTTGTCGCTACCTTCTGGAAGGATGACTGGATTTTCCGCAAACATGTAACGGTCGACGTTGAATTCGAAATCGTCAGTGGTGGCGTTAAACAGCATCTGTTTAGTATTTTCCAGATGTTGCCACATTGCCAGCTTACTGGCGGCGGGATCTTTGCGGATCAGGGCTTTGAGGATCTGGTCGTGATCGTCACACCAGCTGGTGATATTTTTGGCATCAATGTGTTCATGCAGCTTCAGCCAGTAAGGATTATGCAGGCGATGCAGCCACATCTTTTCGACAATCGCCGCTAAGGCGCTGTTTTGTGTGGATTGCGCGATGCGCACATGAAACTCCATATCCCACGCAGAATCGCGAGAATGGTCTTCCTGACGCGCTTTCTCCTGAATCGCCATCAGTGCCACGATATCCTGACGCGTCACCTGCGTGGCGGCAAACTCGGCCACGTTGCTTTCAATCAGCTGACGCGCCTGCAATAACTCGAAGGGGCCAAAATTGGCGAACTCCAGTTGGCTCGACGTCACCACGCGATTCTGCTGCTGGCTGCTGATCACGTGAATGCCGGAGCCTTTACGCACCTCCACATAACCTTCCACTTCCAGCATGATAATCGCTTCACGTACCACGGTTCGGCTCACCTGCATCTCTTCCGCGATCAGACGCTCGGCAGGCAGTTTGTCGCCGACGCGGTAGTCGCCTGCTTCAATGCGGCGTTTAAGCTCGCTAGCAAGCTGTTGATAGAGGCGTCGTGATTCGGTCAGGTCCATTGCGCGGTCCGCTGTGAAAAAAAGTTGAGTTGTTATACCACTTCAGTCGCACAGAGGAAATGGGCTGGCTGATGCCAGCCCGATGAGCTTATGTGCCTACCGCGGCGGATGGCACGGCAGGCTGATCGTCGAGTTCAGAAACCGGTTGGTTTTTAAGAACAGTCCAAATGACAACTGCGCCTAACAGATCAAACACCGCCAGCGCCGCAAACAGCGGGCTGAAACCCAGCGTATCGGCCAGCGCACCCACCACCAATGCAAACATGGTGCTCGCCGTCCAGGCCGCCATGCCGGTTAAGCCATTCGCGGTAGCCACTTCGTTACGGCCAAACACATCTGAAGAGAGGGTGATCAGCGCGCCAGAAAGCGCCTGATGGGCAAATCCGCCGACGCACAGCAGCGCAATGGCGACATAGGGACTGGTGAACAAACCGATGGTGCCCGGAGCAATCATCAACACCGCGCCCATGGTGACCACCAACTTGCGCGAAACGATGAGATTGACGCCAAACCAGCGCTGGAACAGGGGTGGCAAGTAGCCGCCAACGATGCAGCCGAGATCGGCGAACAACATTGGCATCCAGGCAAACATAGCGATCTCTTTCAGATTGAAGCCGTACACCTTGAACATAAAGAGGGGAATCCACGCGTTAAAGGTTCCCCATGCCGGTTCTGCGAGGAAACGCGGCAGCGCAATGCCCCAAAATTGACGATTGCGCAGGATCTGGCGCGCCGACATCTTCTTATTGTTGCCGGTTTGATGCTGTAGCTCCTGGCCGGCAATGATGTAGTGACGCTCCTCATCGCTCAGCTTGGTTTGCTGTTTGGGATGCTTGTAAAACACCAGCCAGCAGATTGCCCACACCATGCTCAGCACGCCGGTGATAATAAACGCCATTTGCCAGCTATGCGCCATGATTGCCCACACGACTAACGGCGGTGCCAGCATTGCGCCAATCGACGATCCCACGTTGAAATAACCCACCGCGACAGAACGCTCTTTGGCCGGGAACCATTCGCTACTGGCTTTTAAACCGGCAGGAATCATGGCTGCTTCTGCTGCGCCCACCGCGCCGCGCGCCAGCGCAAAGCCGCCCCAACTGCCCGCCATCGCAGTGGCCGCACAGAAGATTGCCCACATCACGGCAAATACCGCATAGCCGATTTTGGTGCCGAGCATATCCAGCACGTAACCGGCCACCGGTTGCATGATGGTGTAGCAAGCCGAGTAAGCGGCGACGATATAAGAATATTGTTGTGTAGTGATACCCAGCTGCGTTTCCAGCGTGGGGGCGGCGACGGCAATGGTATTGCGCGTCAGGTAACCGAGCACGGTGCCCAGCGTCACCAGCCCAATCATATACCAGCGTAGCCCTTTGATCTTACGCATTATTAACCTCATCCAGTCTGTCGTTGCGGATTTACCGCTGTAGTTATCTGGAGCGGGAAAGCGTGAACAATGCCGTCCACTCCCGCAGTTCCTTGCCTGTGCCATAAAGTCCGGTAGCAACGGGGCGAGAGGTTAACTTGTTATACAGCCTCAAAAGTTGAATGCCATCACATAAACCTTGCAGCTCGTGTGTGTAAGGACTAAAGATCGCTAAAACAGCCATTTAACGCCATATTCACAACAGGGATGTCCATATACCCACAGTGAAACTGTCATTATTGTGAGTCGCATCGCAAACAATTTTGCCGTTTGCTTGAATTGGTATGATAACTTTTAGGTAAAGCCATCTGGCTATAAAATGAGGAAGCAGGTATGTCGCGTTTTATGAGTGAGGATTTTCTACTCGATACCGAGTTCGCCCGTCGTCTGTACCACAACTACGCTAAAGACCAGCCGATTTTCGACTATCACTGTCACTTACCGCCGCAGCAGATTGCCGATAATTACCGCTTTACCAACCTCTATGACATCTGGCTGAAAGGCGATCATTACAAATGGCGTGCGATGCGAGCGAACGGCGTGCCGGAAGCGTTATGCACCGGCGATGCCAGCGATCGTGAGAAATTTAACGCCTGGGCGCGTACCGTGCCGCATACCATCGGAAATCCGCTCTATCACTGGACACACCTCGAACTGCGTCGTCCTTTCGGCATTACCGATGTGCTGCTGAACGAACAGAGCGCTGAGCGTATTTGGCAGCAGTGCAATGAATTGCTGGCGCAGGACGCATTCAGCGCGCGCGGCATCATGCAGCAGATGAAAGTGAAAATGGTCGGCACGACGGACGATCCGCTTGATGACTTACAGCATCATCGCAAGCTGGCGCAGGACAGCAGCTTTGACGTTAAAGTGCTGCCGAGCTGGCGTCCGGACAAAGCTTTCAACATTGAACTGGCGAGTTTCCTGCCGTGGATTCAGCGCTTAGAGCAAGTGGCGGATGTCAGCGTGCTGCGCTTTGACGATCTGCGCCGCGCCTTAAGTCTGCGACTTGATCACTTCGCTGCACATGGCTGCAAAATCTCCGATCACGCGTTAGATGTGGTGGTGTTTGCTGAAGCGGATGAAGCCACGCTGGATGGCATTCTGGCGCGCCGTCTGCAAGGTGCTGCGCCTTCCGCTGAAGAGACGGCCCAATTTAAAACCGCGGTGTTGGTATGGCTCGGCAGCGAATATGCACGCCGCGGCTGGGCGCAGCAGTACCACATTGGGGCGCTGCGTAATGCCAATCGTCGTCAGTTCGATCTGCTTGGCCCAGATGTTGGCTTCGATTCGATTAACGATGCGCCGCTGGCGATTCCGCTGGCGCGCTTGCTGGATGCGCAAAACCGCAATAATGCGCTGCCAAAAACCATCCTTTACTGCGTTAACCCGCGCGACAATGAAGTGCTGGCCACCATGGCGGGCAATTTCCAGGGCGAAGGCGAACCGGGCAAAATGCAGTTTGGTTCGGCGTGGTGGTTCAACGATCAGTTGGATGGCATGCAGCGGCAGATGACGCAGTTAGCGCAAATTGGCCTACTGAGCCGCTTTGTCGGCATGCTAACCGACAGCCGCAGCTTCCTCTCCTACACGCGCCACGAATATTTCCGTCGCCTGCTGTGCCAAATGATGGGCAATTGGGTGGCGCGCGGCGAAGCGCCGGCCGACGAGGCGTTGTTAGGGCGGATGGTACAGAACATCAGTTTCAACAATGCGCGCGATTACTTCGGCATTGAGCTGGGAGCCTAATGATGCAGCACCTCAACCGCCACAATTTCCCCGGCGCGCACTATAGCGAGCGCGTCATCCAGTTTGGTGAAGGTAACTTCCTGCGCGCCTTTATTGATTGGCAGCTCGACTGGCTCAATCAGCATCACAACACCGATGCGGGCGTAGTGGTGGTACGGCCGCGCAACCGCGTGGTGGAAGAGACGCTGAATCAGCAAGACGGCTTATACACCACGCTGATTCGCGGGCTCAATGCGGCGGGCGAGCAGGTAAGTGAAGCTCGCCTTATCCGCAGCGTGAATCGTGAAATTCAACCTTATCAACAGTTTGACGAATTCCTTGCGCTGGCACGCGCGCCACAAATGCGCTTTGTCTTCTCCAATACTACGGAAGCGGGCATCGCCTTCGCTGAGCAGGATCGGCTGGACGATGCGCCCGCCTCATCTTTTCCCGGCAAACTCACGCAGCTGCTGTGGGCGCGCTTCAACCATTTTGCCGGCGCCAGCGATAAAGGTTGGCTGGTGGTGCCGTGTGAACTGATCGATTACAACGGCGATACGCTGCGTGAACTGGTGCTGCGCTACAGCAAACAGTGGCAGCTGCCGCCGGAGTTTTCCCGCTGGGTGCAGGATCATTGTGCGTTCTACAACACGCTGGTGGACCGTATTGTCACCGGTTATCCGGCGGATAGCGCGGCGATCGAAGCGCAGTTGGGCTACAAAGATCGCTATCTGGTGGCGGGCGAAGTCTATTACCAGTTTGTGATTCAGGGGCCAAACATGCTGGCGCAAGAGCTGAAGCTCGACACGCTGGCACCGGAAGTGAAGTTGGTGGATGACATCACGCCGTACAAAGCGCAGAAAGTGGCAATCCTCAACGGCGCGCACACCGCGCTGGTGCCGGTGGCGTTTCAGGCCGGGCTGGAGAGCGTCGGTGAAGCAATGGATGACGCGCAGATTGCTGGCTTCGTCGAGGCGCTGCTGCGCGAGGAAGTCATCCCGACGCTGGATCTGCCGCGCGATGAGCTGCACGCTTTTGCCGACGCAGTGCAGCGCCGTTTCCGTAATCCGTTTATTCGTCATGCGTTGCTCTCAATCGCCCTCAACAGCATGACCAAATTTCGCACCCGTTTGCTGCCGCAGCTTTTACTGTCGCAGCAGCAAAACGGGCAGTGGCCTTCGCGCCTGACCTTCGCCTTTGCCGCGCTGCTGGCTTTTTATCGTGGTGCAGAGGGCGAACGTCACTGGCCACTGCAGGATGACGAACACTGGCTGCAGCGTTTTGCTGAACTGTGGCCCGCAGTACAGAACGATAAACAGACTCCGGAGCAGTTGGTACGCGCGGTACTGAGCGATGCCAATCACTGGGGCGAAGATCTCACTCAGCGGCCCGGATTAGTGGCTGCGGTCAGCCAACACCTGCAAAACATCATCGTCCACGGGATGCGGACGGCGTTGACACAACTGAGATAACGCTATGCAAGATGCCATTAGAATACATTCACGCGACAACGTTGCTGTGGCGTTGCGCGATTTGCCAGCCAATACCCAGGTCGAAATCAATCAACAGGCGATCACCTTGCAGCAGGAGGTTGGGCGCGGCCATAAGTTTGCGCTGCAGCCTTTAGCCACAGACGCGCTGGTGATCAAATACGGTTTGCCCATTGCTCATGCCACCCAGCCGATTGCGGCGGGTGAGATTATCCACTCCAGCAACGCGCGCACCAATCTGAGCGATGTAGACGAATACGATTATCAGCCCGATTTCCTTGAGCTGCCGCCGCAAGCAGGCGACCGTGACGTGCAGATCTATCGCCGCGCCAGCGGAGAAGTCGGCATCCGTAATGAGTTGTGGATCCTGCCCACCGTGGGTTGCGTAAATGGCATCGCGCGGCAAATCCTGACGCGCTTTATGAAAGAGACCAACGATGCCGAAGGCATTGATGGCGTGCACCTGTTCAGCCATCCGTTTGGCTGTTCGCAGCTTGGACAGGATCACGAGAACACCCGCACCATGTTGCAAAATATGGTGCGCCATCCCAATGCTGGCGCAGTGTTGGTGATTGGCCTTGGCTGCGAGAACAACCAGGTCGATGTGTTCCGGGAAACGCTCGGTGGCTTCGATAGCGATCGCGTGCAGTTTATGGAGTGCCAGAAGCAGGACGATGAAGTGGAAGCCGGGCTGGAACGCCTGCACGAACTTTACACTGCGATGCGCGCGGATCAACGTCAGCCGGGCAAACTCAGCGAGCTGAAGTTTGGTCTGGAGTGCGGCGGTTCGGATGGTTTTTCCGGTATCACCGCCAATCCCATGCTCGGCTGTTTCTCTGACCAGATGATTGCTAACGGTGGTACCACGGTGCTGACCGAAGTGCCGGAGATGTTTGGTGCCGAGCGTATTTTGATGAGCCGCTGCCGCGATGAAGCCACCTTTGAAAAGACCGTGGCGATGATCAACGACTTCAAACGCTACTTTATCGATCACCAGCAGCCAATCTACGAAAATCCGTCACCGGGCAACAAAGCGGGCGGCATCACCACGCTGGAAGAGAAGTCACTTGGCTGCACGCAGAAAGCTGGCCAAAGTCAGGTGGTGGATGTGCTGAAGTACGGTGAGCGCTTGCATACGCCGGGACTGAATCTATTAAGTGCCCCGGGTAATGATGCTGTGGCAACCAGCGCGCTGGCGGGGGCGGGCTGTCATATGGTGCTGTTTACCACCGGCCGCGGCACGCCGTACGGCGGTTTTGTGCCGACGGTTAAAATCGCCACCAATACGCAGCTGGCTGAGAAGAAGCCGCACTGGATCGATTTCAATGCCGGGCGTTTGATCGAAGGCATGAGCATGACGGAGATGCTGGAGGATTTCGTCGATATGATTGTGGCGATTGCCAATGGCCAACCGGCGCGGAATGAAACGAATGATTTCCGCGAGTTAGCCATCTTTAAAAGTGGCGTGACGCTTTAAAACCCGGTGCGCATCAATGCGCACCCTACGGATTCGCGTAGGGTCGCCATTTATGGCGACCTGGGGCAATGATTATTCGGAGACCGTACGACGCGGCTCACGCTCGGCTTCGGCCTGGCATACGGCTGCGGTAAACAGAATATCCGTCGAGGAGTTCAATGCGGTCTCGGCGGAATCCTGCAGCACACCAATAATAAAGCCCACTGCAACCACCTGCATTGCCAGGTCGTTCGGAATACCAAACATATTGCAGGCCACTGGAATCAGCAGCAGCGAACCGCCAGCCACGCCGGATGCGCCACAGGCACACAGCGAAGCCACCAAGCTCAACAGAATCGCAGTCGGTACATCCACCGAAATGCCCAGCGTATGCACCGCTGCCAGCGTCAACACGGTGATGGTGATCGATGCACCCGCCATGCTGATGGTGGCACCAAGCGGAATCGATACCGAATAGGTGTCTTCATCCAGATTGAGACGCTTAGCCAGCGCCATATTCACCGGGATATTCGCCGCCGAACTGCGGGTAAAGAACGCGGTGACGCCACTTTCTCGCAGGCAGGTAAACACCAGCGGATAGGGATTGCGGCGGATCTTCTGGAACACCAACATCGGGTTGATTACCAGCGCCATAATCAGCATGCAGCCGAGCAGCAGCGCCAGCAGATTGGCGTATTCCCAGATGGCATCAAAGCCGGTTGAGGCGAGGATAGATGCCACCAGGCCAAAAATCCCCAGCGGCGCACAGCGGATCACACAGCGTACCACCCAGGTTGCGGCATTGGACGCATCATTGAGAAACGCTTTGCTACTGGGGCTAGCATGACGAAACGCCAGACCTAAGCCCAGCGCCCACACCAGAATGCCGATGTAATTGGCGTTCATCAGTGCTTCAATCGGATTGGAAACCATGCTGATCAGCAAGCCGTGTAGCACTTCGGTAATGCCCGAAGGGGGCGTGATTTGCGTGGCTCCAACATTCATCGAGAGCGTCTGTGGGAACAGATGGCTGAAGATCACCGCCACCACGGCAGCAAAAAAGGTGCTGAGCAGATACAGCATGATGATCGGGCGGATATTGGTTTTCTGTCCCTGCTGATGGTTGGCGATCGAGGAGATAACCAGCACCAAAACCAGCAGCGGCGCGACGGCTTTCAGCGCCCGCACGAACAGCTCACCCAGCAAGCCAACGGCTAATGCGGCATCGCGCGAGAACCACGCCAGCGCCACGCCCGCCACCAGGCCAATCATGATTTGTTTTACCAGGCTGCCTGCGAACAGCGCGCCCAGACGTCCAATAAAGTTGTTTTGCATATCACAGTCTTTTTATTCGCGGTCATGAGTGTTGTGCGCGGTTCCACCACGCGCAACGGTTTGCCCGGCGGAGTATAAGGAAAAGAGCTTATGAAGAAAGAGATAATTCTGTGCATGCGCAGCAGATCGGTTTTTTGATCTGCTGATGATGGGAAGTGTGACAGATATATAAAAGGCGAAGGTTGCCACTGGCGAAACAAAGCAGGGGCGATTAGCGCCCCTGCAGAAGATTATGGTGAGATCTTCTTCTGGTCGTTTCTGTGGTTCACCCAGGCGTTGATCAGCAGCGTGCCGCCGAGAATCACGCCCACCACCGTCAGCGAGATGCCGACTGGAATGTGATAGAACTCGACGATCAGCATCTTGATACCGATAAACACCAACACAATCGCCAGGCCATATTTCAGCATTGAGAAGCGCTCAGCCACGTTGGCTAAAAGGAAGTACATGGCACGCAGGCCGAGAATCGCGAACAGGTTTGAGGTGAGTACAATGAACGGATCGGTGGTCACCGCGAAGATCGCGGGGATGCTGTCCACGGCGAAAATCACGTCACTCAGTTCGACCATGATCAGCACCAGCAGCAGCGGCGTGGCGAACAGCACACCGTTTTTGCGGGTGAAGAACTTCTCACCGTCAAGGCTATCGGTCATACGAAGATGCTTGCGCAACCAGCGTACCACCGGCTTATCACCGACCGCGCTGTCATCTTCCTCTTTCGCCAGCGCCATTTTAAGGCCGGTGAACAGCAGGAAGGCGCCGAAGATATACAGAATCCAGCTGAACTGCACCACAAGCCAGCTACCGGCGAAGATCATAATGGTACGCAGCACAATCGCGCCTAATACGCCATAAATCAGTACACGACGCTGTAGGTTGGCTGGAACAGCGAAGTAGCTAAACAGCATCAGCCAGACAAAGACGTTATCAACCGCCAGCGCTTTCTCTAATACGTAACCGGTAAGGAACGCAAGGGTTTGCGCGGTAGCGACTTCGCGCCCGGCGGTGCCATCGAGATACCACCAGAAAGCGGCGCTGAACAGCAGTGAAACGGAGACCCAAATCAGCGACCATATAGCCGCTTGCTTGAATGACATGGTTTGTGCGCCGCGTCGGCCCTGTAATAGCAGGTCAATCGCCAGCATGATGATCACTACGACAGCGAAGCTGCCCCAAAGTAACGGTGTGCCCACTGAGTGCATAGTCGTATCCTTTTCCAGACATAAAAAAAGCGGCTGAGGTCAGAAGACGTCAGCCGCTTTGATCGTGCTGCAAGCAAACCTCGCCTTCCGGCAAGGTCTCACTTACAACGCAGAATAGATTCCGGGTTGCCTGACGACCGGATGCGTGTTGCATGTTACATAGCGCATCGTAATGACGATCAATCAGCTTACAAGTTACTCCCCTTTGCAGCGCTCAACATACGGAGTTGAATCATCGCTTTCAAGAGGCTGCGGAAATGTTTTGCAATATTTACACTTCAGCCCGATCTGCCGGGAATACTACGCCCGTCTGGCGGCGGATTTCGGTGAGCAGCGCCGCCGTAATGCGCGAGGTTTCTAACGCCGCGTGCTCAACGTCACCGGCTTCAACTAATCCGGCAAAGATCTCTGCTTCATACAGCATGGTATTGATGTGCTGCGGCTGCGTCAGGTTTTGGCTCTCACCGCCGCGTGGAATAAAGCGCAGCTGCTGGCATTCGGCGATCTTTTCAATCACCAGCGATCCCGCTTCACCCTGAATTTCACTCGGAATCAGTGAATCGCTAACTTTTGAGTGCAGCAAGGTGACATCAAAGTCGCCGTAGCCCAGCACCACCACACCATGCGCATCAACGCCACTTTCCAGCAGGGAAGCTTGCGCTTTCACCTGTTGCGGTGCGCCCCACAAGGTGACGGCCGCGGCCAGGCAGTAAAAGCCGATATCCATGATCGAGCCGTTCGACCATTGCGGATTAAAGGTATTCGGATTCTCACCATCAAGATAGCGCTGATAACGCGACGAATATTGGCAGTAATTGATTAATGCCTTACGCAGTTTACCCAGCTGTGGCAGTGTTTTTTGCAGTTGCAGGAACGTTGGCAGGCTGGCGGTTTTAAAGGCTTCGAATAGCACCACCTGATGCTGACGTGCGCAGGCAATCATCGCCTCGGCTTCACGCAGGTTAGACGCCATCGGCTTCTCGCAAATCACATGCTTACCGTGCGACATAAACAGTATCGCCTGTTCACTGTGCAACGCATTCGGGCTGGCAATATACACCGCATCGATTTCACTGCTGGCGGCAAGTTCATCCAGTGAGGTGAAGGTCAGCTTGCAGGGGTAATCCACCACAAAGGCATCGGCCTGCTGCTGATTACGTGAATAAACGCCGCTCAACTTCATCTTGCCGGTTTCATGCGCGGCGTCGATAAACTGGCGGGTAATCCAGTTAGTTCCCACGATGGCGAAACGAATCACGTGCTGCTCTCCTGCTAAAGTAAAACGGCAGAGTAACATGTTCATCTGAGTGCCAGGCAGGCGAAATTTGATCCTGAGATCTGCATTCCAATATGATGATGCCGCACAACTTTTTAACCGACTAGCGGGGACGCGCGGGTGAGTGGAAGTAAACATGCTCTGAACTGGACCACATTACTGATCGCCATTCCCGTTGGATGTGTGGCTTCGCTGGTAACGCTGGCATTTCGCGGCGTGATCGAATTGATCAACCACCTACTTTTTAACAGTGATAGTGAAATCACCGTGGCAATGCATGTCTGGCCATGGATCTTCTGGCCGCTGCTGGTAGGGGCGGGCGGCGTATTAGCTGGTTTCTTCCTGCGCTATGCGGTGGCGATTGAAAAACAGGAAACGGTGCAGACCGATTATCTGGAAGTGATCAACGCCCGGCTTGATGCGGTACCCACGAAAACCTCGTTGTTCCGTGCACTCTCGTCAATTGCCAGTATCGGCAGCGGCGCGTCGATTGGTAAAGAGGGGCCGATGGTGCAGCTATCGGCGCTGAGCGGCAGTTTAATTGGCCGCTGGCTGCCTGCCTCATTCAATCTGCGCAATAGCGATATCGTGGCGATGGCCGCTGCCGCCGGGCTTTCGTCGGTGTATCACGCCCCGCTGGCATCGGCGATATTTGTGGCGGAAATCGCTTTTGGCATCTCGGCGCTGCAACGCTTGATTCCGCTGATAGTCTCGTCGGCGGTGGCGGTGATGACCATGTGGTCGCTGGGTTTCCGCAGCGCGCTATATCCATTATCCGAAGCACTATTTCAGATGGATATCAGCAGTTTGCTGATGACACTGCTGATTGGTTTTGTCGCCGGTATCGCCGGGTGGCTGCTGATCAAACTGATTGCCCGCAGCAAAGCGCTGTTTGGCCGCGTGCGTTCGCTGCCGCTGCGGTTGGGTGCGGGTGGGTTGGCGGTGGGCTTTCTGGCGCTGATCTCTACCGATATTCTCGGTAATGGCTACGAAGTGATCGTGAAAATTATTGATGGCCAGTATGTACTGATGGGCTTGTTAGGATTGCTGCTGCTGAAAACGCTGGCGACCACGCTGTCGGTTGGGTCCAATGCGGTCGGCGGGCTATTTACCCCTTCATTGTTGATCGGCGCACTGCTCGGCGTGGCACTGGCGCAAATGGGCGTGATGCTGCATTTACCGGTCGGCAATACCTTGCTGTATGCGGCCATCGGCATGGCGGCGGTGCTGGCGGCGGTCAGTCAGGCACCGTTAATGGCGATGCTGATGGTGTTAGAGATGACGCTAAATAGCAGCCTGCTGTTCCCGATTATGATCGCGTCGGTGTTGGCGTCAATGGTGGTGTATCGCCTGCAATCTTCCAGCACCTATCCGGTGGTGAGCAGTCATTTCAGCCGTTCCGAAGCTAAATATGACTTCGATAACATGCGTGTCGATCAGTTGATCATTCCCGGCGCGGCGCTACAGCCGGAAGAGTCGGTTGGGCAGGCGCTGGCGGTGAGCTCACTCAAGCGTGAACGTTATGTTTATGTGATTAATAGCGAAGGACAATTTCTCGGCGTGGTGTCGATTCACGATATTTCACGCAAGGTGTTAGCGCAGGAGATTACCCTGCATTCACCAGTGAGTAGCGTGATGGACAATAATTTTCCCTGCATTTATCAAAATCAAAGCATGCGCGAAGGTTGGGAAGCCTTTGCCCGTGTCACGCTTGAGCGTTTACCGGTGCTGAATAATCCGCAAGAGCGCCGTTTTATGGGCGCATTGACGAAAACCAGCCTGATTCAAAAAGCGCAGGAGTTTCTTTAAGCCGCGTTGCCGCGCATCGCCTGGTCGGTCATCCACAGGCGGGCGTCAAACTCCAACTGATGATAATCCGGTTCCATGTGGCAGCAGAGTTGGTAAAAGGCTTTGTCATGTTCTTTCTCTTTCAGATGAGCCAACTCGTGTACCACGATCATACGCAGAAATGCTTCCGGTGCGAGACGGAAGAACGTGGAGATGCGGATCTCCGCCTTGGCTTTTAGGTTGCCACCTTGCACGCGCGAAATCGCCGTATGCAGCCCTAATGCGTGCTTCATCACCTTGATCTTATTGTCCCAAATCACTTTGCTCACCGGTGGCGCGCTGCGCATGTAGCGGTTTTTCAGCGCCTGCGTGTAATCATAAAGCGCCCGGTCGCTGACGATATTGTGCGTATTGGGATAGCGTTGCTGGAGAAAGGAACCTAAACGCTCATGTTCGATCAGTGTCTGAACCTGCTCGAGGATGTTTTCAGGGTAACCCTGCAGATAGATTAATGACATTGGGATTCCCGGCGAAAGACAGTATACTGCGCCCCCTTTTTAGGGCGAAAATCGCGCAAAGTGTACCACGCCGGAGATTCCATGAGCCAACTTGAACTGACCAATCGCACGCTGACGCTGCACCGCTTCCCGCCCATGCGTGAGGAAAGCCCGCTACAGGCATGGGATTCCGCCGATGAATATTTGTTGCAGCAAGCGCTGCCTGAGGGACCGGTATTGGTGTTCAACGACAGCTTTGGAGCCTTGACCTGCGGACTTGGCGCGCGTCCCGTGTGGCACGTCAGCGATTCGCTGCTGAGCGAACAGGCGGCGAAACAGAACCTGCGTCTCAATGAGATGGATGAAGATCAGGTGCACTTTATCGATAGCCTGGCACCACTGCCAGCCGCGCCGGCGGTGGTGATGATCAAAATCCCCAAAGCGCTGGCTTTGCTGGAGCATCAATTGCGAGCACTGCGCGAAGTGGTCACGCCAGACACACTGATTTTGGCGGCGGCGAAAGCCAAGGATATTCACAACTCCACGCTGCAACTGTTCGAGCGTATTCTGGGCGAGAGCAAAACGTCGCTGGCGTGGAAAAAAGCGCGTCTGATTTACAGCCGCTTCACCGCGCCTGCCTTAGTGGATCAGCCTGCGACCACGGTTTGGCCGCTTGACGATTCTGAATATCAGATCCACAACCATGCCAACGTGTTCTCCCGCGCCTCGCTGGATGTTGGCGCGCGTTTCTTTATGCAACATCTGCCCTTTGACATTGAAGGCGAGATTCTCGATTTGGGCTGTGGCAATGGCGTGATTGGCTTGCTGGCGCTGGAACAGAACCCGAATGCGGATGTGCTGTTTTATGACGAATCTTACATGGCGGTGGCATCAAGCAAACTGAACGTGGAAGTGAACCGCCCGCAGGATATGGCGCGCTGCCAATTCCGCGTTAACAACGTGCTGAGCGGTTTCCCCTCGGATCGTTTGCATGCGGTATTGTGCAATCCACCTTTCCATCAGCAGCACGCGGTGACCGATCATCTGGCGTGGCAAATGCTGCGTGATGCGAAACGCTGCCTGCAATACGGCGGCGAGTTGCGCATCGTCGGCAACCGCCACCTCGGTTATCACGTCAAAATGAAAAAGCTGTTTGGCAACTGCGAGCTGGTGGCGTCCAACGCTAAGTTTGTAGTGCTGCGTTCGGTAAAACTGCGTTAATTACACGCTCAGCGCCAGTTCGGTTGCCTGAGCGATGGCGCGGCGAGCATCCAGCTCCTGCGCCACATCCGCACCACCAATCACGTGTACTGATTTACCTCGCGCGCTCAGCTCGTCCGCCAGCAGACGCAGCGGTTCCTGCCCGGCACAAATCACCACGTTATCCACCGTCAGCGCGATTGCTTCACCCTGATGGCGCAGATGCAATCCGGCATCATCAATCTTTAAATACTCGACGTCGCCCCACATTTGCACGCCGTGCGCTTGCAAGCTGGCGCGGTGGATCCAGCCGGTGGTTTTCGCCAACCCGGCGCCCGGCTTACCGGATTTGCGCTGCAGCAGCCAGATTTGTCGATCGGCGGGCTGTGGTTGTGGCGCCATCAATCCGCCACGCGCCTGCAAGCTGCGATCGATGCCCCAGCTTTGGTAGAAATCGTCATGGCTGGCTTGATGCAATAAAAACTCGGCGGTATCAAAACCGATGCCGCCCGCGCCAATAATCGCCACGCGTTTTCCGACCGCTTTTTTATCGCGTATCACGTCGAGATAGCTCAGTACGCTGGGATGGTCGATGCCGGGAATCGCCAGCTGGCGCGGTACAATGCCAGTGGCGATGATCACTTCATCGTAGGCTTCCAGTTCGTTAGCGTTCACGTAGTGTTCAGTCTTTATCGCTACGCCAGCGGCGGCGAGTTGGTGGCGGAAATAGCGCAGCGTTTCACTAAATTCATCTTTGCCAGGAATCTGGCGGGCGATATTAAACTGCCCACCAATCTGCGCATCGGCTTCGTACAGCGTAACCTGATGGCCGCGTTGGGCCGCCTGCAGCGCGAATGCCATGCCAGCGGGCCCTGCGCCAACCACCGCCAGCTTTTTTGGCTGTGCGGTATTGATCACCGGCATCAGGGTTTCGTGACAGGCGCGCGGATTCACCAGACACGAGGTGACTTTGCCGACAAAGATTTGATCGAGGCATGCCTGATTACAGGCAATGCAGGTGTTAATAGCATCGGGATGGCCGTTTGCCGTCTTGCGGACAAAAGCCGCATCGGCGAGGAACGGGCGCGCCATCGATACCATATCGGCGATGCCGTCACGCAAGAGTTGTTCCGCAACATCGGGATGGTTGATGCGATTGGTGGCGATGACCGGCACCGAGACACGTTCGCGCAGATGCTGAGTAACCCAGGCAAAACCGGCGCGTGGTACGCAGGTGGCGATGGTAGGAATGCGCGCTTCATGCCAGCCAATACCGCTGTTGAATAGTGTGACGCCACACTGTTCCAGCGCTTGTGCTAGCGCCAGCGTCTCATCCAGCGAGCTGCCGTTATTGACCAAATCGAGCATCGACAGGCGGAAGATAATGATGAAATCGCTGCCGACGGCATCGCGCACCGCTTGAGTGACTGCTAATGCAAAACGCTGGCGTCGCGCCACATCGCCGCCCCAATCATCATTACGCTTATTGGTATGTGCTACCAGAAACTGGTTAATCAGATAACCTTCCGAGCCCATGATCTCGACGCCGTCATAGCCGGCCTGTTGCGCCAGTTTGGCGCAGTGTGCAAAGTCACGAATGGTTTGCTGAATATCGTCATCGCTGAGCGCTTGCGGCGTAAAAGGATTGATCGGCGCCTGCAGCGCGGAAGGCGCAACCAGATCGCGTTGATAGCTGTAGCGTCCAGCATGCAAAATTTGCAGCGCAATTTTCCCACCTTCGGCATGGACAGCATCGGTGATGACGCGGTGCCAGTCGCACTGACTTTCCTGGTTAAGGATGGCACCGCCTTGAGCCACCACGCCTTGTGGGTTGGGCGCAATGCCGCCGGTGACAATCAGCGCCACGCCTTCGCGTGCGCGTTCAGCATAAAAGGCGGCCAGACGTTGAGCGCCTTCAGCATGTTCTTCCAATCCGGTATGCATTGAACCCATCAGGAAACGGTTTTTGAGCTGGGTAAAGCCCAAATCCAGCGGGGCGAACAGGTGGGGATAATGTTCAGACATGATCACATACTCAGAAAGTGGTCGGATGAGTGAACTTTACCGGGATTTTATTGGGAAGGAAATGTGTGGCGTTCAGCCTGTGAGAAGCATCAAAAAAAAGCAGGGCGGTAAGTCGCAGACGAAAGTATCGGACTTCTTTCGCCAGGCACGGGAAGAAACCTACTCGCCCTGTAAGAGCATGAAAAAGGGGCTAATAAATTAGCTCTGTGGTTATTAATTCCTTTAAAACTCAATCTTTGTAAAAACTGTCCGGGGTGAGGACAGGGCATATCATGCCAGATCACTACGCGATTAATCCGCAAGACTGGTCTTGATTTTTCTTTTAACACGCACCGTTGCGCCGGGCGAGTTCAATGATATCAACCAGATTTTTCGACTCAAGCTTTTGGAATATTTTTGTTTTATAAGTACTAATGGTTTTATTATTTAATCCCAGCTCGAAAGCGATGATTTTATTTGATTTCCCCTGTGCTAATTGTCGTAAAATCAAATGTTCACGCTCCGTTAGGCGAGACAGCATGTCTTGCTCATTCGCATAACGCTGACGTTTATCCAGAATATCGCCCGGTAGATAATTCACGTTGTTAGATACGCATCCAATAGCGGCGATCAGCGTTTGAATAGGATCGTATGTAGACACGAAGCCATTAGCTCCCTGACTAAGCGACTGTATAGATAAATGATTATTACCGCCCTGGCTTATCAGGATCACTTTCATCCATGTCTTTGATTTAACGATATCACGTAAAAATGCGATGCCATTTTTTTCTTTAAAGTCAGGATCTAATATGAGTATGTCGATGTGATGATGAATGATATCATCAATTCCATCGTTAATTGTGTGCGCTGTAGTGACACAATTAAAACCATTCATTAATAATAAAGCCTGCACGCCGGCGGCAACCAAACGATGCTCATCAACGATGAGGATTTTTGCATTAAACATATATCTCCCTTTAACGACACCGTAATGATGACGCTGGCGGCCATTATGTCCGGCGAAGTAATAGGGCGAACCGAGAAATGTCTCGTTAAGATTATGATTCTATAAAAACTGATTATTTTTCAGACGAACTTCTGCAAATTCTATTAATGATTGATTTACGCGATCTATTTCCGTGGCAATTTTTAGAATTAACGCTTCTACATCGTGTGCCTCCTCTTGATGCCTCTCCAGTTGGCGACCTAATTGCACCAGCGCCTGCGCATTGAGAATAGCCGCGCCGCCTTTGAGTTTATGGCCAAGTTGCGACAAGGTGCTGGGTTCCTGCGTTTGCTGCATTTCCGCCAGTAATGTTGCATGGCTGGTGCGAATGCTGGAGAGTAATTCCAAGCAGCTCTCAACATCTCGCTCGGCAAGTTGCGTCAGGAGCGGCGGGAAGCTTGTGATGCTCGTAGCCACTAACTCAGCAGCGTTAACCGTTTCTTTGGTTTCACCAATAACCCGAGTTTGTCCCGAATGGGCCTGGCTGCGGCGTGTGCAGTGTGCAATCTGTGCCAGCAATCGATCAAGATTCAGGGGTTTGAACAGGCAGTCATCCATTCCCGATTTTAAACAGCGCTGCATAATGTGCTGCTCTGCAGAGGCCGTTAGCCCGAAGAGCATAATGGGCGGTAATTGTTGCTGCTGTTCATATTGGCGCAGCGCCTCAGCAAACTGAAAGCCATTCATTCCCGGCATATTGCAATCGGTAATAATCAAATCAAAGCGCAGCGGCTCTTGCTGCCACAGCGTTAACGCTTCTGCAGCACTTTCACTCACTACAACCTGATGGCCTGACAACTCAAGCTGTTTGCCGAGTAGTAAGCGGTTAGGGGCATGATCATCAATTACCAGCACCGACAACTTGTCCGAAAGCAGGGGCTGTGACAGGTGTGGCTGCGTCTGATCGCGTGGTTCGCCCAGCGGCGCACGGAAGTAAAAAGAGAACACGGCACCTACGCCTGGCGTACTCTCGACAATCAATTCGCCATCAAGAAGATGGGCCAGATTACGGCAGATACTTAAACCTAATCCGGTGCCAAGTTGTTGTTGATGACGTTCGCCCAACTGTACAAAGGGCTCGAAGATGGCATGTTGTTGATCTTCTGTCATGCCGCAGCCGTTATCGCTCACCTCTATGACGAATTCGCTGCCTTCCTCTTCCTGCGCGATGCCTTGCATGAGTACCACGGTGACCGTACCTTCTTCGGTAAACTTAATCGCGTTGCTCAAAAGATTAGAGAGAATTTGGTTGATCATCAGCGGATCGGTTTTCACCCAGTAGGCAGCAATATCCATCTCCACACGCAGCTCCAGACCCTTACTTTCTGCCTTATTACGAAACAGTGCGACTGCCTGTTCGATCACATCCGGCAAATAGACGGTTTCTGGCGTTGGCTGATACATACCGGATTCGATCTTCGAAAGATCGAGTACATCACCAATTAACGACAACAACGCGTGTGCTGAACTGTAGGCAACACGAATATTCTCTGAAAGTGACTCTGCCGGTTGCGATCGGGTTTCCAGTTCCAGCAACCCAATAATGGCATGCAACGGAGTGCGGATCTCATGGCTCATGCTGGCAAGGAATTCACTTTTCGAACGATTCGCTTTATCCGCAATATCTTTGGCTAGCTGTAACTCTTGCAACAGCGCATTGCGTTCGGTGACATCCAGCCAGCCGCCAATGACACCAGCCACATCGCCAAGACGATCGCGAAACGGTAGCGTCCAGTTGTAGAGCTGAAAGGGTTGTTGATCAAACACCATATGAATATCGCGCATCACGGCTTCGCCATCGCGTAAGGTTTGCTGATAGCCATCTTCAATACTTTGGATACTGGCATTATTGCCCGTAAACACGTCGGACAGTCGTTTGCCAATCACTTCTTCTCGCCGGAAATTCATAAAGCGCAAATAAGCTTTATTACAGTCAACCAACCGGGTGTTTTTGTCGCGAATATACATAGCGACGGGCGATTCATTAAATAATGTATGGGTGAAATTAAGCTGATTTTTCAACGCATTTTCGGCTTGAATACGTTGCTGAATCACTTTACGTAAATGTCGGTTCCACAGCAGAATCAGCATAATTAACCCGGCGGAAACCATCACGATCATGAGGATCGCTTGTTTATAGTTTTGCCATGATGCGCTGAGAAACGGCGTTTCTGCCTGACGCCACTGTGCCAGCAGTGTGAATAGAGTTTCGGGTGGAATAGCTAATAAGGCTTTGTTGATGATACTCACCAGCATTTCATTACCGGGTTCAACGCGCATCACGAAACGCGCTGGTTCTGCGCCGAGTGTGCTTTCAACCACTAACTTATCGCCGAAAGGATTACGTAGCAGATAATCTGCAAAAATTTTCGGTAGCACCACCGCATCAATCTTATGCTCTTGCAGCTGGCGCAAGGCATCAATGGGATCATCACTCTTAGCAAGGTTCAGATTGGGATAATGCTGCTGCATCCACTCTTTCATCGCCCGATTATTTAGCATCAACGCTGAGCCAAAGGGGAAGGTCTCGCGACCAATAATCGTGCGGGGCTTCTGATTACGGATAATTACCCAATGCGATACCAGCCACGGGCGTGTTCTCAGCGCAGGACTCGCCTCATCCTCCCGTTCAAGGATGTCGAGTGGGAAGAGCCGTGGAGGTACGTAACTGCTGCTGCTCTCGGGAGGCTCTTCAGGTAAATGGGCGTGAAAGCTGAGGCCTGTGAGGTTAGTGATCAGCTCCAGGACATCGACGACCATGCCGCGAAATGGCATTTTGTTGGAGCGACTGCTAAGAGGGGCCAGCGCCATCGGCAGGGATGTATCAATGCGCATATGCTCCTGCAGCCACTTCTCCTCTTCCTGCGTTAAGGCCAGCGGATTGCGCTGCAAAACATGGTGGGCATCAAGCTGCCAGCGTTTGGCTATCTGCATGCGAATGGCGAGGGGGATTTGCGGTAATGCCTGATTAATCGCCGCCGCCAGTAAGGGTAAGTGCGGGCTTATGCCGAAGCTAACATTCATCGGAATGCTGTGCTCATCGGGCACCACTTTTAAGGCATTAGCAAAGAGATAACGATTGAGATGGTTTAGTGTTGCGGCATTGCCCCACACTTTTCCCGTTTGACCAAAAACCACTGAAGCCACGGCATCGTAATTGCCAGGGAAGCGCACCAAAGGCTCATTTTTATAGGTGCGCTCCAGATACTCGCGCAGCGGTGGCGCGCCAGACCAGGCAATACGCTGTGCAAAAGTCTGACTCAGACTAAGCGGATGATCGGCTTTGTAACCCATTACGCTGTAGTCCAGCATCCATGGCGTACTGGCGATCAGCGGTTGTGGCAGAGATGAAGGATAAACCACATTGATCGCCAGCATGTGCATTTCGCCAGTCATCACGGCATTTTGCGCAGCGCTATGGCTGGGGTAGTGATACAGCTCGATAGTGGTGTCGAGCATACTTTGAATCAGGGAGAGGTAATCGGCACTGAGCCCTTCAAAACGTCGCGTATCGGTATCCATAAATAAAGGGGGTTGTGGCTGGCCCGCCACAGCCACTTTAAGCACTTTATTGCGAAATCCAGAAGCAATCGGCTCTGCTAATTGCAGGGCTGGCTGTGCAGTGTCATATCTCGCCAGCAGTTGCAGTGTTTTTTCCGTAGCGAATAATGAGCAGGAGAATAACGAAACAAGCAACAAAATTGCACAGCGAAAAGTAGTGAGCTGATTAGACACGGCACCATCTCGAAAAAATGAATTGCATTAATTTCAGTAAGGACATGGGAGTATAGAGATATTCGAACAATTCTCTCCTGTTATTTCTCAGACGTCATTTTTTTGCGACCATTCTCAAGCAATTAATTTGTTGTTAAAGAAAGTGCTTAAATGCATGAATTGTCATTTTCATTAATTGTTCATTTTATTCAATCTGTTACTTACGCACTATCCTTTCAAGACAATTCTTATGTGGTCTAGCGGATGAGTTAAGTCAGAATTTTCGCAGTTTTACGTGAGCCGGCAACAATAAAGCCATCGCGATGAATAATAAAACCTGCAAAATCGTACTCATCATCGACTTTGCAGGTGAGTTGATTTTAAAAATAATAACATTGAGGTATATAAATTATCTCAATTGTCACTTATTAATGTCATCAGGTATTTTAACTGGTGTGGTTATCACAATTGGACAAAATTAAAACTGTAATAAGGGAATAAAGAAATGGTATATGCACACAACAAACAAGTGCGTGTTGCTGTCCTTGATGATCACCCAATGGTCCGTACCGTTTTCGAGTTATGTTTAAAACATGAGCCCGATATTCATTTGGTGGGCACTTGGGCTTCAAGCAATGAGCTGTTTAATCAGTTAAGAAGTACGGTGGTTGATGTTCTGGTGCTCGATTTCCTGCTGGGCGAGCGTGAACTTGACGGCCTGGCATTAGTTAAGCAATTACGTAATCACTATCCACAGCAAAAAATTCTGATCTCCTCTTCAATGGAAAGTCCGGCGATTGTCAAAATGGTGCTAAGCGCCGGCGTGAAAGGATTTATTGGTAAGAGCCATAACATGCAGGAGATTACGCACGCGATTCGTCAGGTTGCGCAGGGACGTTTATTCTTGTCCAGAGAAGTGGCCTATGAAGTGGAAAATCTGTATGTAATGAGTGAAGAATCACTGGATGATAGTCTCGACTTTAGTAACAAGGGAAATATGTATGAGAAGGTGAAAACTCTCAGCCCGCGTGAAGTCGAAGTGGTGCGTTGTTTCCTGGATGGTTTGAGCGTGTCACAAATTGCCGTGAAGTTTAAACGCAGCCGTAAAACAGTGAGCGGCCAAAAACAATCGGCGCTGAAAAAACTCGGTTTGCGCTCCGATTCAGAGCTGTTCAAATACAGTCATGACCTGATGTCAGGCTATTAATGTTCTTCACAGGCGGTACCTCACGTCCGCCTTGTTCCTCTCCTGCATCACATACTTCACGTTCCAGGTAACAGCTTCCCGTAACATAATTTTGAGTGATCTCTGTCACAGTTTTAAACTGCATAACCCGGTCTGATGGCCCCATTGCGACAGCACTTAGGGGGACGTTATGAACATCGAAACACAATCCGGCGTGATCACCGGAAAAAAACAAGTCAGCGTGGCACAACAGCAGGTTAAATGGGACGGCAAAGGTACGCTGGTGCGCATTACGCGCGGCGGCATTTGTGGCTCCGATCTGCATTATTATCAGGAAGGTAAGGTCGGCAGTTTTGAAATTAAGATGCCGATGGTCCTTGGCCATGAAGTGATCGGTTACGTGGTGGAAAGCGATAACCCGGCACTCAAGCCAGAGCAAAAAGTCGCGGTTAATCCTTCTAAGCCCTGCGGTGAGTGCAAATATTGTCAGCGCGATCAGGAGAATCAGTGCACCACTATGCGCTTTTTTGGCAGCGCCATGTATGTGCCGCACGTTGACGGCGGGTTCACGCAATACAAAGTAGTGGATAGCGCGCAATGCGTACCGTTCCCATCGGATGCCGACGAAACGGTCATGGTATTCGCTGAGCCGTTGGCGGTATGCATCCACGCCACGCGCCAGGCGGGCGATCTCAGCGGCAAGCACGTTTTCATTTCCGGTGTGGGTCCGATTGGTTGCCTGATTGCGGCGGCGGCAAAAGCGCGCGGTGCCGCCTCAATTGTGTGCAGCGATATCAGCGAGCGTTCACTGGAGATGGCGCAGCAGATGGGCGCCACTGCGGTCATTCATGCCGCTGAAGGCGATTTCGCGCCTTATCTCGCCGATAAAGGCTACTTTGATGTGGCGTTTGAAGCCTCGGGGCATCCTGCTTCGCTACAGCGCTGTCTCAATGTGGTCTGCGCTAAAGGTACGCTGGTGCAGGTTGGCATGGGCGGCACCATTCCCAATTTCCCGATCATGGCGTTGATTGCCAAAGAGATTAATCTGGTCGGTTCCTTCCGCTTCACTCATGAATTCACTACCGCCGTCGAATGGCTGGCCACCGGCGTGATTAATCCGTTGCCGCTGTTTAGCGGTGAATTCGCCTTGCAGGATATTGATGCCGCGCTGCAGTTTGCCGGTGATAAAACCCGCGCCGCTAAAGTCCAGTTAACCTTTTAAGGAGCAGTGATGAGTCAGTTATTTTCCCTCGAAGGCAAGCGTGTGTTGTTGACCGGTTCGGCGCGCGGCATTGGGTTTCTTTTGGCGCGAGGCCTGGCTGAAGCCGGTGCTGAAGTGATCGTTAACGCCACCACCGCTGAAGGTGCGGAGAAGGGCGCCGCGCAGTTACGTGAGTTGGGATTACGTGCGCACGCCAAAGCTTTTGATGTCACGCAATCGTCGCAGGTCAAGCAGGCGGTTGACGAGATAGAAGCGGAGTGGGGCGCGATAGATGTGCTGGTGAACAATGCGGGCATTCAGCGCCGTCGGCCATTCCTCGAATTCCCGGAGCAGGACTGGAATGACGTCATCGCGGTAAACCAGACCGCCGTATTTCTGGTTTCGCAAACCGTGGCGAAAAAAATGGTGGAGCGGCAACAGGGCAAAATCATCAATATTGGTTCAATGCAGAGCGAATTAGGCCGCGACACCATCACCCCTTACGCCGCCTCAAAAGGTGCCGTCACCATGCTGACGCGCGGTATGTGCGTGGAGTTGGCGCGTCACAATATTCAGGTGAATGCCATTGCGCCAGGCTATTTCGTCACTGAAATGACCCAAGCGCTGGCTGACGATCCCGCCTTTACCGGCTGGCTGACCAAGCGCACACCCGCTGCACGCTGGGGCAAGCCGGAAGAGCTGATTGGCGCAGCAGTATTCCTCGCATCGGCTGCATCCAACTTCGTTAACGGCCATCTGCTGTTCGTTGATGGCGGCATGCGTGTTGCCGTGTGATGCCAGGGCGCGGCTGGCGTTATCGCCGGGCCGCGCCTAAACCTTAATCACCCCTCTGTATTCCTAAGGATAATAAAAAATGCCAATAACCATCATTGTGCTGGGTGTGATACTGCTGCTGGTGTTGATGATTGTTTTTAAGGTCAATGGCTTCATTGCGTTAGTGTTTGTCTCGGCGGTAGTCGGTATTGCCGAAGGTATGACGCCGCTGAATGTCATGGCTTCGATCCAGAAAGGTATCGGTTCGACGCTGGGCGGATTAGCGATGATCCTCGGTTTCGGCGCCATGCTCGGGCGGCTGGTTTCCGATACCGGTGCAGCACAACGTGTGGCCACCACGCTGATCGCCGCTTTTGGAAAGGAGCGGTTGCAATGGGCGTTGGTGGTGACCGGACTGATCGTAGGTCTGGCGATGTTCTATGAAGTTGGCTTCGTGCTGCTGCTGCCGCTGGTGTTCACTATCGTGGCGGCCGCCGGTTTGCCGCTGTTGTATGTCGGTGTGCCAATGGTGGCTGCGCTCTCGGTAACCCACTGCTTCCTGCCACCACATCCCGGTCCAACGGCGATTGCCACCATCTTTGGCGCCAATCTCGGTACGACATTGCTGTACGGCATGATCATCACCATTCCAACAGTGATCATTGCCGGACCGGTTTTCTCGAAGTTTCTCAAGAGTTTTGAGAAGTCACCGCCGGAAGGGCTGTATAACCCAAAAATTTTCACGGAAGAAGAGATGCCGGGCTTCGGTATCAGTATCTTTGCCGCGGTGATTCCAGTGGTGCTGATGGCGATTGCCGCCGTCTTTGAATTGACCACACCGAAAGAGAACGCGCTGCGTCAGTTCTTCGAATTCATTGGTAATCCGGCGGTGGCGCTGTTTATCGCGGTAGTGATTGCAGTGCTGACGTTGGGGCTGCGCAACGGTCGTAAGATGGAAGAAGTGATGGATATGTGCGGCGAATCGATTGCCGCCATCGCCATGATCATCTTTATCATTGCGGGTGGCGGTGCGTTCAAACAGGTGCTGGTGGACAGCGGCGTCGGTAACTACATCGCCGATATGATGAAGGGATCGTCACTGTCACCGCTGCTGATGTGCTGGACGGTTGCGGCGATGCTGCGTGTAGCGCTGGGTTCCGCCACGGTGGCGGCCATTACCACCGCCGGCATTGTGACGCCCATTATCGCTGCCACACATGCCGATCCGGCTTTGATGGTGCTGGCGGTAGGTTCCGGCAGCGTGATCGCTTCACACGTTAACGATCCCGGCTTCTGGCTATTCAAGGGCTACTTTAACCTCAGCGTGGTGGAAACCCTGAAAACCTGGACGGTGATGGAAACGCTGATCTCGATTCTCGGTTTAGCCGGCGTACTGGCGCTCAATGCGGTAATTCACTGATCGATCAGGCTTCACAAGGATGTGAAGCCCTTAACCTCGCGTACGGATCCATGAGAAACGTGACTGATAGCCGCTGTCAAAATGGGTGTTATAGCGATAGCTGGAACCCGACTCCGCCATGCAGTAGGTGCAAACGTTCAGTACCTCAATATGTTCCGCCATGATTCCCCGCTGTAACAGCAAGCGCTGCGCCAGATTAGGCAAATCAAACCAGATTCCGTCTTGCTTTGCCCCGGCCTGCGGACGGATCGCTTGCGCATTGTGCGGCTGCCGAGTGGAATATGGCAACGGTGGAAGATCGTGACGATCCTGCATCTGCGTCAGCCAATCTTTACCCAACTCATAGCAGCACGGCCCGATCGCCGGACCGATTGCCACGCGCAGCGTTTCACGGCTGGCGCCGCGTTCCAGCAGACGGTCAATCGCGTTATTCAACACGCCACCCAGCGTACCTTTTAATCCGGCGTGTACCGCCGCAACTTGCTGCTGTTGCGGATCGGCAAATAACACCGGCAGACAATCGGCGGTATACACCGCGACCGGCAGATGATCTTCGCTAATCAAGCCATCCGATTCGCACCGCTTAGGCGGGATGTTTTGGCTTGCCAGCAACACGTTAGCGCTGTGACGCTGTTGGCCGTAAGCGGCATTAACTGGAACCGGCTGGCCAGCGGGCTGAAAGGCATATTCCAGCCAGGAAAAGTCATCCAGCAGTCTTGAACGTGGACCGCTATGTTGGTGCTGTGCCATAAGTGTCTCCTCTCACCAAACGGCTGCATTCTGCTGCCCACAGCTTACGTTAACTGCTACATTTTTAAAGCTTTACAAAAACTGACCCTAATCACTTAAGGATGAAATGATGAAGAAAACCACTTTGCTGGCGGCGTCCGGCTTAATGGCGTTGGCGTTGACCGGTTGTGCGCAACCCTCCAAACAGCAGGCGCAGCAGCAGCTCGGCCAGCAATCGGTACTGGCAGTGAACTGGTTCCAGCAATCCGGCGAATATCAGGCATTGAGCTGGCAGGCGTTTAACAGTGCGCGCATGGCCTTTGATCAGGCGCCATCGCTGGCGGGTAAACCGAAAGCGGTTATCGTCGATTTAGATGAAACGATGATCGATAACAGCGCCTATAGCGCGTGGCAGGCGAAGAACGGTCAGCCCTTCTCCGGTAAAACCTGGTCAGCCTGGACGCAGGCGCGTCAGGCAACAGCGGTTCCGGGGGCTGTGGAGTTTGCCAATTACGTGAATAGCCACGGCGGCACCATGTTCTATATCTCCAACCGCGATCAAAAAGATTATGCCGCAACGGTGGAGAACCTAACCAAGCTGGGCTTCACCGGCGTGAGCGATAAAACGGTGCGCCTCAGCACGGGCAATTCCAACAAGCAAGAGCGCTTCGATGCCGTGAAAAACGCCGGTTACAACGTGGTGCTGTATGTGGGTGACAACCTGAATGACTTTGGCGGTTCAACCTGGCATCAGGGGAATGCGCAGCGTCAACAGTTCGTTAGCCTTAACCATCAGCGTTTTGGCACCCAGTTCATCGTGTTACCGAACCCTCTGTATGGCGACTGGGAAAGTGGCATGGCGGAGAACTACAACAAACTGACACCTGAACAGCAATTGCAGGTACGTGAAGCGCGTATGAAAGCGTGGAACGGTAAATAATTCATTATGTGAAATAGCGTCTGTCCTGGCAGGCGCATTAATGTCCTCTTCAGGACCATTCATATTTACATTCATCCGTAACTATTATTCTCCTTACTTTTTTCCTGATTTCTTACTTTATTAATTCGATAAAAATAGTGAAATATATTGCCTTGTTTGCAAAAAGGCAGTGAATCACGCTAATCATAAATTTTAGAATTAGGATTCTTCTCAGCTCAAAAGGTTTAGCTTATACCGCCAATCGAAAGGCACAGTATTGATGCGTGTAATTTTTTGTAATTGCATTAAGAATATTATATTTATAAATCATCTCATTTGATTGTTAATATTGGTTTTTATAGGGCTGCTCTAATATTTCATTCCTTGCATAAACTTACCTGACTCATACGTTTACTGAATGTTTGTTTACAAAAAAGCTCACTTTGTCGCTGTTAGAAATATTCATGATGCAACGCTATGCTTAAGCGTCTATAAACAATTTTTGTGAGGAAGTTCTGCTTTCATCCTCAATTGTTCTCCATAGCCGCGTTTAATGACGTCGCTATTTACCTGAAAGCGATATTTTTAAACGTAGAGAGAAGATTATTGTGATGATCCTGAAAGCCTTATTAGCGAAAAATCGCAGTTGGGATTTGCAGCGCTGCGAGCGGTTAATTATCCAGCCTGCAGAGGAAACGATGCCATGAATATAAATACACTTCGTCAGGATATTCCGGCTGGTTTAGTGGTGTTTCTTGTCGCACTGCCGCTCTGTCTGGGCATTGCACAAGCGAGCGGATTGCCGCCTTTTGCCGGTCTGCTTACTGGCGTGATTGGCGGTTTGCTGGTCACTGCGCTTAGCCCATCGCGTTTTGCGGTCAGCGGTCCGGCTGCGGGATTGGTGACGATTGTGGTCGCGTCAATCGCCACGTTAGGAAGCTTTTCCGCCTTTCTCACCGCGCTGATTCTGGCTGGAGTGTTGCAATGCCTATTTGGCTTAGTGCGTGCAGGACGTTTTATCGCGCTGGTACCAAGCAGCGTCATTAAAGGCATGCTGGCGGCGATTGGTATTCTGCTGATTATGCAGCAAATTCCGGTGGCATTCGGCGCAGCGGGTGATGTCGAGCTGCTTGCGTTGGTCAACGGTGAGTTTCAATTTTCGAGCAGTGCGATGCTGGTTGCCGGTGTGGGGCTGTTCATTTTATGGCTGTGGACTACTCCGCTGATCAAATCGGTGAAAGCACTAAGCTGGATGCCGGGCCCTTTGGTCGCGGTGCTGGTGGGTTGTGCCGCTACGGTATTTGGCGATCGCCTGTTTCCAACGCTGGCCGAAGGCTTGCCACGTATCACACTGCCTGCTTTTGATAGCATGTCTGCGCTGGTGGCTGAGCTGGAAACGCCAGATTGGCAAGCGTGGCAGAACCCTTCAGTTTGGATGGTGGCAGTGACGCTGGCGCTGGTGGCGAGTCTTGAGACGCTGCTCAGCCAGGAAGCACTGAAGAAACTGCGCCCGCAAAATCCTGCACCTTCACCCAATAAAGAGATGTTTGCGCAGGGCATTGGTAACCTGACCGCCGGTTTCCTTGGTGCAATGCCGATTACCGCAGTGATCGTGCGCAGCTCGGTGAATGTTAGCGTTGGCGCCCAAACCAAGCTGTCGATTCTCATTCATGGTGTGCTGTTGTTAATCTGCGGGCTGTGGTTCAGTAATCTGCTTAACGCGATTCCACTTGCCAGTCTTGCGGCGGTGCTGCTCTATACCGGCTATAAGCTGGCCACGCCGCGCCTGTTCATTGAACAGATACGAATGGGGCCGCAGCAATATGTGCCATTCCTTGCCACCATCGGCGGCATTATCGTATTTGGCATGCTGGCCGGTATCGGAATAGGTATCGCTACCCAAATCCTCTACAGCATTTATAAAAGCCATCGCAATGCATTGCAGCTCACGCGCCATGACGATCACTACGTTTTGCGTTTTCAGCAGAATCTGACTTTCATGCACAATCCGAAGCTGCAGGGATTACTGGCCGAGATTCCGGAAAACAGTGTGGTGATTGTGGATCACGATAATGCCGAGTATATGGATCCCGATGTTAAAGCCGTGCTGAAAGACTTTGGTGAAAATGCGCGGGAACGCGGTATTCGTCTTAGTCAGTGGCCCGTTGCGGTGAAATAGCCATAAGTCTTCGCTGGAATAAACGTTTTAAAACTAAAAAATCGGATATCTCGGATAGCCGATTTTTTTATTTACAGGGCATAATTGCCGCAAGTTACATCCTTTGTCTCAGGCGTTTCCACAATGCCATTTGGCCGACGCTGCTTTTTATAGCAGGTTGAGCGCCGCCCAGCCGCAGAGTAGGATGACGAACACTTGCTTAATTACCGAATCATCGCACGGTTATTTCCGGTTTAATGCTTGCTGATGCCTATGGCTGATGCCGGCACTTTCCAGGTTACAGGGTTCAGACGTATGCGCGTTATGCTGTTTGAAGAGAATAATTTTAAAAAGAATGCTCTCACACTGTTCTTCATTACGCTGTTTTTCTGCTTTATTGGCAGCCATTTACGCATCCCCGAAGAGTTTTCTCTGTTCTGGCCGGTCAATGCGTTGGTAGCCGGTTTAATGGTGAGGAACCCGTTTTTGCACACCACCTCCAGCTATCTGGTGTGCTTCAGTGCGATGATATTTAACGACACGGTATTTTCCGGCTGGGCGCTGCCCGCGTTTACCGTTAATTTTGCCAATATCCTGTTTATCCTCGTCGCGGTCAGCATGCTGATCAAACATCTGCAACGACCTTCAGCCAATAGTCAGGTGTTCAATGCTATGCGCATTTTCCCCGCCTGTTTTCTTGCTGCTGCAGCTTGTGCAACCTGGGGGGCGTGGGCGCAGGATATCGACTTCAATGCGCGCTTTATCGTGGCGTGGAGTGACTGGTTTAGCGAACAATTCTCCACTTCTCTGATGTTACTGCCAGTAATGCTGGCACGTCCGCTACGCTCGGTCTCACCCCGCACCTTGTTGCATCCCGGGAAACTACTGCCGCTGGCGGCGGTGCTGTTGTCGTTGATTATCGGGGCAATGATTGGCGGGGCGGGCAGCCTGACGTTCCCGGTGCCGGCGCTCATTTGGTGCGCCATCGTACTCCCCATCCCGCTGACCAGTTTGATGATTCTGATAACGGGTATTACCGAGATTGTGCTGGTATCCCACGGAGTCATGAATATTCAGGGTGACGACGCGCTGCTGCCGATTAGCCATCTCACGTCGGCACGCCTCGGCGTGGCCACCGTCGCGCTCAGTCCATTGCTGGTTGCCGTGAGCATGGACGCCATTCGCCAGTTGAATTATCGCCTCGCGTTACGCGCAAATTTTGATTTCCTCACCCAGCTGTTGTCGCGTTCCGGCCTGTATGAAAGCCTGAGAAATGAACCCTTTTCGCAGCAGCGTGAAGTAGGTGTAGTCATGCTCGATGTCGACTATTTCAAGGCCATTAACGACAATTTTGGCCACGATGCCGGCGATTGTGTGTTGGAAGAGATTGCGCGGAGGATTCAACGCGTGGTCGGTAATCGTGGCATGGTGTGTCGTTTCGGTGGGGAAGAGTTTGTGGTGGTCGTGTTTGATTGTAGCCACAGCCAGCTCTACCAGCTGGCCGAAACGGTGCGTCAGGCGATGGTCAAAGAGAAGTTCTGGATTCAGGGCAACACGGTGACGGTTACAGCCAGCTTAGGCCTGGCGCGCGGCAGTGCGCAGACTGAGCGGGAATGGCCGAGCGTCATTAACCGTTTGGTTTCAGCGGCGGACAAGAATTTGTATCTCTCTAAACGCAACGGTCGTAATCAAACCTCACCGGCGATGGAACCGCGTAGCATAATGAATGACGTGGCCTGAGCCACGTCCGCCTTTCACACGCTGCTTTTCAGTTGGCTGGTTTGCTGGTGACGTTGCTGCGCCAGCTCAATCAGACGGGAAATCAGCTCGCTGTAGCTCAAGCCGGCTGCCTGCCATAACTTCGGATACATGCTGATGTTGGTGAATCCGGGTAATGTATTGACTTCATTGACAATGATTTCGCCACTGTCCGTCAGGAACACGTCAACGCGCGCCAGACCAAAACACTCTAATGCCTGAAACGCGGTAATCGCCACCTTACGAATCGCATCGCTGGCTTCATCGCTGATCGCGGCAGGAACCACCACCTGCGCGCCACTTTCGCTGATGTATTTGGTGTCATACGAGTAGAAGGCGTCATGCACGACCACTTCGCCGCACGGGCTGGCTTCCGGTGCATCATTACCCAACACCGCGCATTCAATCTCACGACCTTTAATCCCTTGCTCGATCAAGACTTTGCGATCGAAAGTAAAAGCCAGCTCCAGAGCAGTAGCAAATTCTTCAAGGCTGTCGACTTTACTTACGCCAACCGACGATCCCTGGTTAGCCGGTTTGATAAACAGTGGTAAGCCCAAGCGCGCGATGACGGCCTCGGCATCAACATGCGCTCGCTGCGCCTGCGTCACACTGATCCACGGGGCGACATTAAGTCCGGCATCGCGCAGCAGACGTTTGGTGAAATCCTTGTCCATGCTGACGGCGGAACCGAGCACGTCGGAACCAACAAACGGCAGATTGGCCATGCGTAACAAACCCTGCAGCGAGCCATCTTCACCCAGCGTGCCGTGTACGATCGGGAAAATCACATCTACCTGTGACAGCGGCTGTGCCTGCTGACGGGTAATCAACTGTTGCGAGGAACTTCCGGGTACCAGCGCGACATTTTCACCTGAACGATTAAGGGCAATGAGCGTAGGATTCTCAGCGTTGAGTAAAAAACCCGATGCATCATTAAGATGCCATTCACCCTGTTTATCAATTCCCAGTAAAACCACCTCATACTTGCTCTTATCGATGGCTTCGAGGATGTTTTTGGCTGATTGTAATGACACTTCATGCTCAGCCGACTTGCCGCCAAACACTATCCCTACACGCTGTTTTGCCATTGCTATTTGTCCGATTGCGATAAAGCGAGCCAGTAAGATAACACGCCCAGGACAGCCATCAACAGCCTTGCTTTTTCCTGCATAAAGTCATGGAAAAAGCCTGTCGTCGTGCCCTTAGTCACGACTTTAAACAATTATTCATAACCGTTTGAGACAAGTCTTGGACGGCTCAAAACCTGCCTTCTGTCAGACTTTTCCCAATTCAAACAGGTACAACGGTGGGCAATGTGCTCACCGTTTTTTGTCAGGTTTACAGGAGTTGGGAAATGGTCGACCAGAAGCAGGATGCTGTGGAGCAGGATGCGCGTTCTGTTGCTCGTATTGAAACCACGGTGGATGACACGCTGTTAAAAAGCGTGGCTTGGATCTGCAAACACTATAAACGCGATAAAAGTGAAGAAGCGCTGGTGGCAGGTTTGCCTAAGGCCACGTTGCTTTCCCCATCACAGGCCATGACAGCGCTGGGAAATGCGGGCATTACCGGCGGTATGGTAGAGCGTCGTCTGCAGGATCTGCCGGAACAGTTGATGCCGATGATTCTGTTACGCAAAGAGGGCGGCGGCTGCATTGTGCTCTCGCGCCGCATTCACACTAATGAGGAAAATCAGCGCGAATTACGTTTTCAACTGGTGATGCCAGAAGTGAGCGCCTCTGCAGTAGAGATGAGCCTGGCAGAACTTAATGAAATCTATGCAGGCTTTGCCGTGATGGCGAAACCCGCTGCTGTGGTTGATGAGCGCGCCAGTGAAATGCTGCCGGAAGTTAACGGTCATTGGCTGTTTACCACGCTGTGGCGCTATCGCCGTTATTACCGCAGCGCTGCGATTGCGGCGGTATTGATCAACGTACTGGGCCTTTCCAGCATCTTCTTCACCATGAACGTCTATGACCGCGTAGTGCCGAACCAGGCATTCGTAACACTGTGGTCATTGGCGATTGGTGTCACCATTGCCATGGTCTTCGAAGCCGTCACCCGTTTCGTGCGTGCGCATCTGCTGGACATGGCCGGTAAAAAGGCTGATTTAGTGCTCGGCAGCATGCTATTCCGCCAGGCGCTCTCTATTCAGATGGAGCACAAACCGGCTTCCTCGGGTACGTTTGCCAACCAGATTCGTGAGTATGAATCGGTGCGTGATTTCGTGGCCTCCGCCACGCTGGCGGCGATCTCTGATTTGCCCTTCATCCTGATGTTTGTCGGCGTGATCTTCTTTATCAGCGGTCCGCTAGCGATCATTCCGCTGATGATGATCCCGTTGATCATCATCGTCAGTGCCGCGATCCAGTGGCCGCTGGCGCGCATCATGAAAGAGAACCTGCGTGATGCCTCACTCAAGCAAGGTGTGCTGATTGAGTCGGTTGAAGGTATGGAAACGCTGAAGGCGGTAGGCGGCGAAGCACACATGCAGCGCCGCTGGGAAAACTTCAGTGCATTGCAATCAGCTAACTCAATGAAATCGAAGCGTTACTCCACGCTGGCAACTGGCGTAGTGACGTTCCTGCAGCAGTTCCAGACAGTGATGTTGGTGGTTGCCGGTGTTTATCTGATCAATGAAGGCACGTTCACCATGGGTGCGATGATCGCCACCGTGATGCTCGCCAGCCGCGCCACCGGCCCACTCGGGCAGGTGATTGGTCTGGCTGTACGTTATCAGCAGGCAAAAGCGGCATTAACCTCGCTCAATAAGCTGATGGAGATGCCTGTCGATCGTGACAGCAGCAAAACCTATCTCACCGATCCACCGCTGAGTGGTGAGATCACGCTGACCAACGTCAACTTCTCCTATCCGGCACCGCCGATGAAACCGAACCCGGAGATTCTCAAAGATATTTCGTTGAGCATCAAAGCCGGAGAACGCGTTGCGATTCTTGGCCGCATCGGTAGCGGTAAATCCACCTTATTACGTGTGATGGCACGTCTTTATCAACCGGTGAAAGGGCAGCTTTCGGCCGATGGTCTGGATGTTAACCAGATTGATCCAGCGGACTGGCGCAAAGCCGTTGGTTTTGTCGGCCAGGATGCGCGCCTGTTTTACGGCACGCTGCGTGAAAACGTGATGATTGGGCGCCCAGATGCGACGGCCAGTGAGCTGCTGCGCGTGCTGAATCTGACCGGTTTAGATCAAGTCGCTGCACGCCATCCAAGTGGCATCAATTTAACCGTAGGTGAGGGCGGTGAAGGCTTGTCCGGCGGTCAGCGTCAGCTGGTTTCACTGGCCAGAACACTGTTAACGCGTCCCAAAGTATTGCTGATGGATGAGCCGACCAGCGCGATGGATAGCATGACTGAAAACCAATTCCTCGCCCACTTACGTCGTGCCAGTGAAGGACACACGCTGATTGTAGTGACGCATCGTCCGTCCATTCTGGCGCTGGTTGACCGCATCATCGTGGTTGAGGAAGGGAAAGTGGTTGCGGATGGCCCGAAAGAGCAGGTTCTGGCCGCGCTGGAAGGCAAAAATAAAGCGCGTCCGCAGCCGCGTCAGGCGGTTGAACAGGCAGTTCGTCCGCCAGAACCCGCAAACGATGCTTCGGCGGCGTCAGCGCCAGCAGAAGCCCCAGCAGAGGAGGCTGCAGTATGAGTAAGTTGATGCCATGGCGTAAAAGTGCAAAGAACCTTTCTGCCGCTGATGCGGAGTTTATGAACGACGTGCAGGCTTCTTTGCTGTCGCAAACCACGCCCGGTTCGAAGCTGGTGATGTGGATCATCATTGCTGTCCTCGTGGGCGGATTGACCTGGGCTAATTACGCGCGTGTTGAAGAGATAACGAAAGGCGATGGCAAAGTCATTTCACGCAGCCGCGAGCAGGTTATTCAGAGCCTGGAAGGCGGCATTCTGGCGGAGATGAATGTGCGGGAAGGCACGGTTGTCGATCGCGGTGAAGTATTGCTAAAGATCGATCCTACTCGTGCGCAGTCCAGCTATCGCGAAGTCTTGAGCAAAGTGGTGGGCTTGAAAGGTAGCATTGCACGTCTGCGTGCAGAAGCCTATTCACAGCCTCTTTCCTTTGATGAGCAGGTGAAAAGCGATCCCGCTGTTGTTGCCCAGGAAACCAAAGCGTATGAATCACGTAAGCGCGCGTTAAATGACAGCATTACCTCATTACAACGTAGCTATGCGCTGTCAATGCGCGAGATTCATTTGGCGGAACCGCTGGCGGCAAAAGGTTTGCTGTCGGAAGTCGAGCTACTGCGTATGCAGCGTCAGGCGAACGATATTCAGGCTCAGATTGTTGAACGACGTAACCGCTATCAATCTGACGCTCATACCGAGTTAGGTCGCCTGGAATTAGAGCTGAGTCAGGTGAGCGAAAACCTGATTGGTCGTGCCGATATCGTTGATCGCACCACGGTCACTGCACCCGTGCGCGGTACGGTTAAAAACGTGCGTGTAAATACCATTGGCGGCGTTATTCAACCCGGTGAACACATTCTCGAAATTGTACCGCTGGAAGAACAACTGCTGGTGGAAGGTAAAATTCGGCCATCGGATGTCGCCTTCCTGCGTCCTGGTCTGCCGGCCAAAGTGAAAATCACCGCTTATGACTTTGCCATTTATGGTGGGCTTGATGGACATGTTGAGTACATCAGTCCAGACACCCTAAAAGACGATCAAAAAGCCGCGAGTGGACGTCCAGACGATACCTACTATCGCGTATTGATCCTGACCGATAAAAGCACGCTGCATGCGGGTAATAAAGATCTGCCGATCATACCCGGCATGATCGCTACCGTTGAAGTGCGCACGGGTGAGAAGACCATTCTCGATTACCTGTTGAAGCCGGTCCTGAAAGCCAAAGAAGCATTCCGCGAGCGTTAATAATCATGAAAAATAATAACAAGATGCGGCACGCAAAGGCGCGTCATCTCTCTTTGCTTGCCGTTTGTGTCGCGGTTGTCATGGCGCCTGCGATCAATGTCATGGCTGATTCCACCAGTGAGCTGATGATGTTTGCGGAGATGAGCGGCCAGCGCCCGGCCGCTCCGGCGGCGGCATCGATAAAGCCAGTGCGAACTCAACCTTTGCCGGTTGCTGCTCCGGCAGCGCCTGCAGCGCGGCCAATCTTTGTTGAAAGGCAAGTGCCTGCACCGGTGGCCTACAGTGCTGCGCCGGTTCAGCCAGCAACGCCACCCGTTTCTCCGCCTGCGGTGGTAGACGTTTCGCCGCAACGGGTCAATGTCGAGCAGCCCGTTCAGATCAAATCCAGGCCGACTCAGCCCGCTGAGACGCAGGGCGGAGGCTTCCTGACTGAAGAGCAGCGTCGTCCACAACCCCAGCCGTTTAATCCGATGCAACCGGCGCTTAAGGTAAGCCCACAGCAATCTGCGCCAACGGCGACTTATGCGCCAGCAGAAAGCTCAACGTCGGATTTCAAATATGTTAGCCAGCCAGTAGCCGATGCGGCAGTGAGGCTTTCGCCTGTAACCTTGAGCGGAACAGCCAATGAAACGGTGGCTGAGAGCGAAGTACGTCAAAAGTTTCTCTCAGCAGCACGCATCACCTGGCGTATAAGTCCGTCGTTAAAGTCTTATATCGCCCAAGGTGATGCGGCTGAAGCCAGCGTTGATGAAGCTAAAGGGCAACGCTGGCCGCAGGTGGACGTCAGTGCAGCTTCCGCGACCAAGGAGTTTGGCAGTGGGGCTAAAAACTATGAATATCAGGGTAATAAGCCTTCGTTAGGCGTTTCGGTAGCAACCAATCTTATCGATTTTGGCCAAACCAGCCGTACTATTGAAAGTCGCGAAGAGCGCGTTACGTCTGCACTGCAATCAGTGCAGGCACAGCGTGAAGATTTGGCGATGCAGGTCAGTAATGCATTGATTGAGTGGAATAAACAGCAGCACGTTATTGCAATTAGCAAGCAGTATCTGGCGCGTATGGCGGAGCTGACCAAAATGCTCAGCGGTATTGTTCAGTCAGATACCGGACGTCGCAGTGAACTGACGCAGGCAAAAGGGCGCTTGTTGCAAGCACAGAGCTACCTGGAAAATGCCGAATCACGCGCACGTGATGTCGAAATCACTCTGAATCGTTTGATGGGCAACAGTCGTGTGACTTTACCGGCCAGCGATAAGTGGTCGCTTTCCTTTGGTGATTTAAATCGCCAGCTCGCGAGTCTGGATGTGCATCCGCTGATCTTGCGCGCCAGCGCCGAAGAACGAGCGGCTTTCAAAGAAGCGGAAGCGATTAAAGCCTCGGGCTTACCAAAACTGAACTGGACCGTCAGTAAAAACACGCGGGAAGATCAATACGGACGCCAGCCTGCATGGCAAACCGGGCTGAACGTCTCCTGGGGTTTATTCCGTGGCGGTTCAACCAACGCACAAGAAATTGCTGCGATTAAACGGGCTGAAGCGAGCCGTCAGCAGGTGCAGGAGCAGCGCCGCGATCTGGAAAACCGTGTGCGTGCAGCAAGTCAGAATGCACACTCAACAGCGGAACGCGCCGTGTTGTACAAAAACCTGATTGTGGAATCCGATCGTATACGTAAGGACTTCTTTGATCAGTGGTATCACTTAGGCCGCCGTTCATTGCTGGACGTACTGAGTGCAGAAAGCGATCTTTACAACAACCAGGTTAGCGAAGTTACTAACCGTTTTGATAGTTATGCCGCCATTATCAGCGGTTATGCTAACTCAGGAACGCTAAGCCGTTGGCTACTGACGGGAAAATAATGCACAGACAAACCCGCTTCGGCGGGTTTTTTTAACCCAACGTAAACGAACTGAATTTTTGAGTTGGCGGCGCGGCATAAGTCACTTTAGAATCGCGGCGAATTTTTACCCAAGAGGAGAGCGACATTGGACATTTGTCCCGAACGATTACAGCAGGACCTCGCGGTAAGATAGCCTTAAAGCTGTCTTAACTGCCTGTTAAGACGGTGGATTTCCTTCCAGAATCACCCCTTTTCATTAGCATGATGCAGCTGATTCCTGGCTGTATTAGCACTGTCTGTGATCCATTATTTAACCGGATATTCCGCAAACAAAGAGTGGCGGAGTGGGGTCTGACATGGATTGGAAAATCTTTTTATTGCGCGTCACCGTCGCGCTGGTATTGGGCGCGCTGATCGGTTGTGAGCGCCAGTTACGTCAACGTATGACCGGATTGCGCACCAATGCGCTGGTTAGCACCGGCGCTTGTCTCTTCGTTCTGATGACTCAAAGCGTGCCTGGCATCGCAACCGACGCATCGCGCGTTGCAGCCTATGTGGTTTCCGGTATCGGTTTTCTCGGCGGCGGCGTAATCATGCGCGATGGTTTAAATATTCGCGGATTGAATACTGCCGCCACCTTGTGGTGTACCGCCGCCATTGGCGTGCTGTGCAGCATGGGATTGCTGCTGGAAGCGACGATCGGTTGCATGATGATCCTGTGCGCGAATATTCTGCTGCGTGAACTGGCTTTAGGGATTAATCGACAAAACATCGTCTCTGCAGCCGAAGCGATACAACACTATAAAGTTCAAATTATCTGTTTGGCGCAAGATGAGGTTCAGGTTCGTAGTCTGATGCTGCACACGCTGGGCGGCAGCGGCCTGCGGCTGCAATCGTTGCACAGTGAAGATATGGATCCACCGCATCGTATGGAGGTGAATGCCGAAGTGATTGGTCATCCAACGTTAACCGATCAGCTTGAAAGCCTGGTGAGCCGCATTAGTCTGGAAAAAGGTGTAAGTTCGGTAAGATGGCAGGTGAGTGATTTAGAACATGATTGATATCAATAATTGCGTTGGCAAACGTATCGCCATTTAATCGCTACTTTGCAATACCAACAAAAAGCCACCTTGAAAGAGGTGGCTTAATAGTATGATTTTAATCACTAAATTTGGTGGCCCCTGCTGGGTTTGAACCAGCGACCAAGCGATTGTGAGTCCTAATTCAAAGCGAGAAAAAAAAACAGTAACTTACTGATTTTTTTGTTTTATTTAGGCAGAGTAGTGACGAGAAGTGGCACATAGCGTTGCGCTCTGCTGCCACTTTGCTGCCATTTCTACACAAAAATTTATCTAGCTAGAATTCCCATCCAGTCAGAGTTGTGCAACTTCCTGTAGAGGGGGGTGAGACGCTCTTTAACGTGCAAAATGAGTTCGTTTTCACTCATTTCAGAAGCTTTTGAATAAAAGATAGGTATTGCTTCGTCAAACAGTTCCCAATAGAAATTGGATAGAATATTCGCTGATCTGGCGAAAGCTCTTGGCGGAAAATCTAAGAAATAATGAGTAAATAATGCAAGCTTGCCCTCAACATCTTCACAGGATTTAGAAGCCATCAAATATCCTATTTGCATCCGTAGCCATACTAATGCGCTGTAATGAGGATGTGGATTTTGTATGTTCATCTCTTGCTGGTAAAGGTGTAGATATTGCTCTACTTCATGGCGATCAGGTATCGCATCTAAATTTAGAGATGCCAGAATAAGGAGGGTGTCAGACTCTTCGCCTGTTAAAACTTTTCTTTCAGCCCATTCTGTTATCGCTTTGTAATATCTATCCAAGCCAATTACATGAAATGTATTACTGAAAACCCTAAAGCATAGGAGTTCTTCGAGTTCTAAATCATCACACTGAATTTCCTTCTCCATCACGATTCCATTTTGCTGAGAGGGTTAAGTAAAATAGCTTCAGACAGGTGATCTGGCGCAAAATGCGCATATCTCATTGTTACCTTAATATCTGTATGCCCCAATATCCGCTGAAGCACAAGGATATTGCCGCCGTTCATCATGAAATGAGATGCGAAGGTGTGCCGTAATACGTGCGTAAGCTGGCCTGCCGGTGTTTCAATGCCAGCGCGTTGTATGGCCTTCCTAAAAGCTGAATAGCATGATTTAAAGAGCACTTGCGCTTTCCTGCTGGATGGCAGATCAGCCTGTAATTTTTCAGTTATCGGCACCGCGCGGTTTTTCTTGCCTTTAGTTTTCACGTAGATGATCTGACCGGCGCGGATTTGTGCAGAACGTTAACGCCGGCATTCGCTGCCTGACCTTAGCTGTGATAGCCGTTCAAACTCGTGTGCATTCAAACCCTGTAATGGCTGGCACTGCAGATGTGTTAAGCGGTATCAGCACATCAATAGGGGTTGTGTAGTTATGGCGTTTTCAGTGGCACCGCTTCTAAAGCGGCAAAAACCTTCACACGCATTCGGGCACGGCTGGATCGGAGTTGAAAATGGCAGGCGCTGGCATCCGGCAAACTTTCAAGCCGAACTGCTGGCAGGTTTAACCGGTAACATAAAAAAGCGACATGGCTTACAAAGGTGAAAGCATCACTGTTCAAATGAGAGCCGGGCAACGAGTGAGCGTGCTTTATCATATCGCCGCACTTCGTACGATGGTGTCCGAGGATTGCGGTAATGAGCTAAAGCGGTTCATCAATTACATGCGAAATACCCGTGATGCCCAGTACGAAAAAATAACCGGCGATGAACGCCATATTCTTTCTGGCAAACATCAATAAAGAACGTCACAACGTTGAATCTAGTGAAGTGACGAGTGACGAAATTATCGCGCTGATAGGTGCAATGAATCACCTTCGCGCAGTCGTGATTTTATTTCCTAAGAGGAACATCGCGAGCGTGTGCAGCAGATCATGCGTGAGCACGCCAGCAAAGAAGACGCTGACGAACTGACCACGCTACAGGCGCGCGAATGCGGCTGTTTTAACGAAACGGCAGACTACAGGAACAAAAGATAACCATCTGATTTACGCGGAAGATTCTGAACGTAAGGAAAAAAAATTTCAAATTCCGAAACTCATAATATACTGTATGTATAAACAGCTGTTCATTGTGCGGAGGGAATGTGCAGGATTATTTTTTGGCGTCAATTAAGCTCCATCGTATTGATTTATTTATGAAAATTGTTGAAGCTACTGAATGTGCGGATGACGAGAAGCAGCTTGCCATCCAATGGGTTTCAGAACTGACCGATGAGCTGATGCGAAAAGTCAGAAGCCACGAATATTCACGCATGATGCACGCTTCTGACTAGTTTTCTCAGGTGTTATGCGTTGCGAGATGCGATCGGATAGAAACTACAAATCAGGCTGGAAATGATTACTGAAGGTGAGTCCGAACATAATTAGAGTTACGAGGCGTTAGGTTATGGCTAAAAGTCCCGAAAAATTCCAAATCGTTTACCGGGGTAAGATTCTCACTTACTACAAACCCGGCGAATGGGTATTTTTCCAACGGCCGAAAGAATGCGGCGGGGGTTACTGGCTCGGTAAAACCTACGACTTCGTTTTCATGTTTGAGATTCCATATCCCATTTCTTTACGGCAGGGCATGGATTTTCTGAATGAAGCAGAAGGAATTGGCATCCACAAACTCGCTTCTGTGGACGACTTCAAACTGGAGTGAAGAGTGCATGACTATGCCGCATGAATTTGCATGATCCGAAAAGGATCGCTTTACACTCGGCCCGCCAGTTCTGGCGGGCTTTCGTTTATGTCATGCAGGTGCATGAAAACCGCATCATAAAGCGGGCAGGCGTGGCGGGGGTACGAGCGCGCGCTCATGCATAGAAATTTAATATAGACGACATTGTCAATAGCACGTTATCTTAAAGATCTCGCCTCTCTCTCACACCACTCAAAACAGGATGTTTTATGATCGCTGGGATATTTATTCGCAATGTGAAGACCTATCAAGGAATTAATTATATTCCGTTAACAGATTCTCCAAACTTAAGCGGTTTTTTAGGTAACAACGGAATTGGTAAAAGTTCGATATTAGAGTCCATTGATATGATATTCAATGGAAAAGAATGGAATTATAACTCTGTAGTTAAAAAGAGCGGAATGGAAAAGACAAGTCCATATATAGTTCCCGTTTTTGTATTAGAGGAGGACTTTTTTAATTCTGAAACTTTGCCTTTTGCAAGAACGTTAGATGCACTAGCAAGAGAGGTAAGTTTAGATGATGCAACTAACTCATCAACCAGAGCGATATTAGGAAGTTTCATTAATCATCGTGACAGGATTTTAGAGCGCCATGATATGCATGCTCGACTTATTGTTCCTGTTGGGCGCCTTTTTAATAATATGATTTCATTATCAGTTCTAGCAGGTAAATCTTTCTCCGCCCTTATGGAGAAGGATTCACATGGGATGGGAGTTGATCTTACTGATGGGGAGGGGGAATATTCTCAATCCTTTAGTGAACTACTTGAATACATAATCAGTGAGCTTGAGTATCTTTATATTCCTAAGGAAATTGATGCGGAGATTTTTACTAAACTTGAAAGTTTAGGCACTCAAGTTCTAATGGGGGAATCTCTGCATGAGATTCTTGATAGAATTGTGGGTGACACCAAAATCGTAGAAATAAATCAAGAGTTAAATGGTTTCTTAGAAGATATTTCAAGCAAGCTGGTTAATTATACATATCGGACGTCTAGAGATAGACAAAAGAAAATACAAAAAAAAGAAGTCTATAATCTCATTATCCAGGCTTTTTTTAATGTAAGAAAGTTACATAAGGCTCATGGTGATGAACAATATTTAGATATTAGCAATCTCAGTTCAGGTGAAAAACAGAAGGCGATGATAGATGTTGCCCATGCTCTTTTAACCAAGCATAGAAGTAGCAGTGACAACCTTATAATAGCTATAGATGAACCTGAGTCGTCATTACATATGTCTGCATGCTTTGAACAGTTCCAGGCTTTGTCAGAACTTAGTAATGGCTGTAGGCAGTTACTTTTTTCTTCTCACTGGTATGGTTTTCTGCCTACTTTAGACAAAGGTGCTGTAACAATAATAACTAAAAAAGATAATGAGCATTTATTTGATTTGATAAATGTTTCTTCTTACAGAGAGGAAGTAAAACAGTTGGTCAGAGACAGTAAAGGTAAATTGCCATTTGATATTAGAATCAAAAGCATGAATGATTTCACTCAATCGCTATTATCAAGTGCAACCGGGGATGAACCTTATAATTGGTTGATTTGTGAAGGGTCATCAGAAAGGATTTATCTCTCAGCTTACTTTGACGATTTAATTAAAAGTAATAGGTTACGCATAGTGCCCGTGGGTGGAGCGTCTGAAATTAAGAAAATTTATAATTATCTATCCGCGTGTTATAAAGATGTTGAAGGTGAGATTACTGGTTCTATTTTTTTACTAGCTGATACAGACAGAGAGTTGGTGCGTTATGAAGTTGGCACGCATAAAAACTTCCATTGCAAACGTTTTGTTCACGATCCTGATAAAAATAAAGCTATTTTAGTCAAAATAGATTCTAACCCTGTATCTCCGGCTACCGAAATAGAGGATGTTTTGAATGCTAAGGTATATCATCAAGTATTAACTGCATTTTCAGAAGAGAATAAAGACTTAGAATTTATTAATGAGATTGAAGAACCATCCGAAGGTTTGGAATCATTTTCGGCATTTGATTTAAAACCTAGTCAGAAAGATATTATAACTAAATTTTTTGATGAAGGTAATAATAAATTCCTGTTCGCTCAAAGATATGTTGAGATGATGAGTGTAAATAATAGTACGCCTGAATGGATTAACGAGATCCGAGAGTTAATTGTCAAATCATAGTAACTAACTCTTGGTTGGAGGGGTATATATTCAGGCATGATTGAGGTAGTAAGATGTGAATCTTACTACCTCATCCCCAATCCAATAATTCAATTTTTCCATTTTTTAAAGGAGTGAGCTCATTTCTTACAAAAACTTTGCTAGCTTTTCTAACATCCTCACCCCCCCCCCCTACATTGTTCGGCATAATCCCCATAATCTGCGGCAGCATCCTGTGCGCGCCATCATATCGTCGCGGCTCACGTTCTTGACGTTCAGAAACTCATCCTTGGCCGCCACCTCCGACAGCGGGATGATCTGAATACCGTCTTTTATCCGCGCATCATTACGGCCTACGGGATCGGGTAAACCGGCGCGGCACTTTAGTGAAGCATGTGGAGCGACCGCTGCTAGGGATTAGCAGCGAAGTCGAGAACATGATACAGGAAACGCTGCTGCGCTGGCTTGCTTGAGGGCTAATTGTTGTCATGCTCATTTGAGCAACAAATTAAAATCAATTCATTTTGTAACGCGCTACTTTATTGTGAATGTTCATGTCAGTTAGTAATCCAACAAGAACATAGAGCATAAATAATATAAATGAAAAACAAATAAATAATGATATTTGTTTGTCTGTTTGTGTGGCCTTTATCCTTTTTTCGATTCCATCCTTTTCATTACGCAATCCAATTCTACTGCAAATGGAATGGACTAGATAAGACGATATTTTTCTTTCTGCTGCAAGGTTGTCGTATAAATCAGAGTAACAATCATCAGTTGTTAATTTCCAGTTTTTTTCACCGGGAAAATTCACTGCTTCATCATAACTTAAGAGGAATTTTTCTTTTGTTTTGATCAGGACTAATGCAGCGTTATTATCTGGTTGTTTTTTTATGGTATCAGAGCCTAAGTATGCACATCCTCCTATTGTAAGGAATAAGATTAAAATAATGATGTAATAAACAGTTTTATGTTTTTTATCCAATGCATTAGTTTTCCAAAAATCGAACCTTGTAAAGCTTAGTTTCAACTCGTAAGGCTTAACACCCGCCTTAGAAAAATAACCACCATCATTGTCTGGTTTCTTGTGCAACCATTTATACAATAATGCTATTGCACTCAATAAGTATGGAATAAGTGCGGTGAAGAAACTTGTGTTTAATACGCTAAGAAAACCAATACTATTCAAAATGAACTCCATGTCTTTTGTGAATGCTCAAACAATCATATTTGTTTATAAAAATGTTTTAAATAGATCAAGCTACATCTATGAATGCACAACTCACCGAAATCATGCGTCTTATTACTAACCTGATCCGCACCGGCACCGTATCCGCCGTGGATCCGGTTAACTGGCTATGCCGGGTGAAAACGGGCGAACTTGAAACCAACTGGATTAACTGGCTCCCGTTACGCGCCGGGAATACCCGCACGTGGTGGCAGCCTTCGATCGGCGAGCAGGTGCTGCTGCTGAGCCTCCGCGGCAATCTTGAAACCGCATTTGCGCTGCCGGCCATTTATTCCAGCGCCTTCCCGCCGCCTGATAATTCAGAGAACGGCAGCACCACCGTGTTCAACGATGGCGGCTGGTTCCAGTACGAGCCGGACACCGGCCCGCTGCTGATTAAAAATATCAAAAGCGTGCATGTTGAGGCCGCAGACGGCATTCAGCTGATCACCGACCAGCTGAGCGTTGATGCCAGCCGGACGCTGATTGACAGCCTGACCGTGATGAACGGCGATGTGACGCAGGGCGGCGGCAAGAGGAGTTCTAACGGCGTAGTGGCAGATGCTCACGCCCATGACGGTGTGAAATCCGGCGGCGATATGTCAGGAGGTCCGCATTGATGTATCTCGGCATGAACCGCGACACCGGCGCAGCCATCACCGACACCGAGCACATCCGCCAGAGTGTGCGCGACATCCTGCTAATGCCGGAAGGCAGCCGCATCGCGCGACGGGAATACGGTTCGCTGCTGTCGGTGCTGATTGACCAGCCGCAGAACAACGTGGTGCGCCTTCAAGTGATGGCGGCGGCGTATGGCGCAGCTGAAGCTCGATCCTAAACAGATTGATAAGCAGATGACCACGGACGCGATGGGCACCATTCAGCGGGTGCCGGAGAAGGTTAACAACCTGCCCGCCGACAAGCGTCTTACCTCGATGACCATGGTGTTCGGCAAGGGCGCGGCGAAGCTCGCCCTGCGCGTGCGCAGCGCGGACTTCTGACATACGCTGAACACCAAGCGCGAAAAGTCGTGGAACCAGACCAGCGTCGGCGAGGTGGTGATAGAGATTGCCGGGCGACACAACCTCAAAACGGCGATGGGCGACGACGTGGCGAAAATGGCGCTCGATCATATCGACCAGACCAACTAGTCAGACGCCATCTTTTTTATGCGCCTGGCGAAACAGTGCGGTGCGATGGCCGTGCATCAAGGACGGCAACCTGCTGTTTATCCGGTAGGGGCAGGGCAAAACGGCGAGCGGTAAAGTGCTGCCCACCATCACCCTCGTGCGCAAAGATAGCTACGGCCATCGCTTTACGCTGGCTGACCGTGACGCCTACACTGGCGTGATCGCGAGCTGGCTGCACACCCGCGAACCGAAGAAGAAACCGGAAGCCGCGGTAAAGCGCAGGCGGCGCAAACCAGCCGCACAGAAGAAGGAGCCGGGGCAAAGCAGGGCGACTATCTGATCGGCACGGATGAAAACGTCCTGGTACTGAGCCGCACCTATGTGAACCGGGCAAACGCCGGGCGCGCCGCAAAAAATGCAGTGGGAACGGCTGCAGTGCGGGCGGGGGCAACGTTCTCTATTCAGCTGGCGCGTGGCCGGGCCGATCTCTACACGGAAATGCCGGTGAAGGTGAGCGGGTACAAGCAGCAGATTGATACAGCGGAATGGATTATCACGACGCTGACGCACGGTTTAAGCGCGGAGAACGGCTACACGACCAGCATTGAGCTGGAAGTGAAAATAGGTTCACTTGAAATGGAATAGTGCTATCTCAAAAGGGTTAAATTGAGTGATATTTCTCTCAATTGGGATTTGGAGACGACATAATGATGAATTGCCCTTTGTGCGGGAATGCCGCACATACCCGCAGCAGCTTTCAATTATCAGCAACAACCAAAGAACGATATAACCAGTGCCAGAACATTAATTGCAGCTGCACGTTTAAATTTCATGAAACGGTTTCTGAAATCATTATGAAACCGGGTAGCGTTAAACCTGTGCCACCGCTTCCGGGAAGAAATCAGCAGCAACCATTGTGGTTATGACTACTGTAGTATTTTGGATCATTCGAGTAGGTTTTACTTTTATGCTTGGATAATTTTCGAATTTACTGGGGGGCTACATCCAGATGTTTAGATGCCTGTACCTTAGAATAAGTAATGATATTGAATTGCGAGAGGGGAAACTCCCCCTCTCAATTACTTTACTACCGATGCTTATCTGAGAAGTTCTTCTTAACAACGCTACTTATATAGCTATTTAGTCCATGCCCAGCTTGGGCAAGTTCCTTCATCTTAGCTACAGTTGCAGCGCCGGGCTTATTGGAATCGTAAACGTATTTCCATCCATCTTTGAACTGTACAGTAATAGATTCGGCAGTAGTTTCATACGACACTACCCCAGAATCACCGCCTTTATTTGCATAAGCTGGCATTTTTTTACCTTCTCCGATTACAGCGATAATTGCTGCTCGACTGTTATATTCACCATGGGGAAATTGATCATTGAGGCAGATCATAACTTCAATTTTTCTCATGAATTAAATCAATTCCCACGCCTTGCTAACTGATAGATAGCAAAACTTCAAAGCCAGTTTTAGAACTAATAAATGTTCAGTTCGTTCTTTGATTAGGTAGTGATCAACGACATCGTATTGTTGTGGAGTGAAATCATCTGGCTCAAATGGTAGCCCTAAGGGGCATATGCAATGGGCGGAGGGGCGTCGTGCATGATAGGCAATTGCAAAAGGAGAGCGTGAAAAAAACCTGCTGCCATTTTGTCGCCAATAGCAGATTGTTCAAACAAAAAAGCCACCCGGAGAGGTGGCTTAACTGCATGATTTTCATCACTAAATTTGGTGGCCCCTGCTGGGTTTGAACCAGCGACCAAGCGATTATGAGAAAGTTGGATAGCAACGTAAAAACAATAACTTGCTTTGTTAAACAATGACATAGATTGCCAATGTTTACCTTTATTTGCCATCATTAGCCATTTCCATCGCCATTTCATCGCCACTTTATCATTAGAACGGCATATCATCATCTTGGTAAATCGCAGGTGTCAGATTTGGCACTTTGGAAGGGCTTAATTCTTGACTCATGACAGAAGTTTCATCCTCTTCATCCCCACACCCGTACCATGAAGTCGTATCAACTTCTAGAGCCTCTGATGTCACTTCAAATGTTTCAGGATGGCTCAAGTGTGAGATCATGTTCAGAGTGAATGGGTATTCTTCATCTATGGTAGCTGAGTCGTTTTTTGGTCCGTACTCCTGCGTTACTGAAGCGTTTCCTTTAGCATAGATATATATGTACTCGTCATCAATTTTATTAATCCCAAATTCTTCAATATCTACGTATTCAATACTCGCATGGTTTGCAATAGTAATAAGTTCTTCAGGAGCACTATTCGCTGCCATATCAAAAACGGCATCTCGGATTTTTTCTTCCATAGTATTAATAAGTTCGCTCTTACATTCTTCTAATCCATTAAGTATATTAGATGCGGTTTTCAGAATGTCTTTAGCATCTTCAAAAAATCTTATTGGATTAGGTTTTAAAGACTTTTGATTAATATGAGTATAACTATTTAATGATGAATAAAGTTTTAACATGTAACTAATTTCTTCGTTGGATTGCTCCAAAAAGTCTTTCCCAAGATATTCATCAGAAATTTTCATCTGAGAACAATATTTAAGGCGCTGTCGCCTTGATACGTCATAATGTTCATGATCTTTTGTGTACCAAGGGGCTTTCTTAACTTCATTATCTGGTGATTTTCGGAGGATAATATGATCGATAAGGCTTCTAAGCGAAAATGCGAAGTTATGGAAACGTAACGGATTTCCATGAGAAGCATAATTTCTTAAACTTGCGCGATATAGCTCTCTTTCAAAATCATTTTCTAATAGAATTTCAAATCTTTTTACAAAATCTAAAGAGTATAATTTTTTTAATTTCATTCTAAATGCCTTCTGCTATTCCGGATAGTGGATTCAAACGGGCGGCGTCTTCTAAGTGCTCTGGAGCAAAGTGGGCATATCGCATAGTCATTTTAATGTCGGTATGCCCGAGGACACGTTGTAATACAAGCAAATTTCCTCCGTTCATCATAAAATGACTAGCAAATGTGTGACGCAAAACATGCGTTAACTGACCGGCTGGTAGTTCAATGCCCGTCCTGTCTAATGCTGATCGGAAAGCACCATAACATTCAGAAAATAATCTGCCAGTTCGTTCCTCAGGAATGCTTTCGTAAATGGCCTTTGTTATTGGAACTGTTCTGTTCTTCCGGCCTTTAGTTTTAATGTACGTGATTTTAAATTTTGAGACTTGGCTCTTCTTAAGCTCTTCTGCTTCTGACCAGCGAGCGCCAGTAGCAAGACAAATTTTAACGACTGTTTCTAAATCTGGTTGATCGCTGTTTCTGCATTCTGATAATAAGTGGGAGATCTGAGAATGGTTAAGCCAGGCCATTTCTGTTTCTTCAGTTCGGAAAGGTCGAATGTGCTTGAGGGGGTTCTCACCACTCCATTCACCCAACCTGCCTAACTCATTAAACACGGCCCGAAAATAAGCTAATTCAAGATTAAGCGTGCGGGGGGAAACCTTCTTTACGCGATTAGAGCGGGCATAATCACCTTTCAGTCTCCGCTCTCTATAGCGAGAAAACATCTGCGCATCAAAATCTATGGCTAATGGTTCGCCCATGCATTCAAAAGCGTGCTCCATAGCAAGCTTTCGCTTTTCCCCATCTCTTAGCGTTGTGCCATGCGCGTCGTACCAAGATTTAATTAAATCTTTTAAGGTGCGGCGATCTGATATTTTATCTTCCCATGGCTGCTGTACGGTGTGTTGTTCGTAGGCTAAAGCTTCCCCCTTCGTTGCAAACTTACGACGCATACGTTTTCCCTTTGCGCCGTTAGGGTAAAGCTCGCTGAGCCAGCCCCCTTCTGGAAGTTTGCGGATCGCCATCAGTTCACCTCGCTATAAACGCCAATCACACGCCCCAGCGATTTAATTTCATCAATGGCACACTCGAATGTGATTTTGCCGCCTGCAACATGTAGCTTTTTGCCGGGCAGAACGGTTAGTTCTCTTAAGCTCACTGAGCCTTCAACATCTACGATCCATTGGCCGTCAGCTAATGATGCCTCTTGTTCGACGATAAAACTTTTCCCTTCACTTCTAACGCAGATTGCTCTCTTGAGCGGCTTTCCAAATAACTCTTGGTCAATATTCAGAGTGCTAATTTTTGTCAGGGAGCCTTCACTTAAAGTGAATAAGTCCAGTTCAATCGCGGCATTAGGTTCGCTGTGTGTCAGGAACTTAGAGCCTTCACCAGTCATTAGCCACATGAGATCGACACCTGTTTCAAGTGCGCAGTGGACAGCAAAGTCATAAGAGACATTACCGCGTGTATAGCGATTTTGTAGCGAACTGGCAGCGATTTTGAAGTGATTGGCTAACTGAATTTTTTGAGTAAAACCATAAACCTCGCAAATTCGATTTAGTAACGCCTCGTTATTAAAATTAGCATCTAACATTAAAATTAGCATTCCTATGTTGCGCGATACTAAAATTAGCATTAGTATCACTGTGAATAAGGCAATTGATGGCAAACGTCGGCAAAACTTTGGCAATCAATGTCAGAAACTTTTCAAAAAAGGAATGATGCTATATGGCTTCTGAAATCGCAATCTTCAAAGTACCAGCTCCGATCGTAACCACTGACCAGTTTGCAGAGTTGGAAGGGGTTTCTGTTCGCACCGTTTATCGCTGGACGACTGGTGATAACCCTCAACTACCTATCGAACCCCGCACAATCCGTAAAGGCTGCAAGAAAGCAGGAGGCCCCATCCGCATTTACTACGCTCGCTGGAAAGAAGAACAGCTGCGTAAAGCATTTGGTCACTCTCGTTTTCAGCTCATTATTGGCGGCTAATTCACATTAAGTGAATAGGGAGATTCGCACATGTTTGATTTTAAGATTTCCACCCAATCACACTTTGATGATGCCTGCCGGAAATTTGCTCTAACTCATAGCATTTCTAAATTGTCAGAGCTTGCTGGAATGAAGGTGCAAACCTTACGTAATAAGTTGAATCCCGATCAGGCTCACCAACTAACAGTTAACGAAATGCTGTTACTGACTGATCTGACCGAGGATGCAACGCTAATTGATGGTGCGCTGGCACAACTGCAATGCCTGCCCTGTGTACCCGTTAACGAGGTGGCTCATGAGAAATACTCGGCGTATGTCCTTAAAGCAACTGCAGAAGTTGGCGTGTTGGCGGCCAAGGCGGCAAGTAGTGAGAAAGTCACAGCTTCCTGTCGCCGTGGAGTTGTTGAGGCTGCTAATACTGGCATTCGTTGCCTTATGTTAGCTGCGATTGCTGTGCAGACGCGAATTCACTCGAACCCGACATTGGCTTCAACCGTTGATGCAATTAGTGGCCTGAGCGCTTCTATCGGCATTAGTTGAGAGCTAAGCGATGATCTCATTTGCAGCACACCTCAAACGTAAGAATCCGTCTATGTCATATGGCAACGGCTGGATTATGGGCGAGAACGGTAAGCGCTGGCATCCATGCACTGACCAGAAGCCTCTGTTAAATGGTCTGACAACAAAGCGCACAGGATTATTAAACCGTCTGCTTAAAATTATCGGTGGATAATATGACGCGAGTTTTATGGGAAGTACCGAAGCAACACGAACCCGCCAGTTTTTCCAAAATTCATTTGATGGGCGCGCGTGTTGATAAAATTCAGCCAATGACGTTTGATGAATTTCGCAAAAAATGGCGCCAGATGCGTGATAACAACGCAAACCCGGCACTGCGTTATTTCAATCATCAGAATGATGAATTTAAGTTCTGCGTAATGACTCTGGCTAATCGCGAGAATCCGAAGTCATTTAAACCCGAGGAAATAGGAAAGCCTTTTGAATATTTCGATGAGCACCGCCGTGAATTAATAATCATCGCGATGAATAAAGTTGCACGCTGGGGCCGGATATTACCTCGCCAGTTTTCAACTGCCGACTGTTTTTTACCTGAATAAATAAGACTCAAAAAATTAATGGCGTAAACCCGCCGGGCATTCTTTTGCCCAATTTCTGGAGATTTAGATATGCGAAATACTGAAACCCGTAATTTCAAAGCTGACGCTGACGCGCTAAACACGATGCTTAGCAAGGCCAAAAAAGAACAGCGTAGTGATGATGCGCTGGCCGTATCAATCCACATTGCTGCACTCGCAATACACGCCCGCAAAAAGGAGATGAACGCTGCGGAAATTATCGACCTGCTGGACAGAGAGGCCGAGCGTTATGAGAACCAAGCACGGGAGCTGCACTAATGGCCGACTCAATGGATCATGTACAGCAGCGTGTTGAAGAAGAATTAGCGCGCAATCTGGCAAATGCAAAGCAGCACCCTACCGGCGCAAGTGAATTTTTCTGCCTTTCATGTGATGCCGAAATTCCTGAAGCCCGCCGCCGTGCGCTGCCGGGAGTTTCTTTCTGCGTTACCTGCAAAGAGATCAGAGAGCTGAAAAGCACTCATTACAAAGGGGCGGCGTTATGAACACCATTCTGAAATGGGCTGGCAGCAAAGCGGGTATTATGCCCGCTCTTTCTGTACATCTGCCGCAGGGTAAACGTTTAGTTGAGCCGTTCGCGGGTTCGTGTGCGGTAATGATGAATACTGATTATCCGCAATATTTAATCGCTGATATTAACCCCGATCTTATTAATCTCTATCGTCAGGTTAAAGAGCATACTCGCCCGTTTATTGTTATGGCGGCGCAAATGTTTAATCAGAATGCCAACTTTGAGGATTATTACCGCATCCGCGCGGAGTTTAATCTTTGCCTCTCACTGACGCTTTTGCAGCGTGCTGTTTATTTTCTGTACCTGAATCGTCATGGATACCGAGGGCTTTGCCGCTACAACCAGAAAGGCGGATTTAATACTCCATTCGCCAAAAACGACACTGCATATTTCCCTCTGGCTGAAATCGAAGCCTTTGCAGAAAAAGCGCAGCGAGCGACCTTCATCTGTGCCGACTTCAAAGAAACCCTTCAAATGGTTGAAGGTGGGGATGTTGTTTATTGCGATCCTCCGTATGACGGCACATTCAGTCAGTACTTCGGAGAGGGATTCGGCAAAGAACAGCACAGCCAACTGTCATCAATGTTATCCGAAATTGCCGAAACGAATGCGGTTGTTTGCTCGAATAGCGATAACGAGTTCACCCGTCAGCTTTACAGCGGGTTTCATAAATCTCAAGTAAATGCGCCCCGTAGCATAGGCAGCAAAGCCGGAATTTCAAAGCGTGGTGCCGAGATTATTGCGGTGAGTCATGGGGTAAGCCCCGTTGCTGGAACTAAGGCACTGGCATGCTAGAACAGTTTGCTTACCCGTGGAATGCTCCACGGGAAGCCATCGCCAGCCCTTATCCCACATATGAGGAAATGCACAGCCGCAATCAAATGATTGCGGCTTTAGTGCGTGCGCAGGAGTTACTTGAGCAGCAGCCGACGCTGGTACAGCTCGACGTTAAGCGCCGCACCAATGAGCTTGAAAAAACACAGGGTTTAGCCCGTGCCAATGCGTATTTTACGAAGACTTTCGTAGAACGCACATTGCCACGCGTTGAGATTGTAAGCGCTCAATATCGTCTTGGCGTAATGAAAGGTAGTACCCTAAATATGCTGGGTAAAAATACCACTGACCGGGAAAACACCGCTATTGCTGGCGGGCAATTATTTAATTTGATGCGTCGCTTTAATCGTCTTCCAGACATGGCGCGCGCTGATGTTGATTTGCTTGCTGGCGATATTGCTAATCTTATCCTTGCTGAACTGGTGCAAGCGCATCAGCAAGCAAGGGAAGAGTCAGATTATAAGTACACCCACCGTGTATATATGACCGCTGCCACCATCACGCGGGAATTCAACCAAACGCCACCGCTGTGGGAAAAAGTTACTTCCCGACTATTTGACCCGGAAGAAGTAACCCCGGCGATCCGGCGCATGCAAACTGAAAAATGGTGGAAAAGTAAGCTGCGTCGCGTAGCTGCTTCATGGCGTGAACATTTGCAGATCGCGCTGGCAAACGTCAGTAAAAAATATACCCCTTACGCCAGCAGCATGAACGTTGCTGAATGGCGCGAGCAAAAGCGCCGTACGCGTGAATTTTTAAAGTCGCTTGAGCTGGAAGACGAAGAGGGCAACCGTATCAGCCTGATCGACAAATACGACGGAAGTGTTGCTAACCCTGCTATCCGTCGTTGTGAGCTTATGACGCGCATCCGTGGCTTTGAAAATATCTGCAATGAGATGGGGTTCGTCGGTGAGTTCTACACGTTGACCGCTCCGTCACGCTACCACGCAACAATTAAGACCGGCCATCGCAACCGCAAATGGAACGGTGCAAGCCCGGCTGACACGCAGCGCTATCTATGCAACGTCTGGCAGAAAATCCGCGCCAAATTACACCGCGAAGAAATTCGCATATTCGGCATCCGGGTTGCCGAGCCACATCACGATGGCACACCCCACTGGCACATGCTGATGTTTATGCGTCCTGAGAATGTGGATCAGGTACGGCAGATAATCCTCGATTACGCATATCAGGAAGACAGCGGCGAGCTGACAACAGATAAAGCGCGCAAAGCACGCTTTCATGCAGAAGCTATCGACCCGGAGAAAGGCAGCGCTACCGGGTACGTAGCTAAATATATTTCAAAGAACATCGACGGCTACGCTCTCGATGGCGAGCTGGATGATGAAAGCGGCAAAGAGCTGAAAGAGACTGCGCCAGCCGTTTCCGCGTGGGCTGCACGCTGGCATATTCGCCAGTTCCAGTTTGTGGGCGGCGCGCCGGTGACGGTTTATCGCGAGCTGCGCCGTATGGCCGACAGCGAAACCGCCCATGGTCTGAGCGTTGAATTTGCAGCTGCGCATGATGCAGCAGATGCCGGTGATTGGGCTGGTTACGTTAACGCACAGGGTGGGCCGTTTGTACGCCGTGACGATCTGGCGGTGCGCACGTGGTATCAGCCAGGCGAAGACGTTAATGAGTATGGCGAAGAGACCGTGCGCATCAAGGGCGTCTTTGCTACCGAGGTTGGAGCAGACACGCCAATTTTAACTCGCCTGGCACAGTGGAAGATTGTCCCAAAGCGTTCAATCGATGCCGTCTTTGAAAGCGCGCCGAAGCCGCTTTCAGCATTGGATGTTGACCTTGATTTGGCCTTCGAATTTTTGGACGCGTCTGCGTCCTCTCGGAGTTCTGTCAATAACTGTACGGGGGCTTTGAGATCTGAGGATTCGAACCCACCGGAAAGTTTCAAAAAAATCGACATCAAAAGCCTGAGTGCGAAAGAGCGGCGGCAACTTCTTGCCCGAATAAGGGCGGAGCAACCTAAAAAGCGACACCTTAAGTTGAGGAGATCAGACAAGGTTGAGACTGCTTGCGACAACGTAATCAGCCAGGTGAAAGATTTATGCGGCGAAACAATTAGCCGCGGATTGGCTGTACGTCTAATTGGTGGCACGCAAACTGAAATCGCAGGAAAAATTATCCGCAGCTCTGCTTATGGCGACTTGTTAAGGCCAAAAAATGAAGCTGGCAGCACTGGAGTATTAGCCAGATTTAACCGATTAGCTGATTCAGTTAGAGCAAAAAACGCTCATTAATGGGCTAAGGTTAACTGAGCGGAGAATTTTGTTAGGCAAATTTAAGTAATTTTAGGGGGTTGTTAGCCGCTGGGTTAATACAGATAAAGCCTTGTCATATCATGAAGATAAAAACCCCTGTCAACTACCACATTTTTCTTCCGCTTAATCTGAATGCTATGCTACTGTATAGATGTACAGTGATTTTGATGGGGAGGGCGCGTGGATAACGATTTACAAGAGCGGGTAATGCTTGAGCGTGTCGAGTTGATTGCTCGGCTAACTAGTGAAGGGATTTGTAAAGAACGAGACAGGGAGATTGCGCTTAGTCTTATCGCTGAGATCGCGAGTAACACCGCGATGGCAAATAAACAATTTTCAGTCGTGTTTTCAGCTGTGCCACTTGATAAATAATCCTTGAGGTTGCTGCGATGCGAATTGAAATCATGCTCGATAAGAATCAAAAGCTAAGCCAATCAATTTTGAGTGCTTTTCAAGATGAAGTCAGCAAGCGAGTTCTCGCGCTATTCCCTGAAACCATTGTGCGGGTTCGCCAAGGTAGTTATACAAACATTGAAATGCTGGGATTCAATCTCGATGAAGACAAACGCCGCCTGCATGATCTGCTGCAGACCGTCTGGGAAGATGATAGCTGGATGCATTGAGTAAACGTTGCTGACGTCAAAATCTTGATTTTGGCGTTAGCAAGGTTGAACAACGAGCACCGCGAGGCGTTAGGTTATGGCTAAATCACCAGACAAATTTCAGATTACTATAGAGGGGAAACGCTCACTTTCTAAAAGCTAGGTGAATAGGTTTTTATTCAGCGGGCTAAAGATAACGGCGGCGGGTACTAGTCAGGCAAGACATTCGATTTCGTTTTTTTGCTGGAAATTCCGCACACTGTTTCAATCGCTCAGGGCATGAAATTCATGAGCAAACAGTAAGCACTGACAACGGTTAAGCCCGACTCAGTAGACGATTTTAGGCTTCAATGAGCCATGCATGCATAAGACGCATGGATTTGAATGCAGTACCCACAAAAAAACATACCGAAGGGACCAGTGCTGTTCTCGATTTTGTATGATGCAACTGCAATCAAAGGATACGCTAAGTGAGCAAAAGTTGCAGTTAGAGCATTGCGCGTCAAGGAACGGACTTAAGCCATTGAAACTTTTCATAAAATATAATAGTAAGTTTTTCAGAGTTCGATAGATTTTACACAGCATAATGACTTGAGAGGTGAGCCGTGAGTTTTAATGATTGTGGAAAAGGGATAATAGGTTTATAAGTGAAAAAATATAAGACAATTTAACATTTTCAATGAGAAGACTCTTAGATGACTGATAATGGATTACAACATAATAGAGCCGCGATTTCTGTACAACAACTTGATCTGTCTGCCAAATGTTGGGTGGTTAGACCTGGCGTTAGATATAAGTATTTTTCATATTTTATTGAAAATAATGTAATCGCAACTGCTCATTTGGATGGTCTTACTCCTGGCAATATCGACTTTACCACTGAAATTTTGCAAGAAGAACTTTTTGAAAGAATCGATGGTTTCGAAAGGATTGGTTCAAGAAATATTCATACTCAAATTGAAAGTTTTATCTCTGAAATGCGTATTGGTGATGTGGTTTTCACGTTGTCAGGGGATTTGGTTGTTCCAGGCGTAATAACTTCACTGCCTTACTTTGATAGAGCACGCATATCAGATGATCAGGATAGCAGTGGATTCCATGTGAGACGTCACGTTACGTGGGGTGATCCTATCCGCAAAAGGGAGGTGCCGTTAGCAATACAAAAATCATTTAATGCTTACCAAGCTGTATTCTCACTTGGTGATAGGTCTGATGAAGTTCTTCATTGGCTAATGTCATTCTTTATAACAGATAACACATTTTGCACTAGTTTGAGAATTGAGCAGCACGAAGCCATAAGGCATCATACTTTAAAACAATTATCTGAACTCGTTGACCGCGTTCAAGTAATGGCATTGTTAATTGGCGAAAATTTTGAGGGAGAATTTTCAAATGATTTCGTCCAAATGCAGATGGATAGGTTTTATGAGGATGGTCAATTAACGTTAACAGCTCAACAGATGTTAATGTCCCCTGGTGACGTTTGGCTACAATTTAGAACTGCCAATAGAAAAGCGGGAATCGCTTTCATATTGATCATGGCTGCTATATTTAATCAAAATGTTTCATTTGCTTCAGTTCACGATAGCCAAATCATGCATGAGGTTTTACCTCAAGTTGCAGGCACAGCAGACGTAGCTAAAAGTGGATTGAACTTCGAAAGAGTTTCGCAATCCCTTGAATTGCATGTAAAAAGACAAAATAGAAATTTCGCTCAAGCGAATCCTACAAGCCGTGAACGCAATTCAGGTGTAGACTTCCCTGAGGATGGTGATGCGAGACATTCAGGTGAATAACTATGTTTTATGAATTTATTAAAGAACATTGGTTTATTTTAATAGTGCTTTTAGTAGCATTATGTTCGTTCGTCTATAAGTTTAGAGATATATATAGGACTCACGATCAGTTTAATAATGTGGTTATATCGCTCTGTGCAATATTTACCATTATATGGGGAGGTTACACGTTTGATGCCTTACATCAGAGAGATAAAGCAGAAGCTGATCTTTTAGAGCTCACTAATAGAATAAAAAATACTGAGGCTACCTTCTTTAATGTAGACGTCAAAGTTGTAAAGATTGACGATGTTTTTTACCTTAATCCAGTGGTGAAAATAAAAAATAGTAGTAATGAAAGAATCTATGTGAAACTGAATAAAGAATCTCTTACAGTCAGTCGTGTTGCTTCAGAGGGTGCTAAACAAGCAGCCATGGAAATTTATCACCCCAATTATTATGAAGAGTTGACTCTTATAAATTCAGAGAGTAATGAAGGGAAGAAGGCTGAAAATATTCCGATGTATGACATTTCGGTTCCTATTTCTGCTGAAAGAAGTTTGAGCTATTTAGTTTCAACTAAGAAGGCTGGCATGTATTATGTTACGTTCAGTGCGCAAGCTATGGATGAAAAAGGCTCTCCAATTTCTAAATTAATAAATGGCAAAAAATCAATTTGGTTTTCTTCTTCATACGTAGATGTAAAAAATTAGGTTTGCAGTTTAATAATGAGAGTCAATACTGTCGGTTTCTAATTTCACACAGGATTGAGCAAAGAATATCGTTAAAGGCGTGTGTTCTTTTGCAATATACTAGTGTTAAATTTTATATGCTTAAAGGTAATAACCCCCCCCCCTCAGTTAAAGTCTGCTATCTCATCATTTCGTTATTAATATAGAATTGGCTATTTGAAAAAAATTTAGCTACATTCTCAACATGTTTTAAAGAAAAAATTCGCTTGATTTGCTAAAATGTACTTAAACGACGCGTGGTGGGTGCCAGGAAGACCAAGAGCTGTGTTTTGGTGGCAACTACCGGACTATTATACATAGTTTGTCGCCATGCTTGCTATGGAGAAGGAGCCTGAACCATGGTGGAAAATATTAATTTTACCAATTCTACGATTTCGTATTCATCATGTGCCTGGAATGCCTGTATTGTTTCACCAAGGCATATTTTGTTAAATAGTCCGGATGCACAAAATATTTTTAAACTGGAAGCGCCTTAAGATTTTAACTAACATGACCAATGCATGCACAAGGTGCATGGATTTGCATACAGCAGACAAAGTAAAAAACACCAAACGGGGCCAGTGCTGGCCTCGTTTTTTTGGACCGTGCAAGTGCATTAAAAGCGGCCTACGAAGCGGGTAGGCGTGGCGGGGATAGAATTGCGCGCAAGTGGGGTAAATGCTTACAATGTGAAGGCGATTCATTTATTCTAAAAAATTTATTTGTTATTTTTGAGGACTTAATATTATTAACTAAGGAACTTTTATGATAATTGTTAGAAATCCCTCTGAGTTCATAATTGCTGTGTATCCAACCTTTCGCCCTTTACTTGGTGATTGGGTGCTATTTAATTATTCGAGCAATAACGATTCTTCATTCAGGTGGCGGAAAAGATTCGATGATTATAAAGAGTACATGAGAGTTATTTCTTACGATAGCTTTGAAAAAGCAAATGAAGCTGCGACCGAAATAAATGAAGAGCTAGTTAAGACCATTAACTTATTGGATTGTAGTGATGATATAAAATCCTCGTTATTACTAAGGGCTGATAAGGCTGTAACTTCTCGTTCCCGACTATTAAAAGAAGAAGAGCTAATGTTGTCGGTCGCTCAAAAGAAATTAGAGGCAACGCCTAGGCCAACAATACATGACGTTAACTTGTCGTCATATTATATTTCATCTGATAAAGATGAAATCTTAAGTGAGCTGGTTGGTGAATTAAACAAAAACCCCCTAATCCGAATTGCTCACCTCAGAAAAAATAGAAGGATATTAGGGTTGGCACCAAGCGATATTCACAACAACCTCTGGCAAGATAGATATATTCGAAACGACAGAACAGCAAATATAGCTCATAGAGAAATAATAGCTCGTGCCTTTGGTTTATCTGGTGGAGATAACTGGGGAAAGACTAAGGCTGAAATCAGAAGGATTTTATTGCCACGAGCAAATGAATTGCTTCAACTAGCCAGTGTAAAAAGATTGCTTGCAGAGGCGAAGTTGAGAGGGCAAAAAGTTCTGATGGCTGGAGGGTTCGTTTTTTGGTACGAAGAAAAAGGAAATGTTGGATGGATTGTCAAAGAGTCAAATAGTAACGAATCATCTAAAAATGGTGAGACAATATGGCATGAAGGAACAATTATTTCGAAGAATCATGGTCGAATAGTGGTTTTTCCTTATATAAAGGAAAATGGCGAATGTGTTCAAGGTCATACTAAGAATGCGCCTCATGATGGAAAAGCAAAGCCAAGACACCCTGACGAATATCTTGAGCTGCCATTTGAAGTACTAGATGATGATTTAATGATAGGTTTATTCGGTGAGTTAAAATATGACTGATTTATTAGGCCAGATAAATTGGCCTAATATCTAAAATATTTATTGCAGTGAATAAGGTTGAAATGAAATTATATTATCTCCAGCCCAAGAATTCATTTCTTTCATCCGCTCCTGCAGGGGCGTCAGCTCATTACGCACAAACACCTGCGCCGCCTTCACCGCATCTCCAAAACCGCCTGCACTATCCGGAATAATACCCATCATCTGCGGTGGCACGCGGTGTGCGCTTAGTAGGTCATCGCGGCTGGCCTTCTTGATGTTAAAGAAATCATCTCGTGTTGCCACTTCGCTGAGCGGCAAAATCTTTATGCCGTCCGGCTTGCCGTTGGGCGCGTACATAAACAGGTTGCGGAAGTTGCCGATCCCTTTGGTGTCTCGCATTGCCTGTCGCATGCGCTCGATGTCGCTGCTGCTCTGCGCCGCGTCGGTCATATACAGTATGTAACCAGCGTGCGCGCCGTTCTGGTAATACTTGCGGCGGAAGAGTGTCGCTGCCTCATTCAGCCAGGCTGAATTAAGCGCGCTGAGATATTCCGGCAGGCCGTACAACTCCTGATTGACGTCCGGCTCAATCAGGTGGAAAACCTGATCCGCCTCGAACTGGTGCGCCTCTTTCCATTCGCTTACAAACCAGTACGTGCCTTTCTCCACGCCGCGCCGCGTGTATTTGGCCGGAGACGTTTCCAGACGCAGCGGTTTGCCGAGCGTGTTGCGGCGCAGCTCGGCGAAGGCGTTACCAAATACCAGATAGTCGAGCGCAAACTTGCTGAACTCCTGCTGACTCAGCAACGGATGCGGGATAAACGTTGAGGCCAGAATGTTGCGCTTCACGTACAGCGGCGAGCTGTGATGCACCGCCGAACGCAGACTTTTCGCCAGACCGTGAAAACTGACCGGCGGCTCGTACCATCGGCCGTTGTGGATGCACTCGGCGTAATCCATGATGTCGCGCTTATCCAGTACCGCCGTCGGCTCGCCGAAGCTGAACGCCTCGAAAGGCTGCGATGATGCCTGCGCGGGCTGGGTTGATGCGTGGAATGCTTTGCGGTTTTTGCGTTTACTCATCAGTAAAATTCCATAAATGAAGGGTTATCGCCGCCGCTGGCAGCGGTAAGTGGTTCGTTTAAGAGTGCGTGCATGATTGCCCATGCAACGTCGGCGTGGCTGGCTTCCTCGCTGCGGCTGGCTTCGTAGGTTGAGCGGTTGCCGCTGGCGGTCATGGTTTTGCGGATCGCCATAAAGGATTGGGTGATATCCGTCTGGCCCGCGTCGTATTCGAGCCGGCCGCTGCTGATAGTGTCTTTCGCTTTCAGCACCATTGCGGTTTTGACTTCGGGCGAGTATTTGATTTCACGCGCCGCCGGGAAGAACTGTCGCACGAGCTGGAACACGCCTTGCCCGATACCGGTGGCATCCACGCCGATGTACTCCACGACGTATTTTTCCGTCAGCTGCTTAATCGACTGCGCCTGAGCTGCGAAGTCCATGCCGCGCCACTGGTGACGCTCCAGCACGCGGAACTTGCCGCCCGCAACCAGCGGCGGCGCAATCACCGCACATCCGGCACTGTCGCCGGTGTGTGAGGGGTCATATCCAATCCATACCGGGCGATAATCGAATGGGCGCAATGCGTAAGGGTTGAAGTCGTCCCACTCTTCCATGCTGTCTACCATGCAGGTCTGAAGCTCGGCGAACGGGAACACGCTGGCCTCATCATCGACAAATTCACACATCAGCAGGTTCTGATACTCCGCCGGGCTGTATTCAAGCTGCAGCTGATCGATGTCGAACAGGTTGCAGCCGCCCGTCAGCGCGTCCTCAACGGTGACAATCTGCCGCCACTGGCCGTCGCCGCACAGCGCGCCTTTCGCCAGGTGAGAATGCGAGAGATCCAGCTCGATGCGGTCATCACGGTTGCGTCGCCCCTTATTGAACAATTCGCCAGACCAGAACGGATAGGCGCTGTGTGACAGGCTCGACGGAGTGGAAAAGTAGGTCGTGCGCCACTTCTTGTGCAGCGACATGCCGCTGGCGACCTTGCGTAGCTCCTGAAACTTGGGAATCCAGAAATATTCATCCAGGTACAGATTGCCGGTGTAGCTCTGCGCGGTGCGCACGTTGGTGCCAAGAAAAATCAGGCGTGCGCCGTTGGGCAGCACAATCGGATCGCCTTTTAGGTCAACGTCAGCCTGCCGGGCAAAGTCGAGAATGTAATTCTTGAAGACGTGCGCCTGCGCCTTGCTGGCTGACAGGAAAATCTGATTGCGGCCGGTGGTCAGTGCATCGATCAGCGCCTCGCGGGCAAAGTAGAATGTTGCGCCAATTTGTCGCGACTTGAGGATGTTGCGGATACGGTGCGCCAGCCCGGCTTTGTGCCAGCCGAGCTGGTAGTCAAAACAGCCGTCCATAAACAGGCCGGTGAGTTTGTCGGTCTGCTCGTCGCTGAACACGTTTTTAATCACCGGCTGGCGTTCGCCTTTATTTCGGTTGCGTACGTTGGGATTTAAGTCTGCCTCATTACCGCTGCTGCGGTAGCGCTCAACGCGCGCAAGCCGCTCAATCTGGCGGCCGAGTGCGTCTATCTCCTTATAGTCTCCATTCCCCTTGACCTCTTTCATTATGAGCTGAATCAACCGCGCTTCCATGCTGGCTTCCACGCGACTGATGGGCGCGATGCTGTCCCACTCGTCGCGCAGCTTCCAGCTCTGCACGGTCGGCGTTTTCTGTCCAATCGCTTCCGCAATCTGGCGCACGGAATATCCCTGCCAGTAAAGCAGCGCAGCCTGACGGCGCGGATCGCTGATGATAGTGCCGGGTGTCATGTTCATGCCTATAAGGCTACCGGTGGCGAAAATGGCGCGCCTGCACTGGCTGTTTGCTGGTACGTGAGCGGGCTGGCTTTCGTTGAGGGATGAGGTGGCGACGGGGAAACTGACCCCGAACCGAACCAACCCACTGACCGGAGCCTGTTTAATGGCAACAACCAAAGCAAAGCGTTTTCGTATCGCTGTTGAGGGCGCAACCACCGACGGCCGCGAGATTTCCCGCGAGTGGATTTCTCAGATGGCGAAGAACTACGACCCGACCGTGTACGGTGCGCGCGTCAATATGGAGCACATTAAGGGCTACGCTGCCGACAGCCCGTTCCGCCGCTATGGCGACGTGACGAAAGTGGAAGCCGAAGAAATTACCGAAGGCGCACTGGCGGGCAAGCTCGCGCTATTTGGCTACATCGACCCGACACCGGAGCTGATTGATCTGACCAAAGCGCGCCAGAAGATTTACACATCTGTTGAAATCAACACCAAGTTTGCCGACACCGGCGAAGCCTATCTGGTCGGTCTGGCCGTTACCGATGACCCGGCCAGCCTCGGCACCGAAATTCTGAGTTTCAGCGCCACGGCGAAAGCCAACCCGCTGGCGTCGCGCAAGCTGGACAAAGACAACCTGTTTACCGCCGCCGAAGAAACCCTGATTGAGTTCTTCGAAGAAGCCGACGCCGCGCCGTCGCTGCTGTCCCGCGTGAAAGAGCTGTTTACCCGCAAAGAGAAAACCGACGACGAGCGTTTTAACGACGTAAGCGCTGCGGTCACGGTCATCGCCGAGCAGGTGCAGCACAACAGTGAAAGCTACGCGCAGCAGCTGGCAACGCTGGAAAAATCTTTCACCGAGCGTCTTGATGTGCTGGAAGCCGAATCCGGCAAAGACCGCGAAGCGCTGAGCGCGCTGCAGGAAACGCTCACCCGCACCGACAGCAACTTTAACCGCCGTCCGTCTGCCACCGGCGGCGACAGCAAAACCAGCGTGATGACCGACTGCTGATAAACCCGAACATTGATAAACAGGAAAGCCAATGCGCAAGCAAACCCGTTTCAAATTTAATGCCTATATGTCCCGCGTCGCCGAGCTGAACGGCGTCGAAGTTGACGACATGAACAAGAAATTCAGCGTCGAGCCGTCCGTCACGCAGAAGCTTATGACCCGTGTGCAGGAGTCGTCCGCGTTTCTGACCCGCATCAACATCGTGCCCGTGCCGGAAATGAAGGGGGAAAAAATCGGCGTGGGCGTGTCCGGCTCGATTGCCAGCACCACGGACACCGCTGGCGGCGACGAGCGCGAAACCGCGGACTTTGCCGCGCTGGATAGTCAGGGCTATGAGTGCGTGCAGGTGAACTTCGATTTCCACATCCGCTACAACACGCTTGACCTCTGGGCGCGCTACGAAGATTTCCAGACCCGCTTGCGTGACGCCATCATTCAGCGTCAGGCGCTTGACCGCATCATGATCGGTTTCAACGGCACGCACCGCGCCAAAACCTCGAACCGCGCAGCAAATCCGATGCTCCAGGACGTGGCCGTGGGCTGGCTGCAGAAGTACCGCAACGAAGCGTCGACCCGCGTGATGAGCAAAATCACCGACGGTTCAGGTGCGGTGATTTCACCGACCATCCGCATTGGTAAAGGCGGCGACTACGCCAACCTTGACGCGCTGGTGATGGATGCCACCAACAACCTGATCGAGCCGTGGTATCAGGAAGACCCGGAACTGGTCGTCATCGTTGGCCGACAGCTGCTGGCCGACAAGTATTTCCCGATCGTCAACCAGAGTCAGGCGAACACCGAGCAGCTGGCCGCTGACCTCATCATCAGCCAGAAGCGCATCGGCAACCTGCCCGCCGTACGCGTGCCGTACTTCCCGGCCAACTCCATGATGATCACCCGCACCGACAACCTGTCGATTTACTGGCAGGAAGGCACGCAGCGCCGCCACATCGAAGAGGTGCCGAAGCGCGACCGCATCGAGAACTACGAGTCGGCCAACGAAGACTACGTGGTGGAAGACTACGCGGCGGGCTGCGTCATTGAAAACATCGAACTCGGTGATTTCAGCGAAGCGGCAGCAGCCACCACGCCAGCCCCGGAAGCGGGAGAGTAACGCATGCTGAGTCCCGCCCGCCGTCACCGGATGCGCGTCCAGGCCGAAACCGAAACGCAGCGGAACGCGAATCCGCTGCGCCACGCCACCTGCTATGAGCAGATGCTCGTGAAACTCAACGAGGACAAGCGCCGACTGAAAAAAATCCACTCGGTAGAGCGCAAGGCTGAGCTAAAACGCCAACTCCTGCCCGATTACCTGCCGTGGATTGCAGGCGTGATGAACAGCGGGCGCGGCGCGCAGGATGCCATCGTGATGACCGTCATGATCTGGCGACTGGACACTGGCGACGTAACCGGCGCGCTCGAAATCGCCCGTTACGCTCTCACGCACGGTCTGGTACCGCCCGACGGATTTAAACGAGACAGCCTGCCGTACCTGCTGGCCGAAGAGGTGGCCAGCGCCGCGACACGCGCCTGGACGGCGAAAGAAGCGGTCGATATTGCGCCACTCCTTGAAACCATCCGGCTGACCGACGCCGAAGACATGCCCGATCAGGTGCGCGCCAAGCTGCACAAAATCGCCGGGTATGTGTATCGCGACGCGGGCGGGACTCTGGAAGCGATGAACCACTTGAAACGCGCGCTGCAGCTCAACGAGGGCTGCGGCGTGAAAAAAGACATAGAGCGGCTGGCGACTGCGATGAAAAAGCAGGCGCAGGCCAGCCGCTGACCGGACGCGACCCCGCGCAGGGCGGCAGGACGGCAACGCACTTTCAGTGTCTGCGCCGTCCTCCACCGCCCACCTATTCTGAGGCCAACTATGAGCACGCTGGTAATAGCAGCACAGCGACCGGCAGAGACAGCCGAGCCGCCGGTTAAGAACACCTTTTTCTGGCCTGACATCGACCTGCAGCAACTGCGCGAATCGCTGCGCTATGAGGGAACCGTCACCGCGCAGCGCCTGCGGCTGGCGGTGAAAACGGCAATTGCCGAAGTCAACGCCGAGCTGTACGAGTGGCGCGCCGAGCGCATGGCGGCGGGCTTCAAAACGCTTGCCGACGTTCCGGCTGAATCGCTGGACGGCGTAAGCGAGAAAATCACCTACTACCTCGCGGCCGTTGAGGCGATCACCGCCGCCACCATCGCCGAGCGCTATCGAGGTTACGACGCCAGCGGCGCAAACAAAGCCAGCTCCGTTGAAGCCAGCGCCGACGAATACTGGCGCGACGCGCGGTTCAGCATCAGCCGCGTCGGTGAGCGGCCTAACTGCATCGTGAGCCTACTGTGACACGGGTTTACGCGCTGCAGGGCGATACGGTTGACGACATCTGTTATCGCTATTACGGCCGCACGCAGCAGGTCACGGAATCGGTGCTTGCCGCTAATCCCGGCCTCGCTGACGCCGGTGCGGTGCTGCCGCACGGCTGGCCGGTTGACCTGCCCGAGCTACCGGAATCCTCGTCGGGTGAAACCGTGAACCTATGGGACTGACTATGAACATCACAATGGAGCGCATCACCGCCTTTATCACCTACTGCGTGGCGGTGGTGATGGGCTGGCTCGGCAAGTGGGATTTGCAGGACGTGGCAACGCTGCTCGGCATGGTGCTCGGCGTCGGCATGTTTCTGGTGAGCTGGTATTACCGGCGCAAAACCTATCAGCTTTTCCTGAGCGGGCGCATAAGCCGGGGTGACTATGAATCTGCAAATCGTTAAGCGCTGCGCGGTCGGCGTGGTACTGGCAATCGCTGCCACGCTGCCAGGCTTTCAGCAGCTGCACACCTCGATCGAGGGGCTGAAACTGATTGCCGACTATGAGGGCTGTCGCCTGAGTCCGTACAAATGTGACGCGGACAAGTGGACGGACGGCATCGGCAACACGGTCGGCGTCGTGCCGGGGAAAACCATTACCGAGAGACAGGCGGCGGGCACGTTTATTGCCAACGTGCTGCGCACCGAAAAAGCGCTGTCTCGCTGTCTTTTCACGGTCGTGCCTCAAAAGGTGTACGACGCCTTCGTGTCGCTCGCCTTCAACATCGGCACGGGCAACGCCTGTAGCTCAACGATGGTGAATCTGCTTAATGAGGGGCGCTGGCGCGAAGCCTGCTACCAGCTGCCGCGCTGGGTGTACGTGAAAGGCGTATTTAATCAGGGGCTGGATAACCGCCGCGTGCGCGAGCTGGCGTGGTGTCTCAGGGGGGCGGCGTGATGCGCATTACCACTACGCTGCTTGCCGTCGTGCTGTTCGCGCTGGCCTTTACCGGCTGGCGCTGGTCGGTGGTCAGTGACGAGCTGGCGGGCGCGCAGCGCATCATCGGCACGCTGTCGGCGGGCATCGAGAGCCGCGACAAAGCGATTAACCGCCTCAACAGTGAAAACCTGCAGGAGCAGAGGCGCGAGGCCGCGCTCAGGCTGATGCAGGGGCGCGCCAGCGCCGGAGCCTTAACCCGCGAAGCACACATACAGAGAGAAACCGATGCGAGTCCGATTTTACGTGAGTGGTCTGCTGCTGCTCTGCCTGACGATGTTATCCGGCTGCACACCCGTCCCGCCTTCGCCAGCGCCAGAGATTATCTGGATTGGCTGTCCGCGCGTGACAAGCTGCCCGGTTCCGGGCAACAGCCTCAAAACGGCGGGCGATCTGGCGGCGGATAACCGCCAGCTTGAGGCGGCGCTCGTATCCTGCGGGCTGCAGATTGAAGTCATCAAAGAGTGCCAGGAGCAACACGATGCTGAAACCGCAACAACTGCGCAAGGCGCTGACCGACAGCGTGCCGCTGCTGCAGCGCAACCCTGATAGTCTGAACGTGTTTATCGACAGTGGGCGCATTGTGTCCACGCTCGCCACCTCGCTGTCGTTTGAATATCAGTACCGGCTGAATATGGTGATTACCGACTACACCGGCGATATCGACCTGCTGATTGTGCCGATGCTGGAATGGCTGCGGATGAATGAACCCGACATCATGGCGACGAAAGACAAGCAGCAGAGCGGCTTCACGTTCAAGGCGGACGTGATCAGCGACACGGCCAGCGATATCAGCATCGACCTGCAACTCAGCGAGCGGGTGATCGTTAAGCGCGTCGGCGATGAACTTCACGTCAATCACGTTGGCGAAAATCCGCTGCCGGAGAATGATGTGCGACCGCTGCAGCTTTATGCGCACGGCCAGCTCATCAGTGAGTGGCAGTCATGAGCGACTTAGAGGTGGTTAATGACCGCCTGAATGCGCTGATCGGCACCCTGTCGCCACAGTCACGCAAAGAGATGGCGCGCAACATCGCGAAGAAGCTGCGCGCCAGCCAGCAGCAAAACATCAAGCGCCAACAGTCACCGGACGGCACGCCGTACAAGCCGCGCAAAGAGCAGCCGATACGCGGCAAGAAAGGCCGGGTAAAGCGCGAGATGTTTGCCAGGCTGCGCACGGCAAAATATCTGAAGGCGCGGGCAACCACGAATGAGGCGGTGGTCGAGTTTGCCGGAAAAGTGCAACGCATGGTGCGGGTGCATCATTATGGCTTGCGCGATCGCCCGTCGCGTAAAGGCAAAGATGTGCGATACGAAGCGCGCCCGCTGCTGGGGGTGAGCGAGCACGAGATGCAGCTCATCGAAACTGAAATCATCACCCGATTATCCCACTGATCTGTCCTGCCATTGATGAGCGCGCGGCAATGTATTGCCGCCCTTATCCTCCAACGTGACACTAATGCCCATGAACGAACAGATAGCAGAAATCCTGCGCCTGCTGCGCAACCTGATACGCATCGGCACCGTGTCCGCCGTAAATCTGGACGACGGGTTATGCCGCGTGGATACAGGAAACAACACAACCGGCTGGCTTCACTGGCTTACAGCGCGTGCGGGTAAAACCCGTTCGTGGAATGCGCCGTCGGTGGGCGAGCAGGTGCTCGTGTTATGTCTCGGTGGCGAACTCGAAACCGGTTTTGTTCTGCCAGGCATTTTCTCTGACGATAATCCCGCCCCGTCTGCCTCTGCCGATGCGCTGCACTGGTCATTCCCCGACGGCGCGGTGATCGAATATGAACCGGCGACCGGTGCGCTGGCGGCCAGCGGCATTCAGACCGCCACCATCAGCGCAGCGGTGCAGGTGTTGCTCGATACGCCTCTGGTTGAATGCACGCAGCTACTGCGAACCGCGCAGCTCGACGTCACCGACGGCGGCACGATGAAAGGCAACGTTACGCATACCGGCGGCTCGCTGAGTTCAAACGGCAAAGTGCTGCACCTGCATAAACATCCGGGCGACAGCGGCGGCCAGACGGGGACACCAATATGACAGCGGCAAAATATACCGGCATGAACCGCGACACCGGCGCGGCGCTGAATGACATCGAGCACATCCGGCAGTCGGTGCGCGACATCCTGATCACGCCACTCGGTTCGCGGGTGATGCGCCGCCGCTATGGTTCGCTGCTGTCGGCACTGATTGGAATGCCGCAGAACGAAGCACTGCGCCTGCAGATCATGTCGGCCTGTTACGTGGCTATTTTGCAGTGGGAGCCGCGCGTCAAACTCACCGCTATCAACTTTGAGTCTGATTTCAACGGCGGCATGGTGGTCGAGCTGACCGGCGCACGCACCGACACCACGCAACCCTTTTCCCTAACCGTTCCTGTGAGCTGAGAACATGGCAACCATCGACCTGAGCCAGCTGCCCGCGCCCGTCGTGGTGGAAACGCTGGACTATGAAACCCTGCTGGCCGAGCGCAAAGCCACGCTGATTTCGCTCTATCCCGAAGAACAGCGCGAGGCGATTGCACGCACGCTGTCGCTCGAATCAGAACCCATCGTCAAGCTGTTGCAGGAAAATGCCTATCGCGAAGTGCTGCTGCGCCAGCGCATCAACGAGGCGGCAAAAGGCGTCATGGTGGCGTATGCGCTGGACGCTGACCTCGACCAGCTCGGCGCAAACAACGGCGTCGAGCGTCTGACCATCACACCGGCCGACAACACCACCATTCCGCCGACGGCGGCGGTAATGGAAAGCAACGACGATTACCGCGCCCGCATCGCCGCCGCGTTTGAAGGGCTGAGCGTGGCCGGTCCGACCGGCGCATATGAATACCACGCGCGCAGCGCCGACGGCCGCGTGGCGGATGCGTCCGCGATCAGCCCGTCGCCTGCCGTTGTCACCGTGACGGTACTTGCCCGCGAGGGTGACGGCACGGCCGCCGCTGACCTGCTGGCCGTGATCGATAAGGCGCTGAACGATGAGAACGTGCGCCCGGTGGCTGACCGCGTGAACGTGCGGTCGGCGGACATCGTGAACTACGCGATCGAGGCCGAAATCTTTATTTACCCTGGTCCTGAAGCGGAGCCGGTGCGGGCGGCATCTGAGGCGAAGCTTGCCGCGTACGTTACGGCGCAGAAGCGGCTCGGGCGCGACATTCGGCTGTCGGCGCTGTATGCGGCCATTCACGTTGAGGGCGTGCAGCGCGTCAACCTGATCCAGCCCGCCGCCGACGTGGTGCTCGATAAAACGCAGGCCGCGTACTGCACCGGCTACACGCTGAGCGTCGGGGGTTCCGATGAGTGATCGCCTGCTGCCCACCGGTTCGTCGGCGCTGGAAGTGGCCGCCGCTGAGGCGCTGGCAAGTATCAGCACGATGCATGTGCCGCTGCGTCAATTGTGGAACCCGCAAACCTGCCCGCTGGCGCTGCTGCCCTATCTGGCGTGGGCGTGGTCGGTTGACCGCTGGGATTCGGGCTGGAGCGAATCCACAAAGCGCGACGTGGTGGCGGCCGCGCGTTACGTACACCGGCACAAAGGCACTATTGGCGCTATCCGGCGCGTGGTAGAGCCGCTGGGCTATCTGATCCGGGTGCTGGAATGGTGGAAGACAAATGAAGCACCTGGCACGTTTCGCCTTGATGTTGGTGTGCTCGATACCGGCATCACCGAGGAAATGTACAACGAGCTGGAGCGCCTGATAGCCGACGCCAAACCATGCAGCCGCCATCTCATCGGGCTGTCCATCAATCTCGATGCGAATGGTGCAATCCCGGTTGCCGTTGCCAGCTACAGCGGCGACGAGCTGACTGTTTATCCTTACACCCCTGAACTTATCAGCGTCGGCGGGCCGGTCTATTCCGGTGCGGCGGTGCATCTTATCGACCTGACGGAAGTGAGCGCATGACAACTAAATATTTTGCCCTGCTGACCAATCAGGGCGCGGCTAAGCTGGCGAACGCTGCCGCACTCGGCACTAAAGTCGACCTTAAAGAAATGGCCGTCGGTGACGGTGGCGGCACGCTGCCCACGCCAGACCCGGCGCAGACGAAGCTCATCGGCGAGAAACGTCGTGCACAGCTTAACTCGTTGTCGATTGACGCGTTGAACAGCAATCAGATTATTGCCGAGCAGATAATCCCTGAGAGCGACGGCGGTTTCTGGATCCGTGAGATTGGGCTTTATGACGCTGACGGCGTGTTGATTGCTGTGGCGAACTGCGCAGAGACCTACAAGCCGCAGCTTGCCGAGGGTAGCGGGCGCACGCAGACAGTGCGCATGATTCTTATTGTGAACAGTACCAGCGCGGTAACGCTGAAAATCGATCCGTCCGTGGTGCTGGCGACGCGTAAGTACGCTGATGACGCTGTGATCGAGGTTAAGGCCTACACCGACAGCGTAATGAAGAAGCACGCAGATTCAGCTAATCCGCACAGTCAGTACCTGCAGATAGCAAATGCACTTGCTGAAATTAAAAGCGCCGGCCTGATTGGCAACGTTCTTAAAAACCTTGGTTTAGGAGATGGTTCTACGCTACCCGTTGGCGTGCCATTACCGTGGCCTACTGCTACGCCGCCCGCAGGCTGGCTTAAATGCAACGGTGCTGCGTTTAGCGCGACTGATTATCCGCAACTGGCAAAGGTATATCCGGCGCTTAAGCTACTGGATTTACGCGGTGAATTTATTCGTGGATGGGATGACGGGCGTGGGGTTGATTCAGGGCGAGGCATCGGCACCAGTCAAGGGGATGCGATGCGCAACCTGACAGGCCAGGTTATGGGGTCTAACTTCTATGCATTTCGTGGTGCTTCATCAGGCGTCTTTTTTGATGTGGCATTAGATGCGGGCACCGTTCTTCAGCCTCAGAGCGGAAGCAATGCCGGGAGAACTTCAGGAATGGATGCATCACGTCAGGTTCCAACGGCAGCTGAGAACCGCCCGCGTAACATCGCACTTAATTACATTGTAAGGGCCGCATAATGGTATCGGAAAATAACGTTACGCTTGATAAAGAAGGGCTGGCAACGTCATCGGGCTTACTCACTGTGTTTAACTTCGATCCCAAAACCGGCCTTTACACCGGCAGCAGTCAGGAAATTCTTGCACAGGGAGTAGGCATCCCAGCGCACTCAACCGCTGAGGCTCCATTGGCCGGGGTGGCGGGAAAAGTCAGCGTATTTCGTGGCGGAATCTGGAAGCAGGTGGCCGATCATCGTGGAGAGATTGTATATTGCATAGTAACTGGTGAACCTGTTGAAATCAGCCAGCCGGGCGATTACCCGGCAGACACAACAGTGTTAAAACCCGTCACGGCATTTGATGTGTGGAATGGAGAAGCCTGGGTGACTGATGAAGCCGCACAGCAAGCGGCTGCGGTGAGAGCGGCAAAGGATGAAAAGTCGGTACGTATTGCCGAGGCCAATGCCTTTACACAGGCATGGCAGACCCAGCTTATGCTTGGCATCATCACTGACGATGATAAGGCGCTGCTGACAAAGTGGATGCAGTATATTCAGGCGGTGCAGGCTATAAATGAATCTGACGCGCCAAACATTGAGTGGCCGGCAAAGCCCGTCTGATGAGAAAGCCCTGAGGGGCTTTTCTTTTGTCCGCTGATCCATGAGCAAACCGCAACCGCATGCGCCGCCCCGCCTGACCTGACACTCTGAGCACACCTTTAATCAGGAGTGCAACAGATGGCCGATTATCATCACGGTGTCCGGGTTGTCGAAGTCAACGACGGCACGCGCACCATTTCTACCGTATCCACCGCTATTGTCGGCGTAGTCTGCACCGCCGACGATGCGGACGCGGCAACCTTTCCGCTCAATACCCCGGTGCTTATCACCAACGTTCAGGGCGCAGTCGGCAAAGCTGGCGTCAAAGGCACGCTCGCCGCCGTGCTGCAGGCAATCGCCGATCAGTCGAAGCCCGTCACCGTCGTGGTGCGCGTGGCCGAAGGCGACGACGAAGCCGAAACCATTTCCAACATCATCGGCGGCACTGACCTCAACGGCCAGTACACCGGCATGAAAGCGTTGCTCGCCGCGCAGACACAGCTCGACGTGAAGCCGCGTATCATCGGCGTGCCGGGACTCGACTCACTGGAAGTGGCGACCGCGCTTGCCAGTATCGCGCAGCAGCTGCGCGCCTTCGCCTACGTGTCGGCGTGGGAATGCAGCACCATTTCAGACGCCCGCCTGTACCGCCAGAATTTCAGCCAGCGCGAAATCATGGTGATCTGGCCGGATTTCCTTGCGTGGAACACCACCACCAACAAATCGGACGTGGCCTACGCCACCGCCCGCGCGCTGGGCCTGCGCGCCAAAATCGACAACGACACCGGCTGGCATAAAACCCTGTCAAACGTCGGCGTTAACGGCGTAACCGGGATTTCCGCGTCGGTGTTCTGGGACTTGCAGCAGGTCGGCACTGATGCCGATTTACTCAACGAGGCGGACGTCACCACGCTTATCCGCAAGGACGGTTTCCGCTTCTGGGGTAACCGCACTTGCAGCGATGACCCGTTGTTCCAGTTCGAGAACTACACCCGCACCGCGCAGGTGCTGGCGGACACCATCGCCGAGGCGCACATGTGGGCTGTCGATAAGCCGCTGACGCCGGTGCTGGTGAAAGAGATTATCGCGGGCATCAACGCCAAATTCCGCGAGCTGGTGAGCGCCGGTTATCTGCTAGGCGCGTCCGCCTGGTATGACGAAAGCGCCAACGATAAAGACACCCTGAAAGCAGGCAAACTCTTTATCGACTACGACTACACGCCGGTTCCGCCGCTGGAAGATTTAACGTTCCGCCAGCGCATTACCGACAGCTATCTGGCGACTTTCGCCGCATCCGTAAACAGCTAAGGAGCCGGATAAATGGCACTGCCACGCAAATTAAAAGGCATGAACCTGTTCAACGACGCAAACAGCTATCAGGGCGTTGTCACCGCCGTGACGTTGCCGAAGCTGGCGCGCAAGCTCGACGCGTACCGCGCAGGTGGCATGAGCGGTGCGGCCTTCATCGACAACGGGCTGGAAGATGACGCGCTTGATATGGAATGGACTATCGGCGGCATTGATGAGCTGGTGCTCTCACAGTGGGGCGCATCCGCTGTCCCGATGCGCTTTACCGGCTCGTATCAGCGCGACGACACCGGCGAAGAAATCGCGGTCGAGGTCGAGGTTCGCGGCAAGCACCAGAGCTTTGACTTTGGCGAAGCCAAACAGGGCGAGGACACTGAAACCAAAATCACCAGTAAGAACACCTATTTCAAGCTGACGTGGAACGGCAAAGAGCTGATTGAGATCGACACCATCAACATGGTGGAAAAGGTCAACGGCGTTGACCGCCTTGAGCAGCGCCGCAAGAACATCGGCCTCGTTTAACACAGATGCCAGCTCCGTTCGGTGCTGGCCTTCCCTGACTACAGTGAATAGAGAACACAAATATGGAACAGAATGAAAATACCGTCATTTTTGAAACCCCAATTAAGCGTGGTGACACCGAGATTACACAGGTTGAGCTGATTAAACCAACCGCCGGAAGCCTGCGCGGCGTGCGCCTGGCGGATTTGTGTCAGTCGGACGTTGACGCGCTGCTGACCGTGCTGCCGCGCATCACCTCGCCTTCGCTGACCAAGGCGGAGTGTAACAACCTCGATCCGGTTGACCTGATTTCGCTCGGCGGCAAGGTGATTGTTTTTTTAACCTCGAAGTCGGCCGAATAGCCTGGCCGGGCGGCCTGACGGTCAACGACCTGATGGCCGATGTCGCCACGATATTCCACTGGCCGCCCTCCGAGATGTACGCCATGCCGCTGGCCGAACTGCTGGAGTGGCGGCACAAAGCCTTGATCCGCAGCGGAGCAGACCCGTATGAGCAATAACCTCAAGGTGCAGGTGCTGCTGAACGCGGTAGACCGTGCATCGCGACCTTTCAAAGCCGTGCAGACTGCCACTAAAGGACTTGCGACCGGCATCCGCCAGACGCAGGACAACATCCGGGATCTGGATGTGCAGGCAGGGAAAATCGACGGTTTCCGCCAGACCAGCGCACAGCTGGCCGTTACGCAGCAAAAGCTGAAAAGCGCCAAAGTCGAGGCCGAAGCGCTGGCCGTGACGTTTCGCAACACCGCCCGCCCCACCGCACAGCAGGCGCGCGAGCTGGAGAAGGCAAAGCAGGCAGCGGCCGCGCTGCAGACCAAATCAAACTCGCTGCGCCTGTCGGTGCAGCAGCAGCGCGACGCGCTGGCGGCGGCGGGCATTTCAACGCGTAACCTGAGCAGCGAGCAGCGGCGACTGAAAGAGGCCGCCGCGCAGGCAACCCAGAACCTCAACCGGCAAAAGCTGGAGCTGCAGCGCCTCAACTCACAGCAGGAACGGCTCAACCGCGTCAGCGAGCGCTACCGGCGCGGGCAGGAGTTATCCGCGAAGGTGCGCAACGGTGGCGCGGCCGCGTTTGCCGGAGGGACAGCCGCGCTCTATGCCGGTAGCCGGTTAATGGCGCCAGAAATACAGACGCAGCACAGCGGCGCGCTGATTGCCGCCCGCCAGGGCGAAAGCGCGGCAAAAGGTGGCGAGTACACCGCAGCCATTCAGCGCATCAATGCGTCGGGCGTGAACGGCGACATCGAGCAAATCACCGATGCGGTGTCGGCGGTACGCAGCACGCTCGGCACACTGGGTAACGTGGGCGAAGCGGAGTTAGACCGCATCACCCGTAAGGCGCTGGATATGCAGTCCACTTTCGGCACCGACACCGCCGAAAGCATTCAGATTGCCGCGATCATGATGAAAAACAAGCTGGCGGCCAACAGCGACGAGGCGCTGGATCTCATCGTTTCCGGCATGCAGCGCGTATCGGCGGGCATGCGCGGCGAGATGCCCGAAATCCTGCACGAGTATTCAACACACTTCCGCAATATGGGATTCACCGGCGCGGAAGCCATGTCGCTGCTGGTTGATATGTCGAAGCAGGGCAAGTTCGCGCTCGACAAGACCGGTGACGCGGTAAAGGAATTCAGCATTCGCGGCTCGGACATGTCAAAAAACAGTGTCGCCGCCTATCAGGAAATTGGCCTCAACGCGAAAAAGATGTCACGTGATATTGCCAGTGGCGGTGATAAAGCCCGCGTGGCGATGCAGAAGACGGCAAAGGGATTGCTTGCCATTAAAGACCCGGCCGCGCGGGCTAACGCGGCGATTTCGCTGTTCGGTACACCGGTCGAAGATTTATCCGTTGATCAGATACCGGCGTTTCTCGGCGCGCTGGCAGGCGTGAAAAACCAGCTCGGCGATGTCACCGGCGCGGCCGAGCGCATGGGCAACACGCTGCGCGATAACCTGTCGGGCGACGTGGCGAAGCTTAAGGGATCGTTTGAGGGGCTGCGCTTTAATGCCTTTAAAGGGATGGATGGCCATCTTCGCGTAATGACCAAAAGCGCGACGAAGTGGATTGAAAAGCTTGATGCGTGGGTGACTAAAAATCCCACCCTCGCGTCCAATCTGGTGATGGTAACCGGTGCGATTGCCGGAGTAGCGGCGGTGCTCGGTGGCGTGGGGCTGGTTGTCTGGCCGGTAATGATGGGCATCAATGCGCTTATCGCGGGCGCGGGCATGCTGAGCGTCGGATTCAGCATTGCCGGTGGCGCGATTGTCACGGTGCTCGGCGCAATCACGCTGCCGGTGCTGGCTGTCGGTGCGGCTATCGTCGCCGGTGCGCTGCTGGTGCGTAAATACTGGGAGCCTATCAGCGCCTTTATGTCGGGCGTCGCCGCAGGCTTTACCGCCGCGATGGGTCCGATTGGTGAGTCGTTTGGCTCGCTCAAACCGCCGTTTGAATGGTTGGGCGGCAAGGTGAAAGAGCTGTGGGAATGGTTCGGCCGCCTGCTGGAGCCGGTGAAGTCCACTCAGTCGGAGCTGGCATCGGCCGGTGAGATGGGCAAGAAGTTCGGCAACATGCTGGCCGGAGCGTTGAAAATCCCGAGCCTCGCACTCGATCAGCTACGCGCCGGCATCGACTGGGTGCTGGAAAAGCTCGGCGTTATCGACACCAAATCCAGCGGTATTAAAGACAAAGTGCCGTCACCCGATCCGCTGGCGACCGGCGGCGCGGGCGTGGAAACCAATGGTCTGCAGTACAGTCTGGCAACCGGCGGCGCGCCGTATCGCCCGGTGTCTGCACCGTCTGCGGGTGGCGGTTTTACCGATCGCAGCCAGAACACCTACCAGTATGAAATCAAGATGTACGAAGGCATGACCAAAGACGATGCGCTGGCGCTGATGGCGCAGCATCAGGCGAAAGAGCAGCGCAACCGGCAGGCGCAGAACCGCAGCAAAATGAGCTGGGAGGATTAAACGATGATGATGATTTACGGCATGATGCCGTTCATGCGGCAGACGCTGCCCTACGGCGAGCTGCAGCAGAATATCGACTACCGCTGGCCGACGAACAGCCGTATCGGGCAGCGACCGGCGGCGCAGTTTATCGGCGTGGGCGATGAGAAAATCACGCTGTCGGGTGAGCTGCGCCCGGAAATCACCGGCGGCGCGGTTTCACTGATGACGGTGCGCCTGCTGGCCGATCAGGGCATGGCGTGGCCGCTGATTGGCGGCAGCGGCATGATTTACGGCATGTACGTGATTGAGGGCATTTCGAACACGCACAGCGAGTTTTTCCCCAACGGCGCGGCCAGCAAAATCATGTTTACCCTGAACCTCAAGCGTGTGGATGAATCGCTCACCTCGATGTTTGGCGACCTGAACAAGCAGGCTAACGGTTTGATCGGTGGCGTGAGTAATCTGCCAGAGCAAATCACCACGGCCATCGACAGCGCAAAATCAGCGGCGGGCAGCTTGGTTTCATCGGCGGGAGGCCTGTTCGGATGACCGGCATCAGTGGCTTACCGGTGCAGATGGGCTCACGCCTGACGCCGGATTTTTTGCTCAAGGTGAACTCTAAGGACGTGACGACCAACCTGCGCGACCGGCTGATTTCGCTAACTCTCACCGATAACCGCGGCTTTGAGGCTGATCAGCTCGACATTGAGCTGGACGACGCCGACGGCAAACTGGCAATGCCGGTGCGCGGCGCTGAGCTTTTGCTGTTTCTCGGCTGGAAGGGGCAGGCGCTGATAGGTAAAGGCACGTTTACCGTGGATGAAGTCGAGCACCACGGTGCGCCGGACACCATGACCATCCGCGCCCGCAGCGCTGACTTTCGCGGCTCGCTGAATTCCCGGCGCGAGGTGTCCTATCACGACACCACACTGGGCGCGATCGTCGAGCAGATTGCCGGACGCAACAACCTGAAAGCCATGCTGGCCGACGGCTTTGCAGCGATTTCGGTAGCGCACATCGACCAGACGCAGGAAACCGATGCGAAGTTTTTAACCCGCCTTGCCACGCTGTATGGCGCGGTTGCGGCGATAAAGGCCGGGCGGCTGCTGTTTATCCGGCCGGGGAACGGCGTCACCCTCAGCGGCAAGCCGATCCCGCAGATGACCATCACACGCAAAGACGGCGACCAGCACAGTTTCAGCATTGCCGATCGCGGTGCTTACACCGGCGTGTCGGCGAGCTGGCTGTACACCAAAGACCCGAAGCCGAAGAAAGTGAAGCTGCAGCGCAAGCCAAAAGCACAGCAGCAGAGCACCGTGGTGCACCCTGACGCGAAGAAGACCACCGCAAAGAAGGAGAAAGTGCCAGAAGCAAAAGAAGGTAATTACTTAGAAGGCAGCCAGGACAACGTACTTACGTTAACGACAGTCTTTTCCAGCCAGAAAACTGCAATGAGCGCGGCAAAGGCGAAGTGGGAGAAACTGCAGCGAGGTGTGGCAGAGTTTTCGCTCACGCTGGCTATGGGGCGCGCCGACCTGTACCCGGAAACGCCGGTTAAAGTCAGCGGCTTTAAATCAGTGATCGACGCCCAACCATGGCTTATCAGCAAGGTGACGCACAACCTAAGCAGTGGGGGTTACACCACGCAGCTGGAGTTCGAGGTATTACTTTCGGATGTTGACTATCAAGCCGTAGATGAAAACTAAAATTCACAATAAGTGAATTTTGTTGCTCTTTTGGTGAATTTGCCGTATTAAAGTTACGAGCCAACAGGGAGACGCCACCGATGATGCATTGCCCGCTATGTCAGAACGCAGCACACGCCAAAAGCAGCAGATATATTTCAAAAGAAACTAAAGAGCGCTATCACCAGTGCACGAATATCAATTGCAGTTGCACTTTCAAAACGCATGAATCAATTGCTTTAATGATTGTTTGCCCCGGCACAGTGAATATGGTGGCGCCCCACAATCAACACGGCCAGCAGTCATTAGCATTACATTGAGTTAGAAGATAAACCACCGAAAAGCCGGTGGTTTATTTTTTTACCAAGTGAGCTGTTCGCCACTAGCTTTTAAGTTCTGCTGATACATCATTTCGATAATTGTGTAATTGCACATATCTAAACTCCCATCGCAATAATCTTTGATTACTCGATCCAGCACTTTTCTGTCTTGCGCCTTAGTTAGCTTTTTGAAAGCCGAAAGGTTTTGCTGCTCCATCATGCGCAAGGTTGTGGGCTGACACATATCTAACTGCCCGTCGCAGTAATCAGCTTTTACTCTTGCTTGTATGAAGTTTATTACTTCCTGTTTTTGTGCCTCTGAACCATCAAATTTCATAGGGTGTATGAAACCAGCCTGCGCGGCAAAAGAGCATAGTAGAACTGCCAACCCAAAGATCTTTTTCATAGTGAACTCCTTGTTCAAAAAACGAAATGATAACCATAGCCCTATCGGCAGTTTGCTCGAAATTTTGAGGGCAGGGCGCGATGTAGGTAAAATTCCATCGCCATTTCATCGCCACTTCAAAAAGCGGAAACAAAAAAGCCACCGGCTTAGGTGGCTTAAGTGTATGATTTTCGTCACTAAATTTGGTGGCCCCTGCTGGGTTTGAACCAGCGACCAAGCGATTATGAGTCGCCTGCTCTAACCACTGAGCTAAGGGGCCAGCGGAGCGGGGATTATAGAGTATCTTGTTAGGGTGATCCAGAGTTCACCATTTGGTTGGTGAAAATTACAGCAATGGCTGACTCTTTGATCTCAAATAGAAAAATCTATCATCCCATGCTTTATCGCTTATTAAGCGCCCAATCATCATTGGTTTTTTGAGACCAGGCTCATTCGAAAGTTTGCCAATGCTACAAATAGCGTGATGCAGGCTTGTTGAGCGAGATGAAGGGCAATATGGCGATGCGTGCCTCTTCGTACGTTTGCCAAAGCTGCATATCTTCCACGGATGGGATAGTCACCAACTCACCGGCATCAAGTCCACGTAGCGCTGCCGAGACTAAATCGTCCACTTCCATCAACATCTCTGCCGGAAGTTCGTGGATAGATTTTCCTGCGCGCTCAAAGATCTCGGTACGCGTTAAACCGGGCAGTACAGCTTGCACACGCACACCACTATCGGCTAATTCGCGATGCAGATTACGAGTCAGGGAAAGCACATACGCTTTACTGGCGTTGTACGCCCCATTTGCCGATTCGCTCACCAGCGCTAGCACCGAAGCAATATTCACAATCGTGCCAGTGTGACGTGCACGAAATACCTGGGCTGCACTGTGGGCCAGCTGCGTCAGCGCAACGATATTCAACGTTAGCATCGTTTGTATTTTCGCGATGTCACCGTCAAGAAATTCGCCTTCTACTGTCATGCCAGCGTTGTTGATCAAAAGAGTAATTGCATTATTTTGCTGGATTTCGCGATCGATTCTTTGCAAATCATCGTGCCTGGTTAGGTCTGCAACTAATACGCCGACTTCAACGCCGTGCGCCTCGCGCAGTGATTGTGCCAATGCCTTGAGCCTGGCTTCATCGCGCGCCACCAGAATCAGGTTTGTGCCGTGTGCTGCCAGTTGTTTTGCATAGGTCGCGCCAATACCACTTGATGCGCCGGTGATCAAAGCCAATTGTTGTGACATGGAATGCTCCTCTGGATGATGGTTATCATATTTACGTGGTTTAATATGACGATCATAATATTTACCGTCAAGCTAGAATATGATGGTTGTAATAATTACACTGATTGCCATCAACGATGTCGGAGTCAATAAAGATGGAAAAGCTGAGCCATAAAGCGCGTACACGACAGCGCATTTTGGATGAGGCCTCTGTGGTGATGCGCGAGAACGGAACTGAAAGCATTGGCGTCGCAGCGCTGATGAAGCGCGTGGGCTTAACACACGGCGGATTTTATGCACATTTCGCTTCTCGCGAGGATCTGGTGCAAGCGGTGATTGCTGAAATGTTTACCGATTCAGCGCGCCGCTTTGCGGGTATCACTTCAATCAACGATCCCGCTGAACGACTGAATCAGCTGATTGATAACTATTTGTCTGAGCAGCATTGCAACACGCCGGGTGAAGGCTGTCCGCTTCCTGCGCTGATAAGTGAAATGGCGCATTTGCCGGTCGAGGCGCGCACGCTATTTTCCCAGCAACGAGAAGCGATGCGGCAGCGTTTGGCAATGACGCTACGTGAACTCAATCATCCGCACGCGGACGACGCGTCCACCACGATATTGGCTGAGATGGTAGGCGCGGTAGCAATGGCACGCGCCTGTCCGGACCATGAGGAGGCTCGCACTATGTTAGCAAGCAGCCGTCGATCGGTTAAACAACGCGCCGGACTGGAGGCTGCATGAGTGAGCACGATATCCGCGACATCATTGCGCCTGATTTACAGGTACTGTTCTGTGGCATTAATCCGGGCAAGTCGTCGGCGCACACCGGATTTCACTTTGCGCATCCCGGTAATCGTTTCTGGAAAGTGATATATCAGGCTGGCTTTACGCGTGAGTTGCTTAAACCCGAACAGGAGCAGCGGCTGATGGAAACCGGCTGTGGCATCACGATGCTGGTTGAGCGTCCGACAGTGCAGGCTAATGAGCTAGGCGGTGATGAGCTTCGCGACGGTGGCTCACGTTTGCAGCAAAAGATTCTCCGCTATCAGCCGCGTGCGTTGGCGGTGTTGGGCAAGGATGCTTTTCAGAAAGCGTTTCGCCAGCGCAAGGTCGAGTGGGGCGAACAGTCGCAAACGCTGGGTGAAACGCGTCTGTGGGTGCTGCCCAATCCGAGCGGTTTGAATCGTGCGACGCTGGAAGAGATGGTCGAATCTTATCGCCAACTGCATGACTGGCTGCAGATTAACGCGTGAAACACTGATTTTCAGGCAATAAAAAACCCCGGCAAGCCGGGGTTTTTTCGTCTCGACAACGATTAATCGTCGAGGAAGCTACGCAGTACTTCAGAGCGGCTTGGGTGACGCAGTTTACGCAGCGCCTTGGCTTCGATCTGACGAATACGCTCACGCGTTACGTCAAACTGTTTGCCTACCTCTTCCAGCGTGTGGTCGGTGTTCATATCAATACCGAAACGCATACGCAGAACTTTCGCTTCACGCGCAGTCAGGCCAGCCAACACGTCGTGGGTAGCTGAGCGCAGGCTTTCCGAGGTTGCGGAATCCAGCGGCAGCTCCAGCGTGGTGTCTTCGATAAAATCGCCCAGATGCGAATCTTCATCATCACCAATCGGCGTCTCCATAGAGATTGGCTCTTTAGCAATTTTCAGCACTTTGCGGATCTTATCTTCCGGCATCAGCATACGTTCAGCCAACTCTTCCGGCGTCGGTTCGCGACCCATCTCTTGCAGCATCTGACGCGAAATACGGTTGAGTTTGTTGATAGTCTCAATCATATGCACCGGAATACGGATGGTGCGCGCCTGGTCAGCGATAGAGCGGGTGATAGCCTGACGAATCCACCATGTCGCGTAAGTTGAGAACTTATAACCACGACGGTATTCAAACTTATCAACCGCTTTCATCAAGCCGATGTTGCCTTCCTGAATCAGATCGAGGAACTGCAGACCACGGTTGGTGTATTTCTTCGCGATGGAGATAACCAGACGTAAGTTCGCTTCAACCATCTCTTTCTTCGCACGACGCGCTTTCGCTTCGCCAATTGACATGCGACGGTTGATGTCCTTCACCTGCTCGATGGTCAAGCCAGTTTCTTCTTCGATCTGCTGCAGTTTGTACAGCGAACGATTCACATCATCTTCAACTTCCAGCAGTTTTTCTGACCATGGCTTGTTCATAGCCAGCGCGGCTTTAAACCAGCTTGGGTTAGTTTCGTTGCCGGTAAACAACGTGATGAAGTTTTTCTTCGGCATTTTGCACAGTTCAATACACAGCTTCATGATCAGGCGCTCTTGCGTACGCACGCGCTCCATCATTTCACGCATATTGTTTACCAGGTAATCGAACTGCTTCGGTACCAGGCGGAACTGCTTGAACACTTCAGAGAGGTTCTGGATTTCAGCAACGGCGTCAGCATGGCTGCGGCCTTTGGCTTTGATGACGGTACGCGTCGTTTCGTACTGCGTACGCAGGTCGCCAAACTTCTCGCGAGCCAGTTCTGGGTCGATAGAATTATCGTCGTCAGAGCTGTCATCATCCTCTTCATCTTCTTCTTCGTCGTCATTCCGATCTTCCTGAGATAACTCAGAACCCACGTGCGTGGCGGTCGGCGCGATATCTTCTTCCGCGTTAGGATCGATGAATCCGATGATTAAGTCTGACAGTCGATAGTCGCCCGCTTCTACGCGATCATACTGATCGAGCAGATAGGTGATCGCTTCCGGATATTCGGCTACAGAGCATTGGACCTGATTGATACCGTCTTCGATGCGCTTAGCGATGTCAATTTCGCCTTCACGCGTCAGCAGTTCAACGGTACCCATTTCACGCATATACATGCGCACCGGGTCGGTAGTACGGCCAATTTCAGATTCAACACTGGATAAAACCTGAGCGGCGGCTTCTGCGGCATCTTCGTCAGTATCGGAGCTGTTTTCATTCAGTATCAGATCATCAGCATCAGGCGCTTCTTCTACAACCTGAATACCCATGTCATTAATCATCTGGATGATGTCTTCGATCTGATCGGAGTCGACGATATCTTCCGGCAGATGGTCATTGACCTCAGCATAGGTCAAATAGCCTTGCTCCTTACCACGGGTGACAAGTAGCTTAAGCTGTGACTGCGGGTTTTGCTCCATAAGACGGTATCCACACTTCTGTTAATTAGATTGGTGTCGGTCGGCGCGAGCCAACTATAACAGTGAAGGCGTTGTGTTTTTGCCGCTGCCTACATCGCGGCCAGGGCCTTTGCCCTCATATAATCGGCACTTAAGCCGCTTGTGTTCTTTCCGAGGCTAACTTACTTGCCATTTTCAGCGCTGGCAGTGCTCGCACTCCTCACGTACTTCAGTACGCTCCGGGTGCTGCGCGCTGGCAGCACTGAAACTGGCTGCGACGTTAATGCCTCTAAATCTTGAGCTGTTTGTTTTCCGGTTCGCTTATCGCGTCTAACAATCCGGAAATGACTGAGCCAGAATGCGGTTTTTAACGTGCTTGCCGTTCAGACCCAGTTAAAATCTTATTTTTTCGCTAATGCCTGGCTTAAAGCCCAGAATTCGCGGCGTTCGATGGCGCTTAAGCCTTCAGTTCGCTCGCGTGCGATCAGCGCTTCAAGGCGCTGTTCGAGCGCGGAATCGTAAATGCTCGCCAGTGAATCCTGGAACACTTCTTCCGCCTCTTCATCCACTATCATGTGGTTCCAGGTGGCCAGTGTTTCAAGGGTCTGGCTAAAATTTGTTCCGCGATATAACTCTAGTAGCTGTCCGGTGGTCAAGCCAGGATTCTCTGTACAACGGCTGACTAACTCCACAAATAGCGGTAAACCCGCCATTTTCGACTGCTCTAATCCATCCAGTGTAGGCACGATGGAGGCAAACTGTGGGTTCTGCACTAATAACGCAATCAACACGCGCATGGTGGTGCGTTTCAACGGAGGGGCAGTTGGCAGCACGCCACTTTCTGCCAGCTTCGGCATCAGCTTGTCTAACTGGTTATCGTCAAGAATCCCAAGTTTATTACCCAATGTTTGACGCATATAAATGCGCAGCGTTTCACCGGGGATCTGACTGATCAGCGGTAACGCCAGTGTCGCCAGCTTGGTCTTGCCGTCGCGTGTGCTCAAATCCACTTGCGGCATCAGGCTGTCGAACAAAAACGTGGAGAGCGGTGTAGCTTGCTCCATCCGCGCTTCAAAGGCTGCTTTGCCCTCTTTGCGTACCAGCGTGTCCGGATCCTCGCCATCAGGCAAAAACATAAAGCGTAGCTGACGACCATCATTCATGTAAGGCAATGCAGTTTCGAGCGTACGCCATGCCGCTTCACGTCCGGCTCGGTCACCGTCATAACAGCAAATCACGGTATCGGTTGAACGGTAAAGCAGCTGAACGTGTTCAGCAGTGGTCGAGGTGCCTAACGACGCTACAGCATAATCAATGCCGAATTGCGCCAGTGCCACCACGTCCATATAACCTTCGACAACCAGTAAACGCGTGGGTTGCGGATGATTTTTCTGCGCTTCATAAAGCCCGTATAACTGGCGGCCTTTATGGAAAATCGGTGTTTCAGGCGAGTTCAGATACTTCGGCGTGTCGTTGCCCAGCACGCGACCACCAAAACCAATCACGCGGCCACGCTTATCGCGGATAGGGAACATCACGCGATCGCGGAAGCGATCATAGGTGCGGCCTGAGTCATTGCTGACCAACATGCCGGCTTCCATCAGTGATTCGCGATCATCTTTCTGCTGCCCAAAGCGCTTCAGTGCATTATCCCAACCGGCAGGTGCATAGCCGATAGCGAAGTGATCGATCACTTCCTGACTAAGACCACGGGTGGCGAGATAGTGCTGTGCAGATTGCGCTTGTGGATTACGCAGGCTCTGTTGATAGAAGTCGTTAAGACCTTCCAGCAACTGATAAAGACTTTGACGTTGATGGCGCTCCATCTGGCTAGGGCCATTGCCCGCTTCATAGGGCACTTCTAAGCCATGAAGCGTGGCCAGCTCCTCAACGCTTTCAACAAATTCCAGACGATCGTGATTCATCAGGAAGTCGATAGCGTTGCCTTTGGCGCCACAGCCGAAGCAGTAATAAAACTGCTTCTCACCGCTTACGGTGAAAGAGGGGGTTTTCTCATTATGAAAAGGACAGCACGCGTGATAGTTCTTACCCTGCTTTTTCAGCTTAACGCGAGCATCGATGATATCCACGATGTCCGTGCGGGCAAGTAAGTCGTTGATAAATATGCGTGGAATTCGTCCAGCCATAAGCCCCGATTTTTCAGCTCATAAACGACAACAAGCCGCGCTTCCTTTCGGAAAGCACGGCCTTTTACTTGACTCTGTCTGCGTTTATCACGCGGCGGAAGCGAACTTCCGCAAGAAATTAGTACAGACGAGTGCGGCGTGCGTTTTCGCGAGCCAGTTTCTTGGCGTGACGCTTAACTGCAGATGCTTTAGCGCGCTTACGCTCAGTGGTAGGCTTCTCGTAGAACTCACGGCTACGAACTTCTGCCAAAACACCTGCTTTCTCGCATGAACGCTTAAAGCGACGCAGTGCTACGTCGAACGGCTCGTTTTCACGTACTTTAATTACCGGCATGTAACTCTTACCTCGATAAAATTCGGTTTTTGCTGCTGACTGCGGCGCCAGCACATTTCAAAATGGTGCAGCATTTTACTCCAGCCGCGGCTGACTTGTAAAGCACCATGTATAATTTAGAACCAACAGGGGCATATGCCATCGCGGCTGCCGGTTTTTTCAGGCCGTGGAGTATAGCGCACTCTTTGTGCGACAGAAAAACACTTTTTCAGGGGCAAAGTCTCTGGCGTAAGAATTGCCTGTGTTACACTGCGCGCCGCACGAAGAGGGTGATAAAAGCTATGCGAGTTCTGGGTATTGAAACGTCCTGCGATGAAACCGGCATCGCGATATATGATGATGCGTCCGGTCTGCTGGCAAATCAATTATATAGCCAGGTCAAACTGCATGCCGATTACGGTGGCGTGGTGCCTGAACTGGCATCGCGTGACCACGTACGTAAAACCGTGCCGCTGATTCAGGCTGCACTAAAAGAAGCCGGCCTTGAGCCGCAGCAAATTGATGGTGTGGCTTACACTGCAGGGCCAGGTTTAGTGGGTGCGCTGCTGGTTGGTGCCACCATTGGCCGTGCGTTGGCGTTCGCCTGGAATGTGCCGGCAGTACCGGTGCATCACATGGAAGGGCATCTGTTGGCGCCGATGCTGGAAGAGAATCCACCTGAATTTCCCTTTGTTGCGCTGCTGGTTTCCGGCGGGCACACGCAGTTAATCAGCGTGACCGGCATTGGAGAATACACTTTGCTTGGGGAATCGATTGACGATGCTGCAGGTGAAGCCTTTGATAAAACGGCCAAATTGCTCGGTCTGGATTATCCCGGCGGACCGATGCTGTCGCGCATGGCGCAGCAGGGCACTCCAAACCGTTTCCGCTTCCCGCGGCCAATGACCGATCGTCCGGGGCTGGATTTCAGCTTCTCCGGCTTAAAGACTTTTGCGGCAAACACCATTCGTGAGCATCAGGGCGATGAGCAAGCGCGCGCTGATATCGCCCGCGCGTTTGAGGATGCAGTGGTCGATACGTTGATGATTAAGTGCAAACGTGCGCTTGATCAAACCGGCTTCAAACGTTTGGTGATTGCGGGTGGCGTCAGCGCGAACCGCACGCTGCGTGAGCGAATGGCCGAGATGATGCAAAAGCGTGGCGGCGAAGTGTTTTATGCGCGCCCTGAGTTTTGCACCGATAACGGTGCGATGATTGCTTACGCTGGCATGGTGCGCCTCAAAGGCGGCACAAGCGGGGGACTCGGCGTCAGTGTACGGCCGCGTTGGCCACTGTCAGAATTGCCCGCCATCTAAAACGAAAAAACCGGCCTCGCGCCGGTTTTTTATTTCTTCTTCTTCCGCTTCCAGATTTTATTTTCCTGTCCGCGCCACAGGCGCTGGATGTTGTCGTGATGCCGCAACAGAATCAGGCAGGACAGCATAGATACGGGAAAAGTGAATTGTGGTTTGAACCACCACACGTAAAACGGTGCGATGAGCGCGCTAACAATTGCGCCGAGTGAGGAGTAACCACTCAGCAACACCGTCAGCAGCCAGGTACCGGTCATTAACCCCGTTAAATCCCAGCCAATCGGCGCAATGGCACCAAATGCCGTCGCCACGCCTTTACCGCCGCGGAAACGAAAGAATACTGGATAGATATGGCCGAGGCAGGCAGCAATCGCCGTTAATCCAAGATAGAGCGGCGTAACATGCAGCAGATAAGCGATCCACACGGGAAGCATGCCTTTCGCCACGTCAAAAATCAGTACCGCGGCAGCGGCAACTTTGCCTCCAATGCGCAAAACGTTGGTCGCGCCAGGATTACCTGAGCCTTCCAGGCGCGGATCGGGTAAACCAGCCAGTTTACACACCAGAATCGCACTGGAAATCGAGCCGCACAGATACGCGAAAATAATCATACCAAGCGCGATAGCACTCATAGCATCGTACCGTTCCTTTTGGGTCGTTTTGTTCTCGATAAGCGTGGATAATACGCATAATCCGCCGGAAGTGGTATCCGGCTTAGCCAAAAACAGAGACTGACATCATGGATATCGTATTTATCGAGCAGCTTACCGTGTTCACGACCATTGGCGTTTACGACTGGGAACAGGGCATGCAGCAGAAGCTAGTGCTCGATGTCGAAATGGCGTGGGACAACCGTCAGGCCGCGGCCAGCGACGATGTGAAGGATTGCCTGAGCTACGCTGATGTCACCGAAGTGATCCTCAATCATCTGCAAGGCCAGCGTTTTGCTTTGGTCGAAAGGGTGGCGGAAGAAATCGCCGTTCTGTTGATGAATCGTTTCAAAACGCCCGGCGTGCGAATAAAGGTAGGTAAACCGGGCGCTGTAGCCCAGGCAGCGACCGTTGGCGTGCGTATTGAGCGCGGGACTATTCCGAAATAAATCTTCCGTGATTGCCATCACAATGAAACCAAACCAAATTATGGTGTGTCTCACTTGAGGCCGTTGCGCTAACGAACAGATTCTACCTGAATTTCTTAAGGTTTCCTTCAGCGTGACGCAGGCATAATTTCAGGCGGTAGCCCTTTGCGACCGCCTTTTTACTGTTTAAAACGGATAGAGGAAATATTTTGATGGCAGACATTCACCAGCTTTGGGTAGCTGCAATCCTGGGGGTTGTAGAAGGCCTCACGGAATTCCTGCCGGTCTCCTCCACGGGCCACATGATTATCGTTGGCCATCTACTGGGTTTTGAAGGTGAGACCGCTGAAACCTTCGAAGTTGTGATTCAGTTGGGATCAATTCTGGCTGTGGTCGTGATGTTCTGGCGTCGCCTGTTTGGTTTGATTGGGATTCACTTCGGTGAGGTCAAACATGAAGGCGTCGGTACCGGTAAATTAACGCTGATTCATATTTTATTGGGAATGGTACCGGCTGTGGTGATTGGTTTGTTGCTGCACGATCAAATCAAAACGCTGTTTAACCCCATCAACGTAATGTATGCGCTGGTCGTCGGTGGTGTGCTGCTGCTGGTGGCGGAATACTTCAAGCCGAAGCAACCTAAAGCGGTTGGCGTGGACGATATCACCTACCGTCAGGCGTTTATGATTGGCTGCTTCCAGTGTCTGGCGCTGTGGCCGGGCTTCTCGCGTTCGGGGGCGACGATTTCTGGCGGTATGTTGATGGGCGTAAGTCGCTATGCGGCATCGGAGTTCTCGTTCATTCTGGCGGTGCCGATGATGATTGGCGCAACCGGACTGGATCTCTACAAGAGCCTGGGCTTCCTGACGATGCAGGATTTGCCAATGTTTGCCGTCGGATTTGTGACGGCTTTCGTTGTGGCGCTGCTGGCGATCAAAGTGTTCCTTGAGCTCATCAAGCGTATCTCGTTCGTCTCTTTCGCCATCTACCGCTTCATTGTTGCGGCAGTGGTCTACGCCGTCTTTATGTAAGTTGCAACGCGCGGCCGGTTAAACGGGTCGCGCGTTAATCAACTCCGCCTGCAGTACCGCAATACGCCGACGCGTTAACTCTTCCCGCACTTCAGCACCTTTAAATCCTGCCGCAACCACCTCTTTGGTTGGCACCGCTTGCGCCAGCGAAAACGCCTGACGCAAATAGTCGCCTTGCGGATAAGCCATGCTTTCCATGCCCGCGCGCCCGCGTGCATCCGCTTCGCTGGTCAGCGCCATTTTTTCCACCCGATCGGGCTTGCGCCAGGCATCGATACGATCAAAAAGTGCGATTAAAGCGTCTGCCGGTTGACGCTCAATGGTGTGCACCACGTCATGGAATTCGGTCACCACTAACGCCAAATCACGTATCTGATTCGGCACGCGCAGACGTTGGCACAGCGCTTCAACAATCGGCACACCTGCGAGGCCATGCCCATGATGGCTAGGCCATTTTTCGGGTGGCGTCAGCGCTTTGCCGACATCGTGAAACAGCGTAGCGAAACGCACATCCAGTTGATCTGAGAGGGCGGCTGACATTGTCAGCGTCATCAGCGCATGTACGCCGGTATCAATTTCGGGATGCCATTTAATCGGGGCTGGAATGCCGTAAAGGCTATCAATTTCCGGGAACAGCACCTGCAGTGCGCCGCAATCACGCAGCACCTGGAAATAGACCTGAGGATTGCGCGTCAGCAACGCTTTTTCTGTCTCTTTCCACACGCGTTCTGCGGTGAGATGCGCCAGTTCACCACTGACCGCCATTTCGCGCATGAGCGCCTGGGTTTCATCGGCAATACGGAAATTTAGATGAGCAAAGCGGGCGGCGAAACGCGCCACGCGCAATACACGCAGCGGATCTTCATTAAAGGCGGCGGAAACATGGCGCAGCTGGCGTTGAGCCAGATCGCGTTGACCGCCATAAGGATCAATCAGTTCGCCACTGTCGCTTTGGGCGATGGCATTGATGGTGAGATCGCGACGCTGCAGATCTTGTTCGAGCGAGACATCCGGTGCGAATTGCGTCACGAAACCCGTGTAACCCTTGCCGTTTTTTCGTTCGGTACGCGCCAGCGCATACTCTTCACGACTTCGCGGATGCAAAAAAACCGGAAAATCCCGGCCAACTTGCTGATAACCTTCAGCCAGCATCGCCTCGGGCGTCGTGCCCACCACTACCCAATCTCGATCTTTTACCGGCAAACGCAGTAAGGCATCGCGTACTGCACCACCGACCAGAAACGTCTTCACTCAACCACTCCAGAAGCAAATCAAAAAATTGCGTGCTCAACACGCTTGTTGCTTTATTGTTGCATACTTTGGCTAAAAATCGGGCACGCCAAAAAGGGCATCTTACGATCCCCTTAAATAAAAGAACAAATCTGCGTGGAGTGTTAGTTCATCCAGCGATCGTTTTTCTTCCGGCGCGGCACCATATGCGGCAGCAACAGACCCAGCAGCAGACCGACACCCAGCACGCCGCCGCCATACATAAACCACTGCATGATGATGGTGCGCTGTTTGTCATCCAACTGCACATTGGCGGCACTGACTTTCTTCTGCGCGACAATCAGCTCATTCTTCAGCTTCTGATTCTCCGCTTTCAGGCCATCAATGGTGCCATCGCTGTTGGCCACTTTGTTCTGCATCTCGGAAGTGCGCTGGTTCCAGCTGTTGTCGATATTCGCCAGCTTAGCCGTTAGGTCTTTAACCTGCTGCTCCAGCTGCGGCACGCGGGTGCGCAGGCTAGGATTAGCGCTCAGCTGCGAAAGTGGAATCCAGTTGGTTTTGCCTTCTGCATCACGAATTTGGCCATATTGAGAATCGTTATTGGTTTGCAGTAAGGTCACTTCCTCTCCGGCGTTCAGCTTGCCGATCAGGCGATACTGATCGCCGGGACCGCTGCGCACCCAAGTGGACAATTCATCGGAGATGTAACGCTTTTCGTCAGCAGCATGAGCAGGCGTGATGGCGCTGAAAGCCAGCAAAGAAAGGGCAGCAAGTGTGATTTTTTTCATTCGATGTCGTTTTTTCTTAATGGCGTAAAATTACCGGCACAGTCTGGAGACGCTTCTCAAAAATCTGAATGAGAACTATCCTGGTCTCAATCCGGTGCGAAAAGGGTCGTAAAAGCGCAAGAAAGCGGAGACAGCGGGCTTCCGGTGCATTACTCTTCGCCAGATTAAACTCGTAAGTGCCAGCAGCGTATTGAATAAAAAATTATGACCATTGAAATCGAATTAAAGTTCATTGCCACACCGCAAGCAGCCGAAAAACTGGCTGAAACGCTTGCCACCTGGCCACATCAGCACTTCGCCGCGCGCGAGCTGACTAACATCTATTATGAAACCGACGACAACCAACTGCGTCGTTGGGACATGGGCCTGCGCATTCGTGGTGTCGATCAGCGCTATGAAATGACGCTAAAGGCGGCCGGTAAAACCGTTGGCGGTCTGCATCAGCGTCCGGAATACAACGTTGATCTCCCTGAGCCGCAGCTGGATATTGCACGCCTGCCAGCAGAAATTTGGCCGCAGGGTACTGACGTTGCGGAGTTGCAAGCGCGACTGCAGCCGCTGTTCAGCACGCATTTCCAGCGCGAAACGTGGCTGGTGCAATTTGGCGACAGCGAAATTGAAGTGGCGTTTGACCGCGGTGAAGTGGCTGCCGGTGAATTTAAAGAACCACTTTATGAAGTTGAGCTGGAGCTCAAGAGTGGGCAGCGCGCCGATATGCTGACATTCGCCGAAGCGCTTATCGCCATGGGCGGATTGCGTCTTGGTAGCTTGAGCAAAGCCGCGCGCGGCTACCAGTTGGCGCAAGGTAACCTACCGCGTCCAATCCGCACTTTACCGTTACAGAAAATCGCCGCTAAAGCGTCGGTTGAGCAGGGCATGATCAACGCGATGACCGCTGCACTGAATCATTGGCAATATCACGAAGAAGTCTGGTTGCGTGGTAATAAAGAGGCCAAAGCGGCTGTGATCGATGCGCTGGAGACACTGCGTCAGGCTTTCTCCTTGTTTGGTGCATTGGTGCCACGCAAAGCGAGCAGCGATCTGCGCCAAAAATTAACCCGTCAGGAAGAGCTGCTGGCCGATGAAGAGAATAATGCAGAAGCAACCTGCTTCTCATTGATCTCCGTTGAAGCGCAGTTAGCACTTACTCACTGGCTGGTTGAGTCTCAGTGGCAACACTGGCTCGACGACAAGAGCAAAAGCAAGCTGGAGGGATCGTTCAAGCGCTTCAGCGATATTATGCTGAGCCGCATCTCGGCCGATCTCAGAGAAACCTTTGTTGACGTACAGCTGTTCAATGAATTTCAGGATAAAGCGACGCGCCTGAATCGCCAGCTGCTGGCAGTGAATCTGCTGGCGGGTGCCTATCCAGCGGAAGAGGTAAATATTTGGCTGGAAGGTTGGCTGGAGTTACAGCATGCCATTCGCGTCAAACAGAATCACGGCTTAATGCAGCTCGTGAATCTGGCGATTAAACCGGCTCCGTTCTGGCTCAATAGCGGAATCAAACGCTAACGAAAAATCCAATCAGGGAGAGAAGATGTTGTTACCGTTACCGGCGCTAATGCAGGCGCAGTTGGCTAATGTGGCAGAGCGACTTAATTTGCCACTCTCAGCGTTCACGCCAGAACAGGCGAGTGCGCTGACCTTTAGTGACTTTATCCTTGATAATCTGCAGCAGCATCCCGAATGGTGGCAGCATCTACAACAGCAGGTGCCTGCACCAGATGAGTGGCAGCACTATGCCCGCTGGCTGAAGGACGCGCTGCAAGCGGTTGATAACGAAACCTCCCTGATGCGCGAACTGCGTTTGTTCCGTCGTCATATGCTGGTGCGCATTGCCTGGATGCAGGCGCTACAGCAATCCAGCACTGAACAGAGTTTGCAGCAACTCAGCACGCTGGCGGAAATCCTTATCGCGGCGGCGCGCGATTGGGTATGGCAGGATTGCAGCCGCGATTTTGGCACGCCATGTAATGAAGCCGGTGAAGCCCAACCGATGCTGATTCTTGGCATGGGTAAACTCGGCGGCTGCGAACTCAACTTCTCTTCTGATATCGATCTGATTTTTGCCTGGCCGGAAAACGGCGTGACGCAAGGTGGACGGCGCGAGCTCGACAATGCGCAGTTCTTTACGCGCATGGGTCAGCGGCTGATTAAAGTATTAGATCAACCGACGGTGGATGGATTTGTTTATCGCGTGGATATGCGTCTGCGTCCGTTTGGTGACAGCGGTCCGCTGGTGCTGAGCTTTGCGGCACTGGAAGATTATTATCAGGAGCAAGGCCGCGACTGGGAACGCTATGCAATGGTTAAAGCGCGCCTGATGGGTGACGATCATGGCCACTGGAGCCAGGAATTGCAGCAAATGCTGCGTCCGTTCGTCTATCGACGTTATATCGATTTCAGCGTGATTCAATCGCTGCGTAACATGAAGGGCATGATTGCCCGAGAAGTACGTCGACGCGGCTTGAAAGACAACATCAAGCTTGGCGCCGGCGGCATTCGTGAAACCGAATTCATCGTTCAGGTGTTCCAACTGATTCGCGGTGGACGTGAGCGTTCACTACAGCTACGCTCCTTGCTGCCCACGCTCAAAGCAATTGGCGAGCTGGCTTTATTGAGTCCCAAGCAGGTTGATCACCTGCGTGATGCCTATCTCTTCCTGCGTCGGCTGGAAAACCTGCTGCAAAGTATTAATGATGAGCAAACGCAAACGCTGCCGGAAAACGAGCTTGATCGTCAGCGCCTGGCCTGGGCCATGGGCGCGGCAGACTGGAGCGCCCTGATGCTGCGGCTTGAACAACAGATGTCAGGCGTGCGAGCCATTTTTGATGAGCTAATTGGCGACGATGCGCCGGATGTGGACGATCAGCCACAGTTGGCCGAATTTGCCGGTTTGTGGCAGGACGCGCTGGAAGAAAGCGATCTCATCCCGGTGGTGCCGCAGCTAGCAGATGCGCAGCGTCACGCGCTTTATAACGCGCTAAACAATTTCCGCCAGGATGTAAGCCGCCGTACCATTGGTCCACGCGGTCGTCTGGCACTCGATCAGCTAATGCCGCGTTTGCTCAGTGAAGTTTGTCCGCGCGAAGATGCGGATGTGCTGCTCAACCGCCTGACACCGCTGTTACTGGGCGTGCTGACACGTAGCACCTATCTCGAGTTACTTACCGAATATCATAGCGCGCTGCGTCATCTGATTCGCCTCTGTGCCGCCTCACCCATGGTTGCCAGCCAGCTGGCACGTTATCCGCTATTACTGGATGAGCTGCTCGATCCCGCAACGCTGTATCAACCCACCGCAACCGACGCCTACCGCGACGAACTGCGTCAATATCTGCTGCGTATTCCTACCGATGACGAAGAGCAGCAACTCGAAGCGTTACGCCAGTTTAAACAGGCGCAACATCTACGTATTGCCGCTGCCGATATTGCTGAAACGCTGCCAGTGATGAAAGTGAGCGATCACTTAACCTGGCTGGCCGAAGCGATTATCGAATCCGTGGTGCAGCAGGCCTGGCAGATGATGGTGCAGCGTTATGGTCGTCCATCGCATCTTACAAGCGATAATGAGCGCGGCTTCGCGGTTGTCGGTTACGGTAAACTCGGTGGTTGGGAGCTAGGTTACAGCTCTGATCTGGATTTAGTGTTCTTACATGATTGTCCGGATGATGCTGAAACCGATGGCGAGCGCGTAATTGATGGTCGTCAGTTCTATCTACGCCTGGCGCAGCGTGTGATGCATCTGTTTAGTACGCGCACATCGTCCGGCATTTTATATGAAGTGGATGCGCGTCTGCGTCCTTCTGGCTCGGCGGGCATGCTGGTCAGTACTTTTACCGCTTTTAACGAATATCAGCGCAGCGAGGCCTGGACCTGGGAACATCAGGCGCTAGTGCGTGCGCGTATTGTGTTTGGCGAACCCGCGTTGTGTGAACGCTTTGATGATATCCGACGAGGCATTCTTTGCCTGCCGCGCGAAGCGGGCTCATTACGAAAAGAAGTGCGTGAAATGCGTGAAAAAATGCGTGCGCATCTCAGCAATAAACATAAAGGTCGCTGGGAAATTAAGACCGATGAGGGCGGTATCACCGACATTGAATTCATCGCGCAATATCTTGTCTTAGGCTACGCAGCCGATCAGCCTGCGTTGACGCGCTGGTCGGATAACGTGCGTATTTTTGAACTGATGGCGCGGCAGACGATTATGCCCGAAGAGGAAGCGCAGGCTTTAACGCACGCTTACGTTACGCTGCGTGATGCGCTGCATCATCTTGCGCTGCAGGAATTACCTGGCCATGTGGCACCAGAAGCCTTTGTCGCAGAGCGCGCAGTAGTAAACAGCAGTTGGCAGCGCTGGCTAAGCGCCACCGAATCTGACGGCGCGGAACAGTGAGCCTTATGGCTTATGTGGTAATATCCCGCGCATTATTTTGACCGTGTTGGAGTCTCTGAATGAAAGTAACACTGCCCACTTTTGGCAAGGCCACTGTGCTGGTCGTCGGCGATGTGATGTTAGACCGCTATTGGTATGGCCCAACCAGCCGTATTTCACCGGAAGCGCCGGTGCCGGTGGTGAAAGTGGATACCATTGAGGAGCGTCCAGGGGGCGCGGCAAACGTTGCAATGAACATTGCTGCACTCGGTGCAGCGTCGCGGCTTATTGGTTTGACCGGCGCCGATGACGCCGCGCGTGTACTGAGTGAAACCTTGCAGAAGGTGAATGTCGACTGCGATTTTGTGGCGGTGAAAACCCATCCAACCATTACTAAACTGCGCGTGCTATCGCGCAATCAGCAGCTGATTCGTCTCGATTTCGAAGAGGGTTTTGAGCAGATTGATCCGCAGCCAATTCACGATCGTATGCGTCAATCGCTGACACAAGCGGGTGCTCTGGTGCTTTCTGACTACGCCAAGGGCGCGCTGAACAGCATACAAACCATGATCCAACTGGCGCGTGAAGCGAAAGTGCCGGTGTTGATTGATCCAAAAGGCACGGATTTCGAGCGTTACCGCGGTGCAACGCTGCTGACGCCGAATTTGTCGGAATTTGAAGCGGTGGTGGGTAAATGCAAAACCGTCGAAGAGATTGTCAGCCGTGGCATGCAGTTAATCGCTGATTACGAACTCTCCGCGCTACTGGTAACCCGTTCTGAAAATGGTATGACACTGCTGCAGCCGGGCAAAGAACCGCTGCATCTGCCCACACAGGCGCAGGAAGTGTATGACGTTACCGGCGCGGGCGATACGGTGATTGGCGTGCTGGCAGCCGTTCTGGCCGCTGGCGACAGCCTGGAAGAGGCGTGTTTCCTCGCCAATGCTGCAGCAGGCGTAGTCGTTGGCAAGCTGGGTACTTCCACTGTTAGCACCGTTGAGTTGGAGAACGCGATTCACGCACGTCCGGAAACCGGATTTGGTGTGATGACTGAGGCAGAGTTGAAAGGCGCTGTTGCTCTGGCACGTCAGCGTGGTGAGAAAGTGGTGATGACTAACGGCGTGTTTGACATCCTACACGCTGGCCATGTTTCTTATCTGGCGAACGCGCGCAAGCTGGGCGATCGCCTGATTGTGGCTGTAAACAGTGATGCGTCCACGAAGCGTCTGAAAGGCGAAACGCGTCCAGTCAACCCACAAGAAAACCGCATGATTGTGCTGGGTGCGCTTGAAGCGGTGGATTGGGTGGTACTGTTTGAAGAGGATACGCCACAGCGTCTGATTGCTGAGGTGTTGCCGGATCTGCTGGTAAAAGGCGGTGATTATAAGCCGGAAGATATCGCGGGAAGCAAAGAGGTTTGGGCGAACGGCGGTGACGTGCGTGTGCTTAACTTCGAAGATGGCATCTCAACCAGCAATATCATCAAAACTATTCGCAGTCATTAAGTGTGAATGGGCGGGAGTCAGGCTCCCGCCGATTAGCTTATTGCGGAGTATCGATTTTCCCAGCAGGATCTGGCGTGATGATTGCCGGCGCGGGTGCCGCTGGGCTTTCACTTTCTAACTTCGCCAGGCGCTGTTCCAAAGCAGCTAACTTCTCGCGCGTGCGCAGCAGAACCTGCGTCTGCACATCAAACTCTTCACGATTCACCAGGTCCATGCGCGTCAACTGCGCCTGCAAAACCTGACGGATTTTCTTTTCGACATCATCGCCAAAATCGCGAATCCCTTTCGGCATAGCTTCATGTACCTGGCGAGCCAGTTGTTCAATTTTTTTCGTGTCGATCATGATTATTTCCTGGTTACGGTGGCCGATAGCTGCGCGTGTTCGGACTCAATAGCTATTAAGTGTAATGCCTGAAACGAAAAGGTTAAACCTGAAATCCGCAACGCAGGAAATGCAAAAGCATTTGCACTTTTGTCGATTGCCCGACCAGATGATTGGCGTTATAGTTTGTTCGCTTATTCTCAGGGCGGGGCGAAATTCCCCACCGGCGGTAAATCAGCTTTAGCTGAAAGCCCGCGAGCGCTCTCACAGCAATGTGAAAGGTCAGCAGATCCGGTGTAATTCCGGAGCCGACGGTTAAAGTCCGGATGGGAGAGGGTAACGACATCAGCCGGGCTTTGCCCGCGCGTCACGTTATTGCCATGTGTTCTGTACGCACTCCTAAGCACGCCCTGGTTCTGGTAACTCATATTTTATAAGGTTTTTTTACCATGAATCAGACGCTTCTTTCTGAATTTGGCACGCCTGAACAGCGTGTAGAACGTGCCATTGATGCGCTGCGCAACGGTCGCGGTGTAATGGTGCTTGACGATGAAAATCGTGAAAACGAAGGTGACATGATCTTCCCGGCAGAAACCATGACCGTGGAACAGATGGCATTAACCATTCGTCACGGTAGCGGTATTGTTTGCCTCTGCATTACTGAAGAGCGCCGCCAGCAGCTTGAGCTGCCAATGATGGTGGAAACGAATACCAGCGCGTACGGCACAGGTTTCACGGTGACTATTGAAGCCGCAAGCGGTGTCACCACCGGTGTTTCTGCTGCCGATCGTATCACCACCATTCGTGCTGCAGTGGCTGATGGTGCCAAGCCTTCAGACCTTAACCGCCCGGGCCATGTTTTTCCGCTGCGTGCGCGTGAAGGCGGAGTGTTGTCTCGTGGCGGGCATACTGAAGCGACTATCGATCTGGTGACGCTGGCAGGATTTAAACCTGCGGGCGTGCTGTGCGAATTGACCAATGATGATGGCAGCATGGCGCACGCGCCAGAAGCGATCGTGTTTGCTAAGCAACATGATATGCCGGTCGTCACCATTGAAGATCTGGTGGCGTATCGCCGTCAGCGTGAAACGCGTCACGCCAGCTAACTGAATGGATGTGCAAGAAAAAGGCCGGGTAGATATCTACCCGGCCTTTTTATGTTTTAGCGATTGGCATAAAACACGTGATTGCCAATTACCACAGTACGCTGAAAGGTATGACGCCATGCCGGTTTGACGCTATGTGCATGGAAGAAGGTCGCACCTTTTGTCACGTCTTCTAATTCCCCTTCAACGATCTTCTGTGCCAGATTCCTGGCGCGCTGCCAGCTCTTATCTTCATGTGGTGGGTAACGATAAGGATTTTTCTTGAGAGACGTCCAGGAGAACTGCTTTGGTGCGTACACCACAGGACAGATCTCTTTGACATCCCAGTTCGCACGGTTCATGGTCACCGTGCCAACGGCTATTTGTCCTTTAATCGGTTCGCCACGCGCTTCATGGTAGATATTCATCGCCAGGCACAATATTGCTCCCTGAATTAACATATATTCCACTGCTCTTGTTTCTAAAATCGAGTGGAGTTTAAGAAGCATATTTAAGGGATGTAACAAGACCGGTCTCGCTCAGTCTTACGTGCGCGCTATATCACTGATAAATAGAACAACGTAAAGTTTTATTGCGACAATTCTTCCATCAACTTCCCTCTCTCAGTTTGTCATTGAGTCCTAAAGCCAATCAGGAGCGCATGATGCTAAATCATGCCTGAATATCATTCAAATTTTCTGAATGAATTCATCATGCTTATCAGCGTTAATCCTTATGCGAAAGCGCGTATCGTAACGTTTAACAAAGCGACACTTCGTCAGAGGATTAATCATGAGCACTACACGCATGCCTGCGCTGTTCCTTGGCCACGGTAGCCCGATGAACGTACTGGAAGATAATCGTTATACCCAAACCTGGCAGCATTTGGGCGCCACCTTGCCGCGTCCACGCGCGATTCTCGCGGTTTCGGCGCACTGGTACACACGCGGCACGGCGGTGACGGCGATGAATAATCCACGCACTATCCATGATTTTGGCGGGTTCCCTCAGGCGCTATTTGATGTGCGATATCCGGCGCCCGGGTCGCCCGAACTCGCTCAGCAAATCATTGATTTACTCGCACCAATCGCAGTTCATGCCGATCAGGAGTGGGGGTTTGATCATGGTTCCTGGGGTGTACTGGCAAAAATGTATCCCGATGCTGATATCCCGGTGGTGCAATTAAGTATCGACGGCACCAAACCTGCCGAATGGCACTACGCGTTAGGTCAAAAGCTGGCGTCATTGCGAGAAGCAGGAGTGATGATCGTTGCGAGCGGTAACGTGGTGCACAATCTGCGCATGCTGCGCTGGCAGGGAGCTGAAACCGCGTATCCGTGGGCGGAGCGTTTTAATCAGTTTGTGCGGGATAATTTGGCTTTCCAGGGCGAGGCCGCGGATCATCCGCTGGTGAACTTTATGCAGCATCCAGATGCACAGCAGTCGAATCCAACGCCTGAACACTATTTACCGCTGCTCTATATTCTCGGCGCGCGTGCCGCTGATGAAGCGATTACCCTTCCCGTGGAAGGGATGGAAATGGGCGCGATCAGTATGATGTCAGTGCAGATTGGCTAACGAACGCAGCCGCCCGAAGCGTGCGGGCGGCGTCGCGTTTACTCAATAAAGACGTGCGGATAGAAACGCGACAGATCCTGAGTGATCAGTGCGCGATCTTCACGCAGGCCGATGCCGGCAGGTTGATCGTCAATCAGCCAGCTACCAATCAGCGTGTAGCTATCACCAAATTTGGGTAACTGATAGAACTGCTGGATAATCGTGCCTTCTTCGCCATATGGACCCTCGGCGCGCGCGATTTCCTGACCGTTTTCAATAATGCGAATATTGGCACCTTCGCGGGAAAACAGCGGTTTCACCACATATTTATCCATCTGCGGCGCGTTTTCATCATCTTCAAAGTAAGCCGGCAGCAAGTTAGGATGGTTGGGGAACATCTCCCACAATAATGGCAAGAGCGCTTTATTGGAAATAATGCTTTTCCACGCCGGTTCCAGCCAGCGCACACCGGCGTCCGCCAGCTTGGTGGAGAACACCTCGCGCAGCATGAATTCCCACGGATAGAGCTTGAACAGATTACTGATGACCTGATCGTTTACATCGGTAAACTGGCCTCTTTCACCCAATCCAATCTCATCAATATAGAGAAACTCGCTCGGCAGCCCGGCTTCGGTGGCGCAGTCCTGCAAATATTGCACTGTGGCACGATCTTCTTCGGTATCCCGACAGCAGGAGAAGTGAAGCCAGTTGAAACCGAATTGCTGATGCAGTGTGGCGAAGCGATCGATCAGCTTCTCTTGCAGGCTGTTGAATTGGTCGCTGCCCTGCGGCAGGTTGCCCGCTTTGACCTGATCCTCCAGCCAGATCCACTGGAAGAAAGCAGCTTCATACAATGAAGTAGGCGTATCAGCATTGTTTTCCAGCAGCTTGGCGTCACCTTTGCCATCCCATGCCAGATCGAGGCGTGAATAGAGTGATGGCTGGCGCAACTTCCAGGATTCACGCACAAAATCCCAGGTGTGCTTAGGAATGCAGAAACGGGTGAGTAGCTCGTCACTGTTCACCACTTTCTCCACCGCCTGCAAACTCATCTGGTGCAGTTCGGCGGTGGTATCTTCCAGCTGTTCAACCTGCGCGAGCGTGAAATGGTAGTAAGCGTCTTCACACCAGTAAGGTTCGCCATACATGGTGTGAAACTGAAAACCATATTCTGCTGCTTTTTCACGCCAGTCTGGACGTTCCTGGATTGGAATACGTTGCATGCTGCGGCTTAGCCTCCCAGCGAGCGGCTGCCGGTGCCTGAGGCACTGCTGCGCTGCATGGTGTTTTGTTTTGCCACGCTGTCACCAAAGCCGCCACGCGTGATGGTGGAAGTGGTCGCGGGTTTAGGCGCCATCGCTGTTTTCGGCACGTTAATGGTGCGGCCCGATGTCGCATTGCCGTAGTTTTTACCCGCAGCATCAACAAATTTACCATTTGCCGGGCTGTTAGGATTTTTTGGCGAGAAGAGCGGCTGTTGGGCAAAACCTGCGCCGCCGCTCATCATACGCCCCATCATGTAACCGGCCATCAACGGCATCCAGAAGCTACCGCTTTGCTGTGCTTCGGCATTATTAGCGGTAGTCCCTACGCCCGCTTGCGCTGGAGTTTGCTGGCACTGGTTTTCACCAAATTCAGCCACACAATCTTCACGCGTGGCATATTTTGGCGCAGTACGTTCGGCTTCTTTCTGTGCGTTGTTATACGCAGTGGTACATTGCGCGCTCTGGCCAGGGTTGGCTTTTGCACAATCATCCGCGTTTTGATAGAGCGACACCGTTTCATCACTCTGTTCGCAGCCTGCCAGCATAAACACTGCGCTAACGGCAAAGGCGACTGGCGTTAAGTGGCGTGCCTGCCAGCTTTTACGGAAAGCGGCATGGCGAATATTTTTCGTCCGTTTCATTTTTTTCATCCTGTGCCCAAAGGTGGGGTAAGGATAGGGGATGAGCGGTGGAAAATGAAGCGGGAAGCCAGATGGGGAAAGGATCTTTACGTAGCTATACGATTGAATGCGAAAGGGGCCGCATGCGGCCCCTTGGGGAATTAATTACCGAATGGATTTCCACTGCTGCGTGCGGCAGCTGGACGGGCTTGTGCGGCGGCAGAAGGCGATGATGCCTTAGGACCGTTATCGACACGCGCGGCCTGTTGGTTATTTTCCGGCGCTACCACTTCTGGTGTAGTGGTAATCTCTTTGCCCAGCGTGCTATTCAGCTGCTGCAGATCCTGCTCGTTGAGCGTACCCAGCGCATACTTGATGTTCAGCTGGTTGATCAGGTAGCTGTAACGCGCATCAGAAAGCTGCTGTTTGGCGTTGAACAGGGTGGTAGTTGCATCCAGTACATCAACGATAGTACGCGTACCCACCTGATAGCCGGCTTCCATCGCATCCAATGAGCTTTGTGCAGAGACCACTGCCTGCTTGTAGGCATCGATGCTGCTGATAGACGCATTTACGTTGTTGAACGATGAACGAACCGTCTGAACCGCGCTACGGTGTGCGCCTTCAAGCTGTTCGCTGGCAGCCACATAGTTGTACTGCGCCTGTTTCACCTGAGAGGTAACCGAACCGCCGCTGTACAGCGGCATGGTGAAGCTCAGGCCAACCTGGTTAGAACCGGTGATCGAGTCAGTGCTACCGGCACTCTGGTTAGCGCGGCTGCCGCCATATTTGCTGTTCGACATACCTGTTGAAGCGGTCAAATCCAGCGTTGGCATATGCCCGGTTTCGGCTGAGCGAATCTGCTCACGCGCCAGATCCTGGCTCAAACGCGCAGACAATAACGTCAAATTACGGCTTTCTGCTTCTTTCAACAGGCTGGCAACGGCGTCTGGACGCGCGGTTTTGAAACGATCGATATTCAGTGAAGCCAGCGACAGATAATCCATGCCGGTAATCTGGCGCAGCGATTCCACCGCATTATCGAGGTTGTTACGTGCGGTTACTTCGTTAGCCAGCACGGTGTCATACTGTGCGCGGGCGTTCTGTACGTCGGTAATCGCCACCAGGCCAACGTTGAAGCGTTGCGTGGTTTGATCCAATTCGCGGTAGATCGACTGTTTCTGTGCTTCGGTGTAAGAAAGCGTATCGATTGCCTTCAACACGTTGAAATAGGCTGTTGCACTGTTCAGAATCAGGTCTTGCTGGGCAACCTGATAAGTGACGTCTTGAATACCGGCCTGTTTTTCCTGCAGCGACAGCGCACGCCATTTCGACATATCGAAAATAGTTTGAGTTAATTGCAGAGATGCGCTGGTCGTGTTGGAATGAATTCCGCTGCTGTCACGGTAGCCGTTGTTATAAGTGTAATCTGCGCCCAAACCTAACTGCGGCAATAAAGGACTACGCGCTTCATTAATTTTCTCAAATGCAGCGTCGCGGTCAGCGGCAGAAGATCGCAGATCGGGGTTGCTAAGGCGCGCCTGCTGATAGACCTGCAACAGGTTTTCTGCCTGGCTGGCAAGGCTGAATCCGCCCAGGCTCAGTCCAATAAAAAGTGGGAGCAGTTTTTTCATTTGCATTCCTTTTGTTGCAGCAAAATGCACGGGTAGTGCTGCAGGTAAGCCAAAAAAATAATCGCCGATTCTACAGAGGCGGCGTCAGAGATAAGTTGGCTGAACGTGCCTTCTTCCCCTAATTTACGTAAATAATTCAAAAAGAACCACTCGGACGGAGCGGTAGACTTGGCTTTTCTTTGCTCCATCCCAATCTGCATAAGGAATCAGACGATGATGAGTGAAAAAAAATCCCCTGTGACTTTCACAAAAAACGATGTAGAAATTATTGCACGCGAAACGCGTTACGATGGTTTTTTTTCCATCGTTAGCTACCGTTTCCGTCACCGCCGTTTTAATGGCGAAATGAGTGGTGAAGTGGTACGCGAAGTTTTTGAGCGCGGACACGCCGCCGTGCTGCTACCCTATGATCCCTTACGTGACGAAGTGGTGCTGATCGAACAGATCCGCATTCCTGCTTTTGATTCCAGCCCAACGCCCTGGCTGCTGGAAATGGTGGCTGGCATCATTGAATCGGGCGAAACGCCAGAAGATGTCGCGCGACGTGAGGCGGTAGAAGAAGCGGGCCTCAAGGTTGGCCGCGTGAAACCGATAGTGAATTACTTAGCCAGCCCAGGCGGAACGTCAGAGCGTTTGTCGGTGCTGGTGGGCGAAGTGGATGCCAGCCTGGCAGAGGGAAATCACGGGCTGGAGGAAGAGAATGAGGATATTCTTGTCCATGTGGTGAGCCGCGAACAGGCTTACCGTTGGGTGGAAGAGGGGATTATTGATAACGCGGCATCTGTCATCGCCTTGCAATGGCTGGCGTTGCACCATGAAAAACTACGAGAAGAGTGGAAGCAATTATGAAACAGCGCTATACCCCTGACTTTCCCGAAATGATGCGTCTGTGCGAAACCAATTTCGCCCAGTTGCGTCGCCTGCTGCCGCGCAATGATGAGGCGGGTGCATCGGTGATCTATCAGGTGAATGGCGCCAGCTATCAGCTCACCATCGAAGAATCGACGCGTTACACCACGCTGGTGGAAGTGCGTCAGGTGGCGCCTGCAGTGAGCTACTGGAGCCTGCCCTCTATGTCGGTGCGGCTCTACCATGATGCGATGGTCGCTGAAGTGTGTTCCACTAAACAGATCTACCGTTTTAAAGCGCGCTATGATTATCCTAATAAAAAACTGCATCAGCGCGATGAAAAACATCAGATTAACCAGTTCCTTGCGGATTGGTTGCGTTACTGCCTAGCGCACGGCGCTGTAGCAGTACCGGTCTGCTGATAGCGTAAAACGCAACGATGGCGTGGAGATTAAGGAAACGCTTTGGATAGCCTGCTAACTCTTCCTGCGCAAGATGGGTCTGATATCAGGATTCTACAAATCACAGATACCCATCTTTTTGCCGGAAAACATCAATCGCTGCTCGGGGTAAACACCTGGTCGAGTTTTGATGCGGTGCTGGATGCGATTGAGGTACAACAGCGCCAGTATGATCTGATTATTGCCACTGGCGATCTCGCTCAGGATCATACCGTCGAAGCTTACCAACACTTTGTAGCAGGGATTAATCGTCTGCCGAAGCCGTGCGTTTGGCTGCCGGGTAATCACGATTTTCAGCCGGCAATGGTAAATACGTTGGCTGATGCTGGCATTAAGTCAGATAAGCATGTTCTGTTAGGTGATCACTGGCAGTTAGTGTTGCTGGATAGCCAGGTATTTGGTGTACCGCACGGTATGTTGAGTGAATACCAGCTGGAGTGGCTGGACACCGCGCTACGTAAGTATCCTGAGCGTCATACCTTGGTGTTGCTGCATCATCATCCGCTGGCTTCCGGTTGTACCTGGTTAGATCAGCACAGCTTGCGCAATCCACATCAGTTGGAAGCGGTACTGCAGCACTTCCCGCGCGCGCGCAATTTGGTTTGTGGCCACATTCATCAGGAACTCGATCTTGACTGGCACGGCCGCCGCGTGTTGGCTTCGCCATCGACCTGCGTTCAGTTCAAACCGCATTGCACCAACTTCACCATTGATACGCTTGCTCCAGGCTGGCGCTGGTTCACCTTGCAGCCCGATGGCACGCTGGAAACCGAAGTGAACCGCCTGCAAAGTGACATGTTCCGCCCCGATCTTGACTCCGAGGGCTACTAGGCAATGGCGGCGCTGATCTATCTGCACGGATTCAACAGCTCTCCACAATCGGCGAAAGCCACACAGCTGCAGCAATGGCTCAACGAGCAGCATCCACACATCAATGTTATGGTGCCGCAGTTACCGACGTTCCCGGCAGAAGCCGCCAGCATGCTGGAAGATCTGGTGATGCAATATGCCGGTGAACCGCTGGGATTGGTGGGATCGTCGCTCGGCGGCTATTTTGCGACCTGGCTGTCGCAGTGCTTTATGTTGCCAGCGGTGGTGGTTAATCCCGCCGTACGGCCGTTTGAGCTGCTGGTGGATTACCTCGGTGAAAACCGTAATCCCTACACCGGCCAGCAATATGTGTTAGAGTCTCGCCACATTTACGATCTGAAAGTAATGCAGATTGACCCTCTTGAAGCGCCCGATTTACTCTGGCTGTTGCAACAAACCGGCGATGAAATTCTCGATTATCGCCAGGCGCTGGAGTATTACAGCGCATGCCGCCAGACGGTTGAAGAGGGCGGCAATCATGCCTATATCGGATTCGAACGCCATTTCGCACAAATCGTTGATTTTCTGGGATTAAACACTCAGTGATGTTGTGAGGTGGGGCCATTTTCCTATTGCTAATCAGACATTTACGATGAGCCAATCAAGCTATAATGCCGATGCCATTGAGGTCCTGACCGGCCTTGAACCCGTGCGTCGTCGTCCGGGGATGTACACCGACACCACGCGCCCGAACCATCTGGGTCAGGAAGTGATCGATAACAGCGTCGATGAGGCGCTGGCCGGTCACGCCAAACGCGTGGAAGTGATTCTTCATGCCGATCAGTCGCTGGAAGTCATTGATGACGGTCGTGGCATGCCGGTAGATATCCATCCGGAAGAGGGCGTGCCTGCGGTTGAGCTGATTCTCTGTCGGCTGCATGCGGGCGGCAAATTCTCCAACAAAAACTATCAATTTTCAGGCGGCTTGCACGGCGTAGGCATCTCTGTGGTTAACGCCTTGTCGAAGCGCGTGGAAGTTACCGTGCGTCGAAATGGTGAGATTTATCAGATTGCTTTTGAAAATGGCGATAAAGTGCAGGATCTTACGGTTATCGGCACCGTCGGTAAACGCAACACCGGCACCAGCGTGCACTTCTGGCCAGATGAAAGCTTCTTTGATAGCCCGCGTTTCTCGGTTTCCCGCTTATCGCATTTGTTAAAAGCCAAAGCCGTATTGTGTCCGGGCGTTGAGATTGTCTTTAAAGACAAGGTCAACGACACCGAACAAACCTGGATGTATCAGGATGGCCTGACCGATTACCTGTGTGAAGCGATTGACGGCTTGCCAACGCTGCCAGAAAAACCGTTCGTTGGCAGTTTTGCTGGTGATGTGGAAGCGGTAGATTGGGCACTGCTGTGGCTACCGGAAGGCGGTGAACTGCTGACGGAAAGCTACGTTAACCTCATCCCAACCATGCAGGGCGGCACGCACGTCAACGGCTTGCGTCAGGGATTGCTGGATGCCATGCGTGAGTTCTGCGAATACCGCAACATTCTGCCGCGCGGCGTGAAGCTCTCAGCCGAAGATATCTGGGATCGCTGTGCGTACGTGCTATCGGTGAAAATGCAGGATCCGCAGTTTGCCGGTCAAACCAAAGAGCGCCTGTCGTCACGTCAATGTGCGGCATTCGTATCGGCAGTGGTGAAAGATGCTTTTAGCCTGTGGCTGAACCAAAACGTGCAGGCCGCTGAAATGCTGGCCGAGCTGGCAATTTCCAGCGCGCAGCGCCGTATGCGTGCCGCAAAGAAAGTGGTGCGTAAAAAGCTCACCAGCGGACCGGCGCTGCCAGGCAAGTTGGCAGACTGCACCGCACAGGATTTAAATCGAACCGAATTGTTCCTCGTCGAGGGGGATTCTGCAGGCGGATCCGCCAAGCAGGCGCGCGATCGCGATTATCAGGCGATCATGCCACTGAAAGGTAAAATCCTGAATACCTGGGAAGTCTCTTCCGATGAAGTGTTGGCCTCGCAGGAAGTGCATGATATTTCGGTAGCCATCGGTATCGATCCCGATAGCGAAGATCTTAGCCAGCTGCGTTACGGCAAAATCTGTATTCTGGCGGATGCAGACTCCGATGGGCTGCACATTGCCACCTTGCTATGCGCGCTATTTGTGAAGCATTTCCGTTCGCTGGTGCAGCACGGCCACGTGTATGTTGCGATGCCGCCGTTGTATCGCATCGATCTCGGTAAAGAGGTCTATTACGCGCTGGATGAAGACGAGAAAGAAGGCGTGCTGGAGCAACTGAAGCGTAAGAAAGGGAAGCCGAACGTGCAGCGCTTTAAAGGGTTGGGTGAAATGAACCCGCTGCAGTTGCGCGAGACCACGCTCGATCCAAATACGCGTCGCCTGGTGCAGCTCACCGTTAGTGACGAGGATGTCGATCAAACGCTGCGCGTGATGGATATGCTGCTGGCGAAGAAGCGCTCGGAAGATCGTCGAAACTGGCTGCAAGAGAAAGGCGATCTCGCCGACCTCGAAGTCTAAAAAAAGGGACGCTACGGCGTCCTTTTCTTATTGCTGCAATGCGTGCTTAATACGTGCAATCACCGCCTCCCACTCTTCATCCTGCCCCCGGGCAAACAGGCGCATCTGTGGATACCAGGGAGAATCTTCACGGCCTTCCAGCCAGCGCCAATCTCGTGCCCAGGCAGGTAACATTACCCAGCAGGGCACGCCTAGCGCACCGGCAAGATGAATTACGGATGTATCCACACCAATCACTAAATCTAGTTGCGCAATCACCGCTGCGGTATCCTGATAATTCGCGAATTGCGCGCCCAGCGGCTGCACCTGCGGGAAACCCATCACTTCATTTTCACCCGCCCCTTTTTGCAGGCTAAACCACTGCGTATCAGGTAGATCGAATAAAGGAGCGAGCTGAGAAAGATGTGCTAGTGAACGCTGGCTATCGTTTCTATGCTCGCTTGAGCCTTTCCACACGATACCGATTTTCTTGCTCCCGCCTGTGAGCGGCCAGAGCGCCTGATGCTCAGTTGAGCTGCTTAGATAAGAGGGCTGGATACAAAATGGTTGATCGGATGTTAGAAAATGTTGGGGTAAATCCAAAAGCGAGCACCAATAATCAGCATGTGGCAGTGCTGATTGCTTATCTTCACGCGTCAAATAGCCGTCTAAATGTGCCAGTGTTGTCATCAACGACTTAAGTGCTGGCGTTCCTAACATAATAATTTGCGCAGCCTGTTTTTCCGTTTTTATGCGCGAGAGGAAACGACAAAACTGAATTTCATCGCCCATCCCTTGCTCGGTGCGGACCAAAAGCGTTTTTCCGCTAAGATCTTCACCTTGCCAGTAGCGCATCGGCATGGCCGGCAGCGTAAAGAAGCGTTCAGGATTATCTGCCACATAACGTGACTGATAATTGCACCAGCCTTCTGCAAAGTTACCTTGTTGTAGTTGCACAATCCCAAGTGCATTGCGGCAGCGATGATCGTTTTGGCGCTCACGCAACACTTGCTGCATAAGGCTTTCAGCTTCAGATAGTTGACCCATGTGTGCCAGCACAGTGCTCATGCTGTAGCGCGCTTCGATGTAATCGGGTTGAATTTGTAATGCCAGTCGATATTGAAAAAGAGCTTCTTTATAACGTTGCTGTTTGTGTAACAAAATAGCGTAATTGTTGTGGCAGGCTGCGTAACGAGAATGGGCATGCATCGCCGATTGATAACATGTCTCGGCATCGGTAAAACGACCAGCATCATAGTGGGTTAAGCCAAGACCATTTAGCAACCCAGCATCATTAGGTGCCAGTTTCAATGCACGAGTATAGTAATGCTGCGCCAGTTCCAGATCGTTACTATGTCGCGCCAGACGTGCCGCTTCATGTAGAAACCAGCTGTCATAAGGCACGAGAGTCAAGCGTGCCTTAATTTTTCGCCAAGCCTCTTCTTTCTTGCCTTGTTGCAATAACTGAGTAACGGCCTTTTGCTGACGAGTATCGTTATTGAGGCGGGATTTATAATTCATTCTACTGTCCGGTCGCTGGCAAAGGGCATAATTTAAGTCAGTTAGCGTTTCAGTAGCGTCAAGACGAGTCTTGAACTCTTGTTAAGTTCGTCCCTACCAGGCGGGTGCTGTAATACAGCCATCTCTTGTCTTGTTTTTTCCATTCTTAATCATCTGTAACAACAGACGCTTCTCAAAAAGAACTCTAATTAGATTAACCATTAATTGAGATTCATGTTTTTTCTTTTTCATTTAAAAACATAGAGTTGCCTCGGTCGAATGGTTTTTTTAACTCTTTCATTCCCTTGTTAGAAAAAAATGGGTATCGAGACATGTCTTATGTGTCATTTTTTTTTTTTAGCCAGGATGTGCGCAGTTTGAATCAGGCGGTTTGGGATTCAAGGAAGTTGAGCGCCAGAAATGATTTCTCGCGCCTAGTGTTTCTGACGAAGGATAAAAAAATGAGTATTTCACCAGTGAATGTGGCGGTGATTGCCAATAAAAAAATCACTAAAGCGGAAGCGCTTTCAGCTTCCAAATCAGGTAAGCCAGTAAAAATTACAGCAGTTGCAGAAGGTAAATACGTTCTGGCAGAAGGTGAGAATGGTGTCGCACCAGAAAACATTACAGTTAAACGTGTTGGGAAAAACCTGCATGTTATTTTAGAAGGTTCTGATGAGTTCAATCCCGATCTCATTATTGAAGAGTTTTATGACAAACCAGGCGAATTAATTGGCAAAGCAGAAGATGGCAGTATGCATCCTTTTGTCTCCACTGATGGTGACAGTGAGCATGATGCTGAGCAATTGCAGGATGGTGAAATCGCTTCTCTTGCTCTGGGAGAAGAAAGTGAGCAGGATTTAACGGGCTTAACGCTCGCCGAAGGATTTGATTGGTCTCCAGCATTATTGGCTCTTGGCGGTATCGCCGCACTCGCAGCAGCCGCTGGATTAGGCTATTTAGTCGGAAAAAACCAAGGTGACAAAGGATCTACTTCTACTGTTAAAAATAGTGGCGGTGAAGGCGGTGGTGAAGGTGGTGGTGAAGGCGGGGGCGAGGCAGGTAATGCGCATCAACCGCAGATCAGCGGAATGATTGATGATGTTGGAAGTATTACCGGTCCAATTGCCAATGGTGGTCGCACCGACGATGCAAAACCAACCTTAAATGGTAAAGGTACGCCGGGTAACACCATCGAAATTTGGGACGGCAGCACCAAATTGGGCGATGCTAAAGTTAATGATAAAGGTGAATGGACCTTCACACCAGGTAAGTCTATTGGCGCAGGTGATCACTCATTAATCAGCATTGAAAAAGATCCTAAAGGTAATGCCAGTAAGCCTAGCGATCCGTGGAAATTTACCGTAGATCTCACTGCGCCAGCGGCGGGAAGTATTGGCGCGGTGGTAAATAATGAAATAAATCCAGAACTACCTATTAAAAACGGCGGATCAACAAATGATGAAACTCCAAAAATTTCTGGTACAGCGGAGAAAGATTCAACCGTCGAAATTTGGGATAATGGAAAATTAATCGGTACAGTTAAAACAGATAAAGACGGAAACTGGTCTTTCATAACACCTAAATTATCAGAAGGCGAACATAAATTCAGCGCCATTGTTATCGATGCAGTAGGGAACAAGTCTTTACCCACGCCGCCATTTATTGTTGATGTCGATACAACGGCTCCCAATAACGGTGGGATTGAAAATATTAAAGATGATGCAGATCACAAAATTATTGGTGGTGGTTCTACTGATGATAAAACACCAACCTTAGAAGGAAGTGGTGAGGATGGTGACATCGTTTACATTATCGATCATGGGGAGATTATTGGTTCTGCTATAGTTGAAAATGGCAAGTGGAGTTTCACCCCGGAAGAGCTTGCAGAAGGGCGGCACGAGTTTGAAATTATTGTTACTGATCCTGCGGGTAATAATTCTGATAAATCTCAGCCTGTAGTTATTGATATTATTTCCTCGGAGGTTCTTCCTCCGCCAAATCCTAACATTCCACCTTCCGGTGATGTTGATGATGTTTTTAAAGATAATAACCTGGCTAAAATAGAAACATCTATCCCTCGTGATGGGCATTCAAATGATTCAACTTTGCACATTATTGGACATGGCAATCCTGGGGATACTGTTATTATCTATATCAAAGGCGATAAATATAGCTATTCATTCTCAGCGCCAATCGATGGCGATGGTAAGTGGTCGATCAATACGCCAGAATTGAAGGATGATAATTATAACCTTCAAGCCGCATTTTATAATGGAACAGAGACTACAGGGCTCTCTGCAGATTATAAGTTTGAGATTGATACAATAATACCCATCAAACCACCGATAAGACCGACAGAAAATATTAATGAAATATTTGACATCCTTAATGAATTGGATGTTGGTCAAATTTTAAATGCTGTTGAAAATGATATTTTGTTAAGTGAAGAATTAGATAATGGCGTAAAAATGAAGTTGGAACTTGGCAATCTAACCCTGGAGTCATCATATGGTGTGACATCAGGCATTGATAACCATCATGCTATTGATGAGCTTAATAATGTCATTGTTAATTTAAATGATTATTGATGCTTTAGTTTGATTTTATTGAGTGATTATATACCAGGGATTAACCATGAAAATGAATATAAAATTAGTCTTGCCAGCATTATTGGCTCTACCTATGGCTGCAGCTTTGGATTTACAAGCTAGTCAGGTGTTTGGGGAGGTTTGGCGAGATACAATTGTTGCAGCGTCAGATCAGGCGAGAATCGTTTATTATCGACCTGCGTCGAACGAGGACACTAAGCCTGCTCATATTTATGTTGATGGCGAATTTCAAACTGCGCTGTTACCGAATGGATTTAGTGACTTTTGTGTTACACCCGGACAACACTCGTTAGGAAGTTATGTGGGCGATGCTCCACACTATTCAGGTAAGGAGTTACAACCTTGGCGAGATACGTTGAAAGCCGGTGTAACTTATTATGTGCGAGCTAATCTTGATGCGTCCGGTCGCCCTCTGGTAATTAAACCAGAAATAGCCTTGGCTGAAATGGTGGGGTTAAAAAAACAGAAGCATGTTTTATCTCGTGCCTCTGCAGTCGTGGTTTGTCATGGTAGTAGCCAACAGACATATGAAAATTATTCTTTCTCAAGTGACCTTCTTTTCCGTTTCAAAGGGTATGGAATTAATGATATCCAGGAAGAGGGTCGAAAAGCTTTAGTCGATTTTGCTCAAATGATCCGTGCCAGAAATATGTTGCAGAAAAATATCATTGTTACTGGATATACTGATCCACTCGGTGATGAGCAGAGCAACCAATTGCTTGGGCAACGTAGAGCTGACACGGTTAAACAAATGCTCGTTAATAATGGTGTTTCAATCAACAAAGTCATGTCTCGCAGCATGGGGGAAAGCCAGGTTAATAAACAGTGCTATGGCGGCAGGACAGAGAAAATTCAATGTTTTTCAAGTGAACGTCGAGTTGTAATTAGTATTGAAGATTAATTCATAAACACATCATTCCTTTTACGTTCGATTGACAACTGGGAAAGTAATTACCAAACGTGATTTGGGACATGTCCTGTGTAACGTATTCTCGTAACGCTTTTAATATAGACATGTTTCGCAGTGAATGATCTGGAAGTTACCAATTTATTAAGGAGCATTACAATGTCATCTACAATCAACGAATTACCAGCAGTAAAACCTATTCATTCTAAAGATTCTAAATTTGAATTCAAAGATTGGCCTGCTCCTGATGCAGTCGGTGGCTGGGTTGAAATCATTATTAATGAAGTTGTTTATACGACCACTGTTTCAGCTAGCGGGAAATATAATTTCTCACTGCCTGATGGCTGGGAAGATGGTATGCACGTTGTGCAAATTGTTACTGTCGATCCTGCAGGTTCGCGTAGCAGCCCATCTTTGTTCGTGCTGGACATTGATACCAAACCACCCGCTGCGCCGAAAATTATGCGCATTGTAGATAACAGTGGAAGTGACGATCATTATCTGACTCCAGGCGATGAAATTGCAGATAAAACGCCGGTTCTGTCTGGTTCTGCTGAACCCGGTTCAACGGTCACCATTTATGATGGTGCGACGGTTTTAGGCACTGCAACTGCCAATAAATTGGGCGTATGGGAGCGCGAAGTTACGCTGGCTAAAGGTAGCCACACTATCACAGTGAAAGCCACTGATGAGACGGGCAATACGGGAGCAGCATCAAGCCCGTATATAATTAAGGTGGCTGACGCCATTACAGTTGTTGGCCTTGATGATCAATCCAATACGGCTGAAACTCAGGCCATGCCAGAACCGTATAAAGCCGTTGGTGGATCAAGCCTTTCTCCGCAGAAAGAGAACACCATCAAGCTTACGGATATTGAAGCTGGTGCGGGTGAAGTGGGTTCACTGGTTCAGATCGTATTAGACAACAATGTGTACACGACTCATGTTCGTGCCGATGGCAAATGGTCCTGGAGTTCAGAAGTGCTGACCGACGGCTTGCATGTTTTGCAGGTTCGCCTGTTAGATGCCTCACTCAACTGGGGTGAGTCAACCCAAATTATTTACCAAATTGATGCCGCCTCTCCTGAGAAGCCGATCATCATGAACGCGCTGGATGATGTCGGTGGTATGCACAACCTCTCACCTGGTGATTTTACCAATGACAACATGCCAACCTTCAGCGGTATCGCACAGCCAGGTAGCAAGGTTACATTATACGATGGTGGTGCTGTCGTGATTGGTACCGCTATTGCCCTCGCTGACGGCACTTGGTCATTTACGCCATCAATAGGATTAACTGAAGGTGCTCACTTTATTTCAGCGGAGTATACCGACAGTTTTGGTCGTGTAAGCCCGAAATCGGATGCCTTCAAACTGGAAATTGACACAAATACTCCAGTTACGCCTACGTTGGAGCTGGTTTATGATGACGAAGGCCGCTTAACTGGTGCAGTAGAAAGTGGCAAGGCTACGGATGATAAAACTCCCACGTTCTCAGGTTCTGCAGAGCTGGGTTCGATTGTTCGTATCTGGTCTGGTAGTACGCTTTTAGGCACTACAACGGTCAGCAAGCTGGGCAAATGGTCATTCACCCCATCTCCTGCACTTGTTGATGGAAACTATGATATTCAGGTAGATGCCATCAGTAAAGGCGGTAACGCTTCACCTAAAACACCGGTCTTTGATTTAGTCATTGATTCCACGTTGATGCAGCCAGTAGAAATTGGCGATGTCTTTGCAGACAACGTGAGCGGTGTTACTTCTTCGATTCCAGACGGCGGCGTAACCAATGACACCACGCCTGTTGTTAGTGGCGTTGGCAACGATGGCGATATTGTTTACCTCTATGTAGATGGTGCAACTTCTCCGATTGGCTCTGCAACAGTTGTTGGTGGCAAGTGGAGCATCACTCCTACCACACCTTTGTCGGAGAAAGCACATGAGCTAACTGTCCGTGCTAAAGACCCATCAACGGACAAATGGGCCCCTGTTTCGCAACCGCGCGATGTTGTCATCGACATCACTGCACCAGACAAGCCCGCTCCTGCCATTGTTATTGATGATCAAGGCGATGTGACTGGCCCTGTTGGATCAGACGGAGTCACCGATGATAAACGTCCTGAATTTAAAGGCGGTGGTGTAGATGAGGGCGATACTGTAGAAGTTGTTGTTAAAGACGATAAAGGCAATCCTGTCTTTGTTGGTACTCAGGTTGTTGATGCGTCGGGCAATTGGTCAATTACTCCACCAACTGACTTAGCCGATGGCGAATACCAGATTGTTGTTGGCGTAACTGACCCTGCAGGCAACAAATCTACGCCTTCAGATCCAGTGAAAATCATTGTTGATACGCAGAAGCCAGCAGATCTGAACAATGTTCAATTAACTGATGATGTAGGCGTAATTCAAGGTCCAATTTTGGATGGCATGTCCACCGACGATACTAAGCCAACATTTAGTGGTACAGGTGTTAACGGCACTAAAGTTGCTGTAATCATCGATGGTGTGGAAGTGGCTCGTGTTGAAGTAAAAAATGGTGCGTGGAGCTATACGCCAGTGACTGCCCTGTCCGAAGCTGCTCATACCATTTCTGCAATCCCAGTTAGCGCAGCAGGTGTAAAAGGCAACGCAACAACGCCGATTAACTTCACCATTGATACTACTGCCCCAGTTACTGGTACCTTCGACGGTGTTTATTATGATGCTGGCCAGTATGGCCCATTGCCAGAAGGCAAAGTTGATTTGTCTAAACCAACCAACGATAACACCTTAATTATGCGTGGTACCGGTGGTGAAGATGGTAACACCGTGTTTATTTACGGTAGCACCGGCACGGGTGAATTATTAGGTTCAACAACGGTAATCGATGGTAAATGGGAATTCACAACTGGCGTGTTAGAAGACCGCAGTCTCAATGACAATGGTAAATGGTACGATTTCCATGTTGTGTTACAGGATCCTGCAGGTAACCAGCTGAATGTGTCAACAAACTATAAAGTCGAAGTTGATACCGTCGCACCAACTAAGCCAGTTATTCCTGGCATCAACTCGGTATTTGCAATCAATGAATTGTCTGATGAAGAAGTTACCAATTTAATGTCAATGTCCATTAATGACATTGTCACGAAAGGTGAAAATAACTTGTTCATCGATAACGGCAAAGCGCAGTTGATGGTAAATGGCGAGAAAGGTGATGTGCTGAATATTGCTGATATTCTGCCAGAAGGTGCAGAAACAGCGTCCTGGCAGCAGGCAACTGGCACTGTAACGGTTGCGGGTGTTCAGTATAATGTGTACGAAAACAACGCAAACAATGTAGAACTGTTAGTACAACAAGGCATCGAAACCCATCATTAATAGCTAATGGTTTGTTTCTTTCCCTAATATTAAGCCCTTGTCTCGCGACAAGGGCTTTTAATTTTACGGTATCAATTCACAGGGTATGTTTAATATCAGCCACAAATGAATAATCAGTATCTAACTTGCTGGCTCCAGAACCAAAATCTTCACATCCACCACATCATCTTTGATCGCCGCGCGATGATCATCCATATGCGGCATCTGCTGATGCTGCTCCAAATGACGTAGCGATTCCCACTGTTCCAACATAAAGATTGAATCCGGTGAGTTCTGTTTCCACGGCACCTGCGCTTGATGGTCAACAAGGGCGTCATACTGATGGCAGCCTTCTTCTTCCAGCACGGTAGGAATCAGTTGATTGATGGCATCAAGCACCACCTGACGTCGGCCTGGCTTGACACAAATTTCTGCAACAACGGTTAACATAGCGCTTCCTCTTTTCCCTGGGTGCTTACAGTTAAGCAAAGATCTGGCTGAGATGAGTCCGATAACGTTCAATATCGCGTGGCACATCCGGCATTTTAATCACATCGTTACAGATAAAGGTTGGCAAGCTTTCCATACCAAGGAATTGATTGGCCTTGTGGAAGTGCAGATACAAGCCATCCACGCCAACACCTTCGAAGAATTGCTCAGGATCGTTAAAGGCTTCCAGCGGTGCGTTCCAGGTCAGTGACAGCATATATTTCTTGCCCTGAATCAAGCCGCCAGAGCCGTATTTTTTGCCAGCATCGCTGCGCGTGCGGCCATCGCTGGCATACAACGAACCGTGACCTTCGGTGAACACATCATCAATGTACTTTTTCACCGTCCACGGCTCACCCATCCACCAGCCCGGCATCTGGTAAATCACCACATCGCTGTCGAGATACTTCTGCACTTCTTCTGCCACGTTGTAATTGCTATCAGCGAGCGTGACTTGCACCTGATGGCCCAGGTCGCGCAGTTGACTGGCCGCAACCTCCGTTAATGTGTGGTTCAATTCGCCTTTCGAATGGGCGAAGGTTTTGCCGCCATCGATAATTAAAAAATTCATGTAGATTCACTCCGTTTCTGTTTGATGCCGCACACTCTACGCGCGCGCAGGAGTGAGAAAAATGCGTGATTGATCACAACACTTTTGCGTTTAACGCAATAATCCGGTCGCTTATGAAACAATCCGCACGCAAACCACCGTCAATTAAAAAGAAGAGATCATGAAAACCGCAATCTTAAGTGCATTACTTCTGGTGACTGGCGCTGCTCAGGCGCAATCCCATCTCGATGAAATCCGCGCAAACAAAACCCTCAAAGTCTGTACCACCGGCGATTACAAGCCTTACACCTATCTTCGCAGCGATGGCCAGTATGAAGGATTGGATATCAGCATGGCGCAGTCGCTGGCGGCAAGTCTTGGGGCAAAAGTACAGTGGGTGCCGACCACATGGAAAACCTTGAGCGATGATTTTGTGGCGAAGCAGTGCGATATCGCGCTGGGCGGCGTATCCGTCACGCTCAAGCGCCAGCAGCTCGCCTGGTTTGCTCAGCCGCTGGGTGTGGATGGCAAAATCCCGCTGGTGCGCTGCGCTGACAAAGCGAAGTACCAGACGGTTGAACAGATCAATAAAGCCACCGTGCGCGTAATTGAACCAGCGGGTGGCACCAATGAAGCCTTCGTACACAGCCACCTGCCGCAAGCAACGCTGCAGCTGGCCGATAACGTAGGGATTTTCCAACAGTTAGTAGATAACAAAGCCGATGTGATGATCACTGATGCGTCTGAAGCACTGTTCCAGCAGCAGCATTATCCCACGCTGTGCGCCATCAATCCGGATAAACCGATGCAGTACGGCGAGAAGGCGTACATGATCCCGCGTGATGATATGAGCTGGAAGCTGTATGTCGATCAGTGGCTACATCTCAGCACCGCTACGGGAGAATATGCCCAGATTGCAAAACAGTGGTTAGGTGTTGCCCGATAAGAAGATCGTAGGGTCGCCATTCATGGCGACCGCTAATCCACGCACGCATCCATGCGCGCCCAAAATGGAACTTAACGATACAAACTCGCCTTACCCAAGCCACCAAACAGATTCATTTTGTAGCGAATGACTGCCTTCGCCGCCGCAATTGCATCCGGATAAATCACGTTCGGATCCCACCAGGTTTCGCGCGCCAGAATTTCACGCAGCTTGTCGAAATAGGCGAATTTCATGTCGCTGGAAATGTTGATTTTGCCAACGCCCAATGTCACTGCTTCAGCGATCTCCGCATCCGGATTCGCCGATCCACCGTGCAGCACCAGCGGAATGGTTACGCGCTGCGAAATGTCTCGCAGGATATGCATCTGCAGCTCAGGCTTCATATTTTTCGGGTAGATGCCGTGCGCGGTACCAATCGCCACCGCCAGCGTATCCACGCCGGTACGCTGCACGAAATCCTCCGCCTGCGCCGGTTCGGTGTAGATCACTTTACTCACGCCGCCCTCCACCGAAGTGCCGGTATCGCCGATGGTGCCGAGTTCGCCTTCTACCGAAACGCCCACTGAATGCGCCAGTTTCACCACTTCTTTGGTCAGCGCCACGTTTTCCTCATACGGCAGCAGCGAGCCATCGATCATCACCGAAGTGAACCCACACTGGATGGCGCGCATCACATGAGCGATAGATGCACCATGATCGAGGTGAAGAGTGAACGGCACTTTGCTTTTCAGCGTGCGTTCACGCACGTAGCCAAAGAACTCATCGGTAACGAACTCCAATTCGCTGGGATGGATGGAGATAATTGCGGGCGTATTGGTGGCTTCTGCTTCTTCTACTACCGCACGAATAAAGCAGCTGTCCGCCACGTTGAATGCGCCAATGGCATAACGGTGTTCACGAGTCGGTGCCAACATCTCTTTCATTGAAATCAACATGTTAATATTTCCTCAGCGTGATGTTTACCGGAGTCGACGCGTGCGCCGACCCGATGATGGATAGGAATGTGAAATTTACACTGCGATGTAGGGTCGCTTTATGGCGACCGCCGTGCTTAAACCTTACCCGCCGATCCTGACCAGCTCAGATACTCCACCACGACTTCGCGGCAAGCGGATTCCATAAGGCCCAGCAAATCGGCCAATTCGACGTGCGGATGCTTTAGCGCCTGTTCAACAGCCATTTTTCCGGCATCAAACACCGCCGCGCCGACGTTGATCTTGGCTACGCCAAATTCGCTGACGCGGCGAATATCCTCGGCTGGCGTGCCCGAACCGCCGTGCAACGCCAGCGGTCGCGTGGCAACAGCCTGCAGCTCCTGCAAGCGCTGGAAATCGATCTTCGGCTTCACGCCCGCCGGATAGAGCCCGTGCGCAGTACCGACCGAGATCGCCAGCAAATCGATATCGGTCTGCTCAATAAACGGCAGCACATCGGCTACCTGCGTCATCTTCACTGAGGCATCAGCCAGCTCGTAGGTTGGCGCATCGGCGATATGACCGAGCTCGCCTTCCACGCACACGCCAGCGGTATGCGCCATTTTCACTACGGCGGCGGTTTGGCGAATGTTTTCTGCCAGCGGTTCAGATGAAGCATCAATCATCAGTCCGGTAAAACCGGCGCGAAACGCCTGACCAATCAGCGGAAACGCTTTGCCGTGATCGAGTGCCAGCGCCACCGGCACGCTGGCGGCATCGGCCAGCGCCCTGACCAGCGGCACCGCAACGGCGGGAGGAAAATGTGCGCTGTGGCCCTGATAAACATTCAGAATCAAGGGCGCGCGCTGCTGTTCAGCGGCTTGTATGGCGGCACGCGCGGTTTCGAGGTTGAAGCAGTTAATGGCTAGCACCGCATATTTCTGCTGAGCTGCGGTCTGAATGAGGTCATTCATCATGGCAAACATGGTGGCTCCTTATTCCAGAGTGAATTTAATGTCTTCATCGCGGGTGCCGGGGGCTTCCACGTCATCGAACTCCTCATCCGCCTGGGTAACCGGTTTCTTCAGCACCGACAGCATCACGCCGCAGACGGTCGTACCGATGCCGAGCGCCAAACAGAACAGCCACGGCTTCTCAAACAGCGGCACCACAAACATCCCGCCGTGCGGCACCGGCGCGCCTACGCCCCACACCATAATCAGTCCACCGGCGATGGCGGAGGCCACCACACAGCTCCCGACCACGCGGAACAGGTCGCGTGCAGCAATCGGAATCACGCCTTCGGTAATCATGCAGATACCCATCGGGAAGGCGGCTTTTAGCGCCTCTTTTTCCGCTTTGGTGTACTTATTGCGGCTCAGCAGATACGAAAGCGTGATACCGAACGGCGGGATCATTGAACCGACAAACTTCACCGCTTCTGGCCCGTAAATGCCGTCAACCAGCATGCCGTCGGCGAACAGCGACATGGTTTTATTCACCGGACCGCCGAAGTCGAACGTGGCCATCGCGCCGAGAATTGCGCCCATAACAAACTTCGATCCGCCCTGCATCGATTCAAGCAGCCCAATCAGCGCCTTCTGCAACCAGACAATCGGCTGGCCGATAAAGGTCATCATTAACAGCCCGGCAATGATGGTGCTCAATACTGGCAGCACCATAATCGGCATTAAGCCCTGCATTGATTTGGGTAGCTTGATGATGTGACGCAGCAGCAGCACGGTATAACCGACGAGGAAGCCACCGAAGATACCGCCAATAAAGCCGGTACCGATCTGCCCGCAGATAAAGCCGACGATCAGACCGGGCGCAAAGCCAGGACGATCGGCGATCGAGTAGGCGATCGCCGCGCTGATCAGCGGTACGATCAGGCCCATGCCCCAGCCGCCGATTTGATTAAGCATCCACGCGAGGGTGCCGGTGTGTTTGCCGACATCCGGCCCGCCAATCACCTGGCCGAGCGCGATACAGATCCCGGCGGCGACGATCAGCGGGATCATCCAGGAAATACCGGTAAGCAGGTGGCCTTTGATCTCCTGGCCGTACTGACGTTTGTTGTCACTCATGCTGGATCTCCTCAGGCGCGCGCCAGTGAATCCGCCACTTTTTCGAGGAATTTCACCGGAGACTTGATCACCACTTCGGTTTTCACTCGCACAATGGGTTTGCCCTGGAAGCGCTCTTCGCCTTTGATCTTCACGTCAACAGCGAGGATCACCACATCGGCGGCGGCAATGTCCTCCTGCGTCAGCGCAGTTTCAGTGCCAATGGTGCCTTGGGTTTCCACGTGGATGGTGTGGCCCAGCGCGTGGGCCCCTTTAATCAGTTTTTCGCGCGCAATATAGGTATGCGCGATGCCTGCCGTGCAGGCCGCTACACAGACGATATTCATGTGTTACCTCAGAGAGTGAGTGTGTTAACAGAGGTCGGTTTCGGCGTACTGACTAAACAGCCGGATGATATTGCTGGGGTCGTTTTCCACCAGCAGTTGGGCAATCACCTCATCATCGGCCAGCGCACTGGCCACCTGCGACAACAGGCGAATATGGGTGGTGTTCTGATCTTCCAGTCGCACCGCGAACAGGATGATGCAGCGCACCTGGCTGCCATCAAGCGTTTCCCACGGAATATCATGTTGGGTACGGCCAATGGCGAGCGTGGTCTGTTTCACCGCCGCCGATTTTCCATGCGGGATAGCAATGTGATTTTCGAAGCCGGTAGAACCCTCGGCTTCTCGCAGCCACACATCTTCAATAAAGGCGGCGCGGTCGCTAATGGCACCGTCGTTGAACAGCAAATCGGTCAGCTCATGAATCGCTTCTTCTTTGCTGGTGGCGGTGAGCGTCAGGTTAACGCGGCGTGGCGTGAGAATGCGCGAAATATCCATGGGGAATCCTCATTCAATTAATGTTCAGCCATAGCGCAGGAGGCGCCGTCGGGCAGCTGGCTGCCAATCATGGCGTCAGTCACCCGCCGAATATCGTCATCGTTAAAAAAGGCGCTGACATACACCGCCGGAACCGTTCCGGCATGGAGGTGAATGGTGGTAATCACCAAATCCACCGTTTCGCGCTGGCAAAATGCCGCGTGATTGCTGGCCGATACCACGCCGACAATTTCCCAATCGGGGAAAGCGCGCAGAATGCGGCTCTTGAGCAGATGCGATGTCCCGACGCCGCTGGAACACACCACCAGAATGCGTTTATGGGCGATTTGTCGTTCCAGCGCCGCCTGAAAATGCACGCAGAGATAACCTATTTCGTCATCCGCTATCGATGAAAGTCCCTGGCCGTGCGCCGTTAATTGCATGGCCTGTTTGGTCAGGGAAAATATCTCTTTCATCTCCTGCTGAATATCCTCCAGTAGCGGATTACGAATGTGAATATGATATTTGAGTCGATTTAACAGTGGCTTTATATGAACCAATAATCCTTCAAATAATAATCGGTCCTGCGCTAAGTCCTGCTGAATAAATGAGGAGAAACGATCGATTAATTCACAGGTTATTTTCACGGATTCAGCGGTGGAAAATTGATTATGCAGCGGCGCATTATCTCCGCGCTCTTCCAGCACAATGCCGGACGAAACAATATATTGATAAATAAAACCCACTTCATCGACTGGCAGTGCACAGCACATACGTTGCTCAATCTGCGCCACCATTTGTTTGGCAATGGTGAGAATGCGCTGATCGAGATCCTGCGCGCTGGTCAGCGTTTCCAGCGCCAGCGCATTACCTTGCGCCATGCGATGCATCATGATCAGGATGTGGGTGCAGAGATTGAGATACCACGCGTCTCCCAGCGGATAACTCAATTGCTGCTCCATTTGTTGCAGTAACGTCTGCACAAACGCCACATCCTCATCGCCAAAATAATGCACCAGCGCTTGCTGGCTGCCGGGATCGAGGCGTGGCAGCAGCGGCGTACCGGCGACGTTTTGCTGCATCACATCATTGATCAGCGAAACCATCGCCTGGCGTAACGTCTGCTCATTGCCTTCAATGTGCGTGCCGCCGGGACCGCGCTGTAGCGCCAAACCCAGCGGCTGCAGCCACTCTTCAATCACTTTTAAGTCATTAACAATCGACGCATGGCTAATGAAGTAGCGCTCTGAAAGCTTGCTGATTGAAGTCGCGCGTGGCGCATCACTTAATAGCTGCGAGGCAATCTTCACCCGTCGGCTGTTGTGGCTTAGCGCATCTGAGCTGCTTTCGTCGCCGTTGAGCTGCTGCTCGAGCTGCAAACGCTGCTGGATATCATCAACCCGCAGTCGCACGCCGCGGCCCGGCGTTTTCTCCAGCTGTAACGACCAATTACTGAGCCAGCTTTCAAGCCACTGCAGATCGCGCTGAATGGTTTTTTCCGACACGCCAAGCTGTAACGCTAACTCTTTAACGGGTTGCGGTGCCGCATGATGCAACAGCCATTTTACTAATCGGTGTTGTCGCGAAGTCAGTATTTGCATTCGGTCACCCTTATTTTGGCAAAACGTTTATGGCGAATTGAAGTTTATATTTATTCCATGCCAGAAATCAGAAGCGCAAAACTGTGGGTCTTGTGGAGTATGAATTTAGGAGAGCATTGAGTAAGCAACAATACTAAATGATGTCCTTGCTGATGGACATCATTAATAGGCTATCTTCAGTGGGCAATTAATTGCGAAGTTGCTCACATATTATTGGCAATATTCTGTGTGACGCCGCTCCCATTCCGTTTTAATTTTCCAACCGACATCACGTTATTTAATTCGAGACGATTCTGTTCGCCGCGCGGGCTTCTCTGTGACTAAACCGCACGAATAAGGTAATATCCTCGCCAAATGAGCGCCGGATGACCCGTCGTTGCGGGCCACGAAGTGAGGATGCGAGCTTAATGAGCGAATTGACGCAGGATGGTGCAGAGCGTCTTGCCCTGCACAAGTTTACCGAAAACGCGTACCTGAACTACTCCATGTACGTGATCATGGACCGTGCGCTGCCGTATATCGGCGATGGCCTCAAGCCAGTACAGCGCCGAATTGTGTACGCCATGTCGGAATTGGGCCTCAATTCCAGCGCCAAATTCAAAAAATCGGCACGTACCGTCGGTGACGTGCTGGGTAAATACCATCCGCATGGCGATAGCGCCTGTTATGAAGCGATGGTATTGATGGCGCAGCCGTTCTCCTATCGCTATCCGCTGGTGGATGGCCAGGGAAACTGGGGCGCACCGGACGATCCGAAATCCTTCGCCGCGATGCGTTATACCGAATCGCGCCTGTCTAAATACGCGGAAATTCTGCTGGGTGAACTCGGCCAGGGCACGTCGGACTATATCCCGAACTTCGACGGCACCTTGCAGGAACCGAAGATGTTGCCGGCGCGTCTGCCAAACATTTTGCTGAACGGCACCACCGGCATCGCCGTCGGTATGGCCACCGACATTCCGCCGCATAACCTGCGCGAAGTGGCGGAAGCCGCCGTTAAGCTGATCGACAACCCGAAAACCACGCTCAATGAGCTGCTGGATGTTGTGCAGGGGCCGGATTACCCAACTGAAGCCGAAATCATCACACCACGCAGCGAAATCCGTAAGATCTATCAAAGCGGTCGCGGTTCGATCCGCCAGCGTGCGGTGTGGAAAAAGGAAGATGGCGATGTAGTGATCACCGCGCTGCCGCATCAGGTGTCGGGTGCGCGCGTGCTGGAGCAAATCGCTAACCAGATGCGCAATAAAAAGCTGCCGATGGTGGAAGATCTGCGTGATGAATCCAACCACGAGAACCCGACGCGCCTGGTGATTGTGCCGCGTTCCAATCGTGTGGATGTGGAGCAGGTAATGAATCACCTGTTTGCCACCACCGACCTGGAAAAAAGCTACCGCGTTAACCTGAATATGATCGGACTGGATAACCGCCCGGCGGTGAAAAACCTGCTGGAAATCCTCTCTGAATGGCTGGTATATCGTCGCGATACCGTGACGCGCCGCCTCAACTACCGTTTAGATCGCGTACTGCGTCGCCTGCATATTCTTGAAGGTATGTTGGTCGCGTTCCTCAATATTGATGAAGTGATCCACATCATCCGTACTGAGGATGAACCGAAGCCGGTGCTGATGTCGCGCTTTGACATCAGCGAAACCCAGGCCGAAGCGATTCTCGAATTAAAACTGCGTCATCTTGCCAAACTGGAAGAGATGAAGATTCGCGGCGAGCAGGCGGAACTGGAAAAAGAGCGCGATCAACTGCAGGCGATTCTGGCGTCTGAACGCAAGATGAGCAATCTGCTGAAGAAAGAGCTGCTGGCCGATAGCCAAACTTACGGCGACGATCGTCGTTCGCCATTGCGCGAGCGTGAAGAAGCCAAAGCACTGAGCGAAACAGAGTTGGTGAGCGCTGAACCGGTCACCATCGTGCTGTCGCAAATGGGTTGGGTACGCAGTGCCAAAGGTCACGATATCGATCCTGCCGGTTTGAGCTACAAAGCCGGTGACAGCTATCTGGCCGCCGCGCGCGGCAAGAGCAATCAGCCGGTGGCCTTTATCGACTCTACCGGGCGCAGCTACACGCTGGATCCGACCTCATTGCCGTCAGCGCGCGGGCAGGGCGAACCGCTCACCGGCAAACTGACGCCGCCGCCGGGCGCGGCCTTTGAACAAGTGCTGATGGAGCCAGACGATCAAAAACTGCTGATGGCATCGGATGCGGGTTACGGCTTTATCTGTACCTTTGCTGATTTGGTGTCACGCAATCGTGCCGGTAAGGCGCTGCTGACACTGCCAGATAACGCTAAAGTGATGACGCCAATGGCGGTGCATTCGGGCGATGATATGCTGCTGGCGATCACGCAGGCCGGACGCATGTTGATGTTCCCGGTCGGCGATCTGCCGCAAATGTCGAAAGGCAAGGGCAATAAAATCATCTCGATCCCGTCTGCGGACGTTGCTGCGGGCACCGACAAACTACAATGGTTGCTGATTCTGCCGCCAGGCGCGTCGATCACGGTGTATGTCGGTAAACGTAAGCTGATCATGCGTGATGAAGATCTGCAGAAAGTGCGTGCCGATCGCGGTCGTCGCGGCAGCGTGGCGCGCGGCCTGCAACGTATTGATAGCGTAGAAGTGAATGCTCCAGCGCGTCCAAAAGCCGACGCGAGCGAAGAGTAACGCTGTAATTCAGGCGATGGAATGCCCAACTTGAGGAATCTATGTTACTAATTTTACGCGCAATTATTGTTATTGTTTATTCGATTCTGGTCAGTATTGTTGGCTGTATCTGGTGTCTTTTTTCACCGCGTAATCCGCGTCACGTCGCAACGTTCGGCCATATGCTCGGTCGTCTGTCGACAGTGTTTGGTCTCAAAGTAGAACTGCGTAAACCGCCGGAAGCCGCGCATTACGGCAACGCAATCTACATTGCTAACCATCAGAACAACTACGACATGATTACCGCAGCCAAGATTGTGCAGCCAACAACGGTCACCGTGGGCAAGAAAAGCCTGCTGTGGATCCCGTTCTTTGGCCAGCTTTACTGGTTAACCGGCAACCTGTTGATTGATCGTGATAATCGTTCAAAAGCGCATGGAACAATCGGTGAGTTGGTGGACCAATTTAACAAAAAGCGCATCTCGTTCTGGATGTTCCCGGAAGGGACGCGCAGCCGTGGCCGCGGCCTATTGCCGTTTAAAACCGGTGCGTTTCATGCGGCGGTGGCGGCAGGCGTGCCAATCATTCCGATCGTGGTCTCCAACACCCACGACAAGATTAAACTGAATCGCTGGAACAACGGTTTGGTGATTGTGGAGATGTTGCCGCCCGTCGATACGTCGCAGTTTGCTACCACCTCGGTGCGTAAGCTCGCCACGCATTGCCGTGAATTAATGTCGACTAAACTGGAAGAATTGAACGCCGAAGTCGCCGAACGCGAAAAAAACGGTAAACTCTGACCAGCCAAATGGGGCAGGTGATCATCTGCCCCGATCTCAAGTCACACAGCAACGAATAATTAATTAAAACAACATGGACACGGCGTCCTCACGCCACGCTCAAAAGGTCTGAAGTTTTATGTCTTGCAGCAGACGTCAGTTTATTCAGCTTTCTGCCGGTGTCGCGTTGGCTTCCGGTGCCATACCTTACGCCGCTCGTGCCGCCGCGCCATTGGGCGACACGCCACTTCCTATTCCGCCACTGATTGAATCACGTCGCGGTCAGCCGCTATTTTTAACGTTACAGCGCAGCCATTGGTCATTTAGTGGCAACAGCAACAAAGTGCCGGTGTGGGGCTTTAACGGAATGTACCTCGGGCCAACGGTGCGCGTGTACAGTGGCGATGATGTGAAGCTGATTTACAGTAACCGCCTCAACGAACCGGTATCAATGACTGTCAGCGGTTTACAGGTGCCGGGCGCGTTAATGGGCGGTGCGCCGCGCATGATGTCGGCCGGAGCCGATTGGGCGCCGGTGCTGCCGATTCGTCAGGGCGCCGGCACATTGTGGTATCACGCTAACACGCCGAACCGTATGGCGCCGCACGTCTACAACGGCTTAGCCGGCATGTGGCTGGTTGAAGACGATGTCAGTAAATCGCTGCCGCTGCCGAAACATTACGGCGTCGATGATTTCCCGCTGATCATCCAGGACAAGCGTCTCGATAACTTTGCCACGCCGGTTTACAACCCCACCTCTGATGGCGGGTTTATTGGCGATGTGCTGTTGGTCAATGGCGTGCAAAATCCCTACGTCGAAGTATCACGCGGCTGGGTGCGTTTGCGCTTGCTGAATGGCTCGAATGCGCGCCGTTTCGATCTTACCTTTTCCGATAATCGTCCGTTTACGGTGATCGCCAGCGATCAGGGCTTCCTGCCTGCGCCGGTGGCTGTACAGCTGCTTACGCTGGCGCCGGGAGAACGTCGTGAAGTGCTGGTAGATATGTCGCAGGGCGATGAAGTCTCGATTATGGCTGGAACAGCGGCGGGCTTGATGGATCGCCTACGCGGCTTGTTTGAGCCTTCATCCATTCTAACCAACACGCTGGTGCTGAGCTTACGTCCTACTGGTTTGTTGCCGCTGGTGACGGACAATTTGCCGATGCGTCTGCTGGCGGATCAGATTCTGGACGGCGTGGCGGTGCGCACGCGCGAATTCCGTATTGGCGACAGCGAGCCGGGCATTAACGGTGTGCTGTGGGACATGAACCGCATTGATACCACTGCGCAGCAGGGCACCTTTGAGCGCTGGATCATTCACGCCGATCGCCCACAGTCGCTCCATATTCAGGGCGTAATGTTCCTGATTAAGAACGTTAATGGTGCGCAGCCGATGGGTGAAGATCGCGGCTGGAAAGATACGGTGTGGGTTGATGGCAGCGTGGAATTGCTGGTGAGCTTCCCGCAGAGCTCGTCAGATCATTTCCCGTTTGTCTATTACAGCCAGACGTTAGAGATGGCGGATCGCGGGACAGCGGGGCAATTATTGGTGAATCCCACGTCTTAATTAAAACGGTGCGCATTTATGCGCACCGTAGGGTCGCCAATCATGGCGACCTTTGCAAAACGCTAGCCGTTAAACGTCTCCGGATCTGGCCCCAGACGATTACCGCTATCCAGCTTACTGATCTCGCTCACCTCAGTTTTATCTAACCTGAAATCAAACACCTGGAAATTCTCACGAATACGTTCCGGCGTAATGGACTTCGGAATCACCACTAAGCCGCTATCCAGATGCCAGCGAATAACGATTTGTGCTGGCGTCTTGCTGTATTTCTTCGCCAGCTCGCGGATGATCTCCTGATCGAACACGCCTTTACCACCTTGCGCCAGCGGGCTCCAGGATTCAGTCTGAATCTGATGCAACGCATTCCATGCGTGCAGCGTGCGCTGTTGCAGCATTGGATGCAGCTCAATCTGGTTCACTACCGGCGATACACCGGTTTCATCGATCAAACGCTTCAGGTGCGCCTCGTGGAAGTTACATACGCCGATGCTCTTGGTTAAGCCCTGCTGCTGCAGCTCAATCAATCCCTTCCAGGCTTCAACGAAGTTATCTTTTTCCGGGCACGGCCAGTGCATCAGATACAAATCCACCTGCTCCAGCTGTAATTTCTTCAGGCTGGTTTCCATCGCCTGCTGCCAGTTGGTTTGATCGTCATTCCATAGCTTGGTGGTGATAAAAATGTCTTCGCGTGCCACGTCGGTCTCATGCAGCGCTTGTCCAACCGCTTCCTCATTTTTGTAGATGGCTGCGGTATCAATGGAGCGATAGCCGACTTTCAACGCTTCCAGGATGGCGTTACGCGCATCGTCAATGCTTGCCTGCCAGACGCCGAGGCCAAGCTGCGGCATCATATTGCCGTCGCGCAATTTAATAATGGGTTGCTCTGCCATAGTTGCTCCTTATCTGTTGCAGTGACTTACCGTAGAAAAGATGTGCTTAAGTCTAGTCAACAAACCTTGCCTGCGGATCATTGTGGCAAGCAGGCAGCAATTTTGCCCGGTAGATTTCTGCAAATTTCTTGCCTGATTCTCCAGTTTGATGGAGTTTTGAGCAGCCTTGCGGCAAACTGCATTTTTTGCTGCCTGAGAGAGAACCATGTCATACGACGCCCTTTGTCGCCAGCTGGCGCAGCGCGTGGTTGCACTAATGAGTGACCTGCATAAGCCGCTGTGCGCAGTAGAAAACGTCAAACTCATTTATGCCTGCGAAACCCTGCCGCGCACGCCGATGATGTACCAGCCAGGCATTGTGATTCTGTTTCAGGGGCGCAAAACCGGCTATCTCGGCAGCACCGTTTTTCACTACGACGCCACCAAATATCTGATGCTTACCGTGCCGCTGCCGGTGGAGTGTGAAACCGAAGCTACGCTGGCAGAGCCGCTGGCTGGCATGTGTTTAAGCGTGGATGTCGCCTGCCTGCAGGATTTGCTGATGGATATCGGCGATGACGAGCAGTTCCAGCCGCAGGCGCAAACCTCGGGCATCCACTCGGCGTTCATGAGCGAAGAGATGCTGTGCGCCGCCGAACGCTTGCTGGATGTGATGAATAATCCGCGTGACGCCCGTGTACTTGGCCCGCAGCTGGTACGCGAGATTATTTATTACGTGTTAACCGGACCGATTGGTGGCGCGCTGCTGTCGCTGGTCAATCGCCAGACGCAGTTCAGCCAGATTGCGCGCGCGCTGCGTCGCATCGAAAACCATTTTGCGGAAAGCCTCAGTGTCGACATGCTGGCTGCAGAAGTGAACATGAGCGTTTCTGCGTTTCATCACAACTTTAAAGCCGTGACGCAAACCTCGCCCCTGCAATATCTCAAGCGTTATCGTCTGCATCAGGCGCGTCTGATGATGCTACAGGATGGCATGAAAGCCAGCGCAGCAGCGGTGCGCGTGGGCTATGAAAGCCCGTCGCAGTTTTCTCGCGAGTTTAAGCGCTATTTCGGCGTGACGCCGGGAGAAGAGGCGAGCCGCGTGCGTCAAACAGTGCCGGTGCTACCGTTTGACGCCGCGTCGTAATCAGGAGACTTTCTGGCGGCGTTTTTTCCAAATCACCACAATGCTGCCGGCAAGGCCGATAAACAGCAGCGCGATTGGCAGAATCATCAGGATGGCCATTACCTGATCTTCATGGCGTTTGATAAAGGGTACATGGCTGATGCCGTAGCCCAGCGTCACCACAATGCCCACCCACAACAGCCCGCTCAACCAGTTAAACAATTGAAAGCGACCGTTGTTCAAACCAGAAATGCCCGCCATGGTGGGCAGCAAGGTGCGCACAAAGGCGAGGAAGCGGCCAACCAGTAGCGCCATCAACCCGTGTCGGTTAAACATATTCCACGCGCGCTGGTGATATTGCGCCGGCAAGTGTAATAACCAGCTTTTCACCAGTTTGGTATTGCCGAGCCAGCGCCCTTGCAGATAACTGAGCCAGCAGCCCAGACTGGCCGCCGTGGTCAAAATCACAATGGTTGGCACGAAATCCATCACACCTTTAGCGACCATCGCGCCCGCTAATAACAGCAGGCTATCGCCCGGCAGGAATGACGCGGGCAGTAAACCGTTTTCCAGAAATAGCGTCAAAAACATCACGCCATAGACAATCCACACCACATCCGGATTACCTAGCGCGGCAAAATCCTGATGCCAAAGCGCCTGGACAATCTCATGTAAAACACCCATCAGCTATTCCATCGAGTCACAAGGATTCTAATTTTAACCTTCTGTGGCATGGCATACGTTGATCTCTCATCACCGCCACAGCATGGTTTAGTTTCTGTTTAATTTTTTAAGCGCGCAAAGCCGGCTTTAAGATCATCCAGCAAGTCATCGACGTGTTCGAGGCCGATATGTAATCGCACTAATGTCCCGTCAAAATCCACGCCGCCCGCCGGACGAATCGCCGCCAGTTCTTCTGGCTGATTGGCCAGAATCAGCGATTCGTAGCCGCCCCACGAATACGCCATGCTGAAATGGTGGAAGTGATCGAGATAATTTGCCAGCTGCTCACGGCTCAGTTTTTCATGCAGGATGAACGAGAACAAACCGCTGCTGCCGCTGAAATCACGTTGCCAGAATGCGTGGCCTTTACACTGCGCCAGCGCCGGATGATTAACGCGCGCCACTTCCGGCCGCGTTGCCAGCCATTCGGCCACCTGCAAACCGCTCTCTTCGTGCTGACGCAGGCGCGTGCCGAGGGTGCGAATACCGCGGCTCGCCATATAGGCGGTATCGGCATCGACCATTTGGCCCATCAGATAGGAATTCTCGCGCAGCTGCGGCCAGCAACGTTCATTCGCTACAGCGGTACCAATCATCGCATCGCTGTGGCCAATGATGTATTTGGTGCCGGCCTGAATTGAAATATCGATGCCGTGCGCCAGCGCGTTAAACAGCACGCCCGCTGCCCAGGTATTGTCGATCATGATGATCGCATCCGGCGCTTTAGCACGCACGGCGGCAACAATCGCTGGAATATCCTGCACTTCCATAGTGATAGACGCAGGCGATTCGAGGAACACCACGCGGGTATTCGGCTGCACCAGCTCACCGATTTCGCTGCCGATACAGTGATCGAAATAGGTGGTGGCGACGTTCAGCTTGCTGAGAATTTTCGAGCAGAAATCCTGCGTCGGTTCGTAAACCGCGCCGCTCACCAGAATATGGTCACCGGCTTCGACGAAAGACAAAATGGCGTTGGATACCGCCGCGGCGCCGCACGGATAGAGCGCGCAGCCTGCGCCGCCTTCCAGTTCGGTCATCGCATCTTGCAGTGAGAAATGGGTGAGGGTGCCGCGGCGGCCATAAAACAGCTCGCCTGAAGCGCGACCCGCGGTCGCGCGTTTTTTATCGGCGACCGTGTCAAAAACCAGGGATGAAGCGCGTTGAATTACGCTATTAACTGAGCCTTGAGTGTAACGTTTACTACGTCCCGCGCTGACCAGCGTGGTGTCTATTTTTTTCGTTGCCATCACTGCCTTTCCTGACATTTCCCACAAAACATCCACGTTACCACGAATCAGCCTGGTGGGTTGAGCCTGATTGGCGATTATCAGAGTGAGGCCAGTATTGCGCATAACATCCGCTAAATTGTGGATATCGCTGGCATCTTTGCTTTGTAAATAGTAATGAGAACCACTATCACTTCGGACGTTTTTTTTGCTATGATCCGCGCTTCAATCGTGAACTGTGCAACAGAAGTTGGAGATGCAGCGTGGTAGCCAGTGATTTGATGCAAACGGATCTTTCCGTTTGGGGCATGTATCAGCATGCCGATATCGTGGTAAAGATTGTGATGATTGGCCTGTTACTGGCTTCCGTTGTCACGTGGGCAATTTTCTTCGGTAAGTTTGCTGAGCTGAGCGGGGCGAAACGTCGCCTGAAACGCGAGCATCAGGCGCTGGGTGAAGCCCGATCGTTAAACGATGCTTACCGTGCTGCTGAAAACTTCAAAGGCAACAGCCACAGCGCTGTGCTGCTCAACGATGCGCAGAATGAGCTGGAGCTGTCCGCCGGCACTGAAGATCTGGATGGCATCAAAGAGCGCACCAGCTTCCGTCTCGATCGTCGCGTTGCGGCATTCAGCCGTCATGCCGGTCGCGGTAATGGTTTCCTCGCCACCATCGGTTCCGTTGCACCGTTTATCGGTCTGTTCGGTACCGTGTGGGGCATCATGAACAGCTTCATCGGGATCGCCAAAACGCAAACCACCAACCTTGCGGTCGTGGCGCCGGGCATCGCGGAAGCGCTGCTGGCCACCGCGATCGGTCTGGTTGCAGCGATTCCTGCGGTAGTTATCTACAACGTGTTCGCGCGTATGATTGCCAGTTACAAAGCCTCGCTGGGCGACGTCGCTGCACAGGTGATGCTGCTGCAGAGCCGCGATCTTGATCTCGGCAACGTCGATACCGCCAAAGAAGCCAACCGTCCAGCGGCGGCACAGAAACTGCGCGTAGGATAAGTATTATGGCGATGCGTTTAAACGATGACTCGGTAGGCGATGGCGAAATGCACGAAATTAACGTGACGCCGTTTATCGACGTCATGCTGGTTCTGCTGATCATCTTTATGGTCGCCGCGCCCTTAGCCACGGTCGATGTACGCGTAAACCTGCCAGCATCGACCAGCGCTCCGCAGCCGCGTCCGGAAAAACCGGTTTATCTCTCCATTAAGGAAGATAAGCAGATTTTCATTGGTAACGATGCGGTCACCAAAGAGACGCTGGTGAATGCGCTAACGGCGCAAACCGAAGGCAAGAAAGACACCACCATCTTCTTCCAGGCGGATAAATCAGTCGATTACGCCACGCTGATGGAAGTGATGGATCAGCTGCGCGAAGCCGGTTATCTGAAGATTGGTTTGATGGGCATGGAAACGGTGAAGAAGTAACCTCATCTCACCCATCTTGCCGTAGGGTCGCCATTCATGGCGACCTTTTTTTATGTCCCGCACTCAACTTGTTAATTCCTTGTTACTTTTGGTCTCATGTTTGTAAACTGCAATGGTGAAGAAGATCACATCTATTCCTGGCTTAGCGCGTTAAAACGGAAGAAAAACCAGGAAGGACAATATGAGCTCAAGTCACTCTTTACAAAAGTCGTCGCAGGGCGGTGCCAAAACCATCTTTAGCGTTACCAGCGGTAACTTTCTTGAGATGTATGATTTTATGGTATTTGGCTACTACGCCACGGCCATCGCCAAAACCTTTTTCCCCGGCGATGATCCCTTTGCCTCTTTAATGCTCACGCTAATGACCTTTGGCGCAGGCTTCCTGATGCGCCCGCTCGGCGCGATTATTCTTGGCGCTTACATCGACCATCATGGCCGCCGCAAAGGCTTGCTGCTGACGCTAGGTTTGATGGCGATCGGCACCTTAACCATTGCGCTGGTGCCCGGCTATGCCACGTTGGGTGCCGCCGCGCCGATTCTGATTCTGCTCGGTCGTCTGCTGCAGGGCTTCTCGGCGGGCGTTGAATTGGGTGGCGTGTCGGTCTATCTGGCGGAAGTGGCGCCGAAAGGGCGCAAAGGCTTTTATGTCAGCTGGCAATCGGGCAGCCAGCAGGTCGCGGTGATCTTCGCCGCACTGCTCGGTTTGGGTCTGAATCATCTGCTGGCGAAAGAGGCGGTCACCGAATGGGGCTGGCGTATTCCATTTGTGGTGGGCTGTATGATCGTGCCATTCCTGTTCTATATTCGCCGCATGCTGGAAGAGACCGACGCTTTTAGCCAGCGTAAACATCATCCTTCAATGAGCCAGATTGTGCGTTCGGTCGGGCAAAATTGGGCGTTGGTGTTGGCAGGAATGTTGATGGTGGTGACCACCACTGTGATGTTCTACATGATCACCGCCTTTACCCCGACGTTTGGCAAAACCGTGCTAATGATGAGCGATAAAGAGAGCTTTCTGGTGACGCTGTTTGTCGGCCTTTCCAACCTGTTCTGGCTGCCGATAATGGGTTCACTTTCGGATCGCGTGGGTCGTCGTCCGCTGTTGATCGTATGTACAATATTGATGATTGTTACTACCTGGCCGGTGCTGCACTGGTTGGTAGGATCCCCAAGCTTTGCCCGTTTGGTTGAAGCCGAGCTGTGGTTGTCGTTCCTCTATGCCAGCTACAACGGTGCGATGGTGGTCTATCTGGCCGAGATTATGCCAGCCGAAGTGCGTGCCACTGGTTTTTCAATGGCTTATAGTCTGGCGACCGCGCTGTTTGGCGGCTTCACCCCTGCGATATCGAGTTATCTGATTCATGCGACAGGTGATAAAGCAATGCCGGGCGTGTGGCTGTCATTTGCGGCGGTGTGTGGTCTGGTCGGCACCTTACTGATTGGCCGGATGGTAAAGCAGTATCAAGCGCGCCACGGCGCAGTTTCGCTAAGCGCGTCGTAAACCAGGTCGCCATAAATGGCGACCCTACAATGTATGCATCCGGATTTCGTAGGGTCGCCATAAATGGCGTAATGCCGATCAGTTAAGCACCAAGCCACTTTCGTTCGCCATCGGCTGGGGCAGTTTCAGCTATGCCGTGCGGCGACCGAGCAGAGGACGCCTGGCCGCGCCCTCTGCACTCCGGGGCCCTGCGCCAGCCCAGCCCGCCGCTGCGCGGTGCCTTCACTCATTCACGATTCCTGACGGACCGGCGGCGATTCGCTCCTGCTCAGCGCCGCCTCTCGCCGCATCCCTGCGGCTCGCCCTGGAATCCTTCACTCGCTCAGCGGGCTGGGATGTCGCCTCAACACCCACGCTAGAGCATCAATGCCTATTTTTTAATCACTGTCGCTGTAACGGCTGTAGGGTCGCCATTCATGGTGACCAGGTTACCGAGCCAATGCGCTGCTTAACTGATGAGCATTACGCCATTCATGGCGACCTGATCTTCATCTCCGGATTAAAACGACACATCCACCACCACGCTATCGGTGTAATTCCCCGCCGCCGGCGTATTCTGCGTGGTCAAAATCTGCGCCGTATAGGTGAAGTTGCGCGTCACGGTATCCGCATTCAACGATGTCGAGGTGCTGCTGCTCCAGCGATCGGTGCCGGTTGGCCCCCAGCGTGAGGTGGTGGTGGTGCCTTTGTAGATGTCATATGCCAGCCGGTTAGTTCCGCTCGCCATTTGCCGCGTGGTGCCGCTGTAATAACTGCCGTTGCTCAAACCCACGGTATAGGTGCTGCCTTTTGAGCACACCACATTAATCGTCTGCTGCACCGTGGAAAAACTTCTCACCAACGGCGCACTGCCAAAACTGACGTTCGGTGCGGTAATGGTGGTGCAATCGTTGGTGACCACCAGATTAACCGTAATCGGCATCGCCGTGCCGGGGCTGGTCTGCACCGTTCCCACGCACAATCCCGCCACGTTTAAACCGGCGCATACCGTATAACTGACGGTCAGCGTAATGGTGGTGGTATAGGAACCCGCAGCAATCACTTGTCCCGGCACGGTACGGAAATAGAGCGGAATGTTGAAATTGAGGCTGTTACCCAACGCCAGCAGCGAGGCCGAGCTCCAGCGATAGCTGCCGCCCTGTTGTAATTCGGTGGCGCAGGCGCTGTCGATACACAACCTGATTGGAATGTTATCGGTGCCGCCGCTGGCCGTTTTCAACACCGCGCGCGTGCCGCTGAGGTTTGAGGCGGTGGTGAAGGCATAGGTGATGTTATCGGAGCCCAGCAGAGAAAGCGTGCCCGATCCGCAGTTAACGTTGGTCGTGCTGGATGTGTTATTCACCGTCGAACCCACTGAAAACGTGGTGACTGAACCGAAGGTTGCGCTGGGTGCCGATAAGCTGCAAAGCGCATAGCTGGTGCCTGGCAGCAAAAACAGCGCGAGCAGCAGCAGAAGCTTTCTCATGGTGAAATCCCTGACTGTGAATTATCCGCGCTGCTCACCGCAGATCCCTGCGGTGGCGGTGGCAGCGGACAGGTAAGCGGTCCGTAAGTTTCGAGCGCTTTTGGCTGGCCGTGAGCAATATCCAGTTGTGTATCGCAGCTGCGGCCATCCGGCGTCACCACGTGAATCGGGTTATTGGCCGTGAGATCTTCCATCCACACAATGCCGTCCCAGCCGACATATTCGGTGGCCTGATTCGGACGCAATATCTGGCTGGAAATGGGAATCGGCTGCCCGTTGCTGTCGTGTAGCACCACGCTGGCCGCGCGCAAACGCTCCACCGGGAAGTTAAGCAGATAGCCGCTTTTGCGTTTCACGGCAAAGCGCTGTTCTACCTTCGGCGCAGTCCGATCGGCCGGTAAATCGAGGGTGTCGATATCGTATTTAGCGCCGTAATAACTGCTGATCGAGGGCACCAGCAGATAGCCCTGATTATCCGTGCGGCCCATCGTCTGGTTCTCATAACGCACCGTTACGTCCGGATAATCGGTTTTCACCACCACAAAGGCATCGTTGATGTCATTGGCGGCGAAGACGCGGTTATCCATTAACACCAGCGAGCCGGTGAAATCGGCCCATTGCGTTGTGTTGTCGTTATCGCCGTAGAAACCGGCCGAGGTATCAATTTTATTGTTGCGATAACGCAGGCTGGCCTGGCGATAATCGCCGCTGTCGCTGCCCTGGTTGGCCCAGGCGGCATCATAAGAGAAACCGCCGTCGGTTGGCATGGCACGTGACACATACAGACGCTGGCTATTGTTTCCTTGCTGATCGCGCTCCGTACTGACCGAGGCGCTGCTCTGCTCACCGAACGGGATGATCAGCGAAATCGCGCCGCTCCAGTTGCCTTGCGCCTGATCGCGGCTGGCGGAGACGTACAAACTGCTGTTGCCCCACAGATTTTTACTCCACGAAAGGTTCAATAACCGCGTGCGGTCACCGTTACCGCCGGCGATATCAAAATAGGCCAACCCAAGACTGCCGTAGTCACTCAGCGACACGCTGGCGGTGTACTGCGCGCTGCGGCGCGCCAGCGAATAGCTGGTGTTAGCGCTGTCGCCACGGCTGCCGACCAGCGCAAGATTACCAAAATCGACGCTGCGAATGATGTGCTGGGTTCCCAGGCTGAACCAACTGTTGTTGTACTGATAGCCCCAGCTATATTGCGTGCCTGGATTACCGTCCATCTGGCTCTGTGCCAGCGCGCTATTCACCACGCCAAAACTACCAAGCTTGAGCAATCCACCTGCGCCGCCCATCGCTACGCTGTCGCTGCCTTCCGCATGGCTCTCCAGCGTCAGCCAGTCGGTTAATCCGTAGCGATACGATCCGCTGGCGGCTGCTGCGCCGTAATCAAAATTCTGAATGCCGTAGTTTTCGCGTATCGCACCGGCGGAGAATGAGTAATCAGATAACCCTTGCTTCAGCAAACTGCTGGAGACATAAAACGGCAGCGTGGTGGTGATTTGTCGACCCACGGCATCGGTGGTGGTGATGACGGCATCGCCCGCACCATTAACGAAGGGCACGTTAGTGAGTGACCACGGACCCGGCTGTACCTCGGCCTGGGTGCTGCGGTAGCCATTAATAAAGAGATCAACCGAAGAGGGCACCGCTGCCTGGCCGGAAAAAGCCGGCAGCGGATAGGTCACCAGATCGGGTCGCACACTAAAGTCGCGTCCAATCTGCACGCCGCCGAGACGCACGCTGTTGCTCCAGCTCAGCGCATCCGTGACCAAATCCCCGGCGCGCCAGCTGATCACCGCGTTCTCATTTTCGTTGCTAAACCACGTGTCGTAGCGGATGTAACCTTCCTGCTGCCCTGAAACGCCCCCTTCCAACTGCTGTACGTAGACGCCATTGGTCGAAAACTGTCCAGCCGGACCGAAGAAGCGCAGCTCGTTCCAGCTGGAGAGGCGCGAACCGGCATTGTCGGTACGCGTGGCGTAGAAGTCATAGTTGAGCAAGGCGCCATTGCTGGCGCGGCCGGGAAAGCGCGGCGCATCCTGACGCTGGCCAATCGTTTGACCCGGCAGCCAGGCGGGCGGCACCGTCAGTAACAGGCGCTGGCGTCGTTCGTCGTACTCCACTTTCGCTCCGCTGAGTTGATTGACATCAATCTGCTGCCCTTGCAGTTTCTCTGCCGGAATTCCTGCGCGTTGCAGATCGCCACGTCGCAGCCAGAAATCACCGTTTTTGCGCTCAACCGGCACGATCTCGCCGCGTTGGCCCTGATTCACCACCAGTTCCAGCATGTATTGCTGACCGCCGGCATTATTCTCCAGCGCAGGCGGCGGTGGCAGTTCGGAGAACGTTTCCGCACTGCTGCTTATCGGACTGAGACAGAGCACACTGGCAACGGCCAACGCGCAGGGATGCGGCGTTAACTTCATCAACGCGCGGCAGCGCTGCTCCAGTGGCCTTTATTCATGTCAGCTGCCAGCTCACCGCTCACGCTGCTGGTTAATGGCCAGCGATTGCTGCTGTTCGCCAGCACGTAACCGAATAAGCCATTGCCCATTTTGCGCCCACCAATGGTGACGTTGCTTAAACGTGCGTGGCCGTTACCGCGATTGGTCAGCTCCAGCCAGCGTTTGCCGCCGCTGTTGACTTCCTGCCAGCTCAGCTGCGGTTTCGCCGTGTCGCGCGTGACGCCGTCGCCATACACGAAGAGCGGCACCGAATAGCGCATCTGGAAAGTGAGACCGGCCTGGTTTTCGCCCGGCGTGCGCGGCGTAGGGATCTCATCCAGCACCACGCGATACGACATTTCACGCCCGGCCGCGGGTGGCGTTTGTTTAATCAAGCGCACCAGCTGCCTTTGTCCCGGTTCAAGACGCACCATTGGCGGACTCGCCGCCACCTGTTGCTGTGTTTGATACTGTTCCTGACCATTCATTTGCTGCCAGCTGAAGATGCGCACCTGCATCATGGTGGTGGCATTGCCCCGATTTTCCAGCCACAGCTCGCTGGCTTTTTCTTGCGGATCGATAGCCGGATCGATGGGCCAAACCATCAGCGAGTTGGCGGCGTGCACCGCAGGCGTGAGTACCACAAGGAGCAACAGTAATCGGGCGCGCAGATTCATCTTCATATCATCCTTCTTATCACTGACGTCACCAACTGAGCGTGACGGTTAAAGTGTCGGTATAAGTCCCGGCGCGCGTCGGGCCGGGCAGCGTTAACAGGCCGTAAATCGGCAATGTGATGTTGTTGGCATTGCTGTAACTCAACGCCACGGCACTGTTCACCGGGATCGCCGTGGTATGCGCCGCATTGGTGAACAAGCTATAGGCCAGGGTATCGGTATTAGCCGTGTGTTTGAGATTGCGGGTGGAGGTGTAATTGCTGCCGCCGTTGATGCTCATACTCACGGCAGTGCCTGGCGTGCAGGCAAGAGTGATAGTGGTGCTTTGTACATAGCTGGCGCTGACGCTGCTGGAAGCCACGCCCGATTGCGTACCAAAATTAAGCGTGCCAAATACCCCGGTATTGGTACCGGAGACGACACAGCCTGCCACTACTGATGCTGAAACCTGAAACGTTGCCGTCGGCAACCCCCAGGCGGAGACGCTCCCTATCAGCAGGGCAAGGCCGCCTGCACTGTGCATCAACCGCTGCACTGCGGCCACCCTGATTATCCTTTCCTCAGTAATTCACCGCCACGTTAATGGTGTCAGTGTAAGTACCTGCCGGGATCAGCGGGTTAAAGCCGCCGCCCACCACGCGACCATAAATGGCGTAGTTGGTACCCAGCGTGGGGTCCGTAGTACCACTGGCGGCGATATTGGTGTTGTTAGCAATAGCGGTGGTAAACGCGGCGTCGCTATACAGCGTATAGGCAATGCCTTGGGTATTGTCTGAACCAAGGGTGAGGTAACGCGGTTGTCCACTCACTGTGCCATATACCGTAGACGGGGCAGTGTTACTGCTGGTGACTTGCACGTTGAAAGTTTGTCCGGTGGTACAGCGGACAAAGATGCCATTACCCGCGGCTCCGACCAGCGTGGCGTTGAGGGTATCGAAGGTTGCAGCGCTGCTACCAAAGTTCAGGGTACCAAAGTTAACCCCAGTCGTTGCAGATTGGCCGTTCACCAAACAGCCGGTGGTCAGCGTCAATGTAGCATTGATGGTTCCCGTTGTGGTGGCGGCAAAAACAGCATGAGGTACAAGTGCGGCGCTTAGGCTAGTTGCCACAAGAAAAAGCTTGAGTTTCATAATCATTCCTTACTGATTATCCAAGGTCAGTGCTTTTTCACCTGGTTATACATTTATGCAAATACAGCCAAAATCATGCAAGAGCCGGAACCGGCCAGACAGCGTAAGCGCCCGCTACCTAAGAAAATTCCTAGACGTTGGGTTAATAACTTATATCAGTTTTCTTTACTATAGATCAGCAAATCAAGCCTTGTACCGCAATGCTTCGTTTTTTCCCTAATCAATTCACTTTTTTCGCCGATAACTCAGTATTCGCAAGGGGTAGCGGGCAGTTAAAAAAACTAAACGGTCGATGATTTCTTCCTCTACCGCGCACATCGCTTCAATGTTATGTTCGTGCATTAATCAGATATTATTAATTTTTCTCTCAATGGCTGACGATGAAAATAAAAAAAACAGCATAACGACTCCAGAATTGTCCTGGTCGTTTTTTTTGTTGAGCTTCGCCGCAGGCGGTCATGAATCCTGCTTGAGCGGCGTTTTATCATCCTTGTCCTAATTTGACGACAGCGTACCTGCTCCGCAGCGGGTAAAGTTTAGGAGCGCACATGCTACTGGTTACCTGGGATAGCGTTCTGGTTTCCGTTTCACTGATTGTGGCTTTCATCGCCGCCTTTACCGCATTGGATACCGCCGGGCGTGTTGCCGTCTCACGCGGCTGGCTAGCAAAACTTTGGTTGATAGGTGGCGGTACAGCGATGGGCATCGGGGTGTGGGCGATGCACTTTATTGGCATGCTGGCGATGATGATGCCGATGACCATGCGCTACGATGTCGAGCTCACCGTTCTCTCATTGCTGGTGGCAATAATCAGCGCCATCTTCGCTTTCGCGCAGGGCGTGCAAGGCAGTCATCTCACCCGCCGGCGCTTAGTGCGCGGCACTCTCATACTCGGCAGCGGCATCATTGTCATGCACTACCTCGGTATGAACGCGCTGATGATTGAAACCCCGATTCGCTGGAATATGCCGTTGGTCGCGCTCTCGGTACTCATTGCTTACGCTGCATCTGGCGCGGCATTGTGGCTGGCATTCCATCTGCGCCAGGGCGAAAGCCTGCTGCTATTGCGCGCTGGCGCGGCCGTACTCATGGGCATTGCGATTGCGGGGATGCATTACACCGGCATGGCCGCAGCGGAATTCATCTTGCCGATGACCATGCAGCATCACGGTGCGAGCGAAGAGGGGCTGGCGGTATGGGTCACCATTATCACGTTGAGCATTTTAGGACTGATGCTGCTGATCTCGATGCTGGATGCACAGCTACGTGCTGCTCGTCTCGCGGCCAAACTCAAGCGCGCTAACAGCGAACTGCGCCAGCTGGCGATGCACGACAATCTTACTGCGCTGCCAAATCGTGTGATGCTGGATCACCAGCTCACCACGCAGATCAAACAGGCGACGCTGCAGGACGAGCACTTCGCCTTGATGTTTATGGATCTTGACGGCTTTAAAGCCGTCAACGATACGTGGGGCCATCACGTCGGTGACCGCTTGCTGGTTGCGGTTGCTGAGCGCTTGCGTGTGCAGGTGAGTGAAGAGGTTCTGCTGGCGCGTCTGGGAGGCGATGAATTCGTGTTGCTGTGTCCACAGTTCCATATCCATCAGGCCACCAGGCTGGCGCAACAACTCGTCCAGGTGATTGATGCGCCTTTCGATCTCGATCGTTATTCGCTGCGCGTCTCGCTCAGCGTCGGCATTGTTATCTTCCCGCTGCATGGCCGCAACCAGCAGGAGTTGATGTTTAATGCCGACTCCGCCATGTATCACACCAAACACAGCGGCCGTAACGGCTGGTGCCTGTTTGAACCGGCGATGAGTGCCGTGGCGCAGCATCAATTGGCGCTCGCTAACGATCTGTGGAACGCGCTGGAATATCAGGAGATGCGCCTGTTCTATCAGCCAAAATTCCGTGCGGGCGGCACGGTGTTGATGGGCTTTGAAGCGCTGTTGCGCTGGCAGCATCCGCGACGCGGCCTGCTCATGCCGGATATGTTTCTGGCGCGCGCCGAAAAAACCGGGCAAATTGTCGCGCTAGGAAACTGGGTGGTGAATGAAGCCTGCCGCCAGCTGAAACAGTGGCACGACGCAGGCAACGGTGACTGGACTGTTTCGGTCAATCTTTCGGCTCTGCAATTTCAGCAGCGCGATCTTATCGATAGCGTGCGTCAGGCGCTGCAGCGTCACCAGATTCCTCAGGGCATGCTGATGCTGGAGATTACTGAGAACATCGCCATGCGCGACCCGCAGTTCAGCCAGCAGCGCATTGCTGAATTGCATCGGCTAGGCGTGAAAGTCGCGATCGATAATTTCGGCATCGGCTACGCCAATTTGCTGCATTTGAAACATCTGGAAGCCAGCGAGCTTAAAATAGATCGTTCATTTATCAATAGTCTACGTGCCGGTAGCGAAGACGCCGCTGTTGTCAGTGCCATGCTGACGCTGGCACAAACGCTAAACCTGCGTATGGTCGCAGAAGGCGTTGAAACCGAGGAGCAGCAGCGCCTGTTAACCGGGTTGGGCTTCGACACGCTGCAAGGGTATCTGCTCGGCAAGCCGACACCCGCAGAGCGTATTGGCGAATTTACCGCTGCGCTTACCGTGCCGCTGCCGTTTACCGATAACGTTGTATCGATGGCTGGCGCGCAATAAACAATTTTTATTTTCTTCCGCATCGGAAGGTTTCATCGTTCAAAGACTCAGATCGGCGGGCTCGCTGCCGATAATTCCTACAATAAAACCAACAGATTCCACCTATTTAATAACAACACCACAGCTGACTTACACCGGCTTTAACTTGGGAAATCACTATGTTAGTGACTTCGTACGACTCGTTTACCGTCATCGTCTCGATCCTGGTGGCGATGCTGGCCTCGTTTACTGCGCTTGATATGGCAGGACGCGTGGCTTCCTCAACTGGCAAGGTGGCGCTGGTTTGGTTATTCGGCGGTGGATTCGCCATGGGCATCGGCATCTGGGCGATGCACTTCATCGGTATGTTATCGATGAGCCTCAACATGGTTATGAGCTACGACCCAATGCTAACCGTCACCTCCATGGTGGTGGCGGTGCTGGCCTCGGTTTTTGCCCTGTGGCTGGTGTGCTCAACCAGTACCTTGCCGTGGTCACGACTGTGTGGCGGCGCGTTGGTGTTGGGTTCCGGCGTGGTGGCCATGCACTACACCGGTATGGCGGCGCTGATGTTTTCCCCTGGTATCACCTGGAATTGGGGCTGGGTGGCGGCATCGGTGGCGATTGCGTTGGTGGCCTCGGGCGCTGCGCTGTGGCTGGCGTTTAACCTGCGCGAAGGACATGGTCGCGTCACGCTATTACGCCTTGGCGCGTCAGTGGTGATGGGCTGTGCGATTGCCGGCATGCATTATACCGGCATGGCGGCCGCCAACTTCCCGATGCAAAGCCACGCGACGCACATGGGCGTCAACAGTAACTGGCTGGCGGTGGTGGTGACGGTAGTGACGCTGGCGATCCTCGGCATCACCTTGCTGGTCTCGATGCTGGATGCACGTCTGCAGGCGCGTACTTCAATCCTCGCGCACTCGCTGGCTGAGGCCAATCGTGAGCTGGCGCAGCTGGCGCTGCACGATAACCTGACGCGTTTGCCTAACCGCATTCTGTTAGAAGACCGCCTGGAGCAAGCCATCAATAAAGCCAACCGCGAAAAGTCGCAGTTTGCGCTGATGTTTATGGACCTCGACGGTTTCAAAGCGGTTAACGATGCCTTTGGTCACCACGTTGGCGACAATTTGCTGATTGGCGTTACCGAGCGCATGACCGACCAGATGAAAGGGCACTACACGTTAGCGCGCATGGGCGGCGACGAATTTGTGCTGCTGCTGGAGATTGATGATCCCAACGATGCCGCAGCCGTAGCCGATACGCTGGTCAAAGCGGTGGATCGTCCGTTCGATATCTCGCGCTATGAGCTGGTGGTGTCGCTGAGTATTGGTATTGCGGTCTATCCCGGCGATGGCAAAGACGAGCGCGAGCTGATGTTTAACGCCGATGCCGCCATGTACCACACCAAAAACAATGGTCGCAACGGTTACACTTTCTTCCAGCCGTCAATGAATATGCTGGCGCAGTCGCAGTTGCAGCTGAATAACGATTTGTGGCAAGCGCTGGATAACCAGGAGCTTCGGCTATTCTATCAACCTAAATACTGCGCGCCGAGCGGGCCCATCCTCGGTTTTGAAGCGCTGCTGCGTTGGCAGCATCCAACGCGCGGTTTGCTGGCACCCGACACTTTCCTGCCGATGGCGGAGAAGACCGGCATGATTGTGAGTATTGGCAACTGGGTGATCAACGAAGCCTGTCGTCAGCTGCGCTCCTGGCATTTGCAAGGTCATCCCCACTGGTCGATTGCGGTGAACCTGTCGGCGCTGCAGTTTGAGCAAAACAATCTGGTCGAAACCGTCACCGAAGCGTTGGCGCATCACCAAATTCCCGCCGAACTGCTGACGTTGGAAGTGACGGAAACCACCGCCATGCGCGACCCGGAAGAGAGCGTACGCATTCTCACCGAACTGACCAACATGGGCGTGAAGGCATCGATTGATGATTTCGGCACCGGCTACTCCAGCTTGCTGTATCTGAAGCGTTTACCGGCTAGCGAGCTGAAGATCGATCGCGCCTTCGTCAATGAACTACAGGCGAATTCTGAAGATGCCACCATCGTTTCAGCGATTGTTGCGCTGGCGCAGTCGCTGCATCTTAAAGTGGTCGCTGAAGGCGTTGAAACTCAGGATCAACAGGCGTTCCTCACCGGTTTGGGCTGCGATACCTTACAAGGCTATTTGCTGGGCAAACCGGTACCGCCGGAGCGGATTGCCGAACTGCCGAATTTCTACGAGGACGTGTTAGAGCTGGAGCGCATGCCTTAACGCTATTGATTCCCTCATCCCAACCTTCTCCCACAAGCGGGAGAAGGAGCCGATCCAGCACTTTGCACTTTTCTCATCCCAACCTTCCCCTGCTTGCGGGTGTTCTCCCTCTGTTCATTCCCTCTCCCGCTTGCGGGAGAGGGTTAGGGTGAGGGAAACTAGCCGCCAAATCCTCTACATCGGAGTTCGGGTGGCGAAATATCAGCAGTTGGTAGAGCAGCTTCGCACGCAGATCGAGGCGCGCATCTGGCCGCCGGGCGAGAAGCTGCCTTCGCTACGCCAGCAGGCGGAGCAGAGCGGGCTGAGCCTGATGACGGTGATGCACGCCTATGAAGTGCTGGAGAGCCAGGGTTGGATCGTCTCGAAGCCGCAATCGGGTTATTACGTGGCACCGCGCGCCGCCGAAAGTCGTCCACGCCTGCCGACCCAGGAAATCGCCAAAACCGATCAGGCCGATACCAACAGCTTTGTGTTTGACGTGCTGCAAGCCACGCGTAATCCCGCCATCATGCCATTTGGCTCCGCCTTTCCCGACCCAGAACTGTTTCCCCAGCGCCAGCTGATGCGCTCGCTGGTGAAAGTCTCGCACAACCTTAAACCCACCGATGCGCTCAACAATTTGCCGCCGGGCAACGAAGCGCTGCGTAAAATTCTGGCGCAGCGCTATGCGCAGCAGGGCATCACGTTGTCGCCGGATGACATCGTCATCACTAACGGCGCGATGGAAGCGCTCAATCTCAGCCTGCAAGCCGTTACCGAACCTGGCGATTGGGTGATCCTTGAAAATCCGTCATTTTATGGTGCGCTACAGGCGATTGAGCGCCTCAAGCTGAATGCGATTGCCATTGCCAGCGATGTCGAAAACGGCATGGATCTGGAGGAGCTGGAGCAGGCGCTGCAGCGCTGGCCGGTGAAAGCCTGCTGGCTGATGACCAACCGGCAAAATCCGCTCGGCTTTACCCTGAGCGCCGAGCGCAAACAGCAGCTGGTGGAATTGCTGGCGCGCTACAACGTGGCGATGATTGAAGACGATGTGTACGGCGATCTGTATGAAGGCCATGACAAACCGCTGCCCGCTAAAGCCTTTGATCGTGACGGTAACGTGCTGCACTGCGGCAGTTTCTCCAAGAATCTGGTGGCGGGATTTCGCGTGGGGTGGGTGGCGGCGGGACGCCATGCGCAGCGTGTGCAGCGCATCCAATTGATGAGCACGCTGTCGACCAGCGCGCCGATGCAGCTGGCGCTCGCCGACTTCCTCAGCACGCGCAGTTACGATGCGCATTTGAAGAAGCTGCGTCAGACGCTGGCAAAGCGCAAGCAGCTGGCACAGCAGGCGCTGCGCCGAGTATTACCCAATGACGCCAGCATCAGCGATACGCCGGGCGGCTATTTCCTGTGGATTGCGCTGCCGGCGCACATTAACACCACGCAGCTTTATCATTTGGCGTTGCGCGAGGGGATCAGCATTGCCCCCGGCCAGCTATTTTCCAGCGGCGACGGCTTCAGCCACTGTTTCCGCTTCAACACCGCCTGGCCGTGGGACACACGCGCCGAGGCGGCGGTAGAGACGTTGGGCAAACTGATTGCCGGGTTAAAGGGCTAAACGTGGGCCGCCTGCTGGTGGCCCCAGGTGAGATAGTAAACGTCGTAGAAATCCACTTCACCTTTCTGCTTCATCAGACGATCAATACCGCTGCGCACGCGATCCGGGGTGTGCGGGTTATCCAGAATCTTATCCAGCGCCTGCTGAGAAACCGGCTGCACATAATACCATTCGCCGTTGTAGCAAACGCGCAGATCCAGCGTATCAATATCTTCAAAGCGGTACTTCGGATTGATATCCATCAGCATCAGCACGCTCATCACCAGCACAAACACCGTGGCAAACCAGAACGCCGGCCAGCCGAGCATCTCGGTGGTGAAGATCAGCGCAACGCTGAGTGCGTAGCATAAGTACATAGCGGCCCAGAGTCCGGGGTGTTTTTTTAAAAACGAGAAGCTAAAGCGTGGGCGATTATCACGCAGTTCGTCACGGTTCAGCGTATCGATTTCGTCGAGCAAGATTTGTTTGATCGCGTCCATTGTTCACCTCTAATTATCACTGCCTGCCAGTAAAGCACATAACAGTGAAGCGAATTAGAGACAGATTGGTCAATTTTTTGTATAACAGTTTATGTTACAGCGGTGGGAGAAGATTGCATTGATAAGAATAAATATAGGGAGCTGAATACAGTCTCACTTTTAGAGCATATTGGTAATATTAACCAGAGGCTTTAAAAGATGATAAATAAGGGCCATGAAAAGCGGCCCTTATTTATAGTGTTGCTATTTTTTTATTTTAAATTTGAACGCTTAATGTTCAATCTTAATGTCTTGCTGAACTAATAGATCCAAATTTCTTTCATCGTTAACAAAAACAGTATATTCAGCTCCTGCGATAGTGATTAACCCTACCTGCTCCGCCCAGCTACCGATTTCCTCTTCGGATATAATATCTTGCCATGATAAAACGGAGGCTTCATCTCCAATAATGATGACTTGCTCATGATCATTAGCAATGAAAAGATTCTTTTGGCTTTGAACCAAAATATCATCTAAAGTGATTTTTTTTATGTTCTCCGATGTTTGCGTAATATCAATGATGCCATCGTGATTTGTCATCGACTCTGGAGTTTGAATAGCATTGCTTTGGTCTTTATCAACAACGGAAATTGAAATATTATCAATGCTAAAGTCATTTCCTGATGTTAAATCACTTGCATTTATAAAGGAAATTTTTACTAAGCCACTTTTGTCAGCAATATAGGTTCCGGTATATAGGGTTTTTGTTGTGGTCTGCTGAGATGGACTAATAATCGTCTTTCCGTCTACATTGAAACCCAAATATGAGCCAGCACCCTCGTTTGTTGTCTGGCGAGTCGCCTCATACGAAATGTAATAGGTTTTTCCATATGCAACTTCAATGTAATTATAAGCGACCTCACCAGAAAGATCATGAGATCCATTATTCGTGATGCTTCCCATTGCCTTAGTTCCATTATGATATTCCCATTTTCTAACCGTTAGGTTATTATTAAATTTATATCCACCACTTGCCTGCCAATCTTGAAAAGTGCCATCGTCAAAATCCCAAGTGTAGGATTTTGCTATAATCGGAGGAGTAATCTCGATGGTAAAATTAACGGAAGGATTCGATGCCTTATTAAAGGCCTTAAAGTTCCAGGTATCGTAAGGCAGTATCGTCGGCGGCGTCCACTCCCAGTGTCCGCTGTTGTCGGCAACCACCGAATAACCCTCGTTGGTGGGTTCACCGCTGCGCCAGAATGCAATATGCACGACGCTGTTCGCTTCGGCACTTCCGTGCAGCGTTGGCGTGATGTCATCGGTAATGCCGTTGTGTAAAACCTCACGTTGCTCTCCATCAAAGTTATCCCACGCATAATCAATGGTGGGAACATAGCTGTCAGCGGCAACGATTTTGAGTGCGAAGTTTTCTGCGGAGGGGTCGCGCGTCAAGGTGCTGCTCGCCTGAAACTCGTAGCTGGCCGGTATTAGTTGGTCTGAATCGTAGCTCCAGCGCCCGTCTGCACCGACGTTGACGCTGTCCAGCACCTCCCAGGTTCCCAGCACATTACGGTAATGCAGATACACCACGCTGTTGGATTCGCCGCGTCCGTGCAGGGTTGGCGTGCGGTCGTCGGTAATGGCTCCGCTGGTCAGCAAGCCGGTAAGGGCACCAAAATCGTCGTACGCGTGGGTAATGCTGGCTTCGCTGCCCGGCGTAAAATCAATCTCCAGCAGGAACTCGTCGCTCCAGCCGCCGCCCGCGTTGGCGCGAAACTCCCACCGGCCTTCGCCGAGCGCCGGAGGCGTCCAGCTCCAGTCGCTGCCGTTCAGCAGCGCGTTGCCGCCGTCCGTCCACGCGCCGGTCCCGCTACGGTACTGAATGCGCACCGTGCTGCCGGCGGGCGCGCTGCCGTGCAGCTCCGGTGTGGCATCGTCGGTCAGGCCGCTGTTCGTCAGCGTACCGGTGTAGCTGCCCACGTTGTCAACGGCGTGGGTGATGTGCGCTGAACCGCCGGGCAGCGGCATTGCGTCATCGCCGATTTCAATCACGAACGACGCCGATTGTTTGCTGGTGTTGCCCAGTTTGTCAGTGGCGGTGGCGGTGAGCGTGTGCGGCCCCTCGCTTAACGAAACCTCAATTTGCCAGACGCCGTTAGCAGCGGCGGTTACGCTGCCGAGCAGGGTGCTGCCCTCGTAGATTTTGACGATGCTGCCGGGCTCGGCGTCACCGCGCAGCACCGGACGGCGGTCGTCGGTTTTCTCGCCGTAAAGGCGTGCGCCGGTGTTGCTGCCCGCATCATCAACGGCAAGTTCAATGGCAGGAACGTCGGGTGCGGTGGTGTCGATGTGTAAGGTAAACAGCACCGGTTCGCCAATCAGGCCGGAGATTTTAATCGCGTGAATCGAGATGTTGTGCAGGCCTTCATCCAGCGGCTGCTTAAGGCTAAAGCTGTAGCTGCCGTCTGGCTGAATGGCGGCGGTGTACTTATCATTATCAATCCAGATCACCACAATGCCGGACTTCTCACCGGGCACGCTGCCGTTGAAGGTGGGCTGGGTATTTTTCGTCCAGAGTTCGGTGCCGTTACGGGTGATGGCGCTGCCGAGTATGCCAAAGGAGGGAATATCGGGCGGTGAGGTTGGTATTCCATCATCAACAGGAGCGGCATCCGTTTCAGGGATAGTAACGTTTACGCCCTCCTGAACCAGTAATTCAGCCTCGCCATTTCTGTAGACGTGATAGTTAATGCCAGCAATGGTGACAAAGCCCGCCTGCTGCACCCAGAGCGTATTGGGGTTTCCGTCCGGGTGAATATCCTTCAGTGAAAGGCTGGCGTGGCGGTCTCCTTTAATCATTACCTGATTTAACTCATGGGAGATAAACAGGTTATTGCGACTTTCGGTAATAAGCTGGCTGAGGAGTTTTACTTTGGTACTTTCGTCCATATTGGAAATATCAAGCACGCCGTGCTGATCATGACTGTTTTCTGCCACTTCTTCAGTATTATTCTTTTTGGAAGAAACAGCATTGACGCTGATATCATCGATGCGAAAATCATTACCATTATATGATGGTTCATTATTTGTGATGGCTATTTTAACTGTTTTTGTTTCTGTTGCAATATAGGTTCCAGTAAAGACATGCCATTGCGAGGTGTTTGTTACATTCTGATGATTAATAACTAGTTTATTATCAATTGAAAAGCCAAGTTTTGCTGCCCAGCCATCAGTACCATATCGAAGTGCTTTAAAACTCACCTCATAAGTAATGCCTGCTTTAACTTCTATATCACGATAGATGACATCTCCCTTATAATTTCTATTTAAAATCGTTTGGGCGCCTAAACTAATTATATTAGTTGTAGTTACTAAATCTGAACCCGACTCCTTGGAATATTCCGTGGCAAGATGCCAGCCCTGAAGTGTATTATCATTAAAATCCCAAAAATAGGATTTTACCGGGGTTATTTCCAGCGAATAAACGGCTGAAGGGCTGGCAGCCTGATTATACACTTTAAAATTCCAGGTATCGAAGGTGAGAATTTTCGGTGTCGTCCATTCCCAGTGTCCGTTGCTGTCAGTCTTAACGGAATAGCCCGTATTAACAGGTTCCCCGCTGTGCCAGAATTCGATATTAACGATGCTGTTCGCTTCAGCAGTACCGTGCAGCGTGGGTGTCGTATCATCGGTCTTTTCATTATGTAAAACCTTGCCAATGTTCTCTCCAGCGTTATCCCACGCATAATCAATGGTTGGGACATAGCTGCCTGCGGCAACGATTTTCAGCGCAAAAGGTTCTCCTTCGGGGGCGCGCGTCAGGGTTTGGCTTACCTGAAATTCGTAGCTGCCCGTTACCAGGCTACCTGTATCGTAGCGCCAGCGCCCGTCTGAACCGACTTCAACGCTGTCTAGCACCTCCCAGGTTCCCTGGGTATTGCGATAATGCAGATACACCACGCTGTTGGATTCGCCACGTCCGTAAAGGGTTGGCGTACGATCGTCGGTGATGGTACCGCTGTTCAGTAAGCCGGTGTCCGTACCAAAATCGTCATACGCGTGGATAATGGACGTTTTGCTGCCGGGCGCAAAGTCAATCTCCAGCTGGAACTCGTCGCTCCAGCCCGAACCGGCGTTAGCGCGAAACTCCCACTGGCCGGTACCAAGCGTTGGCGGCGTCCAGCTCCAGTCGCTGCCGTTCATTAACGCGTTGCCGCCGTCGGTCCACGCGCCGGCTTCGTTGCGGTACTGAATGCGCACCGTGCTGCCGGCGGGGGCGCTGCCGTGCAGCTCCGGCGTGGTGTCGTCGGTCAGACCGCCGCTGGTTACCGTACCGGTGTTGCTGCCCACGTTATCAACGGCGTGAGTAATTTGTGCCGCGCCGCCGGGCAGCGGTTCCGGTGCCGCGCTGTCATCACCAATTTCAATTACGAACGAGGCCGATTTTGCGCTGGTGTTGCCGAGCCTGTCGGTGGCGGTGGCGGTCAGCGCATGGCTGCCGTCGCTGAGGGAAACCTCCAGCGCCCAGCTGCCGTCAGCACCGGCTTGAGCGCTGCCGAGCAAGGTGCTGCCTTCATAGAGTTTCACGATGCTGCCGGGCTCGGCGTTGCCGCGCAGTACCGGATCGCGGTCGTCGGTTTTTTCATCAGACAGGCGCGCGCCGGTGCTGCTGCCCGCATCATCCAGTACAAATTCAATCAGCGGCGCATCGGGCGCGGTGGTATCAATATGTAAGGTAAACAGCGCCGGTTCGCCAATCAGCCCGGAAATTTTTATCGCGTGGATCGATATGTTGTGCAGGCCTTCATCCAGCGGCACCGGCGGCGTGAAGGTGTAGCTGCCGTCGGGCTGAATCGGCGCGGTGTATTTCACATCATCAATCCAGATCACCACGATACCGGACTTTTCACCCGGCACCGAGCCGTTGAATCTCGGCTGGGTTTTTGAGGTAAAAAGTTCGGTGCCGTTGCTGGTCGTGCTGCTGCCCAGAATGCTGGGCGAGGGGGAGTAATACTGTTCGTTTGAGTGCGTCATCTGTGGTTCCTCGGAATCGAATTCAGGGATACGAATTTTCCGATGAGTTGAGAATATTCCTAACGAGAACCGTCTGGAAAGGAACGCGTTAAACGTTCCAGTAAACGTGATAGTGATAAGTTAATTAACAAATAATAAAAGTAAGGGCCATGATAATCGATGGCCCTTATGGATATTTATATATTATTGTTGCGCTAATTACGCCGCTGATAAGTCTGGTGTTACCACTCTATTTTGATATCGCTTTGCACTAAAATATCGATGTTTTTAGCATCATTGATAATCACGTTGTATTCGATTCCGCCAATCGTTATCAGTCCGGCCTGTTCGGTCCAGTTGCTGATGTCATCCTGGTCAGCAATAAGATCGTGCAAACTCAATACCGAATGTTCATCCCCGGCGATCAACACCTGCTCATGTTCATTGGAAATAAACAGGCTTTTTTGACTTTCTTCCAGAATATTATCCAGCGTGAGCGCTTTCTTGTATTCCGATGTGGCAGAGATATCAATAACGCCTTGCTGGTGTGAATTCATATCGGAAACCACATCGATGGCATCTTCTGCTGCAACCTGGCTTTTCGTTGAACCAGAAGGCGTAAAGCCGCCGCCTATATGCTGGACCTTTATGTTGTCTATTGCAAAGTCATTATACCGCCATGAGCTGTTGTTTGAGAATATTTCAAATTTAATTAAGCCGGTTTTATCGGCTACCCAGCTTTCTAATACGGAGCTTGTTTTATCCAGATTTCCCAGCTCAATGACTTTTCCGTTGAGAATGAATGCCAGGTCAATACCGCTTTTATTTCCTAGCGATACGGCATTATTTACATTCATTGATATATCATATTTATGGCCTTCGACCACGTTGATCATCGTATGCATGACGGTTGATTTATAATCAATCCCGGTATACGGAGTGACAAATTCTAAATAACCTCTGCTTAACCGATAAGCCGCATTATAACTATCACCCGCGCCGCCCTTTCCACCGGGCCTTATTTCACCGTGTGCAGCGCCTAAAACCCAGCCCTGCAGGGTATTGTCATTAAAATCCCATGCGTAAGACTGCGCTGTAATGGGAGGTGCAATCTCGATGGTAAAATTAGCGGAAGGATCCGCTGCCTGATGATAGGCCTTAAAGTTCCAGGTGTCGTAGGTGAGGATGGTCGGTGGCGTCCATTCCCAGTGTCCGCTGCTGTCAGTCTTAACCGAATACCCCGTATAAACAGGTTCACCGCTGTGCCAGAATTCTATCTGCACGACGCTGTTCGCCTCGGCACTTCCGTGGAGCGTGGGCGTGATGTCATCGGTAATGCCGTTGTGTAACACCTTCAGATGATCTTCGCCAAAGTCATCCCACGCATACTCAATGGTTGGCACATAGCTGCCAGCGGCAACGATTTTGAGTGCGAAGCTTTCTGCAGAGGGATCGCGCGTCAGGGTGCTGCTGACCTGAAATTCGTAGCTGCCCGTTACCAGGCGGTCGGTATCGTAGCGCCAGCGTCCGTCTGCGCCGACGTTAACGCTGTCCAGCACCTCCCAGTCTCCCAGCACATTGCGGTAGTGCAGATACACCACGCTGTTGGACTCGCCGCGCCCGTAAAGGGTTGGCGTGCGGTCGTCGGTGATGGCCCCGCTGGTCAGCAAGCCGGTAAGGGCACCAAAATCATCGTACGCGTGGGTAATGCTGGCTTCGCTACCGGGCGTCAGGTCAATCTCCAGCAGGAACTCATCGCTCCAGCCGCCGCCGGCGTTGGCGCGAAACTCCCACCAGCCTTCGCCCAGTGCAGGGGGCGTCCAGCTCCAGTCGCTGCCGTTCAGCAGCGCGTTGCCGCCGTCTATCCACGCGCCGGTTCCGTTGCGGTACTGAATGCGCACCGTGCTGCCGGCGGGCGCGCTGCCGTGCAGCTCCGGCGTGGCATCGTCGGTCAGGCCGCTGTTCGTCAGCGTACCGGTGTAGCTGCCCACGTTGTCAACGGCGTGGGTGATGTGCGCTGAACCGCCGGGCAGCGGCATTGCGTCATCGCCGATTTCAATCACGAACGACGCCGATTGTTTGCTGGTGTTGCCCAGTTTGTCAGTGGCGGTGGCGGTGAGCGTGTGCGGCCCCTCGCTTAACGAAACCTCAATTTGCCAGACGCCGTTAGCAGCGGCGGTTACGCTGCCGAGCAGGGTGCTGCCCTCGTAGATTTTTACGATGCTGCCGGGCTCGGCGTCACCGCGCAGCACCGGACGGCGGTCGTCGGTTTTCTCGCCGGAAAGGCGCGCGCCGGTGTTGCTGCCCGCGTCATCGAGGGCTAATTCAATGGCGGGAACGTCGGGTGCGGTGGTGTCAACGTGCAGGGTAAACAGCGTCGGTTCGCCAATCAGCCCGGAGAGTTTAATCGCGTGAATCGAGATGTTATGCAGACCTTCATCCAGCGGCTGAGTAAGGGCAAAGCTGTAGGTGCCGTCGGGCTGAATGGCGGCGGTGTACTTATCATTATCAATCCAGATAACCACGATGCCGGATTTTTCACCGGGCACGCTGCCATTAAAGGTGGGCTGGGTGTTTTTCGTCCAGAGTTCGGTGCCGTTGCTGGTGATGGTGTTGCCGAGTATGCCAAAGGAGGCAATTTCAGGCGGCGAGGTGGTGACGTCTTCATCAACAGGAGTGGCATCAGTGTCTGGGATGACAACGTTCACACCGTCCTGTACCAGTAACTCTCTAATTCCATTTTTTAATACCTGGTATTGAATTCCTGCAATCGTGATTGTACCTGATTGAATAGTCCATCCATTTTTTAAAGTGTTAATAGATGCACTATTTATTATTTCAAAAGTATCGCCATTGCCACCCTTAATCATTAACTGGAAATTGCCGTTATCAATAAATAATCCATTTCTTTTTATAATGGTGATGCTATCTGAATCTAAAGTGAGTTTATGACTCTCATCTATTGTCATAACTTCCATTTCATTAGCATGGGGTGTGAATCCATTAGAAGTCCTGGTTTTTTCACCTTTTATAGAGATGTTGTCTATGCTGAAATCATTACCCCAGTATCCGGATTCATTATTGATGACTGATATTTTAATGAGTTTTGTCTCAGTGGCTATGTAACTACCAGATAAAGTAGTGTAACCCAATGCACTGGAAAGTTGAGTGGCAGGAATGACCAGATTACCATCCATCATAAAACCTAGTTTTGGGTGGAGGACGGTGCTGGAATTTCCGCTATAATTATAAACGACCAAGTTAACTTTGTAAGTGCTACCTGCTTCTACCTCGATCGTGTTGTATATAACATCTCCATCATAAGCTTTACCTGATGTAGGCGTTGTTGCTCTCAATACACCTTTTCCGCCTGCCGCTAATTCATAATATAAGCCATCAAGATAAGCCTCTGCTACAGTCCAGCTTTGGAATGTTTTATCATTGAAGTCCCAATTGTAAGATTGGGGCTGAGTATCAATAGTTAGTGTGAAAGTTTCTGATGTTAATTTTGAATCTAGCGAGTAGGACGCAATAAATTTCCAATTTGAATCAACCAGCACTAATGGTGGTGTCCATGTCCAGTGGCCACTCGAATCAGTTAGCACATCATGACTTCCCTCTGAAGGATAGCCATCTCGAGCATAACTTATTGTGACCATGCTGTTTGCTTCAGCGCTTCCGTGTAATGTGGGGGAGCTGTCGTTTGTTTTATCGTTATTCACAATTTGACCGGTTTTTCCTACATCGTCCCATACATAGTCAATGGTGGGAGCATAGCTCCCCACTGAAACGATTTTCAGCGCAAAAGATTCTCCTTGGGGATCACGCGTCAGGGTGCTACTGGCCTGAAACTCATAGTCAGCAGGGATAAGGCGCGGTGAATCATACGTCCAGCGTCCGTCTGCGCCGACGTTGACGCTGTCCAGCACCTCCCAGGTGCCCAGCGTATTGCGGTAATGCAGATACACCACGCCGTTGGATTCACCGCGTCCGTGCAGAGTGGGCTCTCGATCGTCGCTAATCGCTCCGCTGCTCAGGATCCCTGTATTTGCGCCAAAATCGTCATACGCATGGGTAAGGGTGGCTTCACCACCTTGTACAAAGTCAATCTCCAGCTGGAACTCGTCGCTCCAGCCCGAACCGGCGTTAGCGCGAAACTCCCACTGGCCTGAGCCAAGTGTGGGTGGCGTCCAGCTCCAGTCGCTGCCGTTCAGCAGCGCGTTGCCGCCGTCGGTCCACGCGCCGGCTTCGTTGCGGTACTGAATGCGCACCGTGCTGCCGGCGGGGGCGCTGCCGCGCAGCTCCGGCGTGTTGTCGTCGGTCAGACCGCCGCTGGTTACCGTACCGGTGTTGCTGCCCACGTTATCAACGGCGTGAGTAATTTGTGCCGCGCCGCCGGGCAGCGGTTCCGGTGCCGCGCTGTCGTCACCGATTTCAAGCACGAACGCCGCCGATTTTTCGCTGGTGTTGCCGAGCCTGTCGGTGGAGGTGGCGGTCAGCGCGTGGCTGCCATCGCTCAGGGAAACCTCCAGCGCCCAGCTGCCGTCAGCACCGGCTTGAGCGCTGCCGAGCAGGGTGCTGCCTTCATAGAGTTTCACGATGCTGCCGGGCTCGGCGTTGCCGCGCAGTACCGGATGGCGGTCGTCGGTTTTTTCATCAGACAGGCGCGCGCCGGTGCTGCTGCCCGCATCATCCAGTACAAATTCAATCAGCGGCGCATCGGGCGCGGTGGTATCAATATGTAAGGTAAACAGCGCCGGTTCGCCAATCAGCCCGGAAATTTTTATCGCGTGGATCGATATGTTGTGCAGGCCTTCATCCAGCGGCACCGGCGGCGTGAAGGTGTAGCTGCCGTCGGGCTGAATCGGCGCGGTATATTTAACATCATCAATCCAGATCACCACGATGCCGGACTTTTCACCCGGCACCGAGCCGTTGAATCTCGGCTGGGTTTTTGAGGTAAAAAGTTCGGTGCCGTTGCTGGTCGTGCTGCTGCCCAGAATGCTGGGCGAGGGGGCAAAATACTGTTCGTTTGAGCGTGTCATCCGTGGTTCCTCGATATCGAATTCAGGGACACGAATTTTCCGATGAGTTAAGAATATTCCTAACGAGAACCGTCTGGAAAGGAACGCGTTATACGTTCCAGTAAACGTTGAACAGGTACGTTAATATCCATGTCATCAAAAGTGTGAATATAAATGATTTAATTCTGCTCACTTAAACAAGAAATTGCCTGGTTATGCAGGTGCGCATGAATGCGCACCCTGCGGAAACCCAGCTATAAAACCGTAGGGTCGCCATTCATGGTGACCGATTCACGTTTAAATGAAGATCATTAAAATATAAATAGCTCGGTGCTTATAAAAAAAGATCTATGGCTGGCGCTCATGTTGGCAACGGATGGATGGGGAGTTAGATTTGGTCTGAGCCTTATATTATCAGCTTAAAAAAATCCCCGGCAGCATTTCCGGGGATAGCTTTAAAGGTGAAAGGATTAACAGGGAATTACATCAACTCTGTTTTTACGCCTTGCTGGATAAGCCGTTCAGCATCATCACCTTGGGGATAAACCTGATATTCCATACCTGCCACGATAACGTTGCTGTCTTGATGCTGCCACGCACTAAGATTATTGTCTTCCGGCAGAATATCTTGCAGATCAATCCCCTTAATTTCGCCGTCATTCGCAGTGAGTGGCAATTGCCTGTCGTCACCAAACAGATCTTCTTCGCTTGGTGATAATATCGTCTGCACATCCAGGGAAACGCTGCTGTCATTTATAGCGGCCACGTTTGCCAGATCGTTTACAATGTCGTTAGCGTTCACATCAGCATGGATTTGCAGATGTTCATTTTCCCATTCAACCTTCACGCCTTGCTGCACCAGCAGTTCAGCGCCATCAGCGTGACGGTAAACCTCAAACTGTTCGCCGGCGACCGTAATTGTGCCTTCCAGATGTATCCACTCACTCACCTGGCTGCCTGGCGGCAAAATATCCTTCAGCTGCACAATATCGCCGTGATTGCCTTTCACCACAAACTGCAAGGTGTCATCAGCGATAAACAGTTCCTTTTCCCCATATTTTTCGATTGCTGATGCATCGATAATTAACTTGTTATCACCGGAACCGGTCAAATCGATAGTGTTTAATATATCTTTCTGTTCAACATGGGAGGTCAAATCAAGAATTTTAGCACTCCCTTCTAAATACTTTATATTTTCTACCGGTTCAACCGCAGCAGGCGGAGGAGTGATCGTGTCAGCTGTTGATTTATTATAGGTAATATTATCTAAATAAAAAGATCCACTTCCAAAGACAATTTCATGAATTTCTTCAGATGCCCTTGTGGCAACTGTTCCATAAAGATCTTCTGCTATAATTGTTAAGGTTTGGTGGGGTAAGAAGCTCAATGTGACATTTTTAGTAGCAATAAAATTATCTTTTTTTAAATTCCTGAACACTACGTAATATTCAATTGTTTGATTTTTATCAGTGTAGTTAATAATGTCAACGCTAGCTTTTGTCGGTGCAGTAAGTAAGTTGCGCACTATCCATGGCTTAAATTTTAAATGAAGGCCTCCCATTGCCGGCATTAAAATTACACCGCCATGTTCTCCCGCGTCGGGTATGTAGTTAAATAGATGCTGGGGGGATGTAATTTGAATATCACTATTAATGTTCCATTCTCTACCTCCATTAGTAAAATTATCTGGTGTAGCATAATCATTAAAATCCAGTACATACTTATTCCAGTGTTCAGGGCGAATATTAAGTTTAAATCCGCTCCAGTCGCTTTGACCCGCTTTCTGTACCTCAAAATTCCAATAACCGTTGCTTAGAGCCGCTTCGGGAGTCCAGTTCCAGTGCCCTTCAGCATCGGTCAGAACAGTTTCCGTTATATATTCCCCGTTACCTGATTGATAGCGTAAGGTCAACGCGCTATTGGCCGGGCCGCTACCATGCAGGGTCGGTGTGTTGTCATCGGTGGTGGCGCCACTGCTGCGGTTACCGGTACTGCTGCCCTCATTATCAAAGGCGTAGTCAATGGTCGGGAGCACATCAACATTGGCATCGATTGTCAGCTTGAAGTTTTTCGGGGCGATCTGTCCCGCCTTCTGCACAATAAAGGTCCAGCTTCCCTGGTCCAACGCGCTATCCGGCGTCCAGCGCCAGCGGCCATCTGCGCCTGCGGTAAAGCTGACCAGCGTGCTATCCCCATCGCCTAAATGATAGCTGAGGTACACCAGACTATTTGACTCCGCACGACCACGCAATTCGGGCCGGTTGTCATCGGTCGTCGCGCCGCTGAAACGTTCGCCGGTGCTAATGCCGACATCATCCCAGGCATAGTCGATAACCGGGTTAAAACCGTTTACGTCAGTGATCGTCAGGTTAAAAGGAGCCGTCCAGCTGCTGTGGCCTTGTGGCTGAACCTCAAATGTCCAGTTGCCCGTCGCCAGAGAAGGCGGCGACCAGAGCCATTTACCGCTGCTGTTAACGTCAATCGTGACGGTATGGCTGCTGCCATTCTCCACGCTATACCGCAGCGTGATACGGCTGTTGGCTTCGGCGCTACCGCGGAAGGTGGGGGTTTTGTCGTCGGTAATGGCATAATTGCTGAGGTAACCTATGGCCGGCTCAACATCGTCATAAACCGAATCGATGCGGGTGCGCGTCAGAATGTCTGCCGGGCTGGCGATATCCAGGGTAAACAGTGTGGATGGCGCAACGCCGGTACTGGCCTGAAACTCATACTTACCCCAAGCCAATGCTGAAGAAGGTGTCCAGCTCCAGTTTTCACCACTCAGCGTCGCCACTGCGCTACCGGCCCAGGTGTTGCTGCCTTCCAGTCGATAGTAGACCACCACGCTGCTGCCCGCAGCGGCAACGCCACGCAGTTCCGGCGTGTTGTCATCGGTCAAACCGCCGCTGGTGACCGTCCCAGTGTTGCTGCCCATATCGTCAACGGCGTGGGTGATGACTGTCGCGCTGCCGGGTGGCGTAACGGCGTCATCGCCAATTTCGAGCAGGAAAGACGCCGATTTTTCGCTGGTGTTGCCGAGTTTGTCGGTGGAGGTAGCGCTCAGCGCGTGGCTGCCGTCGCTCAGGGAAACTTTCAGCTCCCAGCTGCCATAAGTATCAGCTTTAACGCTGCCGAGCAGCGTGCTGCCTTCATAGATGTTCACAATGCTGCCGGGCTCAGCTTTGCCGCGCAGTACCGGATCGCGGTCGTCAGTTTTCTCATTAGAAAAGCGCGCGCCAGTGTTGTTGCCCACATCATCCAGTGCAAATTCAATCAGCGGTGCGCCGGGCGCGGTGGTGTCGACGTGCAGGGTGAAAAGCACCGGTTCGCCAATCAGCCCGGAGAGTTTAATTGCATGAATCGAAATGTTATGCAGACCTTCATTCAGCGGCACCGGGGGCGTGAAAGTGTAGCTGCCGTCGGGCTGAATCGGCGCGGTGTATTTAACATCATCAATCCAGATCACCACGATGCCGGACTTTTCACCCGGCACCGAGCCGTTGAATGTTGGCTGGGTTTTCGAGGTGGAAAGTTCGGTGCCGTTACTGGCAATGCTGCTGCCCAGAATGCTGGGCGACGGGGAGTAATACTGTTCGTTTGAGTGTGTCATCCGTGGTTCCATGGTATTGGATTAAAGGGCACGAATTTTCCACGATAATGCGCATTATCTGCTCAAGAAATGTCTGTAAAGGTATCTCTAAAGTGTTTCAATAACAGTTAATAAATGGCGTATGTTGCGGCTAAAATCTTATAGCCGCAACAACGATAGATTGAGGCAAACAAAGTGAGCTTACGTAACCTGCCCCACAATCTGCAAATTGGCATCATCTGGCACTTCGTTATACGAAAGCACATGCAGGCCTTTGGCAAACAGGCGCGCATAGCGTGCGATCAGCGGACGCAGCTGCGGCGTTACCAGCAGCACCTGCGTCAGGTTCTGCGCTTTCAGTTGCTCCATCATCACCGGAAGCGTGCTTTGCAGCTGCGTCAGAATATTCGGATCAACCGGGAAGCTGTCCAGCGCCACTTTGCCGGCTTGCTGCGCCTGGTTCAGCGCTGCCAGCAGCAGATTTTCCAGGCTGTTTTCCAGCGTATACGCTGACAGCGGTTTGTTATCCGGCGCAATCGCCGCCACCATCGCGCGACGCAGGGCGTAACGCACATCGGAAGTTAACAGAATCGGATCTTTGGTGATCGCCGCGCTCTCCAGCAAGGTGGTGGCGATGGTGGTGATGTCCTTCAGCGATACCTGATCGTTCAACAGCAGGCGATACACTTTCAGCTGCAAACTGAAGTTCACCGCCGCGTTCACATCCTCTGATAACTTAGGTGCCACGCTCGCCAGGCGCTGATGCAGCTGCGTAATGTCATCGTAGTTAAACAGCTCGGGCAGATTCTCGCGCACCACTTTATTCACGTGTGTGGCGACCACGCTGGCGCAATCCACCACCTGATAACCGAGATTCAGCGCCTTGGCTTTCTGCTCTGGCAGGATCCAGGTTACCGCCATGCCGTACGCCGGATCGACATCCAGCACGCCATCAATTTCACCGTACTGTTCCGGCGTGGGGATCGCCATCAAACGATCGGCATGCACTTCGCCGACGGCGGTGCGAACGCCGTTGATCTTGATGGCGTACTGCGCCGGTTTAAGGTGGAAATCTTCACGCAATGCGATTTCCGGCAGTAGCACGCCGCTGGTTTCGGAGACCACTTGCCGCACGCCGCGCATGCGCAGCGTCAGCGGCGCACCTTTGCCTTTATCCACCAGCGTCACCAGCTTGTAGCCGAGATTCAGGCCGATCGGCTCCACCATCGGAATGTTGTCCCAGCCGATGGTGGGCTGTTCTTCCGGTTGCGTCAGCGCCTGGGTGATCGCCTCCATATCCTGGTGATCTTGCGTTGGCGCTTTCACGCCACGGCTTTGTCGCCAGGCGGCGAACAGCAGCATCGCGGTAAAGATCAGGAACACCAGATGCGGCATGCCTGGCACAATCGCCAGCACAAACATCACAGCGGCGGCGGTATACAGCGTGCCCGGGCGCGCCAGCAGCTGCGACTTAATGTCATCGCCCATGTCCGCGCCGTCGCTGATGCGCGTCACGATAATCGCCGCGGCGGTTGAGAGCAGCAGCGATGGAATCTGCGCCACCAAACCATCACCGATGGTCAGCAATACATACTGTTCGAACGCTTGTCCCGCCGGTAAACCGTGCTTGAACACGCCGATCAAAATCCCGCCAACCACGCTGATCATCAGGATCATGATCCCGGCGATCGCATCACCGCGTACGAACTTCGAGGCACCGTCCATCGCGCCGTAGAAGTCCGCTTCGTTGGCGACATCTTTACGGCGCAGCCCGGCCTGTTCCTGATTGATCAAACCGGCATTCAGATCGGCATCGATCGCCATCTGCTTGCCCGGCAACGCATCCAGCGTAAAGCGCGCCGAGACTTCGGAGATACGTTCGGCACCTTTGGTTACCACCACAAAGTTGATCATCAAACGCGGTGGCAAGAAGGCGCATCACGGCCATCACGGCGGTGCGTGGAAAGTGGCGTTTGCTGACTTTACGTTGGCGATGATGGCGCTGTTTATGGTGCTGTGGATCATGGGGGCGGTAAGCGAGGACGAGCGTAAAGAGATTGTCGCGCAGCTAAACGGCACCTCGGTATTTGAAGGCTCGGGTTTCAATCCGTTTGATGTTGAAGACTCGCGAGGCGCGGGATCGTCGATTATTGGCGAAACCATCGCCATTTCACCGCCGACGCAGAACGCGAGCGTGAGCAACTCCTCGGCTGATGTCAGCTTTAGCAACGGCAGTAAGCCGAGGGAAGATTTGGACAGCGTGCTATCACGTTCTGATAGCGAACTGGCGCTGCTGCAAAGCCAGCTGCAGCAGATGATCAACAGCTATAACGCACAGAATTATTTGATGCTGGAAACCCTGCCGCAGGGGCTACGCATCCTGATTCAGGACGATCAGGATCGCATGATGTTCCCGCGCGGCAGTGCGGTATTAACGCCGTTCTTCCAGAAATTATTGACGGAACTCGGCCCGGTGTTTAACCGCATCGACAACAAAATCATGATCAGTGGCCACACCGACGCCGCGAAATACAGTGGCAACGCCGCCTACAACAACTGGAATCTGTCCGGCGATCGTGCTTTAGCGGCGCGCCGTGCGCTGGAGCGTGGTGGATTAGAGAGTGCGCGCGTGTTGCAGGTTAATGCCATGGCGTCACGCATGCCGCGAGATCGAGACGATCCCATGAGTGCGCGCAATCGCCGCATTGAGATCCTGGTATTAACCGATGCAGCAGCCGAAACCCTGTTCCAGTTTTATGGCCGCGAAGGGGAGAACGTCGTGAAACCCATCGCTGAGCGCCTGCGATAACCTGTCAGTGCCTTTGAATCGTTTTTTGATTCGACCGGTGGCGAAATCCACCGGTTTTTTTTTGCCTGAAATTCATGCGCTTTGTGGCCAGGTGCGCATAAATGCGCCCCCTACAAACCCGTAGGGTCGCCATTCATGGCGACCTGGTTAACCCCCGCACAAGATGTTAATTATGTTGCCAACTAATTTGGCTTTAGTTAGCTAAATCATTCTTTTATGTGAATTTTGTCGGCGGGCGCACATTGCAAATTGCCTTTGGTAAGCCACAATTAAGCATCGTGATTAACCGGAGAAAGAGTATGACTGCCAACCACTCCAGCCTGCTGTTACTGATGTCTTTCGCCGCCGGCACCTTTTCTGCTGGATCCTCCAGCAATCCTCAACATTTGATGCTGTCGCTGCCCTCCGGCGGCGTACCCAACAGCCCGCTGCCGCTGATCATCTGGCCAGGCATTGTGCCGGATGAAGATGAGGCGGAAGACAGCGCTGCCTGGTTTGAAAAAACCTTTACCCGCAACGGTTGGCCCGCCGCGTGGCGTGCGCCGATCTTCCCCTATACGCACTATCACCCAAATACCCATGAAGTGTTGGGCGTCGCTGCCGGCTGGGCAGAAGTGCTGTTTGGCGGCGACAGCGGTCGCATGGTGACGCTGCGCGAAGGCGATGCGGTGCTGATCCCCGCAGGTGTCGGTCACAAACAGGTGTTTGCCTCAGAGGATTTTTTCACCGTTGGCGCCTATCCTGAAGGGATGTCCCCCGACACCGTGCGTGATGAGCCTTCGCGTTTACGTGCGTCGAAAGAGCAGATCCAGCATGTTCCACTGCCGCACCGCGATCCCTTTACCGGTGGCGAAGGCGCGATGACGGAGATCTGGCTGCCAATCGCGCAGCAGCTAATGCACCAGTAAAGTGCAAAACCGCCATTTCTATTCGTGCGGCGCGGGTGCCATGCCGGGGGCAAGCCTCTGGCACAGTTTGTGCAGGAGAGAATGAGGTCCTCTGACAAGCGCCGGGTAAATCATGAAAGAAAGCTACCAGATAGCATCGCACTTCTATGATGAGATGTTGCTGAGCGATGGCAAACACCGCGCTCACTACCAGCAATACTGGGAATGGTTACAACAGGCGGACGTCGATGCAGTGGCGCGTAAGCGCGAAGAGGCGGAACTGCTGTTTCATCGCGTCGGCATCACCTTCAACGTCTATGGTGATGACGGTGGAGCGGAACGTTTAATTCCCTTCGACAGTGTGCCGCGCATCATACCGGCGCGTGAGTGGGCGATGCTCGATCGCGGCATTCGCCAACGCGTACAAGCCCTCAACGCCTTCCTGCACGACATCTACCATCAGCAACTGATCCTTAAAGCCGGTATTGTGCCGGCCGAACAGGTGCTGGTGAACGATCAATATCAGCCCTGTATGCAAGGCGTCGATCTGCATCGCAACCTCTACGCGCACATTGTCGGCGTGGATATGGTGCGCAATAATGACGGTGAATATTACGTGCTGGAGGACAATCTGCGCACGCCGTCTGGCGTCTCCTACATGCTGGAGAACCGTAAGATGATGATGCGCCTCTATCCCGAGCTGTTTGCCGATCAGCACATCGCGCCGGTCGAGCGCTATCCTTCGCATCTGCTGCAAACCCTGCGTGAAAGCTCGCCGGTCAACGATCCGGTGGTGGTGGTGCTGACGCCGGGACGCTTTAACAGCGCCTACTTCGAACACAGCTTCCTCGCGCAGCAGATGGGCGTCGAGTTGGTGGAGAGCGCCGATCTGTTCGTTAAAAATGGTGCGGTGATGATGCGCACCACCGCCGGGCCATGCAAAGTGGATGTGATTTATCGCCGCGTCGATGATGCCTTCCTTGATCCGCTGGCGTTCCGCCCGGATTCAATGCTCGGGGTGCCGGGTCTGTTGTCAGTCTATCGATCCGGCAACGTGGTGCTGGCCAATGCCATTGGTACCGGCGTCGCCGATGACAAATCGATCTACCCCTATGTGCCGGATATGATCCGCTTCTACCTCGACGAAGATCCGATCCTCAATAACGTGCCGACATGGCAATGCCGCAAACCGCAGGATCTCACCTATGTGCTAGCCAACCTGGCAAAAATGGTGGTGAAAGAGGTTCACGGCGCCGGTGGTTACGGCATGTTGATCGGACCGGTGGCGAGCCAGCAGGAGCTGAGTGATTTCCGCGATCTCCTCAAAGCACGGCCGGAAAACTACATCGCGCAGGACACATTGTCGCTTTCAACGTGTCCCACCTTTATCGACAACGGCCTCGCGCCGCGCCATATCGATCTGCGTCCGTTTGCGCTGTGCGGCGCGGATATTCGCCTGGTGCCCGGCGGCTTAACCCGCGTGGCGCTGAACGAAGGATCGCTGGTGGTGAACTCGTCGCAGGGCGGCGGTACCAAGGACACGTGGGTTTTGGAGGATGACGCATCATGCTAAGCCGCACGGCCAGTGGCCTTTATTGGATGGCGCGCTATCTCGAACGCGCAGAACATCTCGCACGCGTGTTAGATGTCACCAACCGTTTGTCGTTAATGCCGGTGCGCGGTGACCAGGGTGACGATCTGCTGCTGCCGCTCAATCTCACTGGCACGCGTGAACTGTTTGAAACCCTCAACGGCCGGTTCACCATGTCGCAGCTGTTCAACTTCTTTGCCCTCGACGATCGCAATCCGTGCAGCATTTTCAGCTGCTGGCAGCAGGCGTGGAATAACGCGCATGCGGTGCGCGGCAGTTTGTCATCGGAAGTGTGGGAGAGCATCAATTCAACGTGGATTGAGATGCGTAATACGCGGCGGCGCGGCATCACCAGCGCCAGCGCCGATACCTTTTTCGATTGGGTGAAAGAGCGCTCACATCTGTTTCGCGGCGCGATGTTCGGTACCTTGCTGCGCGGCGATGCCATGAGTTTTATCCGCATCGGCACCCTGATGGAGCGCAGCGACGGCACCGCGCGTTTGCTCAGCGTCAATCAACAACTGATGGAGCAGCAGTCGGATTCGGTGCGCGAGTATTACCGCCTCGATACTTTGCTGCGCGCGGTTTCCGCGCGTGAAGCTTACAACGCGATCTTCAAACAGCAACTGATGCCGGATCTGGTCAACGAGATGCTGATCCTGCGCAGCGAAAGTCCGCGATCGCTGCACTCCTGTATCGATGAGATCGCCACCCAGCTCGAACAGATCGGCAGCAGCGGCGAAGATCGTCCGCGTTATCTGATCACCGTACTGTTGGCTGAAATGCGTTTTAGCACCTGGGAAAGCCTGACGCATGAAGGGTTAACTCACTGGCTCAATGAATTCCTTACGCGCCTCAATGCGCTAGCAGACAGCATCAATCACACCTATCTGGAGGCGAAATGAGACTGAACATCGAGCATAAAACCCGTTACGCCTACGAGCAGCAGGTGAAACTCAGCACCCAGTATTTGCGCCTGACACCGCAAAACTCGGTGCACCAGCACATTATCTCGTGGGATCTGGAGCTGCCGTGTGAAGCCACCTGCACGCAGGATGCTTATGGCAATGTGATGCATGTGCTGACGCTGGATACGCCGCATCAGCAGCTCGATATCGCCGCGCGCGGCGTGGTAGAGATTCTCGATGCCGGCGAGTGGGCGCCCGATCCGGAATGCGCTTTGTCACCACTGGTCTTTCTGCGCGCCACGCCGTTGACGCAGCCCAATCCGGAGATCCGCGAATTTGCCCAGCGTTACTGGCGGCCGGAAAAGCCGCTCGCCAGCCTGGAGAAATTGATGGACGAACTGCTGCTGAAAATGCCGTATCGCCCCGGCAGTACACAGGTGACGGATACCGCCGCGAAAGTATTTGCCGCCGGCAGCGGCGTTTGCCAGGATCACAGTCACGTGTTTCTCGCCTGCTGTCGCAGTCTGGGGATTCCGGCGCGCTATGTTAGCGGCTATCTCTATACTGAAAACGTTGAGCACGTCGCCACTCACGCCTGGGTTGAAGCCTGGCTGGATGGCAGTTGGCACAGCTTTGATATCACCAATAATACCCGCAGCACGCGCCAGCATTTACGGCTGGCGGTGGGCGTGGATTATCTTGATGCTTGTCCCGTGCGCGGTATGCGGCTGGGCGGCGGCGGTGAAGATATGCTGGCGGTGGCTGCGGTGCTTCAGGTGCAGGCGCAGTAGTAATCTGAACAGGCGTAACTATGACTTATTGTGTGGCAATGCGTTTATCGTCAGGGATGATTTTTGTATCCGATTCGCGGACCAATGCGGGCGTCGATCATATTTCCTCATTCCGTAAATTGCATGTGTTTCAGGTAGATGATGAACGTACGCTGGTACTGCAAAGTGCTGGCAATCTGGCCACTACGCAGAGCGTGCTGAGCCTGCTGCGACGTAATAACGGTGATGATGACCAGCCCAATTTGCTGAATCAACGATCGCTGTATGACATTGCACTGATGGTGGGTGAAACGCTGCGCGAAGTGATTAAGCGCGATGGTGAGGAGTTTGGCGGCACGCTGCTGCTGGGCGGACAGATTCGTGGCGAGGAGCCGCGGCTGTTCCAAATCTATCCGCAGGGCAACTTCATCGAAGCCAGCGTCGATACGCCGTATTTCCAGATTGGTGAAAGTAAATACGGCAAACCGATCATTGACCGCGTGCTGCGCTACGAAACGCCGCTTAGCCAGGCGATGCAGTGCGCCTTGATTTCGATGGATTCCACGCTGGCGAGCAATATTTCAGTCGGTTTACCGCTCGATGTAATGGTGTATCGCACGGACAGTTTCAGCGACAGCGAGCAATATCACATCACTGAGCAGCATCCGTATTATTCACAAATTCGTCAGCTGTGGAGCAAAGGGTTGCTGAGCGTATTTTCCCAACTGCCGCCGTTGCAGTTGTAAGTGATAGGCAGCGTGTAAGTGTCAAGAGATAATGATGTGCAACATAAGTTCAAGCTAGCTATTCGCTTCTATTAGGATGTAAGGAAGTAAAAAATCGTTTTTTATGTTTTTTATAGCATTCTCACTTAACGATTTGAAATTAGCTGGCGTCCATGAATTGTGAAGCGAAATAATCCCACATTTGCACTTTGCCAATTCGCTTGAAAAATCCCTGGTGGCATCTGGCATGAAATAGTATGACCAATAGCGCTCCCAGGGCTCTTTTTCAGGCTGCGAAAACTCTAAAATATTCCCTGCTTCAGTTGCGTCAACTATATGAAACTGCTCATCAAAATCGCCACTTTGTATCAGTGGATCAAGGATGCCATTGCCAACATAGTCCCAGGAAATTCTACCACTGGGATTTTTTAAACGGTTCAAAATTTCGGCAAACCATGCAGCGGTGAGCTTATTACGTTTATTCGCGGATAAAACAGCCAGATGAACAGACTTTAACGATGGATAGCCAAATGCAGTCAGCTTATCCGTTTTACCGAAAGGCATATCATTAATGTTTCGAGTGATGATGGTATCGGAGTCAATAAATAGACCACCGAACATTGTCAGTACCCAAGCCGAGACGATGTCTGATTGCATTGCCAGGGAGAATTTAAAAAATATGGGGGGTAAGATCTTTTTAGGGATGAATTCATAAATGTTTTTATGATTGATGGTGATGATTTCAAGGTTGGGGGTGTTGTTCAACCAACTCTTTCTGCACAACTCAAGGTAAGCCGGCTTGTCGTGGCCAGGAAGGTCAACCCAATAGGTATAAACAATCATGTTTTTTCTCCAGTCTGATAGATACAACACTGGCGACACAGAGTGAAAAAACTTAAGGGGAAAATGTTATCCTGGCACAACCCGAAAAATAATCATGATTTCCATGATGCAAAACAACTTTTTATGGAGTAAGCCATCAGTATTATTGGCTTTAACGACATAAGGCTTGAATAGGATGCGCAATGCCGCGCACCCGAGTCATTACACCAATTCGTTCAGTTTCGCTGTCATATTAATTCCGCTAATCCCTTTCAATCCTAACTTGCGTAGAATTTTTATTTTATAGGTACTCACGGTTTTACTGCTGAGCTGCAATTGTGAAGCAATTTCTTTATTAGTCATTCCAGAAGCCAGCTTGACCAATACAATCAATTCACGGCGAGTCAAACTCATTAATTTCTCACTCTCAATCAATTCTCCACTGTCAGCGGCGGCATGCGTAATCGGATAAAAACGGTTACCGCGTTCCACTTCTTTTATTGCGGTAATCAGGGTATCCAGATCTCCACGCTTGTAGACATAGCCTTCAACGCCTAATTGTAGGCAACAGCGTTGATAAAAAAGGCTTTCTGATGCGGTAAATACGATAATTTTCTGTTCTGGAAGCGCACGTTTAATATCCGCTATCAGGGGAATGCCTGCCCGGCCGGGCATAGTAAGATCGAGGAGTACAACGTCTGGACGCATTTGGTGTAGCTCGGTAATCAGCATTTCTCCTTTCTGTGCAATACCAACAATTGAATAGTGATAAGAATCTAATAGTGCCTGAATACCCGCACAGATTAACGGATGGTCATCAACAATAAATACCGTATGAATCATATGTGTAGTCCAGAAAAAAAGAAAAAACTCAAGGGCATAAAGACCCATAAAAGAAACACAACACAGAGGTGTGACCAGATTAATTCATGGGGCTTAACAATATGATTTAAGCTATGTCTTGAATTTGCGGATTTAAGGTCAATTGTTTTTCTTCATGCGTAAGAACAAAGCGGCGTCCTGCTTTATCTGATATTGCAGCGCCACAGTCATAAATCTGAAAACAAGCCGTTTTAACGTCGAGGCGATAAATCGCTGCGTATAAAAAGGTGAATAATGTTTTCAGTTGATCAGCTTCTCGATACTTACTGGCCAGGTCACCAACCGGCGGACTGGCAAAAAAGCGTCCTGAAATGGGTGGTGCGCGAGCATGAATTCCAGGCCTTTGCTGCCCGCTATCGCCACCTCAAAGGTGTGGATATGGTGGAGCAGGTGCTGGAGCATCTCGATGTGCGCTGTGAACTGAGCGAGCGCGATTTGGAGCAGATCCCCACGCGCGGGCCGGTGGTGATTGCGGCTAACCATCCGCTCGGTGCGCTGGATGGTTTGGCGCTGCTGGCCGCAGTTTCACAGGTGCGGCGCGATGTGAAAATCGTTGCCAACCGTATGTTGATGATGCTGGAGCCGATCAACAGCATGATGTTGCCGGTGGATAACATGAGCAACCGCACCAGCCGCGAACAGCTCACGCGGATGCAGCAGCACCTGGATAATCAAGGCGTGCTGATCATCTTCCCGGCAGGTGAAGTGTCGCGCCTGTCCAGCCGTGGCGTGCGCGATCGTCACTGGCATCACAGTTTCCTGCGTCTCGCCGCCCGCGCCCGCGCGCCTATCGTGCCAGTACATGTGGTGGGGCGTAACAGCCTGGCGTTCTACGCGGCGGCAAAAATTGCCTCACCGCTGGCGCTGCTGATGCTGGTCCGCGAGATGTTTCGCCAGCGCGGTGCGCGCATCAAGCTGCACATCGGTGAGCAAATCCCCTTTGCCAATTGGCATGATGGCCACACACCCGGCAAGGAGCTGGCGAAGCGGCTGCGCAAACATCTTTATCGTATTGGTCAGGGACGGCGTGGCTTGTTTCAGACCGCAGCGGCGATTGCACGCCCGGAAGATCGCGCCGAGCTAAAAAAAGCCCTGATGGAGAGCGAGCGACTCGGCACATTGCCGGATGGCAAGCAGATCTACCTGTGGCGACGCAACGGCGCCAGTTGGGTGCCGCTGCTACGTGAGCTTGGTCGTTTACGTGAAGTGGCATTTCGTGCGGTGGGCGAGGGCAGCGGTCGTCGTCGCGATCTGGATAAATACGATGACGATTATTATCACCTGATTCTGTGGGATGACGATGCATTGGAGATCGTTGGTGCTTATCGCTTCATTCCAGGGGCTGAACAGCTGGCGCGCCGTGGGCTGGAAGGTATTTACAGCGACAGCCTGTTCCACTACGACGAGCGCATGTTGCCGATCATCAATCAGGGGCTGGAGCTGGGACGTAGCTTTATTCAGCCTGCCTATTGGGGCAAACGTGGCCTCGATTACCTGTGGATGGGCATTGGCGCTTACCTCGCTAAATATCCCGAAACACGCTACCTGTTTGGTCCGGTATCGATTTCTGGCGGCATGCCGCTGGCCGCGCGCGATCTGCTGGTGGCGTTTTATCGCCTCTATTTCCCAACCGAACTGCCGCTGGCGACCTCGCGTCGCCCTTATCCGGCCTCGCTGCCAGAAGTGCTGGCACAGTTTACCGGCGATAACTACAGCGAAGATTTGCGGCGTCTGAAACATCTGCTGGCGAATCTCGGCACCGCTATTCCCACGCTCTACAAACAATATTCCGAGGTGTGCGAGCCGGGCGGCGTGCAGTTTATCGATTTCGGCAGCGATCCCGATTTCAATCACTGTATCGATGGTTTGGTGCTGGTGGATCTCACGCGGGTGAAGCCTGCGCGTTATGAGCGCTATATCGGGATGCATTTGTGATCCGGTCGCCATAAATGGCGACCCTACGACGAGGGGGCAGGGATCGTATTTTGTAGGGGCGCCATTTATGGCGACCGGGCTCAATGTCATGGAATCGTCATCACAGTGTCGTAGGGTCTTAGCCGGACTGTTAGCGAAAGGCCAGAAACATGGCATCAATCACACTGCGCGGGCTGTGCAAATCCTTTGTGGCGCAGCCGGTATTGCAAGACATCTCGCTGCAGATTGCGCAGGGAGAATTTATCGCCGTGTTGGGCCCGTCGGGTTGCGGTAAAACCACGTTGCTGCGCCTGCTGGCCGGTTTTGAAACCGCCGATGCCGGGGAAATTCACGTGGGCGACCGCTGCTTTGCCGCGCCAGGCGTGCATCTGCCGCCGGAAGATCGTCAGCTTGGCGTGGTGTTTCAGAGCTACGCGCTGTGGCCGCATATGACGGTGGCGGAAAATGTCTCCTACAGCCTGAAGGTCAACGGCGTGGTGCGTGCTGAACGTGAGCGTCGTACGCAGCAGGCGCTGGAGCTGGTAGGGTTGGAAGCCTTCGCCACACGCCGTCCGGCCGATCTCTCCGGTGGCCAGCGTCAACGTGTGGCACTGGCGCGCTGTTTAGTGGCGCAGCCGACGTTAGTGTTGCTTGATGAGCCGCTAGCCAACCTCGATGTCCACCTGCGTGCCACCATGGAAGAAGAGTTCCGCCGCTTCCATCACCATAGCCACGCGACCTTGCTCTACATCACCCACGATCAGCATGAAGCGATGGCACTGGCCGATCGCATCGTGGTGATGGATGCCGGACGCGTGATGCAGTTTGCCACGCCGCAAACGCTGTGGCGCGAACCGGCAAATGCCATGGTCGCGCGATTTATTGACGACGGCAAAGTGCTGCCGATCAGCGATATCGAACCGCTGGGCGCAGGCCGTGCTTACGCCACGCTTTGCGGCCTGCGGGTGCCATTACGCTGCGCACCGCATCAGCGCCCGCAGCCGCAGGCGCAAGCCAGTTTTCATGCGGTAGATTTTCGCCTGGCCGCACCGGGTGAACCGCAGTTTGCTGTGCGCGTGCAGCGGGTGATTTATCGCGGCGGCCATCATCAACTCAATGTCACGCCGTTGCTGGCGCCTGAATACAGCATCACGCTGCTGCTGGCCGATCAACCGTTACCCGTTGTCGACGCCACGCTGGGCGTGGCGCTGCGCGACGGCTGGATTCTTCCTTCTTAACGTTCAAATACTTCAGGGAAATGCTATGCGTACGTCGTTCAACGTTGTGATGTTAGCCAGTGGTTTACTTCTTTCAGCCGCAAGCCAGGCTGACGAGGCGCCAGCGGGAAAATTAGTGGTCTATACCTCGCAGGCGCCAGAAATTGCCCAGCAAACCATGGATGCGTTTAAAGCCGCCAATCCCAATGTGCAGGTCGAGTGGACGCGCAACGGCACCACGCAGTTAATGAACGTGCTGCGCACCGAAATGATGAGCGGCGAGGCTAAGCCGGATGTACTGCTGATTGCCGACGCCATTAACCTCGGTGCGCTGAAAAATGAAAACCACCTCTACAGCTACAGCGATGCGCCACTCAGCCACATCAATCCGTCGTTCTACGACAAAGACAAAACCTTCTTTGGTACCAAAATCATCGCCACGGTGATCGCTTACAATACCCAGCACGCACAGCCGATTGATAGCTGGAACGCGCTGGCGGTAGAGGCCAACAAAGGGCAGATTGCGGTGCCAAGCCCGCTTTACTCCGGCGCGGCGCTCTACAAGCTGCACACCGATATCAACACGCCGTCGATTGGCTGGCACTTTTACCAGAAGCTGGCGGCCATCGGCATAGCGCCGCAAGGCGGTAACGGCCCGGCGCTGAAAGCGGTGGCGAGCGGGCTGGATAAATACGGCATCATCACCGATGCCGACGTGATTCTGGCGAAGAAGAAGGGATCACCGGTGGATCTGGTCTATCCGCAAGAGGGCGTGTCGTACGTCACCGAACCGGTTGCCATCATGAAAACCGCGCACAACCTGCCGGCCGCCAAAGCCTTCGTCAACTTTATGCTCTCTGAGGCAGGCCAGAAGCTGGTGGTCGAGCAGGGCAATCGTCCGGTGGATGACCGCGTCGCAGCACCGGCAGGCTTCACGCCGATTAATCAAATCAAGCTGCTGTCGCCGGACGTGGCGAAAGCGATCAAAGAAGATGCGGCGGTGCGCGATCGGTTCACCGCGCTGTTTGGCGGCTAAGCATGAGTGTAGTGAGCAATGAATGGCGTAGCGCGGCGCGCGGCGGTAAACGTTTCCGTTTCAACAGCGAACGGCTGGTTTTGACGCTGATGGTGCTGCTGATTGGTTTGTTGTCGGTGGCACCGCTGACGCGGCTGGCGTGGACCGCCATCGCGCCGCAAGGCGTGCCGGACATGGCGCGCTTAACGCGCCTGTTGGTGAGCGATCGCGTGTTGATCGCCAGCGGTAATACCTTGCTTATCGCGCTTAGCTCGACCTTGATTTCGGTGGTGCTGGGCACCGCCGCCGCGTGGCTGGTGGCGCTTAGCGATCTACGCGCCAAAACCGCTTGGGTGTTTGCGTTCATCCTGCCGCTGATGATTCCGCCACAGGTGACGGCACTGGCCTGGCTGCAGGCGCTGGCACCAGGCAGTCCGCTGGCGCTGCTGTTCGCCACACTCGGATTGCCGTGGTTTGCGCCGGGCGAACAGCCGCTCTACTCGTTAACCGGCATTGTGCTACTGCTCGGCACGCACAATGCGCCTTTGGTCTTTCTCACCGTGCGCGCGGGCTTGCGCCGTTTACCTGCCGATTTGGTGGAAGCGGCGCAGGCCAGCGGTGCGTCACGCGCGCGCATACTGTTCACCATTGTGCTGCCGTTGGCGCGCCCGGCGATTTTTGCCGGTGCCGCGCTGACCTTTGTCGCGGCGGCAGGCAACTTCGGCATTCAGGCGATGCTGGGGATTCCGGCGCGCGTGCCAACGCTGATCACGCTGGTGTATCAACAGCTGAATGGCATTGGCCCGAGCGCGCTGCCGAATACCGCGGTGTATGCGTTATTGATTGCAGTGATTACGCTGGTGGGTATGGCGGCCAGCGCCTGGTTGGGCGGATGCCATGATGTGCGCGTCAATGGCGCACCGCGCTTGTGGCAGCAATCGCTGGGTCGCGGTCGCGTGGCGATTGAAGGCGTCGCCTGGCTGTGGATGGCGCTGACCTTGCTGTTACCGCTGAGCGCGCTGCTGATCACTGCGCTCACCAGCGGTTTTGGCCAGGCGCTCAGCTGGCAAACGCTGACGCTGGAGAACTTTCGCGCAGCGTTGTGGGGCTATCCGGCGGTGCGACAGGCGTTTGTTACCAGCCTTGGATTAACCACGCTGGCGGCAATGATTCTGACGATCTGCGCGCTGTTTCTCGCCTACTTCCTCAGCTGGCGTCGCACGAAGCTGGTGCGTGGACTGTGGTTAGCGAGTGAACTGACCTACGCGCTGCCAGGCATTGTCACCGGTGTGGCGGCGATGCTGTTTTTCCTGCGCCCGCTGCCGATCGTCAATGTCTCGCTCTACGGCACGGTGTGGATCATCCTTGCCGCCTATCTGGCGAACTTCCTCGCGCTGGTACTGCGCCCAACGCTGGCCGGGTTTGCCCAGCTCGAGCCGGCATTAGATGAAGCCGCACGCTTGTGCGGCGCCGGTTTTCTGCGCCGCATGCGCGATATTTTGCTGCCGCTGGCGGCGCCGTCCGCGCTGGCGGGCAGCGTTCTGGTGTTTCTCACCGCACTGAATGAAATCCAGGTTTCGGTACTGCTGGTCACCTCGCAAACGCAAACCATCGGACCGACCATTGTGTTTCTCGATGAAGGCGGATCCGCTTCGCTGGCTGCTGCAGTAGGCTGCCTGATGATCGTGGTGGTTTGCTTATTAATGGCCATTGCAACACGTCTGACCCGACGCCTGCCGCACGGCATTCTACCGTGGCAAGCGTAACGCGCATCACCGTCAACGTATGATGATGGGTTAAGTATCCCGCTGAACATTTTCTCGCCATTGCCGATAACTGACCTACCAACATTTGTCTGTGGACGAATAGCGCTTGTCAGCGCTGCGTATTTGCGCTTAAGTCTGCAGGATAATTAAGAATTTTCTTAATTTTGTCGACGATACCAGGCCAGCAATAGGCGAATAATGATGAATAATAACTCTGACGTCATGTACCGATTATTGGTGCAGAGCGTAGTGGATTACGCCATTTACATGCTCAAACCCGATGGCACCGTGGCCAACTGGAACGCGGGAGCACAGCGCGCCAAAGGTTACACGCCCGATGAGATCGTGGGGAAAAATTTTGCACTGTTCTACAGCGAAGACGATCGTAAAAACGGTGCGCCACAGCGCGGACTGTCGATAGCGACAGCCACCGGGCGCTTTGAAACAGAAGGGTGGCGATACCGCAAAGATGGCAGCGCATTTTGGGCGCATGTTGTCATTGATGCGATACGCGATGAGTTTGGCGAGCTGTTAGGCTTTGCCAAAATCACCCGCGACTGCACCGAGCAGCAGGAACAGCAACGCAAACAGCGCGAGCAGGAACAGCGTTTCCGTATGCTGGTGGAAGGCGTCAGCGATTACGCCATCTACATGCTCGATCTGGAAGGCAACGTCGAAAATTGGAACGTAGGCGCACAGCGCGCGAAAGGCTACGTGGCCGAAGAAATCGTTGGGCAGCACTTCTCGCGTTTCTACAGCGCGCAGGATCGGAAAAACCATATCCCGGAAAAAAACCTCTCTACCGCCTTTAAAACCGGCCGTTTCGAAGATGAAGGTTACCGTTATCGGAAAGATGGCAGCGCGTTTTGGGCACATGTCATCATTGATGCGATTCGTGATGATTCTGGCAAGCTGATCGGCTATGCCAAAATCACCCGTGATTGCACCGAGCAGCAGGCGCTGCTGCGCAAACAACACGAGCAGGAGAAAAACTTCCGTCTGTTGGTGGAAGGCGTGCGCGATTACGCCATTTATATGTTGGATGTGCAGGGCCGCGTGGTGAACTGGAATTTTGGTGCCCAGCGCGCCAAAGGCTATATTGCTGACGAGATTATCGGTCAGCATTTCTCGGTGTTTTACAGTTCATCCGAGCGAAATGCCAACATGCCTGAAGCGAATCTGGGCATTGCATTAAAAACCGGTCGTTTCGAAGATGAAGGCTGGCGCTACCGCAAAGATGGTTCGGCATTTTGGGCGCACGTGGTCATTGAGGCGATTTATGATGAAACCGGCATATTGATTGGTTTCGCCAAAATCACCCGCGATGTCACCGAACGTCGTGAAAACGAACAGCAGTTGTTGCGCGCGCGGGATTTGGCGCAGTCGCAAAGTGCCAAAATGTCCGAGCTTTCGGGCTTCCTCGATACCATTATCAGCAATATTCCCTCATGTGTGATTGTCGAAGACGCCATCAGCCGGGAAATTTTGATGGTGAATGACAAAGCTGAGCAACTGTTCGGCATCAATAAAGCGCTGATCATGCATAAACGCCCGCACGAATGTATGTCGGCGGAACTGGGTGATTACTTCAACAGCCTGGCGGATGTGGCGCTGCGCAGCGAAGGCATTCATTCGCGCGAACAGCTGCTGCTAACGGCGGGCGGCGAGCGCATTCTGCATACGCGCGCCACCACCATCAGCGGCAAAGATATGCGGCAAAACTACGTGATGCTGATCGTCGAGGACGTGACCGATCAGCGAGAAGCCGATGCACGCATCCGGCATATGGCGCATCACGATAATCTCACCAGCCTGCCAAACCGCGTGCTGTTCCGCCAGAAGCTGAGTGAAGCGCTGCGCGTTGACAGCCACGCCAGTCAAGTTAGCGCCACGCTGTGTCTTGATCTCGACAACTTTAAAAACGTCAACGATGCGCTCGGCCATCAGATTGGTGATGAGCTGCTGCGCGTGGTGGCAAAACGCCTGCGCAGTGTGCTGCGCGATCACGATACGCTGGCGCGTATTGGCGGCGATGAGTTTGCTATTGTATTGCCCAACGTGCGCAGCGCGGATGAAGCGGCAGTCGTCGCACAGCGGCTGATTGAGGCGATTCGCCCGCCGATTAATGTTGAAGGGCATAATTTGTCGGTGGGCTTAAGCGTCGGGATTGCATTGACGTCGCAAGCCACCAATACGCCGGAACATATGCTGCGCTGTGCGGATATGGCGCTGTACGAAGCCAAACGCAACGGGCGCAATCGCTTTGAACACTTCACGCTGGAGATGGACGATCAGGCGCGCAGTCGTCGTGTGATTGAGAACGATCTGCGTGAGGCGATCACTGGCCGACAGCTCAAGCTTTACTATCAGCCGATCACCGATGAGAAGGGCATTATTGGCTACGAAGCGTTGATGCGCTGGCATCACCCGATTAAAGGGCTGATTATGCCAAACGATTTCATCCCGATCGCTGAAGAGACGGGGTTAATCCATATGCTCGGTGCTTATGCGTTATATGAGGCCTGCCGCGAAGCGCAAAGCTGGAATACGCAACAATCGGTCTCGGTCAACCTGTCGCCGCTGCAGTTCAAAAATAGCTCGCTGGTGTCGGTGGTTGAAGGGGCGCTGCGTGAATCGGGACTCGCGCCACATCGACTGGAAGTGGAGATCACCGAATCAGTGCTGCTGGACGATACGCTCGGCAATATCCGCACGCTGCAAAGCCTGAAAACCCTCGGCGTGCAGATTGCGCTGGATGACTTTGGCACCGGTTACTCATCGCTCAGCTATCTGCGTTCGTTCCCGTTCGACAAAATCAAAATCGACAAGTCGTTCATCAACGATATGGGCGACAGCCGCGAGGCGCTGGCGATTATCCGCGCCATCACCGGCATGAGCCGCAGCCTCGATATTCAGATCACCGCCGAAGGCGTGGAGAGCAGCGAGCAGTATGCCAAGCTGCGCGAAGAGGGCTGTACGCTGTTCCAGGGCTATTTCTTTGGTCGTCCGCAGCCATCGGAATTGCGCTTGAAAGCGTTGGAGTAAAATCGCGTCGCTACAGATTCGTGCAGGTATTGTAGCGGCACAATTTATTGCGCACTGCCGAAAACAGTCATAAAAAAACGCCCGATAGCGGGCGTTATTTAATTTGCTGTGTGTAATCTTATTTTTATGATGCGCCGTGGCCGTCGACGGTCATGTGACCCAAATCTTTATCGACCAGGAACAGGCCTTCGCCTTTGTTGCCTACCAGCGCCAGTTTATCCAGCACGGTTTTGAACAATTTCTCTTCTTCATGCTGCTCTGCCACATACCACTGCAGGAAGTTGAAGGTTGGGTAATCTTGCGAAGTCAGCGCCGAGTGAACCAGTTCATTGATTTTGCTGGTGATCAGCTGCTCGTGCTTCAGCGCATCTTCCAATACGTCGTTCAGCGAGTTCCAGCTAATCGGCGGCGCGGCAATCGAACCCAATACCGGCATCGCGCCAGTATCGCTCAGGTATTCGAACAGACGCTGCATGTGCTCCATCTCTTCGCGTGAATGCATTTTCAGGAACGAGCACGCGCCTTCGAAGCCTTTATCGCTGCACCAGGCGCTCATCTGCAGATACAGGTTGGCAGAGAAGAACTCCAGGTTCAGTTGATCGTTTAATCGAGAGGTCATTTCAGCAGTTAACATGGCTGATTCCTTTTTAATTTATAAGGTGAAGTACGGCGAATTATGCATCAATCTATACTTTTTTGTGAAGGGTTTTTCGCAAAAAGGTTGAATTTATCTTATTGATTGTAAATGGAATTATTCCACTTGTTGAATGCGAAGAGTTCTCATGTTTGACTAATTTTCATTCACGTTGGATTGATTATAGCTGCACATCGGGCGATGCTGAGGCTTGCCTTTACTTGTCAGGAGCTTAGCGGTGTCGAACGTCTTAGAGCATTACCATTATCTGCATGAAATCCCTGAACTGGGTTTTCAGGAATTCAAAACCTCCGCTTATATTGCCGATCAGTTGGAAAGCGCCGGCATTAAGGTCACGCGCGGCATCAATAACACCACCGGCATTGTGGCGGAAATCGACAGCGGCGTGCCCGGTCCGGTGCTGGCGCTGCGTGCGGATATGGATGCGCTCGGCCACATCATTAACGGCGAGCCCTGTGCGCGCCACACCTGCGGTCACGATGGCCATTCGTCAGTGGTGCTGACGGCGGCGCAAGAGCTGCTGAAAGAGGGCGCGATCAAGAAAGGGCGACTTAAGCTGCTGTTCCAGCCGGCAGAAGAACTGGGTGCCGGTGCGCTGGCGATGATTGAGGGCGGTGCGCTGGAGGATGTGGAGATGATTCTCGGCTTCCATGTGCGTCCGCTGGAAGAGTGCCATGTAGGTCAGGCGACGCCTGCGGTGATCTATTCTGCCTGTAGCACGCTGGAAGCCACCATCAAAGGTGCTCCCGCGCATGCGGCGCGGCCGCATTTGGGTGTCAACGCGCTGGATGCGGCGGTGCAAGCGGTGCAGGCCGTCAACGCCATCCATCTGCCGCCGGGTTTAACCTGGAGCGTCAAAGCCACGCGCTTCCTGTGCGATGCGGGCGTGACTAATTCGGTGCCGGATGAAGCGCGCGTGGTGTGGGATCTGCGGTCGCAGGAAAACGCGCCAATGGATGTGCTGAAAGAGAAGGTGACGCTGGCGATTCAGCACAGCGTGGCGGCGCTGGGTGCCACGGCTGATGTGGTGGTGCTGAAAGAGATGCCAGCGGCCGAGATTCATGAGGAAGCTACCGCCGTGATTCGCGCGGCGATTGTCGATGTGCTGGGCGAAGAGGGTTTGCTGGATACCAAAACCACGCCGGGCAGCGAAGATTTCTTCTATTATCCGGTGAAAAATCCGCAGGTGAAAGCCGGGTTTTGGGGATTGGGAACCAATCTGGTACCGGGCCTGCATCATCCAGAGATGCGCTTTGAGCTGAGCGCACTGGAGATTGGCGTGAAGATCTTCAAAGCGGCAGTGGTGCGGGTTTTAGGCTGAAATGTGGGTCGGTCGCCATCAATGGCGACCCTACAACGGCAATCCCTCAGCCCTGTTACCTGACGATTTCCCCCCTCGGCGAAATATTGTATGCTATGCCGCCTCAATACTGACGGGATTCAGGACTGCCGCCAATGTAGATCGCGCACCTCTTGCTGTGAACCGACGCCATTGCGTCACCATTGGTCGCGTTTTCCCGCGGAATGACCCCGAAACGATTTATTCGCAGCGCGCCGCCCGCGTGTTGCCCTTGAAGAAGAATTCACTCATGTCTATTGCTCCCTTTTTAGAAGAAGTGGCGCGCCGTCGTACCTTTGCGATCATCTCGCACCCGGACGCCGGTAAAACCACAATTACCGAAAAAGTGCTGTTGTTCGGGCAGGCGATTCAAACCGCCGGTACCGTCAAAGGCCGTGGCTCCAACCAGCACGCGAAATCTGACTGGATGGAAATGGAGAAACAACGCGGTATCTCCATCACCACCTCGGTAATGCAATTCCCGTATCGCGATAGCCTCGTGAACCTGTTGGATACCCCAGGACACGAAGACTTCTCCGAAGATACTTACCGTACGCTGACGGCGGTCGACTGCTGCCTGATGGTGATCGACGCCGCGAAAGGTGTCGAAGATCGTACTCGTAAGCTGATGGAAGTCACGCGCCTGCGTGATACGCCGATCATCACCTTTATGAACAAACTCGACCGTGACATCCGCGATCCTATGGAACTGCTGGATGAAGTGGAGAGTGAGCTGAAGATCGCCTGCGCACCTATTACCTGGCCGATTGGCTGCGGCAAGCTGTTCAAAGGCGTTTATCACCTCTACAACGACGAAACTTATCTGTATCAAACCGGTAAGGGCCACACCATTCAGGAAGTGCGCATCGTTAAAGGTCTGGCAAATCCAGAGCTGGATGCGGCGGTAGGCGAAGATCTGGCGCAGCAGCTGCGCGACGAGCTGGAGCTGGTGCAGGGCGCTTCGCACGAATTCGATCAAGAGTTGTTCCTGAGCGGCGAAATCACCCCGGTATTCTTCGGCACCGCGTTAGGTAACTTTGGCGTCGATCATATGCTGGATGGCCTGGTTTCCTGGGCACCGCGTCCAATGCCGCGCAATACCGACACGCGTCTGGTGGAAGCAAAAGAAGAAAAATTCAGCGGCTTCGTGTTTAAGATCCAGGCAAACATGGACCCGAAACACCGCGACCGCGTCGCCTTTATGCGCGTGGTGTCCGGCAAGTACGAAAAAGGCATGAAGCTGCGTCAGGTGCGCACCGGTAAAGACGTGGTGATTTCTGATGCGCTGACCTTTATGGCCGGTGACCGTTCGCACGTTGAAGAAGCATATCCGGGCGACATTATTGGTCTGCACAACCACGGCACCATTCAGATTGGCGACACCTTTACCCAAGGTGAAAACATGAAGTTCACCGGCATTCCGAACTTCGCGCCAGAGCTGTTCCGTCGCATTCGTTTACGCGATCCACTGAAGCAAAAACAGCTGCTGAAAGGGCTGGTTCAGCTGTCTGAAGAGGGCGCGGTGCAGGTGTTCCGCCCGGTGCATAACAACGATCTGATCGTTGGCGCAGTCGGTGTGCTGCAGTTCGAAGTGGTGGTGGCGCGCCTGAAAAGCGAATACAACGTTGAAGCGATTTACGAAGCCATCAACGTCTCAACCGCGCGTTGGGTTGAGTGTGATGATGCGAAAAAATTCGATGATTTCCAGCGTAAAAATGAAGTGAACCTGGCGCTCGATGGCGGTGACAATCTCACTTATATCGCGCCAACCATGGTGAACCTCAACATCACCCAGGAACGCTATCCTGACGTGAGATTCCGCAAAACGCGCGAGCACTAATCGGCGTTATCGGTAGGGCCTGTGATTTTCACTGGCCCTTTTTTTAGGTGTTACAGACTCCTCCTAATTCCGCTATATTTTTCTCTTTTTGGCGATATATCAACCACAAGAGCCAGCAAAAGCTGTAATCCCTACTACTATTATCCTGTCGGACGAGAAAAGAGACCTTTCGGGTTTCATTACGTCCAGTAACTCAGCAACGCCGTTCGTTGCTGGCGCATCCGCAAAAACGGATGAGTTAACTGATAGAAGGATGATATCGATGAATAAGACTAAGATTGCCAAAACCCTGATTGCTGCCCTGGCGGGTTCTGCTCTGCTGAGCGGTGCTGCGTTTGCAGATGAATCAATGTCGCAGAAAGCACAGCAAACCTCCGACAGCGCGGGTGCGAAAATCGATAGCTCTATGAAAAAAGTCGATGGTTATATGGATGACAGCGGCATCACTGCTAAAGCCAAAGCGGCGCTGGTGGATGATGAAGCGATTAAAAGCACGGATATCTCCGTCAAAACGCATGATGGCGTAGTGACCTTGAGCGGCTTCGTCGCTTCTCAGGATCAGGCTGAAAAAGCCGTCGCGCTGGTGCAGAAAGTCGAAGGTGTGAAATCCGTCAGTGACAAACTACACGTTAAAGACAGCAAAAATGCTTCGTTGAAGGGTTATGCGGGCGATACCGCCACCACCAGCGAAATTAAAGCTAAGCTTCTAGCAGATGACATCGTGCCATCGCGCAACGTTAAGGTGGAAACCACCGATGGCGTGGTGCAGTTATCTGGGGACGTGGCGAACCAGGCACAGTCTGATCGTGCTGAGAAAATCGCCAAAGCCATTGAAGGCGTGAAAAGCGTGAAGAATGACCTGAAGGTGAAGTCTTAACGCGAGCGATTCGGCATCATCTGATGCCGATTCGTAATAAAAACAAAGGTGTAAATAAGCAGTTCGATTTTCACAATGGTAAAGGAGAGGCTTATGTTTCGTTGGGGTATTATCTTTCTGGTCATCGCTCTGATTGCTGCAGCATTAGGTTTCGGCGGTCTGGCGGGTACGGCAGCATGGGCAGCTAAAATTGTCTTCATTGTCGGTATTATTCTGTTCCTCGTGAGCCTGTTTACCGGGCGCAAACGACCCTGACTAATGGCGTCATAGACGTCAACCCGCGAGTCATCTAAAGCGGAGACCAGTCATTTGCGGCATACTGTGGAGCCGCAACGATTGCTGAGGCAATTGGTCAGGGAACGACAATGATTGGTTCTCCGGGATGTTGCCTAAGGCGACTCCCTCAGAGCAAACACTGAGGGACATCCATTGGGAACGCGTATTCCACTGACATTAGGTTCATTTGAACCGCTAGCATTAACCCCTTTCAAATCCAATAAAATCGCCTTAGTGTGCGAAGGCGGCGGCCAACGCGGCATCTTTACCGCAGGTGTGCTGGATGAGTTCCAACGTGCAGGCTTTAATCCCTTTCAACTGTTGCTCGGCACGTCTGCCGGGGCGCAAAACTTGTCAGCTTTTGTTTGTGGCCAACCTGGCTACGCAAGACGCGTAATTTCCCGTTACACCACCAGCAAACTGTTTTTTGATCCGCTACGATTCGTGCGCGGCGGGCACCTTATCGATCTCGATTGGCTGATTGATATCACCAAAAATGAGTTTCCGCTGGCGCTCAACACCGCTGAAGGGTTGTTTGCCAAAGGCAGCGAGTTCTATATGTGCGCCTGCCGCAGCGACGATTACCGCGCTGAATACTTCAATCCGACCAGCACCAACTGGCATGACATCATTAAAGCCTCAAGTGCGATTCCCGGCTTCTACCGCAGCGGCGTGAAGATGGACGGCGTGAGTTATCTGGATGGTGGCATCAGCGATGCGATTCCGGTGCGCGAAGCCGCGCGCCGTGGCGCGGATACCATTGTGGTGATCCGTACCGTGCCATCGCAGATGTCCTACACGCCGAAATGGTTTAAACGCATGGAGCGCTTTTTGTCCGATAGCGCATTGCAGCCGATGATCAACATCCTGCATCAGCATGAAGAGAGCTATCGCGAGATTCAGCAGTATATCGAGCAGCCGCCGGATAACCTGCGCATCATCGAAATTTGTCCGCCGAAGCCGCTGGCGAGCATGGCGCTCGGCAGCCGCTTGTCATCGCTGAATCAGGATTACCATTTAGGCCGCCGCAGCGGGCGCTATTTCCTCGCCACGCTCGGTCAATGGTTGAGTGATGCCGAGCCGCTGGTTATCCCAACGACGGTAATGCCGCCGGCAGCGGTGGCCAACGAACCGGATAATCGTGCGCTGATTACGCCCGCTCTGGCGGAGAACGATGCAGATTTTGATAAAGGTTCGCTGGCATGAAGTTTATCGATACACATTGCCACTTTGATTTCCCCCCCTTTGTTGACGACGCGCCTGCTAGCATTGCGCGCGCTGCGCAGGCGGGCGTGGAATGCATCATTGTACCGAGCGTGGATGCCAGCCGTTTTGAGCGGGTGACAGAACTGGCGCAGCAGTATCCGGCGCTGTATGCCGCGCTCGGCCTGCATCCGATCAATATTTCAGCGCATCAGGAAGATGCGCACCTTGATCAATTAGAGCGCTGGCTGAAAAAGCCAGATAGCAAACGCGTGGCGATTGGCGAGATCGGACTCGATCTCTACATGGAGGATGCGCAATTCGCTAAACAGACGCGGCTGCTGGATAAGCAGCTCAGGCTGGCGAAGCAATACGATCTGCCGGTGATCCTGCATTCGCGGCGCACCCACGACCAGTTAGCTATGCATCTGCGTCGTCACGATCTGCCGCGCCGTGGCGTGGTACACGGCTTTGCCGGCAGCCAGCAGCAGGCGGAGCGTTTTATCCAGCTCGGTTATGCGATTGGCGTTGGTGGCACCATCACCTATGAACGCGCCAGTAAAACCCGTCATACCATTGCCAATCTGCCGCTAAATGCCCTTTTACTGGAAACCGACGCGCCCGATATGCCGCTGCAAGGTTTTCAGGGCCAGCCCAATCGCCCGGAACGTGCGCGCAACGTGTTTGACGTGCTGTGTCAGCTGCGCAGCGAATCCCCCGACGTGATTGCCGACGCGCTGTGGCAAAACAGCCTGCGCCTGTTTGCGATCCCGGTCTGATTCTCCCCCGACAGATTCTGCATTTACGCTGCCTTACGCCTGATTAGCTACATTGATAGAGCGTAAAGTACACTTTTGCGCCCATTTTTGTGATAATAATAACAATGACATTTCAGGCGACTCCCGGCTTGAATTGGGTTTATTTGTGATTAATATCACTAAATAACTGTATTTTAATGACCAGTTTTCTTTTCTGTGTGACGTAAGACGCAATTTATTGTCACGATTATTGTTAGGATTATCACATTCCCGGTGGGTTGTGCCCGCCGATCTGAATTTTGGAGAGCATCATGACCGACCTTAAAGCAGCAGCACAGCGCGCATTGCAACTGATGGATTTAACCACCCTGAACGAAGACGACACCGATGAGAAGGTGATCGCGCTGTGCCGTCAGGCGAAATCCCCTGCCGGTAACACCGCGGCCATCTGCATCTATCCACGGTTCATTCCTGCGGCACGTAAAGCGCTACGCGAACAAGGCACGCCGGAAATCCGCATTGCTACCGTGACCAACTTCCCGCACGGCAACGATGACATCGAGATCGCGCTGGCCGAAACCCGCGCGGCCATCGCCTACGGTGCCGACGAAGTCGACGTGGTGTTCCCGTATCGTGCGCTGATTGCCGGCAATCGTGAGATCGGCTTTGAGCTGGTGAAAGCCTGTAAAGAAGCCTGCGCCGCGGCGAACGTGCTGCTGAAAGTGATCATCGAAAGCGGTGAGCTGAAAGACGAAGCGCTGATTCGTGCGGCTTCGGAAATCGCTATCGATGCGGGCGCAGATTTCATCAAAACCTCAACCGGTAAAGTGCCGGTCAACGCCACGCCAGAAGTGGCGGCGATCATGATGCAAGTTATCCGCGATAAAGGCGTTAAGCAGCAGGTCGGCTTCAAACCGGCTGGCGGCGTGCGTACCGCTGAAGACGCGGCGCTGTATCTGCAACTGGCGGATGACCTTCTGGGCGAAGGCTGGGCGGATGCGCGTCATTTCCGCTTTGGCGCATCTAGCTTGCTGGCAAGCCTGCTCAATACGCTGGGTCACGAAACCGCGACCAGCAAAGCGGGCTACTAATCCTCGCCGTTATCTTTCCGGTGCGCATGAATGCGCACCCTACGTTGTAGGGTCGTCATTTATGGCGACCTTCTCATTCCAGGGAGGCAACCGTGTTCCTGCCACAAGAAATTATTCGTAAAAAACGCGATGGACAGGCGCTGAGTGAAGCGGAGATTCGCTTCTTTATCAATGGCGTGCGCGACAATAGCGTGTCGGAAGGTCAAATCGCCGCGCTGGCGATGACCATCTATTTCCATGATATGACGCTCGACGAGCGCGTGGCGTTGACCATGGCAATGCGCGATTCGGGCACGGTGCTGAACTGGAAATCGCTGAATCTCAACGGCCCGATTGTCGATAAACACTCCACTGGCGGTGTGGGCGATGTGACCTCGCTGATGCTCGGCCCGATGGTGGCAGCGTGCGGCGGTTATGTGCCGATGATCTCCGGGCGCGGTCTCGGCCACACCGGCGGCACGTTGGATAAACTGGAAGCGATTCCTGGCTTCGATATCTTCCCGAGTGACGATCGTTTCCGCCAGATTATTAAAGACGTCGGCGTCGCGATTATCGGCCAGACCAACTCGCTGGCGCCGGCCGACAAACGTTTCTACGCCACGCGCGATATCACTGCCACCGTGGATTCGATTCCACTGATCACCGCGTCGATCCTCGCTAAAAAACTGGCGGAAGGATTGGATGCGCTGGTGATGGACGTCAAGGTGGGGTCCGGCGCCTTTATGCCGACCTTCGAAGCCTCAGAAAATCTGGCGCAGGCGATTGTTGGCGTAGCGAACGGCGCCGGTTGCAAAACCACCGCACTGCTCACCGACATGAATCAGGTGCTGGCGTCCACCGCCGGAAATGCGCTGGAAGTGCGTGAAGCGGTGCAGTTCCTGACAGGGGCTGCCCGTAATCCGCGCCTGCTGGAAGTCACGATGGCGCTGTGTTCGGAAATGCTGATTTCCGGCAAACTGGCCGAGAACGACGCCGATGCGCGCAAAAAGCTGCAGCAAGTGCTGGATAACGGCAAGGCCGCCGAGGTATTTGCCCGCATGGTCGCAGCGCAAAATGGCCCGAGCGATTTCATTGAGCGCATGGACAGCTATCTGCCTGCGCCAACCCTGAGCAAGGCGGTTTACGCCGATCGTGCCGGTATTGTTAGCGCAATGGATACGCGTGCGCTCGGCATGGCGGTGGTTTCGCTCGGCGGGGGCCGTCAGCGCGCCAGCGACAGCATCGATTACAGCGTGGGCCTGAGCGAGATGACCACGCTGGGCACGCAGGTTGACGCGCAGCGTCCGCTGGCGATTATTCACGCCGCGTCGGAAGCGCAGTGGCAACAGGCCGCCGCTGCCGTTAAAGCCGCCATCACGCTGAGCGACAGCGCACCAGCAATCACGCCGGTGGTTTATCGTCGCGTCAGTGAATAACTGGCGCTTCTTCGTGCCAGGCAGCGGCCGTTCGGGTATACTGATCTGATCGCTTTTTTTTGACTTGTCATCGCGCATTGCGCAGGAGACTTGCATGAAACGTGCTTTTATTATGGTTCTCGACTCCTTCGGGATCGGCTCCAGCAAAGACGCCGATAAATTCGGTGATGAAGGATCGGACACGCTCGGCCATATCGCCGAAGCCTGTTTCGAAGGCCGCGCCAATGTTGGTCGCGAAGGCCCGCTGCACTTACCTAACCTGACCAAACTGGGACTCGGCAAAGCGGCTGAACTCTCCACCGGTCGTTTCCCGCCAGGCCTCGATCCCAACGCGGAAATCATCGGTGCGTACGCTTACGCCAGCGAATTATCGTCGGGTAAAGATACGCCGTCAGGCCACTGGGAAATCGCCGGCGTGCCGGTGCTGTTTGATTGGGGCTACTTCAGCGACAAAGAGAACAGCTTCCCGCAAGAGCTGCTGGATATTCTGGTGAAACGTGCCGATCTGCCGGGTTATCTTGGCAACTGTCACTCTTCAGGAACGGTTATTCTCGACCAGCTCGGCGAAGAGCACATGAAATCCGGTAAGCCGATTTTCTATACCTCGGCGGATTCGGTGTTCCAGATTGCCTGTCACGAAGAGACCTTTGGCCTCGATCGTCTGTACGAACTGTGCGAAATCGCCCGTGAAGAGCTGACGAAAGGTGGCTATAACATTGGTCGCGTGATCGCGCGTCCGTTCGTTGGCGATAAAGCGGGCAACTTTGAGCGTACCGGCAACCGTCACGATCTGGCGGTGGAACCGCCTTCAGCGACCATGCTGAAAAAACTGGTTGATGAGAAGGGCGGTGAAGTGATTTCGGTAGGTAAAATCGCCGATATCTACGCCGAACAGGGCATCACGCAGAAGGTGAAAGCCACCGGTTTAGACGCGCTGTTCAATGCCACCATCGAGCAGATGAAGAAAGCACCCGATACCTCGATTGTGTTCACTAACTTCGTTGATTTTGACTCAACGTGGGGACATCGTCGTGATATCGCCGGTTACGCGGGCGGACTGGAGCTGTTCGATCGTCGCTTACCAGAATTGATGGAACTGGTGAAAGAGGGGGATATTTTGATCCTCACCGCCGATCACGGCTGCGATCCCAGCTGGGAAGGTACTGAACACACGCGTGAGCACATTCCGATTCTGATCTACGGCCCAAATGTGAAGCCAGGATCGCTGGGATACCGCGATACCTTTGCCGATATCGGCCAGACCATCGCAAACTATTTTGGCCTGTCCAGCATGGACTACGGCAAGAGCATGCTGTAAAACAGCGCCCCAAATTTAATAAGGAAAATAACCATGGCAACGCCTCATATTAATGCAGAAATGGGTGATTTCGCGGACGTCGTGCTGATGCCGGGCGATCCGCTGCGCGCTAAGCACATCGCTGAAACCTTCCTCGAGGATGTGGTGGAAGTGAACAACGTGCGCGGCATGCTCGGTTTCACCGGGACCTATAAAGGCCGTAAGATTTCGGTAATGGGTCACGGCATGGGCATTCCATCCTGCTCGATCTACACCAAAGAGCTGATCACCGATTTTGGCGTGAAGAAAATCATCCGTGTGGGTTCATGTGGCGCAGTGCGCGCAGACGTGAAACTGCGTGATGTGGTGATTGGTATGGGTGCCTGCACCGATTCCAAAGTGAACCGCATGCGTTTCAAGGATCATGACTTTGCCGCGATTGCTGACTTCGACATGGTGCGTAATGCGGTTGATGCGGCGAAAGCGCTGGGCGTTGATGCGCGCGTCGGTAACATCTTCTCCGCCGATCTGTTCTATACGCCAGATCCGCAGATGTTCGACGTGATGGAGAAGTACGGCATTCTGGGCGTGGAAATGGAAGCGGCGGGAATTTACGGCGTGGCCGCCGAGTTTGGTGCGAAAGCGCTGACTATCTGTACCGTGTCAGATCACATCCGCACCCACGAGCAAACCACCGCGGCGGAACGCCAGACCACCTTCAACGATATGATTAAGATCGCGCTGGAGTCAGTGCTGCTGGGCGATTAATTTCGACCCTTGCTGCGCACATTAACCAGGGCGGCATAAATGCCGCCCCTACAATCAACGTAGGGTCGCCATTCATGGCGACCTGGCTTCCCACCGTAAACATCTGACACACTTTTACCCAGGCTTGTGCATCTTCGTGCTGGCTCTGAAACAATCTCTGCTTATCATTAGCGTGATAACAAAGAGACTAAGCCCACCGAATGAATTTCCGTAATTTCGAAGCAGAAGAAAAGCTGTTTGCCCGCCGTGCGATTGTCGCTTTTGCCCTGGTTGTCATCTGCTTTACCATTTTAGGCATCAACCTGTATCGTCTGCAGGTCGATCAGCACAGCTATTATCAAACGCGATCGAACGAAAACGACATCAAAATGATCCCCATCGCGCCCACGCGCGGGTTGATCTTCGATCGCAACGGCATTCCGCTGGTGCGCAATGTTAGTTGGTACGACATTCACATCACGCCGTACAAAATCGACAACATGCAGGAGACGCTGAAAGCGCTGACGCCAATTGTCGATCTCACGCCAGAGGAAATTGAAACCTTCGAACACGAACTTAAGCAGAACAGTCGCTACAAGCCGGTCGAACTGAAAGCGGAACTGACTGACGAAGAAGTGGCGCGCTTCGCCGTCAATCAATTCCGCTTTAGCGGCGTCACCGTCGATACCTATCAGGATCGGGAATATCCTTACGGCGCCGATCTGGCGCACGTGCTTGGCTACGTCTCAAAAATCAACGATAACGACTACAAACGCCTGAACGCACAAGGCGTTGGTGAGAATTATGCCGCTGACCACAATATCGGTAAGCAGGGCATTGAAGGCTATTACGAATCGCTGCTGCACGGTAAAACCGGCTATCAGGAAGTGGAAGTCGATAACCATGGCCGCATCGTGCGCGTGCTAAAAGAGGTGCCGCCGGTTGCCGGTCAGAACATCACGCTGACGCTCGATCTGCATCTGCAGCAGTATGTTGAGAGCCAGCTGGCGGGACAACGCGCCGCCGCGCTGATTGAAGATCCGCATGACGGTAGCGTGCTGGCGATGGTCTCCGCACCGAGCTACGATCCCAATCCGTTCGTCAAAGGGATCAGCTACAAAGCCTACAAAACCCTGCTGCAGGATAAAGACCTGCCGCTGATCAACCGCGTCACCCAGGGCTTGTATCCGCCGGCTTCCACGGTGAAGCCTTACATGGCGATGTCGGCACTGCTTAACAAAGTGATCACCCCAAGTACCACTTTCTTCGGCGCGCCCACCTGGACGCTGCCGGGCACCGATCGCAAATATCGCGACTGGAAAAAATCGGGCCACGGCATGCTGGACGTGACGCGCGCCATTGAGGAATCTGCCGACACCTTCTTCTATCAGGTGGCGTTCATGATGGGCATCGATCGCATCCACACCATGCTAAGCCAGTTTGGCTATGGCAAATCGACCGGTATCGATCTCAACGAAGAGTACGCCGGATTATTGCCGAGCCGCGAATGGAAGCAGAAGGTACATAAACATGTGTGGTATCAGGGCGATACCGTTTCGGTCGGCATTGGACAAGGTTACTGGGTGGCGACGCCGATTCAGATGGTAAAAGCGATGGTGGCGCTGATCAACAACGGCCGGGTGATCAATCCGCATCTGCTGGAGAAATCGCAGCGTGGCACGGTGGTGCAGCCGTATCAGGCTAAATTACCGCAGCCGCAGATTGGCGATGCCAAATCGCCTTACTGGTCGCTGGTGCGTCACGCCATGTTCGGTATGGCAAATGCGCCGAACGGTACCGGCTACAAATACTTCCACACCGCGCCTTACGGCATTGCGGCGAAATCGGGCACATCGCAGGTATTCAGCCTCAAACAGAACCAGGTGTATAACGCCAAAATGACGCCGATGCGCCTGCGTGACCACATCTTCTACACCGCATTTGCGCCGTTTAACGATCCCAAAGTGGCGGTGGCGTTGATTCTGGAAAACGGCGGCAACGAAGGCGTCACCGCGGCGCCGTTGATGCGTAATATTCTCGACCATATCTTTGTACCGGAAGCCACTGCGCCGCCGGTGATCACCGCGGCGGCGCAGTAAAAAAGTAAATTATCCCTCTTTCAACGCATCGGTAACATGGCTGATGGCTCGTACCACTTCGCTGGAACTGCCGCGAATATCGGCCATCATACCGCCAGCTTCTTGCGCTAACACCACGCCGTGATCGGCGCGTTTGAGGTTCGATGCAATGCCTTTCAGCGCCTTCTCGGCCAGCGTGTGGTTCTGCTGCACCCTATTTTCAATCTCGGTGGTGGCGCGGTTAATGTTGGCCGCCAGCGTGCGCACTTCATTGGCAACCACGGCAAAGCTGCGACCATGCTGACCGGCGCGCGCCGCTTCCACCGCCGCGTTAAGCGCCAGCAGATTGGTTTGATCGGCGATACGGCGAATGCTTTCAACAATGGCGCCAATACGATCGGATGATTCGCTCAGATCGTTGATATCGTCCGAAATACCGTGCAGTTCGCCCGCCAAATCATTCATGGTCTGCACGCTGTTCTCAATGACCGTGGCGCCCAATCGCGTGCTCTCGCTGGTTTGCAGCGCGGTTTGATACGCCTGCTGCGCCGCTTCGCGCTCTTGCTGATTTTTCTCCACCTGCGCGGTGACATCGGTGGCGAATTTCACCACTTTGTACAGTTCGCCAGCTTCGTTAAACACCGGATTATAGGTAGCGCGTAGCCACACGGTTTGGCCGCGTTTATTCACGCGCTGGAACTGGCCGGAGATAAATTCGCCCTGATTGAGCTTGTGCCAGAAGCGGCGATATTCGTCGCTGTTACGCATTTCGGGTGGGCAAAACTGGCTGTGATGAACACCGACCACTTCTGCCGCGCTGTATCCCAGGGTTTTCAGGAAGTTGTCATTGGTCATCAACACTTCGCCCTTCAAATTGAAGGCAATCACCGCCATCGAACGCTCTATTGCGGTGGTCATGGCGCGCTGCTCCTGCGCATCCATAATGCGTGCGGTGATATCGCTCGCTAGCTTGACGATTTTTACCACCCGGCCGCTGCGATCCTGCACCGGCACATAGTTGGCTTCCAGCCAGATAGGGCGGCTGTGTTTCGCCACGCGCAGGAATTTGTCGCTGAAGCCTTCACCGCGATTGAGACGACGCCAGAAGTCGCGATATTGTGGCGAATTGATCAAATCTGCGGTGCAGAACACGCTGTGATGCTGGCCAACGATCTCTTTGAGCGTATAGCCCATGCGCTCCAGAAACAGTTCGTTAGCGGTAAGGATTTTGCCGTCTGGGGTGAATTCGACCATGGCGATAGCGTCCTGCAACGAACTGAGCGTTGCCATGCTGTGACTGCGTTTCTGCCACGCGAGGCGCGACATGATGCCTGATGTAATTGTGCTGAACATGGTGGACCTTATTATTGGTATGAGATGTCAGCACGGTTATCGGCATAAATGCTTAAAAATTCACCGATAACAGCGATAGGCGGCATGATTTTTTACCGCTTGGTCTGGTGGTTGCTTTAAAAGGCATCAGTCAGCGATTTTTTGCCGAAAAGCGTTTGACGGTGCGGTCTGAGTAAGGTTTAATGCGCCCCGTTGCCCGGATAGCTCAGTCGGTAGAGCAGGGGATTGAAAATCCCCGTGTCCGTGGTTCGATTCCGCGTCCGGGCACCAACATTTAGAAAACCCAGCTTATGGCTGGGTTTTTGCTTTTCTGGGTTTCATCAAGCTTCATACAATCTTGCGACGATTACGACTCAATGCGGTACTTGAGTTTTTGTATCTCAAAAGCAGGAAAGGTTGTTCTAAGCGGTTGGACGCTCGTTCCATGCATCGGTGTACTGGATATTACCATCCACAATACGCCACGTGATTTTCTCATACTGCAAGCTGACGTTTTCCGTATGGTTTAGTTTGTCATTGCCTGCAAGCTTCACATTTGCCACGCCGCAGTTAACGCCGGTGACCTTCACGTTTTCCATCAGCACCGTGTAATAGCAAACTTCCTGACCAGCATCGCTAATGTTATAGAAGCGAAGTTCAGCGCTTTTTAGCGTCTGCCCGGTGGCTGCTGCCTTGTACAGATAAGGCGTGGAGCTATCCACTTCTTTCTCAATCATCATTGATGAATGCTGGCGCGTACCGGTGATCCTACCGTTAGATCCGTCCACTGGCAGGTTAATGCCGTGGCTCATGCCGATAATTTCAATGCTGCCTTCACGGTCGTGAACATCGACAGATCCTCGAATATCTGCTCCACCATCATCTTTAAGCAACATATACGGAGGGATTGGCATTTTACTTGATCCTTATTTTTTTGATTAACTTCATGGTTGTTAAGTAAACAGCCGTGGTGATGGTCACCACGATGACAACATCAAGGTAGAAATAGGCGTCGTAGAGGGTTTCGATATTGGATTCGCCGCTGATAAATACGGCAACCTTTCGGGCGTAATCCTGAGAGATATACGTTTCAGCGCCACCGAGCGATCTGCCCACAGCCAGCGTTATTAATATGAAGAAAACGCATTTTGCGGCCCTACGGGCAAGTGTTTGAGCCATTGGCGACAACCTCAATTAATCCTCTTGCCATCAGCGAAGGCTTACTTGGCACGGACACCATTGAAGTGTTCATAAACGCCTGGCGGATACGTGCATAGTCAGAGTTGTGGGGAATGGTGATGCAGCCTTCTGATATGGTCCCCGGATGAAGCCTGAATAGTTCACGGCGCACGCCTTCATACCATGTTTCATCGTCAATGGCTGAGTCCTCTCGATAGAGTGCAAACCATTCACTTCGACCAAAGGCCACACCGTTCACATACTTGTTCCAGGTATCATGTAATTCAGCCTTTCGCTTACCAAAGAAGCCACCCGCGCCGCGATCGACAACCCAGTATCTTCCCGGTGGCAATGGACCGTCTCCCGCAACTGCGCCGCAGCCCCCACGATTACGGTAAGCGCCATTACCTGAGAACGCCATGAAAATGCCGACGCCGTAGATGTTTAACGGTGCGTAATCTGCGCCGTTCAGAATCAGTTTTCCATTCAAAGCCATAACTCACCTAATATCCATATAATAACTGTGCGTTATGATAGGTAAGGTTGCCTTTTAGGACCAGTGATTATTAATGTTTCTTATGCAATTACACTCTTTGACAGGCCATAGGTGATGAGCTGACAGCCATGTAACACCTGGCCTGATGAGGCGCTAATGCCGAGAAATAATATTAATTAAGCCGAAATGACAACTATGTGCCAGGAGCAAGCTTTCAGGTCAGTCGCCAAATCCCGTGCGTTCTCGAGCTTCAGCAGCGCTATTTTGTCACCCAACTTTAATTAATAACCAAAAATAATTAATTTGGCGCATTAAGAGCCTTAATTGTCGAGTTAATTCACCGTTCTAAAATTTAAGCTATTCTTTTGCAGTGGCTTTAATTTAATCGTTATAGGGGAAAAGATGAATAACGCGACTGATGAACATAAAAACGAGTCAGAGATCTTGCTTAAAAGTGGGCTTGCCTGGAATGGACAACAATTAGAGCACTATCCTTCTGGTGAACTTGAAATCACCGTTATGAAAATGACCATCCCCGCTCATTCAGAGCTGCCATGGCATACTCATCCCATTCCAAATACCGCCTACATTCTGTCCGGTTCGCTAACCATTGAAGACAAAGAGAGCGGAGAAACTAAAACTTTTCACGCTGGTGAGGCTTTCAATGAGTCCATCGATATTGCCCACCGTGGGTTCACCAAAGATGAAAGTACTGACGTCATTATTTTCTATGCAGGCGCTAAGGGTGAGGAGCTCTCCATCCCGTTACCGGGAGAAGAATCTGAGTATTAAGATATTTATTGTCTGTAAGTAATTGTTTTTAAACTGAAGTGAGGTGGATGAATCCACCTCACTTCATGTACATTGCCTGTGTTAGACCGACATAGTTAACGAGTTACTGATTCAACCCTAATCCTTTCTTATCTAAAAATTCAGTCATTGTCTGCGCGATTTTTCGTATCTGCGCATCGTCTCGTAGGTCTGGGTGTTTTGCTAACCAGATATCCAGCGTTAGCATCGGTTTTTCAGTGGACAATTTAATCAGTCGGGGTTCTTTATCAGCTAAAAAACACGGTAAGCCCGCAACGCCAATTCCCGTACATGCAGCCTCATATTGATTGCTTAAATCGCTGACTTCACAACAAACCCGCTGGTTTCCTATAACTTCATTCAGCCATCTTTTGTGCTCAAAACTGGGTTCCTTATGGGAATAGGCAATAAAATCCCAGGTTGAGGCATTTTTAATATTGCTGTAATGAGGCGCGGCATATAAACCAAACCTCATCAGCCCCGCTTTTTTTATAATATCGGTCTCTTCTATTGGCGGAGAGAGGCGCAGGGATAAATCAGCCTCCATTTTTGAAAGAGACACAAATTGCGCTTCACTCTGAATAGAGAGTTGGATGTCAGGATTTTGCTGCGTCATCTCAAAAATAGCGGGGGCAAAAAAATGGCGGGCGAGTATTGGCGGCGCCGAGATCGCCACCCGGGAACGGGCAGATGTTTTAACTGAGGAGGAGAGCCGCGCGACGGAATACACTTTCGCCTCAATCTCCTTTGCCTCGTTTAAAATTTTTTCACCTATCGGTGTCAGGCGCGATTCACGTGGCAGGCGGATGAAAAGCTGAATGCCCAATTCTGCTTCAAGCGATGCCAGTCGGCGACTCACTGTGGCTTGATCAACCTTCAAATCTTTTGCAGCACCTGAAATCGTACCGGCTTTGGCAATGGCCAGAAAAAAGCGTAAATCTTCCCAATTCATGATGTATGCGTTTTTGCATGGATGGTGTGCAAATTCTAGTATTTACGCATGCCGTGTCAATTCATATCCTTTCGACATGGTTAACTCATTTTGGCTTCATTTGTTATGTCGAAAATAACCCCCACCTTAGCGGCAATACTCATCTCATCTTGTCTGGGATTTTTAGTGGTTCAGCTTGATGTCAGCGTAGTGAATGTTGGGTTGAGCGCCTTGAAAGATGCGTTTAAAACGGACCTTACTGGCCTTCAATGGGTGATCAATAGCTATGCTTTAGTGTTTTCAGCACTGCTGATTCTGGGTGGCGCACTCGGGGACAAGTTAGGTGCAAAGACCGTCTTTGCCTGGGGGTTTGGCGTCTTTACGTTTGGTTCAATCGGCTGCGGATTAGCTGACAGCATGGCAATGCTGATTACGCTGCGGGGTATTCAGGGAATTGGCGCTGCCCTGTTGGTGCCGACCTCCTTAACGTTGATCAGGCTGACTTTCCAGGATGCAAACACCCGCCGTACCGCAGTGGCTATGTGGGGTGCCTGTGGAGGTATCGCGCTTGCTGCCGGTCCGGTACTGGGTGGCATTCTCATCCAGTATTTGGGCTGGCACAGCGTGTTTTTAATCAATGTTCCCATTGGCCTTATCGCGATCATCCTCATCCTGCGTTTTGCTCCAGCTTCTCCACGTGTCGATAAGAAAGTCGATGTGCCGGGCCAAATAGCCAGCGCTATTGCCATCGCCTCCCTGACATATGCCCTGACAGAATCGAGCGATCGGGGATGGACAATGTTGCCGCTTATGGCGTTGTGTCTGGCAATCCTCTCAGCTTTCCTATTTACCGTCACGGAAAGGCATGTCGCGGCTCCAATGTTGCCTCCTCGCTTAGTCAAAAATAAGATGCTGATTGCAATGTGCCTCAGTGGCGCCGTCATCAATCTGGTTTTTTACGGCACCGTTTTTGTGCTCAGCCTCTTTTTCCAGACCGTTAAAGGCTATGGTGCGTTCCAGACTGGCATCGCTTTCATTCCTTTGACCGCCGTGCTGACCCTATCAACGATGATATCTTCACGTGTTGCACGTCGCGTAAGTGCCATACGTATCATCACCACCGGATTTAGCGTGCAAATTATCGGGTTTTTATTGTTATCCCAGTTATCGGTTAATGCCTCTTTTTGGTTGTTGAATGGCGCACTCATGCTGGTCGGGATGGGAAGCGCGATGTCAGTACCCTCAGTCACCAATACGATGCTTGCTTCAGTCTCACAGCACGATGCCGGCATATCCTCGGGATTGATGGCGTCAGCAAGACAGTTGGGTGGGGTCGTGGGCGTAGCCATCTTTGGGGCGCTAATAACGCATACCGATACGCAAACATTTTCGCACGGCATGGCTAAAGCGATGCTGTTATCTGCCCTGGTGTTGTTGGTTTGCATCGTGATAAATCTCGTTATGACGCGGCGCGCCCGCGAAGCAGTGGAAATGTAGTTTCAGCTAAGGATGGAAGCCAGCATTGCAAACGCCGTGTTGGTTAACTTGAAATGAACTTGCCCTTTATGTTGGAGCATGATCAATTTTACACTGTGAATCAGTGCTAACAGGGGTATTGGAGTCACCGTTCCCATCTGGCAAACTGTCCGGCAACGCTCATGGCTGCAGGCTAACAAGTCTATTTTTAAGTGAACGACTGTTATGGCAGTCATCGCTAATGAAGATAGCGCCTTCATGTTATGATATACCCCGGTACAGTATGTGAGGATGTATGCCACACTCTCCTGAAGATAAAAAGCGTGCGCTTAACAGAATTAAAAGAATACAGGGACAATGCGAAGGCATTCAGCGATCGCTGGAAGCGGGCGTAGATTGTGCTCCTGTATTGATGCAGATGGCTGCAGTAAGAGGCGCGATGAATGGTTTGATGACCGAGATCCTGGAAAGTTATATAAAAGAAGAGTTCGCGGGAAAGTTAAACGCCGATAGCAGCAGTGAACAGGAAATTGGTGAGCTGGTTAAATTAGTTCGCTCTTATTTTAAGTGATATTGAAGCGGGTGCTTACTGAGTACCTTTGAAAAGCAGCATCTTTAGGTGCTGCTTTTTTATGTCTGCAATTAACACGCTCAGTCTATTAAATTATCATCGTTAAATTATTTGAACGAGTCGCCGTTAATCTATGTGCTAAAGTTTGTTCAGAATTTTACGGGTGATCAATATGACTATTTCAAGTAACCACAAAATTAGCTCAGGCATGAGCAATTATTCATTTAAAACAGATGATTGCAGTGGTAGAGAGCTCGTTTTGCACGCTGTTGTCAGAGACATTATAAAGTGGATTGATGGCAATCTTGATGTCAATCTTAGAGTTGACGTTATTACCAGACGAAGCGGTTATACACACTGGTATTTTCAGCGCAGATTTAAGGACATTACCGGAATATCAATAGCGGATTACATCCGGATTTGTCGTGTAATAAACGCAACCAGTGCGCTAATCACTACCGACAAAAATATTATGGCGATCGCAATGGACAATGGATTTAGTAGCCAGCAAACCTTCACGCGTGTTTATCGTCATTACGTTAACGAACCGCCCGGAAGCATCCGCAAGGCCTATTGTGGCGAACCAGCCTATGTTGAAAATATGAGGTCAGCAATGTTTCAGAGCTATCCTTTCTTCCAGAATAGGGATACGGCTCATTAATCTTTTCTCATCTTCTGTGGTGCGATAGCCTGACAGCGATTGCAGCTCTCTTTGCGTCATCATTAAGAGAGCGTTTGCAGAGGTCTCAGTAATTACTCACAATTACTCTGATTTTTAATTTCGTTTAAAAACAATAAGATGATTTGTTTTTAACAGGAAAGACAAAAATCCTATATACCCCTATAGGGTATACGATCTATACTCCCTCTACTCGATAAACTTTTACCACCTCTTTAGGGCGGCGTGATGAGCAATTTGCAAACAATCACCCCGCTCAATCCGAACCCTCAATTAAGTGGAGTGCCGTAATGAAATCACGCGCTGCTGTTGCATTTGGCCCTGGCCAGCCTTTAAAAATTGTTGAAATTGACGTTGAGCCGCCACGCGCTGGCGAAGTGTTAGTCAAAATCAGTCACACGGGCGTCTGCCACACTGACGCCTTTACCTTGTCAGGTGATGATCCTGAAGGTGTTTTCCCTGCAGTTCTTGGTCATGAAGGTGCTGGCGTAGTCGTTGAGGTTGGCGAAGGCGTTACCAGCGTAAAAGCTGGCGATCACGTTATTCCTCTTTATACCGCCGAGTGTGGCGAATGCCTGTTCTGTAAATCCGGCAAAACTAATCTGTGCACCGCCGTTCGTGCCACCCAGGGCAAAGGCCTGATGCCGGATGGCACAACGCGCTTCTCTTACAACGGTCAGCCGATCTATCACTACATGGGTTGCTCAACATTTAGTGAGTACACCGTGGTCGCTGAAGTCTCTTTGGCGAAAATAAATCCGGAAGCCAATCACGAACACGTTTGCCTGCTCGGCTGCGGTGTAACCACCGGTATTGGCGCTGTTCACAATACGGCAAAAGTGCAGCCTGGTGATTCCGTAGCCATTTTTGGCTTGGGCGGCATCGGCCTCGCAGCCATTCAGGGTGCGCGTCAGGCGAAAGCCGGCCGCATCATTGCTATTGATACCAACCCATCCAAGTTTGAGCTGGCTAAGCAGTTCGGCGCAACAGACTGCATCAATCCCAACGATTTCGACAAACCGATTCAGGACGTCATTATTGAAATGACAGGCTGGGGTGTCGATCACTCTTTCGAATGTATCGGCAATGTGAACGTGATGCGTGCAGCGCTTGAGTCTGCTCACCGTGGCTGGGGTCAGTCGGTCATTATTGGCGTTGCGGGTGCGGGTAAAGAAATTTCCACACGTCCGTTCCAGCTGGTTACGGGCCGTCAATGGAAAGGCTCTGCATTTGGTGGGGTTAAAGGACGTAGTCAGCTGCCGGGAATGGTTGAAGATGCCATGAAGGGTGAGATTGAGCTGAAGCCATTTGTGACTCACACCATGTCACTTGATGACATTAATGATGCATTTGACCTGATGCATGAAGGCAAATCTATCCGCACCGTTATCCACTACTGATCTCTCAACGCATCGGGTGCGGCGCTTGTCGCACCTGTTTAATCAAGGATTCATTCATGAACGTTCAGAAAATCCATCCAGCGGTAGACGCCGGCATTAAAGCGGCAAATGAGCATTTTTCTGGTGGCGTGTTACGTTGCCACTGCACGGAGAATCAGGTTGAAGTACAGCTTGATAGCCAGACGATGTTTAACCACGCCTGTGGTTGCACGAAATGCTGGAAACCCTCAGGTTCGCTCTTCTCACTGGTTGCTGTTGTTCCCAAAGACAACGTCTCTGTCATTGCACACGCAGAGAAATTGAAAGTCGTTGATGAAAAGGCCCTGATCAGACGTCATGCCTGTACTGACTGTGGTGTCCACATGTATGGCCGCATTGAGAACGAGCAACATGCGTTTTACGGTCTGGATTTTGTGCACACTGAACTGTCTGATAGCGAAGGCTGGTCTGCACCAGGATTTGCCGCTTTCGTTTCGTCCATTATTGAAAGCGGCGCGCCGGTTTCTAAAATGGCCGATGTCCGTGAGCGCTTAACTGACCTGGCGTTAACGCCATACGATTGTTTGTCGCCAGAACTGATGGACATGCTGGCCGCTCACAGCGCCAAACAAGCTGGAACCTGGCAGGCATAGTTGTCTTGAAGTGAGTGTCTGTCAGTCACATTCTTTACTATAACAATGATATGCAACGACGCTTTGCCGGTTACTCGCCTTGCAGTAACCGGCTTTTTTATGCCTGAAATCATGCGGCATGAATCGCCGTGATGCCGAGGTGATGGGTTACCTCACGGACAAATACAAATCCTGCGAGTACCTGCAGCGCCGCTTCTGATAAGGAGAGCGGATGGTAGGAAATATCATCTGCCAGTTTATTGAAAGCGTCCTCAATGTGCTCGGGTGTGGCTAAAGATGCACCGTCTAAATAGCTCGCACATACCGCCTTTAACAACGGATCTTGACTGGTTGCCTCACCGTGGATCGGCGTGATTGTCGAATCGGATTCAATAATCTCCTCGGTGCGATAAATCATCATTTCAAGGTGCCAGGCGGTCAGCGATGTCTGCGCCGTTATTCCTGACAGGATGTAATCCAGTCCCTTCGCGACATCAATTTTTTTGGCCGATTCTGGCCAGAAAAAATGTGTGCTTTCACGTAATAGGGAAAATTCAGCGTTAATCATTTCACACCCTCAAGCGGCTAAAGGAGAACGTTAAGCGTCTGCCTGACGTTGAACGCGTTAAAAATAGATGACATCATAAATACCACTAACGGGCTCATCTACAACAAGGTGTTTCTAATGGATCGTCTTACCAGTATGACGGTTTTTACGCGTTCCGTAGAACTGGGCTCATTTACCGCCGCCGCTGAAGCGCTGGATATGTCGCCACAGCTGGTTGGAAAAAACGTTTCCTTCCTCGAGCAACATCTGGGCGTTCGTCTGATAAACCGCACCACTCGACAGCACAGCGTGACTGAAGCAGGCCGAGACTTCTATGAGCGGGCAAAAATTATTCTTGCTGAACTCGAAGCGGCAGAATCCTTTGCTGCAGAGACGCGAGCGACACCGCGAGGCCGCATCCGCATCAATGCGCCGGTCACCTTTGGTGTTCATGCGCTTGCACCGTTACTCCCGACATACCTCAAGCAAAATCCTGACGTTACGGTTGAACTGATGCTGGCGAACAGAATGGTAGACCTGATTGATGAGGGGGTTGACATCGTTTTTCGGGTTGGGCATCTGCCGGACAGTGGTTTGGTGGCGCGCGCGTTACACCCTTACCAACTGATTGCCTGTGCTTCACCCACTTACCTGAATGATGCGCCACCATTGGCTCATCCCCGCGATCTCAGCCAACATGAGTGCCTGATTTTCAGCCATACCTCGTTGAGAACACATTGGGAGTTTGAAAGCGCTGAAGGGATGCTGCGTGTTGCCGTCGAAGGAAGGTTGATGCTGGACAGCGGTGAAGCGCTCATCAATGCGGCTCGCGCCGGGCAGGGCGTAGCACTACAACCCGCTGAACTGGTTAACCCATTGATTCAAGAGGGTAGCCTGGTTCAGGTATTGGGTGCTTATAACATTCCCACGCGTCCTTTGCATATTCTCCACGCCCCCGATCGGCGCCTGACGCCTAAGGTTCGCAGCTTCCTGGATTTTGCTTCAGACCACTTTGGTTCCGGGCGGCTTTGAATATTTGCCGCCCGTAAACATCGGCTCAGATTGCGATGTCATCATTGAGATTGACCTGGGATTTGACGGCCATCTCTCTGCGCCATGCATCCACCCTTGCTGGCCACTTCATCCCTTTAACGATGGATAACGAGCGCAGCAGTGGGAAAAGACGAATATCCGTCAGCGAGAAATGCTCGGTATCTTGCTCTTGCTGCGAGAGCAACAGCTCAAGAACCTCCAGCTTTGCATTTATCTCCGTCACCATGGTTGCGGTTTGGTCCAGCAAACGTGGGAAGGGACCAAAAACGGCTTCTTTCTTGCTGACAAAATAGTGTCTTGCAGCATCCTGACGAAACTCTTCAAAATCAGCGCTTGCCCAGCGTGGGATCGCCAGCGGATAAATCAGTTTTGTCGCCTCTTCCATCCAGGCTTCGATGGCTGAATTGTCAGGCACCGTCACCACAGCCGAACCGTAGGTCTCATCAATGTATTTGACGATGTCCAGACTTTCACCAATCGCTTCATTGCTTTCAGTGACCAAAATCGGAAGCATTTTTTTGCCGATAAGACGAGTGGGTGTTTCTTCATCATCGTTCGGCAACGTAATGATCTCGCACGCAACATCTTTCAAGCCAAAAATCATGCGTGAGCGCACGCAGAATGGGCAGTGATCGTACACATAAAGTTTCATAGCAGCGTCTTTCATGGTTTTTAATCTTAAAATTAACGGGTAAATCCATCAAAAGGTGTCATATACACGGCACCAAACGGATCTAAGCGTTTGCGGATTTCTTCATCGGGTTCGCCGTAAACCGTCAGGCCGGTGATGGTCACTAAAGAGAGAAAGGTTTCGGCGAAAGGTGCGAAGGTGTGATCAACATGGCTCACCAGATCCTGCTGACGATAACGCTCAACGATGTGCGCGGTTTTCTCATCGTCGCTGACGCTGTAGACGTAACTCAGTGTGCCGGGCTCTTTACTGGTGGCTTCTACTACGCGTGAAACCAATGCTTTAAACGCAGGAAGTTGTCCGTCATTGACGGCCAGGTTAAACACGCAGGTAATTTCATTTTTCATCGTAATCTCCAGAACGGTGGGAGCAGGCGAACGTGCAAAGAAGAGAGGAAGAGATTCCCCGTAAGAGGAATATGCCGCTACGCGCGGGGGCATAGCGGCGGATTTGACTAAGTTGCGCTGCTTGCTAGCTCGATTTCTTCAGCGTCTCAGCAAAAATCTCACCTGAGATGGCCCAATTGCTGGTGGTTACGTCGTTGAAAATGACATAGACATACTGTGGATCAACGTTGGCGTGGGTGGCGATAGCTTCAGTCACAGCTTTAGCGATAGCAGGTTTAGCATCATCACGACCATCGAACATCTGGATATTAACGACTGGCATAGTAGAACCCCTTCATCAGTGGATAAATTGTCAGATAACCTGACGATGAAGAAATCCTACGCTGATAGCTGAGGTGGATAAACAGGCTCAAAGGGGACAGAGTGTAGAACTGAAGTCTACAATCATTCGAATGCTTTTTGTGCCGCTAATTCGATTAACTCATCAATGATAAAGCGAACGCCGGGTAGTAAATGACGGGCGCGGGGCCATATAACATTCAACTCGGTGGGCGCTGGATTGCAGAAGGCAAGCAGTGGCACCAGTTTTCCAGCTTGGATGTGGGGTCGTAACAGCGCTTCAGGAAATTGAATCAAACCGGCTCCGGCAATACAGGCATCGATCATGGCATCGCCATCACTGATTTGATGAAAAGGTGTGGGTTTAAGTCTGATGTCCTTACCGCTCTCGTCACGGATTAGCCAGCTAAGCGGTGCGCCGCCGCGCCAGGCCAGAATACAGCGGTGATCGGCCAGTTCGGTCAGCGTCTCAGGTTTCCCGTACGTCGAAATATAGGCGGGAGATGCGCAGATAATCAGATGTTGATCGTTCAGCTTACGGGCGATGAGATCGGTGGTGTCTTTAACCGGACCAAAGCGGATAGCGAGGTCAAAACCAATGTCCAGCGGATCAATGATGCGATCGTTAAACGTGATGGTCAGTTTCAGATGCGGATAGCGTTTGGTCATGTCCATCAACACCGGCATCATCACCGAGCGGCCAAACGCGGCGGGTAAATCTATCCTCACTGTGCCAGTGGGCTCCGTTAGCTTTGAACGCAGCGCCATCTCGGCCATTTGCAGCGTTTCCAGCGCACTCTGGCAACTTGCCAGATACGCTTCACCTTCGGTGGTCAGGCTGATTTTACGTGTGGTGCGATGGAAGAGTGGAATACCGAGATTATGCTCAAGCCGCTGGATACTTTTGCCAATGGCCGATTTCGACACACCCAACTGTTCAGCAGCTTCAGTAAAGCTACTGGCGTTAGCCGCCGTCACAAAGTGGACGATGCTGCTGAAAGACTCTGTGGAAATCACTGTGGGCATCGTGAGCGCCTGGATGAAAATCAGAGGGTTACTTTAGCGTAAACGCGAAAAGCAAAACAGCGCACTGGCAGGATCAATCAGATGAAAGGCACGCGGGTACAACGTGGGGAAAAGCAGGGTTGAATGGCGAACAATCTGTTCGCCATCAGCAGACATTTTTATTTTTTTATTGCGGTAGGTTTGAGGGCAAACTTGCCGTCGCCGGTCAGTGCCAGAACAATCAAACCGATAATCCAGAATGCAGGGAATTCCCAGCCACCATTTGGGTTAGTAAAGAAGAAGCCTGCAGGTCCATGCACAGTGACAATCGCGCCCAGTAAAACCGGAATCAGCACGACAGCAACGATGCGGGTGTAGATACCCAGAATCAGTGCAATCGCGCCAATTAACTCAATTGCCATGGTGAGGTAAGCCAAACCACCCGGCAAACCCAGCGAGGCAAAGAATTTCGCGGTACCTGCCGGTGTGAAGACAAAAAACTTCAGCCCGAAGTGCGCAAGAAAAAGGATGCCTAAAGACAGGCGCATTAACAGAGCTGCATAAGGTGTTGTGCGGGTATCGAACATGGTGTTTTCCTCTCATTAAGTTGATGAGAGGACTTTACACTTATTCCGTTAAGGAGATTATCGGGTTAAAAAAGGGAATATTATTTCCATATTGGAAATCATTCCCAGCGCGGTGCGCCGGCAAAGCCTTCAACCAGAAAATCGATAAGTGCCCGTGATTTATGCGCAATATATTTTGCCGGTGGATAGAGGGCATAAAGCCCCATTGGCGGTGCTTCCGAGGAGGGAAGAACGGTCTCAAGCCTACCCGCTTTAAGCGCCTCGCTGACCACAAACGAAGGCAGGCGGGAGATGCCTAACCCTGCAGTGGCCGCATTTAAACACACTTCGGCATTGGAAAATTTCATCCTTCCTTTAACAGCCTGCGTGATGAGCTGCTTGTCCTCATCAAGAAATGGCCACAAGTAAGGTTCACGAAAATTCGTGTCCACCACGCAGTCATGTTCGGCGAGTTGCTCCCAATGGCTGGGCGTTCCCCGCGCAGCGAGATAATCCGGAGAAGCGACAAGAACAATTCTGATATCACAGAGTTTTCTGGCAATTAAGCTGCTGTCTTCTAACTTGCCAATGCGTAAGGCCAGATCAAATCCTTCATCAATGACGTTTACCAGCCGGTCAGCAAAACGCACGTCGAGTTCAATATCAGGATAGCGATGCGCGAACTCAATCAACAAATCCGGCATTTGCAGTGTGCCGAAAGTAACCGGCGCTGAAATACGCAAGAGGCCTGAAGGTGTGTTCGAAGAGTTTCGGACTGAATCATTGAGGGCATCATAGTTGGCGATGAGTTGACGAATCTGCTCGTAATAAGCACGGCCCACTTCCGTTGGTGTCAACGAACGGGTGCTACGCCGAAGCAACGTTACGCCCAGATCACGTTCAAGACGTGAGATCAGCTTTGAGGCTTGTCCATGGCTGACACCCAAGCGCTGCGCTGCCGCGGTAAAGCTACCGGTTTCCATCACCGCGATGAACATGCGGTCACACTCAATTCTTTCCATAAGCCCTCAGGTGGGTCGTTATCCTTAATTAAAAACAAATCATATATAAAGCATGTATGAATTTGTCATTTATTTCGTTTTGTTCCAAATCTAAGGTGTGACGTATTAATGCTCTGCTCCGGGAGGATTGAGCTGTCTAAATGAATATTGAGGTTAATACGATGGACGATAATAAGCTAACGGGCCTGAACCGCTGGCTGTCGGATTTTCTGACGCCAGTCAGTGCTCCACAATGGCCAGAAGAAACCCCGCATGAAATCGACTCACCCGTCGGCAAGCTGCGCGGTAGCTTGCACGACGGCGTGTGTATTTATCGTGGCATTCCCTACGCCCAACCACCGGTGGCGACGCGTCGATTTGCTCCTCCCGTGCCCGTTCCGCCCTGGCAAGGCGTCAGAGAGGCGACTCAGTTTGCGCCGATGAGCCATCAAGGTGGCGAAGGTAACGTCTCCGAAGACTGCCTGTATCTGAATATCTGGAGCCCGGAGGCCAGTCGCGCAGCGGCACTTCCGGTTTACGTTTTCATTCATGGTGGCGGCTACGTTATGGGAAGCGGTTCTCAACCGCTTTACGAAGGAAAACATCTGGCTCAGCAGGGTATCGTGGTTGTCACTCTGAACTACCGTTTGGGTACGTTGGGCTTTCTGCCCTCGGCTGCTGCGTACGAAGAGCATGGCACCACAGGTAACTGGGGGCTTCTCGATATTATTGCGGCTCTCAAATGGGTACAGGAAAACATCCGGGCATTTGGGGGGGATCCTTCGCGCGTTACGGTGGGTGGAGAATCCGCTGGCTCTTACGCGGTCAGTACGCTGATTGTGTCACCGCTTGCCAGGGGCTTGTTTGATCAGGCGATTATGCAAAGCGGAAGCCTGCCCAACGCCACGGCGGTTGCGCCTGAACACATTCTCTCTCTTGAACAGGCCAAAGATCAGGCGTCACGGGTTTTTGATCAGTTTGGGTTAAAAGATGATGCAGCCGGTCTCGAAGCGTTAAGGGAATTACCCGTAGATAAATTGTTGGCCTTATCGACGCATTCAACGTTACAGCCGCCGCAAGTCGCCGGTTTCTGGCCCGTGCCAGACGGGCATGTTTATCATGCAAACCCCGTAGATACACTTGCAACAGGTGAGGTAAATCCGGTAAGGCTGCTGACAGGGTTTAATACCGATGAAGGGAGTCTTTTCGTACCACCAGATGTGACTGAGCAGCACTATGCATCATTAATTGAGAGTGCCTTTGGTGACAACGCCGCGCAGATTTTGCAACGTTTCCCGGTCAGCATGGAATACAACGCGCCAGCGCGCATGAACCAGCTCATTACGCTGGGATTATTGCGCAGCGGTCTTTATCTCTATGCTGATGCGCTGGCACGTCATCGCGAAGTGTATGTCTATCATTTCGACTATATCGATCCGGATATTACGGCGACAGGGTTGGGCGTCATTCATGGATCTGAATTGAAGTTTATTTTCGGTAATCTTATCCATTCCGATAGCTGGGATGATGAAGCGAAAAGTATGGCCAGCAAGATGCAGGCGGCGTGGAGTAATTTCATAAAATATGGCAATCCCAATCCGCACAATACGCCGCCTGAAAACCCGCTATGGCATAAATATCATCCTGCTTCGCCCCAAGAGATGCATATTGCTGAAAAATGGAAAATGCAGCCGGTAGTAGACTGGGATAATGTGGTGTTTATTAATCAACGACTACAACGTCAGCGTTAAAATCGTTAATGAGCCAAAGGCGTCCCACATTGGGGCGCCTTTTTGATTATTCGCTTTCCGAGGTGACTTTCAAATCTTTAAACCATCCAATCGTCCCTGACTCAATCCAGATACCGACACCGCCCTGAGCTTTGCTACCCAGTTTAAGATCATTGACGATGAAAGCAGGCGTTGAGTTATGATTCAAATACAGCGTAGCATGCTGATCTTTAACTACAATTTTCACGTAATTCCATTCATTTAGCTTAATGTCAGCGTAGGTTTCATAACGCTCAGGCGCCTCTTTACGCAGCCGGTCAAAACGAAAGTCCGGATAAGCAAAATACTGAACGCTATGATTACGCCGTACTTGATCCTGCGACTGGCTATTGGTGGGACGTAGATAGATGTTTTCAAAACTCCCCTCTGGCTGAATGCGAAATGAGATGCCCATAAAACCCCGTGCGTAGTCAGGCGCGCCTGTCGCCAGCGTACTGGCAATCTCGACCTCAATAACACCGTTATGGAAGTTAATGGGGAGCCAGGCCATATAATTGCGATCGGTAAGTGTCTCTTTATTAGGGTCTTGCCATTGACGAGCTGGCATCGACAACCGCAATGCGTTGCTTCCTTTAACGTTCCCGTCCTCCAACGTGACGCCTATCAGGTTGAAGTCCTTAGCGGTTTTAGTTGGCGTGGTACTGGCTTCTGAGATGAACGCAAGAATGCAGCCAACCGTTAACAATCCACTTTTTTTTAACATGCTTGACCGCCTTAAATATTGAGTCGTGTTTATGCGAGGTTACGATAGAGGCGATCCTGAGAAGGATAAATAACAGTGTGGTATCAACAGAATATGTAGCGTGTTTGGAATGAAAAGAGGAGGGATCAACCAATGCCAATATATGCAGTAAAGAGCGGAGTGATCCTCTGCTGTTTGCACGAGCAGAGCGGTAATTTTACTCACCCGTCAATTCTTTAAACATGACTTATCTGTACAGCCTCCACTGCTCCGCTATCACGAGGCAGGTAAGACTGTGCATTCCTACTGAGCAGAGATTGGACTGGGTTATCAATCGATGCAGTCGAGCCCATAGGCATACTTATAAGAAAGGCCTATCAGTGTGATAGTTAGCGAGATAACAATACCAGCATTTATTGTTAATATTGAAATGGTCACCATGGTTATTATTACTTCATCGAAAGCAAACGTGCTTTCAACCATACATACTAAGGAATATGACCATGAAAACTATCAAAGCAATGTCTATCGCCGCTGTAGCCGCTCTTTCACTGATGTCAGCAGCCAGCTTCGCGCAAACTGTTACTGCAACTTCCCTGACACTGGATGGCGCGGAAGCGAAAATCGCCGCACAGGCACAGCAGCAGGGCCAGCAGTACAAAATCCTTGAAGCCAGCAACGGCAACGTTGTTCACATGACCGCTGAGCTTTATAAATAACAGATGGTCGCAAAAGGAAGTGCCGGAAGAGGTCGCCTTACAGGCGGCCTTTTTCGCTTTTGAACCTGCACGGACTTCTGTTTGAAATCACTCACAAATATCTTCTCGACGTTTTTACGCGCCGGATGGGATCTGCTGATTGATTTAATGGGTCGCTGAAACAAAGTTAAGACGATTATAAACCTGGCCGCTAATCCAATGCAGATTATTGGTTCGTCAGCCGCTTAATATAGCCGTTATGACTCCGGACACGTCACGTTATAAAGGAGATAACCAGATGATAAATAGTGAGGAACTACAGCGACAGGCAGAGTATTTTGCCTATGCTTATCTGGATGGGAAACCTGCGCGTATGCCGAGGATACTTTTCAGTCAATGGCCTGTATTTATTGCTACCGTTAAAAAACGACAGGGAGAATACCTGGGTTCGTTAAATAAAACAGGGGTGCTGGTTTAGCTTGATAAGCTATGTGTTGGTCAAGCAAACCCATCATCATGCCCAAATCCCACACCGTTCAGTATTAGTGTTTCAATGAATTTTTTCGCCATCTATATTAATGCAATCATAGTGTTAGATAATCACAGTGAACGAAATTTAGTTCCATTGATTATTAACGAATGAGCATCAGTCTATTTTTGCCTTGGTAATCAGTGTCAAAATACTACTGCTGAAATCTGTACCTTGCCCCTGATAAGTATAATTCTCTGTCATCGTGCATCCCGGGCAATGTGAGAATGAACGACAGCGCAGAAATGCATATCCGGTTTTCGCCAGACTGCGCAGAATGACCCTTTTCACCACCATCGCGGCTTGGCTGTGTAAAAAGTTTGGCTATGAAGCCGTGAATAAGCCGAACTATGCGCCGAACTATGCATGGGTAATAACGCGTGGGTAATAACCCGGCCCGATATCTTTAAAACCCAAACACTGTAAACCTCGCCGCCTATAGCGCCAGGTGAATCGCCTGCTCATCGCCATCTTGCTGCGCTGGCAGTGCGCAGCAAATCAGCACTTCATCCTCGGCCACGCGGGCGCTCGGTGGCGTTTTATAGGTCACTGAGCCCTGTAGCAGTTGGGTTTTACAGCTGCCACAATGTCCGGCGCGACAGCTGAATGCCGGGCTCAGGCCACGCGCTTCGGTCAGCTCCAGCAGCGAACCGGCATCCGGCGTCCAGCGCGCCTCTTTCAGTGAATCCATAAACTTCACCGGCACCGAATGCGTCGCCACTGGCGCCAGCGGTTTTTCTTCAGTCACAACAGAGCGCGTGCGCTGCAGCGACGACGGCCCAAAGGCTTCGGCGTGAATGCGGTCATCCGCGATATTGTAAGTGCGCAAGCCATCGTACAGCGCTTGCGTGAACGCCGGCGGGCCGCAGAGATAGAAGTCGTAATCGTTAAACGGTAGCACCCGCGAGAGCAGCGCCATATCAATGCGTCCCGCGAAGTCGTAATCCGTGCCGGGTTCCGCATCCGTTGTCTGGCTCAGCACGCGTATCATTGTTACCGCGCCGTGCGCCGCCGCCCGCAGCTGGTCGAGTTCGCGCACGAAAGGGCGCTCGGCTTTGCTGCGTGCCGACTGGAAAAAGAACGTCGGGCGCAGGCGCTGTTTGCGTTGTCCTTCAAATATCAGATGGCGCAGCATCGCCAGCAGCGGCGTGATGCCAACGCCAGCGGCAAGCAGCACCGCCGGGCGTGATGCATGAGCATCAAGCGTGAAATCACCCGCTGGCGCACGCACGTCCAGCGTATCGCCAGCCGTCAGGTGATCGTGCAGGTAGCGCGACACCACACCTTCACGCTTGACGCTGATGCGGTAAAAGCCATCCGACGGCGCCACCGACAGCGTATAAGCGCGCATCAACGGCTTATCTGTATCGGGCAATTGCACGCGAATCGGCAGATGTTGACCGGCCAAATGCGGCAACAAACCCGCGCCGTCATCCGGCATTAAATGAAACGAGCGAATCGTGGCGCTCTCATCCACCACCTGCGTAACCTTAAACGGACGCCAGCGCGATGCCCGTGCTGTGGCTTGCAGGCGCTCGTCGGCCTTTTGCCAGTCCCCGGTCATCAGTGAACTGGGCGCTGCACCGTCGGCCTGCGTTAACCATCGCAAGGCGAGAGCGGCACGTCGACGCACCATTCGGCGCGGGCGAAATGTCCACAGTCGCTCTGCACCCTGAAACGCGGCGATCTCCGGCGAGTCGAGAATGACCTCGGCATCGCCGCTCATTTGCAACGTGTCGCCGCTGGCGTAATCAACAAACAACAAGCCTGCTTTGCCATTTTGATGGATATTGCCGAGCGTGTTGAAAAACAGATTGCCGTTGAAGTCGGGAATGGTCAGCAGGCCATCCTCACTGACGCGCACGAAACCCGGTTTGCCGCCACGATGCGAGGCATCAACCTGACGTTCGGCATAGGTGGCGACGTAGAACGTATCCGCAGCGGCGAGGGTGGCGCGGGCGGCATCATCCAGCGCGATCAGGGTTTCCACTTCACCGTGATAAGGCTCGGCGGGATCGTGCGCAAAATGAAAATCGCGCAGCTGGATATAGCGTGGGCAGTTGCCAAAACTCTGCTCCACCTCTACGCGAAAACCCCCGCCAATCGCGTGCAGCACGCCGTTCATGCGGTTACGACGCCGCGTATGCAGTTCGATGCCGAGCAGCCCAACCGGCGCACCATCGTGCATACCCGCCGCCGCCGGATCGCCCTGATGCGGATGCGCTTCGATATCCAGCGTGGTGGCGTTGGGCGAGAACATAAAGCCGGGTTGGCCTTCCAGCAGCGTGACCCACGCGTCGCCGTGCGCATCGACGCTGCCGGCAACAATAAAGGGCAGCTGCGCGTAGAAGTCTCGATGTTGATCGGGCATGTGATCGCGGATCACGCGCTGGCCGACTTCAGCCATGCGCTCCGCCACGCCAGCCTGCTGCTGGAGCGCAACTTCACCCTGATGCCACACTGACAGTTTCTCGCCCATCATCCTCTCCTCAACGCTGACTGCGCAGGCCAGCCGCAGTTTGTGGGAAGGGCACAAAGCCCGGCAGCGCTTCAATGCGACGCAGTAGCGCGTTCACTGCCGGATAGCCGGAAAGGTCAACGTTGCCTTCTGGCGCGCCAACGATATAGCTGTACTGTGCGATGTCCGCGATGGTGGGACGATCGCCAACCAGCCATGCGCGGCCTTCGAGATGCTTCTCAATACGCGACAGCACCAGATGCGCGCGGGCTATCACCTCCTCCGGGTGGAAAGGGCGACCAAATACGGTAATCAAACGTGCCGCCGCCGGACCAAAAGCGATATCACCGGCTGCAACGGTCAGCCAGCGTTGCACCGCCGCCGCGCCCAGCGCATCTTCCGGTAGCCATTCGCTGCGACCGGTTTTCTTCGCCAGATAGACCAGAATAGCGTTGGAGTCAGCAATATATTCGCCGTCGTCTTCCAGCACCGGCACCTGGCCGAACGGATTCATGGCGAGGAATGCCGGGGTTTTGTTTTCGCCATTTTTGAGATCGACATCAATGACCTCATGCGGTACATCCAGCAATGACAGGAACAGGCGAGCGCGGTGAGCATGGCCAGAAAGGGGAAAGTGATAGAGTTTCATGTTGGCGGTTCCTTGGGTGATGCTCGGGAGGGGCCCGAGCCTGACCAAAGGTTCGCACAGACAATTTAGCGGCAGAATAGCCGAATTAGCGAAGTCATTGTTGCGAAAAATGGAAGAATCTCGCGGGAGGATCTATTTTTTGGCCTCGACGCCCGGCGTTGAGGAACGTATCAAATATTGCTCCGTCACCGCGGGTAAATACGCTAAGGTCCAATCGGCCATCGCAATTTCCTGATCGCGGATGCGGCTAAACACGTCAGCACTGACGTGGTCGTTAAGATGCTGCGCCGCTGCAATCAGCGAGGTGTAACTGGCGATCTCCAGGTGTTCAAACACGTTGCCACTGATGGCGCCTTTTACCACTTCATCTTCCACCATCACGCCGCCGATTGATTGGCCGAAGGCGGAGATTTTGCCGGCGATATCTTTCAATACCGAGTGTGACTCGGAATAGCGATCAATCACGCTTTGCACCAGCACCTGATGTTCACGTGTTTCCACAATATGTTGCTCGATTCGCAATTTAAGATCGGGATAGTGTTCAAGGCGCGCTGCCATCTTTTCCAGCATCTTTTCGGCCTGTTTTTCCATCGCATGCGCATCCCTTACCCAATCGAGAAAGTGCTCTTTGTTGTCATTGCTCATAATATATTTTTCCTGACATTGAAGAATGTTATTGCGACGAGCGACCTGAAGTTGTAGCCGCCGCAATAACGTCACTCTGGTGATTTATCCACTACGCGCCGGCTTTTTTTTCCGCCTTTTCGTCCGGCTTCAATTGCCCGTTCGGGATTATTACGGAAATTACCGCCGCTCAGTTGGCCGCCTTTTTTTCCCGCTTCACGGGCTCTTTCTGGGTCCATGGCAAAATTGCCTGAACCTCCACGTGGTGTTGTCATAATAAATACCTCAGATAAGTGGGATAACTAATATTTGACTTGCTACTTAAGGCTAGTCGTAAAAGCCTAACGCACAAGGCACTGTAATTAAGAGTTATCTTATCTGTGTTGATATTGCTCAGTTATTTTTCGTAGTTTAATTCCGTTGTTTTTTTATTTTTAATAAATAAAGCTCGATGAATAAAATATTGAGAGGTTGTTGTCCGCTTCGCTTATATTTCCAGCTTGGTACAAAGTGATGAAATCAATCAGCATTAAAGTGGTTTTTTGTTTTTTCGTCGATTTTAATGTGCAAAATTATTATTAGCCCTTAAGCCCTGAGGGCTAATAATGAGATATTTGCTTATAGTGCAGTATTTATTTCACCAGCACCTGCGCACCGGCATTTTTCTCCAGTCGCACCACATCAAACAGCGACAGCAGCACCAACACGGCGACGCCAGCGAAGGCGACATGGATGTCGCTTTGTGCAATCGTCGTATGCTCGTGCCACAGCATGGCGCCACGCAGGAACAACGCGGCCAATGCAATACCTGCACTCATGCTGAACTGGAAGAAAATACTGAACACCACCGAGGCATCGCTCATTTTGGCCTGCGGCACATCGGCGAAGCCCAGGCTGTTGTAGCAACTGAACTGCAGCGAACGTGACAGCCCGCCAATAAACAAAATCGCCGCAATCGCGAAATAGCCGAGTGACGGATTGAGCAGCAGGCAGCTCAGCATCGCCGCCAGACTGATGACGCCGTTAACCAGCAGCACCCGACGAAAACCCCAGCGCTTCATCAGCCAGGTGGTGGCCGGTTTCATCGCCAGATTACCGGCAAACACCCACAGCACCATCGCGCCGGCCTGCGCCGCACTCCAGCCAAAACCCAGCTGGAACAGCAATGGCAGTAAAAACGGCACCGCATTGATTGAGGCGCGGAAGAATGATCCACCCATCACCGCATTGCGGAACGTGGCAATTTTCATCGCACTAAACGGCAGCAGCGGCTGCGGATGGCGGAAGCTATGACGATACGCCAGCCAGCTACACAGCACGCCAAGCAGTAACAGTGGAATGCCGAGCGTGAGATGCATCTGTCCCAGCGCTTCCAGCGCAATAATCAGTGAGGTGCAGGCGGTGGCGGTGAGCACAAAGCCCTGCACATCAAACCGGCGCGGTTGCTCTGTTTTGAACTGCGGTACCAGATAAGCGGTGGCGATGATCGCGAGGATGCCGAGCGGAATATTGAGCCAGAAAATCCACGGCCAGTGGCCATAAGTAACAATCAGACCACCCAGCGGCGGACCGAGCACCGGCGCAATCAGCCCCGGCCAGGTAATGAAGGCGATGGTTTTCACCATGTCCTTTTTCTCGGTGACGCGCAGCACCACCATGCGACCCACTGGCACCATCATCGCACCGCCAATGCCTTGCAGAATACGGCTGAGCGTGAACATCGCCAGCGTGTCGCTCAGGCCACACAGGATGGAAGCGAGGGTAAAAATCAGAATGGCGCTGGCAAACACCGTGCGTGCGCCGAAGCGCTCCGCCAGCCAGCCGCTCATCGGGATAAAAACTGCCACCGCAAGTAAGTAAGCGCTAACACCGATATTCAGCGCCACCGGGCTTGAGGCGAAATCCCGCGCCATTTGTGGAATCGCGGTGGTGATCACCGTGGCATCGAGGTTTTCCATAAAAAAGGTCACGGCGACCAATAACGCTAACAGCAGGGTGTGATGGGAGTTCGGTCTGGCTTCTCTGCCTGAGTCAATCATGCGAGGTCCTGCGAAAACAAGGGTATGCAGAGACTGTTAATGAAAAGCGCTTAGGGTGCAAATCAAAATCACAGCATGCACGAGTCGTAGCGGCGCATTCATTGCGCGATAAATCGCGCCGCTACGAAAGGTGCGATGATTGGCCCCGCACAGGGCAAATCAGATGGCTTCTGCCACGCTGGCTTTGGACGTAATAAACTGCACTACCGCACGCGTCACCTCGGCGGTGTTGGCCGTGCCGCCGACATCCGGGGTCAAAATGCCTTTGGCGCAGACAAACTCGATGCCTTGCATAATCAGCGCCGCCGCGTCGCGCTCGCCGAGATGCTCCAGCATCTGCACCGCGGTCCAGAAGGTGGCGATCGGGTTAGCAATGCCTTTGCCGGTGATATCAAACGCTGAGCCGTGAATCGGTTCGAACATCGACGGGTAGCGACGCTCGGGATCGATATTGGCGGTCGGCGCCACGCCGAGACTGCCCGCCAACGCGCCAGCCAGATCCGACAGAATATCGGCGTGCAGGTTAGTGGCCACGATGGTGTCGAGGCTTTGTGGATGCAGCGTCATGCGGTGCGTCATGGCATCAACCAGCATTTTGTCCCACTGCACGTCCGGGAACTCTAGCGCTACTTCGGCGGCAATCTCATCCCACATCACCATGCCGTGACGCTGGGCGTTGGATTTGGTCACCACGGTGAGCAGTTTACGCGGGCGCGACTGCGCCAGTTTAAAGGCATAACGCATGATGCGCGTCACGCCGACGCGGGTGAAAATCGCTACTTCAGTGCCCACCTCTTCCGGCAAACCGCGGTGTGCTCGCCCACCGTTCCCGGAGTATTCGCCCTCAGAGTTTTCCCGCACGATGACCCAATCAAGATCGCCAGGACCACGATTGCGTAGCGGTGACGTCACACCCGGCAGGATTTTTGTGGGGCGCACGTTGGCGTACTGGTCAAAGCCCTGACAGATCGGCAGACGCAAACCCCACAGCGTGATGTGATCCGGCACGTCTGGCGCACCCACCGCACCGAAATAAATCGCATCGAACTTCTTCAGCGTTTGCAGGCCATCTTCCGGCATCATCACGCCGTGTTGTTTGTAGTAATCCGAACCCCAGTCAAAGGTCTCTACATCGAACTTCAGCTGCGGATCCTGCCGCGTCAGCGCGTGCAAGACTTCCACACCGGCAGAGATCACTTCCGGGCCAATACCATCTGCGGGAATAGCGGCAATCGAATAGTTACGCATGTTGTTTCTCCAGATTAATGAGTATGAGGATGAGGAAGCTCCGCCGTTTGCGGCTTATTGCCGCTGGCAGAGAGCAGCAGAACCACGATGGCGGAGATCGCCAGCAGTCCCGCCACGAAATAGAGGCCCCAGCTGTAGCTGCCGGTTTGCTGGCGAATCACGCCAATCATCATCGGGCCGACAAAACCGCCGAGGTTGCCAATCGAGTTGATGGTGGCGATACCCGCCGCCGCCGCTGGACCGCTGAGGAACAGCGTCGGCATGCTCCACAGCGGCGGTTTGGAGGCGCTGATACCAACGGTCACCAGCGTCAGGGCGATAATCACCGTAAACAGCGTGCTGACGTTGCCGGCATAAATCAGTCCGGCTGCCGCCAGTAAACAGGCACTAATCACGTGCCAGCTGCGCTCTTTGGTGCGATCCGAATGGCGCGCCCACAGGATCATGCCGATCACGCCGATTACCGCCGGGAAGGCGTTGAGGAAACCGATCTCCATTGAGGATGCGCCAAAGCTGCGGATGATCTGCGGCGACCAGATGCCCAGCGTGTACAAGCCCGCTGAGGTGCCGAAATAGACCAGTGCCAGCGCTAACACGCGTTTATCAGCCAGTCCGCGCCATGCGCTGCTGTGGCTCTGATTGGCGGCGCGCGCCTGTTCCTCCGCCCGCATGGTGTTTTCCAGCCAGGCGCGCTCCTCATCGTTCAGCCACTTCGCTTTTGCCGGACGGTCGGTGAGGTAGAACAGCACCACGATACCGAACAGCAGCGCCGGGATGGCTTCCAGCACAAACATCCATTGCCAACCGGCGTAGCCCAGTAGGCCATGCATCTCCAGCAGCGCAGCAGAGATCGGCGAACCCAGTGCTGTTGAAAGCGGTGCGGCAGCCATAAAGATGGCGGTGACCTGTGCGCGTTTCGCCGCCGGGAACCAGTAGCTGAGATAGAGAATGATGCCGGGGAAGAAACCGGCTTCCGCTACGCCGAGCAGGAAGCGCAGCACATAGAAGCTGGTGGTGCCCTGCACGAAGGCCATGCAGCCGGAGACTAATCCCCAGGTGATCATCACGCGGGCGATCCAGATACGTGCGCCGACTTTATGCAGAATTAAATTCGACGGCACTTCAAACAGGAAATAACCAAGGAAGAAAATTCCGGCACCAAAACCAAATACCGTGGGTGAGAAACCTAAATCCTGATTCATGGTTAATGCAGCAAAACCAATATTGACGCGATCGAGAAAGGCGATGAAGTAGAGCAGCATGATGAAGGGCACAATGCGTAACGTCACTTTACGCATCACCCTTTTTTCGAGGTGAGAGTTCATATTAAAGTGCTCCAGATTGTGTAGGGGTAGTATTATTTTTTTGTCTTCGCGTTCAGTATGCAGTTTTGCTTTAGCGGATCATCAGGCGTGGATTATATAAAGTATTTGCATAATCAACGGGCGAGGGAAATGTGGATATAAATCAATTGCGTTGTTTTGTCGCCGTAGGCAAAGAACTCCATTTCGGGCGCGCTGCCCAAAGAATGGAAATGATGCCTGCGTCACTTTCTCGCTTCATCCGTTTACTGGAAGAAGACCTTGGCGTGCGCTTGTTAAATCGCTCGACGCGCAATGTTTCATTAACCGCCGAAGGTGCAATATTTTTTGACGAGGCCAGCAAGTTAATCGATCAATTTGATGCGCTGGCGCAGCGATTTAAAGTGGGATTAAAAGATGAACGTCGTACATTACGCATTGGCGCCATCGATAGCGCCGCGTGCGGATTAGTTCCGGCTTTACTCAACTTATTTGTGCCGCTGCATCCGCACAGTGATATTCATATTATTGAAGACAAAACCATTAATTTAATCCCGAAATTAAAATCGGGCTGGCTGGATATGATTTTTATCCGCGAACCGCAAAGTATCGATGCGTCTTTAGCGGTGCGTTTTATTACCCGTGAAAGCTGCGTGCTGGCGGTGCCAATTCAGCATGCGCTGGCGCAGCGCGAACGGGTGGCGGTGGCTGATTTTCAGCATGAAGCGATGATTATTCCCGATCGCCGCACGCGCCCGCACAGCCACGATCTGACGATGAATTTGTTCAAACTGGCGGGATTTACGCCGCACATCGCGCAGTTCGCCGAAGAGAAACAAACCATTCTGAGTTTAGTGTCGGCCGGTTTGGGATTGGCCGTGGTGCCTGCGTCGTACCGCACGATGAATAGCGACAGCGTGCGCTATATTGCGCTGGATTTACCGGAACAGATTAAAGGTTTGCCGCTGAGCATTGCCTGGCAGAAGGGCAACGAAGATGCGTTTCTGCGCGAGATGCTGCGCTTAATGCATGAGCATGAGGGTCAGCTGACGGCGAAGCTGTAGCGCTGTTTCCATCCAGTGGCTAATTGCCACGACTCTCTCTATGATGAAAACTTTCCCGCGCCAATGTCGGGAATGATCAATGAGTTAGGGGATAAACGCGCGATGACCATTTTAAACGACCTGGATTTGCGGCAGCTGGAAGCCTTCTCGGCGGTGATCTCCGCCGGTAGCGTTACGGCGGCGGCGAAGGCGCTTAATCGCTCGCAGCCGGCGGTGTCGCGTTTGATTCAGGAACTGGAACAATCGCTGGGTTATCCGCTGTTTATCCGCAACGGACCGCGTATTCATCCCTCGGAAGAGGCGCTGCAGTTGCATCAGTACGTGCAGAAGGCGCTGCTCTCATTGCAACAGATCCGCCTGCGTGCGCAGGAGATTGCCCATCAGCAGCATCGTCCACTGAGCATTGCCGCCACGCCCGCGCTGGCGGCGGGGTTATTGCCACAGGCACTGGCCGCGCTTAACTTGCAGAACAAAGTGCAGATCATCAGTGAATCCGCCGTGAATACCGCACATGCGGTGATAACTGCCGAAGCCGATCTCGGTTTATGTAGTTTGCCGCTGGAACATCACGCGGTGGAGCTGCACTGGATTGGACAGTCGCAGTGCGTAGTGGCGCTGCCGGAAAATGATGAGTTGGCCGCGCACACGCAGCTGTCGTTGAGCAGCCTGGCCGGACGCCGTTTGATTGCGCCCTGGAGCCCGCAGCGCCTGCGCGGGCGCTATGAAAAAGCGCTGAAAAAGGTCAAAACGCCGCTGCATGAAACCATCGAAACCAACTCATCCGCTAATATGCTTGGCTGCGTACGCGCCGGACTCGGCGTGGCCATTCTCGAACCCGTTACCGCCTGGGGCATGCCGCTGGCCGGTGTAGCGATCCGCCAGCTTGAGGAGGATATTCCTTACTACTTTGGTGTCATCACGCCGCAGGGGCGCCAAATCTCCGCTGCCGCACAGTCATTGGTCGAGGCAATCGCCCGCGCTGCCGCCGATTTGCTGCCCGGTTTTGAACGCCTATCCGCCAGCGAGCATCCACGCATTATGCGCCTGATTAATCAGGATTAAACCTCTTAGCCAAATCGTATTTTGTAGCGGCGCAATTTATTGCGCGATAAATCGCGCCGCTACGGAAGGTGCGTGATTTAAGTCATCAGCCAGCGTATGAAAAATTTCCTCTTAAAAGCCTTATAACATTTCTGGCATAAGATATAAGAAATCCATTGGTCAAAAGCTGAGCGTGATTCTTGACTCCGAATTAGGGCAAGAGGATTATGCGAAATCTTAGCTCTTACTATGCGGTTTGGTGATTATTACCCTTTAACTATGTGTTATGGGGATAATGAAAATGCAAATTTACCACCGCGCTTGAGTGGTTTTCGCCCGCATTCAGGCTGCCGCTTCTTTCAGGGAAAATGTGTATGACTCATGCCGCCGATGGCCTTGCCGCGCTGGAAGACCAGCTTCAGCAGGATTTGGAATATCTTGAACTGCCCGCGAAATCCTGGGTGCCAGAGCGCACGCAGGATGGCGCACCCGTGCGTGACGTGGTGGTGATCGGTGCGGGCATGTGCGGGCTGGCGGCGGTGGCCAAATTACAGTTCACCGGCATCACTAATGTGGTGGCGTATGATGCCGCACCTGCCGGGTTGGAAGGTCCGTGGGTGACATTTGCGCGCATGGAAACGCTGCGTTCGCCGAAGTCATTGCACGGTCCAGCGCTCGGTATGGCGCAGCTGACGTTCCGCGCGTGGTTCACCGCGCAGTGGGGCAAAGACGCCTGGCAGGCGCTGGATAAAATTCCCAAAGCGCAATGGATGGATTATTTGATTTGGTATCGCAAGGTGTTGAATCTGCCGGTGCGCAATAACGTGCGCGTCACCCATATTGCCTTTACAGGCGATCTGATTGCCCTCGATCTCAGCGGTGCCGAAACCGGCCGCATTTACACCCGTCGTTTGGTGCTGGCCACTGGACGTTCTGGTCTCGGCGGCTTTGCTGTGCCGGACTTCCTGCAGGGTATTGATCGCCAGTTCTGGGCGCACTCCGCCGACGACATTGATTTCTCTGCCCTGCAGGGCAAGCGCATTGCGGTAATTGGCGCGGGCGCATCCTCGATGGATAACGCCGCCACCGCGCTGGAAAACGGCGCGGGCGCGGTAGATCTGCTGATTCGTCGCAAACAGATGCCGCGCATTAATAAAATGACCGGCATTGGCAGTCAGGGCGTGGTACACGGCATGCATCAGGTGCCGGACGCGTGGAAATGGAAGTTTGTCGATTACACCGCCGCCACGCAAACCCCGCCTCCGCGCTCCTCGACACTGCGCGTGTCGCGTCATGCCAATGCGCGCTTCTTCCTCGACTGCGGCATTATCGCGGTAAAACAAGCAGGCGATGGCTTACTGATTGAAACCACCCAAGGCCCGATGCGCTATGACTTCCTGATAGCCGCCACCGGTTTTAGCAACGATTTCCACGGTCGCCCAGAGTTTGCCGCTCTCGCGCCGCATATCCGTAGCTGGCGTGACGGACGCTATCAGCCAGAGATGGGCGCGCCGCGCGCCAATCTGCTGGAAGCGCCGGATCTCGGCCCCGCATTCGAATTCCGTGAATTAACGCCTGGCGCATGTCCGCTGCTTGCGCATATTCACTGCTTCAACGATGCCGCGATGCTAACGCACGGCAAAGTCTCAGGTGACATTCCGGCAGTAAGCGCCGGTGCCGACCGTCTGGTGCGCGGTATTACCGCTTCGCTGTTTGCCGAAGACATTGAGCAGCATTACGCCAACTTACAGGCTTTTGACACCCCTGAATTGCAGGGCGACGAATGGGTGGATTCCACGCCCTTACTCAACCAGGAGAACGCGCAGTGAGTGACGCAATTGATCGCGCAGTGGGCTTAAACGCTGAAGATGCGCTGTATGGAACGCGCCGCCTGCGCCCGGAATTTGTTGATGGCGCGGAACAGTGCCGTCTATCGGTGCTGGCACCTAATGACGATCAGGGCTTAGCGCCGGGCGTGCGTTTTGCGCTGGCGCAGCGCATGGCGATGCTCAATAACGATGCCGAGTTGCAAGCCGATTATCAGGCGCAGCTGGCAACCTTGCAGCCATCAGATCAACTGCTGGCGCTGGCAGCTGGCGCAAGCGAGCTGGCTGAACCGCTGGCAACCCTTGCGCGCCACGCCGACCTCGTTACCCAGCAGCCGATGAACGCCACCGAGCAGCATATTCGCCTGCTGGAGCAGGCAGGATTGAGCAATCCGCAGATTGTGGCGCTCTCTGAACTGATCGCTTTTGTTAACTTCCAGACGCGCGTCGCGGCCGGATTACGTTTGTTGAGGTCTGCATGATTCCGTCGGTTAATCTTAAGCCTCTGTATTGGCACCCTTACATCACGCCGGTTGAGGTGGCAGATGCCACACCTGCGCAGCTCGATGCGATGAAAGTGACGCCATCTAATAAGAAGATCTCGGAATATGTGCGCACGCTGGCACACGATCCCGACAGCTACGTGGCGCGCACCGTGCTGTTCAACGCCATTATGTATGTAGAGGGCGGATTGGATCGCGCGGATCGGGAGCTCGGTGCGTTAGGGGCTTCAATCGTCAACGGCTGCAGATATTGCGCAGTGGTTCACGCGCGCCGCCATGCGCAATTGGCAGAAAGTGATGCGGTGGTGAGTGCGATCTACTTCGATCGCGCTGATGCGCTGGGCGAGCGTGACGCGGCGATCTACCGTTTTGCTCGCCGCCTGTCAGTCACGCCAGCAGAAGCCAGCGCCGAGGATATGGCGGCACTGCGCGCGGTCGGCATGAACGATCAGGAGATTATCGATCTGATCCACGCCATCGCCATTTTTGGCTGGGCTAACCGTCTGATGCATGTGCTTGGCCATGCTGATCTGAATAAATAAGGGCTGCTGCATGTTAGAACTCAACAATATTAAGCTCGCTTACGGCAGCACACCGATCCTGAAAGGCGTCGATTTGTCAGTAAAACGCGGCGATGTGGTGTCGATCATCGGGCCAAGCGGTACCGGTAAAACCACGCTGCTGCGCTGCATCAACTATCTGGCGAAACCGGCGTCGGGCACTATACAGCTCGATCAAATTCGCATGGATTATCAGGCACCAGATAAAGCGGCGATCCAGGCGATCCGCCTGCGTACCGCGATGGTGTTCCAGCAGTTCAACGTGTTCAAAAACATGACGGTGCTGGAAAACGTGATGGATCCGCTGATCGTCATTCAACGTAAAACTAAGCAGCAAGCGCGCGACATCGCCGTGCAGGAGCTGGATCGTGTGGGATTGGGTGCCAAGCTCGATCACTATCCATCCCAGCTTTCGGGTGGTCAGCTGCAGCGTACCGGCATTGCCCGTGCGCTGGCGGTGCGTCCGGACGTCATGCTGTTTGATGAGCCGACCTCATCGCTCGATCCCGAGCTGGTGGGCGAGGTACTGAAAGTGATTAAAGATGTGGCGTCTTCCGGCATTACCTCGCTGCTGGTGACGCACGAGATGCAGTTCGCCAAAAGTATCTCCAACCGCATTGTCTTTATGGATCAGGGTGTGGTGGCCGCGCAGGGCAGCCCGAGTGAGATATTTGATAATCCAACCCTGCCACGCCTTGCACAGTTCCTCAATTCAGAACGCGTATTCTAATAATTAAAGGAATCAACGACATGCCTGCAATCAAAACCACATTTCGTCGCCTGGCCGCGCCTGGCATCATCGCACTGGCGCTCATCAGCGGCAACAGCTTCGCGGACGCGGTGCGCACCATCAAAATCGCGACTGCAGCGGAGTCTAAACCGCTGTCGTGGGGTGCGATTGGCCACGAGCCGCAGGGCTACGAGCCGGACGTGCTGAAAGCCATCAATGCCAAACTGCCGCAGTACAAATTCGTGATGGAAGGTGCGGCGGATATCGCCCAGGAAACCGGTCTGGCGACCGGTAAATATGACATGGCGAGCGGCGGCTATTACAAAGCGGCGACCCGTAGCAAACAGTTCCTGATTCCCGATGCACCTATTGGCGCCAGCCTGATGAAGATTTACAGCCGCAGCGATAGCAATATCAACGGCATGAAAGATCTGGTCGGTAAAAATATCGTGCCGGTCACCGCCGGCGGTGGTGTGTACAAATTCGTCACGCAGTGGCAGCAAGACAACCCGAACGACAAAGTCGATATCAAAGCGTCGAGCGCGGGCGTGCCGTATCCAGATCGTCTGAAAGAAGTACAGCGTGGTAAATATGATGCGCTGATCCTGCCTTCTAACCTCGGTGAGCAAACGGTGATCGACAACCAGAAACTGGCGATCAAAGCCAGCGAGCCGGTGGCCGTCAACAATACTTACGTGCTGATTCACCGTTCTGCCGAGAACCAGGCGCTGAATGATGACATCACCAAAACGCTGAAAGAACTGAAAGCCGACGGCACGCTGGATAAGTTGGCGCAGAAGTGGTTTGGCGAAGATGTCACGAAGTACATGAAGTAATAGATTCACTGTGCTCGATGATGCGTTGGCAAGGGCGGGCTGAAGGCCGCCCCTACGACGCATTCACCGGCTCTTTTTTTGCAGGAGTGTTTCACCGTGAATCTATCTTCGATGATTCCCGAGCTGCTCTCGGCGCTGCCGTTGACGCTTGGCATAATGTTTGTCGCGATGATCGTCGGGTTCTTTCTGGCGCTGATCGCCACCGTATTCCGCGTGCGCCGCATTCCGGTCATCAGCCAGTTTGTCGATCTGTACGTCTCGTATGCGCGCAGCGTGCCGGTGGTGCTGCAGCTGTTTGTCGCTTTTTATGGCTTGCCGCTGGTGGCCGAGCAGTTTGGCTTCAGCGATTTTGTCACTGCTAATATTGCGGCGATGATTGGCCTGAGCCTTTATCACGGCGGTTATTTGTCGGAAGTGATGCGCCCGGCGTTTCTCGCCGTGGAGAGCGGCCAGCACGATGCCGCCGATAGCATGGGCTACAGCTTCCGCCAGAAAATGCTGCGCATAGTCGGACCGCAAGCGGTGCATTATGCGCTGCCTGGCTACGGCAATGCGATTATCTATCTGATTCACAACGTGGCGCTGGTGATGTACATCGGTGCGGCGGATGTGATGGCGACCGCGCATCTGATCATGGAACGCGACTACAACCAGTATCAGTTCGGTACCTATCTGGTGCTGGCGGTGCTCTATTCGCTGCTGTGCGGCGTGGCTTGGTTGATTATCCGTTACTTCGAACAACGTCACGCGAAATACAGCTCGAAAACCGCTGCACGCGTCAAATTCACCAGCGTCTGATAAGGGAGAGAAACCATGTTTGATTTTGAGGTTTTGCTACCGGACTTCTGGAGCATTCTCGATGCCGTGCCGGTAACGTTGCTGATGGCGGTGACGGTGTTTATCTGCTCAACGCTGCTCGGCGGGCTGTTTGCTTTTGTGGAGCATCGTCGCATACCGGTGCTGCGCCAGTTGGTGATCGCTTACAAGATTGCCTTCAAGGGCGTGCCGATGGTGGTGGTGATTTTCCTCGCCTATTACGGTTTGCCGCCGGCGCTGGACTTTGTCGCCACGCTCATTGGCGTGAAAGTGAATGCGCACTCGCTGCCAAACTGGGTGATCATCATTGTCGCCTTGAGCGCCTGCGTAGCGGCGTTTCAGGCGGAAGTGTGGAAGGGCGCGCTTAACTCGTTTGATAGCGGACAATCGGACGCGGCGTTGTCGCTTGGCTACAGCGGCGGCCAGCTGTTCCGTCGGGTGATGTTCCCGCAGATTATCGTGGCGGCGATCCCCGATCTGGCGAACGCCTTTATGGTGATCATGAAAGCGCTGTCGCTGGCGTTTGCCATTGAAGTGGTGGATATTTTTGCGCAGGCACAGTTGACTGCAGCGCTCAATTTCTACTATCTCGAAGCCTTCCTGGTTGCCGTGGTGTTCTACATGGTGATTGCGTATGTCGTCACCAAGATCGCCGACAAGATTGAGGCGGCGTTGCGGGTGCGGACGTAAGCCCCGGTCGCCATGAATGGCGACCCTACAAATCCGTACCGAGTCGTTGTAGGGTGCGCATTCATGCGCACCTTTTTTATCGCCATCATGACTTTCATTCTGCAAGTTACTTGCAAAATGAAAGTCATTCTGCAACAGTATCCGCCACCAGAACAATGTCGGATATCCAACCTTGAAAAACCAACCTCTCTGCAACATGCCTTGTCCCATCGCGCGCAGCCTTGGCCGCATAGGTGATGGCTGGAGCATGTTGATCATGCGCGATGCGCTGGCCGGTTTTACCCGCTTCGATGAATTCCAGAAAAGCAGCGGCGTGGCGCCCAATATTCTTTCACGTCGGCTAAAAGAGTTGGTGGAGGATGGGCTGCTTGAGAAGGTGTGTTACAGCACCAGCCCGGCACGCTTTGAATACCACCTGACGCCCGCCGGGCGCGATTTCCGCAGCGTGATTCTGGCGCTGGCGGAGTGGGGCAGCACACACTTCTCGCCGGAAGGTCGCCAGATGCAGCTGGTGGAAATCGCCACGCAGCGGCCGGTACAAGTGCAACTGGTTGATAGCGACAATGGCCAGCCGCTCGCGTTGGAAAAATATCAGATGGTACCGGGCCCGGCGGCGTCGCCGATGATTCTCTATCGCCACGACTACCTGCAGAAAAAGCACGCCGGAGATCACACGCAAAAGTTTGCGCCGCCGTCGCTGTAAGCAGGGCACCCCGGATACGCACACCTTTGGAAGGAGCGATCAATGAGCACAAAAATTGTTATTACTGGCATGGGATTAGTGTCGCCGCTGGGCTGTGGAACGGAAGCGGCATGGCAGTCGCTGCTGGCGGGAAAGTCGGGTATTAGCGCCTTACCGCCGGAAATGGTGCAGGACATTGCCTGCAAGATCGCCGGACAGGTGCCAACGTTAGGGCAGGATCCGCAGCACGGCTTTAATCCCGACGGCATCATTGCCGCCAAAGATCGCAAAAAGATGGATCGCTTTATCGAATTTGCGTTGGTGGCGGCCCATGAAGCGCTGACGCAGGCCAACTGGTTTCCGCAGGATGTGGGGCCGCAGCAACGTACCGCCACGGTCATCGCCACCGGCATTGGCGGCTTTAACGAAATCGCCAACGCGGTGGAAACCACAGCTGAACGTGGGCCGCGTCGTCTGTCGCCGTTTACTATTCCCTCGTTCCTGGCCAATCTCGCCGCCGGACATGTTTCCATTGCGCACGGTTTTCGCGGGCCAATTGGCGCGCCGGTGACCGCCTGCGCGGCGGGTGCGCAGGCGATTGGTGATGCCGCCCGCTTGATTCGCAGTGGCGAAGCGGATATTGCGCTGTGCGGCGGCACCGAAGCGGCGATCCATCGCGTCAGCCTGGCCGGATTTGCGGCGGCGAAAGCGATGTCGGGCGGCTTTAACGATCGTCCTGAGCAGGCTTCGCGTCCGTTTGATCGTGACCGTGACGGCTTTGTGATGGGCGAAGGCGCGGGTTTGTTGGTGATTGAATCGCTGGAGCATGCTCAGGCGCGCGGCGCGACGCCGCTGGCGGAGTTAGTGGGCTACGGCACCAGCGCCGATGCTTACCATCTCACCGCCGGTCCAGAAAATGGCGAAGGGGCACGACGCGCGATGGAAAGCGCGCTGGCGCAGGCCGGCATTTCGCCTGCTGAGGTGCAGCACATTAATGCGCATGCCACCTCGACGCCGGTGGGCGACAAAGGCGAACTGGCCGCGATCGGTTCGCTGTTTGCCGGCAGCAATGTGGCGATCACTTCCACCAAATCCGCCACCGGACATCTGCTGGGTGCTGCGGGCGGGGTGGAAGCGATCTTCTCGATTCTGGCGTTGCGCGATCAAATTGCACCGCCAACGCTGAATCTGCAGTATCCGGATGAAGCCGCTGCCGGGCTAAATCTGGTGGCATTGCAGCCACAACCGACCGCAATGACCTATGCATTGTCTAACGGATTTGGCTTTGGCGGCGTTAATGCCAGTTTGTTGTTTAAAGCCTGGCGATAGGTTTTCTATAATGGGGGCATTGATAGCGCGCAGGAATGCCCTCTTTGACCACTGAAACTGAAACTCAACAGCTGGCGGAAGCGCTCCGCCAGCTTGTCAGCCACTTCGTACGCAATGTGCGGGTAAGCACCGCGACCGTGCGCACTTCGCAATATGAAACCTTAGATCTGCTCGACAGCCATGACGCGCTCTCCATCGCCGACCTCGCACGGCTGCGCGGCGTGAAGCATCAAAGCATGCGATTAGTGATTAATGAACTGGAGGCGCAGGGTTTGGTGCTGCGGCAGAAAAGCGCGCAGGACGCGCGGGCGCAAGTGATTGTGCTCAGCGATCGGGCCCGCGCTGCGCTGGCCGCGGCGCGCGAACAGCGTGTTGCCTGGATTGCCGCACGCATTGACGCAACGCTTAACCAGCAGGATCGTGACGATCTGCAAGCGGGTCTGGCGGCGCTGCGTAAGCTGCTTTAATCCGCCGCGCTGGCGCTGCGCAGCTGATCGATCACCGCCGCCAGCGTGTTCATGCCCCAATGTTCAGCGTATTTTCCCGCTTCGATGCGCACCATATCGATTACTGCGATCGTCACCGCTAAACCGGTGGGCGCAATGCCCATCAACGATCCGCTGTGCACGCCGCGGATGCTTTTGCGCGTGGTAACCCAATCGCGTTCGGCGATCTGATCCTCAATGTGTACCTGCAAATCAGAGAACGCGGGGCGCAGGATCTGATCGAACGTGTGCCATAAGCTTTCACCATCGCTGGGCGCGCCGGGCGGCGCGGAGCGGTTAATAAAATTCTGCGCGACGAGCTGATCGAAAGCCTGACGATCGCCTTCGGCAATCACCTGCTGATTGAAACGGCGTACCACGGCTTTGTTCTGTTCTGACATGATGAGTCTCCGCTGAATATGTACAGTTTAACTGTACATATTTAACGGCAAGTGAGTCGCGCGGGTTTGATATGTTGTGCGGTGAACTATGCGTGAATCGGTCACCATGAATGGCGACCCAACAATGGCGAGTGTTGTAGGGTGCGCATTCATGCGCACCTGAGGAAAAATCAGCGCTTACCCAGCGCTTCCCACAGTCCCAGCAAATAGGTGGTGCCGAGTGCGCGGTCGTACAAACCATAGCCCGGCCGGCCGGTTTCGCCCCAGATAAAGCGGCCATGATCCGAGCGGATGTAGCCATCGAAGCCGTTGTCATACATCGATTGCAGCACTTTATACATATCCAGCGAGCCGTATTCCGTCGGGTGCGCGCACTCGTAGAAATCTTTGTCCTGAATGATTTTGATGTTACGCACATGGGCAAACGGGATGCGTTTGCGGCGCGAGAACTCGGCCAGAATGGCGTAGACATCATTGTTGGGATCTTCTGCAATCGATCCGGTGCACAACGTAATGCCGTTGGCTTCAGAATCGACCACATTACAGATCCAATCAAGATCGTCGCGGTTTTTCACCACGCGCGGCAGGCCGAAGATCGAATACGGTGGATCGTCGGGATGGATCGCCATCTTCACGCCCACTTCTTCACACACCGGGATCACCGCTTTGAGGAAGTAAGCGAGGTTTTCGCGCAGTTTAGCGTCATCAACATCTTTGTATTGGGCAAACAGATCCTGCACTTTCGCCAGACGTTCCGGTTCCCAGCCCGGCAGGGCGAAACCATTCGAATTGCCGAGAACTTCCTGCACCACTTCGTCGAGGCTTTTATCGATGCCTTTCTTCTCGAACGCCATGGTGAGCGAGCCGTCAGGTAGCACGTAGTTCATGTCGGTCTTCATCCAGTCAAACACCGGCATGAAGTTGTAGCAGATCACCTTCACGCCGACGGCGGCCAGATTGCGGATGCTCTGCTTATAATTTTCGATGTATCGATCGCGGCTCGGCAAACCGATTTTGATGTCGTCGTGGATGTTAACGCTTTCGATCACTTCCACTGTCAGCCCGGCGGCATGCACCTGCTCAACCAGCGCGTTGATCTTGTCAACCGGCCAGGTTTCACCCACCGGCACGTCATAGAGTGCGCCAACCACACCGCGTACGCCCGGCACCTGGCGAATATATTCCAGAGAAACTTTATCTTCTTTTGGACCAAACCAACGCATTGTCAGCTGCATAATGTCATCCACCGTTATCGTGTCTGTGATAACTGATAAACTACCATTCTAGTAAACATCATGACAGCGCGGCTCGGCGATTAAGCTTTGATCCGCGTCACAGAACACAATTTATCCACTGCGATGACGCTTAATGATGCTGCACCAACACGCTGAAATGCTCTTTGTACTTAAACAGCTCCAAATCAGAACGCAGGCCCAGCTTGCGCAGCGCGGTCTGTTTCTGTCCGCTGATGGTTTTGCGGCTGCGCGCATATTTGCCGGCAATCTGTGTGATGCTCAATCCGTCCAGATAGCAGCGAATCACTTCGATTTCGCGCGGACTGAGCTCGCGCATCAGCAGCGTAATCTCATCGCCCATTTGTCGTGGCATCAGGTAGTCATGCATTTCACGGTCGCTTTCCTGGAATTTATCCATCTCCAACAGCATATCCGCGGTGAGAAAACGCTTATTGCGACAAACCTGATGCAGCGCGGCAATTAACACTTCCTGGTCTTCGCTTTTGCCGACAAAGCCATGCACGCCCGCTTTAAGCAGGAGTTGCACTATCGCCGGTTTCTCCACCGCAGAAGAGACCAGAATTTTCATCTCGGGATAACGAACGCGCAGCTGTTTCACCATCTGCAAACCGTCGAGTTCCTCCTCACCGAGCATGTAGTCAAGCACCAGTACATCGACCGATTGGCGTTGTAAAAAAGCCATCAGCTGCTGACGCTGCGAAAAGGCACCGGCGAGATCCAGCGCGTCTTCCTGCGCCAGTCGATATTGAATCGCTTTACCGATCAAAGGATGATCGTCTAATACGGCAACCTGCCAGATTGCAGATTCTTTCATGGTTTCACCTCATTATGGGGATTATTGTCCAGTGCATGCTGGAACAGCGCTTCCAGCTCGACGACGGCCGCGACGACCGCAGGCATCAGTTGCTGCAGGAGGGCACGCTGCTGTTGTTCGGCTGCCTGCTCGGCGGCGAGACAGCACTGTTGTAGGGCGTCGGCGCGCAGCAGTTTGGCGCTGCCGAGCAGTTGGTGTGCGGCGTGGCGCGCGCTGGCGAAATCGTCGCTATCAACCGCCAATTGCAGCTGGGCGAGATCGCGCGCGTTCTGTTGCTGCGCGGTGGTCACCAGATCGCGCCAGGCTTGCGGATCGTTGGCCGCCAGATTTTCCAGCGTTAGCAGCGTTTCATTACGCGTGCCGCCGCTGGCGCTGCCGGTCACCACCTGCAACAGCTGCGCGCGCTCCAGCGGTTTGAACAGGCAGCCGTCCATACCGGCCTGCGTAGCGAGCTGTGCTACGCGCTCCTCTGCCATCGCCGTGAGGCCATAAATCGGTACGCGACGGCGATTAAGCAATTTCTCTTCAATCCGCAGCTGGCGAGTGAGTTCGAAGCCATCCATAGCCGGCATATTGCAATCCGTGATGACGCGGTCGACCTCGTGTTCACGCCACAGAGACAATGCCGCTTCACCGCCATCCGCCACCAGCACATGGTGGCCAGCGTAACGCAGCTGCTGCGCTAACAGCTGTCGATTGGTGGCGTTGTCATCCACAATCAACATTCTTAATGACACCTGCGCGATCTCCTCCAGCGGTTGTCGCTCAGGCTGGATATCGCTGAGCGTGGCGGCGGGCGCGCTAAAACGCAGCATAAATACGCTGCCGACATCGGGTTCGCTCTCGACGTGCAGCTCGGTTCCCAGCATCACCGCCAGGCGGCGACAAATATTGAGGCCCAGCCCGGTGCCGCTGACGCGGTTGGTGCTTTGTTCAACCTGTATAAAGGGTTCAAAGATCGCCTGTTGCTGCCCAGGCGTTAAGCCAATGCCGCTGTCACACACCTCCAGCACATACTCGGCTTTGCTGCTGTCGGCCTGATACAGCGCCACTTCCACTTCGCCCTGCGCGGTGAACTTAATGGCATTGCTCACCAGGTTTGCCAGGATCTGCTTCAGCGCCACCGGATCAAACAGCACGCTGTCCTGTTCGATATCCAGCATCACCGTGAGCGCCAGGCCTTTGTTATGCGCTACCTGACGGAACAGCGCTTCGGTGTCGTACACCACATCGCTGAGCGACATCGGCATATGGCGAATGCTGAAGTGACCGGATTCGATTTTCGCCAGATCAAGAATATCGCCCACCAGCGACAGCAGCGAACGCGACGATTCCCACGCCAGATCGATATTCTTCTGCCGCTGCGCCGCATCGCTTTGGCCTAAATGCTCAATTTCCAGCAGGCCAATCAGCGCCGCCAGCGGGGTGCGAATTTCATGGCTCATGTGCGACAGGAAGGTGCTTTTCGCCTCGCTGGATCGCAGCGCTGCACGTTTGGCCTTGCGCACATCCTCCAGCAGGGTTTCGATATAGTGCAGCTGGTTGCTGATCTCTTTTTCATGCTGGCGCTGTTTGGCCAGTGAGGATTTCAGCAGATGGTTGCGCCACAGGAAAAACAGCAGGCAAATGGCCGCACCCGCCACGATGCGCAAGCCGTAACTGCGGAAGCTTTGCCATGAGGTGCTGGTAGCGGGTGGCGTATATTTTATCCAGCGCTCCATCAGCGACTGCATAGTCGGTTGCGGAATATCGGACAGCGCTTTGTTCAGGATGGCGATCAAGTGCACATCGGCGGCATTGGCTGCCATTGCCATGCGAAACATCGGCAAAGGGGCAACAAACGCCACTTTGAAGCGATCGTTAAAGTGATTATTCAGCAAATACTGCGCGGATTCGTACGGCACGATAAAACCGTCCACTTGCTCATCCTGCAACTGCCCGAGTGCATCAATCGAGACCACTTTTTCCATAAAATGGGCTTTTGGCCAGCGCTGACGCAGGTCAAAACGGTAATACGAACGTTCGTAAATGCCGATACGTTTGCCGGCCATCTCATCAAAACTGCGCCAGGAACTCTCTTTGCGCGTCATCACCACCCAAGGCGAATAGATATAGGTGCGGGTAAAACGGATGTGTTCACTTTGCGGCGACGCGCCATCGCTCACCACGATCAGGGCATCACGTTGATTCACCAGCGCATCGCGCATGTTGCTCAACCCCTGAATGGGGTTGTAGTGAAAGCGGATGCCGGTGCGCTGCGAAATCAGCTTAAGCAGATCGACGCTCAGTCCGGTGATGCGCTGTTTGCCATCCAAAAAGGTAAAGGGCAGATGCGTGGGATCATAATTCAGGGTGATATCGCGATGCTGTTCCAGCCAGCGGGCTTCTTCATCGCTGAGATCGAGCGGATGGTTCTTCACCACCGATTGATAATCAAGGCCCCATGCTTCGGCGATTTGCACGGCATTACGCAGCGGAATATTGCGGAGTATTTCATTGATGGTCTCGATCAGCGCTTCGTTGTCGGCGCGCGCGGCAAAACGCGCATCTACATCATTTACGTACGGCGTGCTGTGGCCTTCAATAACATTCTGTAATCCGCGCTGCGATAAATAACGCTGGGTGGCGGTATTACTCCAGAACACGGTGTTTTCACTCAGCGCGGTATCGGTATAAGCCCAGAGTGGCGGCGAGGCGGGGGCTAAAGTTGCGTCGGGATAACGCTTTTCTAACAATGACTTAAGTTCATCATCGCCGTAATACATCAGTCGAAAGCGGCTATCTTTCAGCTCGCGATCAAATTTTGCCTGGCGACGGCTAATTAACACACTTTGTGCCAGCGAATAAGGGATACTCAGTGCCAGCTTGCTCTCGTGATTGGCCGCCTGTGGATAGTAGGGAATTATATCGACCTGCTTATTATTTAACGCCTCAACCAGTTCCAGGCGGGTAGCATAACGTTTGATTTCCACTGGCAGATTCAGCGTTTTCGCGACGATATCGAGGTAATCGGCAGAGAGACCTTCGAACGTATCTTTTTCAAATTCAACCGAGTAGGGCGGTAACGAGTGGCTCCACACGCCGACGCGTAACACGGCATGACGCGCCAGCCAGCGCTGGCTTTCCGGCTTGAGGGTGACGCCCGGAGAAACCAGGCCATAACGCGGCGTGAAGGTTAATGTGGTGGCGCTGCAGGCGGAAAAGCACCAGCCCATTAGCAAGATCATGCCTAAAATGCGTTTACCCATAAACCCGTTCTCACTCCTCAATACCTGTATCCGATGCCCCTTCACAGCGGCACGAAGCGCAGCAGTTATTAAACGGAATTAAGAATTTTCTTAGATTGCCGCGTGAGGTTTACTAAAAGTGGGAACTTAATTAAGTTTAGTCAGCTGTTTTTTCTGGAAACTTTCGACGTAACTTCTGAAGTCGCTGCAATTTACCGCGTCTAATCGGCTTTTCATTTGTTTTATTTACAGCAACGTCCAGGCAGGCAAAATAGCGCTTATTTCCTCTCCATCAGCTAACCATGTCAGAAGAAGCGCTGCGTCAGCAGATCCAGAACCTGAAAAAGCACAATGCGCGATTAAAGCGTATAGCGCATGACGCGCGAAATAAGCTGAGTGCCGCGCTGGATGGAACCGGGCTGTGTTTGTGGCAGCTGGATATTCCCAGCGGCAAGCTGGTGATTTTTAACCGCCGCTGGGGCTCAATGCTGGGTTTCCAGCCAAAAGAGACCAAAGCGCAGTTCGACGTGTGGCGTGAACGCCTGCATCCCGATGATGCGGACGAAGTGCTGAAGGCGTTTTATGATCATATTGAGGGGCGAGCGCCTTATTACGAAGCGCTGCACCGTATGCTCGGCAAGAACGACAAGATTACGTGGGTGCTGGATCGCGGACGCGTCACCGAATGGGATGCCGCAGGGAATCCGATCAAGGTGACCGGCACGCATATCGATATGACCAAAGAGAAGCAGTATGAAGCACAGCTCTCTTCTCTGGCACATCACGATCCGCTCACTGGCCTCACCAACCGCCATGCACTGCAGACGCAGTTCAGCAAAATGAAAGCGCTGGGGCCGCTGTGTGTGGCGTTTATCGATCTCGATAACTTTAAGCACGTTAACGATACGCTGGGCCACCGCAGCGGTGATGAAGTGTTGATTCAGCTCAGTCAGCGCATTACCGACGCCGTGCCGCCCAATGTGGTGATTGGCCGTTTGGGTGGCGATGAGTTTGTACTGCTGATGCCGTTCCTGATCGACTATCCAAAAGTGCGGATTATGATGCAGGCGGTGCTGGATGCGGCGCTGACGCCATTTGATATTGATAATGGCCACGCGCAGATTGGTGCATCGATTGGTATCGCCCAAGTGCAGGATCGCGACAGCTTTGATGAGGCGCTGACGCGAGCTGATGAAGCGATGTATCAGATTAAGAAGAACGGTAAACAAGGTTTTGGTCTGGCGGGTTGATTCATGGTTACCGTCAGGTCGCCCTTCAGGCATCACCGGGCAGACACTGATAGCTGCCCCTAAACCGCCGCTACGCGGTGCCTTCACTCGCTCACGATTCCTGACGGACCGGCGGCGATTCGCTCCTGCTCAGCGCCGCCTCTCACCGCATCCCTGCGGTTCGAATTGCCGAGTGCACACATTGTAGCGGCGCAATTCATTGCGCGATAAATTGTGCCGCTACGGAAGGTGCGGCGATGTGATACGGCGCTTAACTGACGAGCATTACGCCACCAATGGCGACCCTGCGGTGCGCTTTAATGCGCACCGCTGCTCAATCAATCTGCCAGCAAATGCCCGTACATCGTCATTAACCGACGGGTGACACCGTTGGTCCAGCCAAAGCCGTCCTGCAACGGATATTCACCCCCGCCGCCCGGACGGGCGCGATCGCCGCTGATATCGTACTTCTCCACCAGCTTATGGTGCAGTGAATAGAAATTGTTTACCGTATTCAGCCAGTTGACGGCAATTTCTGTCGCCAGCGTCTCTTCACCATAGTGATTCAAACCCACGACCGCCATCCACTGCAGCGGAGCCCAGGCATTGGGTTTATCCCACTGCTCGCCGCTCTCCACCATTGACGTTAACAGGCCACCCTGCGTCAGTAACAGATGACGCAGCGCAACGGCCTGCAAGTGCGCCTGCTCTGGTGATGCGAGGCCGAGGAACAGCGGCACCACCGCAGCGGCAGTGAATGCGCCAAAGCGCTCGCGGCGCCAGTCGTAATCACGGTACACCCCGGCGGTGTTGTCCCACAGATAGCGATGAATCGCCTGCTTACGCGCATCGGCTTTTTTCTGCCACGCCAGCGCCGTCAGCTCTTCGCCTTTGGCGTGAGATAGCGTCGAAATCATCAGTTCCAGTTTGTAGAGGAACGCGTTGAGATCGATCGGAATAAATTGCGTGGTGCGGATACTCGCCAGACGCTGCGGATCGCGCAGCCAGCGTGATGAGTAATCCCAGCCCGATGCGGCACCGGCACGCAGATCACGATAAACCTCGTTCGCCGGACGACCCGATTTCTTCGCGGTCTCAATATCTTCCAGCCACGACTCATCGCGCGGCGTATCGCGATCGTCCCAGTAACGGTTCAGCAGCGAACCATCTGGCATGCGCACCACGTGGCGATAAGCCTGATGCGGCATCAGCTCGCCCGCGCCGTCCATCCAGAACTGATACTCTTTCATCAACTGATCGAGGTAGCGTTTCGCGCCGCGAATGCCATCCTCTTCAAACAGTTCAACCATCAGCGCAAACACCGGTGGCTGCGAACGGCTGAGATAGTAAGTACGGTTGCCGTTCGGCACGTGACCGTAATTATCAATCAGCCAGGCGAAGTTATCCGCCATGTGGCGCAGCAGATCGTCGCGTCCCGCATCGGCGAGGCCGAGCATGCTAAAGTAGGAGTCCCAATAATAGGTTTCTCCGAATCGGCCACCAGGCACCACGTAGGGTTTTGGCAATGGCAGCAGCGATGAGTGCGCTAAATGTTGCTGCGGCATTTTAGTTAATACCGGCCACAGATCATCAATGTGTTCGGTTAAGGTTTTATCCGGATTGGATACATAAAAACTCTCATTCACCTGCGGTGAATAAAAATGTTCATGCACGAATTTTTCCAGATCGAAATCCGCGGCGCGTTTGCGACGACGAAAGCGGATTAAAATATCCAGCGGATCGAATTTTGGTGCGCAGTCCGGGAACGTTTTGCTGTCGGCAAATATGTGCGATGTCTGCACCTGCTCAAACAGTTCCATGTAGCGATCGGCAGGCGTCAGCGCATCCGGCGCGGGCAAACCCTCGATCAGCTCGGGTTCAGGCTCCGAATCCTGCATACCTTCGCGAACGAACTCGTGAGGATTATATTGATACTCCAGTTCAGCATCAGCGCGTCGATCCTCGAAAGCGTTATATTGCTGTTGGTTAGTATTAATAGCAGCCTCCTGGTAAATTCTTGAATGCGTAAAGAACAAATTATAGAGCTCTGAACGGGCGAAACAACAATGCGATTTATCTATGAACGTAATAAATCATGTCGATGGATCGCGGGTTTTTATGATTTTTCAGCGATTACAACGGGCTATATTTCAGGAAATGAAAGCGGCTTTTAGGATGGATGTTTAAATAACCGCACAGATTTATCTGTATTTAAGAAAATCGCTAAAATTTGTGCAAAAAAGGGCGAGATGGCTTGATCAATTTATGGCAAACGCAGCGGTGATTAACAAGGTTGGCATCAATGCCAACCCTACAAAATCGCGTAGGGTCGGCATTGATGCCGACCTGTTTACGCTACTTCTGCAACGCAGCCTTAATCACCTCTGCATACGGTGTAGTAGGGCGGCCAATCAGTTGACTCAGCGTGTGACTCTCATCGAACAATCCACCTTTTTCAGCGCCTGCATCCGAATCCGCCAGCATATCCGATAATCCATCCGGCAAACCGGCACCTTTCAGCGCGGCGGCAAACTCGGCCTGCGGCAGGTTGATGTATTCCACGGGCTCGCCCGACTGTTTAGCAATCTCGGCGCTAAACTGCGCCAGCGTGTAGCTGTCGTCGCCAGCCAGTTCATACACTTTGCCAGCCTGATCGTCACGGCTGATCACTTCTGCCGCGGCGTCGGCATAGTCAATGCGCGCCGCTGAAGCGATACGACCTTCGCCCACCGCGCCAATAAAGGCATGATGCGCCAGCGCGGGCGCAATACTCGCCGCGTAGTTTTCGGTGTACCAGCCGTTACGCAGCAGCGCGAATGGAATGCCAGAGGCTTTTAGCTGCGCTTCAGTCGCACGATGTTCAACGCCTAAACCCAACGGCGAAGTATCGGCGTGCAGCAAGCTGGTGTAGGCGATAAAGCCCACGCCGGCGGCTTTTGCCGCATCAATCACCGCCTTGTGCTGCGCTTCACGCTGGCCGACTTCACTGGAGGAGATCAGTAGCAGTTTATCGACGCCGGCAAAGGCACTTTGCAGCGTTTCCGGTTTGCCGTAATCCGCTGCACGTAGCGTAATGCCCAGCGCTTGCAGATCGACCGCTTTCTCCGGCGAACGCACGGCGGCAATCACTTCGCTGGCCGGCACTTTTTTCAGTAATGCGTTAATCACTAAGCGGCCCAGTTGGCCAGTGGCACCTGTAATTGCAATCATGATGTTTTCCTTGTGAACGGGTATGGAAACAGCCTACGGGATAAGCTAACTTATAGTAAGTACTTACAGATTTGTTAGTTTGGGGGAAGATAATTAAATGTCTGAAAAGTTGAGTGAAAAATTTACGCGCGGCGAGTTGCTTAACGTTAATTGCCCCTCACGCGAAGTGCTGAAGCGCATCACCAGTCGCTGGAGCGTACTGATTTTGCTGGCGCTGCGCGAAGAAACCCTGCGCTTTAGCGAGCTGCGTCGCAAGATTGGCGGCGTCAGCGAACGTATGTTGGCGCAGACGCTGCGTTATATGGAAGAGGATGGTTTTGTTGAGCGGATTGCCTATGAGGTGGTGCCGCCGCACGTTGAGTACCGTTTGACGTCATTAGGCCGCGAAGTGGAAGGGCAGGTGACCGGGCTGGCGGATTGGCTGGAGAGCAATGTGCATCGGATTTTAAAGCCAGCGCATTGAAGCGGTCGCCATGAATGGCGACCCTACGACACGGCGATCACCAGGCTACGCGTGCAAATACTTCTCAAACCAGCCCAGCGTGCGGCTCCAGGCTAACTCGGCGGCGGCTTTGTCATAGCGCGGCGTCGAATCATTATGGAAGCCATGATTCACGCCCGGGTACACATAGCCTTCATAGATTTTATGGTTGGCTTTCAGCGCCTCTTCATAGGCGGGCCAACCTTCGTTGATGCCTTTATCCAGCGCGGCGTAGTGCAGCAGCAGCGGCGCTTTAATGCGCGGCACATCTTCGGCTTTGGGCTGACGACCATAAAACGGTACCGCGCAGGCGAGATCGGGAAAGGCTACGGCCGCCGCGTTGGCCACGCCGCCGCCGTAGCAGAAGCCGGTGATGCCGACTTTGCCGGTGCTTTCTTCGTGATGCATCAGGAAATCGATCGCGGCAAAGAAGTCGTTCATCAGCTTGGTGGGATCGACTTTGGCCTGCATCACCTTGCCTTCCTCGTCGTTGCCGGGATAACCGCCGAGCGAGCTCAGGCCATCTGGTGCCAGCGCAATATAACCGGCTTTGGCTACGCGTCGTGCCACATCTTCAATATAAGGATTGAGGCCACGATTCTCGTGGACCACCACCACCGCAGGCACGTTGCCTGACGCATTGGCCGGTCGGACCAGATAACCGCGCACCTCGCCGTGACCTTGCGGGGACGGATAATGAATGTATTCGGGTTTGATGGCCGGATCGGTGAATTCCACCTGCTGTGCCAGCGCATAGTTGGGGCTCATGGCGCTAAGCAGCGTGGCGCCCGTCATACCGGCAATGGTGAATTTTGCCGCCATTGAGATAAATTCGCGTTTGCTGATTTTGCCGTGGGCGTAGTAATCGTAAAGCTCGAGCAGTTCCTGAGGGAAATCCTGTGCAGTAAGACGGGCCATAACCTCTCCTTCGCTGTTTAACTGGTTGATTACTGCTCTAAAAAAGCACAGCTTGTGGCTGCTGGCAAATGCCATGCAGCAGTAAGTTAACGCCGCGGGCTTTACATCACGTCACTAATAAGCAGCAGCAATATATCTTTTTGTTCTAAATTCTTTATCTTTTAATTAACAATTAAGATCATGGCGTATTGTCCGGAAATATTTACATGCTTAAGTTCCGGAGAAGAAATAAACCCTTTTTTTGGCGCACTAAAAAATAAATAAATGAAGCGGTTACCTGATAAGCATAGCGATAACACGTTAAAAATAATAACAATAATGTCACAATAAATGAGGGTGTTTAACCTTAAGGTGGTGATTTTAAAGTATTAGTTTCTATTGAAAACAATGATCGAAATCAAAAAACACTGTTATAGTTTTACCCATTCCCACTGTTTATTTTCGTTTGCATCACTTCCTTTTACAGTGATGCGACATTTCTTTAAGCACAGTGAAATATCACGCTGGGTTCTGCTTGTTAAATATAAGTAATAATTTCGGTGTAATTTGTGGCAATGAGGTAAGCAATGTTTGGATTAGACGCCTTTCATCTGGCCAGGATTCAGTTCGCCTTTACTGTTTCCTTCCATATTATCTTTCCAGCCATCACCATCGGTCTCGCCAGTTTCCTGGCGGTGCTTGAAGGGATGTGGCTGAAAACCCGTAACGAGACCTATCGCGATCTCTACCATTTCTGGTCGAAAGCTTTCGCCGTTAACTTCGGTATGGGCGTGGTATCCGGTTTGGTGATGGCATACCAGTTCGGGACTAACTGGAGCGGTTTCTCACAGTTTGCTGGCAGTATTACCGGCCCGCTGCTCACCTATGAAGTGTTAACCGCCTTCTTCCTCGAAGCGGGCTTCCTCGGCGTGATGCTGTTTGGCTGGAACCGCGTCGGCCCAGGCTTGCACTTCTTCGCAACCTGCATGGTGGCGCTCGGCACCATTTTCTCTACTTTCTGGATTCTGGCGTCTAACAGCTGGATGCATACGCCGCAGGGCTACATCATCCAGAACGGCATCGTGGTGCCGGAAGATTGGCTGAAAATCATCTTCAACCCTTCCTTCCCTTATCGCTTGTTCCACATGTCGGTCGGTGCCTTCCTGGCCAGCGCCTTCTTTGTTGGCGCATCGGGCGCGTGGCATCTGCTGCGCGGCAACGACAATCCCGCGATTCGTAAGATGTTCTCAATGGCGCTGTGGATGGCGCTGATTGTGGCACCGATTCAGGCGATGATCGGTGATGCGCACGGCCTCAACACGCTTGAGCATCAGCCGGCGAAAATCGCGGCGATTGAAGGCCACTGGGAAAACAAGCCGGGTGAAGCCTCGCCGCTGATTCTGTTCGGTGTGCCGGATATGGATCAGGAGCGCACCAAGTACGCGCTGGAAATTCCCTACCTCGGCAGCCTGATTCTGACGCACAGCCTGGAAAAACAGATCCCTGCGCTGAAGAGCTTCCCGAAAGAAGACCGTCCGAACTCAACCATCATCTTCTGGTCATTCCGCGTGATGGTGGCGCTGGGCCTGCTGATGATTACGCTTGGCGTGGTTTCTTTGTGGCTGCGCTTCAAAGGTCGCTTGTATCACTCGCGTCCATTCCTGTGGTTCACCCTGCTGATGGGCCCATCAGGTTTAATCGCGATTCTGGCCGGTTGGTTTACTACCGAAATTGGCCGTCAACCGTGGGTAGTGTATGGCGTGCAGCGCACCATTGATGCGGTGTCAGCGCATGGCGATATGCACATGAGCATCAGCCTGCTGGCGTTCATTCTGGTCTACTCATCTGTGTTTGGTGTCGGTTACCTCTACATGATGCGTCTGATTAAAGAAGGTCCGGTAACGGGCGAAGGTAAAGAAGTTGATCACGGTGGTCCAGGCCAGCATCACACGCCTGCGCGTCCGTTGTCAGCGGCGAAGACCCATAGCGAAAAGAGTGGGGAGCACTAAGATGATCGATTTTTCAATTATCTGGTTTGCCATCATCGTCTTCGGCACTTTGATGTACATCGTGATGGATGGCTTCGATCTTGGGATTGGCTTGTTGTTGCCATTTAACAAAGATCCCATCGAGCGCGACATGATGGTCAACACCGTTGCGCCGGTGTGGGATGGCAACGAAACCTGGTTGGTACTGGGCGGGGCGGCGCTGTATGGCGCGTTCCCGCTGGCGTACTCGGTGCTGCTGGATGCGCTGTCAATTCCCTTAACCGCGATGTTGATTGGCCTGATCTTCCGTGGCGTGGCCTTTGAGTTCCGCTTTAAAGCTACGCTGGAGCACCGCGCGTTCTGGGATAAATCGTTTATTGCCGGTTCACTGCTGGCGACCTTCAGTCAGGGCGTGGCCGTTGGCGCCATCCTGAATGGTTTCCCGGTGGTGGGTCGTGAATATGCCGGTTCGGCGATGAGCTGGTTAGCGCCGTTCCCGCTGTTCTGCGGCGTCGGCCTGGTCATTGCGTATGCGCTGCTGGGATGTACCTGGCTTATCATGAAAACTGAACACGATCTGCACCGTAAGATGTCTGCGCTGGCTACGCCGTTGACGCTGACGCTGCTGCTGGTGGTGGGCATTATCAGTATCTGGACGCCATTGACGCACGCGGATATCGCGCAGCGCTGGTTCTCGCGTCCGAACCTGTTCTGGTTCCTGCCGGTTCCGGTGCTGGTGGTGTTGTGTTCGTGGGGCATTGTGCGCGCCATTAAACGTGAAGCGCATTACTCGCCGTTCATCCTGACGCTGGCGCTGATTTTCCTTGGCTTCTCGGGCTTGGGCATCAGCATCTGGCCGAACATCATTCCACCGTCAATCACCATCTGGCAGGCCGCGTCTCCGGCGAGCAGCCAGGCATTTATGCTGGTGGGCGGCTTGCTGATTATTCCGGTGATTCTGGGTTACACCTTCTGGAGTTACTACGTGTTCCGCGGAAAAATCAAAGCCGACGAAGGATACCATTGATATGAAAACCGAGGTCAGCAACATGAAAACTCACACTGAAACTAAGATTCCGTGGTGGAAGCAGGTGATGTGGCTGGTGGTCATTTACGGCGCAAGCGTGCTGGCACTCGGTGTGGTGGCATCACTGTTTCGTATGATGATGACGGCGGCGGGCATGCGTTCGCATTAAGAATCTCCCCTCGTCGATACGCATCGTAGGGTCGCCATTCATGGCGACCTTTTTTTATTCCCAAGCCCCAAAAAACATTAGTAACCTAAGCAATTAATGCTTTTCCCGCTGCGCTACGTTTACTCTTCCTTACGTTAGTAATACGTTTTTGTTATATTTATGTGACTAATAACGCATATTCATTACGTTAACCACTTCATTCGACCATCAAAATCATGCTCAGCCTGAATCTGAAAAAACAATACATCATCGATCTGGTGGACTGGATAGAAGCGAACCTGACCGATGAGCTCAACATCGATCTGATCACCCTGAAATCCGGTTACTCCAAGTGGCACATGCAGCGCATGTTCAAAGAGATGACCGGACAAACGCTGGCGTCCTACACGCGCAAACGTCGTCTGACCATGGCGGCGATGGCGCTGCGTCTGACCAGCATGCCGCTGATCGATATTGCCGTGCGTTTTGGTTTTGATAATCAGCAAAATTTTACACGCGTGTTTAAAAGTCACTTCTCGATGACGCCGGGCGCCTACCGCCGCATTCCGGAGATGTTGATGAAGGATTTCCACAGCCGCATTTCCACCCAGCGTGAATGGGTCAATGCGCGTCTGGCGCAAAAGCCGGAGATTCAGCTGTGTGGTGAAGTGATTGAGTGGGAATGCCGCTTCGGCGAATACATTGATCATCATCATCATGTGGTGGCGCAGCATACGCGCGATTTCATCGCTTTTGCCGGTCAACATGTCAGCTGCGGCTGGCTGGGTTTCCAGTTTAGTCCGGGTTTGCACTCGGCCGATCAGCAGCACATCAGCCTGTTCCAGGCGCTGGAAAGTCAGTACGCCGATATGTTGCCACGTAACGTGCAGAATTGGACCGGCGAAAGCGGCTTGTATGCTGAGATTGACTGGCACGGTACGCCGGAAGAGATCAACGCCTTCACTGCTGAAATCTACTACAACCACTTGCCCGCGTTGGGTGTGGCACGTCGTCCGGGCAAGGATTTGCTTAAGCTGGATCTGAAATACAGTACGCCAGATCTGCTGCAAGGGACGTTCTATATCCCGGTGGCGGATAAGTAATGCATAATTCGTGCGGTAAACCGTGACAAACCGCACGATTTTATAAACTCAATGCCGTAATAGGCGTAAAATTCTCCATCGAAACCTGATTGGCCGCGTAAATCACCAGCCGCCACACATCAGGCTGGATAATCACCTGCATTTCTGGTCCATTCCGGGCCGCTATAGTGAATAGACAAAAAAAATTATGCGACTTCTACCGTTGTTTCTCATGACAGCGCTTGTAGCGTTTTCTTCGCTGGCAAGTGCACAGATGGCTGAACCTTTTTCACCGCCGGGCGGACTGCATCCGCATCAAACACATTGCGCACAGCGTGAAATCCTTGGCGACAATGTGCTGCCGAAACATAGCCAGGATGATGGCAGTTTTGTTAACTGCGGCAATCATCAGGCTTAATATTTCTGCGCTTTAATCTCGCTTGCCGGTCGCACTGCTCGTGCCTGATGTCCGGCAGGATGAGCTTCCCTATGAAAATCTTTACGCCTGTTGCATTGCCAGGTGCGATTAGCCATGTCTCAAATTCCGTGCGTCCATGTAAACGGTGCGCATAAATGCGCACCCTACAAAACCCGTAGGGGCGCCATTTATGGCGACCACTTGCGGATCGCACAGATTTTTCCATCGCCACAATCTCCTAATAGCATTTTTCGGCATTGCATCGAAGATATATCATAACTATTCTTGCCCCATCAGATGAGAATGACTTTCACTATCTTTTAGGGAGACACCACTTGCAAACTAACCCTTCCGAACGCGCGCCACGCCGTGTGCGCAATGAACTGCGTTTTCGCCATATCACCGTGGTCAGCAAGACGCTGATTGCCGGTGAATTCTGGCGCATTGTTTTCAACGGCAGCGATCTGGCGGGCTTCAACTCGCCGTCGTTTGACGATCACATCAAAGTGTTTTTCCCGGAAAGTCCGGGCAAAACATTGGCGCTGCCGCAGATGACTGATGAAGGCATCGTATGGCCGGGCGGCGTCCGTCCTGCCGCGCGTGATTACACGCCGCTGGAATTTAACGGCGTAGATTCCCTGACCATCGATTTCTACCTCCACGATGGCGGCGTTGCCAGCAGTTGGGCAAACGAAGCCAGCGTAGGTGATCAAATTGTCATGGGCGGCCCACGCGGTTCGCTTATCGTGCCCGTTGATTATGCCTGCCAGATTTATGTCTGCGATGAAACCGGCTTACCGGCCTTTAAACGTCGTTATGCCGAAATGCAGGCGCAAGAAATTCATCTGTTAGCCTGTGCAGATGAAGCCACCGGCCGCGATTATCTCGGTGATCTGCCCGATCTGCCCGATCTGCCCGATGTGCAGGTGAGCTGGTTGGGCAGCGGTGCCTTGCAGGCCGCGAACCTTGCGCCAATAACGGCGCAGCTGGATAAGATCGCGCTGCCCGCTAATGAATACTTCATCTGGTTGACCGGCGAGGGCGAAGCGGTGAAATTGCTGAGCGATTACTTCACCCAGGGACGCGGTGCAGATAGCGATTACGTTCGTGCTGTGGCGTATTGGCATCAAAAATAACCCCTCCACCTGCGCGCTGCCGCCTGTGTTGAATTTTGCCAGGCGGCGGACTACTATCAACCTCCCTTAATTGATGCTCAGGAAGGCAATGAAACAGCAGCGGGATTTTCCATCGCAGTCCGATCACGCACCGCGTACCGTCTGTGCAGGCGCACGCAAGAAGCGTCGGGAGCGAATGCTGGATGCCAGCGATATCCGCCTGTTAATGCTACATTTTCTGGCGAACAATTCTGCACATGGTTATGAGCTGATCAAATCGGTTGAAGAACTCTCCAAAGGGGAATACTCCCCAAGTCCCGGCATTATTTATCCCAATTTGACGTTGCTCGAAGAGATGGATGCGATTCGCGTGGTCGATGCGCAGGCATCGCGTAAAGCCTATGCGCTGAATGACAGCGGATCGGCGCTGCTGGCAGAAAATCGTGACAATGTGGACGCAATTATCGAGCGATTAACCTCGCTGGCGATTCTGGTAAATAACCGCAGCATCCCGCAGGTTGAGCAGGCGATTCACCTGATCAAACACTCGCTGAATCATCGTCTGGCACAGGAAGATATTTCGGATGAGGCGCTGGCGATCGTGATCAACGCGCTGCACGAAGCGGCGGAGAAAATCGCCAAAAGTTAAATGATCGCCCGTAGGGTCGCCATTCATGGCGACCGTTCTGTTGCAGGGTGCGCAATCAGCTCTTCTTCTTATCCACATGTCCCAGCACCCGATCCGGCCAGCAAACATCGCGCACGCGCTGCTTCAACGCGGCCGCATCCGGGAATCCGCCTTCCTGCTTACGCTCCCAAATCACCAGCCCATCAATCTGGATCTCAAACACGCCGCCGGTGCCTGGCTTAAGCGTTACCGCACTTAAATCCTCGGCAAAGGTATGCAGTAACTCCTGCGCCATCCACGCAGAACGTAGCAGCCAGTTGCATTGAGTACAGTAGTGAATGGTGATGGCGGGTTTCTGTGTCATAGGTGTCTCTGCTTAATTATTGATTATAAACAAGTTAACAAAATGTGCTGTCTAAGATACATCTTAGTGTAAATGCTATTGATAATGATTACCAATTGCATTACATTTCTGTCGAAATTATTTATTACATAAATTAAGTCCATAACTTTTTACGGTCTTTTCAACAAAGCCCGTACTTTCCGGCAGCAAGCAAGTGAGCGAATACTAACAATTAACCAGGTATTTCGCGCATGTCTTCACTCTTTCAGGGATTAAATCAGCCACGCCTTTTCAACGTTGCCATTTTGTCTGCGGCGATTCATGCCGCCTGCAGCTTTGCCGCCAGCGACGAACCGGTTCTCACCGTTACCGCGCCGAAGCAGCAGGCCGGCAATAAAACCACTATTACCGCACAAGAACTGCAAAAACGCGGTGCGAACGATTTCGGTTCGATCATGCGTTATGAGCCGTTAATCAGCGCCACCGGTTCCAGCGGCGGTTCGTCTGCCGGGAAAAGCGGCTTCGACCGCGCGGGTTACACTGGTTACAACATTCGTGGTCTGGAGAGTAATCGCGTTGGGATGGATATCGACGGCATTCCGATTCCGGATGCCACCGGACGTCCTTACGTCAGCCGCACCGGCAACAACACCTTTGGTATTGGCCGCGATTACATCGATCCCTACATGTTCGGCAGCGTCGATATCGAGAAGGGCGCCACGGCGGTGGATCAGCCGAATACCTCCATCGGCGGTAACGTCTCGTTCCACAACAAAACCGCCGACGATTATCTTACCAGCGACAAAAATACCTACTTCGGTTATCAGAGCGATTACGACTCCTCAAATCGTAGCTGGCACAACGGCATCACCGCCGCCGCTGGCGATGATGAGCTGCGCGGCCTGTTTGTTTACAGCCGTCGCGATGGCCAGGAAACCCGCAACAACAGCGATGTAAAAGACGCCTATCCGGCTAACTGGCACTCCGATGCCTTTATGACCTCCGGCATCTGGCAGCCCAACGATCAGCACAAGCTGAGCGCCACTTTCGATTACTATCACAAAACCAATCACAGCCATTACGATACCTGGGACACCAGCGGCAATACCGTGTGGGGCACTGCGCAGCAGCAGAGTGATACGCGCCGCTGGGGCATCAATCTGGCGGATGAGTGGACGCCATATAACGACTTCATCGATACGCTGACCACGCGCCTTTACTGGCAGCAAACCCAGGCGCATGACAATACCTGGCTACCGACCAGCGCCAGCCAGTATGGCTTTGTCTACTCCGATTTCAACGTCGATACCTACGGCTTCGATACGCGCGGCACCAAAACGCTTGGTCGTCATGAGCTGAGTGCCGGTGTTAACGCGCGCCTGGATAACAGCGAGCGTCCGTTCCGTCAGGCGCCAGCGCCAAGCACCTTCAGCGCCATTACGCAGCCACAGTCAGACAGTCGCACATTTGCCGTGGCCGGTTATCTGCAGGATAAGATCAACTTCGATCTGGATAGCCACAACTTCGCGATCATTCCCGGCGTGCGCGTGATGTATCAAAGCACTAAGCCGAAGGATCTGGGTGATCTTACCACCGGTAGCACGGTGCTGACCGAAGAGCAGGTCGAAGCGTTGTACGGCAAAACCAATTCCGACACGCAGGTGCTGCCATCGCTGACCTTCCAGTACGACATAACGCCAGCGTTGACCACCTATCTGCAATACAAACGCGGCGTGCAGTTCCCCACCACCAGCCAGCTGTACGGTTCATGGAATCTCGGCTCCAGCTATGCCGGGAGCGGGCAGTATGCGTTGATTGGGAACACCGATCTGAAAACTGAAACCAGCAACAACGTCGAGTGGGGCCTGAAAGGGCAGGCGACCGAAGGCGTAACGGTGAACACCTCGGTGTTTTACAACCAGTACAAAAACTTCATCGCTTACACTCGCTATCGTCGCGCCACCAATCCGGAGATGTTCGTCAACGTACCGAGCAACATCTACACCAGCTATCAGGCTGAAAACCGCGATAAGGCCTACATTTATGGTGCTGAGATCACCACCAAAGTGAATTACGGCACCTGGTTCCCGCAGGTCGATGGTCTGAGCAGCACCTTTGCGCTGGGCTATAACGAAGGGAAATCGAAGTCCAGCTACGCCGGTGACAAGTACATCGATCTTGATAGCGTCGCACCATTGAAAGCGATTGTTGGTCTGGCGTGGGATGACAAAGCACGCGGCTACGGCGCAGCGCTCACCGCCACCTTCGTGAAAGGCAAGCAGGCCACGGCGACCAACCGCGAAAGCTACACCAACAGCGGCACGGCAATTACCGATTCCACCGCAGAATATATGCGCGTACCGGGTTACGGCATGGTGGATGCCACGGCGTATTGGCAGGCGACGAAAAACGTCAAGTTGAGCGGCGGCATCTACAACATTACCGACCGCAAATACTGGGACTACACCAGCAGCCGCACGCTGACCAGCAGCAATGCCCAGGAACGCAACGACATCAACCTGGCGGTGATGCCAGGCCGCACCTTCCAGTTGGGTGTGAACGTCGATTTCTAATCCCTTTTCGCCCTGCGGCAGCGCAGGGCATTTTCACGGAGCAAGGCAATGAACCCACGTTACGATCACTATCTGGCGCTGAAAGGCGAACATCCGAAAAAGTACGCGCGCGATCTGGCGGCGTTAATGGGCATTGGCGAAGCGCAGCTGTGTGAAGCGCGTATTGGCCAGGATGCAAAGGCGTTAAAAACCAATTTCCCGGCGCTGCTGGCAGCACTGGCGGCGGTGGGTGAAACCAAAAGCATCACCCGTAATGAATATGCGGTCCACGAGCAGCTGGGCAAATATGAAAATCTGCACCTTGGCGAACATGCCGGGCTGATTCTCAACCCACGCGCGCTCGATCAGCGTCTGTTCCCCAATCAGTGGCACAGCGCGTTCTTCCTGCGTGAGCAGAGCGCCCACGGTGAACGTCAAAGCATCCAGATTTTTGATCGCCACGCTGATGCGGTGCTGAAAATCTACACCACCGATAACACCGATATGGCTGCCTGGGATGCGCTGCTTACCGAATTCGTGGTGGATAATGCCGCGGCGTTAGATCCGCAGCCCGCCAGCGTGCCGCAATACAGCAGTGTGATTGATGCCAGTAAAGTGGAAGCCGAATGGCGTGCCATCACCGATGTGCATCAGTTTTTTGGTCTGTTGAAGCGCCACAACCTTTCGCGCCCGCAGGCGTTTCGCGCGGTGCCGGACGATCTGGCGCGTCAGGTGAGCAATGACTCTCTGGCGCAGCTGCTGGATCTGGCGCAGCAGGATGGCAACGAAATCATGATTTTCATCGGCAACCGAGGCTGCACGCAGATCTTCACCGGCGCGGTGCAGAAGCTGATGCCGATGGATAACTGGATCAACATCTTCAATCCCACCTTCACGCTGCACTTGATGGCGGATCGCATCAGCGAAAGCTGGGTGACACGTAAACCGAGCGGCGACGGCTTCGTCACCAGCCTGGAACTGTTTGCCGCCGACGGCACGCAGATCGCGCAGCTGTATGGTCAGCGCAGCGAAGGCTCACCGGAGCAGGTGCGCTGGCGTGAGCAGGTGATGTCGCTGGAGGGAGCAGCATGAGAAAACTTCTGTTGCTGCTGAGTGCGCTGGCGCTCCCCGCTGTAGCGGCGGAGCGGGTGATCTCGATTGGCGGTGATGTCACGCAAATCATCTATGCCCTGGATGCGCAGCAGGATTTGGTGGCCCGCGACAGCACCAGCCAGCATCCGGCGCAGGCCAATAGGCTGCCGGATGTTGGGTATATGCGGCAGCTGAATGCCGAAGGGATTCTGGCGCTGAAGCCGACGCTGGTGCTGAGTAGCGAGCTGGCAAAACCGTCGCTGGTACTGCAGCAAGTGGCACAAGCTGGCGTGAAAGTAGTGGATGTCACCGGCAAAAACAGCCTCGACGCCATTCCAGAAAAAATCGCGACTATCGGCAAAGCGCTGCATCGTGAAGATGAGGCCACCGCGCTGATCGAAAAAGTGAACAAGCAGCGCGCGCAGATCCCGCAAAAAACGTTGCCGATTAAAGTGCTGTTTATCATGGCGCACGGCGGCATGCGCACCCAGGCGGCGGGCGCACAAACCGGCGCGGATGGCGCGATTCGCAGCGCGGGTCTGATTAACGCGATGGCGGCGGTGCCGCATTACCAGCAGCTGTCGCAGGAAGGCGTGGTCGCGGCGGCGCCGGATCTGATCGTGGTAGGTGAAGATGGCCTGCGTACGCTGGGCGGCGAAGAGAAAGTGTGGGCGCTGCCCGGTTTGGCAATGACGCCGGCCGGTCAGCATCGCGCGTTGCTGGTGGTCGATGAAATGGCGCTGCTGAGCTTTGGCCTGGATACGCCGGGCGTTCTCATCAAGTTGCGTCACGCCGCCGAAGCCGCTTCCCCGTCATACTTCAAGCCGCAGGCACGTTAGCTGCGTGTCCTCACCCCAGTCACTTACTGATGTAAGCTTCTGGGGATGCGCACACTTGCTGCCTTCCTGCACCTTGAATGATTTAGGGGAAAAACATGACTAATACCTCTGTGCTGCGCTGGTTGTGTTTGATGGGCATCAGCATGGTGATGTGTATGCTGCTGGCCGCCAACTTCGGCGCAATGCCACTTTCCATGCGTACCTTGTGGCGTGCGCCGTTCAGCGATATGACATGGCAAATTTGGATCAACATCCGCCTGCCGCGCGTGCTGCTGGCTGTGCTGCTCGGCATGGCGCTGGCGGTATCCGGCGCGGTGATGCAGGGATTGTTTCGCAATCCACTGGCCGATCCCGGCTTGCTCGGCATCAGCAGCGGCGCGGGTTTAGCGGTGGCGCTCTCAATCATCATTCCGCTTGGCTTACCGCCGCTGCTGGCGCTGTGGCTGCCGAGCATTGCCGCCTTTATCGGCAGTTTGGTGGTAACGCTGCTGATCTTCAGTTTTAGCCGTATGGCGTTAGGCAATTTGTCGCGCCTGCTGCTGGTCGGCATCGCCATCAATGCCTTGTGCGGCGCGGCGGTTGGCGTGCTGTCATGGCTGAGTAACGATCAGCAGCTACGTCAGCTGGCGCTGTGGGGCATGGGCAGTTTGAGTGCGGCACAGTGGCCGAGTCTGGCGGTGTGCGCGGTGCTGATTCTGCCGGCGCTGATGGCGATTCAGCTGCGCGCGCGTCGTCTCAATTTGCTGCAACTTGGTGAAGAGGATGCGCATTACATGGGCATCGACGTTAAGCGCACGCAGCGTCAGCTGCTGGTGCTGAGCGCCTTGCTGGTGGGTACCGCCGTGGCGGTGAGCGGCATTATCGGATTTGTCGGTTTAGTGGTGCCGCACCTGATGCGTTTCTGTCTCGGCAGCGATCATCGCTGGATGCTGCCCGGTTCGGCACTGGCGGGCGCAATTTTGCTGCTGCTAGCCGATACACTGGCGCGCACGGTGGTGGTTCCGGCGGAAATGCCGGTGGGCCTGTTAACCAGCCTGCTGGGCGGCCCGTGGTTTCTCTGGCTGATTCTGCGCCAGCCCAAGGGGGATGAATGAGTGATTGCCTGCAAGCGCGTGGCCTGCGCTTCAGCCACGGCTCACGCGCTTTAATCGATGACGTTTCACTGAGCTTGCAGCCTGGCGAAATGGTCGCGCTGATCGGCCCGAACGGTGCGGGGAAATCCACGCTGCTGCGGCTGTTGACCGGGTTTCTCATGCCGGAATCCGGCCAATGCTGGCTTGGCGATCGACCGTTAAACGACTGGCCGCGCGAACCGCTGGCGCAGCGCCGCGCGGTGATGCGTCAGCAAAATAGCGTCAGTTTTCCGCTGCCCGCTGCCGACGTGGTGGCGATGGGCCGCGCGCCGTGGCCAGCCAGCCAATCGAAAACGGTAATTGATGAGGTGATGCATCTCACCGGCAGTCTTGAACTGGCAAAGCGCGATTATCGATCGCTCTCCGGCGGTGAACAGCAGCGCGTGCAGCTGGCGCGCGTGCTGGCGCAGCTATGGCACGACGACGGTCCGCGCGGTTGGCTGTTTCTTGACGAACCGACGTCAGCGCTCGATCTGTTCTGGCAGCAGCACAGTTTGCGTTTGCTGCATCGCCTGACGCGCAACGGACGCTTTAGCGTCTGCACCGTGCTGCACGATCTAAATCTCGCGTCGCTGTGGTCGGATCGCGTGCTGCTGCTGCATCAAGGCAAGCTGGTGGCAGAGGGCGCACCGCAGGAAGTGATGAACGAAGACACGCTGACGCGGTGGTATCAGGCGGAGCTGGATGTGGTGATAAAGGAGGGAAAGGGCAGGCCGCAGATTCAGTTGCGAGCATGATGGCAATGCCTGGGTTTTCGTAGGGTGGGCATTCATGCCCACCAGTCCGCGATTCATGCGTACAAGGTCGCCATGAATGGCGACCCTACGAACACATCAGCGGCAATCAACAATCAACCGACCACGCACCTGACCGGCCAGCAACTGCTCGGCGCCTTCACGCGCTGCGCTTAGCGGAATCACCTTGGTTAACTGCTGCAATAATTCGCCATCCACCAATTCCGCCAGACGCTGCCACGCCTGCTGACGCAGCGGTTTCGCGCACATCACGCTATCCACGCCCGCCAGAATCACGCCGCGCAGAATGAACGGCGCGACGCTGGTCGGCAGATCCAAACCCTGCGCCATGCCGCACGCGGCTACCACGCCATCGCGCTTGATGCCCGCCAGCACATTGGCCAGCGTGTGGCTGCCGACGCTATCAATCGCCGCCGCCCAGCGCTCTTTCGCCAGCGGTTTGCCAGGCTCATTCAGTTCCGCGCGATCGATAATCGACGTAGCGCCCAGCGTGTTGATCAGGTAATCGCTGTCGCTGGCACGACCGCTCGAAGCCACCACGTCATAGCCGAGACGCGCCAGCAGGCTGACGCTGAAGCTGCCCACGCCGCCGCTCGCGCCCGTCACTAAAACCGGGCCGTGCTGAGGTGTGATGCCCTGTTTTTCCAGCGCCAGTACGCACAACATGGCGGTGAGGCCAGCGGTGCCAATCGCCATGGTTTGCAGCGGGCTAAGTGCGGCGGGGACTTTCACCAGCCAGTCGCCCGACACGCTGGCTTTCTGCGCCAGTCCACCCCAATGTTTCTCGCCTACACCCCAACCGGTGAGCAGCGCCACGTCGTCTTGCTGCCATTCGGCATGGCGACTGCTGATCACCCGACCCACAAAATCGATGCCCGGCACCATCGGGAATTGCCGCACAATCGGGCCTTTATTGCAGATGGCAAGCGCGTCTTTGTAGTTGAGGGTGGAGTAGCTTACTTCGAGGGTGACATCCTGATCTGGCAACTGTTTTTCTGACAGATCTTTCAGAGATGTACGGTAGCCCTGTTCGTCATTTTCAATGACCAATGCCTTGAACATGCAGCCTCCGGCTGGTTGAGGAAAGTGGGGTAATACTACTCCTTTTTTTCCCTTACCCAACCCTTACCCGCCGCGGGTTGTTCCCGCAAAAAAAAGATGACATGATTGCGCCCCAGTCAGTGATCAACTCCCTTATGACTTTCGCCGAGGAAATCTCCTCATTGCTGTGCCATCGGCACCCACTCATCCTCTCTCAGGGATTTGTGTTATGAACCCATTGAAAATTGCTGCCAGCGTTGCTGTAGCGCCAACCCTTAGTCTCAACACCGCGCGCGACGTGGTGACGCTGGACAATACCGACTTTACCGATGTCGCTGCGGTAGTGATCACCCTTTCAGACACGCGCAGTGGCGTGCTGACGCTGTTGCGCAAGATCGGCTTTAATCTGCCGGTGTTTGTTGCCAATGCGTTCGATGAAGAAGTGCTGAAGCTGCCGGGCGTCACCGGTGAAATCAACGGTGCGCCAGAAGAGTGGGATGCGCTGGAAGACGCCGCGCAAGCGTATGAAGCTGAGTTGCTACCGCCGTTCTTCGACACGCTCACGCGCTACGTCGATATGCAAAACAGCACGTTTGCCTGTCCGGGACATCAGGGTGGCGCTTTCTTCCGCAAACATCCGGCGGGTCGTCAGTTTTATGAGTTCTACGGCGAGAACGTATTCCGTTCTGATATGTGTAACGCCGACGTTAAGCTCGGCGATCTGCTGATCCACGAAGGCTCAGCTAAAGATGCGCAGAAGTTTGCGGCGAAAGTGTTTAACGCCGATAAAACCTACTTTGTGCTCAACGGCACCTCCAGCGCCAATAAAGTGGTGACCAACGCGCTGTTAACGCGCGGCGATTTGGTGCTGTTTGACCGCAATAACCACAAATCCAATCATCATGGCGCGTTGATTCAGGCGGGCGCAACGCCGGTATATTTGGAAGCGGCGCGCAATCCGTTTGGCTTTATCGGCGGCATTGATGCGCATTGTTTTGACGATGCTTATCTGCGTGATCAAATCGCCAAAGTGGCACCCGAACGTGCCAACGATGAGCGCCCATTCCGCCTGGCGATAATTCAGCTCGGCACTTACGACGGCACGGTGTACAACGCGCGCCAGGTGGTCGATCGTATCGGACATCTGTGCGATTACATCCTGTTTGATTCAGCGTGGGTTGGTTACGAGCAGTTCATCCCGCTGATGGCCGGCTGCTCGCCGTTAACGCTGACGTTGAACGCCAACGATCCGGGCATCTTTGTCACGCAGTCGGTGCACAAGCAGCTGGCCGGTTTCTCACAGACTTCGCAGATTCACAAGAAAGACAATCACATCCGTGGGCAGAAGCGTTTCTGTCCACACAAGCGCCTCAATAATGCGTTTATGCTGCACGCCTCAACCAGCCCGTTTTATCCGCTGTTTGCGGCGCTGGATATTAACGCCCGCATGCACCAAGGCGAGGCGGGGCGCAGCATGTGGCACGAGTGCGTCACCATCGGCATTGATGCGCGCAAAGCGATTCTGGAACGTTGTGAGATGATTCAGCCGTTCCTGCCGGAGAAAGTACACGGCAAGCTATGGCAAGCGGCAGAAACTGAAGCCATCGCCGCCGATCCCGCTTACTTCAGTCTTGAACCGGGCGCGAAGTGGCACGGTTTTGCCGGCTACGCGCAGCAACAGTATCTGGTTGATCCCTGCAAGCTGCTGCTGACTACGCCGGGCATTGATGCAGCCAGCGGTGAGTACACCCGTTTTGGCATTCCAGCGACCATTCTGGCCAACTATTTGCGCGAGAACGGCATTGTGCCGGAGAAGTGCGATCTTAACTCGATTCTGTTCCTGATGACGCCAGCAGAAACGCCGGAGAAAATGGCGCATCTGGTGGCGATGTTGGTGCAGTTTGAGCAGCACGTGCGCGAGGATGCGCTACTGGCGGAAGTGCTGCCGAGCGTTTATCGCAAAAATATTGAACGCTACAAAGGTTATACGCTGCGTCGTTTGTGTCAGGAGATGCACGATCTTTATGTCAGTTTCGACGTCAAAGATCTGCAGAAGGCGATGTTCCGTTCCGCATGCTTCCCTCCGGTGAAGGTGAATCCGCAGGATGCGCATCAGGCTTATATTCGTGGCGAAGTGGAGCTGGTGCCGATTGCCAAAGCCGAAGGGCGCATTGCGGCAGAAGGCGCATTGCCCTATCCGCCGGGCGTGCTGTGCGTGGTGCCTGGCGAAGTGTGGGGCGGCGCAGTGCAGCGCTATTTCCTCGCGCTGGAAGAGGGCATCAATCTGCTACCGGGCTTCTCGCCAGAGCTGCAAGGGGTTTACACCGAGGAAGATGAAAGCGGGCGTAAGTATTTGGTGGCGAATATGATGGTTTAACAAGGTCGCCATGAATGGCGACCTTACACGGAGGGTGGGCATTTATGCCCACCGTTTCAATCATCGCACTATCTTAGAATCGACGATAACTGCGCTGCGCCTGGCTCACTTTATACAGATAACGTCGCGACTCTGCCGAAGGATGGTTGGTCGTCAGCGTCTGATACACCTCCGCTGGCGACATACCGTTAATCGACGAGAAGGCGCGATCTTTATCGCTGGAGAACACGCGCAGCACGCTGCCCGCACCGCCGTTGTAGGCCGTAATCACCGCATAACGCCGTGAAACCGGATCCTGAATGCCACCCAAATAACTTCTCTGCAGCAGCGACAAATACGCGGTGCCCGCATCAATATTATTCTCGGGATCAAGCAGATAACTGCGGCTTGGTTTGCCGCCTTTACCCTTCATGCGGAACACATCGACACCGGCGGTATGCTGCACCACCTGCATCAATCCCAGCGCATCGGCATGGCTCACCGCATACGGGTTGAAGCTCGATTCAATCTGCATAATCGCCAGAATCAGTGACGCATCCACGCCATATTGCTCAGCGGCTTTACGCACCATCGGCAGATATTTGTGCGCACGCTTGTCGAGGTGGTTCGGTACCATCGGAATGGTGACCGACCAGATGACGTGCAGGCCGGAAGTGCGTTTCTGCAGTTTGTTTTGAATCAGGTAATCCGCAAAGCTGCCGGCGCGACCCTGCCAGCGAATCGGCTGACCGGTATTATCCAGCACCTGGCCGTACAACAACGGCTCTTTACTGATTTGAATATCGTTGACATCGGAGTAGAGATCGACATTGCCGGGATCTTCGCCAATTAACAGCGTGGTGATGATTGCCTGACGCAGGCTGGCCATCGGATCGGTGCCGGAAATGGTCTCAATGGTGATGCTACCGCTGTCAAAGTTGATGTGGCTGCGGGTGTAATAGCCGTCGCTGTATTTGACGTAATCTTTCGGTCCGGCGATCAGAACTTCATTGATTCCCCAAATGTTTTCAATATTGTGGGCAAACTGCCCCATTAAAATATCAAAACCGTTGGTGTCCTTAACCCACTCTTCATGAAACGGCGATTTTTTTTGTCCGGAGCAGGAGACCAAAAGTGGTGCAATCACTAATAGCGCTATCAGTTTTTTATTCATTTGTTAATGCGTGCCTGAATCGAAAAAGAGGGCCTCAATGGGAAGCCCTGAACGGTTATTTTTCTGGCGGGGTGTAACCTTCAATGTGCACATCTTTGCCTTCGAACAGGAAATTAATCATCTCCTTCTCCAGCACTTTGCGATCTTCCGGATTCATCATGCTCAATTTCTTTTCGTTGATCAGCATGGTTTGCTTGGACATCCACTGCTGCCAGGCTTCTTTAGAGATCTCGTTAAAGATGCGCTTACCCAACTCGCCAGGATAGAGCTGAAAGTCCTGGCCTTCAGCGTCGCGTTGCAGATAAGTACAAAAAATGGTGCGGCTCATTACTCTTCCTCTTCGGTCACTCTTGAATGCAGTTTTAGCTGCTGGGGATGGCGCAATTCATGCAGTAAGCGCTCAACCGGCGCCGCCAAACCCACTGACGGTGGTTGCGCTAAGTTATACCAGAGACCGCCCGCTTCATCCATCAGCGACCCAGCGGAAGGCCACGCTAGCCACATAGGCACAATGTCTAAGTGGAAATGGCTAAAGGTGTGACGGAAGGCCGTGAGCTGCTGCGGTTTGGTATGAATGCCGCGCTCGGTTAGCCAGTCAGTTAGCGCTTGCTCACTTGTAAACTGTGGGAAGCAGAATAACCCGCCCCACAGGCCAACCGGCGGACGCTGCGCTAACCACACGTCATCGCCATCCTGCATCATCAACATCCAGCCGCTACGTTCCGGCAAGATCTGCTTCGGTTTTTTGCCTGGATACTCGGCCCAGCTGCTGTTGGCATAGGCGACGCAGCCGCTGCTAAGAGGGCAAATTTCGCATTTAGGACGTGAGCGAGTACATACTAACGCGCCAAGGTCCATCATCGCCTGATTGAACTGGCTGACGCCCTTTGCGGGCGTGACCTCTTCGCTGATCTGCCACAGCCGTTTCTCCACGTCCTTTTTGCCCGGCCAACCGCCGACCGCGTAGCAGCGCGCCAACACGCGTTTTACGTTGCCGTCCAGAATCGGGAAATGCAGACCCAACGACAGCGATAACACCGCGCCCGCAGTGGAGCGACCAATGCCCGGCAGCGCCGCGACATCGTCAAAGTTACGCGGGAACTCGCCGCCGTGCTTTTCCACCACCTGTTTCGCCGCTTTGTGCAAGTTGCGCGCACGCGCGTAATAGCCAAGGCCGGTCCATAGATGCAGCACTTCATCCAGCGGTGCAGCCGCCAGATCGGCCACCGTGGGGAAGCGCGCCATAAAACGTTCAAAATAGGGAATGACGGTAGCAACTTGGGTTTGCTGCAGCATCACTTCAGAGAGCCATACCTTGTACGGCGTTTTCTCCTGCTGCCACGGCAGGGTTTTGCGACCGAAGCGCTGATACCAATCCAGCACTTGTTGCGCGAACGTCGGCGCTTGCATCATAAGAAGGAAATTTTCCGTGTTTACTCTACAATCAGGCAGGAATTCCAGCACAGAGACCTCTGGGTGTAAACCGGAACATTGCAAAGGCTTGCTTCTGCTTTCTAACTTTGCATAATGCCCGTTTCCCAGAACAGGCTAACCAGCAGGCTTCAACATGATTAATGACGTCATCACCCCAGAATTTGATGAGAACGGGCGGCCATTACGCCGTATCCGCAGTTTTGTGCGCCGTCAGGGGCGCTTAACGAAAGGACAGCAGCTCGCGCTTGATAATTTATGGCCGGAGATGGGCGTGGAGTTCCAGCAGGAGCCGCTGGATCTGGTGACGCTGTTTGGCCGCGAAGCGCCGGTGGTGCTGGAGATCGGTTTCGGTATGGGCGCCTCGCTGGTGACCATGGCGCAGAATAATCCGCATCAAAACTTCCTCGGCCTGGAAGTGCATGCGCCGGGCGTGGGCGCTTGCCTGGCTTCTGCCAAAGAAGCGGGCGTTGAGAACCTGCGCGTGATGTGTCACGACGCGGTGGAAGTGCTGCAGAAGATGATTCCGGATAACTCGCTGCGCATGGTGCAGCTGTTCTTCCCGGATCCGTGGCACAAAGCGCGCCATAACAAACGCCGCATCGTGCAGGTGCCGTTTGCTGAGCTGGTGATGCGCAAGTTGAAGCTGGGCGGCGTATTCCATATGGCGACCGATTGGGAAGCCTACGCCGAACACATGTTAGACGTGATGAGCAGCATCGACGGATATAAAAATCAGTCGGAAAGTAACAATTACGTGCCGCGTCCCGAAACGCGTCCGTTAACTAAGTTTGAGCAGCGCGGGCAGCGACTGGGCCATGGCGTATGGGATCTGATGTTTGAGAGGGTGAAATAATGGCCGTACAGCGTAGCCGTCGTTTGCGTAAAAAACTGCATATTGATGAGTTTCAGGAATTAGGTTTTTCCGTCGCCTGGCGTTTTGCCGAAGGCACTACTGAGCAGCAAATCGACGCCACCGTTGATCAGTTCATTAATGAAGTGATCGCGCCGAACGGTCTGGCGTATGACGGCAGCGGTTATCTGGTGTGGGAAGGTCTGGTTTGCCTGCAGGAAACCGGCAAATGCACCGATGAGCACCGCGAGCTGGTGCGCAAATGGCTGGAAGCCCACAACCTGTCTGATGTGCAGGTAACTGAACTCTTCGACGTTTGGTGGGACTAAAGATCGTATCGGGCTAGCTTACTTGCCCTTTTTGCACCGGGCAGTGCTCGCATTCCTCACGTACTCATGTACGCTCCGGATGCTGTGCGCTGGCCGGCACAAAAATGGCTGCGACGCTCAACGCCCGACCTTCAAGCCTGTAAAAAAGGGAGATTTCATGGTTCGTAAGGCACTTATCGCCGCGCTGCTGCTGGCGGCAACTCAGGCTCAGGCTGCATATGAATGCAGCGTTAAGCCACAGGATGATGTGATCGTTAAACCGCAGAGCGTGCAGGTGGTGGGAACCAACGGCAACCTCGAAATCACTCCGCAGGGCGATGTGCAGTTCAATGGCCAAAAGGTCAACGTGGATAACGCTGATCGCCAGAAAGCCATTGATTATCAAACGGCGCTGCGCCGCGATTTGCCGTGGATCGATAGCGGGGCGACTTCGCGTCTGGAGCGCAGCCGTGTGGCGCTGGATAAAGTGATTGTTGAAAAGCTCGGCGCGAACAGCAACGTGCGCAATCGCCTGACTAAGCTGGATGGTCAACTTAAAGAGCAGATGAACCGTATTATTGAGCATCGTCCAGATGGGCTGACGTTCCACCATCAGGCTATCGACCAGGTTCGTGCTGACGGCGAGAAACTGGTGCAAAGCACGCTTGGCGGCATCATGCAGGATAGCCTGAACGAAATGGGCAGCAGCCAGGCGGCGAACGGCAGCAATCCGCTACAGGCGATCATGGGCAACCTTGGTGGCTTACAGCAATCGGTGCAGGCGGAATGGAATAAACAGGAACAAGATTTCCAGAATTTTGGTCACGAGGTGTGTAATCGCGTGACGGTGTTAGAAAAACAACGCTCAGAATTGATAAAAGGGATTCAATAAAATTATCAATCTTTACAGATTATATAAGATAATTTCGCGTTGATAAACCTAGAAGATTATCTTTTTTTTATTTTATGGTAAATGACAAGATAAGCTGGTTTTATTTGATGTCTTGTTGTATTTACTTAAAACGTGAAATGTCTTGAAATCGCCTTAGTGACAAATTATTTAACTTGAAAGCGTCTTTTTTAGATTAAGACGCTTCTTGTTAATGGGTCATTTGAGCGGTGAGAATATAACACCTCGTTTAATATATTTCACATCGAGGTGGTTATGAGTATTAATTTTGATTTCTCTGATGATTTTATCGTTGTTAATCCACATGTCGCTAATCAAGATAAACAAGATAAAGAAAGTTCTAAAGCAGCCATTAATCCGGACTGGTTATATTCAGACGATATTATCGTCCACGCATTACCCGGCTGGTATAACGATCCACAAAAGAGCTGGTATGTCGAAGTCACTTCACCCGATACAAAGCAGATCATAGTTACCCTGAATGGCAATCAGGTAATAACCCTGCCCGTGCGTAACGGTGCGATTGAATGGACACCAGTACGCCCGCTCAGTGATGGTGAATATAGCCTGAGTTTTACCCCGGTAGATTTCGCGGGAAATATCGGAACGCCTGTTACCGTGGCTTATAATGTTGATACCATTCCACCAGCACAACCTGCAATTATTGCTATTGAAGATGACGTTGCTGGCGGTGTGCAAAATGGTGAAAGCATTAAGCGCAATGGATACACCAACGATCCAAATCCTGTCGTCCGTGGCAATGCGGAAGCAAACAGCATTGTGTACATCTATAATAAAAACAATAAAACGCCGCTGGCCTCAGTAAAAGCTAATGCTCGCGGTGAATGGGAAGTGGAAGTTAATTTACCCAAAGACGGAAATTATGAACTCAGTGCCGTTGCGGTAGACCGTGCTGATAACCGCAGCCCATCCTCACAGAAATGGAACTTCGAATTAGACACGCTGAATCCTGATAACGCAGTAATAAAATATTATCAGGATGACGTGGGTCTTAATCGTGGGCAGTTTGATTTTACTAAGGCAACCGACGATCGCCGACCAGAATTACACGGTAGTGGTGAGCCCGGTGAATATGTGCGCGTGCAGTATGCTGGCAAGAATGGAAGCTGGATTACAACCGCGACGGTGAATGTCGACAGTAATGGTAACTGGCAATGGACGCCGCCAGTTGATCTGGCCGATGGTAGCTGGAATTTCCGGGTTCGCAGTATCGATCACGCAGGTAACGTCAGTAAATGGAGCGGTACCACGACGCTGGTTGTTGATGGTTCCACCACGCAGCCTACCATCGTTCAGGCCTGGGATGACGTGGGCAAGCAGCAAGGCAATATTGCATCGGGTCAAACAACGGACGATACACGCTTAGACTTCAGAGGCAAAGCCGAAGCTTACAGCAGCGTCACGCTTTATCAGGATGGGGTGCCTGCCGGCATAGCACAGGCAAATGGCGCGGGTGACTGGGTGATTACGCCTAATCGTGATATGAGAGAAGGCTATAATAATTTCACGGTTGAGGCAGTTGATACCGCAGGAAATAAAAGCATTCCTTCACAGAACTACTCGGTGAATTACAAATCTGTGCCGAAGTATGAAAGAAACAGTGAAGACTGGGAGCTCAGAAGTAATGATAACTGGGCAACCGGGCAAACATATCAATACGGCAAGCTCAAAGTCACCGAGTTAAAGCATGGCGATGCAATTAATACCTTTCACACGGGCATCATGTCGAATATAAAAACCCATACCGATTATTACCATGGTCGGGCGGTGACGATGCTGGATAACTCAATTGTTAAATATGATTTTGGTGAAACAGACTTTGTCGCGTTTAATTATGCTAACCTGCATAATAGCAATGCAAAAGTGAAAGTTTACTCACCGGACGGTACGTTACTTGCTATCCAGGCGCTGGCACAAAGTGGCACTATTAATTACGAATCGCAGAGTTATCAATTTAACTATAAGGCGAGTGCAGAAAAGCCGATAGGGTATATTGAGGTACATTCAGCGGCCGATCCCGATACCTACTGTTACTATTGGTTCTATGGTTGGGTAAAAACCTACAATGATGTTGGCTGGACTATTGATACCATGACCTGGGGCAGCGGAGAAGGCACCGGGGTTAAAAGTATCGCGTCGAATGAAGCCGCGCCAATTTATGCGCCAGCCGCCGGTGAATTGCATATTATTGATGTAGCTAGCTGGTTAATTACTACTCAGCCAATCGATGCGATTCAAACCGGAAAACTTGTTTTTGACGGTGCAGAACAGCACATTGATTTTTCAGATATCGTTGAACGTATTGAAGGTTTGCAACAGGTGGATATTACCGGACAAGGCAATAATACCCTCAAGCTGGATTTGACCGCACTGCTCACCGAAGGCGGCAACGGGTTATTTATTAACGATGGCACGCAACAGCTGATGATTGATGGCGATAGGGGCGACCGCGTTATTATTGATCAGGCGGAGTGGCGCGAGGGTTGGTCAATTTCGCAGAATAACGTACAGGTCGGTGGTGAAAGCTGGAAGCTGATAACCAATAGCAAAGAAAATTACACGCTGTTGGTCAATCAGGAAATTGAGCTTGCTTACGGCTAAGGTAATTTAATCGTTATGCACGACGATTAAACCAAACGTAGCTATGTTAACTCGGTGCGCATTATTGCGCACCTTACAACATTAGAAGTGCTCCGCTGCAAGATCGCCATGCACAGCGATCCCATTACAGATTTACTCATCATCGCTCAGGAACAGCTCCAACAGCGAATTCAGGAACAACTTCCCTTTTTCGGTAATCTGCCAGTTCTCGCTGGTTTCCACCACGTATCCCGCACTTATCGCCGCATCAATTTGCGGACGAATCACTTGCTCATTCATGCCGGTGTAGCGACGGAAATCTGCGCGCGGTGCCGCTTCCAGCAGGCGGAAACGGTTCATAAAGAACTCGAACGGTTTATCGTTCTCGGCTACGTCGTGCTGCTTATCGAGGTAATTACCCTTCATAAAGCCGCGCGGATGGCGCGTTTTCACCGTACGCACGATGCGACCATCCGGCTGCGTCAGCTTGCCGTGTGCGCCGCAACCAATGCCAAGATAATCACCGAAGCGCCAATAGTTGAGATTGTGCTCGCAGCGATAACCCGGTTTAGCATACGCCGAGGTTTCATACTGCTGATAGCCTGCGGCGCTCAGCAGTTGATGACCTTGCTCAAAGATATCCCACAGCGCATCGTCATCCGGCAGCGTCGGCGGGCGCGAACCAAACAAGGTATTCGGCTCAATCGTCAGCTGATACCACGACAGATGCGGCGGATTGAGCGCAATTGCCTGGCGCAAATCATCCAGCGCTTCTTCCAGCGACTGATCCGGCAAACCGTGCATCAGATCGAGGTTAAAACTGCGCAGGCCTAAACCTTCCGCCAGCTGCGCTGCACGTACCGCTTCTTGCGGCCCGTGAATGCGGCCAAGACGTTCAAGTTTTTGCGGGCTAAAGCTCTGCACGCCAATCGAAATACGGTTAATACCGGCTTTCTGGTAGCCACTAAAGCGATCGGCTTCAACGGTGCCCGGATTGGCTTCCATGGTGATTTCTGCATCGGCAGCCAGCGGCAATCGCGCACGCACGCCATCCATCAACATCTGCATCGCATTACTGCTCAGCAGGCTTGGCGTACCGCCGCCGATAAAGATAGTGCGCACTTCGCGCCCACCTGTCAGCGGTAAATCCTGTTCGAGATCGTTGAGCAGGTGCTGCACATACTCAATGTGCGGCACCTCGCCTTTTAACGCGTGAGAGTTGAAATCACAGTACGGACATTTCTGCACACACCATGGAATGTGGATGTACAGGCTTAACGGAGGTAACTCAGGCATTGCGCATCGCTTCCAGCAGCAGCGTCAATGCTTTACCACGGTGAGAGACGGCGCGCTTTTCGTCTTTACTCAGCTCTGCCGCCGTTTTACCTAATTCAGGTAGATAGAAGATGGGATCGTAACCAAAGCCGCCTGCGCCCGCTGCCGCGCGGGTGATTTCCCCGGCCCAGCTACCGTGGAACACCAGCGGCGTGGGATCGGCGGCGTGACGCAGATAAACCAGCACGCAGTGGAACTGCGCCTGACGTTCGCCATCCGGCACGTTTTCCAGCGCCACCAGCAGCTTATCCAGATTTTGCCGATCGCTGGCGTCAACGCCTGCATAGCGCGCGGAGTAAATGCCCGGCGCGCCGCCCAGCGCGTCTACCGCCAGGCCGGAATCGTCGGCAATCGCCGGTAAACCGGTAATCTCCGCCGCATGACGCGCTTTCAGGATGGCGTTTTCGATGAAGGTCAGGCCGGTTTCTTCCGCCGACTCAACGCCGAGGTCGGTTTGCGCCACGATATCCAGTCCGAAGGCCGCTAACAGATCGGCCAGTTCACGAACTTTGCCCGGATTACCGGTCGCGAGAACAACTTTTTGCATAACAGTTCCAGATTAACGAATTACAGCAAATACCAGAGACCTGGGAACAGGTCCATGCCGAGGAAATTCAGTGCGTACAGCACCAGAATCACAATCATGGCAGAGAAATCGATACCGCCCATCGCAGGCAGAATACGACGAATTGGCGACATCAGCGGTTCAGTCAACTGCAGCAAAACCTGATCCACCGGACCGCGGCCCTGGCTGATCCAGCTCATCAGCGAGCGAATGATGATCACCCAGAACACCAGATAACCGGCGGATTTCACTAGCGACAGCAAGCCAACCAAGAGGTTGGTGGGATCAACCGAGAACACGCCGACCTGAATCAGCAACAGGATCGGATATTTCAGCGTGGTCAGCACAAAGGCCAGCAGCAGCGACGCGGTATCAATCGGGCCAATCGCAGGAATCACGCGGCGCAGCGGCTTGATAATCGGTTGAGTGATCTTCACGACAAACTGCGCCAGCGGGTTGTAGAAGTCACAGCGCGACCACTGCATCCAGATGCGCAGCAGCAGCACCATCACGTACAAATCGATCAGCGTTTTGACTAAAAACGTCAGTGTTAACATGAGGTTCCTCAATTATTGTTGTGAAGGTCGCGCATAATCCCGCGCGCCAAAAACGGCGGTGCCAATACGCACCATGGTGCTGCCCGCGGCGATTGCCGCGTCCATATCGTCGCTCATTCCCAGAGAAAGCGTATCGACGTCAGGATAGTCCTGCTTTAAGGCCTGAAACGCGGCAGCCATCTGCTGACACACTGCCAGTTGCCGCGCGTATTCCGACTCGGGCGCCGGAATGGCCATCAGCCCACGCAGACGTAGCTGCGGCAACGCCGCTATCTGCTGAGCCAGCTCCGGCAACGCCTCCAGCATGATGCCAGATTTGCTGTTTTCGTCACTGATATTTACCTGAATTAACACGTTGAGCGGCGGCAATGACGCTGGGCGCTGATCGTTCAGGCGCTGCGCAATGCGCTGCCGGTCAACGGTGTGGCACCAGGCGAAGTTTTCCGCCACCAGGCGGCTTTTATTGGATTGCAGCGGGCCGATAAAGTGCCATTGCAAATCAGGATGTGCGGCCAGTTCCGCCACTTTTTCAACCCCTTCCTGTACGTAATTTTCACCGAACGCCTGTTGTCCAGCGGCAATGGCTTCTGCGACCGCGCTCGCAGGTTTGGTTTTGCTCACTGCAAGCAGGGTAATTTCTTCTGGCGCGCGGCCGCAACGTGCGGCGGCAGCGGCGATACGCTCACGCACTTGCTGTAAGTTGTGCTCAATGGAAGTCATAGTCAGGAGAAGTTAAATGGAGTTGGATGAAATTGTGGCCCTTAGTGTAAAGCATAACGCCGCCGATCTGCACCTTTGCAGCGGACATTTACCGCACTGGCGTCGGCAAGGCGTGCTGGAGCCGATTCCGCAGCAAAGCGCGCTGGATGGCGGCTGGCTCGAAGACTTTATGCAGCAGTGGCTCACAGCGCCGCAGCAGGCCGAGCTGGAGGAGAATGGACACGTTGATTTTGCCATCACGCTTGCCTGCGGCGAACGACTGCGCGCCAACCTGTTTATGCAGCGACATGGGTTATCGCTGGCGCTGCGGCTGATTGCCAGCAGGGCACCCGATCTCATTAGCCTGCATTTGCCCGAAGTGATGAGCCAACTTTTACAGCTGGAAGAGGGGCTGATTTTAATTACTGGTGCCACCGGTAGCGGCAAATCCACCACGCTGGCGGCCATGGTGGATTGCCTGAATCGCCAGCAGGCGCGGCATATTCTGACGCTTGAAGATCCGATTGAGTTTGTGCATCGCAGCCAACGCTCGTTGATTCAACAGCGCGAAGTCGGTGCGCACTGCGCCTCGTTTCAGCACGGGCTGAAAGCTGCGCTGCGGGAAGATCCTGATGTGATTCTGCTTGGTGAACTGCGCGACAGTGAAACTATTCGCCTGGCGCTCACTGCAGCGGAAACCGGTCATCTGGTGCTGGCTACGCTCCATACGCGTGGCGCAACGCAGGCGGTTGATCGGCTGGTGGATGTGTTTCCCGCCGAGGAGAAAAACCTGGTGCGCACCCAATTAGCGGGCAGCCTGAAAGCGGTGTTGGCGCAACGTTTAGTTCCGGCAAAAGCGGGCGGGCGCATTGGCTTGTTTGAAGTGCTGGTGGCGACACCCGCGGTGGCGAACCTGATCCGCGAGGGCAAAATGCATCAGTTGCCAGGCGTATTGCAAACCGGCGCGCAGGCTGGCATGCAAACGTTCGCGCAGAGCGAGCAGGGACGTCAGATGGCGGGATTGATTTGATGGGATTGAGTACAAATCGTAGCGGCGCAATTTATTGCGCAATGCATGGATGGTCATGGTGCCGCCATTTATACGCGCGATAAATCGCGCCGCTATGGTATGTGACAGATCTGGATGAGATAACGGGTAAGGGTTTAATGCGTCTCAAACCAATCTTCGAGGATAATTACCGCCGATTGTGAATCGACCTGGCCTTTCTGCAACGCACGAAAGCCGCCGCGTTCAAACAGGTCGGCACGCGCTTCTACGGTGCTCAGGCGCTCATCCTGCAACTCAACGCGCACGCCAAAACGGCCATGCAGGCGATTGGCAAACTTACGCGCGCGTGCAGTCAGCTCCTGTTCGGTACCATCCATATTCAGCGGCAAACCTACCACCACATAATCGGGCTGCCACTCTTTCAGCAGCTTTTCAATCAGATTCCAGTTTGGCGTGCCATCCTGCGCTTTTAGCGCCGTTAACGCGCGGGCGGTGCCCGTCAGTTGCTGACCAATGGCGACGCCGATGCTTTTGGTGCCGAAATCGAAGCCCAGTAAGGTTTCATTGGCCATCAAGCATGTCCTGCATCGGTGGCGATATTATGAATATCGACACCCAAACCGCGTGCTGCCTCGCGCCAACGCTCTGCAATTGGCGTCTGGAACAGAATATTGGTATTAGCGGGTGAGGTGAGCCAGGCATTCTCCAGCAGCTCATCTTCAAGCTGTCCTTTCTCCCAGGCGCAATAACCCAGCGCGACCAGCACGTTATCTGGTTGAGAGGCGGTGCCGATCGCTTCCAGCACATCGCGCGAGGTAGTGATCACCGTGGTGTCTGAAATACGAATGCTTGAGGAGTAAATGTGCTGCGCCGAGTGCAGGATGAAACCACGATCTTCCGCCAGCGGACCTCCGGCAAACACCGGCTTGTCCAGTTTGATGGCAGGATCGCGTTCGGATGCGCTAATTTTAAGCTTTTTAAGAATGCCTTCGACCGTCAGGTTTTCCATTGGCTTATTTACAATCAAACCCATAGCGCCATCTTCATTGTGCTCGCAGATATACACCACGGAGCGTTTGAATAGCGGGTCCTGCAGCGATGGCATCGCAATTAAAAAATGATGCTGTAAATTCATTATCACTCGTATACCAAAAATAACCGGCGCTGCCGCGGCAGCGCCGGTTTTGGGTGTTCACGGAGTGGAAACTCCGACGGCATCAGCCCAGGCGTTTCTCAATGGCATCCATCAGCATGCCAGTGACCGATATCGGGAACGCGGCCTCGATTTCACGCACGCAGGTTGGGCTGGTCACGTTAACTTCAGTCAGTTTATCACCGATGATATCCAGACCGACAAAAATCAGTCCTTTGGCTTTCAGCGTTGGGCCTACGCGACGCGCAATTTCCCAGTCGCTGTCGCTCAGCGGACGGGCTTCACCACGGCCACCAGCAGCCAGATTACCGCGCGTTTCGCCACCTTGTGGAATACGTGCCAGGCAGTAAGGCACAGGTTCGCCATCCACCACTAATACGCGTTTGTCGCCGTCTTTAATCGCGGGCAGATAGTTCTGCGCCATACAGAAGTTCTGGCCGTGATTGGTCAGGGTTTCGGTGATCACGCCAAAGTTTGGATCGTCCTGCTTCACGCGGAAAATGGATGCGCCGCCCATGCCGTCCAGCGGCTTAAGGATCACATCGCCATGTTCCTGCCAGAAGGCGCGCAGCTGCTCTTTGCTGCGCGTGACCAGCGTATCTGGCGTCAGGTCGGCAAACCATGCGGTATACAGCTTCTCGTTGCAGTCGCGCAGGCTCTGCGGTTTGTTAACGATCAGCGTGCCTTGCTCTTCCGCGCGTTCCAGCAGGTAAGTGGCATAGATAAATTCGGTGTCGAACGGGGGATCTTTACGCATCAGCACCACGTTAAGATCGGCCAGCGGGATAACCTGCTCGCTGCCAAACGTGTACCAGTTATCGTAATTCTGCTCAACGCTCAGCAGACGGGTGCGCGCATAGCTCACGCCACCGCGCAAGGAGAGATCGCTCATCTCCATGTAATGAATTTCGTAACCACGGCGCTGTGCTTCCAGCAACATGGCGAAGCTGGTGTCTTTTTTAATGTTGATGGACGAAATGGGGTCCATAACGATGCCAAGCTTAATCATTATTCTCTCCTAAATGGGGAAGCAACTACCCCGAAAGCATTATGCTGTGAAGTTACGTTCGAACCCGAAAGTATCGCTTAACCGAGGTCACCAAACCTCACCTGAAGTGCCGTAATGGCAGTGAGAGCGGTGGTTTCAGTGCGCAACACGCGTGGTCCAAGCAAAATATCGGTAAAACCCTGTTGCGCCGTCATGGCAATTTCATCGGCGGATAAGCCGCCTTCCGGCCCAATCAGCAAACGCAGGCGTTCTAACGGTTGCGGCAGCGTGTTGATGCTATGGCTGGCACGCGGATGCAAATTAAGCTTCAAACCATCTTCGGCTTCCGCACACCAGGCTTGTAACGTCATCGGCTCGCGAATTTCCGGCACACGATTACGGCCGCACTGTTCACAGGCGGCAATCGCGATTTTCTGCCATTGCTGAATCTTTTTCGCCAGTCGCTCGGCATCCAGCTTTACGCCGCAGCGTTCAGAAAACAAGGGCGTAATGACATTCACGCCAAGTTCGATCGATTTCTGGATAGTGAATTCCATTTTTTCACCGCGCGACATCACCTGGCCAAGGTGCAAATGCAGCGGGGATTCACGATCATCCTGCTGACTGGCAAGGATCCTTACTTTTACACGCTTTTTATCGGCCTGGGTGATTTCAGCGCTAAAAGTCAGATTACTGCCATCAAACAGCTCAATTTGCTGACCGGCCGTCATGCGCAGCACGCGCCCGACATGGTTAGCGGCGTCTTCATCGAGAAAGACTTCACTGTTTACTTCGAGAGATTCGGGATGATAAATGCGAGGTATACGCATGCGGTTCCTGCCAGCGTTATGCCGTGTCAGTGGACACGGCGCAATCGAAAAAAGCTAGTGTAGGGTAGCGCTTTTAGCGCTGGCAAGCCTGCTGTACGTAGGAATTATGATTTCCCTGCACGTTGGCGATGCGATTATCGCGTTCACACTCCCACGTTGTCACCGGATATTGCTTATCCCACGCGGTAAAAAGTTGAGTTTGCTGGCGCGACAGGCGCAGATGATATTGGTCACGCATATAGAAGTACGTGCGGGCAATGGCACCGCGCGCGCGTTCCGGCGGTTGCGCCCGTTTCTGCTTAAAATCGACCTTCATGCTGCACTGACCGTATTGCTGTTCGCCGCCATTCCACTGACTGTACTGGAAGTTATTGCGGTCACCGTTCACTTCACCTATCGCGGGCTGCAGGTTATGCAGGTCGCTTTCAATACGGCGATAATCAGCATCTTTACTGCAGTTTTTGCGTCCGCCGTTTTGCCAGCACTGGCGCTGGTGACCGAATTCCCACGCCGGCATCACATGTTCCCACTCGATACGTTCTGCGCGGTTGGCATTTTTACGTACGCTGTAGCCGCAGCTGCTCAAATCCGGCACGCCTTTTTTGCCGTGCCAGCTGATTTTACAACCGCAGTAGAAGTCTGCTGGCGCATCGGCGTTGATTTGCGCGGCATAGACTTTGGCCTGACTGAAGTTGTTTTGATGATAGTTAGTGAAACTGAGGCTATAAGCACTAAGCGGAGCAACTAATAAGGTAAGTAACAGCAGCGTTTTGCGAGACATATTCCAAAAATTAACCTGGTCCTGAAAAAGGGCGGCAGGGTAACAGAATGGCGAGAGGCGGGATATCAGATTAGGCTATGTTGCTGAGAATTCGCCGGGTTGCAGTAAGGTTTTGCAGTGTACGCAACGATACTCGCTTTCGCCGCGCAGCACGCGGTTATGGCGGCGCACGGTGAGCTGATGCTGCTGACAGCGGCAGCGATAGGGGAAGGTGTTGCTGCGCACCGAGTCGATTTCAAACTGGTGCGTGCGACGTGCCGGCACGCCAAGTACGCTCTCCATCATCCATTTCCACTCTTTGCCGTGCGGTGGCACGCGACCAAAGGTTTTCCACACCAGCAGATGCGCCAGCTCGTGCGGGACGACTTCATCAACGAACGCCTGCTGATTCTCCAGCAGTAGCACCGGGTTGATGCGGATTTCCCACTTTTCCAGCCATGCGGTTCCTGCAGCGGTGCCACGCTGTTGGTAAACCAGATTGGGCTCATCAAAGCGCCGCTCCAGCTTCTCATTGGCCTGCTGGAGAAAGTGGCGCAGTGAGCGCATAACGGCTTGTTGTAGGGCGATAGGAAGGCGTGGTGTTTTCATGGAGGGAAGCATAAAAGGTTGCAGCCGTTGAATCAACTGAGTGCGTAGGGTCGCCATTTATGGCGGCCTGGTGCCTGGTTAAATGTGAAGCGGTCGCCATTAATGGCGACCCTACGATAACTCAGCGCCATAAACGTGGGGCGCCATTGATGGTGACCCTACGGTTATATGGCGCGATGCGCAGCCGAAATAAAAAGGGCTGCCAGTTGGCAGCCCTTGCATTCGCTTATCGGGATTACTTCTGACCGATATCGCGCAGTTTTTTGCCTGACATCAGGTTGCGTTCGATGTGTTCCAGCGAGACGTTTTTGGTCTCCGGAATCAGCGCCAGCGTCAGCAGAATGAAGAATACGTTCAGACCCGCGTAAACCCAGAAAGTTGGCGCGTTGCCCAGCGTGTTCAGCATGGTCAGGAAGGTGGCACCCACGATCATGTTCGCAATCCAGTTGGTTGCAGTAGACACGGTAATACCAAAGTCGCGGCCTTTCAGCGGCTGGATTTCTGAACACAGCACCCAAATCAGTGGACCGGCAGACATCGCAAAACCAACGATGAACATCAGCAGCATCGCCACCGCGAAGTATTGTGCTTCAGGCGAATGGATGCCGATGTGCAGCATGGTACCCAGCACGCCCATGCCGACTGCCATCACCAGGAAGCCCAGCAGCAGCGTAGGTTTACGGCCCCAGCGATCCACCAAACCGATAGCAATAAAGGTCGCCAGTACGTTCACCAGACCGACAATCACCGTGCCCCACATTTGCTGCGTGGTGTTGGCAAAGCCAGCGATCTCGAAGATCTTCGGTGCGTAATACATGATGACGTTCATACCGGTGAACTGCTGCATTACCTGCAACAGCACGCCGAGGAACACCGCGCGGCGGAAGTGACTGTTGCTCTGGAACAGCTGCCAGCCTGACTGCTTAATCTTCAGGCTTTCACGGATTTCATCCAGTTCGCGTTTTGCTTGTTCGCTGGTATCACGCAGACGCGATAACACCCGTTCAGCACTGCGGAAATCCCCTTTGGCTGCCAGCCAGCGCGGGCTGTTTGGCAGGAAGAACACGCCGATCAGCAGCAGCACCGCTGGAATGGTGATGATACCGAGCATCCAACGCCATGCGCCAGCATCGGCGAAGGCGGTATCAGAGAGATAAGCGGCCAGAATACCGATGGTGATCATCAGCTGGTACAGCGAAATCATACTGCCGCGAATTTTCTCTGGAGCGATCTCAGAGAGATAGAGCGGAGCGGTATAAGACGCGACACCCACGGCCAGACCGAGCACCACACGCGCGGCGATCAGCATGTCCGGGCTGGTTGCGCCCGCAGACCACAATGAACCGATAACGAACAGAATCGCACCCGCCATCAGGCTCTTTTTACGGCCAAGACGCGATGACATCCAGCCGCTGCCGACCGCACCGACCGCAGCACCAAACATCATTGAGCTGACGATCCACTCTTGCTGATGCGCGGTGACGTTAAAGTCTTTCGCGATGAAAGGCAGAGCGCCAGCGATAACGCCGATATCCAGTCCAAACAGTAAGCCGGCCAGCGCCGCTAAAAAGCAGACAAACAAGGTCATGACCTTATTTGAAGTTCTGCTCTTGTGATTATTACCAGGCATGAAGCCTCCAAAGTTTATCCATCGTTGTTGTTATCAATGTTATGAAACCTGTCGGCGGAAAAAAGTGAGTAAGATCACATCAGTGTAATCGGTTACACACGCTGAAACCCTGCAATCCAGCATTTTCCGCCCGAAATAGTTACGTAACCAGTAAGGTATAGCACCCTTTAAGTTTCTGACATCGCACTAAATACCGGCTATCAGACGACGCTGAAAATAACGCATTTTCAGAGTAATAACTACGCTGAAAAATCTCTAAATTGCCGATTGATAAAGGATTTCAAAATGTAATCGTTATCACCAAGATGTAAGCGAGGCGAAAGAAGTGTAGACGCGAGTTGAAAAAGAACAATGTGCCTTAAATCGGGGGCTTGGTGAGGCATGAGGCGTGGTGGTCGCCATAAATGGCGTAATGCCGATCGGTTAAGCGCCGTATCTAATTACCGCACATTCCGTAGCGGCGCGATTTATCGCGCAATGAATTGCGCCGCTACGAAATGTGCGCTCGGTAATAAGGGTTTTCATCTCTCAAATGACGAGCATTACGCCATTCATGGCGACCAGCTACACATTCTTGCGCTATGGGCAAAAAAAAGCCCGCCAATGGCGGGCTCGATATCGATAGCGCTTCTGGGCTTATTTCAAACCAGCCGCTTCACGCAGCTGTGCAGCTTTATCAGTCTGCTCCCATGGGAAGTGCTCACGACCAAAGTGACCGTATGCTGCGGTCTCTTTATAGATCGGTTTCAGCAGATCCATCATCTGAATCAGACCGTAAGGACGCAGGTCGAAGAACTCGCGTACCAGCAACGTTAGCTGCTCGGTGGAGACTTTCTCAGTACCAAAAGTTTCAACCATGATAGACGTTGGCTCAGCCACACCGATGGCGTAAGAAACCTGGATTTCGCAACGGTCAGCCAGGCCAGCGGCTACGATGTTTTTTGCCACATAACGCGCAGCGTAAGCGGCAGAACGGTCAACTTTAGACGGGTCTTTACCAGAGAATGCGCCGCCACCGTGACGTGCCATGCCGCCGTAGGTATCAACGATGATTTTACGACCGGTCAGGCCGCAGTCGCCCATTGGGCCACCGATAACAAAACGACCAGTTGGGTTGATGTGATATTTGGTGCTGGCGTTGATCCACTCAGTTGGCAGAACCGGCTTGATGATCTCTTCCATTACGGCTTCACGCAGATCCGCCTGTGAGATCTCTTCAGAATGCTGCGTTGACAGCACAACCGCATCAATACCGACAATTTTGCCATCATCGTACTGGAAGGTGATCTGGCTTTTCGCATCCGGACGCAGCCACGGCAGTGAACCGCTTTTACGCACTTCAGCCTGACGCTGCACCAGACGGTGCGCGTAGGTGACTGGCGCGGGCATCAGCACATCGGTTTCGTTGCTGGCGTAGCCGAACATCAGGCCCTGATCGCCCGCGCCTTGCTCCAGCGGATCGGTACGGTCAACGCCCTGGTTGATGTCTGGAGATTGCTTACCAATCGCGCTCAGAACTGCGCAAGAGTTGGCATCAAAGCCCATATCGGAATGGACATAGCCGATTTCACGTACGGTATTACGGGTGATCTCTTCGATATCAACCCATGCGCTGGTGGTGATTTCACCGCCAACCAGCACCATACCGGTCTTCACGTAAGTTTCGCAGGCCACACGTGCTTTGGGATCCTGTTCAAGGATTGCGTCCAGCACGGCATCGGAAATTTGGTCAGCGATTTTATCAGGATGTCCTTCTGATACGGACTCAGATGTAAAAAGGTGTTTAGCCATTCTGTTCTTTACCTTAAAAATGGTTTGAATACGACTGCATAGCGCAAGCGGGACCAGGCCGACTCGACGCCACTTCAGGCAAAGCCGCAAGCAGTAGGAGGCGAGAGCTTTTTCTCACACCGCCTGGATGTTAATCAGTTTAGATGGAAAACCATCTGGACGGCTATTCTAGGTTACTCAGTGAGCACTTTTCCAGTGCTTTTTCCGATCCCGCATTTTCCGCAACATTGTAAGTGGAATAATTTCCTGACACCGCGCGCAGTTAGCTGACAAAGATTTTGCAATTTACCCCGGGTGGCTGTATAAAACGCCGCTGCTGTCGACCACAGCGAAAAAGGATGACGCCGCCGTGCGTCGCGCCGTCAGATGCCCTTTAATCTGACCTTCACCCAAGCCGTTTCTCGCATGCTTTAAGCAGGCGATGGAGGTGATTAAAGTAATGAACCACTCTTTATCTCTTTTTGGTTCACTGCGCTGTTTTGGCGCGCTGGCACTCCTTTCCCACTCCAGGTCCGTTCTTTTCTCCTGTCGAAGTTCTGTTCGTTGCGGTAATCAGCCCGACACGAGCGCCGGTTAACATTTCTCTGCACCTATTACTGCATTCCGCTGTCTATAAATCGTGGAAGTCTTAGGCTATTCGCCCCGACTTCGGCGCGGTGTTTTACACTTACAGTCAGCATTGCACGTTGCAACCTTACAGAGGCAGCAAGCAGGATGAGGCAATTTTTACCTGGCGTCACAATGACAAAACTCGGTAACAAATTCATATTTCAACGGAAAATTGAGGTTCGCGATGTCTGACGACATGAAGAATATCAAGGGTTCGTCAGCTGGCGAACAAGGTGTACTCCGCTCCATGCAGGAGGTGGCAATGAACGATCAGGAAGCAAGCAGAATGCTGCGTACCTACAATATTGCCTGGTGGGGTAATAACTATTACGACGTCAACGAGCTGGGGCACATCAGCGTGTGTCCCGATCCGGATCAGCCGGACGTGCGCGTTGACCTGGCGAAACTGGTGAAAGAGCGCGAAGCCGACGGTCAGCGTCTGCCTGCGCTGTTCTGCTTCCCGCAGATTCTCCAGCATCGTCTGCGCTCGATTAACGCCGCTTTCAAACGCGCGCGTGAATCTTACGGCTATAAAGGTGACTACTTCCTGGTTTACCCGATCAAGGTTAACCAGCATAAGCGCGTAATTGAGTCACTGGTCAACTCTGGCGAACCGTTGGGCTTAGAAGCCGGTTCGAAAGCTGAGCTGATGGCGGTACTGGCACACGCCGGTAAAACCCGTTCAGTCATCGTCTGTAACGGCTACAAAGATCGTGAATACATTCGTCTGGCGCTGATCGGTGAAAAGCTCGGTCATAAAGTGTATCTGGTGATCGAGAAGATGACCGAGGTGCGTCTGGTGCTGGAAGAAGCGGAGCGTCTGAACGTGATTCCGCGTCTGGGTATCCGTGCGCGTCTGGCGTCGCAGGGCTCAGGCAAGTGGCAATCGAGCGGCGGCGAGAAGTCCAAATTCGGCCTGGCGGCATCGCAGGTGTTGCAGCTGGTTGACATCATGCGCAAAGCGGGCCGTCTTGATAGCCTGCAACTGCTGCACTTCCATCTCGGTTCGCAGATGTCCAACATCCGCGATATCGCTACCGGCGTGCGTGAGTCAGCGCGTTTCTACGTTGAGCTGGCAAAGCTGGGCGTTAACATCAAATGTTTCGATGTCGGCGGCGGTTTAGGTGTGGATTATGAAGGCACGCGCTCGCAGTCCGATTGCTCGGTCAACTACGGTCTGAACGAATACGCCAATAACGTGATTTGGGCGATTGGCGACGCCTGTGAAGAGAATGGCCTGGAACATCCAACGGTGATCACCGAATCGGGTCGTGCGGTTACTGCGCACCACACCGTGTTGGTGTCCAACATCATTGGTGTTGAACGCAACGAGTTCAGCACGCCGGTCGCGCCGGATGTAGATTCACCGCGTCCCATTCAGAGCCTGTGGGATACGTGGCAGGAGATGCACGAACCTGACGTGCGTCGTTCGCTGCGCGAATGGCTGCACGATAGCCAAATGGATCTGTTCGATATCCACACCGGCTATTCGTCTGGGACTTACGATCTTGGTCAGCGCGCCTGGGCCGAGCAGCTTTACCTCAGCATCTGCCACTATATTCAGCAGCACCTCGATCCCAGCAACCGCGCACATCGCCCGATCATTGATGAACTGCAGGAACGTATGGCGGATAAGATTTACGTCAACTTCTCGCTGTTCCAGTCGATGCCGGATGCGTGGGGCATCGATCAGCTGTTCCCGGTGTTGCCGCTGGAAGGGCTGAATAAAATGCCGAAGCGTCGCGCGGTATTGCTCGACATCACCTGTGACTCCGATGGCACCATCGATCACTATGTCGATGGCGATGGCATTGCCACCACCATGCCGATGCCGGAATACGATATCGACAATCCTCCCATGCTCGGCTTCTTCATGGTGGGTGCGTATCAGGAAATCCTCGGCAACATGCACAACCTGTTCGGTGATACTGAAGCGGTAGATGTATTTGCGTTCCCGGATGGCAGCGTGGAAGTGCAACTGTCGGATGAGGGCGATACCGTGGCGGATATGCTGGAGTACGTACAGCTTAATCCCAACGATCTGATGACGCTGTTCCGCGATCAGGTGACCCAGCAGACCGACATTGCGGAAGATCTGCGTGCGCAGTTCCTCGCAGAATTCGAGAGCGGCCTGTACGGTTATACCTATTTAGAAGATGAGTAATTAAGCTCGCTCAAACCGAGTCCGTAAGGGCTCGGTTTTCTCTTTTCCTGCTATTTTCGCGCCCAACGCTAAGGTTTTACTTTTATTTGTGAAGACGATCACTCTTAGCTTATTTGTAACCTTCCACTAAACCCCCTGATTTAAATCCTCTGCGCTATCTCATTCTTTTTTCTTAGAAAGCGAATCGGCAGCAAGACTTATTTTCTTAATACCCTCACATAACGTAATGGATTATCAGCGATTTAGCAGCCTTTCTGTTATGTATTTCCTGCAATGTATAATAAAAATTTAAACATTAAGGTTTGAATAATCACTATAGAAAACTTTATTTATTGGCGTCATTTGGAATCATAGATTCCAAATGAATTATTGAGTAATTTGAGTTAGGGATAAAAAGCAATCAATAGCGATTAAAATTTTATTGTTATATTTCATTTGGTTCGATGTTTCTTAATCTGTCAAGGCTGGTACTAAGTTAAATTTAGCTAAGAATTTTCCGTGTTTTTTATGAAGTTTAAAGAAATTTACTTACGTTATCGATTGGTTTAAACGATTGAAGTTGCCAATACTCCTTACTGAAATCTATTTTTCAAATTGTAAGTTGTACGTTAACCTCCAGTTAAGATATTAAGTTTTATCAATGATTACCTTACTTCTTACATGAGAAATCCTGACAGTTTAACGCTATCAGGCAGTTGCAGTAAGGAGGCGAAATGAGCAATCAACCGAAGACGAGCTTCTTGTTGGAGCCGGTTTATGATTTATCCGGCCAGGTGATTGCCAGGGAGTTATTAACGCGTCTTGCAGTTGATGCGGATATCAATAATAAGCATAACCCTAATAGGGATGTAGGGTTCTTCAGTCAGCTTTCTGCTGACGTTAAATGGCAGTTATTCCTCCACCAGATCGAAAAACTTATTCAGCTATACCAGAAAGGGTTCGACCAGATTGTCAGTATCAATGTTGATAGAGATATCGTAACCAGCATTTTTAAAGATGCTGAAATACAAGAAAAATTGTCTCGGCTGACGCTGTTGCGTCTGGAAATATCAGCATTCTTCTCTGCGCGATTTAACAGCGCCGATCTGTTGATTTTAAAAGGTGTCGCGAAAGTGACGCCCGCCCCTTTATGGCTCGATGACTTTGGACCGGGTTATTCCAACCTGACCATGCTCGATAGCGGAATATTTGAAATCGTCAAGATAGACAAAGATTTTTTTGGAAATTTGGCGACGGTCGCACCTTTGACATTCTGCTCGACCATCTCAACGAATTATGCAACGGCGTTATCGTTGAGGGTGTTGAAAATCAACAACAGGTAGATCTGCTGTCACGTAAAGCAATTTATGGCATGCAGGGCTATTTTTGGCAGAGTGCCTATCTTGATGATTTTATAGCGTAATCCTGAAAAAAATTAGGTTGGTTCTCTCCCTCGGGGATAAAAATATGTCAAAGACCGGACTCCAGACATTTCACGTGTTTTGTGCCCGGCCGATTGAGAATAAAACACGCTTCCCCGTGGTTATTTTGAGAAATAAAACCAATCAGTTATCAGGATGGCGGCTCAATGAAACTCAACGCGATTTCATCCTAAGCCTGTATGAGATCGCTCCAGAGAAGAAGTGAATAATCATTGTGATTATTCACTGTAAAAGCCGGTATCTGTAGATGCCGGGCGTGAATATGGAAACCGCGGGATCTCAATAACATGAATAATATCTCAGTAACCCCCAAAGGTGGGACCATTGCTTCTGAGCTGAGTGGTAATCAAGTTAATTTAACCGCTCCTAGTGTAGTGAAGTTGCATCTTAATCAATCTGATATTAAGTCTTTCACACGCAATGGTAATGATTTAGTCGTCACCACAAAGTCTGGTGAAGTTGTTGTTATTCATAATTTTTACAGTCCGAACGGCGATAGCGATCTGGTTCTGCAGGACGATCGCGGCGCGATGTGGTGGGTAGAAGATCCCGGCACTGAAGGTTTCCATTACGTCTCAATCGATAGCACCGAAGGTCTGTTAGCGGAAAACACCACCAATGACGGCACCATTGCCGCCTTCGGTATCGGTGGTGCGGCCCTGGCCGGTATTGGTGCGTTGGTTGCCGGTTCTGGCGGCGGTGGTGGTGGCGGTGGCGGAACAACCACCCCGGGTGACGATAATGGGGGTAACCCCACGAATCCGACCGACCCTACTACCCCAACCAATCCTTCAAATCCCGGAGGAGACGACACCTCGCCGCCAACGGCCATCAGCGATCTGGTCATTAATGATGCCGTTGGGCCCTATCAGGGCGCAATCAACGCGGGTTCTATCACTGATGACAACGCGCCAACGCTCAGCGGCACTGCAGAAGCCGGTGCCATTGTCAGTATTTACGATGGCACCACGCTGCTGGGTACGGTAACCGTGGGTGCAGATGGGCGCTGGAGCTTTACCACGCCTGCGCTGGCGGATGGGCAACATAGCCTGACGGCCACCGTCACCGATGCGGCGGGTAACACCAGCGCTGCCACCAATCCGGTGGATTTCACCGTGGATACCGTGGCACCTGTCGCTGCCACAGGCTTGTCGCTGAGCGATAATTCCGGCGGTAATACAGGCTCGGTACCCAATGGTGCCTCTACCGATGACAACACGCCAACACTCAGTGGTAGTGGTGAAGTCGGCGCTATTATCAGCGTGTATGACGGGCAAACGCTGCTCGGCACGGCAATTGTGGATGCCAATGGCGCCTGGAGTTTCACGACACCGGCGTTGGCCAACGGTAATCACAGCCTCACTGTTACGCAGACCGACGTGGCGGGTAATGTCGGCCCTGCGTCTGAAGCCTATGGGGTGAATATTCAAGCCGGTATTCCGCCCGCTACCACGTCACTCGAGATCACCGATGATTCCGGCAACACGCTGGTTCAGCTCAGCAACGGCGCCAGCACGCAAGACACCACGCCGACCCTGAGTGGTTTGGCAACGGCGGGCGCGCTGATCACCCTCTACAACGGGACCACGGTGCTGGGCAGCGTGGTTGCAGGCAGCGATGGTCAGTGGACCTTTACCCCGGCCGCGCTGGTTGACGGCACATATGCGCTACAGGCTTCAGTCACTGACACCTCCGGCAATGTTACTCAAACGCCAATTATCACCATCACGATCGATACCGTCGCACCGGCTGAGGCCGCGAGTGTGATCCTGAATGATAACGACGGCGGTGTCCTGCAACCGATCGCCTCAGGGGGCGCGACCAACAATGTCACGCCAGTGCTGAGTGGTACGGCTGAACCGGGCAGCACCGTCACGGTCCGTGATGGCGATACCGTGCTGGGTACGGCCACCGTTGGCAGCAACGGTGCCTGGAACTTTACCTCACCCACGCTGGCTGAAGGCGGCCACAGCCTTACGACCACGGTGACCGATGCTGCGGGCAACGAAGGGCCAGCATCCAGCCCAATTACCTTCACTGTGGACACCCAGGCGCCCCAGCCTGCCAGCAATCTGCTGGTCAACGATGACACCAGCGGTGCCAATAGCCCGATAACGGCGGGGGCGACCACCAGCGATAGCACGCCGACCCTCACCGGTAGCGGCGAGGTGAACGCAATCGTCAAAATTTATGATGGGCAAACGCTGATTGGCAGCGTTACCGTCGGTAATGATGGCACCTGGAGCTTTACCACCCCGGCGTTGAATAACGGCGCTCATGCACTGACCGTCACCGTAACCGATGCGGCGGGCAACGTGAGCGACGCCTCGGCCGAATTTGGGTTTACTGTGGAGGCCGGTGTTCCACCCACCACCAGCTTGCTGGAGATCACCGATGACACCGGCAGTACGCTGCGCGTGCTGCCGGATGGTTCCAGCACCCAGGATGATACTCCCACCCTCAGCGGTCTGGCATCGGCGGGGGCGACCGTCGAGTTATACAACGGCACCACGCTGCTGGGCACCGCAATTGCAGGGGCGGATGGACAATGGAACTTTACTCCAGACTCACCTTTGGACGACGGCACTTACGCCTTCCGTGCGACCTCCACCGACGCCAATGGCATCACTACGGATTCGGCCACCCTCAACATCACTATCGACCATGTCGCGCCTGCTGCGGCAACCGACCTGCAGCTGAGCAACAACAGCGGTAGCACCGTGGTACCGATTGAGCCGGGAGGAACCACCAACGACAGCTCACCAAGCTTAAGCGGCACCGCCGAACCGGGCAGTACCGTTACGATACTGGATGGCACCAATGTGTTGGGGACCACGACAGTAGACAGCAACGGCAGCTGGCGTTTCACCTCACCCACGCTGAGTGAGGGCGCACACAGCCTCACCACCACCGTCACCGATCCCGCGGGTAACATCGGTCCGGCGTCGGACCCGATTACGTTGACCGTGGACACTACGCCGCCAGTCGCCGTCGCTGATTTAACCATCGCCGATAATGTGGGTGCTAACCAAGGGCCGCTGACTTCCGGTGATATTACCGACGACCGTACGCCTACCCTGAGCGGTACCGGCGAACCAAACGACACTATCAGCGTGTATGACGGCACTACGCTGCTGGGTATTACCAGTGTGGGAACGAACGGATCCTGGAGTTTCACCACGCCAACACTGAGCAATGGCCAGCACAGCTTCACCGTCACCGCAACGGATACGGCGGGTAACGTCGGTCCTGCAACGCCGCCAGTGATTGTTAACGTTAATGCCGATGTTCCGCCCGCCACGGCTTCACTGGAAGTCACCGATGAAAATGATAACACCGTTGGACAGCTTACTGACGGTGCCAGCACCAGCAATGACAGCCCGGTATTAACCGGTCTGGCTGGCGCAGGTAACCTTATCACCCTGTATGACGGTGACACGCTGCTTGGCAGCACAACTGCCGACACCAATGGGCAGTGGATTTTCTATGTCCGCAACCTGACCAACGGCGCGCATGCTTTACACGGCACCATCACGGATGCCAATGGAAACGTCACGGATACCGCAACCATCAATATCATCGTTGATACCGTGGTACCGGATGCGGCGAGCGCGATTGAACTCACCAATGATGCTGGCAACATCACCCAGCCGATAACAGCCGGCAGCGCCAGCAATGATGCCACGCCAGTGCTAAGCGGTAGCGCAGAGGCGGGGAGCACGGTCACTATCTTTGATGGCACCACCGTGTTGGGTAGCATAACGGTGGGCAGCGATGGCAACTGGAGCTTCACCACGCCAACGCTGGCTGATGGCAATCACAGTCTGACCACCACCGTAACCGATGCGGCGGGTAACGTCAGTCTGGCTACAGCACCGATCGCTTTCAGCGTGGATACCACCGCGCCAGCGGCAGTGACAGGGCTAGCCGTAACGGATAACGTCGGCAGCAGCACTGGCGTGCTGACGTCGGGTACCACCACCGATGACAGCACACCAACGCTAACGGGCAGTGCCGAAGCGGGATCGGTGGTGCGTGTTTATGATGGCACCACGCTACTGGGTTCGGCGGCGGTGGGTAATGACGGTAGCTGGAGTTTCACGCCAGATGCCGCGCTGACCAACGGGCTACACAGTCTGACCACCACCGTAACCGATGCGACAGGCAATGTAAGCGCGCCTTCGCCGGCCTTTAACCTCAATGTCGATGCCGGTGTTCCGACCACCAACAGCCTGATCGTCGTAACCGATGACAACGGCAGCACGTTAGTGGAGCTGGCAAACAATGCCAGCACGCACGATACCACGCCGATCCTAAGCGGGCAGGCGGGGGCTGGCGATCTGATTACGCTGTACAACGGGGACACGGTGATTGGCAGCGTCGTTGCGGGAAGTGATGGTCAGTGGAACTTCACGCCAGACGCATTGACGGATGCCACCTACGCCTTCCATGCAACGGCCACCAACGCCACCACGGGCGAGATTACCGATTCGCCAACCATCAACATCACGGTTGATACCTCGATCCCTGACGCGCCTGGTGATGTTGGGGTAACTGATGGCTCAGGCGTTCCGATTCCAGAAGGCAGCAGCACTAATAACAACACGCCAACGCTGAGCGGCACCGGCGAGGTGGGCAGTACGGTCACCATTTCTGATGGCACCACCGTGCTCGGCACCACTACGGTGGGCGACAACGGTAGCTGGAGTTACACCACGCCACCGCTGAGCGATGGCGATCACAGCCTGACATCTACCGTCACCGATCCGGCTGGCAACACCGGCCCGGCGTCAACGCCGATTACACTGACCGTCGATACTCTACCGCCAGCAGCGGCAGGTAATGTGCAATTTAGCAGTGATGACGGCACACCCATTGCTGCGGGCAGCAGTACCAGCGATACCACGCCAACCCTCAGCGGCACCGCCGAACCGGGCAGCACCGTGACAGTTAGCGACGGTACTGCCGTGCTGGGTACGGCTATTACGGGCACCGATGGTAACTGGAGCTACACGCCAACCGATCCGCTCAGTGAAGGGACGCACAATCTCACCACCACCGTCACCGATACGGCTGGCAACGTTGGCCCGTCGTCGTCGGCGGTGATTGTCATTGTGGATATTACGCCACCGGCCGTAGCGACCGGTTTGCAACTCAGTAATGACAGCACCGGCACGCTGGTGCCAGTGACCGAAGGCGGAACGACTAACGATGTGACACCCGTGTTGAGTGGCCGCGCGGAACCGGGCAGCATCGTGACCATTTCTGACAACAATGTCGAGCTGGGTACGGCTATCGTGGGCAACGACGGTAACTGGAGCTTTACCTCACCGACACTGGAGGCAGGTGCACACAGTCTGACCACCACCGTAACCGACACGGCAGGAAACACCGGTGATCCGTCTGCGCCTCTGACCTTCAACATTGATGTCACTATACCGGACGCACCCACCAATCTGGCGCTGAACAACGATGCGGGCGGAGCGGCGGTGCCGATCAATTCGGGTGATGCCTCCAACGACAACACGCCGGTATTGAGCGGCAGTGCACCTGAAGGCAGCATTATTACTGTCTCCGACGGTGGCACCGTGCTCGGCACCGTCACTGTTGGCAGCGGTGGAGACTGGAGCTTTACCACGCCGGAACTGAACGAGGGCAGCCACAGCCTGACGGCCACCGTGACCAGTCCAGCGGGTAACACCAGTGCGCCGACGGCACCGATTGTCGTGGTAGTGGATACCGTGGCACCGGATGCGGCAGGCAATCTGCAGCTGAATAATGATTTTGGCGCCACCCCGGTGCCGATCGCTGCTGGTGACACCACCAATGACACCACGCCAGTGTTCAGTGGCAGCGCGGAAGCGGGTAGCCTGGTGATTGTTTCGGATAACGATACGCCAATTGGTTCGGTCATCGCAGGCAGTGATGGTAGCTGGAGCTTCACGCCTACCGATCCGCTTGATGATGGTTTCCATAGCCTCACCACCACCGTGACCGATCCGGCCGGCAACGTAGGTCAGGCTTCTAATCCGATTGAGTTCAACATCGATACCTCACTGCCTCCGGCCTCTGGCGGTATTGCACTCAACAACAATGAAGGCACCGATCTGCTGCCTATTGCGGCGGGCGGCGCAACGAACGACACCACACCAGTGCTGAGCGGGACGTCAGCGGTGGGCAACATCATCACTGTTCTGGATGGGACAAGCATACTCGGTACGGCGGTGGTAGGCGCTGATGGAACATGGAGTTTCACTACGCCAGCGCTGAGTCAGGGCGATCACAGTTTGACCACCACCGTCACCAATTCGGTGGGTAATGTGAGCGAACCTTCAATACCGCTCACGTTCACGGTGGACACGCAAGCGCCTGCTGTCGCGGGCGACTTGCAGTTCGCTAATGATGCCGGTACGCCAATCGCGGCGGGCGGCTCCACTAATGACACCACACCAACCCTGAGCGGCACCGCAGAAGCGGGCAGCACGGTAACGGTGACCGATGGCGCTACCGTGCTTGGTACGGCCATTACTAATGGCGAGGGCAACTGGAGCTTCACGCCGGCTGAGCCGCTGAGTGAAGGCAGCCATAGCCTGACCACCACCGTGACCGATCCGGCGGGCAACACCAGCGCGCCATCCACGGCGGTTATCGTCATCGTCGATACCAGCACACCGGGTGAAGTCGATAATCTGCAACTCAGCAATGACGCCAGCGGTGTGGCGGTACCGATTCCCACCAACGGTGCGACCAATGACACCACGCCAGTGCTGAGTGGCACAGCGGATGCCGGTAGTGTCATTACCATCCGTGACAACGGCGAAATAATTGGTAGCACCACCGTTGGCACCAACGGTAACTGGAGCTTCACGCCGGATCCTGCTCTGCAGGAGGGCGATCACAGCCTGACGGCGGCGGTGACCGATCCGGCAGGCAATGTGGGGCCAGAATCAGGTGCGATTGTGTTCGAGGTGGATACCACCGCGCCAGATGCTATCGCTGATTTGGCTGCAACCAACAACGCCGGTGAACCTATTACCGGTCTGACCAATGATACAACGCCTTCACTGGCGGGCTCGGCAGAACCGGGTAGTCTGGTCACCATTTATGATGGTGAGACGCCAATCGGTTCGGTGCAGGCCAGCGCGATTGATGGTAGCTGGAGCTTTACGCCAGCCATAGCGTTGGGCGATGGACCCCATACCTTAAGCGCCACTGCCACCGATGCCGCGGGTAATGAAAGTCCGGCCAGTAACACGCTGACGATTAACATTGATACGGCGGTGCCTGACGCGCCTGATTTTGTGTTGAACAACAACAACCAGACACCGGCTATTCCGGTTACCGATGGCGCTTCAACCAACGACAGCACTCCCGTTCTGAGCGGCACGGCGACGGCTAACAGCGTGATAACCATTTACGATGGCACAACGGCATTGGGTACCGCGAACACCGATGCACAGGGCAACTGGAGTTTCACCACCCCGGTGCTGTCTGATGCCAGCCATGCGCTGAGTATCACGGTGACCAATGAGGTGGGCAACGTCAGTCCAAACTCCGCCGCGCTCACCATTACAGTTGATACCGTCACGCCTGATGTCGTGAACGATCTGGTAGTGAACAATAACGATGGTACAACGCTGATACCGGTTGCTGAGGGTGGATTTACCAACGACACCACGCCGGAACTCACCGGTACTGCGGAACCTGGCGCGCTTGTTACCCTTTATGATGGGCAGGAAGCGATTGGCTCTGTGGTGGTGGGGGGCAATGGCAACTGGACCTATACCAGCACACTCGGGCAGGGAGAACATATCCTGAGCGTGACGGTTACCGACGCGGCGGGAAATACCAGCGCCAATTCGGATCCTGTGACCTTTACCGTTGACAGTGAAGCACCTGGCGTCGCGGCAGATGTTCAGCTGATTAATGTGGATACGCCGATCGAACCGGGTAGCACCATTAATAATAATCAACCGCAGTTGGCGGGCACCGCAGAGCCAAACAGCATTATTACTTTGCTGGACGGTACCACGGTGCTGGGAACGGTGACGGCAGACGATCAGGGCAACTGGAGCGTCTCACCCACCCTGACCGACGGCACGCACAATCTGAGCGTTACCGTCACCGATGCGGCGGGCAATACCAGTGGCGCCAGCGCCAGCATTGCCGTCACGATTGATACGATAGCGCCGGAAGCGGTCACCAATCTGACGCTAACCAACGATCTCACCAACGCAGACATTCCCAACGGTGGACTTACCAATGACAACACGCCAACGCTGAGCGGTGTGGCCGAAGTCGGCAGCATTATCACCATTTCCGAAGGAAACACTGAACTCGGTTCTGTTCGCGTTGACAGTGACGGGAACTGGAGCTTCACGCTAGAGAGTGCGCTGTTAGATGGCCTGCATACCCTGAGTGTCACCGCCACTGACGTTGCCGGTAATGTCAGTGCGCCAGCGATCATTGGCGTGGATGTGGATGCGACGGCACCGGAAGTGGCGGGCAATATCTCACTCACTAACGACATCAACAATCCACCAACCGCTATCACCAATGGCAGCACCACTGGCGACAACACACCGCTGCTGGCAGGTACTGCCGAAGCGGGTAGCCTGGTGAGGATCAGCGATAACGGTGTAGAAATTGGCAGCGTCACGGTTGGCGATGATGGTCAGTGGAGCTTTAACCTGCCGCTGTTAGGCAATGCCGATCATAGCCTGAGCGTCACGGTCACCGATGTGGCAGGCAACACCGGTGAAGCCAGCCCTCCGCTGACCTTCACCGTGGATGCTGAGATACCGGATCCGGCGACGCTGGTGGCGAACAATGACAGTAGCGGCAGCCCTGTCGCGATTACGGAAGGTGCCACCACCAATGACAACACCCCATTGCTGACCGGTACTGCCGAGGCGAATAGCCTGATCTCCATCTACGATGGCACAACGCTAATTGCTTCCACCACGGCAAATGTCGATGGCCTCTGGAGTATCAACACGCCAGTGCTCACCGACGGTTCGCATACGCTGACCGCGATCGTTACCGATGAACTGGGTAACGTTAGCCAGCCTTCCACCGGATTTACGGTGGTGGTGGATGCGACGGCACCTGAGCCGGTTAGCGATCTGCTATTGCAGAACGACAACAATGTTGATCTCCCTGTCACGATTGCCAATGGCGGCATTACCAATGACAACACGCCGGCACTCAGCGGTGCAGCTGAGGTTGGCGCTCTTGTCACGGTTTACGATGGTAATTCGACAACGCCAATTGGATCGGCAGTCGTCGGGCAGGATGGCCGCTGGACGTTAAACACCGACACGCTGTCGAATGCGACGCATACGCTGAATATTACTGTCACGGATGACGCGGGTAATGTCAGCGCGACCTCCTCCGTCACCGTTACCGTGAATACCGTTGCGCCCGATCCGGTGTCGAGCTTTGAGGTGTATAACAACGCCAACGCCACGCCAGTGGTGGTGGACAACAGCGGCTTCTCGAACGACAGCACGCCTGAGTTGCGCGGAACCGGTGTGGCAGGCACCACCATTAACCTGATTCAGGATGGCGTGGTGATTGGCACCACCACGGTGGGCGAAAACGGCGAATGGCGCTTTGAAACCGCTAACCTGACCGATGGCAGCTATGCCTTCAGCGTGTCGGTCAACGATGCGGCAGGCAACACCAGCGAGCCAAGCGGGCCGATCACCATCACGGTAGATACCGTGGCGCCAGCGGCGATTGCGCTGGGCGATCTGGTAGTCAGCGATGATGTCGGCACGCCGGGTAATCTGTTACCGGGTGCCACCACTGACGACAGCACGCCGACGCTGAGTGGCAGCGCCGTGAATGGTGAAATCATCAGTGTGTATGATGGCACCACCTTGCTGGGTACCGCGGTTGCCGCCAACGGCAGCTGGAGCTTTACCCCTGACCAACTGAGCAACGGTCCACATAGCTTCACCGTCACAGTTACCGATCAAGCCGGTAATATCGGTGATGCCAGCGAACCCTTTACGCTCAATATTGAGGCGGCTCTACCGCCAGCCAGCACCACGCTGGAGATCACCGACGACAGCGGCAGTACATTAGTGAGCCTGCAAGAGGGTGCCTTCACTAAAGACAGCACGCCAGTGATCAGCGGATTAGCCACGGCGGGTGAGATCATTACCGTTTACAACAATGGTGAGGTGCTTGGCAACGTCACGGCGGGGGACGGTGGGCAGTGGAGCCTGACGCCAGCGGCGCTGGATGAAGGAGTGCATGCCATCACCATCGCAGTCAATGGCGGTGCGCAATCCGATCCGTTCACCATCACCGTTGATACGTCGGTGCCTGCGGTGGCCACCAGTCTTCAGGCCAACAGCGACAGCAGCGGAATACAGGTACCGATTACTAACGGCATCAGCAACGACAGCACGCCAATACTGAATGGCTTGGCTGAAGCCAATGGACGCGTGACCATCTACGATGGCAACACCGTTATTGGTACCGCGATTGCCAACGGAACAGGAGAATGGAGCTTCAACTCGCCAACCCTTAGTCAGGGCGCACATGCCCTGAGCGTGACGGTCACCGATGCGGCCGGTAACATCAGCGATCGTTCTGCACCGCTGGCGCTGACAGTTGACTCAATAGCACCTAACGCCTCAACGCTGGTGATCACCAACGATGTCACCGGCGTCGCCGTGCCGAATGGCGGCACCACCAATGACAGCACGCCAACCCTGAGCGGCAGCGCCGAAGTCGGCAGCATCGTGACGATTAGCGATGGCAACGGGGAGTTAACCAGCCTGACGGTGGATGGCACGGGCAATTGGTCGTATACCACGGCGGAGTTGACGACAGGCAGCCATGCGCTGACCGTCACCGTCACTGATGCGGCGGGTAACGTGAGCGATATCACCAGCGCCACGGTGATTATTGATACCACCGCGCCGGCGGCCGTGACTGTGGCGGCGACGAATAACAACGGCAGCTCTGCGGTGCCGATTACGGAAGGCGGCAGAACCAACGACACCACGCCAGCGCTTTCAGGGACTGCCGAAGCGGGCAGCCTGGTCATTATCCGTGAAAACGGCACGGCGATTGGGTCGGTTACGGCGGGCAGCGGCGGCACCTGGAGCTTCACCACTGCCGCGTTGGCTGAAGGTACTCACACCTTCAGCATCACCGCGACGGATACCGCGGGCAACATCAGCACGCCTGTCACAAGCACGCTGATTGTCGATACCACCGCGCCAGTGGCGGTGACCAATCTGACGGTCACCAATGATGTCACCGGTGCCGTGATAGCAAACGGCGGTGCGACCAATGACACCACGCCAACGCTGAGCGGCACTGCCGAAGCCAACGGCATTGTTACCGTATATGAAAACAACACCGTGCTGGGTACGGCCATTGCTAACGCGGTGGGCGTGTGGAGCTTCCAGTCGCCTACGCTGGCGAACGGTGCTCATCCGCTGAGCGTCACGGTAACGGATACCGCCGGCAACGTCGGACCGCGTTCAGCAGTGACCAATGTGGTGATCGATACCGTGGCACCAACCGCCTCAACGCTGGTGGTGACCAATGATGCCAGTGCGGTCGTGCCGAACGGTGGAGCGACCAATGACACCACGCCAACGCTGAGTGGTTCAGCCGAAGCGGGTAGCATCGTCACTATTCGTGATGGCTTAACCATACTGGGTAGCTTGACGGTGGGAGAAACAGGCAACTGGAGCTACACCACAACGGCGCTAGCGGCGGGCATTTCACATCCGCTGAACGTCTTCGTGACGGATCCTGCCGGTAATCTCAGCGCCACTACCACCGCCAATATCACCATCGATACCACTGCGCCAGCCGCTGTGACGCTGGGGGCCGCTAATAACAACGGCAGTACGCCCGTGCCGATTGCGGCGGGTGGCACCACAAACGACAGTACGCCAGCGCTTTCCGGCACGGCCGAAGCGGGCAGCCTGGTGATTATTCGTGAGAACGGTGTGCCAATTGGGTCGGTCACTGCGGGCAGCAACGGCGCATGGAGCTTTACCACTGCAACGCTTGCTGACGGTTCACATACCTTCAGCGTCACCGCGACGGATGCGGCCGGTAACGTCAGTACGCCCGTCACCACTACGCTGATTGTTGATACTACCGCGCCATTGGCGGTAACCAATCTGGTGATCACCAACGATGTCACGAATGCGGTAGTGCCGAACGGTGGTGCCACCAATGACAATACGCCAACGCTCAGTGGTAACACTGAAGCTAACGGCATTGTCACCGTTTACGAAGGGACCACCGTGCTGGGTACGGCTGTTGCTAACGCCCAGGGTGGGTGGAGCTTCGTGTCGCCAACGCTGGCGAACGGGTCACACGCGTTGAGTGTGACGGTAACGGATGCCGCCGGTAACGTTGGACCGCGTTCAGCGGAGGCGACCGTGGTGATTGATACCGTGGCACCAACTGCCTCAACGCTGGTGATCACCAATGACGTCACCAGCGCCGTCGTGCCGAATGGTGGTGCAACCAATGACACCACGCCAACCCTGAGCGGCTCGGCGGAAGCCGGCAGCATTGTGACCCTCCGCGATGGATCCTTGATACTGGGCAGCTTGACGGTAGGCGGTTCAGGCAACTGGACTTACACCACCAGCGCACTGAATCAGGGATCGCATCCGATCAGTGTCACGGTGACCGATGCGGCGGGTAACGTGAGCGGTACAACCACTGCAACGGTGATCATCGATACCACACCGCCAGCGGCAGTCACGCTGGCAGCGGCTAACAACAACGGCAGCAACACTGTGCCGATTGTCGAGGGCGGGCGTACCAACGACAGTACACCTGCGCTTTCCGGCACAGCTGAAGCGGGCAGTTTGGTCATTATCCGTGAAAATGGTACGCCAATTGGTTCGGTAACCGCAGGCAGTAACGGGGCGTGGAGCTTCACCACCGCGACGCTGGCGGAGGGTGCACACACCTTCAGCGTCACCGCGACGGATGCGGCCGGTAACGTCAGTACGCCAGTCACCACCACGCTGATTGTTGATACCACCGCGCCGGTGGCGGTAACCAATCTGGTTGTCACCAACGACATCACCAACACCCCGGTGGCCAATGGCGCGTCCACTAACGACACGACGCCAACGCTGAGTGGTACCACCGAAGCCAACGGCATTGTTACCGTTTACGATAACAACACGGTGCTGGGTACCGCCGTTGCTGACGCCCAGGGCGTGTGGAGCTTTGTGTCGCCTACGCTGGCGAACGGCACCCATCCGCTGAGCGTCACGGTAACGGATGCCGCCGGTAACGTTGGACCGCGTTCAGCGGCGACCAGCGTGGTGATCGATACCGTGGCACCAACGGCCTCAACGCTGGTGATCACCAATGATGTCACCAATACCGTTGTGCCAAGCGGCGGCGCTACCAATGACACCACGCCAACCCTGAGCGGCACGGCGGAAGTGGGCAGCAGAGTGTCGATTTTCGACGGCGGCAATCTGTTGGGCACCGTAACAGTGGGTAGCGGCGGCACCTGGAGCTTCACCACCGCCGCGCTCACCCAAGGCACGCATCCTCTTAGCGTGTCGGTGACCGATGGCGCTGGCAACGTCAGCGGCACCACCTCGGCGTCGGTGATTATTGATACCGTGGCGCCGGCGGCGGTGACCAATCTTGTCGCGGCTAACAATAACGGCAGCACCGCGGTCACCATCCCGAATAACGGCATTACCAACGACAGTACGCCGCTCTTAACCGGTTCCGGAGAAGTAGGCGCACGCATCAGCGTCTACGACGGCGCGGTGCTGTTGGGCACGACCACGGTGGGCAGCAACGGCACCTGGAGCTTTATCTCCACGGCGTTAAATAATGGTCCACATACGCTGAACGTGACGGCCACCGATGCGGCGGGCAACGTTAGCCCAACCGTTTCGACGACGCTGACCATCGATACCGTGGCACCTGTCGCCAGTACGCTCACCATTACCGACGACGCCGGCAGCACGCCAGTAACGTTAGCCAATGGCGCGTACACGCGTGACACCACGCCAGTGCTGAGTGGGACCGCGGAAGTGGGCGCGATTGTGACCATTTTCGATGGCAGCAATGCGCTCGGTTCCGTGACGGTGGGGGCCGGCGGAGCCTGGACCTTCACCACTGCGGTGCTGGCAAACGGCGCACATCCGTTGAGCGTGACGGTCACCGATGCGGCGGGCAACGTTAGCGCGAATACTGCGGTTACGGTCAACGTGGATACGGTACCGCCTGCCGCAGTTAGCGCTCTGGCAATTGATAATGCCGGCAGCGTGGTGACAGGTAGCGGCGAAGTGGGCGCCACGGTGACGGTGCGTGATGCCAACGGTGCCTCAATCGGTACCGCGACGGTCGGCGCGGGTGGCACCTGGTCGGTTAACCTGACTACCGCCCAGACTACGGGCGCAAGTTTGTCAGTTATTCAGACAGACCGTGCGGGTAACGTCTCATCCAGTGCGCCATTACTCGGGGCGATTCGTGTTGTTGCCAACAATGACACCAACGAGGTGGATTACAGCACCACGCAGGCGACGATTAACAATGGCACAACCAGCGTTTCACATGTGGCGCTCGCCAATGTGGGGCTGGGCAGCATACTGAACGCCAGTGTGCTGACCAACGGCAATGCCTATGTCTTTAACGTCGGAACAGATGACACGCGCACGGTAACGCTCAACGGTTCGGTTGCCGGTATCAGTTTGATCTCGACCTACTCAATGTATCTCTATGAGCAGCAGACCAACGGCACCTGGTTGTTGATCAACACGCGAGGCAATTATCTCTCTACCGGCTTGATTTCACTGGGTACGCAAACGGGCGCGAACGTGACCTATAGCAATTTGGGAACGGGCACTTATGCCGTTGTCATCGGTTCAAACGTTAGCGTTAGCCTGCTGCCCACCACCACTATCAGTACGGTGTCAGATTTCACCACGCTGGCGGTGACGGTAGCCGCAACCGTGACGGGTAACCTGCTGACTAACGACACCAGTTCTGTGGCGGGGACCATCCCGGCAAGTGCTGCCATCACCACCGTGTCGGGGAGTGCAGTGGCGGCTAACGGTAATACCGTGATCAATACCACCTACGGCACCTTAACCATCGACTCGCACGGTAACTACACCTATGCGCTGAAGGCGGGGCTGAATATCGATACCTTGCCAACAGCGGATACCTTCACCTACTCAGTGCGTGATGCCAGCGGTACGGTGACCTCGGCCAGTTTGACGGTGAATCTGCACAATGGGGCATCGGCGACCACGCTGCTGGCAGCAAACAGCCTGTTTGCTGAAACCACCAGCGGTGACCACGACGCCAGCGGTAGCATCTACGGTTCTGCCTCGGGGACGCACACTGGAACCTTGAGTATCACTAATGAACACGGTGATATCACCACGGTTAACAGCGTAGGCAGCACGTCGGTTGCCGGAGACTTCGGTGTGCTGAGTATTGCCGCCAATGGTAGCTACACCTATTCGCTGAATGCGGGAGTGGATGGACAATCCATCACGCATAAAGAGGTGTTCAGTTATACGCTGGCGGCGAACGATGGCACCATCACCACGCAGTCGTTCACCATTGAGTTACATCCAACCATCACAGGCACAGCGGGGGCTGACACCCTTAGCGGAGGTGCCTACGACGACACCATCACCAGCGGTGCCGGCGCAGATACGTTGGTGTATCACTTACTGGCGACTGCTGATGCCACCGGCGGGAACGGTCACGATACCTGGACCGACTTCAATGTTGCGCAAGGCGACAAAATTGATGTCAGTAACTTGCTTATCGGCTGGAATGATTCCACAAGTAATATTAATGATTTCGTGAAAGTGGATCATACTTCAGAAGGTAATACGGTGCTCTCAATTGACCGTGATGGTACCGGTACGGGTTACAGCGCGACTCAATTGATTACGCTGGAAGGCGTCAACGTTTCTCTGGAGGAGTTGCTGCAACAACCGCACCAAAACCACACGGCGTAATCGCTATGTGATGCAGGGATGCAGTTAGGGCACAGGGATGTGCCCCTTTCTCTTTATTGACTGGTGGACTATCGATGGAACTGATGCACTCAGGCGCAACTTTTCGCCGTTCGTTTAAGCTCAGCGTTCTCTGTGCGGGCATGGCTTTACTTTACAGTTCTCACCTCTTAGCGGCCAGTGACGCGTTAACCCGAGCGGGGCAAATTACCTCGGCAGGCTTAGCGCAACAGCAAGAACTGCCTTCATTAACGGGAGAGGTGGCGGAACCCGCCCTCGCCAACGTCCCCGACTTTCTCACCCTCAATCAGGCCGTGCAGCGTGCCATTCAGTGGCATCCCGATATTGCACAAGCGGTAGGCAAAATGCTGGAACAGGCCAATCAGGTTGATGTAGCAAAAGCCAAGTATTATCCACAAGTGAGTGCCGGGATGAACAACGGCTACAGCAACGCTTATAGCGAAAAGGGCTTCAGCCCCTCATTTGTATTATCCGTGTCGCAGATGCTGTATGACTTTGGCAAGGTCAGCAGTTCGGTGCGCTCCGCCGAAGCAGGCGTGGCGCAAGAGCAGGCCAACGTGTTGGTCAGCATTGATACCGTGGCGCATGATACCGCGGCGGCATTGGTGGAAGTGCAGGGCTATCAGCAACTGGTGAAGATTGCCCAGCAACAGCTGACGGCGCTGAGTAAAATTGGCGACCTGGCGCGGCAGCGTAACGAAGAGGGCGCGGCGTCACTTTCCGATGCGACGCAAACCGATGCGCGTATCGAAGGCGCCCGTACCACGCTGACGCAGTATCAAGCCAACCTCGATCGCTGGCGCGCCACGCTGGCTACCTATCTTGGCTGGCCGCTGGTGAAAAAAGTCAGCGACGATTTCCCGACCAAACTTACCCAATCCTGTCAGGTGGCGAAGGCCGATGACAAGCTCAATCCATCCGTTTTGGCGGCGTGGGCGCAGGCTAATCAGGCACAAGCCAAACTCGATAACGCCAACGCGCAAAACATGCCAACCATCTCGCTGGAACCGCAGGTCACGCATTATCTCAATAACCACTACTCCGGCAGCGAAACACTGGATCGCACGCAATATTCGGCATTTGTGAAAGTGGAAATGCCGCTTTATCAGGGCGGCGGTATCACCGCCAGCCGGGATGCGGCAGCCAATGCGCTGCAGGCCGCCAATGCGGCCGTCAACTCGGCGCGGCTTAAAGCGCGTCAACAGTTGAGCGAATCGCAGAACGAATCGCAAAGCCTGTCGCTCAGCCTCGCCATTATGGGACGGCAACAGGCGCTGGGTGAGAAAACGCAGTCGCTCTATCAGGATCAATACCTGCAACTCGGCACGCGTCCATTGCTGGACGTGCTTAACGCCGAGCAGGAAGTGTTCCAGACCCGTTTCACGCTGCAGCAAACCATTAGTCAGTTACGCTCGCTGCAGCTCGATTGCCTCTACAGCACCGGACATATGCGCTCAGCGTTTGCCCTGAATAATCAGCGGATCCAGTCCGTGGAGATCCAGCCATGACGCAATTACAGATTCCTGATGCGCCCGACAGCGCGTCCGGCGGCAATGTGCCCTTACACGGATGGGCCACCGCCATCATCCTGATTGCCACCCATTATCGCTTGCCCTGTTCACCGGGCATGATCATGGCGGCAGCAGAATGGCAGGGTAAACAGACGCGTGATAAAGCGTTGCGCCATCTGGCGCGCCAGGCCGGTTTATCGCTGCAGCTGTATGAAGAGAACAAATGGGAGATCACCAGCTGGCGCTTGCCGCTGGCGGTTGAACTGGCCGATGGTCAGGTGGGCGTAATTACCCAGTTTGATGGCGACGATGAAGTGCGGGTGCATTTCGCCGGTGATGAACAACCTGCGCCGATTGCGCTGGCCACGCTGCTGCCGGAGATCCGCTTTGCCGCTGCGCTGCGCCCGGTAACGGCGGCGAAAGACAGCCGCGTTGATCGCTATCTCGCCACGGTGAAGCCGGATTGGCTGCGTCGTCTGGTGCTGCACGATCTGCGTCCGTACGGTTATGTGATGCTGGGATCCTTCCTGATCAACCTGCTGGCGCTGGTCGGCATCATCTTCTCGATGCAGGTGTACGATCGGGTGATCCCGGCCCAGTCTTATCCAACGTTGTACGTGCTGTATATCGGGGTGATCATCTCGGTGGTGTTCACCTATATCCTGCGCGTCGGGCGCGATCATGTGACCGATCTGCTGGGTAAGCGGGCCGATATGCGCGTCTCCGATCGGGTGTTTGGTCATGCGCTGCGACTGCGTAACAGCGCGGTGCCGCGTTCGACCGGTACCTTTATCTCGCAGCTGCGCGAGCTGGAGGCGATCCGCGAAATGGTCACCTCCACCACGGTTACCGCGATTGTCGATATGCCATTCTTCCTGCTTTTCCTGCTGGTGATGGCGATTATTGCGCCGCAGCTGGCATGGATTGCGCCGGTGGCAGTGCTGCTGATGATCTTGCCGGGCGTGCTGAGCCAGAAAAAGCTTTCGAAACTGGCGCAGCAGAACCTGAAAGAGTCGACGCTGCGTAACGCGGTGCTGGTGGAGAGCGTGCAAGGGCTGGAGGACATCAAGCTGATGCAGGCGGAAGATCGCTTCCTGCAACAGTGGAACAGCTATATTCGCATCACTGCGCAATCGGGCGTAGAGATGCGCAAAGTGATGCACTCGCTAATCAGTTGGGGCGTAACGGTGCAGGGTTTGGTGTATGCCAGCGTGATAGTGATCGGCGCACCGATGGTGATCAACGGTGATATCACCACGGGTGCGATTGTTGCGGCGTCGTTGCTCTCCTCACGCATGATTGCGCCGATGGCGACGCTATGCGGTGTGCTGGCGCGCTGGCAGCAGGTGAAAGCAGCGAAAGGCAGCCTGGATGCGCTAATGAATTTACCGGTGGAAAACAGCAAGGACGAGACGCGTATTCACACGCCGGTGCTGTTTGGTCACTATCAATTCACCGACGCGATGTTCCGTTACTACACCGATTCAATGACTATCGCGCTGCGCATCAAAAGCCTGACCATCAAACCCGGCGAGCGCATTGCGGTGCTGGGACGCAACGGTTCGGGCAAATCCACATTGCTGCAGGCGATGGTCGGCGGCATTGATTTGGTTGGCGGTGAACTGCGGCTGGATAACCTCAGCTTGCCGCATATTGATGTGGCAGACGTGCGGCGTAACGTGGGCCTGCTGACGCAAAACGCGCGCCTGTTCCACGGCACGCTGCGCGAAAATCTCACCATGGGTGCGGCACACGCTACCGATGATGCCATCTTCGGGGCGCTTACCGTCAGCGGTGGCGCGGATTTCATTCGCCGTCTGCCGCTCGGACTCGATCATCCGATCATGGAAGGCGGCACCGGGCTCTCCGGCGGCCAACGCCAGTCGCTGCTGCTGGCGCGTATGCTGCTGCGCGATCCCAACATTATCCTGCTTGATGAGCCAACCGCGGCGCTCGACGATCATACCGAGAAGGAGTTTATCGAACGTCTTGGCCAGTGGCTGAATGGCCGCACCCTGATCGTAGCGACGCACCGGGCGGCGATCCTCGCGCTGGTTGATCGCGTGTTGGTGCTGAAAGAGGGACAACTGGTGATGGACAGCCCGAAAGAGAACGCCTTGCCGGCCCCGCGTGCCAACGGCAGCCAGCCGGAGGCGCAATCATGATCAAACAATTGCCCGCAAGACTGCGACTGGTGACGGCCGCAGAGGTCGATTCTTCTGACGATCTGTTAGGTGAATTGCGATCGGAAAGCCACTACACCGGCGCGGTGCGGTTGATCGTGATCAGCACCGCACTGATCCTCGTGTCGGTGATTTGGGCATGGTTTGGCGTGCTGGATGAAGTCTCAACCGGCACCGGCAAAGTGATCCCCAGCTCGCGCGATCAGGTGCTGCAATCGCTGGAAGGCGGCATTCTGACTGAACTCTACGTGCATGAGGGCGATCAGGTGCAGGCTGGGCAAGTGGTCGCGCGCCTCGACGCCACACGCTCGCAATCCAACGTCGGCGAAAGTGCGGCACGTTATCGTGCGGCATTGGCTGCTGCCTCGCGCCTCAATGCGGAAGTGAACGATCAACCGCTGAGTTTCCCGCCGGAGCTGAGTAAGTTTCCCGATCTCATGGCTTCTGAAGCGCGCTTGTACAAAACGCGGCGTGCGCAGCTCAGCGATGCCACTGCGCAGTTTAAAGAGTCGCTGGCGCTGGCTAATCGCGAGTTGGCCATTACTCAGCGCCTGGCGAAAACCGGTGCTGCCAGTAGCGTGGAAGTGCTGCGTTTGCAGCGCGATAAATCGGATCTGGAACTGAAACTCACCGATATGCGTTCGCAATATTACGTGCAGGCGCGCGAGGAGCTGGCGAAAGCCAACGCCGAAGCCGACAGCATGGCGCAAGTGGTGAAAGGGCGTGAAGACACGGTGACGCGTTTGACTATCCGCTCACCGATGCGTGGCATCGTGAAAAACATCAAAGTCTCAACCGTTGGCGGCGTGGTACCTCCGAATGGTGAGCTAATGAATATTGTACCGATGAACGATCGCCTGCTGATTGAAGCGCGCCTGTCACCGCGTGACATCGCCTTTATCCACCCCGGCCAGCGTGCGGTGGTGAAAATCTCTGCCTACGATTACGCGATTTATGGCGGCCTGAACGGAGTCGTGGAGAGCATCTCCCCGGATACCATTCAGGACGAAGTGAAGCCGGAGATTTACTATTACCGCGTGTTTATCCGCACCGATAACGACTACGTGCAAAATAAAGCCGGCAAGCGTTTCTCTATCAGTCCGGGGATGGTTTCGACCGTGGATATTAAAACCGGCGAAAAGACGGTGATGGATTATCTGATCAAACCGTTTAATAAAGGCAAAGAGGCGATGCGCGAACGCTGATGCTACGCAAGCTAACGCTAAACCGCTGTTTTCACGTGAACTCAGCGGTTTTTTTATCGCTAAAATCGTCTTTAGCAGGCTGAATGTTATCGTTTTTAAATCAAGTCGTTTCTTAAATTGCTCCCCGCACAATCCTTATATCCTGCCTGCCGTTATTTAGTTCTTAAAAAGAAATCACGCCGACGTTAAGTGACTTTCATTTTTTGTATCGAATGATGAACGCATAGGCAACACCAGCCCACCCACCCAACAACATTTGATGATAGTTGCATATTGATGAAAGCGAATCTCACTGTATCCAGGATGCGTCACTGCTTCTCTGCCGTTTCATTGGCGGGCATTCAGCAGCACCTGGCGAAAATTATCATTCTGCTGCCGATGGCGCTGCTGATTATCTATCTGGTGATTTTCAGCCAACCGCGTTACATGAGTGAGTCCAAAATCGCCATCAAACGTTCTGATGACATCACCCGCAATAGTTTGAATGTTGGCTTGTTACTGGGCGCGGCGAACCCGGGTTCGGTTGAAGATGCGCTCTATTTGAAAGAGTACATCAACTCGCCCGATATGCTGTTCGCACTCGATCAACAGCTGAATTTTCGCCAGGCTTTTAGCCACAGCGGCCTGGATTTCTTCAACCACCTGGCAGAAAAGTCCTCGACCGAGCGCTTTCTGCAGTATTACCGCAATCGCATCAATGTGATTTGGGATGACAAAACCGGGCTGCTGGATATCAAAACCCAGGGTTTTACGCCTGAGTTTGCCCTGCGTTTCAATACGGCATTACTGAAAGAGTCTGAGCGCTTTATCAATGAGATGTCACACCGTATCGCGCGCGATCAGCTCGCCTTCGCCGAGGCTGAGCTGGAGAAATATCGTCTGCGTCTGAATGCCAGCACCGCCGAGCTGCTGGCGTATCAAAACAGCCACAACATTCTGGATCCTGAAGCGCAGGCGCAAGCGGCCAGCGCGTTGGTGAATACGCTCACGGCGCAGAAGATTCAAATGGAAGCGGAGTTGCGCAATCTGCTGACCTACCTTCGTGATGATGCCGCCCAGGTGGTGAGCCTGCGTAATGCTATTGCTGCAATGCAGGCGCAGATCGATAACGAAAAAAGCAAAATCACCGCTCCGCAGGGCGACAAGTTGAACCGTATGGCGGTGGATTTTGACGAGATTAAATCCAGGGTCGCATTCGATAACGAATTGTTCACCTTAGCGCAGAGCTCAATTGAAAAAACACGTGTGGAAGCCGCGCGCAAACTGAAAGTGCTGTCGGTGATCAGTTCACCTCAGCAGCCACAGGAGACGAGTTTCCCTAATACGCCTTATTTGATCGCCTGTTGGCTTCTGGTGTGCTGCCTGATGTATGGCACGCTGAAACTGTTGCTGGCGGTAATTGAAGATCACCGGGATTAATGCTGTCGCATAAAGAGCATGCCATGAAAATATTAAAATTATTTGTCCTTCTTGCGGCCGGTTATTCCGCATCAACCAGTGCCCGCATTGCTATCAATGCCGATCAGAATCTGACTGGCGCCGCAGCGTTACCGTTCCTCAATAGCCAGTCGAACCCCGCTGTCGATAATGCGGGGTTCGACAATACGCCCATTCCCGTGGCTGCTGTGCCGGTGAGCCGCATCTTTGGTGCTCAGCTGTTTACTGGCACCAGCGCCGACAGTGGTGCAACAGTGGGCTTCAATCCCGGCTATATCCTTAATCCCGGCGATAGCATTCAGGTGCGCTTGTGGGGCGCATTTACCTTTGACGGCAGCTTACAGGTTGATCCTAAAGGCAATATTTTCCTGCCGAATGTGGGTCCGGTCAAAGTTGCTGGCGTCAGCAATAGTCAGCTAAACGCGCTGATCACCCACAAAGTGAAACAGGTTTATCAGGCGAATGTCAGTGTTTATGCGTCACTGCTGCAGGCGCAGCCGGTCAAAGTTTATGTCACCGGATTTGTGCGCAGTCCCGGCCTGTACGGCGGTGTGACGTCGGATTCCCTGTTGAACTATTTGATTAAAGCCGGTGGTATCGATCCTGAACGCGGTAGCTACGTTGATATCGTGGTTAAGCGCGACAACCGCGTGCGTTCCAGCGTAAATCTGTATGACTTCCTGCTTAAAGGTAAGCTCGGATTAAGCCAGTTTGCCGATGGTGACACCATTGTGGTGGGACCACGGCAGCACACCTTTAGCGTGCGGGGTGATGTGTTCAACAGTTATGACTTTGAGTTTGCGAAGAGCACGATCGATGTCAGCGAAGCACTCAGCTGGGCGCGCGCTAAGCCAGGCGCCACCAATATCACCATTGTTCGTCAGCAAGGTCTGGCTAAACGCAGTGAATATTATCCGATCAGTTCTGCACCGGGCCGCATCCTGCAGGATGGCGACGCGCTGATTGTCAGCACCGATCGCTACGCCAGCACCATTCAGGTTCGCATCGAGGGCGCGCACTCCGGTGAGCATGCCATGGTGTTGCCTTACGGTTCCAGCATGCGCGCAGTGTTGGCAAAAGTGCGTCCTAACAGCATGTCGCAGATGAATGCCATTCAACTGTATCGTCCTTCTGTGGCAGCAAGGCAGAAAGAGATGATGAATCTCGCGCTGCAGAAGCTCGAAGAAGCGTCACTTTCGGTGCAATCCTCAACCAAAGAAGAGGCAAGCTTGCGTTATCAGGAAGCGCAACTGATTAGCCGCTTTGTGGCGAAAGCACGTAATGTGGTGCCGAAAGGTGAAGTGATCATCAATGAGAAGAACCTCGACGGCATTTTGCTGGAGGATGGCGATGTCATCAGCATTCCGCAGAAAACTTCGCTGGTGTTGGTGCATGGCGAAGTGTTGTTCCCTAACGCCGTCAGCTGGGAGAAAGGCCTGCGTCCCAAAGATTACATCGCCAGATGTGGTGGCCTGACGCAGAAAGCGAGTAATGCCCGCATTATTGTCATTCGCCAGAACGGTGCGGCAGAAAATGCGAATGATGTGGATTACCTCAATCCCGGTGATGAGTTGATGGTACTGCCGAAGTATGAGTCGAAGAACATCGAAGTGACGCGTGGTATCTCCACCATCCTTTATCAGCTGGCTGTCGCGGCGAAAGTGGTTCTGACGCTGTAGGAGTAATGCGCGATGATCGGTATTTTCTCCTCAGGTATCTGGCGTATTCCCTATTTAAGCAACTTTCTGGCACAGCCGTGCCAGAAGCTCAGCCCCTTTATGCCAATTGCGGATGACATCGCCTCGATTGCTGTTTGGGGGCATCGCCCTAGCGTGCATAAACCTGTGGCGCTGGCTCAGGGCGCGGGTAAATCCATCTTACGTCTGGAAGATGGTTTTATTCGTTCGCTGGATTTAGGTATCAACGGTGCGCCGCCGCTGTCGATGGTGCTGGATGACGTCGGCATCTATTACGATGCCAGCCATCCCAGCGCACTTGAGACATTAATCCGCGATCGTGAAGCGAATCAGGCGCTGGCGGCAGATGCAGAATATGCCATTAAGACTATCGTTGCCGAAGATCTATCAAAATATAACCATGCGCCCGCGTTCGTCACCGACAACCACCTATCCGATGATATCGTTCTGGTCGTAGATCAAACTTATGGTGATATGTCAGTGACCTATGGCAATGCCGGTGCGGATGATTTCGCTTCAATGCTGAATGCGGCGTTGGGTGAAAATCCTCACGCCATCATCTGGGTTAAAATCCATCCGGATGTTTTGCAGGGGAAAAAAGCGGGCTATTACCATCAATTGAAGTCAACTTCGCGTGTTCGACTGCTGGCTGATAACGTCAGTCCGCAATCCTTACTTCGCCACGTATCACGGGTTTACGTGGTGACATCGCAGTACGGTTTTGAAGCGCTGATGGCAGGCAAACCTGTCATCTGTTTTGGCCAACCCTGGTATGCAGGTTGGGGATTGACCGACGACCGTCACACTCAGGCTAAACAGCTTAGCCGGCGCCGGGGATGCGCAACGCTTAATGAACTCTTCGCTGCTGCCTATTTTCGCTATAGCCGTTATATCAATCCGCTAACCGGCGAGCCGGCGACGCTGTTTGAAGTGATGAACTGGATGCAAATGCAACGTCGCTATCAGCAGCAGCGCAACGGATATCTTTGGGCACCGGGCTTGTCATGGTGGAAATACACCATCTTAAAACCCTTTTTGCAGACGCGAACCAATAAGCTCAGCTTCAGTCGCAGAGAGAATCGAGCGACTGCTTGTGTAGTTTGGGGTAATAACGGTGAACAGCGCTGGCAGGAGAGGGCCAAATCAAAACTTTTGCCAATCTGGCGGATGGAAGATGGATTCTTACGCTCTTCGGGATTGGGGTCAAATCTGATGCCGCCGCTATCGCTGGTGCTGGATAAGCGTGGAATTTACTACGATGCCTCGCGTAGCAGTGATTTAGAAGTAATGCTCAATGAAAGTGAGTTAACGCGTATGCAGCGTCAGCGGGCGCAACGATTACAGCAACGGCTAGTGCAGAGTAAAATCAGCAAATATAATCTGGGCGCTGATTTCGTTTTGCCGCCAGCGGCGTTGGGTAAGCGCGTAATATTGGTTCCGGGTCAGGTAGAAGATGATGCATCGATCAGAAGCGGAACCTGTGCAGTAAGAACCAACGCCCAATTATTACACGCAGTGCGCAAACGCAATCCTGACGCTTTTATCATTTATAAACCGCATCCCGATGTTTTGGTGGGTAACCGAAAAGGGCAGCTGGCGCAATCGGATGTCGCGTTGCTGGCTGACTATCAGGTGCTTAATGCTGATGTGATTCAATGCATCCAGGTGGTAGATGAAATCCATACCATGACTTCTCTGGCGGGTTTTGAAGGATTATTGCATGGTAAAAAAGTCTGCTGTTATGGAATGCCATTCTATGCTGGATGGGGATTAACGCACGATGAGTATCACTGTGCTCGCCGTTTGCGAAAGCTCACACTAAATGACTTAATTTATCAGGCGCTCATCGAGTATCCGACTTATATTCACCCGACGCGGCGCACTGCGATAACGGCGGAAGAAGCAACGGATATTTTGATTAATACACCAAGAGCGACGTTAGAAATTGAAAGAACCCGCTTAGATAAAATTAAACGCACATGCAGAAAATTTTTCCGCATCATTAAGATATCGATGCTTTGAGAAATGAAAAACGCTGCATTCACAAAGTTACTGGACGGTAAAAAATATCTTTTATTGCAGGGTCCCATGGGGCCATTTTTTAGCGATCTCGCCAGTTGGTTGAATTCCATCGAACGAGAAACCATTAATGTGGTGTTTAATGGCGGTGACCGATTCTATTGTCGTCAACGCCATGTTCTAACCTATCTTAAGCCGTTGAGTGCCTTTCCAGACTGGCTATCAGAAATATATCAGCAGTCAGGCTTTGATAGCATTTTGTGTTTTGGTGATTGCAGGCCGCTACATCAGGCTGCGAAATGTTGGGCTCAGGATAAGCATGTGCGCTTTCTGGTTTTTGAAGAAGGTTATTTTCGGCCAAACTTTATAACCCTTGAAGAGGGCGGAGTAAACGCCTACTCTTTGCTACCGCGTGATACGGAATTTTATCATGCATTAACAGCGTCTTCTCCTTTAGTATATAATAAGAACGCGGCATCGTCTGTTAAGAGAATCGCTCATGCGGTCTGGTATTGCTTGATGTGTGGTTATCACCAACATGATTTTGTAAATTACCAGCATCATAAATCCATCTCGATTTGGTATGAAACTAAATGTTGGATACGATCCTGCTGGCGAAAAGTCGCGTATAGATTAAAGCAGCAGAGTGCGTTAAATAAAATAAAAAAAGAGATGAGTGGACGATATTACCTTGCAATATTACAGGTATATAACGACAGTCAAATCTTTCACCACAGCCCTTATGCGGATATCGAAGATTATATCAGAAGTGTGATTCTTTCATTTTGCCAATCTGCACCACAAGACAGCTATTTGCTTTTCAAGCATCATCCAATGGATCGTGGACACCGTAATTACGCTCAGCTGATTAAATCAGTTTCCCTGAAGAGCGGTGTTTCTACCAAAGTGATCTATGTCCACGATCTGCCTCTCGATGATCTTTTGTCTCATGCACGCGCTGTTGTCACGATTAACAGTACTGTTGGCTTGAAGGCATTAGCGAAAATCAAACCGTTAAAGGTGTTGGGGAGAGCAATGTATGACATTAGAGGTATGACTTATCAAGGGTGTTTAGATGATTTCTGGCTAGCGGAATTCCAGCCGGATGCGATTCTTATCTGTAAATTTGAAAAGTATCTCAGGGAGAACACCCAGCTAAACATGGAATTTTATGCACGGGGAAAAAATCGCATGATTAATAAATGAGAAGGGTGAAATTAAAACGGATTAGCACATATTGATTGATTACACTATGTGCCAAAGATAAATGTCGCTATTTAGTGTTCGCCGAATTTTTTGAGATAATGTTCCTGTATTTGTTTTGCTTCTTTTCCACGTCCCCTAAGCCACATCTTGCCATCCAAAGGAAAGGCTTTTCCAGGAATACCGGCCATACAACTAAAGCGAGCGCAGGATTTCGTTACCACCGCGGCAAAGGAGATAATTGAACACGCCCCAATTTTTACATTTTTAAGAATTGCGCAGCGTTGAGACAGCCAGCAATAGGGTTCGATTACAATCGGTGAGTGAGAAACATTAGTCTGTTGACCGGTTTTAATATCAAACACAATATGACCGTCCGCAGGTCTAATCACCACTTCAGATGCTATTAAACAGTGATCGCCAACTATCAATCCATTATCACTCATGCCTGAGTTAAACCCGGTACTCCATGAGTTGTCAGTAGTAACAGATACGCCATTACCGATTAAAATAGCATCGCCGATTCCTAAAACGACGGCAGAAACTTTATTAATATTAATATTTTCACCCAGATACAAAAAATTGTTTTCATTTTTAAGAGAAAATCTATTTGCACGACCGGTAAAGTTTTCATTGATGACAACATTACAATTTTTAGCTTTCTCAGTGAAAATTAACTCAATACCAGCAGGGATAGATTTCCCCTTGATATGAATTTTATTTGAATCATCACCTTTTATACCCAGAGACGCGGGGGTAAAGGTTTGGTAATTATTCAATAGTATATCGAATTTTGCGATGCAGGTGTCGATATCTGCTCTGTTTTTTTCAATGAAAGCTGAGTGGATGATTTTCATTTGTAGTTCTTAATCTAAGTTTAATTGATGTAATTATAAATAACGTTTCGCTTATTGATCCCTTTAGCGTACGTAATTAATATTTTCACTATGTTGTTCTGGTAAGAAAGACCTTCCGGCTCATAAAAATTTTGTTGTGAGAACAACATTGCGTCTTCAATGCCTGGAGTTACGTGGGTATCGATACGCTTTAATTCGCCGTCTAAAGTATAAAAAAGGATCACTTTTGGTGTCAGTCGCGCATTACCGAAGATTAAAGCGACGTCATGTCCATTCGAGGCGATAGCCTGAAGGGGTTGTAATGAACCGATAGCTTTACTGGCTATTCGGGATGAAATCCGCCACTGATAAAGGTAGTTATCACTAAGATCAATATTGGGATTCTGCTTCAATGATGAATAAATCGTTGCCGTGTCGAAAACACGGATAATCATCTGACCGTTCTTGCTCCGTCCTCGAGCAAGAATAAAACGGCCATCACCTGAAAGTGCAGGCATGGTTTCACTTTTTGGTGTGAAACTATCGGGGAACAGTTTTATTCTATATTTTAATGATTCCTTTTTATTTTTTAATTTAAATAATAATATATGTAATCCGGACTTTTTAATTCCAGTGTAAATATAAATAGCAGGATCATCTTCTAATGTGGATATACCAAAGCCTTGATGGCCAATATCCGCATCTTTTAGCAGTAGTTCACGATAATCATTGTGGTTATAGAAAATCATGGACAAGTTATTTATATAGTCTTGCTCAAGGGTAAAAAGTTTTTCATCCGTATCGTAAAATATTCCCTGCAAATTGAATTGACTCTTAATTTTCGTTGCATCACCAGCCGCATAAACAATGGAAATAAGAGGGCATGGCATTAGCAGGAAAATCATGATGATTATTCTGCGCAGAAACACTAATAAAGTTACATGTTTAATGTTTATGATCCTATTCTATTAAGTTCTTGCACTACATTGTTTAATTCTTTAACGGCATCAATTAACGTTCTGTAATCACTGTCTTCGTGCCAGTTTTTCTTGTCAGAGTAATAGTCTTCGTGCTTTTTCATTACTGAAATGGTGGTAATTTTTCTGGCAAGCCCCGGCCTGTTTTTTTTGTAGAAGTGAAGTGAGTACTTGTAAATTTCCGAGCAGGTATAAGTATAAACTTGCTTATCGATACTTTGTTCAATCATCTGATACAAAATATCAAGGTTTACCTCGCTGCGATTTAAAAATTGTGCCTCAAAAGCATTGATGTAACTCTCTTTTGGATATAATCGAGAAATTTTAATCTTCAAATCATTAACGCCACTCGTCAGGAAAGTCGCAACCAGATACTTGATTAGATTACTTTCATTCTCAATATGCGTTTTATCGATAGGGTAGTTCTCGAATGCCTCAATAAACCGGGTGTACTTTTTTCCTTCATACAGCATACTTAGATGCTCATTAAGCAAAGTATCATTTTTGTTTCCGGCGACAAAAAAATCATTCAGTTGCGCGGGCGCTATTTCTTTGTTTAATAGCAAATAGGCTTCTTTTGCTCGAGGGCTAAGTTGATTACTATGTAAGAACTTTAAATCAAAGGCGCGTAAATTCTCATTAGCATGATAATCCAACATGTGGCTTAACAGATTGTCTTTTTGGGCATCACTTAACGTTATTTTCTTTAAATGGGTTAATGCTTCTGAGAAATCACCTAATTTTATTAGATTGACTGAATCTAACACGTGTAGCATGGCTGCTTGTTTAAATAGTGCAATGCTTCTCATTTTGGCAAGTAATGTTGTCGCCAAATAAACATTGTTTTTAGCGCTGTGGATGATAATTTCACAGGCCGTTTTAGTCTGCGGCATGAGATAATTATTATCGGAAAGTGTTTCAGATGAATTATGCCATCCGGATGAGTGTTTTACATCACCCTCACTTAAAGCCACAACCATATTGAGAATGCGCCGTAGTGGATTAATGTCATTATTCTCATGAGTTGAAGAATCAATGCTGATAATAGGAAGATCTAGCATGTCGGCATGTGCAGTTAGTTTGGCCAGTAAAATATGACGGTTTTGCAGTTTAGCCCAAAATACTATTTCATTTACTGTGTTAGTGAGTTCACCCCTTTCAATTGGTAACAGATTTATGCGTGATTTTGTTAACAAAACCAGGCTTTTTTCCGTCGCGACAAGATCGAACGAAGCCAGCTGAATCTTAATATACTGATGAATAAGACCAAAAGACCTCGAACCGATTCGCACATTTGTTAAAGTTTCATATAACCGCGCTGAGTTATTATTGTCATCATAAGGGAAGAATTGATTGATTCGCTGAGTGTAAAAATCGTTAAGCTGACAGTTTTTTTTCAGCAAATCATTTAAATTGCTTTGCAATGTAGAAATATTATTGGCGATCGCACCGAATCCATTACATTCATAATCATAATATCCCTTTGAATATGAGTGTTCTGAGAAAAACGTATCTATATCAAAATGAAAATAGAGAATGGGTTTACGCATGTAAGCAACATCGAAAGCCACCGATGAAAAATCAGTGATAAGAGCATCCGATTTTTTAAAAACCTGTTGGATGCTGCAATTTTCCATTCGTTCTATTGCAATATAATCCGGAATTGCCAGTTCTTCCAGATAATCCACTAAATTAGGATGAGCGAGAAACAGTATTTTATAGCCGTTTTTTTCGACCATTTTCTTTAATCGATCTGACTGTAAAAAAACGCCCCATTGCTGACAAAAAAGTGATGTCAGGAAGTTGGGGTTTTTAACGCGCTTACTGGATTTAGCAATCAGTTCTCCTGATAAGCTTTTCCGCCAGGTTGGCATGACTAAAATTTGTTTATCAGTGTGCGTTTTTTTCAGGTTGTCATAACGCGGAAACCCTGTAAGCACGGCCTCTTTGGAGGTGTAGCGATAACGTCCTTCGTTGGCGATGTCTTTAAACTCAGGGGTACCGGCAGTGACCAAATAATCTATTTTCCGGCTGTTCAACCATTCTGACTGGTCATCCTTGGTAACACCATGTTGAAGAAATACAAATTTAAACTTCATAATGTCGCAGTAATGCTTTCGCGGCAGATAATTGGTAATCGCTGGGTTAGCGTGTGATGAAAGCAGAAATTTTGCATTCAATAGCGCAAGCCGATGCTGCAGAGAACCGAACTCAATCAGTCTGAATCCTTCATTTTTCAGACGGCCCCAATCTGGAGACGATTTGTTGAGTAAAAAAAACGCATTTACACTAGGCTGATTTTGTTTCACATAGCGATAAAAGTGTTCCGCATTATCATCAGCACGTAGTTCGTTATCCACAAAAATCCAGCAGGCATCAAATTTTTTGCTAAATACCATTGATTTGGCGAAATATCGTAATATTTTTGCTTTTGCCGGTAATTTTTCTTTTAATAAATTTTTTCTTTCAAGCAGCTCAACTAATTTTCCATAACCTTCAGATTTCAGCCTTTTTCCTGCTATGAATAGTTCAGTTTGATAGGTATTAGTAAATGATATTTTTTGTTCCTGATTTTCGAATGAAATCCATAAGTATATTTCATAGCTAAATTCTAAGCCAAATAAAGAAAGCATCTTTATTTTAGCATTGGTGGGGATAACTTCATCGCTATCGATAAAACAACGCGGATAGGTGCTTGAGTGAGACGCTATCTTAAATTTCAGTGAAGTATGTTCAATATCTCCCTCTTCGAGATAGCAGATGTCACGTTCAACATGAGAACCTATTATCCTTGAATAACCAATCTTATGGATATGGTTGTAATTAGATGAGGAAAATGACTTTATGATGTCAGCGTCAATGGTTCTTAATATGCTGATTAGTAGTTTTTGGGCGGCATCCTTTTCTTTGGTAGTGAGGATTTCATCGGCCTTTTTGTTTTTTAATAATACCAGAACTATCTGATGAACAAGGAACAGCACACTCTTTAATTTATATGCATCTTTCTGCATATCTTTGACATTGATGTCAATGCTATGGAGTAATGCAAGGAATGCTGAACCTGATTTGACTAATTGCTGGATATGCGTATCAAATCGCTCGCCGCTTTTGGAACCAACATAGGCGTTACTCAGGAATTGATAGCCATGCTGTGAAGTGCTGCGCGTTAAAGCTTCCACGGCAAATACGATATTGTTAATCCATCCCTGAGTTTCAGGGTTAGCAAGATTTCTGGTGACCAAAACTGACTTAATAATACAATTGTCCAGACAAGGGAGAGCGTACTCCTTCATGAGCACGTGCTGATTTTTATTGATGGTTTTGATGTTCGCAAAAACGGGGTCTAATCGAAAAATAGCGCTCTCTGGCGAATAGGCATGAAGGATGATGTCGTCTGCAGTGCTGAAGTTTACATTTTTGTAGAACTCAGTTAAAAAAGACTCGTTTACTCTATCACCAGCGGAAATAATCTTAACGTACGGAGTCGCTAGATGATCTACCTGATCTGCGGTGGCAATAGTATGTTCTGAGAAAAGACCTGACTTTTCAGATTTCCTGATGCTGGTGAGTGTTATATCAATCAGCGATTGATCTTCTCCAGCAATTATAAATGAGATTTTATCAGTGTATTGAATGCTTTTTGGATTACGTACATTTGACCCAATCGTCCTGATGCGGGTTAGGGTATTCTTGAGCAGTTTTTTTATATTCATGATTGTTAACTTATATTAAAAATTAAATATTAACTTAATGCGACGTTTTAATGTGTCCGTTCTATCCAGATGTCCGGGTTTATTGTCGAAGTAGATCGAATATGTTTGATAGTTTACTTTTTTGTCCTTACATATCCGGATGAATTCTTCCAGCAAACTCGATGAATAGTGTTCGTCCACGCTAACGTTATGTTGGTGTAGTTTAGAAAAAAGTTGATAATTTATCTTTCTACGTTGGTAATAGTTCTCTTCATTATCTTTTGCATGATAAAGATGGAATGCCATTTTTTTCTCAATCAGCGCGTTTATGCATTGCATCCCCAACTCTTTTCTAAAGCCTGTTGATAAAAGTGGAGAGCGATGTGACGTCTCTAGCAAAAAATCAGCACTTTTATTTATCATGTTATAGCGCTCAGCCAATCTGAGTAGAAAGTCAAAATCTTCATAACCGTGGCCGTTGAACGCGGGATTAAACCCCGTGATCTCCCGATAATCCTCAGATTTCATCACCACGATTGATGATGGACATGCCAGGTGCAAAAATTCCTTACGCGAAAAAGAAAAGTATTTTTCTTTAATCGCTTCAATACTTGTTTTTTTCCTGAGATAGTCAGTGCCATATTTTGTTAAGTAGAGACAGGGAAGAATATGAAAAGGCGTTGATTTATTAATTATTTCAGTCGCGCAACTGGTAAACAACGAAAAATCAGGGAAGATATCAACGTCAAGCAATACAATCATGTCTGTATCGACCTGCTCAAATGCCAGGTTTCTCAATTGTGATACATTAATAACCTCAGATTTGCTCTTTATCGATGAGGTTATTACATTGCTGTATTTTTTTGTTTTTTTTATAAATATTTTATCTTGCCGGGCATTTCTATTGTTATGCCCAAAAATGACTTTTACATTTGATTTCTCGGCATTAAACGCGATGAATATGGCTTTATTTATTATGTCTCTTGAACGTCTTTTCAGATCAATAGGAATAAGGGCTGTTAAGTTTGCTGCCATTTCCTTAACTTTTCCATTCATGGCTATATTGGTCGATGGCTTCGTCAATATCTTCGAAGAGGAGAACCTTGTTGTCTCTGCCAATGTAAATGGCCATATCACAAAATTTTTTTAATGAGTTGAGATTGTGTGAGACCATCAGGAAGCTCGATTCAGCATGCCGTGTATTGAATAAATTCGCGCATTTGGCTCTAAATCTTGCATCACCCACCGCCGTGACTTCATCAACCAGATAATAGTCAAATTTGAAAGCCATGCTGAGTCCAAAACCCAAACGTGATTTCATGCCAGAGGAGTAATTTTTAATGGGCATATCAAAATATTTGCCGAGCTCGGCAAACTGCTCTACAAAGGCGATTTTTTCTTTTAGCTGATCTTTTTTGGCATAGAGCCTGGCGACAAACTTCACATTTTCACGGCCACTCAAGCTGCCTTGAAATCCTCCCGACAATCCTACTGGCCAGGAGATCGTATTATCTGTGGTAATTAAACCGCTGTCGGGTTGATCAATGCCACCGATCATCCGCAGCAAGGTTGATTTGCCGGCACCGTTGCGTCCAATTATTGCAACGCTTTTACCACTCGGCAGGTGCAGATTGAGATCTCTAAATACATAGTGTCTTCCAGCTGGCGTGCGATAAGACTTGGTGAGGTTTTCGATCTTGATCATGATGTCATCATTGCCTCTTCACGGGTGCGATATATTGCCAGGCCGATAAAGAGCGTGGCCAGGGTAACAATTGCCAGATATTCCAGGCTCACGCCATCACTGACATAGCCCACTACAACAGCTTCCCGACTCAGTTCCACCGCGTGAAGAATCGGATTCCACAGCAAGTAGGGCCAATACTCTTTAGGAATAGCGTGTAACGGAAACATAATTCCTGAAATAAAGTAGAGTGGTTTTAGCACAATGGGTAAAAGCTTCTGTGCTTCTGGGATAGAGTGTCCTGTGACCATAAATATCATCCCTATCCCGCATGAGAACAGGATTAGCAATCCCCACGCAAAAACCAATTTCAGCACATTATTAAGGGTGATGGTTTCTCCTGTCATTCCCACGACAATCATTAAAATGATATACACCAGGAGGTAAATAACCGTTTCTAACTTAGCTCTGGCGATAATCGTATCGATGGGTTTTATCGGGCGATAGTTGAATAATCCCTGGTTAGCCTCTATTGCTCCAATCGAACGCTGGGTGATGTTAGAGAAAATAAAGTAGGGGATAATACCATTCAGTAAAAAAAGCGGGAATGAAATGTCTGGCATGGTGCGATGCATGATAAAACCAAAAAAAAACAGTAGCACAAGTAAATGCGCTGAAGGTTCCAATACTGCCCATAGATATCCCAGGCGATACTTGCCGAATCGCGTGCGTATTTCCCTAAAAAACAATGCATTAATGGCAGATTTCTGCACATCATATCCGCTTCTGCTCATTGACTCTCTCATCGGCTAAATAAAATAATTTGCACGCTACCGCCCCTGGCTTAACAGATACCAATGTGCTGAGTACAATGCGGCAGTAATGTTGGAAAAAATATTAAGAGGGCTGTAAGAGAAGAGGTGCCTTCATCTCACTTTTAAAGGAGTAAAATGTGTAGAGGAAAAATAAATCACAAACCTACTCACAACCAGATGATTCTTAAAGCATGGTCTCGTATGGCGGTGAACATCATTCCCTGACACCTAAAAATCCTTTCCTGTTTTATTTAAATAACGTTACATAATGGTGTTTAATAATACTAAGTGTTTTTGGCTATCAATTTAATTTACTTGATAGATTTAAGTTTTGTTTTTTATTTGACGTATTTACCTTATTAATTCTTTTTATTATTTAAGAAATGGCTTAATTTATTTATGGCTGACGGTTTGTTAATTAAATTTATTCATGTTTTTAAGGCCAAAGTTAACGTTATTTTACCGGCGTATATTTACTGACTGAAAAACGAACGCTGATTGCAGGGGGCTGAAATCTCCGCGATAATCTCCATAACCCATCCCTTCCTCGTCGGGTTAACGACGCGGAGGGGATTTTTTATTTTTACCCTAAACTGGTGAAACGATTACCGCCTTAATGAGGACGAATTATGTATAACACCCTGGGCAATCAATACGATAACTCCCTGGTTTCTAACGCCTTCGGTTTCATGCGCTTCCCGCTTAATTTCCAGCCTTACGATAGCGACGCTGAGTGGGTCATCACTGGCGTTCCTTTTGATGCGGCGACGTCGGGTCGTCCGGGCAGCCGCTTAGGGCCGGGCGCGATTCGTCAAATCTCGACCAACCTGGCGTGGGAAGGCTGCCGTTGGCCGTGGGACTTCGATCTGCGTCAGCGTCTGAACGTCGTGGACTGCGGCGATCTGGTTTACGCCTTCGGTGATTCACAGGATCTGTCGGACAAACTGCAGGCGCATGCTGAAAAACTATTGGCTAACGGCAAACGTATGCTGACCTTTGGTGGCGATCATTATGTGACGTTGCCATTGCTGCGTGCGCACGCTAAGCACTTTGGCAAAATGGCGCTGGTCCACTTCGATGCGCATACCGACACCTATTCCAACGGCCCAACGTTCGATCACGGCACCATGTTCTTCACCGCGCCGAAAGAAGGTTTGATTGATCCGCAGCACTCTGTGCAGATCGGCATTCGTACCGAGTTCGATAAGAGCCTGGGTTTCAACGTGCTGGATGCGGCGCAGGTCAACGATCGCAGCGTCGACGATATCCTGGCGGAAGTGAAGCGCACCGTCGGCGATCTGCCGGTGTACCTGACCTTTGATATCGACTGCCTTGATCCCGCACACGCGCCGGGCACCGGTACGCCGGTGATTGGTGGCCTGAGCAGCGATAAAGCGACCAAGCTGATTCGCGGTTTGCAGGGCATGAACATCGTCGGCATGGACCTGGTTGAAGTGGCGCCAGGTTACGATCACGCCGATCTTACGTCGCTGGCTGCAGCCACGCTGGCGCTGGACATGCTGCACGTGCAGGCGGCAAATAAAGGTTAATCCTGTTGACTGCGGCTACACTTACTGGCGTTTATTTAATCTGCGGAGGCTACTATGGGCTTACTGGACGATTTAGTCGGATCGCTAGGAAATAGCAACGGAAGCGGGCAGGGCAATCAAATCCAACAATTGATGGCTATCTGGAATTGGGTGCAGGAGCAAGGCGGCGTTGAGGTTCTGCTACAAAAATTTCAGCAGGGCGGACTGGGGCAGGTGCTGAATACCTGGATTGGGAGCGGTGACAATCAGTCGATTGGTGGCGGCGACATCCAAAACGCACTTGGGCAGGATCAGCTGCAGTCGCTGGCAGATAAGCTCGGTACCGATGTGCAGGGTGCTTCCGGTACGCTGGCCACTTTGTTGCCGCAGGTGATTGATAAGCTGTCGCCGCAAGGCCACATCGAGACATCGAACACCCAGGATCTGGGTGCAATGGTGGATGGGTTGTTTAAGCGTTAATGGTTCTTTGCGGGCTGCCCCACCTCGGTCCTCCCCCGTTAACGGGGGAGGACGATGCTGCAATATGTGTGTTCAGAAGCTGCCTATGGCTGCGTCTCCTTCCCCCGTTAACGGGGGAAGGCCGGGATGGGGGACCGCGAGCACTATTTACTTCCCGTCTGCGGCAATACGTTCACGAATGTGCTGCGCGCGCGCTTCAGAATCCGGGTGTGAATCAAACATCGAACTCTGACGGCCCTGTTCCAGTTTTGCGAGCTTCTCAAAGCTGGTCGCTAATCCCATAGGATCGATGCCGCGCTTTTTCAGCAGATCGAAGGAGTAATCATCGGCCTGTGATTCCTGAGTTTGCGAGAATTGCGCATTCACTAATTTCTCACCCATTTCACCCAACTGCGACTGCGAAAGCGAGCCAATCACGCCGCCGACGGATGCTGCTGCAGTGCGTGTCGCGGTGGTGGTAAGTGCCACCTGCATCGCTTTTCGCGTGTGTCCTAGCGCAACGTGCCCCATTTCATGGCCGAGTACGCCTTCCACTTCGTTGTCGGTCATCATATCCATTAAACCGCTATAGACGCGGATACAGCCATTTGCCATCGCCCACGCATTAACGTCTTTGGTTTGATACACCTTGTAGTTGGCGGGTACGCCATTAATGTTGTCGCCCAGTGCAGCGGCGATTTTATTCAGGCGCTGCTGATATTCACTGTTGGCGGGAGCAACCTGATTATCTTTGTCCATCTGCGCACAGGATTGGTCGCTTAACGCCTTCACCTGTGAGTCATTTAATGCATAGGCCTGGTAAGCCTGCGCACCGGATTGCAGCAGCGCGTTATTATCCATTCCTTCACAGCCGCTAAGTAGCGAAGCCATTCCCAGAGCAACGATGGTGGCTCTCATTTTCATATCAGCATCCTTTAGGTAACAAGGTAAAGAAAACAAACACCTGAAACAGTCGCAGATGTTTAAACGCTTTGGTTATAGCTCGCATATTGTGCAATGGCTAGCAGACAAGCCCGGAAATGCAACCGTTTACCCGCTATTTAGCACCCTGATGCATGTACTTTTGCCCTTATGTTCATGTACATTGATGTGCGACTTTTTTCTCGCTTCGCCTTATAACTGATTAATTACAATAAGTTAAGCGTGGCGGAGCATTAATCCGACCTGGAGTAGAAGATGCCCTCTCGTAAAGAGCTTGCCAACGCCATTCGCGCGTTAAGTATGGATGCAGTACAGAAAGCCAATTCGGGACATCCGGGTGCCCCGATGGGCATGGCGGACATCGCCGAAGTGCTATGGCGTGACTTCCTGAACCATAACCCTACTAACCCGCTGTGGGCAGATCGCGACCGCTTCGTGCTGTCGAACGGTCACGGCTCAATGCTGATTTACAGCCTGCTGCACCTCACCGGCTACAATCTGCCAATGAGCGAACTGCAGAACTTCCGTCAGCTGCACTCTAAAACTCCAGGCCACCCGGAATACGGCTACACCGCGGGCGTTGAAACTACCACCGGCCCGCTGGGTCAGGGCATCGCTAACGCGGTCGGTTTCGCCATCGCTGAGCGCACGCTGGCGGCGCAGTTCAACCGTCCGGGTCATGACATCGTAGACCATAACACCTACGTGTTTATGGGCGACGGCTGCATGATGGAAGGCATCTCGCACGAGGTGTGCTCCATCGCCGGCACCCTGAAGCTGGGCAAACTGGTGGCCTTCTATGACGACAACGGCATCTCCATCGACGGTCACGTCGACGGCTGGTTCACCGACGACACCGCCAAACGCTTTGAAGCCTACGGCTGGCACGTGGTGCGCGGCGTGGACGGTCACGATGCAGAAGCCATCAGGAAAGCCGTTGAAGAAGCCAAAGCGGTGTCCGATAAGCCTTCACTGCTGATGTGCAAAACCGTGATTGGCTTCGGCTCGCCGAACAAAGCCGGTACGCACGATTCGCACGGCGCGCCGCTGGGTGCCGATGAAATCGCGCTGACCCGCAAGCAGCTGGGCTGGAACCACGGTCCGTTTGAAATTCCTTCCGACATCTACGCGCAGTGGGACGCCAAAGAAGCCGGCCAGGCGAAAGAGTCCGCGTGGGACAAAAAGTTTGCCGCCTACGCCGCTGCGCATCCGGCGCTGGCCGCGGAGTTCAAGCGTCGCGTCAACAACGCGCTGCCAGAAAACTGGGCCAGCGAGTCGCAGAAGTTCATTGAGCAGCTGCAGGCCAACCCGGCGAAAATCGCCAGCCGTAAAGCCTCGCAGAACGCCATCGAAGCCTTTGGTAAAATCCTGCCGGAATACCTGGGCGGCTCCGCTGACCTTGCGCCAAGCAACCTCACCATGTGGTCCGGCTCGAAGCCAATCAACGAAGACGCGGCGGGCAACTACATCCATTACGGCGTGCGCGAGTTCGGTATGACCGCGATTGCCAACGGTCTGGCGCTGCACGGCGGCTTCCTGCCGTACACCGCCACCTTCCTGATGTTCGTCGAGTACGCGCGCAACGCCGCACGCATGGCCGCGCTGATGAAAATCCGTCAGATTATGGTCTACACCCACGACTCCATTGGTCTGGGCGAAGATGGCCCGACGCACCAGCCGGTTGAGCAGATGGCCAGCCTGCGCGTGACGCCAAACATGAGCCTGTGGCGCCCGTGCGACCAGGTTGAATCGGCGGTGGCGTGGAAATACGCCATCGAACGCGTTGACGGCCCGTCGGCGCTGATCTTCTCGCGTCAGAACCTGGCGCAGCAGGATCGTACCGCTGAGCAGCTGGCTAACGTGGCGCGCGGCGGTTACGTGCTGAAGGACAGCAGCGGCACGCCGGAGCTGATCCTGATCGCCACCGGTTCGGAAGTGGAACTGGCGGTGAGCGCTTACGAGCAGCTGACGGCAGAAGGCCGCAAGGTGCGCGTGGTCTCCATGCCTTCCACCGACGCCTTCGACAAGCAGGACGCGGCGTACCGTGAATCCGTGCTGCCGAAAGCGGTGGCGGCGCGCGTGGCGATTGAAGCGGGAATCGCAGATTACTGGTTCAAATACACCGGCCTGAACGGCGCGATCGTCGGCATGACCACCTTCGGTGAGTCAGCGCCGGCGGATCAGCTGTTCAAAGCGTTTGGCTTCACCGTTGAAAACGTGGTTAAAACGGCGAAATCGATTCTGTAATTTTGCGCAATAAATTGCGCCGCTACCGGTTATGCACCGCCTGTAGCGGCGCGATTCATCGCGCACATCTGCAGTGCACGGGTATCTGACCTGAAACGGTTCAATTATTCCTGTAGTAATAATTCACCAAGGCAAATTTTGTGACGCAGATCCAATATTCTGCCACTCATTTGATCGCAATCATTCCCGTTATTCCTCTCTTGCATTACTCTAGCTGAACCGTTTCAGTCGTGAGCGAAACCGTGTGGCTTTCCGGAGTGTACAGGTAATAATTCCCTGTACAAAAAGGTGTGAAACGCTCAGGCTAATCGGCACGTTTTTCTGGTGTTGTTGAAGGTAGAGATGACCGTTCGCGTAGCAATAAATGGTTTTGGTCGTATCGGGCGTAACGTATTACGTGCCCTGTATGAAACCGGTCGCCGGGCTGAAATCACCGTGGTCGCCATTAACGAATTGGCAGACGCCGCCGGTATGGCGCATCTGCTGAAGTACGACACCAGCCACGGACGTTTTGCCTTTGATGTGCGCCAGGAACGCGATCTGCTGTTTGTTGGCGACGACACCATTCGCATCCTGCATCAGGCGGAAATTGATGTGCTGCCGTGGCGCGAACTGAATGTCGATATCGTGCTGGATTGTACCGGCGTGTACGGCAGTCGTGCTGATGGCGAAGCCCATTTGCAGGCGGGTGCGAAGAAAGTGTTGTTCTCGCATCCGGGCGGCAACGATCTCGATGCCACCGTCGTGTTCGGCGTAAACGAACAAGCTCTTAAACAAACTGACTGCATTGTCTCCAACGCATCCTGCACCACCAACTGCATTATCCCGGTGATCAAGTTGCTGGATGACGCCTTTGGCATTGAGTCGGGCACTGTGACCACCATTCACTCGGCGATGCACGATCAACAGGTGATTGACGCTTATCACAGCGACTTGCGGCGTACGCGCGCTGCCAGCCAATCGATCATTCCGGTAGATACGCGTCTTGCTGCTGGCATTACCCGTATTTTTCCGAAATTTAACGATCGCTTTGAAGCGATTGCCGTGCGCGTGCCTACTATCAACGTGACAGCCATTGATTTGAGCGTGTCTGTGCGCGAAGCGGTGAAGGCGTGTGAGGTCAATGCGTTGCTGCAAAACGCGTCAGAAGGGGCGTTTCGTGGTATAGTTGACTATACGGAATTACCGTTAGTCTCAGTAGATTTTAACCATGATCCGCACAGTGCCATAGTCGATGGCACGCAAACGCGGGTCAGTGGTCATCACCTTATCAAAACGCTGGTTTGGTGTGACAACGAATGGGGCTTTGCTAACCGTATGATCGACACCACGTTAGCAATGGCCGCAAGCGGTTTCAGGTAAGACGCGGACTGCGTCTGGCAAAACTTATGAGAGTCAACGAGAGGGTTCACCATGTCTGTAATTAAGATGACCGATCTGGATCTTGCTGGTAAACGCGTTCTGATCCGTGCCGATCTCAACGTGCCAGTGAAAGAAGGGAAAGTGACGTCAGATGCACGTATTCGTGCTTCTCTGCCTACCATCGAAGCGGCGTTGAAACAGGGCGCGAAAGTGATGGTTACCTCTCACCTGGGTCGTCCGACCGAAGGTGAATACAACGAAGAGTTCTCCCTGCTGCCGGTTGTTAACTACCTGAAAGAAAAACTGAACGGCACCAACGTGACCCTGGCGAAAGAGTACCTCGACGGCGTGGAAGTGGGCGCTGGCGAACTGGTGGTGCTGGAAAACGTGCGCTTTAACAAAGGCGAGAAGAAAGACGAAGAAGGCCTGTCGAAGAAATATGCTGCACTGTGCGACGTGTTCGTAATGGATGCCTTCGGTACTGCGCACCGCGCTCAGGCGTCTACCCATGGCGTGGCCAAATTCGCTCCTATCGCCTGTGCCGGTCCGCTGTTGTCAGCTGAGCTGGAAGCGCTGGGTAAAGTGATGAGCAACCCAGAACGTCCGCTGGTTGCTGTGGTTGGCGGTTCTAAAGTCTCTACCAAATTTGATGTCCTGCAGTCGCTGGTGAAGATTGCTGACACCGTAATCGTCGGCGGCGGTATCGCGAACACCTTCGTGGCTATCGACAATAACGTCGGTAAATCTCTGTACGAGCCAGACTTCGTTGAAGCCGCGAAAAAGCTGCGTGATGAGCACGGCATTCCGGTTCCTACCGATTCTCGCGTAGGCACGGAATTCTCTGAAACTGCACCGGCAACCGTGAAAAAGGTTTCCGAAGTAGCGGATAACGAAGAGATTATGGACTTCGGTGACGAAACCGCTCAGGCAATGGCTGCCATCCTGAAAGGCGCAAAAACCATTCTGTGGAACGGTCCGGTTGGCGTGTTCGAGTTCCCGAACTTCCGTAAAGGCACCGAAATTGTGGCGAATGCTATCGCCGATAGCGATGCGTTCTCTGTTGCGGGTGGCGGCGATACCCTGGCTGCTATCGATCTGTTCGGTATCGAAGATAAGATCTCTTATATCTCTACCGGCGGCGGCGCATTCCTCGAATTCGTGGAAGGCAAAAAACTGCCAGCAGTTGCTATGCTGGAAGAGCGCGCTAAGCAGTAACTCTTTGGGGGCGGCGCTTTGGCGTCGCCTGAAAGCTTGCCCTGTGTTGGGCAATCAAATCGCAATCCCCTGTTGGGGATGAACGGTAACGAAACGGGACACAACCATGTCTAAAATTTTTGATTTCGTAAAACCCGGCGTTGTCACTGGTGACGACGTTCAGAAAATTTTCCAGGTAGCGAAAGAGAACAAATTCGCTCTGCCAGCAGTTAACTGCGTCGGCACGGACTCCATCAATGCAGTATTGGAAGCTGCGGCCAAGGTGAAAGCGCCGGTCATCGTTCAGTTCTCCAATGGTGGTGCTGCCTTCATCGCCGGTAAAGGCTTCAAAACCGACAAACCACAGGGCGCAGCAATCTTCGGTGCTATCGCCGGTGCTTACCATGTGCATCTGATGGCTGAACAGTATGGCGTGCCAGTCATTCTGCACACCGACCACTGCGCCAAGAAACTGCTGCCGTGGATCGACGGTCTGCTGGACGCGGGTGAAGAGCACTTTAAGAAAACCGGCAAGCCGCTGTTCTCTTCTCACATGATTGACCTGTCTGAAGAGTCACTGGAAGAGAATATCGAGATCTCTTCTAAGTACCTGGCGCGCATGGCTAAATTGGATATGACGCTGGAAATCGAACTGGGTTGCACCGGCGGCGAAGAAGACGGCGTGGACAACAGCCACATGGACGCATCTGCGCTGTACACCCAGCCAGAAGACGTTGATTACGCGTACACCGAGCTGAGCAAAATCAGCCCACGTTTCACCATTGCCGCTTCATTCGGTAACGTGCACGGCGTGTACAAGCCAGGCAACGTGAAACTGACCCCGACCATCCTGCGTGATTCTCAGGAATACGTGACTAAGAAACACAATCTGCCGCACAACGCGCTGGACTTCGTGTTCCACGGTGGTTCCGGTTCTTCTGCTGCAGAAATCGAAGAGTCTATTGGTTACGGCGTAATCAAGATGAACATCGATACCGACACCCAATGGGCAACATGGGACGGTATTCTGCAGTACTACAAAAAGAACGAAGACTATCTGCAAGCTCAGCTGGGCAACCCGAACGGCGTAGATAGCCCGAACAAGAAATACTACGATCCACGCGTTTGGCTGCGTTCTGCTCAGGCTTCAATGGTTGTTCGCCTGGAACAAGCTTTCAAAGAGCTTAACGCTGTCGACGTACTGTAATTTTTCCTTACAGTACAAAAAAGGCCCGAAAGGGCCTTTTTTTATGCGTCTCATCCGGAAAATCCCACGAATTCAGGCCAATTTTGGCGCTTCGCCTTATTTTTGTTTACCCTTGTATTCGGAGTGTCGGAGTCAATCTGGCAGTTTTTTGCATTTTCCCGCGGGAAACTCAATAACAGGGCTTACAAATGGAAGACTTAAATGTCGTTGATGGCATTAACAGTGCTGGTGGATGGCTGGTACGCAATCAGGCGCTGATCCTGAGCTATGCGGTGAATATTGTGGCGGCGATTATTACCATCATCATCGGTATGTTCATCGCTCGCATCATCTCTAATGCGATTAACCGCGTACTGTTGGCACGTCACATTGATGCCACCGTCGCGGATTTCCTCTCTGCGATGGTGCGCTACGGCGTTATCGCCTTCACTATCATTGCCGCACTGGGACGAGTCGGGGTGCAGACCGCTTCGGTGATCGCCGTGCTGGGTGCCGCCGGTTTAGCGGTGGGTTTGGCGTTGCAGGGGTCGCTGTCGAACCTCGCGGCTGGCGTGCTGCTGGTGACCTTCCGTCCATTCAAAACCGGTGAGTTTGTCGATCTCGGCGGCGTAATGGGTACCGTGCAGAACGTACAGATTTTCTCCACCACGTTGAAAAGTGCTGATGGCAAAATTGTGGTGGTGCCAAACGGTAAAATTATTGCCGGAAACATCGTTAACTACTCACGCGAACCGATCCGTCGTAACGAGTTTATTATTGGCGTGGCTTACGATGCGGATGTCGATCAGGTCATTAGCCTGTTACGTGAAGTGGTTGATGCGGACGATCGCGTGCTGCAAGACCTTGGCGTGCAGATCGGCCTGAATGAATTGGCGGCCTCATCACTTAACTTTGTGGTGCGTTGCTGGAGCAAAAGCAGCGATCTGCAAAACGTCTACTGGGATCTGATGAAAAACTTCAAGCGTGCGCTGGATGCGAACGGCATCGGCATTCCTTATCCGCAGATGGATGTGCATCTGCATCAGGTGAAGAGCGAACAACAACAGCTCGCGCGCACCGAATAAAAAAGAAAGGCACCTGCGGGTGCCTTTTTATTAGCTACTCTAATAGCCAATTAATTCTTTCAATTTCCTCTAATATCTTTGCCTCTCTATACTGCACAGCATCTTTCATAGCTTCAGGATTCACTCTGTGTTATCTGTTTATTTACAAGGGCTTGCCCTTGGCGCTGCGCTGATTCTGCCGTTAGGTCCGCAAAATGCTTTTGTCATGAATCAGGGTATTAAGCGCCATTACCATCTGATGACTGCATCATTATGTACCCTCAGCGATATTGCACTGATCTGCGGTGGGATTTTTGGCGGCAGCGCGTTGCTTAATCAATCGCCGGTTTTATTGATGCTGATAACCTGGGCGGGCGTGGCGTTTCTGCTGTGGTACGGCTGGGGCGCGCTGCGCAGTGCGTGGCAGGGTGATGTGTCGCTGGCGTCTGATGCGGAGATAAAACAAGGACGCTGGCGCATCATCGCCACCATTCTCGCGGTCACCTGGCTCAATCCGCACGTCTATCTCGACACCTTTGTGGTGCTCGGCAGTCTCGGCAGCCAATTGCCATCAGCGGACGCGCGCCGTTGGTTTGCCTTTGGCACCGTGAGCGCATCAATAATCTGGTTCTTCGGCCTGGCATTGCTGGCGGCGTGGCTGTCACCACGGCTGCGCACCCTGCGGGCACAACGCATCATCAATTTGCTGGTTGGCGGCGTGATGTGGTTTATCGCCATGCAGCTGGCACGACAGGGTATTGCCGCTCTCTAATGCAGATGTAATCCGTACAGTGCAGGCAGCGCGCCTGCACTGGCGATCAACTCCAGCCGAATCTGGCTAAAACTCACGCCTTCTGGCACCACGTGATGACAGAGCGAATGGTGATTTTCCGTCACTTCAGCCAATAGCCTCTCATCCAGCCACAGGCGATAATGCGTGGTGCAGTGTGGCGTCACCGCCTGTGCATGGCCCATTTGCACGGTTTCCATCGCGTGATCGAAATCGTTATCGAACAGTAAGGTGAGGTGTTGTGCCTGCTGCGGCTCGGCCCATTGCCAGCTCACGCTGGGATGCGCATCATCCAGCGCCGGAACCCAGCTGTTGGTGTGCTGTTCCGGACGTAACCTGCCATTGAGCAGATAGTCGCGGTGCCAAAGTTGCAGCGGCGTCTCCAGTGCAAAGGCCAGCAAAATCTGCTGTGGCGCGCGGCGCGGTAGCCAGAAATCAAACTCATCAACACCGTAATCGCCATCGTTAATCTGACGTGTGCGTTTCGCCACGCGCGGATTCAGACTGTTGAAAACCATCATTACGCCCGGCAAGCGCTGGCTGGTCAACGCGACTTCAATTGCGGGGTTGTCCTCAAAGGCGATAAACACGTAGCGATCGTAATCGGCAAGATAATCAAAGCTCAGACGATAAGTGCCTGGTTGATCTACCGTGGCAGTTTGCGTGGCGAGTTGACGGTCGCCGCAGGTATTGGCGGGATTAGCGCTGGTGAGCAGCGATACCTGCATTTTCTGCGCGTTTGTGACGCGTAGCTGTACGCTGATTGCGGGTAAGCGTTCACCCGCTTTGAGTGGCAGCAGCAGCGCACAGCGTGATTTCAGCGGTTGCCAACCGGCATCGGCGGGCAAGTCGCGCAGCTGCAAAGTGCTGCTTACCGTGACATGCGCATTTCGCACCGGATTCGACAGCCGATGCCGCGGAATAAACGCACCCTGGCGCAGCAAATGCTGCTGCAACTGTCCAACGCGTTGCGGCTGCGCCAGCTCGGTGGGTGTTAGCTGCTGTTGCTGGCAGATTGCGGCCGCACGTCCAACCACCTCGCCTAATACACCGCAGGTACACATCACACGGGCGCTACCGAAGGCGACGTGTGTCGCGGAGATCAGGCGACCAGTTAAGAACAGATTGTCCAGCGATTGACTGTAGAGCGCGCGGAAGGGAATGGTGTAGGTGCCTTTGCTGTGGAACTGGCGGCAGCCATCGTGTTCGCTGTACACACCGTCGGCTGGATGCAGATCAATCGACCAGCCGCCATAAGCGACGGCATCGTAATGATCGCGCTGCTCGATAATGTCCTGCTGGCAAAGCATCGTATCGCCGAGAAAGCGCCGACTCTCGCGCTTGCCAGGAATCAGGCCAACCCATTCGATGGTGAGGTTGTCGGCATCCGGGAATTCGCCAGAGTTTTTGATGTAATCCCACACGCCCCAAACAATTTTCCACAGTTCCCACTTGATGGTTTCGCTCTCATGCACGGTATCAAGGCGTCCGCCCCATTCCAGCCACCATAAATCGCAGCCGTTCAGTTGCGAGCTGAGGCGTTTATAGCGCGGAATGGCGGTGATCTCTTTCAGTGCGAAAGAGGGCGGTATAAAACGCACCGGTTGCGCTACGCGCTGGGTGTAGAAGTAAATGGAGTGGCCGAGTTTGTGGCCGAAATTCTCGCCCGGTGCCATCTTCTCACCTAACTCTTCCACGGACTCAGCCCCAACGCGATGCGCTGCGCCGGCCAAATAGCCCAACACACCGTCGCCGCTGGCATCGATAAACTGTTGAGCCGAAACCTGATAACGCGTTTGGTTGATGGCATTAAACGCCTGTACCGACTGCAAGCGGCGGCCCGATTTTTCGATATCGGTAACAACCGTGTTGAGCAACAGCGTGAGACCGGGTTGTGATTGCACGAGATCCAGCAGCACCATATCAAACAGCACTGGATTGCCTTCTTTATTACGCCACAGGTTCTCCTCCATGATTTCGCCCATAATGCCGCCTTCACGCGCCCAACGGTTGTTGTTACCCATGTGTGAGGTGGCGCCGTTGGCCCAAAGACGCACTTCACTCGAGGCGTTACCGCCTAACACCGGGCGATCCTGAATCAGCACCACGTCAAGGCCATCGCGCGCAGCGGCCAGGGCGGCACACACCCCCGCGAGTCCACCCCCGGCGATCAGTAAGTCCGTTTGTAGCCGTTGTTGCGGAAAGTGGCGCACATTTTGTGAAGAGAAAGTCTGCATCATTTCATTCCTCTGACTCTAAGGCTAAGATTGGATTTTGCCCGCCGCAGGTGATCTATGTCTTCTCAACCCAACCAAAGCCTGATTGACGGTATTCGCTGCCTGCAATATCTGGTGTCCAGTGATAAAGCCGTAGGTTGTCGTGAATTGGCGCGCCAGATGGGGATGAACAGTACGCGCGTCAATCGTCTGCTGATGACCATGGCGGCGATTGGACTGACAACGCAGGATGAGCATCGCCGCTATCTGCCCGGCCCCGGCATTCACGCGCTGGCGGCACAGGCGATACGCGGTTCTTCGCTGTTTGCACAGGCGCTGCCGCAGCTGGAACGCCATGCACCGCGCGATATCGTGGTGGCGCTCGGCGTGCTGTGGGAAGATCAGGTGATCTACATCTGGCACTCCGAACCCGGTGAGCGCATCAACGCTAGCCAGGCGCTGGCGGGTTTTCGCATGTTGCCGGCTTGGCAATCGGTCATTGGCGTGTCGCTGCTGGCGGCGGAGAGTGATGAGTCGCTGCGCCCGCGTTTTAGCGACGAACAGTGGCGGCAAATTGCCCCGCTGCTGGCGCGCAAACGCGCCAGGGATTCGCTGATCTGGCATCGCGATGACGGTGAGATCAGCATGGCGCAGCCGATTGATAATAACCGTGCAGCATTGGCGTTCGCCAAAATCTGGCAGGGCGATGAGGCGCACCTCGCGCAGCGTTTGCAACAGCTGCAATCGCTGGCGCAAATTGTGATTAGCCCGCGCTAACATGATCGATTTTCCCGACAATAAACAGATAACTGCAGATGCCAATCCCGGCCAGTACGGCGATAAATGCCAGGGCGGGAGCGAAGTTGTCGCCATCAATGAGCGCCCCAATCACAATCGGTACAACGATGGATGACAGCGCACCGGTAAAGTTAAATACGCCGCCCGCCAGACCAATTAAATGGCGCGGAGCCAGAGCCGTCACAAATACCCAGGTAATGGTCGCCAGGCCGTTGCCGAAGAACGCTAGCGACATAAACAGAATGATGAGTGTGGAATCGTTGGTGTAATTGGCGCCGAGGATAAACAGCGTCAGGAACAGACCGAGGATTACCGGCAGCTTGCGCGCGACGCTGGCGGAGACACCGCGACGGATCATACGATCCGAGGCGAATCCTGCCAGCAGCACGCCGCAGAAGGCGGCGAAGTAGGGCACCGAAGCGACATAACCACTCTTAATAAAACCCATGTGGCGATATTCCACCAGATAGGTCGGAAACCAGGTGAGAAAGAACCAGAATGTGGCAGAAATGGTGAACTGACCAATATAGATGCCGACCAGTTTGCGGCTGCGGAACATCTGCGCCAGGTCGCTCCAGCGCGCTTTGGGTTGCTGTGTGTTTTGCCGGCTCTCCAGCAGCGCACCGTTGTTACGCAGATAGTTGAGCTCAGCTTCGGACACACCTTTATGCTGATTGGGTTCGCGGTAGAGCCAATACCACACCAGCGCCCACACCATACCCGCGAGGCCGGTAAGCAAAAACAGCCCGCGCCAGCCAAACGCATCCTGCAGATGAAACAGCAGCGGCGTCATACAGGCCAGACCAACAAACTGCGCTGAAGAGTAGATGCCGATAGCCGTAGCGCGCTCCTGCTCCGGGAACCAACTGGAGATCACCCGGTTGTTGGACGGCATTACTGGCGCTTCGAACGCACCCACGCCGAGTCGCAGACCAAACAGCGCACCAAAACTGTTGGCAAGCGCATGCAACGCGGTGATTAACGACCAGGCGAACAATCCCACGCCATACACCACGCGGGCGCCGAGCCGATCGATCAGAAATCCACCGGGGATCTGTAAAGCAGCGTAGATCCAGCCAAATGCGGAGAAGATCAATCCCATCTCCATCGGCGTGAAGCGTAATTCGCCTGCCATTTGCGTCGCGGCAACCGACAAGTTTGTCCGATCCATATAGTTGATAATGATGTTTATAAACACCAGACCGAGCATCAGAAAGCGCGTGCGTCCAGCACGAACGCTGGTGGCAGTTTGGCTGAGCGGCTGTTCTGTCATATTGCACTCTCCCGAACTCTGTTGTGTTTCTTTAATAGAAACGTTTAACTGTTTTTTTGGCGAATCTGTGCAGCTAAATTTGCGATCGCGGCAACGCAAAAACAGCAGAGTGCCCGAACTTTTTGTTGATTCAAAACTCTGAGCATCACGCATGGTAATGTGTTTTAGGTTTAGCCATAGTGGCGACCTGCAAATTGAACCCCTCAAGGAGGACTTTCGTGAAACTAAAAGCATTGGCGCTGGCCGCCGTAATGAGCACGGGCGCGCTCTCCGGTTTCGTTCAGGCAGGCGAATTGCCGAATGGACCGCATGTGGTGACTTCTGGACAGGCAAGCGTTGATGCCACGCCAGATCTCGCGACGCTCGCTATTGTGGTGAATGTTTCGTCGAAAGACGCGGCGGAAGCGAAAAAACAAGCTGATGACCGCGTGGCGCAATATTTTGATTTCCTGCAAAAGAACGGTATCGAGAAAAAAGATATTGATGCGGCAAACCTCAGCACGCAGCCGGAGTACGATTACACCAAAGAAGGTAAGTCGGTGCTAAAAGGTTATCGTGCAGAGCGTCAGGTACAGGTGACGTTACGTCAGCTGGACAAGCTGAATGAGCTGCTGGATGGTGCGTTAAAATCCGGCCTGAATGAAATCCGTTCGGTAGAATTGGGTGTCGCGAATCCAGACAGCTACAAAGAGAAGGCGCGCAAAGTGGCGATTGCCAATGCGACACAGCAGGCAAGCGCACTGGCAGAAGGGTTTAACGCTAAGTTGGGTTCGGTTTACAGCATTCGCTACCACGTTGCCAACTATCAACCGATGCCGATGGCGCGCATGTATAAAGCCGCCGCTGCACCAGCCGATACCACTGCGCAGCAAACCTACGAGCAGCAGAGTATTCATTTTGACGATCAGGTGGATGTGGTCTTCGAAATTAAACCGAATACGCCGTAAGGTTTATGCGGGTCGCCAATGATGGCGACCCGATTATTACGCAGGCAAAACATCCTGACGCAGCACGCGATGTCCGTGCGCAATCAGTGCGTCGGTTACGCTGCGCATTAAGCGACTTTCCGGGGCAAATCGATGCCAGTACAGCATACGACGCTGATATAAACCTGGCGTCAAATCCACCAGCTCACCTTGCGCCAATTCCCGCTCAATCTGCAAATGCGGAATCATACAGCACACCGAACCTTGACGCGCCAGCTGCACAAAGGCCTCTGACGAGTTAACGATGTGGCAGGGCACGCTGCCCGGTGATAGGTCAAAATTCTGCTGCAAAAACGCCTGATGCATATCATCCAGATGATCAAACGCCACTGCCGGCGCTTTCAGCAGCGCAGAGCGCGTTACGCCATTCGGAAAATAGCGTGCAGCAAAATCAGGTGAAGCACAGAACAGATAATCGAGCGCGCCCAATTGATCCACTAAGCAGCTTGGCAATGGCTGCGGCTGGATACTCACCGCGCCAACCACTTCACCGCGACGCAGACGTTCCTGCGTGCGGGTTTCATCTTCTACCTGCAAATTCAGGCGCACCGGCGAATCGGCCAGTACATCCTTCAGCGCGGGGAGCAGCCAGGTGGCGAGACTATCGGCGTTGACCGCGAGCGACAGCAGCAGCGGCGTGGTTCCGCCATTATCGTCGCCCAGCCACTCCTCTTCCAGCAGCTCAACCTGATGCAACAACGCCAGCAGTTTTTGACCCTGCTCGGTTGGACGCGGCGGCACGGTACGCACCAGCAGCGGCTGACCAAATAAATTTTCCAGCTGTTTAATACGCTGCGAAACCGCAGATTGGGTAATGCAGAGTTTTTGTGCGGCACGCTCAAAGCCGCGCTCGCGAATCACAGCATCCAGCGCCTGAAGCGTTCGATAATCCGGGCGTTTCATTGTTGTTCTCTCTCGTTCAGGGTGGACATTACTATGCCATAAAACTGTCAAATTGTGCTGCGACGCTTTTTTGCGGGCTGGCTTCCAAAGCGTTAAATCGGCTGTCTAACAGTCGCGCTTTTTTACAGCGCCTTGTTTTATACTACGCGCACTTCGATGTCGCACAGGTTTTAAACATATCATGACCCAGGATGAACTGAAAAAAGCGGTAGGTTGGGCAGCGCTGCAGTACGTAGAACCCGGCACAATTGTCGGCGTGGGCACGGGATCAACTGCAGCGCATTTCATTGATGCGCTTGGCACCATGAAGAATCAGATTGAAGGTGCGGTTTCCAGTTCGGAAGCGTCAACGGCAAAACTGAAAGCGTTAGGCATTCATGTTTTCGATCTCAACGAAATTGATGAGCTGTCGATTTACGTGGATGGTGCTGATGAAATTAATCCGCAGATGCAGATGATTAAGGGCGGCGGCGCAGCGCTGACGCGTGAGAAAATCGTTGCGGCAGTGGCGAAAAAATTCATCTGCATCGCCGATGCTTCGAAAGAAGTTGATGTGTTGGGCCACTTCCCGCTACCGGTTGAAGTGATTCCCATGGCACGTTCGTTTGTGGCTCGTGAATTAGTCAAGCTCGGCGGCTTGCCGGAATATCGTCAAAACGTCATTACCGACAACGGCAACATTATTCTCGACGTGCATAATCTGCGTATTCTCAATCCTGGCGAGCTGGAAAAAACCATCAATGCGCTGCCGGGTGTGGTGACTGTTGGCTTGTTTGCTGACCGTGGCGCGGATGTCGCGCTGATCGGCACCGCTGACGGTGTGAAAACCATCGTAAAATGATCTGTCCGGCGCGCGTGATGCGCCGGTTATTTCCATCCGCAAAACATCTTTTCTCGCCAGGCTGAAATTTGGTGACTTATGTCACAAAAGATTCATCAGCAGTGAGTTCGTACTTCGTCCACCCAGGATGTCACGATTTTGTACGGCATTGTGCTGTCTCCGCGTGGGCGCGTGCTGGCGCCCAGGCAATCGTTTGTATTGCTGCGCACGAAATTTTTGATATTTTGACAGAAGGCTACCTTATGGTAGTCCTCATTGAATTCTGAATAGGGTCGGGAAATGGCAAAGGTATCACTGGAAAAAGACAAGATTAAGTTCCTGCTGGTGGAAGGCGTTCACCAGAGTGCGCTGGAAAACCTGCGTGCAGCGGGCTACACCAACATCGAGTTTCACAAAGGGGCGCTGGATGCGGAGTCGCTGAAATCCTCCATCCGCGATGCGCACTTCATTGGTATCCGTTCCCGTACCCAACTGACCGAAGAGATCTTTGCTGCCGCGGAAAAGCTGGTGGCAGTCGGTTGCTTCTGTATCGGTACTAACCAGGTTGACCTCGGCGCTGCAGCGAAGCGCGGTGTGCCGGTGTTTAACGCACCGTTCTCCAACACCCGTTCAGTTGCTGAACTGGTGATTGGCGAAATGCTGCTGATGCTGCGCGGCATTCCTGAAGCCAATGCCAAAGCGCACCGAGGTATCTGGAATAAAGTGGCGAACGGTTCGTTTGAAGCACGCGGCAAGAAACTGGGCATCATCGGTTATGGTCACATCGGCATGCAGCTGGGTGTGCTGGCCGAGAGCCTGGGCATGCACGTGTTCTTTTACGATATTGAAAGCAAGCTGCCGCTCGGTAATGCGACCCAGGTGCGCCATCTGTCCGATCTGCTTAATATGAGCGATGTGGTGAGCCTGCACGTTCCTGAAACGCAATCTACGCAGAATATGATTGGTGCTGAAGAGCTGGCATTAATGAAACCGGGTTCGCTACTGATCAACGCCGCGCGCGGTACCGTGATCGATATCCCAGCGCTGTGTGAGGCTCTGGCGAACAAACATTTGGCCGGCGCAGCGATCGACGTCTTCCCGGTTGAGCCTGCAACCAACAGCGAACCGTTTAACTCTCCGCTGTGCGAGTTCGACAACGTCATCCTGACGCCACACATCGGTGGTTCAACCCAGGAAGCGCAGGAGAATATTGGTCTGGAAGTGTCGGGCAAGCTGGCGAAATACTCGGACAATGGTTCTACGCTGTCTGCCGTTAATTTCCCGGAAGTTTCGCTGCCGATGCATGCGGCAAGTGTCAGTCGTCTGCTGCACATCCATGAGAACCGTCCGGGTGTGCTGACAGCTATCAACCAGATTTTCGCCGAGCAGGGTATTAACATCGCCGCGCAGTATCTGCAAACCACGCCGATTATGGGTTACGTGGTGATTGATATTGATGCTGAGCAGGATGCGGCGGATAAAGCGCTGCAGGCGATGAAGGCCATTCCGGGCACCATCCGTGCCCGTCTGCTGTACTGATTAAACAGGGCGCCCTTGGCGCCCTTTGTTTTTCCCTTCTTACGCTTCCCATTGCCACAGTTTTGATGGCGTCAGTATCGCGGGCAGCGGCACATCCCATGCGGCCACCGGCAGCGCTTCCACACGCTGACAATCGTGCGCAATCCCCACGGGAAGCAACCCATGTTGCTGCCAGTTTTGCAGCGTGCGGTCATAGAATCCGCCACCCATACCTAAGCGTTGGCCTGCATGGTCAAACGCCACCAGCGGCACCAGCATGACATCGAGCTGATCCAGCGTTGCCAGTTGTGTGATATCTAACGGCGGTTCCGGAATGCGTAGCTTGTTTGGCGTGAGTGAAGTTTCGGGTGTGTAACGGATGAACAACAGATTGCCTGGCGAGAAGGGATGCAGCACCGGCAGATAAACCTGCTTTTTATGCTGCCACAGTTTGGCGATCAGCGGGCGGGTGTTGATTTCACCGTCGACGGACAAAAACAGTGCGATACGATGCGCATTCGCGATTGGCGCAATATTGATGGCGTTTTCAGCCAACTGATCGGCAGCTTGTTCCTGTTGCTCAGACGTGAGATTACGGCGCAAATGGCGCACATGCTGACGGATGTCTTGGCGGTCGAGAAATGAGGGTGCTGACATGATATCCCCGGCAGAGTGAGCTGTTGCAGCCACTATATCATGATCATGAAAGCCGGGGGATTCGCGTCTGGGCTCATGTCGCCTTATGGCGACGTGAACATTTGCGAATCAAAACTACTAAATGGAGATCTCCGAGATGCCGCCGCAGGCTGTAACCCTTGAACCCTTGGTTCAAGGTGAACATGCCGTCACAACTATTAGGCTTCTCGGGCGAACCGAGCATGCGCACAAATTGTGGAGCGTCACATTCTGTTGGTATGAAATATCGGCTCAGGGGACTGGCCCGCTTGCAAACATCTCAGAGAAAATTTACTTCACCGTCACTCTAGCATGAGGACCATGAAGTGTTATTCAAAATTAGGGCCCTGGCGATCAGTTATGCGACCTTGCTCAACTAACGCTTGTTCAATGGTCTGCTGCAGCATGCGGATACGTTGTTCCATATTTGCAGCATAGTCGCGCGTCTTACCTTTCTCTTGTGCCAACTCGTGGCAGATGTTTAACGCGGCGATGAACACCAGTTGCTCTGTATTGGTGACTCTAGTGCGAACTTTTAAATCTTGCAACCGTTGATTGAGATCCTCTGCGGCCAGATTCAGCGCATCTTGCTGTTCAGGCGGACAATTCACTCTCAATGAACGACCAAAAATTTGAATATCTACTGGTTGTGCAGACATGCCACCATCCTGACTGATTACTTCGATCGCATCTCCCTTACCGGTCAATGGTTTGGGAGGAGCGAAACTATATATACCCGAGTTATAAGTTACAACCCCTTTTCTGGAAACCCAGAGGCACCTGGTGGTAGCATAACACGAACTTATTCCGCCAACGACGACCAAAGCTTATGTCTTTACAGAACGCAACGCCTAGTTACAACGCGCTGGCCGCGGCCCTTTCTCAGCAGGGCGTGGGCATGACGCCAGCCGAAATGCACGGACTCCTTTCCGGGATTTTGTGCGGCGGCAATCAGGATGCCAGCTGGAAAACCATGGTTCACGATCTCACCAACGAAGGCATGGCGTTTTCGCAAAGTCTGTCGCAGCCGTTGCAGGCGCTGCATGAAAGCCTCGCCACCACGCTGGAAGACGAAGGCTTTATGTTCCAGCTGATGTTGCCGGAAGATGATGACATCACGGTATTCGATCGCGCGGATGCGCTGGCTGGCTGGGTAAACCATTTTCTGCTCGGTTTAGGCGTGACGCAGCCTAAGCTGGAAAAAGTAACCGGTGAAACGGGTGAAGCGATTGACGATCTGCGCACCATCGCACAACTCGGCTATGACGAAGATGAAGACCAGGAAGAGCTGGAACAGTCGCTGGAAGAGGTGATCGAGTACGTGCGTGTTGCCGCTCTGCTGTGCCATGACACCTTTACGCGTCAGCATCAGCCAACGGCACCTGAAGTACAGAAACCTACGTTACACTAAGTGCGTCAATGCGGGTACGTTGTGGCCCGTCTTCAACAGGGAGTGCAAACATGATTACTCTGGACACGTTCCAGCAACGTCGTCAGGCGCTGATTGCCCGCATGGCGCCAGGCAGTGCCGCTTTGATATTTGCTGCACCTGAAGTGACGCGCAGCAACGATACCGAGTATAACTTTCGGCAAAACAGCGATTTCTGGTACTTCACCGGTTTTAACGAACCGCAGGCGCTGCTGGTTTTAATCAAAAGCGATGACAAGCATAACCACAGCGTGCTGTTCAATCGCGTACGTGACCTGACCGCTGAAATCTGGTTTGGTCGCCGACTTGGGCAGGATGCCGCACCAGCGAAACTGGGTGTTGATCGTGCTTTACCGTGGGATGACATGGGTGAGCAATTGCATCAACTGCTTAACGGCCTGGATATTGTTTATCATGCGCAGGGCGAATATGCAGAAGCGGATCAGCAAGTGTTTAGTGCGCTGGAAAAGCTGCGCCGCGGCTTCCGTCAAAATCTCAGCGCTCCAGATACGGTCACCGACTGGCGTCCATGGGTGCATGACATGCGCCTGTTCAAAAGCGCGGAAGAGATTGAGATTCTGCGCCGCGCCGGCAAAATTAGCGCGCTGGCGCACACGCGAGCGATGCAAGCCTGTCGTCCGGGCATGTTCGAATATCAGCTGGAAGGCGAAATTCATCACGAATTTAATCGCCACGGCGCGCGCTTCCCGTCTTACAACACCATTGTCGGTGCTGGCGAAAACGGCTGCATTCTGCACTACACCGAAAACGAATGTGAAATGCGCGATGGCGATCTCGTGCTGATTGACGCTGGCTGTGAATTCCACGGCTACGCGGGCGATATCACCCGCACCTTCCCGGTCAACGGTAAATTCAGCGAGCCGCAGCGCGCTATCTACGACATCGTGTTGGCATCACTGTACAAAGCGTTGTCGATGTTCCGTCCGGGAATCAGCATCCATGACGTCAATGACGAAGTGGTGCGCATCATGATTACCGGCCTGGTTGATCTCGGCATTCTCGATGGCAACATCGACACGCTGTTTGAAGAGCAGGCACACCGTCCGTTCTTTATGCACGGTTTGAGCCACTGGCTGGGGCTGGATGTCCATGATGTCGGTCATTACGGCACACCGAGCCGCGACCGTATCCTTGAGCCGGGCATGGTGCTGACCGTTGAGCCTGGCTTGTATATCGCGCCAGATGCTAAAGTACCGCCGCAATATCGTGGCATTGGTATTCGTATTGAAGATGACATTGTCATCACCGTAAACGGCAATGAGAATCTCACCGACAGCGTGGTGAAAGATGCCGACGCGATCGAAGCGCTAATGGCGGCGGCACGTCACGCATGAGTATTGTGATTGCTGGCGGCGGCATGACCGGTGCGACTCTGGCACTGGCGATTTCACACTTGACGCAAGGCCAGCTGCCGGTGACGTTGATTGAGCGGATTCAGCCCGACAGCCGCGCGCATCCCGGTTTCGACGGACGCGCGATTGCCCTGGCGGCAGGCACGTGTCAGCAGTTAGCGGATATCGACCTGTGGCGCTCACTGGCAGACTGTGCCACGCCCATCACCGATATTCACGTTTCCGATCGCGGTCATACCGGTTTCGTCTCGCTGAAAGCGGAAGAACATCAGGTGCCCGCGCTGGGTCAGGTGGTCGAACTTTTTGATGTCGGTCAGCGGTTGTTTCAGCGCTTACAACAGGCGCCGGGTATCACTGTGCGCTGCCCGGACTATGTGACCTCGGTGTCGCGCACGGCGGATCAGGTGCACGTTACGCTAAACAGCGGCGAACAGTTGCAGGCGGCATTGCTGGTGGCCGCTGATGGTGCGCGTTCACCTTTGGGCGCGTCATGCGGTATCACCTGGCAGCGCGACGATTATCAGCAGTTGGCGGTTATCGCCAATGTGTCGACGCAGCTGCCACATCAGGGCCGCGCCTTCGAGCGTTTTACCGAGCACGGCCCGCTAGCGCTGTTGCCAATGTCTGGCAATCGCATGTCGCTGGTGTGGTGCCATCCGCTTGACGCGCAAACAATGATTAAGCAGTGGGACGATGCGACCTTCCTGCAGGAATTACAGCGTGCATTTGGCTGGCGTCTGGGGCGTTTTACGCACACCGGTCAGCGCGAGCTTTATCCGCTGGCGCTGCAAACCGCCGAACGTCAGGTGACGCATCGTCTGACGCTGGTCGGCAATGCGGCACAAACGCTGCATCCGATTGCTGGACAAGGCTTCAACCTTGGTCTGCGCGACGTGATGTCATTGGCAGAAACGCTGGCGGGCGCACATCGTCAGCAGCAGGATCCCGGCAGTTTCGCGGTATTGCAGCACTTTGCCGCGCGACGTCAGCCCGATCGTGCCGCCACCATTGGCGTCACCGACGGTTTAGTCCGACTGTTTGCTAACCGCTATGCGCCGTTGGTAGCAGGACGGAATCTTGGGCTGGTGGCGATGGACCATCTGCCTTGGCTACGAAATCCACTTGCCGCGCGCACGCTCGGCTGGGTTAAGCGTTAAGCACGAATTAAGGGGCAGCAATGCAAACTTTTGATGTGGCAATTGCCGGAGGCGGCATGGTAGGGTTGGCCGTCGCCTGCGGACTACAAGGCAGCGGCTTACGCGTTGCCGTGCTGGAAAAAGCACCCGAGCCACAGTTTGATCCGGCGGCAAATGCGTCGATTCGCGTCTCCGCCATCAACGCTGCCAGTGAACGCCTGCTACAAAAGCTTGATGTCTGGTCGAGCATTCTGGCTCTGCGGGCCAGCGCTTATCACGGCATGGAAGTGTGGGATCAGGACAGCTTCGGTTCTATTAGCTTTGATGATGAGCAGCAGGGTTTGTCGCATCTTGGCCATATTATTGAAAACGAGGTAATTCATAGCGCGTTGTGGCAGCGCGCCAGCCAGAGCAGCGATATCGCGCTGTTTGCCCCGGCGCAGTTGCAGCAAGTGGCATTTGGCGACAACGAAGCCTTCATTACGCTACAAGATGGCAGCATGATGAGCGCGCGTTTACTGGTTGCTGCCGACGGCGCGAATTCGTGGCTGCGCGATAAAGCCGATATTCCACTGACTTTCTGGGATTACGAGCATCACGCGTTGGTGGCGAACATCCGCACCGATATGCCGCATGATGCCATTGCGCGTCAGGTATTCCACGGCGACGGTATTCTGGCCTTCCTGCCGATGCAGGATCCTCACTTATGCTCAATCGTCTGGTCGCTCTCGCCGCAGGAAGCGGCGCGCGTGCAATCGATGCCGGAAGCGCTGTTTAATCAGCAGCTATCGGTAGCGTTTGATATGCGTCTTGGTCTGTGTCAGGTCGAGAGCGAACGTAAAACCTTCCCGCTGACGGCGCGTTATGCGCGCAACTTTGCTGCGCACCGTTTGGCGCTGGTCGGCGATGCCGCCCACACCATACATCCGCTGGCCGGACAAGGCGTGAATCTGGGCTTTATGGACGCGGCTGAACTGATAGGTGAAATTCGCCGACTTCATCAGGAAGGTAAAGACATTGGTCAGCACCTTTATCTGCGTCGCTATGAACGCAGCCGCAAGCATAGCGCGGCGATGATGCTGGCGGGGATGCAGGGTTTCCGTGAGCTGTTTGCCGGCACCCATCCAGCGAAAAAGCTGCTGCGTGATGTTGGCCTCAAGCTCGCCGATACTCTACCGGGCGTCAAACCGTTGATGCTGAAACAGGCGATGGGGTTAAACGATCTACCCCGCTGGATACGCTAATCACATCTGCCAACGGCGCCCAAATGGGCGCCGTTTTTCTTTGCTGCACCGCAATGATGCAGCGCTGCACCGCAATCGCGCCTCGTTTGATTTATTCTAATTTCACCCCTTAATTCGCATTAGATTAATTCATGTCTTGGCAATGTGAATGCCGGACCATTTCTTAATCCTGTGGCGTCTATTCCCTCATTTTGCTGCATGAAAGTAATTTAGTCGTATTTTGTGCGAGGCTAATCACAATAATGCAGTGATTTATGCTGGTGGCTGTTCGGTGGTTCGTTGAAAGGTGGTAGTGTTTCACCCTCGTTTTCCTCATGGTTAATTGCCGCATTAGGTGATAACTTCAGCATAAAGAGAACGTTTGCGTCCGCCTGTTAAGGCGACGCAGGCGCGTCACACTCACTTGTATTCACAGGATGGTTATGACTCAGCAAACGCCTCTATTCGAACAGCATCAGGCAAGCGGTGCGCGCATGGTGGACTTCCACGGTTGGATGATGCCGCTGCATTACGGCTCGCAAATGGATGAGCATCACGCGGTGCGTAACGATGCCGGCATGTTTGATGTTTCCCACATGACCATTGTCGATCTGCGCGGTGCGCGTACCCGCGAATTCCTGCGCTACTTGCTGGCCAATGATGTCGCCAAGCTAACCCAGCCAGGCAAAGCCCTCTACACCGGCATGTTAAATGCCTCCGCTGGCGTCATTGATGATTTGATTGTTTACTTTATGAGCGAAGATTTCTTCCGTCTGGTGGTCAACTCCGCCACGCGTGAGAAAGATTTGGCGTGGATCAAACAGCATGCACAGCCGTTCGGCGTGGAGCTAATTGAGCGTGACGATTTGGCGCTAATTGCGGTGCAGGGCCCGAACGCGCAGCAAAAAGCGCAAACGCTGTTCAGTGCCGCTCAGCGTGACGCCGTTGCTGGCATGAAGCCGTTCTTTGGCGTACAGGCGGAAAATCTGTTCATCGCGACCACCGGCTATACCGGCGAAGCGGGCTACGAGATTGCCATGCCTGCCACGGAAGCCGCGGCTTTCTGGCAGCAACTGTTGGCCGCAGGTGTTAAACCGGCGGGTCTGGGGGCACGTGACACGCTGCGCCTGGAAGCGGGCATGAACCTGTATGGTCAGGAGATGGATGAAGGCGTTTCGCCGCTGGCCGCCAACATGGGCTGGACTATCAGCTGGGAACCTTCCGACCGTGATTTCATCGGCCGTGACGCGCTGCAAGCACAGCGCGAAAAAGGCACCGAGAAGTTGGTTGGTCTGGTGATGACCGAAAAAGGGGTGTTACGTAACGGTTTGACTGTGCGTTTCACCGATGAACAAGGTCAACCGCAGCAAGGTATCATTACCAGTGGATCCTTCTCACCGACGCTGGGTTACAGCATCGCGCTGGCGCGAGTGCCAGCCGGAGTGGGTGAACAGGCGATTGTGGAAATCCGCAACCGTGAAATGCCCGTGAAAGTGACTAAACCGATTTTTGTTCGCGCCGGTAAGCCGGTCGCCCAGTAATTTTTTCAGGAGAAATGGCCAATGAGCAATGTGCCAAGTGAATTGAAATACCGCGATAGCCACGAGTGGGTCCGTAAAGAAGCCGACGGCACCTTCACTGTAGGTATCACTGAACACGCACAGGAACTGCTGGGCGATATGGTGTTTGTCGACCTGCCAGACGTTGGGGCGACTTTCGCTGCCGGTGATGACTGCGCTGTTGCAGAGTCGGTGAAAGCCGCGTCTGACATCTATGCGCCGCTGAGCGGTGAAATTGTTGCCGTAAATGACCAGCTGGGTGATTCACCAGAGTTAGTCAACAGCGCGCCGTACGCCGATGGTTGGCTGTTCCGCATCAAGGCCAGTGACGAGTCAGAACTCGACGCCATGCTGGATGCGGATGCCTACAAAGCCGCGATCGACGAGTAACCGGTAGTTGCAGAAGGTGGCGCGCTGCGCCGCCTTCTTTTTTATCTGCCTGATTTAACGCCATTTTTGTAACCCAGCCCGATTCAGGATTTACTGCAAATGACCCAGACTCTCAGCCAGCTTGAACACAACGGTGCTTTTATTGAGCGCCACATCGGTCCTACGCCGGAACAACAGGCCTTAATGCTGGAAGCGATCGGTGCCCGTTCGCTCTCCTCATTGATCAGTTCTATCGTGCCTGCCGACATCCAACTGCCAGGCCCGCCTGCAGTGGGCGACGCCGCGACCGAGCAGCAAGCGCTGGCAGAGCTGAAAGCCATTGCCAGTCAGAACCAACGCTACAAATCCTGGATCGGCATGGGCTACAGCGCGGTGATTACACCGCCGGTCATCCTGCGCAATATGCTGGAAAATCCAGGCTGGTACACCGCTTATACGCCGTATCAGCCGGAAGTGTCGCAGGGACGTCTTGAGGCGTTGTTGAACTTTCAAACCCTGACGCTGGACCTTACTGGTCTGGACATTGCATCTGCGTCACTGCTGGACGAAGCAACCGCGGCGGCTGAAGCGATGGCAATGGCCAAACGTGTCAGCAAGCTCAAAACCGCCACTAAATTCTTCATCGCCAATGACATCCACCCTCAGACGCTGGATGTGGTGCGCACCCGCGCAGAAACCTTTGGGTTTGAACTGATTATTGATAGCGCTGACAAGGCGCTGGATCACGACGATCTGTTCGGTGTGTTACTGCAACAGGTTGGCACCCACGGCGAAGTACATGATTACCGCTCACTGATCGCCGAGTTGAAAAGCCGCAAAGTGGTGGTGAGTGTGGCAGCTGATTTTATGGCGCTGGTGCAGTTAGAGGCGCCAGGCAAGCAGGGCGCAGATATCGTCTTCGGTTCTGCCCAGCGTTTCGGCGTGCCAATGGGCTACGGCGGACCACATGCTGCTTTCTTCGCTAGCCGCGATGAACATAAACGCTCGATGCCAGGCCGCATCATTGGTGTATCACGCGATGCGGCCGGTAATACCGCGCTACGCATGGCGATGCAAACCCGCGAGCAACATATCCGTCGTGAGAAGGCCAACTCCAACATCTGTACCTCGCAGGTGCTGCTGGCGAATATCGCTGGTCTCTATGCGGTGTATCACGGTCCGGTTGGTCTGAAACGCATTGCATCACGTATTCATCGTCTGACCAGCATTCTGGCCGCGGGCCTGCAAAATGGCGGCCTGAAGCTGCGCCACAACAGCTGGTTCGATACGCTGACGGTTGAAGTGAGCGATAAAGCGGCGGTGCTGAACCGTGCGCAGAGCTTTGGCGTCAACCTGCGCAGCGATATCCATAATGCCGTTGGCATAACGCTGGATGAAACCACGGCACGTGAAGATGTGCTGGCGCTGTTCGCGATTCTGCTGGGCGATGCACACGGCCAGGACATTGATGCGCTGGATGCAGCCGTAGCTGCGGAAAACAGTGCAATTCCGGCCGGTCAGGTGCGTGAGAGCGCTTTCCTGACGCATCCGGTGTTCAACCGTCATCACAGCGAAACCGAGATGATGCGCTACATGCACAGCCTGGAGAAAAAAGATCTGGCGCTGAACCAGGCGATGATCCCACTCGGTTCGTGCACCATGAAACTCAACGCGGCGGCGGAAATGATTCCGATTACCTGGCCGGAATTCGCCGAACTGCATCCATTCTGCCCGGCTGAGCAGGCGTCTGGCTACCTGCAGATGATTGGCCAGCTTTCGCAATGGCTGGTGCAACTGACCGGCTATGATGCGCTGTGCATGCAGCCGAACTCGGGCGCACAGGGCGAATACGCCGGTCTGTTGGCGATTCGTCGCTACCATGAAAGCCGCAACGAAGGCGGCCGTAATGTCTGCCTGATCCCAAGCTCAGCACACGGCACCAACCCGGCGTCAGCGCAGATGGCGGGTATGTCAGTTGTCGTTGTGGCCTGTGATAAACAAGGCAATATCGATCTTGGCGATCTGCGTGAGAAAGCCGCGCAGGTGGGTGAGCAGCTGTCGTGCATCATGGTGACCTATCCATCGACGCACGGCGTTTACGAAGAAACCATCCGCGAAGTGTGCCAGATCGTGCATCAGCATGGCGGTCAGGTGTATCTCGACGGCGCCAACATGAACGCACAGGTCGGTATCACCACGCCAGGCTACATCGGCGCGGACGTATCGCACCTCAACCTGCATAAAACCTTCTGCATCCCGCACGGCGGCGGCGGTCCGGGTATGGGCCCAATCGGCGTGAAAGCGCATCTGGCGCCGTTCGTGCCAGGTCACAGTGTGGTGCAAATTGATGGCGTGCTGACACAGCAAGGCGCGGTTTCTGCCGCACCGTTCGGTAGCGCATCGATTCTGCCAATCAGCTGGATGTATATCCGCATGATGGGCGCGGAAGGCCTGAAGCAGGCGAGTTCGGTGGCAATTCTGAATGCCAACTACATCGCCAGCCGTCTGCAATCCGCCTATCCGATTCTGTATGCGGGTCGCGATGGCCGTGTTGCGCACGAATGTATTCTCGACATCCGTCCGCTGAAAGAGCAAACCGGCATCAGTGAACTGGATATCGCCAAACGTCTGATCGATTACGGGTTCCACGCACCCACTATGTCATTCCCGGTCGCGGGCACGCTGATGGTGGAACCAACGGAATCGGAAAGCAAAATCGAGTTGGATCGCTTTATTGATGCGATGCTGGCCATCCGCATGGAAATCGACCGAGTTGCCGATGGTGAGTGGCCGCTGGAAGATAACCCTCTGGTGAACGCACCGCACACGCAGACAGAAATCGTCGGTGACTGGGCGCATCCGTATACCCGCGAACTGGCGGTGTTCCCGGCAGGCAGCGCCAACAAATACTGGCCGACGGTCAAACGTCTTGATGATGTCTTCGGCGACCGCAACGTGTTCTGCAGCTGCGTTCCGATGAGCGAATACCAATAATCAGGCTAAACTCTGATAACTGACAACATCCTAAGGGCCGAGCATTCGGCCCTTTTGTTTTTGGAGGCAAAATGGATCTGGCTTTGGTTACCGGCGGCAGCCGCGGAATTGGACGTGCAACCGCGTTATTGCTGGCACAGGCGGGTTATCGCGTGGCGATAAACTTCCGCCAGCGTGAAGCCGAAGCAGCCAGCGTGGTGGCGGAAATTATAGCGCAGGGCGGTAGTGCCTTTGCGCTGCAGGCCGATATTGCCGATGAGGCGCAGGTTATGGGTATGTTTGCCCAGTTAGATCAGCAAGAGGGCGTACTGCGTGTGCTGGTGAATAACGCCGGCATTTTGTTTACCCAATGCCGCGTTGAAGAGTTGGATGCCGAACGTATTCAGCGTGTGTTTGCTACCAATGTCACCGGCACGTTCATCTGCTGCCGCGAGGCGGTTAAACGTATGGGCACACATCGTGGTGGCACAGGCGGTGCTATCGTCAATGTGTCATCCGCCGCATCGCGTCTCGGTGCGCCGGGTGAATATGTAGATTACGCCGCCTCGAAAGGGGCAATGGATACGCTGACCAAAGGTTTGTCGCTGGAAGTGGCGGCGCAAGGCATTCGCGTTAACAGCGTGCGGCCTGGCCTTATTTACACTGAAATGCACGCCGATGGCGGCGAACCAGGCAGAGTCGATCGTCTGGCGAGCATGTTGCCAATGGGACGTGGCGGTCAGGCTGAAGAGATTGCTGAAGCGATTGTCTGGCTGGCGAGCGATGCCGCGTCTTACGTGACCGGTACCTTTATTGATGCCGCTGGCGGACGGTAATAAGCTTTAAAGCGACTGCAATGCGTAGCGGCGCAATGTATTGCATGATAAATCGCGCCGCGAAGGTTATTGCGATTTAGAGTTTTTCACCGTTGCTGGCGATCACCTGCTGATACCAGGCAAAACTCTTCTTCTTCGAACGGGCAAAGGTGCCGCTGCCATCGTCATGCTTATCCACATGGATAAAGCCATAGCGTTTACTGTATTGGCCGGTGGTGAACGACACGCAATCTATGCAGCCCCACGGCGTATAGCCGAGCAAATCCACGCCATCCAGCGCTACCGCTTTCTTCATCTCTTCAATGTGCGCGCGCAGATAATCGATGCGGTAATCATCCTCGATCACCCCTTGCGCATTTGGCTTATCAATTGCACCGAAGCCGTTCTCAACAATAAACAGCGGTTTCTGGTAACGCTCATACAGCGAGTTCAGCACATAACGCAGGCCAACCGGATCAATCTGCCAGCCCCAATCGGATGCCTTCACATGCGGATTCGGCACCACGCCTTCAAAGCCAGTAATTGGATCGTCAACGCCGCTGGCTTGGGTGTTCACCGCGTTGCTCATGTAGTAGCTAAAGCCGATGTAATCACAGCAGCCCTGACGCAGCGTCTCCGCATCGTCCGCTTCCATCTCAATGTGATACCCCTTGCGCGCCCACTCTTTCAGGGTATACGCCGGATACGCGCCGCGCATCTGCACATCGCTGAACACATAGCGCTGATGCATCGATTCCTGAGCTAGCATCACATCATCCGGATGGCATGAGAACGGATAGACCGGCACCATGGCAATCATGCAGCCAATCTGGAAATCAGGATTGATTTCATGACCGCGCTTCACCACTTTGGCACTGGCTACGAACTGGTGATGCATCACTTGATACATTGTCTGTTCCGGCTTGTCATGCTCGGTAAACACCACGCCAGAACAGCAGTAGCCGAACAGCGGATATTGCCAGTTGCGCTGGTTATTGATCTCGTTGAAGGTCATCCAGTATTTCACTTTGTGCTGATAGCGCGTCATCACCACGTCGCTGAAGCGTACAAAGAAATCCACGACTTTGCGGTTGGTCCAGCCGCCGTACTCTTTTACCAGGTGATAAGGCATTTCAAAGTGGGAAAGCGTAATAACCGGTTCGATGCCGTATTTCAGCAGCTCATCAAACAAATCATCGTAGAATTGCAGGCCTGCTTCGTTGGGTTGCTGCTCGTCGCCATTAGGGAAAATGCGTGTCCAGGCGATTGAGGTACGAAAGCATTTGAATCCCATTTCAGCAAACAGCGCCACATCTTGCTGGTAATGCGAATAGAACTCGACTGCCTGATGGTTAGGATAAAATTTATCGGGCTGTACGCCGTCGGTAATGACGCGCTCAACACCGTGCGCGCCGCCGGTCAGTACATCGGCAATACTTACGCCTTTGCCGCCCTGATCCCAGCCGCCTTCTACCTGATGCGCGGCCACCGCGCCACCCCAAAGAAACCCTTTTGGTAATTGCAATCCTTCACTCATCGGCGTACCTCATTACACTGTTTGCGAAATTTGAAATTGCCCGCAGTGTAACAAGCGACTTAGTAAAGTCACGATATAACACCGTGAGCAATATGTGACTTGTCACGGCGAGAAAACAGGGTGTTTTTAAAGTGAAATAAAGCGGGAAATAGCGCGGCCCAGTGTTTCCAAAATATACATCACAGGCACTTGTGTGGTGATATCCAGGCGGTCACCCAGCTTAATTTGCGGCATATGATAAGAGAGATTGAAATCGGCCATTTTCGCCAGTGAACAGCTTTCGTTGTTGGTAATCGAGATGATTTTGCAGTGATGCAGACTGAACTGGCTGGCAAAGCGCAGGATCTCTTCAGTCTCACCGGATACTGACAAAATAATCGCCAGCGCATTTTCGTAGGCGCTAGCGCTCACTGGATAATAAGGATCGTCGATGTGAAGGCTAAATTTACCAATATTGGAAAAGAAACGCGCACCATATTTCCCCAGACTGCCTGAGGTACCGGCACCAATAAAGAAAATATGTTCAGCCTGTGTAATCATCTGCGCAGCCTGAGCAATCTGCTGATCAAACTCGTCGTTGTGAATACTTTTAAAGAAGCTGAGCATGTCGCCGACGCCGGAAGGCATTACCACCGGTACGGTTTGCTCCTGCGCCAGGCGAAAACGGATGCGAAACTCAGACCAGCCGTCGCACTGTAGTTTGCGACAAAAACGCAGCACGGTGGTGGTTGAAACGCCAGCCTGCGCGGCCAGCTCGCGAATCGTCATATAACTGACACTTTCCCGGTGTTTGATGATGAAGTGATAAACCTGCATCTCAAGGTCATTCAGGCGGGATAGATCGCGGTGTGAAAACATGCGGGCGGCGCTCAGCTAGAAAATGAGCGTGTAGTTTAACAGATTGCTTTAGCGCCTGGCTGTCACACACCTTCACAGAATTATTTTAGCGTACATGTGTACTCTGAAATTTATCTTCGTTACTCTGGTTGCTCAGAAATAGCACACTCGCTTTTTCCGTTGTTCAGGAATCTCCCCTCATGGTACAGACCCGAATGATTAACCAGGGCTATTCATTGGCAGAAGAGATCGCCAATAGTATCAGCCATGGAATCGGCTGCATTTTTGGCATCATCGGCTTGGTGTTAATGTTGACACAAGCCGTTGAATCTCAAGCTAACCTTACCGCAATTACCAGTTACAGCTTATACGGCGGCAGCATCATTTTGCTGTATCTTGCCTCCACGCTGTATCATGCCATTCCGCATCAGAAAGCCAAATACTGGCTGAAGAAATTCGACCATTGCGCCATCTATGTGCTGATCGCCGGTACCTATACGCCATTTTTACTGGTGGGGCTAAATTCACCGCTGGCACAGGGCTTGATGGTGGTGATCTGGAGTCTGGCGCTGTTGGGTATTTTGTTCAAAATCGCCTTTGCCCACCGCTTTGAAGCGCTGTCGTTGGTGACCTACCTCGGTATGGGTTGGTTATCATTGGTGGTCATTTATCAACTGGCGATCAAACTGTCACCGGGCGGGATTTGGTTGCTGGCAGCTGGTGGGATTGTCTATTCGCTGGGGGTGATTTTCTACGTCTCGCGCCGCATTCCTTATAGTCACGCTATCTGGCATGGCTTTGTGCTCGGCGGCAGCGTGCTGCACTTTTGTGCGATCTATTTTTATGTGATGTAACTTGCGGCCAGGTCGCCATGTATGGCGACCCTACAACAGAACCGCGTGGATTTCGGAGGGTGCGCCTTGATGCGCACCTGGAACAGCTTCAATCAATCTGCTAATGAATACGGCAGCGGCTGAATGGTCAACTTGCCACTTTCGTCGCCTTCCACGCGCAAAACGCTTTCCGGCTCTAAATCGTTGTTCATCACGACTTGTACCCAAACGCTGCCATCATCCAACTGCACGCCGCTCAGTACCGTACCGGTGCGGCGCCATTTGTCGCCCATCTGCAGCTCCAGTGAACCGCCAACGTCCGGAACTTTACTGGCTTTACCCGCCAGCCAATACAGCGCGCGTTTGTTCGCGCCGCGGAATTTAGCGCGCGCCACCATCTCCTGCCCGGTATAGCAGCCTTTTTTAAAGCTGATGGCATCCAGCGCCTGCAGGTTAGTCGCTTGTGGAATCAGTTGCGCGCTGGTGGTGCTCTCAATCACCGGAATGCCCGCTTCGATATCCAGTGCCAGCCATTGCAGGCTATCATTGAACTGCGCTTCACCCGCCAGCTTTTCTTTCAATGCATTCGCCTGCTCAAGCGTAGTCACTAACAGGAAACGCTCGGCGGGCGCTGCAAACCAAAGAAGCGTGCTTTCATCTTGCTGTACCACCGGCGTTTCGGCATCCGGAAGCGTGCTGAACACGCCCGCCAGCGCGGCGCGCGCCTGAAAACCGGCGACGCCCAGCAGCACCGCTTCATCGTCAGCGACGATGGTGACTTTAGCGAACACCGCGTACTTCTTCAGTTCGGTCAGCTGCTGCTCACGCAGGTTGCGACGCACCACGTAAGCGTAACCTTCAGGGCGATGGAACAGGCGAATGTTGCTCCACATTTTGCCCTTAGCATCGCAGTGCGCGGCAGGACGATGTTGCGTCTCGCTCATGGCCGCGACATCCAGCGTCAGCTGACCTTGCAGATAAGACGTGCTGTCATTGCCCTGCACCTTCACCAGCGCCCATTCATCGAGCGACATCAGGGTTAATGGCAGGCGTGACGATGCAGCGGGCTGGCGAGGTGGAAGGGTAAAAATCGACATAGGTCTTTCCTGATTAATAAAGGTATCCAGCTGCCAATGGTAAAAGAGCAGGGCGGCTTTGCAACCTGTTTACTGAATCGGGCGCACAAATCGCGTGATACCCAGTGCAAATTGAGGGATGTAACGCCGAGGCGCGGCACAGTGATAAGCACAGCGCCTGCAGCGAGAAAAAAAGCAGGTACACTGAGCACCACTGTTTTAGTCATGGAACCAGAGACATGGAAATTAATGACAAAGCCCGCGTCCAATGGGCATGCCGTCGCGGCATGCTGGAGCTGGATATCGCTATTATGCCGTTTTTCAAATACGAATATGATTCACTGACCGAGACCGATAAGCAGGTATTTATCGCGCTGTTAAAGAGTGACGATCCTGACCTGTTCAACTGGTTGATGAATCACGGCGAACCGGTCGATCCCGAGTTCAAACGCATGGTGAAACTGATTCAGCAGCGCAACCGTGAACGCGGTCCGGTGGCAATGTGATCTGCGGGCGTCACGCAGTGCGCGCGCACTGAATGTGACGCTATCTCTGCTGTGCGGCGGTTTACTGCTGGTGCTGGATTGGCCTGACGCGTGGGCGTGGGGCAAAGCGCCGGTATTATTGCTGCTGCTGGCGGAATGCTGGCGCAACGAGCGCCGCCTGGTGCAGCGCGTAGGTTGTCTGGCGCTGGACGTGAAGGGCAATTGGCTGTGGCGCGGTTCGCGCTGGCGAGCAGAACGCAAGGCAGATTGGTTGCCGTGCGGCGTCTTATTGGTGCTGCGTAATCAGCAGGGTGAACGCTGGCGGCTGTGGTTAATGCATGACAACCTGCCGTCCGGTGAATGGCGCACGTTACGCGCCTGCTGTTTTCTGCAAAATGGGCACACGCCGCCTTAAAGCAGCGCTGCGGTTTCCGTCAGAATCTGTTCGCACCACTGTTCGACGCGCTCATCGCTCAGTTCGAACTGGTTGACATCGTCGAGCGCCAGGCCGACAAACTGCGTGCCATCGGCGGTTAGCGGTTTTTTGCTGGTGAACTCATAGCCTTCCAGCGGCCAGTAACCCACAAACTGCACGCCCATCGGCTGCAACAGATCGTGCAGCATGCCGAGTGCATCGAGAAACCATTCGGCGTATTCACCCTGGTCGCCCATGCCGTACAGCGCCACGATTTTTCCGCGCAAATTCAGCGCCGGTATCTGCGGCCAAATCGCTTCCCAATCTTCCTGCAACTCACCGAAATCCCATGTCGGGATGCCGAGGATCAGTAAATCGTACTGCTCCATCAGCGAGGGATCGTCATCTTTCAAATTGTGCAGCGTGACTAATTCTTCACCGATAAAGTCGCGAATTTTCTCCGCGGTCATCTCCGTGTAACAGGTGCTGGACCCGTAAAACAATCCGATATTCATGCAATTAATGCTCTGACTAGAACTGACTCGGGCGCAATTGTACCAGAAGCAGGCTACTTTCAGGCATAATGAGCACGATTTCACACGGGCGGAGAGAACAGTGCAGGACAGCGATCTGATCGAACAGTTTCTGGATGCGCTTTGGATTGAGCGTAATCTGGCGCAGAACACGCTCGCCTCTTACCGGCAGGATCTGCAAACGCTCACCGGCTGGCTGCATCACCACGATCGCACGCTATTGACGCTGGAAGCGCTTGATTTGCAGCAATTTCTCGCCGAGCGCGTCGAGGGTGGCTATAAAGCTACCAGCTCAGCGCGTACCCTCAGCGCTATCCGCCGCTTGTGCCAATATCTCTATCGGGAAAAAGTGCGCAGCGACGATCCCAGCGCGCTGCTCTCAGCCCCCAAACTGCCGCAGCGTCTGCCGAAAGATCTCAGCGAAAATCAGGTCGAACGCTTGCTGCAGGCACCGAGCATTGATGTGCCGCTCGAACTGCGCGACAAGGCGATGCTGGAGTTGCTGTACGCCACCGGATTACGCGTAACGGAGCTGGTAGGTTTGACCATCAGCGATATCAGCCTGCGTCAGGGCGTGGTACGCGTGATCGGTAAAGGCAACAAAGAGCGCCTCGTGCCGTTAGGTGAAGAAGCGGTTTACTGGATTGAATACTATATGGAACATGGTCGGCCGTGGCTGCTCAACGGGCAAACGCTGGACGTGATGTTTCCCAGCCAGCGCGCGCAACAAATGACGCGCCAGACCTTCTGGCATCGCATCAAGCACTATGCGACCCTTGCCGGAATCGATAGCGAAAAGCTGTCGCCGCACGTGCTGCGCCACGCATTTGCCACACATTTACTGAACCACGGCGCCGATTTGCGCGTCGTACAAATGTTGCTGGGCCACAGCGACCTCTCGACTACCCAAATTTATACGCATGTCGCCACTGAGCGTCTGCGTCTGTTACATCAACAGCATCATCCGCGCGCTTGAGATGCGGTAACAAGGATTTAAGATGAAAAAGCAGCTAACGATGCTGGCTCTGCTGGTCAGTGCATTCACTGGCTTGGCGCATGCCGATGACAACGCCATTCAGCAAACGCTGAAAAAACTGGGATTGCAGCAGGCTGAAATCCAACCGTCACCACTGCCGGGTATCAAAACGGTGCTGACTGAAAGCGGTGTGCTGTATGTTTCCGAAGATGGCAAGCATATGATTCAGGGCCCGCTGTATGATGTCAGCGGCACGCAGCCAATCAACGTCACCAACCAACTGCTGGACAAAAAAGTCAGCGCGCTGGCGCCTGACATGATTGTCTACAAAGCGCCGAAAGAGCAGCACGTGATCACCGTGTTCACCGACATCACCTGCGGCTACTGCCGCAAGCTGCATGAGCAGATGGCCGACTACAACGCGCTGGGTATCACCGTGCGTTATCTGGCCTTCCCGCGTGAAGGTCTGAATGGCCAGGTGGAAAAAGCCATGCGCGCCATCTGGTGTAGCGCCGATCGGAACAAAGCGTTTGATGCGGCGATGAAAGGCGACGCGCCACAAATGGATGCGCCGGCTACCTGCAAAATCAATATCGAGCAGCAGTACAAACTCGGCATCCTGTTTGGCATTCAGGGCACGCCCGCCATTCTTACCGATAGCGGCATGATGATTCCTGGCTATCAAGGGCCGCAAGAGCTGAAGCAGGTGCTCGATGGCCAGAAGCGCGGCGGTTAACGCACAGTGATGCATTCTGTTGAATTGCGTCGGCGCGAAGCCGAAACCGACGCCAGCTTACCCGCTGATTTGCCCCCTTTGCTGCGCCGGTTGTATCTGCAACGTGGCGTGAAAGAGGCGCTGGAACTGGAGCGCGGGGCAAAACACCTGCTGCCGTGGCAAACGCTCGGTGGTATTGACGCCGCCGTTACGCTGCTGCACCAGATGTTGCTCGCGGGCAAACGCATTGTGGTGGTGGGCGATTTCGATGCCGATGGTGCCACCAGCACCGCCCTAACCGTGCTGGCACTGCGCAGATTGGGCGGCAATGTGGATTATCTGGTACCGAACCGTTTTGAAGATGGCTACGGCCTGAGTCCGGAAGTGGTTGATCAGGCCAAAGCACGCGGCGCGGAGATGATTCTCACCGTCGATAATGGCATCTCATCACATGCTGGTGTCGATACCGCGCATCAGCATGGTATTCCGGTACTCATCACCGATCACCATTTGCCGGGCGAAACCCTGCCCGCTGCCGAAGCGATAGTGAACCCCAACCTCAACGACAGCGAATTCCCTTCGCGCTCATTGGCGGGGGTGGGTGTTGCCTTCTATCTGATGCTGGCGCTGCGTGCCTATCTGCGTCAGCAAAACTGGTTTGGCGAAGGGCGCATTGAGCCGAATCTGGCTGAACTGCTGGATCTGGTGGCGCTGGGTACGGTCGCCGATGTGGTGCCGCTGGATGCCAACAACCGTATTCTGGTGTGGCAAGGTCTGAGCCGTATCCGCGCCGGCAAATGCCGCGCCGGCATTCGCGCGCTGCTGGAGATCGCCAACCGCGATGCGCGTCAACTTGCCGCCAGCGATCTTGGTTTTGCCGTAGGACCGCGCCTTAACGCCGCGGGTCGTCTGGACGATATGTCAGTCGGCGTGGCATTGCTGCTCACCGAAGATATCTCCGAGGCGCGCATGCTGGCGAATGAGCTCGATGCGCTGAATCAGACGCGCAAAGAGATTGAGCAAGGCATGAAGAGTGAAGCGCTGGCGCTGTGCGATGCACTGGAGCGTCAGCACACTGATTTGCCGTTGGGTCTGGCGTTTTACCATCCGGAGTGGCATCAGGGCGTGGTCGGCATTCTGGCGTCGCGGCTGAAAGAGCGTTTTCATCGTCCGGTGATAGCCTTCGCTCCCGCCGGAGACGGCGTGCTGAAAGGTTCTGGCCGTTCGATTGCCGGTTTGCACCTGCGCGATGCGCTGGAGCGTCTCGACACCCTGTTCCCGGGTTTAATGATCAAATTTGGTGGCCACGCCATGGCGGCCGGTTTGTCACTGGAAACCGCGAAGTACGACGAATTCCGTGAGCGTTTTGCCGCATTAATAGATGAGTGGCTGGATGGCGAAGCATTGCAGGGCGTGATTTGGTCGGACGGCGAACTGCACGCGCAAGAGTTTACGCTGCACACCGCGGAAATGCTGCGTGAAGCCGGTCCGTGGGGACAAGCGTTCCCGGAACCGGTGTTCGACGGTAAGTTCAAACTACTGCAGCAGCGGTTAGTCGGCGAGCGCCATTTAAAAGTGATGGTCGAGCCGCTCGGCGGCGGCCCGTTGTTAGATGGTATTGCCTTTAACGTGGATACCACGCTGTGGCCAGACAGCAGCGTGCGTCAGGTGCAACTGGCCTACAAGCTGGATATCAATGAATACCGCGGCAATCGTTCGGTACAGCTGATTATTGATCACATCTGGCCGATGTAGGTTGCATCAATTGCATCGCGCAATGCATTGCGCCGCTACAATATGTGCACGTATTTGTAGCGGCGCGATTTATCGCGCTCTTTTGACCTTCACAGCGCTTTTTAGAAGCTCACATCCACACCACCGCGCAGCACTTTCTCGTCGCCGCGATCGGCGAAGTGCTGATCGGCGCGCAGGAACAGACGTGCACGTGACGCCTGCGCCACATCCAACCGCACGCCTAACCACTGCGAACGACGATCGAGTTGCATACCAGGAAGGGTAAAGCGGTTCTGGACATCGCCAAATCCGCCCCAGCGTGCGCTCACATCCATCGACGGATTGTTAAACGCGTACTGATATTCACCATACACACTCACCATGCTCCACAAGCCCGCCGACCAATCCTGCCGAGCGCTGATATTCAAGCCGCTATAGCCGACGCTGCGTCGATAGCTGTCGCCGTCACCGCTCAGGCCGAACGCGCTGCCTTTATCCTCAAATGCACCGGTATCCAGTCCAGTTTCACGCCAGCCGAGATAAGGCTCCAGGCGATAATTATCTTCAATCGTCCAGCGATAGCCGCTTTGCAGCGCCGCCTGCCAGCTATTGCTGCTGGTGGTCGATGACACCGGCGAGGCTTCATCCAGTAACACCAGACGCTTCAACTCATCGCGCCCATGTTGATAACTGAGATTGCCCTGCAGATACCATTCCGGCGTTAAATCGTAGCGACCATACAGCATCGCGCCTTGCAGACGGTTGCGGCTGGTGCCGCCGGTTTGGTCGTACGTTGAATCGATCTGATTCTGCGTCCAGGCAACGCCCACGCGCAGACCTGAAACACCCAAATCGCTATCCACGCCGAGTGCGGTAAGTGTGTTGCGATAATCGGTGCCAAGATAGCCAGCCTGATCCAGCGAACCGCGCAGTTGACCGCTCTCCAGCCAGAAACCGTAACGATTGTCGGCGCTGGCATCGGCGATGCGGTTACTCAGCAGACGCGTTTGATAATCCAGCGCGTTAAACAGCACCGCGTTGCTGGATGCATGCGCCTGGCCAGAAAGTGAATTGATGGCGGCCTGCGCGCTGTTGGCATCGGCCAGCGTCTGCAACGCACCGGCCGCCCCAAGCGCCGACTGCTGCGCATTGCTAAGCGAACCCTGTTGCTGCCAGCTATCCGCCACGCTAAACGCCTGCTCCAGATTCGCTGCCGTTTGCTGCGTGCTGGCACCGCTCAGGCCCATTGCCGCTGCTGCTGCCGCGGTGTTTTTACGGGTCAGTTGGCCGGTTACGCTGTTGGCGTTGTAGCTGACCGTACCATCAAGAAACACGCCAGTATTGACCTGACTGAACTGGCCGCTAACGCCTGCATCGCTGGTGAGTAACGTTTCCTGCTGTTTCACTACATAGGTTGATGAAGGCGGTGCGAGGTTCAGCGTACCGTCCAGCGTCGTGTGGCCGGCTACGCGCAGCGGACTGTCCAGTGCGATATTCAGCACGCCATTGCTGCGTTGCTGGTAATCGCCTTGCACCTGCAAGCCGCCGTTGACCGAACCCTGATTGAGCAAGCTGCCGCCAATCACGCCGCTGCCGCCCAATGTGCCGCTGCCGCTGACGTTGGCACTGCCTGCAATCGCGCCATCAATCAGCAAAGTATTGGCTGAAACGCTGGTCTGGCCGAGGTAACTGTTATTGGCGGTTAATTGCAGTACGCCGCCATTATGGGCGCCGTCCAGTATCAGGCCTCGATCGCCGCTGATGGCATTGGAGAAGACATACTTGCCCGCATCGAGGCTGGCGTGAAAATCATTGGCCCAGAACATCGCCGGACCGTTCAGCGCCTTCGCCTGGTTGAGATCGCCCCAGCCGAAGGTATTGTTATAAGGCCGCCCGTTGGCGCTATCCGCCGCGCCCGCATAGGCATCGCTGCGATAAGTGGCGGTGGTTAGCAGAGTTTGTTGCAGGTTGTAGCCGCTCATCCACGGAAAACGCTGCAACACTTGCGATGCCGCCGCCGCCGCGCGCGGTGCGGCAAACGAGGTACCGTAACTGCGCACATTCACCCAACTGCCATCGGTATTCTGAAAGCGGTAATCGGTGTAACCGGGCGCGCTCAGGCACCATGCGGCGGCGTTGCCGCAGGCATCAAATGGCCCGGTTAACGCAGCGCGATTGGCGGTATCGTACGAAGTGCTCTCCATCACGCCGGTAACGGCCAGCATATTTTTTTGCAGATCGCTGTCCTGATAAATCAGCGGCAGTTGGGCGTTTGGCGAAGGCGTCGCGGTGCCGCCGTTGCCGGTGATCACCACCGCCAAACCGTCAGCCGCGGCAATATCGCGCATGCTTTGCACCAGCACCTGATAGCGGGGCTGCGCATCGGTTAAAGCCTGCGCGGTGGTTAAGCGCTCGCTCGAGGCATACGACATATTGAAAATACGCACGCCCTGGCTAAGCAGGCCGCTTACCGCGCGCGCGGTATCATCGTATTTAAACACGTTGTTCTGCGAGGATTGCGCCACATACAGCGTACTGGCCGGCGATAAACCCAGTAGCGTCAGCGCCACCACCGTACCGTGTCCGTTGATCCCCTGATTATCGTTTAAGGCAGTGCCGCCGCCCACATAACTGGTGAACTGCACATTGGCATAATTAATTTCGCTGCGATCCGGCGACAACCCTGAATCAATAATGCCGACTTTGCTGGCATTTCCAGAGGCGCTGGGCTGGGCTGGCGTGGGTGGAACAGGCATGCCGGTGGTGGGCGGGGGCGAAGCGCTTCCGCCGCCACCCCCGCCACCGCCACCACAGGCGGTAAGTAACAAAGGCATTAATAAGGAAAGCAGGCGCGGAGAAGTGCGCAAAACGGTATACATCAATGCTCCTTCATGTCTCTGAGGACATGTTGCGCCCGCTCACGTAACGGGCGCTGATTACTGTGTTATTCCCTGTCGAAAATACGCATTCCTGGCGGGCGTGGTGACAAACGTTTTGGACATAAGTGATGTCCAATGGGGGGATAGTCACTAAGCAAAATGATAAAGGGGCGCTAACAAATCGATAGGCTGAATATCAGCTGCTTAATGGCGTTATTTGAGACGTTTCTGCTTTTTTGCAGGAAATTTCTCACAGGACGATTCTTAATGATTTAACGTTATAAATCATGATCTTTAATGACGTCTTTCGGTGCGAATAGCTCAATTTTTGCAGGAAAATTCTTAAGAAGGTTTTGAGCGCGATGCGTTTGCTGAGGCGTTTTGGAAATCCTCGCGAGTGAAGCTTTCCAGAAGAATGAAAACTTTTTTTGCTGATGCCGATGCACGCGCATGCCTGCCGCGTGCAATGCTACAAAGTGCGCACACTTTCGGGTAAACTAGCGCGTTAGTTTTTATCTCCTTTCACCGAATCGTCAAAAAAGACTGAAAAGCCATGTTTGAAATTAATCCGGTCAAAAATCGTATTCAGGACCTCAGTGAGCGCAGCGACGTTCTTCGGGGGTATCTTTGACTACGATGCCAAGAAAGAACGCCTCGAAGAAGTAAACGCCGAGCTGGAGCAGCCGGACGTCTGGAACGAACCTGAGCGTGCGCAAGCACTGGGTAAAGAACGCGCTTCGCTGGAAGCGGTGGTGGAAACCTTAGATCACATGCGTCAGGGCCTGGAAGATGTGCAGGGCCTGCTGGATCTGGCGGTAGAAGCCGACGATGAAGAGACCTTCAACGAAGCCGTTGCCGAGCTGGATGCGCTGGAAGTGAAGCTGGGCGAACTGGAATTCCGTCGTATGTTCTCCGGCGAATATGACAGCGCTGACTGCTACATGGATATTCAGGCCGGTTCCGGCGGCACCGAAGCGCAGGATTGGGCCAGCATGCTGCTGCGTATGTATCTGCGCTGGGCCGAAGCCAAAGGCTATAAAACCGAAATTATCGAAGAGTCAGACGGTGAAGTGGCCGGTACCAAATCCGCCACCATTAAAATCATCGGCGACTACGCGTTTGGCTGGCTGCGCACCGAAACCGGCGTGCATCGCCTGGTGCGTAAGAGCCCGTTCGATTCCGGTGGCCGTCGTCATACCTCATTCAGTTCGGTGTTTATCTATCCGGAAGTGGATGACAACATCGATATCGACATCAATCCCGCCGATCTGCGTATCGACGTTTACCGCGCCTCCGGTGCGGGCGGCCAGCACGTCAACAAAACCGAGTCAGCGGTGCGTATTACCCACTTGCCGACCAACATTGTGGTGCAGTGCCAGAACGACCGTTCACAGCACAAGAACAAAGATCAGGCCTTCAAGCAGTTACGCGCCAAGCTGTACGAATATGAGATGCAGAAGAAAAACGCGGACAAGCAGGCAGCGGAAGATAACAAGTCTGATATCGGCTGGGGCAGCCAGATCCGTTCTTATGTTCTCGACGATTCACGCATCAAGGATCTGCGCACTGGCGTAGAGACCCGCAACACCCAGGCGGTGTTGGATGGCGATATCGATCGTTTTATTGAAGCAAGTTTAAAAGCAGGGCTATAAGGAACCGACATGTCTGAACAACAACCGCAGAGCGCTGATGCCGCCCTTGAGTTAAATAACGAACTGAAAGCGCGTCGCGAAAAACTCAGCGCGCTGCGTGAAAAAGGCGTGGCGTTTCCAAACGATTTCCGCCGCGATACCACGTCCGATGTGCTGCACGCCAGCTATGACGCGAAAGAGAACGAAGAGCTGGAAGCGCTGGGCGTAGAAGTCAGCGTCGCTGGTCGTATGATGACGCGCCGCATTATGGGTAAAGCGTCATTCGCCACCCTGCAGGATGTCGGCGGCCAGATTCAGATCTACGTATCACGCGACGATCTGCCAGAAGGCGTCTACAACGAGCAGTTTAAGAAGTGGGATCTGGGCGATATCCTCGGTGCACGCGGTAAGCTGTTCAAAACCAAAACCGGTGAGTTGTCGATCCACATCACTGAGCTGCGTCTGCTGACCAAAGCACTGCGTCCGCTGCCGGACAAATTCCATGGTCTGGCCGATCAGGAAACCCGTTATCGTCAGCGTTACCTCGATCTGATCTCCAACGACGATTCGCGCAAAACCTTTAAAATTCGCTCACAAATCATGGCCGGTATCCGCCAGTTCATGGTTAACCGCGACTTTATGGAAGTGGAAACCCCGATGATGCAGGTGATCCCGGGCGGTGCTTCCGCGCGTCCGTTCATCACCCATCACAATGCGCTCGACATCGATATGTACCTGCGTATTGCGCCAGAACTGTACCTGAAGCGTCTGGTGGTGGGCGGTTTTGATCGCGTATTCGAGATCAACCGTAACTTCCGTAACGAAGGTATTTCGCCGCGTCATAACCCAGAGTTCACCATGATGGAACTCTATATGGCGTATGCGGATTACAAAGATCTGATCGAACTGACCGAAAGCCTGTTCCGTACCCTGGCGCAAGACGTGTTGGGCACCACGGAAGTGCCGTATGGCGATCACAGCTTCGATTTCGGTAAGCCGTTCGAGAAGCTCACCATGCGTGAAGCGATCAAGAAATACCGTCCGGAAACCGACCTGAGCGATCTGGAAGACTTCGATAAAGCGGTAGCGATTGCCAAATCGCTGCACATCAAAGTCGAGAAGAGCTGGGGCCTGGGCCGCGTGGTAACAGAGATCTTCGAAGAGACCGCTGAAGCGCATCTGATTCAGCCAACCTTCATCACCGAATACCCGGCTGAAGTCTCACCGCTGGCGCGTCGTAACGACGAGAACCCGGAAATCACCGATCGCTTTGAGTTCTTCATCGGCGGCCGTGAAATCGGTAACGGCTTCTCGGAGCTGAACGATGCCGAAGATCAGGCTGAGCGTTTCCTGCAGCAGGTGAATGCCAAAGAGTCTGGCGATGACGAAGCGATGTTCTACGACGAAGATTACGTCACCGCGCTGGAGCACGGCCTGCCGCCAACCGCAGGTCTGGGCATTGGTATCGACCGTATGGTGATGCTGTTTACCAACAGCCACACCATCCGCGACGTGATCCTGTTCCCGGCACTGCGCCCGACCGCAAAGTAATCCTCTCTGGTATCAGGTAGGGTCGCCATTCATGGCGACCTTTTTTTATTCCCGTCTCCCAACACAAAATTCCAGATGACAACCCGGCACGCTCTGTGCAGGATGGTTTTTTTCTTTTTCAGGGAATCACCATGAGTGCAAAAGCGGCAACGTTAGAGGGCCGAATTCGTCAGCACTGGGATCAGCTCTCCAGCCACGAGCAGCGCTTAGCCGACGTGCTTCTTGCCGCGCCCGGACAGCTAGCCATGAATACCGCCACCGAACTGGCGCACAGCGCGGGCGTCTCCAAAGCCACCACCACCCGTTTCTTCCGCCATCTCGGCTACGAAAGCTATGAAGCCGCACGCCGTCAGGCGCGTGAGATGCAGAGCAGCGGATCGCCGCTCTATCTGCAACCGGCGCCCAGCGCATCACCGCTGGCCAGCATCATGCAGCAGCACCTGGAAAAAGAGATCGCCAACCTGGTTAATAGCTATCGCACGCTGGATAGCGAACAGCTGCAGCAAGCGGTTACCGCCATCAGCGCGGCGCGGCGCGTGGTGGTGATGGGCTGGCGGCATAGCCAAACTATCGCCCATCTGATCTACCGCGACCTGATCCATATTCATTCCGATGTGCGTCTGCTGCCACGTCCCGGCGATTCGCTGGCGGAACACATGGCGGCGCTTACGGCGCAAGACGTGGTGATTTGCGTCGGTCTGCGGCGACGCATGCCAGCGCTGGAAGCGGCAATGAACGCGCTGGCCGAGCGCAATGTCCCCATGCTGTATATCGCCGATGTGCTCTCCGGCAAACCGGTGCGCCACGCGCAATGGGTGATCCGCTGCCACACCGACAGCAGCCTGATCTTCGACAGCACCGCCGCGCTCTCTGGCGTGTGCAATCTGCTCTGTTCACTGGTGGCCCGACAAATGGGTAAAGCCAGCAACGATCACCTCGCGCAAATTGAAGCGCTGCACCAATCCCTCGACGAGCTTGAATAGTGCGCCGTGCTGGCGCATTTTGCGCCAGAAATCGCCCCAACATAGTGCAACCCTGCCAAATATCCCTCCAGCAATAGCCGCCGTCCCGCCCATCAATGAAACCTATGAAATTAAAAATAAAAACAAAGAAACAATTGTTTCCAATTGATTTTGTTAGCTAAAGATAGATCTGGCGTGATGCACTCAGGGCAGTGGTGAAAAAGCTGGCACAAAACATGCTCAGTAGAAAAAGACATTTCACCAACACCAGGGAAACACCATAATGAAAAAAACAGCACTGCTGATCGCCGCACTTCTCTCCGTGGGCACCATGGCGCAGGCGCAAGCCGATACGCTGGCCGACATCAAAAGCAGCGGCAAAATCACCGTTGGTATCGATCCAACCTTTCCTCCCTACGAATACACCGATGACAAAGGTGAGATCACCGGCTACAGCGTGGCGATCATGCAATCCTTCGCCAAAGATCTCGGCGTGAAACTGGAGTTCCAGAAAACCGCCTTCAGCGGCATCTTGCCGGGCCTGATCTCCGGTTCGTTCAATGCTGAAGGTTCGTCTCTTAACGTGACTGCGGAACGCGCGAAGAAGGTGTTGTTCACCGTGCCATACAGCAAAACCGTTAACGGCGTGCTGGTGCGCGAAGCCGAGGCGAAAACCTTCAGCGGCAAAACCCTGAGTCCGGAAAGTTTGTCTGGCCTGCGCGGCGCAGTGAAAACCGCCAGCGTGCCGGAGCAGCTGCTGAAGGGCTTCAACGAGCAGTTGAAGAAAGAGGGCAAAAAACCGATCACCATCATCAACGTCGATTCGCTGGATCAAACCGTCAGTACGCTGATGACCAAACGCGCCGATTTCGTCTATGACGACATCTCTGTGCTGGCACCGGTAGCGAAAAAGTACGCCGGTAAAGTGGCACAGGTGGGCGAAGTTGGCCCGTCGCAGTGGATGGGGTGGGCGACACGTAAAGAAGATGGCAGCCTGAACAAAGCCATTAGCGACCACATTCTGGCAATGCAGAAAGAGGGCGAGCTGACCAAGCTGCAGCAGCAGTATCTCGGCACCACCTTCAGCGTGCCCGCCAGCGACTTCATTCCGCAGGAGTAATTATGTGCCAGTCCAACCTGACGGTGCCTGCCGGCTTTGGCAAAACTTTCCGCGTGCGCAAGGGCCAGTTTATTACCGTGATTGATAGCGAAGGGCAGCAGGCGGCCGATTTTGTCGCGGTAAACGCTGACGACCTCAACGAAAAGCTGTCGCCGGTGCATACGCGCCAGCAGCTGCGTTCGCTGTTCTTCAAGCCGGGCGACGCGCTGTGGTCGAGTGAAAATCGCCCAATGCTGCGCATTCTAGCCGACAGCATTGGCATTCACGATGCCAACGTCCCGGCCTGCGATCGCACCCGTTTCAGCGTCGATTTCGGCGTCGATGGGCATCGCAACTGCGTCGATAACCTGCTGGAAGGCATGAAGGAATTTGGCGTGACTTACTTCTCGCTGCCGGAGCCGTTCAACCTGTTTCAAAACGGCCCGGTGACCGCCGATGGCCGCATGGAAGTCACCGATCCCAACAGCAAAGCAGGCGATAGCATTACCTTTGAAGCGCTGTGTGACTTGATCTGCTCGGTGTCATCTTGCCCGCAGGACATCATTCCCGGCAACGGTTTGCAGGTCACGCCGATTGATATCGTGGTCAGTGACCATTTTCACGCTCAGGAGATGAATCATGCTGTTAATGCGTGAAAATTATGAAGAAACCGCCGTGCGCACGCTGGCCGAGCCGGTGCAGGTTGCGCCGGACAGCGTGGGTTCGATTCGTGTGCTGCGCGGTCAGCTGCTGCGCATTACTGCGCAGGGCGATGGCGCTGTTGCCTCGCTGTTTGGCTTTAGCCTGGCCGATCCCGCCGTATGGCTGTCAGTGCACCACACGCGGGTGTTCAGCAACAGTTATCTGCTCGGATCGGGGATGCGTCTGGTGAATAACCGCCGCCGTCCGATGATGGTGCTGGGTAAAGACAGCGTGAAGCGTCACGACCTGCTGCTGCCGGCCTCCACCACGGCGTTTCTCACTGAGCGCGGCTATCCGGGCGTAGGTTGCCTTGATGCTTTGCGTGGCGAGCTGGCGCGTCTCGGCTTGGTGGTGCCGAAGTTGCCGGATCCCATCAACCTGTTTATGCACGTCAAATTAACGCGCGAAGGGGATATTCTGCCGGAAACCAATCTGACCAAAGCCGGTGACAGCATTACCTGTCGCGTGGTGATGGATACGCAGTTCATCGTCTCCGCCTGCAACACCGGCATTGAGGGCAACGATAAGCCCGCGCCGCTGCTGCTGTCAGTGGCGGAAAACCTGCACGATTTTAACGCGGAGTAATGCATGGGGCTGGATCAACAGGTAGTGGCCGCGCTGCCGGAACTCGGACACGGCCTGCTGATGACGTTGCTGCTCACCGTGCTGGCGTCGCTCGTCAGCGTAGTGATGGGGCAGCTTGGCTGCTTCCTGCAGCTGCGTCGTGCCTGGGTCTGGCGCACCATCGGCCGCCTGTATGTCAGCCTGATGCGCGGCACCCCGGCGATTGTGCAGCTGTTTGTGGTGTTTTTCACGCTGCCGCGGCTGGGATTGGGTGGACAACCGATGCTGGCGGCGGTGATAGCCATCGGCCTCAACAGCGGCGCGTACGTGGCGGAAATCCTGCGCGTTAATCGCAGCCTGGTGACGCGCGGCCAGCTTGAAGCCGCGCGCACGCTGGGGTTGAGCCGTTTTCTCACCTGGTGGTACGTGATCAACCCGCAGGTGATGCGTGCCAGCCTGCCGATGCTGGTCAATGAGTTCACCATTCTGCTGAAAACCACGCCGCTGGCGTCGGTGGTAGCGCTGACCGAACTGACCTACGCCGGACAGATCGTTATCGCCCGCACCTACGAAGCCACGCAGGTGCTGCTGCTGGTGGCGGCCGGCTATTTGCTGATTGCCATGCCGTTGATTGCGGCGGCGCGTCGTCTGGAAGCAAAACGGAGGTTGGCATAATGGATTGGCAGGCCATTCTCACCTCTTTACCGTCGCTCAGTGACGGCCTGGTCGCCACTTTGCAACTCTGTTTCGTGGCGGCACTCTGCGCGCTGCTGTGGGGCACGGTGTTGGCCGCGCTGCTGATGCGCGCCTCGCCGTTCTGGCTGCGGGTGCTCAATCTGTACAGCGGGTTAACTCTCGCGCTGCCGCTGCTGGTGGTGATCTATCTGCTTTACTTCGTACTGCCGGAATATGACATCACGCTGTCGTCGCCGGTGGTTGGTGTGCTGGCGCTGACGCTCTACTACGCACCCTATATCGCGCAGGTGATCCGCTCGGCGATCGAGGCGCTGCCAAAAGGGCAGTGGGAAGCGTGCCGCGTGCTGGGCTTAAGCCGCAGCGAGCAATTACGTGATGTGGTGCTGCCACAAACGCTGCCGCAGATGCTGTCGCCGCTGGTCGGGCTGATGATCGGTTTGATTAAAGACTCGGCGCTGCTGTCGATTGTCTCGGTGCAGGAGTTTATGTACGCCGCCAAACAGGCGATTTCGGATACCTACGCGCCGCTGGAGATTTACCTCACGGTGGCGCTCTGTTACTGGCTGCTCAACAGCGCGATCGACTGGCTGGCGCGCGGCCTGGAATCTCGCATGACGCGCTATCGTCGCGCCACGCAGCACTAATCTGGAGAACAACATGTCAGCTGAATTTCAGCATCGTGAAGTGATAACTATCCCGGCGCGCTTCGGTAAAGCGGTGCGACTGAAGAAAGGTGAAGCGGTGCAGGTAATTAACCTGCACGGCACGCAGGTGGTAGATTGCTGGGCCTACAATGCCGAGGATGTGAGTGAATATATGTGCATGGAGGCGACGCGAGTGTGGAATCAGCGGCTTAATCCAAAAGTGGGCGACAGCTTTATCACCAGCCAGCGCCATCCGATTTTGACGCTGGTGGCGGATACGTCGCCGGGCGTACACGATACGTTTATGGCTGCCTGCGACGCGCGCCGCTATGAGCTGCTCGGCTGCACCGAACCGCATCGCAACTGCCATGACAACCTGTTTGAAGGCATGCGCGAGCTGGGCGTGACGCTGCCGCACGGCAATCTGGCCTCGTTTAATATCTTTATGAATATTCAGGTGCAGCCGGACGGCATCACGCTGAAGACGCTGCCGGTGGTGACCAAACCGGGCGACTACATCGTATTGCGCGCCGAGATGGATTGCTTCGTGGCGTTTTCCGCCTGTCCGCAGGATATCGTCAGCATTCAGGGGCAGGGCGACAACACCCCGCGTGATGCCGAGCTGCGCATTTTGACCAGCGGCTTCCCGCAGGTGCAGCTGAAGGGCGCGTGGGTTCCCGCATAATTCCCGGCGCACATAAATGCATCATCAGATTTTGTGCGTATATTGAAACGGTGCGCATTAATGCGCACCCTACAGGTGTCGTAGGGTCGCCATTCATGGCGACCTTGTTTTAATCAGCACAATCTACGACTTCACCACCCCATCCAGCCACGCCTGAAAACGCGCATAAGGCACATACAGCGCCACATTTTTAAACAGCGTCTTGCCGCTTTTATTGTCATCGATCTGGCTGCTGTAGCCGACAATCACGCCTGCCAGCGTATCATCGCTAGCGTTATACACTGCGCCACCGGACATGCCTTTCACCACGCCAGCATTGGCCGCCACCACCACACAACTGGGCTTGTTCCAGTCATTCGCCAGCGTGGTATTGATCAAATTTTTACCGCTCGATGCCACCGGCATGGCTGAAATAAAGCTGTAACCATACAAATTCACGTCATCGCCAATATGGCTGTTACGAAAAGGCGGAGGCAGATTGGCTTCACTGTTTTTGTGGTACACCACGGCGATATCGCACTCGGGATGCCAGGCTTTCACCCGATAGAGCGAATACTTCGCCACGTGTGCCGCCGTCAAACTGTATTCCGGCGTCAAAGGGATAGTGGTGCCAAGCGCACCGATGCCCAGCACCGTGGGAATGCCGGTGACGGTCATATCAACGCGTTTTGCTGCTTCTTTGCTGTATTCGTAGTGCCCGACTGAGCAGCCGCTTAGGCAGCCAACCGTCAGCGCGATGAGCCATCGCATACGCTCTCCCCTCGATTTTTGATACCCCTTTACCGGGCAATCCATTGAGGTATCGGCAGTGCACGTCCATCCTTTACATATTGATTTTCCGTCAAAAGCTAACTCGCCGTGATAGCGATCACATGCCTTTCAAGCGTAGCGCGGAAACATCACTCTGTCTCAATGGTTCGCCTGGGTCATTTTCCCGCGCAGGGATTATTGCTGCGGCGGCAAAATAGCTTTGCGGCGCGCGGGGTGGTTGCAGTGAAAAGCCTATGCTTTAATAACAATGTGACGCAGTTCAAATTTTAATAAGCGTCTGTTGTAACCGTACTGCGCTCGCAGTGCGGCCCGCCTGCAATGAAAATATTTGGGAGAGTGTGTTATGCCTGTTGCATTACTGGCGCTGGCGCTGAGTGCGTTCGCCATCGGCACCACGGAGTTCGTCATCATGGGGTTGCTACCGGATGTGGCGGGCGATCTGCAGGTGTCGATTCCTTCTGCGGGATGGCTAATCAGCGGTTACGCGCTGGGCGTGGCTATCGGCGCGCCGATCATGGCTTTGTTGACCGCCAAACTGCCGCGTAAACGAACGCTGATCCTGCTGATGATCATCTTCATCATTGGCAACGTACTGTGTGCGCTGGCCTATACCTACAATCTACTGATGTTGGCGCGTGTGGTGACGGCGTTGTGTCATGGCGCCTTCTTCGGCATTGGCGCGGTGGTGGCGGCGAGTCTGGTGGCGCCGAGTCGTCAGGCGTCTGCTGTGGCGCTGATGTTCACCGGTTTGACGCTGGCCAACGTGCTTGGCGTGCCACTCGGCACCTGGTTTGGTCAGATGTTTGGCTGGCGCGCCACCTTCTGGGGTGTGGCGATTATCGGCATCTTCGCCTTTATCGCGCTGATCGTTAGCCTGCCGAACAACAAAGAAGAGAAGCCGGTGCATCTGGCGAGCGAAATCAGCGCGCTGGCCAACGGCAAACTGTGGCTGTCGCTGCTGATGACGGTGTTCTTTGCGGCGGCGATGTTCGCGCTGTTCAGCTACATTGCCCCGCTGCTGCTGGAGGTGACTGGCATCTCGGATCGAGGTGTCAGCTGGACGCTGTTCCTGATTGGTGCCGGTCTGACCGTCGGCAACATCCTCGGCGGCAAGCTGGCCGACTGGAAAGTCTCATTCAGCCTGATCCTCAGCTTTGTGCTGATTGCGGTGTTTTCACTGCTGTTCAGCTGGACCAGCCATGCGCTGTGGCTGGCGGAAATCACCCTGTTCCTGTGGGCGATGGCGACCTTTGCCACCGTGCCAGGCTTGCAGATTAACGTGGTGCGCCACGGCAAAGATGCGCCGAACCTGGTCTCAACGCTGAACATCTCGGCCTTCAACGTCGGCAATGCGCTCGGTGCGTGGGTCGGTGGCGCGGTAATCGAGCAAGGTTATGGCCTGACGTCGGTGCCGGTTGCCGCTGCCGCGCTTGCGGCAGTTGGACTGGTGATCTGCCTGATAACCTTCCGCAAATCGGGCGGGCAGGGCGCAGCGGTCAACGCTTAAGCCAGCCGCTCGGCAATACGTTGTGGAAACGCGGCCACCTGCTGTTGCAGGTGGTCGCAGAAGTGATCGACCAGCGCCGAAGCCGGCCGATGCTGCGGCCGTACCAGGCTGACGGTGAAAGGCACGGCGATACTGAAACGACGCATCACCACTCCGCTGTCGGCGTAATCCAGCGCCGTCAGCGGATTCACAATTGATATCCCCACGCCCGCGCGCACCATGGCGCACACCGACGCCGCGCTGTGCGTCTCCAACACCAATCGACGCTCCACATTCTGCTCATGAAACAGCGAGTCCAGCAGCTGGCGATAGCTGTCGCTGCGCGACAGGCTAACGTAGTTCTCTCCATGAAAATCCTGTGGCGTCAGAACCTCACGTTGGCAAAGCGGATGCTGTGGCGGCAGCACGCATACTTCATCACAGGTCAGCAGCGGCAGGCGTGCGGTGCCCGCAGGCGCATGCTGGGTTTCGGTCAGACCAAGGTCGTAACGCTGCGCCGACAGCCACTCTTCCAGCAGTGGCGACTCCTGCGGAATGATATTCAGGCTGACCTGCGGATAGCGCTGCAAAAAGGGTTGCAGCACCGGCGGCAGCAGCGACTGTGAAAATACCGGCAAGCAGGCGATCGACAATTCACCCTGGCGAAACTGGCGCAGTCCTTCAGCGGCATCCATGATGCGATCCAGTCCGTACCACGAGCGCTGCACCTCTTCGTACAGCCGCAAGCCTTGCACCGTCGGCTGCAAGCGGCCGCGCACCCGTTCAAACAGTTGCAGGCCGAGCTGCTGCTCCAGCCGCGCCAGCTCGCGGCTCACCGTCGGCTGCGAGGTATGCAACAGCGTTGCCGCCTGCGTCAGGTTGCCGCTGGTCATCACCGCGTGAAAAATTTCGATATGTCGCCAGTTAATTTTTGCCATCACGTCCTCCGCTGAAGCCATATCATATTTGTATAGATGTCGCTAAAACAGATATTTTTCTGAATTGCTGCGCTGTGGCTAAATAACACCAAAGCCACAGGAGAATTGACATGCCACGTCCACTGAATAACACCGAAACGGCGCTGAATGCCGCCAATTTACTGCCGCTGGCGCAGCGTTATGCCGGGCCATTTTGGGCGTACGACGCCGCGATTATTCAGCAGCGCATTGCGCAGCTGAGCGCATTTGATGTGGTGCGTTTTGCGCAGAAAGCCTGCTCCAATATTCATATTCTGCGTCTGATGCGGGCGGCGGGTGTCAAAGTGGATTCGGTGTCGCTGGGTGAAATTGAGCGTGCCATCGCCGCCGGTTATCAGCCGGGCGGCGAAGATATTGTTTTTACCGCCGATGTGTTCGATCAGCCGACGCTGGCACGCATTGCAGAGCTGAAGGTGCCGGTCAATGCCGGTTCGGTGGATATGCTGCATCAATTGGGTGAAGTGTCGCCGGGCCACGCGGTGTGGCTGCGCATCAACCCTGGTTTTGGTCACGGCCATAGCCAGAAAACCAACACCGGTGGTGAGAACAGCAAACACGGTATCTGGCACAGCGATCTGCCGCTGGCGCTGGCGGCGATCCAACAACACGGCCTGCGTCTGGTGGGTTTGCATATGCACATCGGTTCCGGCGTGGATTACGCGCATCTGCAGCAGGTGTGTGACGCAATGGTCGATCAGGTGGTGACGTTTGGTCAGGATCTGCAGGCGATTTCTGCCGGTGGCGGTTTATCGATTCCGTATCGTGTTGGCGAAGAAGCCATTGATACCCAGCACTATTACGGCTTGTGGAACGGCGCACGTGAGCGCATCGCCGCGCATCTCGGCCATGCGGTGAAACTGGAGATCGAACCAGGCCGCTTCCTGGTGGCTGAATCGGGCGTGCTGGTATCGCAGGTACGCGCGGTGAAAGCGATGGGCAGCCGTCACTTTGTGCTGGTCGATGCCGGTTTCAGCGATTTGATGCGCCCATCCATGTACGGTAGCTATCATCATATTTCGCTGCTGCCGGTGGAGGGTCGCGCGCTGGGTGACGAAACCGTAGAGAGTGTGGTGGCCGGCCCGCTGTGTGAATCTGGCGACGTGTTCACGCAGTTGGAAGGCGGCAAAGTGGAAACCCGCGCGCTGCCTGCGGCGCAGGTCGGGGATTATTTGGTATTCCATGATACCGGCGCGTACGGCGCGTCGATGTCGTCTAACTACAACAGCCGTCCGCTGATTCCGGAAGTGTTGTTTGAGAATGGCGCGGCGCGGGAAATTCGTCGTGCGCAGACCATCGAGGAACTGCTGGCGCTGGAGCTGATCTGATGAAGATCGTTGCGCTCAGCGCGGTGCCGCATCACGCCACACAGATCACCGATTGGCTGTGGCAGGCGTTTGGTGATGGCACCTCGCGTGCGTTTTACGACAGCATTGTGCGCAGTAGCCTCAACGGCGCCGATTTCCCGGTGACCTTCGTGGCGCTTGACGGCGATATACCGCTCGGCACGGTGGGATTTTGGCGCTGCGATTTGATCAGTCGTCAGGATCTTTATCCGTGGGTAGCCGCGTTATTCGTTGAGGAATCCGCGCGCGGCAAAGGATTGAGTGAAGCGCTGCAGCAGCATGTGATTGATTTCGCGCGTCAGCGTGGACATAACAAGCTGTGGTTGTGGGCAACGTTTGGTGGTTATTACGAACGTTTTGGCTGGCAGTATCAGTGCGACGCGCTGGAGTTCCCGGATGTGCAGGTGAAGGTGTATGCGCGGGATTTGTAGTTGCACAACGCACTGAATCGTAGCGGCGCGATTTATCGCGCAATAAATTGCGCCGCTACAAATTGTGCGGCGCGCAATCTTGCTTAACCCGGCCCGCTCACCGAATGGCGTCGTACCAGCGTCGGGCTAAACATATTGGTCACTTCCGGCATCTCGCCGCCATTGGCTAACGCTAGCGCCAGTTGCGCCGCCTGTTGCGCCATGGTGACAATCGGATAGCGCACCGTCGTCAATCGTGGACGCACATAGCGCGACACCAGCACATCATCGAAGCCAATCAGCGACATCTCTTCCGGCACGCGAATCCCGTTGTCGCTCAGCACCGCCAGCGCACCGGCGGCCATCGAATCGTTGTAACAGGCCACCGCCGTGAACTGTTTGCCGCGGCCCATCAATTCGGTCATCGCCTGCTCGCCGCCCACTTCATCCGGTTCGCCCCATGCCACTAAACGATCGTTACACGGTAAACCGTGCTCTTTCAGCGCATCGTAATAACCCTGCAGCCGATCTTCGGCATCGGAAATGGTGTGCGTGGAGCAGATAAAAGCGATTTGCGTGTGGCCTTGCTGAATCAGATGACGCGTGGCCAGCCACGCGCCGTAGCGGTCATCCAGCGCGATACAGCGATTTTCAAAGCCTTTGAGCAGGCGATTCAGCAGCACCATACCCGGCACCTGCTTCATCAACATCTCTAAATCGTCGTCGGGGATTTTCTTGGCGTGTACCACTAAGGCGGCACAGCGATGGCGCATCAGTTGCTCAATCGCCTGACGCTCTTTTTGCTCATTGTGGTAACCGTTACCAATCAGCAAAAAGTTGCCGGTCTGGCCCGCAACTTCATCCACCGCTTTCACCATCGCGCCAAAAAACGGGTCGGAAACATCGCCCACCACTAAACCGAGAGTTTCGGTGGATTGCTGCGCCAGGGCGCGTGCGTTGGCGTTCGGGTGATACTGCAACTGCTCCATTGCCTGAGTGACGGCGAGGCGCGAACTCTCGCTGGCTTTGGGCGAATTATTGATGACGCGGGAAACGGTCGCGACCGAGACCCCAGCCATACGGGCAACATCCTTAATGGTAGCCATGCGATTATCGACATCCGGGAAAACGTTTACACAGACCACCAGTGTTACGGAAAACCCACCCTGTAGCAACCCGCCAGAATGCCAGCGCTGTCGCAAAAGCACGGAAAATCAGGCGCTCACAGCCGCGCTTCAGCTCAGTCACAGGCCCATGTTATGCTGCCAAACATACTCACACCTGCCTGCCGGACCCAATACCATGAAAACTCGCGTGCCACATCTGGCGCACTGGGGCGCTTTTACCGCCGTCACCGAAAACGATCGCCTGATTGGCTGTGAACCGTTCTTCGCCGATGCCGATCCGTCGCCGATGCTCAACACTATTCCTGAACTGGTCTATTCGGATAAACGCATCCGTCAGCCGATGGTGCGCCGTTCGTGGTTGAAGTCGCGCGAGAACAGCGACCGCACGCTACGTGGCCGCGAAGATTTTGTGGCGGTGGATTGGGATACCGCGCTGGATTTAGTCGCAGAAGAGAATCGCCGCGTGCGCGATCGCTACGGCGCTTCCGGCATTTTCAACGGCTCTTACGGCTGGTCATCGGCGGGGCGCGTCAACCATGCGCGCACGCTGATTCGTCGCTTCTATTTTCAGGGCGGCGGCGGGGTTGATCAGCAAGGTAACTACAGCTGGGGTGCGGCGCAGTTCTTCCTGCCGTACGTGATCGGCACCTACATGCCGCTGACCGGTCGCGTGACCGATTGGCCGGAAGTGGTACAGCACGCCGATATCTTTATCGCCTTCGGCGGCCTGGCGCTTAAAAACGCGCAGGTGGCGTCCGGCGGAGCAGGGCAGCATAGCCTTAAACCGGCGCTGGAGCAGCTCAGCGCCAAAGGCACGCCGATCATCAACATTAGCCCGATGCGCGATGATTGTCCGGCGTTCGTGAATGCCGAGTGGATTCCGATTCGCCCCAACACCGACGTGGCGCTAATGCTGGCGTTGGGTTTCGAAATTACCCGTCGCAACGCGCTGGATGAAAGCTTCCTCGCCAGCCACTGCACTGGCTGGCCGCAGCTGCGCAGCTATTTGCTAGGTGAAAGCGATGGCATTGTCAAAACGCCTGAGTGGGCAAGCAGCATTACCGGCATTCCGGCGGCGCGAATTGCCTTGCTGGCGCAACAGCTGATTGGCAAACGCAGTTTTATTACCTGCTCCTATTCAGTACAGCGCGCCCATCGCGGCGAACAGCCGTACTGGATGATGATTGCGCTGTCGTCGATGCTCGGGCAGCCGGGCTTGCCGGGCGGCGGTTTCTCGTTTGGTCACGGTTCAATGAACAGCGTCGGCAATCCGCGTCAGGATGGTCCGGCACCGATGATGAGCACCGGCCCGAATCCGGGCAATTTATCGATTCCGGTGGCGCGCATCAGCGACATGCTGCTCAATCCGGGTCAGCCGTATCATTTCCAGGGCGAAACCCAGCACTATCCTGATATCCACTTAGTACACTGGGCGGGCGGCAATCCGTTCCATCATCATCAGCAGCTCAATCGTCTGGTGGAAGGCTGGCAGCGCCCGGATACGGTGATTGTGCAGGATATCGTCTGGACGCCGGCGGCGCAGATGGCGGATATCGTGTTGCCCGCCACCACCACGCTCGAGCGCAACGATCTTGGCGGCTCATCGCGCGATCGCTTCGTGCTGGCGATGCATCAGGCGATTAAGCCGCAGCATCAGGCGCGCAACGATTTCGATATCTTTGCCGATATCGCCGATCGTCTTGGCTATCGTGATGTGTTCACTGAAGGACGTAACGAGATGCAGTGGATTGAGCATCTGTATCAGCAATGCGCGACAGCCCATGCGCGCAGAGATATTCATTTCCCGGAGTTCGGTGAATTCTGGGATCGCGGGTTTGTCGAGATTCCCGAAGGCGGCAAGCCGTTTGTGTTTATGGATGATTTCCGCGCCAATCCGCAAGCGCATCCGATTCAAACCGCCAGCGGCAAAATTGAGCTGTTTTGCCAAACCATCGCCGATTATCAGCTGGAGGATTTCGCCGGTCATCCCGAGTGGCGCGAGCCGCAGGAGTGGCTGGGCGCGCCGCTCAGCGCGCAGTTCCCGCTGCATATGATCTCCATTCAGCCGTCGGATCGTCTGCACAGCCAGATGGATGCCACCGCCACGGTACAAGCCAATAAAACTGCCGGGCATGAGACGCTGTATATGCATCCGCAGGATGCCGCCGCGCGTGAAATTCAGGATGGCGATGAGATTGAAGTGAGCAACGCGCGCGGTCGTATGCTGGCCGGCGTGCGCCTGACCGACGGTTTAACGCCGGGCGTCGTGATCATCGCCACTGGCGCCTGGTTCGATCCGGGATTTGGTCGCGCATGGCAGCCGTGGGATCGCGCGGGTAACCCGAATGTCCTGACATTAGACATCGGCACCTCATCGTTAACTCAGGGGCCAAACGCCATGAGTTGCCTGGTGGAAATCAAAAAACATCGGATTTGCACAAACAGTTAACAATCTCACCGCTGGTTACATTTTGCGGGTAACTGTTGCGTTTAGGAGATGGTTTCTCATCCTGCCGCCTTGCTACAGTCAGGGTCCCAGAGGTATTGATGGGTGAACATCAAAAAGTTTTCTTGATTACACCGACCTGCGCAGATGCGCAGGTTTTTTTTTGCTTAACGAATCGAAACACACTTTTTCTGTCAACTGCGTTTACGTTTCTTTATAAGAGAAACCATTCATACCCAAAATAATTCGAGCTGTAGCAAGGCGGCAAATGAGTTCATCCCCAGGAGCTTACTGAAGTAAGTGACTGGGGTGCACACGCGCAGCCAACGCAGCTACAGCTCGAAGTATGAAGGGTATTACCATTTTGATTGCAGTGGATTGCCATGCCTCCTATTAAAAAATTTCTGGGAAAAGACCAGATACAAGCGCCCTTTAACCCGTTTCGTTTTCGCCTGATTTGCCTCGGCGTTTTCTGCTGTCTGGTGCTGTTACTGATCTGCGTTGGTGACCTGCAGCTGATCAAGCATCCAATGCTGGAGCATGAAGCCGATCAGCGCTCGTTGCGCACCGTGACGCTGCCAACCAACCGCGGTACCCTGCTGGATCGCGATGGCCAAGCCTTAGCGCTGAGCGTACCGGCGCGTGACATCATCGCCGATCCAATGCGCGTGCTGGAGGCGAATCCCGATTTCACCAGCGCCAAATGGGCCTATCTGGCGGCGGCACTTAATCAGCGTCCGGAAGATCTGCGTGCGGCCATCACCGCTAACCCGAAAAAACGCTTTCTCTATCTGGGCCGTAAGATCGAACTCGGCATTGCCAAAGATATCGCCGAGCTGAAACTGAAAGGTATCAGCTCGGTGTATAACGACAGCCGTTTTTATCCGATGAGTGAAGCAGCCGCACCGTTGATTGGTATCGTCGGTGCTGACAGCAACGGCTTGAACGGCATTGAGAAAGGTTTCGACCATGTGTTGCAGGGCGATCCGGGCAAAGAGGTGTATCGCCAGGATGGTGAAGGCAACATCATTGCAATGATCGATTACCAACCGCCACAACAGCCGCCGACGGTACAGCTCAGCATCGACAAGTTTGACCAGTTCACGCTCTACAGCAAACTGCGCGACGGCGTGCTGCTGAATAAAGCCGATTCGGGCGCAGCGGTGCTGGTGAAAATCGATACCGGCGAGATTCTGGCGATGGCCTCTTATCCGTCGTTCAACCCGAACAATTACGAAAACGCCACGCCGGCGCAGATGCGTAACTCGGCGATCAACGACAGTTACGAACCCGGCTCAACGGTGAAACCGCTGGTGGTGATGGAAGGGCTGGAGCGCCATCTGGTGCGCGCTGATTCGGTGATCGATACCACGCCGTACAGCGTCAACGGCCACCTGATCCGCGACGTTGGCCACTGGCCGCGCCTGACCATGACCGGCATCTTGCAGAAATCGAGTGACATCGGCGTGTCGCATATTGCGCTGGCGATGCCGGCTGAAGCGCTGGTGAACACTTATCAGGCGTTTGGTTTGGGTAAACCGACCGGGCTGGGATTGACCGGTGAGAGCGTGGGTTACTTCCCGCTGCATCGCGAGCGCTGGGCGGATATCGAACGCGCCACTTTCGCCTTTGGCTACGGCCTGCGCGTTACGCCGCTGCAGATTGCGCGTGAATACGCCACGCTCGGTTCGTACGGCGTTTATCGTCCGCTGTCGATCACCAAAGTGACGCCGCCGGTGCTGGGCAAACAGGTGGCGAATCCGCAGGTGGTGCAAACCGTGGTGCATATGCTGGAGAGTGACGTGCTGCCGGGCGGTACCGGGGTGAGAGCGGCGGTGCCGGGTTATCGTCTGGCGACCAAAACCGGTACGGCAGAGAAGATGGGCACCAGCGGCAAGTACGATGGTGGCTATATCAACTACACCGCGGGCATCGCGCCTGCCAGCCATCCGGAAGTGGCGCTGGTGGTGATGATTAACCATCCTACCGCAGGCGATCACTTTGGTGGTTCAGTTGCGGCACCCATCTTCGGCAACATCATGGGACCGGTGCTAAAGCACATGAATGTGGCGCCGGATGCCATTTACACTAAACCAACCTCAGACAAATCTTAGTTAAATCAAAACTGTAAGCGCGGTGTGGAGAATATTCACACCTCGTTTCACTTCCCCAAACACCGTTGCTTTTTGCACCTGTCTTTCACCGGCTTATCGGTGCGAGTATGGACGTCCCAGAGGTATTGATGGGTGTGAAAACAACGCTGCTTTGGTAGCGATGACCCTGTTATTACACCGACCCACGCAGATGCGTGGGTTTTTTTTGCCTGCAATTTATCGGTAATTGCGCATTCAAGTGCGCGATGAATCGTGCCGCTACGGAAGTGTGCACGTATTTGTAGCGGCGCAATGTATTGCGTAATCGCAATGAAGCAAGCCCGAATGTGTAGCGGCGCAATTTATTGCGCAATCGCAATGAAGCAAGAACGAATGTGTAGCGGCGCAATGTATTTCGCTGATCGCGGAAATGGCGACGGCGTGGCTGACGCTGAGTTCGGATAACAAGCTGCCGCATCTGGCGCAGGCCGACGCAGCCAGTTACACACTTCTACAGGATACTGGGCGGCGGTTGGCAATCCTGACAACCTTAACGAAACCCTTACAGTTCGCGTATGGAATTCGCGCGGGCATTAAGCCGATAATGCGCGGAGTGATGATTTCCCTTTGAAATAATCCCCTGTTTTTCAGGGGATTTTCCCTTTCCTTGTTAACCTGAAGACTCTGATGACTAACAACACTTCCCGCTACTCGTCTTTCCGCTGGCTGAAATGGCTGCTTCTTTTGCTTGTGCTGTTGATAGTGGCTGGCGTGGTCTGGCGCGTAGTGGGCGGGCGCGGCGGGATGCCGCCGGGAGCGGAAAAAAGCGCACGCGGCGGGCATCGCGGCGGCGCGGGCGGTCCGCCGGGCATGGCGATGATGGGCGGCGCAACACTGGTGCACAGTGGCGTCGCCAGCACCGCCGACGTGCCGCAATATCTTAACGCGCTCGGCACGGTGATCCCCAATGCCAGCGTCACGGTGACCAGCCGCGTCGCCGGTCAGCTGGAAAACGTGTTCTTCACCGAAGGGCAAAAAGTCAGCGCCGGACAGCTGCTGGCGCAGATCGATCCGCGCAGCTATCAGGCGACACTGGCGCAGTATCAGGGCGATCTTAATCAGAATCAGGCGTTGCTGAAAAGCGCGCAGTTAACGCTGGTGCGCTATCAGAAACTGGCGGCGCAGGACTCGTTGTCGCGCCAGGATCTCGATACCCAAACCGCCACCGTTGGGCAATACAAAGGCGCGGTGGCTGCCGATGAAGCGCAGATTGCCAGCGCCAAACTGGATATTGAATACGCGCGCATTACCTCGCCCATCAGCGGACGCGTAGGTTTACGTCTGGTCGATCCGGGTAATATGGTGCAAACCAGCGATACCACCGGCATCGTGGTGGTGACGCAGATGCAGCCTGCCGCCGTCACCTTTAGCGTGCCGCAGAGCAATATTCCGCAATTGAGCAAAGCGCTGCACGACGGACAAAGCTTGCCCGCCACCGCATTTGATCAGGATAACCGCACCGCACTGGCGCAGGGTGATGTCAGGTTCATCAGCAACCAAATCGATACCAGCACCGGTACCATCGCGCTGAAAGCCACCTTTCCGAATAAAGATGAAACGCTGTTTGCCAACCAGTTCGTCAATCTGCGTCTACAAACTCACATCCTGAAAAATGCCACGGTGATCCCGGCGCAGGCGCTGCAGCTGAGCAGCGACGGCAGCTTCGTGTTTGTCATCAATAAAGACAACACCGTAACGCGCAAAGCGGTGACCACCGGCCCCACTTTTGGTGACGATCAGCAGGCGATCCTTAAAGGGGTGGAACCGGGCGATCGTCTGGTGACCGAAGGCATTGATCGCCTGACCAACGGCAGCAAAGTGCAGCTGGCTGATGAGAGCAAAACCACTGCGACCGCCGAGGCCAAATGAATCCGTCTCGCCTGTTTATTGAGCGTCCGGTCGCCACCATTCTGCTGATGGTCGGCATACTGATCGCCGGGATCTTCTCCTATCGTTTTCTCTCCACTTCGGCGCTGCCGCAGGTGGATTACCCGACTATTCAGGTCACCACGCTTTATCCTGGCGCCAGCCCGGATGTGATGGCGTCGTCCGTCACGTCGCCGCTGGAGCGCCAGCTCGGTCAAATGGCGGGCTTGAGTCAGATGACCTCAACCAGCTCAAGCGGATCGTCCATCGTCACGCTGAAATTCAGCCTCGATTTGTCGCTGGATGTGGCCGAGCAGGAAGTGCAGGCGGCGATCAACGCCGCCAACAATTTGCTACCTGGCGATCTGCCTAATCCGCCAACCTACAAAAAGGTCAATCCGGCCGATACCGCGGTCATCACCCTTGCGGTGAGTTCCGCCACGCTGCCGCTGACCCAGGTGCAGGATCTGGTCAACACGCGCGTGGCGCTCAAGCTATCGCAGATTAACGGCGTTGGCATGGTGACGCTGGCGGGCGGCCATCAGCCGGCGATCCGCGTGCAGATGGATCCGAAAGCGCTGGCGGCGCATAAGCTGTCACTGGAAGACGTCAACACGCTGATTAGCAACAGCAACGTTAACGGCTCGAAAGGCGGCTTTGACGGTAAATATCACTCGGTCACCATTGATGCCAACGATCAGCTACGCACCGCCGATGAGTACGGCAATCTGATCATCACTTACCAAAACGGCGCGGCGCTGCGGCTGAAAGATATCGCCCATATCGAACAGGGACCGGAGAACAGCTTCCAGTCGGCGTGGGCGAATAATAGCCCGGCGATTGTGATCGGCGTACAGCGCCAGCCGGGTGCCAACGTGATTCAGGTGGTGGACAGCATCAAAGCGCAGCTGCCGAAGCTGCAGGCGGCGCTGCCGGACGGCGTGAAGATGAGCATTCTGTCGGATCGCACGCAAACCATTCGCGCTTCAATCAGCGACGTGCAGTTTGAGCTGATGCTGTCGGTAGCGCTGGTGGTCATGGTGACATTCCTGTTCTTACGCAATGTGGCCGCGACCTTGATTCCCAGCGTGGCGGTGCCACTGTCGCTGATTGGCACCTTCGGCGTGATGTATCTGGCCGATTTCAGCCTGAATAACCTGTCGCTGATGGCGCTGACCATTGCCACCGGCTTCGTTATTGACGACGCGATTGTGGTGGTGGAGAACATTTCGCGGCGGCTGGAGGAGGGCGAAACGCCGATGCAGGCGGCGCTGAAAGGCTCGCAGCAGATTGGCTTCACCATCATCTCGCTGACCTTCTCACTGATTGCGGTGCTGATTCCACTGCTGTTTATGGGCGATGTGGTCGGGCGGCTGTTCCGCGAATTTGCCATCACCCTTGCGGTATCGATTCTGGTGTCGATGGTGGTATCACTCACGCTGACGCCAATGCTGTGCGCTTATCTGTTGCAACACATTCCGCCAGAAAAACAGTCGCGCTTTTCGCGCAAAGGCGGCGAGGTGTTCGACAAGCTGGTGCGCGGTTACGACCGCCTGCTGACGGTGGTGCTGAACCATCAGAAGCTGACGCTGCTGGTGGCGCTGGCAACCTTTGCGCTCACCGCGCTGTTGTACATCGCCATCCCCAAAGGTTTTTTCCCGTCGCAGGATACTGGCCTGATTCAGGGCGTGACGGTGGCGTCGCAGGATGTGTCGTTTAGTGAGATGTCGAAGCGGCAGCAGGCGCTGGCGAAGGTGATGCTGCAAAATCCGTCGGTAGAGAGTTTGTCCTCAACCGTCGGCATTGATGGCAGCAATACCAGCCTGAATAGCGGGCGCATCCAGATCAACCTCAAGTCGTTTGACGATCGCGATGACAAAGCCGACGTGGTGATCAAACAGCTGCAACAGGCGGCGCAGCAGGTGGCGGGCATTCAGCTCTATCTGCAACCGGCGCAGGATTTGACGGTGAACGATCAGGTGTCGCCGAGCCAGTATCAGTTCACGCTGGATGATGCCGACAGCGAAAACCTGGTGAGCTGGACGCCGAAGATGGTGGCCGCGTTGCAGCAGCGCCCGGAATTTAACGGCGTGGTGAGTAACTTGCAGGATCAGGGCCGCGTGGCCTACGTCGAGCTGAATCGCGATAAAGCGGCGCGCTACGGCATTACCGCCGCCGACGTGGATACCGCGCTGTACAACAGCTTCGGTCAGCGACTGGTCTCCACCATCTTTACCCAGGCCAATCAGTATCGCGTGGTGCTGGAAGTGGCGCCGCAGTATCAGCAATCTCCCGCCTCCTTTGATGATGTCTATTTGCCGGTAAGCAGCAGCACTTCATCCAGCGACGACAGCAGCACGTCGTCTTCCTCGGATGACACCAGCACCACGACCGGCATGGTGAAACTGACGTCAATCGCCACCATTCATCAGCGCACCGGTTCGCTGATGCACATGCGCCTCAACCAGTTCCCGGCGGTGATGGTGTCGTTCAACCTCAACAGCGGTTACTCGCTGGAGGATGGGCAGAAGGCGATTGCCGAGGTCACACAGCAGCTCAATCTGCCGTCGAGCATTACCCTGCGTTATCAGGGCGAAACCTCGGCGTTTCAAAGCGCTACCGGCAACACGCTGTGGCTGATCCTGGCGGCGCTGATCACCATGTACGTAGTGCTCGGCATTCTGTATGAGAGCTTTATTCATCCGGTGACCATTCTCTCGACGCTGCCTTCTGCGGCGGTCGGCGCCTTGCTGACGCTGCTGCTGGCCGGTAGTGAGTTCAGCCTGATTGCGCTGATTGGCGTGATCCTGCTGATCGGCATCGTTAAAAAGAACGCAATTATGATGATCGACTTCGCGCTAGAGGCGGAAAACAAACAGCACATGAGCGCACGTGACGCGATTCATCAGGCGTGTTTGCTGCGCTTCCGACCGATTTTGATGACCACCATGGCGGCGCTGCTCGGCGCACTGCCGCTAATGCTGGCCTCCGGTTCCGGTGCCGAGCTGCGCCAGCCGCTTGGCCTGGTGATTGTTGGCGGGTTGATCGTCAGCCAGGTGCTGACGCTGTTCTCCACGCCGGTGATTTATCTGTGGTTTGATGGCATCGCGCAGCGCGGCAAACGCTACATGCAGCGTAAGCAGCAGCAGGCGCGGGGCGATCGATGAACTTAACCCGGCTGTTTATTTTCCGTCCCGTTGCCACGCTGCTGCTGACGCTGGCGATCCTGCTGCTGGGGTCGTTGGGCTATCGGCTGCTGCCGGTAGCGCCACTGCCGCAAGTGGATTTCCCCACCATCATGGTGAGCGCCAGCCTGGCCGGTGCCAGCCCGGAAACCATGGCGGCCACCGTCGCCACGCCGCTGGAGCGCTCGCTGGGACAGATCGCCGGTATTACCGAGATGACCTCTAGCAGCTCGCAGGGATCGACCAGCGTGATTTTGCAGTTTGATCTCGATCGCGACATCAACGGCGCGGCGCGTGACGTGCAGGCGGCGATCAACGCTTCACGCAGTTTGCTGCCGAGCGCCATGGAGTCGCTGCCGACTTACCGCAAAGCCAATCCGTCGGATGCGCCGATTGTGATGCTGGCACTGACGTCCGCCACGCGCACGCCGGGCGAACTCTACGATCTGGCAGAAAGCAAAATTGAGCAGGCGATGGGCCAGGTGAAGGGCGTCGGCGAAGTGTCGCTGATGGGCAGCGCCTTACCGGCGGTGCGTATCGATCTGCAGCCGCTGAAGCTGACGCAATACGGCATTTCGCTGGATACGGTGCGCAGCGCCATTGCCAACAGCACCACCAATAAGCCGAAGGGCATTTTGCAGGGCAGAAGCCAGTCGTGGGTGGTGGACAGCAACGGCCAGCTGGATAAGGCCGCGCAGTATCAGGATTTGATCGTCACTTATAAAGAGGGCAAAGCGCTGCGGCTGCACGATGTCGCCACAGTCTACGATTCGGTCGAAGATCAGTATCAGGCCGGTTTCCTCAATTCCATGCCGTCGGTGATGGTGGGGATTAAGCGCCAGGCCGGTGCCAACATGCTCGACACCATTGATGCCATTAAAGCGCAGCTGCCGGCGCTGGAGAAAGATCTGCCCGCCGATACCCAGCTGAAAGTGGTGGTGGATCGATCGCCGACGGTGCGCGCCTCGCTGTACGACACCGAAGAGACGCTGCTGGTGGCGATGCTGCTGGTGATCGCCGTGGTGTTTGTGTTCCTGCGTAATGTGCAGGCGGTGATTATCCCGGCGCTGGCGCTGCCGGTATCGCTGGTCGGCACCTGCGCGGTGATGTATCTGCTTGGCTACAGCCTCGATAACCTGTCGCTGATGGCGCTGATTATCGCCACCGGTTTTGTCGTCGACGACGCGATTGTGGTGCTGGAAAATATCACCCGCCATATCGAAGAGGGACTCAGCCCGCTGCGCGCGGCGCTGCGGGGTGCGCAGGAGGTGAGTTTTACCGTGCTGTCGATGACCATGTCGCTGATTGCGGTATTCATCCCGATTCTGCTGATGGGCAGCATCGTCGGACGCCTGTTCCGCGAGTTTGCCGTGACGCTAACGGTGTCGCTGCTGATCTCAATGTTTGTGTCGCTCAGCCTGACGCCGATGCTGTGCGCGCGCTTGCTCAAGCCAAAGCCAACAGTCACTAAACGCCCGCATCCGCTGTATCAGTTTATCGAAAACCAACTTAACGCTTTGCTGGCGGCTTACTCGCGTGGATTAACCTGGGTGATGGCGCACCAAAAGCTGACGATGTTCAGCCTGGTGCTGACCGTGCTGCTCAATCTATTTCTGTTTTCTGTGGTGCAGAAAGGCTTCTTCCCCAATCAGGATACCGGCTTGCTGATGGGCGCGCTGCGCGCTGACCAAAACATCTCCTTCCAGGCGATGAAGCCGAAAATGCTGCAGTTCACCCACATCATCCAGTCCGATCCGGCGGTGGAGAGCGTGATGTCGTCGATGGGTAGCGGCATGTTCGGCTCGCGCAACAGCGCCAACTTCTTTGTACGGCTGAAGGATTTTGACCAGCGCGATGCCACCGCCACCGAAGTGGCCAACCGGCTGAGTATGAAAACCAGCCATATTGCCGGGGCGCAGATGTTCCTAATGGCGGCGCAAGATCTGCATATCGGCGGACGCAGCGCCAACGCCACCTATCAATACAGCTTGCAGGCCGACGATCTCGATCTGCTGCGCAGCTGGACGCCAAAAGTGCAGGCGGCACTGGCCGCGATCCCGCAGCTCAACAGCGTGGATTCCGATGCGCAAACGGGCGGTCAGGAAGTGGTGATCACTATCGATCGCGACCGTGCCACACGACTGGGCGTTAACGTGCAGATGCTCGACACCCTGCTCAATAACGCCTTCAGCCAGCGCCAGGTCGCCACGCTGTATCACACGCTCAATCAGTATCACGTAGTGATGTCACTGCAGGACAGTTACACGCGCGATCCGGCCATTCTCCAGCAGCTGTATGTGATTAACGACAGCGGCGATCGCGTGCCGCTGGCGGCATTCGCCAGTTTCAAAGGCGGCAACGCGCCGCTGTCGGTGGCACATCAGGGGCAATCGGCCACCAGCACCGTCGCGTTCAACCTCAATGATGGCGTGTCGCTGGAGCAGGCGCAGGCGCTGATTAAACAGGCGATGGCGCAGATCGGTTTACCGTCCACCCTTCAGGTTGGCTTTGCTGGCACCGCCGCCGCATTTGCCCAACTCACCGCCACGATGCCGTGGCTGATTATCGCGGCGCTGGCAGCGGTGTATATCGTGCTCGGCGTGCTGTATGAGAGCTACATCCATCCCATCACCATTCTTTCAACGTTGCCGTCGGCGGGCGTTGGGGCGCTGTTACTGCTGCTGCTCACCAATACGCAGCTCACGGTGATCGCGTTGATCGGCATCATCCTGCTGATCGGTATCGTGAAAAAGAACGCCATCATGATGATCGATTTTGCCATTCACGCCGAGCGCACGCAGGGCATGTCGCCGCAGCAGGCGATCACCCAAGCCTGCCTGATGCGTTTCCGTCCGATCATGATGACCACGTTAGCCGCCTTCTTCGGCGCGCTGCCGTTGGCGCTGGGCAGCGGCGGCGATGCCGATCTGCGTAGCCCGCTTGGGCTGGCGATTGTCGGTGGTTTGGCGCTGAGCCAATTGCTGACGCTGTTTACTACGCCGGTTGTTTATCTCTGGCTCGATGGTTTGAGCCGCGCCACGCAACGTCAGTGGCGGCGGTTGCGTCATGTGGAAACCCGATAGATGAAAATGTCCCTGAAAATTACGCCCGTTGTGCTGGCGCTGATGCTGGCCGGTTGCGCCGTTGGTCCCGATTATCAACGCCCAAACCTGGCGATGCCGACCCATTTCAAAGAAGCCAAAGGCTGGCAGCAGGCGACGCCGCAGGATGCAGACAGCAAAGGCGAATGGTGGCAGGTGTATCACGATGCCACGCTGGATAGCCTGCTGAAGCAGGTGAGCATCTCCAACCAGAACGTTGCCAACTATGCCGCGCAGTACCGTGAAGCGCAGGCGCTTACCTCGCAATCACGCGCCGCGCTGTTGCCATCCGTTGGCTACGACGCCAGCAGTACGCGCAGCGGCAGCCGCGCCAGCACCAGCGGGCAACGCAGCGTCAGCAACAGCCATGCCGCCGATCTCAACGCCAGCTGGGAGCTGGATTTGTGGGGCAAACTGCGCCGCACGCTGGAGGAGAACAACGCCAGCGCTGAAGCCAGCAAAGCCGAGCTGGCGAATATCACCCTGAGCGCGCAGTCCGAACTGGCGCAGGACTATTTCCAGCTGCGCATTATTGACGAAAAAATCGCGCTCTATCAGCGCAGTATCGCTGCCTATCAGCGCTATCTAACGGTCATTCAAAACAAATACGCGGCGGGGAGCGAATCGCGCGCCACCTTAGCGCAGGCACAGATGCAGCTGGAGAGCGCCCGCGCCTCGGCGCAGGATTATCAGTGGCAGCGTGCGCAAATGGAGCACGCGATTGCGCTGCTGCTGGGCCGCGCACCGGCTGATTTTTCTTTGCCGGTGGCGAAGCTGGATGCTGCGCTTCCTGCTATCCCGAATAGCCTGCCTTCGCAGCTGCTGCAGCGCCGTCCTGATATTGCCTATGCCGAGCGCAACGTGGCGGCAGCCAATGCTGCGGTCGGCGTGGCGATTGCCGGTTACTATCCCGACCTGACGCTGAGCGCCAGCGGCGGTGTGAGTTCATCAGCGATTAACAGTTTGTTCTCGCTGCCCAACCGCGTGTGGTCATTGGGGCCGGAACTGAGCGGCACGCTATTAGATTTTGGTGCCACCTCGTCGAAGGTCGATCAGGCGCGTGCGGCCTATGACGCCAGCGTTGCCAGCTATCGCCAGGCGGTGCTGACGGGCATGGGTGAAGTGGAAGATTATCTGGTGCAGTTGAACACCTTACAGGGCGAAATTGCCTCGCAGCAGCGCGCTACCGATGCGGCGCAGGAATCGGCGCGTGTCACGCGCAATCAATATGACGCCGGAATGATCGACTATCTCGACGTCGCCACCACCGAAAACAGCAGCCTGAGCGCGCAGCAGAGTTTGCTGTCGCTGCAGAGCACGCAATGGGTCAGCAGCGTTGGTCTGATCGCCGCGCTGGGTGGCGGATGGCAGGCCGATTCGCCGTAAACCCGGTCGCCATGAATGGCGACCGATCTACGCTTAACTGACGAACATTACGTAACAGATGGCGACTCTATTTAGAAAGTGCGGACTGTGTCCCGAAAATTAACCTTACAGTTTAAATGGTCTCATGATATTTTTTTTGCATCAGGACGATTATTAACCGCAAGGACGAAGTATGTATCACAGTGACTCGATAATAAACGGTATTCAGGCTGAGAAGTTGATGGCACTCCAACTTGAAAAAGCATTATCTGGTGTAAAAGGAGTGGTACTTGAGCAGGCCAATAAAATCGGTGATGGTGCAACCCGCTTGTCGTATTACATATCATGCTTTACTGATAATTATCAGGATGTTTGCGCCCGATTGAAAGAAGAAGACCTTAGATTTCTTGATGGTGTCGCAGAGCTTGTTAAACACCGTGACATTATATACAGAATGTTGCATATCTATTTCGAAGATATTTTTAGATTCAAAACTCGTAGCCAGCTCGAAGTCATTAAATCAAAGCTATTAAAGGCTGGCGTGGTGATTTCAGCCAGTGCTTTAAACAATCAGGCGTTTGTTATTGGAATAACGACGACAGTTTGCCTTGGCACCAGTCTCAGCACTACGATTTTCAAATGGACAGGTAAAGCAACAACGCTTGCTGTAACTGGGCTGGGATTGTACGGCATAGTTCAGCATGCAGCAGAAAGTGCTGAACGGCTCCAGTCACTGTCTCCCATGTATTATCACGCGCTGTCTCTGCAGAAACTCGATATGATGTATTTTCTTATTGAACCACTATTTATGAAAGCGCATGCATTCGATAACAATGTTGTTAGCACCATAATAAACATGGTGCATTAATTATGCTGAACTTCTTAAAACAATGGGTAAAAGCTCAGGCTTCATACTTCTTCTGGGGTTATATTCCACTTATTTTTATTGTTGCATTTGGAGCTTTTGCCGTGACTTATTTTCGGCCTTATGCCCTACAAGCAACAGGCATTGTCATAGTTTTAACTTTCGCTTTTGTCATCTGGTTTAATCGCCCTCGTTAAATTTAAAAGGATTTTAATTATGTCTACACCGGCACACATATGGTTAACAGACGAAAACGGCTCACCCATCATCGGTGAATGCTTAATGCCGACGCGTTTAGGCTCGATAGAAATGCGGACATTAACGCATAACGTCACGATTCCTGTGGATGCACATTATGGGAAACTCACAGGCACGAGAGTACATACCCCCATCGTGTTTCAAAAGGAATTTGACCGGACAACTCCACTATTGTTTCGAGCGCTTTGTCAAGGGAGAACGCTAAAATCGGCCACTATAAAAATGTACAAAATCACAGAGGCGGGGATTGAAACTGAATATTTTAATATTCTGCTCGAAAACGTAAAAATCACCAGTATTACGCCATCACTTTTACCAACGGGCGTAACGGGTACACATATGGAAAATATCGAAATGCGTTATGAAACGATAACGTGGAAGCACGTTGATGGAAACATTCAGTACAAAGACGGATGGAACGAGCGAATGATAGGTTGAAATTAAGTGAACTTTTGCGCCGCGAACACTACATGTACATGCTACCGCGGCGCAATTTGTCTCCTGAAAAATGTCAAAATCTACGAAAATCATCCCGACACTTGTCGAAGCCCCCGGATCCTGCATCGTAAGAGCCATTTTTGCGAATGCTAAGGAGCTGGCATGTTACTGACCTTCTTCCGTTTCCTGTTCCGCCTGCTGTGGCGTGTGGAACTGCGGGGCGACCTCGCGGCACTGCATAAAGAAAAAGTGCTGATCACCCCCAATCATATGTCGTTCCTGGATGGGGTGTTACTGGCGCTATTTCTGCCGATTAAACCGGTGTTTGCCGTCTATTCGTCGATCAGCGACCAATGGTTTATGCGTCTGCTGAAGCCGATTATCGACTTCGTTCCGCTCGATCCCACCAAGCCAATGTCGATCAAGCATCTGGTGCGCATGATCAATCAGGGCCGTCCGGTGGTGATCTTCCCGGAAGGGCGCATCACCGTGACCGGATCGCTGATGAAGATTTACAGCGGTGCCGGCTTTGTGGCGGCGAAATCCGGTGCCACCGTGGTGCCGATGCGTATCGAAGGCGCGGAATATACGCCGTTTGGTCGCCTGGCGGGCGTGTTTAAACGCCGTCTGTTCCCGCGCATCACCTTGACGGTGCTGCCAGCGACCGTCATTCCAATGCCCGAAGCCAAACGTGCGCGCGATCGCCGTACGCTGGCGGGTGAGCACTTGCACCATGTGATGATGGAAGCGCGCATGGCGGTGCGTCCGCGTGAAACGCTGTTTGAGGCCTTCCTCAATGCACGTCAGCGTTATGGGGTGATGAAGCCCTGCATCGAAGACGTCAACTTCAAACCGGATAGCTACACCGGTTTGCTGAAAAAAGCGCTCGGCGTGGGTCGCATTTTGGAGCGCTACAGCAAACAGGGCGAATATGTTGGTCTGCTGCTGCCGAACGCCACGGTGACGGCGGCGGCGATTCTCGGTGCGTCGCTGCGCGGACGGATTCCGGCCATGCTTAACTACACCGCAGGCGTGAATGGCATGCGTGCGGCGTTGACCGCTTCGCAGGTGAAAACCGTCTTTACCTCGCGCCAGTTTCTCGAAAAAGGCAACCTGTGGCACTTGCCGCAGGGACTCACCGAGGTGCAGTGGATCTATCTGGAAGATCTGAAAGATACCGTTACGCTGCAGGACAAACTGTGGATTGTGGCGCATCTGCTGATGCCGCGCCGCGCGCAGGTTCCTCAGCAGCCGGAAGAGGCGGCGATGGTGCTGTTTACCTCCGGTTCGGAAGGCAATCCCAAAGGCGTGGTGCATTCACATAAAAGCCTGCTGGCCAACGTGGAGCAGATACGCACCGTGGCGGATTTCACCCCGCGCGATCGCTTTATGTCGGCGCTGCCGCTGTTCCACGCCTTTGGTTTGACCGTTGGCCTGTTTACGCCGCTGCTGACCGGTGCGCAGGTGTTTCTCTATCCGAGCCCGCTGCATTACCGCATCGTGCCGGAATTAGTTTATGACCGGAACTGCACCGTGCTGTTTGGCACTTCGACCTTCCTCGGCAACTACGCGCGTTTCGCCAGCCCGTATGATTTTGCGCGTCTGCGCTATGTCGTGGCCGGTGCAGAGAAGCTGCAGGAAGCGACGCGTCAAGTCTATATGGAGAAATACGGCATCCGTATTCTTGAAGGCTACGGCGTAACGGAGTGCGCGCCGGTGGTGGCGATCAACGTGCCGATGGCGGCGAAAAATCACACGGTGGGCCGCATTCTGCCAGGCATGGATTCGCGTCTGATTTCCGTGCCGGGCATTGAGCTGGGTGGTCGCCTGCAGCTGCGCGGGCCGAACGTGATGAACGGTTATCTGCGCGTCGAGAATCCAGGCGTGCTGGAAGTGCCGATAGCGGATAACGGCGAAGGTGAGATGGAGGCAGGCTGGTACGACACCGGCGATATCGTCAGCTTTGATGAAGGCGGGTTCTGCCAGATTCAGGGCCGCGCGAAACGCTTCGCAAAAATTGCCGGTGAGATGGTGTCGCTGGAGATTGTTGAGCAGATTGCGCTGAAAGCCTCCCATGAGAAGCAGCATGCGGCGTCGCTGCGTCCGGACAGTAATCGCGGTGAAGCCTTGGTGCTGTTCACCACCGACAGCGAATTAGCTCGCGATACCTTGCTGAAAGCGGCGCGTGAGATCGGTGCGCCGGAATTGGCGGTGCCGCGCGATATCCGCATCATGAAACAACTGCCGATGCTGGGCAGCGGCAAACCGGACTATGTCAGCCTCAAGCAGCTGGCGGAACAGGAGCAGGCATGAGCCAGGCGTTAAATAAGGATGCACCGCTAATGTCACGGAATATGCTGGCGGTGATTGTGGCGCAGTTCTTCTCGGCATTTGGTGACAACGCGCTGTTGTTTGCCACGCTGGCGCTGCTGAAAAATCAGTTCTACCCGGACTGGAGTCAGCCGATCCTGCAAATGCTGTTTGTGGCGACTTACATTCTGCTCGCGCCGTTTGTTGGGCAGATGGCGGATAGCTTTGCTAAAGGTCGGGTGATGATGTTCGCCAACAGCCTCAAGCTGCTGGGGGCGCTGATTATCTGTTTCGGCTTCAATCCGTTCCTTGGCTACACGCTGGTGGGGATTGGTGCGGCATCCTATTCGCCGGCGAAGTACGGCATCCTGACGGAAATCACCCGCGGGGAACGTCTCGTAAAAGCTAACGGCTTAATGGAAGGGTCGACCATTGCGGCGATTCTGCTGGGTTCGGTAGCGGGTGGTATTCTGGCGGACTGGAACCTGGTGGCTGCGCTGGTGGTGTGTGCCATGACGTACGCAATGGCGGTGGTAGCGAACCTCTTTATTCCGCACCTGACGGCGGCGCGTCCGGGACAGAGCTGGTATTTTGGCGCGATGCTGCGCAGTTTCATCGCGGCGACCAAGTTGTTGTGGCGCAACGGCGAAACGCGTTTCTCGCTGCTCGGCACCAGTTTATTCTGGGGCGCGGGCGTGACGCTGCGCTTCCTGCTGGTGCTGTGGGTGCCGGTGGCGCTCGGCATCAGCGATAATAAAACCCCGACCACGCTGAATGCGATGGTGGCGATTGGCATTGTCATCGGTGCGGCTGCGGCGGCAAAACTGGTGACGCTGCAAACCGTGCGCCGCTGTATGCCGGCGGGCGTGTTGATTGGCGTGATGGTGGTCGTGTTTGCGTTGCAACAGAGTTTGCTGAATGCCTATCTGGTGCTGATGCTGATTGGTGCGCTGGGTGGTTTCTTTGTCGTGCCGCTCAATGCGCTGCTGCAGGAGCGTGGTAAAGCGTCCGTGGGTTCGGGTAACGCGATTGCGGTGCAAAATCTGGGTGAAAACAGCGCGATGCTGCTGATGCTGGGTTTGTATACCGTGGCGATTAAGCTGGGCGCACCTGCGGTGGCAACCGGCGTGGGATTCGGTGCGATTTTCGCCGTGGCGATTGCGGTGCTGTGGTGGAAAGCGCGGCGGTAATTGTGCGGTAATTAAAAAGGTCGCCATGAATGGCGACCCTACGGCAGAATTTGTAAGGTGCGCATTAATGCGCACCTGGTTTCAAGGGGCAGGATAAGTAAACTGGCGATGAATCGCTTCCAGTTCCTCTAACACATCAGCGTTCAGCGTCAGATTGAAACTCTCAACGTTAATCTTAAGTTGCTCCAGTGTGGTGGCGCCCAGCAAGGTGCTGGCGACAAACGGCTGTTGACGCACGTAGGCCAGCGCCATCTGCGACGGATCCATATTGTGCTTCTTCGCCAGCTCAACATAGGCGGCAATCGCCTGCTGAGACTGATCGCCGCTGTAGCGGGTAAAGCGACTAAACAGCGTATTGCGCGCACCGGCTGGTTTCGCACCGTTCAGGTATTTACCGCTCAAAGTACCAAAGGCCAGGCTGGAATAAGCCAGCAGCTCGACGCCTTCATGCTGACTGATCTCCGCTAAACCTACCTCGAAGCTGCGGTTCAGCAGGCTGTACGGGTTCTGGATGGTGACGATACGCGGTAGCTCGTGCTTTTCAGCCAGCTGCAGGTAACGCATGACGCCCCACGCGGTTTCGTTCGACACGCCAATGTAGCGAATCTTACCGGCACGTACTTGTTCGGTCAGCGCTTCCAGCGTCTCCAGCAGCGTCACGGGGACACTGGAATCGGTGTATTGATAGCCCAGCTTGCCGAAATAGTTGGTTTGGCGCTGTGGCCAATGCAGCTGATAGAGATCGAGATAATCGGTATTCAGGCGTTTCAGGCTGGCATCCAACGCTTCGCGGATGTTTTTGCGATCCAGCGCCTGGTTCGGGCGAATTGAGGCATCCGCACCGCGTACCGGGCCGGCCACTTTGCTGGCGAGGATGATTTTGTCACGGCTGCCGCGCTTTTTCAGCCAGCTACCAATGTACTGTTCGGTTAATCCCTGGGTTTCCGGGCTCGGCGGCACCGGATACATTTCCGCGGTATCAATCAGGTTAATGCCACTGCTAACCGCGTAATCAAGCTGTGCGTGGGCGTCGGCTTCGCTGTTCTGCTCACCAAACGTCATGGTTCCAAGCCCCAGCTGACTCACTTCCAGCGTGCTATGGGGAATACGGTGATAGTGCATTTGCCGGCATCCTTTTTTCATTATGAAAGGGAATGTTGTGTCCTTTGGGACTATAGCGTGTGAAGCGGCGCGGAAGGAAGGGGGGAAAGTTCGGGAAATCGCCTGCACAAGGGGAAAACATGTGCAGGCAAGGCAATTTGGCACTTAACGCTCAATGATGGTCGAAACCTCGTCACCATTGATCTGCATCTGATGGCCTTTCTCATCGGTGTACTGTACCAATCCAGTCTCTTTATCGATGGCGGGTTTGCCATCGGTCATGATCATGCGGCCATCTTTGGTCGCCATGACGTAATCACTGCTGCAACCACTCAATAACAGCGCAACCAATCCTAAACCCACTGCACTTACCAACCCTTTCATTCTTATCTCCTTCTCGCGACTTCAACAGCAAAAGTGTAGTAATAAATGCTTTCGTCGTTAGGAGTAATCGCATCATTCCTAAAATTATCGGCAGCAATATGCATTTACAGTAAAAAATGTCGCGCCAAAAGTGGGCCGGTAAAGCTCTTCTTTAAATAAAAGCCGCGCGGCAGCGTCATAATCGGCTCGCCGTGTTCCCCGATGGCTTCGGTTAATGCTTTGCTGTTGGCGGCTTTAGGGCGGATTTGCAGCCACGCACCGTGACGGGCGGTGATGCGCTCAACCTGGCCGAGCACAATCATATCCATTAACTCTTCCCAGTCTTCCCGCAGCTGTTGTTCCTCTTCTTCACTGGGATGCCATAGCAGCGGTGAACCAACACGACGCTCAGCCAGCGGCAAGGCACGATCGCCTTCGATCGGAATCCACAGCACGCGCGCCAGTTTGTGCCGCACATGGCTGGTTTGCCAGGTAACGCCACTATTGCCGGTTAACGGCGCGACACACACGAAGGTGGTCTCCAGCGGTTTGCCTTGCGCATCTACCGGAATGGTCTTCAGCTCAATACCGAGATGCGCAAAATCCTGTTCGGCTTTGCTGCCCGCACTGGCACCCAAATGCAGCTCTAACAACATGCCGACCCAGCCTTTATCGCGTTTCAAATCGGTGGGTATCGGCAGGTTTAGCTGTGCCGCTAGCGCGGCAAAGGTCTGGCCTGCCAGCTGTTGTGCTCGTTGCAGTAATTCCGCTTCGTTTTCGGGTGATGACGGCAATAATGCTGAAGAGTGCATGCTAGAACTCACATTGGTTAAAGAGTGAACAGTGGAGGCTGACTGAGTTTGTCCACATGGCAATTAGGTGAATAACTGTGATAATAGCATGATTAAGAATGGTTTTTTATTCCAATAGAATGGGGCCATCCGATGCTGTGGCCAGGTTATCCCAGCTTGTTATCGACAATGAACAGGTGTTGAACCTAGTTATCCACAGAAATGTGGGGTAACCCCCTTTTCTCAGACACCTGTTTCGATTTACAGCCTTGACTTTCGCGTTTTGAACGCTTTTTTTCCTTTCTTTGACCAGGTTTAGGTCATTCTCTGTGGATAAAAACGTCATTGGTGGATCTTTAACCGATGACAGGCAAGTGGAATGAATCTGCAAAGGATCTTTTCATCGCCTGAGTTTCCATTATTTTATAGGTGTATGAAATGTAATGTTTTATTTTATCTGGCGACGAGGGTTTTTGAGAATGTTCTGTAATGGTTATTCACGTCATTCCCGTGTTCTGCACAACGCTATCCACAGAAAAAGTGAATAAGATCGCCCATAAATCTCACTCGCTGTTTATAACTTGGCTAATCTCTGTGAGTTATCCTGTTTTTATTCTGCTTACACCCCGGTATCCAGTGGTTTACCGCCTGTAAGGAGTGTGAAACAATCAGGCTATTCAAATTTAGCTTTGAGGTAGTCCAGTGATCGATGATGATGGCTACCGCCCGAATGTTGGTATCGTAATCTGTAACAGGCAAGGACAAGTGTTGTGGGCCAGGCGCTTTGGACAGCACTCCTGGCAATTTCCTCAGGGAGGCATCAATCCGGGTGAAACTGCTGAACAGGCAATGTATCGCGAACTGTTCGAAGAAGTGGGTTTACACCGCAAAGATGTTCGAATACTTGCTTCAACCCGAAACTGGTTACGCTACAAGTTGCCAAAACGTTTGGTGCGTTGGGACACAAAGCCGGTGTGTATCGGCCAGAAACAAAAGTGGTTTCTTCTGCAGTTGATGTGTAGTGACGCGGAAATCAATGTGCAGCACAGCAGCACGCCCGAGTTTGACGGTTGGCGCTGGGTTAGCTTCTGGTATCCGGTGCGTCAGGTGGTCTCTTTCAAGCGCGATGTTTACCGCCGCGTGATGAAAGAATTCGCTGGCGTGGTGATGTCGATGCAGGAGAGTGCGGGGCAACGTAATAACGCTGCCCAACGACGTAAAAGAGGATAGGCCACGCCCTTTATGCTCACTCAGTTACGCGAAATAGTAGAGAAAGTGGCGAGTGCTCCACGTCTGAATGAAGCACTCGACATTCTGGTAAACGAAATTTGCCTTGCGATGGAAACCGAGGTTTGCTCGGTTTATCTCGCCGATCACGATCGTCGTTGCTACTACCTGATGGCGACACGCGGGCTAAAAAAGCCGCGTGGTCGTACGGTTACACTGGCGTTTGACGAAGGCATCGTTGGCCTCGTTGGACGCTTAGCAGAGCCGATCAACCTCGCCGATGCGCAAAGCCATCCCAGCTTCAAATACATCCCTTCTGTTAAAGAGGAGCGTTATCGCTCCTTCCTCGGCGTCCCGATTATTAGCCGCCGCCAACTGCTTGGCGTGCTGGTTATCCAGCAGCGCGAACACCGTCAATTTGATGAGAGCGAAGAGTCCTTCCTCGTCACGCTCGCCACGCAAATGGCAGGATTGCTGTCGCAGTCGCAGCTCGGTCAACTGTTTGGTCAATTCCGTCAGACACGCGTAAAAGCGATCGCTGCTTCGCCTGGCGTGGCGGTCGCGCCGGGCTGGGTGGACGAAACCCAGCCGCTGCTCGATCAGGTTTCCGCTGCGTCCACGCTCGACGTGCAGCGCGAACGCGAGCGTCTGGTGCTGGCGATGGGTGAGGCCGGCAACGAATTTCGCCGCTTCAGTAAACGCTTTGCTGCCAGCGTGCAGAAAGAGAGCGCGGCGATCTTCGATCTCTATTCGCATCTACTTACCGATGCACGCCTGAAAAAAGATCTGTTTGACGAGATCGAACGCGGCTCGGTCGCCGAGTGGGCAGTGAAAACGGTGATCGAGAAGTTCGCCGAGCAGTTTGCCAATCTGCAGGATCAATATTTACGCGAGCGCGCCGGCGATTTACGCGTGCTCGGTCAACGTCTGCTGTTCCACCTTGATGATTCCCTGGTCGGCACCAATGCCTGGCCGGAACGCTTCGTGTTAGTCGCCGATGAACTCACGGCAACCACGCTGGCGGAATTACCGCAGGAGCGTTTAGCCGGCGTGGTGGTGCGCGACGGCGCCGCCAACTCGCATGCGGCGATTCTGACGCGCGCGATGGGTATTCCGACCGTAATGGGCGCGGATATCCTCCCGGCACAGCTCAACAAACGCTTGCTGATTGTGGATGGCTACCGCGGCGAAGTGCTGATCGATCCGGAACCGGTGCTGGTGCAGGAATATCAGCGTTTGATCAGCGAAGAGAATGCGCTGAGCAAAATGGCCGAAGGCGTGGTCGAGCAGCCCGGTGAGTTGAAAAGTGGTGAACGCATTCAGGTGATGCTGAATGCCGGTCTCAGTCCGGAACACGAGCAGGCGCTCGACAGCTGGGTAGATGGCATCGGTCTGTACCGTACCGAAATTCCGTTCATGCTGCACAATGGTTTCCCGTCCGAAGAGGAGCAGGTGGCGCAGTATCAGGGCATGTTGCAGCTGTTTTACAACAAGCCGGTTACGCTGCGCACGCTTGATGTCGGCGCGGATAAACAGCTGCCCTATATGCCGATCAGCGAAGAAAATCCCTGCCTTGGCTGGCGGGGTATTCGCTTGACGCTCGATCAGCCTGAAATCTTCCTGGTGCAGGTGCGCGCCATGCTGCGTGCTAACGTGGCGTCTGGCAACTTAAGCATTTTGCTGCCGATGATCAGCCATATCGACGAGATCGACGAGGCGCGTCGTCTGATCGATCGTGCCGGTCGTGAAGTGGAGGAGATGCTCGGCTATGTGATTCCTAAGCCGCGCATTGGCATCATGATTGAAGTGCCATCGATGCTGTTTATGATCCCGCATTTGGCGGATCGCGTCGATTTCGTTTCCGTCGGCACTAACGATCTGACGCAATATTTGCTGGCGGTCGATCGCAATAATACGCGCGTGGCGAACCTGTATGATTCGCTGCATCCGGCAATGCTGCGGGCGCTGCACACCATTGCCAGCGAAGCCCGCCAGGCCAAACTGGAGCTCTGCTTGTGTGGTGAAATGGCCGGCGATCCCATGTGTGTCGCGCTGTTAGTGGGCTTGGGATATCACCATCTCAGCATGAACGGCAAAAACGTACCGCGTGTGAAATATCTGCTGCGCCATCTCGATTTTGAAGAGGCGCAGAAGCTCAGCGAGCATGGGCTGGCCGCGCATTCCGCCTCGGAAGTGCGCCATCTGGTCTCCACCTTTATGGAGCGCCGCGGTTTAGGCGGTTTGATTCGCGGCGGGCGTTAACGGTTACAACTTCACGACCTGTAAAAAAAGTGGCTGTGCTATCATGCGCAGCCTTTTATTGTCCCGTTTCAGGGCAGAAAAATGATGGTGAAAGATGACTGACGGCTACATTTCGTTTCCCCAATTCGATCCGGTAATTTTCTCTATCGGACCGGTTTCGCTTCACTGGTACGGCTTGATGTACCTGGTAGGCTTTATATTTGCCATGTGGCTGGCCACGCGCCGTGCCAACAAACCTGGCAGCGGCTGGAAAAAAGAAGAAGTGGAAAACCTGCTCTATGCGGGCTTCCTTGGCGTCTTCCTCGGCGGCCGTATTGGCTATGTGCTGTTCTACAATCTGCCGCTGTTCCTTGAGAATCCGCTGTATCTGTTTAAGGTTTGGGATGGCGGCATGTCGTTCCACGGCGGCCTGATTGGTGTGATTGTGGTGATGCTGATCTTCGCACGCCGCACCAAGCGCACTTTCTTCCAGGTGGCTGATTTCATTGCACCGCTCATCCCATTTGGTTTGGGGGCCGGTCGTCTCGGCAACTTCATCAACGGCGAACTGTGGGGCCGCGTGGCGCCAGATTTCAAATACGCGATGTTGTTCCCCGGTTCACGCAGCGAAGATATCGCGCTGGCGGCCAATAATCCGCAGTACCAGGAATTGCTGAACACCTACGGCGTTCTGCCACGTCATGCGTCGCAGCTGTATGAGCTGTGCCTGGAAGGCATTGTGCTGTTCATCATTCTCAACCTGTTTATTCGCAAGCCGCGTCCAATGGGCAGCGTCTCGGGCCTGTTCCTGATTGGTTACGGTGCATTCCGTATCATCGTGGAGTTCTTCCGTCAGCCAGATGCACAGCTTGGCCTGTTTGAAGGCGGTGTCAGCATGGGACAGATCCTGTCGATCCCAATGATTCTGGCCGGTGTGATTATGATGATCTGGGCGTATCGTCGTCGCCCGCAGCAACAAACGCGTGAGGTAAAATGAAACAGTATCTGGATCTAATGCAACATGTGCTGAATGAAGGCGCAGAAAAGGCCGACCGCACAGGTACCGGCACGCTCTCCATCTTTGGCCACCAGATGCGTTTTAATTTGCAGGACGGTTTTCCGCTGGTTACCACCAAGAAGGTACACTTGCGTTCCATCATTCATGAGCTGCTATGGTTCCTGAAAGGTGAGACCAACATTGGTTACCTGAAAGAGAACAAGGTCACCATTTGGGACGAGTGGGCGGATGAGAAGGGTGATCTCGGCCCGGTATACGGCAAGCAGTGGCGCAGCTGGGGCAGTGCTTCGGGCGACGAAATTGATCAGATCAGCAAAGTGATTGAGCAATTGAAGCGTGATCCGGATTCCCGTCGCATCATCGTCTCGGCGTGGAACGTGGGCGAGCTGGATCAAATGGCATTGGCACCTTGCCACGCCTTCTTCCAGTTCTACGTGGCCAACGGCAAACTCTCGTGCCAGCTGTATCAGCGTTCGTGCGACATTTTCCTCGGCCTGCCGTTTAATATCGCCAGCTATGCGCTGCTGGTGCATATGGTGGCGCAGCAATGCGACCTTGAAGTGGGTGATTTTGTCTGGACGGGCGGCGATACCCATCTGTACAGCAACCATTTAGAGCAGGCGCGTCTGCAATTAACGCGCGAACCGCGTCCGTTGCCGAAGCTAGTGATCAAACGTAAACCAGCATCCATCTTTGATTATCAGTTCGACGATTTCGACATTGAAGGTTACGATCCGCATCCAGCGATTAAAGCGCCCGTAGCGATTTAACGCTTTTTACCCGTAGGGTCGCCATTCATGGCGACCCATTTCCAACCGCTCCTCAATCCCCAACCGCTCCTCAATCCTCAACCGTTCCTCAATCCTCAAACACACCTCAATCCTGAATCCGCCTCACAAAATGCTGTATCCCTCTGCACACCTCCACGATTCCCTGCGCGACGTTTCCCATCGTCGATTTCTCCCGCTTGTTCAACCTCATCCCAACCGGCAAATTACCCGCCATGAACAAACACACGAACCACGGCTTCACCTTGCCCGAACTGCTGTTAGTGATGGTGATTGCCGGCATACTCAGCGTTGGCGCGCTGCAAGGTTGGCAGCGCTGGCAGCAGTATCAACAGCTGCGCGACAGCGTACTGCAACTGCAGGGATTTCTGCTGCGACTGCGCGCCCATGCTAATGGGCATAACCGCGATCTCACGCTGTGGTTGCAGAACGGTGAAAGCGGCTGTCTCGGCGCGGGCCCCAAACCTGCAGAAGGCTGTGCATTGCCGTCGCGCTGGTTGTTTAAACCGCCACATGACAGCGTGCATATTGTCGGCATTACTGGCGAAGTGGGCTTTTACGGTCTGCGTGATGTCGCGCGTCCCGGCAGTATCGATCTTGCCAGTGCAGCGGGACGTTGGCGTGTAATCATCTCCGCCAGAGCGCGCATCCGCGCCTGTCAACCCGGTGAGAAAGGATGCGAATAGTGCAAAGCGGATTTAGCCTGCTGGAGATGCTGATTGCTATGGCGATTGGCGCGGTGTTGATGATCAGCGTCGGGCGTTTTTTGCCGCTACTGCTGGAGCAGAATCTGCATCTGCAGCAGCGTGTTCAACTGCAACAGGAACTGCAGCAGATCGCCAATACGCTGCAAAAAGCGCTGCGTCGTGCAGGCTATTGCCACGGTCAGTGCAGCGGTTCAGCACTGACACTCGCCTCCAGCGGCAGCTGTGTTTTGCTGCGCTGGGATGAGAACAGTAATGGGCGTTGGGAAGGCGTGGGCCACAACGAAAGTGACTATTACGGCTATCGATTGCGCAGTGGACAGCTCGAAATGCAGCGTGGCGTGGAAGAGTGTAACAGCAGTGGCTGGGAGAAACTGTCCGATCCGGCGTTTCTCACCATCGATGTCTTCAAGCTTGATCGGCAGGGATCGCGTTTGGTTTTGCAGTTAGCCGGACACGCCAGCAGCCAAAGCGTGGAGCTGGAAAACTGGATTGAAGGAATCAATCTGTGAAGCAGCGCGGCAATAGTACGCTGGGCATGGTGCTGATGATGTTGTTGATGGGCGGATTGACGATGCACGCCACGCGGACTCAGCTATCGCAAAGCATGGTATTGGTGGCAGATGAGCAGCAACAAAGTCAGGATTTTTGGCAGGCGCAGGCGGCATTGGAGTGGGGCAGCGTGCAAAACTGGCCGCAGGCCACCGGCTGGCAATGCCAGCAATGGACAGCAGAACAGTGGCAAAGCTGCCTGCTAAGGATGGAGGATGATAATGCGTTGTTATCGGGACATGGAGAAGGACGCGCGCTGTGGCTCTATCGTTGGGTGTCACTCGCCAACACGCAACCACAGCTGCAACCGCATGGCTGGATCGATTACTGCCCGCTGTCGCAGCCGGCGCTGTGCCAGCCAGAAGCAGCGGGGCTTTAGCCTGGCGGAAACGCTGGTGGCGATGCTGCTCCTGGCGATGACGATCAGCACATTGCTGCAATATCATCGTGCGCTGGCGCTGGGTTTTAGTCAGCAGTGGCAGCAGCGTCAGGCATGGCGTGTTGCCGGTCAGGCGCTGCTTGGACGTGACGTTGAGGGCTGGCAGAGTCAGCGTCAGCAGCAAAGTCTGGCAGGTAACTGTAGGCTTGATCGCGTCACGGTGACGGGTCCACATCAGCGTTCCGCCTCACTGGCGCAGCTCAATTGCCACTAGCGGTAGGCATCGCAGGTGATAACCGGTAGAGTGGCTCGGCTGCGTTGTTGTCTTGTGTTTAGGAGAAATATGTTCCGGGTCTATCACTCTAATCAGCTTGATCTGTTGAAAAATCTGGCAGGTATTCTGATTGAAAATCAACCGCTGGCCGATCCGCTGGCAGCTGAGCAGGTGCTGGTACAAAGCCCGGGTATGGCGCAGTGGCTGCAAATGGAGCTGGCCAACAGTTTCGGTATTGCCGCTAACATCGATTTCCCGCTGCCTGCGAGCTTCATCTGGAACATGTTCGTCAAGGTGCTGCCTGATATTCCCGAAGAGAGCGCCTTCACCAAAGCCAGCATGAGCTGGAAGCTGATGCATCGCTTGCCAACCTTGCTGGAGCAAGACGCTTTCCAGCCGCTGCGTCATTACCTCAACGATGACGACGATAAGCGCAAGCTTTATCAGCTCAGCGCGCGTGTTGCCGATCTCTTTGACCAATATCTGGTGTATCGCTCGGACTGGCTCAACAGCTGGGAACGCGGAGAATTGATTGAAGGCTTAGGCGAATCGCAGCATTGGCAGGCGCCGCTGTGGTGCGATTTGGTCAACTTCACGGAAAGCCTGGGTCAGCCGATGTGGCATCGTGCCAATCTCTATGCGCGCTTTATCCAAAAGCTGGAACAGGCGCAAACGCCGCCGCCCGGCTTGCCGCAGCGCGTGTTTATTTGCGGTATCTCCGCGCTGCCGCCGGTCTATCTGCAGGCGCTGGAAGCGCTGGGCCGTCACATTGACATCCATCTGCTGTTCACCAATCCATGCCGTCACTATTGGGGCGACATTCAGGATTACGCCTTCCTCGCGAAGCTGCAAAGCCGCCAGCGCCGCCGCATACAGTCCGATGAGCTGCAGCCGCTGTTCCGCGATCCGGCTAGCGCACCGGCATTGTTTAACGACATCGGCGAACAGCAGCTGACCAATCCGCTGCTGGCGTCATGGGGCAAACTGGGGCGCGATAATCTGTTTCTGCTGAGTCAGATGGAGTCCGCCGCCAACGACATTGATGCCTTCGTGGAGATGCCACAAGACAACCTCCTACACTGCTTGCAAGCGGATCTGCTCAATCTGGACGATAACGCGGTTATTGGCCTCAGCGCCGGTGAGTTGGCCAACAGCGCCGAAAAACGTCTGCTCGATCCAGACGATCGCTCGATTACGCTGCAGGTATGCCACAGCGCCCAGCGTGAAGTTGAAGTGCTGCAGGATCATCTGCTCACGCTGATGGAAGCCAACCCAGAACTCAAGCCGCGCGACATCATCGTGATGGTGGCGGATATCGACAGCTACGCACCTTTTATTCAGGCCGCGTTTGCCAGCGCGCCGAGCGAACGCTATTTGCCGTTCGCCATCTCCGACCGCCGCGCCAGTCAGGCGCACCCGGCGATCCTGGCGCTGCTCAGTCTGTTGTCACTGCCTGAAAGCCGCTTTGCCTCCGAAGATGTGCTGGCGCTGCTGGAAGTTCCGGCACTGGCGCAGCGCTTCTCGGTTGATGAAAGCGGCCTGCGATTGCTGCGCCGTTGGGTGATGGAGTCCGGCATCCGCTGGGGGCTGGATGATGCCAGCGTTGAAGCGCTAGCTCTGCCGGTAACCGGGCAACACACGTGGCGCTTCGGCCTGCAGCGCATGCTGCTCGGCTACGCGCTTGAGAGTCGCAACGGCGACTGGCAAGGGATTTTGCCGTATGACGAATCCAGCGGTTTGATCGCTGAGCTGGCAGGGCATCTGGCCGAATTACTTTCGCGACTTGAAGAGTGGCGCACACGTCTCTCAGCAGAGCGCACGCTATCGGAGTGGCTGCCGTTATGTCGTGAGCTGATTGAATGCTTCTTCAGCGGTGACGCTGAAAGTGAAGCCGCGCTGTTGCTGGTGGAAACGCAGTGGAAACAGATTATCGAACAGGGGATGCAGGCAGCGTATCAACAGCCGATTCCGGCTACGCTGCTGCGCGACGAGCTGCGTTCGCGCCTGGACCAGCAGCGCATCAGCCAGCGTTTTCTTGCCGGTCCTATCAACTTCTGTACGCTGATGCCAATGCGTTCGATTCCCTTCAAAGTGGTGTGTTTGTTGGGCATGAACGACGGTGTCTATCCGCGCACCTTAGCGCCGCTTGGTTTCGATTTGATGCAGCAACAGATGCGCAAAGGCGACCGTAGCCGCCGCGATGATGACCGCTATCTGTTCCTCGAAGCGCTGATCTCAGCGCAGGATCAGCTGTATATCAGTTACATCGGCCGGGCAATTCAGGACAACACCGAGCGCTTTCCGTCGGTGCTGGTGAGTGAACTGGTGGATTACCTCGGTCAAAGCTTCTGTCTGCCCGGTGATGAAACGCTTGAACCCGATATCAGCGAGCAGCGCGTACGCGAACACCTGCAAAAGCTGCATAGCCGCATGCCGTTTGCTGCAGAGAACTTCAAGCCAGGCGCACACGGGCAAAGCTTTGCCGCAGAATGGTTGCCTGCGGCCACCGGCAGTGGCATAGCCCAGCCGGATTTTGTACAACCTTTGCTGCCTGCACCGTTAGAAACCTTGTCGCTGGAGCAACTGCTACGTTTCTGGCGTCATCCGGTACGCGCCTGGTTCCAACAGCGTTTGGGTGTTGCCTTCTGGATGGAAGAGAGCGAACTGCCTGATAGCGAACCGTTCGCGCCTGACAGCCTGGAACGCTACCAAATCAATGCCCAATTGCTGAATACGCTGGTCAACGGTGACGATCCTGCGCAGCTGTATGCTCGCCATCGCGCCGCTGGCAATCTGCCTTATGGCGCGTTTGGGGAACTTTTCTGGCAGAGCCAGACCGAAGAGATGCAGGAAGTGGCAGCGGAGGTGAGCGGTCAACGTCAGCCAGCCGAGAGCTGGGAGATCGCTCTAACGTTGGGTGAAGTGCAATTGACCGGCTGGCTGACACAGGTGCAAGCTGATGGGCTGCTGCGCTGGCGTCCAGGCGTGCTGAATATGAATGATGGTCTGCTGTTGTGGCTGGAACATCTGGTGTATTGCGCGATGGGCGGCAGCGGCGCAAGCCGCATGTACGGTCGTAAGCAGAGCCATTGGCGCTTCATGGCGCTGCCTGCTGAACAAGCGCTGGCGCTACTGAATGACTATGTTGCGGGTTATCAGGCCGGATTAGTTCAGCCGATGATGCTGCTGAATAAATCCGGTGGTGCCTGGCTGGAAGCCAGCTTTGACAGCAAGTCGCACCAGTTGCTGGATGACGAAGCAACACAGAAAAAGGCACTTAACAAATTGCTGCAAGCCTGGCAGGGTGGTTTCCAGATCGAAGGCGAGGGCAGCGATCCCTATCTGCAGCGGTTAAGTCGTACATTGGATGATGATGCCGTGCAGGCAATTACTGCCGCCGCACGCCAGTGGTATTTGCCGGTGCGCCTGGCGCATCAACATGATGAATAGCAATGGGGTATGGTCTCGGTTGAGGTTGTTCCTGACACTATAAGAAAATGACTCTATTTAACCGCTGGGCACACAGCCAGCGGAAAAGGGTAACGTAAGGGGTTTAAATGCGGATTTACGCACGCTGGTTTGGAGCGCTGCTGCTGAGCACGTTAGCGCTGAATGCCTTTGCCGATACCGATCGCGGCTGGCAACCCATCAATGACACCATTCGTAAAAGCGATCACGATCCACGCAGTTATCAGGCGATTACGTTAAGTAACGGCATGATTGTGCTGCTAGTCTCAGATAACGAGGCGCCTAAATCGTTGGCGGCGCTAACCTTGCCGATCGGTTCACTGGATGATCCAAATCAACAGCTGGGTCTGGCGCACTACCTCGAACACATGGTGTTGATGGGCTCAAAGCGATATCCCCAGCCTGATAACCTCGCCGAGTTCCTGAAAAAACATGGTGGTAGCCATAATGCCAGCACGGCATCTTATCGCACGGCATTCTACCTGGAAGTGGAAAACGATGCGCTGCAGCCGGCGGTGGATCGCCTGTCCGATGCGATTGCTGAACCGCTGCTCGATCCGATCAATGCCGATCGTGAGCGTCATGCGGTTAACGCTGAGCTGACGATGGCTCGCTCACGAGATGGCTTGCGCATGGCGCAGGTGGGTGCGGAAACCCTGAACCCGGCGCATCCGGGATCGCGTTATTCCGGCGGTAATCTCGATACGTTGAGCGACAAACCGGATAGCAAACTGCATCAGGCGCTGACCGATTTTTATCATAGCCATTACTCAGCCAATCTGATGAAGGCGGTAATCTACAGCAACAAGCCCTTGCCAGAGATGGCTGACATGGCGGCGAAAACCTTTGGTCGTGTTGCCAATCATCAGACCTCTGTGCCAAAGATTGAAGTACCGGTGGTGACCGCTGCGCAGAAGGGCATCATTATCCACTACGTGCCCGCCCAGCCGCGCAAGCAGTTAAAAATTGAGTTCCGTATCCCGAACAATAGCAGCCAGTTCCGCAGTAAAACCGATACGCTGATCAGCTACGTTCTGGGTAATCGCAGCAAAAATACCCTTAACGATTGGCTGCAAAAGCAAGGGCTAGCGGATGGCGTTAGTGCCGGAGCTGACCCAATGACCGAGCGCAACAGTGGCGTATTCGCCATCAGCGTGTCGTTAACCGACAAAGGCCTGGCGCAACGTGATGAAGTGGTGGCTGCGGTGTTTAGCTACCTCGATATGCTGCGGAGTAAAGGCATCAGCAAAGATTACTTCGACGAAGTCTCCCACGTGCTGGCGCTGGATTTCCGTTATCCATCGATCACGCGTGATATGGATTACATCGAGTGGCTGGTGGATACCATGCTGCGTGTGCCGGTTGAACATACCCTGGATGCGCCTTATCTGGCCGATCAATTTGATCCCGCCGCCATTAAAGCCCGTCTTGAAGAAATGACGCCGCAGAACGCGCGTATCTGGTACATCAGTCCGAATGAGCCGCATAACAAAGAAGCCTACTTTGTGAATGCGCCGTATCAGGTAGATAAAATCAGCGCCGCGCAGTTCAGCGACTGGCAGCAACGTGCCGCACAGCTGCAGTTGTCGATGCCAACGTTGAACCCCTATATTCCCTCTGATTTCGCCATCATCCCTGCGGATGGCAAAACCTACGATCATCCGATCGCGCTGACCAATGGCGACAGCATGCGTATCTACTGGATGCCAAGCCAGCAGTTTGCCAGTGAACCGAAAGCCGCTATCACCTTAGCACTGCGTAACAAATCTGCGATTAGCGATGCGCGTCAGCAGGTGCTGTTTGGTCTGAATGACTATCTCTCCAGCCTGGCGCTGGATGAGCTGAATTCGCAGGCCTCGGTTGGCGGTATCAGTTTTTCTGTCGGCGAAGATGATGGCATCGTGTTTAGCGCCAGCGGCTTTACCCAGCGTTTGCCTGAATTGCTAAAGAAGCTGGTGGAGGGTTACGCCACCTTTACACCGGATCAGCAGCAGCTGGAGCAGGCTAAATCCTGGTATCTGGATCAACTGGAAGCGGCAGAGAAGGGCAAAGCTTTTGAGCTGGCAATTCAGCCGATGCAAATGTTGTCGCAGTTGCCGTACACCCAGCGCGAAACGCGTCGCAATCTGGTGAAAGACATCACGCTGAAAGAGGTCACCGATTACCGTGATGCGCTGATCCATCATGCAACACCGGAGATGATGGTGGTGGGCAATCTCTCAGCGGACCGTGTGAAACAGCTCGGCGATGAGCTCCAGCAGCAATTGCAAAGTGATGGCCACGGCTACTGGCACAGTGATTATGTGACGGTGGATAAAGAGATGAAGGCCAACCTGCAGAAGGTGGGCAGCAGCACCGATTCGGCGCTGGCGGCACTGTATGTGCCGTTGGGTTATAGCGAATATCAGAGCATGGCGAACAGCACCATGCTGAGCCAGATCGTGCAGCCGTGGTTCTATAACCAATTGCGTACCGAAGAGCAGCTCGGCTATGCGGTGTTTGCTTATCAGATGCCGATTGGTCGCCAATGGGGCATCGGTTTCCTGCTGCAAAGTAACAGCAAACAGCCCGCGTTCTTACTGCAACGTTTCCAGGCGTTTTATCCGCAGGCTGAAACGCGTCTGCGCAGCATGAAACCGGAAGATTTCGCCCAGTATCAGCAGGCGTTAATCAATGATATGAAACAGCGCCCGCAAACGCTGGATGAAGAGGCGAACCGTTTTAACCGTGACTTTAAGCGTCAGAATTTTGCTTTCGATACGCGTGAAAAAGCGATTGAGCAAATTCAGCAGCTGACGCCAGCCGGCCTCGCCGACTTTTTCCATCAGGCGGTATTCACGCAGCAAGGGATGGCGATGATTTCCCAGATTGGCGGCAGCCATGATGGCGCGACCAAAAATGATTACGCGCAATTGCCAGGCTGGACCACGTGGGATGAAGTTCAAAAGCTGCAGCAATCGTTGCCCGTAAAGAGTGATGCGCAATGAGTTTGCTCCCTGAATCGCTCAATCCTCTGACGCTGCCGCTGCGCGGTGAGCGTCTGATTGAGGCCTCAGCCGGTACGGGTAAAACTTTTACCATCGGCCTGCTTTACCTGCGGTTGCTGCTCGGATTAGGCGGACAAAATGCCTGGTCACGTCCGTTGTCGGTTGAAGAGATTTTGGTCGTGACCTTTACCGAGGCCGCTACTGCGGAATTGCGCGGGCGTATTCGCGCGAACATACATGAGCTGCGGCTGGCCTGCCTGCGTGGCGTCAGCAGCAATCCGATGCTGATGCAGTTATTGCAGGAAATTCCGCAACCCGCCGACGCGGCTTCGCTTCTGCTGGCCGCTGAACGCCAGATGGATGAAGCGGCCATCTTCACCATCCACGGTTTCTGCCAGCGCATGCTGAACCTCAATGCTTTTGAGTCCGGCATGCTGTTTGAGCAGCAGCTGATTGAAGATGAACAACTGCTGCTGCGCCAGGCGACCGCCGATTTCTGGCGTCGTCACTGCTATCCATTAACGCTGGATGTCGCGCGGGTGATCGTCAGCGAATGGAGCGGCCCTGAGCAGTTGCTTTCTACTTTACGTCCGTGGTTGCAGGGCGAATCGCCCAGCCTACGTCTGCCGCCAGCCGACACTGAAACCCTGGGCTCGCGCCACAGTGAAAACCTTGCGCGAATAGCCGCGATGAAAGCGCAATGGCTGGCGGTGGGTGAAGAGGTGCTGACGCTGGTGGGGCAATCCGATGTGGATAAGCGCAGCTACAGCAGCAAAAATTTGCCGGTTTGGGTCAATAAAGTCAGCTTCTGGGCGCAAAGCGAAACGCGCGATTATCAGGTGCCCGCCGAACTGGCGCGTTTTGGTCAGCGCATGCTTGAAGAGAAGACCAAAAAGGGCAATCCGCCGCAACACCGTTTGTTCGATGCCGTCGACACTTTCCTTGCCCAGCCGCTGTCATTGCGCGATCTGGTGATTGCGCGCGCGCTAGTGGAGATCCGCGCCGCGGTGCGCAAAGAGAAACGTCAGCAGGCACTGTTAGGCTTTGATGATTTGCTGAGTCGGCTTGACGAAGCACTGCAACAGCCCAGCGGTGAGCAGCTGGCGCAGGCGATTCGCCAGCGCTTCCCGGTGGCGCTCATCGATGAGTTTCAGGACACCGATCCGCTGCAATACCGTATTTTCCGCACGCTTTATATCAATCAGCCAGCGCATGCGCTGCTGTTAATTGGCGATCCCAAACAGGCGATTTACGCCTTTCGTGGCGCGGATATCTTTACCTATATTCGGGCGCGTAACGAAGTCAGTGCGCACTACACGCTCGACACCAACTGGCGCTCATCGCCCGCGATGGTCAACAGCGTCAATCAGCTGTTTACGCGCCCTGACGCACCATTCTTGTTCGCCGATATTCCGTTCTTACCGGTGCAGTTCGCGCCACCGAACCAGCAGTTGTCACTCAGTATCGACCAGGTAGAGCAAGCGGCGTTACGCTTCTGGCTACAGCCGGGCGAAGGGTGCAGCGTTGGCGATTATCAGCAATGTATGGCGCAGCAGTGTGCGGCCGATATTAGCCGCTGGCTGCAGGCCGGGCAGCAGCAGCGCGCGATGCTGGGCAAGGCACCCAATTTGCGGCCAGTACAAGCCTCTGATATCACTGTGCTGGTGCGCAGCCGTAACGAAGCAAATTTGATTCGCGAAGCCTTGAATTTGCTCGGTATTCCCTCGGTTTACCTCTCAAACCGCGACAGCGTTTACACCACACCAGAAGCGCGTGAACTGTTATGGCTGTTGCAGGCGGTGCTGGCGCCGGAGCAGGAACGCATGCTGCGCACCGCGTTGGCCACCTCGCTGTTTGCATTTGACGCCTCACAGCTTGATGCGCTGGATCAGGATGCACGCGGCTGGGATGAACTGGTTGATACCTTTGCCCGCTGGCAACTGATATGGCAGCAACGCGGCGTGTTACCGATGCTGCGCGAGATGATGCTGGAGCGCCAACTGGCGGAGAACCTGCTGGCATCGGAGAACGGTGAGCGGCGCCTGACTGATTTACTGCATCTGGGTGAACTGCTGCAGGAAGCGGCTGCGCAGTTGGATAGTCCGCATGCGCTGGTGCGACATCTGGCGCAGCAGATTGCGCGTCCGGACAGCCAGTCGGCTAGTCAGCAACTGCGCCTGGAGAGCGACCGTCATCTGGTGCAAATCGTCACTATCCACAAATCCAAAGGACTGCAATATCCGTTAGTGTGGCTGCCGTTTGCCGCCGGATTCCGCGAAGCAGATACCGCGCTTTATCACGACCGTGAGAATTTTGGCGCGGTATTGGATCTGCAAGCCGATGAGGAAAGCCTGGCGTTAGCCGAACAGGAGCGTCTGGCGGAGGATTTACGCCTGCTTTACGTGGCGTTGACCCGCTCGATCTATCACTGCAGCGTCGGCGTCGCGCCGCTGTTTCGTGGTACGCGCAAGAAAGAAGGCGAGAGCGATTTACACAAAAGCGCACTGGGTTTCCTGTTGCAGCGTGGCGCCGCCGCGACGGCGGAACAGCTCGGCATATTACTGCATGATATGGACGCAGCGGGCACCGATGTGGTGCTGGTGGAGGATATTCAAGCCGAGCGTTGGCAAGTGGATGCCGTTGCCGATAGTAAACTTGGCGCGCGTGCTGTAACGCGAGTGCTGGCCGATCCGTGGCGCGTCACCAGCTACTCTGGCTTGCAGCAGCACAGTTCTCATCGTCTGCTTGAGGTGATGCCGAATTTCGATGTTGAAGCGGCAGGCGAAGAGGATCATGAAGAAGCGCTGGATGCGGCGCTGACGCCACACCATTTCCCACGCGGTGCTGCGCCAGGCACGTTTTTGCATGAGCTGTTCGAATCGCTGGATTTCCCGCAGCCGCCTTCTGAAGAGCAGCTGGCGCAACATCTGCAGCAGAACGGCTATCCGCTGCACTGGCAGCCGATGCTCAGCGCGTGGATCGCTCGCGCATTGAGCACGCCGCTCAATGCGCAGGGCATTCATCTGGCGCAGGTGCAGAGCAGCGATCGTTTGGTGGAGATGGCGTTCTATCTGCCGATTGATAATGTGCTGACGGCGCGTGAACTCAGTGAGTTGATCTCTCAGGATGCGTTATCGGCTCAGGCTCCGCCGCTTGATTTCCGCCAGGTGCAGGGCATGTTGAAGGGCTTTATCGATCTGGTGTTTCGCTGGCAGGGCAAATACTACCTGCTGGATTACAAATCCAACTGGCTTGGCGACAGCCATGAAGCCTATACGCCGCAGGCGATGGCGCAGGCGATGATCGAGCACCGCTACGATTTGCAGTACCAACTCTACACGCTGGCCCTGCATCGTTATTTACAACATCGCGTGCCGGATTATGACTATGAGCAGCATTTCGGCGGCGTATTTTATCTCTTCCTGCGTGGCATGGATGGCAGTTCGCCAGACAACGGCGTGTTCCACACCCGTCCGACTTTCGACTTCGTTTCACAACTGGATAGCCTGTTTCGCGGGCCGGGAGCAACAGCATGAGCAGTATGACCGCGCTTTTAGCCCAGGCGGCTGAGTTACGTTTGCTGCGCTCGCTGGACGTCCAGTTTGCCCAACTGCTGGCTGATGATGAGCAACCGGCACATTTGCTGCTGGCGGCGTGCCTGAGTGCGGAAGCGGGTGATGGGCATGTCTGTTTGCCGTTATCACAGCTAAGTCGCGATAACCTCTTTAAAGGGCGACATGCGGAGCTGGCGCACGCCATCTGGCAAGCCGCGGGGGAACCACAGGATTGGCCTGCGCTTTTAGAAGGCTGGTCTGCGCTCAGTAGCAGCGATCAGGCGGCGCCAATCGTGTTGAGCGAAGACCGTCTCTATCTACATCGCTTGTGGCACCACGAAGGGCAGGTGGCGCGCTTCTTCCAGTCACAGGCTTCGTCACAGCTTTTTGCGCCGGAACAGGTCAGGGAAGTGCTGGATGAGTTGTTTGGCAGCGAGCCAGATAACTGGCAGAAAATTGCGGCTGCTGTGGCGTTGACGCAGAAAACGGCGGTGATCTCGGGCGGCCCCGGTACTGGAAAAACCACCACGGTGGCAAAACTGCTGGCGGCGCTGATTCGTCTCAGCGCGGGCGCGTTGCGTATCCAGTTAGCCGCGCCAACCGGTAAAGCGGCGGCACGTCTCACCGAGTCGCTGGGCAAGGCGCTGCAAAAACTGCCGGTGAGCGAGGCGGAACGGCAGCGTTTCCCGGCCGATGCCACTACGCTACACCGCTTGTTAGGCGCGCAGCCGGAAACGCAGCGTCTGCGCTATCACGCCGGGAATCCGCTGCATCTGGATGTGCTGGTGGTCGATGAAGCCTCCATGGTGGATCTCGGCATGATGGCGAACCTTATCGCCGCATTGCCCTCGCAGGCGCGCGTGGTATTTCTCGGCGACCGCGATCAGCTGGCATCGGTGGAGGCGGGTGCCGTGCTCGGCGATATCTGTCGCTGCGCCGAAGCCGGTTACAGTCCCGTGCGTGCTGCGCAGTTGAGCGAACTCACCGGCAGTCAGGTAGCGGGCATCGATGACATCAACGCGCCTGCCGTGCGCGACGCGATCTGTCTGCTGCGTAAAAGTTACCGCTTTGACGCCAATTCCGGCATTGGCCAATTGGCCGCCGCGGTTAACGCCGGTGATGCAAAAGCGGTGGAAGCGGCATTTCAGGCAGGATTCAGCGATATCACTCGCCAACCATTGAATGATGCTGACGCTTATCAGGCGATGCTAACGGAGATTGCTGCAGGGTATCAGCCATTCCTTAAGCTGATTAGCCAGCGTGCTGAGCCGGCGAAAATTATCGCGGCGTTTGGACGTTATCAACTGCTGTGCGCGCTGCGTGAAGGGCCATTTGGCGTGCAGGGACTGAACCAACGTATTGAGCAAAAGCTGATGCAGTTACAGCTGATTCGCCGTCCAACCGGCGGCAGTCGCTGGTATCAGGGACGTCCGGTGATGGTGACACGCAACGACAGCGCGCTGGGGCTGTTTAACGGCGATATCGGCATTACGCTGTTCGATGATGAAGGTCTGCTGAAAGTGTTCTTCCCATTACCCGATGGCAGCATCAAAGCGGTACAGCCCAGCCGCTTGCCGACGCACGATACCGCATGGGCGATGACGGTGCATAAATCGCAAGGGTCGGAGTTCGATCATACGGCGTTGGTGATGCCGGCGCAGTTTCTGCCGGTGTTAACGCGCGAACTGATTTACACGGCGATCACTCGCGCGCGTAAGCAGCTAACGTTGTACAGCGATGAAAGCGTGTTTCGCCGTGCGGTGCAGCTGCGCACCCAGCGGCGCAGCGGATTGCTGGAGCGGTTGAGCGGGGAATAAACCCGGGTCGGCATAAATTCCGCCCCTACAAAACCGTCGTAGGGTCGCCATTCATGGCGACCTCTTCCCGATGCACATAAATGCCCACCAGCAGGCGTTACCCCAAATCCGCCATCAACACTTTCGAACGGCGCTGATAGTTATACATCTGCTTTTTGCTCTCAGGCAGCGACTCAATATCCACCGGCGTAAATCCGCGTTCCTGGAACCAGTGAATGCTGCGTGTGGTTAAGACAAAGAGCTTTTTTAGCCCCATCTGGCGCGCCTGAAGCGCCACGCGGTCCAGAAGCAGTTCACCACGCGACGAGCTGCGATAATCCGGATGCACTGCCACACAGGCCATCTCACCAATCTGCTCATCCGGGAACGGATAGAGCGCGGCGCAGGCAATAGTCAGGTTATCGCGCTGAATAATCGTGAACTTATCAATCTCCATCTCCAGCTGTTCACGGGAACGGCGTACCAGAATACCTTGCTGCTCCAGTGGGCGGATCAGCTCGAGAATGCCGCCGATATCGTTGATGTTGGCGCGACGGATCTGTTCAGCGGACTCCATCACAATCTGCGTTCCGATACCGTCGCGCGAGAACAGTTCTTGCAGCAACGCACCGTCTTCCTGATAGCTGATCAGGTGGCTACGCCGCACGCCGCTGCGGCAGGCTTTTACCGCACCGCGTAAGAAACGCACGGTGCCAGAGAGGAAATCGCCGTCGCTCTCCATCTCGTCGATGCGCGCCTGGGCTTCGTTCGGGAACAGTTCGGAAATAATCGCGCCTTCACGGTTAGTCACGCCCTGCTCGGAGCAGAAACCAATCATCTTCTCGGCCTTCAATTTGATAGCCAGCTGCGTCGCCACTTCTTCAGAAGTCAGGTTAAAACTCTCGCCGGTGACAGAAACCGCTACCGGACCGAGCAGCACAATCGCATCGTTGTCCAACTGACGATGAATAGCGTCTTCATCAATACGACGAATACGGCCGCTGTGGCAGTAATCAACGCCATCATCCACGCCCAGCGGCTGCGCGATAATGAAGTTGCCGCTCACCACATTAATATGCGCGCCTTGTAGCGGCGTGTTGTTAAGGCTCATCGACAGTCGCGCGGTGATATCCAGCTGTAAACGACCGGCCGCCTGCTTCACCAATTCCAGCGACTGCGCATCGGTTACGCGCGTGTGTTTGTGATAAATCGGTTCCAGTTGTTGTTGGGCCATGCTGGCGTCAATCTGCGGACGCGCACCATAAACCACCACTAAGCGAATGCCGAGACTATGCAGCAGACCGATATCATTAACGATGCTTGAGAAGTTCTCATGCTCGATGGCCTCGCCACCCAACATGATGACAAAGGTCTTGTCACGATGGGTATTTATATAGGGAACGGTATGGCGAAAACCCTGAACCAGTTCTGTACTGCGTTCCTTCACGGCAAAGCCCTCTGTGCATGTTTATTCGTAATTTTCGTATTTTTATGCTCTTTTGCCGGTTATTGCAAGCGCCGGGCCTGACGTTACTTTACGATTTTCCTGATGCAACACGTGCTAACAGACTGCATTATCTGGGTTTTCCGGCAAGACAAGACAATTCTCATCGAACAAAGTTTTCACTTTCTTGCCATCAAGTGACGATTTTTTAGACATTACACAGTAGTTGGAGCGGCATGTCCGAAGCTTTTACACGACGACGATTATTACAGGGCGCAGGCGCACTATTCATGCTTAGCGTCACGCGCACCGGCTTGGCTGCCAGTCAGCATATTGTGGCGGTGCGTATCTGGCCATCATCGACTTACTCCCGCGTTACATTGGAATCAAACGTTCCCCTCAAGTACAAGCAGTTCACGCTGAGTAATCCCGATCGTCTGGTTATTGATATTGAAAATATGCACATTAATCCGGTACTGAAAGGGGTGGATAGACTGGTGCGTGTGGACGATCCCTACATCAAAACCGCGCGCGTTGGCCAGTTTGATGCCAACACGGTCCGGCTTGTGCTGGAGGTGAAGCGTAGCATCGCACCAAAGACCTTCACGCTGGCGCCGGTGGCGGGTATTAAGCACCGCTTGGTGGTTGATCTCTATCCGAGTCAGCAGTCGCGCGAAGAGGATCCGCTACTGGCATTACTGCAGGATTACAATCAGGGCGATCTCGAGCGCGATCAGCCAGTACAGGCGGCGCTGCCGGGGAAAGCGGGGCGCGATCGACCGATTATCATCATGATCGATCCCGGACATGGTGGTGAAGATCCCGGTGCGCATGGCAAATACAAAACGCGTGAGAAAGATATTGTGTTGAAGATCGGTCGCTATCTGAAGGCGCTGATCGACAAAGAGCGCAACATGAAAGCCTACATGACGCGTAATGAGGATGTGTTCATCCCGCTGCGCGTGCGGGTGGCGAAAGCGCGCAAGCAGCGTGCGGATCTGTTTATTTCGATCCACGCCGATGCCTTTACCAGTCGTGCCGCGCGCGGCTCATCAGTATTTGCGCTCTCAACCCGCGGCGCAACCTCCGCGGCGGCGCGTTTTCTGGCGCAAACGCAGAATGAGGCTGATTTGATTGGTGGCGTTAGCATGAGTGGCGACCGTTATCTTGATCACACCATGTTCGATATGGTGCAGCGGCAAACCATTAGCGACAGCCTAAAGTTTGGCAAAGAAGTCTTGTCGCGCATGGGGCACATCAACCATTTGCACAAGCGTACGGTCGATCAGGCCGGATTCGCGGTGCTTAAAGCGCCGGATATTCCCTCCATTCTGGTAGAAACTGCATTTATCAGTAATGTAGAAGAGGAACGGAAGCTGCGTACGGCGCGCTATCAGCATCAGGTCGCTGAGGCGATTCTGCAGGGTATTAAGGCGTATTTTGATAAGGGCGCGGCGCTGGCACATCGCTAAAAAACGGATGGCGGTGGCCATCCGTTTTATCTTTCAGTGATTAAGCGAAGGGCAGGGAAGCTTGTTCTTCATCTGCCGCCGTCAGCGGGAGTGCTGCGATCTCGATACCAACAGCATCACTTTGCGTCGTGAGATCACTCTGGTTGAGAACCAGAGTGGCAACTTCTGGCTGCTCAATATCCTGTGCAAACAGACTGGTTTCGTCTTCAATCAGCAAGTCATTCACACTATAGATGCCGCCACCCCAACCTTTGCCGGGTATTTTTTGCGCCGCAATGCTGAAGTTGAAAGGCTCGCTGGTTTGTCCGTCCGCGAAGGCCGTTATTGCATGCTGGCCTGCGTCCAGCGCCGTAGTGATTTCATAATTCCATTTACCTTGCTCATCTGCTTGTACAAAGCCAAGGAATTTAGTGCCTTCCAGAAGCAGGATGTTAGCAAAAGCCGCGCTTTTACCGCTGATCCATGGCGTGGAATCATTAGACAAGCCATTTTCAGGAATAGTATCAAAAGTCAGACCATCCACCAGGTAATCAATCGTCACAGGCTGAATAAGCGTTTCAGCTTCAATTGTCAGGGTGAATTGGGCGGTTTGGTTATCAGCACGCACTTCCAGCGTTTGCGTGCCCAGCTCAAGATCTTTGAAAGCAGTAATACTCCACTCACCAAAGCCGTTAGTAATTGTTCCACCAATCGGTTCATTGCTGCCTTCAACGAACAGATAAATTACTGAACCCGGTGCCGCTTTGCCCGTAAAATTAGGGCGCAGATCGTTGGTTTTTCCGTTTTCTGGAATACCTTCATACGTTAATAAATCAAAGGCACCAGTGAAGGTTAATGTATAATCAGGGGGCGTGGTATCAATGGTTAAATTAATGTCTGAGCTGTATTTTCCGTTAATAAATGCACGGAAGTTATAGCTGCCATCATTAATATCGTATTCTGGTTTAACGTTCCAGTTGCCATAAATATCCGTATTTCCTGAGGCAACTACATTATTATTTTCATCTACCAGCAAGACCTTCGCATTAGCCGGACCTTTTCCGCGGAAGCTGGGACGGGCGTCATTAGTATGATTACCATCGTGAAGCACGCTGCTATCGCTATAAACCTGAGTAATCTCCACAGGAATTTCGCTATTGTTACCTTCAACAATCAGGTTGATGGGGGCGCCTGGCGCAAAGCCATAACCTGCTTGTTTCACCATGAAATTGTGGTTGCCAGTAGAAATAACATCGGATAAGTCGGCAGTCCAGGTTCCTAAACGTCCCGCTTGCGTGGTGAATAAAAGTTTACCGTTGTCGTAAATTTCTATTTTGGCATAGGCGTAGGCGAAGCCGGATAATAACACATCACCCGTTTTATCCGTTGAACCAGGATTAATTGAGCTCCACTCATTTCCCACTTTGTGTCGGATATCATCTACGACAACTTCGCCAGGTTGAAACTGTGGGCGTGGCCATAAGTTTCTGTAAAAACCCGAAGAGTAAAATTTATTAGAATAAGCCATTTTTAATTTCTCACTGTGCCTGGACAACGCCCGATGCGTTATCAATGGGTGCAGTGTTACGAAAATGAGAAATTGAAAACCTGAGACTTGTCCCGATAAAAATTAACGAAAATGTTTACCTGAGGAATTCATAATTACATCATTAAAAACATGATGTTATGATATTTTAATATTATAAACATTTTGTGAAATCTACTCATGCGCGTTGAGTTTTATGGCAGATAACATGGAGGGGAAAGCGATAAAGTGTAAAAACAAAAAAACACCCGTTAAGGTGTTTAAATGATTGGTTGCGGGGGCCGGATTTGAACCGACGACCTTCGGGTTATGAGCCCGACGAGCTACCAGGCTGCTCCACCCCGCGTCCGTCTGCCGCATTACGCGACTTTTCACATTGTATTCTTCTTAAGACAATTGGTTGCGGGGGCCGGATTTGAACCGACGACCTTCGGGTTATGAGCCCGACGAGCTACCAGGCTGCTCCACCCCGCGTCCGTTTGACGCGTTACACACACTTCACATTGTCTCTTCATTTAAGAAGAATTGGTTGCGGGGGCCGGATTTGAACCGACGACCTTCGGGTTATGAGCCCGACGAGCTACCAGGCTGCTCCACCCCGCGTCCGTGGATGCGCACTATACTCTGGACGCGCGGCGATGCAACCCCTTTTTGAGACAAAGCGCTAAATTTACAGTCAGTTGGTGAATAAACTCGCCATTGGGTGGATTATTGTACAGATGTGAGCGCAACCGCTTGTCGCGGATTTCAATCTCTCGGCCCCTTTGCTATCGTCGCCGGGCAAACAATCGATAAAAAGAGAAGGTTATGAAAGGACATTGGGCGAAGTATGCACTTACTGGCGCATTTATCGCGCTGTTAGCGGGCTGTAGTTCTAAACCGACCGACCGGGGTCAACAATATATAGATGGCAAGCTGGAGCAGCCGCTCGGGCTGGTCAATCAGCCGAATGCCAAAGGACGTCCGGTGAACGGCAAAGACTTTAGCGATCAGGTAGTGCAGATTCAAACTACCTCTTCCGGTCTGTTTGGCCGCAATAACGGCACCTATAGCGCAATCCAGAACTGGCTGCTTTCTGGCGCCGATACGCGTCAGCTCAATCAGTTTGGTTTGAATGCTTATCAGATGGAGGGCACCGACAATTATGGCAACGTGCAATTTACTGGCTATTACACGCCGGTAGTGGAAGCGCGTTATACGCGTCAGGGCGAGTTCCAGTATCCCATTTATCGTATGCCACCGCGCCCGCGCGGGCAGAAACTGCCGAGCCGCGCTTCTATCTATAATGGTGGACTCGACGACCGTTACATTATTGCTTACAGCAACTCGCTGATTGATAACTTCATGATGGATGTGCAAGGCAGTGGCTACGTCGATTTTGGTGACGGACGTCCGTTGCGCTTCTTTGGTTATGGCGGCAAAAATGGCTGGGCTTACCACAGCGTCGGTAAAGAGTTGATCGATCGTGGTGAAGTGAAGCGCGAAGATATGTCGATGCAGGCGATTCGTCAGTGGGCGCAGGATCATTCGCCAGCAGAAGTTCGCTCGGTACTGGAAACCAACCAATCCTTCGTCTTCTTTAAACCTGAAGAGTATGTGCCGGTGCGCGGTGCCAGCGCGGTTCCGCTGATTGCAAAAGCGTCAGTCGCCTCTGATCGTTCACTGATTCCAGCCGGAACTGTGCTGTTGGCAGAAGTGCCGCAGCTGAATGAGAAGGGGAAATTTAACGGCAAATATGAGATGCGCCTGATGGTGGCGCTGGATGTCGGGGGGGCAATTAAAGGCCAGCACTTCGATATCTATCAGGGCGTTGGTCCGGATGCGGCGCATCTGGCTGGTTTCTACAACCATTATGGCCGCGTCTGGGTGCTGAAAGCCGCGCCGGGCACTGGTCAGCCGGTGTTTAGCAACCCACAAAATGGCAACAACGGTTCGCTGCTGTTAGGGTCTAATTAATGTCTCGTTTTCCCGGAAAGGTTTGGTTATGACAGTAGTAAGCGACGCCTGGCGACAACGTTTTGGCGGCACGGCGCGTCTGTATGGGCAGGACGCGCTTCAGCGTTTTGCCGACGCGCACTTTTGCGTGATTGGTATTGGCGGCGTGGGTTCGTGGGCGGCGGAAGCGTTAGCGCGCACCGGCATCGGTAAAATTACCCTGATTGATATGGACGATGTCTGTATCACCAATACCAATCGCCAGATTCACGCGTTGCAGGGCAAAGTGGGCCAGGCGAAAACCGAAGTGATGGCCGAGCGTATGCGCGCTATCAATCCGGAATGCGAGGTGATTTGTATCGATGACTTCATCACGCCAGAGAATACCGCCGAACTGCTCTCTGCGGGTTTTGACTATGTGATTGATGCGATTGACAGCGTGCGCCCCAAAGCCGCGTTGATTGCCTGGTGTCGTCGCAATAAGATCCCGCTGATTACCACCGGCGGCGCGGGCGGTCAGATCGATCCCACGCAGATTCAGGTTAGCGATCTGGCGAAAACCATTCAGGATCCGCTGGCGGCCAAGCTGCGTGAGAGATTGAAAGGGGATTTCGGCGTAGTGAAGAACAGTAAAGGGAAGCTCGGTATCGACTGCGTATTCTCGACGGAAGCGCTGATGTATCCGCAGCCGGACGGCAGCGTCTGCACCTCACGTTCCACCGCAGAAGGCCCGAAACGTATGGACTGTGCCGCTGGTTTCGGTGCGGCCACCATGGTCACCGCCACCTTCGGTTTTGTGGCGGTTTCGCATGCGCTAAAGAAGTTTCTCGCCAGGGCGGTGCGTCAAACAGCCTGAGTGTGCTGACGCGCCGCGCGTTGCACCGCATCGGCCAGCGCCTGTAAGCCACTGCTGCGCGACGCACTAAGCTGCGCGCGCAGGCCTAAGGTATCAAACAACGCCAGCGGATCTTGCCGCAGCAAGTCGGCTGGCGTTTTGCCTTCCACTGCCGTCAGTAACACCGCCAGCAATCCGCGCACGATGCGTCCTTCACTGTCGCCATAAAAATGCAGCGTGCCGTTGTTCAACAGCTGGCTGCTTAGCCATACGCGGTTTTCACAGCCGCTGAGCTCGATATCCGCCGTCTTTAATGTTTCCGATAACGCAGGCAGCTGACGGCTAAGTTGAATCAACTGGCGATAGCGATCTTCCCATTGATGGAACTGGGTGAATTTTTCCGTCAGGCTGGCTGCGGTAATCAGATCGCCGAACGGATGCGGGGCAAGCAGAGTTGATGTCATTGGCTTATTCACTTAGTAAGTCGACGGCATGATGCATGGCGCGCACCAGCGCATCCACGTCCTGCAGATTATTATAGGGGGCGAACGAGACGCGCAGCGTGCCAGTGACGCTAAGCGCCGCCATAAGCGGCTGCGCGCAGTGCTGCCCTGCGCGCAATGCGATGCCGTGCTCGGCGAGTAGTGTGACGATATCACTATGATGAATGCCTGCAATATCAAACGCCAGCAGGCTGGCATTACCACAACGGAAGCTGCGGAAACCGGGAATGTCGCTCAGCTGCTCTTCGGCCAGGCTCGCCAGCTGCTGGCTCCACATTTCGGCCTTTTCGGCATGATGCTGCGCCAGCCATTCCAGCGCGGCGCTCAAACCCACCACGCCTGCGACATTGGGCGTTCCGGCTTCAAAACGCCACGGCACTGGCTGCGGCGTGAAGCCGTTGAAATCGACTTGCGTCAGCATTTTGCCGCCGCCGTGCCACGGATTCATCGCATCCAGTAATTCAGCTTTGCCATACAGCACGCCAATGCCCATTGGTCCGTATAGCTTATGGCCGGAAAAGGCATAGAAATCGATATCCAGCGCCTGTACGTCCGGTGGGCAATGCACCACGCCTTGCGCACCATCGACCATGACTTTGGCACCCACGTTATGGGCTAAGCGGATCGCCTGGGCCAGATCTGGACAGCCGCCGGTAACATTCGACATCTGGCTCACGGCCAGCAATCGGGTGCGTGAATTAAGCAATGCCGGGAGCTGCGCGATATCGGGCAACCGATCGTCGCCCAGCGGCCATTTCACCACTTTCGCACCTCTGGCCTGCGCCAACATTAGCCACGGCACCAGATTGGCATGATGTTCAGCTTCGCTGACCACAATTTCATCGCCTGCTTGCAGTCGCGGGGCTAGCCAGCTGTTGGCCACCAGATTGATCGCTTCGGTGGTGCCACGCGTCCAGACAATCTGCCGATCGTCTGCCGCATTGAGCCAGCGCGCCACTAAACCGCGTGCCTGTTCATACTTTTCCGTTAACGCGCGGGCAGCAGCGAACTGGCTGCGGTGCACGGTGCCTGCGCTTAAGCTGTAGAACTGAGCGGTCGCGTCAATTACCGCCTGCGGTTTAAGCGCCGTGGCGGCGCTATCGAGATAAATGCCGGCATCGCTCATTGCGGGAAACTGCTGACGAAAGGTTGTTGGGGAAAAAATGGTCATACTCGGCCCACTATTAATCATGTTAGGACCAGGCTGAAAGCTAGCCTGTTGCCTGGCAAAGCTGGAAAAGCGCGTTATGCTAATTATTGCAAGGTTTGAACCGAAACCCGCATAACGCATCGCTATTCATAGTCGATTTCACTGGCGCTACCGTTGATGAGCGCATGCGGGTGGTTTAATGCAATCAATCTGCAAGGAGATAGAAGATGAATAAACTCACCGCAGTGCTGGCCGTATGTACTCTGGCCTTTACCCTGTCCGCCTGTTCCAGCAATTACGTGATGCACACTAACGATGGTCGCACTATCGTAGCCGACGGCAAACCTAAAGTTGATGACGAAACCGGTATGATCAGCTATCAGGATGCCAATGGCAACAAGCAGCAGATTAACCGCTCTGACGTCAAAGAGATGGTGGAGATGGGACAGTAAGTAGAGAGATAAAAAATTTCCGGGAGAAATTATTAACGTCGCTTTGCGACGGCCCGGAAAGTGACGCACAGGGATGTGCGGCATAAAAAAAAAGCACCGCAATTTGCGGTGCTATTTAAAATCACTATGGACAGACAGGGTAAATCTACAGGAATTAAAAGCTTGATCTGCAAGCGTCAGATCAAAATGCAAACACAACATCACGACCACAAGCCAAAAGCTTTCCAAAAGTCTGCGATCTCTCGCACGTTTCCAGAAATCTTTTCGTTCCGGCTCAGGAAGTGCGGCAACTATAGGTATTTGCTGGAGCTTCCTCAACGGACAAATTATAATGTCTCGGATTAAAAAAACTAATACGTAGCGACTTTGTATAAGTTGAAGTATTACCTTGTCAATCCGGATACGGAAAACCATGTCTAAACGCCTTCCGCCGCTTAATGCTTTACGCGTCTTCGATGCTGCTGCCCGTCATTTGAGCTTCACCAAAGCCGCCGAAGAGCTGTTTGTTACCCAGGCTGCTGTCAGCCATCAGATTAAATCTCTGGAAGATTTCCTCGGTCTAAAGCTATTTCGCCGGAGGAATCGTTCGCTTTTACTGACAGAAGAAGGTCAAAGCTACTATTTAGATATTAAGGAGATTTTCTCCGCCCTGAACGATGCGACGCGTAAGTTACAGGCGCGCAGTGCCAAAGGTGCGCTCACCGTCAGTTTGCTGCCGAGCTTCGCCATTCAGTGGCTGGTGCCACGTCTTTCCAGCTTTAATATGGCTTATCCGGGCATCGACGTGCGTATCCAGGCGGTGGACCGTGACGAGGAGAAATTGGCGGACGATGTCGACGTGGCGATTTTCTACGGTCGCGGCAATTGGCCAGGCCTGCGGGTTGAGAAATTGTATGCCGAATATTTGCTGCCGGTCTGCTCACCGATGCTGCTGACGGGTGATAATCCACTCAAATCGCCGGCTGATTTGGCGCACTGCACGCTATTGCATGATGCATCGCGTCGCGACTGGCAATCCTACACCCGCCAGCTTGGCTTGCAGCACATTAACGTGCAACAGGGCCCGATCTTCAGCCACAGCGCGATGGTACTGCAGGCGGCTATTCATGGCCAGGGTGTGGCGCTGGCCAATAATGTGATGGCGCAGAGTGAAATTGAAGCCGGTCGTCTGGTCTGTCCTTTTAATGACGTATTGGTCAGTAAAAATGCTTTTTATCTGGTTTGTCATGACAGCCAGGCAGAACTGGGTAAAATAGCCGCCTTTCGTCAGTGGATCCTGGAAAAAGCGGCCAATGAACAAGAAAAATTCCGTTTTCGCTACGATCACTAATGCATTGATGGCCGCACAGTGATGTGCGTATTACCTTGAGGATTCTTTGATGTCCAGTCGTGCCATGTTTGTTTTTGCTGCCATTAGCGGATTTTTGCTGGTGGCGTTTGGTGCTTTCGGGGCGCACGTGCTGAGTCAATCACTCGGCCCAGCCGAAATGGCGTGGATACATACCGGCCTTGAATATCAGGCGTATCACACGCTGGCGGTGATTGGCCTGGGTGCCGCCATGCTGCGTCGCGCCAATATCTGGTTTTACTGGAGTAGTGCCGCTATGGCGCTCGGTACCGTGCTGTTCAGTGGCAGCCTCTATTGTCTGGCGCTGTCACACATGAAGTTTTGGGTTTTTGTTACGCCAGTAGGAGGTTTGTGCTTCCTTATTGGCTGGTTCTTGATGTTGATTGGCGCACTGCGTCTGAAACGAAAGGCAGATCGCCATGAATAAAGTATTGCTCTATTGCCGTCCGGGATTTGAGAAAGAGTGCGCGGCAGAAATCAGCGCGAAAGCCGCTGAGCGTGAGATTTACGGCTTCCCGCGCGTCAAAGATGACTCGGGTTACGTGCTGTATGAATGCTATCAGCAGGAAGATGCAGAAAAGCTGATCCAAACGCTGCCGTTTGCCGAGCTAATCTTTGCACGTCAGATGCTGGTGGTCGGTGAACTGCTGCGCGATTTGCCGCCGGAGGATCGTATCACTCCTATTGTCGGCATGCTGACCGGTGTGGTGGAAAAGGGCGGTGAACTGCGGGTCGAGGTGCCGGATACCAATGAGGCGAAGGAGCTCACCAAGTTCTGCCGCAAGTTAACCGTGCCGCTGCGTGCCAGTCTGCGTGAAAGCAAAATCCTGCTTAACTACGAAACGCCGAAGCGTCCGGTGGTGCACGTCTTCTTTATTGCACCGGGCACATGTTATGTCGGTTATTCGCTGCCAGAAAACAACTCGCCGTTCTACATGGGCATTCCGCGCCTGAAGTTCCCCTCCGATGCGCCGAGCCGTTCCACGCTCAAGCTGGAAGAGGCATTTCACGTATTTGTGCCCGCCGATGAATGGGATGAGCGTTTAGCCAGCGGCATGTACGCCGTCGATCTCGGCGCTTGTCCAGGCGGTTGGACCTATCAACTGGTGAAGCGCAGCATGTGGGTGTTTGCGGTGGATAACGGCCCGATGGCGCCAAGCCTCATGGATACCGGACAAGTCACGCACTGCCGCGAAGATGGTTTTAAATTCCGCCCGCCGCGTACCAACATCAGTTGGCTGGTGTGCGACATGGTGGAAAAACCGGTACGTGTGGCCAGCCTGATGACCGAGTGGCTGGTAAATGGCTGGTGCCGTGAAGCTATCTTCAACCTCAAGCTGCCCATGAAGAAACGCTACGAAGAAGTGACGCAGAATCTGGCGATGATCGATGACGCGCTGAAAGCGCAGGGCATCAATGCGCAGATTCAGGCGCGTCAGCTGTATCACGATCGCGAAGAAGTGACGGTACACGTGCGCCGGTTTTGGGCGGCAGTTGGCGGGCGTCGCGACGAGCGCTAATCCTGCTTCATAATTTGCACTACAGCCGCGTTGGCTGCGTTTGCTCGCCCCGGTCACATACTGATGTATGCTCCCGGGGACTCGCGCACTTGCCGCCTTGCTGTAGCGCAAATTCTTTCGCAGGATACCAGATTCATATTTTGCACTACAGGGGGCTGCGTTTGCTCGCCCCGGTCACATACTGATGTCTGCTCCCGGAGACTCGCGCACTTGCCGCCTTGCCGTAGCGCAAATTCTTTCGCAGGATGCCAGATTCATACTTTGCACTACAGGGGGGTTGGCTGCGTTTACTCGTCTTGTTCTAGCGCAAATTCTTTCGCAGGATGCATTTTGAAAACGCTATATTATTCCTGGTGCGCATCAATGCGCACCCTACGAAAACCGCGCTCTGTAAACGTAGGGGCGCCATTTATGGCGACCGTTATTTTGCCTGATATCTCAACGTATTGAGATTGCCCTGCAACACTAAATCGCGTTTCAACGTTGATACCTCACGGCAGATTTCCGCCATTTCTCGCTGTTCCTGTAATTTCCCCTGCCACTTGCCAGGAACCTGATCCCATTGCTGATAGATTGCGTCCAGCGAGCCAAACTGCATCAGCAACTCGCGGGCGCTTTTGGGGCCAATGCCAGGCACGCCGGGGATTTTACTGCTGCTGATACCGCATAATCCCCAGTAATCGGGTAACTGTGCAGGCGAGACGCCAAACTCTTGCTCAATAAAGGGCACATCCAGCCAACGCTTCTGAAAATAGTCGCGAATGCGAATGTTGGGGGCCAGTAGCTGACAATAGCCTTTATCGGTGGACACAATCGTTGCCTGATGACCGGCGTCAGCCATTTTCACCGCCAGCGTGGCAGCAAGATCGTCAGCTTCGTCTACATCGGCGACCCAGCAACTGACGCCGACGGCGCGGAAGGCTTCCTGCAGCGCTGGCATCTCCAGATGCAAATCTTCGGGCATCGGCGGGCGACCCGCTTTGTAATCCGGCAGAAGTTGATGACGCCAACCCGGCTGACGATCGTGACTATCAAAAACCGCCACCACGTGCGTGGGCTGAGTGTGGCCTAATAACTGATGCAAGGCGGCAACGCAGCTGTCACGGCACGGGGATCCTTGCACGGCATGCAGACGACGAATCAGATTAAGCGCATCAATGATAAGAAGATGAAACGACATAGCGATAGCGGCAGCCCGCAGGCTGCCTTCCTGATGGGTTATTTGATGATTTCGTAGCAAGGCGTGTAAGCGCTGCCCGGCAGCTTCATGCGCTGCTGCGCGACAAAGCCCTGTAAAAGCTCATCCATGCGATGCATGAGATTGGCATCGCCATGCAGCTTGTAAGGGCCTTTCTCGCGGATTTCACGGATCCCTATCTCTTTAACGTTTCCGGCGACAATCCCGGAGAAGGCGCGGCGCAGATCGGCTGCCAACAGCTCGGCAGGTTGATCCGGGAACAACTTCAGGTTAGCCATATTCTCGTGCGTGGGCAGGAAGGGAACCTGTAATTCCGGTGCAATACGAATCGACCAGTTGAAGCTATACGCATCGCCGGTTTCGCGACGATATTCCTTCACCTGTGGCATGGCTTTTTTCATCAGACGCGCGACTTCAGCGGCGTCATCAATGATGATTTTGTAGTGCTTACGTGCTGCTTCGCCCAGCGTGTTAACAATAAAATCATCCAGCACGCGGAAGTAATCGGCGCTCTCTTTAGGGCCGGTCAGAATCAGTGGCAACACCTGCTCGCTGTTGTGCGGATTCATCAGAATACCCAGCAAATACAAGAACTCTTCTGCCGTGCCGACGCCGCCAGGGAAGATCACAATACCGTGAGCCATACGCACAAAAGCTTCGAGGCGTTTTTCAATATCCGGCATGATGATCAGCTCATTGACCAACGGATTCGGTGGCTCAGCAGCAATGATTGACGGTTCGGTTAAGCCGATAAAGCGGCTGTCGTGATAGCGCTGTTGCGCATGACCGACGGCCGCGCCTTTCATTGGTGCTTCCATGACGCCAGGCCCGCAGCCGGTACAGATGTTGAGTTCACGTAAGCCCATCTGCGTACCCACGTTGCGGCAATATTGATACTCCACCGCATTGATTGAGTGACCGCCCCAACAAACCACGGTATTCGGGTATTCGCCGATATGCAGCGCGCGGGCGTTACGCAGAATCGAAAACACCTGGTTAGTGATGTGCGCGGAGTCTTCGGTATCTTCAGGCTGGAAACGTTCGATCGCGGAGAGATGACCATTCACAAACAGAATATCGCGCAGTACCGCAAACAGGTTGGCCTGCAGCGAACGAATAATACGGCCATCAACAAACGCTTCTTCCGGCGGGTTGATAAGCTCCAGTTTTACACCGCGCTCACGACGCAACACATTGATATCGAAGTTTTCGAAGCGCGAGAGCAATTCCTGACTGCTGTCGGTCTGGCTACCCGAATTGAGTACCGCAAGAGAACAGTTACGAAACAGCTGATAAAGGTCGCTGCTGGCAGTGCGCTTCAGCATGTCAACTTCAAGCTGGGATAGCAGATCCATCGAGCCAAGCGGGCTGATATGTGTAATCAAGAGAACTCCTTTAGACGCAAATGCGTGGCTGATGACGCTGCGCTTAACTTATTAACGCAGCGACGAAAATCCCTGGTCGCGCATGCTTTTCAATCGCGCCTTCAACAGAGTAACGTTGTCCCCCGTGAATGCTCAAGAGGAACCGCGCATCCGTGTAGCGGCCTGCGAGGCGTCTCGCAATCTGTTACTGGCGAACCAGGCGGGAAAATCCCGGAGAGAAGGGCACGTTACTGCGCCACGGATTGATATCCAGGCCGCCGCGACGCGTATAGCGTGCATAGACGGTCAATGCTTCTGGCTGACAAAAGCGCTGAACGTCATTAAAAATGCGCTCAACACACTGCTCGTGAAACTCATTATGCTGACGGAATGAGATGAGATAACGCAGCAGCGCTTCGCGATCAATCCGCGGGCCTTTATAACGAATCATCACCGAGCCCCAGTCAGGCTGATTGGTGATTAAGCAGTTGGATTTCAGCAAATGGCTAACCAGGGTTTCTTCAACAATCTCGCGGCCTGCAGCCTGCGCCAGATAATCCGCATTGAATCCGTAATCGTGAATCTCAATATCCTGCTCATCAATCACTTCGCCATTAAAGTGACCAATTGGCTGGCCTTCCACTTCGCTGAGACGGAACAGCGCCACGCTGACCTCGCCGTTTGCGCAGGCGCTGAGATCGCGCTCCAGCGTCTGGCGCACTTCACCCCAGTCGGCGAAAACTGTCTGATTAAAACTGTTAAGATAGAGCTTGAAACTCTTCGACTCGATCAGGTTTTGGCTGTCGGCGCGTAGCACAACTTCGCCCACCGCCACCTGTGGAACGCCTTTGCTGTTGAGCCAGGAGAGTTCGTATAGCGTCCAGATATCCGCGCCGCTAAACGGCAGATTATCCGGATACAGCCCAAGCGGTTCACGATTAAGGCTGCGCGGCACCGATTGCAGCAGCGTGTTATCGTAGCGATCTACATAAGCCGTGGGCTTACCTAAGGTCAGGCCGCTTAGTGCCTGATCCCGGTTTTCAGAAGACATACAGTTACCACTAAATTTCATCAAAGTGGTTAAGTGTAACCTAACACCTGCGAGAATATGAATGATGCAGCAAACCGTAGATGCTCTGCGTGAATTTACCGCCCGCTACGTTGAACATTGGCAGCAACAAACCGGGCATTTGCCCGCCAGCGCCGAACTGATTGGCGTCCCTTCCGACTGCATTGTTAGTACGCTGGATGACCGCGTATTATGGCAGCCGCAATCTTTTACGCTGCCTGCCACGCTTGAAGCGGTGGAGCGCGCGCTGGAGCTCCAGCTACAACCAGAAATTAGTGCGTTTTACACCACGCAATTTGCTGGCGATATGACAGCAAGGTTTGAGCAGCGGGCGATTACATTACTGCAGGTGTGGAGCGAAGCGGATTTCACCCGCTTGCAGGAAAACCTGATTGGTCATCTGGTAATGAAGCGCCGCTTAAGACAAGCGCCAACGTTATTTATTGCCACCACTGACTCAGATAATGATGTGATAGCGCTGTGCAATCTTACGGGTGAGGTCATTCTGGAAGAGCCTGGTACTAAAAGGCGTGAAATACTGGCGAATTCTGTTGAGACATTTCTTAATGCATTACAGCCAGTTAGTGATTGATTTGCAGATTTTAAGGGCGTGCCTTGTGAGAGATCTCTCACGTGATGTGTGAGAGATCGCTAGATCATGCCGCAGAGTAATGGAAGCCCTAAATGTAAAAATATTGTGAATCATGAACTTATGGCATCTATCTGAAAATCAAAACAGGACTCAATCTATTAACGCGTCTTACTGGGTTGTTATTGCGATGGTTTCTGGGAGAATAGTCACCACTGGCAGGATGCTGGGGATTAAGAGACGTTCAGGAGAATGTCAGCCATGAGGCGGGAACGTAACGGAGTTTACGGCACAAGGAAGGCTTCAGGATGAAGCAGGACACTCAGGATTGAGTAAGGGACACCTCCAGGACGGAGAATGAGAGCCACGCGGAATGTGGCGGGCCAGGATGCCAGGGACCAATGTCATGATGACAAGCGATGGAAAGCGCAGGAAAAGTTGTCATGGATGAGCAGGGAGCACAGCAGTAGCTGGAATGCTGCAAACGAAAACCGGGAGCACTGTAATCACAGTGCTCCCTTTTTTTATGCCTTTTTTGCGCAGGGCGTGACTGATGATATGCTTGCCGCCCAATTTTTCTCTGGAGGTGGCGTATGTCATCGCAAATGATTATTCAACGCCTGCAGCAGGTCGAAGCAGTAATGCGCGAACACGGCCACTGGCAGACGCAATCGCCTGAGGCGAACGCCTTCGCCAGTACCGAACCTTTCTGTCTCGATACCATGGAGCCACTGCAATGGCTGCAATGGGTGTTGATGCCGCGTTTTTATGCGCTGCTTGAGAGCGGTGCGCCGTTACCACAAAATTTCGCTATCGCACCTTATTATGAAGTGGCATTACCAGCCGACACGTCGGGTTATGCGGCGTTATTGCTGACAATCAACCACTTTGATGCGCTGTTCCAGGAACCTTCCGCCTGATGCTCGAAATCCTCTATCAAGATGAATGGCTGGTCGCCGTAAATAAACCGGCCGGTTGGCTGGTGCATCGCAGTTGGCTCGATCGCAATGAAAAAGTGGTGGTGATGCAAACGGTACGCGATCAGATTGGTCAGCACGTTTTCACCGTGCATCGCCTTGATCGCCCCACCTCGGGCGTATTGCTGATGGGATTATCGAGCGAAGTCGCCCATTTGCTGGCGCAGCAGTTTGAACAGCATCAGATGCAGAAAACCTATCATGCGGTGTTGCGCGGCTGGCTTGAAGGCGACGCGACGCTGGATTATCCGCTGGTGGAAGAACTGGATAAGATTGCTGACAAATTCGCCACGCAAGAACCCGTGGCACAACCGGCGGTAACGGATTATCAGGCTCTTGCACATGTAGAAATGCCGGTCGCCATCAGCCGTTATAACACCGCGCGCTATACGTTGGTTGAGATGGCGCCGCACACTGGCCGTAAACATCAGCTGCGTCGTCACATGGTGCATCTGCGTCATCCGATTATTGGTGACAGCGCACACGGCGATCTGCGCCAGAATCGTGGTGCGGCGGCACACTTTGGCCTTAATCGCCTGATGTTACACGCCAGCGCACTCCGCTTTACCCATCCTGTCACCGGCGAGCCCTTAGTGATTCGTGCCGGGTTGGATCGCGTCTGGCAGCAGATGCTTGAGCAGTTCGGCTGGCAGGATCAGATCCCTGATGTTCCCAGGGTTGAGTTTGCCCTTGATGCAGTCCAGGATAAGCCGACAGAATAAAGGAGCGGCAAGATGGCAAAGATTGGCATTTTTACAGGTACGGTTTACGGCAATGCACTGCTGGTGGCTGAAGAAGCACAGACGGTGCTGGAAGAGCAGGGCCATGACGTGCAGGTGTTCGAAGATCCGTCGATGGCAGATTGGCAGGCATACAGCAAAGATGTCGTGCTGATTGTCACCTCAACCACCGGACAGGGCGACTTCCCGGATAACATTGCCCGCCTGTATGTCGCGGTGCGTGATGAGCTGGGTTATCAGCCAGAATTACGTTACGGTGTGATTGGCTTGGGTGACAGCAGCTATGACAATTTCTGTGGTGCAGGTAAAACCTTCGATGTCACCTTGCAGGATCAAAGTGCAAAGCGTGTTGGAGAGGTGTTACTGGTGGATGCGACGGAACATCCTGAACCAGAATCGGTGACATCGCCGTGGGTGGAGAGCTGGGGTAAGTTGCTGTAATGAATAAGGTCGCCATGAATGGCGACCCTACATTAACCTGCCAGATTAGCCATTACGTTACCGGCGCGGGATTAAATACCGCCAGCTGATTGCGAATCCCCCAGCGATCCGACCACGTTTGCTTGCGTCCGCTGGCTATATCCAGAATCAACTCAAACAGTCGCCAGCCGACCTGCTCAATACTCTCTTCACCGGTTGCAATGGTTCCGGCATTAATATCCATCAAATCATGCCAGCGCTCAGCCAGCGCATTGCGCGTCGCCATTTTAATCACTGGGATAGCCGCCAACCCGTAAGGCGTGCCGCGTCCGGTGGTGAACACCTGCAAGGTAATGCCCGATGCCATCTGCTGCGTGCCACAGACGAAATCGCTGGCTGGCGTGGCCGCATAAATTAGCCCGCGTTTGGTTGGGCGCTGTCCTGGCGATAACACTTCAACAATCGGGCTGCGACCTGATTTAGCAATCGAGCCCAGCGCTTTCTCCACCACATTCGCCAGCCCACCTTTTTTGTTGCCCGGTGAGGGATTGGCGCTGCGATCGGTTTGCCCCTGGCTGAGATAATCGTCATACCACGCCATCTCTTCCAGCAGCCGTTGACCAACGGCTTCATCTACCACGCGTGGCGTTAGCAGATGAATGGCATCACGCACTTCGGTCACTTCCGAGAACATCACCGTTGCACCACAGCGCACCAGCAAATCAGAAGCAAATCCCACGGCGGGATTCGCCGTTACGCCCGAGAAGGCATCGCTGCCGCCACACTGCGTGCCGATCACCAGCTCTGATGCTGGACAGGTTTCGCGCTGGCGTTGATTGAGCTTTTTCAGATGGCGCTCGGCGACCTGCAGGATTTCATCCACCATCGCACCAAAGCCCACCAGCCGCTCATCCTGCAAACGCACAATGTCGTTGTCATCCAGTGAAATGGCCTGCACATCCGGTGTGCCGGTCAGCAGACGTTCCGGCTGTAATTTCTCGCAGCCGAGGCTGACGATCATCACTTCGCCACCGAAATTGGGATTCAAAGCCAGGTTGTGAATGGTGCGAATCGGCACCACAGCAGCGGGCGCATTGATTGCCACGCCGCAGCCATAAAGGTGATTCAGCGCCACCACGCCGTCGACATTGGGATAACGCGGCAATAAATCACGTTCGATTATCTGCACCACGTAATCCACTACACCCGCCACGCAGTGAACGCTGGTGGTGATACCGAGAAGATTGCGCGTTCCGACGCTGCCATCGGCGTTGCGATAGCCTTCGAAAGTGTAACCTTCCAGCGGCGGCAAGGCGGGCGGCACATTGTTCGCCAGTGGCAAACTAGTGAGCGGTGGTGCTTCGGGCAGCGCCACCAGTGATTCTTCAATCCAGCTACCTTGGGCGATCGGACGCAGCGCGTAGCCAATCACCTCGCCGTAGCGCAGGATGGCGCCATCTTGCGGGATGTCGCTCAGCGCGACTTTATGCCCCTGCGGCACATGCTCAGTCAGTTGCAGTCCGTCGTCGAAACGGGTGCCTGACGGCAATCCCTGATTGTTGACCACGATTGCCACGTTATCGGCATCGTGTACTTTGATATAGAGCGGTTTTTCTGTCAGAGGACGGTTCATTGCTCACCTTCCAGTTCGTCGCACTGTACTTAGCAGCGCGGTTTAAATGTGTTCATCACGTCATCGTTTTTTGCCAGCCTCAGTATATGCAGGGGTATTTGCGTAACGCATTGTGCAACTGACTGGCTTTAAGGGGATTTATCCGCGGAATTTGGTTCGTTTATCCAAACGCAAGTGAAGGGACTCACAAACTGTGGTCGGCCTGTACGTTTACCAGGCAAAATCAGGGTGAAAAAAAGCGTTCCGTGAGCCACGCCGCAGCGTTATGTGCAGATGCCATAAAATCATTCTTATTCATCCTTAATCCTCATGCTTTCTTCCAATGTTTCGCCGCCAGGCTGTTCCTATACTGATTCTCGTTCTTCAACGTTAGGTTATTCGTCACGACGCATCATCGTTTTGCCAAATATAAAAATCGCCGTGTTTAACCCAACTTCTCTCTGATACCCAACGCGATGTGTATGCAGTCAGAGCGGATGTAGCTCACGCTATATTTCAGGAGTGCATCATGAATAGTTTCAGCCAGACAGCGGAAGCGGTGCAAAAGCGCACCAATGCCCGTTACTGGATTGTGGTGATGTTATTTATCGTCACCTCGTTCAACTACGGTGACCGCGCAACCATTTCGATTGCCGGTTCGGCAATGTCCAAAGATATCGGTCTCGATACAGTCGGACTGGGCTACATCTTCTCCGCCTTCTCGTGGGCTTATGTGATTGGTCAGATTCCGGGCGGCTGGCTGCTCGACCGCTTCGGCTCAAAACGCGTCTACTTCTGGAGCATCTTCACCTGGTCGCTGTTTACCTTGCTGCAAGGCTTCGTCGATGTATTCAGCGGCTTCGGCATCATCGTTTCATTGTTTATGTTGCGATTCCTGGTGGGTTTAGCTGAGGCGCCATCCTTCCCCGGCAACAGCCGTATTGTTGCGGCCTGGTTCCCGGCGCAGGAGCGCGGCACCGCCGTAGCGATCTTCAACTCGGCGCAATACTTCGCCACGGTGATTTTCGCGCCCATCATGGGTTGGCTGGTATCAGAAGTGGGCTGGGCTCACGTGTTCTGGTTCATGGGCGGATTGGGCATCATCCTCAGCTTCATCTGGCTGAAAGTGATCCACGATCCCACCGATCATCCGGGCGTTAATAAAGCCGAGCTGGAGTACATGGAGCAGGGCGGTGCGCTGATCAACATGGACGCCAAAAAGGATGACCGCAAAGTCAGCTGGAGCGAGAAGTGGTTTCAAATTAAACAGCTGCTCTCCTCACGCATGATGCTGGGCATCTATCTCGGCCAGTATTGCGTCAACGCTTTAACTTACTTCTTTATTACCTGGTTCCCGGTGTATCTGGTGCAGGCGCGCGGCATGTCGATTCTGAAAGCCGGCTTTATCGCTTCGATCCCGGCGGTGTGCGGCTTCCTCGGTGGCGTATTGGGCGGTGTGATTTCCGATTACCTGATGCGTAAAACCGGCTCGCTGAATATCGCGCGTAAAACGCCGATTGTGCTCGGCATGCTGCTTTCCATTTCGATGGTGATGTGTAACTACACCGACACTGAATGGGTAGTGGTGTTCTTCATGGCCCTGGCGTTCTTTGGGAAAGGCATTGGTGCGCTGGGTTGGGCGGTGATGGCGGATACCGCACCGAAAGAGATCAGCGGCCTGAGCGGGGGTCTGTTCAACATGTTCGGTAACTTCTCCGGCATCGTCACGCCAATTGCTATCGGTTACATCATCGCCACCAGCGGATCCTTCGAAGGCGCGCTGATTTATGTCGGTATCCATGCCTTTGTCGCCGCATTTAGCTTCCTGGTGATTGCGGGCGATATCAAGCGCGTCGAGCTGAAAACCAGGCCATAAGGACGGAATATGACTACGCAAAGCACGCCGGTGATCACCGAAATGCAGGTGATTCCGGTTGCCGGTTACGACAGCATGCTGCTCAACATCGGGGGCGCGCACAGCGCCTGCTTCACCCGCAATATCGTGGTGCTCACTGACAGCGCGGGACATACCGGCGTCGGTGAAGCACCAGGCGGTGAAACCATCTACCAAACGCTGATTGAGGCGATTCCGCAGGTTAAAGGCCAGCAGATTGCTCGTATGAATCGTCTGGTGCAGCAGGTGCATAAAGGCAACCAGTCGGCGGATTTCGATACGTTCGGCAAAGGCGCGTGGACCTTCGAACTGCGCGTCAACGCGGTCGCCGCGCTGGAAGCGGCACTGCTCGATCTGCTCGGCCAATGCCTCGGCGTGCCGGTGGCGGAACTGCTCGGTCCAGGTCAGCAGCGTGATGAAGTGACGGTACTTGGTTATCTGTTCTATCTCGGCGATCGCCGTAAAACCGATTTGCCGTATTTGACCGGCGAAGGGGCCAGCCACGATTGGTACCACTTGCGCCATCAGGAAGCGCTAACACCGGAATCCGTGGTGCGTCTGGCGGAAGCGGCACAGGACAAATACGGCTTCAAAGATTTCAAACTCAAAGGCGGCGTGCTACCGGGCGAGCAGGAGATTGAGTCGGCGGCGGCACTGAAAAAACGTTTCCCCGATGCACGCATTACCGTCGATCCCAACGGCGCCTGGACGCTCGACGAAGCCATTCGCTTATGTAAGGGCATGGGTGATGTGCTGACCTACGCCGAAGATCCGTGCGGTGCCGAACAGGGCTATTCCGGACGCGAAGTAATGGCCGAATTCCGCCGCGCCACCGGATTGCCGGTCGCCACCAATATGATTGCCACCAACTGGCGCGAAATGAACCACGCGGTGATGCTCAACTCCGTCGATATTCCGCTGGCCGATCCGCACTTCTGGACGCTGAGCGGCGCGGTACGGGTAGCGCAACTGTGTGACGATTGGGGATTAACCTGGGGTTGTCACTCGAATAACCACTTCGACATTTCGCTGGCGATGTTCACTCATGTGGGCGCGGCGGCGCCGGGCAAACCGACCGCCATTGATACGCACTGGATTTGGCAGGAGGGCGATCAGCGCCTGACCAAAGAGCCGCTGCAGATCCGCAACGGCAAAATTGCCGTGCCGGATAAGCCGGGCCTCGGCGTTGAGCTGGATTGGGATCGTTTGCATCAGGCCAACGCATTGTACAAATCGCTGCCAGTTGGTGCGCGTAATGACGCCACCGCTATGCAGTATCTGGTTCCCAATTGGTCATTCGACCGCAAGCGTCCGGCCTTCGGTCGCGGCTAAGTCTAAGGAGCAGAAAATGAGTCAGACACCGAAAATCATATCGCTGCAGGTCATTCCGGTGGCCGGTTACGACAGTATGTTGCTCAACCTGAGTGGCGCGCATTCGCCGTTCTTCACCCGCAATATCGTTATCATTAAAGACAATGCCGGTCATACCGGTGTGGGTGAAATTCCGGGCGGCGAAAAGATTCGCCAGACGCTGGAGGATGCAGAGGCGCTGGTGGTGCAGAAAACCGTTGGCGAATACAAAAACATCCTCAATCTGGTGCGCAGCACCTTTGCCGACCGCGATTCCAGCGGGCGCGGCAACCAAACCTTCGACTTGCGCACCACCATTCATGTGGTGACCGGTATTGAAGCGGCGCTGCTTGATCTGCTGGGGCAGCATTTGGGGGTTAACGTGGCCTCGCTGCTCGGCGATGGGCAGCAGCGCGACCGCGTAGAAATGCTCGGCTACCTGTTCTACGTCGGCGACCGCAAGAAAACGTCGCTGCCGTATCAGAGTCAGGAACATGACAAATGCGATTGGTATCGCCTGCGCCATGAAGAAGCGCTGACGCCGGATACGGTGGTGCGGCTGGCGGAAGCGGCTTATGAAAAATATGGTTTTAACGATTTCAAACTGAAAGGCGGCGTGCTGCGCGGTGGTGAAGAGGCCGAAGCGGTGACGGCGCTGGCGAAGCGTTTCCCCCAGGCGCGTATCACGCTCGATCCTAACGGCGCCTGGTCGCTGAACGAAGCGATTCTGCTCGGCAAGCAGCTGAAAGGTGTGCTGGCGTATGCGGAAGATCCGTGCGGTGCTGAGCAGGGCTATTCCGGTCGCGAAGTGATGGCTGAGTTTCGTCGCGCCACCGGCATGCCGACCGCCACCAATATGATCGCCACCGACTGGCGTCAAATGGGCCACACGCTGTCGCTGCAATCGGTCGATATCCCGCTGGCCGATCCGCACTTCTGGACGATGCAGGGTTCGGTGCGCGTGGCGCAAATGTGCCACGACTTCGGCCTGACTTGGGGGTCGCACTCTAACAACCACTTCGATGTATCACTGGCGATGTTTACCCACGTCGCCGCCGCCGCGCCGGGCGCGATTACCGCTATCGATACGCACTGGATTTGGCAGGAAGGCAATCAGCGCCTGACCAAAGAGCCGTTCCAGATAAAAGGCGGCATGGTGCAGGTGCCGCAAAAACCGGGTCTCGGCGTTGAGCTGGATATGGATCAGGTCATGCAGGCTAATGCGCTGTATCAGAAACACGGTCTGGGCGCGCGCGATGATGCGCAGGCCATGCAGTTCCTCGTACCGAACTGGACCTTTGATAACAAGCGTCCGTGCCTGGTGCGCTAACTTTTCCGGCTCCCCGCGCGGGAGCCTGCTGTGACCGACAGGAGTGAAGACAATGAGCAATGCCTGGCCGAATAATTTTCGTCGCCGTCTGCTGGCAGGAGAAACCCTGATTGGCAGCTGGTGTGCGCTAGCTAACCCCCTTACCACCGAAGTACTGGGCCTGGCGGGCTTTGACTGGCTGGTACTGGATGGCGAACACGCACCGAACGACATCACCACTTTTGTGCCGCAGCTGATGGCACTGAAGGGCAGTCACAGCGCGCCGGTGGTGCGTCCGCCGTGCAATGAACCGATCATCATTAAGCGTCTGCTGGATATCGGCTTCTACAACTTCCTGGTGCCGTTCGTGGAAACCGAGGAAGAAGCGATTCGCGCGGTCGCGTCAACCCGCTATCCGCCGGCTGGCATACGCGGTGTCTCGGTTTCACACCGCAGCAACATGTACGGCACGCTGCCGGACTACAACAGCACCATCAACGACAACATTACGGTGCTGGTGCAGATCGAAACCCAACAAGCGGTGGACAACATTGATGCTATCGCCGCGGTGGAGGGTGTCGATGGCATCTTTGTTGGGCCAGGCGATCTCTCGGCAGCGCTCGGCTATCTCGGCCAGCCCGCGCATCCCGAAGTATTGAAAGTGATTAAACACGTGTTTGAACGCGCTAAAGCAGCGGGGAAACCCAGCGGCATTCTCGCCCCGGTCGAAGCCGATGCGCGCCGCTATCTGGAGTGGGGTGCCAGCTTTGTCGCGGTAGGCAGCGATCTGGGTGTATTCCGTAACGCCACGCAGGCGCTGTGTGACAAATTTAAAAAATAACTGACTGAGAGGAAAGGCAATGAAAATTGGATTTATCGGCCTCGGCATCATGGGCAAACCGATGAGTAAAAACCTGGTGAAAGCCGGTTATTCGCTGGTGGTACGCGACCATAATGTCAGCAACGAAGCAGAGCTGGTGGAGCTGGGCGCTACCGTGGCGAAGACGCCAAAAGAGGTCGCCGAGCAGGTAGATGTGTTGATCACTATGGTGCCGAATTCGCCGCAGGTAAAAGAGGTGTGCCTCGGCGCCAACGGCATCATCGAAGGGGCGAAGCCGGGCCTGATCGTTATCGACATGAGCTCCATCGCGCCGTTGGCCAGCCGTGAAGTGCATGATGCGCTGGCGGCAAAAGGCATCAAAATGCTGGATGCACCGGTAAGCGGCGGTGAGCCGAAAGCGATCGAAGGTACGCTATCGGTGATGGTGGGTGGCGATAAAGCCGTATTTGACCAGTGCTACGACATCATGAAAGCGATGGCGGGTTCGGTAGTGCATACCGGCGATATCGGTGCGGGCAACGTTACCAAGCTGGCCAATCAGGTGATTGTGGCGCTTAACATCGCAGCGATGTCGGAAGCGCTGTCGCTGGCAACCAAAGCGGGTGTGAATCCTGAGCTGGTATATCAGGCGATTCGCGGCGGTCTGGCGGGCAGCACGGTGCTGGATGCCAAAGCGCCGATGGTGCTGGATCGTAACTTCAAGCCGGGCTTCCGTATCGATCTGCATATTAAAGATCTGGCGAATGCGCTGGATACCTCCCACGACATTGGTGCGCATCTGCCGCTGACCGCTGCCGTAATGGAGATGATGCAAGCGCTGAAGGTAGACGGACAGGGCACTTCCGACCATAGCGCACTGGCCTGCTATTATGAAAAATTAGCGAAAGTTGAGATCACCCGGTAGTGCAATCGTCCGGCATCTGCGGATGCCGGACGGCTCGCTATCTTCGCAGGACGGATGTCCGTCATCAACCGCGCTGGATTGCCTATGAAAATTGTCATCGCACCGGATTCATATAAAGAGAGTTTATCCGCCCTGGAAGTGGCTTCGGCGATTGAAGCGGGTTTCCGCGAGATTTTTCCTGAAGCTGACTACGTGAAAATACCGGTTGCCGACGGTGGTGAAGGCACGGTTGAAGCGATGGTGGCGGCAACGCAGGGAAACATTGTCAGGCTGACGGTTACTGGACCGCTCGGCAAGCCAGTGGAGGCGTTCTACGGTTTATCTGGCGATGAGCGTACCGCGTTTATCGAAATGGCGGCGGCCAGCGGGCTGGAGTTAGTGCCTGCAGCACAGCGCGATCCGCTGATTACCACCTCGTTCGGCACCGGCGAGCTGCTCAAAGATGCGCTTGATCGCGGTGTCGATCACATCATCATCGGCATTGGCGGCAGCGCCACCAACGATGGCGGTTCTGGCATGATGCAGGCGCTGGGCGCGCATCTGCTGGATGAGCACGGCAAGGAAATTGCCTATGGCGGCGGTGCATTGCCGCAGCTGGCGCGCATTGATATCGAACAGCTGGATCCGCGTATTAAGCAGTGCCGCTTTGAGGTGGCCTGCGATGTCAGCAATCCACTCACCGGTGAAAAGGGCGCTTCGGCGATATTCGGCCCGCAAAAAGGTGCGACGCCGGAGTTGGTGCAGCAATTGGACAAAGCACTGGAACATTACGCCACCCTGATTCATCGCGATCTGGATATTGATGTTTTACACATTGATGGCGGCGGTGCGGCAGGCGGCATGGGCGCGGCGCTGCATGCGTTTTGCCAGGCCGAATTACGCAGCGGTATTGAGATTGTCACTGAAGCCCTGGGTCTGGCCGAACAGGTGAAAGATGCCGATCTGGTGATTACCGGCGAAGGGCGCATTGATAGTCAAAGCATCAACGGCAAGGTACCGATTGGCGTGGCAAAAGTCGCGAAGCAGTTTAATAAGCCGGTGATTGGCATTGCCGGAAGTTTAACCGCGGATGTCGGCGTGGTGCATCAACATGGGCTAGATGCGGTGTTTAGCGTACTGTTTGGCATCTGCACGCTGGAAGAGGCGCTGGCCAATGCAGCGCAGAACGTACGCCTGACAGCGCGCAATGTGGCCGCGGCCATCAAAGCGGGCAAAGGGTTATAAGTCGGTCGCCATGAATGGCGACCCTACAGATGCCGTCGTAAGGGCGGCATTTATGCCAACCGGGTCCATCACCACACGCAATTAACCCAACGCCAATAACTTCCGCGCCTCACGCGCCACGTTTGCCATCTCATCGCTCAACTCCAGCAACTCCGGCTCCAGCGCTTCGATATCACTTTCCTGATGCAAACTCTTCTCCAACTGCTGACACAACTGCTTCAGGCGCGGTACGCCGCTGTAGCTGGCGCTGCCGTGCAGCTTGTGGATAATCTCCCGCAATCCCATCACATCATTACTCGCTATCGCACTCTCAACGCGCGCTTCCACTTCCGGCAGGAAATCGAGCAGCATTTGCAGCAGATCGCGGGCTAAATCAGGTTTGTTGGCGGCCTGACGCAGCGCTAATGTCCAGTCCAGCGATGGCGCTACTTCCGGCTGTTGCGGCTGCGGCGTGACTCGGTTTGGCGCGTAACGCTGCAGCAGCTGGCTCAATTTGTCCTCGTCAATCGGCTTTGCCAAATAGTCGTTCATGCCAGCGTTGATGAGCTGCGCACGTTCGCCATCCAGCGCATGGGCGGTAACGGCAACAATCGGCGTGGTGGCATGCAACGGCAGGCCGCGGATGATTTCGCTGGCGCGGATGCCATCAATATCCGGCATCTGAATGTCCATCAGAATCACGTCCAGCTTGTGCAGTCGCGCCTGGCGAATCGCCTGCTCGGCGTTATCACACAGAATGATGTGCTGCACCTGTTCCTCCAGCAACGCGCCAATCAGTTTCAGGTTGGCAGGATTATCATCCACCGCCATCACCGTCAGCGGTTGGCGTGTCCCGCGTGGCAGCGCATCGCTTTGCCAGTCATGTAAGTCCAGCAGCATCGGCAGCAAGCGCGTCAACGAAATCGGCTTGGCGATACAACCGGCAATCCCGCGAGCCCGCAGTTCGTCGGCAAACAGCATCATTTCACTGGGTAGCGCCAGCAGTACCGAATCGGCACGCGCATGCAAACGGTTAATTAACGCATCCGGCAGCGTCGCGGGATGCGGTTCAGTTACCGGCCATCCCATCAGCAGAAGCGGGAAGTGCGTGTCGGGCATCTCATCCAGGCTGGAGAAATGCTGCACTTGCAGCGGCGTGATGCTTAGCATCTCCTGCACCGCTTTCGCCACCGCCGGGTGCGGCTCGATATAAGCCAGCGGCGTGGCGCGCAGATCGTCCAGCATGCGTGGAATGGCTGGCGCATTCGGATTGAGATCGAGATGAATGTGTACCCAGAAAGTCGAACCCTGGTTCGGACGGCTGTGGAAGGCAATTTCACCGCCCATTTCGCTCACCAGTTTCTGCGTGATGACCAGCCCTAAACCGGTACCGCCATGACGCCGTGTGATACTGGCATCGGCCTGGCGAAACGCCTGGAACAGCTGCGACTGTTGCTGTTCGGCGATGCCAATGCCGGTGTCATGCACCTGAATCTCCAGCTCGACGCGCGTGGCGCTGATGCTGCGTAACTCAACGCGTAAATCGATATGTCCGTGCTCGGTGAATTTAATCGCGTTGCCAATCAGGTTGATCATGATCTGCTGCAGACGCAGCGGATCGCCAATCACATTGTCCGGCACCTGTTTTTCCAGGCAGACGGTAATTTCCAGTCCTTTGTCATGGGCGGACGGTGCCAGCAGCACCAGCGTCTCATCCAGCGTGGCGCGCAGTGGGAAGGGGATAGACTCCAGCACCAGCTTGCCGGCTTCCAGTTTCGAAAAATCGAGCACGTCGTTAATGATGCTTAGCAGGTTATTCGCCGAACGCTCGATGGTGCTCATGTAGTCGCGCTGGTTGGTGCTCAGTCCGGTTTTCAGCATCTGGCGGGTAAAGCCGATCACGCCATTGAGCGGCGTACGCAGCTCATGCGACATGTTGGCGAGAAATTCCGATTTGATACGCGCCGCTTCCTGCGCGCGCTTCTTCGCCAGATCCAGCTCCACGTTCTGAATCTCCAGCTGTTCCAGCGTTTCGCGCAGATCGTAAGTGGCCTGATCGATGTTCTGCTGCATCTCTTCGTGATATGCAGTAAGCGACATCGCCATCGCATTGATACCGTTCTTAAGAATACTCAGTTCGCCCAGCATGTAGCCATCCACGCGACTGTCCAGCTGGCCGCGGCGAATGCGGTCAACGGTGGTAACCATATTGCGAATCGGGCCGGTGACATCGCGCATCAGGCGATAAGCAAACAGCATGGCGATGCACAGGCAGAACAGCAGCAGCAGCGTGGCGACAAACACCTCTTTGTACTGCTCCAGCCGCACCGATTGCAGATCTAACTCGATCGCCACATAACCCAGCGGATTCCCCGACGGTTTAGCGTCTTCGCCCGGCAACTCATCCACTGAATAGCGTTCGGAAATGATCGGCGTGCGCAGAATCATAATCGTGCCCTGGCGCTCAACCGAGACCCCATCTTCCAGCGTTGAGATATCCTCTTTTTGCAGCAGCGCCAGATTTTGATTGTTATTTGAGGTGACGTAGACGTGATTGTTATTGTCGAAAATGGTGATGGCACGGACAATATTGGAATGGCGGCGGTGCAGCAGGCTCACTAATTCGCGAATCGCATCGCGGTTGTGCCACGTCATACTGTATTCACTGGAGACGGCCAGGGGTTCGATAATATTCGCCCCCGCGTCATGCACCTGATGCTGTAATTCGTTGTAGCGGTGAACCACGAAGAAGGTACTGAGCAGCAAGCCAATCATCAGCGTTGGCGCCAGTATCAAAATCATCATTCGCGCCCGCAGGCTATATTTGGTCATAATTGTGGCCTGGCGACTCCTGACATTTTTTCCCTGTGCGAGCGCTGTTAACGGCTGCACACCCAACTAAAGTAGAGATTTCACAATACTATGGCGCAATTTTACTCTGCAAAACAGCGTGTGACGACCAAGGCGCGCATAACCGTCACCATCGAAGACCTCGATCCTTTTGGGCAAGGTGTTGCGCGCCATAAGGGCAAGACGATGTTTATCAGCGGCGCGCTGCCCGGTGAACAGGCTGAAGTGACGGTGTTTGAGGATAAAAGTAAGTACGCGCGCGCCAAAGCGAACAAGATTCTTAATCCCAGCCCACAGCGGGAAAAACCGCGCTGTGTCCATTTCGGTGTATGCGGCGGTTGCCAGCAGCAACATGCTGCGGTGGCCTTGCAGCAAGAGAGCAAAGCGCGCGCATTAAGCCGCATGTTAAGCCGAGAAGCGCCGCTGCCGGTCAAGGTTGATGAGATCATTAGCGGCAGCGCGTGGGGTTATCGTCGTCGGGCGCGTTTAGGCCTGCAGTGGCAGGCGAAACAGCAGCGCCTGCAAATGGGGTTTCGTCAGGCGGCGAGCAACGATCTGATTGAACTGAAGCAATGCCCGGTTTTGGTGCCCGAACTTGAGGCGTTACTCCAGCCATTGCACCACTGTCTCAGCGATTTGCAGGCGGTCAGACGTTTGGGCCACGTCGAATTGGTGCTGGCCGATAATGGCCCGCTGATGGTGTTGCGTCATCTTGATGCATTATCTGCAGGCGACCGCGCAAAACTGGAACGCTTTTCGCATGAGCAGCAACTGTCGCTCTATCTGGCTGATGGCAGTGAAAGTTTGCAGGCGCTCAATGCGCGCGAACCTTTTTATCACTCGTTGAATTTACCGCTATCCTTTAGCCCGCAGAATTTTATTCAGGTCAACGATGGCGTGAATCAGCAGATGGTCGCCACCGCCATCGAATGGCTGGATTTGCAGCCAGAGGATCGTGTGCTGGATTTGTTCTGTGGCATGGGAAACTTCACTTTGCCGCTAGGAAAATTCGTACAAAATGCTGTAGGTGTGGAGGGTGTTGCAGCATTAGTGCAGCAGGCAGCGTATAATGCTGAGCAGAATAATCTTGGGAATGTTCGCTTCTTCCAGCACAACCTGGAGGAAGATGTAACGCGTCAGCCGTGGGCTACGCAGGGATTTAATAAGGTGTTACTGGATCCAGCGCGTGCTGGGGCCGCGGGCGTAATGGCGCATGTGGTTAAACTTGCGCCGGAACGTGTGGTCTATGTTTCCTGTAACCCGACAACGCTGGCGCGTGACAGTCAAACATTGCTGTCAGCGGGCTACCATTTGGAAAGGGTCGCGATGCTGGATATGTTCCCCCATACCAGTCATCTCGAATCCATGGTGCTATTTAGCAAAGCATAAGCGGTGTCCACATCGCTGTGGCAGGAGAGGATATGGTTGCGGTTAGAAGTGCGCATTTAAATACGGCGGGCGAATTTGCCCTCGACCAGTGGATCGCCAGTTTAAGTATCAATAATCCGCAATCCTGTCAGCGACTGGCGGATGCATGGCGCTACTGTGAAGCCGAAACGCACAACCATCCTGATCAAGCTCTGCTGCTGTGGCGTGGCATTGAGATGGTGGAAATTCTTACCATGCTCAGCATGGATATCGACAGTCTGCGCGCCGCACTGCTGTTCCCCCTTGCCAATGCCGATGTGGTGAGCGAAGAGGATCTTGAGAAAGCGTTTGGCAAAGAGATTGTGATGTTGGTGCACGGCGTGCGCGACATGGATGCCATTCGCCAGCTGAAAGCCATTCACAACGATTCGATGGCCTCCGAGCAGGTGGATAACGTGCGCCGCATGCTGCTGGCGATGGTGGAAGATTTCCGCTGCGTGGTCATCAAGCTGGCGGAACGTATCGCCCATCTGCGCGAAATGAAAGATGCGCCTGAAGATGAGCGCGTGCTCGCCGCCAAAGAGAGCACCAATATTTACGCGCCGCTGGCCAACCGCCTGGGTATCGGCCAACTCAAATGGGAGCTGGAAGATTACTGCTTCCGCTATCTGCATCCCGACGAATACAAACGCATTGCTAAGCTGCTGCATGAACGCCGTATCGATCGCGAAGGCTATATCGAAAGCTTCGTGGAAAATCTGCGCGCAGAAATGAAGAAAGAAGGTGTGCGTGCCGAAGTTTATGGCCGCCCAAAACATATCTACAGCATCTGGCGCAAGATGCAGAAGAAATCGTTAGCGTTCGACGAGCTGTTTGACGTGCGCGCGGTGCGTATCGTGGCTGAGCGTCTGCAGGATTGCTACGGCGCGCTCGGTACGGTGCATACGCTGTTTCGCCATCTGCCGAGCGAGTTTGACGACTACGTCGCTAATCCGAAGCCCAACGGTTATCAATCGATTCATACCGTGGTGCTGGGGCCGCAGGGCAAAACGGTGGAGATTCAGATTCGTACGCGTCAGATGCACGAAGATGCTGAATTGGGCGTGGCGGCACACTGGAAGTACAAAGAAGGCCCAACGTCCAGCAATGCGCGCGGCGCAGCAGGACATGAAGGGCGCATCGCCTGGCTGCGTAAGCTGATCACCTGGCAGGAAGAGATGGCTGATTCTGGCGAGATGCTGGAGGAGGTGCGCAGTCAGGTATTTGACGACCGCGTCTATGTATTTACCCCGAAAGGTGATGTGGTCGATCTGCCGGCGGGCTCAACGCCGCTCGACTTCGCCTACCACATTCACAGCGATATCGGTCACCGCTGCATTGGCGCCAAAATCAGCGGGCGCATCGTGCCGTTTACCTATCAGCTGCAGATGGGCGATCAGATTGAAGTGATCACCCAGAAACAGCCGAACCCCAGCCGCGACTGGCTGAATCCGAACCTAGGCTACATCACCACCAGCCGCGGTCGCTCGAAGATTCACGCCTGGTTCCGCAAGCAGGATCGTGACAAAAATATTATTGCTGGTCGCCAGATTCTGGAAAGCGAACTGAACCAGATGGATATCAGCATGCGCGAGGCGGAAAAACTGTTGCTGCCGCGCTATAACGTCAGTTCACAGGATGAGCTGCTGGCGATGATTGGCGGCGGCGATATTCGCCTCAATCAGATGGTGAATTTCCTGCAGGCCAGGCTCAACAAGCCGAGCGCTGAAGAGGAAGATCGCGAGGCGTTGCGCCAACTGACGCAGAAGTCGCATGCGCCGTCTTCACGCAAAGAGAGCGGTCGCGTGGTGGTGGAAGGGGTGGGCAATCTGCTGCACCACATCGCACGCTGCTGCCAGCCGATTCCCGGCGACGATATTGTTGGCTTTATTACCCAGGGACGCGGCATCTCTATTCACCGCGCCGACTGTGACCAGTTAACTGAGCTGATTTCGCACGCGCCGGAACGTATCGTGGATGCCGTGTGGGGCGAGGATTACTCCAGCGGTTACTCGCTGGTGGTGCGCGTCACTGCCAACGATCGTAGCGGCCTGCTGCGCGATATCACCACTATTCTGGCTAACGAGAAGGTCAATGTACTTGGCGTCTCCAGCCGCAGCGATACCAAAAAACAGCTGGCGACGATTGATATGGATATTGAGATCTATAACCAGCAAGTACTCGGACGCGTTCTGGCGCGTCTCAATCAGGTGCCGGATATTATCGACGCGCGCCGTTTGCACTGATTTCCAGGTCGCCATGAATGGCGACCCTACAAATTACGCCGTAGGGTCGCCATTCATGGCGACCTTTTTACATACCAGCCCCAAAGGATCCTCTCATGACGCCCTTAAACCGCCTGCTCACCATCATGCAAACCTTGCGCGACCCGGAGCGCGGCTGCCCGTGGGATCGTCAGCAAACCTTTACCTCGATCGCGCCCTACACGCTGGAAGAAACCTACGAAGTGATCGATGCCATTCAGCGTGAAGATTTTGCCGATCTGCGTGGTGAACTCGGCGATCTGCTGTTTCAGGTGGTGTTCTATGCGCAGATGGCGGATGAGCAGCAGCGCTTTAACTTCGACGACATCTGTAACGCCATCAGCGACAAACTTGAGCGCCGTCATCCGCACATTTTTGGCGATGTTCAGGCCGAAACCAGCGAAGACGTGCTGAAAAACTGGGAAGCGATTAAGCACAGCGAGCGCGCGGAAAAATCGCAGCATTCCGCGCTGGATGACATCCCCAAAGCGCTGCCGGCATTAATGCGTGCGCACAAAATTCAGAAGCGTTGCAGCACGGTGGGATTTGACTGGAATAATCTCGGCCCGGTGCTGGATAAAGTGCATGAAGAGATCGATGAAGTGATGCACGAAGCGCAACAAGCGGTGGTGGATAATGACAAGCTGGAAGAGGAAATCGGTGATTTGCTGTTTGCCACCGTCAATTTGTCGCGTCATTTAGGCAGCAAAGCTGAAGTCGCTTTGCAGAAAGCTAACGATAAATTTGAGCGCCGCTTCCGCGAGGTTGAAGCCATCATTGCCTCACAGGGGTTGGCGATGAGCGATGCCACGTTGGATCAAATGGAAACAGCCTGGCAGCAGGTGAAAGTGAATGAGAACAAGCAGTAAGCGAATCTGGCGATTATTCCAGCGCTGCGCATAAATTCGCCGCTTGAGCTTACTCGATTCAGCCTTGCAGCGACTTTGTGACGTACATCAACATTTCACACCATGCTATCCGCTATGTTACCGGCTTACCTGTGGAGGACGATGGTGTGATTCATCAATTGTGGCTTAAGACGACTTCAAGTATACTATTTTCCCGTCTTGGTTATTCCACCGTCTTTAAACCTAAACTCTCAGGTTCAGCATGACAACGAATTATATTTTTGTGACCGGCGGGGTCGTTTCCTCTCTGGGCAAAGGCATTGCCGCAGCCTCCCTCGCAGCCATCCTTGAAGCACGTGGTCTTAATGTGACCATCATGAAACTCGATCCGTACATCAACGTCGATCCGGGTACCATGAGCCCAACGCAACATGGTGAAGTGTATGTCACCGATGATGGGGCCGAAACCGATCTGGATTTAGGTCACTACGAGCGCTTCATCCGCACTAAAATGTCGCGCCGTAACAACTTTACGACCGGTCGTATTTACTCAGAAGTGCTGCGCAAAGAGCGTCGCGGTGACTATCTGGGCGCCACGATTCAGGTTATCCCGCACATCACCAATGCCATCAAAGAACGCATCATTGAAGGCGGCGAAGGCCATGACGTCGTTCTGGTTGAGATTGGCGGAACCGTGGGTGATATCGAATCGCTGCCGTTCCTCGAAGCGATTCGCCAGATGGCGGTCGATGTCGGTCGTGAACACACCATGTATATGCACCTGACGCTGGTGCCGTATATGGCGGCCGCAGGCGAAGTGAAAACCAAGCCAACCCAGCATTCAGTGAAAGAGCTATTGTCGATTGGCATTCAGCCAGACGTGCTGATTTGCCGTTCTGACCGCGCTGTGCCGGCTAACGAACGCGCCAAAATTGCGCTGTTCTGTAACGTGCCGGAAAAAGCGGTTATTTCCCTGAAAGATGTGGATTCCATCTACAAAATTCCAGGCATGCTGAAATCGCAGGGTCTGGATGATTACATCTGCAAGCGTTTCAATCTGAACGCACCGGAAGCGAACCTGGCCGAATGGGAACAGGTTATTTACGAAGAAGCCAATCCGGGCGGCGAAGTTACCATCGGTATGGTCGGCAAATATGTCGAGCTGCCGGATGCGTACAAATCAGTGATTGAAGCGTTGAAACACGGCGGCCTGAAAAATCGCGTCACCGTGAATATCAAGCTGATCGACTCACAGGATGTTGAAACGCGTGGTGTCGAATTACTGAAAGATCTCGATGCTATTCTGATCCCTGGCGGCTTCGGCTACCGCGGTGTGGAAGGCAAGATGATGACGGCGCAATACGCCCGTGAGAACAACGTGCCTTACCTGGGTATTTGCCTGGGCATGCAGGTTGCGCTGATGGAATTTGCCCGCAACGTTGCCGGTATGGAAGGCGCGAACTCTACTGAATTTGTGCCAGACTGTAAGTATCCGGTGGTTGCGCTTATCACCGAATGGCGTGACGAAGAGGGCAACGTTGAACAACGTACTGAGCAGAGCGATTTGGGCGGCACCATGCGTCTGGGCAGCCAGCAGTGCCAGTTGACGCCGGAAAGCAAAGTGCGTCAGTTGTACGGTTCTGAAATCATTACCGAACGCCACCGTCATCGTTACGAAGTAAACAATATGTTGCTGAAGCCGATTGAAGCGGCGGGTCTGCATATTGCAGGTCGTTCTGGCGACGATCAGCTTGTTGAGATCATTGAGATCCCGAATCATCCGTGGTTTGTTGCCTGTCAGTTCCACCCGGAATTCACGTCGACCCCACGCGATGGTCATCCGCTGTTCGCTGGCTTTGTGAAAGCCGCGCAGGAGCACCAGAAGCGTTTAGCGAAGTAAGTTTCACGAGCAACGCGCGAACTTTTCGCGCGTTGCTTGTCTTAGGATTGACTAACTTGTACTGAGGAAAATCGAATGTCCAAAATCGTAAAAGTCATCGGTCGCGAAATCATCGACTCCCGTGGCAACCCAACTGTAGAAGCAGAAGTGCATCTGGAAGGCGGTTTCGTTGGTCTGGCTGCTGCGCCATCAGGTGCATCTACCGGTTCTCGCGAAGCACTGGAACTGCGTGACGGTGACAAATCTCGTTTCCTGGGCAAAGGCGTAACCAAAGCGGTTGCGGCTGTTAACGGTCCTATCGCTAACGCGGTAACCGGTAAGGATGCCAAAGACCAGGCGAACATCGATAAGATCATGATCGAGCTGGACGGTACTGAGAACAAATCTAACTTCGGTGCTAACGCCATTCTGGCGGTTTCACTGGCTGCTGCTAAAGCCGCTGCTGCCTCTAAAGGCCTGCCGCTGTACGCACACATCGCTGAACTGAACGGCACCCCGGGCAAATACTCTATGCCGCTGCCAATGATGAACATCATCAACGGTGGTGAGCACGCCGACAACAACGTCGACATCCAGGAATTCATGATTCAGCCCGTTGGCGCGCCAACCCTGAAAGAAGCGATTCGCATGGGTTCTGAAGTCTTCCATCACCTGGCGAAAGTGCTGAAGTCTAAAGGCATGAGCACCGCAGTGGGTGACGAAGGTGGCTACGCGCCAAACCTGGGTTCTAACGCCGAAGCGCTGGCTGTTATCGCTGAAGCGGTAAAAGCTGCAGGCTACGAGCTGGGCAAAGACATCACCCTGGCGATGGACTGCGCAGCATCTGAATTCTACAAAGACGGCAAATATGTGCTGGCTGGCGAAGGCAACAAAGCCTTCACTTCAGAAGAGTTCACTCACTTCCTGGAAGACCTGACCAAACAGTACCCAATCGTTTCTATCGAAGATGGTCTGGACGAATCTGACTGGGCTGGTTTCGCATACCAGACCAAAGTGCTGGGCGATAAAATCCAGCTGGTGGGTGACGATCTGTTCGTAACCAACACCAAAATCCTGAAAGAAGGTATCGATAAAGGCATTGCTAACTCCATCCTGATCAAATTCAACCAGATCGGTTCACTGACCGAAACTCTGGCTGCAATCAAGATGGCGAAAGATGCTGGTTACACCGCGGTGATTTCACACCGTTCAGGTGAAACCGAAGACGCAACCATCGCTGACCTGGCGGTAGGTACTGCGGCTGGCCAGATCAAAACCGGTTCTATGAGCCGTTCTGACCGTGTTGCTAAGTACAACCAGCTGATTCGTATCGAAGAAGCGCTGGGCAGCAAAGCACCGTTCAACGGTCTGAAAGAAGTTAAAGGCCAGGCGTAATCGTCTGAGTATGCTGCCTGCGGGCAGCATCGTCTGAATTAAGCCCCGCCTTGTGCGGGGCTTTTGCTTTTATTTGGCACGAAGCAGCTGTTACTCGGCGCAAAAGATCTGCCATAATCTGCGCCTCAAATTTTTAGACGTGAGTAAAAAATGTTCTACCCGATTAACGAAATGTTCCAGACGCTGCAGGGCGAAGGTTTTTATACCGGTGTTCCGGCGCTGTTCATCCGCTTACAAGGATGTCCGGTGGGCTGTAGCTGGTGTGATACCAAACATACCTGGGAAACGCGTGCAGATCGGGAGACCTCGCTGGGCGATATTCTGGTGAAAACCGTCGAAAGCGATGCCTGGGGCAACGCCGATGCCGCGATGCTGATCGACACTATTCAGCGCCAGGGCTGGACCGCACGTCACGTAGTGATTACCGGCGGTGAACCGGCGATTTTTGATCTGCGTCCACTGACGGAAGCCTTAGAAGCGGCAGGCTTTGCGTGCCAGATCGAAACCAGCGGCACGCACGACGTGCAGTGTTCTGATGCAACCTGGGTGACAGTTTCACCAAAGGTAAATATGCGCGGCGGTTACGACGTATTGCCGCAGGCATTGCAACGTGCAGATGAAATCAAACATCCGGTGGCGCGTGAGCGCGATGTTGAAGCGTTAGATGCGTTGCTGGCAGGATTGCACGACGATAAAAAGCGCATTGTCGCGCTGCAACCGATCAGCCGTGGCGATGCGGCCACTAAACTCTGTATCGAGACCTGCATCGCCCGCAACTGGCGGCTTTCCATGCAGACGCACAAATATCTGAATATCGCCTGAGTTGTAGGGTCGCCATTCAGGCGACCTCACTCAACGGTTACTGCTTTACTGACCTCAACCGCGATACACGCAGCCAGCGGTACAGGTCTCTTTTATCATCACCGCGCTCAACTCTGGCAGAATCGGCTTCATCTGATCCCAAATCCACTTTGCCAGCACTTCACTGGTGGGATTTTCCAGACCTGGAATGTCATTCAGATAGTGATGATCGAGGCGTTCGTAGAGGGGGTTAAACGCCGCCTTCAGTTCGGCAAAATCCATCACCCAACCGGTATGCGCATCCACTTCACCGGTGATTTCTAATCGCACCAGGAATGAATGGCCGTGCAAACGGCCACACTTGTGGCCTTCTGGCACATGCGGTAAGCGATGAGCAGATTCAAACTGGAACTCTTTAAATAACGTGGTAGACATAATGGCTCTCAGACTTAAAAACCGCTGAAGTCTACCTGAATTGCAGATTTTTCGCACCCGCTGGCAGTGAAAAGGGCATTTTGCGGCTTTTCAACATCTAAACGACTAATTAACTCATTGAATCATATCGTCTTCATTTACCACTTTTGCTGGTTAACTTTACCCGAAAAACCACTTAGTCATTTTGGTTATTTAATATGTCGAAGGCGTATTTAATCGTTAATATACAGCCCGGTAACCTACGCATTCTTTCGCAGCATATTGATCCGGACTTCTGACACTGGAATTTTTAACGCAATGACGACTCAGGCACCAGGTTCACTGCTTCCGTTATCACCGGAGCAACTCGCGCGCTTACAGGCGGCGACCACGGATTTCAACACCACTCAGATGGCCTGGCTCTCCGGCTATTTCTGGGGCATGGTCAATCAAACGCCGGGTGCGGTTGCCGCGCCAGCGCCTGTTCAGGCTGAAACCCCGACCATCACACTGATCTCCGCCTCGCAAACCGGTAACGCGCGCCGCCTGGCCGAGCAGCTGCGTGATGACCTGCTGGCGGCGAAGCTGAACGTCAATCTGGTTAACGCTGGTGATTACAAATTCAAGCAGATCGGCCAGGAAAAACTGCTGGTGGTGGTGACCTCCACGCAAGGCGAAGGCGAGCCACCGGAAGAAGCGGTGGCGCTGCACAAGTTCTTGCTGTCAAAGAAAGCGCCGAAGTTTGAGGGCACGGCGTTTGCAGTGTTCGGCCTTGGCGACACCTCTTATGAGTTTTTCAGCAAAGCCGGTAAAGACTTCGATGAGCGTCTGGCGGAGCTGGGTGCAGAACGTCTGCTGGATCGCGTCGATGCCGATGTGGAATACAAAGATCAGGCGAACGCGTGGCGTCAGCAGATCACTGAAATTTTGAAAGCGCGTGTGCCGAGCGAATCGCCCGCACAGGCCGCCGTCACTGCGGCGGGCAGCGTCAATCTGATCGACAGCAGCCCATACAGCAAAGAAGAGCCGCTGGTCGCCAGCTTTGCGGCTAATCAGAAGATCACCGGACGCGATTCGGATAAAGATGTTCGTCACATTGAGATCGACCTTGGCGATTCTGGCCTGCGCTATCAGCCGGGCGATGCGCTGGGCGTGTGGTTTGAAAACGATGCCGAACTGGTGCAGGAACTGCTGCAGCTGGTATGGCTGAAAGGTGACGAGCAAGTTGTGGTGCAGGGCAAAACGCTGCCGCTGGCTGAAGCGCTGAAAACGCATTTCGAACTGACGGTTAACACGCCACAAATCGTCGAGCAGTACGCGGCGCTGTCCCGCAATGACGCGCTGTTGGCGCTGGCCGGTGACAAGCCGAAGCTGCAGAGCTATGCGCAGAGCTTCCCGATTGTCGATATGGTTCGTCAGGCACCGACTGAACTGAATGCTGAACAATTAGCCGGCCTGCTGCGTCCGCTGACGCCGCGCCTTTACTCCATCGCCTCATCGCAGGCGGAGAACGAAACCGAAGTGCACATCACTGTGGGTGCGGTGCGCTTTGAAATCGACGGTCGCCAGCGTGGCGGCGGAGCCTCAACGTGGTTAGCGGATCGCATCGAGGAAGAGGGCGAAATCCGCGTGTTCATCGAGCACAACGACAACTTCCGCTTACCGGCTAATCCGGAAACGCCAGTGATCATGATTGGTCCGGGCACCGGCATCGCACCGTTCCGCGCCTTTATGCAGCAGCGCGATAACGATGGCGCAGGCGGCAAAAACTGGCTGTTCTTTGGCAACCCGCACTTCACCGATGATTTCCTTTATCAGGTGGAGTGGCAGAAGTATGTCAAAGATGGCCTGCTGACTAATATTGATCTGGCATGGTCGCGCGATCAGGCTGAGAAAATTTACGTACAAGATAAAATCCGCGCCAAAGGGGCGGAGGTGTGGAGCTGGTTACAGGAAGGCGCGCACCTTTACGTCTGCGGCGACGCTAATCGCATGGCGAAAGACGTTGAGCAGGCATTACTGGATGTGGTGGTCGAACACGGCGCTATGGATCGTGAAACGGCTGACGAATTTTTAAGTGAGCTGCGCATTGAGCGCCGTTATCAGCGAGACGTTTACTAATGAGCGAAAAACATCCTGGACCGCTGGTCGTTGAAGGCAAGCTGGTCGACGCTGAGCGTCTGAAAAAACAGAGTAACTACCTGCGCGGCACCATCCTCGACGATCTCGACGATGGCCTGACCGGTGGCTTCACCGGCGATAACTTCCTGCTGATCCGTTTTCACGGCATGTACCAGCAGGATGACCGTGATATCCGTGCCGAGCGCGCGGCGCAGAAACTGGAACCGCGTCACGCCATGATGCTGCGTTGCCGTCTGCCGGGCGGCATCATCACGCCAACGCAGTGGCTGGCGATTGATAAATTCGCCACCGATAAAACCATTTACGGCAGCATCCGTTTGACCAACCGTCAGACCTTCCAGTTTCACGGCATTTTGAAGAAGAACGTCAAGCCGACGCACCAGATGCTGCACGAAGTTGGACTGGACGCACTGGCAACCGCCAACGACGTGAACCGTAACGTGTTATGCACCTCGAACCCGGTGGAATCAGAGCTGCATCAGGAAGCGTACGAGTGGGCGAAAAAGCTCTCAGAGCATCTGCTGCCGCAAACCCGTGCTTACGCTGAAATCTGGTGGGACAAAGAGAAGGTCGCGACCACCGATAAAGAGCCGATTCTCGGTGAAACCTATCTGCCGCGTAAATTCAAAACCACGGTTGTAGTGCCGCCGCATAACGATGTCGATCTGCACGCTAATGATTTGAACTTTATCGCTATTGCTGAGAACGGCAAGCTGATTGGCTTTAACCTGCTGGTCGGCGGCGGATTGTCGATCGATCACGGTAACAAAGCCACCTATGCGCGCACCGCGAGTGAGTTCGGCTTCCTGCCGGTCGAGAAGATTCTCGACGTGGCGGCTGCGGTTGTCACCACGCAGCGCGATTGGGGCAACCGTACCGATCGTAAAAATGCCAAGACTAAGTACACGCTGGAACGCGTCGGCGTTGACACCTTCAAAGCGGAAGTGGAAAAACGTGCTGGCCTGACTTTCGAACCGATTCGTCCGTATGCGTTCACCACACGCGGCGACCGCATTGGCTGGGTGAAGGGCATCGATAAAAAATGGCACCTGACGCTGTTTATTGAGAACGGTCGCTTGCTCGATTATCCAGGTCGTCCGCTGAAGCGCGGTATTGCCGAAATCGCCAAAATCCATCAGGGCGATTTTCGTCTCACCGCTAACCAGAACCTGATTGTGGCGGGCGTATCTGAGGAGCAAAAGGCGCAGATTGAAGCCATCGCCCGTGAACACGGTTTGATGGAAGCGGTGACGGCGCAGCGTGAGAACTCAATGGCATGCGTGGCGTTCCCGACCTGCCCGCTGGCGATGGCCGAAGCCGAGCGCTTCCTGCCGTCGTTCGTCACCAAAGTGGAAGCGATCATGCATCAGCATGGCGTTGGCCAAGAGCACATTGTGCTACGCGTTACCGGTTGCCCGAACGGTTGCGGACGTGCTTTGCTGGCGGAGTTGGGTCTGGTGGGGAAAGCGCCGGGCCGTTACAACTTACATATTGGCGGCAACCGTGAAGGCACACGCATTCCGCGCATGTATCGCGAAAACATCAACGAAGGCGAAATCCTCGCCAGCATCGATGAGCTGGTAGGGCGCTGGGCAACCGAGCGTCAGGCCGATGAGGGCTTCGGTGACTTCGTGATTCGCGCAGGCATTATCAAAGCCGTGGTTGATCCCGCCCGTGATTTTTGGGACTCGGAGGCAGTATGACGGTACTCGATCTCGCAGCACTGAATGGTTCATCAAAAGTTGACCGCATCATGGCGTTGGCCGAAAGCAACGTGCAGCTGGAGAAGCGCTCGGCTGAAGAGCGCGTAAGCTGGGCGTTGGAACATTTGCCAGGCGCGTTTGTGCTGTCATCCAGTTTTGGTATTCAGGCGGCGGTTCTGCTGCATATGGTGACGCAGCAGAAGCCGGACATTCCGGTGATCCTCACCGATACCGGTTATCTGTTCCCGGAAACCTATCGCTTTATTGATGAGCTGACCGACAAGCTCAATCTTAACCTGCAGATCTTCCGTGCTGAGACGTCAGCGGCATGGCAGGAAGCGCGTTACGGCAAACTGTGGGAGCAGGGCGTCGAAGGGATTGAGCAGTATAACCAGATCAACAAAGTGGAACCGATGAATCGCGCGCTGGAAACGTTGGAGGCGCAAACCTGGTTTGCTGGCTTGCGCCGCGATCAATCTGGCAGTCGTGCCAGTTTGCCGGTGCTGGCGGTACAGCGCGGCGTGTTCAAGATTCTGCCGATTATTGATTGGGATAACCGTCAGGTGCATCAGTATCTGAAGCAGCACGGATTGAAATACCATCCGCTGTGGGATGAAGGTTATCTGTCAGTGGGCGATACGCACACCACCAAAAAGTGGGAGCCGGGCATGGCAGAAGAAGAGACGCGTTTCTTCGGCCTGAAGCGTGAGTGCGGATTGCATGAAGGTTGATTAGCAGGTCGGCATAAATGCCGACCCTACAACGTAGGGAGCGCATTCATGCGCTCCTTTTTATTCACCCCTCTTGCAACCCCGCAAACTCCTCCGCCGCACGCGTCACATTCACCTTCGTCACCTCATAATGCGCTACCGCGACAAACGGATCTTCCGCCAGGAGGGTATCCAGCCGCGCGCGATCGATATCTTTCACCATGATCATGCCGCCGGTACGCGGATCTTTACGTCCCGCCGCAATAAACACGCCATTGGCGAAATAGCGATCCAGCCACTCGATATGCGGCGCCAGCAACGCTTCCACTTCTTCTACCGGACGAAAATAGTTCAGATATACCACGTACATAGTGAATCCTCAGGTTGTCGGATTAGCGAGCTCGGTTAACAGCGGCAGTAAGATCTTCACGCTGTCATGCGTGCGTTGGGTTATACGGCCAGGCAGCCAGCGGTCAAGATAATTCAGGTTATCGCGTTCGGTTTGGTGGCGTACATTGCCGTCCGGGAAATGGCGGGAATGCGCGCGTTGCTGCTGTCCATCTTTGTTGCCCAGCGCCCAATTGGCAGCGGTGACATCCATTAAGGGCATGCCGGCTTTATCAAACGGATTTACGCCGGGATAATCGCGGGCGGTCATCGCGTGACTCGCCGCTGAGATACCGTAACGGTGCGCCAGTTGTACGGCGCGCGCACTGGTCTGCTTGCGCACCGCCGAGGGTGTATTGATGCCGCTATTAAAGTAGAGATGATCGCCGACGATCAGGCTGTTGAGATCGATCACCAGCAGCGTATTCTTCTTCTCCTGCGCGCTCATGCGCGCCAGGTAGTCATCCATGCCGTGCAAACCCGCTTCACCGGCGCTTAGCGCCACAAAGCGCACGCCATAGTGCAGCGGCGTTTTGCTCAGCGCCTGCGCCAGTTCCAGCATTACACCAAGCCCGGAGGCGTTGTCATCCACGCCCTGCAAGCGCAGGCCGCCGAGATTGTTATCGGCTTCGTGGCGGCTGAGCGGTGTCCAGGTATCCAGATGCGTGACAATCAGGATCTCCTGCGGTACCGCACCCGCACGCGCAGCAATCACCGAGGTAGCGGTGACTTTATGTGTTCGGATCTCACCTTTTTTCTCTAGCCAGTCATAGCGAGTTTTGAACTGGCGGGTATTACTTTGATATCCCAGTTGGCTGAACTGCTGCTGCAGATAATCGGCAGTCAGCAACTCGGCGGGACTGCCGCTCATGCGGCCGGGGAAATAGGTGGCAATGTGGCGAAGTTGCTGTTCAGCAAAGTGTCCTGGCGCGCTGTTGCTCGCAGCCTGAACAAAGAAAGGCAAACCGCCCGCGAGCAGTGCAGCCAGCACCGTGCGGCGGAAAGTGGCAAACATAATTTTTGTCCTTTTCTGACATCCGGTCATGCTAAAAAAATTCCGACTTAGTATGAAACTGTGACGGCGCTGGCACAATTTGATTTGCTCCGAAACACCAGCAATATCATTTGTTAAGCACAAAATGTTATCAGCAATCCTGGGTCGTTATTCCATTCGGTAACTACTCATTCCAATTCGTAATTTCATCTGTCGGAAGGGCGGGACGTATAGTCGCGTTAACTTATTGTAAAACTAGCAAGGTTAACGTGGATTATCTGCCTCTCTTTGCCGATCTCAAAAGCCGCCCGGTGTTAGTTGTCGGCGGTGGCGAGATTGCTGCGCGCAAAATAGAACTGCTGCGACGTGCCGGTGCGCGCATATTGGTCGCCGCGCGCGAACTCGGCCATGAGCTGCAGGCGCTGCTGGACATTGCGGCAATTGAATGGATTGCCCACCGCTTCGATCCGGCGCAGTTGGATGGCGTTTTCCTGGTGATTGCCGCCACCGATGACAACGTACTCAACGCACAGGTATTCGATGCGGCGAATGCGCGCCACAAGCTGGTGAACGTGGTGGACGATCAGCCGAAATGCAGCTTTATCTTCCCGTCGATTGTTGACCGCTCGCCGCTGGTGGTGGCGATCTCCTCCAGCGGCACTGCGCCGGTGTTAGCGCGTCTGCTGCGTGAAAAAATCGAAGCGTTACTGCCCGTTAATCTCGGACAGATGGCCGAAGTGGCCGGACAGTGGCGCGACAAGGTGAAACAACGCTATCACCGCATGTCTGAGCGTCGTCGTTTCTGGGAACGCGCCTTTAATGGACTGTTCGCCAGCCAGATGGCGGCGGGCAACATTAATGAGGCGCGCCGCACGCTCGATCGTGAGCTGGATAACGACAGTGACAATCAGGGTGAAATCACGCTGGTGGGCGCCGGGCCGGGCGACAGCGGTTTGCTGACGCTGCGTGGCCTGCAGGTGATGCAGCTGGCCGATGTGGTGCTGTATGACCATCTGGTTAGCGACGAAGTATTAGAGCTGGTGCGCCGCGATGCCGATCGGATCTGCGTGGGTAAACGCGCCGGTGCCCATTCGGTGCCGCAGGAAGAGACCAATCAGATGCTGGTGACGCTGGCGCAGCAAGGTAAACGCGTGGTGCGTCTGAAAGGCGGCGATCCGTTTATTTTTGGTCGCGGTGGCGAAGAGTTGCAGGCGGCGCAGGCGGCAGGCATTCCATTCCAGGTGGTGCCGGGGATTACCGCAGCGGCAGGCGCGACGGCGTATGCGGGCATTCCGCTCACCCATCGCGATCACGCCCAGAGCGTGCTGTTTATTACCGGTCACTGTCGCGCGGATGGCGACGACATCGATTGGCCGTCGCTGGCGCGCGCGCGTCAAACGTTAGCGATTTATATGGGCACGGTGAAAGCGGCGGAAATCGCTGCTGGGCTTATCGAGCATGGGCGTGCGGCTTCCACGCCGGTGGCGGTGATTGGCCGCGGCACGCGTCAGGATCAGCAGGTGCTGACCGGCACATTAGATCAACTGGAGGCGCTGGCTGCGGCCGCGCCCACGCCAGCACTGTTAGTGATTGGCGAAGTAGTAAATTTGCACGGGCAATTGGCCTGGTTCCAACATTCGGCACAGCAGGGGGCTCGCGAGTCCGCCGTTGTCAATTTGGCTTGAGGAAAAATTATGGACCAAAATCGTCTTACTCATCTGCGCCAGCTGGAGGCAGAGAGTATCCATATCATCCGCGAGGTGGCGGCCGAGTTCAGCAATCCGGTGATGATGTACTCCATCGGTAAAGACTCCTCGGTAATGCTGCATCTGGCGCGCAAAGCCTTCTATCCGGGCACGCTGCCGTTTCCGCTGCTGCACGTTGATACCGGCTGGAAATTCCGTGAGATGTACGAGTTCCGCGATCGCACCGTAAAAGCGATGGGCGCGGAGCTGCTGGTGCATCGTAACCCGGAAGGTGTGGCGATGGGCATCAACCCGTTCGTCCACGGCAGCGCCAAACATACCGACATCATGAAAACCGAAGGCCTGAAGCAAGCGCTGAACAAATACGGCTTTGATGCGGCCTTTGGCGGCGCACGTCGTGACGAAGAGAAATCGCGTGCGAAAGAGCGTATCTACTCATTCCGCGATCGCTTCCACCGCTGGGACCCGAAAAACCAGCGTCCTGAGCTGTGGCACAACTACAACGGCCAGATTAACAAAGGTGAAAGCATCCGCGTGTTCCCGCTCTCGAACTGGACCGAGCTGGATATCTGGCAGTACATTTTCCTGGAAAATATCGAAATTGTGCCGCTGTACCTCGCCGCACCGCGTCCGGTGCTGGAGCGTGACGGCATGCTGATGATGATCGATGACGACCGTATCGATCTGCAGCCAGGTGAAGTGATCAAACAGCGTATGGTGCGTTTCCGTACGCTCGGCTGCTGGCCGCTAACCGGCGCAGTGGAATCTGAAGCGCAGACGCTGCCAGAAATTATTGAAGAGATGCTGGTCTCCACCACCAGTGAACGCCAGGGACGCGTGATTGACCGCGACCAGGCCGGTTCGATGGAAATGAAGAAACGTCAGGGTTATTTCTAAGGAGACGCAGATGAATACCGTTATTGCACAACAGATTGCCGATCAGGGCGGCGTAGAAGCCTGGCTGACCGCGCAACAACATAAAAGCCTGCTGCGTTTCCTCACCTGCGGTAGCGTCGACGACGGCAAAAGTACGCTGATTGGTCGCTTGCTGCACGACACGCGTCAAATTTATGAAGACCAGCTTTCATCGCTGCACAATGACAGCAAACGTCACGGCACGCAGGGCGAAAAGCTCGATCTGGCATTGCTGGTAGATGGCTTGCAGGCCGAGCGCGAGCAGGGCATCACCATCGATGTAGCGTATCGCTACTTCTCCACCGAGAAGCGCAAATTCATCATCGCCGATACGCCGGGACACGAGCAGTACACGCGCAACATGGCGACAGGTGCGTCCACTTGCGATTTAGCCATCCTGCTGATTGATGCGCGTAAAGGCGTGCTGGATCAAACGCGTCGGCACAGCTTTATCTCCACGCTGCTGGGCATCAAACATCTGGTGGTCGCCATCAACAAGATGGATCTGGTGGAGTACAAGCAAGAGACCTTCGAACAGATCAAACAGGATTACCTCGATTTCGCCGCGCAGCTGCCGGACGATCTCGATATTCGCTTTGTGCCGATGTCAGCGCTGGAAGGCGATAACGTGGCGACGCCAGGCGTGACTATGCCGTGGTACAGCGGTCCAACGCTGCTCGACGTGCTGGAAACCGTTGAACTGAACCGCGTGGTGGATCACCAGCCAATGCGTTTCCCGGTGCAGTATGTGAACCGTCCTAACCTCGATTTCCGCGGTTATGCCGGTACGCTGGCCTCGGGCGTGGTGAAAGTCGGCCAGCGTGTGAAAGTGCTGCCATCAGGCGTGGAATCGACCATCTCGCGCATCGTCACTTTTGATGGTGACTTACCAGAAGCGGGCGCCGGTGAAGCGATAACGCTGGTGCTAAATGATGAGATCGACATTAGCCGTGGCGATCTGCTGGTGGATGTTGAAGCCGATCTGCAGGCGGTGCAATCCGCCACCGTTGATGTGGTGTGGATGGCCGAACAGCCGCTGCAGCCGGGTCAAAGTTACGAAGTGAAGATTGCCGGGAAGAAAACCCGCGCGCGCGTTGAAAAAGTGATCCATCAGGTGGAGATCAACTCGCTGGAGAAGCGCACGGTGGACAGCCTGCCGCTTAACGGCATCGGCCTGGTCGAGCTGACCTTTGATGAGCCGATGGTACTGGACGCTTATCGCCAGAATCCGGTCACCGGCGGCATGATCTTTATCGATCGCCTGAGCAACGTGACGGTGGGGGCTGGCATGATCAATCAGCCACTTACTGATGTGCGTGCGCAAGCAGGCCAGTTCAGCGATTTCGAGCTGGAACTGAACGCGCTGGTGCGTCGCCACTTCCCACACTGGAACGCGCGCGATCTGCTGGGTGGCAAGTAATGGCGCAACACGATGAAAACGTGGTGTGGCACGATCATCCGGTAACACGTGAGGAGCGTGAACAGCGTCACGGCCATCAAGGCGTGGTGCTGTGGTTCACCGGGCTTTCCGGCTCGGGGAAATCCACCGTGGCCGGCGCGCTGGAGCAGGCGCTGCATCGTGCGGGTGTGAATACCTATCTGCTGGATGGCGACAACGTGCGTCACGGCCTGTGCCGTGACCTCGGCTTCAGTGATGACGATCGTAAAGAGAACATCCGTCGTGTCGGCGAAGTGGCGAAATTGATGGTCGATGCCGGTTTAGTGGTATTGACTGCCTTTATCTCGCCGCATCGCGTTGAACGCCAAATGGTGCGCGATCTGCTTAAATCGGGGCAGTTTATCGAAGTGTTTGTCGATACGCCGTTGGCGGTGTGCGAAGCGCGCGATCCCAAAGGTTTGTATAAAAAAGCCCGCGCCGGTGAGCTGCGTAATTTCACCGGCATCGACAGCGTGTATGAAGCGCCAGAAGCCCCTGAAATCCATCTTAATGGCGAACAATTGGTTACAAAACTGACCGGCCAATTGTTAGACCTACTGCGCCACCGCGATATCATCAAATCCTGAACCGACAGCGGCAAATCCCCCTGGATTTGCCGCGCTTAGCGTCAACAGGATCTCTATGCAGAACGTAACGCCAATGCTAGCCCGCAAAGATGAACGCACCCCGGATGAGCCTCGCTCATCATTGCCGGGCGGCGTGTTTGGCTTTCTCTCGTACTGGTGCGCGCTGGCGATTCCCTTCATGCTTTACGGCTCCAATACGCTGTTCTTCTTCCTCTACACTTGGCCGTTTTTTCTCGCGCTGTTGCCGGTTTCGGTGCTGATTGGCATTGTCCTGAGTCTGATGATCCGTACCCATTTGTTCTGGAGCGGCATCGCGACGGCGATGGTGGTGATATGTTTGTTCTGGCTACTGTTCTCCTTTCTCTCGGGTTGGTAACGCCCACCTGATGTGCAAACGCATCGGCTGGTTACAAAACTTTACCTGCCGTCTCGCGCCGCTCTCTGTCATTATTTGTACTGACAAACGCCCGTGCGCGGCATTTTCGCCGCCGCAGTGGAGTCCAGCGTCAAGTTATGGGATGATTGGGCCGTTTTTCAGGGGGCGGGGATGGGAAAACTGACGTTACTGCTACTCGTGCTGCTGGGATGGCTTCAATATTCCCTGTGGCTGGGTAAGAACGGTATACATGATTATACGCGCGTCAACGAAGACGTCGCGTCACAACAGGCGAATAACGCCAAGCTTAAAGCGCGTAACGATCAGCTTTTCGCCGAAATTGACGATCTCAATGGCGGCTCGGAAGCGATCGAGGAACGCGCACGCAATGAACTGGGCATGATTAAGCCCGGTGAGACCTTCTATCGTCTGGTGCCAGACCAGAATAAACGCAACGCGCAACAAGCTGCGCAAAATCAACAACGATAAGCCATGAACAAGCGCCCGATCCTTGCGGATGTGATTGCCGTGGTGCCCGCCGCAGGTGTGGGCAGCCGTATGCAGGCTGCCTGCCCAAAACAGTATCTGACCATTGGTCAATTCACCCTTCTTGAACACAGCGTTGCACGCCTGCTGGCACATCCTGCAGTAAAACAGGTGATCGTGCCGGTTAGCAATGACGATGGCTGGTTCGATTCCCTGCCGCTGGCGCAAGACTCCCGCATTCTCAGAGTGACGGGTGGCGACACGCGCGCCGAATCGGTGCTGGCCGGCTTGAACGCCATTCATCACAGCGAATGGGTGCTGGTGCATGACGCCGCACGTCCTTGCCTGCATCCCGATGATTTAGCGCGATTGCTGGCGGTACGTGAATACAGCAAGGTTGGCGGGATTTTAGCCGCGCCGGTGCGCGATACCATGAAGCGCGCCGAACCGGGCAAAACCGCTATTGCGCATACCGTGGATCGCGAAGATTTATGGCATGCGTTAACGCCGCAATTTTTCCCTCATCAACTGCTCACCGCTTGCCTGACCCGCGCACTTCACGAAGGCGCTACCATTACTGATGAAGCGTCAGCGCTGGAATATTGCGGTTATCATCCAGAGTTGGTGAGCGGGCGCAGCGACAATATAAAGGTGACGCGGCCAGAAGATCTGGCACTGGCGGCCTTCTTTCTTACCCAGATTCAGTTACAGGAGAGCGCATGATGCGTATCGGTCACGGTTTTGACGTTCACGCTTTTGGCGGCGAAGGTCCGTTAGTGATTGGTGGGGTGCGTATTCCCTTCGAACACGGTTTCGTCGCACATTCAGATGGCGATGTGGCGCTGCATGCATTGACCGATGCCTTGCTTGGTGCAGTGGCGATGGGGGATATCGGCAAGTTATTCCCGGATACCGACCCGGCCTTTAAAGGCGCCGACAGTCGCGGGTTGCTGCGCGAAGCCTGGCGACGTATTCAGTTGAAAGGCTATCGCATCGGGAATGTTGATGTGACCATCATTGCGCAGGCGCCGAAAATGTTGCCGCATGTGCCGCAGATGCGCGTCAATATTGCCGAAGATCTCGGCTGTCATATGGACGAGGTCAACGTTAAAGCCACAACGACCGAAAAGCTTGGCTTTACCGGTCGTGGCGAAGGCATTGCCTGTGAAGCGGTGGCGCTGCTGCTGAAGGTCGATGCGGCATGAGTGAGCTGCATTACCTGCATGGCGTGCCCACAGCCACTGGCGTGATCAAAGCCAATCCCGAAGATTTCGTGGTGATTGAAGATCTCGGCTATCCCTATGATGGTGAGGGCGAGCAACTGTTGGTGCGCATCCGCAAAATTGGCTGCAACACGCGCTTTGTTGCCGAAGCCATCGCCAAATTTCTCAAAGTGCCGGTGCGCGATCTCAGCTATGCTGGCATGAAAGATCGTCATGCGGTCACCGAGCAAACGCTCTGTTTCCGCGTGCCGGGCAATGGCATGCCGAATCTGGCCGGATTTCAGCTAGAAGGCGTTGAAATCCTGCAGGTGATTCGTCATAAGCGCAAACTGCGTACCGGGGCGCTGGCGGGCAATGCGTTCCGCTTAGTCGTGCGTCAGATTTCCGATCGCAGCGAAGTCGACGCGCGTTTGCAGCAGATTCAACAGCGCGGCGTGCCGAACTACTTTGGTGAGCAGCGCTTTGGTCGCGGCGGCAACAACCTGACGCAGGCGAAACAGTGGGCGAAAGAGACATTCCGTCCGCGCGATCGCAATATGAAAGGTTTGTTGTTGTCGGCTACCCGCAGTTATCTGTTTAATCAGGTTACCAGCGCCCGTTTGCAGCGCGATAGTGCACTGGATGTGGTGCAGGTGGGCGATGCGGTGCAGCTGGCGGGACGCGGCAGTTGGTTCGTAGCACAAGCTGAAGAGTTGCCTGATGTGCAGCAGCGCGTCGATAGTCATCAACTGCGCATCACTGCGCCGCTGCCCGGTCGCGGTGAACCCGGACCGCAAGGCGACGCGCTGCTTTTTGAGCAGCAGAGCCTGGCAGGCGCAGAAGAATTGATTACACTGCTTGAGCGCGAGCGCGTTGATGCCGCTCGGCGCGCGATGCTGGTTGTGCCAAAGGATCTGCGCTGGGAGTGGTGGGATGAGGTAACGCTGGAGATGCAGTTCTGGCTGCCCGCCGGCAGTTTTGCCACCAGCGTGGTGCGTGAGCTTCTCCAACAAGAAGGTAACGATGCGGATATTGCTGAGTAACGATGACGGAATCCATGCGCCGGGTATTCAGACGCTGGCGCGTGCTTTACGTGAGTTTGCCGAGGTGCAGGTGGTCGCGCCCGATCGTAATCGTAGCGGCGCATCTAACTCGCTAACCCTGGAGACGCCGCTGCGTACCTTTACGCATGAAAATGGCGACATCGCGGTGCAAATGGGCACGCCAACCGACTGCGTGTTCCTTGGCGTCAATAAGTTGATGCAACCGCGCCCTGACATCGTGGTGTCCGGTATCAACGCCGGGCCAAACCTTGGCGATGATGTGATCTACTCGGGTACGGTCGCTGCGGCGATGGAAGGACGTCATCTTGGACTGCCCGCGCTCGCCGTTTCACTCAATGGACATCAGCATTACGATACCGCTGCCGCTGTTACCTGCACGCTGCTGCGTGCCCTATCACGTGCCCCGCTGCGCACTGGCCGCATTCTCAATATCAACGTCCCTGACTTGCCGTTAGCGGAAATAAAAGGTTTTCGCGTTACGCGTTGCGGCAGCCGTCATCCCGCTGATCAGGTCATATGCACCGAGGATCCACGCGGGCAGCCGCTCTACTGGATTGGTCCGCCGGGCCTCAAACTGGATGCAGGCCCAGATACCGATTTCGCCGCCGTTGATGCGGGTTATGTCTCTCTCACCGCGCTGCATGTCGATTTGACAGCACATGCGGCACAAGAGGTGTTAAGTGACTGGCTGGTCCAGGCTGAGGTGAAGCTGGCATGGTGAATCGCCGCATCGAAACGCTATTGGATCAGTTGCGCGCGCAGGGCATTCATGATGAACACCTGCTGAAAGCCATTGCCGATGTGCCGCGTGAGCGTTTTATCGATGAGGCTTTCGAGCACAAAGCATGGGAAAACGTCGCGCTGCCGATTGGCATGGGCCAGACCATTTCACAGCCCTACATGGTGGCGCGCATGACCGCCTTGTTGGAGCTCACGCCCGAATCACGCGTGCTGGAAATCGGCACGGGTTCTGGTTATCAGACCGCCATTCTGGCGCATCTGGTCAATCATGTTTACTCCGTAGAACGTATCAAAGGTTTGCAGTGGCAAGCCAAACGCCGCCTTAAGCAACTCGATCTGCACAATATATCAACCCGTCATGGCGATGGCTGGCAGGGCTGGGCGACGCGCGGCCCGTTTGATGCCATCATCGTGACCGCCGCACCACCTGAAATTCCGACTTTGCTGATAGCGCAATTAGGCGAGGGCGGCAAAATGGTGCTGCCGGTTGGCGAGGATCAACAGGTGTTGAAGCGTTTGCGTCGTCAGGGGGGTGAATTGATTGAAGAAATCATCGAGCCCGTACGCTTTGTGCCGTTGGTTCAGGGTGATCTGGCCTGAACCGTCCTTACGCAATTCTTCACAACTGTTACATGGCACGGCACAGTTGATATTGTTACTATCCTTGTTTATCAATGCTAAAAACCGTTTTTAACGTTACGCGCAGTGGATAATGCGGTTAACGCCGTTACACATTTATATTCAGGGTTGCCATCACGGGGGATCAGTGAGCATGGGAAGCACAGCATTTCAATTACGCCGTTTGGCGGCACTTTCTTTGGTAGGTTTTTGGCTGGCGGGCTGTAGTTCTGGCGACAATACCCAGGCACCCATTAGCCAGATTGGTAGTAATAACGGCGATAGCGGTATGGCTTCAGCCCCGAGCGGCGGCATGATCTCTGCGCAAAACAGCGCTGTGCCTGCGATGCCGCGTGGCGGAATGTTAAGCAGCAGCACTCCATCTACACAGCCCTCCTCTGGAATGGTTAGTGATAATAATAATGTGGCCACCGAAAATGGCCGTATTGTGTACAATCGCAACTATGGGAATATTCCGAAAGGTAGCTACGGTGGCGAAACTTATACCGTAAAACGTGGCGATACCTTGTTCTATATTGCCTGGATTACCGGCAACGATTTCCGTGATTTGGCGCAGCGCAATAATATCGCCGCCCCGTACGGCTTGAATGCCGGGCAAACGCTGCAGGTTGGCAATGGTAACGGCCAAACGATTACCGGTGGAAACGCGATAACCGTAGCGGATGCCACGCAGGGCGGCGTACCTGTTACACCGAGTCAGACGCAAATTAAATCGACCCCTGTTGCACAGCAACCTGTTATTACGTATTCTGATGATTCGGGTAATTCGTCGGGAAGCAAATTGCTGCCGTCGAAAGGAGCAAATAATGTGGCAACGACCACAGCTCCGGTTGTCGCACCGCCTACAGTCAGCAGCACGACAAATAGCACAACCCCAGTGGGAAGCTGGCGTTGGCCGACTGATGGGAAGATCATCGATAACTTCTCCGCTGCGGAAGGCGGAAACAAAGGTGTCGATATCGCCGGTTCGCGTGGACAACCTGTTGTCGCCACAGCTTCGGGAAGAGTGGTGTACGCAGGCAACGCGCTCCGTGGGTACGGTAATTTAATCATCATCAAACACAATGATGACTACCTGAGCGCCTACGCCCACAACGACTCTATGCTGGTCCGGGAACAACAGGAAGTTAAGGCGGGGCAAAAAATCGCTACCATGGGTAGCACCGGTACCAGTTCAGTACGATTGCACTTTGAAATTCGTTACAAGGGGAAATCCGTAAACCCGTTGCGTTATTTACCGCAGCGATAATCCGGCAGAACCTTGGTTCTGCCCTTGGATCACGGGTAGGAGCCGCTAATGAACCAGAATACGCTGAAAGTTAACGATTTACATGAAGATGCGGAATTCGAGGAAAACAACGGAGCTGAGGTTTTTGATGAGAAGGCTCTCGTTGAGAACGAACCTGGTGATAACAACGACGTAGCGGAAGAAGAGCTGTTGTCACAGGGTGCGACGCAACGCGTTTTGGATGCGACGCAGCTTTACCTCGGAGAGATTGGTTATTCACCACTGCTGACGGCAGAAGAAGAAGTCTTCTTTGCGCGCCGTGCACTGCGGGGTGACATTCCTTCTCGCCGCCGCATGATTGAAAGTAACTTACGTTTGGTAGTAAAGATTGCCCGTCGTTATAGCAATCGTGGTCTGGCACTGCTGGATCTGATTGAAGAGGGTAATCTCGGCTTGATTCGCGCCGTAGAGAAGTTTGACCCAGAACGTGGGTTCCGTTTCTCAACTTACGCCACGTGGTGGATTCGTCAGACAATTGAACGGGCGATCATGAATCAAACCCGTACTATCCGTCTGCCGATTCACATCGTTAAAGAGTTGAATGTTTACCTGCGTACCGCGCGTGAACTTTCGCACAAGCTTGACCATGAGCCTAGTGCTGAAGAGATTGCCGAGCAGCTAGACAAGCCTGTTGATGACGTGAGCCGTATGCTGCGTCTCAATGAGCGCATTACCTCGGTCGATACACCTTTGGGTGGTGATTCCGAAAAAGCGCTGCTGGATATCCTGGCCGATGAGAAAGACAACGGTCCGGAAGACACCACGCAAGACGATGATATGAAACAAAGCATCGTTAAGTGGTTGTTTGAATTGAATGCCAAGCAGCGTGAAGTGTTAGCACGTCGTTTCGGCCTGTTAGGCTATGAAGCGGCAACGCTGGAAGATGTAGGCCGTGAAATCGGGTTGACCCGTGAACGCGTACGTCAGATCCAGGTGGAAGGACTGCGTCGTCTGCGTGAGATTCTGCAGACTCAAGGTTTGAACATCGAAGCACTGTTTCGCGAGTAACAGAATACGTTGGTAATAAATAAAAGCGGTGGTGAAAACCACCGCTTTTTTATTGGGTAAAAATAAAGTCTAAGAATCTTTGATGTCAACAATAATGCGTTCGTAAAGCTAAGTCTTAGATTCTATTCTATAGCGATAAACCTAAAATAACGCCAATGGATATTAGTGAATCAGCTAATAAATGGTTTGTTTATTTTTGTTCTCATTTAATAAAATGTAATGCTGCGCATGACTTTCTTTGTAATATTGCCTTAGTTCCATCCCCTATGTCATTCGGATAGAAGTTTTACGCCTGATGCTATGCCATTTTCTTGTTCGCCGTATCACAGGTTATTCGGATAATGAAAAATTAAAAGGGAGTGGCTAAAACAATGAGTGTGCAAAGCAGCAGTGCAAATTCGCAATACTCCAGAGTGGTTTTCGGTATGCCAATATCCCTGCTGTGGGGATATATTGCAATGGCCATATTTATGACCGGCGATGGTATTGAACTCGCTCATCTCTCCCGATATCTTTATGATCTCGGTTATGGAGAAAAACAAGTTTCCTTAGTTTTTACTGTTTATGCATTAACTGCTGCTGTCTCAAGTTGGCTTTCTGGAGCAGTCAGTGAAATTTATGGCCCTAAGAAGATCATGCTTACCGGCGCTATTTGGTGGATTATTTTACATGCCATCTTCGTTTATTTTGGCGTGAGTGAAAATAACTTTGTCTGGATGCTGGTCAGTTATACGTTGCGTGGCTTCGCTTATCCGCTGTTCTTTTATGGGTTCTATGTATTAGTGGTGCAGCGCACGCCTGAACATCGACTCGCCTCCGCGAAAGGTTGGATTTGGTCGATGTTTACCATTGGTTATGGCATCACTGCTTCCTTCCTTTCTGGTCTTCTGGTACCTGAGATAGGCTTCATCAATACCTTATGGCTTTCACTGCTGTTCGCTGCGGTAGGTGGCGTGATTATATTCATTACGGTTAAAAATCAGAGTGAACATAATCTAAATAGTGAGGGCGTGAACCGCAAAGAGAAACTGCGCGAAATATCACGCGGAATAACGCTGATCTTTGAAGACCGAAGTATGTTCTTTGCATTGATAACACGCATATTGTGTAATGTGGCACTGTTTGGTTTGCCCGTATTCATGCCGATTTATTTCACTCGAGAATTAGGTTTTTCAACGAAAGAATGGGCCACTATCTGGGGCGTGTTTTTTCTGGTGCAACCGATAACCAATGTGCTTTGGGGAATAATCGGTGATCGTATTGGCTGGATTTTTCAAATGCGCTGGTTCGGTTTCTTTGGATGTACTATTACCACTGCGGCATTCTATTATTTACCTTCATTTTTCCCCGGCAATCTAGTATTAGCAATCGTCTGCGCGCTGTTATTAGCCTTAACACTTACTTCATTTGTGCCGATGGGTGCTATTTTTCCGATGCTGGCGCCGCAGCATAAAGGTGCTGCCGTTTCGGTGCAGAATTTGGGTGGCGGCTTCGGCAATCTTATTGGGCCGGCTGTTGCCGCATTAATGTTCGGTCTGTCATTTGAAATAGAGCATGTCATTATTACATTCTCACTGCTCTATTTTGCCGGCGGCGTGATGACGTTCTTTATCCGTAATCCCCAACCAAAAATTGAGCGTAAAGCGTCATTACATTCAGCAGCTAACAAATCCGAATAAATACCCTTCATCAAAAGGAGAGAAACATGACAACACCATTTTCACTGCAAAATAAGGTAGCGATAGTCACTGGTGCCGCATCAGGAATTGGTCACGCTATTGCCCGCTGTTTAAGTGCTGCGGGCGCGCAGGTGGCGATGATTGATCGTGCAGAAGAGGTTAAATCGGTTGCCAGCAAGATGGACAGCCCTTCGCAAGGTTACGTTTTCGATCTGGCTAACGTCGAGGCGCTTGGCGAGTTGGTAGAGCAAATTCACGATGATTTTGGCCAAATCGACATTCTGGTGAATAACGCTGGTATTGGCATGCTGGAACCTGTGGGCGAAGTGCAACTCTCAAGCTGGAATACCACGATGTTGATTAATATGACGGCACCATTCTTCCTTGCTCAACATTGTGCCCGCTTTATGAAGGCGCAAGGATTTGGCCGCCTTATCAACATATCCTCACAGGCTAGTGTCATTGCACTCAATGAGCACGCAGCATACTGCACCAGCAAATCAGGCATGGTTTCTTTCACGCGCGTGTTAGCAGCAGAGTTGGGGCCGTTTGGCATTACCGCTAATGCTGTTTCACCCACGGTGGTTGAAACAGAGTTGGGTAAGCGTTACTGGCATGGTGAGCGTGCCGAACAGATGAAGTTAAAAATACCTTCGCGGCGCTTTGCCACGCCTGACGAAGTTGCGAGCACGGTGCTTTATCTCAGCAGCAACGAAGCGGCAATGGTCAATGGTGAGAACTTAGTGCTTGATGGAGGTTATAGCGTAATTTAAGTCAGGGCCCTTTCATTGCGATCAGGCCACTGATTTTGCTCAATACCAGAGAAATGTAAGTTAGCAAAAAAATGACCCGCACAGAACTTGGCTTCTGTGCGGGCGATTAACTAAACCAAGGTTTTCAAGCGATAAATCCATTCCAGCGCTTGCTTAGGCGTTAGGCTATCGGGATCCAATGCCTCAAGAGCATCTAACGCCGGTGAGGTTTCTGTCACCAGCAACTGCATTTGAGAACCTTCCACCGTGGAAGCGGCAGAACTGCCAGACAACGCTTCCAGCTCCTTTAGTTTATTACGCGCGCGTTTAATCACTTCCTTCGGCACGCCTGCCAATGCCGCTACGGCGAGACCATAGCTTTTGCTTGCGGCACCGTCCTGCACGCTGTGCATAAAGGCGATGGTGTCACCGTGTTCGACAGCATCCAGATGCACATTCACTACGCCTTCCATTTTTTCCGGTAGCGTGGTCAGTTCGAAATAGTGGGTGGCGAACAGCGTCATGGCCTTAATGCGATTCGCCAGACTTTCGGCGCAGGCCCATGCCAGCGACAAACCATCGTAAGTTGAGGTGCCACGCCCGATTTCATCCATCAGTACCAGACTATTTTCGGTAGCGTTATGCAGAATGTTGGCGGTTTCCGTCATCTCAACCATAAAGGTTGAGCGTCCGGAAGCCAAGTCATCGGCAGCACCGACGCGCGTGAAGATACGATCGATGGGACCGATGACTGTCTCTTCTGCTGGCACATAGCTACCAATCCACGCCATCAGTGCAATCAATGCAGTCTGGCGCATGTAGGTACTTTTACCGCCCATATTGGGGCCGGTAATGATCAGCATCCGGCGCTGCGGTGAGAGTGAAAGCGGGTTAGCGATAAAAGGCTCTTTCAGAACCTGTTCAACCACTGGATGGCGGCCAGCGGTGATGCGGATGCCTGCTTTTTCTTGCAGCACCGGGCGGCAATAGTTAAGTGTCCAGGCGCGTTCGGCCAGGTTCGCTAACACGTCCAGTTCAGAGAGGGCAGCTGCACTGATTTGCAACGCTTCGAGATGCGGCAATAAGCGATCGAACAACTCATCGTAGAGACCCTTCTCCAGCGCCAGCGCTTTGCCTTTAGACGTCAGAACCTTGTCTTCATACTCTTTCAGTTCAGGAATGATATAGCGTTCAGCATTCTTCAGCGTCTGGCGGCGAACATAATGAATCGGCACCTGATGGCTTTGACCACGACTCACCTGAATGTAATAGCCGTGAATCGCATTGAAACCGACTTTTAGCGTGTCTAGTCCAAGTTTTTCACGCTCACGAATCTCCAGACGATCAAGATAATCGGTAGCGCCATCGGCCAGCGCACGCCATTCATCAAGTTCGGCGTTGTATCCCGGAGCAATCACACCACCGTCGCGTACCAGCACCGGCGGTGATTCAATGATCGCTTGTTCCAGCAACTCACGCAGTTCGGTGAATTCGCCCATCTGAGAGCGCAGATGGATTAATTGGGTCGCTTCTACACCTTCCAGCAGCTGGTTTAACTCTGGCAGTTGCTGGAATGCATGACGCATACGAGCCAAATCGCGTGGACGCGCGGTGCGTAAGGCCAGGCGCGCCAGAATGCGTTCCAGATCGCCTACCTGCCGCAGCACTGGCTGCAACTCCTGGCTGAGCGATTGCAGCTCAGCGATAGATTCCTGGCGACGTGCAATGGCAGTGACATCGCGCAGCGGCATATGCAGCCAGCGTTTCAGCATACGGCTACCCATCGGCGTGACGGTTTTATCCAGTATCGCCGCCAGCGTGTTCTCAATGCCGCCGGCCAGGTTTTGCGTAATTTCCAGGTTGCGGCGCGTAGCCGCATCCATAATCACGCTATCCTGCTGACGTTCCATACTCAGCGAGCGAATATGGGGCAGCGAGGTGCGTTGTGTGTCTTTGACATATTGCAGCAAGCACCCTGCAGCGCGTAGCGCCAGATGCGCCTGCTCGACGCCAAAACCACTTAAGTCGCGGGTGCCAAATTGCAGATTAAGCTGCTGACGCGCTGTATCAATTTCATATTCCCACAGCGGACGGCGGCGCAGGCCACGGCGTTGATCGATCAACGACATCGTCTGGAAATCTTCGGGATAGAGCAGTTCAGCAGGATTGGTGCGTTGCAGTTCTGCTGCCATCGTTTCCAGATCGGCGGGCTCACTCAGGCGGAAGCGACCAGAACTAATATCCAGCGTCGCATAACCAAAACCGCGCTGGCTTTGGAAAATGGCGGCGAGCAGATTATCCTGACGCTCTTGCAGCAACGCTTCGTCGCTGATGGTGCCGGGCGTAACAATACGCACCACTTTTCGCTCAACCGGGCCTTTGCTTAAAGCCGGGTCGCCAATCTGCTCACAGATCGCCACCGATTCGCCGAGTTGCACCAGTTTCGCCAGATAGCCTTCAACCGCATGGTAAGGTACGCCCGCCATCGGGATCGGTTCACCGGCAGAGGCGCCACGTTTAGTCAGCGAGATTTCCAGCAACTGCGAAGCGCGTTTTGCGTCATCGTAAAACAGCTCGTAGAAATCGCCCATGCGATAAAACAGCAGGATGTCAGGATGATCGGCCTTCAGGCGCAGGTACTGCTGCATCATGGGCGTATGGCCACTAAAGTCCATTTGCTCTGCTCCTTTCATCTCATTCTCACTCAACATTCATTCTTTTAATTACCTGAGGCTGGGTCAATACAGCCTGGAAGTGTCGTTATCGTGTGAACGGATAACGAAAGCCGGATGTTACCATTTTGCCATGTGGCCTTCATCCGCCAACGGGGCTTTATGGCTGCCGACCATAACAAATTGCCGCAAACGGTAAAAAGCAAAATTTAATGATAATGGTTAAGTGTGGAGCTGCTTCGCAAATTGGCGTTGTAAGCGACTGAAGCCAGCTGGAAAGGGCTAAATTTTAAGATATTGCTCTGTATGTCGCTGCAATGAACGATTACCATAAGTGCTTATGTTTTCACCTGGCTTATGGATATCCAATGCGTTTTAAGGTTGCTCTTCTTCCGCTTATTACTCTGCTTGCTGCCTGCAGCAGTAAGCCCGCATCCCATCAGCAGCCCGCCGTTGTGCCTGCACCTAAAGGTGGTTTTTTACTGGAGCCCTCGCACGCGGTTCAGCCGATGTTTGGCGATTTTGCCGGTAATCCTGCGGCTGAGCAGTTTATTGATCAAATGGTGGAAAAACATGGTTTTAACCGTGAACAGCTGCATGCGGTGATTGGCCAGGCAAAGCGTCTGGATTACGTGCTGCGCCTGATGGACCAGCAAGCGCCGAGCTATACGCCGCCAACCGGCCCGAACGGTGCGTGGATCCGCTATCGCAATAAGTTCATCACGCCGGATAACGTGCAGAATGGCGTGGCATTCTGGAATCAGTATCAGGATGCGCTGCAGCGTGCGCAGCAGGTTTATGGCGTGCCGCCGGAAATCATAGTGGGTATTATCGGCGTCGAAACGCGTTGGGGCCGGGTAATGGGCAAAACGCGCTTGCTGGATGCGCTGGCAACGTTGTCATTTAGCTATCCGCGTCGTGCAACCTATTTCAGTGGTGAACTAGAGACTTTCTTACTGATGGCGCGCACAGAACAAGACGATCCGCTGGACCTGCGCGGCTCCTTTGCCGGTGCGATGGGTTATGGGCAGTTCATGCCATCCTCCTATAAGCAATATGCGGTCGATTTTAACGGTGATGGTCATATCAACCTTTGGGATCCGGTTGATGCGATTGGCAGCGTAGCCAATTATTTCAAGGAACACGGCTGGCGCGCGGGTGAAAACGTTGCGGTGCCCGCCAGCGGTCAGGCTCCAGCGCTGGAAAATGGCTTCAAAACCAAGTATCCGGTTAGCACGTTAGCCGCGAGCGGTTTAACGCCACAGGGATCGCTGGACGGTAATACTCAGGTCAGTTTGCTGCGACTGGATCTTGGCACTAGCTATCAATATTGGTACGGTCTGCCGAACTTCTACGCGATCACCCGCTATAACCACAGCACGCACTATGCAATGGCAGTGTGGCAATTAGGTGAAGCCGTCGCTAAAGCACGTCAGGGCAGCCTCTTTTAATGCTGTCCATATAAAGTGTGAGGGTATAAGATGGCGCCCCTTTTGCGGTGCCATCTTCACCGCATCCTACTTCTGAGGAGCGCTAATGAGTACCTTACCTGCCTGTCCTGTGTGCCAGGCCGATTACACCTGGCAAGATGGCGACAATCTGAATTGCCCCTCTTGCGGTCATATCTGGACAGCAAGCGCCGATGATGCAGCGGACGGTTTAGTGGTACGTGATGCTAACGGCAATCTGTTAGTTGATGGCGATAGCGTTACCGTGGTCAAAGATCTTAAGGTTAAAGGCAGTTCCTCTCCGCTGAAAATGGGTACCAAAGTCAAAAGCATTCGCTTAGTCGAAGGCGATCACAACATTGATTGCAAGATTGATGGCTTTGGTCCGATGAAACTCAAATCTGAGTTCGTAAAAAAGAATTAATCACCGGACGGCTTAGCGCCGTCCTGTTTGTTTCAACTCAGCAAACGATCCACTTCCTCGCACTGTTCTGCTGTTAGCTCGCCACCATAATTGCGCGAGTAGCTGCTCATTGAGTCAAATCGGCGCGCAACAGCCGTTTTTATGGTGGTAACAAAATCATCGCCGATGGTGTAAATCGCCATTAATTGACCAATGCGTTGTTGAATCTCACTGAGTTGCGCTACATCGCCAGCCCGCCAGGCCTGCATCGCGCGCGCAAATAACTCAGGCACAATATTGTTCAAGCCTGAAATCACACCTGAACCGCCAGCCAGTAGATTGGGCAGTAGATATTCGTCATAGCCAGAAAGCACAGTGAAATCGCTGCGCACTTTTCTGGTTTCATCAATCATCGCGCGGTTGTGCGACAAACAATCCATGGTGTCTTTGATACCCATAAAATTGGGCAACTCCGCGGCCAGTTCTGCCACCAAGGCAGGCGTTAAATCACAGCCGGTACGCGCGGGAAAATTGTAGGCAAACCACTGACCACCCAGCTGTTTATCCAGCGTTTTGAAATAGCTCAGCAGCTGTTTCTGTGTCTGCCCGTAATAGTAGGGAGGCAGTAGCATTACCGCATCAAATCCATTCTGCCAGGCCGCGTCGGCCAGTTGCAGCATATCCGCAATGCAGGTGCTGGAGACGTTGGCCACCATGCTCAGTGGCGAGAGTTGGCGCGCCTCGCGAATCAACAGCAGCCGCTCCTGTTGAGTGAGCGATGCAAATTCGCCAATGCTGCCCATCAAAAGCAAGGTATCAATACCCGATTGGTTTAAACGCGAAAAATGGCGTCCAAGTGCATCAATATCCAGATTATTTGTGCTGTCGAAGGGCGTCACTGACGGACACCATACGCCGGGCAATGCGGGTTGTGCAGACATAACAGATTCCTTAGGTTGAAAAATGAAACATCGTTTTAACTTAATGGCATCTGCGCATCCTAACCAGCTAGCGAGGGCAAAAAGGTGAGATATCGCACTTTTCTCTTTCTATCAAGATGAGAAAAGCAGGTAGTGTTTAGCCCTTCAGCCCAGACAGGAGCTTTGCTATGCAAGACTGGAATCCACAGCTATATCGCCAATTCGAATCAGAGCGCACCCGCCCGGCGCGTGAGCTATTGGAGCGTATTCCGCACCATGATGTGCGCTTTGCCACTGATCTTGGCTGCGGGCCCGGCAACAGCACTGAGCTACTGGCACAGGCGTGGCCGGAGGCGCAGATAACCGGCATTGATAGCTCCGCTGCAATGTTAGAGCAGGCGCGCGAACGTCTTCCCAGCGGCCATTTTCAACAGGCCGATATTCGTCGCTGGCAGGCCGAACAGCCGCAGCAAGTCATCTATGCTAACGCCTCGCTGCAGTGGTTGACTGAACATCACACATTGCTACCGCATCTGGTTGATCAATTGGCCATCGGGGGCGCATTAGCGATTCAGATGCCCGATAATCTTGAAGAACCGTCGCACCGCTTAATGCGTGAAGTGGCAGCGACTGAAAAATGGCAGGCGCTAATTTCGTCACAGGCGGCGGATCGCAAACGTCTGCTGACCACCGATCACTATTACGATCTGTTGACCGATGCGGGTTGCCAGGTTGATATCTGGCGCACCACTTATTATCACCCAATGGCTGATGCGCAGGGCATCATTACCTGGTTGCGCGCCACCGGACTGCGTCCTTTCCTCGCCGGACTTGATGAAACGCAGCAAGCGGCATTTCTCCATGATTACCATCAGAAACTCATTCCGGCTTATCCCGCACGCAGCAATGGCCAGGTTTTGTTAGCGTTCCCGCGGCTGTTTATGGTTGCAGTGAAAACAGGTTGAGCTAACTGGAAGCCAGTACGCAGAAATGATGGCCAAAGGTTGAAAAGGGCTTTTCAGTGCACCATTTACTGCTAACGTGAAGCGCCACAACGGGAGAAGGCGATGAACGATGAACAGTTACAGCAGCTAAGTCGCCGCATTGGCGAACAGCTGAAGAAACAGCAGGCAACGGTGACCGCGGCAGAATCCTGCACCGGTGGCTGGATTGCGAAAGTATTTACCGATATCAGCGGAAGCTCTGCCTGGTTTGAGCGCGGTTTCGTGACTTACAGCAATGAAGCTAAGCAGCAGATGGTGGGCGTACAGGACACAACGCTGCAGCAGCATGGCGCCGTAAGTGAACAAACGGTGCGTGAGATGGCTACCGGTGCGGCTAAAGCTGCGGCGGCAGAATACGCTATCGCCGTAAGCGGTATTGCCGGTCCGGATGGTGGCACGCCCGATAAACCGGTGGGCACCGTGTGGTTTGCGATTGTAGGTCCGGAGGGGCGCGTATTAGCGCAGCGCCAGATTTTTTCTGGCGACCGGGACGCGGTGCGCCGTCAATCAGTGGCTTGGGCACTGCAAACGCTGCTTGATGAATTTCTGATAAATTAAACTTGATACTGTATGACCATACAGTATAATTAGCGGCAACAGAACGAGCGACATACTTGATGTCGACTCACCCAGCATGATTAGGAGTGGAAATGGCGATCGACGAGAACAAACAGAAGGCTTTAGCTGCCGCACTGGGCCAGATTGAGAAGCAATTTGGTAAAGGCTCCATCATGCGCTTGGGTGAAGACCGCTCAATGGATGTCGAAACCATCTCTACCGGCTCACTGTCACTGGATATTGCGCTCGGCGCGGGTGGCTTGCCGATGGGCCGTATTGTTGAGATTTACGGACCGGAATCTTCGGGTAAAACCACGCTGACCCTGCAGGTTATTGCCTCTGCACAGCGTAAAGGCAAGACCTGCGCCTTTATCGATGCTGAGCATGCACTGGATCCGGTGTACGCGAAAAAACTGGGCGTTGATATCGATAACCTGCTGTGTTCACAGCCGGATACCGGTGAGCAAGCACTGGAAATTTGTGATGCGCTGGCGCGCTCAGGTGCTGTTGACGTCATCATCGTCGACTCCGTGGCGGCGCTGACGCCGAAAGCAGAAATCGAAGGCGAGATCGGCGATTCACACATGGGTCTGGCCGCTCGTATGATGAGCCAGGCAATGCGTAAGCTGGCAGGTAACCTGAAGCAGTCCAACACGCTGCTGATTTTCATCAACCAGATTCGTATGAAGATTGGTGTGATGTTCGGTAACCCGGAAACCACAACCGGCGGTAACGCATTGAAATTTTACGCTTCTGTTCGTCTGGACATCCGCCGTATCGGTGCGATTAAAGAAGGCGACGAGGTGGTGGGTAGCGAAACCCGCGTTAAAGTCGTGAAGAACAAAATTGCCGCGCCGTTTAAGCAGGCTGAATTCCAGATCATGTACGGCGAAGGTATCAACACCTTTGGCGAGCTGGTGGACCTTGGCGTGAAGCACAAGCTGGTTGAGAAAGCCGGTGCGTGGTACAGCTACAACGGTGAGAAGATTGGTCAGGGGAAAGCGAACTCAACCAACTTCCTTAAAGAGAACCCAGCGATTGCGAATGAAATCGACAAGAAGCTGCGTGACTTGCTGCTAAGTGGTGATGCCGCTGCCGCAGACACCGCGAAAATCCCAGCTGATGATCGCGAAGAAGCCAGCGAAACCAACGAAGATTTCTAAAATATTAACGGGAGCAGAGATGCTCCCGTTTTGCTTTTCCCCGCCAGCGCTTTTCCTCTCTGCCTTCTTGCTTTACCCTGCGACCCTGCACGACTGTTAGAACAAGGTTGATCATATGTCATCGTCACCATCTGCGGCACCTGTGCCAACATATTCCCGTTTGCTAGACCGCGCGATGCGCATCCTTTCGCAGCGCGATCATAGCCGTGAAGAGCTGAAGCGTAAGTTGCAGCTCTCTTCCCAACGTGCGGCCTATCTGCAGCAGCAGGAAAACACGCCCATTCCAGATGAGTTATTGGAAAAAGTGCTCGACTGGTGTCAGGAGAGTGGTTGGCTTAACGATGAACGCTTTACCGAACGCTTTATTCAGAGCCGAGCCCGAAAGGGATATGGTCCACAGCGCGTACGCATGGAGTTGCAGCAAAAAGGCATTGGCCGCGATGAGATCAATCAGGCGCTATTCGATACCGAAGTGGACTGGAGCCAGTGTGCAGCCGATCTTGCCAAACGCAAATTTGGCGAGCCCTTGCCGCAAACCTGGGCCGAGAAAAGTAAGGTACAGCGTTTTTTAATGTCGAAAGGCTTTATGATGGAAGATATTCAGGCCGTTTTCAGAAATAGTGACGACTGAAAGGCGATGTGATTTTACTTCCCACTGAAGAAAATTTATCTTATTCCCACTTTTTGTTCCTTAGTCAGCGGCAGGCCGGATGGATAGGGTTTGCCAGCGAAAGGGAACGTTCGTTAGCGTGATTCCAGGAATTTTATGAGCAAGAGCACTGCTGAGATCCGTCAAGCGTTTCTCGACTTTTTTCATAGCAAGGGACATCAGGTTGTAGCCAGCAGCTCCCTCGTACCGAACAACGACCCGACGTTACTGTTTACTAATGCCGGGATGGTCCAGTTTAAAGACGTTTTCCTCGGTCAGGATAAGCGTGACTATGCTCGCGCAACGACGTCTCAGCGTTGTGTGCGTGCTGGCGGCAAGCATAACGACCTCGAAAACGTGGGCTACACGGCACGTCACCACACCTTCTTTGAAATGTTGGGCAACTTCAGCTTTGGTGATTACTTCAAAAAAGAAGCAATCGCTTATGCATGGGAACTGCTGACGGGTGAGCAGTGGTTTAAGCTGCCTAAAGAGCGCCTGTGGGTGACCGTCTATGAAACAGACGACGAGGCCTTCGAAATTTGGGCCAACGATATTGGTGTGCCGCGTGAGCGCATTATCCGTATCGGTGACAACAAAGGCAGCGCCTACGCATCAGACAACTTCTGGCAGATGGGCGACACAGGTCCTTGCGGTCCATGCACCGAAATTTTCTTCGATCATGGTGACCATATCTGGGGTGGCCCGCCGGGCAGCCCGGAAGAAGATGGCGATCGTTACATCGAGATCTGGAACATCGTCTTCATGCAGTTCAACCGTCAGGCCGACGGCACGATGGATCCGCTGCCGAAACCGTCAGTGGATACCGGCATGGGTCTGGAGCGTATTGCTGCCGTGTTGCAACACGTTAACTCCAACTATGAAATCGATCTCTTTGCCAAATTAATCAAGTCTGTTGCGCAGGTAACCGGTGCAACCGATTTGGATAACAAGTCACTGCGCGTTATTGCTGACCATATTCGCTCTTGTGCCTTCCTGATCGCCGATGGCGTAATCCCATCAAATGAAAACCGCGGTTATGTATTGCGCCGCATCATTCGTCGCGCGGTGCGTCACGGCAATATGCTGGGTGCGAAAGAAGCATTCTTCTACAAGCTGGTTGCGCCATTGATTGATGTGATGGGTGCTGCAGGCGAAGATCTGAAGCGTCAGCAGAAGCATGTAGAAAATGCGCTGAAGAACGAAGAAGAGCAGTTTGCTAAAACTCTGGAGCGTGGACTTGCGCTATTGGATGAAGAACTGGCGAAACTGCAAGGCGATACACTTGATGGCGAAACAGTATTCCGTCTGTACGACACCTTCGGTTTCCCGGCGGATTTGACCGCCGATGTGTGCCGTGAGCGTAATCTGAAGATTGATGAAAGCGGTTTTGAAGCCGCGATGGAGCAGCAGCGCCAGCGCGCGCGTGAAGCCAGTGGGTTTGGTGCCGACTATAACAATGTTATTCGCATTGATGCCGCCACCGACTTTAAAGGCTATGACCATCTGGAACTGAACGCTGTTGTGAAGGCGCTGTTTGTGGACGGTCAGCAAGTTGAGCAGATCAGTGCGGGACAGGACGCGGTTGTCGTGCTTGACGAAACGCCATTCTACGGCGAATCAGGTGGACAGGTTGGCGACACCGGCGTGCTGGCTGGGCAGAATGCTGAATTTAGCGTTCAGGATACACAGAAGTATGGTAAAGCGATTGGTCATATCGGTAAGCTAAGCAGCGGCCAGTTACACGTTGGCGATCGTTTGCATGCCCAGGTCGATGAAACTCGTCGTGCGCGCATCCGTCTGAATCACTCTGCCACGCACTTACTGCATGCAGCACTGCGTCAGGTTCTGGGTGATCATGTAGGACAGAAAGGCTCGCTGGTTAATGATAAATATCTGCGCTTCGATTTCTCACATTTTGAAGCCATGAAGCCACAAGAAATCCGTCAAGTTGAGGATATTGTTAACGCGCAGATTCGTCGTAACCTTGCCGTTGAGACCGAAATCATGGATCTCGATGATGCAAAACAGAAGGGCGCAATGGCCCTGTTTGGCGAGAAATACGATCAGCGCGTACGCGTGCTGACTATGGGTGATTTCTCTACCGAGCTGTGTGGGGGTATTCACGCGCAGCGTACCGGTGATATTGGCCTATTCCGTATTCAGTCTGAATCGGGCACTGCAGCAGGTGTACGCCGTATTGAAGCCGTAACGGGCGAAGGTGCGTTGGCACAAGTTAATGCGCAGAGTCAGCAGCTGCTTGATGTGGCGCAATTGGTGAAAGCCAATAGCAGCAACCTAAATGAGAAAGTGCGTGGCTTGGTTGATCACGTCCGCGCGCTGGAGAAAGAGTTGCAACAACTGCGCGATCAGCAAGCTGCGCAGGAAAGCGCTTCACTGAGCAGCAAGGCGGTTGACGTTAAAGGCACGAAGTTGCTGGTCAGTGAACTGAGCAACGTTGAGCCAAAAATGTTGCGTACCATGGTTGACGATCTGAAGAACCAGTTAACGTCTGCCATCATCGTGCTGGCAACGGTTGATGACGGCAAAGTTTCACTGATTGCTGGTGTGACCAAAGATCTCACGGACCGCGTTAAAGCCGGCGAACTGATTGGCGAACTTGCCTCTCAGGTTGGCGGTAAAGGCGGTGGTCGCCCAGATATGGCCCAGGCCGGCGGGACAGACCCGCAGGCGCTGGCTGGCGCGCTGGCTGGCGTGCAGGAATGGGTCAGTAACCGACTGTAACGTATAATACTTCGCATTGTGATAAGCGCCAGAAGCCCGTTTTCTGGCGCTTTTTTAGCGCAGTGCACACCAGGTAATGACAAAGTCCGGTTGATGTAGTGTATTTCGGCTAAACTAACTATCAGCAGAATGTATTGGCATGGCGAAGCACAATGGTGTATTTGTCATAGGCATTGTTCAGCGTTATATGATGGATACGGCCGGGAGACCGAACAAGCCCGACTCTTTTAATCTTTCAAGGAGCAAAGAATGCTTATTCTAACTCGTCGAGTTGGTGAAACCCTCATGATTGGCGATGAGGTGACTGTAACGGTGCTGGGTGTTAAAGGTAACCAGGTCCGCATTGGTGTTAACGCGCCTAAAGAAGTTTCGGTACATCGCGAAGAGATCTATCAGCGTATTCAAGCCGAAAAAACTCAGCAAACGAGTTACTAACGGATTCAGCGCCTCGCTCATGAGCGAGGCGCTACCGGTTTTTCTCCTCAAGTCTTGCACCTCTCCCGCTTTTCTTTCTCATTCGCTCAATCCTTTTAACGCCCATTTGTGTTCTCCTGCAGGCTTTCTTTGTTGATAAATCACTCTTTTTGTCGCTAAAGCATCCGAATTGAGCGTCATTTGTGCAATCAAACAAATGGCTGAAAATAAATGTTTGACTTATAAGTCCGGGAAAGTAATATGTGCGCCACGCAGTGCCGATGAGCAGAAACAAGTTCAGAAGCACGGTTCGGAAGAACGCGTAAGGTGAGGTGGCCGAGAGGCTGAAGGCGCTCCCCTGCTAAGGGAGTATGCGGTCAAAAGCTGCATCCGGGGTTCGAATCCCCGCCTCACCGCCATTTCCGATGCATCCATAGCTCAGCTGGATAGAGTACTCGGCTACGAACCGAGCGGTCGGAGGTTCGAATCCTCCTGGATGCACCATTCGGAAAGATGAAGTAAGAGTGAACGAGCAGTTCCTTTCATGGTGAGTTGTTTGCACCCTGCGCTGTACAAGAATTAACTCGATGCATCCATAGCTCAGCTGGATAGAGTACTCGGCTACGAACCGAGCGGTCGGAGGTTCGAATCCTCCTGGATGCACCATTCTTCGTATCATCCTCAGGTTGTTTCAGTTAGTTCCTCGAAAGAAAATCTCAATGCATCCATAGCTCAGCTGGATAGAGTACTCGGCTACGAACCGAGCGGTCGGAGGTTCGAATCCTCCTGGATGCACCATTCATCTTTAAGCTTCTCAAAATTTACTTCAGCAGTAACTCGATGCATCCATAGCTCAGCTGGATAGAGTACTCGGCTACGAACCGAGCGGTCGGAGGTTCGAATCCTCCTGGATGCACCATCTCTTCTTCGTAATCCCTCTTTTTTTTGACACTCGCTTTCTAAATCTTTACGTCGTAATCGTCGCTTGCAAAAAAATCGCTGAATTAACCGTCGTTTATCCCCGGCATTGCACTCTGACCTTTTTCCTAAAACGAAAAATGCTAATGCTTTCAAAGCATTTGCGGTTAAGCGCGCCTGGCGACAACCTGAGCGCATTACGCTAAAGTAATGGCTCATTTTGTGGTACTCGATGGAGTGACAATGTACGACCAATATGATGCCCTGATTTTCGATATGGACGGCACAATTCTCGATACTGAGCCGACACATCGAAAAGCCTGGCAGCAGGTGCTTAGCCGCTACGGTTTCACCATGGATGAAGAAAAAATGGTGGGCTTCAATGGTGCCCCAACCTGGCAACTGGCGCAGTTCATTCTTGATCAGAACAATGCTAAGCACGATCCGCACCTCTTAGCGGCGGAAAAAACCGTTGCCCTGAAGGCGATGTTGCTGGATGACGTGCGCCCGCTTCCGTTGATGGAGGTGGTCAAAGCCTATCATGGTCGCCGTCCAATGGCGGTGGGCACCGGCAGTGAACACAGCCTGGCGAAAGCCTTGCTCGAAGAATTAGGTGTGTACCATTTCTTTGATGCGGTTATCGGGGCTGATGACGTACAACGCCACAAACCGCAACCGGATACCTTTTTACGCTGCGCTGAATTAATGGGTATCGCCCCCGAGCGCTGTGTGGTGTTTGAGGATGCTGACTTTGGCGTACAAGCTGCCAAAGCAGCAGGCATGGACGTGGTTGATGTCCGTTTACTGTGAATGAATTTCTGACCTATGGATCGTTATTCGGCAGCAGCTTTCTGAGTGCAACCCTGTTACCGGGGAGCTCGGAAGCGGTGCTTGTTGCACTGCTGATCGCTCAAAAGGGTTCGGTTTATGGATTGTTATTGGCTGCATCAGTGGGAAACACGCTGGGTGGCCTGACCAACATTCTTCTTGGTCGCCTGATGCCGCTTAAAGGGCAAGGGCGATGGCACGACACAGCAATGACGTGGTTACACCGATTGGGACCTGCAGCACTGATTTTTAGCTGGCTGCCGGTAGTGGGCGACTTACTCTGCGTACTTGCAGGTTGGTTGCGCTTTGCCTGGCTGCCTTCGGTACTGTTCCTCGCCATCGGTAAAACGCTGCGTTATATCGTTATCGCGACCGCCACATTACAAACAATGCAATGGTGGCATTGATTCGCACAGATTCGAGGCTACGGTTAACATTATGCTGAACAAAAATAAATTATTCACACAGCGGGAGGTTAATGTGATCCCGGACGTATCTAAGGCACTTTCCTGGCTGGAAGCGCATCCTGACGCGTTAAAGGGTATCGGCCGTGGTATTGAGCGCGAATCATTACGCGTAAAACCCGATGGTCACCTGGCAACCACAGGACATCCTGAGTCACTCGGTTCGGCGCTTAAGCACGATTGGATCACCACCGATTTTGCCGAAACGCTGATGGAGTTCATCACGCCGGTTGATCAGAGCATCGATCGTTCACTGGCGTTCCTGCGCGATATTCACCGCCATGTGGCGCGTGAGTTGGGCGAAGAGCGCTTGTGGCCTTTCAGCATGCCTGGCTTGATTGATGACGTTGATAGCATTGAGTTGGCGCAATATGGCAACTCCAACATCGGCAAAATGAAAACGTTGTATCGTCAGGGACTGAAGAATCGCTATAGCGCGCTGATGCAGATTATCTCTGGCGTGCACTATAACTTCTCGCTGCCGCTGTCGTTTTGGCAGGAGTGGGCGGATGTAAAAGATGCAGAAAGCGGCAAAGAGACCATCTCTGCCGGCTATTTGCGTTTGATTCGCAACTATTATCGTTTTGGCTGGGTCATTCCGTATCTGTTCGGTGCATCGCCGGCGATCTGCTCCTCTTTCCTGCAAGGGCGCGAGAGCAATCTACCGTTTGAGACTGACGGCAAGGGCACGCTGTGGCTGCCACATGCGACCTCACTGCGCCTGAGCGACCTCGGTTACACCAACAAATCGCAGAGCGGGTTGGGTATCACTTTTAACTCGCTGGAAGGTTACGTTGCAGCACTGAAAGCCGCGATCAAGACGCCGTCGGAAGAGTATGCCGAAATGGGCACCAAAGATGCCGATGGCAACTGGCTACAGCTGAACACCAACGTGCTGCAGATTGAAAACGAGCTGTATGCGCCCATTCGGCCGAAACGCGTTACGCGTTCAGGCGAAGCGCCATCTGATGCGCTGCTACGCGGCGGTATTGAATACATTGAAGTGCGTTCGCTGGATATCAACCCATTCTCCGCCATCGGCGTAGATGCCGACCAGGCACGCTTCCTCGACCTGTTCCTGATTTGGTGTACGCTGGCAGATGCGCCGGAAATGAGCGCCGATGAATTGCTGTGTACACGTAAGAACTGGAACCGCGTGGTAATGGAAGGGCGTAAGCCCGGCCAGGTCATCGCTGTCGGCTGTAGCGAAACTGAACATACGTTGGTAGAAGTGGGTAAAGCGCTGTTTGCCGATCTCCGTCGCGTGGCGGAAGTGCTCGACAGCAATCACGGCAACACGCAATATCAGCAGGTTTGCGATCAACTGGTGGCATCTTTCGACGATCCTGAGCTAACCTATTCGGCGCGCATTCTTCATGCGATCAAAGAAAACGGTTTAACTGGCGCTGGCGTGGCCCTGGCAGAGCAATATCGTCATCTGTTGTGCGAAGAGTCGTTAGAGATTCTGACTGAGGATGATTTTAGTCGTCAGGCGCGAGAGTCGGTTCAGGCACAAGAGAAGCTGGAACAGAGCGATACGCTGGATTTCGAAAGCTACCTTGCGGGTCGCGAAGGCTAGAAAAGAAAATGGCCACATCAATGTGGCCAAAATAAACATCTCTGTTGTCAGGGATGATGATAACAAATGCGCGTCTTTCATATATTCAGACGTTGGACGAACAGAAAAGTTTCATCGTTTTAAAAAAATTCCAAAACAGGAGGTGACGTATGCCACTACTGGATAGTTTTACTGTTGATCACACCATCATGGGCGCACCTGCAGTACGCGTAGCAAAAACCATGAAAACTCCGCATGGCGATACCATCACCGTTTTCGACCTGCGTTTTTGCCGTCCGAATATTGAGATTCTGACTGAGCGTGGCATTCATACGCTGGAGCACCTGTTTGCCGGCTTCATGCGTAATCACCTGAATGGCGATGGCGTAGAAATCGTCGACATCTCACCGATGGGTTGCCGCACCGGCTTCTACATGAGTTTGATCGGTACGCCTGACGAGCAACGTGTGGCGAAAGCGTGGAAAGGCGCGATGGAAGATGTCCTGAAAGTAAAAGAACAGGGCCAGATTCCAGAGCTGAACGAATATCAGTGCGGTAGCTACAAGTTGCACTCACTGGATGAAGCGCAGCAGATCGCGCGCAATGTGCTGGCTCACGACATCGGCGTGAACCGCAACGAAGATTTGAAGCTGCCAGCTGAAAAGCTGAAAGAGCTGCATATCTAGTTGAGACACAATGAAAAACGCCGCGATTATCGCGGCGTTTTTGTTTGCAAGCGTCAGGAGCCGATGGAGGATTTCAGTGCATGATGCGGCGTGATGCGCACCTGCTTCACCATATTGTCCTGTACATCGAGAATATCGATATCGTAGGCACCAATCGTGACGCGGGTATCGACCAGCGGAATCTCTTCCAGCGCTTCCAGCAGCATGCCGTTAACGGTGCGCGCATCATCTTCCGGCAGTGTCCAGTTAAAGGCTTTGTTAATTTCACGCACATTGGCGCTGCCTTCGATCAAGACTGAACCGTCATTTTGCGGCATCACTTCTTCGGCCAGCGACGGGGACATTGAGGTGGTAAAATCGCCAACGATCTCTTCCAGAATGTCCTCGATTGTCACTAATCCTTTGATATCGCCATATTCATCAACCACCATGCCGACTTTCTTTTTATTGCGCTGAAATTTAACCAGTTGCACGTTGAGCGGCGTGCCTTCAGGGACATAGTAAATTTCATCAGCGGCACGCAACAAACGATCTTTATTGAACTCCTTCTTCTCGGTCATCATGCGCCACGCTTCACGCACGCGCAGCATACCGACACAGTCATCCAGCGAATCGCGGAACAGCACGATGCGCCCGTGCGGCGAATGGCTGAGCTGGCGTTCAATCGATTTCCAGTCGTCGTTAACGTTAATGCCGACGATTTCATTGCGCGGCACCATAATGTCGTCCACGCTGACTTTTTCCAGATCGAGCACCGAGAGAAGCATGTCCTGATTGCGCCGCGACATCAGTGAACGTGATTCATGCACAATGGTGCGCAGCTCTTCTTTACTCAATGCCGAGCTGATTGAACCATCGGTTTTAATGCCGACCATGCGCATCAACATGCGCGTAATGGTGTTCAGTAGCCACACCAGCGGCAACATCACATATTGCAGCGGAGCCAGTAACACGCTGCTGGGATAAGCCACCTTCTCGGGATAGAGCGCTGCGACCGTTTTCGGTAGTACTTCAGCAAATACCAGCACCACAAACGTCAGAATACCGGTGGCAATGGCGACGCCAGCATCGCCATACAGGCGCATACCAACAATAGTGCCGAGCGCGGAAGCGAGAATATTAACGAGGTTGTTGCCGATTAACACCAGGCTGATTAAGCGATCGGGGCGACGCAACAGTTTTTCTACACGCCGCGCGCCGCGATTACCGCTTTTGGCTTTATGGCGCAGTTTGTAACGATTGAGCGTCATCATGCCGGTCTCTGAACCGGAGAAATACGCAGAGACCAGCACCATGATGACCAGCGTAATGATCAACGTGGTGGTTGAAACGTGTTCCAACACAAAATCCTTAGTGAGAGGTGAGCAGGTGCTGAAGCACGCGACTGCCGAAGTAAGCCATCGTTAGCAGCAAGGCGCCGCCACAGTTAAACCACACGACGCGGCGTCCGCGCCAGCCTTCACGATAGTGTCCCCACAGCAAAACGATATAGACAAACCAGGCAATGATGGAGAGAACCGCTTTGTCTAAATTCTCAGCACTAAACAGGTTGTGCATGAAGAGCAATCCAGTGCACAGCACCAGCGTCAGCAGCACCACACCGATTTGCGTGATGTGAAACATTTTGCGCTCGATGCTGAGCAGCGGCGGCATATCCTGAGTAAAAGCCAGTTTCTTGTTTTTTAACTGGTAATCAATCCACGCCAGCTGCAGCGCATACAGTGCCGCGATAATCAGTGTGGCATAGGCAAACAGCGACAGGCCGATGTGCACCATCATGCCCGGCGTGGTTTCCAGATGCGTAATAAAGGCATTTGGCACAAAGGTGGCAAAGGCCAAATTTATCAACGCAAAGCTGTAAACAATCGGTAGCAGTAGCCAGCCACGATTGCGCGAGGCGACAATCGTCATGATGGCGCAGATCAGCAGGCTAACCAGCGAGCCGATATTCAGCAGGCTGAGATTTTGCCCGTTATCAACAGCGAAAATACGCTGCTGCAGAGCGATGGCGTGCGCAATCAGCGCCACGCAGGCGGAAAGCACAGCAAAACGACGCCAGCCACCGTTGCGTTTAAGCAGGCTGGGAATGATCAATGCAAGACTGAGGGAGTAGGCGAACAGCGCCACGATCGCGAAAACGAACATAGATCCTTTCAGGTATCGGTCAGATAAGGAAAAAAGCAGTATAGCGCCAGCAGCAGCAGGCTCCAAACGATCTGACGGTCAATTGCAGAGATCGCTTCTTCTTCGTGTTATAATCCGCCGCATTGTGTCGCCTATGGCGGCCTCGCTACGGTTCTAAGTGAGAGAGCATGTTTGATAATTTAACCGATCGTTTGTCGCAAACTCTGCGCAATATCAGCGGCCGCGGAAGGCTGACCGAAGACAACATCAAAGATACGCTGCGTGAAGTGCGTATGGCGCTGCTGGAAGCCGACGTGGCGCTACCGGTGGTGCGTGAATTTATTAATCGCGTGAAAGAAGCCGCCGTTGGTCACGATGTGAACAAAAGCCTGACGCCAGGCCAGGAGTTCATCAAAATCGTGCGCAACGAACTGGTTGCAGCGATGGGCGCCGAAAATAATGCGCTCAATCTGAATGCCCAGCCGCCGGCCGTGGTGCTGATGGCGGGTTTGCAAGGTGCCGGTAAAACCACCAGCGTGGCGAAACTGGGTAAATTTTTGCGCGAGAAGCATAAGAAGAAAGTTCTGGTCGTTTCTGCTGACGTTTATCGCCCTGCGGCGATCAAACAGCTGGAAACCCTGGCTGAGCAAGTCGGCGTTGATTTCTGTCCGTCCGATCTGAGCCAAAAGCCGGTCGATATTGTTCAGAACGCGCTGAAACAAGCCAAAGTGCAATTCTACGATGTGCTGTTGGTGGATACCGCCGGCCGTTTACACGTCGATGAAGCGATGATGGACGAAATCAAACAGGTACACGCCGCGATTAATCCGGTGGAAACGCTGTTTGTGGTCGATGCCATGACGGGTCAGGATGCCGCTAATACCGCGAAGGCCTTCAACGAAGCGCTGCCGCTGACCGGCGTGATCCTGACCAAAGTCGACGGTGATGCGCGTGGTGGTGCGGCACTGTCGATTCGTCATATTACCGGCAAGCCCATCAAATTTATGGGGATGGGCGAGAAGACCGAAGCGCTGGAAGCTTTCTATCCAGAGCGTATCGCATCGCGCATTCTTGGCATGGGCGATGTTCTGTCGCTGATCGAAGATATCGAGAGCAAAGTTGACCGCGATCAGGCGGAGAAACTGGCGAAGAAACTGAAAACCGGCGACGGTTTCGACCTCAACGACTTCCTTGAGCAGTTGAAGCAGATGCGCAACATGGGCGGCATGGCGAGCCTGATGGGCAAACTGCCGGGCATGGGGCAACTGCCCGACAACGTGAAATCGCAGATGGATGACAAAGTGCTGGTTCGTATGGAAGCCATCATCAACTCGATGACGCGTAAAGAGCGTGAGAAGCCAGAGATTATCAAGGGTTCGCGCAAACGTCGTATTGCGCTGGGCTCAGGCATGCAGGTGCAAGACGTTAATCGACTGTTGAAACAGTTCGATGATATGCAGCGCATGATGAAGAAAATGAAGAAAGGTGGCATGGCCAAAATGATGCGTGGCATGAAAGGCATGATGCCACCTGGATTCCCTGGTCGCTAAGGCGGCCGTCAAAAAGCCGGAAATTTGGCACGCTTAGGTTGCTTTTTGCGCCAAAATGAGTAAAATTTTCGGGCTTTTTATATCGCGCTCGGGCCCCGTTCCTCGATGGGGCCCGAGCGCTTTATTAACTAATGAGGATGTTATGGTAACAATTCGTTTGGCACGTCACGGCGCTAAAAAGCGTCCGTTCTATCAGGTCGTCGTAACTGACAGCCGCAATGCTCGTAACGGTCGTTTCATCGAGCGCGTAGGTTTCTTCAACCCGATCGCTTCTGGTCAGGCTGAAGGTCTGCGTCTGGATCTGGACCGTATTGAGCACTGGGTTGGCCAGGGCGCAACGCTTTCTGATCGCGTTAACGCGCTGATCAAAGAAGCAAAGAAAGCAGCTTAATCTGTCACGGTGGTGAGCATGAGCATTAAACCTGCCGGGCAGCCTCCCGTTAACCCGATTGTATTGGGAAAAATGGGCGCGGCTTACGGAATTCGGGGTTGGCTCAAAGTGTTTTCCTCCACTGAAGACGCTGAAAGCATCTTCGACTACCAACCTTGGTTCATCCAGCGCGCCGGTAAATGGCAGCAGGTCGAACTCGAGGGCTGGAAGCACCACAATCAGGACCTGATCATCAAAGTCAAAGGCATTGACGATCGGGACGCTGCGGCACAGTTAACCAATTGCGAAATTACAGTTGACTCCACGCAGCTGCCAGCGCTGGAAGCAGGCGATTACTACTGGAAAGACCTTATGGGGATGAAAGTAGTGAACCTCGACGGCTACGAAATGGGCAAAGTCATTGATTTGATGGAAACCGGCTCGAACGACGTGCTCGTCGTTAAGGCAAACCTGAAGGATGCATTCGGTGCGCAAGAGCGGTTAATTCCGTTTCTTGATGAACAGGTTATCAAGAAAGTCGATCTCTCTACTGGCCTTATTGAAGTAGATTGGGATCCTGGTTTTTGATCTCCGGACAATCCGGTAACGTAACGGCGAACGCGATGTGGATTGGTGTTATTAGCCTGTTTCCAGAGATGTTTCGCGCTATTACCGAGTACGGGGTAACTGGCCGGGCAGTAAAAAATGGCCTGCTCGACATTCAAAGCTGGAGTCCTCGTGACTTCACGCATGACCGGCACCGTACCGTGGACGATCGTCCTTACGGCGGCGGACCGGGAATGTTGATGATGGTGCAACCCTTACGGGACGCCATCTCCGCAGCGAAAGCGGCGGCGGGAGAAGGCGCTAAGGTGATTTATCTTTCACCTCAGGGACGCAAACTAGACCAACAGGGCGTTTGCGAACTAGCAACCAATCAGAAGTTGATTCTGGTTTGTGGTCGCTATGAAGGGATAGATGAGCGCGTAATTCACACTGAGATTGATGAAGAATGGTCAATCGGTGATTACGTTCTCAGTGGCGGTGAGCTGCCAGCCATGACGTTGATTGACTCAGTCGCCCGGTTTATTCCAGGCGTATTGGGTAAACAGGCGTCAGCCGATGAGGATTCGTTCTCGGATGGTTTGCTGGATTGCCCGCACTACACCCGACCTGAAGTGTTAGAAGGGATGGAAGTTCCGCCAGTTCTGCTGTCGGGCAACCATGCCGAGATTCGCCGCTGGCGCCTGAAACAGTCGTTAGGCCGTACCTGGCTAAGAAGACCTGAACTTCTGGAAAACCTGGCTCTGACTGAAGAGCAAGCACGGTTGCTAAATGAGTTCCAACGGGAACATCAGCAGCAACAAAACGATGAGGCGGGAGAGTAATCTTCCCTCACTATCAGTTTACCCAGGATAAGAGATTTAATTATGAGCAACATTATCAAGCAACTTGAACAAGAGCAGATGAAGCAGGACGTACCTTCATTCCGTCCGGGTGATTCCGTGGAAGTGAAAGTATGGGTCGTAGAAGGTTCTAAGAAGCGTCTGCAGGCATTCGAGGGCGTGGTTATCGCTATTCGTAACCGCGGTCTGCATTCTGCATTCACTGTTCGTAAGATTTCTAACGGCGAAGGTGTTGAGCGTGTCTTCCAGACTCACTCTCCAGTAATTGACAGCATTGCTGTTAAACGTCGTGGTGCTGTGCGTAAAGCCAAACTGTATTACCTGCGTGAGCGTACCGGTAAGTCAGCTCGTATCAAAGAGCGTCTTGGCGCGTAAGCGACTTCTCAAAGTTAATAGCAAAAAGGGGTTGGCCATTTGGCCAGCCCCTTTTTTTATGGATGCTGCAAATGATAGATCGCGGTGTTTACCGCTCCGCTTTCCAATACGATGAGTCCATAGCGATAATCAACCAACGTGAAGCCGCTGCGTAAGGCAACCGCACGGCTGGCATAATTCTCTTCTGCTGCCAGAATTTCCAGCTGGTTAATGTGTGGATATTTGAAGCCAAATTCGACCAACTGCGCGACTGCGCGCGTCGCCACGCCCTGGCGCTGCGTATCGCTGCGTACCCAATACCCTAACGCACTCCATTCGTCTGCTTGCTTTGCAAAGCGAATACCCGCACCGCCCAATAGTCGATCGTTACCATCAACAATGGCGAACTCTTCCGCCTCACCGTTACTGCGTTGTATACGTGTGAAATCGATCCAGCGGGCTGCTTCATCAGGATGATAGTTCTCATGTGCCCAAGGCAACCAGGGTTGTAGGCTGCTCACTGATTCATTTACGGCTTGGGTAAAAGCATCTACATCCTGCAATGTAAAAGGACGCAGTGTTATAAGTGGAATAGGCATCGCACGATCCCTGAAAAATAATGAATAACAGAATGTTAGCTGGACTGAGGGCAAAAATCATTAGCGAGATGCGATGGGGTGTAATCATTAGTTTACATTTTGCTGTGGTGGTGTATTTTGTTAACATCATGATATTAATCAATATTATATTATATTAAGTGCCTTTTTATTCTTATGGTAACAAAAGTGTACATATGTGGATTGCAAGCTGTACAGGGTGTGATAAAGTAAGCGTCATCCTCAGTGAGGATCCCAAACCGCATATACGAGTAAAAAGGATCGCAATCATGCAAAAAGACGCGCTGAACAATGTGCATATCGCCGACGAACAGATTTTAATTACCCCGCAAGAGCTGAAGGCCAAATTCCCGCTCACTGCGGCGCAAGAAGCGCAAATTGCGTCTTCTCGCCAAACCATTGCCGACATTATTGCGGGCCGCGACCCGCGCCTGTTGGTGGTTTGTGGCCCTTGTTCGATTCACGATACCGAAGCCGCACTTGCCTATGCCCGTCAGTTGCAATCACTCTCTGCACAGTTGAAGGATCAGCTGTACATCGTTATGCGCGTTTATTTTGAAAAACCTCGAACCACCGTCGGCTGGAAGGGGTTAATCAATGATCCTTACATGAATAATTCATTTGATATGGAAGCTGGGCTACATATCGCGCGTCAGCTGCTGGTTAATCTTGTTGAGATGGGTTTACCGCTGGCGACCGAAGCGCTGGATCCTAATAGTCCACAATACCTGGGCGATCTGTTTAGCTGGTCTGCGATCGGTGCACGTACTACTGAATCACAAACTCACCGTGAAATGGCATCGGGTCTTTCAATGCCGGTTGGCTTTAAAAATGGCACCGATGGCAGTCTCGGCACCGCCATCAATGCTATGCGCGCCGCCGCAATGCCACATCGCTTTGTTGGCATCAATCAGGCCGGTCAGGTTTGTCTGTTGCAAACGCAGGGCAACCCAGATGGACATGTGATTTTACGCGGTGGAAAAGCACCCAACTATGGTCCTGAAGATGTCGCGCAGTGTGAAAAAGAGATGCTGAAAGCGGGACTGCGCCCGGCCTTAATGATAGATTGCAGCCATGGTAATTCTAACAAAGACTATCGCCGCCAGCCTGGCGTAGCCGAATCGGCTATCGCGCAGATTAAAGATGGAAACCGTTCCATCATTGGCCTGATGTTGGAAAGCAACATTCATGAAGGCAACCAGTCTTCTGAACAGCCACGCAGCGAAATGAAATATGGTGTATCCGTTACTGATGCCTGTATTGACTGGGAAACTACAGAAACTTTGCTGCGTGAAATCCATCAGGATCTGCAGGGAGTGCTGTCGGCGCGTCTGTCACACGAGGTGTAATGAGTCATGGTGGCTGAACTGACCGCGCTACGCGATCAAATAGATGAAGTAGATAAAGCCCTGCTTGGGCTACTGGCAAAACGACTTGAGCTAGTGGCCGAAGTGGGTGAAGTTAAAAGCCGCTACGGTTTACCCATTTACGTACCTGAGCGTGAGGCCAGCATGTTGGCTTCACGTCGCCAGGAAGCTGAAGCCATTGGCGTGTCGCCAGACTTGATTGAAGATGTATTGCGTCGCTTGATGCGTGAATCTTATGCGCATGAAAATGACAAAGGCTTCAAAACGCTTTGTCCGACGCTGCGTCCGGTGGTGATTGTAGGTGGTCGTGGCCAGATGGGGCGTCTGTTTGAAAAGATGCTTACGCTTTCTGGTTATCAGGTGCGGATTCTGGATAAAGGCGATTGGGATCGCTCAGACGAACTGTTGAAAGATGCGGGCATGGTGATCATCAGTGTGCCAATCCATCTGACAGAGCAAATTATCGGTGAGTTACCTAAGTTGCCAGAGGATTGCATTCTGGTCGATTTGGCCTCGGTGAAGAATCGCCCTCTGCAGGCGATGTTAGCCGCGCACACCGGACCGGTTCTGGGCTTGCACCCGATGTTTGGTCCGGATAGCGGCAGCCTGGCTAAGCAGGTTGTAGTTTGGTGTGATGGCCGTCAGCCGGAAGCTTATCAATGGTTTCTCGAGCAGATTCAGGTCTGGGGCGCGCGTCTGCATCGTATCAGTGCCGTTGAGCACGACCAGAATATGGCATTTATTCAGGCACTGCGTCACTTTGCGACTTTCGCTTACGGACTGCATTTGGCGGAAGAGAACGTCAATCTGGATCAGCTGCTGGCGTTATCTTCACCAATTTACCGCCTTGAACTGGCAATGGTTGGGCGCCTGTTCGCGCAGGATCCACAACTTTACGCGGACATCATCATGTCCTCAGAGAGTAATCTGGCGCTGATCAAACGTTACTACCAGCGATTTGGCGATGCGATCAAACTGCTCGAGCAGGGCGATAAGCAAGCCTTCATCGATAGCTTCGAACGCGTCGAACATTGGTTTGGTGATTACGCTAAGCGCTTCCTGGTAGAAAGCAGAAGCATGCTGCGATCGGCGAACGACAGCCGGCAATAGAACAAAAGGCATCCCTGAGGATGCCTTTTTGCTTAGAGGCGTGGCTCTACCGGCACCACATTCTCGCCGGGATAGCAGCCAAGAACTTTTAATGAACGGGTTAAGCCGCTCAACTCCGTTAATGCCAGTTGCATGCTCTCTGATTGCAGATTGCCTTGCACATCAATATAAAACATCTCTTCCCATGGATTGCCGTTGATTGGACGGTTTTCCAATTTACTCATGATGAGACCGTGGTTACGTAATACCATCAGCGCCTCAACCAATGCGCCAGCTTGTTGGCCAGTCGCCATAATCAGAGTCGTTTTCGCCGGAACCTGGCTGGAAACCTCAATCGCTTTACGGGCCAGCACAATGAAGCGCGTATGGTTCTGTTGTTGATTGGCCAGATTACGTTCTAGCACTTGCAATCCATACAGCTCACCGCCTGCTTCGCTACCCAATGCGGCAACCTTTGGTGAATTCATCGCTGCTACCTTTTCCATCGCCGCGGCGGTACTTTCTGTGTACTCAATTTTCCACTGCGGGAAGCGATTAATGAACTGGCTGCACTGCTGGAAGGGTTGTGGATGGCTATAGACCGTGTCGATTTGCTGTAGGTCGGTGCTGCCGTTTACCAGTACACAGTGCTCAATCGGAATGGTCAGTTCACCCACAATCGATAGCGTGGTTTGCTGAAGCAGATCGTAAACGTCATTGATCGAACCCGAGCTGGTATTTTCAATGGGCATTACTGCGTAATCCGCTTGGCCGCTCTCAACCTGATGAATGATGTCATGGAATTTCAAACAGCCTAACTCAACCATCGAATCAAAATGTCGGGTAGCATATTTACGCGCCGCGAGGTGTGAATAAGAACCTTTCGGTCCAAGGAATGCAATGCGTGGTGCATGTGCATGCGGATGGTTGAGGTTTTTTTGCAATAGTGCTTGCTGGGTAAGAACCGAATCTTCAATCACCAACTGGAATAAACGCGTGATGTAGTGCGCATCTAGCTGATGCCTTTTACCCAGAGAAATGAGATTTTCCAGCAGAGCACGTTCGCGCTCAACGTCGCGGATCGGACGATGCGTTGCCAGTTTTGCCTGAGCAACTTCAACGGCCAGTGTGCGACGCTCTGATAAAAGCGCTAAGAGTTTTTCATCAACGGCGCTGATCCTATCGCGTAAGGCCAGCAGCGGATTTTCGGGATTCATAGGGCTCACCTGTAAAATGTCCAATAAAAAAGCCTCCCATTTGGGAGGCTTTGTTGTTCGTCTTCGCATTCATTTTCACATGACGAATCGCCTCCCAATCAGGGGAAGGTAAAAAAGAATGCGAAGAAGAACGGTAGATGTTTCATGGTTGGTTCCATAAATGAAGTGGCTTGAGAGTAACCGCAGTGATTTAAAGCTGTCAATAAAAAACGCGCCCGGAGGCGCGTTACTAAAGATGTATGTTTATTCCGTAGGCATGAAATCTTTAACACTACTGTTGGCGCGACGGGCTTCGGGTTTATGTTGCGCTTTATTGAGTTGTCGCTCCAACTTGGCAATCAAGTCATTGATGGCCGTATACATATCATCATGTTTCGCGCTGGCAACCAGCGTTCCGTTAGGCGTATTAATGGTGGCGTCTGCCACAAATTCCTTCGGCTCTTTCGATAACACAATGTGAGGGTTTATCAGATGTGTTTGCCATTTTTCCAGCTTGGCGAGGCGCTCTTCAACGTGGTTACGGATGGCCTCGGTGATTTCCATTTGTTTGCTGGTAATGTTCAGAATCATAGTTAAACCTCTCTGTCATTTCCGTCTGGGTAGGACCAGCATACCGCGGATATCAAGAAAATGTGTGATCTAGATCACATTGAAATGTCACTTTTTGTCAATGCCGCTTAATTGTGAGAAAGGCTGGGAAAGTGGTGCGAAACTCTTGAAGACGAGAGAGGAAGGGCGCATGATTGATGGGATAATAATGATGATAAATCAGTAAAATTACTGAGTTACCCACAAAGTGACATAAAAAAAGCAGCCATATAGGCTGCTTTTTTGTGGATGTAATAATCAGGACTGATTATTCGCCGCAATGATTTTTGCCACTTTGTCGGCTTCAGCCGTCAATTGCAGCTGGCGGTAAGCATTTTCCATCAACGGCAACGCTTCATGAGTCGCCTCAGTATCCGGATAATCCTTCATCATCGTTTCCACGCGGTTAACAACAGCGACATAAGCACCGCGCTTGGTATAGAATTGCGCCACCGAGAGTTCATACTTCGCCAGGCGCTCTTTCAAGAATGCTAAACGTTTCTGTGCATCCGCAGCATATTGGCTGTTTGGATAACTGCGCAGTAACTGCGAGAAGTCACGGAAAGCATCACGAGCGTGCGTCGGATCACGATCGGAACGATCGATACCGAAGAAGCCCTGCAATGCAGAGTCATCCAGCGCCATATCCGTCAGACCTTTCATATAGATGACATAGTCGATATTCGGATGGGTTGGATTCAGACGCATAAAGCGAGATATAGCGGCTTGCGCTAGTGGCAGATCGGCATTTTTGTAATACGCGTAGATCAAATCCAGCTGTACTTGCTGTGAGTAAGGACCAAATGGATAGCGGTTATCCAGTGCTTCCAGTTGCTTAATCGCCGCTTTAAAGTTACCGTCCTGCAGCTTTTGCTGGGCCGTGGCGTAAATTTCAGACGGCGGGCTGTCCGGGACTGGATCCGATGAGCCGGAACAACCCACAAGCGCCAGGCTCAGGCTCAGTGTGGCAGCAGCCACCAGATGTTTCATACGCGTCATGACGAAATGATTATCCTCAAAGTGTTGTAGCAGAAGCTGTCCGTATAGCTCCCAGTTATGACCAGGTACGATAGCACATTATATTAAACGGCATCGCCGTGAAAACCCAACGTTAACGAAGAAGCTGTATATGGCACAACAAGTTCAACTCACCGCAACGGTGTCCGAAGCACAGCTTGGACAACGCTTAGATCAGACTTTGGCAGAATTGTTCCCTGATTATTCACGTTCTCGCATAAAAGAATGGATTCTTGAGCGCCGAGTCAGCGTCAACGGCACTATCATCGATAAACCAAAAGAAAAAGTTTTTGGCGGTGAGCATGTTTCGATTGATGCTGAGATCGAAGAAGAGCAACGCTGGGAAGCGCAAAACATCCCACTCAACATTGTTTATGAAGATGACGACATTCTGGTAATCAACAAACCCCGTGGTTTAGTGGTACATCCAGGCGCAGGGAATCCGGATGGCACAGTGCTTAACGCACTGCTCTATCACTATCCACCGATTTCTGACGTACCTCGCGCAGGCATTGTTCATCGTCTGGATAAAGACACCACCGGCTTGATGGTGGTAGCGAAAACCGTTCCTGCACAAACGCACTTGGTTGAATCGCTGCAGCTGCGTGAAATTACGCGTGAATATGAAGCGGTCGCCATCGGCACCATGACTGCGGGTGGTACTGTGGATCAGCCAATGGCGCGCCATTCAACCAAACGCACGCATATGGCGGTACATCCTATGGGTAAACCGGCGACTACGCATTACCGCATCATGGAGCACTTCCGTGCACATACGCGTTTGCGTTTACGCCTTGAAACGGGTCGTACGCATCAGATTCGTGTGCATATGGCCCATATCAATCATCCGCTGGTGGGCGATCCGCTTTACGGTGGCCGTCCACGTCCGCCAAAAGGGGCATCTGAAGCTTTCATCACAACACTCCGTGGTTTTGATCGCCAGGCGCTGCATGCCACGATGTTACGTCTCTATCATCCGATTACCGGTATTGAGATGGAATGGCATGCGCCATTGCCGCAGGATATGGTCGATTTAATTGATGCACTGAAAGCCGATACTCATGAATTCCGCGATCAGATGGACTGGCTATGAGTGAATGGATCATCCCGGATTGGCCTGCGCCGCAGCATGTTCGGGCATGTTCCACCACGCGTCACGGCGGCGTTAGCGCTGCCCCTTGGGATTCGCTGAATCTTGGTGGGCATGTTGGCGACGCTGAGTCGCATGTTGCTCAAAATCGTCAACGCTTAATTGAGCAGCTGGCATTACCTAAGATGCCGCAATGGCTCGATCAGGTTCATGGTCAAATCGTTGCGCGCTTACCTGCCACTGAACCGCTACCGCGCGCTGATGCCGCAATCACGCGTGAAAGCGGGGTGGTTTGCGCAGTGATGACGGCGGATTGTTTGCCGGTGTTGTTTTGTAGCAAAGATGGCAGTGAAGTCGCAGCTGCGCATGCTGGATGGCGTGGACTCTGCAATGGCGTACTGGAACAGACGTTGTCACAGTTTCACTGTCCGGCGAACGACATCCATGCATGGCTTGGCCCGGCAATCGGTCCGCAAGCATTTGAAGTTGGACCGGAAGTCAGATCGGCATTCATGGCACATGATTTACAAGCGGAACAGGCTTTTCGCCCGGTTGGTAGCAAATACTTTGCCGATATTTGGCTGCTGGCTCGCCTGCGCCTGCAGGCTGCCGGAGTGCATTCCATCAGCGGTACAATGCGTTGTACCTTCCATGAACGCGATGATTTTTTCTCCTTCCGGCGCGATGGTGTTACCGGGCGTATGGCAACTTTGATTTGGCTGAGATAGTCTTACGCCACAAGACGGTCCAGTTAGCGTATTTTTTGCTCACAACTCAGGTCATTAACCTTGAAAAATTTGAGGGATGACCTCATTTAATCTCCAGTAGCATTTTGACCTGTAATGGGAGGAATTATGCGTCTGGATCGTCTTACTAATAAATTTCAACTGGCACTTGCCGATGCACAGTCCCTTGCTCTGGGACATGACAATCAATTCATTGAACCCCTTCATTTGATGAGCGCGCTGCTTAATCAGGAAGGCGGATCGGTGCGTCCGTTGCTAAGCGCAGCGGGTGCCGATGTGGCTGGTCTGCTCACCAGTATTGAACAAGCAATTAATCGACTGCCGCAGGTAGAAGGTACCGATGGCGACGTACAGCCATCCGCCGATCTCATTCGGGTGCTTAACCTGTGCGACAAGCTGGCGCAAAAGCGCGGCGATAACTTTATATCATCTGAATTATTTGTATTGGCGGCCCTCGATTCACGTGGCTCGCTGGCTGACCTTTTGAAATCAGTTGGCGCGACTTCGGACAAACTCTCTAAGGCCATCGACCAATTACGGGGAGGAGACAACGTGAACGATCAAGGGGCTGAAGATCAGCGTCAGGCTTTAAAAAAATACACCATTGACCTTACCGAGCGTGCCGAACTTGGCAAACTGGATCCGGTCATTGGGCGTGATGAAGAGATCCGTCGCACCATTCAGGTGTTGCAGCGTCGTACCAAAAATAACCCGGTACTGATTGGTGAACCTGGCGTCGGTAAAACGGCTATCGCCGAAGGTTTAGCGCAGCGCATCATCAATGGTGAAGTGCCGGAAGGTCTCAAAGGTCGTCGCGTGCTGGCATTGGATATGGGTTCGCTGGTGGCTGGCGCCAAATATCGCGGAGAATTTGAAGAGCGTCTCAAAGGCGTGCTTAGCGATCTGGCGAAACAGGAAGGCAACGTCATTCTGTTTATCGACGAACTGCATACCATGGTTGGCGCCGGTAAAGCCGATGGTGCAATGGATGCGGGCAACATGCTGAAACCCGCACTGGCGCGCGGTGAGTTGCACTGTGTCGGCGCAACTACGCTGAATGAGTATCGTCAGTTTATTGAGAAAGATGCGGCACTGGAACGTCGTTTCCAGAAAGTTTTTGTCGCTGAGCCGAGTGTGGAAGATACCATTGCCATTCTGCGCGGATTGAAAGAACGCTATGAACTGCATCACCATGTGCAGATCACCGATCCCGCGATTGTGGCTGCGGCGACGCTGTCGCATCGTTACATTTCCGATCGTCAGCTGCCAGATAAGGCCATTGACCTGATTGATGAAGCGGCATCCAGTATTCGTTTACAGATGGATTCGAAGCCCGAATCACTCGATCGACTGGAGCGTCGCATTATCCAGTTAAAACTGGAGCAGCAGGCATTAAAGAAAGAGTCTGATGACGCCAGCGTGAAACGTCTGGAAATGCTTGAAAGCGAACTTGATCAGAAAGAGCGTGAATACGCTGAGCTTGAAGAGGAGTGGAAAGCAGAAAAAGCCTCTTTGACCGGCACGCAGAACATCAAAGCAGAACTTGAGCAAGCGCGTCTGACGATGGAGCAAGCGCGTCGCGTTGGCGACCTTGGTCAGATGTCTGAACTGCAGTACGGTAAAATTCCGGAGCTGGAGAAACAGTTAGCCATTGCTACGCAGTCTGAGGGGAAAACCATGAAGCTGTTACGCAATCGCGTAACGGATGTGGAGATCGCCGACGTGCTGGCACGTTGGACTGGAATTCCAGTCGCACGCATGATGGAAGGTGAACGCGATAAATTGCTGCGTATGGAGCAAGAGTTGCACTCACGCGTTATCGGACAGAACGAAGCGGTTGAAGCGGTTTCGAATGCGATTCGACGTAGCCGAGCTGGCCTATCGGATCCGAATCGTCCAATTGGTTCCTTCTTGTTCCTTGGACCCACGGGCGTCGGTAAAACCGAATTGTGTAAAGCGCTGGCTAACTTCTTATTCGACAGCGATGACGCAATGGTGCGCATTGATATGTCCGAGTTTATGGAAAAACACTCCGTGTCGCGTCTGGTGGGTGCACCTCCAGGATACGTCGGCTATGAAGAGGGCGGATATTTGACCGAAGCGGTACGCCGTCGGCCTTATTCGGTGATTTTGCTGGATGAAGTCGAGAAGGCGCATCCTGATGTGTTCAACATCCTACTGCAGGTGTTGGATGATGGTCGCTTAACTGATGGGCAAGGCCGCACGGTGGATTTCCGTAATACCGTGGTGATCATGACCTCGAACCTTGGTTCCGACCTTATTCAGGAACGTTTTGGTTCTCTGGATTATCCGGAAATGAAAGAGGTGGTAATGACGGTTGTTGGACAGCACTTCCGTCCGGAATTTATCAACCGTATAGATGACATGGTGGTGTTCCATCCGCTGGGCGAAAAACACATTGCTTCGATTGCGCAGATTCAGTTGCAACGTTTGTATAAACGTCTTGAGGAGCGTGGCTACCAGCTACATATCTCCGATGATGCGCTCAAACTGCTCGGCGAAAATGGTTATGACCCGGTTTATGGTGCGCGTCCATTGAAGCGTGCTATTCAGCAGCAGATTGAAAACCCGCTGGCGCAGCAGATTCTTTCTGGTGCCTTGGTTCCGGGTAAAACGATTGAAATGGATGTAAAAGACGATGTGATTGTTGCTCATCAGTAATGACATTCACTTGAAACGGGCCTGCGGGCCCGTTTTTTTTGGCCTTTTCGCAAGAATCAGCTGCTTTTTGCAACGTATCGCCTGGAAAGTGAGCGGTCGCGCAAAAACTTGAAATTTGCACTTGTCAGCTCCGAATAACTCCCTATAATGCGCCACCACTGAGACGGCAAAGCGGCAACGCAGACGGCTCAGCAGGGAGTGAAGAAATTCACCCCGCCGGATGAAAACGCTGAAAAAAGTGTTTGACTCCGAAGGAGGAAAGCGTAATATACGCCACCTCGCGACAGACGGTTAACCCGCTGCTCGCAACGCTCTTTAACAATTTATCAGACAATCTGTGTGGGCACTCGCAGGATTGATATCAGCGTCTCCGGACGCAAAAAAATATCAAGTCTCACGAGTGAACACATAATGAAATTCATTATGACGTTTTACAGATGAGCATCGCTGCACTCGTTGCAGCAAATCAAACTTAAATTGAAGAGTTTGATCATGGCTCAGATTGAACGCTGGCGGCAGGCCTAACACATGCAAGTCGAACGGTAGCACAGAGGAGCTTGCTCCTTGGGTGACGAGTGGCGGACGGGTGAGTAATGTCTGGGAAACTGCCCGATGGAGGGGGATAACTACTGGAAACGGTAGCTAATACCGCATAACGTCGCAAGACCAAAGTGGGGGACCTTCGGGCCTCACACCATCGGATGTGCCCAGATGGGATTAGCTAGTAGGTGGGGTAATGGCTCACCTAGGCGACGATCCCTAGCTGGTCTGAGAGGATGACCAGCCACACTGGAACTGAGACACGGTCCAGACTCCTACGGGAGGCAGCAGTGGGGAATATTGCACAATGGGCGCAAGCCTGATGCAGCCATGCCGCGTGTATGAAGAAGGCCTTCGGGTTGTAAAGTACTTTCAGCGGGGAGGAAGGCGGTGAGGTTAATAACCTTACCGATTGACGTTACCCGCAGAAGAAGCACCGGCTAACTCCGTGCCAGCAGCCGCGGTAATACGGAGGGTGCAAGCGTTAATCGGAATTACTGGGCGTAAAGCGCACGCAGGCGGTCTGTCAAGTCGGATGTGAAATCCCCGGGCTTAACCTGGGAACTGCATTCGAAACTGGCAGGCTAGAGTCTTGTAGAGGGGGGTAGAATTCCAGGTGTAGCGGTGAAATGCGTAGAGATCTGGAGGAATACCGGTGGCGAAGGCGGCCCCCTGGACAAAGACTGACGCTCAGGTGCGAAAGCGTGGGGAGCAAACAGGATTAGATACCCTGGTAGTCCACGCCGTAAACGATGTCGACTTGGAGGTTGTTCCCTTGAGGAGTGGCTTCCGGAGCTAACGCGTTAAGTCGACCGCCTGGGGAGTACGGCCGCAAGGTTAAAACTCAAATGAATTGACGGGGGCCCGCACAAGCGGTGGAGCATGTGGTTTAATTCGATGCAACGCGAAGAACCTTACCTACTCTTGACATCCAGAGAACTTAGCAGAGATGCTTTGGTGCCTTCGGGAACTCTGAGACAGGTGCTGCATGGCTGTCGTCAGCTCGTGTTGTGAAATGTTGGGTTAAGTCCCGCAACGAGCGCAACCCTTATCCTTTGTTGCCAGCGGTTCGGCCGGGAACTCAAAGGAGACTGCCAGTGATAAACTGGAGGAAGGTGGGGATGACGTCAAGTCATCATGGCCCTTACGAGTAGGGCTACACACGTGCTACAATGGCGCATACAAAGAGAAGCGACCTCGCGAGAGCAAGCGGACCTCATAAAGTGCGTCGTAGTCCGGATCGGAGTCTGCAACTCGACTCCGTGAAGTCGGAATCGCTAGTAATCGTAGATCAGAATGCTACGGTGAATACGTTCCCGGGCCTTGTACACACCGCCCGTCACACCATGGGAGTGGGTTGCAAAAGAAGTAGGTAGCTTAACCTTCGGGAGGGCGCTTACCACTTTGTGATTCATGACTGGGGTGAAGTCGTAACAAGGTAACCGTAGGGGAACCTGCGGTTGGATCACCTCCTTACCTGAAGATACCTTCCCGCGTAGTGCTCACACAGATTGTCTGATAGAAAGTAACGAGCAGAAAAAACCTCTACAGGCTTGTAGCTCAGGTGGTTAGAGCGCACCCCTGATAAGGGTGAGGTCGGTGGTTCAAGTCCACTCAGGCCTACCAAATTTCTTCTCATGCTGCGTTAAAGCGCCGCTCGTATAGTGAACTATACGTCGCGACACTTTGCCTTGCCTGAAAAGAAATGACCGTTTGTAAAAACGGGACTCCTGGTGAGTGGTAGTAGTGGTCTCTGCAGTAACTGTATGGGGCTATAGCTCAGCTGGGAGAGCGCCTGCCTTGCACGCAGGAGGTCAGCGGTTCGATCCCGCTTAGCTCCACCATTACAGTGACTCAAAACAATACTTCAGAGCGTGCCGGCAACGGCGTGCTGCGAAGTATTATGCTCTTTAACAATCCGGAACAAGCTGAAAATTGAAACGACATGTTGGTTCATTTCTCCGTAATAGGAAATGAATAACGACATGTTCGAGTCTCTCAAATGCTTGCAGTCTGCACGCGTTGCAAAACGCCTGTGGGTTGTGAGGTTAAGCGACTAAGCGTACACGGTGGATGCCCTGGCAGTCAGAGGCGATGAAGGACGTGCTAATCTGCGTAAAGCGTCGGTAAGGTGATATGAACCGCTACAGCCGACGATGTCCGAATGGGGAAACCCGGTGCACTCAGTGCATCATCGCAACATGAATACATAGTGTTGCGAGGCGAACCTGGGGAACTGAAACATCTAAGTACCCAGAGGAAAAGAAATCAACCGAGATTCCCCCAGTAGCGGCGAGCGAACGGGGAACAGCCCAGAACCTGAATCAGTTTGTGCGTTAGTGGAAGCGTCTGGAAAGTCGCGCGATACCGGGTGACAGCCCCGTACACGAAAGTGCACATTCTGTGAGTTCGAAGAGTAGGGCGGGACACGTGGTATCCTGTCTGAATATGGGGGGACCATCCTCCAAGGCTAAATACTCCTGACTGACCGATAGTGAACCAGTACCGTGAGGGAAAGGCGAAAAGAACCCCGGCGAGGGGAGTGAAACAGAACCTGAAACCGTGTACGTACAAGCAGTGGGAGCCTTCATTTATGGGGGTGACTGCGTACCTTTTGTATAATGGGTCAGCGACTTATATTCTGTAGCAAGGTTAACCGTATAGGGGAGCCGCAGGGAAACCGAGTCTTAACTGGGCGTTAAGTTGCAGGGTATAGACCCGAAACCCGGTGATCTAGCCATGGGCAGGTTGAAGGTTGGGTAACACTAACTGGAGGACCGAACCGACTAATGTTGAAAAATTAGCGGATGACTTGTGGCTGGGGGTGAAAGGCCAATCAAACCGGGAGATAGCTGGTTCTCCCCGAAAGCTATTTAGGTAGCGCCTCGTGAACTCATCTTCGGGGGTAGAGCACTGTTTCGGCTAGGGGGCCATCCCGGCTTACCAACCCGATGCAAACTGCGAATACCGAAGAATGTTATCACGGGAGACACACGGCGGGTGCTAACGTCCGTCGTGAAGAGGGAAACAACCCAGACCGCCAGCTAAGGTCCCAAAGTCATGGTTAAGTGGGAAACGATGTGGGAAGGCACAGACAGCCAGGATGTTGGCTTAGAAGCAGCCATCATTTAAAGAAAGCGTAATAGCTCACTGGTCGAGTCGGCCTGCGCGGAAGATGTAACGGGGCTAAACCATGCACCGAAGCTGCGGCAGCGACACTATGTGTTGTTGGGTAGGGGAGCGTTCTGTAAGCCGTTGAAGGTGTGCTGTGAGGCATGCTGGAGGTATCAGAAGTGCGAATGCTGACATAAGTAACGATAAAGCGGGTGAAAAGCCCGCTCGCCGGAAGACCAAGGGTTCCTGTTCAACGTTAATCGGAGCAGGGTGAGTCGACCCCTAAGGCGAGGCTGAAAAGCGTAGTCGATGGGAAGCAGGTTAATATTCCTGCACTTGGTGTTACTGCGAAGGGGGGACGGAGAAGGCTAGGTTATCCGGGCGACGGTTGTCCCGGTTTAAGCGTGTAGGCTGACACCTTTGGTAAATCCGGGGTGTCTTAAGGCTGAGGCGTGACGACGAGCCACCACGGTGGTGAAGTAACTGATGCCCTGCTTCCAGGAAAAGCCTCTAAGCTCCAGGTAACACGAAATCGTACCCCAAACCGACACAGGTGGTCAGGTAGAGAATACCAAGGCGCTTGAGAGAACTCGGGTGAAGGAACTAGGCAAAATGGTGCCGTAACTTCGGGAGAAGGCACGCTGGCGCGTAGGTGGAGGGACTTGCTCCCCGAGCCGAAGCCAGTCGAAGATACCAGCTGGCTGCAACTGTTTATTAAAAACACAGCACTGTGCAAACACGAAAGTGGACGTATACGGTGTGACGCCTGCCCGGTGCCGGAAGGTTAATTGATGGGGTTATCCGCAAGGAGAAGCTCTTGATCGAAGCCCCGGTAAACGGCGGCCGTAACTATAACGGTCCTAAGGTAGCGAAATTCCTTGTCGGGTAAGTTCCGACCTGCACGAATGGCGTAATGATGGCCAGGCTGTCTCCACCCGAGACTCAGTGAAATTGAAATCGCTGTGAAGATGCAGTGTACCCGCGGCAAGACGGAAAGACCCCGTGAACCTTTACTATAGCTTGACACTGAACATTGAGCCTTGATGTGTAGGATAGGTGGGAGGCTTTGAAGCGTGGACGCCAGTCTGCGTGGAGCCAACCTTGAAATACCACCCTTTAATGTTTGATGTTCTAACGTAGGCCCGTAATCCGGGCTGCGGACAGTGTCTGGTGGGTAGTTTGACTGGGGCGGTCTCCTCCCAAAGAGTAACGGAGGAGCACGAAGGTTGGCTAATCCTGGTCGGACATCAGGAGGTTAGTGCAATGGCATAAGCCAGCTTGACTGCGAGAGTGACGGCTCGAGCAGGTGCGAAAGCAGGTCATAGTGATCCGGTGGTTCTGAATGGAAGGGCCATCGCTCAACGGATAAAAGGTACTCCGGGGATAACAGGCTGATACCGCCCAAGAGTTCATATCGACGGCGGTGTTTGGCACCTCGATGTCGGCTCATCACATCCTGGGGCTGAAGTAGGTCCCAAGGGTACGGCTGTTCGCCGTTTAAAGTGGTACGCGAGCTGGGTTTAGAACGTCGTGAGACAGTTCGGTCCCTATCTGCCGTGGGCGCTGGAGAATTGAGGGGGGTTGCTCCTAGTACGAGAGGACCGGAGTGAACGCACCACTGGTGTTCGGGTTGTCATGCCAATGGCATTGCCCGGTAGCTAAGTGCGGAAAAGATAAGTGCTGAAAGCATCTAAGCACGAAACTTGCCCCGAGATGAGTTCTCCCTGACCCCTTGAGGGTCCTGAAGGGACGTTGAAGACTACGACGTTGATAGGCCGGATGTGTAAGCGCAGCGATGCGTTGAGCTAACCGGTACTAATGACCCGTGAGGCTTAACCTTACAACGCCAGAGGCGTTTTGGTCTGAGAGACCTGATTTTCAGCTTGTTTTACCGGATAGATTTGCGCGGCCCGCGAGGGCGGCGTGAGCAAAAGAATTTGCCTGGCGGCTTTAGCGCGGTGGTCCCACCTGACCCCATGCCGAACTCAGAAGTGAAACGCCGTAGCGCCGATGGTAGTGTGGGGTCTCCCCATGCGAGAGTAGGGAACTGCCATGCATCAATCAGGTGAAGAAGCCCCGAACGGAAGTTCGGGGCTTTTTTACGTCTGTATATTGCTAATTAAAGCTACAATATGGCTGAATTTACATGAAAATCAGCTAAAAACCGCAATAAAAGTTCTCAGTCAGTCACATTTCGTGATCAAGGATTAGAGACGATTCCCGCAATCAGTTAATAGATGCTTTACTCAATCCTTTGGCGTTAATTCTTCGCAAGGAAAAGAGGTAAGCATGACAGACTCACAACAACAAAAAGTGGCACTACCTGAAGCGGCAGCTGACAGTAAACAACGCATCTGGGCGATTGTTGGCGCTTCATCCGGCAATTTAGTTGAATGGTTCGATTTTTATGTTTACTCCTTCTTCTCACTCTATTTTGCCCACGTCTTCTTCCCAAGCGGGGATACCACCACTCAATTGCTGCAAACTGCTGGCGTTTTCGCAGCAGGCTTTTTAATGCGTCCGATCGGCGGATGGTTGTTTGGTTATATTGCCGATCGCCACGGCCGTAAAGCCTCGATGCTGATCTCCGTGTGCATGATGTGTCTGGGATCGTTAGTCATCGCCTGTTTACCTGGCTTTAGCGAAATTGGCATAGCTGCCCCAGTAATTCTTCTGCTGGCACGTATGTTCCAGGGCTTATCGGTCGGTGGGGAGTATGGCACGAGCGCCACCTATATGAGCGAAGTGGCACTGGAAGGAAGAAAAGGATTTTATGCTTCTTTTCAGTATGTGACGTTAATCGGAGGTCAATTACTGGCCGTGCTGACCGTCGTCGTTCTGCAACAACTCCTTAGCGATGAACAGCTTCGAAGTTGGGGGTGGCGTATACCGTTCTTCCTCGGCGCGATATTGGCTGTTGTTGCATTGTGGTTACGTCGTTCTCTCAACGAAACCTCCGAGAAAAAACACCGCGAACATCGTGATGCCGGCAGTATTACGGGATTACTACGCAATCACACGCGTGCGTTTCTGATGGTGCTAGGTTTTACCGCAGGTGGTTCGCTGAGCTTCTATACCTTTACCACCTATATGCAGAAATATCTGGTGAATACCGCCGGGATGGATGCGCGCAGTGCCAGTGGATTGATGACCGGAGCTTTGCTGGTATTTATGTTGATTCAGCCGATCGTTGGCGCACTGTCAGATAAAATCGGTCGTCGAGCCTCAATGATGATTTTCGGTGCTGGAGCAGCAATCTGCACGGTTCCGATTCTGATGCTGCTACAAAATGTGCAAAGCAGCTGGCTGGCATTTTGCTTGATTATGCTGGCACTGATCATCACCAGTTTCTATACCGCGATTAGCGGCATTTTGAAGGCCGAGATGTTCCCACCTGAAGTGCGTGCGCTGGGCGTTGGCCTTTCCTATGCGGTGGCGAATGCCATATTTGGTGGTTCGGCTGAATATGTCGCGTTGCTGCTTAAAAGGGAAGGCATTGAAACCAGCTTCTTTTGGTATGTCTCAGCCATGGGCGCTTTAGCATTCCTGGTATCGTTAATGCTGCATCGTAAAGGGAAGGGGATCGCACTGTAGTTACTGGCTGAGATTCCACAGTGCGATGCCGCTGGCGGCACCGGCGACATCCCAGCTAAGATCTTTCCAACTCCAGCCGCTCCCTGCTGAGCGGCTGTCATACAACTCTTTCCCGACCCCAAAACTGAGCGAAAACAGAAAGCCGAAACGCAAATTTTGCCCACGGCTTTGTTGTTGATGCTGAGAGATCTCACTACCTGCAGCGGCCAACACAGCGGAAGAGAAGTAGTGTTGTGCTTTATCTTTACCCGTCCAGTTATCTTCGGCGACATGCGCACATCCACTACACAGCAAAACCACGCAGAGGATGAGCGCACGCATCGACTAAAGCAGACGGCTAATCAAGCGATCAATACGAATACGGCGCAGGCGGCGAATCAGTTTGCGTACCTTAGCCGGATAATCGGAAATACTCTCCAATTCGCGGAAATGCTGCACCACGGACGTATGCTCACGAATCAAAGCCAGTTCTTTTTCACGCTGCTCAGCCAATTGATTCAGCGGATCGTGAATCAGCACCGCATTTTCCAGGTCAAGTCGCCACGCGCGCGGGTTGAGGTTATTACCTGTGATCATCATCCATTCGTCATCCACCCAAATGCCTTTTAAGTGATAACTGTTCTCGCCATCTTTCCATAAACGCACCGTCAACTGACCGTTATTGACGTAATACTGTAAACGGCTGAGGAAGCGACGCAGATTGATCTCATATAGATAGGGCAACGCCCCGATAATCTTAAACGGCTGCTCCGGCGGGATATAGAAATCATTGGCCGTTTTGTCGCCAATGATGATTTCCACTTCTTTGCCCTGACGCAGTAAATGAATCAGGTTACGTACCAAAATGGCGGGCAGGTTGAAATAAGGTGTACAAAGCGTCAACTTACGCTCGGCGCACGGCATCAAATGGAAGATGGTTTTATTAAGCAGACTGCGTTTACCCAGGCCAACCAGCGGCGTGACGGCAAGTGATTCATTATCTGCATTACCGGTGAACTGATAATTAAAGCTGCGTAGCTCCTGACGGAATTGACGCGTTTCGTTCTTTATTTCCGGGCTGGAAGGACGCTCAGTTTTATCAAGGCGGTTAACCGCATCGGATTCCTTGAGATTTTCGCATATCCACGCATACATGGTATCGGTCAGCTGCGAATTGCGGATCAGCTGATAGCGATCATAACGATACTTATCATGCTGATGAAGATAAACGTCATTCAGGCTCGCGCCGCTATAAAGCAGCGTATCATCAATGATAAAACCTTTCAGATGCAGCACGCCGAGCGCTTCACGCGTGTTAACCGGAATGCCATAAACCGGGATGGCGATATCCGGATGCTGAGCAGCCATTTCGCAATACCAGTCAGCATTGGTCACGCCGCGGGCAGCGCCAATACGACCACGCTGCGCACGATGCCAGTCAACCAAAATACAGACATCCAGTTCCGGACGTGCCTGACGGGCCGCGTACAGCGCCTGCATAATGCCCCGGCCGCCGTCATCATTTTCCAGATACAGCGCGGTGATGCAGATACGCTTTTCTGCCTCGGCAATTTTCGTCAGCAGGGTTTCGCGAAACTCGGCAGGCGAGTAAAGCGTCGTCAGATCCGACACGGATTGTGACAGTTTAGGCAGCTGTGCGAGGTGTTGTTGGTGTTTATTACGTTTAAATTTAGACAACATCACGGTGCACTTCTTCTCTGTTCATTGCATGGCCTTTTGCCATCAAATCATGATCCTAACGGTAAATAATACCATCAACCGGCCTGTAGAGGAGGATTTTTACCTTTCTGTACAGGTTAGCTGATGACGTTACCGAGCGGCAAATTCAGGCTGACAATGCCATCATCCAGTTGAATATTCACACGAAAGTTGAGTTTTCGCGCCAGCGTAATCATGCCGCTATTGTTTGGCATGGTGATACCGTTCAATTGTTGCAGGCCATGATCGCGCGTATAGCGAATCATCTTCTCCAGCAAGCGCCTGCCCATGCCCAACCCCTTAAGATCGGATCGTACCAGCACCGAGAATTCAGCATCGATATTGTCTGCATCCGAAATCGCGCGCGTCACGCCAATAATTTCGTCAGTGCCGTTATGCTGGCGCACCGCCACAATCGCCATTTCACGGTCATAATCGATTTGAGTCATATTCGCCAAATCTTCATGGGTGAACTCATTGATTTCACTGAAATAGCGATAGTAGAGATCTTCTTTGGTGACCTGAGCGATAAACGCGCGCAGTTGCGGTTCATCTTCCGGCAGAATGGGGCGGAACAAGCAATGTTGCCCATCTTTCAGCTCTACTTGCTCTTCCAGATGATGCGGATAAGGGCGGATTGCCAGGCGTGTTTCGTTATCACCGCTAAAGGGCGCCAGATGCAACGTAACGTCCAGCAGCGTAAATTCATCGGCCGATGCCAGCAGCGGATGAATGTCCAGGCGTTGAATCTCCGGACAATCGACCACCAGGTTGGAAACCTGCACTAACAGCTGACTAAGCCCGGTAATATCCAGCGGTCGTAAGGCGCTACGGCTGCGTACTTTGCCGCTTTTCATCGCCTGAATCACCAGATAGCGCGCCAGCGTCATATTCAGTGGCGGCAAAGCGACGGCGGCTTGCTTATCAGGCTGCCACTCGACGCCACCTTCGCCCAGCAGGATGATGGGACCAAACAGCGGATCCTGTTCGACCACCACGCGTAACTCCTGTGCCCCGGCGCGGTTCGCCATACTTTGTACCAGCAGGCCATCAATATGCGCCTGTGGATGGGTTACGCGCACGCGATCGAAAATGGCTTCAGCCGCTTGTTCTACTTCTGCGGCACTGCGCAGATACAGCATTACGCCTTGTACCTCGGACTTGTGCGGAATATCCGGCGAACGCAGTTTAAGTGCCACGGGATAACCAATCTGATCGGCGATTTTGCCCGCGGCAGCGCTATCGCTGGCAATCCAGGTGGGCAGCGTTGCCAATCCGTAAGCCTGCAACACCGGCTGTACTTCATGGGTATCCAGTGTAGTGATGCCTTTATCCAGTGCTTGTTGAATCAGCTGATGCGCCTGTGCGCTGTTCTGGGTCAGCCCGATCGGTAGCGCGGGCGTCTCACGTAACTGCTTTTGGTTACGGCGATATTCCACCTGATGCATAAAGGCGGTTATCGTTCCTTCGGGTGTGCGCCAGGTGGGAATGCCAGCCTGGGTAAAAGCGCGCCGTGCGACCTGCGATGAGTATTCACCGCACCAGTTAGTCAGCAGCGTGATCTGCTTGCCACGCGGATGTTTGGCAACGGCAGCAATAATCTGCTCGGCCGTTTCACTGGAGGGCGATACGGCGCTTGGCGCATGAATGATCATCAGTGCATCAAGTTCATGGCTATCCAGCAGCCGCTCGATGCAGGCGACATAGCGCGCCGGCGTCGCATCATCTTTCAAATCGAGCGGATTACCGCGGCCAACGCCTTCCGGCAGCAGTGCGGCCAGCGCCTGCAATGTCTCTTCGCTCAACGTCGCCAGCTTACCGTTGCGCGCATACAATTCGTCTAATGCCAGCGCAGCCGGTGCTGCGCCGTTACTGATGATCATCAGGCGATCGCCGCGCAGTGGTCGCATATGGCTTAGCGACTCCACCGCCGTAAACAGCTCGTGCGTATCCTGCACGCGCAGTAAACCGGCGCGCTGAATCGCCGCATCCCAGGCCGCATCCAGCCCACTGTGCGTACCGATCATCGCCTGCGCCTGATGGCTGCGACCACTTTTAATCACCAGAATCGGTTTATTACGCGAGGCGCTGCGTGAAGCGGAAACGAAACGACGCGCATCGCTGAGGTGTTCGAGATAAAGCAGAATCGCGCTAGTTTTGCCATCGCGCGCGAGGAAATCCAGCAGATCATCAACGTCGATATCCAGGCTATCTCCCAATGCGATAAACCAGGAGAAGCCGAGATTGCGCTGCTGTGCCCAATCGAGAATAGTGTTAGAGACCGCTGCGGATTGGGAAATAAAAGCAATGCGTCCTTTGGCAATGGGTACCGGCGAGAAGCTGGCATTCAACCCTTGCCACGGCGCCAGCAACCCTAAACTGTTGGGTCCGAGTAGACGGATTTGCCACTGGCTGGCGCAGGCTTTTAGCTCTTCCAACTGGCTGGACGGTGCCGAGAGAATAATGCAGGCCTTACAGCCTTTTTCACCCAGCTGTTGCAGCAGTTCGAGATTCCGTTTGGCGTGAGTACAGATAATGGCGAGATCGGGTGCGAAGGGCAGGCTGGCAATATCGGGCCAGGCCAGCACGCCGCTCACCGCTTTGTACTTCGGCGTCACCGGCAACACTGGACCGCTAAATCCGCCGGCCAGCAGATTACGCATCATAAAGTAGCCGGCGCGCCCCGGTGTAATCGAGGCACCGATTACCGCGATTGATTTAGGTCGTAACAGCGCTTCCAGTCCGCGTTGGCTCATCATCCGCTCCTGCCATTAAGATTGGCATGATTGTAAACGCTTTTTACCGCGCTTGCCGATTCGCCGATCGCAGGCTGAGGATCTCTTTTAGGTTCCAGCGTTTTAAATGGCCGACATACTGCATATTCTGCTGCACCTGCCATGCAGAGACATCGCCGTCCCGTAAATGCAGTAAATCCGCCGGGCTGACCCAATTAGCCTGTCCCTGCAACAGTTCAATACCCGCGTGACGATAGCCCGCCAATACAAATTCGGAGCAGAAGAAGCGATTGGCTTGAGGATCGTCAACATCAGCTAACTGCACGCGGGCCATTGCAGTAAGGCAGGCACTGCGAACTTCTTCATTGACGAGCGGCAGTTCACACAAACGGCGTGACACCATAAACGGCATAAACATCACGATGCCTTTGAAGTTGTATTTTTTGCCTTGCTGTAAATCGGCAAACTCCCGTAAGCGCAGCATTTGCTCGCTGGTCATGCCAGGCACGCGCAGCACCAGCAGACTATTGCTTTCATCTATAGCAAGATTTAGTGGAATGATTTTAACGCCACTGCCAACCGCTTCCGCAACCTGTTCATCACCAAGATAAATCGCGGCATGGCTTACGCCAGTCAGAGTAAACAGGCGAATTCCCCAGGATTGTGGTGACGTGGCCGATGAGAGCAACAAATCGCCGGGCATCAAAGCGCTGCTTGAAATCAGTGCGGTAGGGCGTGTGCTGGCAGATTGCAGCTGCGGCGGAAAAGCGCGGTCGGGTTGCGGGGCGGTGCTGCAGCCGGTGAGCAGCAGCATCAGCAGCCAGAAGATTTTCATCGTGCATCCTTTGCATATAAAGCCAACTCCGTGGCGATGCGCGACTATAAATCAAACGTGCCGGTTACAAAAGAGGCAAATCCTTAAAGGACATTTTCGAGGCTATGCACCGGATGATGCGGTTTCCCCGCCAGATAAGCATGACGGAAACGTGCGAAATAGTGCTGCAATTCCGTGGCGGCAGCGAGATCGCCCGCCTGTTCCAGCAGCGCGGCAGCGACCTCGGCAGTACAGTGCTGGCCTGCGCCGTGGGCTTCGCGCAGCGTGTAGCGCGATGGCGTCGAAACGTTAAGCGACATCACCGGCAACGCATCAAGCCACGGGCTTTTGCGGAACATCTTGCGCGCTTCAGTCCAGGTGCCGTCGAGCATGATGAACAGCGGCGGTTTACCGGTAAGTGGCGGGCGGGTGAGGACTTGGCGATCGGCATCGGCATACGACGCGGGAAAAACCACCAGCGGCTGATAATGTTCATTTTTAACCGCCGCCAGCAGCGCGGCATCCTGCTCGGTACGCGACCAGCCAAAGGCCTCGGTGTCCGGTAGAACATCGGCGATTAATCTGCCGGTGTTACTCGGCTTCATCGGCTCGGTATCGAACATCACCAGACAAAAGCGGCTACGCGCTTGCTGTGGCTGGATCGTGGCGCACAGACAATTTTTTTGCGGCAACAAGCAGCGTTGGCAACGTACGACACGATTCCCACGCGCAAGAAACGGGCGCGTGGCGCGCGCTAAACGTTGCGCACGTAAGCGCAGGACGGCATTTTCAAACATAGATTCGCTGGCAGGAGAAAAAACGCCAGTGTAATGGAATTAGTGGGGAAAGGTAATAAGGAAGGCCAGCTTGCGGCTGGCCATCAGCGGTTTACAGCGATTCGTCGAGCCATTCGTTGAACGGCGCTTTCGGCATCGCGCCATTTAGCATGTCGACCATCTCACCATTCTTGAACAGCATAATGGTGGGAATGCTGCGAATACGGAAACGCGCGCTAAGCGCCGGTTCAGCTTCGGTATTCACCTTAACAAAGCGCACCTTACCGCGACGCTCGTCAGCAACATCTTTAAACACCGGCGCGAAGTTTACGCACGGGCCGCACCACGGCGCCCAGAAGTCGATCACCACGGGCAGATCGTCTTGCAGATACTTATCCAGCGTGGCTGCCGTGGCGTTGGCGACTTCGCCATTAAACAGCTCGCTACCACAACGACCACATTTCGCTCCATCGGCAATACGCGACTCTGGCACGCGATTGGTTGCCTGACAGGCGGCACAAACTGTATTCATATTTACCTCAACCCGAACCTGTAAATCTGATGATTGCGGGACATTATGAAAAGGTTGAGTGCTATGCTCAATCTGGATTACCCAATAGGTTCAATAGTTGATAGCTAAGCACCGACACATCAGGTAATCTTCGCGCTCTCAATGCTGGAGGAACAGATGAACGACGAATTTAAAGGCAAAAGCGGCAAGGTAAAAGTGATGTACGTACGTGATGAGGATGGCGGTCAAAAGCCGAATCCCCGTACCGGCAAAGGCGGCCGTCCTGCTGCGCGCCAGGAAGATAATCGTCGTTCTGGTCCTCGCAGTGCACGTACTAATGAAGAGGGTGGCCGTAGCGGTGCACCGCGTGGCGCACGCAGCGAAGCGGGCGGTCGTGGTTCTGCGCCACGTGATGCGCGCAACAGTGAGCGTGGCCGCAGCTTTGGTCAGCGCGACGATCGTGGTAGTGACAGCCGCAGCTTCGGTGATTCACCGTGGCGCACCGTTTCACGTCCGCCCGTCGCCGATGACAGCCAACTGGATGATGCCGACAACAAGCCGGTCATCGATCCCGAGCAGATTCGCCGTCAGCGTCAGGAAGAGACGCGCGTATACGGTGAAAATGCCTGCCAGGCGCTGTTCCTGAGTCGTCCGGAAAGTATCGTGCGCGCCTGGTTCATTCAGAGCGTGACACCGCGTTTCCGTGAAACCCTGCGCTGGCTGGCGGCCAACCGTAAAGCCTATCACGTGGTGGAAGATGCCGAGCTGACTAAAGCTTCAGGTACAGAACACCACGGTGGCGTGTGCTTCATCATCAAGAAACGCATGGGCATGCCGGTTACCGAGTGGCTGACAAAGGCACCGACTAAAGATTGCGTACTGGCGCTGGAAGATGTCAGCAACCCGCACAACCTCGGCGGCATTATGCGTAGCTGTGCGCACTTCGGTGTGAAAGGTTTGCTGGTGAATGACGCTTCACTGCTGGAGTCAGGTGCGGCAGTGCGTACCGCCGAAGGTGGCGCTGAGCACGTTCAGGCGATCAGCGGCGAAAGCTTTGCCGCTGGCCTGGAAGCTTTCCGTAAAGCGGGTTACACCATCGTTACCACTTCCAGCCACGAAGGCACACCGCTGGCAAAAGCTGAGCTGCCGGCCAAAATGGTACTGGTATTAGGTCAGGAGAGCGAAGGTCTGTCAGACAGCGCTTTCCAGCAAGGCGATCTCAGCCTGTCGATTGGCGGGACCGGCAACGTTGAAAGCCTCAACGTGTCAGTGGCGACCGGAATTTTGCTCGCCGAATGGTGGCGTCAGAACGCATAAAAAAACGGGCCGCAAGGCCCGTTTTTGTTTTATCGCTTAGTGAGCTCCGCCACCGCCGCTGCCCGCACCAAATGGCGGACGCGCAAACCACACCAGCACCAGCAAAATCAAGAACACGCCCGCTGACGCCCAGAAGATCTCATTCGCCGAGATAATCAGACCCTGGTTCGTGATCTGCTGCGCAATATACGCCGATGCCTGCTGCTGGGTCATACCCAGGCTTTCCAGTTGGTCGTACATCTGTTGTGAATTGACGTTGTACGGATTCACAGACTCCGACAGATAGCTATGATGCATCGACTCACGATTGCTCCACATGGTGGTGGTAATCGAGGTACCGATGGAACCGGCCAGCGTACGAACGAAGTTCGACAGGCTCGATGCCGCCGCCATACGTTCTGGCGGTAAGCCTGACAGCGTAATGGTGGTAAGTGGCATAAAGAAGCACGCCACGGCAAAGCCCTGAATAAACTGCGGCCACGCTGACGCACCAAAATCCATGCCCGGCTCAAACGTGTAGGCGCGCCAGTAGAAACAGACGGCATACATGATGAAGCTGAAGGTCACCAGCTTACGCATATCCAGCTTGTGCGCGAAGCGACCAATAATCGGCGACAGGATCACCGGCAGAATCCCGACCGGTGCTGACGCCAATCCGGCCCAGGTGGCGGTGTAGCCATATACCTCCTGCAACAGCTGCGGCAGTAACACAATTGAGCCGAAGTAGAGCATATAGGCCAGGCTTATCGACAAACAGCCGATGGTGAAGTTGCGCATTTTGAACAACGACAAATCGACGATGGGGTGATCGTCGGTGAGCTCCCACACCAGCAACACCAATAGCGCCACCACGGCGACCACCATCAGAACGATGATTTCGGTGGAGCTAAACCAGTCGAGCTCTTTACCGCGATCGAGCATTACCTGCAGTGAGCCAATACCGACCACCAGCAGCACCAGGCCAACCATATCGATCGGGCGGATTTCAGTTTTGGTTTCACGTCCACGCAGCGTTTGCAGCGTCAGTAACACCACCACCAATCCAATCGGCACGTTGATGAAGAAGATCCAGCCCCAGTGATAGTTATCGCTGATCCAGCCGCCCAAAATCGGGCCGCAGATCGGCGCCACAATTACCGTCATCGCCCACAGCGAGAGTGCCACGCTGCGTTTCGCCGGCGGATAGTTGTTTAACAACAAACTCTGCGATAACGGAATCAGCGGACCGGCGACCACACCCTGAATGACACGGAAGAAGATCAGCATCTCAAGGCTTTCGGACATGCCGCAAGCCCAGGACGCGATCACAAACAGGATGGTCGACCACGTAAACAGCTTCACTTCACCGATGCGCTTCGCCAGCCAACCGGTAATGGGAATCGAAATGGCGTTCGCCACCCCGAAAGAGGTAATCACCCACGTGCCCTGCGAGTTCGAAGCACCGAGGTTACCGGCGATGGTTGGAATCGCCACGTTAGCGATGGTGGAGTCGAGTACCTGCATAAACGTCGCCAGCGACAAGGCGATAGTCATCAGGACTAACGGCGCACCTTCAAGCGGTTTTTGTGCCATAACAGCCTCCCGCGGCGTTAGTCAGCGTTGGCACGAACGATGTCAGTAATCAGCTGGTTAACCGGCGCGAGGTCGATTGCCAATGCATTACTTTCATAAGCGGCTTGCGAACGCATAGCACTGGCCAGCGTGGCGCCCTCTTTGTTCTGCGTGTCCACTTTCACCAGCGTGGAGAGGCCGATACGCAGCGGATGCTCCGCCACTTGTTTTGGATCCAGCTCAATACGCACTGGCAGGCGCTGCACCACTTTGATCCAGTTACCGGTGGCGTTCTGCGCGGGTAGCAGTGAGAAAGCGCTGCCGGTACCCATATCCAGACCCACCACTTTGCCGTGATACTCCACGTCATCGCCGTAGATATCGCTGATCACCGTGGCCGATTGGCCAATACGTACGCCCGCAAGCTGCGTCTCTTTAAAGTTCGCGTCGATCCACAGATTGGTGGACGGCACGACTGCCAGCAGCGGCGTAGTGGTAGAGATTTGCGAACCAACCTGCACGCTACGACGTGAAATGAAGCCATCAATCGGGCTACGGATGTCGGTACGCTGCAGTGCCAGCCAGGCATCGCGCAGCTCGGCAGCACTCTGCTGCACCGCGGGCTGTTTTTCCAGCGAGGTATTCAGAATCATCGCCTGATTAGCGTTGTATTGCTGCTCCGCCACATCCAGCTGCGCTTTGGCCGTCGCAACGGCATCACGTGAGTGTTGCAGCTCTTCGCGGCCAATCAGATTAGACGCGCCCAGCGGTTCGCGGCGTTTCAAGTCAGCTTCGGCTTGATCCAGCGCGGTTTGCTGCAGCTTAATAGTGGCTTGATACTGCTTGCCATTGATCATCAACTGATGAGTTTGACGCACGCTGGTGGCCAACGCGGTCTGCGCTTTTTCAAACGCCTGCTGCGCATCGGTTTTATCCAGCGAAACGAGCACGTCGCCTTTTTTCACCATGTCGGTGTTATCAAACCACACTTTGTTTACGCTGCCGGAAACCTGCGCCATCACCTGCACCTGGTTACCTGCGACGTAAGCATCATCAGTTTCCTGGAAGTGACGCAGCACCAGATACCAGTAAGCCAGATACGAAACACCAATAATTACAAACACGATAGCCAGCAGGATCAGCACACCTTTGCGCTTCTTCTTTTTATTCGCTGGCTGTTGCGGGCTTTGGGCTTCCGCTGTCGCACTCATGTCGTTCTCCACGTTTTCCATTTAGTCGGGATGTGCCGATCCTTCGACACGGTTGCCCGAGTCAAAAAAGCCAGCACTTAAGCGCTGGCCGGACAAAAGGGGATTAAAATAGCGATTTCGGAAGGTGATTGTGTCGCACTTCTTGCTATTAGCGCGACAGGGAAGCGATAACCTGATCTTCGTCCATTTTATCGAGACGGTTAAGTAACTTACGGGTAATCGATTCCAGCTGATCCTGCTCGTTGGTCGAAAGCGAAGACCACAAGTATTGCAGGCTCTGATGCTGCGGTGGCAGCAACTGACGTAAGAATTCATTGCCTTTTTCGGTCAAATGCAGATGCAGGCAGCGACGGTCGTTCTCGCTTTCACGGCGTTCAATCCAACCACGCTTCTCCAGCTCATCGGCGATACGCGTAGCGTTGGTGCGTGAAGAGCCGAGCGCAGAACTCAGTTCTGAAGGCTGGATGCTCTGATTTTCCTGCGCATCGAGGGTAATCAGCGCCATGAATAAGGTCTCGTTAATTCCCTGCGCCTTCAACATTTTGTTGCGATTATCCAGCAGTTTTCCCTGCATGTGCATGCACAGACGGGTAAGAATGATCTCCTGCAGCGGAAAATCTTTATGGCGGTTAGCACGGATGTTTAGCATCTGTTCAATGGGAGTAAACGAACTTTCCATTTTAAAAAAACCTCTTAGTTGCAACTGGTATAGTAATGATGGTGACAGATTAAGCGTAGTCACAATTTCCTCAGGTGATTGTTAGCACGATCACATTGTCAACATCTGACATTCCAGGTTGTTCCTTAACCCTGGGCATTTCGCCCTGACATCCCGCCTGACAACACAGGCAGTCAATGCCATCAATTCATCTCAGGAAACCATTTTACTGATAAATAATTTCGTGAGAAAAAATAACTGTGGTGAATAACTGCGCTGCTAACCATAACAAAGCCAATCATCAATGAACAGTATTGCTCACCATTTTGGACCCGTCTTTACGATTTCTAAACACTTTTACAGCACAGGTTGTTCATTAAAATCAAAGTGTTGATTAACATTAGCTTAACAACACGCGTACGGATGCCAGACCAGCCAAAAAGGATGGAATTCGATTGCCAAACGGGAAGCATTCATTGCGCGAGGATAAGAGAGATAATCATTGTAGGGTAATAGTAACCCAAAAAATTATTTCAATGGTGTGTTAATTAACAGGACGTACCAGTGCGCTATAGCGCACGCTTCGCTTACTAGCGGCAGGAAAAGGTTGAGGCAGCCACATACCGTAGCCGCACAATGTATTGCGCAGGGCTGTTTTACTGCATTGATGGTAAGAAAAACGGCGCGATAAATCGCGCCGCCACAATACAAACGCTAATGTAAATCCAGCGCGTTAATGCGTTATTTCGCTGCCGCCAGGGCGTCCTGAATCCACTTATCGAATTCAGCCTGATGACCTTTGATCCAGCCATCAACGTGGCCGTTGATGTCGGCTTCAGAAGCATGACCCGCATGCATCGCCGCATTCTCAGCATTGATGTCGCCAATTGGCAGCTTCATTTCAGCAAACAGTTTAGCCGCTGCCGGGTTCTTCTCGGTCCAGGCTTTGTTAGCGACGATGTGCATGGTATTCACCGGGAAACCGTAGTTAGCACCGTTTGCCAGCTTCGTATCGACTTTGCTCTGCTCGCCCGGCAGGGATGAGAACGGCACCTGCAGCCACACCACATCTTTACCCGGCTTCAGCACGTCGCTGACCCAATACGGTGTCCAGGTATAATAGAAGACCGGTTTGCCCTGCTTAAAGCGCGTGATGGTATCGGCAATCATCGCCGAGTAGTTGCCCTGATTATGCTCAACGGTATTGCTCAGCTTGTAAGCATCAATCTGGTGATTAATTACTGCTTCACAACCCCAGCCTGGCGTACAGCCGGTTAAATCCGCCTTACCATCGCCATTGGTATCAAACAGTTTGGCGATCTTTGGATCTTTCAGCTGCTCAATATTAGTGATGTGGTACTGCTCAGCGGTTTTCTTATCGATGAGGTAACCCTGTGCTGCGCCACCGACGTAGGTGCCCTGGCGATAAAACTTCGCATCGCCGCCCGCGGCTTTATACATATCGTCGTGCAGCGGTTTCCAGTTGGTGGCAATAAAGGTGGCATCACCGGCAGCGATGGTGGTGTACGCCACGTTGTAATCAATCTCGCTTGGCTTTTCAACGGTATAGCCAAGTTTCTCCAACGCGCGGCTCACCAGCAGCGTCTGGAAAGTCTCTTCAGAAATGGTGCTCTGAGTCGGTTTAACGGTGATGCCTTTACCGGGCAGGTCGGCGGCGGACACGTGCGTCGCGGCGAACGTCGTCAGGACGGCAGCGAATAGAGCTGTCTTGCGCATAGTCATTCCTTTTTTTACGTGTTACGTCGAAGACGGGCGGTCGCAGCGGACCGCCCATTGAAATCAGGCTTTTTTACTGAAAGGGCGTAGCAGCAAACCCAGCGGGCCGGTGCTGTACCAGTGGCGGCTGCCACGGCTGCGGCTGTCGCGGCCCATTGACTGCGTCAAACGATCGAGGATGATGGCAAGAATCACGATGCCCACGCCACCCACGGTAGCGAGGCCCATATCCAGTCGACCAATACCGCGCAGCACCATCTGGCCGAGACCGCCAACGGCGATCATCGAGGCGATCACCACCATCGACAGTGCCAGCATCAGCGTCTGGTTTACGCCGGCCATGATGGTCGGCATTGCCAGCGGCAGCTGCACTTTAAACAGCATCTGACGCGGGCTGGCACCGAAGGATTCGCTCGCTTCAATCAGATCGGCTGGCACCTGCTTAATGCCGAGAATGGTGAGGCGCACAATCGGCGGCAGCGCAAAGATGATGGTCACTACCACGCCCGGTACGTTGCCGATACCAAACAGCATCACGATTGGCACCAGATAAACGAAGGCCGGAGTGGTCTGCATTGCATCCAGCAGCGGACGGATAATGCGTGCGGCACGTTCGCTGCGCGCCAGCCAGATGCCGAGTGGCAAGCCGATGACGATGCAGAAAAACAGGGCGGTAAGCACCAGCGCTAACGTTACCATCGCCTGCGACCAGGCACCGATTGCGCCAATGGCAATCAGCGAGATCAGTGTGGCGATGCCCATCGCCGGGCTGGCAATCTGCCAGGCGATCAGGGCAAACACCACAATCGCCACCGGCGCAGGCATGCCGAGCAGCAACTGTTGGAACGCGCTGAGGATGTAATCCACCGGCACGCGAATGCCCTGAAACACCGGACGGAAATGGCTAACCACCCAATCAATGCCTTCGGTGACCCAGCTATCGAGTGGAATCCAGGTTTTATGGAACGGGTCCATAATGTTGAAATGCTCAGGCGCGGGAGCCGGTGCGCTGCTGAGCCAGTCGCTGCTGCTGCTGGCTGCACCGCTGGCGGCATCGTGGCCACCGCTGCTGGCTGCAGACGGATCGCCCCATGCATCGGCGCTGCCGGAGCTGCTATCCGCCGGCGCGGCACTGCCGCTCGCCCAGGGATCGCTGCTGCTGGCGGCGGCGTTGGCATCGGTTGTGGCGGGTTGCTGCGTGGTTTGGCTGGCGCTTTCCCACGGATTCGACGTTTGTGCACTCATATTTAGGCTCCTTCACGGTCTAAAGCGCGCAATAGCATGCTTTTCGAAATGATACCGACGTACTGATTCTCCTCGCTGACCACCGGCACGGCGCAGGGCGCTTGTGCAACATGGGACAGCAGATCGTTCAGGGAGGTATCAGCAGGAACCGCTAAAGGCGTGTCGAGTAGCGCGCTATCCAGCCCTTCACCGGCGGCCAGTGCGGCTTTCAGTGAATCGGTAGAAACCACGCCGACAAACTTCTGTTTCTCCAGCACATAGCCATATTCGCGATCTTCATCCTGCAACAGTTTGATAGCGGATCGCGGACCAAAACCCGCCGCTTTACGGATCAGTGATCCCGCGCTGCGACGCGCAATATCTTTGGCGCTAAATACGTGGCTGATATCGACGCCGCGGAAGAAGGTACGCACATAATTGTTGGCGGGATTATTAAGGATTTCATCCGGAGTGCCGACCTGTACCACTTCGCCGCCCTGCATAATGGCAATGCGATCGCCAATACGCATCGCTTCATCAAGGTCGTGAGAAATAAATACGATGGTGCGCTGATGTTTCGCCTGCAGTTTTACCAGTTCATCCTGCATTTCGGTACGAATCAGCGGATCAAGTGCTGAGAAGGCTTCATCCATTAATAAAATATCAGGATTAATGGCCAAAGCGCGGGCTAATCCAACGCGTTGACGCATGCCGCCAGAAAGTTCGTCGGGATAAGAATGGGCGTAATTATCCAGGCCAACCTGACGCAATGCGTCTAGCGCTTTTTCCTGCCGTTCCGCCAAAGGGACGCCCGCTAATTCCATGCCAAAAGCGGCATTATTTAACACCGTCAGATGTGGCATGAGCGCGAAGGATTGGAATACCATGCTGATCTTATTTCTGCGTACTTCACGCAGTTCCGAATCCGATATTTTGGCAATATCGACACCGTCTATGATTACCTGGCCGCGGGTGGGCTCTATCAGACGATTGAGAAGGCGAACCATGGTGGACTTACCTGAACCTGAAAGCCCCATGATGACGAAGATCTCGCCTTCTTCAATGGCCAGACTGGCATTTTTGACGCCGACGGAGAGACCGGTTTTTGCCAGAACACTCTCTTTGCTTTCGCCTTTATCAATCAGCTTAAATGCCTTTTCGGGATTATCCCCAAATACTTTATATAAATTCTTTACTTCGAGTTTAATTGCCATGCAGTAATTAATTTCCCGGTTAAATGTTTAACTATTTCTTGTTGTGGTCCTGATTAAAATTAAGCGCCCTATACCCTAACATAGTGAAATTATCTGACAACCCTGAATGGCGATATTCGGCGGCGTGCGACTGCACGAATAGCTAAAATCGCCAGTGCTCACAAGGGATGCGCATGGATTAATTTTTTGCGTTTGATAAGTGAAATTATGCGTGTTTCGGTCTGTTTCAGGTGCAGAGTGGCCGAAAAGTTATCCAAATTGAAGAAATATAAGTGAAATAAATGGATGAGATAAGCGGAAATAAAATGGAGTTAAAATATAATTATCACTGAATTAATACGCTAAATAATTCGCGTCACAGCAAGGCGACAAGCCCGCTCGCCCCAGGAGCATAGTGAACTATGTGACTGGGAAGAGTGGGCGCAGTCAACGCAGCAGTGGCGCGAAGTATGACGCGTATTAGAAGTTCCAGTCTTCGTCTTCGGTTTCTACGGCCTTCCCCATAACATAAGACGATCCAGAGCCGGAGAAAAAGTCATGGTTTTCATCGGCATTAGGCGACAGTGCGGACAAAATAGCGGGGTTCACCGTAGTCAACTCCGCCGGGAACAGCGCTTCGTAGCCGAGGTTCATCAGCGCTTTATTGGCGTTGTAGTGCAGGAACGTTTTCACTTCTTCCGCCCAGCCCACTTCGCCGTAAAGCGCTTCGGTATACACCACTTCGTTTTCATACAGCGCCAGCAGCAAATCAATCGCAAACTGTTGCAACTCTTCACGGCGACCTTCATCGACGTTTTCCAGCGCTTTTTGGTACTTATAACCGATGTAATAGCCGTGAACCGCTTCGTCACGAATGATCAGACGAATCAGGTCGGCGGTGTTGGTCAGCTTGCCACGGCTCGACCAATACATCGGCAGCCAGAACCCGGAATAGAACAGGAACGATTCAAGGAACACGCTGGCAATTTTCTTCTTCAGCGGATCCTCGGCGCGATAGTGCTCCAGCACAATCTTTGCCTTGTTCTGTAGCGCGTCGTTCTCTTCACTCCAGCGATAGGCCGCATCGACATCCGCGGTATTACACAGTGTGGAGAAAATTGAGCTGTACGAACGCGCATGCACCGCTTCCATAAAGGAGATGTTCGACAGCACCGCTTCTTCGTGCGGCGTGATGGCATCGTCCATCAGGCCTGGCGCACCGATCACATTCTGGATGGTGTCGAGCAGCGTCAAACCGGTAAATACCCGAATGGTCAGCTGCTGTTGCTGGTGGTCCAGCGATTGCCACGCTGGCAGATCGTTGGAGAGCGGTACCTTTTCCGGCAGCCAGAAGTTGCTGGTCAGACGGTTCCACACTTCGAGGTCTTTCTCGTCCTGGATACGGTTCCAGTTAATCGCTTGAATTTGTTTAAGTTGCATAGTTTTCATCACAGTGAGCAGGAGACGCAGCCCTGTACCTCGGTGCCTTGCAGCGCCATCTGGCGCAGACGAATGTAATAGAGCGTTTTGATGCCTTTCTTCCACGCGTAAATCTGCGCTTTGTTGATATCGCGCGTGGTGACGTCGTCGCGGAAGAACAGCGTCAGCGACAAGCCTTGATCGACGTGCTGCGTGGCTTCGGCGTAAGTATCAATAATCGCTTCCGGCCCAATCGAGTAGGCATCCTGATAAAGGTCGAGATTGTCGTTGGTCATAAACGGTGCCGGATAATAGACGCGGCCGGTTTTGCCCTCTTTACGGATCTCAATGCGCGACACAATCGGGTGAATGCTGGAGGTCGCATGGTTAATGTACGAGATGGAACCGGTTGGCGGAATCGCCTGCAGGTTCTGGTTGTACAGTCCATGCTGCATGACCGCTGCACGCAGCGCTTGCCAGTCGGCCTGCGTGGGGAGGGCAATCCCGGCATCGGCAAACAGTTTTTCCACCCGCGCGGTGCGCGGCAGCCAGGCTTGTTCGATGTACTTATCGAAGTAAGTGCCGCTGGCGTATTGCGACGCGGCAAAACCATCGAAACGCTGCTGATGCTCCTGCGCCAGCAGGTTTGAGGTGCGCACGGCGTGGTAGGTGACGCAATAGAAGTAGAGATTGGTGAAGTCCAGCGCCTCTTCTGAACCGTACGCCATGCCTTCACGCGCCAGATACCCGTGCAGGTTCATCTGACCAAGGCCGATAGCGTGCGAACGGCGATTGCCTTCCGCCACCGACGGCACCGAATTGATCTCACTCATTTCGGACACGGCGGTCAACGCACGCACGGCGGTTTCCACTGTTTGCGCCAGATTGCGTGAATCCATGGCATGCGCAATGTTGAGCGAACCAAGGTTGCAGGAGATATCTTTGCCGACGCGACGATAGCTGAGATCGTCATAGAACTCGCTGGCGCTGTTGACCTGCAAAATCTCGGAACAAAGGTTGCTCATGTTGATGCGGCCGGCAATCGGGTTGCTGCGGTTAACGCTATCTTCAAACATGATGTACGGATAGCCCGATTCAAACTGAATCTCCGCCAGCGTCTGGAAGAAATCGCGCGGCTTGATGTAGGTTTTGGTGATGCGATCGTCCGCCAGCATCTCGTCGTAAAGCTCGCTGATGCTGATATCACCGAAGGCTTTGCCGTAGATGCGTTCGACATCATACGGCGAGAACAGCGCCATATCGCGATTCTCTTTCGCCAGCTGGAAGGTGATATCCGGGATCACCACGCCGAGCGACAGCGTTTTAATACGGATTTTCTCGTCGGCGTTTTCGCGTTTGGTATCAAGGAAGCGGAAGATATCCGGGTGATGCGCGTTCAGCCACACCGCGCCTGCGCCTTGACGCGCGCCAAGCTGATTGGCGTAGGAAAACGCATCTTCCAGCATTTTCATCACCGGAATCACGCCGGACGACTGGTTTTCAATGCGCTTAATCGGCGCACCCGATTCACGCAGGTTGGAGAGCAGAAACGCCACACCGCCGCCGCGTTTGGATAGCTGCAACGCCGAGTTCACCGCGCGACCAATCGATTCCATATTGTCTTCGATGCGCAGCAGGAAGCAGGAGACCAGCTCGCCGCGCTGCTGCTTACCGCAGTTGAGGAAAGTGGGCGTAGCAGGCTGGAAGCGACCGCTGAGCATTTCCGCCAGCAGCTCGCGCGCTAAGGTTTCGTTGCCGCGTGCCAGCGTCAGCGCCACCATGCAGGCGCGCTGTTCGAAGGTTTCCAGATAGCGTTTGCCGTCGAAGGTTTTCAGCGTGTAGCTGGTGTAAAACTTCCACGCACCGAGGAAGGTGTGAAACTGAAAACCCGCCGCATCGGCTTCGTCATGCAGCTGGCACAGGAAATCGAATTCGTACTGATTCAGCACCTCGGCTTCGTAGTAGCCTTCGGCCACCAGATAGCGCAGGCGCTCGCCCGCAGAAGCAAACTGCACGGTATTGGGTTCCACATGCTGCAGGAAAAACTGGCGCGTGGCGTCGTGATCTTTGCTGAACTGGATGCGGCCATCGGCGTCATACAGGTTCAGCATCGCGTTGAGCGCGTGGTAATCGGTTAGCGAGCTGTTCAGGGTGTCTGTCGTTGCCAAAATTGGGTCACTCCCGCTTTTACATTAGCGATATCGTCGGGGGTTCCCATCAGCTCAAAGCGGTAGAGATAAGGAACCTGACATTTCTGCGCAATGATGTCGCCCGCCAGGCAATAGCCTGCACCGAAGTTGCGGTTACCGGCAGCTATCACCCCGCGAATCCCGCGTCGGTTGGCATCATCATTGAGGAATTGAATAACTTGTCTGGGCACGGCACCGCGCGAACTGCCGCCGCCGTAGCTCGGCACCACTAAAATGTAGGGCTGTTCGATATGCAGGCGCTGCTTGCCATCAACCGGAATGCGGCGGGCAGGCAGCCCCAGACGAGTGATAAATCGGTGCGTGTTTTCCGACTGGCTAGAGAAATAGACCAGTGGACACATGGCTTATCCCCCGACCGCCGCCAGCTGGTGCAGGCCGGCGATTTTGTCGGGACGGAAGCCGCTCCAGTGATCGTCTTGCGTCATCACCACTGGCACCTGGCGATAGCCGAGTGATTTGAGGTTGTCGATGGCTTCAGGTTGGCTATCAAGATTGATCAGCTGATAGTCGATACCTTTGCGGTCCATGGCATTTTTTGTCGCGTTGCACTGGACACAGTTATCTTTGGTGTAAATAATAATGCGCATGATTCGTATTTCCCTTTGATTGCGGTCAGATTGCGAGATACGAAGCAAAATCCGGTTTGCATCGAACTTCGTCCTTGACGACATTTGGTGACTGATTGATGAGTTGAATACTAGATGTAGTGTTGTTTAGGGTCAAGCCCACCAGATATAGGGATTTCTGGTTTAGAACATCGGAAAATCGCTAAGCCCAGAGATCATGCACCTTCCAGGCCGGAAAAATATTTTGTAAAGAGAATGAGGTGGGAGGGCTGGTCGATCTTGTGCGATCGGCCATCATCCCAACCTTCTCCCGCAGGCGGGAGAAGGGGCCGATCGCGCAAACTATTCCCTCTCCCGCTTACGGGAGAGGGCTAGGGTGAGGGAAAGCGCGCACGAACTGCGCCCACAAAAAAGCCCCGCATCAGCGAGGCTTTTTAGGTCTATTTACAGGACAGGCCTATCGGCGTGAAGATACCAACAGCGCGCCCAGTACCAGACCGATAGCAGCACCGACGCCAACGCCGTGCCACGGTTTGTCGTGTACATAGGCATCAACCTGCGTACCCGCATCACGTGCCGCCTGCGATACGCGACTCTGTCCACCGCTCAGTTTGGCACGCGTCTGCTTCAGCAGCGCCTGCGCCTGACTGCGCGCGCTATCAACCTCGTCTTTGGCTTCACTGCCATAAGATTTAAGTAACGCCTCTAGCGAATCGGCCAGTTCGTTTACATCCTGATTGATATCAATGTCATCGTTTTTTGCGCTTCGATTAAACATTTTTTAGCTCCCTTTGATTTAAAACGTAATACTCAGTGTAGACGAAGCGTGATTAAACGCAGGGATGTGCCAGGCTTTAGGGAAAATTCCGAATGCCCATGCCATCCTGCTGCTGTAAGGTTGCGGGGCTGTGAGAAGAGAGGAGCAAGCATGTATTTACGACCCGATGAGGTAGCACGCGTACTTGAGAAAGCGGGCTTCGAAATGGATACCCAGACGCCAAAGATTTACGGTTATCGCCGCGGCGAAAACTATGTTTACGTTAATCGCGAAGCGCGTATGGGACGTACCGCATTGATTATTCACCCGACGCTGAAAGAGAAAAGCCACAACTTCGCTGAACCGGCGTCAGAAATGAAAACCTGCGATCATTACACGCAATTCCCGCTCTACCTGATGGGCGATTCGCAGGAACATTATGGCATTCCGCACGGCTTCAGCTCGCGCGTTGCGCTTGAGCGTTATCTTCAGGGCGTATTCGGCGCCTAATGCTGCGCCCCGTTTTCGCGGGGCCGCAAACCTTTCCCATCCCATTCATTACTCTTTGCCGCATTGCAAATCCGCACGCTGACGCGTATAAACTTGTGTCCATATAGATGTTCAGACGTCCATACGGATAAATATCATGCAAACTCAGGATACGCCTCCTCAAGAAAATTTTAAGCGCACCATGAAAGTACGGCATCTGGTGATGCTGTCGCTCGGCGGCGTGATCGGTACCGGATTGTTCTTCAATACGGGCTACATCATCTCAACCACCGGTGCAGCCGGTACGTTACTGGCCTATTTGATTGGCGCGCTGGTGGTGTGGCTGGTGATGGTATGCCTGGGAGAATTGGCCGTCGCGATGCCGGAAACTGGCGCGTTCCATGTTTATGCTGCGCGCTATCTCAGCCCGGCAACCGGTTATACCGTCGCCTGGCTTTATTGGCTGACCTGGACGGTCGCGCTGGGTTCGAGCCTGACCGCCGCCGGATTCTGTATGCAGTACTGGTTCCCGAGCGTGCCGGTGTGGCTGTGGTGTCTGGTGTTTTGCATTGCCATTTATCTGCTGAATATTGTCTCAACGCGCTTCTTTGCTGAAGGTGAATTCTGGTTCTCTATCATCAAAGTGATCACCATCATCGCCTTTATCATTCTCGGCGCGGGGGCGATCTTTGGTTTTATTCCGATGAAAGACGGCAGCGCTGCGCCAGGATTGCATAATCTCACCGCCTCCGGCTGGCTGCCGCACGGCACGCTGCCGATTCTGATGACCATGGTGGCGGTCAACTTCGCTTTCTCGGGCACGGAATTGATCGGTATTGCCGCCGGTGAAACCGAGCAGCCGCAAAAAGCGCTGCCGCTGGCGATCCGCACCACCGTCGCCCGTTTAATCATCTTCTTTATCGGCACGGTATTCGTGCTGGCAGCGTTGATCCCAATGGATCAGGCGGGCATCGTCAAAAGTCCGTTTGTGCTGGTGTTCGAAAAGATTGGTATTCCGTATGCCGCCGATATCTTCAACTTCGTGATCCTTACTGCGATTCTTTCCGCCGCCAACTCAGGCCTGTATGCTTCCGGCCGCATGTTGTGGTCGCTGGCCAATGAGAACACGCTGCCGCGCTGTTTTGCCAGGGTTAACCGCCGCGGTATTCCGGTGCTGGCGCTGACGGTTAGCATGGTTGGCGGCCTGTTGGCGCTGTTCTCCAGCGTCATTGCGCCGGATACGGTATTTGTGGCGCTGTCGGCGATTTCTGGTTTTGCCGTGGTGGCGGTGTGGCTGAGTATTTGTGCCTCACATTATGTGTTCCGCCGTCGTCATCTGCAGGCGGGGGGCACCTTAAAGGAACTCGCGTATCGCGCGCCGCTCTATCCGTTAACGCCTATTCTCGGCTTCCTGCTGTGTCTGCTGGCGTGTATCGGTTTGGCCTTCGATCCATCGCAGCGCATTGCGCTGTGGTGCGGCATTCCATTTGTGCTGTTCTGCTATGCCGCATACCATGTGACACAACGACGTAAGTCATCTCTTAAGGCTGAGGAGGCCAACGATGTCGCGTAATCCCATCGCGCAGGCACTAACCCAAACTGACACGCTGATTCTGGATGGTGCGCTGGCGACCGAACTGGAGGCGCGCGGCTGTAATCTGGCCGATGCGCTGTGGTCCGCCAAAGTGCTGATGGAAAATCCTGAACTGATTTATCAGGTGCATCACGACTATTTTGCCGCTGGCGCACATGTGGCGATCACCGCCAGTTATCAGGCTACACCGCAGGGATTTGCCGCGCGCGGATTAGATGAAGCGCAGGCGCTAGAACTGATCGCTCAGAGCGTGCAACTGGCGCAGCGGGCGCGTGACGACTATCGTGCATCTTCCGCCAGCACAGCGCCGCTGTTGGTGGCCGGTTCGGTCGGGCCGTATGGCGCGTTTCTGGCTAATGGTGCGGAGTATCGCGGTGATTACGCGCTGCCGGAAGAGGAAATGAAAGCGTTCCACCGTCCGCGCGTTCAGGCGTTGCTGGAAGCCGGTGTGGATCTGCTGGCATGCGAAACATTGCCGTCCTTTGCCGAAGCGCAGGCGCTGGTCAGTTTGCTGGCCGAATTTCCTGACAGCAGCGCATGGTTCTCCTTTACCCTGCGCGATGCCGAACACATCAGCGACGGTACGCCGTTAAGCAAAGTGGCCGAGCTGGTGAATGCGACGCCGCAGGTGGCGGCAATTGGCCTCAACTGCGTGGCGCTGGAGAGCGTGACGCCCGCGCTGCGTAACTTGCAGGCGCAGAGTGACAAACCGCTGCTGGTCTATCCGAATTCCGGCGAGCAATACGATGCCAGTAGCAAAACCTGGCACTCGGCGCCGTCGGGCTGCACGCTGCATGACAAGTTCGCCGAATGGCAGCAGGCTGGTGCACGTCTGATTGGCGGCTGCTGCCGTACCACCCCGCAAGATATCGCGGCGATTGCGGCTTGTTGTCAACCGCAATAAAGCGCAGAAAATCATCAGTACTAGCGCGATTAAGCTCAGCCAGGGCAGTTTACACTGTCCTATCTGATGCTGAAGCGGACCTGCTATGAACCTGCGACTCCTTTTTCCTGCTTGTGCGCTGTTGCTGAGCGGCTGCGCCACTATTGTCGGCACTGAAACGCAACCGGTAAAAATCGACTCCTTGCCGCAAGGCGCGCGCTTCACCGTGCAGGATGAGACCGGCCGCGCGGTGGCGCAGGGCTATACGCCGCAAACCGTCGAGCTGGCGAAATCTACCGGTAATTATTTTGGTAAGAAGCACTATCAGGTAATGCTGGAGAGCCCGGGCTACGTGCCGATAACCTTGCCGATCGAGGCGAATGCCAATCTGTGGTATTTGCTGGGCAATATTCCGCTGTTGGGTTTTCCCGGCTGGCTGCTGGTCGATCCTTTCTATGGCGGCATGTACGATCTCAAACCTGAACATCCGCAACCGAAGCTGAATGTGGTGGGCGCACGCGGTTAATATTCAGGTGCGCATGAATGCGCACCCTACGAAAACCCGGCTGCATTAACGTAGGGTCGCCATTCATGGCGACCAAACAATCACTGCGCGGTTGGTTTCACCATCGCATTGGCAGGCTTATGCTGCGCCAGATATTGCTGCTGGAAAATGCACATGCGGATGGTGTTGCGATATTCGCCGTTGATGAAAAACTCGTGCTTGAGCACGCCTTCCACCTCAAAACCCAGCTTGGTGTAGATGTGAATCGCCTTCTTATTCTCCTGATCAACAATCAGATAGAGTTTGTAGAGATTCAGCACCGAAAAGCCGTAATCCATCGCTAACTTCGCCGCTTTGGTGGCTAAGCCTTTGCCCTGATGTGAAGGATCGATAATGATCTGAAACTCAGCGCGGCGATGCACGTGGTTAATCTCGACCAACTCCACCAGACCGGCTTTGTGCCCATCATGCTCGACCACGAAACGACGCTCGGTTTGGTCATGGATATGTTTGTCATACAGGTCTGAAAGCTCGACAAACGCTTCGTACGGCTCTTCAAACCAATAACGCATCACGCTCGCGTTATTATCTAATTGATGCACAAAGCGTAAATCTTCCCGCTCCAGCGGACGTAACTTAACCGTCATACGGTTTTCCTTGTTGTTGAATGTTGCTCCACGATGCGGCCTTGCGCCATGCGTGCCGCGCGATCGCACATGTGATCGATCACATCGGGATCGTGGCTGACCAGCACCATGGTTAAACCATCTTTCTGTTTCAGATCGTTCAGCAGGTTGAGGATCTCGGCCTGCACCGACATATCTAGCGCTGAGGTCGGCTCATCCAGCAGCAGAATCTTCGGTTCCAGTAGCAGGGCGCGCACAATCGCCACGCGCTGACGCTGACCGCCTGAAAGCTGATGCGGATAGCGATCCGCCAGCGCCGGATCCAGTCCGACATGGCGGAACCCGGCATTAATACGGTCGTCGATATTATCACGCTTGAGCATTTTTAGCGGCTCCGCCAGCGTGCGGCGCAGGCGATGGCGCGGATGCAGCGAGGCGTACGGATCCTGAAATACCATTTGCACATCGCGGCGCAGCTGTCCGGTAAACGCGTGGCCAGGCTGTACCGCGGTGCCCGCCAGCGACATGCTGCCGCTCCAGTGCGGATTCAATCCCGCCAGCACCCACAGCAGCGATGACTTGCCGCAGCCGGATGGCCCAACCAGACCAAAACACTCTCCGGCCGCGACCTGCCACGACACATCGTGTACCACGGTGCGCAGCTCGTAACCTTGCTTGTGCGATACGCTGAGGTTGGATAACTCAATCATAATTTTTCTCCAGCGCCGCGCGATCCAGTACCGGCAAACGCTCACCGTGCGTGGCCTTACTCGGACGACAGGCCCACAACGTGCTGGTGTAAGGATGGCTGGCGTTGGCCAGCTCGGCGGCCGGCAAGGTATCCAGCACCCGGCCCTGATACATCACCATCACGCGTTCGCAGTGTTCGGAAACCTGTTGCAGATCGTGACTGATCAGCAACAAACCCATGTTGCGCTGCTCCACCAGACGACGAATCAGCGCCAGTACCTGATCGCGCATCGCGTGATCGAGCGCTGACGTCGGCTCATCAGCGATCAGCAATGCAGGATCGGTAATCAGGGCGATCGCCAGCATCACGCGTTGACCCATGCCGCCAGAGAGTTGATGCGGATAGCGCTTCATTAACTGACGCGGATCGGGCAACCCGACGGCATCCAGCATCTCGCACACTTTTTCTTTGCGCTCGGCGCGGCTCAATTTGTGGTGCAGCACCAGCGGTTCTTCTACCTGCCAGCCGATAGTGCGCGTGGGATTGAGGGCGTATTTCGGATCCTGCATCACCATCGCCACTTTGCTGCCGCGCAGCTGGATCCAATCACGCTCGCGCAGGCTCAACGCATCGGTGCCGACAATCTGCAAGCGATCGGCCTGCAAATGCAGCGCAGGCGACAGCAAGCCCATCAGCGTGCGCGCGGTGAGGGATTTACCCGAACCGGATTCACCTACCAGCGCAACACGTTCGCGGCCAATTTGAAAGCCGATGTTATCGACCAACAGCGCATCATCGCTGCGAATCGTCAGGCCTTGTACATCAATTAACAGATCATTTGGCATGGCGAGTATCCAGTCGGTCACGCAGGCCATCGCCTGTCAGGTTAAACGCCAGGCTGGCGAACAGAATGGCACCGCCGGGTGCGGCAGCAACCCACCATTGGTCAAAGATCACTTTACTGCCTTCAGCCACCATCGAACCCCATTCGGCAGTGGGCGGTTGCACGCCCATACCGAGGAAGCCCAACCCGGCCGCTGAAAGAATAATGCCACCAAGACTCAGCGCGGCGCGCACTACCGCCGTTGGCATACACAGCGGCAGAATATGGCCAAACATCAGGCGCAAGCCGGTGATGCCCTGCATACGCGCGGCAGCAAGATAATCACTGCGGCGCAGCGCCAGCGTTTCTGCACGCGCCTGACGCGCAAACGGCGGCCAACTGGTGAGTGCCAGCGCCAGCGCGCCATTCATCAAACCGGGGCCGAGCATGGCGACCAGCGCCAGCGCGATCACCAGATTGGGTAGCGAGAGGAAGATATCGGTTATGCGCATCAACACGCGCTCGGTCCAGCCGCCAACGTAACCGGCAGTGATGCCGACCAGCAGGCCAACCGGAATGGTCAGTACCAGAATCAGTGACACCAGCAGCAGCGTCGGGCGCGCACCGTAAATTACGCGTGACAGTAAATCGCGACCAAAGCCATCGGTGCCAAACCAGTGCAGCGCCGACGGCGCTTGTAAGCGCTGTGAAATGATCTGCGCATTGGGATCAAACGGTGCCAGCAACGGCGCGAACAGCGCCATCGCCACCACAATCAGCACCAGCGTCAGACCGAGGGTGAGCGAGGTCACCCGCGCACGACGGCGGCGCGGGCGCAGCGTTTCGAGTTCAGAGAGTTGTTGAGTCATCGGGTTCTCGGATCGGTTAACCAGGTCAGGGCATCGGCCAGCGCATTGAGCAGAATAAAGCAGCTACCAATTAGCAAGGTCGAGCCGAGAATCGCCGGTACATCAGAGGAAAACAGTGCGTTAGTCATGTAGCGACCCACGCCAGGCCAGGCAAACACCGTTTCGGTCAGCACCGAACCTTCCAGCAGCGTGGCGTAGGAGAGGGCGATGACGGTAATCAGCGTGCCGAGCACGTTGGGGAAAATATGACGCAGCAGGATGCGACCACGGCTTGCGCCCTTGGCGCGCGCCAGAACCACATACTCTTTGTTGCTCTCTTCCAGCAGCGCCGCGCGCAGCAGGCGCGTAATGCCCGCCATCGCCAGCAGGCCGAGTATCACCACCGGCAGCCACAAATGGGCAATTGCATTGCGGAACATCTCGGGATCGCCGGACATCCAGCTATCGATCAGCACAAAGCCGGTTTTCGGCTCCAGTGTGTAAATCCAGATGTCATCGAGCTGGCCCGGCCCGGCGGACCAGTGCAGCACGGCGTAAAACAGCAGCAAACCCAGCAAACCGAGCCAGAACACCGGCACAGAGTAGCCGAGGAGCGAAACAAAGCGCGCCACGTTATCGATGAGGCTACCCGGTTTCCACGCTGCCAGCAGCGCTAAGGCAATGCCGAATACCGCGGCAAAAATCATCGCACAGGTTGCCAGCTCAATGGTGGCCGGAAAGGTGCGCATCAGGTCGGCGCTGACCGGCTGATTAGTGAGATGCGATAAACCGAGATCGCCGCGTGCCAGATGGCTGATATAGCGCCAGAACTGCACCAGCACCGGTTGATCGAGGCCGAGATCGTGGCGCACCTGCGTATAGGTGGCTTCGCTAGCGTGATCGCCAGCGATCTGTTGCACCGGATCAACAGGCGACAGGTGCGACAGCATAAAAGTGAACGCTAACAAACCGACCAGCGTCACCAGCAGCGACAGCAAGCTGGTGACGATGTGGCTAACACGTTGCCAGAGTGGCCGGGCGAACCCGGCCTGTGAAGCTGACACTGCCATTACTTAGAAACCTGCGAGTAATACACCATGTCCGGATTGATGCCTTGCACATAGCCTTGCAGATTGTCGCGCAGCGCAATCAAGTTTTTTGCCTGTAAGCCAATCACGTACGGTGAGTTCTTCAGCACTTCACGCTGCATCGCCTGATACAGCTCGACACGCTTGTTCGTGTCGCTCTCCGCGGTGGCCGCCAGCGTTTGCTTGTTCAACTCGGGTGTATGCCAGTCAGAACGGTAGGCGATGGTTTTGCTGCCATCTTCCGGGTTGTAGGCGAAGGACGCGGCGTTGGTATTGGGATCGAAATAGTCTGCGCCCCAGGCGTTCAGGGTGGCTTCGTATTTGTGCGCTTTCACGCGGGTAGAGACTTCTGAGCTAAGGCCAGGCTGCACTTCAACTTTCACGCCGCCTTTGGCGAAGCTGCCCTGCAATGCCTGGGCGATGTCGAGGTACGGCGGTTGGTTGCTGGTGGACAGCGTAAAGCTAACATTGGTCAGGCCGGCTTTCTTCAGAATGGCTTTGGCTTTCTCAGGATCGTAGCTGTATGGCGTGTCGTTGATTGCGCCAAGGAAGCCTTTCGGCAGGAAGGTCTGATGCACGTCGAACTGGCCTTTCAGCAGATCGTTGGCGATACCTTTATAGTCGAACAGGTAACGAGCCGCTTCCCACAGCGCCGGATTCTTCAGCACTGGATTTTCACCCACGTTGAACTGGATGTAATAAAGCGACGCCATGGGAATCGCTTCGGTCTTCACGCCCGCTTTGCCTTTCAGCGAGGCGATCTGATCAGCACCGAGGTTACGCGCAATATCCACATCGCCCTGTTCCAGCAGCAGACGACGCGCAGCCGGTTCCGGTACGTTCTTGATCAGGATGTTTTTCAGCTTCGGAGCGCCCGCGGGAGAAGTCGGGTTAGCCGACAGCAGAATCGCTTCATGTAGCACGACTTTACGAATCTGATACGGGCCGCTACCGGCAGAGTGAGTCCCGAGCCATGCGTGACCAAAGTCACCATTCTTCGCGTTGGCTTGCGCGGTTTTCTCATCAACAATTGAAGAGACCGGCGCAGAGAGCAGGCTGAGAACATAGGCCGGACTGACGTTAGCGCTCCAGCTGATCTGCACGTGGTTGTCATCTACCTTCTTCAGGAAGGTATCGACGTTGTCTTTATTCCAGCCGAGTTGGGTAAGAATAAAGGAGGGATCGAGATTCAGTTTCACCACGCGACCCAGCGAGAAGATCACATCTTCCGGACGCAGCGGATTGCCGCTGGCGAACTGCGCGCCTTTGCGCAGCTCGAACGTCAGGCTGCGGTTATCGCTGCCCGCTTGCCATGACGTGGCCAGCGTCGGCTTTAAGTCGATGGGATTAGTGGGATCGGACTGAACCAGACGCTGATAAATGTTAGTGAACGCTTGCACTGTGGTCAGTTCAAAGCCCTGAGCGGGATCGAAGCTATCAGCATCATCCGTTGACTGGGCAATCACCAGGGTATCTTTTGGCGTCGCTGCCTGAACAGAGAAGGCAGCTACCAGCGATAACGCCAGCAGTGAGGGAATAATTTTTTTCATGTGTTGTTTCCTTGCCTAAAAAAAGTAACGCGAGTTTACGAGAGCGCAGCAACGAAGAATAGTCATTTTCAGGCTATGCATATGCATTAATGATCTAAGCCGAAGGGTTCAGTTATAAGGGGTGTTGTCGATTTAAAGCTGTTTGCCCGGTGCGCATAAATGCGCCTCCTACAAATGCTCAGCGATATTGTCGAGGCGCCATTAACGGCGACCGGAATAGTTAATATCAACCCAACTACAACGAAATTTAAATGGTTAGTGAGTTACAGATAATTAACTTTACTTCGTTACTTCCCGGAATATAATAGCCGCAATTTCAAAGCAGGAGAGTTCAGTTGGACAGTCACCCTTTTAGATGGCAACACAAGGCAAGCTGACGCGCGAACTTTTTTGTCGCTGCTTGCCAACATGGCGGGCAGCAATCCTCCCTTTCTGATGATTGTTCCCTGAAAAACGACACTGTCGCGTGCTTTAGCGCGTGGGAATATCATCATGCACATGATTTTTAATACACTTTTCCCTCCACCTCGATACGCGCGCTGAACCTCAGCGTGCTGATTTTCTCTGCGAGCCAGGCAGCGTTCCGCTGTTCGGCTGCGTAGTATTTACCATCGTCATTATTTATTACTCGTTATTTAACGAGCGACTCTTTTCGTCTTTGATTTCCGGGAGGTGATATGGAAATTCCCGACAGGTTATTTTTAATTTAATTAAGCATTGCCGTTAATTTAATTTGTGTGCCATGCACACAGGGATTTTTATTGCCGTAAATAAGAGGAATGTCATCATGACTGACATGAAACTCAACCAGAACAAAAAAGCCTGGAATACCACGCGCCAGACACGTCAAAAAACACCACGTTACCTGATTGAAGATGAGGCCGGTTTCACTGCCGACGAAACGCTGGTGCGTTTGCGCAGCGACGCGCTTGGCCTGAGTGAGCGTGAAGCCGAGGCGCGCTTAGGTGTGTATGGTCGCAATCAGGTTGAACACGACAAAGCGCCACCGGCTTTAGTGCAGTTGCTGCAAGCATTCAACAATCCGTTTATTTATGTGTTGATGGCGCTGGCATTAGTGAGCTTTTTCACCGATTTCTGGCTGCCGCTGCGCCGCGGCGAGGAGACCGATCTGACCGGTGTCATCATCATTGTGACGATGGTAACGCTCAGCGGTTTGCTGCGCTTCTGGCAGGAGTTCCGTACTAATAAAGCGGCGCAGGCACTGAAATCGATGGTGCGCACCACCGCCACCGTGCTACGTCGTGAATCAGCACAGCACGCACCGCTGAAACAGGAAGTGGATATCGCCACGCTGGTGCCTGGCGACATCATCTACCTTTCAGCAGGGGATTTGGTGCCTGCTGATGTGCGCCTGCTCGATTCGCGCGATCTGTTTATCAGCCAGGCGATTTTAACCGGCGAATCGCTACCGGTTGAGAAATATGACGTTACCGGCCACGTCACCAGCAAAAGCAGCGGTGCCAGCGAGCAGGGCTCATCGCTGCTGGAACTGGGCAGCGTCTGCCTGATGGGCACCAACGTTTCCAGCGGCAGCGCGAAAGCGGTGGTGGTGGCGACCGGTAGCGAAACCTACTTCGGTAGCCTGGCAAAATCGATAGTGGGTAATCGCTCACAAACCGCCTTTGACCGCGGTGTAAACAGCGTGAGCTGGCTGCTGATCCGCTTCATGTTGGTGATGGTGCCGGTAGTGCTGTTGATAAATGGCTTAACCAAAGGCGACTGGCTGGATGCTTCGCTGTTTGCGCTGGCGGTGGCGGTAGGCTTAACGCCTGAAATGTTACCGATGATTGTCAGCTCGAATCTGGCGAAAGGCGCCATCGCCATGTCGCGGCGTAAAGTGATCGTCAAACGCCTGAATGCGATTCAAAACCTTGGCGCGATGGACATCCTGTGCACCGACAAAACCGGCACATTGACCCAGGACAATATCATTCTTGAACATCATCTGGATTGTGCTGGCGTGGAAAACTCACGCGTGCTGATGCTCAGTTGGCTCAACAGTCATTATCAAAGCGGCACGCTGAACCTGATGGATCGCGCCATTTTGCAGTACGGCAAAAACCGCGTTAGCGAGGCGGTGGGCGACAGCTACATCAAAGTGGATGAACTGCCGTTTGATTTCATCCGTCGTCGCGTTTCGGTGGTAGTACGCGATCGTCGTCTGAATCAACAGATGCTGATCTGCAAAGGCGCGGTGGAAGAGATGCTGAGCATCGCGACCGCCGAGCGCGAAGGCAAGTTGGTGCAGCCGCTGAACGAGACGCGCCGTGCAGAGTTGTTGGCGCTGGCGCATCAATATAATGAGCAAGGTTTCCGTGTATTGCTGGTGGCCAGCCGCGTGCTGGATGAGCCGGGCTTACAGCAGCCGTTGAGCGTGGCGGATGAGCAAGGATTAATGGTAGAAGGACTGCTCACCTTCCTCGATCCACCGAAAGAGAGCGCTGCCAAAGCCATTAGTGCGCTGCATGATAATGGCGTCAGCGTCAAAGTGCTGACCGGCGATAATCCGGTTGTCACTGCGCGCATTTGCCAGCAGGTGGGCATTGATAGCAGCGCGATCCTTACCGGTGACCAGATTGCTTTGATGAGCGACGAGCAGTTGGCGGTAGCTGCTGCACAAAGTTCGGTGTTCGCTAAACTCACCCCGCTGCAAAAATCGCGTCTTGTGAGTACGTTGCAGCAACTCGGTCACACCGTTGGCTTCCTGGGAGACGGCATTAATGATGCACCGGCGCTGCGTGATGCTGATGTGGGGATTTCTGTCGATAGCGCGGCGGATATCGCGAAAGAGTCTTCCGATATTATCCTGCTGGAAAAAGACTTGATGGTGCTGGAAGAGGGCGTGATGAAGGGACGCGAAACCTTCGGCAACATCATTAAGTACCTGAACATGACCGCCAGTTCTAACTTCGGTAATGTCTTCTCGGTGTTGGTGGCGAGCGCCTTTATTCCGTTCCTGCCGATGCTGGCGATTCATCTACTGATTCAGAACCTGATGTACGATCTGTCTCAGCTGGCGTTGCCATGGGACAAAATGGACCGCGAGTTTCTGCGCAAACCGCGTAAATGGGATGCACGTAATATCAAACGCTTCATGCTGTGGATTGGACCGACGTCGTCGATTTTCGATATCACTACCTTTGCAGTGATGTGGTATGTGTTTGCGGCGAATACGCCAGAAATGCAGTCGCTGTTCCAGTCCGGCTGGTTTATTGAGGGCTTGTTGTCCCAGACGCTGGTGGTTCACATGCTGCGCACGCAAAAGATCCCGTTTATCCAGAGCCGTGCGGCGCTGCCGGTACTGCTCACCACCGCTTGTGTGATGATCGCCGGTATTTTGCTGCCGTTCTCACCGCTGGGCGCGATGGTCGGTTTAGTGCCGCTGCCGTGGACCTACTTCCCTTGGCTGGTGGCAACACTGCTGGGTTATTGCGTGGTCGCGCAAGGCATGAAAATGCTCTACATCAAGCGCTTTGGTCAGTGGTTTTAAGTACAGGGAGGTGAAATGCGCAACCGCAATCTCAATAAGGTGGTGTTCCATCTGCTGCTGATGATGGTGATCATCGTGGTGTTATCGCTGGTATTTCGGTAATCGTTTTAAGGGCAGGTTCTTCTGCCCTTTTCTTTACGCTTCGTCCGTCTGGTAATAGGCAGCGGCTGGCGTTTAAAGGTAACAGACATAAGAGAAACGTGTTGATTGAGTAATGCGTGGAAGTCTAAGTGGATTACTCTAAAAGATGCAAAAAATCGCCTCTCTATATATGTATGCATAAATACACAACTTACGAAAACGCAACAAAATAAACGCAGGGTCGTCATTTATGGCGACCTATTAGCGCTTAGGTCACAAGGATTTAACGATTATTTAAGAGGTTAACGTTGAGGATTTATTCATATGAATAAAATAATTAAAACTTTTAGTTGAATAGCTAAATACTTTTGTGAGCCTTGCCGCACTAATCAGACGCCGATATCTGGCTTTCGATAGTTATTGATAAACATCAAACAAATAACGTCTGGCTCCTCGCTATGATGCGTGCTGTTTCAGATGAGGTGCGCGTAATAAGGTGAAGCCAACAACACGCATCGGGATAGGGAAATTCAGCCTGGACAGATGGTACAGAATGATGCGTTATACTATTAATTCCTGCCTGATTTTTGACACCATAGACGGCTCGTTAACGCCGTGTGACGGCTCCTCATCTGATAGCCATCTTTCTATTACTGCCAGTTCGTTATTGCATTTTTTTCTACAAAATACCGGGGTGGTTAATCGAGAAGAAGTGCTTAAGCGCGTGTGGGACGATCAAGGACACACCTCGTCAAACAGCAATCTAAATCAATATCTGAGTATGCTGCGTAAAACATTCCGCCTTTACGGCATTGATAACGTGATTGTGAGCATTTCACGCGGCAATCTTCAATTGAACCCGTCTGTCATCATCGAAATACTGCCCTCTTCACCCGTTGCTTTACCCGATATGATGCTGAGGAAAAAAGAGTCACCTTTCCAGCAATTCGGCGAATTATCCTCTCCAGCCGGTTGGAATATCGCCAGTGCAACACTGTTGAGCCTGGCTTGTATACTCATGATGTTCACCTATTATGGGAAACTCAGCCCACCCGCAATAACGTTGACACCTTTATCATCTAAGCAATGCGATTTATCTGTCGTCGAGGAGATGTTGGCAACATTTAATCAAACTCCCTATGTCAAAAATTTTAATGCGGTGCGGCAAACGCTTAATATTGAGTGTCAGCCCGGTCGGAAGTTTATTTTTTTCTATGATGATAAGCTGCAAAAGGAGGGACTTGGCCGCGTGTTTTTAGCCCACTGCGCTAAACAGAAGAGCAATGTTTTTAGTTATTGCGATAACTATTTCTATTACGCATGGAAACCCACGTGAAATTTGCACCTCGCCCACTCTTTATCGCCTCTACATGCGTGGCCGTTGCGGCCTTGCTCATTTCAGGTTGGGATTATTTATCTGCTCAACGAGCAAACGAGTTAAATTGTTCGACCAAAGCGGTTATGCATTTTGAAGGCATGCAGTATCAAAACGTCAATGCAAATGTACATTTTAATTTTCGTGAGCAGGGTAAAGGATCACTGATTGTTGAGGGCTACACCCACTCCAATTCAGGATCGCTATATTTACAACGCTATGTTTCTTTTCGTTATTCAAGCCAACGCATTTCACCCGCTGAAAGGCATTATCGCATCGTTCAGTGGCAAGCTAGTGCCTCATCAATAGATGAATCTCCCGATGTGATTTTTGACTACTTTATGCGCGAGATGTCCGACAGCCATGACGGTCTTTTTCTCAATGTACAAAAGCTCAACGAAAAAGCGGTGCTTATCGGAACAATCAATTCTCCTCTGTTTATCTGCGCGCTGAAATCGGGTAGCTAATTTAGCGCAAACACCTCCTTTTGCTGCGGCTCAACTCCTCGCAAATAAAACGTTTCTACTCACTCATAGTCACTCTTCGTCGATCCCGGCGAAACAATGATTTTGTCCACACTTTTGCCCGCAGCGGCGAACCATTGTTTATCACTTAATCAGCATTCAAATAACAACGCAGATAAGCCGTGCAATCCGCGTTTTTTACACGTAGCAAACCTACCTAAAGTCCCCGCTAAAACAGCATTAATAAATAAAAATACGGTTTAGAAAATAAAATATCAGCACGTTAATCTAAATATCAACCTAGGGTGGATTTAAATTCCGTTAATCGCTGTGTTGCCTATATTGGGTTCCGAACCGCTAACGACGGTGTGACTGCGGCCAGTGGGGCGCTCAATGACCAAGAGGAAGGTGTTATGGGTGATGCATTAGGGCTGATTGAAACCAAAGGATTAGTCGCTTGCATTGAAGCAGCAGATGCAATGTGTAAATCCGCCAATGTGCAGCTGATTGGTTATGAAAATGTCGGTTCGGGGTTGGTTACCGCCATGGTGAAAGGCGACGTCGGTGCAGTGAAAGCCGCTGTGGAATCCGGTGTCGAATCTGCTGAGCGGTTGGGTGCGGTGGTGACCTCGCTGGTGATTGCCCGGCCCCATAACGACATCAATAAAATTGTTATCAAACATAAAGCTTAAGCGGGAGAACGCAAATGGGAGATGCATTAGGTCTGATTGAAACCAAAGGCTTGGTGGCCTGTATCGAAGCGGCGGATGCCATGTGCAAAGCCGCCAATGTAGAACTGATCGGTTATGAAAACGTCGGTTCAGGTCTGGTGACTGCCATGGTGAAAGGGGATGTCGGCGCGGTAAAGGCGGCGGTGGATTCTGGCGTGGAGTCTGCACAGCGCATCGGTGAAGTCGTCACCTCATTAGTGATCGCGCGTCCACACAACGACATCAACAAAATCGTTATGCAGTACAAAGTGGCTGAATAAAGGGAATAACCATTATGAAAGAAGCTCTCGGGTTGATTGAAACCAAAGGTTTAGTGGCCTGTATTGAGGCCGCTGATGCGATGTGCAAAGCCGCCAATGTTGAATTGATTGGCTATGAAAACGTTGGATCTGGCCTGGTGACGGCGATGGTGAAAGGCGATGTGGGCGCGGTTAATGCCGCAGTAGATTCCGGTGTCGAAGCGGCGAAACGCATTGGTGAAGTAGTCACTGCTCGTGTTATTGCGCGCCCACATAACGACATCGAAAAAATCGCGGCGCAGCACAAAGCCTGACGCATTCCACTCTTTGTGCGCTGATGAAGGATTGACTCATGATGGAACTGGACCGCGACTTAAGCTCCCGCCAGCAGGTGCGGGAGTTAGTGCGCAAGGCGAAAATTGCTCAGGCGCAATTCGCCACGTTTACTCAGCAGCAGATTGATAATGTCGTAGAACACATTGCCCGCCATGCAGCTCAGCATGCAGAAGCCCTGGGGCGCATGGCCTGCGAAGAGACCGGCTTCGGCAACTGGCAAGATAAAACGCTGAAAAATCAGTTTGCTTCATTGCAGGTTTTCGAGGCCATCAAATCGATGAAAACCGTGGGTATCATCCATGAAGATACCGCGAAGCAGGTGATGGATATTGGCGTACCGTTGGGCGTAATTTGCGCGCTGGTGCCTTCAACTAATCCGACCTCCACTATTTTTTATAAAACGCTGATCGCGCTCAAAGCCGGCAATGCCATTGTGTTTTCACCGCATCCCGGCGCACGGCAATGCAGTTTACGTGCGATTGAAATTGTCACACAGGCAGCAACCGAAGCCGGCGCGCCTGCGGGAATCGTCAGTGGACTAAGCCAACTCACCCAGGAAGCCACTTCTGAGCTGATGCACAGCAAGGAGATTTCACTGATTCTCGCCACTGGCGGGGAGGGCATGGTGCGAGCTGCTTATGCTTCGGGGACGCCAACCATCAGCGGTGGCCCGGGCAATGGGCCCGCATTTATTGAACGCAGTGCCAATATCCAGCAGGCCGTTGCGGACATCATTACCAGTAAAACCTTCGACAACGGGGTTATCTGCGCCTCTGAACAGTCAATCATCGTTGAGCGGTGTATCTATGGCGAAACGCGACGCGAATTAGAAACGCAGGGCGCCTGGTTCATGAATGCCGATCAAGCGGCAAAAATGGCGGCATTACTCCTGCGCGCTAACGGCACCATCAATCCTCAAGTGGTAGGCAAAACCGCACTGGTGCTGAGCAACATGGCGGGATTCAGTGTGCCGGCGACTACGCGCGTATTAATTGCTGAACAAAACGAAGTATCACGTACCAATCCTTATGCGCGCGAGAAATTGTGTCCGGTGCTGGGAATGTATGTCGAAGAAGATGGACAACATGCCTGCCAGCGCGTGGTTGAGCTACTCACTAACGAAGGCGTTGGCCATACCTTAGTCATTCATACCCGCGACCCGCAGATCGTGCGGCAATTCAGCCTCGAAAAGCCGGTGCACCGCATTCTTATCAACACGCCTGCGGCCCTGGGTGGCATCGGCGCAACCACCAATATCATGCCCGCTCTGACACTCGGTTGTGGCGCAGTTGGTGGTGGTTCCAGCTCTGATAATGTCAGTCCGCTTAATCTGATCAACATCCGCAAAGTGGGTTACGGCGTACGTTCGATCAACGCTTTGCGTCCGCCTGAATCCCACATCTCTGTGGCGATACCTGAAACGGCAACCGTGAAAGCTTCACCAGCGAGCATTTTTGATGATGCACGTTTTACGCAGAGTGGGGATGACCAACGCTTTGTTTCAGCGATACCACCGCCTGCGCCTTCGGGAGAGGTCAGCGCGCAACAGGTTGAACGCATCATCCGCCAGGTATTGGCAAAACAATCGACGGCAACTTTCTGAATTAAGGCGATAAAACGATGATTCTCGCAAAGGTTACGGGCCATGTTGTTGCTACGCAAAAGTGCGATGCGCTGCGCGGTAGCAACTTATTGCTGATTAGCGCATTGGGCGATGATCAACAGGTGATATCGGACCGAAGCTGGGTTGCCGTCGACATTGTGGGCGCAGGGATGGGTGATGTGGTATTGGCTGAAAATTACGTTGCCCTGAGCAAAGAGCAGTACAAAGCGATGTCGGTGGTCGCCATTGTCGAGAAAGTGTTTCGTGAGGCAAGGGAGTGAATCAACCATGAGGGAATTTCAGCTAAAGCCGCGGATTCAGTTCGGCAAGGATGCGCTGGCGCAACTGAGCGGGTTACCGGCTCTGAATGCGTTGTTGGTGACCGATCAAGCCATGGTACAGCTCGGTTATGCGCAAAAAGTCACTCAGCTATGGCAGCAACAAGGCACCCGCTTTCAGGTGTGGGATGACGTAAAGGCGGATCCCGATGTCGCCACCGTGGCGCGCGGTGTTGCGCTGATGGAAAACCACTATCCACAACTCATCGTCGCCTTGGGTGGTGGGTCGGTGATTGATGCGGCGAAAGCAGTGCTGTTCACGCTGGCCAATGATGTCTCGGCACCGAAGCGTGAGCGCCCGTGTTTTGTCGCCATTCCAACGACCAGTGGCACGGGATCGGAAGTTACTGCGTTTTCTGTAGTCAAAGCGCAAGGGGAAAAACTGGTGTTGGTTGATAGCGAAATGCTGCCCGATATCGCCATTCTTGACCCCGCATTTGTTGCCTCAGTGCCGCCCGCTATCACCGCCGATACCGGCATGGATGTGTTATGCCATGCGCTTGAAGCTTACGTCTCGATTCACGCCAGTGATTTCTCCGATGCGCTGGCAGAGAAAGCGGTTCAGCAGGTGTTCAGCTATTTACCGTCCTGCTGGCGCAACGGTGAAGATACATTCGCCCGCGAGAAAATGCATAACGCCTCTTGCATGGCAGGTATGGCTTTTACCAATGCATCACTCGGCATCACCCATAGCCTGGCACATGCGCTTGGCGGAGTATTTGGCATCCCACACGGACGTGCTAACGCCCTATTAATGGGGCATATCGTGGCGTGGAACGCGGATTATGCAGGCAGTTGCGACAACGTTGCGGCACAGAAATATGCGCATCTTGCACGCCTGCTTGGATTACCGGCAGATAACGCACGGCAGGGCGTACGCAGCTTGCTACTGGCTATTCGCGCCATGCAAGAGGAGATGACATTGCCGCTCGGCATCGAGGCGTTAGCAGTAGACGCGGAGCAATTTGAGCAGCAATTGTCGGCGCTGGCCCATCAGGCATTGCGCGACAGTTGTACCCCGACAAACCCACGCAAGCCGGATCTGGCCGCGCTTATCGCTCTGTTACGTCAAGCATGGAGCATTGATGCCAACGTTCTGCGTGCTCAGGAACATTAAAAAGAACATCAGGAGATCCTCATGTCACATTACAGCCCTACGCCACGCATAAAAGTACTGGCGGAACGTTTACTTAGCCAAAAAAGCACCCTGTGTTCTGAGCATGCGGCTTTGCTGCATGCCATTGATAGTCAGGTAAGTGGTGTGCTGCGGCTGTTAAACCCGCACGCCGTTTCTATGAGCTGGTGCGTCAGATGCCCGCGACGATCGAAGCCGATCAGTTGATTATTGGCAATGCGACGTGTAAGCCGCACGGTTCACTATTTCATGATGAAGCTACCCGCAACCGTCCTTCGGTGTTCCAGTTCTTAAGCCTTGATGGGCTCCCTGTTTCACCGGATTACAAGGTGGTTATTGAGCAGGGCGTGCTGACCATGCGTAATAAGCTGGAAAAACAGTGCGAAGCGCTAAGCAGTAGCATTAGCCGCAGCAGTATCGATGAAGCCAATGCCTGCCGTGCCGCGATATATGCCTGCGATGCATTAATCACATTGGCAAAGAATCTCGCCGATCAAGCTGATACGCGAGTTATCACCGAACAGAACAGCTATCGCCGGGCTGAGCTGCGTGAAAGTGCCGAGATATTACGGCATGTGCCTGCGCAGCCTGCGCGAAGTTTTAAAGAAGCCTGTCAGGCTTTCTATCTGTTTCAATTGGCAGTGCTGATGGATAACGGCGAGTATGCCGTCAATCCATGTGGTGCTGACAAAGCTCTCTTCCCTTGGTATCAACATGATGTGGAAAGCGGAAAAATCAGTGTGCAGCAGGCATATGAGATTGTTGAAAGCCTGTGGTTCAAGCTGGCTGAGCTGAGTGAGGTGCGCGTTGAGCGTGCCATTCAGGGCTATCCGATGTTTGATGCAATGCTGTGTGGCCACGCGATCGATGATAACGCTATCGCTATCAATGAACTCTCCTCACTATTCCTAAGCGCCCAGCAGAATCTCAGCGCACTGAATCTGCCCGTACGTCTGTTCCGCGGCACGGCTTCAATAGAAAGCCCTATCGCCGCTACTGACGAAATGCCCGTAATGGAAGGCTTATCGCCACGCATGCAGCGTTTACGTAACCATTATTTGCAGGCGCGTCCGAGTGTCTCCATCTATAGGGCGTTGGCTTTCACCGAGGTCGTCAAAAATAATCCGGGGCTGCCGGTGGTGTTACAGCGTGCAAAAGCCTTCCGTCGTGCCTGTGAGACTGCGCCAATCCTGATACAAAATGATGAGCTGATTGTCGGCCATCCGTGCGGTAAACCTCGAGCAGGCGCCTTTTCACCCGATATCGCCTGGCGCTGGGTGCGCGATGAGCTCGACACCATGGGCACACGTCCGCAAGATCCTTTCGTCATCAGCGAAGCGGACAAGAAAACCATCCGTGAAGAGATTGTCCCGTTCTGGGAGGGCCGCTCGCTGGATGAAATCTGCGAGGCACAATATCGTGAAGCGGGCGTTTGGTCTTTCAGCGGTGAAACTTTTGTCAGCGATCTTTCCTATCACCAGATCAACGGCGGTGGCGACACTTGCCCAGGTTACGACGTACTGCTGTTTACCAAGGGGATGAACGGGATTAAAGCTGATGCGCAAGCGCATTTGGCTACCCTGAGCATGGAAAACCCTGAGGATATCGATCGCATCTATTACTACAAAGCGGCGATAGAAACCTGCGAAGGGGTAATGAGTTATGCTCAACGTATTGCATCTCATGCACGCGAACTGGCATCGACAGAATCAAACCCTCTACGACGCACTGAGTTGTTGACGATTGCCGAGGTTAATGAAAATGTCCCCGCCAATCCGCCTAAGACCTTGCAGGAAGCGTTGCAAAGCATCTGGACGGTGGAGTCTCTGTTTGAAATTGAAGAGAACCAAACTGGGTTATCTCTGGGGCGCGTCGACCAATATTGCTACCCGATGTTTGCGGAAGATATCCGCACCGGTCGACTAACGGCAGAATCCGCAGTCGAAATGCTGCAGGCGTTCATTATCAAATGTGCTGAGCTGATGTGGATGTCCAGCGAAGCCGGCGCCAAGTATTTTGCCGGTTATCAGCCGTTTATCAATCTGACAGTAGGGGGGCAGAAGCGCACCGGCGGCGATGCCTGTAATGATTTGACCTATCTGATTATGGACGCCGTGCGTTTTGTGAAGGTTTATCAGCCTTCATTGGCCTGTCGTATTCATAATCAGTCGCCGCAAAAGTACATGGAAAAAATCGTTGATGTCGTAAAAGCCGGTATGGGTTTCCCAGCCTGCCACTTCGATGATTCTCATATCAAAATGATGCTGCGCAAAGGTTTTGATTTTGAAGATGCGCGTGATTACTGCCTGATGGGCTGCGTAGAGCCGCAAAAATCAGGACGTATTTATCAGTGGACTTCAACCGGCTATACACAGTGGCCGATTGCCATTGAGTTTGTGCTAAATCGCGGTCGTATGGTGCTGTTTGACAGTTATCAGGGACTTGATACCGGAGAGCTCAGCGAGCTGAAAACCTTCGAACAATTTGATGCTGCGGTAAAAAAACAGGTAGCGCATATTGTGCGTTTGTCTGCAGTAGGCACGGTTATTAGCCAGCGCGTCCATCGTGAAGTCGCGCCCAAGCCGCTCATGTCATTGCTGGTGGAAGGTTGTATGGAGAGCGGTAGGGATGTGGCCGCGGGCGGGGCGATGATCAACCACGGCCCGGGGCTCATTTTCTCTGGTTTGGCGACGTATATTGATTCCATGGCTGCAATTCGCAAACTGGTTTACGAAGATCGTCAATACACGTTGGAACAGATGCGCGATGCGATGTTGGCTAATTTTGTCGGCTACGATGCGTTGCGCCGTGACTGCCTGAATGCGCCAAAATATGGCAACGATGACAAAAATGTCGACTTACTGGCCCTGGATATTACCGAATGGACGGAAAAAGAGTGCCGGCAATATCAGATGCTGTATTCAACATTGAGTCACGGAACGCTATCTATTTCCAATAATACGCCTATCGGCGAACTCACTAACGCAACGCCGAATGGTCGACTGGCCTGGATGCCGCTATCAGATGGCATTAGTCCAACGCAGGGTGCGGACAAGCAAGGTCCTACTGCGGTGATCAAGTCTGTCAGTACCATGAATGTTGAGACCATGAATATTGGCATGGTGCATAACTTTAAATTCCTCAAAGGATTATTAGACACCCCGGAAGGACGCCAGGGATTGATCACCCTGCTACGCACGGCTTCTATCCTCGGTAACGGGCAGATGCAATTCAGCTATGTCGATAATGAAGTGTTGAAAAAAGCACAGCGTGAACCGGAGAAGTATCGCGATTTGATTGTTCGCGTAGCGGGATATAGCGCTTACTTCGTTGAACTGTGTAAAGAAGTTCAGGATGAAATTATCAGCCGCACGGTAATAGAGAAATTCTAGTTCTAAAAGGAATGAATGACAGGGATGTCTAACAAGGAGTGTATTATGGAAGCAGCGGCAGAATTAAAAGGAAGAATATTTAATATTCAGAAATACTCTATTTATGATGGCGAGGGTATTCGTACTCTGATTTTTTTTAAAGGCTGTAATATACGCTGCCCCTGGTGCGCAAATCCTGAAGGATTGGTGAAAGCTTTTCAAGTGATGTTTTCACGTGAGAAATGCATTGATTGTGGTGATTGCGTGAGTGTTTGTCCCGCAGGTGTTCATCAAAATGTTGAGGGTAGACATGTTATCGACCGCTCAGCTGAGTGCATTGGTTGCCGGAAATGTGAAAACATCTGTACGCAACGTGCATTAGATATTCTGGGTAAAGATGTCACCGTAGCAGAGTTGATGGACATTATTATGCAGGATTATGATTTTTATCTTTCATCCGGTGGTGGCGTCACTATTGGTGGTGGTGAAATGAGCCTGCAAACCGATTTTGCTGTTGCGCTCTTCACTGAATGTAAAAAGTTGATGATTAATACAGCGGTGGAAACGCAAGGGACAACGTCACTGGTTAATTATGAAAAGTTAAAGCCAGTAACAGATACCTTTCTGTTCGACCTTAAACACATAATCAGTGCGCAACATAAGGTTTTATTCGGCATTGGCAATGAATCCGTGCTGCGTAATCTTGAATGGTTAGTGGACTCAGGTGCAAAAGTTATCGTCAGAATGCCTTTGGTTCGTGGTTACAACGATTCCTACGATGCCATAACAGGAGCAATTAATTATATTTCTGGACTGGCAAAACGCGGCAATATCTTACGAATTGATATTTTACCTTATCACCAATTAGGTAAGGCGAAGTATGAACGGCTGGGGATGGATTATCCCATTCATCACGATCCCTCTTATAGCCAGCAAGAGCTGCAACGCCTGGAAGTGTTCCTGAAGAAATTTGAATTTGATATTCGCTTAGTTCGGCATTAATCGGAGGCGCAATGAACAGTTTGGGCATTATTGAAACGATAGGTTTGGCTGCGGCAATACAGGCAGCTGATGCCGCCTGTAAAGCGGCGAATGTGAACTGCATTGGTTATCGCACGGTAGGATCTGGTCGAGTGAATATCTGCTTTGTTGGCGAAATCAGTGCCATCCGTACTGCCATTGAATATGGCATTAGCGTTGTTAAAAGCGAACAGCGGCTTGCATCGCTAATCATTGCTCGTCCGGAAGAAAGCGTGGTTGCGGCTTTACAAACCTTAAAGGGCAGGGGGTTTTATTTGACACATAAGCCTGCTGTTTTTAAAGCAGCGGTTATGCCAGAAATCACGCGTTCTCATGAGAATAAAGAGCAAAAAGTGTCCATTAAGAAAGGACAGAAATCATGATGGATGCCCAAGTTTTACAGCGTATTGATGTTCATCTTTCAAGATCTAACGCCTTGATACCGGTCGGCATTTCTAATCGTCATGTTCACTTATCGCGTGAAGATGTGGACATTTTATTTGGTAAGGGATACCCGTTAACTCCGTGTAAACCTTTGCGGCAACCGGGGCAATTTGCTGCGCAAGAAACCATTACGGTCGTGGGGCCAAAAGGTTCGCTGCAGCACGTACGTGTACTTGGGCCTACTCGCTCTGCATCACAGTTGGAACTCTCCCGTGCTGATTGCTTTGCGCTGGGTATCAAAGCGCCGATAAGGGAATCAGGGGCATTGGACAACGCGGGCAATGCATTGCTCATCGGTCCGGCAGGCCATGTTGAATTACGGTCTCAGGTGATTTGTGCCTGGCGGCATATCCATATGTCACCGCTGGATGCGAGCAGAATGAATGTTATCCATGGGCAGCAGGTCAGCGTGCGATCTCAGGGCAAGCGCGGCTTGATCTTCGAAGCCGTGATTGTACGCGTCGATGAAAACTTTGTTCTTGAGTGTCATCTTGATATTGAAGAAGCCAATGCCGCAGGTTTGAGCAACGGCGAGATGGTGACGTTGGTGCAATGAAGAGGATGTGACATGACGGAAAGGGATATTGAGCGGCTTGTCGCGTTAACTTTGCAGCGTTTATGCCGACCAACGCTATTACTGATCTCAGAAGCACAAGAATACCGGGAGATTATATATTCGCGGCTGGCAAGTTGTGACTGTGCTTATCGACTCGCATTTGAAGGGGACGAAGAAGAGGCATCATGGCGTTCATTAGGCGCTGGATTTCATAACGAAGCCTGGGTGGACAATCTGTCACCAATATCTTATAGCGCGATGGTCATTCCATTTCTTAGCTATTCACTGGCGGCGGATGTGGTAAATGGCGTGATTCGTCGACCATTTGCAAAAGCTATCCATCAGGCACTCAGTAGTGGGTTACCTGTGCTGGCATTGCATTATTACTGCGATCCAGAAAGTGAAATTAATCGTATAAAAGGGAAAAATCCACACCCAGGCTACATCGAACACGTTCAGGCAACGTTGATGACCTTGAGACGCATGGGGGTCACTTTGTGTTCCCTAGATGCGTTAATCGCTAAATTGAACGGAAGTGAAACGTCTGACGCTGCGGCAGTAACACGACGTTATATTACGCTCAATGACATTATTAATAAAAAAGTAAAGATGGATGGTTCAGGATTATTGTTGACTGATGCTGCATCCGACTATTTAAAGAAGCAAAAAATTACGCTTAATAGATGATTAAAATCAGGAGTTAATTATGTCTGCAAAAAACAAATGCTGGCTATGGCTACTTTTGGTCATTGTTTCAGAAACATCTGCAACTTCAACCCTCAAGTTTTTTGATTCAAGTGAAGGAGGAATCAAAGCGTTGTTATTAGTGTTTCTTATCGTGTTTTATGCCATTTGTTACTATTCATTATCACGAGCGGTAAAAGATATACCTGTTGGACTCGCTTACGCCACATGGTCCGGGACAGGTATTTTATTGGTATCAACGTTAGGGATGCTCTTTTACGATCAGCATCCAGATACTGCGTCGATTGTTGGGATGATGATTATTGCTAGTGGCATTGTGATCATGAATGTTTTTTCAAAAATGGGTGAGCAAGCTGAGAGTTAACGGTTTTTAACTACGTTAAGAATATTTTAATCGATTAGCATAAAAGGAAAGTTATATGTTTAATCTCGGATTTTTATGGCTAGCCCTTTCTATTGGTTCGGAAATTACTGGGACATCGATGATTAAAAAAACCCAGGGCTTTAGCAAGCTTGGGCCATCATTGTTAGTTATCTGTGCTTACGGACTCTGTTATTTCGCACTCACTCGAGCGATGAGTACCATTCCCGTTGGGGTCGCTTATTCACTCTGGTGTGGGTTTGGTATTGTCGGCGTAACACTATGCTCAATGCTTATTTATAAACAAAAGCCGGATATCATTGCGGTCTTTGCAATGGTACTTATTATTGCAGGTGGAGTGATAATGAACGTGTTTTCTGCGGGCTGAATGGTCCAGAATCGGGATAATAAAAAAGGCCGCAGTAGCGGCCTTATTAGTAACTTGAGAAAGTTATTCGCTCACTTTCTTTTTCAGATCGCTGGCACCTTCTTTGGTTTTATTCCAGCCTTTCTGGGTGCCTTCTTTAGTGGCATCCCAACCTTTCTCAGAACCTTCTTTGGTTTTGTTCCAGGCCTTTTGCGTACCTTCGCTGGCTTTGCTGCTCAGGTTATCGCTTTTGCCTTCCGCAGCATGCTTAGCTTTAAGCTGCTGCTCTTTACCTTCATTCTGCGCCTGATGCAGTTTCTCTTTGGCGGTGTTAGCGCCAGCCTGTGCGTTAGCGACGGTTTCATCAGTTGCATGTGTAGTGGCGGCAAAAGCCGAAGAAGCCAGCAGAAGAGCCGATACTGCAATAATTGTCTTTTTCATAATTCCCTCTTTCATGAAATATGTCGTCTTAGGTATTCATCCTGGCATATGCCGGGATGGAAAGATTTAAGAATAAACCAGGAATGAAAAAGGTCTAGTTTCGTTGGAAAAATCACCAGTAGATAGCATTTTAGGTTGTTGCGGGAAGAGAGGCGAGCCAACTTAGCGACGGCTCTGCAGCATTTACACGATCAATCTCAGTCAGCGACGCTGCTTAATCTGTCGCTGATGCCGCAGTTCTCGATGCATCCGGTTAACGATGAACAAATTAGCCGACGCCTGCCAATTTCTGGAAAATCCTTGTTCGTTAACAAGCGCGCCATCCTGCAACGTTTGTGGAAAGAGACGCGAGCTAAGAATTTCTATCGACGCCTTTTCAGGCTCAACAGTGGCGCAATGTCCAGCTATTGCGCACCAAAGTCGGCAATCAGGGATTGAACGTTACGCTGGTAACGTTATGGAATCCGGCTGGCAATAAACACGCGACTGCATAAGCGTTCATGACGAGTTTGCCTGAGCCATGGAGCTGCATCTATTCTTCATCGCGTTCTTTAGCGGCTCGCTGACGATCGTAGAACTCATCTTCGGCGGAGATGATCTCATCCATTAGTGAATTCATATCCACTTCATGCAACTCTTCAACGAAGAGACCGGTGAGCGGCGTTTCTGGTGTCAGCTTTCCGTCTTCATATAACTGCCAGATCTCTTTCGCATAGCGTGTCTGCAAAATTTGTGGAGCAAATTGCCCGTAATAGGCGGTGATGTTATTCACATCACGTTCAAACATCGATTCAGCATGGTTGTTTGCTGCAGCATCAACAGCCTGCGGCAAGTCGATGATTACTGGCCCGTTGGCGTCTTGCAGCACGTTAAACTCTGACAGATCGCCATGAACAATGCCGGCGCATAGCATGCGCACGATATTGCGGATCATCGTATCGAAATCCTTCATGGCGTTCTCTTCGGACAAGAACACATCGCTTAGGCGTGGAGCGACCAGGCCTTCAGCATCTGTGACCAGTTCCATCAACAATACGCCGTCGATACAAATGTAGGGCTGCGGAACGCGCACGCCAGCATTAGCCAGGCGGAACAACGCATCAACTTCAGCGCTTTGCCAGGTCTCTTCTTGCTGCTTGCGTCCGAATTTGGAACCTTTTTGCATAGCACGTGAATTGCGGCTATTACGGACCTTACGTCCTTCCTGATACTGAACGGCCTGTTTAAAACTTCGCTGCGCGGCGTCCTTGTACACTTTGGCACATTGGATCTTGCCGCCAGTTAAAACTGTATAAACGTCAGCTTCTTTGCCGCTTCTTAGTCTTTGTAGTACTTCATCTACCAAGCCATCATCGACGAGAGGCTGGAGTCTATTTGGGATTTTCATGCGAGTCGCCTTGAAAGAGTCCAGATACAAAAAAGCCCGCAAGGCTTGCGCCATACGGGCTCTTAGGACTACATCGGATGACTCTGGTAATCACCGATGGAGAATTTTGGTGGAGCTGGCGGGAGTTGAACCCGCGTCCGAAATTACTACACCGTCGGCACTACATGCTTAGTCAGTCTTTACATTCGCCGGCCAGCTGCGGACAGACACGCCACTGACAAACTAGCCTGATTTGATTTAGTGCTTCAACCCCAGGCAAGGCATCCACACGATCTCTTTTGGGTTTGACCTCTCTTGATCCCCGTCTTAAGAGCGGAAGCTAGGGAGAGAGGGCTTCAAAGCAGGTTATTAAGCTGCTAAAGCGTAGTTTTCGTCGTTTGCGACTATTTTTTTGCGGCTTTTTACGAGGCAAACCGCCCCTCGGCATGCTCCTAAGGCTTCACAATCCCGTCGAGTCCAGAATCAGCCCCAAGAAATTTCAATACTACAGAAAAGAAACGTTGAAATCCAGTACTTAACGTTTTGAATTCTTCATAATACGTGCTTTATCCATCTTCCATTCACGTTCTTTGACGTCGTCACGCTTGTCATGTTCTTTCTTGCCGCGCGCCACACCGATTTTCAGTTTGGCCCAGGCATTTTTCCAATACATCGACAGTGCTACCACGGTAAAGCCTTCGCGGTTAACACGTCCGTAAAGCGAATCGAGTTCGCGTTGTTTCAGCAGCAACTTGCGGCTGCGCGTGGGATCACACACCACATGCGTTGAAGCCACCGCCAGCGGCTGGAAAGTAGAACCGAACAGGTAAGCTTCACCATCGCGCAGCAGAATGTAGCTATCGCTGATGTTAGCCTTACCGGCACGGAGTGATTTAACTTCCCATCCTTGTAACGACATACCCGCCTCGAACTCTTCTTCAATGAAGTATTCATGACGTGCGCGTTTATTGAGGGCAATAGTGGCTGAACCGGGTTTGTTAACTTTTTTCTTTGTCATAGTGCGGCGTAGTCTACATCACTCAGTTTATGGGCGCATCCCCTGTCCTGCAGGGCGGTAAAAAACACTCCATTTTAGCACAGCAAGCAAAGCCGTGAATTTTTGTTTGGTAACCGAAAATGGTATTATTCAATGGTTTTGTGATGAACAGGAACCATTATGGCCCAGATTAGCCGTTCAGCGCTGGTCCCTTATAGCGCTGAGCAGATGTACCGTCTTGTGAATGACGTGGATGCGTATCCTCAGTTTCTGCCGGGTTGCACCGGCAGTCGTGTGCTGGATAACAGCGGAGATCAAATGACCGCGGCCGTTGATGTCTCGAAAGCAGGCATCAGTAAAACCTTCACCACACGAAATACACTGATCAGCAATCAAAGTATCTTGATGCAGTTAGTGGATGGCCCATTCCGTAAATTGACCGGCGGCTGGCATTTCACCTCATTAGGGGATGATGCCTGCAAAGTTGAGTTGAACCTTGATTTTGAGTTCACCAACATGTTGGTAGAAATGGCATTTGGCCGCATCTTTAAAGAGCTGGCAAACAGCATGGTGCAGGCGTTTAGTCAGCGCGCGAAAGAGGTTTACCGTGCCTGATATCAGCGTGGAAGTGGTTTACGCATTGCCGGATAAGCAGTATTTGCGTGCCGTAACGCTAGATGAAGGCGCAACGGTTGAACAAGCGATAAAGGCGTCTGGCTTGTTGTTGCTGCGTAAGGATATCGATTTAAGCACGAACAAAGTCGGTATTTATAGCCGCCCGGTAAAATTGAGTGATGCAGTGCAGGATGGTGATCGCATTGAGATCTATCGTCCGCTGATTGCCGATCCGAAAGAGTTACGGCGTCAACGCGCAGAGCGCTCAGCTGAAAAGAAATAGTCAGAAAGCAAAAACTAAAAAAGGCGCTCAAGCGCCTTTTTTATTGCCATTCACTTAGCCTTCTTTGCCGGTGAGTTTCGGCTTGTTATCGATGTTGGTCAGCGTTCCGTTGCTGTCGAAAGTCAGCGTCAGCGTCTGCTGTTTCACACCTTCATGGCCGGGTTCCTGACGAAACACGTAATACCAAACGTTGCTGCCAAACGGATCGCGCATCATCGGTGTACCGAGTGTGTAGGCGACCTGCTGCTGCGTCATGCCGTTATGAATCTTCGACACATCGTTGGCGACCAGGTAATTCCCCTGATTGATATCCGGACGATACACAACGCGCTCAAGGGTGGAACATCCAGCGGTCATCATCAACATTACTACTGCCGCGGCAGTCAGCGTTTTACAGCGCATCTATACATTCCTTTTCTGGGGCCAAACGCCTTTCAGCAGGCTATTTTTTTGCCATCAAATTCTGAACTCTGCCTGCGGCAGGCTTTATTACTCAGACGACATAACTGCCGATGATAATAAACCTTTTCGCTATTTGAAACCTCTACAGAGCAAGCATATGACCACCAGCCGGGAAAAAAGTGCTGAATCAGGCAGCTAAAAGTTCTTTGGCGTTAGCCAATGTATTACGAGTGACTTCGCTACCACCTAGCAAACGGGCCAACTCTTGCAAACGTGCGCGTTTATCCAGCGGCTGCATATGCGTTTCGGTCATCGCGCCATCGGTCTCTTTGCTGACGAAGAAGTGCTGATGACCGCAGCCGGCAACTTGCGGCAGATGCGTAACGCACATCACCTGCGTGGACTCGCCCAGTTGTCGCAGCATTTGGCCAACCACTGCGGCGGTTGGGCCGCTGATCCCGACATCCACCTCATCGAAGATCATCGCTGGCGTTTCCATTTTCTGTGCGGTAATCACCTGAATCGCCAGTGCGATACGTGACAGCTCACCGCCTGACGCCACTTTGCCCAATGGCTGAAGTGGTTGACCTGGGTTGGTGGTGACACGGAAATCAATGCGTGTTGCGCCATCAGCGGTGAGTTGGTCTGCATTAAACTCCAGCACAATGGCAAATTGGCCGTGCGGCATCGCCAGAGTACGCATGCTTTGGGTAATTAACTGGCTCAGCTCCTGTGCCGAATGCTCACGCAGTTGGTGCAGATTTTCAGCACTGGCTAACGCGGCTTTATGGTGAGCGACAACGTCAGCCTGCAGAGTTTCCTGGTCGCTCTCTTGCTGTGAAAGCAGCTCTGCCTCGTCCAGCAGTTGCTGATAAAGCACCGGCAATGTTTCAGGTGAGACATGATGCTTACGTGCCAGCGCGATCTGCCGTGACAGGCGCTGCTCCAGCTCATGCAGGCGATTGGGATCGAGGTCCAGACGTTCGCAGTAATGGCGCAGTTCATCACTGGCTTCACTGAGCTGAATCGCGGCTTCTTCCAGCAGATTGAACACGCCACTGACTTTATTATCCAGCGTCACGAGTTCACCCAGCATGTGGCGGGCGCTATACAGCAGGCTCTGCAGGTTGGTGTCATCCCCATCAGCGAGAATGTGCAGCGCTTGCTGGCTGGTAGACAGCAATTGGCCGCTGTTGGCTAAACGTTTGTACTCTTCATCAATCTGTTCGAATTCGCCCAGCTGCGGGGCAAACTCATTGAGTTCTTTCAACTGATACTGCAGCAGCTCGCGACGTGATTCGCGCTCTTGTGATAGCTGCTGATGTTGTGCCAGCGCGCGGCAGCTCTGATGCCAGCGCTGATAGTGCTGACGCATGTCAGACAGCAAATCATCGTGGGCTGCATAAGCATCCAGCAGATGTTTTTGGTGATCGGATTTGAGCAGCAACTGGTGGGCATGCTGGCCGTGGATCTGAATCAGCAACTGACCTAATTCACGTAACTGCGATAACGGTACCGACGTGCCGTTGATAAAGCCGCGCGAACGACCATCTGCGCTAATCACACGACGCAGCAGACATTCATTGCCTTCATCCAGCTGATTCTCCACCAGCCAGCGCTGCGCGGAAGGGGACGTTTTGAGTTGGAAGCGTGCGCAGATATCAGCGCGACTCGCCCCCTGACGCACCATATCTGCTTCAGCGCGGCCACCCAGACACAGGCCCAGCGCATCAATAGCGATAGATTTACCTGCGCCGGTTTCACCCGTGATCGCCGTCATACCCCGATGAAAGTCGATCTCCAGTTCACGAACGATAGCAAAGTTACTGATGGTCAGTTGTGCCAGCATAGAATCACCTGTATGTAAAAACAGATATGGTTTTACATACAGTATATCCTGGTTTTTTATACAGTAAAGTGGTCGGCGCTGATTTTCAGAACAATTTTTTTGACCAACCCAGTTTTGAACTTAACGTATTAAAATAATTGTAATTTTTAGGATGGATAAGATTGAGATGATTGGCGCTGCGGCGAATCAGTACATCTTCACCTTCCTGAATCGGCAAGGCAATCTGACTGTCGCAACTGATCTCCAGATCGCTGCGCAGGGAAGAAAAACGTAGCCGAATGGTACTGCTACTGTTGATCACCAGCGGACGCGCAGAAAGCGTATGTGGGAACATCGGCACCAGCGTAATGGCGTCCAGTGACGGCGTTAGAATGGGGCCGCCAGCCGAAAGCGAATAGGCGGTAGAGCCGGTCGGCGTGGAGATAATTAAGCCATCGGATCGCTGTGAAAAGGCAAACACCTCATCAATATAAACTTCGAATTCAATCATGTGCGCGACTTTACCTGGGTGCAGCACCACTTCGTTGATGGCGCTACCAATGCGCGGTGAGCAATCTTGTTTGCACACCTGCGCCTCCAGTAAGAAGCGACTCTCAACAAAGTAATCACCCTGCAGCACATCATCAAGCTGTTGCTGAGCATTGTCAGGATCGAGATCGGTAAGAAAACCAAGGTTGCCACGGTTAATGCCAATCACTTTGATGTCATAGCGCGCCAACACGCGCGCGGCGCCAAGCATATTGCCATCGCCGCCAACGACAACGGCCAAGTCGGCACGTTGGCCAATGTCGGCCAGGCTGCCGGTTTGGGCATTTTTCAAATCCAGTTCGCGCGCAATCTGCTGCTCAACAATCACCTCATAACCCTTTGCCGTTAGCCAGCGCCAGAGCATTTCATGGGTGGTTAACGCGGTAGGATGGCGCGGATGGCCGACAATCCCGATGCAGTTAAAGTGTTTGTTCATTTAGCGCGAGTTCCTTATAAGCCAAAACGGCCAGGCAATGTGATGGGTTTACTTGAAACCGTCAAACTGATCCCCATAATAAGCCAACCAGCGAGATGAATGTGCAAAACGCGGAGAAATTCATGAGTAGTAAAGAACAGAACACCCCAAACGAGCAAGTCTCAGACGAAATTCAACAGGATCAGCAGCACGTGGACGCAGAGACAACCGCTGAGGTGGATCCACGTGATGAGCGTATCGCGCAACTGGAAGCCGAGTTAGCCGTTTCGCAGACCGGCGTGCGTGATGCACAGTTGCGTGCGCAGGCGGAGATCGAAAATATCCGTCGCCGTGCTGAAATGGATGTGGAAAAGGCGCATAAGTTTGCGCTGGAAAAATTTGCCAACGAGTTGCTGCCCGTGATCGATAGCCTGGAGCGCGCGCTGGAAGTAACAGATAAAGGTAATGCTGAACTGGCTTCGATGATTGAAGGTATCGAGCTGACGCTTAAATCGCTGCTGGGCGCGGTACGTAAGTTTGGCGTGGAAGTTGTGGGTGAAACCAACGTGCCGTTCAATCCAGAAATTCATCAGGCAATGTCAATGATGGAATCAGAGGATATGGCGCCAAATCACGTACTGATGGTAATGCAGCGCGGTTATACCCTCAACGGTCGCCTGTTGCGTCCGGCGATGGTTGCAGTGACTAAAGCGAAAAGCTAATTGGTTGCTGTAATGACAACGGCCGCGTAATGCGGCCGTTTGTATTTTTAAGGCAGCACGGGCATCCAGTCGATCGGCCTTTGACCCGACTGGCTCAGCAGCGCATTAGCCTGCGAGAAGTGTTTACTGCCAAAGAAGCCTCGATGTGCAGAGAGCGGAGAAGGGTGCGGCGCTTTCAGCACATGATGACGTTGCGTATCAATGATGCTGCCTTTCTTCTGCGCGTGCGAACCCCATAGCAAGAAAATCACGCCTTCGCGATGCTGATTAATCACGCTGATGACGTTATCGGTAAAGGTTTCCCAGCCAAAGCGCGCATGGGAATGTGCCTTACTGGCTTCCACCGTTAAGACGGTGTTCAACAGCATCACGCCTTGCGTCGCCCAGCTTTCAAGAAAACCATGCCTTGGACGCACAAAGCCCGGAATATCCTGTTCTAACTCTTTGTACATATTCAGCAGTGACGGTGGGATCGCCACGCCCGGCTGGACGGAAAATGCCAGTCCGTGCGCTTGGTTTGGGCCGTGATAGGGATCCTGACCCAAAATCACCACTTTGATATCGCCCAGTTCGGTTAGCCGAAAGGCATTAAACACATCCTTCTGTGGCGGATAAACCGTTACGCCTGCAGCGCGTTCATTGGCCACCGCTTTTAGGGTTTCCACAAAGTAAGGTTTCTCTTTCTCTTCAGCCAGCACGTCGTGCCAGGTCAGCTTCTCAGCCATCATTGACTCCCTGCAAAATAGTGCGCCTAGCTTAACGTGTCGGACTCGACAGCAGAAGGGTAAAAATAATTTGAAAATTTACGCAAAAAGTTAATTTTGAAATTGTTATAAATCAGATTGTTAGATTTTAAGGAATGAACTGCGCTGGGGGGAAATTGATACAGGTCAAAACGGCGGGTTTCATGCAGTGATATACCACAGCATTCCATATCGTAATGAACCTCGTTGTCCTGTTGCGACAACGTAAAGCCCTGGAGAACTACTATGATTACCGGCATTCAAATTACTCAGGCAAATAATCCACAGCTGTTGAACTCTTTCTGGCTGCTGGACGATGATAAAGCTGAAGCGCGCTGCCTGTGCGCGAAAGGGGATTTCGCAGAAGACCAGGTTGTTGCTATCAGCGACCTTGGTGAAATCGCTTACCGTGAAATTCCACTTGAGCAGAAACCACAGGTGCGTATTGAAGGTGGTCAGCATCTGAACGTTAACGTGCTGCGCCGGGAAACGCTGGAAGATGCTGTCAAGCATCCGGAAAAATACCCACAATTAACCATTCGCGTTTCCGGCTATGCCGTACGCTTTAACGCGCTGACGCCAGAGCAGCAGCGTGACGTGATTACACGTACATTCACCGAAAGCCTGTAATTGCAGCGCTGACGAAAAGACACACAGCAATACAAGCCGCGCCAGTGCAGATTGGTGCGGCTTTTTTTATGGCATTGGTTTAGGGAGAAAGGGGGGCTGAAGTGAAATTCATAGCCAAAGCGTTATTTCGCTACGCTTAAATAAAAAAATCGCCCCAAAGGAGGCGATTAGATAGGACATGTGCTGTTTTATTCCGCACCGGACTCTGGTGTATTGCTGCCGCTTGGCTTGCGGCGTTTACCGACATTTTTGGTATCGCGATGGCGTTTTTTAACGCGCGGTTTCTCTTCTTCTTTCTCTTTCAGCTCTTTACGCTTCGCAAGCGCCTTTTTCGACGGTTTTCCGGTGACTTTGGCACTGGGTGCGCGGCTTTCTGGACGCAACTCATCAATCACTCGCGCCTTTAAGGGCTCATTTACGTAACGGGTGATTTTGCCCAGCAGCACGTGGTCGTGTGCTTCAACCAGAGAAATTGCCGTGCCTTTGCGACCCGCACGTGCGGTACGGCCGATGCGGTGTAAATAGGTATCGGCGGTGCGCGGCAAATCGTAGTTAATGACGTGCGAGATATCGTCAATATCGATACCGCGTGCGGCAACGTCGGTGGCGATCATCACCTTAACGCGGCCATCATTCATACGTTTGATCGCTTCGTTACGGTTTACCTGCACCATTTCGCCTTCAAGATAGCTGGTGCGAATGCCCGCTTCATGCAGCCAGGTGACCAGTTCGTGCAGACGCTCGCGTTTACGCACAAATACGATAACGCGCGTGGCATCGGGCTGTTTCAACAGGTGAATCAGCAGCTTGTTTTTATGCTCAAGATCATCGGCGCGGTAATACCACTGCTGAATCTTTTTGCGTTCGCTTTTGCTTGGGTCGGCCTCAATAAACACCGGCTCGTTCAGCAAACGCTCGGCAAAATCTTTAATATGCTCGCCTTCAAGCGTCGCCGAGAACAACAGCGTCTGTTTGCGCCAGCGAGTTTCAGCGGCGATGGTTTCGATGTCTTGCGCGAAGCCCATATCGAGCATGCGGTCAGCTTCATCGAGAATCAGCGTTTCAACTGCACGGCAGTCAAAGTTCTCTTCTTTGATGTACTGCAGTAAACGGCCGGTGGTGGCGACCACGATATCCTGGTTTTCGCTAAACACTTCGGCATGGTTCATATATGCCACGCCACCGGTGATGGTCGCGATATCCAGATGCGTGTGTTTAGCCAGTTCGCGCGCGTGATCGGCAACCTGCATTGCCAGTTCGCGGGTGGGAGTCACAATCAGAATACGCGGCGGGCCTGATTTTTTGCGCGGGAAATCGAGCAAATGCTGTAAAGCGGGCAGCAAAAATGCTGCAGTTTTCCCCGTCCCGGTTGGAGCCGAACCCAGAACGTCACGGCCTTCCAGCGCGGCAGGAATGGTCTCGGCCTGAATAACAGTAGGGCGAGTAAAGCCTTTTTCCTGCAAAGCTTGTAGCAGGCTTTCGTCGAGTTCGAGTTCGGAGAATGTGGTTACGGTCATGGTCTACCTCAGTTTGGGGCGCTGATTATAGACAGAACGAATATAATCTTCATCTGTTTGTGTAGGTATTACAGGCGCAGGTGAATTCCTATCGCCACCACGTTACACTTTCGGCAGTAAAAAATTCAATGGTAGTGAAGTATGTCTCAGGACCAACCGCCGGCGCGGCCGACGTTAAGAAAAGATGGTTTTACCTTCAAGCAATTTTTCGTGGCGCACGATCGCTGTGCAATGAAAGTGGGCACAGATGGCGTTTTACTCGGTGCATGGGCACCGATTGCAGGTGCACGGAGCATCCTCGACATTGGCTGTGGTAGCGGACTGATCGCGCTGATGCTGGCCCAACGCACGTCAGATCAGGTTGAGATTGATGCGGTTGAACTGGAAGCCAGCGCTGCGCAGCAGGCGCAGGAAAATATGCAGGCTTCGCCGTGGGCGGATCGCATCCATGTGCACCATCAGGATATTGTCAGCTGGAGCGAGCAGTGTGAAAAACGCTTTTCGCTGATTGTCAGTAACCCGCCCTTTTTTGCGCCCGGCATGGCAACGGGCAGCGTGGCGCGTGATACCGCGCGCAGCACTGCAACACTTGATCATCACACGCTACTGCGCTGTGCTGCGCAGTTGATTGAAGAAGAAGGGCTCTTTTGCGTGGTGCTGCCTGCAGAAGCCGGCGAAGCGCTGACTTCACTGGCGCTGGCGGACGGCTGGTACCTGCGTTATCGCTACGATGTCGCCGCCTATGCCCAGCGTCCACCAAATCGTGTGGTGTTAGGTTTTTCACCGACCTCAGGCGAAACGTTACAGGAACGTCTCGCTATTCGTGATGAAGATAAAAGCTATTCAGCGGATTGGCTAAGCCTGGTTAAAGATTTCTACCTGTTTCGCTAGCGCTCAGGCTGCAGGATGGTGGGTAACGCCTCATCCAGCAGCTCGGGATTGTCGAGGGTAAAGTGCAGCCCGCGACTTTCCTTGCGCGCCAGCGCACAGCGCACCATCAGTTCGGCAACCTGCACCAGATTGCGCAGTTCCAGCAAATTGTTAGACAGGCGGAAATGTGCGTAATACTCATCGATCTCCTGCTGCAGCAAATTAATGCGCCGCAGTGCGCGCTCCAGACGTTTGGTGGTGCGCACAATGCCCACGTAGTCCCACATAAATAGCCGCAGTTCATGCCAGTTGTGTTGAATCACCACGCGCTCATCGGCATCATCAACACGACTTTCATCCCACGCGGGCAGATGTTCCACCGCAGCGACATCCGGCAGGCGAGCGATCATGTCCTCTGCCGCTGACCAACCGTAAACCAGGCACTCCAGCAGGGAGTTAGAAGCCATGCGATTTGCGCCATGTAAGCCGGTGTAGCTCACTTCACCAATGGCATAAAGGCCGTCAACGTCTGTGCGTCCTTGCTGATCAACCATCACGCCGCCGCAGGTGTAATGCGCTGCAGGCACTATCGGAATCGGCTGTTTAGTGAGATCCAGGCCAAAGGTCAGCAATTTTTCATAAATCATCGGGAAGTGCGCGCGCACAAAACTTTCCGGCTGGTGGCTAATGTCGATATACATGCAATCGACGCCCAGGCGTTTCATCTCATGGTCGATTGCGCGCGCAACAATATCGCGCGGCGCCAGTTCAGCCCGCTCATCAAAGTCAGGCATGAAACGCGTACCATCTGGACGCAACAGCCATGCTCCTTCACCACGTAGCGCTTCGGTTAGCAGGAAGTTCTGCGCTTGCGGATGGAATAAGCAGGTGGGATGGAATTGGTTGAATTCGAGGTTCGCCACGCGGCAACCCGCACGCCACGCCATTGCAATCCCATCGCCGGAGGCCACATCCGGGTTCGTGGTGTATTGATACACTTTCGCTGCGCCGCCAGTGGCTAATACCACGGCGCGCGCGCGACAGGTTTCCACCTTTTCGCGCTTGCGGTTCCAGATCCACGCGCCGACTACACGACGTTTCCCGGGCAAACCAAGCTTATCGGAGAGAATCAAATCCACCGCATTGGTGCGTTCGATAATACGAATATTGGGATGGCTCAGCGCCTGACTCACCAGCGTGGTTTCCACCGCGCGTCCAGTGGCGTCCGCGCTATGCAGGATACGGCGGTGACTGTGCCCGCCTTCGCGTGTGAGATGGTAACGTGCTTCGCCGTCAACCTGCGGTTCTTTATCGAATGCCACACCATTATCAATCAGCCATTGCACGCAGTGACGCGCGTTGCTGGCGATAAAGCTCACCGTATCGCGGTCGCATAAGCCTGCTCCGGCAACGAGCGTGTCTTCAACGTGTGATTCGATGCTGTCTGTTTCATCAAACACCGCCGCAATCCCGCCCTGCGCATACAGCGTTGAGCCCTCATTGACCTGCGCTTTACTCAGCACGGTAACCTGATAATGCGGCGCTAAGCGCAGCGCTAACGATAAACCTGCCGCACCGCTGCCTACGATGAGTACATCACACTGATATTCTGGGAGAGAAGTCATGCTGTTTAATTTACTAAACAAAAGGTCGCTTGAGCATAAGCCGGGATGGGGAAGTTGTGAAGTATTTTGAACAATCTGCGGCGGGGAATTCTTTATCTGGTGTAGATATTAACGTGAATTCAGTAAGTTAACTCTGAAATTGAACTGAATGTGTTTTTTATATCAAACACTCTGAAAATTCAGGTAATAAAGGTGAAAATGACGGCGTCATAAGGTACTCTGCCAGCGATTATCGGTGCCGCAAAAGACACCACCAGCGTGGCAAGTCGCTACACTGAAAGACAATCAACAACAATGATGTCGTGGTTCCGATACGGAAAAATTCAGGTCGTAGTGAACTTCAGGCCATCAGGTCACTCTAAGCGCATGCTTGCTCAGAATAATGAGATGTGCTGGCAGTTCACTTACGCATAAAAAAGTTTTGGGGAGATATTACCTCGGATGAGCGAGCAGTTAACGGATCAGGTTCTCGTTGAGCGGGTTCAGAAGGGAGATCAAAAGTCCTTTAATTTACTGGTGATTCGATACCAGCATAAAGTGGCGAGCCTGGTTTCACGCTATGTTCCTTCAGGCGATGTGCCTGATGTGGTTCAGGAATCTTTTATTAAAGCGTATCGTGCACTGGAATCGTTCCGTGGCGACAGCGCCTTTTATACATGGCTGTACCGCATCGCGGTGAACACAGCGAAAAATTATCTGGTTGCTCAGGGGCGTCGTCCGCCATCCAGTGATGTGGATGCTATCGACGCAGAAAATTTCGAAAGTGCAGGTGCGCTGAAAGAAATATCGAACCCTGAGAACTTAATGTTGTCTGAGGAACTGAAACAAATCGTCTTTCGCACCATTGAGGCGCTTCCCGAAGATCTTCGTATGGCCATTACCCTTAGGGAATTGGATGGTTTAAGTTACGAAGAGATTGCCGTCATCATGGATTGTCCGGTCGGTACCGTACGTTCGCGTATCTTCCGTGCACGAGAGGCTATTGATAATAAAGTTCAACCGCTTATCCAACGTCAGTGATAACGGCTACTGGAAGGGTACCAAAGCATGCAGAAAGAAAAACTTTCCGCTTTAATGGATGGTGAAACTTTAGATAACGAGCTGATGGCATCGTTGTCGAAGGATGCGGATCTTCAGCAAAGCTGGGAAAGCTACCATCTCATCCGCGACACCTTGCGAGGTGATATCGGAGAAGTGCTGCATTTTGATATCTCCGCACGTGTGGCTGCGGCCATCGAAAACGAGCCGGCACGCAAAATCACTCCGCTGATTCCTGAAGCGCAGCCTGAGCCGTCACGTTACGAGAAGATGCCGTTCTGGCGTCGTGGTGGTAGCTGGGCGGCACAGCTGACGCAGGTCGGTGTCGCTGCTTGTGTATCACTGGCGGTGATTGTCGGGGTTCAGCACTACAACAGCTCACCAACTGGCAGCGCCACCGAAGCGTCCGATTCACCGGCATTTAACACTTTGCCGATGATGGGTAAAGCGTCACCCGTTAGCTTAGGCGTGCCTTCTGAAGCGTTCGACACCAACAGCTCTAATCAGCAGGTGCAAGAACAGCGTCGTCGCGTCAATGCTATGCTGCAGGATTATGAACTGCAACGTCGTCTGCATGCCGATCAGGTTCAGTTTGAGAAAAACGATCCGCAACAGGCTCAGGCTAATGTTCCCGGAAATCAGTCGTTAGGAACTCAGCAGCAGTAATGAAGCAGCTTTGGTGTGCCGTTAGCCTGCTGGCAGGCAGCCTGTTTTGCTCATCTATCGCCTCGGCGCAGACTTCTGCGTCCGGGGCGTTGTTGCAACAGATGGAGCAGGCAAGCCAGAACCTCAACTACGAATTTGCCTACATCAATGTCTCGCGTCTTGGCATTGAATCTCTGCGTTATCGTCACGCGGTAATCGACAATCGTATCTTTGCCCAACTGTTGCAGATGGATGGGCCGCGCCGTGAAGTCATCCAGCGTGGAAATGACATCAGCTATTTTGAGCCGGGATTAGATCCTTTCTCGCTGCCGGGCAATCACATAATTGATGCGCTACCAGGTTTGATGTTCGCTGACTTCTCTCGCTTGGGTGAGGCCTACGATTTCATTCCGGTTGGCCGCTCGCGTATGGCCGATCAAATGTGCGAAGTGGTGCGCATTGTGTCACGCGATGGCACGCGCTACAGCTATGTAGTGTGGCTGGATGTGGATACCAAATTGCCGCTGCGTATCGATCTGCTTGATCGTGACGGCGAAACGCTAGAGCAGTTCCGCGTGATCAGTTTTGCCGTTGATGAAGGTGTGCGCAATCTGATGCAAGGGCTGGAAAAGGCCAACTTGCCGCCGACGCTGTCACTGCCGGCCGGTGACAAAGTTGAACTCAGCTGGCAGCCAAACTGGCTTCCGGCGGGCATGAAACTGATTTCACAAAGCCGCCGCGATATACCGTCGATGAACAAAACCGTTGAGTCGCGTCTGTACAGCGATGGCTTATTTAGCTTTGCCATCAACATTACGCCAGCAGATAAAAGCAGCAGTGTGCAGGCATTGCGCACTGGGCGTCGTACGGTGCAGACAGAAGTGCGCAATAATAATGAAATCACGGTGGTGGGCGAGTTACCGCCAGCCACTGCCAAACGTATTGCGGACAGCATAGATTCGGGTTCACCAAAATGATGAGAGAATGGGCCACCGTTGTGGCGTGGAAAGAAGGCATAGCCACACTGCACACGGAAGCAAAAACGTCGTGTAACAGCTGCTCGGCGCGCAAAGGCTGCGGCAGCCACGCACTTAATCATCTGGGACCCAAAAATGCCCACGTGATGACTATCGCCAGCGTGGAGCCGTTGCAACCCGGCCAGCGCATTGAGCTTGGCATTCGTGAAAGCAGCTTGTTAGGTTCCGCCTTGCTGGTTTACATGACGCCGCTGTTTGGCCTGTTTGTGCTTGCTGGCATTTTCCAGATGCTGTTCGCGAGCGATCTTGCTGCGGCCTGTGGCGCGCTATTAGGCGGTATTGGCGGCTTTATCGTGGCGAAAGGTGTCTCGAATGTATTCGGCGATCGCGAAGCATTTCAGCCGGTGATTCTCAGCGTTGCGTTACCGCCCGATGCGTTGCGCGTGGAAAGCGAAGTTTGATCCCCAGCAGGCCGCATCTGATGCGGCCTTTCTCATTCGGCTTAACCGCTGAAATCTGTTGCGATTCCCCACAGTTCCATTCTTTAACGCGCGGCGTTAACAGTGTAATATGCGTCATCATTAATGAGGCCGACAGGGTTCCGGGTAAAGCTCACTTTCCTGAATGTGTCCGTGCTCAAGTTTCCCACTGATTTTCTACGTGAAGATATTCATATAAATGAAGCACATACGAAATTTCTCCATCATCGCTCACATTGACCACGGCAAATCAACGCTCTCTGACCGTTTGATTCAAATTTGTGGTGGCCTGAGCGATCGTGAGATGGCGGCGCAGGTTTTGGATTCCATGGATCTGGAACGTGAGCGCGGCATTACCATCAAAGCGCAGAGCGTAACGCTCGATTACAAAGCGCTGGACGGTGAAACTTACCAGCTCAATTTTATCGATACTCCCGGTCACGTTGACTTCTCCTATGAAGTTTCCCGCTCGCTGGCGGCATGTGAAGGAGCATTGCTGGTGGTCGATGCAGGGCAGGGCGTTGAAGCACAGACGCTGGCAAACTGCTACACCGCAATGGAAATGGATCTGGAAGTGGTACCGGTACTGAACAAAATCGACCTGCCTGCCGCCGATCCTGAGCGCGTAGCGGAAGAGATTGAAGATATTGTCGGCATTGACGCTACCGATGCGGTGCGTTGCTCGGCGAAAACCGGCGTCGGCGTGCCCGATGTGCTGGAGCGACTGGTGCGTGACATTCCACCGCCAGAAGGCGATCCAGAAGGTCCGCTGCAGGCGTTGATCATCGATTCCTGGTTCGATAACTACCTTGGCGTGGTGTCGCTGATCCGTATTAAGAACGGTACGCTGCGTAAAGGCGACAAAGTTAAAGTGATGAGTTCTGGTCAAAGCTATAACGCGGATCGTCTTGGCATCTTCACGCCGAAGCGCGTTGATCGCAACGAGCTGAACTGCGGTGAAGTTGGCTGGTTAGTGTGTGCGATTAAAGACATCCTCGGCGCACCCGTGGGCGATACGCTGACCCTGCAGCGCAATCCGGCAGATAAAGTGTTGCCTGGCTTCAAAAAAGTGAAGCCACAGGTTTACGCCGGTCTGTTCCCGATCAGCTCTGATGACTATGAAGCATTCCGTGATGCGCTGGGCAAATTGAGCCTTAACGATGCGTCACTGTTCTACGAGCCAGAGAGCTCAACGGCGCTGGGCTTCGGTTTCCGTATCGGCTTCCTCGGTCTGTTGCACATGGAGATCATTCAGGAGCGTCTGGAACGTGAATACGATCTGGATCTGATCACCACCGCGCCAACCGTGGTGTACGAAGTAGAAACCACCGACGGTGAAACGATCTATGTCGATAGCCCGTCGAAGCTGCCACCGCTGAATAATATTGCAGAACTGCGCGAGCCGATCGCTGAGTGTCATATGCTGCTGCCGCAGGAGTTCCTCGGTAACGTCATTACGTTGTGTATCGAAAAACGTGGCGTGCAAACCAACATGGTTTACCACGGCAAGCAGGTTGCGCTGACTTATGAGATCCCGATGGCGGAAGTGGTGCTCGACTTCTTCGACCGTCTGAAATCAACCTCGCGCGGTTATGCCTCGCTGGATTATAACTTCAAACGTTTCCAAACCTCTGACATGGTGCGTGTCGACGTGATGATTAACTCAGAACGTGTTGATGCGCTGGCGCTGATTACTCACCGTGATAACTCACAATATCGTGGCCGCGATTTGGTAGAGAAGATGAAAGATCTGATCCCACGTCAGCAGTTTGATATTGCGATTCAGGCGGCAATCGGCAACCACATTATCGCTCGCTCAACGGTAAAACAGCTGCGTAAAAACGTCCTGGCGAAATGCTATGGCGGTGACGTTAGCCGTAAGAAGAAACTGTTGCAGAAGCAGAAAGACGGTAAGAAGCGAATGAAGCAGGTCGGCAACGTTGAGCTGCCGCAGGAAGCATTCCTTGCCATTCTGCATGTCGGTAAAGACAGCAAATAAGGATTTTTAATGGCTAACATGTTCGCCCTGGTTTTAGTGATCGCCACGCTGATCACTGGCGTTATCTGGTGTATCGATCGCTTTAAATGGGCACCGGCGCGTCGTGCGAAGCAAGCTGCCGCGCAAGCGCAGGCTGGCAATGCACTTGATAGCAAAACGCTGGCGAAAGTTGCCGCGCAGCCGGGTTGGGTAGAAACCACGGCATCGGTGTTTCCGGTGCTGGCGGTGGTATTAATCGTACGTTCGTTTATTTTTGAGCCGTTCCAGATTCCATCAGGCTCAATGATGCCAACGTTGCTGATTGGCGACTTTATCCTCGTGGAGAAGTTTGCTTACGGCATTAAAGATCCGATTACCCAAACCACGCTGATTCCAACTGGCCATCCACAGCGCGGCGATGTAGCGGTATTTAAATACCCGAAAGATCCAAGCGTCGATTACATTAAGCGTGTGATTGGCTTGCCAGGCGACAAAGTGGTGTTTGATCCCTACAGCAAAACCCTGACCATCAATCCGGGTTGTAGCAGCGGCAACTGCAATACCGCGCTGCCGGTGACTTATACGAATGTTGAGCCAAGCAACTTCATTCAAACCTTCAGCGGCTTTGATGGCAATGAAACCGGCAACGGCTTCTTCCAGGCGCCGCAGGGTGAAACCATGAAGGGCGGTCTGCGTCTCGGTACCCGTAAAGAGACATTGGGCAGCGTAACGCACGATATTCTGCTGGTAAACGAGGCGCAAAGTCAGGCAAGCATGTATTATCAGCAGCCGGGCCAGCCGCAATCCACCTGGATTGTGCCGCAAGGGCAGTATTTCATGATGGGCGATAACCGCGATAACAGCGCCGACAGTCGCTACTGGGGCTTCGTGCCCGAGAAGAATCTGGTCGGCAAAGCGGTGGCTATCTGGATGAGCTTCGAGAAACAAGAAGGACAGTGGCCTACCGGCGTGCGCTTTAGCCGCATTGGTGGGATCCACTAATTAGCTTCAAAAAAGGTTGGCCTTCCGTAAGGGAGGCCAGTGCACACGAAACAGAACAGGTTGGAACCGCAGCCCTGTTTCGTATGCAGTGACAGACGCACAGAACAACTGGAATAGCATGAACCCCATCGTCATTAATAAGCTGCAGCGCAAACTGGGCTACACTTTTACTCATCCGGATTTATTGCAGCAGGCATTGACGCACCGTAGTGCCAGCAGCAAACACAATGAACGTCTTGAATTCCTTGGCGATTCTATTCTTAGCTACGTGATCGCCAATGCGCTTTATCACCGCTTCCCGCGCGTGGACGAAGGCGATATGAGTCGCATGCGTGCCACGTTGGTTCGTGGGAATACGCTGGCGGAAATGGCGCGAGAATTCGACCTCGGCGAATGTTTACGCCTTGGTCCGGGCGAGTTGAAAAGCGGCGGTTTCCGTCGTGAATCTATTCTCGCGGATACCGTTGAAGCCTTGATTGGCGGCATTTTCCTTGATAGCAGCATTCAAACCGTCGAAAAGTTAATTCTCGACTGGTATCACTCGCGACTGGAAGCCATCAGCCCGGGCGATAAGCAAAAAGATCCGAAAACGCGCCTGCAAGAGTATTTGCAGGGACGTCATCTGCCGCTGCCTTCGTATTTGGTGGTGCAGGTGCGTGGCGAAGCCCACGATCAGGAATTCACCATTCACTGTCAGGTGAGTGGCATGGCAGAACCGGTGGTGGGCATTGGCTCCAGCCGCCGTAAAGCCGAGCAAGCAGCTGCCGAACAGGCGTTAATTAAGCTTGGCCTCGAATAAATAGTCACATCGCAGCGTCGAAAGCGGCGCTGCCCAAGTCAGGACTCGAATGAGCGAACTCGAAACATATAGCGGCTTTGTCGCGATCGTAGGCCGACCAAACGTCGGTAAATCCACTTTGCTGAACCAGTTGCTGGGGCAGAAAGTGTCGATCACGTCACGCAAGCCGCAAACCACGCGTCACCGTATTATGGGCATCCACACGGAAGGCGCTTATCAGGCGATCTATGTGGATACGCCAGGGCTGCACATGGAAGAGAAGCGAGCGATCAACCGCTTGATGAACCGTGCGGCCAGCAGCTCCATCGGTGATGTTGAGCTGGTGATCTTTGTGGTTGAAGGCACGCGCTGGACGCCAGACGACGAGATGGTGCTCAACAAGCTACGTGATAACCAGGTTCCTGTGGTATTGGCGATCAACAAAGTCGACAACATTCAGGATAAGAGCATTCTTTTGCCTCATCTGCAGTTCCTCAGCCAGCAGATGAACTTCCTCGAAATCGTACCGATCTCTGCGGAAAGCGGCAAAAATGTTGACGCTATTGCGGCGATTGCACGCAAATGCCTGCCAAAATCTGAGCATCATTTCCCAGAAGATTATGTCACCGACCGCTCGCAGCGTTTTATGGCATCTGAGATCATCCGTGAAAAACTGATGCGCTTCCTTGGCGCTGAGCTGCCTTATTCCGTTACCGTAGAAATTGAGCAGTTTGTCTCTAACGATCGCGGCGGCTACGACATCAATGGTCTGATTCTCGTTGAGCGCGAAGGCCAGAAAAAGATGGTCATCGGCAATAAAGGCGCCAAGATCAAAACCATCGGCATTGAGTCACGTAAAGACATGGAAGAGATGTTTGAGGCGAAAGTGCATCTCGAACTGTGGGTTAAAGTGAAATCTGGCTGGGCGGACGATGAACGTGCGCTGCGCAGCTTAGGTTACTCTGACGAAGGGTAATCGATGGAAGGCTGGCAACGCGCCTTTGTGCTGCATAGTCGCCCTTACAGCGAAACCAGCCTGCTTCTCGATCTATTCAGCGAAAGCGAAGGGCGCGTCCGCGTCCTTGCCAAAGGTGCCCGCTCGCGCCGTTCGCAACTGAAAGGTGCACTGCAACCCTTCACGCCACTGCTGGTGCGCTGGGGCGGACGCGGTGACGTCAAAACGCTACGCAATGCCGAAGCCGTTTCGCTGGCATTGCCGCTCAGCGGCATCACGCTCTACTGCGGACTCTACGTCAACGAACTGCTGTCGCGCGTGCTGGAGCAGCAAATCCCTTTCTCTGACATGTTCTTCGATTACCTGAATTGCATCCAAACTCTGGCGGCAGGCAACGGCTCGCCTGAACCGGCGCTGCGTCGGTTTGAGCTGGCGCTGCTTGGGCATCTCGGCTACGGCGTCGATTTCCTGCATTGTGCCGGCAGCGGCGAAGAAGTTGCCGATGGCATGACCTACAGCTACCGTGAAGAGAAGGGCTTTATCGCCAGTTTAGTGGTCAATCAGCGTAGCTTTACCGGCCGCCAGCTGCGTGCATTATGGGAACGTGAATTCCCCGATGCTGATACCTTGCGCGCCGCCAAACGCTTTACGCGTATGGCGCTGAAGCCCTATCTTGGCGGCAAACCGCTAAAGAGCCAGGAACTGTTTCGCCAGTTTGTGCCAAAAAAGAAACCCGATGTGGCAAACGACTAGCGCTGGTCGTACCGCCTGATATAGTCAGCGCGGTACACTGCAAACACACTGAACACATTTAAGGATTGTCATGGCTGAGTTGCTGTTAGGCGTCAACATTGACCACATTGCCACCGTACGTAACGCACGTGGCACAAACTATCCCGATCCGGTGCAGGCCGCGTTTGTTGCTGAGCAGGCCGGTGCCGACGGCATTACCGTGCATCTGCGTGAAGATCGTCGCCACATTACCGATCGCGATGTGCGCATCCTGCGTGACACCATTCAGACGCGCATGAATCTGGAGATGGCGGTGACTGACGAGATGATCGACATTGCCTGCGAAATCCAGCCGCACTTCGTTTGTCTGGTGCCGGAAAAGCGTCAGGAAGTGACGACCGAAGGTGGATTGGATGTGGCGGGTCAGCAGGACAAAATTAATGCCGCGGTGCGCTTGTTGAGCGACGCAGGTATTCTGGTGTCACTGTTTATTGATGCCGATCACCGTCAGATTGAAGCCGCCGTAGCCAGTGGCGCACCTTATATCGAAATTCACACCGGCGCCTATGCCGAAGCGCCAGAAGGTCTGGCGCGCCAGGCTGAACTGTCACGCATCCGTAAAGCCGCAACCTTCGCCGCCAGCCTTGGTCTGAAAGTGAATGCCGGCCACGGTTTGACCTATCACAACGTACAACCGATTGCTGCACTGCCAGAAATGCATGAACTGAATATCGGCCATGCAATCATTGGTCGCGCACTGTTCAGCGGTCTGGCTGATGCGGTCAGCGAAATGAAGCAGCTGATGCGGGAAGCACGTCGCTAATGGCGATTCTCGGACTCGGTAGCGACATCGTCGAGATCGAACGTATCGCGGGAGTGATCGAACGCTCCGGCGATCGTTTGGCCCGCCGCGTATTAAGCGAAGCCGAGTGGCAGCAATATCAGGCGCACCAGCAACCGGTGCGCTTCCTTGCCAAGCGTTTTGCGGTGAAAGAGGCGGCAGCGAAAGCGTTCGGCACCGGCATTCGCGGTGGCCTGGCCTTCAATCAGTTCGAAGTATATAACGATGCGCTGGGCAAGCCGGGGTTACGTTTCTTTGAGCAAGCCAAAGTGATTGCCAGTCAGCTCGGTGTGAAGCACGTACATGTGACCTTAGCAGATGAACGCCATTACGCCTGTGCGACGGTAATTATCGAAGATTAATGGTGCAACACCACAAACTTCTCCCACAGCGCCTCGCGACTCTCCGGGTGCTGTGGATCAGCAATAATGGTGTTATCAATCGGGCAGACGCTTTGGCAGGTCGGCACATCATAATGGCCCACGCACTCGGTGCAGCGGTCAACATCAATCTCATAGATCGCATCGCCTAAGCTGATTGCCTGGTTTGGGCATTCAGGTTCGCACATATCGCAATTGATGCATTTGGTGGTAATGAGCAGAGCCATAGCGGAAATCCAATAACAGCATAAACGGCGCGGGTATTATACGCGCCTCATCTCATCAGACCAGCTTTTTCACCAACTCTTCGCTGTGACGGATATGGCTTGATGCGCGTTCCGGATCGTTTTGTACCAGCGCCATAAACAGCAGATCCGTGAGCGCCAGCTGCGCGCTGGTCGACGATATCGCCGCGCTGCGCGTGCTCTGTTCCTCAGCCACGGTATAGAGGCAAACCGTGGCACTCTGCTGCAGCGCATTTGGCGTAAAGCCGGTAAAGGCCAGCACATCGGCGCCGACCTGCACCGCTTCCTGCGCCGCCAGGTTAATTTCGCGTCGTTCGCCGGTATAGGAAATGGCCAGCAACACATCGCCCGGCGCCATTGCTTGCACGCTGGCCAGCAAAGCGTGCATATCCTGCTCCGCCACCGCATTGATGCCGATTTTCATTAGCTTCCATGAAAAATCTTTCGCCACTAAACCGGACGCGCCGATGCCGACCAGTAAAATACGATTGGCATTTTTCAGTAGCTGTAAGGTTTGCAGCAGTTTCTCTTCGCTATTGATATCCAGCGTGGCGCGGATCGCCGAGATTTTTTCGGTCAGCAGCTTTTCGCCCACCACTTTGAGTGGGTCATCGCTAAGAATATGGTTATGCACAGTAATCGCATCGCGATCGGCCATCGATTCGCTCAGCGCCAGCTTCAGCGCCGGAAATCCTTTATAACCCAGTTTCTGGGCAAACTTCACCACGCTGGACTGGCTAACCCCCGATTCCTCGGCAAGTTTTTGTGAACTGAGATGCCGTGCACGATCCGGCTGCGACAGCAAAAAATCCGCCAGCCGGCGCTCATTTAGCGCCAGTCGAGGGTAAAGCTGACGAATGCGCAGCAATGAACTCATGGTTCGATCCTTAATTCTTTTATCCGCAAACAGCGCGTAAAGGCGAAGAATAAACTATTCAAATGGCATTGTAGTCACTGGAATTAAAAATAGCAGCTTTCGCCTCGAACGCCGAAGCTGGCTACACTGTAGTGCAGAAACCGCGAAGGATAGAGAAGGAGTGCTGTTTGACTAAGGGTACACAACGACGCGTGGTGTTTTTCGATCTCGATGGCACGCTACATCAGCAAGACATGTTTGGCACCTTTATGCGCTATCTGCTGCGACGTCAGCCGATCAATCTGCTATTGGTGGTGCCGCTGTTACCGGTAATTGGTCTTGGCATGCTAATCAAAGGCCGCGCCGCACGCTGGCCGATGAGTTTACTGCTGTGGGCGATTACCTTCGGCCATAGCGAATCACGTCTGCGCCAGCGTGAAGCGGAATTCGCTGAGTGGTTCCGCCAGCGCGTTACCGCGTTTCCGGTAGTGCAGCAGCGCCTTACCGACTATCTCAGCAGTAACGATGCCGATGTCTGGTTAATTACCGGTTCGCCGCAGTCGCTGGTGGAGCAAGTCTATTTTGACTCGGCCTTCTTACCGCGGGTACAGCTGATCGCCAGCCAGATGAAACCGGGCCGTGGCGGACGCTTGCTGTCGATGCGCTGTCTCGGCCATGAAAAGGTGGCACAGCTCGAAGAGAAAATCGGCACACCTCTACAGCTGTATAGCGGCTACAGCGACAGCAAGCAGGACAACCCGCTGTTGTTCTTCTGTCAGCATCGCTGGCGAGTTACGCCGCGCGGCGAGTTGCAGCAGCTGGAATAACGCTTCGATTCCGGCTGCTGCATCGCTATAATGCGCCGCCTTTATTGCCCGCAGGAGTTGCCTGGTGAACCCACAAACTGATGAATATTGGATGCGTTATGCGCTGGAACTGGCTAAGCGCGCGTGGGAGCAGGGCGAAGTGCCGGTTGGTGCGGTGTTGGTGCAGGGCGATAACGTGATTGGCGAAGGCTGGAATCGGCCGATTGGTCAGCACGATCCCACCGCGCATGCCGAGATCATGGCGCTACGTCAGGGTGGCAAGGTGCTGGAAAACTATCGTCTGCTGGATACCACGCTCTATGTCACGCTGGAACCCTGTGTGATGTGTGCCGGTGCGATGGTGCACAGTCGCATCACGCGGCTGGTGTATGGCGCTAAGGATGAGAAAACCGGCGCGGCCGGTTCACTGCTGGATGTGATTGGCCATCCCGGTATGAATCATCACATTCAGATTGATTGCGGTGTGCTGGCGGATGAATGCGCTGGGATGCTGAGTGACTTCTTCCGCATGCGTCGTGAGCAGAAGAAGGCGCTGCGTCAGGCGCAGCGCACCGGTTAATTCATCGCAATTTTCGGTTCGACCGCCGGGTAACCGGCGCCTAACTCGGCCTCGAGCGCCGACTGCTGCGCTAAACGCTTCTCCTGCTCCTGCAAATATCCCACCAGGCTTATCTGATACTTACGGATATTCTCCACGTAGTTATACGCTTCATGCCCGCGCGCGTAGCCGTAGGTGGTTTGCGTGTAATAGCGCTTCTGGCTCAGCATCGGCAAACGTAGCTTCACGTCGGCCCAGCTGTCCGGATTGCCGCCCTGTTTCGCCGTCAGCTTACGCACATCCAGCATGTGCGCGTAGCCCATGTTATAAGCCGCCAGCGCAAACCAGATACGTTCATCTTCAGGAATGCTCTCGGGCACTTTTTCCATCATGCGTTTGAGATATTCGCTGCCGCCACGAATGCTCTGTTCGGGATCGAGACGATCGTTGACGTCAAGGCTGTCGGCGGTATTACGCGTCAACATCATCATGCCGCGCACGCCAGTTGGCGAAGTGGCCTGCGGATTCCAGTGCGATTCCTGATATGAGATCGCCGCCAGCAAACGCCAATCCATGCTGGCCGAATATTTCTCAAACAGCGGTTTGATATCCGGCAGCGTGTTGTCAATGGCGCGCAGGAACGTGCGAGTATCAACGTAATCAAAGGTGCCAACGTGACCGAGATATTTCTCTTCCAGCCGCGCCATGGTGCCTTCTTCGCCCATCTGGCTATAGAAGTCGAGCATCGCCGCGTTTAGGCTGTCATCATCGTTACGTGGCAAGTACCAGGTAACCGGTTCTTCATCTGTCACATCAAACGCCACCGCCAGCTGCGGATGAATACGCTGCAGCAAGCCAATGGTGACCGAATCACCTACGGTGTAGTCGAGTTTGCCGTCGGCGACCGCTTCGAGCAGCGCTTTCTGGCCCTGATCGGTGGAGATTGCCCAGTCGAGATCGGGATAGCTGTCAGCTTTGGCGGAACGTAAAGTTGACAGATATGCCGAACCGGACTGCACAATCAGGCGGCCTTTAAGATCGCCGAGATTTTTCGGTCGGGGCTTATCAATGCGGTACACCAGCTGCTGCGACACCGAATAGTAGCTCGGGCCACTTTGGTAGTGCGCGAGGCGCTCGCTGTTGTAGATCAGACCGGCAGCCAGCAAATCCGCTTTACCGTCATCCAGGTCGTCAAACAGATCGCCGAGGTTAGGACGCACCTCAACCTCAAGTTTCACGCCAAGATAATCGGCGAAGCGCTTCGCCAGCTCGTAATCCATGCCGGCTGGTGCATTGTTAATGGTGTAGTAAGTCAGCGGAGAGTTAACGGTACTGATGCGCAGCACTCCGCGTGATTTGATCTGTGATAGCGCGTCTGTTCCGCTCCCGTACCACGGGATTGAAGGCCACAATGCTAGCGCAAGTAGCACGGTGATCAGACCGATAAACAGATAGTTTATTTTTAGGCGTTTCAAATAGTTGTCTCGTAATGGCTCACAGGCCTCTGTCTTTTAAAGGCAGTATTTATGTTGTTTTAACTCCCAGAGCGATGGGCATTTTGCGCAACAAAAAGGGGCAGGGCAACTTTTATAGCAAGAATTGTGCAAAATTCAGCCAAACGCCAGGTGCCAGAATTTATGCGCAAACGGTTTCGTAACCGGTGCTGTTTCTCTATAATACCGCCCGTTTTCCCCTGTTGCGCCCAATGAAGCGTCGCCCGGCACTTCAAAGACGAGAGATCTTTAATGATGGAAATTCTGCGTGGTTCGCCCGCTCTGTCGGCATTTCGTGTAAACAAACTGCTGACCCGCTTTCAGGACGCTCACCTTTCAGTGAGTGATATTTACGCCGAGTACGTCCATTTTGCCGATGTGAGCGCACCGCTCAGTGCGGATGAGCAAGCCCGCCTGCAACGTCTGCTTAAATACGGTCCTTCTCTCGCCGAACACGCGCCGCAAGGGCGTCTGTTGCTGGTAACGCCGCGTCCCGGCACCATTTCACCCTGGTCATCGAAAGCCACTGACATCGCCCACAACTGCGATCTGCCACAGGTTTTGCGCCTTGAGCGCGGCATGGCCTTTTATGTGCAAGCGCCCACGCTGACGGAAGCACAGTGGCAGCAACTGGCCAGCCTGCTGCATGATCGCATGATGGAAACTGTATTCACTGACCTCAGCGATGCGCAGCAGCTGTTTGCTCACCATCAGCCACAGCCGCTTTCAACTATCGACGTGCTGGGCGCAGGTCGCAGCGCGCTGGATCAGGCCAACACCACGCTGGGCCTGGCGCTGGCCGACGATGAGATCGATTATCTGCTCGACGCCTTTACCAAGCTGGGCCGCAATCCGAACGACATCGAGCTCTACATGTTTGCGCAAGCAAACTCCGAGCACTGCCGTCACAAGATCTTCAATGCCGACTGGATTATCGACGGCGAAAAGCAGCCGAAGTCGCTGTTTAAAATGATTAAAAACACCTTTGAACACAATCCTGAGCATGTGCTGTCTGCTTATAAAGACAACGCTGCGGTCATGGAAGGTTCCGAGGTTGGCCGCTTCTATGCCGATGCACAGAAGGGCGAATACGCATTCCATCAGGAAGAAGCGCACATCCTGATGAAAGTCGAAACCCATAACCACCCAACCGCCATTTCACCGTGGCCGGGTGCGGCGACCGGTTCCGGTGGCGAAATCCGTGATGAAGGTGCCACCGGACGTGGCGCGAAGCCCAAAGCCGGTCTGGTCGGATTCTCGGTATCGAACCTGCGTATTCCGGGCTTCGAACAGCCGTGGGAAGAGGATTTCGGCAAGCCGGATCGCATTGTTACTGCACTGGATATCATGACCGAAGGCCCGCTAGGCGGCGCGGCGTTCAACAATGAATTTGGTCGTCCGGCCCTGAACGGCTATTTCCGTACCTATGAAGAGCGCGTCAACAGTCACAATGGCGTGGAACTGCGCGGCTATCACAAGCCGATCATGCTGGCGGGCGGCATCGGTAACATCCGTGCCGATCACGTGCAGAAAGGCGAGATTGTCGTGGGCGCCAAGCTGATCGTGCTGGGCGGTCCGGCCATGAACATCGGTTTGGGCGGTGGCGCGGCATCGTCAATGGCTTCTGGCCAGTCAGATGCCGATCTCGATTTTGCATCTGTCCAGCGCGACAACCCCGAAATGGAACGTCGTTGCCAGGAAGTGATCGACCGCTGCTGGCAGCTGGGCGAAGCCAACCCGATTCTGTTCATCCACGATGTGGGCGCAGGCGGTCTTTCGAACGCCATGCCAGAACTGGTGAGCGACGGTAATCGTGGTGGTAATTTCAATCTGCGCGATATCCTCAGCGATGAACCAGGCATGAGCCCGCTGGAAGTCTGGTGTAACGAATCGCAGGAACGTTATGTGCTGGCAGTAGCGCCGGAGAAACTGGCGCTGTTTGATGAGCTGTGCCTGCGTGAACGCGCGCCGTATGCGGTGATTGGTGAAGCCACTGAAGAGCTGCACCTGAACCTCGCCGACAGCCACTTCGACAATAAGCCCATCGACATGCCGCTCGACGTGCTGCTGGGCAAAACGCCGAAGATGACGCGTGATGTTGCCAGTCAGCAAGCCAAAGGCGATGCGCTACAGCGCGATGGGATTACCGTTGCGGATGCAGTGAATCGTGTGCTGCACTTGCCGACCGTAGCGGAAAAAACCTTCCTGATTACTATTGGCGATCGCAGCGTAACCGGCATGGTCGCGCGCGATCAGATGGTGGGGCCGTGGCAGATTCCGGTGGCGAACTGCGCCGTCACCACCGCCAGCCTCGATAGCTATCACGGTGAAGCCTTCTCCCTCGGCGAACGTGCGCCAGTCGCCTTGCTCGACTTCGCGGCTTCAGGTCGTCTGGCAGTCGGTGAGGCGCTGACCAACATCGCAGCAACCTCAATTGGTTCGCTGCAACGCGTGAAGCTCTCCGCGAACTGGATGGCCGCTGCCGGTCACCCGGGCGAAGACGCCGGTTTGTACGCTGCCGTTAAAGCGGTCGGCGAAGAGTTGTGTCCCGCGTTGGGCATCACCATTCCAGTGGGCAAAGACTCCATGTCGATGAAAACCCGCTGGCAGCAAGGTACCGAGCAGCGCGAAATGACCTCGCCGCTGTCGCTGGTCATCACTGCATTTGCGCGTATTGAAGATGTGCGTCGCACGGTGACACCGCAGCTGCAAGCCGATCAAGATAACCTGCTGCTGCTGGTGGATCTGGGCAACGGTGCTAACACCTTGGGTGCAACCGCGCTGTCGCAGGTGTATCGTCAACTGGGCGACAAACCTGCCGACGTGCGTGACGCCACCCAACTGGCGGGCTTCTTTAACGCCATTCAGGCGCTGGTAGCTGAGCAGAAACTGCTGGCCTATCACGACCGTTCTGACGGCGGCCTGCTGGTCACGCTGGCGGAGATGGCCTTTACCGGTCACTGCGGAATCGAAGCCGATATCGCCGCACTGGGCAGCGATGCGTTAGCTGCATTGTTCACCGAAGAACTGGGCGCGGTGCTGCAGATTAACGCAGCGGATCGTGCAGCTGTTGAGAAGGTGTTTGCTGACCACGGCCTGAGCGCGAGCCTGCATGTGATAGGTAAAGCGTTGCCGGGCGATCGCTTCGTGATCCGTTCTGGCGATAGTGTGGTGTACAGCGAAAGCCGCACCACGTTGCGTACCTGGTGGGCAGAAACCACTTGGCAGATGCAGCGTCTGCGTGATAACCCAGCCTGCGCCGATCAGGAGCATGAAGCGAAGAAAGACGATAACGACCCAGGTCTGAACGTCCATTTGACCTTTAAGCCAGAAGAGGATGTTGCAGCCCCGATGATTGCAACCGGCGCACGTCCGCGTGTGGCGGTATTGCGTGAGCAGGGCGTCAACTCACACGTAGAAATGGCCGCCGCCTTCCACCGTGCTGGCTTTACTGCAGTTGACGTGCACATGAGCGATCTGTTGGCTGGTCGTCGCGGTCTGGAAGAGTTCCAGGCACTGGTCGCCTGCGGTGGCTTCTCTTACGGTGATGTGCTGGGCGCGGGTGAAGGCTGGGCGAAATCCATCCTGTTCAATGGCCGCGTGCGTGATGAGTTTGAGAACTTCTTCCATCGTCCACAGACGCTGGCACTCGGCGTATGTAACGGTTGCCAGATGATGTCGAACCTGCGTGAACTGATTCCAGGCAGCGAACTATGGCCACGCTTTGTGCGTAACCAGTCCGAGCGTTTCGAAGCACGTTTCAGCCTGGTCGAGGTAGCGGCGAGTCCGTCGCTGTTGCTAGATGGCATGGTTGGATCGCATATGCCAATCGCGGTATCGCACGGTGAAGGTTTTGTTGAAGTACGCGACGGTGCGCATTTGGCACAGCTGGAGAGCAAAGGATTGGTGGCGCTGCGCTTCGTCGACAACTTCGGCAAAGTGACGGAAAGCTACCCGGCGAACCCGAACGGCTCACCAAACGGCATCACTGCGGTAACCAACGAAAGCGGCCGCGTCACCATTATGATGCCGCACCCAGAGCGTGTGTTCCGTACCGTGAGCAACTCCTGGCATCCGGCAGAGTGGGGCGAAGATAGCCCGTGGATGCGTATCTTCCGCAACGCGCGTAAGCAGTTGGGTTAAGCGTTCATCCTGCATGTTATCGGTGCCCATTAATGGGCACCCTACAAAGGCCGCGCAAAAGCGGCCTTTATTTTTTCGTAGGGTCGCCATTCATAGCGACCTGTCTGAAATCGGCATTGATTACGAACTGTCGGAAATTGGCGACATTACGCCTGTGGTGGTGTCGTCAAAAGGTGACATTTAACCCATTGATTTATATGATCTGGAAATACATGCTCTAAACCTGTTGCTAATCAGCGACATTTTTCCCAGACCGTCCGGTCCGCTTTTCAGGCGAAGAACGCTTCCCATCTGGCATTCCTCTGATAATAAACACTATTTATTTATTGGCACGATACTTGCTATACTCCCTGTGTGGCTCATTCACCTGTTTATGATTGCCCCGCTTTAGCGGCTGAGCTCATAAAAACCGAATGACGCACCAAACGGAGCCTGTCGTCCACCTCACCGATAATCGTTTGCTTTGCAACGTTATCAAGCATCGGACGCAACGTTGAGTTAGGCTCCACCTTTTTTGCAAGCGATGCTGCGGCGTCGCTCTCACGGCAGGCCAAAAGGCCTGCCGTTTTCATATCTGGCCTTTCTTCCATTTTGATACTTCGCTAGCATGCCTGCAGCTCACATTTAAGGAAGCGCGGTAGTGAATAAATGGCGTCTGTTTCCCCGATCCCTGCGGCAGTTGGTGTTAATGGCCTTCCTGCTGGTATTGTTGCCGCTGCTGGTATTGGCGTGGCAAGCGTGGGAAAGCCTCTCGGCGTTAAGCAACCAGGCGGCGGATACCAACCGCAACACTTTTACCGATGTGCGTCGCAGCGAAGCGATGGCGCGGACCGCGCTGGAGCTGGAGCGCAGCTACCGTCAATATTGTGTACTTGGCGATGCGTCGCTGGCGAAGCTGTATCAAACGCAATGGACGCGTTACGGCCAAATGCTCAGCAGTCACGCCGCCAGTTTGCCCGATCTGCCTTCATTCAAAGTACTGCAAACGACCCTACCGCAGCTGCAGCAGATGCAGTGCGATAACGGCAATCCTGAAACGCAAGCCGCCAATGCGCTGGAGCGTTTCTCCGATACCAATACAAAAATGGTGCAGGCCACGCGTGAAGTGGTGTTTTCGCGCGGCTTACAGCTGCAGCGTGAAATTGCCGATCGCGGCCAGTTTTTTGGCTGGCAGGCGCTAATCCTGTTCCTGATCAGCCTGGTGCTGGTCTTACTGTTCACTGGGATGATCATCGGTCCGGTGAAGCGGGTTGAACGCATGATCAATCGGCTGGGTGAAGGCAAAGCTTTAGGCGATAGCGGCAGCTTTCGCGGTCCACGTGAGATCCGATCTCTGGGGCAGCGCATCGTCTGGCTGAGTGAGCGTTTAAGCTGGCTGGAGGAGCAGCGCCACGAATTTCTGCGGCATCTGTCGCATGAGCTGAAAACGCCGCTCGCCAGCCTGCGTGAAGGTACTGAACTGCTGGCGGATCAAGTCGCCGGTCCACTGAATGCCGAGCAGCAGGAAGTGGTGGCGATTCTCGATACCAGCAGCCGCCATTTACAGCGTCTCATCGAGCAGTTACTCGATTACAACCGCAAGCTGGCCGATAGCCCAATGGCTCTGGAGCCCGTTGCGCTAAATGAAATCATAGATGCGGTAGTAAAAGTGCACTCGTTGCCAGCCAGTGCACGTGAAATGACGACGCACATTGATCTGCAAGTGCATCACTGTCTTGCGGAAGCGACGCTGCTGCAACGTGTGATTGATAACCTCTACTCGAACGCCGTGAACTACGGCAGCGAATCCGGTAACATCTGGCTGCAGAGCCAGCAGAAGGGCAACCAGGTGTGGATTGAGGTGGCGAACACCGGCACACCGATTCCGGCTGAAGAGCAGGCGATGATTTTTGAGCCCTTTTATCAGGGCAGCCAACAGCGTAAAGGGCCGGTTAAAGGCAGTGGGCTGGGCTTAAGCATCGCCAAAGATTGTCTGCGCAGGATGCAAGGCGATCTGCAGTTGGTAACACGCAAGGATGCGGATGTCTGTTTTCGTATCATTTTGACGACCAGCGCCGGGAATGCCTGATTAATGAAATTCACCCTATCTAAATTTGTGACCTGTGCAGTGCTGGCGTTAAGCCTCAGTGCCTGTCAGGCACCGTCACAAGATCGTGCGCAACATAATGGCGTCAGCGTGCCTGAACCGGACGTGCGTCTGCCGGATTACCTCGCGACCGATTGCCAAAATGTGTGGCAAATCGAAACGCCAGCCGCCTCAGGCAATCCGCTGTACTGGCAGCGCGCCATTGATTGCGCCGAGCATTTATCGCCGGCTGAAGCGCGTGCTGAAGCACGTCGTTGGCCGGTGCAAGGTTGGGCGCGTGCCTTTAAACAAGGCATCTTACTCGCGAACGGTAACGTCACGCCGGTCGAACGCCGTGATTACGTCACCACATTGGACGGTTATAGCGCCTCTTATCCGGCGGCAGTGCGTCCGCTGCTGCAGCTGTGGCGCAGCAACCAGGCGGCGCAACTTGAGTTGAGTGAAGCGCGAGGACGTTACGCGGCGCTGCAGCAAAGTAATGATGCTGAAATGGATAACCTGCGCCAGCAGCAAACCAAAATGCGCCAGTCACTGGCCGATACCCAACGCAAGTTAGAGCGTTTAACTGATATTGAACGCCAGTTGTCATCGCGCAAGGTGCCGGACAGCAGCGACGCAGCGCACGGCGGCAGCGATGTGCAGAGTGAGGATCAGTAATCATGAAACAGGCCGCACGTTTATTGCTGGTGGATGACGATCCGGGCTTACTAAAACTGCTCGGAATGCGTCTGAGTAGCGAAGGCTATCAGGTAGCGACGGCCGCCAGCGGGCCGGAAGCGCTGCGTCATCTGCAGAAAGAGAAGGTCGATTTGGTGATCAGCGACCTGCGCATGGATGAAATGGATGGTCTGGCGCTGTTCGGCGAAGTGCAGAAACGCCATGCGGGTTTACCGGTAATTATTCTCACTGCGCACGGTTCGATCCCCGAAGCCGTTTCCGCCACCCAACAAGGCGTGTTCAGCTTTCTGACCAAACCCGTCGATCGTGATGCCTTGTACAAAGCGATAGATGAAGCGCTGGCCCAACGCGCGCCGATCAGCGATGACCGCTGGCGCGAAGCGATTGTGACACGGAATCCGCAGATGCTGCGCTTGCTGGAACAATCGCACATGGTGGCACAATCTGACGTAAGCGTTCTGATCAATGGCCAAAGCGGCACCGGCAAAGAAGTATTGGCGCAGGCGATCCATGCCGCCAGCCCGCGCGGTACTAAGCCATTCATCGCTATCAACTGCGGTGCGCTGCCGGAACAACTCTTAGAGTCCGAACTGTTTGGTCACGCTAAAGGGGCTTTCACCGGCGCAGTCAGCGCGCGTGAGGGGCTGTTCCAGGCGGCAGAAGGCGGCACGCTGTTCCTGGATGAAATTGGTGATATGCCGCAAGCGTTGCAAGTGAAACTGCTGCGCGTGCTGCAGGAGCGTAAAGTTCGGCCATTAGGCAGCAACCGCGATCTGGATATTAACGTGCGCATTATTTCAGCCACTCACCGCGATTTGCCGAAAGCGATGGAGAAGAAGAGCTTCCGCGAGGATCTCTACTATCGTCTTAACGTGGTGAACCTGAAAATTCCAGCGCTGCACGAGCGTGCCGAAGATATTCCGCTGCTGGCGAATCATCTGCTGCGGCAGTCCGCCGATCGTCATAAACCCTTTGTGCGTAGCTTCTCGGTGGATGCGATGAAGCGATTGGTCAGCGCCGCATGGCCGGGCAATGTGCGTCAACTGGTCAACGTGATTGAGCAGTGCGTCGCCTTAAGTACCGCGCCGGTCATCGGAGATGCTTTAGTAGAGCAGGCGCTGGCAGGCGAAAATACCGCGTTGCCCACTTTCGTTGAAGCGCGTAATCAGTTTGAGCTGAACTATCTGCGTAAATTGCTGCAGATGACCAAAGGAAATGTCACTAACGCTGCGCGTCTGGCTGGACGTAACCGCACTGAATTCTATAAGCTGCTGTCGCGCCATGAACTGGACGCCAGCGAATTTAAAGAGTAGCTTGCTGCGGCGGTGTCAGGAACACTTATACTAACGGTATCCGTCCATCATGGAGGGAGTAAAAAAGGATCTGTCATGAAAAAGATCGATGCAATTATTAAACCATTCAAACTCGATGATGTACGTGAAGCGTTAGCGGAAGTGGGCATCACCGGGATGACGGTCAGTGAAGTGAAAGGTTTTGGTCGTCAGAAAGGCCACACTGAGCTGTATCGCGGCGCAGAGTACATGGTTGATTTTCTGCCAAAAGTGAAAATCGAAATGGTGGTAGGTGACGATATCGTCGATACCTGCGTAGAAACCATTATGAAAACTGCGCAGACCGGCAAAATCGGCGATGGCAAAATCTTTGTCTTTGACGTGGCGCGCGTTGTGCGTATCCGTACCGGTGAAGAGGATGAAGAGGCGATTTAAGCCCCTTCGCGCATTGCCTGAAAAAGCCTGCCTTGTGCAGGCTTTTTTGTTTTACAGCACTTTGTGAGGACCAAACACTTCGTAGTGAATACGGTCGGCGCTTACGCCTGCATCGACGAGCTGACGCGCGACAAACTGCATAAACGGCAGCGGTCCGCAGATCCAAAACTGTCGATCGGCTTGGTTTAATGCGGAGGATACACTCGCCAAATCCATCAAGCCCTGCGCGTCGTAACGTCCGTCATCGGCACTTTCTGGCTGGCGATACCAAACGTGACTGGTGAAGTTTGGCAGGCGTGCGCCCAGGGATTTCACTTCTTCAGCGAAGGCATGCTGAGATCCTGCTTCAACGGCATGTAACCAGTTGACCGCCGCCGCATGTTGCTGCTCTACCAGATTGGCTAGCATCGCCAACATTGGGGTTTGCCCCACGCCAGCAGAAATCAGCGTAATTGGCGTGGCTGCTTCGGTCTGCAGGAAGAAATCACCCGCTGGTGCAGCGCACTGCACGATATCACCCACCTGCGCATTATTGTGCAGCCAGCCCGACACGCTACCCAGTTCTTCGCGTTTAACCGCGATGCGATAAAACATCCCGTTTGGCTGGTGCGTCAGCGAATACTGACGATGCTGAATATGTTCGTTACCTGTCGGCTGCAAACTGATGGCCAGATACTGACCTGGTAGGAAGGTTACCACCGGCTGACCGTCGTTGGGCACCAGCTCAAAACTCTTGATAACCGAACTTTCCTGATTGATGGCGCGAATACGGAAATCACGCGCGCCGCGCCAGCCACCCGTCTTCGCTTCGGAGGCAGAATAGATGGCTTCTTCCCGCTGAATAAACACATCGGCCAGCACGCCATACGCTTTACCCCACGCGGTTAGCACTTCATCACCCGGATGCAGCAGCTCATCAATCGTCGCCAGCAGGTTTTCGCCCACAATCGCGTACTGCTCGGGCTGAATGTTCAGGCTGGTATGCTTCTGCGCAATTTTCTCCACCGCCGGCAACAGCACGGCCAAATTTTCCAGGTTGCTGCCATAAGCCACAATGGCGTTGAACAACGCTTCCCGCTGATTGCCGCTGCGCTGGTTGTTCATGTTGAACACGTTTTTCAGTTCAGGATGTTGCGTCAGTAAACGCTGGTAGAAATGACCGGTAAGCTGCGGACCGATCTGGGCAATGGCGGGCAAGGTGGATTTGATGGTAGCGATAGTTTGCGCGTCGAGCATGGTGACATCCTCAGAGTGAATTTAAACATGTATTTTAAATGCATCTTATGGGTAATCGAAGCGCCTGTAAATCCCCTGTTGTGATTAAGGATTAGGCAAAAAAGGTGCGTGCTGGCCCGCAAAGCTGAAATTTTCTCCGGTTGAATGTGAGGAAATATCGTCATTTTCAGGCTTGCAAAAAAGCGTAAAAAACCCGTTCCAGCGCCATGCCAATCGTTTGCGCAAAAAGAGGGGATTGACGCTACCGTCACCTGTCAAAACCGTTTACACTGTTCGCCTTCGCCCCCTTGCCGGGGCCTAAACTGCCGTTAAAAAGTTAGCTGAGTCAGGAGAGTCCGGATGTTAAAGCGTGATATGAACATTGCCGATTATGATGCCGCGTTGTGGCAGGCTATGGAGCAAGAGAAAGTGCGTCAGGAAGAGCACATTGAACTGATTGCTTCTGAAAACTACACCAGCCCACGCGTAATGCAGGCCCAAGGTTCACAGCTCACCAACAAATATGCCGAAGGCTATCCGGGCAAACGTTATTACGGCGGATGTGAATACGTTGATATCGTTGAGCAACTGGCGATCGATCGTGCGAAAGAACTGTTCGGCGCCGATTTCGCGAACGTGCAGCCGCACTCCGGTTCTCAGGCTAACTTCGCGGTTTACACTGCGCTGCTGCAGCCGGGCGACACCATTCTGGGCATGAACCTGGCGCACGGTGGTCACCTGACACACGGTTCTCCGGTGAACTTGTCTGGTAAGCTGTACAACGTTATCCCTTACGGCATCGATGAAACCGGCAAAATCAACTACGAAGAACTGGCTGAGCTGGCGCAAACCCACAAGCCAAAAATGATTGTTGGCGGCTTCTCTGCTTACTCAGGCGTGTGCGATTGGGCCAAAATGCGTGAAATCGCCGACAGCGTTGGCGCATACCTGTTCGTTGATATGGCACACGTAGCGGGCCTGATTGCTGCAGACGTGTACCCAAACCCGGTTCCTCACGCACACATCGTGACTTCTACCACCCATAAAACCCTGGCGGGTCCGCGCGGCGGCCTGATCCTGGCGAAAAATGGTGACGAAGATCTGTATAAAAAACTGAACTCCGCAGTGTTCCCGGGTGGTCAGGGCGGTCCTTTGATGCACGTGATCGCCGGTAAAGCGGTGGCGTTCAAAGAAGCAATGGAACCAGAGTTCAAGACTTATCAACAGCAGGTTGCTAAGAACGCTAAAGCGATGGTGGAAGTTCTGCTGGAACGCGGTTACAACATCGTTTCTGGTGGCACTCACAACCACTTGTTCCTGATTGATCTGGTCAGCAAAAACCTGACCGGTAAAGAAGCCGATGCCGCTCTGGGCCGCGCCAACATCACCGTGAACAAAAACAGCGTACCAAACGATCCGAAGAGCCCGTTCGTGACCTCTGGCGTGCGTATTGGTACACCTGCAGTGACGCGTCGTGGCTTCAAAGAAGCTGAAGTCCGTGAGCTGGCGGGCTGGATCGCTGACGTGCTGGACAACATTAACGACGAAGCGACCATCGAACGCACCAAACAGAAAGTGCTGGAAATCTGCAGCCGTCTGCCGGTGTACGCGTAACCTTTACGCGGGTCGATGCAGGACAAAAAAGGATGGCGCAAGCCATCCTTTTTTTATTGCCGTCGCCGCAGTGCTCTGACAAAGTAGCGCGCACTCGTGCTGCTCAGCAGCATTTTTGCTGGAGGGAATATGGCAATCGGCTCCGCCAAATGGCTCGGTTTGGGCTACTTCACTTACTTCTTTTGTTACGGCATTTACCTGCCTTTCTGGAGCGTCTGGCTAAAAGGCACCGGACTCGATGCGGAAAAAATCGGTCTGCTGCTGGGGTGTGGCATGGTGGCGCGCTTTGTCGGCAGTTTGCTGATTGCCTCGCAGGTAAAAAATCCCTCACAGCTGATCACCGCGCTGCGTCTGCTGGCGCTGATGACGTGCCTGTTCGCCGTCGGTTATTGGCTGGGACAACAGTGGCTGTGGCTGCTGTTCGTGATGATCGGCTTCAACCTGTTTTTCTCACCGCTGGTGCCGCTGAGTGATGCGCTGGCCGCCACCTGGACGCAGCAAATCGGCCTGGCTTACGGGCCGGTTCGTCTTTGGGGGTCGCTGGCGTTTGTCATCAGTTCCGCTTTAACCGGCATGTTAGTCACGGCGTTCTCGTCTCAGGCGATTTTGGTGCTGCTCTCATTAGGCGCCATCAGCATGTTGGGCGGAATGATGTTAACGCCAGCGACCAGGCCGCAGGGCAGTGAACGCCAGACGTCAACCGACGGTGGCTGGCAAGTGTGGCGTGACCTGCTGCGCGAAAATGCGGTGTGGCGCTTTATGTTATGCGTGACATTGTTGCAGGGTGCGCATGCGGCTTACTACAGCTTCAGCGCGATCTGGTGGCAGGAGAGCGGTTATTCCGCGTCAATTATTGGCTATTTGTGGTCGTTAGGCGTGGTTGCTGAGATTGTTATTTTTGCGCTCAGCAGCCGACTGTTCCACCGTTGGACCGCGCGTGATCTGCTGCTGTTATCCGGCGTGAGCGCCATTATCCGCTGGACGTTGCTGGGTTCCAGCACGGCGTTGCCGTTGCTGATTGTGGCGCAGATCCTGCACTGCGGCAGCTTCACCGTCTGCCATTTAGCGGCGATGCGTTTTATTGCCGCGCGTAAGGGTGCAGAAGTGATTCGTTTGCAATCACTTTACTCGGCATTGGCGATGGGCGGCGGTATCGCAGTGATGACAATGATTTGCGGTGTACTCTTTACCCATCTGCAAGGACATTTGTTCTGGGTAATGGCCTTAGTGGCGTTGCCGGCATTGTTCCTGCGTCCGCGTGCTGCTTAGCTCTCCAGCAACTGACGAATGCGCTGCTGCTGATGACTACTCAGCGGCAGCTCAGCCTGAATTAGCGGCGGTGAAAACAGCGGCAACGAAATGGCGTACGGCGTGATCACCAGCGCGATATCGCGCGGCGCGCCCTCACGCTGAAAGTGGACGACATCCTGATAGCTGATGTTAATAGGAAGCAGCATCATTTCCCGCAGCTGCTGCTCTAGTAACTGCTCCAGCGCCGCATCTGCGCCCGTCAGCAGTAATACCTGCTTTTCCTGCAATGCACTTTCTTGCATCAGCCAGGCACCAAATAACACCGCAACCAAACTGACCTCTTCAGCGCTAAAGCGTGTGGCAAAATTCCGGCTGAAATGCTCGAGTGCGCGCTCTGTGGTGCGCAGCAGACGCGGATAGAGCCGTGCAACATCCAGCGCCACGCTGTTATCTATGCCGATGGAGAAGTGGCTGCGATCAAGTGCCTGTGCCAGATGAGTAAAAAGTTGCTGCCTGAGTTCGGACTGATTTTTGAAACGGGTCTGCGCCAGCTGCTCAAAGCGCGCAATCAACGCTTCCACTGAATGCATCAACTTGACAGCTTGTGGATGGTCGAGCTGCGCACCGTTCGGTGCATGAAGCAGGCTGAACAGCAGCGTCCAGAAGTCGGTTTCACTGACGTCGGGCGCTAAGTGGCAGCGTTTCTGCCAATGGTGAATTACGTCGTCCGCGGCAGCGCGTTCAATTTTTTCCGCCAGCCATGCGCGTTGTCCCTCATTGAAAAGGGCGTTCTGTCGCTGGCACAGCGAATACTTCATGAAGATTTGCAGAAACAGGCGGTCACGTGCGCTGAAGTCGCGCGCCAGACGCAGGCTGCAGTGCTGGATCAGCGCCTGCAAGTTCGTTTCATCCCACAGCGCTTTCTCGATTTGGAGTATTTTCAGGCGCTGACGCAGCACCGGGGCAAAATGCTCGCAGACAAACGCCTGCGACAAACGCAGCGCGCGTCGCAGCCAGTGGATCAGGCACAGCCGCCTGTCCAGTTCCGTCCCATGAATGCGGAAGCTGCCATCGACCATCTGGTGTAGCTCCAGTTGGTGGTAACGCTGTATCTCATCTCCCACATCCGCGATATCCTGTCGGGCGACAACAGGCGCAACACCATTTAACTGGCAGAGCTTTTCAAGCGTCAAAGCGGGAGCGGGCAGAAATAGCAGCAGTAACAGATGACAACGACGCTGGGAGCGGCTGAAGAGTGGTGCAGAGGAAGGTGCAGAACTCATCAATGGTTTATCCGCAGGTCACTTTTGAGCTAAGAATAGCTAACTCCACGCGGTAACCTTGCACTTTGTCGTGACTTTTGTTCAGAGCTTTAGGGCGGGTCACAATTTTTCTGGACCACTCTACACTTCACTTTAAAATTGTTACTTTATAACACATGAAAATTGCACTCATTACGTTTACGCTGTTGTTCAGCACCGCAGCCTGGTCACATCCGCACAGCTTTATTGACATGAAAACCGAGTTCATCAGTGAAAACCAACATCTTAGCGGCATGAAAATGGTGTGGACCATGGATGAGATTACCTCCGCGGACTTGCTCTACGACGCAGGTAAGGCTAAGCCCGGCGATGTGGTGTGGAAAAAGCTGGCCGCGCAGGTGATGGCGAATGTGCTCGGTCAGCACTATTTCACCGAGGTGTGGCAAGATAAAAATCGGGTCAAATTCCTGAATTTGCCGAAAGAGTACAACCTGTCGCGCAACGGCAACAAAGCGGTGCTGGAGTTTATCGTGCCGTTTGGCGAGCCGCAGGTAATGCGCGCGACGCAGTATCGCATTCAGACCTTCGATCCCAGTTATTTCGTTGATATGTATTATGATAATCCGCAGGCATTAACCATGGACGACGTCGTTAAATCCCATTGCCAAATCGATCTGTACACGCCGAAACCGGATGACTCGCTGAAACAATATGCGCTGTCGCTGGATAAAGCTGATGCGCCGCCAGAGGATATGGATCTGGGCCAGCAATTCGCTCAAACGGTAACGCTGACATGTCATTGATTTCGCTTCCTTCCCATGCACGACGCTTATGGCCGCTGTGGCTGATGGCGGGGTTAATGCTGTTGGCGGGCGTGCTGTTTTGGCAGCACTGGTCGCAAATTTTGCTGCAAAGCGTGCTGTGGCAAAAAGTCCTGAATCGCGAGATGACGCAGCTGTTGCAGCAGGTCGCTGAGCAACCGCAGCAGGCGGGCGTGACGCTGATGTTGTTTAGCCTCGCCTATGGCGTGCTGCATGCGTTGGGGCCGGGACACGGCAAAGTGGTGATCAGCACTTTTCTCGCTACGCACCCCGCAAAGCTGAAAACCAGCCTGAAACTGACGTTGCTGGCGGCATTGCTGCAAGGCAGCGTGGCGATAGTTTTGGTGACGCTGATGTTGGTGGTTCTGCAAACCTCATCGCGCCAGATGCATCTCGGCAGTTATTGGCTGGAGAAGGGCAGTTATCTGTTAGTTGTTGCACTCGGGATTTGGGTTGGTTGGCGTGCGCTGCGAACGCTGCACCAGCAATTACGACCGAAACTAAAAATGCAGATTCACGCCATTCGTCCGCAGCATCAGCACGACGAACACTGCGGCTGCGGTCATGCTCATCTGCCAAGCGCCGCGCAGATGGATCAGGCGGTGAGCGGCAAAACCCAAGCGTTAGTGGTGTTCTCAATGGGACTGCGGCCCTGTTCCGGTGCCATCATGATGCTGCTGTTCGCTAAAGTAATCGGTGTTTATGCATGGGGCGTAGCTTCGGCCGTGGCGATGGCGATGGGCACCGCATTGACGGTGTCAGCGCTCGGCTTGTTAGTACAACGTTCTCGTGCGTTGGCACTGCGTTTAGGGCGCGCCAGCGACACTAATCTCTTGGCTAAGCTGCTCATGCCAGTGTTTGCGTTATTGGGCAGTGTGTTGTTAATCGTCGCGGGCGTTGCCTTATGGCAGAGCGCCTCGCCAGGCATTGGCGGCGGAATTCGTCCATTCTGAAATTAAGGATAAACAGGTAGTGTAAATAACTCACTGCTGCAAGTATTTCTCCCCTCAATAAGCAATTAAATATCTCCGCTTAGTACGCTGGTGAAAATAGATTTCTCTGTCTAAGCTCAATCACACCAGTCAATATTCTGGTGGCTTGAGCAATAATAAAATTTCAGCAAAACATTCTGCGAGGAGAAAACGATGCCTGAAACTCGGATTAATAATGGCAGCGTGGATACGGTGCACGAAGTGCATGGCGGCCTACCATTGAAACGTATTTCCTGGAGCGCAGTATTTGCCGGCGTTATCGCTGCGCTAATAATTCATATTTTATTAGGGATATTAGGTACGGCGATTGGTGCGACAACCATCGATCCACAACAGGAACAAAATCCACTGCAGCATTTGGGCACTGGCGCATTAATCTGGACTGGCGTCAGCATGCTGATCGCCATGGGTGTCGGCAGCTACGTTGCCGGGCGTCTGGCGCAGCGTGAAGGGGCTTTGCACGGATTATTAATGTTTGGTGTCAGCACTATCCTGACATTATGGTTGGCGATTACCCTGGCGACTGGGGTTATTGGCGGTGCCTTTAATATTTTAGGTGCTGGCGTGAATGCGGTGGGCAATGGAATTTCCGCTGCGGCGCCTTCACTGACCAATATGGCAAAAGAAAAGCTGCAGGAAAGTAATATCAATCTGGATGATTTAAAAAATGAACTGCAAACCACATTGCGCCAAACCGGTAAATCGGAATTACAGCCTGAGAATCTACAAAAGGATGTAAATAACGAAGCCAATAATGCGCAAAATCAGGCAGAGCAAACGGCGCAGAATCCACAGAATGCTGATAATGATCTGGCTAATTGGTTGAAAGGCGTTATGAATCGTCATTCAGATACCTTGCAGGCTGCCGACCGCGATGCGCTGAAAAATATTATCAAAGCACGCACCGGTAAAAGCGATCAGGAAGTCGAGCAGATTGTGACTCAGACCGAGGAGAGCTATAAAAAAGCCGTGCAACAGTATCAGGAGTTGAAACAGCAGGCGGAGCAGAAAGCCCGCGAAGTGGCTGAGCAAGCGGCAGCCGCAACGGCGAAAGCGAGCTGGTTTACCTTCTTTATGCTGGTGATTGAAGCGGTACTGGCGGCGTTGCTGGGACGCGTGGGTCGCAAGACACAGCCGCGTCAGGTATTAAGTCACGAACGTCGGTAATAAAAAAGGCGGCTGATTCAGCCGCCTTTTCTTATTTAGCGCTTCAGCGCTTCACTCAATTCTTCACGCATCGATGCCAGCATAGCTTTCACTACGCGTGGGTTACCGGCAACGATGTTACCTGACATCACATAACCGTGGTTGCCAGTAAAGTCAGTCACCAAACCGCCCGCTTCACGCACCAGCAGTTCGCCCGCCGCAAAATCCCATGGCTTCAGGCCAATCTCAAAGAAACCATCAACGCGACCCGCAGCGGTGTAAGCCAGATCCAGCGCAGCCGAACCGGTACGACGGAAATCAGCACACTGCGTGAACAGTTTGCCAACGATGTTGATGTAAGGCGTTGCGTGCTGCTTCAACTTGAACGGGAAGCCGGTAGCCAGAATGGTGCCATCCAGATCGCGAGCCGTGCTGCCGCGCAGGCGGTAACCGTTCAGCTGTGCGCCCTGACCGCGTACTGCGGTAAACAGTTCGTTGCGCATTGGATCGTAAACCACAGCAACTTCGGTGCGGCCTTTAATGCGCACAGCGATAGAAACTGAGAAGTGTGGTAAACGCTTGATGAAGTTGGTGGTGCCATCCAGCGGATCGATTACCCATTGAATGTCTTGATCTTCGCCCGCCAATTCACCGCTTTCTTCGGTGATGATGGTGTGTTTCGGGTACGATTTACGAATTACTTCGATAATCAGACGTTCTGCGTCACGGTCAACATTGGTAACGAAGTCGTTGCTGCCTTTTTGGCTGGCTTCGACAGCGTCCGGGGTTTCATAATTCTTGGCAATTAAATTTCCGGCCTTGCGCGCGGCGCGCACGGCTATGTTGAGCATCGGATGCATCGGTATCTCTCGCTGGATGTTAAAGAACGGGGAAAACGGCGCGGAGTATATCAGCGTGTTCAGCAAATGTCCTCTTTTTATGTTAGAATGCGCGCCATCATTTCCCTGACCGCCTCTAATTATGCTGCAAAATATCCGAATCGTACTGGTAGAAACGTCGCACACTGGCAACATGGGTTCCGTCGCACGCGCGATGAAAACCATGGGCTTAACCAACCTTTATCTGGTCAATCCGTTGGTGAAACCCGATTCACAGGCCATTTCCCTCGCCGCTGGCGCCAGCGATGTCATTGGTAATGCGCGCATTGTCGATACCCTGGATGAAGCCATCGCTGGCTGTAGTTTGGTGGTTGGCACCAGCGCACGTTCACGCTCACTGCCGTGGCCGATGCTCGACTCGCGCGAGTGCGGTATCAAAAGCGTGGAAGAAGGCCAGCAGGCGCCGGTCGCCTTGGTATTTGGTCGTGAGCGCGTCGGCCTGACCAACGAAGAGTTGCAGAAGTGTCACTATCACGTCGCGATTCAGGCCAATCCGGAATACAGCTCGCTGAATCTGGCGATGGCGGTGCAGATCATCGCTTACGAAGTGCGCATGGCATGGCTGGACGCGCAGGAAAAAGCCGCGCCCGCAGCAGAGCCCGACGTGTCGCCGTATCCATTGGTCGACGATCTGGAGCGCTTCTATCAGCACATCGAACAGATGATGTTGAACAGCGGCTTTATCCGCGAAGGTACACCAAGCCAGGTAATGAGCAAGCTGCGTCGTTTATATACGCGTGCTCGCCCGGAACGCGACGAACTCAACATCCTGCGCGGCATGATGGCATCGTTCGAAAAGCGCAAAGGTAATGGGGATAATAGTTGAGTAAAACAGTCGGTTAAATAGTTGAGTAAATTACTCGGTTAAATAGTTGACCGTTTTACTCAGGAATGTCAGACTGGCGTCAATTCTTCAGATAACCCGCCGATAATCGGACGGACGCTTACGAGGTTGTATGCTATGAGACTGACATCCAAAGGACGTTATGCCGTAACCGCTATGCTGGACGTTGCACTGCACTCACACGAGGGCCCGGTGCCGCTAGCTGACATTTCTGAGCGTCAGGGCATTTCGCTGTCCTATCTGGAGCAGTTATTCTCGCGTCTGCGTAAGCACGGCTTAGTGGCCAGCGTTCGTGGTCCAGGCGGCGGTTATCTGTTAGGTAAAGACTCTGGCGCTATCGCCGTGGGTGCCGTGATCACTGCCGTTGACGAATCTGTCGATGCCACCAAATGCCAGGGTAAAGAAGGCTGCCAGGGCGGCGAGCGTTGCCTGACACACGTGCTGTGGCGCGATCTGAGTGAGCGCATCAGCGACTTCCTCAATAACATCACGCTGGCGGAATTGGTGAATAACCAGGAAATTCTTGATGTCGCCGATCGTCAGAACACCGTCGATAATCGTCGCTTCCAGCAGCATCGTGTGCAAGAAACCATCAACGTTAATCTTCGCGCGTAATCTGACTTAGCCTGGTTTTCCCAACCCTGAATGATTTGAGTTTGAGGAAGGCGGCACGCGAGCGTATCCCCAGGAGCATACACAAGTATGTGACTGGGGTGAGTGAGTGCAGCCAACGCACCTATAACTTGAAGCATGACGGGTTCATACTGGAAAGGCCGAATGTGCTATAAAGACGTATGATTTTTTATACGGAGTTTTAGCGCAATGAAATTACCGATTTACCTGGATTACGCAGCAACTACGCCTGCTGATCCGCGTGTCGCCACCAAAATGATGCAGTTCCTCACGATGGATGGCACTTTCGGTAACCCCGCGTCCCGTTCCCACCGTTTTGGCTGGCAGGCTGAAGAAGCTGTTGATGTCGCTCGCAACCAAATTGCAGAGCTGGTCAATGCCGACCCCCGTGAAATCGTCTTTACCTCCGGCGCGACCGAAGCTGATAACCTTGCCATTAAAGGTGCAGCGCAATTTCATCAGGCGCGCGGCAAACACATTATTACCAGCCAAACCGAACACAAAGCGGTGCTCGACAGTTGCCTGCAACTGGCGCACGAAGGCTTTGATGTCACCTTCTTACAGCCCGGCGGCGACGGTATTGTCACGCCGCAGATGCTCGAATCTGCACTGCGCGATGACACGGTGCTGGTGTCGCTGATGCACGTCAATAATGAAACCGGTGTGATTCAGGATATCGCCGCACTCGGCGCGCTGTGCCGTGCGCGTGACATCCTGTTCCACGTTGATGCCACGCAAAGCGTCGGCAAACTGCCGATTGACGTCACTGAACTGCCGGTGGATTTGATGTCGTTCTCAGCGCACAAGCTGTATGGCCCGAAAGGCATCGGTGCGCTGTGGGTGCGTCGTAAACCACGTCTGCAACTTGATGCACAGATGCACGGCGGCGGTCACGAGCGCGGCATGCGTTCTGGCACTTTGCCGGTGCATCAGATTGTCGGCATGGGCGAAGCCTACCGCATTGCGCGCGAAGAGATGAGCAGCGAAATGGCGCGTCTGGCCGAGCTGCGCCAGCGTCTGTGGAGCGGCATTAATCAATTGGGTCACGTGAACCTCAACGGTTCGCTGGAGCAGGGCGCTCCGAACATCCTCAATATTAGTTTTGCCCACGTCGATGGCGAATCGTTGATTATGGCGCTGAAAGATTTGGCGCTGTCATCCGGTTCCGCCTGTACCTCGGCCAGTCTCGAACCTTCCTATGTACTGCGCGCGATGGGCGTTGAGCAGGAGCTGGCACACAGCTCGCTGCGTTTTTCGCTTGGGCGCTTCACCAGCGCAGAGGAAATTGAGTACGCTATCGAGCTGGTTAACAAAGCGGTAACACGTTTGCGGGCGCTCTCGCCTGCGGCAAACTCCCGCTAATTCATGCACCCCTTGCGCCGGTTCTGGCGCAAGGTGACACCTAACGCAAACGGAGCCACGCGATGACAACACAACCGATGATAATTACGCTCAGCTCCCAGGCCGCCGATGCGCGCTGGGGTGACAAAGCGCTGCTGAGCAGCAACGAAAGTGGCATGACCGTTCACCTGACTGGCGCAGATGCGCTGATGAGCATCCAGCGCGCGGGTCGCAAGCTGGACGGTCAGGGCATTCGTCATGTCGCATTGCAGGGCGAAGGCTGGGATTTGGAAAAGTGCTGGGCATTCTGGCAAGGCTATCGCAGCCCGAAAGGCAAACGTCAGGTCGAGTGGCCGGAATTCAATGAGGCCGATCAGGCAGAGTTTGCGCGTCGTCTGAAGATCGTTGATTGGGTGCGCGATACCATCAACCTGCCGGCGGAAGATCTCAGCCCGGAACAGCTGGCGCACAACGCGGTTGATTTGATCAACGAAGTAGGCGGCAAAGCGGTCAGCTATCGCATCACCAAAGGTGATGACCTGCGCGTACAAGGTTACACCGGCATCCACACCGTGGGTCGCGGTTCAACGCGCGCGCCGGTGCTGCTGGCGCTGGATTTCAATCCAACCGGAGATGAAAATGCACCGGTTTACGCGTGTCTGGTCGGTAAAGGCATCACCTTTGATACCGGCGGTTACAGCCTGAAGCAGAGCGCCTTTATGGACTCAATGAAGTCCGATATGGGCGGTGCGGCAACGCTCACTGGCGCACTGGCGCTGGCGATTTCACGTGGTTTGAATAAGCGCGTGAAACTGTTCCTGTGCTGCGCAGACAACATGGTCAGCGGCAACGCGTTCCGTCTGGGCGACATCATCCGCTATCGTAACGGCAAAACCGTAGAAGTGATGAACACCGATGCGGAAGGGCGTCTGGTGCTGGCTGATGGCCTGATCGATGCCAGCGAACAGAATCCTGAACTGCTGATCGATGCGGCAACGCTGACCGGTGCGGCGAAAACTGCGCTGGGCAATGATTATCATGCGCTGTTTACCTTTGACGATGTGCTGGCGGAATCGCTGCTTGGCAGCGCGACCGGCGAAAATGAAGCCTTCTGGCGTCTGCCGTTGGCTGAGTTCCATCGCAGCCATCTGCCTTCGAACTTTGCCGATCTGAATAACATCGCCAGCCCGTCACACGCGGCGGGTGCCAGCAGCGCGGCTGCGTTCCTGTCGCATTTCGTCAGCAAATATCAGCAAGGCTGGCTGCACATTGACTGCTCCGCGACGTACCGCAAAGGCGCGGTGGATCAGTGGTCCGCCGGTGCGACCGGTTTGGGCGTGCGCACCGTCGCTAACCTGTTACTGAAATAATCCTCATCATGGCAGACGTAAGTCTGCCTATTTTTTTGGAAATCATTACATGAGTAACCGTCTTGAAGAGGTGCTGAAGCTGGCCGCCACTGAGCCTGCGCACCGTCCGGAATTTTTTCAACTGTTGCTGGACGCCGATGTTTGGGTGCCAGGCGAAAGCCCGGCCGAACAGTTTGATGCGACTTCACCGGTCGAATTGCAGCATTGGGAAAAAGAGGGTGGCGGCAGCGTAATTCCGTTCTTTACGTCAGAAGAAGCGATGGGCGAGGCAATCACAGATGAACAGCCTTATCTGCGCATGCCGGTACGTACGCTATTTGAGATCACTCAAGGCGAAACGCTGTTCCTCAATCCGAAACTGCCTGCGGGCAAAGAGTTTTCGCCGGGTGAAATCGCGCATTTGATTGGCGAAGAGGGCAGTGCGCTAAGCCAGCAAACCGTGCTTGAAGGTGGCCAGGCGCTGCTATTGTCCGAAGTGGCCGAACCGCCAGCGCAGATGATTGATTCGCTGACGCAGCTGTTTGCCAAGTACAAGCAGGTGCGCCGTGCTTACATCGCCAGCATTCGTGAAAGTGCCACCGAAGAACCGAACCTGCTGATTGGTATCGAAGCGGATAATGATATTGATGAAATTATTCAGGCGGCTGGCGGCGTCGCGACAGATACGCTTGCTGATGACGCGCCGATTGATATCTGTGAAGTGGTCAATGAAGATCGCGGTGTGAGCCATTTTTTCACTGCCCACATCACGCCGTTCTATGAACGTCGCTGGGGCAGTTTCCTGCGCGATTTCAAAGGCAGTCAGCGGATTATTTGATGCTGTAAGGTCGCCATTCATCGCGTAATGCCGCTCACTTAAGCAAATAATTGCCTGATTATGCAGGTGCGCATGAATGCGCACCCTACGAAAGCCCAGCTCTGTAACGTAGGGTCGCCATTCATGGTGACCGATTCACGCTTAAATGACGAGCATTACGCTGTTCATGGCGACCTGATCATCACTTCTCAATCGGTAAATCGTCGCGGCTGCCCCATTCGCCCCACGAGCCGTCGTACAGCGTTACATCGCGCACACCGAGCGAGGTGAGCGCCAAAATCACCACCACCGCCGTCACACCCGAACCGCAGCTGGCAATTACCGGCTGATCCAATTTTAAGCCCGCCTTAGCAAACAGATCGCGCAGTTCCGCTGCCGGTTTCAGTTCGCCATTCACCACCAAACTGTTCCACGGCACGTTTAAACTGTGAGGAATATGTCCACGCAGCAGGCCCGGACGCGGTTCATCCACTTCGGCGTTGAACCGGTTTGCCGCGCGCGCATCAACAATCTGCGCGCCGCCTTCGTGGCTGATCAGCAGCACATCGGTCAGACGCTTCACCTGTGCGCCATCATAAACGGCTTCGAATTCGGCTTCTGGCAGGTTAACCGGTCCGGTAGCAACATCGAAACCGGCGGCTTTCCAGCCCTGTAATCCGCCGGCCAGAATTGACACATTTTCACAACCGAAGGCGCGCAGCATCCACCACGCGCGTGGTGCAGAGAATAGGTTGCCTTCGTCATACACCACCAAATGTTTATCCTGGCTGATGCCCAACTCACGCATTGCCACGGCAAAGGACTCGGCGCGCGGCATCATATGGGGATAAGGACTCGTATGATCGGACAATGCTTCGATGTTGAAGAACGGGGCATTCGGTAGATGACCGGCCAGATACTCAGCCTGAATATCACGCACGGCTTCCTGACCTGGCGGTAACATGCGGGCATCAAGCACCTGCAATGTTTCCTCGTTGTAATGTTCTTTCAACCAATCAGCGGACACAAATATGGCTGTCATAGCAACCTCTTCTCAGCAAACGGGAAAAGACCAGTCTCCGGGAATGTGAACGCTATCTCAAGGGCATGATTGCTAAAGTTGTCGAAAATGCGCAGCATTACTCTTTCTTAACTTCTGGGACTGGTGAGGGATTTACCATGGCAAAACGTTTTAACCGGCTGCTGCTCAACGCGCTGATCGGGGGAGTATTACTGGGTGGCGGAACGTCGGCGATTCATGCGGCGGAAACGACAGCCGCAACAGCAACGCAGCAATCACTCTCCGTTATCGATCTCTCCGAACTGCAACTTGAGGGTGCCGCCGCGCTGGTGTTGACCTTTAACACGCCGCTCGATAGCCAGCAGGATTTCGCGGCACATCTGCAGATTATTGATGAGAAAAGCGGCAAGGTGGATGGTGGCTGGGAGCTAGCGCAAAACGGTAAAGCGCTGCGTTTTCGACATCCGGAACCGTCGCGCAAGTTGACGATTAATGTCGATGCCGGGCTTAAAGCGGCTGATGGCAGTCCCTTATCCAAATCGTTTAGCCAAACGATCACCACGCGTGATATTCAGCCAATGGTTGGCTTTGCTAGCCGCGGTTCGCTGCTGCCGCTGCGCCTGACGCAAGGTTTACCGGTGCTGGCGCTGAATGTAGATACGGTTGATGTCGATTTTTTCCGGGTAAAAAGCGCTTCGCTGGCCGATTTCCTGGCCCAATGGAATTACGGCAACAACATGTCGTATTGGGAATCGCGCGATCTGCTGAAAAATGCCGATCTGGTTTATGGCGGACGTTTTGATCTCAACCCGGCGCGCAATACGCGTGAGAAAATGCAGTTGCCGCTTGGTGATGTGGATGCGCTGAAACAGCCAGGCGTTTACCTGGCGGTGATGAAACAGGCCGGTACTTACAACTACACGCAACCGGCGACACTGTTCACATTAAGCGACATCGGTCTGTCGCTGCACCAATTCCCCGATCAACTGGAACTGTTTGCCCAAAGCCTGGCCAGCGGCGCACCGCTGGATGACGTCAGCGTGCAGCTATTAGATGAAAAGGGTAAACAACTTGCTCGCGGTAGCAGTGACAGTAACGGCCATTTGCGCTTACCGGCGAATGCCAAAGGCAAGCTGTTGCTGGCAACACAAAAAGGGCAAACCTCGCTGATCGATCTTAACCGTCCGGCGTTGGATTTGGCTGAGTTTCCGATTGATGGCCCACAAGGCTACGACAAACAGTTCTTCGTATTTGGTCCACGCGATCTCTATCGTCCAGGTGAAACGGTGATCGTCAACGCGCTGCTGCGTGATGCCGATGGCAAACCCTTGCCGTCGCAGCCAGTGAAAGCTGAAGTTGTGCAGCCGAATGGCGAAGTGTCGCAAACCTTTGTCTGGCAGCCAGAAAGCGGCGTCTATCAACATCGCTTCGCGTTGCCCGCTTCTGCCATGACCGGCGAATGGACGCTGCGCATTAACAGCGGTGACAACCAGCCGCGCAACTGGTCGTTCCATGTGGAAGATTTCCTGCCGGAACGTATGGCGCTGGCACTAAATAATAGTGCGCAACCGGTGGCGCCGGATGACGACGTGACTTTTGCGGTGGAAGGCCGCTATTTGTACGGCGCACCTGCCGCGGGCAACGAACTGCAAGGGCAACTGTTCCTGCGCCCGGCGCGTGAAGCGGTGGCTGCGCTGCCAGGCTATCAATTCGGCGACATTACTGAAGAACTCAAACGCACGCTGGATGATGTGGATGAGAAGCTGGATCAGAGCGGTAAAGTGCAGCTCAAGGTTGAGAGCAGCTGGAAAGAGAGCCATTCACCGCTCAATCTGATTCTGCAAGCCAGCCTGCTGGAAACCGGCGGCCGGCCGGTGACGCGCCGCGCAACTCAGGCAATTTGGCCGGCGCCGGCGTTGCCTGGCATCCGTCCGCTGTTTAACAGTGAATCAGTGTATGACTATCGCACCGATCGTTATCACGATGAGCCGACCGTAGCGGAAAACAGCCTTGCTGAATTCGACGTGATATACGCCAACCCACAGGGTGAGAAGCTGGCGGCGCAGGATCTTGATGTACGCCTGATTCACGAACGCCGCGACTATTACTGGAGCTTCTCCGACAGCGAAGGCTGGCAGTCGCGCTACGATCAAAAGGATCTGCAGGAAGAGGAGCAACGTATCAACATTGCTGCCGGCGGCAGCCAGAGAGTGAGCTTCCCGGTGGAGTGGGGCACGTATCGACTGGAAGTGCATGCTGGCGACAACATCATTAGCAGCGTGCGATTCCAGGCGGGATATTGGTGGCAGGACAACACCAACGGCACCGGCGCACTGCGTCCGGATCAGGTCAAACTGAAAATAGATAAAACCGCCTATCAAGTGGGTGACACCGCGCATGTACAGGTTGAATCACCTGCCGCAGGTAAAGGCTATCTGCTGGTGGAATCCAGCAGCGGCACATTGTGGTGGCAACCGCTGGATGTTCCGGCGGGCGGCGCAACCATTGATGTGCCAATTAGTGACAGCTGGAAGCGACACGATCTCTATCTCAGCGCCATCGTGGTGCGCGACGGTGACAAAGCCAGCGGCGTCACGCCCAAACGCGCGGTGGGCCTGCTGCATCTGCCGATGGCAACCGAAGCGCGCCGCCTCAGCTTAGCGCTCGACGCGCCGGATAAAATCCGCCCTGAGCAGACGTTAAAAGTGAAGGTGAAAGCCAGCCGTGAAGGGAACGCATTGCCGCAGCAGGTTCAGGTACTGCTGTCGGCGGTGGACAGCGGCGTGCTCAACATCACTGACTATAAAACCCCTAATCCGTGGGAAGCGTTTTTTGGCCGCAAGCGCTACAACGCCGATCAATACGATGTATTTGGTCAATTGATTGACGGCGGTGGCAAGCTGGCCGCGCTGCGCTTTGGTGGTGACGGCGACGATGCGGATGCCTTGTCGCGCGGCGGTAAAAAGCCGGTCACCGACGTGCAGATCGTGGCGCAACAGTTGCAGCCCGTGACGCTGGATGCCAATGGTGAAGGCACGCTGGAGCTGCCAGTTCCGGCCTTTAATGGCGAGTTGCGTTTGATGGCACAGGTATGGAGCGACGACAGTTTCGGATCGGCCGATCGTAAGCTGGTGGTTGCCGCACCTTTGATCAGCGAACTGGCAACGCCGCGCTTCCTTGCCAGTGGCGATCAATCCACACTGGCGCTGGATCTCACCAACCTCACCGATCAACCGCAAACGCTAAAAATCAATGTCACCGCCAGCGGGCAGATTGCCCTTAACGGCCAAATCCCCGCCAGTGTGCAGCTGGCGAAAGGCGCGCGTACCACGTTGCAGATTCCGGTTAAAGCGCAGGGCGGCTTTGGCGAAGGCGATGTGCAGGTGACTGTTTCCGGCATGAGTTTGCCGGGCGAAACACTGGAACCGAGCGAGCGCAAATGGAAAATTGGCGTGCGTCCGGCTTATCCGGCACAAACGCTGAGCTTCGATAACGTGATGCAAACCGGGCAGAACTGGCAGGTGATGGCGAGTGCCTTTAATGGTTTGCAGCCGGATACTTTGAGCGGTCAACTGTCGCTCAGCAATCGTCCACCGCTGAATATCGCCAGCTTCATCAGCTCACTGTATGCCTATCCTTACGGCTGCCTTGAGCAGACCACCAGCGGCATTTGGCCATCGGTGTTCACCAACCATGCGCAGCTGACGGCGATGGGCATCAAAACCAGCAATGATGAAGCACGTCGTGCTTCGATTGATACCGGCATCGCACGTCTTGCCGGCATGCAACGCGGCAACGGCAGCTTTGGTTTGTGGAGCAAAGAGAGTCAGGAAGAGTTCTGGCTCACCGCTTACGTCACTGATTTCCTGCTGCGCGCCAGCGAAGCCGGGTACAGCGTGCCGGATGGCGTGATTACCCGCGCCGACGAACGTCTGCTGCGTTACCTGCAGGATCCGACGCAGATCGAAACCAGCTGGAGCAGCGATGCCGATGCTTTGCGTTTCAGCGTGCAGGCCTACGCCGGAATGGTGCTGGCGCGTCAGCAGCAGGCCCCGCTGGGTGCGTTGCGTGCGCTGTATGAAAAACGCGAACAGGCAAAATCGGGCCTTGCGCTGGTACAGCTTGGTGTTGCACTGAAGTTGATGGGCGATCAGCAGCGTGCGCAACTGGCGCTGGCGCAAGGCATTGGTCTGGAACGTAAACCTAACAGCTGGCTCGGTGATTACGGCAGCCCGGTGCGCGATCGTGCGCTGATTCTGTCGCTGTTAACTGAAAACCAGTTGCTGCCAGAGATGCAAGGTTCGCTGTTGATTGAGTTGGCGAAAGCGGTACAGGGTCAGCGCTGGTTCTCCACCCAGGAAAACAACGCGTTGTTCCTTGCTGCCCGCACTTTGCAGCAGCACAAAGGCGAAAGCTGGCAGGCCACACTACAAGGCAAAGCGGAGCCACTCAGCAGCGACCAACCTTTGAATCTCAGCATCAGTGAAGATCAGCTGCGACAAGGCGTGTCGGTGAAAAGCAACAACGCGTCGCCGCTTTACGGCACGCTGAATGTGGTGGGCTATCCGCGCACCGCACCGTCGCCGATGAGCAACGTTCTGCAGATCACTCGTGAATACTTCACGCTGGATGGTAAGCCAGCGGATCTCACCCACCTGAAAAGTGGCGAACTGCTGGTGGTGCGGCTCAAAGTCGCAGCCAGCGAGCGCGTCAGTGATGCGTTGGTCGTGGATCTGCTGCCAGCCGGACTGGAGCTGGAAAACCAGAACCTGAGCGACAGCAGCGCCAGCTTGGGTGACAGTGCCGATGCGCTGAAAGAGAGCATGATGGATATGCAGCAAGCCAACATTAAGCATATCGAATTCCGTGACGATCGTTTTGTCGCCGCGCTGGCGCTCGATGGCTACACGCCGGGCACGCTGTTGTATCTGGCGCGCGCGGTTACGCCGGGCAGCTATCGCCTGCCGCCGCCGCAGGTGGAATCAATGTATGTGCCGGAATGGCGCGCGATTGGCAGCACGCCGGAAAAACTCAATGTGCGTTAAGAATTGATGTCTGGAAGTAACCGACTAAAGCGGTGGCGCTGGCTGCCGCTTTTTTTACTGGCGCTGCTGGTTGCGTTGTGGCTGCTGGATCGACTCACGCCATTGCCGCTGCACGACGTGCAACCGGCGCGCGTCGTGGTGGCCGAAGACGGCACGCCGCTGTGGCGTTTTGCTGACAAACAGGGCGTGTGGCGTTATCCGGTAGCACTGGACGATGTGTCGCCCGCCTACATTGAGGCGCTACTGACCTACGAAGATCGCTGGTTCTGGCATCATCCCGGCATCAATCCCATGGCGATTGTGCGCGCAGTGGGGCAAAACGTGTTGCATCACGGCGTGGTGTCCGGCGGCAGCACGCTCACTATGCAGGTGGCGCGTCTTATTGATCCGCAACCGCGCACCCTGCGTGGCAAAGTGGTGCAGGCGTGGCGCGCGCTACAGCTGGAATATCATCTCTCTAAACGCGACATCCTTACGCTGTATCTCAATCGCGCCCCTTTTGGCGGCACGGTTGAGGGTGTTGGCGCAGCGAGCTGGATGTGGCTGGGGAAACCGCCTTCACAGCTCACCAAAGGTGAGGCAGCACTACTGGCGGTGCTGCCTCAGGCGCCGAGCCGCTTGCGTCCTGACCGCTGGCCGCAACGCGCCGAAGTCGCACGCAATAAAGTGCTGGATCGCCTCGCGGAATATCACGTCTGGTCAGCGCAGGATGTCGCCGATATCAAACAAGAAGCGGTGTGGCTGCCGCCGCGTCAGATGCCGCAACGTGCGCCGCTGCTGGCCCGCCGCTTGTTGTCGCTGTCGCCCGACAACAAAATCACCTCAACGATAGATGTGTCGCTACAGCGCGAACTCGAGAATCTGGCTGCGTCGCTGAAAAGCAACCTGCCGCCGCGAACCTCGCTGGCGCTGCTGGTGGTGGATCATCAAAACATGAAAGTGCGCGGCTATGTCGGATCGGTGGATTTCAATGACGACAGCCGTTTTGGTCACGTCGATATGATATCCAGCGTGCGATCGCCGGGATCGGTGTTGAAGCCCTTTGTCTATGGTATGGCGCTGGATGAAGGGCTCATTCATGGTGAATCGCTGCTGCAGGATGTGCCGCGTCGATTCGGCGACTATCGTCCCGGTAACTTTGATTCGGGCTTTCACGGGCCGGTGAGCGCCAGTGATGCGCTGGAGCGATCGCTCAATTTACCTGCTGTACAATTGCTGGATGCGCTGGGGCCAAAAAACATCGCCGCGCGATTACGTAATGTGGGTTTGAGTCTGCGCTTTCCTGCAGGGGCGGAGCCAAATCTTTCGTTGGTGCTGGGTGGCACCGGCGCGCGTATGGATGAGATTATGGCTGCCTACAGCGCCTTTGCCCGGCACGGTAACGCGGCGCAGTTACGCTGGCTGACGACACAACCCTTGCAAGAAAGGCCGCTATTGTCGCCGGGCGCGGCATGGATTGTACGGCGCATTCTGGCAGGCGCGGCACAACCCTCGGCCAGCGGTGCGGTGGCAGACGTAGTGCCGTTGGCGTGGAAAACCGGTACCAGCTATGGCTATCGCGATGCATGGACGATAGGTATCACCCCGCGCTATCTGATTGGCGTATGGGTAGGACGGCCTGATGCAACGCCCGTCGCCGGTCAGTTTGGTTTTGCCTCGGCGGTGCCGGTGATGAATCAGGTCAATAATCTGCTGGCGGGGCATATGCCGGTGAACGGTGCGCCGCGCGATCCGCGCCCGTCATCGGTCAGCGCCATGAGCATCTGCTGGCCTGGCGGACAGCCGTTACCCTTCGGCGACGAGAACTGTCGCCAGCGTCGTCAGAGTTGGGTATTGAATCAAACGGTGCCACCCACGCTGCTGGCGTCGGGGCAGGAGAGCGTCAATGGCTTACGCCAGCGCTACTGGCAAAACAGCCGGGGATTGCGCGTGGCGGCAGATTGCCCGGATGCACAAAGCCGCGAGCGCCTGATGTGGCCGCTGCCACTTGAACCCTGGCTGCCGGATGCGGAACGGCGTGCCCAGCGCTTGCCGCCGATCGATCCCACTTGTCCGCCACTCAATCAGGGCAATGCGCCGCCCATGGTGATTACCGGTGTGATCAATGGTCAACGCGTACAGCCGTTGCCGGGCAAAGTGGTGCTGGTGATGTCGGTAGCCGTGCAGGGCGGGCAAGGTGAGCAGCGCTGGTGGTTTTTAAACGGGCAACCGCTTGAGCGTAACGCGAGCAACAAGAGTGCGGCGCTGGTACTGGATGAGCCGGGAAGTTATCAGTTGGTGGTGATGGATGAAGCGGGGCAGCTGTCGTCGGTGGCCTTTACCCGCGGTTGAGCACATGGATATGGCATACTTTTTGCCTGTGTGCCCCGACAAAAATCAATTATTTTCAATAATTCCACCAATCGCCAATAGGCAACGCGCCATGATGTCCCTATAATCGGCGCGTTTTCTTACCGGGAGGAGCTCCCGGATTCTTCAGGATGCTAACTAGAGGTCAACATGGCAATCGAACGTACTTTCTCAATCGTGAAACCAAACGCCGTCGCTAAGAACGTGATTGGTGCAATCTATAACCGTTTTGAAAGCGCGGGCTTCAAAATCGTTGGCGCAAAAATGCTGCACCTGACCAAAGAGCAGGCTGAAGGCTTCTACGCTGAGCACAAAGGCCGTCCATTCTTTGATGGTCTGGTTGAATTCATGACTTCTGGTCCAGTTGTGGTTTCTGTACTGGAAGGCGAAAACGCTGTTCAGCGTCACCGCGATCTGATGGGTGCAACTAACCCAGATAACGCGCTGGCAGGTACTCTGCGTGCTGATTATGCTGACAGCTTCACCGAGAACGCGACCCACGGTTCTGACTCTGCTGAATCTGCAGCACGCGAAATCGCGTACTTCTTCGCAGAAAACGAAGTCTGCCCACGCACTCGCTAAGTGCATTGAGGGTCAGGCGGACACGCGTCTTTACAGCTGTTCAACATCGGTGAAACGGTTCCCCTGGCATCATGCAGCAGATGTAGTACAATTACGCGCCCTTGTTGAGCTAGCCTCAGCGAGGGCGCTGTTTTTTTCCTACTATTAACCAGAGCCGTAACGTGTAACAACGAGGCCAGAGAACATTATGTCCGAACAGATTGTGACGCCGTCGTCCGCTTCCCCCGTGATTGTTTCCCCAAAAAACGAAAAAATTAACCTGCTGGATCTCAACCGTCAGCAGATGCGTGAATTCTTTCTTGAGATGGGCGAAAAGCCGTTCCGTGCCGATCAGGTCATGAAGTGGATGTACCACTACTGCTGCGATGATTTCGAGCAGATGACTGACATCAACAAAGTGCTGCGCGGTAAGCTGATGCAGCGCGCTGAAATCCGTGCACCGGAAGTGGCGGAAGAGATGCGTTCCACCGATGGCACCATTAAATGGGCAATTCGCGTGGGCGACCAGCTGGTTGAAACCGTCTATATCCCGGAAGCGGATCGCGCAACCCTGTGCGTCTCTTCACAGGTAGGCTGTGCGCTGGAGTGCAAATTCTGTTCGACGGCGCAGCAGGGCTTTAACCGCAACCTGCGCGTGTCAGAGATTATTGGCCAGGTATGGCGCGCCGCGAAAATCATCGGTGCCGCGAAAATTACCGGTCAACGTCCGATCACCAACGTGGTGATGATGGGCATGGGCGAGCCGCTGCTTAACCTGAACAACGTGGTGCCGGCAATGGATATCATGCTGGACGACTTCGGTTTCGGTCTGTCAAAACGTCGCGTTACGCTGTCAACGTCAGGTGTGGTGCCGGCGCTGGACAAGCTGGGTGATATGATCGACGTAGCGCTGGCGATTTCGCTGCATGCGCCGAATGATGCCATTCGTGACGAGATCGTGCCGATCAACAAAAAGTACAACATTGAGACTTTCCTTGCGGCGGTAAAACGCTATATCGGTAAGTCCAACGCCAATCAGGGCCGCGTGACCATTGAGTACGTGATGTTGGATCACGTCAATGACAGCACCGACAATGCGCATGAGCTGGCGGCACTGCTAAAAGAGACGCCGTGCAAAATCAACCTGATTCCGTGGAACCCGTTCCCCGGCGCGCCGTATGGCCGTAGCTCTAACAGCCGTATCGATCGCTTCTCCAAAGTCCTGATGGATTACGGTTTCACCACCATTGTGCGTAAAACCCGTGGTGACGATATCGACGCTGCTTGTGGTCAGTTAGCAGGCGATGTGATTGACCGGACTAAGCGTACGCTGCGTAAGAAAATGGCGGGCGAAGCCATCTCTGTGAAGGCGCTCTGAAAGCCAGCGCCTGCTGATATTCAGCGGGCGTAACTCATGTCAGTCTCTCCGCATATTTTTTAGGGAGAGACTGAAATGCATAAAGGATTATTCGCCGCGATTCTGGCGGGCTTTGTTGTAACCGGTTGTGTCAATCATCCTGCCAGGCAAAGCGCAGCGGATATCCGCTTGCAGCTCGGATTGCACTATCTGGCAGTGAAGGATTATGCCGCCGCGCAGCGCAATTTGTTACGTGCTCAGCAGGCAGCGCCAAAGGATTATCGCGTTCCGTTAGCCCTTGCTCGTGTGGCGCAGGCGCAACAGAATAGCGCACAAACGCGCTGGCACTACCAACGCGCACAGCAGTTAGCGCCGCGGAATGGTTACGTCGCTAACAATTACGGTGCGTTTCTCTGCGGTTTAAGGCAGTATGACGAAGCGCATCAACAGTTTAAGCTGGCAATTGAGGCGCAGGAAATCGATGCTCGTCAGGATGCATTCCTGTTTTCGGGCTATTGTTACCTGCAGGCTGATGAGAGTGCCGCAGCGCGCGAGCAATTAGGTTACGCGCTGGATGCCGCACCGGAGCAGGGCAGTCAACTGCTAAGGGAAGTGGAAAGGCGGCTTGAACAGCGGGAACAGAAGTCGGTTCCGCTGCTTTTAGAAGTGTACCATCAGCATTTGCCTGCAACGGCTGAGAGCTTATGGTTACAGATACGTTTCGCCGCGCAACAGGGAAACGCTGCTGACGTTACACGTTATGGCGACCGGTTGGCGCGAAGTTTTCCACAATCGATACAGTACCAGCGTTATTTAGCTAATGAATACTGAAGCCACTCAAGAGAATTCTGCAGTACATTCCACAGGTGAACGCCTGCGTCTGGCCCGTGAGCAAATGGGACTGACCCAGCAAAACGTCGCTGAACGCCTGTGCCTAAAACTTACTACCGTACGCGATATTGAAGAGGACAAATCACCTGCTGATTTAGCGTCTACATTCCTGCGCGGTTACATTCGCTCTTATGCTCGTCTGGTGCATGTGCCAGAAGATGACCTGCTGCCGATGATGGCAAAGCAGGCCCCCATGCGCGCCGCCAAAATCGAGCCGATGCAGAGCTTCTCATTGGGTAAGCGTCGTAAAAAGCGCGATGGCTGGCTAATGATCTTCACCTGGTTGGTGATTTTCGTCGTTGTCGGTTTGACTGGTGCGTGGTGGTGGCAGAATCATAAAGCGTCACAGGCTGATTTGGTGTCGATGGCCGATCAAAACGGCAGCGGCGACAATAGCCAATCCATTCCGTTGGGTGACAACAGTACCGATAGCAATGCCGATGCAGATACCAACGCTGCCGGTACGCCAGTCGATAACGGTGCTGGCGCTGTGGCTACGCCTGAAAGCAACAACGCGAGCAGCACACCGGCTGCGAGCAATAACACTACAGCGCAAACCAGCGGCAGCGACAACGCCGTGGTTTCGCCAAGCCAGGCGCCGATTGATACGGCGCCGCCAGCGGCGACGTCTCCAGCACCGGCGAATAGCGTTCCTGCAGGCCAAATGCCTACCGCGAATGCAGCAGTCAGCCAACCGGCAGGCGATCCGAATGCTGTGGTGATGAACTTCAAAGCAGATTGCTGGCTGGAAGTGAGCGATGCGACCGGTAAGAAGCTGTTCAGCGGTCTGCAACGTAGTGGCGGTAAGCTAAGTTTGTCCGGAACGGCTCCGTATCGTCTGAAAATTGGCGCACCAAGTGCGGTTGACGTGCAATATCAGAATCAGCCCGTTGATTTAAGTCGTTTTATCCGTAATAACCAGGTTGCCCGTCTGACGCTGGGTGCGCAATAACGCGCAGCGCGCTTTCCGGGTAATTGTGGAGAGAGAATATGCATAACGAAGCACCCATTATCCGTCGCAAATCAACACGGATTTACGTCGGCAAGGTGCCAGTTGGTGATGGCGCGCCCATCGCCGTTCAGTCAATGACCAACACCCGCACCACTGATGTGGACGCCACCGTTAACCAGATTCGCCAGCTTGAGCGCGTCGGGGTTGATATCGTTCGCGTCTCCGTTCCCACGATGGATGCGGCTGAAGCCTTCAAACTGATTAAGCAACAGGTCAACGTGCCGCTGGTAGCGGACATTCACTTTGACTATCGCATCGCATTGAAAGTCGCGGAATATGGCGTCGATTGTCTGCGTATCAACCCAGGCAATATCGGCAACAACGAGCGTATCCGCCAGGTGGTGGATTGTGCGCGTCATTACAATATTCCGATCCGTATCGGCGTGAATGCCGGTTCGCTGGAAAAAGATCTGCAGGAAAAATACGGTGAGCCAACACCGCAGGCGCTGCTCGAATCTGCGATGCGCCATGTGGATCATCTCGATCGCCTTAACTTTGATCAGTTCAAAGTAAGCGTCAAAGCGTCTGACGTCTTCCTTGCCGTTGAATCCTATCGTCTGTTGGCGAAAGCCATCGATCAGCCGCTGCACCTCGGTATCACCGAAGCGGGTGGCGCGCGCGCGGGCTCAGTTAAATCGGCGATTGGTTTAGGCCTGCTGCTGGCCGAAGGCATCGGCGATACGCTGCGTATTTCACTGGCGGCCGATCCGGTTGAAGAAGTGAAAGTCGGCTATGACATCCTCAAGTCTCTGCGCATCCGCGCGCGTGGCATCAACTTTATTGCCTGCCCGACCTGTTCGCGTCAGGAGTTTGATGTCATCGGTACGGTCAATGCGTTGGAAGAGCGTCTGGAAGACATCATCACGCCGATGGATATTTCCATTATCGGTTGCGTGGTGAACGGTCCGGGGGAAGCCACGGTTTCTACCCTCGGCGTAACCGGCGGGGCCAAGAAAAGCGGCTTCTACGAAGATGGCGTACGCCAGCGCGATCGTCTCGATAACAACGACATGATCGATCAGCTGGAAGCGCGTATCCGCGCCAAAGCCAGCATGCTGGATGAAAGCCGCCGCATCAACGTGCAGCAGCTGGAAAAATAAGCCTGGTGCGCGCCAGTCGCGTGCCAGTTTGTGATTGAACCTGTGCGGTTTCATCCTCATAAGGTATGATGCCGCTCAGGTTTTTTTGTCTTAAAGAGATTCTAACGTGGCGAAGAATATTCAAGCGATTCGCGGGATGAACGATTACCTGCCGGCGGATACCGCAATTTGGCAGCGTATTGAAGGCACTCTCAAGCAGGTGCTGGCCAGCTATGGTTACAGTGAAATCCGTCTGCCAATCGTTGAGCACACCCCGTTGTTCAGCCGCGCGATCGGTGAAGTCACCGACGTGGTTGAGAAAGAGATGTACACCTTTGAAGACCGCAACGGCGAAAGCCTGACGCTGCGTCCGGAAGGCACCGCAGGCTGCGTGCGCGCCGGTATCGAGCACGGTCTGCTGTACAACCAGGAACAGCGTCTGTGGTACACCGGTCCGATGTTCCGCTACGAGCGTCCGCAGAAAGGTCGTTACCGTCAGTTTCACCAAATGGGTGTGGAAGTCTTCGGCCTGCAAGGCCCGGACGTTGATGCTGAGCTAATTATGATGACCGCGCGCTGGTGGAAAGCGTTAGGTATCGCTGAGCACGTCGAGCTGGAGCTGAACTCTATCGGTTCGCTGGACGCGCGCGCCAACTATCGCAGCGCGCTGGTGGCGTTTCTTGAGCAACATCAGGACGTACTGGACGAAGATTGCAAGCGCCGCATGTACACCAACCCACTGCGCGTGCTCGACAGCAAAAATCCTGACATCCAGAAACTGTTAAACGATGCTCCAACGCTGGGCGAATTCCTCGATGAGGAATCACGTGCGCATTTCAGTGGCTTGTGCGGGTTGCTCGACGACGCTGGCATTAAATATCGCATCAACCAGCGCCTGGTGCGCGGTCTCGATTACTACAACCGTACCGTGTTTGAATGGGTGACCAGCAGCCTCGGTTCGCAGGGCACGGTGTGCGGTGGCGGACGTTACGATGGTCTGGTCGAACAGTTGGGTGGTCGTGCCACGCCAGCCGTGGGTTTTGCCATGGGCATGGAGCGTTTGGTGTTGCTGGTGCAAGCGGTTAATCCAGAATTTGAACCGATGCGCATTGTTGATGTCTATGTTATCGCTTCGGGGCAGGGCGTTCAGTCCGCCGCGATGCAACTGGCGGAAAAACTGCGTGATGCTGATCCCGCGTTGAAGCTGATGACCAACTTCGGTGGCGGTAACTTCAAGAAGCAGTTTGCCCGTGCAGATAAGTGGGGCGCACGCATTGCGCTGGTGCTGGGCGAAGATGAAGTGAACGCGGGCCAGGTTGTGGTGAAAGACTTGCGTACCGGCGATCAACAGACGCTGGCTCAGAGCGACGCCGCTGCAACGTTGCGCACGCTGCTGCAGTAAGCGCAGCACTGCAACAGCCATTTTAAAGAGAGGGATTGCGTGGAAGTTTACAGCAACGAAAACGAACAAGTTGACGCGCTGCGTCAGTTCTTTGCCAATAACGGCAAATTCCTGGCCGTAGGCGTAATCATCGGTATCGCTGCGCTGGGTGGCTGGCGTTTCTGGTCCAGCCATCAGGAAGGAACCGATAAAGCGGCATCAGCAGAATATCAACAGCTGACTAGTGCGATGCAGGCGGACAAGCCTGATTCGCTGCAAGCGGTGGCCACTTTCGCCAGCGAAAACAACAATACCTATGGTGCGTTGGCTTCGCTGGATCTGGCTAAGCAGTATGTTGAGACTAATCAGTTAGATAAAGCTATCGCTCTGTTACAGAGTGGGCTGAAAGATACCAAAGATGCCAACCTGCAGGCGGTGATTAACCTGCGTCTGGCACGCATTCAATTGCAGCAAAGTCAGGCCGATGCCGCACTTTCTACCCTTAACAATGTTAAAGGTGATGGCTGGACAGCCATTGTAGCGGACATTCGTGGCGAAGCACTGCTGAGCAAAGGCGATAAGCAGGGCGCGCGTGATGCCTGGAGCAAAGGTGCTGAATCGCAGGCCTCTCCTGCGCTGAAGCAAATGCTGCAGATGAAGATGAATAACTTAAGTTAAGCCAGTCAAGAGAGCGCACATGGAATTACGTAAATACCTGCTGCCAGGGCTGATTTCAGTCACTCTGCTCAGCGGTTGCTCGCTGTTCAGCGGCGAAGAAGATGTAGTGAAAATGGCCCCGCTGCCTAAAGTGGAAAACCAGTTTACGCCGCAGACTGCGTGGAGCACCTCGGTCGGGGACGGCGTTGGTGATTTCTATTCCAATCTGCATCCAGCCTGGCTGGACGGTACCGTGTATGCTGCGGATCGTTTTGGTGTGGTTAAAGCGCTTGATGCCAGCAATGGTAAAGAGAAATGGAAAGTCGATCTCTCTGAGAAAACCGGCTTCTTCTCGAAAAACATCTCTGCGCTGCTTTCTGGCGGCGTCACCGCCAGCGGCGATCGCATCTACATCGGTAGCGAACGTGGTCAGGTATTTGCGTTGAATACCAGCGATGGTGGTATTGCCTGGCAGACCAAAGTCGCCGGTGAAGCGCTGTCGCGTCCGGTGGTGAGCGACGGTTTAGTGCTGGTGCACACCAGCAACGGTATGTTGCAAGGTCTTGATCAAAGCACTGGCGTTGTCAAATGGACCGTCAACCTCGATATGCCAGCGCTGTCACTGCGCGGTGAATCGGCACCGACCGTGGCCTTTGGCGGCGCAATCGTCGGTGGCGACAATGGCCGCGTCAGCGCAGTCATTGTTAATCAAGGTCAGCTGATTTGGCAGCAGCGTATTTCGCAGCCAAGCGGCGCCACTGAAATCGATCGCCTGAGCGATGTCGATACCACGCCAGTCGTGGTTAACGGTGTCGTTTATGCGCTTGCGTACAACGGTAATCTTACCGCGCTGGATCTGCGCTCCGGTCAGGTGCTGTGGAAACGTGAGATTGGCGGCGTTAAAGACATGGTGGTTGATGCCGGTCGTATCTATCTGGTCGATCAGGATGACCGCGTGATCGCCCTGAATGCTGACGGTGGCGTAGCCATCTGGCGTCAAAGCGATCTGCTGCATCGTAATTTGACTTCGCCAGTGCTGTTCAACGGCTATCTGGTGGTGGGTGATAGCGAAGGTTATCTGCACTGGATCAACACCCTTGACGGTCGCTTCGTCGCGCAGCAGAAACTGGACAGCGATGGCTTCCAGACTGAACCGGTTGTGGCCGGTGACAAACTGCTGATCCAGGCGAAAGGCGGAGAAGTTTACGCCATCACCCGTTAAGGAATTGGCTTTGCGGGAACGCGTTTCCCGCTCGCTTATACGGCTCCTGATTCGTCAGGGGCCGTTTCGTTTTTAGTCAGGCATGGTATTCTTTGCGCCTTCAGCCTGACGCCTGGCGTCAAATGTCGTTATAATCACGCCATTCGGGCGAATTATTTTAAAAACTGAGGCAAGTGTTATGGTACCTGTGGTCGCGCTGGTTGGGCGTCCCAATGTGGGAAAATCTACGCTATTTAACCGTTTAACACGCACACGTGATGCGCTGGTAGCGGATTTTCCTGGACTGACTCGCGATCGCAAATATGGTCGCGCCGAAGTGGAAGGGCGCGAATTTATTGTTATTGATACCGGCGGTATTGATGGCACCGAGGAAGGCGTTGAAAACCGCATGGCGGAGCAGTCGCTATTGGCGATTGAAGAAGCGGATGTGGTGCTGTTTATGGTGGATGCGCGCGCGGGCGTGATGCCGGCGGATCAGCAAATCGCTAATCATCTGCGTGCACGTGAAAAAGCCACCTTTGTCGTCGCCAACAAAACTGACGGTATTGACCCGGAAGCGGCAGTGCTGGATTTCTATGCGCTGGGCTTAGGTGAGATTCACGCCATTGCAGCTTCGCATGGCCGTGGAGTTAACAGTCTACTGGAAACGGCATTGCTGCCGTGGATGGAAGAAATCGTTCCGGAAGTGGAACTCACCGAAGAAGAAGAGAATGCCGCCTATTGGGCAGAATTAGAAGAAGAGGGTGAGAAGGCGCTGGAGGAAGAGGAAGAAGAAGATTTCGACCCCACCACACTGCCGATCAAACTGGCTATCGTTGGCCGCCCTAACGTGGGTAAGTCAACGCTAACTAACCGCATTCTTGGCGAAGATCGTGTTGTGGTCTTTGACATGCCAGGCACCACGCGCGATAGCATCTACATTCCGATGGAACGTGACGATCGTGAGTATGTTCTGATTGATACCGCGGGCGTACGTAAGCGCGGTAAAATCACCGAAAATGTAGAAAAATTCTCCGTTATCAAAACGTTGCAGGCAATTGAAGACGCTAACGTAGTGATGCTGGTCATTGATGCGCGTGCCGGGATTTCCGATCAGGATCTGTCGCTGCTTGGCTTCATCCTCAACAGTGGGCGCTCACTGGTGATTGTGGTCAACAAGTGGGATGGCATGACGCAGGAAGCGCGAGATGAAGTCAAAGAGCAGTTGGACTTCCGTCTGGGCTTTATCGATTTTGCGCGCATCCACTTTATTTCTGCCCTGCACGGCAGCGGCGTGGGTAACCTGTTCGAATCCGTGACCGAAGCATACGACTGCTCTACCAAACGTGTGGGCACCGCAATGCTGACGCGCATCATGACCATGGCAGCCGACGATCACCAGCCGCCGTTGGTACGTGGTCGCCGCGTGAAGCTGAAATATGCGCATGCCGGGGGGTATAACCCGCCAATCGTGGTGATTCACGGCAACCAGGTCAAGGATCTGGCGGATTCCTATAAGCGTTACCTGATGAACTACTTCCGTCGTTCACTCAACGTGATGGGCACGCCCATCCGTATTCAGTTCAAAGAGGGCGATAACCCGTACGCGGGCAAACGCAACCTGCTGACGCCAACGCAGCAGCGTAAACGTCAGCGTCTGATGTCGCACCTGAAGAAGAACAAGCGTTAAAATGAGAAGGGCCCAGCAGGGCCCTTTTTTTATGCACCTGTAATTTATTGCGCGATAAATCGCGCCGCTACGGAATGTGCGGTGATTTAATGCGGCGCATAACTGAGCGGCATTACGCCATTTATGGCGACCAACCGCCAAATGCAGAGGATGTTCTATGAATTCTCCATGCCCAATCTGCCAGCAGCCGCTGACTCACGATGAAACCGGTTTTGACTGCTCCCACTGCGAACGTCATTTCACGCACATCGCCTTGTGCCCTGATTGCCATCAACCTTTGCAGGTGCTGAAAGCCTGCGGTGCGGTGGACTACTTTTGCCCGCACGGTGATGGACTCATTTCGAAGAAGCGTGTCGAATTTATCCCCGACTTAGCGTTGCAGTAAGAAAATTCGCCGCCCGGCGTCATAGTTATTAATAGCTTACGACTGGATTTGTAGCAAAAATGCTATTAACCAGTGACTACCGCGTTATGGATATTCACTTTTTATTGTACCAGGTGGTACAATCCTGCCGCCTTGTAGCGAGAATCACTCTCACCTGCGTTGTGTCCTCGCTCACAAGCGCCGAATCACGGGCATTGCACCCGTACCAATAGATATAAAATAAAGCGTAACGAAATTGTTCCTGTCCCCCGCTTCGGCTGGGGCCTTGTCATCGGCTGCCACAGATTTATCGGCACCAGCGCTTTATTTTTTCAGGAGAGTTTTTGTTATGGCAGAAAATTCCGCTCGTCCCGGCAAAGGGCTGAGCATCTGGTCCGTACTGTTTGGCTTGGTCCTGCTGGCAATCGGCTTGTTCTTCGCTATCGGCGGCGGCAAGCTGGTCGCGCTGGGCGGCAGCTGGTACTTCCTTATCGCCGGTATCGTCATGCTGCTGTCGGCCATTCAGTTCTTCCGTCGCAAATCATCCGCCGTCACCCTGTTTATTCTGGTGTTTGCTGGCACGCTGATTTGGTCACTGTTTGATGCGGGCTTGCATTTCTGGCCGTTGGTATCGCGCTTGATGGTGCCAGCGGGCTTGATGCTGTTTGCGTTCCTCACCTGGCCAGCCCTGCGTAAAAGCGAAGGCAAAAGCTCTCTGGCGAAAGTCTCTTATGCGCTGTCTGCGGTTATCGTGGTTGGCATGGTGGCCACCTTCGTGCAGATGTTCCAGCCGCATCCTTCCGTTGCGTTTGACGGTAAACAGCTGCCGCTGATTCCGGTCGATAAATCAAAACCTCAGCAAGACTGGAGCAGCTACGGCCGTACGCCGGGTGGCGACCGCTTCGCTGCCATCGATCAGATTACCCGCGATAACGTGAAAGACTTGCAGGTCGCCTGGACTTTCCACACTGGCGATACGCCGATCAGCCCAACCGGTAACGGCGCGGAAGATCAGCAAACCCCATTGCAGGTGGGTAACACGCTATTCCTGTGCACCCCGCACAACAATGTGATTGCGGTTGCAGCAGACAGCGGTAAGGAAATCTGGAAACGCGAAATCAACGCGCAGGCCGAAGTGTGGAACCGCTGCCGTGGCTTAGCCTATTTCGATGCGACTAAACCGCTGCAGCAGCCAACGCAGCCGGGTTCAACGCCGGTCACTGCCGCTGTGCTGCCTGCGGGTGATACTTGTCAGCGTCGTATTCTGATGAACACAATTGATGCGCGTCTGATTGCTATTAACGCCGACAACGGTGAGCTGTGCGACACCTTCGGTACGCACGGTGTGGTTGACCTGAAAGCCGGCCTGGGCAATGCGCCCGATCCGCAATATCAGCTGACTTCACCTCCCGCGATGGCCGGTACCACCGTGGTGGTGGGCGGTCGCGTTGCGGATAACGTCCAAACCGATATGCCTGGCGGCGTGCTGCGTGGTTTTGACGTGATCACCGGTCAGATGCGTTGGGCGTTTGACCCAGGCAATGACGATCCCAATGCGATTTTGATGCCGGGCAAAGATTACACCCGCAGCACACCGAACTCGTGGGCACCAATGTCTTACGATCCGGCGATGAACACCGTGTTCCTGCCAATGGGTAGCTCGTCAGTGGATCTGTGGGGTGCGAACCGTACCAAACTGGATCACACATACGGCGCCTCAATCCTGGCGCTGGATGCGACTACCGGTAAGCAGAAATGGGTTTATCAGACCGTGCATAACGATCTGTGGGACTTTGATCTGCCAATGCAGCCAAGCCTGGTAGACTTCCCGATGAAGGATGGCACCAACAAGCCAGCCGTTGTTATCGGGGCAAAAACCGGCATGATTTGGGTGCTGGACCGCCTGACCGGCAAGCCTTTGACCAAAGTTGAAGAGCTGCCGATGCCGCAGGGTCACATCCCGAACGAGCAGTACACCAAAACGCAGCCGCATTCGGTAGAAATGCCAAACATCGGCAATCAGAAAATGTCTGAGTCTGATATGTGGGGTGCAACGCCGTTCGACCAACTGGCGTGCCGTATTGCCTTTAAAGGCATGCGTTACGATGGTCTGTTTACTGTACCGGACACCGATAAATCCCTCAGCTTCCCGGGTTCACTGGGCGGTATGAACTGGGGCGGTATCTCGTTTGACCCGAACAATCAATATATGTTCGTCAACGATATGCGTCTGGGCCTGTGGGTACAGATGATTCCACAAGACACCAGCAAGACCGCAGCCAGCAACGGTGGCGAAGCGATCAACACCGGTATGGGCGCGGTTCCGCTGAAAGGCACACCGTATGCGGTAAATAAAAACCGCTTCATGTCACCGCTGGGCATTCCATGCCAGGCTCCGCCGTTCGGTACGCTGTCGGCGATTGATATGAAAACCCGTCAGATCGTGTGGCAGGTGCCGGTGGGTACCGTCGAAGATACCGGTCCATTTGGCATCAAGATGCGCGCGAAGATGCCAATTGGTATGCCGACCTTAGGCGGCACACTGGCTACGCAGGGTGGCCTGGTGTTCATCGCGGGTACGCAGGATTACTATCTGCGCGCTTTCGATAGCTCAACCGGTAAAGAAGTGTGGAAAGCACGTCTGCCAGTCGGCAGCCAGGGCGGTCCAATCAGCTACGTTTCGCCGAAAACCGGCAAACAGTACATCCTGATCTCCGCAGGTGGCGCACGTCAGTCACCAGACCGTGGTGATTACGTGATTGCTTACGCGCTGCCAGACAGCAAGTAAGTTCAACTATGAGAAAGGCCGACATCATGATGTCGGCCTTTTTTTTAAAACCTTCCGTGGCACATCTCTTCCTTTAAGGCACCTTAATTACTGCTGCTTGGAAGGGCGGCGGCTTTTTTGACCTCCTTTTCTTCCAGCTTCCCTGGCTCTTTCAGGATCGTTTCTGAAATTACCCCCGCTGACTTTGCCGCCAGCGCTACCTGCTTCCCTGGCGCGCTCCGGGTCCTCTGCAAAGTTCCCGGCACCACCTCGTTGCTTTTTTTGTGTCATAGCAGAGACCTCATCTAAGGGTGTTTTCTTCGACGTGGACTAGCTAGCCACATAATGAGTATAGTCAGTCAGTTACGCTATGCCTTGAGAGATCTCTGATAACCTATTCGCCGTCGCGCCACAGCGATTGCAGCTCGGGTGGTGCCAGTTGTTCTGGAATTAAAATCACCAGTGTCCCAGCCTCACGATGTGTGGCATAGGTGATTTGAATGCGGTAATAGCGTTGATCGCCACGTCCCATGTTTGCCGCTTGATCTTCCGGTTCGCCGAGCGGCATGGCCTGTTCCAGCACCTGGCAGACGCGCTGTTTTTGCGGCTCGGGCAAGTCCGCCAGGGTAAAACGCCGCTCACCGCGCAGCTTGGGTATAAAGGCGATACCGCCTTCACGCGCCAGCTCAATGATGGCATCGTCGGTCAGTTGGATGTCCACGTTACGCCCACCTGCTGCCAGGCGGATTGAATTTTCTCCGCCACTGATTGATTAAACCGTTGATTGGCGTGCTGCACGGTAAAGCGCGCAAAGGTGCTGAAATCGGCATCCTGCGGTAGCGTCTTGTCGCACAGCGTGTCATACCAGGCTTGACCCGCCAGTTCCCACGCGAAGCCGCCCAACGCTTTAGCGGCGAGATAGAAGGCGCGATTAGGAATGCCGGAGTTGAGATGCACGCCGCCGTTGTCCTCACGCGTTTCGATATAGTGATCCATATTGGCCGGTTGTGGATCTTTGCCCAGCACCGGATCGTCATAAGCGGTGCCGGGTGACGACATTGAGCGCAACCCGCGGCCATTGATCCCACCCGCCAGCAAACCTTCACCGATGATCCAGTCAGCCTGATCGGCGCTCTGCTTAAGATGAAACTGCTTCACCAGTGAGCCAAAAACATCAGACATCGATTCGTTCAGTGCGCCTGCCTGCTGGAAGTAGATCAGTCCGGCTTCGGTTTCCGTTATGCCGTGCGTCAGTTCGTGCGCGACAACATCCAGCGCGATGGTGAAGCGATTGAAAATCTGGCCGTCACCGTCGCCAAATACCATCTGCTGGCCGTTCCAGAAGGCATTCTGGTATTCCTTACCGTAATGCACGGTGCCATCGAGCTTGAGGCCTTTGTTATCGAGGGAATTGCGCTGATAGGTTTGCCAGAAGAAATCGTAGGTAATGCCGAGATAGTTCCATGCTTCTTCAGCCGCGACGTCGCCGTTTCCGGGCTGGCCTTCCTCGCGGATTAACGTGCCGGGCAGATTTTGCGTGCCCTCGGCGTCGTAGATAGCGCGCTGTACGATGCCTGGCTTAGCGGTGTCGGCGTTGGTGGTTTGATGATTATGTTCAGCCATCAGTTGCTGAACGTGGGTGAGGGTGCGGCGCGCATAGTCTTGCTGCGCACCGGAGCAGTTATCGATGATGTTACGCAGCATGTATGGAGGAATTACGCTAAAAGGCATACCAAACTCCCTGGCTTCTTAGTGAATGTGCCAGAAAGTATAGTTTTCATACTATCAACGCGCTTTACGGCTCCGGGATTTCTGCGGTTCAAGCGCGGTAACCTGGCTTTCCACCCAGCCATCATCCAACCGGGTACGCAACAGATCGCCTTTGCTCAGCTGCTGAGTTTTTTTCACCACCAGGCCTTGCGTATCGGTTGTTACGCTGAATCCACGCGCCAGCGTCGCCAAAGGACTCACGCCTTCCAGCTGCGCGGCCAGGTTGCCAAAGCGCTGACGGTTGTGATTGAGCTGCTTTTCCATGCCCTGCTGCAGACGATAATGCCACTGCTGGAGCTGCTGCTGAGCGCGCAGAATCCGTCCCTGCGGTTGCTGCGCATTAAGGCGTTGTAGCAGGCGATCCTGCTGACGATTGGCGGTACGCATGCGCTGGTCCATCGCTTCGCCAAGGCGACGCTGCAGCTGGAACAGCGCAGTTTGCTGACGCGCCAGACGGAGTTGCGGATGCTGCTGCTGTAAACGGTGCTGAATGCGGGTGAAGCGACGCTGTTGCTGTGCCAGATAGAAATCCATCGCCATCTCCATGCGCTGCTGCTGTGACTGCAAACGGCGCAACAATTCCAGCTGATTACGGCTCACCAGTTCTGCCGCGGCAGAAGGCGTTGGCGCGCGTAAGTCCGCAACGAAATCGGCGATGGTGACATCGGTTTCGTGCCCAACGGCGCTGACGATCGGCAGGCGGCTGGCAAAAATCGCCCGCGCCACGCGCTCGTCATTGAAACTCCATAAATCTTCCAGTGAACCGCCGCCACGGCCGACAATCAGCACGTCACACTCATCACGCTGGTTGGCCAGTTCAATGGCACGCACAATGCCAGCGGGCGCATCCACGCCTTGCACCGCCGTAGGATAGATAATTACCGGCAATGACGGATCGCGTCGATGCAGCACCCGCAACACGTCATGCAGTGCGGCGCCGGTGGCAGAGGTAATCACACCCACCAGACGCGCCGGATCGGGTAGCGGCTGTTTGAACTGCTGATCGAACAAGCCTTCCGCTGCTAAACGCGCTTTCAGCTGTTCGAATTGCTGTTGCAGCAAGCCTTCACCGGCTGGATGCATGCTTTCGATAATCAACTGATAATCACCACGCGGTTCATACAGCGTGATGCTGGCGCGCACTAAAACTTGCTGGCCGTGCTGAGGACGGAAGGTGACGCGACGATTGCTATTGCGGAACATCGCGCAGCGTACTTGTGCACCGTCATCCTTCAACGTGAAGTACCAATGGCCGGAAGAAGGCTGAGTGAAATTTGAAATTTCAGCGCTGAGCCACACCAGGCCCATCTCATTTTCCAGCAGTTGGCGCACCGTGGTGTTCAGGCGGCTGACAGTAAAAATATTGGCGGTTGGCGGTAGCGACATGTGATGTAGATCAAATTTTAAATCAGAGGGTTAATCAACTGATACTACATTGCTTGCCCTGAGGATCAAGACTTTTTCTGAAAAAACACTGGAGGCAATCGGTTTCGGCCTGTATAATGCCGCGGCAATATTTTATCTGTTTTAATCGCCCCCAGGTGGAGATATTGCAATGCTAAGAATCGCTAAAGAAGCCCTCACATTTGACGACGTTCTGCTCGTTCCCGCTCACTCCACTGTCTTACCCAACACCGCTGATCTCAGCACTCAACTGACGAAAAACATTCGTCTGAACATCCCGATGCTCTCCGCTGCTATGGACACCGTGACCGAAGCCGGTCTGGCGATTGCACTGGCGCAGGAAGGGGGTTTGGGCTTTATTCACAAAAACATGTCAATTGAGCGCCAGGCGGACGAAGTTCGTAAGGTGAAAAAACACGAAAGCGGTGTCGTTACCGATCCGCAGACCGTGCTGCCAACCACCGCGCTGGCCGCCGTAAAAGAGCTGACCGAGCGTAACGGCTTTGCCGGTTACCCAGTGGTCAACACCGAAAACGAACTGGTGGGCATCATCACGGGCCGCGACGTGCGTTTTGTGACCGACCTGACGTTGCCTGTTTCTGCGGTGATGACACCGAAAGAGCGCCTGGTCACGGTTAAAGAGGGTGAAGCTCGTGAAGTTGTGCTGCACAAAATGCACGAAAAGCGTGTTGAAAAAGCGCTGGTAGTTGATGACAGCTTCCACCTGCTGGGCATGATCACCGTTAAAGATTTCCAGAAAGCCGAACGTAAACCTAACGCCTGTAAAGATGCCGAAGGCCGTCTGCGCGTAGGCGCTGCGGTTGGTGCGGGCGCAGGCAACGAAGAGCGCGTAGATGCGCTGGTGGCTGCCGGTGTTGATGTGCTGCTGATTGACTCGTCACACGGTCATTCTGAAGGCGTGCTGCAGCGTATTCGTGAAACCCGTGCAAAATACCCGAACCTGGAAATCATCGGCGGCAACGTCGCCACCGGTGCAGGCGCATTGGCGCTGGCGCAGGCCGGCGTGAGCGCGGTGAAAGTGGGTATCGGTCCTGGCTCGATCTGTACCACGCGTATCGTTACCGGCGTCGGTGTTCCACAGATCACTGCGGTCTCTGACGCGGTTGCCGCGCTGGAAGGCACCGGTATCCCGGTTATCGCTGATGGCGGTATCCGCTTCTCAGGCGACATCGCTAAAGCGATTGCTGCAGGTGCAGCAGCCGTAATGGTGGGCTCAATGCTGGCCGGTACCGAAGAATCGCCGGGCGAAATCGAGCTGTATCAAGGCCGTTCGTTCAAATCTTACCGCGGTATGGGTTCTCTGGGCGCGATGTCCAAAGGCTCTTCAGACCGTTACTTCCAGAGCGATAACGCCGCTGACAAACTGGTACCGGAAGGTATCGAAGGCCGCGTTGCCTATAAAGGCCGCCTGAAAGAGATCGTGCACCAGCAGATGGGCGGCCTGCGTTCTTGCATGGGCCTGACCGGTTGTCCGACCATCGACGATCTGCGTACTAAAGCAGAGTTCGTGCGTATCAGCGGCGCGGGCATCAATGAAAGCCACGTGCATGACGTGACCATCACCAAAGAGTCACCAAACTACCGCATGGGTTCGTAATCCCGTAAAATTTAGCGCCCGGCACTCGCCGGGCGCTTTTATTATTAAGTCCATCCCAATGGAAACGCCTCAATGACGACTGAAAATATTCATAAACATCGTATTTTGATCCTCGATTTTGGTTCTCAGTATACGCAGCTGGTTGCGCGCCGCGTGCGTGAGCTGGGCGTCTACTGCGAACTCTGGGCGTGGGATGTCACCGAAGAGCAAATCCGCCAGTTCAATCCGAACGGCATCATTCTCTCTGGCGGTCCGGAAAGCACCACCGAGCTGAACAGCCCGCGTGCGCCGGAATACGTGTTCAACGCGGGCGTGCCCGTGTTGGGCGTTTGCTACGGCATGCAGACCATGGCGATGCAGCTGGGCGGCAAGGTTGAAGGCTCTAACGAGCGTGAATTTGGCTATGCGCAGGTAGAAGTGCTGACCCAAAGCGCGCTGGTGCGTGACATTGAAGATGCGATTAGCGCAGCAGGTAAACCGCTGCTGGACGTATGGATGAGCCACGGCGACAAAGTCACCGCCATCCCAGCCGGTTTTGAAACCGTTGCCAGCACCGAAACCTGTCCGTTCGCCATCATGGCTAACGAAGAGAAAAAATTCTACGGCGTGCAGTTCCACCCAGAAGTGACGCATACCCGTCAGGGCCTGCGTATGCTGGAGCGTTTTATCCGTGACATCTGCGGCTGTGAAGCGCTGTGGACGCCAGCCAAAATCATTGAAGATGCGGTTGAGCGTATTCGTCAGCAGGTTGGCGACGACAAAGTGATCCTCGGCCTCTCAGGCGGCGTAGACTCCTCTGTGACTGCGATGCTGCTGCACCGCGCCATCGGTGAGCGTTTGACCTGCGTGTTCGTCGACAACGGTCTGCTGCGTCTGAATGAAGCGGAGCAGGTGCTCGACATGTTCGGCGACCACTTTGGTCTGAACATCGTGCACGTTGCGGCTGAAGCGCGTTTCCTTGATGCGCTGGCGGGCGAAAACGATCCTGAAGCGAAGCGTAAAATCATCGGCCGCGTATTTGTTGAAGTGTTCGATGAGCAAGCACTGCGTCTGGAAGACGTGAAGTGGCTGGCCCAGGGTACCATCTATCCTGACGTGATCGAATCAGCTGCTTCTGCCACCGGCAAAGCGCACGTGATCAAATCGCACCACAACGTGGGCGGTTTGCCAAAAGAGATGAAGATGGGCCTGGTTGAGCCGCTGAAAGAGCTGTTCAAAGACGAAGTGCGTAAAATCGGTCTGGAACTCGGCCTGCCGTACGACATGCTGTATCGCCACCCGTTCCCGGGTCCAGGTTTGGGCGTACGCGTGTTGGGCGAAGTGAAGAAAGAGTATTGCGACCTGCTGCGCCGTGCTGATGCCATCTTCATCGAAGAGCTGCATAAAGCTGACCTCTACAATAAAGTCAGCCAGGCGTTCACCGTGTTCCTGCCAGTCCGTTCTGTCGGCGTGATGGGCGACGGTCGTAAATACGATTGGGTGGTTTCACTGCGAGCAGTGGAAACCATCGATTTCATGACCGCGCACTGGGCGCACCTGCCGTATGATTTCCTTGGCCGCGTCTCAAACCGCATCATCAACGAAGTGAACGGCATTTCCCGCGTGGTTTATGATATTTCGGGTAAACCACCTGCGACGATCGAGTGGGAATAATCGAGCTGTTCGCTTAGAGTAAAATCCTTTAGCAACCGTCGCTTTAAGCCCGCACATTCGCGGGCTTTTTTGTGGTGAGCTCACAGTAAAAGATAGGCGTTAGAGCGGATGTAAGCCTCCATGCATGCTTATTGGCTTGGGCGGAAGTAACTGCGGCTTCTCTGAGATGCAATTTTGCCAAAAAAGCCTTTCCGTCATCGGTTTTCCAAGGAAATAACCTTGCGCCTGATCGCATTTCACGCTGAGCAATTCATCAAATTGATAAGCGGTTTCTACACCTTCTGCGGTTACTGTCATCGAAAGCGCACGTCCTAAACCGACAATAGACTCAATGATCGCCTGACTGGCATCGCATCCTAATAAGTCAGCAATAAAGCTTCTGTCTATTTTAATGCCATCGAAAGGAAATTTTCGCAAATAGCTAAGTGATGAATATCCCGTGCCAAAATCATCCATGCTTAACCGCACGCCGATTTTTTTAAGACTCGACATAATAGTCAATACTTTCGCCGCATCGTCCAACAGAACTGATTCAGTAATTTCCAATTCCAATCGCTGAGGGGCGAGCCCGGTGTTGTGTAATACCGTGTTAATTCTGGCAATAATATCCCCTCGCTCGAATTCAACCGGTGATAAATTAACGGAAACAAATAATGTCTCAGGCCATGTAAGCGCCGTTCTACAGGCTTTATCAAGAACCCAGTCGCTTAACTGGACTATCAGGCCCGTTTGTTCGGCAATCGGTATAAAATGCTCAGGGCTGAACTGACCTTTTACAGGATGATTCCACCGGACCAGCGCCTCTGCTCCACACAGCGTATTTTCATTAATTTTAAAGCGAGGTTGAAATTCAAGGAAAAACTCTTCCTGGCGAATAGCGGTACGTAAGTCGGTTTCCATCTGCCTTTTTTGTTGAACGCGCTCGTTCATCTCTTCCACATAAAACTGCCAATTATTTCGTCCAGCAGATTTTGCTTCATAGAGTGCGATATCAGCGAATCGGATCAACTCTTCAACGGTTTGCTGATTATGGGTTGCACTAACGATACCAATGCTTACGCCCAGCGATATTTCGTGCTCGCCAATGACAAAAGGATGATTGACAGCGGCGCAAATTCTACTGCACAGCGTTGTAACATCCTGGTCTTTAAGTTGATTCTGAGTGACGATTAAAAATTCATCGCCGCCGAGTCTAACAACGAGATCGTTATCACGAACACAATTTTTTAAGCGTAATGCAACTTCGCAAAGCACGGAATCACCCGCAGAGTGCCCTAAGGTATCGTTGACAGGTTTGAAATGGTCTAAGTCCAAACTTAAAACATAAATAGGTGGCGAGTTGGATGCTTTTCCCTCTAGCTTCTCAATCATATAATTATGCAGATAATGTCTGTTCGCCAGTCCGGTCAATGAGTCATGCTGCGACATGTGCTCTATGTGAGCTTTCGCTTCAATTTCTGCGGTTTCATCCGAAACCGTTCCACGATATCCGATAATACGGTTATGCGAAAAAATAGGTCGTACGGAGATGTTGCAATAGCGCTTGCGGCTTAATCCGTCTGTATATTCACCAGAAAGAATTTTTCTTTCTGAGGCTTTATGTGAATTTTCATTAACTTTTTCTTTGAAATCGACAATGCTATAACTAATCAAGTGGGTAAATTTTTTCCCAATCCAATACTCTGTTGGAAAGTGAACCACACCTGTGAATCGTTCGGACAGGTATAAAATGATACCGTCACTGTCGGTTTCCCATATCCAATCTGATGCTGCTTCAGCGACAGATTTAAAACGCTCTTCGCTAATAGCCAGCGCGGCCTGACTTTCGTCGATTAACTTAGCCACTAATACAGCCCGGCGAAGTAAAAGAAAAACAAACAGACTAAATATGGCTGCAGTTATTAAGAACAAGGGAAGAACGACTTTAAGAAGATCATTGCCTGGTGTTGATGTTGTCCACAGGAGACGAAATTTTGTGCCCAGATCGGATTGCAATATAATTGAAGGTGGTGAAGCGTTTTTATTGATAAGGATATCTGTATGTAAGTTGCTTAATTCAAAGTCGCTTCCTATTTTTGCCAGTTTTACAGGATCTAAAATATCTGCAAACAGAAGGATAGGAAGGTTATCAATTTTTTCACCTTTAGGTAGTTTGCTTGGTTTAATGAGTGCAGCATAAACAATTGCAGGCTGTCCATGAATCAAATAGAAACCATGTACTGCCTGTTCATTTTCACCTTTATCACGTGCTTGCTTATACAGCTTTTTAATATCACCAGTAATAAATTTATCGGCCTGTATATTACTGATAACACCATTCACGATAGAGTAGCGTGTTTTCAGATCGGAACTCAGAATGAAGACACCTTCCAGTGAGTAATTGATATACATTGATGGGCCAATGTTATCTCTGTTGAATGCCCAGTCCACATCAACGTCTTTATGCCCAGCATAACGATAGGCATCATCCCAAAAGGCGTAATCTTTGAGCGCAGTAGTGAGTTTTTCAATATCTGAGTTTATCGCATGCTGCGCATCAGTTTGGCTGTGTTTGATTTGATGGGTGTTCTGCTCATTGGCAAGCCACATTATCGCGCTGATGGCCAAGCTAAACATTACTATCAGGAGGATAATAAAATTAACTACAAATTTTTTTGCGGCATCACCACTGTTAATTTTTATCCCGTTGGTTTTGATCATGATGTTAGCTATCCGATTATTTTGGTTATTGTGGCAGCGCATCTAAGGATTAAATGTATTTTTTTTACAGTTAATGGACTGCTGGCTTTCTATTTTTCGGCAGTAATTGTTAATTCTTTAGCTTTATTTTAATGATAATGATAATGATAATGAGAACGATATTAATATTATGCTGCTGAAATCTGATTGCTTCGACGTAACGTTATTGCACTACTGTCTAATTGAGGGGGAGGGAAATAGGGTGATCTTTATTTCTTAATGATCGCTTTCAGGAAGCTGTCGGCTGCAAGGTTAGATATTTTCTGCATTACAGCATACCAGGTGAATACAAACCCACCCATTTCGTTGCAAGATAGTGCGTGATTTTTACTCATCAGGATGCCGTCGATGTTGCCTTTCAAAGTTGTACTGATCTCCCTTCTTTGCATCATCTTGCTCTCGTTAGGCGCCAGTCTGGCGCAGGCAACGCGCAGCGGCGAATTAACCTCAGAACGCGGTGGCTGGGCATCTGCACGGCGCGATTCTGCCGGCATCGCACCTGATCCACAGCGTTATGCGTCAGAAGCGATTGTGCAGGTGTATGCCGCACCAACGTATGGCTGGAAGGGCGCAGTGGCGGTGCATCCGTGGATCATCTTCAAACGTGCCGGTGAAACCCGATACAACCGCTATGAAGTGATCAGCTGGGGCAGCGGCGATAAAGTGCGTCGTAACAGCAACCTACCAGATGGTTATTGGTACGGTGCTAAGCCGCGCCTGCTGGTCGATCATCGTGGAAGTGAAGCACAAGCGTTGATTCCGCAGATCGAAGCGGCAATCAAATCGTACCCCTGGCCAACCACGTATCACGCCTGGCCAGGCCCCAACAGCAATACCTTCATGGCGCATATTGGTCGTGAAGTGCCAGCATTAAAATTGGATTTACCGGCCAATGCGCTCGGCAAAGACTATCGATCGCTGCTTAATCCGGTGGGGTTACCGCCGTCAGGTCGTGGCGTACAGCTTTCTCTGCTGGGTGTGCTGGGCGTAACGGTGGGAGCGGAAGAGGGAGTGGAAGTGAATGTGCTGGGTCTGAATATGGGACTGGATTTCACCCCCTTCAGGCTGCGTCTGCCATTTATCGGCGGCATTGGGCAGAACAATGTACAGCGAGACAATCCATAAAAATGGCCCCGATTTGGGGCCTTTTTTTTAGCAGACGCCAAAATCGCCGTCTTCGTGATACAGATTCACGGTATCGGCTCTGACTTCAATTTCTCGCTTGATGTGATCGTCAACGCGAGCGCACCACAACATATCGCCTTCCACGCGCAGCACCTGCATCTTTGGGCCACCGGTCTTCGACTGTACAAAATCATCCACGTTAAACATGCTTCTTCTCCGTCAGGTCAGTGATATTTACAGAGTTTATATGTTCGTCACGGCGTGTGCGCTGGAATTTGTGCGCTGGTTTCCAGCACGCGATTAAAGCGTGCCGCGTTGAGACCGTTCTGGTTATTTTCTAAACCTACCGCCGGTGAAATAGTAGCGAAATACACAGGGGTTGTCAGTTGACAACTCATTGCGGTAAGCATAAGGTAGCCAGCGATGTCAGACAGGAAGCGGCATCCGCATAAAGCGGTAGAAGAAGCTTTGCGATATGCAGAAGCTAAAGGGTGGCGAGTTGCTGTTGGCGGCCATCATGCGTGGGGAAAGATGTATTGTCCGGACAACTCAGCCGAGTGTCGATGTGGAGATTACTGCATTACCTGCATCTGGAGTACGCCGAAAAACCCCGAAATGCATGCCATGCTTTTGCGGCGTGTGGTGGATAACTGCAGTAGAAGCCCTAAGCGGGTTAAGTGACGAGGAACAGAACATGGAATTTGAGTTTACGCTGCGATTTCAACTCAATGATGAGATTTGCGCCAATGAAGCACTTGAGCGACTTGGTGGAAATGGCTGCACTGATGCGCTTATTGGCGCGGGCGTGGCGGGAAAAATAAGCATGACATTCAGTCGCGAAGCCATTACTGCACCGGAAGCGGTGCGCAGCGCGTTAGACGATGTTTTTCAGGCCTTGCCCGATGCTGAACTGATTGAAGCCGCGCCGGACTTAGTTGGGCTGACGGATATCGCAGAGTTAATAGGGGTTTCGCGGCAGAATATGCGCAAGCTGATGCTCAGCCACAGCCCGCAGTTTCCGCGTCCGATACATGATGGAAAAACAGCGTTATGGCATTTGATCGATGTGCTGGAGTGGTTAAATCAGCGTGGTTCAACGCGGGTCAATCCAGCATTGAGTGAACTGGCGCGCGCAACGTTGCAACTCAATTTACAGCAGATGCTGCAACGTTACGCACACTGTTTAAAGCCTTAGTGGTGTAGTAAAAATATCGTCGCCAGACCGAGGAAGATAAAGAATCCACCGGTATCGGTGATCGCGGTGATCAGTACGCTAGAGCCAACGGCAGGATCGCGTTTCATCCTGGTCATGATTAAAGGGATCAGTACGCCCATCAGCGCGGCCAGCAGCAGATTTAACACCATCGCCAACATCATCACGCCGCCCAGTTGCAAATTGTCGTACATCAGCCAGGTGACGCCGCCCATAATACCGCCCCAGAACAAGCCGTTAATCAATGCCACGCCGAGTTCGCGCATAATCAGGAACGAAAAGTTACCCGGCTCAACCTGATGCAGCGCCAGCGCGCGCACAATCATGGTGATGGTTTGATTACCGGTATTGCCACCGATGCCCGCAACGATTGGCATCAATGCCGCCAGCGCAACCAGCTGCGATATGGTGGCTTCGAACAAGCCAATCACGCGCGAAGCGACAAAAGCGGTACACAAGTTAACCGCCAGCCAGGCCCAGCGTTTGCCAACCGCTTTGCGCACTGGCGCAAACACGTCTTCGCCCTGGCTGATACCCCCCATTTTACGGATGTTGCTCTCATTCTCTTCGTTCACCAAATCGACCACGTCTTCAATGGTGATACGGCCAATCAGCTTGCCTTGTGCATCGGTAACCGCAGCGGAGATCAGGTTATAACGTTCGAATGCGCTGGCAGCGTCTTCCGCTTTATCGTTGAGCTGAAAGGTGGTGGGATGCGAATTCATCACTTCGGCAACCATCATCTTGGGTTTGTTCAAGAGAATATCGGTGAGCGTTAACTCGCCTAGCAGCTGATTCTGCTCGTCAGTGATAAAAATCTTATCGGTGCCATTCGGCATTTTTTTGCCTTTGCGCAGATAGCGTTGCACCGTGGCTAAGGTAACGTCAGATCGCACTGTCAGGATGTTGAAATCCATGATCTGCCCGACACGATCGCGATCCAGCTCGATCACGCTCAGCAGGCGGGCGCGAAGACTCGGTTCAAGGGTGGTGAGCAGACGTCCGGTGAGATCGCGCGGCAAATAGCGCGCCAGATATACCTGATCGTCGATATCCAGCGGCTCAATGGCATGCAGAATATCGCGATCAGACATTTCTTCCGTCAGGCTGGCCCAAACGGTTTCTGAAGCCTCAACCAACACGTGACCGCGCTGTGCCGTTGGCACTAAACGCCACAGCGCCTGACGCTCTTCTTCTGGCAGGGCTTCAAGAATATCGGCTAAATCCGCGGCGTGTAATTGCAGCAGTTCACTCTCTAATTCTTGACGCCAGTCGGTAATGTCGCGCAGTTCGGCCGCATTGAGGTCGACGGATTTTTCCAGCAGGACATCAACCAGATCGTGCTCATTTAGCAGCAGATTAAGAATGTGATGGCGGGTTTCAGCTAATTTTTGTGAATGCGAAGCAGACATAACGCGTTCCTTGTGTCTGTAAAGTCAGCTCACAGTGTAGCGCGTTGCGGGTAACAGGACGTAAAAAGCAGCATTGTCTCAAAGGATAATGTTTTTAGCAGCGACAGGAGACGCGAAAGGTCGTTAGCGCGAATCACTGGTGCTTAGCGTGACCGGTGCAGGGATAGCACTCTTTTGCTGATGATGCTCAATGGCGCCGGGAATGATGAAAAGCAGGCGGCCAAACAAAATTAAAAAACTGACCAGTAAAACAACGCGGGTCATGGTGCTGGTTTTGGGACGTCTTCGTGCAGAAATGGCGCTGTTCACGCGGCGTGGTTCCTGTAATTACCCGGTTGGGCGGAAGCAATATTTAGTCATACTTAGATCGCTAAAGCAATCGCTGTGTGAAAAATGAGCAAAAAAGAGGCGACATATTGATGGCTATCAAACAAAGTAACGGCCGCCAATAGCGGCCATTCGCTTAATAGCTGGCTTTCTGCGCCAGCAGCGTAGCGAAACGGTATTTGATGCGGTTACCGTTTTCATCACGACGATGCAGTTCACCGACATCTTCGTTGTACTTCACGATATGCCAGTTGCGGTAATAGTGGCTGAGCTCACCGGATTTAAACGCAAACGGGAAGTTTTGCGTATTGGGATAATCGTCGGTGTCCATCGCCGCCACAATAAGGTTATAGCCGTATTTGCGCGTGCTGGCCTGCATATCGGCAATCAGCTGCGGGATGGTTGCCGGCTGCAGAAACATCATCACCACCGTCGACAGCACAAACTGATAGCCGCCGTTAAACCGTACGTTGTTGAGATCGCACAGCTCGGTGTGAATGTTCTGCAGAGCCTCTTCCGCGATGATGCTGTTCAGGCGCTCAAGACTGACTGGATTGCTGTCCCATGCCGTAACGTCAAAACCATGCTGATTGAGAAACAGGCTGTTGCGGCCCTGGCCACAGCCCAAATCCAGCGCTTTCCCCGCCTCAAGATGAGGAAGGGCGGCTAGCACTTCAGAATGTGTCGGCGTGAGACCGTACTTTTCAGCGTAATAATTATCGGGGCGTGTAGTCATAACCAGATTGCGGGCCGCTGCCCGCTTTACTCCTCTTCTTCCAGCATCAGTTTCCAGCCGGTGACATCATTCCAGTAGGCTTGCTCGCGCTCGAGATCCAACTGCACCAGCGTATTCTGGCTCAGGAAGCCGGCCGGAAAGGTCAGCGTCCAATGGCCGTCGTCGGTGCTGAGCTTGAGCGAATCCGGTTTTGTGGTCGCCTGGCGCTGATTATTCAGCAGCGTGCCAAGACGCAGCAGGAACACCATCGGCAGAAACTGTTTCTTTTTAAACAAGGTGAAACGGGGCATCTCATCCTGTTTCACCGCTTTGCGGTGATAACGTACCAGCGTGGCCAACAGCATCTGTTGATCCTGATTAAAGCCCGGCATGTTGGAGTTTTGCAGGATGTAGGCCGAATGGCGCTGCATGCCGCTGTGATTGATGGTCAATCCCACTTCGTGCAGCAGCGCCGCCCACTTCAGCAGCGCCGACAGCTGCGGATTGGCTTGTTTCGGATTTTGCTCCTGCCACTGCAGATAGAGCTTCTCCGTGGTTTCCAGCACGCGACGTGCCTGATCGCTGTCAATCGCGTAGTGATTTGCCAGGCTTTGCGCGGTGCGGCTGCGGATGTCCTGATGGCGGAAGCGGCCTTCCATCTCATACAGCACGCCCTCACGCAGTGCGCCGTCAGAGAGGCGCAGCTCGCGAATCGCTAACGCATCAAACACGCCACACAAAATCGCTAAGCCGGGTACAAACACCGCTTTACGCTCTTCCGACAAGCCCGGCAGGCTCAGCGCGTTGAAGGATTTGTGCTTCAGTACTTCGGTGGTAAGCAGTTCCAGCGTTTCTGGCGTAATCAGCTTCTCTTTTTCACCCATCGCCAGCAGCACTTCACAGGCCGCTTTGATAGAGCCCGATGCGCCCAGCGCATATTGCCAACCGTGCAGACGATATTGCCACGCCATGGTTTCGAGTTTCTGCGCTGCGGAGAGGCGCGCACGGCGGAAGTTTTCTGGCGTGATTTCGCCTTTCGGGAAGAAGAGATTGGCGAAGCTGACGCAGCCCATACGGCGGCTTTCCACTAGCTGCGGCTCAAAATCTTCACCAATCACCAGCTCGGTTGAGCCGCCGCCAATATCAATCACCAGCTTGCGACCTTTTTCCGGCTGAGTATGCTCCACGCCCATGAAAATCAGACGCGCTTCTTCGTTGCCGGAAATCACTTCGATCGGATAGGGAATCACCTCAGCCGCGCGCTGCAGGAACTCTTCCGCGTTACTGGCGATGCGCAGGGTGTGCGTGCCGACGATGGTGACGTTGGCGGGACTAAAGCCCTGCAAACGTTCGGCGAACAACGCCAGACAGCTCAGCCCGCGCTCAAACGCGTCTTCGCTCAGACGATTCTGTGCATCCAGCCCATCGGCCAGATGCACACGCTGTTTCAGGCGTCCCAGCACTTGCAAAGCGCCATCCACCACGCGGGCAATGACCATATGGAAGCTGTTCGAGCCGAGGTCGATTGCCGCGAACTCTTGAGGTTTCGGCGTACTTTTATGTGAGATTGGCATAGGCGTTATTCGGGTTGTTCCAGTTTCTTGATGTAGTCGTAAATGGCCAGCTGCGAACGCACCTTTTTACGGTTGCCGCGCGGCACATAACGATTACTCAGCTCTTTGTCGACGATGCGGGCTTTCACCGTATCACTAAACAGAATGGCGATGATGTCCAGTATGCGTTGCTTCACGCGGGGATCAAGAATCGCTACGGCAACTTCAATGCGGTGATCAATGTTTCGCGTCATCCAGTCCGCGGAGGAGAGGAACACCTTTTTCTCGCCGCCGTTCTCAAAAATATAGACGCGGTCGTGCTCGAGATAGCGGTCAACGATGCTGGTAATGCGAATATTTTCACTGATGCCCGGCAAATCAGGAATGAGCGAACACATGCCGCGCACCAGCAGATTCACTTTTACACCTGCCGATGAGGCGGCATACAAACGATCAACTAATCCGTTATCCACCAGATTATTGATCTTCAGAGTAATTCCTGCAGGATTGCCTTGCTGCGCGTTGGCAATCTCCGCATCAATAAACCGATACAACACGTCGCGCGAGTTCTGCGGTGAAACCAGCAGATGTTCGAAGGTCACTGGGCGATAGGGATTCTCAATAAAGTTGAACACGCGCCGCACTTCATTGGTGATACGCGCATCAGCGGTCAGCAATGAATAGTCAGTATAAATGCGCGCGGTTTTTTCGTTGAAGTTCCCGGTGCCGATATGCGCATAACGCACGACTTCTTCGCCTTCACGGCGCGAAATCAGGAACAGCTTGGCGTGAATTTTCAGACCCGGCGCGGAGAAGATTACATGTACGCCCGCTTCGGTCAGGCGTTTCGCCCAGCGGATGTTGGCCTCTTCATCGAAGCGCGCCTGCAGTTCAACCACCACCGTGACTTTCTTACCGTTATAGGCGGCGTGAATCATCGCATCCATAATGCGCGAGTTTTTCGCCACGCGGTAAATGTTGATCTTAATCGCCAGCACGTTCGGGTCGAACGAGGCCTGACGCAGCAGCTCCAGCACATGCTCAAAGGTGTGATACGGGTAATAGAGCAACACATCGCGATTACGGATGGCGTCAAAACCGTTGCGGAAGCCGTCAAAACCGATGTGGCGAATCTGCGGCAGCGGACGGTTTTCCAGATTGCTTTTACCCACGTTCGGGAAACCGATGAAATCTTTGAAGTTATGATAGCGGCCACCTGGCACAATCGAATCGTAGTTCGAGATCGACAGCTTATGGCGCAGCATTTCCACCATCGCATCAGGCATATCGCGCTGATAAACGAAACGAACGGGCTCAGCATTGAGACGCTGCTTCAGGCTCGACGACATCAGCTCCAGCAGGCTCGATTCCATCTCCGTCACCAAATCGTATTCGGCGTCGCGCGTCATCTTCATTGAATAGGCATTCAGCGTATCGTAATCGAAGAAGCCTTTGAAAATTTCATCAAGGCAATAGCGCAGAATGTTGTCCAACAGAATCATTGGTTTGCGGCGGCGCGGTGATTCAGCGGGCAAGTTAATAAAGCGCGGTACCTTATCCGACGGGATCTCCAGCAGCGCATAACGAATATCGTCGCCGCGAATGATCTCCACCGCCAGATAGGTGTAATCGTCTTTAAGGAATTCAATCAGGTCAGTGTCATGGTTGATCAGAATTGGCGTAACGTGCTGGCGTAATTGATGTTTGAAGTAATAACGCAGCCACTCTTGCTGATTCGGTGACAACTGGCGTTCGTTAATCAGGAAGATCTGATTACGCGCCATTTCCAGCAGCAGATCGTTGTAGAGTGCATCAAACTCTTGATCCGATTTCTGTACGCGCAGCTGAATTTTCTTTAACAGATGACGCAGAGAAGTCGGTTTGCCTTGCTCTTCGATGATCAGAATTCGCCGTTTAAGATCGGCAAAGCGGACTTTATAGAACTCTTCGAGGTTATTGGAATAAATTCCCAGGAAGCGCATACGCTCAATCAGCGGATTACTTTTATCCGAGGCTTCCTGTAACACACGTTCATTGAAGCTTAACCAGCTTAATTCTTTTTCTATATACAGCTTATCCTGACCCATTCTGACTCCGTGATGCTGTTGCTGGACGGAATGTCCGGCGGAAAAGGCGCAAAAATGCGTTACCGCTCAGTGTCCACCACCATTATGGCGAGAGTATGGCAGGCTTGTCCAACGTCAAAGGTTGTCTTATCAATCAGCTACGGGCAACATAGCGACTTGTTTCCATCGGTAACCTGGCCTGCATGAGCATAAATCGAATTCCCGTCCACTTTAGCGACCGTCGTCGACGCGCCACTGATAATTTAGTGCGCCGTATCGTCACGGCTTGCGGCGTGGGAATTTTGTTGCTGATGTTACTGCTTTTCTTCTGGCTGATCTGGGTGGTATTACCGCTGTTTAGCGCGCCGGGTATGCAGGCCACCACCCCTATTCAGCTGTGGGACAAAGCCCCAATGCTGGCGATGGGCAGCGACGGTCATCTGGGCTGGCGCATTAGCCGCAACGAAGCACGCTTTATTCCGCTGGATGGCCAACCTGCCGCACCCGCGCTGGCGCTGAATGGTAAGCCCGATGCAGCCAGCGTCAGCAGCGATAACCGCAGCGTGCTGCTCAATATGCAGGGCGAACTGCTATTAATGCAACCGGATATCCGCAACGGCAGCGGCGAATGGCGTTTCCCGCTGGGGGATCGTCCGCTGCGCTTACCGCAAGGCCCGGTCAGTAACATGGCGTTGACCTCACTCAGCGACCATCAATGGCTGATTGCCGCGCAAACCGCAGCGGGTATCAGCCTGCTGACGCTGCAAAATCAACAAAAAGTGAATCAGATCCTGTTAACACAGCAGCAGGCCGATCATCTGCTGTTGTCGCCGGACGGCACCTTACTCTACGCCAGCAGTGGGCGCTTGCTGCGCGTGTGGCACATCACGCCGGATGGCGCGCAGTTACGCGAAACGCAAACCCTCAACCTGGTGCCGCAAAGCCTGCATATGCTGGCCGGCGGACGAACGTTGTTAGTTCAGGATGCGCAGGGCGTACATCAATGGTTTGCTATCGCCAGTGATAAAGGGCCGCGTCTGCAACAGATTCATACCTTCAACGGCAGCCAGCATGCGCGCGGCATTACGCCAGAATCGCAGCGCCGCGTGTTTGCGACTTACGATGAGCAGGGCACTGTTCAGCTGTTTGCCAGCAAGCAGCAGGGCGCGATCTTAACGCGTCAGCTGGCGCCGGGCATTCAGGCGCTGGCGTTCGCGCCGCGCGGTGATGCTTTGATCGTCGAACGCGCGGGACAATGGCAACAGTTCGCGCTGGATAATCCGTGGCCGGATTTTACCTGGCGCAACCTGTGGCAGAAAATCTGGTACGAAAATTATCCGCAGGCTGATTGGGTCTGGCAATCCACGGCGGCGGGCGACAGCTATCAAGCCAAGTTCAGTTTAATGCCGCTGGTGCTCGGCACGCTGAAAGCCGCCAGTCTGGCGTTATTGTTTGCCACGCCGCTGGCGCTGGCCGCTGCGATGTACACCGCGTGGTTTATGTCGCCAGGTTTACGTCGCTGGGTTAAACCCGCCATCGAAATGATGGGCGCGCTGCCAAGCGTGGTCATTGGTTTAATCGCGGGCGTTTGGCTGGCGCCACATATCAGCACCTCGCTGGTCGGCGTTTTGCTCCTGCCGCCTGTCCTCGCCGCCACATTATTACTGTGTGGAGTGCTGAGCCCGCGTTTGCCTGCCAGCTGGCGACGTCCCGGTTTTGAAGTGATTCTGCTGCTGCCTGTGCTGTTAGTCGTGACGTTACTGACGCTGTGGCTGCCGACGCTGTTTTGGCCGGAGATGGGCGAGCGTTTAGCGCATTACGAACAGCGCAACCTGCTGGTGGCCGCGCTGGCGATGGGGTTCGCGCTGATTCCGCTGATTTTCACCTTATCGGAAGATGCGTTGTTCAGCGTACCCGGCGCGCTCGGGCAGGGCTCGCTGGCGCTGGGTGCCACGCCGTGGCAAACCCTAACGCGCGTAGTGCTGCCGGGTGCATCGGCGGGCATCTTTGCTGCATTGATGATTGGCTTTGGTCGCGCAGTCGGCGAGACAATGATTGTACTGATGGCGACCGGCAACACGCCCGTCAGCGAAGGCGGCTTATTTGCTGGACTGCGTGCGCTCTCCGCCAACATCGCCATTGAGATGCCCGAAGCCGCAGCAGGCAGCGCGCATTACCGCATTCTGTTCCTCAGTGCGTTGTTACTGTTGATATTTACGTTAGTGATCAACACCATCGCCGAGTTGATTCGTCAGCGCCTGCGTCAACGCTATAGCCAGCATGAGGGGCACGGATGACGGCGATGAAACAAAATGATCGCTGGCGCTGGCTCACCGCCGGGGCTGTCGCGGTGTGCCTGCTGGCGTTTACCTTGCTGATTGGCCTGCTGGGCTGGCAGGGCGTGCGCGCCTTTTGGCCGCAGCCGGTCGATCAATATCAGTTCCAGCCGCCGGAAGGCAATGCGCTGATGGTATTGGGCGAAACGCTGGACAAACAGCAGCAGGGCGTGCAGTGGCGCTATGTGGTGAAAACCGGCAACCGCGATTTTGCCGCGCCCGATTTTCGCGTGCTTTACAGCCAGGGCGAAGCGAAAACCCGTCGTCCTAATGATGTGTTGGTGCTGCAGCGTCGCAACGGCGGCAATGCCTATGGCTGGCTGGTGGAGCTGCGCCAGGATAATGAAGTGATGACAGCGCACAGCCGCGATGCCTTGCTACATCAGCGTTTGCAGCAGGTACATGAGCAACTGCGGCAGGCGAGTAAAATCCGCCGCATTGAGATGGCGCGCCTTAACGCACAACTGGAAAGTCTGAAGCAGCAGGCCGATGAGCAGCAGCGTGACGGTACCTTTAGCCTGGAAATGCAGTCTGAGTTTGAGGCCAATCGCACGGCACTACAGCGGCGCTTCAATGCGCTGGCGCAGCAGTTAACGCATCTGCAACACGAAAGTCAGCGCGATACGCTGGTGTTGCGCGATGTGAACGGCGTGGATCACATCATCCCGTTGGCGCAAGTCGTTGCAGCGTGGTATCCGAATACCATGACGTTGACCAATAAAACGCTGCACTTCTTCAGCCAGATTTGGCAATTCATCAGCGACTCCCCGACGTCTGGTGGCGGTGAAAGCGGTGCGTTTCCGGCAATTTTTGGCACCGTGCTGATGGTGCTGTTGATGTCGATTATCGTCATGCCGCTCGGCGTCATCGCTGCGGTGTGGCTGCACGAATATGCTGGGCGCAATGCGCTGACGCGGCTGGTGCGCATTGCGGTGGTGAATCTCGCGGGGGTGCCATCGATTGTCTACGGCGTGTTTGGCCTCGGTTTCTTTGTCTGGCTGATTGGCGGCACCCTCGATCAGCTATTCTTCTCCCGTACCTTACCCAATCCGACCTTTGGCACGCCGGGCTTGCTGTGGGCCGCGTTAACGCTGGCGCTGCTCACGCTGCCGGTGGTGATCGTTGCCACCGAAGAGGGATTATCACGGATTCCGGATAATCTGCGTCAGGGATCGCTGGCGCTGGGCGCAACCCAGGCGGAAACGCTGTGGCGCGTGGTGCTGCCGCTGGCGGTACCGGCAATGCTGACCGGCTTGATTCTGGCGGTGGCGCGTGCTGCTGGTGAAACTGCGCCGCTAATGTTGGTGGGTGTGGTGAAAATGGTACCGGAACTGCCGGTTGACGCGGTCTTCCCTTATCTGCACCTTGATCGCAAATTTATGCACCTCGGTTTTCAGATCTACGATTTGGCTTTCCAGAGCCCCAACATTGATGCTGATCGACCGCTGGTTTACGCCACCGCCTTGTTGCTGGTGGTGATCATCCTGTCGCTCAATCTGCTGGCGATGGCACTGCGCCATCGACTGCGTGAGCGTTACCGGCTTATGACGCACTAAAAAGGTTTTTGATGACGCCCGATTACGACATTGCCCTGAGCGTTAATCAGCTGTCGCTGTGGTATGGCGAACGCCAGGCGCTAAATAACATCGATCTGCAGATCCCGAAAAACCGCATCACGGCGTTGATTGGTCCCTCCGGCTGCGGAAAATCGACGCTGTTGCGCTGCTTTAATCGCATGAATGATGTGATTGATCGCTGCCGTATTGAGGGCGAGATTCTGCTCGATAATTACGCGGTGATGCAGGCCAATCAGGATCTTCCCGCACTGCGCCGCCGTATTGGCATGGTATTTCAGCGACCGAATCCGTTCCCCAAATCGATTTACGAAAACGTGGTGTATGGCCTGCGCTTGCAGGGCGTGCGCGATCGTCGTGTGCTGAATGAAGCCTGTGAGCGCGCGCTGCGTGCCGCGGCATTGTGGGGTGAAGTGAAAGACCAGCTGGGACAAAACGCGTTAACGCTCTCCAACGGCCAGCAGCAGCGTTTGGTGATTGCGCGCGCCATTGCGATTGAGCCGGAAGTGTTGCTGCTGGACGAACCCACCTCGGCACTGGATCCGATTTCAACGCTGGTGATTGAGGAGTTGATGACCACGCTGAAGCAGCATTTCACGCTGGTGCTGGTGACGCACAATATGCAGCAGGCAGCCCGCGTGTCGGATTACACCGCGTTTATGCATAACGGGCAACTGGTGGAGTTTGACGAAACCGACCGCATCTTCACCTCGCCAAAAGCGCGACGCACCGAAGATTACATTACGGGAAGGTTTGGTTAAAAAAGTCTGCGATTCGTAGCGGCGCAATTTATTGCGCAATGTCTGGATCGGCACGATGGTGCCATCGAAATGCGCGATAAATCGCGCCGCTACGGAATATGCATATCATTCAGTCGTGGGCGTAACCCTGCGGCGGCAACGGCTGACCATCCAACCACGCTTTACCCTCACGCATCTGCAAACGCCCATCAACAAACCAGCTGATCACCAGCGGATAGATCGCGTGTTCCTGATGCTGCACGCGCGCGCTGATCTCGTCTTCGCTGTCGCCCGCAAACACTGGCACGCGCGCCTGCAAAATAATCGGACCGCCATCCAGCTCGTCAGTGACAAAATGCACCGAGGTGCCATGCTCCTCGTCGCCGTTTTCCAGCGCCTGACGATGCGTATGCAGGCCCGGGTATTTTGGCAGAAGCGAAGGATGGATGTTCACCAAACGATCGTGATAGTGCGCGACAAAAGCGCTGCTGAGGATGCGCATATAACCGGCGAGCACCACCACATCCGGTGCATAAGCATCAATCTCCTGCATCAGCTGGCGATCAAAGGCTTCACGGTCGGCAAAATCACTGGCGGCTAACGCATGCTGCGGGACATTGGCTTCCTGCGCACGCGTTAAACCATAGGCGCTGGCTTTATTACTGAAAACGGCAGCGACGCTGCCGTTAATACGCCCGCTTGCGCAGGCGTCGAGGATGGACTGAAGATTGCTTCCGTTGCCGGAGATCAGTACAACCAGTTTCTTCATGGATTGATAACCACACGCTCTTCAGAATCAGAAGCTTTAATCACACCGATTTTCCACGCTTTTTCGCCAGCGTCAGTCATCAGCTGTATCGCTTTATCCGCCTCTGCCGGGCTCAGCGCAATCACCATGCCCACGCCACAGTTAAAGGTGCGGTACATTTCGTGACGGCTGACGTTGCCAGCCTGCTGCAACCAGCTGAACACAGAAGGCCACTGCCAGCTGCTCTCTTCCAACACCGCCTGGGTGTTGTCTGGCAACACGCGCGGAATGTTTTCCCAGAAGCCGCCACCGGTCAGATGTGAAATCGCATGCACATCAACCTGCTCGATCAGGCTGAGAATGTTTTTCACATAGATACGGGTTGGCGCCAGCAGGTGATCGGCCAGTGATTTGCCATCCAGCTGTTTGGTCTCTGGATCGGTCTGGCTGACTTGCAGAATCTTGCGCACCAGCGAGTAACCGTTCGAGTGTGGACCGCTGGAACCCAGCGCGATCAGCACGTCGCCGTCCTGCACTTTCGAACCGTCAATGATTTCTGATTTTTCCACCACGCCGACGCAGAAACCGGCGACGTCGTAATCTTCGCCGTGGTACATGCCTGGCATTTCAGCGGTCTCGCCGCCTACTAGCGCGCAACCCGACTGCAAGCAACCTTCGGCGATGCCGGTGATGACCGATGAAGCGGTATCCACGTCCAGCTTGCCGGTCGCGTAATAATCGAGGAAGAACAGTGGCTCTGCACCTTGCACGATCAGGTCGTTGACACACATCGCGACCAGGTCAATACCGATGCTGTCGTGGCGTTTGAGATCCATTGCCAGACGCAGCTTGGTGCCGACGCCATCGGTTCCGGAGACCAGCACCGGCTCGCGGTACTTCTGCGGCAGCGCACAAAGCGCGCCGAATCCGCCCAATCCACCCATCACTTCCGGGCGGCGAGTTTTTTTCACTACGCCTTTAATACGGTCAACCAGATCGTTACCAGCATCAATATCAACACCGGCGTCTTTGTAGCTGAGAGAGGTTTTGTCGGTCACTGCGGAATCCCCACGCGAATTGCGGTTGGTGGCAAAAATTAAGCGCGGCAATTCTAACAGCGCAGGCAAACGTTTGCGAGTCCCATCTCATGCTGCCTTTGCACAGCGCTGAATTTTCGCCAATCCTTATTCCAGCGCGTAATGAATCGCCCCATTGACCAATGACATATGGCGCGGTGGTGAAAAGGCGGTATAATCCGGCGATTTTTTTTTAGCTCAACTCAATTCCGGGAGAACAATCATGAAGATCGTGGAAGTCAAACACCCGCTGGTCAAACATAAACTGGGCCTGATGCGTGAGCATGATATCAGCACCAAGCGTTTCCGCGAGCTGGCCTCGGAAGTGGGCAGCTTGCTGACCTATGAAGCCACCGCCGATCTGGAAACCGAGCGCGTGACGATCGAAGGCTGGAACGGCCCCGTTGAAATCGATCAGATCAAAGGTAAAAAAATCACCGTCGTGCCGATTCTGCGTGCGGGCCTCGGCATGATGGAAGGCGTGCTTGAGCATGTGCCGAGCGCACGTATCAGCGTGGTTGGCGTCTATCGTGATGAAGAGACGCTGGAGCCGGTACCGTATTTCCAGAAGCTGGTCTCGAACATTGAAGAGCGTCTGGCTTTGGTGGTCGATCCGATGCTGGCCACCGGTGGTTCAATGATTGCCACTATCGATCTGCTGAAGAAAGCCGGTTGCACCAGTATTAAAGTGTTAGTGCTGGTGGCGGCACCCGAAGGCATTGCGGCGCTGGAGAAAGCGCATCCGGATGTGGAGCTGTATACCGCGTCTATCGATCAGGGATTGAACGAAAAGGGATACATCATTCCCGGACTCGGCGATGCCGGGGACAAAATTTTCGGAACCAAATAAAGCAACCAGCCGGCCAGAGAGTCGGCTTTTTTTTGTCTAAAAACACAACAATGTCATCCTCGAGTTATTCGCGCTAGGGCAAGGCGGCAATCGCGTTCATCCCGATGAGCTTACTTCAGTAAGTGATTCGGGTGGACGGGAGCAGCCAACGCAGCCATAGCGCGAAGAACGAAGAGGATAGGGGATAATAATGACTCGTCGCGCTATTGGCGTTAACGAACGCCCGCCACTGCTGCAAACCATTCCACTCAGCCTGCAGCACCTGTTCGCCATGTTCGGCGCTACCGTGCTGGTGCCGATTCTTTTCCACATCAACCCGGCCACGGTGTTGCTGTTCAATGGCGTCGGCACGCTGCTTTATCTGTTCATCTGTAAAGGCAAAATCCCGGCTTACCTCGGCTCGAGCTTTGCCTTTATTTCGCCGGTGCTGCTGCTGTTGCCGCTGGGTTACGAAGTGGCGCTGGGCGGCTTTATCCTCTGCGGTTTTCTGTTCTGCGTGGTGGCGTTGATCGTGAAGAAAGCCGGTACCGGCTGGCTTGACGTGATGTTCCCTCCGGCGGCGATGGGCGCGATTGTCGCGGTTATCGGCCTTGAACTGGCGGGCGTGGCGGCGAACATGGCCGGTTTGCTGCCCGCTGAAGGCACATCGCCAGACAGCAAAACCGTGATCATCTCGATGGTGACGCTGGCGGTGACGGTATTTGGATCGGTGCTGTTTCGGGGCTTCCTCGCCATCATCCCGATTTTAGTCGGCGTGTTAGTCGGCTATGCGCTCTCTTATGCGATGGGTATTGTGGACTGGACAGCGGTAGAGAATGCGCCGTGGTTCGCACTGCCAACTTTCTATACGCCGCGTTTTGAGTGGGTGGCGATGCTGACCATTCTGCCAGCTGCGCTGGTGGTCATTGCCGAGCACGTCGGACATTTAGTCGTGACCGCCAACATCGTGAAGAAAGATCTGATCCGCGATCCGGGCCTGCACCGCTCAATGTTCGCCAACGGTTTATCCACCATGATCTCAGGCTTCTTCGGCTCCACGCCAAATACCACCTATGGCGAGAACATCGGCGTGATGGCGATAACTCGCGTGTATAGCACCTGGGTGATTGGCGGCGCGGCGATCTTTGCCATCCTGCTTTCATGCGTCGGCAAGCTGGCGGCGGCGATTCAGGCCGTTCCTGTACCGGTGATGGGCGGCGTATCGCTGCTGCTGTATGGCGTGATTGGCGCGTCGGGTATTCGCGTATTGATCGAATCTAAAGTGGATTACAACAAAGCGCAGAACCTGATCCTGACCTCGGTGATCCTGATCATCGGCGTGAGCGGTGCCAAAGTGCACATTGGCGCAGCAGAGTTGAAAGGCATGGCGCTGGCGACCATTGTTGGCGTTGGCTTGGCTCTGATCTTCCGTTTAATCAGCGTATTACGTCCAGAAGAAGTGGTGCTGGACGCGGAAGAGAAGCGCGAAAGTTAAAGCGGCAAGCCGGGCAGGGAAGCCCGGTTCATCTCCGGCAAAGATCGTGATAAACTTGCGCGGTTTTCTGCCCGCTCATCCGTTGAGGTACTTCTGAACACGCCGGCACAGCTCTCATTGCCACTCTATTTACCCGATGATGAAACCTTCGCCAGTTTCTGGCCGGGGGAAAACACGTCTCTGCTGGCGGCGCTGCAAGGCGCACTCTCTCAGCAACACGGTAGCTATCTCTATTTCTGGTCGCGCGAAGGCGGTGGCCGCAGTCATCTGCTGCACGCAGCCTGTGCGGAACTCTCGGCGCGCGGCGAAGCGGTGGGCTATGTGCCGCTGGATAAACGCACCTGGTTTGTGCCGGAGGTGCTGGAAGGAATGGAGAATCTGGCGCTGGTGTGCATCGACAATATCGAATGCATCGCGGGTGATCCAGAGTGGGAAATGGCGATATTTGATCTCTACAATCGCATTCTGGAAATCGGTAAAACGCGGTTGCTGATTACCGGCGATCGACCGCCGCGCCAACTGAATCTCGGCTTACCGGATCTGGCTTCACGCCTCGATTGGGGGCAAATCTACCGTTTACAGCCGCTGTCTGATGACGACAAATTACAGGCAATGCAGCTGCGTGCCGGATTACGGGGCTTTGAGCTGCCGGAAGATGTCGGGCGCTTCCTGCTGAAACGCCTCGACCGTGAGATGCGCACGCTGTTTGATACGCTGGATCGCCTCGATCGTGCCTCCATTAGCGCCCAGCGCAAACTCACCATTCCGTTTGTTAAGGAAGCGCTTGATCTTTAACTCATTGTAACGAATGGATTTAAGCTGAATTAACCGCGCCACATGCCGTAGCGACGCAATTCATTGCGCGATAAATCGCGCCGCTACGGAACGTGCGATGATTTATTCACTGCTTAAGCGATCGGCATCAAGCCATGAATGGCGACCCTACGTGCGCGGTTTTCGTAGGGTGCGCATTTATGCGCACCTGGACATTATCCCTTCTGATACACCTTGAAGCGTTTCTGTAGTTCACGGAACTGATCGATGCGTGCGTCATAGCGCGCCTGTTTTAGGCTGCCGAGCGGTACTTGTGCGCTGGCGCTGCTCAAGGTGGAAATCGCCTGATCGAGCTGCCCGTTGAGTGCCAAACCTTCAGCGCGCGCCGACAGTTCTTCATCGCGTAAACCCTGCGCCGCAGAGGCTTGCGCCAGCAGATCAAAGGCGTTGACATCGTCCGGATGGGCAAAGGTATAGCGATTGAGGATGCGGCTGGCGTTGGCTGGCTGCTTCGCTTCGACATAGGCGTTAGCCAGGTTCAACTGCAGAACTGGATTGGTGCTGCTGCCTTTAGCGCTGCTTAGCATGGCGATCGCCTGCTGCGGCTGATTCAGCCCGATGTCGATGTCGGTCATGATATCAAGGAACCAGACGTTATCCGGCTGCTTCGCCAGCAGCGGGGCGATCACACGTTTGGCGCTATCAAAGCTTTTCGCCTGCAGGAACTGCACCGCTTTGCCGTATTGTGCCGCCTGCTGTTCACGCACGTTGCCTTTGGCATATTCATTCAACAGATCATCGGTCAGCTGATTGCGGCCAGTGGAATACATGCCGAGCGAACGCACCTTGGCCATGTAAAAATCCTGCGACGACTGCACCACCACCGGACGCATCTGGTTAGCGCGGTTGCGCGCATCGGCGAGGCGGCTATCGGGTAACGGGTGCGTCAGCAAAATCTCCGGAGGCTTGGAGGAGAAGCGGCTCTGGTCCGCCAGCTTCTGCAGGAAAGTCGGCATGGCTTGTGGATCGAATCCGGCGCGTTGCAGCACCTGGATGCCAATGCGATCGGCTTCCTGTTCGTTGCCTTGGGTAAAGCTGATAATGCCTTGCTGCGCGCCCGCCAGCGTACCGGTCAGCGCTGCCATCCCCGCTTGCGGACTGGCCATCGCGAGCAGAATCGAACCCAACGCGCCCACCCACGTCAGTGGCGCATTGCGTCTCTGCTCTTCCATGGCGCGCGCCAGATGACGCTGGGTCACATGCGAAATTTCGTGTGCCATTACCGATGCCAGCTGGCTTTCATTATCGGTATAGCGGAACAGCGACGAATGCAGCACCACGTTGCCGCCGAAGAAGGCGAAGGCATTGAGTTCATCGTTCTGAATCAGAAAGAAGTGAAAGGGCGTGCGGACGGAATTAGCGTGAGCCACCAAACGCTGGCCAAGTTCGTTAATATATTGATTTAACAGCGGATCGTTAATCAGAGGCGCACTGGCGCGCAGTTGGCGTACGTAGAAGTCGCCCATCTGCAGTTCCTGATTAATCGACAGCGTGGAACCTGCTGTGGTGCCCATATCGGGCAGCGTATCACTGACGTCGGCACGCGCACTGGGCGCTGACGTCAGCAGCAGCGTAGGAATAAGGGCCGCCAGTACTGATTTTTTCAACCGGTTAAACATGCCTTGATCCTGTAAAAGTCACCCGAATTTGGACAGGTACGTTGTTCAAATGTTCTGCGTCTATTTTCTGTGTGCAGCGCGTTCTATCTTAACCACACCGCGGCGACAAGCAAATGATGAAGCTTAAGGGTTTTTAAATGAAAAAAGGTTACAGCATGGCGAAATTGCCGCAAAAAATTGAATATGAGAGAGCGAGTTAACCAGAGTTGTCCGCGCACAAAAGTTAAAGTTACGTAAAGTTGCTCAAAATTATTGAATTTGGCATGAAATTTTCCAGGTTTACTCTGAAAAGTAGTGGTAAATCAGTGGTTTTGGCCCGCTTTATCCATCAAGAATTTTAATCGTGAAGCCAACATGAAAAGCAGTTTATACAGTTATTATTGGCTATATTTTAAACGCACGTAAACTTACTCCTGATGGATTGTGATAACCCTTTCACGGCCAGCCATTTCTTAACTCTCCCCAATGCGACAATCGAAAAGCTTTTTCAATTAGCCGAGCTAATTATTTTTCCCGCAACCATTGAGCCGGACAGCCCATCACTACAGGACTTTTGCCCTGCTCACGCTGTGGTATAGATAAAGCACTTTTTTCAAACGGACTGTGAATTGACGCGCAGTGTAAGCCGGAGAGTTTTTATGCGTTCTGTAGTTTCATACGCCCTGATCGCGATTGTCGGTGGCTTTGTTGGCGCCACCGTGAGCAAAGGTGATGATTTGTATCAGCGTGTTGTCAGCCATTTCTCGTCTGAACCCAGCGATCCCAACGGCTTCTGGAGCACGCCTGCCGTCGAAGGCTACGGCAAAATCCATTATGAAGCTGATGCGGCATTCAAGCCGGTGGTCGGTTTAAGTAACAAAATCGTGTTTCAAATCACCCGCAGCGAAGGAGATATGAAGCGTCCGAACCTCGGACTGGAACGCGTAGCGCGCGTGGTGAATCTCTACATCGCCTCGGGCGTACCGGCCGATGATCTGCATTTTGTGGTGTCGGTCACCGGTGATGCCACACCTGCGATGCTGGATAACGCGCATTTCCAACAATTCTATAAGGCCGACAACCCTAATCTGGCGCTGATTGGCGCGCTGAATAAGTTGGGCGTGAAAGTTTCGGTGTGCGATCAGTCGGTCGCGTTCCATCACTTCCCGAAAGCGTGGATCGACCAATCAGTGATTCATGCACTCTCCAGCCCGACCACCGTGTCGACGTTGGAAAATCAGGGTTATGCACTCTTACAGATGTAAATTTCAGGCACAGGAGAAGTGAAATGCGTCCAGCATCCTATATCGTTATTGCGGCACTGGCAGGATTTGTCGGCGGCAATGTATTACAGCTCCCCGATTTGGTCGACAAGGTCAGCGACAAGTTTGCCGATAAGAAAAGCGAGCCTGCCGACTTCTGGAGCACGCCAGCTATCGCCGGTTACGGCAAGATCCACTTTGTGAATGTGCCGGACTACAATCCGGCCACCACGCCCGGACTGAGCAATAAAATCGTCTTCCAGATTAACCGCAATGAAGGGGATGTCCGCCAGCCGAACCTCGGGCTGGAACGCGTGGCGCGCGTGACTAACCTCTATTACGCGGCAGGCGTACCGCTCGATCAGCTAAAGTTTGTGGTCTCGATCAACAGCGATGCGGTCCCGGCAGCGCTGAATAACGATCAGTTCCGCAAAACGTATGGCACCGATAACCCAAATCTCAAGCTGATTGATGAGCTGAGAAAAGCCGGCGTGAAGGTGACCATCTGCGATCAGTCGGTGGCTTTCCATCAGCTGGAGCGTGACTGGATTGATACGCGCGTTACCCACACGCTGTCGAGCGGCACCACCGTGGCGTCGCTGCAAAACGAAGGATATGCCTTCCTGATGTTGTAATGTCTGCCTGACAGCAGTTCGCGCTGCTGTCATCTGTTCGTCATGTTTTCGCGATGTTGCTGTCACAGTTCGCCACTAGTTTAAGCGTCGATGAGATCGATCTCATTGGCACTTTAAGAGGCGAACATGTCCGATTTAATCAGCGTAGCCAAACTGGCTGGCGTTTCTCGCGCCACCGCCGCACGCGCATTCTCCGATCCGCATCTGCTGCGTGCTGACACCCTGCAAAAAGTGTTGAACGCCTCTGAGCAACTCGGCTTTCGCCCTAATCACATTGCCCGCCAGCTGCGCACTCAGAGCTCTACCACCTTCGGTGTGCTGCTGCCGTCGCTGCTTAATCCGATTTTCGCCCGCCAATTACACGCGATGGAGCGCCAGGCGCGCGCGGCAGATTACGGCCTGTTGGTGGCGACCAGCGATTATCAGCCAGAGCGTGAAGCGGCGATTGTGGAACATATGTTGAATCAGCGCGTTGCCGGTTTGGTTCTCACCGTCGCCGACGCCGATAACAGCGCCATCCTGCGTACGCTGCATCAGGCCAGTATGCCGTTTGTGTTGACGCACAACGTGCCGCAGGCGACCGATTGGCCAGCGATTTGCGTCGACAACCGCCTGGCGATGCAGCAAGCCACTGAACATCTGCTGCAACTCGGCCATCGCCACATCGGCATGGTGGCCGGTCCGATGCTGCAATCCGACCGCGCGCGTCTGCGCTATCAGGGCTATTGCGATGCCATGCATCAGGCCGGGTTGCGCGCGCTGCCGGTTCTCGAAATGCCCAGCCATACACAATCTAATTTTGCGCTGTTGCAGCCACAGCTGCGTGGTGAAACGCCGCTGAGCGCGGTGATTTGCACCAACGATCTGCTCGCCATCAGCCTGATCGGTGCCGCGGCACGCGCGGGGGTGCGCATCCCGCAGCAGCTGTCGGTGATGGGTTTTGATGGCATCGATATCGGCGAGCAAATTGCGCCGTCGCTGGCGAGCGTGACCCAACCAGCCGACCTGCTCGGCGCCGGGGCGATCGACATGCTGTTACAACAAGCCAGCCGCGGTACCCGCGTGCTGCCACATCGATTAAGGCTCGGTGCAAGTATCGCTGCGCCATCAACCGCTTTTTCTTCCATTGCCAACATCAGGGAACCATCATGAAAAAAGTAACAATGATTGCCGGGGTGCTCGCACTGACCGCCGGTTCGCTGCTCAGCCCGCTGGTGCAGGCTGCCGATACGGCGATTTGCTACAACTGTCCGCCCGAGTGGGCGGACTGGGGAACCCAGCTTAGCGCCATTGCCAAAGACACCGGGATTCAGGTGCCGCAGGACAATAAAAACTCCGGCCAGGCGCTGGCGCAGCTGGTGGCGGAAAAGGGCAATCCGGTGGCAGATGTAGTTTATTACGGCGTCAGTTTTGGCATCCAGGCGGACAGCGCCGGCGTCATCAACAGTTATAAACCGGCACATTGGGACGACATCCCCGCTGGAATGAAAGATCCTGATGGCAAATGGGTGGCGCTGCACTCCGGCACCATGGGATTTATGGTTAACGTGGACGCACTTGGTGGTGCGCCGGTACCGCAATCCTGGGATGATCTGCTGAAACCCGAATACAAGGGCATGATCGGCTATCTCGATCCCGCCAGCGCTTTTGTCGGTTACGTTGCGGCCGTAGCGGTAAACCAGGCAAAGGGCGGCAACATGAAAGACTTCACGCCCGCACTGACCTGGTTCAAAAAATTGCAGGCTAACCAGCCGATCGTACCGAAGCAGACCGCCTACGCGCGTTTGATTTCCGGTGAGATTCCGATCCTGCTCGACTACGACTTCAACGCCTATCGCGCCAAATATAAAGATCACGCCAACGTCGCCTTTGTGATCCCGAAAGAGGGCACGGTTACGGTGCCGTACGTTATCAGCCTGGTGAAGAACGCGCCGCACGCTGCCAACGGTAAGAAAGTGATCGACTACGTGTTGTCGGACAAAGGTCAGGCGATTTGGGCTAATGCCTTCCTACGTCCGGTACGCACCTCAGCGATGTCAGCGCAGGCCAGGACATTTTTCCTGCCAGATAGCGATTATGCGCGTGCGCAAACGGTGAACTATCAGCAGATGGCCGATGCGCAGAAAGCCTTCTCGGCGCAATACCTGAGTGAGATGCGTTAATGTCGATGGCTGACACCCTGGCGGCTTCGCGCCGCCAGATACGGACGCAACCGGGCAGCCGCTGGCTGTGGTTGGTGCTGCCCACGCTGCTGTTCTTCTGCGCTTTCTGGCTGCTGCCGTTTGCCCGCCTGTTGCAAATCGGTATGCAGGACGATCGTAGCACCCAGCACAGTGGTTACTGGACGGTGATCACTCAGCCGCACTATCTGCTGAGCCTGCTAAACACCGTGCTACTGTCGCTGGCGGTGACGCTGGTAACGTTACTGATTGCCGCTATCGTTGGCTGCTTTCTGGCGCGTCAGCGTTTTGCCGGGCGCGGCACCTTGCTGGCGTTGCTGACTTTCCCGCTGGCGTTTCCCGGCGTGGTGGTGGGCTTTCTGGTGGTGATGCTGGCCGGACGTCAGGGATTACTGGCGCAAATCAGCATGAGCCTGTTGCATGAGCGCTGGACGCTGGCCTATTCGCTGGTGGGCCTGTTTATCGGCTACCTCTATTTTTCGCTGCCGCGCGCCATCATCACGCTGGTGGCGGCCAGTGAAAAACTCGATCGCTCGCTGGAAGAAGCGGCGCGTTCGCTGGGTGCCAGCCAGTGGCGCATCACCTGGGATGTGATTGTGCCGGGCCTGCAACCGGCGCTGCTCTCCACTGGCGCGCTCTGCTTCGCCACCAGCATGGGCGCTTTTGGCACCGCCTTTACGCTCGGCACCGATTTGGCGGTGCTGCCGCTGACCATCTATGGCGAATTCACTAACTACGCCAACTTTGCCACCGCCGCCGCGCTGTCAGTGGTGATGGGCGGATTCGCCTGGCTGGCACTGATGCTGGCGCGCCGTCTGGCGCAGTCAAAGGAGGCGCAATGAATCGTCGCGGACTGTTTAGGCTGCAGCTGCTGATTACCACCCTCACCGCGCTGTTTATGATCGTGCCGGTGGTGTTGTCGATGCTGGCGGGCGTCACCAATAACTATTTTATCGGCCTGCGCAGCGGTTTCACGCTGAAGTGGGTGGCGCAAGTGTGGCAGATGTACGCCGATACCTTCTGGCTGTCGCTAATGATTGCGCTGTATTGCCTACTGATTACCTTAATCATTGGCGTGCCCGCCGCGTGGGGATTGCTGAAAGCGCCGGGACGTTGGGCGGCTCGCATTGAAGAGTGTCTGATGCTGCCGGTGGCGCTGCCCGGTTTGGCAACGGCGCTCGGCATCATTCTGCTCTACGGCCAGTTTTCCGGCCTGCGTGATAGCTGGGTGTTCATCCTGATTGGTCACGTGCTGTTTACCTTGCCGTTTATGATGCGGCCGGTGCTGGCGGTGATGCAGGCGGTGGATATGCCGCGTCTGGAAGAAGCGTCTGCCAGCCTCGGTGCCAGCCAGTGGCAGCGCTTCTTTACCGTGGTGGTACCCAACTGCCGCAATGGCATTCTCGCCGGCGCTTTTATGGTGATCACGCTGTCGGTCGGTGAATTTAACATCACCTGGATGCTGCACACGCCACTAACCAAAACCCTGCCGGTTGGCCTGGCCGACAGCTACGCCTCAATGCGGCTGGAAGTGGGTTCCGCCTACACACTGATTTTTATTCTAATGATTCTGCCGCTGTTGCTGATGCTCAATGCCGTAAATCACTGGCTTAACCGCGCGGTCTCGCGCCAACACAAGGAGGCAGCATGAATTCTGCGGCCGTAACCGTGACGCTGCGTGGTTGCGCACGTCACTTTCATCATCATCAGGCGCTGCAACCGCTCGATCTTACGGTCCATCCCGGCGAAACGCTGGTGCTGCTAGGACCATCCGGCTGCGGCAAAACCACCACGCTGCGCATTATAAGTGGGCTAGAGAGCTGTGATGTCGGTGGCGAAGTGTGGTTTGACGATCGCAACGTTACCGCGTTGCCGATTGAAAAACGCAACGTTGGCATGGTGTTCCAGAATTATGCGCTGTTCCCCAATCTGAATGTGGCTGAGAACGTGGCATATGGACTGAAAGTGCAAGGTGTGGCGCGGGCCGAACGGGAAGCACGCGTGGAGGAGATGCTGGCGTTGGTGGACCTCACCGCGCTAGCACAGCGCAGCATCGACAAACTTTCCGGCGGGCAGAAGCAGCGCGTGGCGTTAGCGCGGGCGTTAGCCGCACGACCCAAAGTGCTGCTGTTTGATGAGCCGCTGGCAGCATTGGATGCGCGCCTGCGCGATCGTCTGCGACTGGAAATCGGCACATTACTGAAGAAGCTGGCGATCACGGCGGTCTACGTGACGCACGATCAGCAGGAAGCGATGGCGCTCGGCGATCGCATTGCGGTGATGGAGCAGGGCCGTTTGGTGCAAATCGATACACCGCAAAATATCTACCAGCATCCGGCCTCAAAATTTGTTGCCGATTTTGTTGGCGCGATCAACTGCGTGGATGTGGATGTGCACGGCAATCCGCAGCGTTTCTGCCGCCCGGAAGATGTGCTGCTGGCCAGCGACGATCGTTACACGCGACGGGGCTTTATTGTCGCCAGCACCTTCCTGGGCGCGTCGCAGCGGTTGATGATCGATATCGGGCTGGCGATGCCGATTCAGGTGGATCGCCACGCGCGTGAAACCTGGCATGCCGGACAAGCGGTGAGCTGGACGCTGGCGCAGGACGCCGCGCTGCAGTTTTCTGCATAGCATGTAATTTGCCCGATGCGCTTAAGTACGCACATTGCGTAGCGGCGCAATTTATTGCGCGATAAATCGCGCCGCTACGCAATGTGCGTTGATTTAACGCGGTGCGACATGATCAGCATTTCAAATATCCAGAGGAAAAGATTCGTGTCTGAAGCCATGACGCTGATCGCGCAAATCAGCGATCTACACATTAAGGCGAATGGTCGCCTGTCATACAAAAAAGTCGACACGCAAGCCGCGCTGCTGCGGGTGATTGAGACGCTGAACCGGCTGGCACCGCGACCCGACGTTGTGGTGATTACCGGCGACCTGGTCGATTTCGGCACGGCTGAAGAGTATCAAACGTTAAAGCAAGTGCTGCGTCAGCTGCAATTGCCGTTTCTGCTGATGCCGGGCAACCACGATGATCGCCAGGCGCTGCGTGCGGCGTTCCTGGATCATCACTATCTGCAACACGGTGAAACCCTGAACTGGCAGATGCAACTGAAAGGTGTGCAACTGCTGGCGCTCGATTCCAGCGTGCCGCAGCAGCCTTGGGGTTATGTGGATGACGCGCAGTTGCAATGGCTTGATGAGCAGTTGCAGCGCCATCCGCAGTTGCCAACGCTGGTGATGTTGCATCATCCGCCGTTTCACTGTGGCATCGAACATATGGATAACCAGCCGCTGCGCAATCCGACGGCGCTGGCGGCGATTATCCAGCGCCATCCGCAGGTGGAACGTGTGCTGAGCGGCCATCTACATCGCTCAGTGCAGGCGCGGTTTGCCGGTACGCTGGCGTGCGTGGCACCGGGCGTATCGCATCAGGTGGCGTTTAATCTTGCGGATAAAGCGCCCGCTAATTTTGTGCTGGAGCCGCCCGGTTTCCTGCTGCATCGCTGGCATGCGCAGCAGGGCATGAGCACGCATTTGTGTGCCATTGGCGATTATCCCGGTCCGTGGCCGTTTTATGATGCCAACGGTTTGATCGATTAGCGCCAGCGTAGAGAAAGAATTATGGGTGGCTGGCAGGATGCGTCGTGCTCAATTTGAGTTGTAGGTGTACAATCGCCCATTCCCTCACCAGGGCAAGTGCATCCAACAATAACAAGACTGTCAGGCACACAAATTTATGAATCTACTCACCAGAGCAGGTGCTCCATGCTGATGCGCCTGCGGCCAAAAACTGACCTGCGTACGCTGATCGCACTACTGGCGATCACCAGCATCGTCATCACACTCGCCAATACGCTGTACGCCACCTGGCGCGTGCAACGCATGGTCCTGATTGAAAGCACGCTTGAAGCGAATCGCGCTTACGCGACCAAACTGGCGGCCACCACTGAGGTCTTCTTTCAGTTGGCTCAGTCGCAGCTGCACTACAGTGCGACCCAGTTAGGCAATGATTTTGAGAACGACGATTTGGCGCAGCAAGAAGTGAACAGGCTGCGCGAACAAACCAACAGTTTTAACTCGGTCGCGGTGGTAGACAGTAACGGTATCGTGAAAGCGATTTCGCCAGAGTCACTCATGCTGAAAGGCATGCAGCTGACCAGCCAGTCATCGCGTGAAGCGCTGGCAAAGCGTCAGCCGATGGTCAGCAAGCCCAGCATCTCCGCCGCCAACAACCTGATTGTGTTTGTCTCCTGGCCAATCTGGAGTAAAGAAGGGCGCTACCTCGGCTATGTCGGCGGCACCATTTATCTGAAGAAGAAAAGCATCCTGAACGCGCTGCTCGGCGAGCAGTTCTACCGTGATGGCACCCAGGTTTACGTGATGGATAGTAATAATCAGGTGCTGTATCACCAGAACAACCAACTGATTGGCAAGAGCGTGCCAGGCATCGTTAGCGATCGTCAGCGCGAGGAGCACACCAACGGTGAAGTGCAGTTGAGCGAAGACGGGAAAACCAAGCTGGCCGGTTATGCCATCGTGCCGACCACCGGCTGGATGGTGGTGGCGTTGAAATCAACGGATGTCACGCTGGCACCGCTCTCGGGATTGTTATTGAAAGTGCTGAAAAACTCGGTGCCGTTTGCGCTGCTGACCTTGCTGGTGGCAGTGATTCTGGCACGTCTGATTGCGCTGCCGCTGTGGCAGCTGGCGCGTAAAGCCAGCCAGATGGATTCGCAAGGCGTGTCGAGTGAGATTGGCGGCATTCGTGCGTGGTATTTCGAAGCGGCGCAGGTCAAACGCGCGTTGCTTACCGGTATTGGTTTAGTGCAGGACAAAATTGGCCGCCTGAAATCGGAAGTGCAGAGCGATCCCATGACCAATCTGCTTAACCGCCGTGGCCTAAGTGCCGTGCTCGACTACTTCGCCACCATGCGCCAGCCGTTTTCAGTTCTGGCGCTGGATATCGATCACTTCAAACGGGTCAACGATACCTTCGGCCATGACGTTGGTGATGAGGTGATTAAACATGTGGCGCGAACCTTACGCAGCAGCGCACGTCAAACCGATGTGGTGTGTCGTAACGGCGGGGAAGAGTTCCTGATGCTGTTGCCTGCGACGTCGGTGGAAGATGCGCGCATTCTGGCCGAGCGCGTGCGCATCAGCATTGCGGAAAACTGGATTGATCAGGTCGGCACTGTCACGCTGTCGGTGGGTATTGCCGACTGGCAGCCGGAAAGTGGTTCGCAGGAGCAAAGCCTTAAGCAAGCCGATGCCGCGATGTATCAGGCGAAAAATGCCGGACGCAACTGTGTGATGATCTCCGGTCAGGATGCGTTGGTGAGTAGTATCACGCATTAACCCTTCAAATCATGCACGTTGCGTCGCCACACATTGCGCCGCGACGCAACGTGCGCTTTTCTGTTTTAGTTTCAAGGATGTTTTCATGCTCGTTCTGCTTTATCAATGGTACAAACGCCGCTTCAGCGATCCGCAGGCCATCGGGCTGCTGGTAATTCTGCTGGCGGCGTTTTGCATTCTGTTCTTCCTCAGCGGTTTGCTGGCACCGCTGCTGGTGGCGCTGGTGCTGGCCTATCTCCTTGAGTGGCCAACGGTGCGTCTGCAGCGCGTGGGCTGTAGCCGAACCTGGGCAACCAGTGCGGTGTTGGTGGTGTTTGCGGGTATCTTGCTGGTGATGGTGCTGATTGTCGCCCCGGTAGCATGGCAGCAGGGCATCAACCTGACGCGCGACTTACCCAACATGCTGAATAAGCTCTATGTGTTTGCCGCTGGCTTGCCGAAGCGTTATCCGGCGCTGGTCGATGCCGGCATCATCGATATTATTGTCGAGAACCTGCGCAGCCGTCTGACGGGCTTGGGCGAATCGTTGGTGAAGTATTCACTGGCGTCGCTGGTGGGGCTTATGACGCTGATGATCTATCTGGTGCTGGTACCGCTGATGGTGTTCTTCCTGCTGAAAGATAAAGAGCAGATGCTGAATGCGGTGCGCCGCGTGCTACCGCGCAATCGCGGTTTAGCGGGCGTGGTGTGGCAAGAGATGAATCAACAGATCACCAACTACATTCGCGGCAAAGTGCTGGAGATGGTAGCGGTGGGATTGGTTACCTGGCTGGCGTTCCTGCTGCTGGGCCTAAACTACTCGCTGCTGCTGGCGGTGCTGGTCGGTATTTCCGTCTTAATTCCCTATATCGGCGCAATGGTGGTAACCCTCCCAGTGATCGGCGTTGGCCTGTTCCAGTGGGGATTGGGCAGTGATTTCTGGACGATGATCGCCATTTATCTGGTGATTCAGGCGCTGGATGGCAACGTGCTGGTGCCGATTCTGTTCTCAGAAGCGGTCAACCTGCATCCGCTGGTGATCATTCTGTCGGTGGTGATTTTCGGCGGGATGTGGGGATTCTGGGGCGTATTCTTTGCGATTCCGCTGGCAACGCTGGTGAAAGCCGTGGTGCATGCGTGGCCGGAAACACCGGCGCTCGATGAGCCGGGGATAGAGTAAAAGAAAACGGGTGCGACTTGCGCACCCGTTCACATTAGGCTGATTCCAGATAATTCAGCACGATATCGTGGTGGTTGGCGGTTTTGAAATCGTCGAACACTTTCTCCACCTTACCGTTGCCATCGATCAGGAAGCTGATGCGGTGAATGCCGTCGTAGGTTTTACCCATAAAGGTTTTCTCACCCCACACGCCAAACTGCTCACACACCTGATGATCTTCATCGGAAAGTAGCGTGAAGTTCAGCATCTCTTTATCGGCAAAGCGCGACAGTTTCTCCGCTTTGTCAGTACTGATGCCCAATACAGTGACACCCTGTTTTTTCAACTCTTCCATGTTGTCGCGCAGACCGCAGGCCTGCACGGTGCAACCCGGCGTCATGGCTTTCGGATAGAAATAGACCAGAACGCGCTGTCCCTGGAAGTCGGCCAAATTTACTTGTTCGCCGTCCTGATCGGGCAAGCTAAATTTCGGTGCGGCATCACCGGCTTTCAGTGGATTCATCACAACTCTCCATTTTTTTTACATGCTGTGGGTAATACACCATCAGGAGCAAAAGTGCCAGGGGGTGTTTACCGTCAGGGTTATTTCACCACACGGTTTGCCGCAGCGGCAGAGTGTGTGGCGAAATAACCCGGAGCCTGATTAAACGGTGCTGTCAGCATCGTCGGTGACACTATAAAGACGAATTGAACCTTGTGCATGCAGTTCTTCGCACAGCTGATTGAAAGCCTGCTCGATGGGCGCACTGAACTGATTGGCTGGGCTGTGCGCCGTCATTTGAATATAGAGCGTGGGTGCCACACCGTCCTGCGCTGGTTTAATCCGCGACACCAGTTCGGCGATATTCATCTGATGTTTGTCGAACAAATCGGTAAAGCGTTCAATGATGTGTGGTGAATCGGGTACTTCAATTTGCACCCAAACGGTAGCCGGCATCGGCGGTGTGGCGCGCGCATTGGTGCGCTTCATCACAATCAGCAATTCCAGTTCGGCCCCTTTCATCGGCAGCGTCGATTCAATCAGGGTTATCGCGTTCCAGCTGCCGGAAAGCAGCATGATAAAGGTGAACTCATCTCCCAGCATGGCCAAACGGCTGTCTTCGATATTACAGCCGCAGCTGCTGACATGGCGGGTGATGGTATTGACGATACCCGGACGATCAACGCCCAGTGCGGTGATCACCAGATGGTGAGGCTGTGACTGCGACAAAATGGCATTTCCTGTACGTTCGCTAATAACTATAAGGTAAACATAAAAAAAACTGCTGACAAGCGCGGGAATGGCGTGGCTCGCTTGCTTTTCTTTCAATGTAAAACGTAACATGAGGCACTTGTTTGTCGAGGGGATAGCCCATGTTCACCGGAAGTATTGTTGCGCTCATTACGCCAATGAATGAAAAAGGTAATGTCTGCCGCGAAAGTCTAAAAAAACTGATTGATTATCATGTTGCCAGCGGCACCGCGGCGATTGTTTCTGTTGGCACTACCGGCGAATCTGCCACGCTCAGCCATGACGAGCACGGTGATGTGGTTATGCAAACGCTGGAACTGGCGGATGGCCGCATTCCGGTTATCGCAGGCACTGGCGCAAATGCCACGGCGGAAGGCATCTCTCTGACCAAACGCTTTACCGGCAGCGGTGTGGTGGGGTGTTTGACGGTCACGCCTTACTACAACCGTCCGACTCAGGAAGGTTTGTTCCAGCACTTTAAAGCGATAGCAGAAAGTACCGATCTGCCGCAGATGCTGTATAACGTTCCTTCGCGTACCGGTTGTGACATGCTGCCGGAAACCGTGGCGCGTCTGGCCGAAATTAAAAATATTATCGGAATCAAAGAAGCTACCGGGAACTTATCGCGTATCTCACAGATCCAAGAGCTGGTTAATGATGAGTTCATCATCGTCAGCGGCGATGACGCTACGGCGCTGGACTCGATGCAACTGGGCGGCAAAGGCGTAATTTCGGTCACGGCCAACATTGCAGCGCGTGAAATGGTTGAACTCTGTGCCTTGGCGCAACAGGGCAAATTCGCCGAAGCGCGTCGCCTGAATCAGCGTCTGATGCACCTGCACCAGACGCTTTTCTGTGAACCCAATCCAATCCCGGTGAAATGGGCAGCAAAACAGCTAGGATTAATCGCGGATGACACGCTGCGCTTGCCAATGACGCCACTGACCGAAGCCGGTCAGGCGAAAACGGCGCAAGCGCTGATTAAAGCGGGTCTGCGATAATTTAGGGAGAATCAATGAGTTATTCAGTTAAGCGCTCGACGCTGGCAACGGTAGTGGGCCTTTCCACCCTGATGCTGCTAACAGCGTGTTCCAACGATCAGCGTTATAAGCGCCAGGTCAGCGGTGATGAATCTTACCTGCAGGCGCCTGATCTGCATGATTTAAAAGCCCCAGCGGGCATGATTCTGCCGTTGCAGAATGGTGATTACGATGTTCCGCATAGCGTGGCGAAAGGCGCGGTAGGCAAAGAGCTGGATATTCGTCCGCCAGCCCAGCCGCTGGCCCTGCTGAACGGCACGCGCGCGCAGTTCACCGGCAATACCGGCGTGCTGGCAGTAGAAAGCAGCCGTGGTTCTATCTGGTCGCAAGTGGTAGGTGTCATTCAGTCTTACAAGTTCCCGATTGCCCAGCGTGATGACGCTTCGCAACAGCTGACCACCGATTGGGTGCAGTGGAACCGTGCTGACGAAGATAACCAGTACCGCGGTCGCTATCAGATTAGCGTGCAGAATCAGAGCTACCAGCAAGTGCTGACGGTACGTTTGCTCGAATTGCAGCAATCAGGTCAAGCCGTTACCTCTCCGGCGCAGATTCAACGCTATACCGGTCAGATGTTGAACGATATCAGCACCGGTCTGGATAAAGTGGATTCTGCCAGCCAGGCTGCAGCGGCGAGCCGCGCTACTGGACAGATTGATGTGCAGAGCGGCGCGGATGACACCGGTTTACCGCTGTTGATTCTGCGTGCACCGTTTAACGTCACCTGGCAGCGTTTGCCAGCGGCGCTGAAACGCGTGGGCATGGAAGTGACAGACGACAACCGTTCGCAGGGCAGCCTGAAAGTCACTTATAAACAGCCGGGCAGCGGCGTATGGGATGAGATCGGTGCCAAAGATCCAGAACTACCAAACGGCGATTACAAATTGCAGGTTGGCGATCTGGATAACCGCAGCAGTCTGCAGTTCATCGATCCGAAAGGTCACGTGCTAACCCAGACGCAGAACGATGCGCTGGTGCAGGTGATTCAAGGCGCACTGAAATAAATTGCCAAAGGGCCGGAGATTTCCGGCCTTTTTGTTTTGATTTGGCATATACACAAACCCTTCAAGCTGCAGATGCGTTTGCCGCCTTCCTGTATCTCGAATGATTTTGTGTATAATAGCGCCCGGCGAAGTAAACGATTGCGTCATGCAGTCGGTGCGCGGTAAAACACCGCTGAACACGGGTTCTTTCATGTTTGGAGTTAACAAGATGCAAAAGCGAGCTGAGTTGTATCGCGGTAAAGCGAAAACCGTATACAGCACCGATAATCCGGATCTGCTGATACTTGAATTCCGCAACGATACGTCAGCAGGAGACGGTGCACGAATCGAGCAGTTTGATCGCAAAGGAATGGTAAACAACAAGTTTAACCATTTCATCATGACCAAATTGCAGGAAGCGGGCATTCCGACCCAGATGGAAGCGCTGCTGTCGGATAACGAAGCGCTGGTGAAAAAGCTGGAGATGGTGCCGGTGGAGTGCGTGGTACGCAACCGTGCGGCAGGATCGCTGGTAAAACGTCTGGGCGTGGAAGAGGGCATTGTGCTCAATCCACCGCTGTTTGATCTCTTCCTGAAAGATGACGCCAAACACGACCCAATGGTGAACGAATCCTATTGCGAAACCTTCGGCTGGGTAAGTAAAGCGAACCTGGCGCGCATGCAAGAGCTGACCTTTAAAGCCAATGATGTGCTGAGCAAGCTGTTTGATGACGCAGGTTTGATCCTGGTCGACTTCAAGCTGGAATTTGGTCTGTTCAACGGCGAAGTGGTGCTGGGCGATGAGTTCTCGCCAGATGGCGCGCGTCTGTGGGACAAAAACACCATGGACAAAATGGACAAAGACCGTTTCCGTCAGAGCCTCGGCGGCCTGGTTGAAGCGTACGAAGAAGTCGCACAGCGTTTGGGTGTGAAGCTGGATTAAATCTGTCCATCTATCTTGTAGGGTCGTCATTTATGACGACCTTTTTTTATGCCCGTAATAGAGGTCGTCATTAATGACGACCCTACGGTGTTATGTAACCACAATGCTGGTGCTTCCTGCTGCCGCCAACTAAAATCATGCCAAATCATGTTTAAAGGAGTAGGCCATGCGCTGGCAAGGGCGTCGTGAAAGCGACAATGTAGAAGATCGACGCAATGATTCACCGGGCCTTGGCGGCGGCGGTGGACGGCAAATCCGCATTCCACGCGGCAAAGGCGGCCTCATCTTGCTGGTAGTGGTCGCCGTTGCAGGCTACTACGGCTACGACCTCACCGCACTGCTGGAAGGCGGCGGGGGTGTCGCGCCAACTTCGCAGCAGCGTCAGGTGAACACCGCGCAGAGTAATGAAGATGCCAAATTCACCTCAGTGATTCTGGCGACCACGGAAGATACCTGGAGCAAGCTGTTCCAGCAGATGAACAAACAGTACGTGCCACCGAAACTGGTGATGTATCGCGGTGCAACGCGCACCAACTGCGGCACCGGACAATCGGCGATGGGACCGTTTTACTGTCCTGCCGATCAAACCGTGTATATCGATTTGTCGTTTTACGATGATATGAAAACCAAACTCGGCGCGGGCGGTGATTTTGCCCAAGGCTATGTGATCGCCCACGAAGTAGGGCATCACGTACAAAAACTGCTGGGCATCGAGCCAAAAGTACGCCAGATGCAACAGGGCGCGAGCCAGGCGCAGGTGAACCAGCTGTCGGTGAAAATGGAGCTGCAGGCGGACTGCTTCGCCGGCGTTTGGGGCCATTACATGGAACAGCAAAACATTCTGGAGGTGGGCGATCTGCAGGAAGCGCTCAATGCGGCGGAAGCGATTGGCGATGATCGTCTGCAGCAGAAAGGTCAGGGCCGCGTGGTGCCGGACAGCTTCACGCACGGCACCTCTCAGCAGCGTTATACCTGGCTGAAGCGCGGTTTCGATAGCGGCGATCCCGGCCAGTGCAATACTTTTGCTAGCAAGTGATCTCTTTGATTGAACAGACGGCGGCGATGCAGCGTGCAGGCATTCGACGCCTTTGCGTTGTCGCGGGGGAGGCCAATTGGGCGCTGCAGCAAGCCACACGTTGGCACACTGCGCTGCCTGGCGACTGGCTGACGGTGAGTGACAGCGCAGATTTCCCACGTGCGGTCGCACCCTCGGCCTTACGTACCTTGCTGGGGCGTGAATTCCAGCATGCGATATTCGATGCCCGCAGCGGTTTTCACGCCGATGCCTTCGCGGCGCTGGCCGGCACCTTACGCGCGGGCAGTTGGTTATTCCTGTTAACGCCTGATTGGGAAAGCTGGCCCAGGCAAACCGATGCCGACAGCCTGCGCTGGGCGGATGTCGCCGAGCCGATCGCGACACCACATTTTATCCATCATCTGCAATCGCTAATGCTGCAAGACTCGCAGGTGATGTTGCTGCGTCAGCAGCAAGCTGTTCGCAATCCCGTGGAAACGCATCTGCCCGATTGGTGCTGCCGGGCGCCGCAGCAGCAAACGCAAATACTTGAACAGCTCGCAGCGATGCCGCAAGGCGTTGCGATAATTACCGCTGCGCGCGGCCGCGGCAAGTCCGCGTTGGCCGGCATGCTGGCGCGGCGTAATCAGCACTGTTTAGTCACGGCACCGGCCAAAGTCTCCACGGCAGTTTTGGCGGCGTTTGCCGGTGAGCATTTCAGTTTCATGGCACCCGATGCCATTCTCGCGCAGGAACAGGTACCGCAGCCGCAGTGGCTGATCGTCGATGAAGCGGCTGCTATTCCCTCGCCCATCCTGCAACAACTGGTGCAACGTTTCCCGCGCGTGCTGCTTACCACCACCGTGCAAGGGTACGAAGGTACCGGACGCGGCTTTATGCTGCGCTTTTGCGCCACCTTGCCCGATGTGCGCTACTTCCAGCTCGATGAGCCGTTGCGCTGGTCGCCGAACGATCCGCTCGAGCAGTGGCTCAGCCAGGCATTGCTGTTTGAAGATGCGCAGGAGAGCCGCGTAAGCAGTGAGATCGCGATTTATCCGGCAACGCCTGAGCATAATTTACCGGCGCTGGAAGCGGGTTATCGGCTGCTCGCCAGTGCGCACTATCGCACATCACCTCTGGATTTACGGCGTATGCTGGATGCGCCCGGCATGCGCTTCTGGTTGGCGGGTGAATCTGAACAGATAACCGGCGCGCTATGGCTGGTGGAAGAGGGCGGATTGGACCCGACATTGGCCCACGCGGTGTGGGCCGGTCATCGCCGTCCGCGTGGCAATCTGGTGGCGCAATCGCTGGCGGCACATGCCGGTTTCGCCGAGGCGGCGACGCTGCGCTCACTGCGTATGAGTCGGATTGCGGTGCAGGCTGCACAGCGCCAGCGTGGTATCGGCAAAGCGCTGGTGGCAACGGCGCATCAGCAGGCGCAGGGCTGGGATTATCTCTCCGTCAGTTTCGGCTATACCGAATCCTTGTGGCACTTCTGGCGCGCCTGCGGTTTTACGCTGGTGCGCATCGGCTCGCAACGTGAAGCCAGCAGTGGCTGTTATGCCGCGATGGCGATGCTGGCAATATCTGCGGAAGGTGAAGCGTTACAACAGCAGGCAGCACAGCGCCTGGCACGTGATTGGCGGTGGCTGCAAGATATCATTGAGCTGCCGTTAGCGCTGGCCAGCGATGCCAGTCAGCAGCTAAATGACGAGGATTTAACGCTGCTGGCCGGTTTTGCCTGGGCGCAACGTCCCTTCGAAGCCAGCTACGCGGTGTTACAGCGCCTGGTGCGCCAATCTCCTTCACCGCTGTTGAACGCCATCCTGCTACAAAAACAGACGCTGACGAGCGTAGCGCAAAATGCCGGTCTCAGCGGGCGTAAAGCCTTGATGCACCAGCTGCGATCGGAGGCTGCCGCAGCACTGGTTCATTTCGATCCCGATGCGGCACAGCGGCTCCGCTCATTGCAATAAATGCATTATCTCGTTCAAATTTTCCCGATATCTCTGTGCCAGCAGCGGCGTATAGTGATTTGAGGAGGATCTTATGGCACTACGATATGTAATTGTTCAGCAACCCAGCAGTGCGGCGCAGCTGTTCCTGCTGTATCACGGCGTAAACGATAACCCGGATTCGATGGCGCAGATTGGCAGCTGGTTCGCGAAAGCGTTTCCGCAAGCGCTGGTGATTTCGGTTGGCGCACCTTACGCCGGCAGCTTGCCGCAAGGTCGTCAATGGTTTGCCGATATTCCGGCGCACGATCGTTCTGAGCAGCAGGGCGTGGATGCGATAATGCCAGAATTCGTGGAATCGGTGCGCCACTGGCAGCAGGAGAGCGGCGTGCGCGCAGAAGCCACTGCGCTGGTCGGCTTTTCGCAGGGCGGTACCATGGTGCTGGAAGGCATGAAAGCGCAGCCGGATCTGGCGGGACGCGCAATTGTGTTTAGCAGCCGCTATGCCACGCTGCCGCTGCGCGCCACCACGCGCAACACCATCCATCTGATTCACGGTGATGACGACGAACAGATTCCGCTGCAGCATGCGCAAGAGGCGAGGCAACGTCTGCTGTCATTGGGCGGCGATGTGACGCTGGATGTGGTCGAAGATTTACCGCACGCGATAGACGATCGCAGCATGGAGCTGGCGCTGAATCATCTGCGTTATACCGTGCCGCGTCGTTACTTCGATGAAGCGCTGAGCGGCGCCAGGCCCGGCGATGATGATGTAGTGATGATGATTTAGATAGTTGCATAATGCGTAGCGGCGCGATTCATCGCGCGCATTTTGACAGCGCTACCGCTGCTAAAACACGCGCGATGAATCGCGCCGCTACGGGTAGGTCGACTGATTTAACTGAAGTTATTTCTTTTTCGGCCAATCCTCTTCGTCATCCCATTTATCGTTAAAGTCACGATGTGGCGGCAACGTCGGTTTGTTGTCCATGAATTTTTTATGGTCGATACGTTTTAGGTCTTTATAAACGTTCATTAAAATACCAACCATCAGCAGGATCACCAGGATCCACCAGTACTCTTTAAAGAATTCCATCCCCTTTCTCCTTCTGCGCGCTTAGGCGATCAGCTGTTCCATGATGCGCTGATACATACGGCTCAGCATTTGCAAATCTGACGCTTTCACGCACTCATTGATCTTATGAATGGTGGCGTTCACCGGGCCGAGTTCCACCACTTGGGCACCCATACGCGCAATAAAGCGCCCATCGGAGGTGCCGCCGGTGGTGAGCAACTGCGGCTTAATCTCATTATAGTGCGCCACAGCGTTCACCACGGCATCAACCAGTTTGCCACGTGAAGTCAGGAACGGTTGACCGGAAACATTCCACTCCAGCGTATAGCGCAGCTGATGACGATCGAGCAGTTCAGCGACGCGATCTTTGATCATCTGATCGGTCAACTGTGTACTGAAACGGAAGTTGAACTGCACAAAGAATTCGCCAGGAATCACATTATTACTGCCGGTACCGGCCTGCACATTGGCGATCTGCATGCTGGTCGGCGGGAAGAATTCATTGCCTTCATCCCACACCGTTTCTACCAGCTCATTTAGCGCTGGCATGGCGCGATGCACAGGATTATCCGCCAGATGCGGATAGGCTACATGGCCTTGTACGCCGTGAAGAGTCAGATTGGCGGTCATCGAACCGCGACGGCCATTCTTCACCACGTCGCCAACGATTTCGGTGCTTGACGGTTCGCCAACCAGGCAATAATCCATGCGTTCGTTGCGTGCCATCAGGCGCTCAACCACTTTCACCGTACCGTTAACCGCGCTGGCTTCTTCATCTGAGGTAATCAGGAATGCCAGACGACCTTTATGCTGCGGATTGGCGGCAACAAAGCGCTCGGCTGCCACCACCATCGCCGCCAGCGAGCCTTTCATGTCAGCGGCACCGCGGCCAAACAGCATGCCGTCGCGGATGCTTGGTTCAAATGGCGGGCTGATCCAGCGATTGGCGTCGCCAGGCGGTACCACATCGGTATGACCGGCAAACGCCAGCGTCTCACCCTGGCCGCGCGTGGCCCAAAAGTTCAGCGTATCGCCAATATGCATCGGCTCGACAGTGAAGCCGATGGCTTCCATGCGCGTAATCAGCAGCGCCTGACAACCGGCATCATCCGGGCTGAGAGACGGGCGACGGATAAGCTGCTGAGCCAGCTCAATAACCGGACAGAACATGTTATGACTTCTCCTGGATAAAGGCGGAATAAAGGGAATCGTTGAAGCCGACCAGCAGATCGCCATTCGGCGCGGCCAGTACAGGGCGTTTGATGATAGTCGGCTGCGCGAGCATGACCGCTTTAGCGCTGGCCGCATCGGTTACCGCCGCGCGTTCCTCATCCGGCAGCTTGCGCCAGGTGGTGCCGCGCGTGTTGAGCAGTGCCTCATAACCGAGCTGATCAATGAAAGATTGCAGCAGCGCGTCATCAATACCATCCACGCGATAATCATGAAAACGATAGTCAATGCCGGAAGCTGCTAAAGCGTTGCGTGCTTTTTTAATCGTGTCGCAATTTTTAATTCCGTACATCACCCACTGCGCTGTCATCGCTTATTCCCGTTTTATAAAAAAATAAAGCGCGAGTTTACCACAGCGCTCTAAGGGCTGTGAGCGCTGGCGGCGAAAGCATGGCTTATTCACGTTTTTTCATGACGAATTTGCCGTTATAAATTTTATTACTTAGGACCGGGAAACGCTTTCACTTAAGCATCGAATTATTGCCAGCGGCATCATCAGGCCACTAAGGATTATCCTAAGTGCCAATTTCTGCTACCCGATTTAAGGTTGGCTTTTTTCCTGACGCATTATAGGGTTGCTGAAATGTGCGTCAGTACGCAATTTCAGTAAATTACAGTTTTCGACTACTTTTGCCGATAGTGATAACAGGTGGAAACGTATTCACCTGTAGAAAAAAACGGCGTAGAATTGCCGCTACAATAAGAGAGGGTTTTATGGTCGACACCGAAATGGGAAACTGGAAAGAATTCATCGAAGCGATGTTACGTAAGTAACGCGTGAAGAGAAAAGCAGGGCATTTCCCAACTTGCTGTAATTCTTACCACACACAACAATAAAGCCGCCTGGCATGCTATGGCGGCTTTTTTATTACGTCGTCACCGCGGCTTTAAAACGGTCGCCATAAATGGCGACCCTACATTCTTTCATATTGCACGGTGCGGAATGGCAGGTTAATCGTGCGGCTTCTCCTTCAGCGGGAAGCGGCGACGCACCACCACAAAGAACAGCGGGACGAAGAAGATCGCCAGCACGGTGGCCGAGATCATCCCGCCCATCACGCCAGTGCCCACCGCGTGCTGGCTGCCGGAACCGGCGCCGCTGCTGATGGCCATTGGCAGCACGCCGAAGATAAATGCCAGTGAGGTCATCAATATCGGGCGCAGACGCTGACGAGAGGCTTCCAGCGTCGATTCCAGCAGTTCGCGACCTTTGCTGTTGATCTCATTGGCAAACTCCACAATCAAAATGGCATTCTTCGCCGACAACCCGATTACCGTTAGCAAGCCAACCTGGAAATAGACATCGTTTTCCAGCCCGCGCATCCAGGTTGCCACCAGCGCGCCGACTACACCGAGTGGCACCACCAGCATTACGGAGAACGGAATTGACCAGCTCTCGTACAATGCCGCGAGGCACAGGAACACCACCAGCAGCGAAATGGCGTACAGCGCCGGCGCCTGCGAACCGGACAAGCGCTCCTGATAAGATGCACCAGTCCACTGGAAGCCGACGCCAAGCGGCAGTTGCCCCACCAGTTTTTCCATCACATCCATCGCCGTACCGCTGCTGACACCGTTCGCCGCTTCACCCACAATCTCCAGTGCAGAGTAACCGTTATAACGCTCCAGACGCGGTGAACCGGTTTGCCAGTGGCTGGTGGCGAACGCGGAGAACGGCACCATACCGCCGCTGTTGTTGCGCACGTACCATTTATTCACGTCTTCCGGCAGCATGCGGAACGCGGCGGCAGCCTGTACGTAGACTTTCTTGACGCGGCCGCGATCGAGGAAGTCATTGACGTAGGTTGAGCCCCACGCGGTGGTTAAGGTGTCATTGATGGTATCCAGCGACACCCCAAGTGCCTGTGCTTTGCGCTGATCGACATCAATCTGCAACTGCGGACTGTCGTCGAGGCCGTTGTGACGCACGCGCGACAGCGCCGGATTGCTGTCAGCCAGCTCCAGTAATTTATCGCGCATCGCCATTAATTGCGTATGGCCGATGCCGCCGTGATCCTGCAGCTCCATATCGAAGCCCGACGAGCTGCCCATGCCGGTAATCGCTGGTGGACTGCTGGCGATAACGCGCGCTTCGTTGATCTTATGGAAGGCTTTGGTCGCGCGCTCAATGATAGCGAAGGAGGTGCGATCACTGCCCGGACGCGCTTCCCAATCTTTCAGGCGCACGAACAGACGCGCCACGTTCTGCCCGTTGCCGCCGGGGCCAGCACCGATAGTAGAGAATACCGAGACCACATTGTCTTTCTCCTGGGTCATATAGTAATTCTCGACCTTCGCCACCACGTCCGAGGTTTGTTGCAGCGTTGAGCCGGCGGGTAGTTGCACCTGCGTCAGGAACACGCCGCGATCCTCCAGCGGCAGGAACGAAGTGGGCAGACGGATAAACAGGAACGCCATCAGGCCGATAATGGCGAGATAGAGCAGCAGCCAGCGGCCGCCTTTGCGTAAAATTTTGGCGACGCCACGTTCATAGCGTTCGGCGCTGGCGTTGAAGGTACGGTTAAACCAGCCGAAGAAGCCACGACGGCCGTGATGATGTCCTTGCTCCAGCGGTTTCAGCAGCGTGGAACAGAGCGCGGGCGTCAGAATCATCGCGACTAATACTGAAAGCACCATTGCCGAAACGATAGTGATCGAGAACTGACGATAAATGGCACCGACGGTGCCGCCGAAGAAGGCCATCGGCACAAACACCGCCGACAGCACCAGCGCAATGCCGACCAGCGCGCCCTGAATCTGGCCCATCGATTTGCGCGTGGCAGCGCGCGGCGACAGACCTTCCTCACTCATAATGCGCTCGACGTTTTCTACCACCACGATGGCGTCATCCACGAGCAAGCCGATGGCGAGCACCATGGCGAACATCGTTAAGGTGTTGATGCTGTAGCCAAAGGCATACAGCACTGCAAAGGTGCCGAGCAGCACCACCGGCACCGCAATGGTCGGAATCAGCGTGGCACGGAAGTTTTGCAGGAACAGATACATCACCAGGAACACCAGCAGGATCGCTTCCAGCAGGGTTTTCACCACGTCTTTAATCGAGGCCTTAACGAACGGCGTGGTTTCATAGGCGACTTTGGCTTCCAGCCCGTGCGGGAAATAGTGCGACAGCTCAGCAATTCGCGCACGCACCAGTTTGTCGGTGTTCATCTCATTGGCGCCGGAAGCCAGCTTAATGCCGAGCCCGGAGGCCGCCTGGCCATTGTAGCGGCTGAGGAAGTCATATTTTTCCGCGCCCATCGCGACATCCGCCACATCGCCAAGCGTCACCACCGAGCCGTCGCTGTTGGTTTTCAGCGTCACTGCTTTGAACTGCTCGGGGGTTTGCAGCATTGACTGCGCATTCACCGTGGCGTTAAGCGCTTGCTTGTCCACCGACGGTAATCCACCCACTTGACCGACCGCCACTTGGGCGTTCTGCGATTCAATGGCGCTGACCACGTCTTCGGTGGTCAGCGCGTAGGCAATCAGCTTGTTGGGATCGAGCCAGATGCGCATAGCATATTGCGAGCCGTAAGCATCAACCTGGCCGACGCCATCAATACGGCTGAGCGGATCCTGAATGTTACTGGCGACATAATCTGAAATATCCTGTTTGTCCATACTGCCGTCGGTCGAGACAAAGGCAATCATCAGGATATTGCTATCACCGGTTTTATTAACCGTCACGCCTTGTGACTGTACCGCAGCGGGCAATTTACGCAGCGCACTCTGCAGCTGGTTTTGCACCTGCTGACGCGCTTCATCAGGATTGGTGCCAGCGGTAAAGGTGAGGGTGATTTGTGCCTGGCCGGTATTACTGCTGTTGGAGGACATGTACATCAAATTATCGATGCCGGTCATGTTCTGTTCGATAACCTGCGTAACGGTATTCTCCAGCGTTTCCGCGGATGCGCCGGGATAATTGGCGGTGATACGTACGTTAGGCGGCGCGAGGTCAGGATACTGCTCAATCGGTAGCGAGATGATCGCCAGCGTGCCGCATAGGCAGAGCAGAATAGACAGCACCCAGGCAAAAATAGGGCGGTCGATAAAAAAATTCGACATGGAACCGACACTCCTCAACTGCGTATTTTTTACTTTTATTATGATGAGCGCGATGCGCGGACGGCGTCACGCTGGCGGAGTGCAAGGTGCTCTCTCGAAAACTCCTGCTGCCGTTACTCTACGCGGCACAAATTAGAGAATCGTGAGTAAATTATGGAGAAAGTGTAAATATGGTGTCGTTTTTTTGTGCGCCACTACACATGACGGCTCTCTAGCCACAACACCGTGGCGGCAACGCGCGAACGTACATCCAACTTGCGCAGCAGATTACGAATGTGCACTTTTACCGTCTCTTCAGAGATATGCAAGGTGGCGGCGATCTCTTTATTTGATAAGCCGCGCGCCACTTCCTGTAGCACATCCAGTTCACGTTCGGTCAGCTGTTTAAACGGATTCGACGTCGGCTGACGCGTAGCGAGATAATGGCTCACCGCTTCGCTAAACACGTTTTCACCCTTAGCGCCGCGCATCACTTGCGCGAGCAGCAGTTCGGGTTCGCTGTCTTTCAGCAGGTAGCCGTCGGCACCCGCATCCACCATCGCATAAATATCATTGCGCGCGTCGGAAACGGTTAACACCAGAATGCGCGCGGCGATGCCTTCGTTGCGCAGCGCTTTTAGCGTATCCAGCCCGGACATGCCTTTCATGTTGAGATCCAGCAGGATGACATCTGGCGACAAACGACGCGCTTCAGCCAGCGCTTCGGTGCCGTTATTGGCTTCGGCCACCACTTCCAGCCGAGGCTCCAGTGCCAGCAACTGGCGAATACCACGGCGCATCAGCGGATGATCGTCAACAATCATAAGGGTTAGGGTTGGGTTAGCCATAACATCTCCAGTATCAAATTTCGTAAGGGCGCCATTTATGGCGTAATGCCGCTCACTTAGGCAATTAATTGCGTATCTATGCAGGTGCGCATGAATGCGCACCCTACGAAAATCCAGCGCAATAAATGTAGGGGCGCCATTTATGGCGACCTCATGTGCATTGTTAATTCAGCCGATGTACCGGGCGGGGCGGAAAACGCAGCGTGACGCGCGTCCCTTGCGCCTGCGGGGTAATCAAAATCGTCCCGGAGAGCCGCGCGGCACGTTCCGCCATAATAGTCAGACCGTAATGTCCCGGTGGCTCTTCGAGGCTGCTAATACCACAGCCATCGTCTTCGATTGTCAGCAAGTGGTCCTCATCAGCGACACGCTGATAGTGAATCTGAATATTCTGCGCCTGCGCATGGCGAATCGCGTTGAGTAACGCTTCGCGCGCAATCTGCAGCACATGTACTTGCTGCTGGGCATCCAGCATCTGCAGACCAGGCTGATAATTGAAGTCGATTGCCGCCTGCGACTGCTCCTGCAGCGGCGCAATCATCGCCTGCATCGCCTGCACCAAATCGGCCTGTTCAATAGTCAGGCGGAAGGTGGTCAACAGTTCACGCAGTTGCTGATACGCTTCGGCCAGCGCGCGATCAAAGTCAGCGATAATCGCCAGCGCCTGCGGTTGCGATTCATCGACATTCCGTCGTAACAGCGTCAGCTGAATGCGCAGGAAAGAGAGCGACTGCGCCAGCGAATCGTGCAGTTCACGCGCAATGGTGGCGCGCTCTTCTATTAATAGCATCTGCTGATACTGCTTTTGCGTCTGCCAAATCCACAGGGCGCGCGCCAGCATATTCGCCAGGCTCTGCATCAGTTCGTCGGCAGGCGGTGCGCGGCGAGTTTGCCAGCTTAGCTCGCCCAGTTGCTGCTCTTCCTGCATCAACGGCAAACGCTGCCAGTTCACATCATCCGCCGCCACACCGGCCTGAAACTCAATACCCTCGCTGGCAATGTGCAAAACCGTCAGCGCTTCGCGCTGCTGTACCAGACGCAGCAATCCCTGAAACAGTTCGGGATTGGGCGGGCTGCTGGTGAGAATTTGTGAGCTTTCATACAGCAGGGATAGCGTGCGATTGGCTTGAGTGAGATCTTCAGTTTTCTCGCGCACCGCGCACTCCAGCAGGCGATAGTGCGAATGCAGCCGTTCTGCCATGGTAGTAAAGGCTTGCGCCAGCACACCGAGTTCGTTCGGCTGTTGCACCGGCAACGGTGGAAAAGCGAAATTTGCCTGCTCAACGTATTGGCTGGCGGTCACCAGCGCGTTGAGCGGTCGCACCACGTTGCGGCGGATAAAAAGAATGGTCCACAGCGCCAGCGCCACGATCGCCAGAAAACCAAACAGACTGCTGGCGGCCACCAGATGCATTTTCAGCTCGGCGTAATGTTGCAATGCCAGCACAAAGCGGTCGATCTCGCTGACGTAACCCGCGACGCGTTGCTGGTAGATTTGTGCCCGTTCGGGCTGCAGAGTCTCTTGCAGCATTGGCCAGCTGTCACGCAGATAGCGATAGCGGCTGCTCACTTCAACCGGCACCCACACCCGCTCCAGATGCTGCAGCGCCGGCGATTCCAGCGTTTGCCGGTAGAGCTGCATATGATGTTCCAACTGCTGTGGATCGCGCGTGCTGTCCCACGCCAGACGATAGATTTGCATGCGCAAAGAGCCAGCGACATTCACCGCTTCGGCATCGCGCAGGCTGCTGGAGAGCGTCATCAACGCCAGCCCGGTGGTCAACAGCGACAGCAGCACGATCGCACTGAGTGCGCGGGCAATGGTGCGCGTAACGGGACGTTTCACAATCACAGTAATAACCCTTTTAAGAGCGGGGGATTATAAGGCAGCCGTGTGCTTACGGCGAGTTAGATCTCGTCACATCAAGTTACTTTTAACAGAGAAATCCATTTCCCTTTACCTTTCCCTAAATAACCCGTGATGAGTTGGCGAATTATTAAACGGCTTTACGGCTTGCTCAGCCTGGTTTTCATTCCCTGCGTGATAATAAGTTTCGTCACGCTTAACCCTTAACGGAAGACAACAGGAGCATCACATGAAGACACGTTATGCCGTTCTGACTGCTGCACTGCTGGCCACCGCAAGTTTCTCAACGTTGGCCGCTGAGCCTTTAAGCGCTGCACAAGCGCAAAACCTGCAAAGCGCGGGCACAGTTTCTATCAGCGGCGTACGCGGCTCGCTGGATGATGCAACCCGCCATCTGTCGCAAAAAGCGCAAGAGCAAGGTGCCAGCAGCTATCGCGTTATCGGCGTGCAAACCCCGGGTGATTCCAGCCTGTGGAGCGGCACCGCAGAGATTTACCGTTAATTCCCTCCAGTAGTTATCCCTGTAGCAATCCCTTTACCGGTCAGCCCTCTGGCCGGTTTTTTTGTGCACCGCGACGGATTATTACAATTCATGTTGTGCAGCCTGGCGGTATTTTTTGCTTCGTTCTTGCAGAACGGGTAGGATTCATCGCCGTAAATTCCCACCCCGCCACGCGACATCGTTCCGCTGCGTGACACCGGGTTTTTACCCCATTTCGCACCGCCATACGCAATCGTTTGGTTACGCGGTGATTGATGGTCAGGACAAACAGGATAGCTATGAAATCAACTAAAAAAACCGCAGCCGAACAACGCGCTGCGAAAAGACGCTGGCTCAACTCGCACGACAGCGGTTACCACAAAGCAATGGGTAATCGCCAGGTACAAATGATCGCCATCGGCGGTGCTATCGGTACCGGTCTGTTCCTCGGTGCTGGCGCGCGCCTGCAAATGGCCGGTCCTGCACTGGCGCTGGTTTATCTGGTGTGCGGTATCTTCTCCTTCTTTATCCTCCGTGCGTTGGGCGAACTGGTGTTACACCGTCCTTCCAGCGGCAGCTTTGTTTCTTATGCACGTGAATTCCTTGGGGAAAAAGCGTCTTATGTGGCGGGCTGGATGTACTTCGTTAACTGGGCGATGACCGGTATCGTCGATATCACCGCCGTAGCGCTTTACATGCACTATTGGGGCGCGTTTGGTGATGTGCCGCAGTGGGTGTTTGCCCTCGGCGCACTGGCGATTGTCGGTACCATGAACATGATCGGCGTGAAGTGGTTCGCCGAGATGGAGTTCTGGTTCGCGCTGGTAAAAGTGCTGGCGATTGTGGTGTTTCTGATTGTTGGCGTGGTGTTCCTCGGCAGCGGCAAGCCGCTGGACGGCAATACCACCGGCTTCCATCTGATCACCGATAACGGCGGTTTCTTCCCACACGGCTTGCTGCCGGCGCTGGTATTAGTGCAGGGCGTGGTATTCGCCTTCGCCTCGATTGAGCTGGTGGGCACGGCGGCAGGGGAGTGTAAAGATCCCAAAACCATGCTGCCAAAAGCCATCAACAGCGTGATCTGGCGTATCGGCCTGTTCTATGTCGGTTCCGTGGTGCTGCTGGTGCTGCTGCTGCCGTGGAATGCTTATCAGGCGGGGCAAAGTCCGTTCGTGACCTTCTTCTCCAAACTGGGCGTGCCTTATATTGGTAGCGTGATGAATATCGTGGTGCTGAGCGCCGCGTTGTCGAGCCTCAACTCGGGCCTTTACTCGACTGGCCGAATTCTGCGTTCGATGTCGATGGGCGGCTCTGCGCCACAGTTCATGTCGAAGATGAGCAAGCAGCAGGTGCCGTTTGCCGGCATTCTGGTGACCATCGCCGTGTACGTTATTGGTGTGGTGCTGAACTACTACGTGCCGTCGCAGGTGTTCGAAATCGTACTGAACGTGGCATCGCTCGGCATCATCTCGTCGTGGGGCTTTATCGTGGTGTGCCAGATGCGTCTGCGTAAAGCGATCAAAGAAGGCAAAGCGGAAGATGTCAGCTTCAAGCTGCCGTGGGCACCGTTCACCTCATGGTTGACGCTGCTGTTCCTCGTGAGCGTATTGGTGTTGATGGCGTTTGACTATCCGAACGGCACTTATACCATCGCGTCGATTCCACTGATTGCCGTGGTGTTGGTTCTGGGCTGGTTTGGCGTGCGTAAACGCGTCAATGCCGAAGCGATGAAAGAGCATGAGCATCATGCTGACGATGAGGATGATGCACCGCACACGCTGGCGGACGATAACGCGCGTTAATCTTAGCGATTCTCATCTGCGGGGGCCTTTTGGCCCCCGTTTTTATTTCAATTCCCCTTCACTTGATCCCACGTCGGGATTTACCCCTTTGGGGTGATATAGCCCTCATTAGCGTCAGGTTATTTTACGCACCATCTCTCTTTCCCCCGTATAAGGTGAACCGATGGCGCTGTCGCGACGTGAACTCTTTACCGGGCAGCGCGTAGCGTCTGCTGACGGCATCGCTTTGCCCTGGTGGCGAGGGGAACACGGCTGTGATGGTTGTGGTGAATGCGTAGCGGCCTGCGAAACGCAGATCATCCGTCTGCGAACGGGGGAAGTGCCGCAGCTCGATTTTCTGCAGGGCGAATGTACTTTTTGCGGCGCCTGCGCGGAGAGCTGCCCGCAGTCGCTGTTTCACGCGCGCGATACCCAGCCTTTTCCACAACGCATTCGCATCGACAACCGCTGCATCACTTTTCTCGGCGTCAATTGCCGCAGCTGTCAGGAGAGTTGTGAGCAGCAAGCTATCCGTTTCCATCTGATGCCCAACGGCATCGCTCAGCCTGAAACCCTTCCGCAGCATTGCACCGGTTGCGGCGCATGCATCGCGCCTTGTCCGGTCTCAGCCACAGGATTACACCATGAACCATGAAAGCAGTTGGCACGTCTGCGGCCTGGTGATTCAGGCGCGACCGGCCTCGATTCCCGCCGTGAAAAGTGCGTTGCTGACCTTTGCCGATTGCGACATCGCAGCCGAAGACGCCGCACGCGGCACGCTGGCCGTGACGCTCGGTGCGGCAGATAGCGCTGCACTGCTGCGCAATATTGAAGAGACCCGCAACATCGCTGGTGTGTTGGCGGTATCGCTGGTTTATCACCAGCAAGATGAAATTGAAGAACCTTGTAAGGAAGCATCATGAGTATAAGTCGTCGTGATTTTATGAAGGCCAATGCGGCGGCTGCTGCTGCAACGGCTGCAGGACTCACCATTCCCACCGTCACCCAAGCCGCGACCTCGCTGGCTGCGCCGATTCGCTGGGAAAAAGCGCCGTGCCGCTTCTGCGGCACCGGCTGTGGCGTGCTGGTTGGCACCCAGGATGGCCGCGTAGTGGCGTCGCAGGGCGATCCGCAGGCAGAAGTGAACCGTGGTCTGAACTGTATCAAAGGCTATTTCCTGCCGAAGATCATGTACGGAAAAGATCGCCTGACGCAGCCGCTGCTGCGCATGACCGACGGTAAATATGCTAAAGAGGGCGAGTTCACGCCAGTCAGCTGGGATCAAGCCTTCGACATCATGGAAGAGAAGTTCAAAGCGGCGCTGAAAGCCAACGGTCCGGATTCGGTCGGTATGTTCGGTTCCGGGCAGTGGACGGTATGGGAAGGCTATGCGGCTTCCAAGCTGATGAAAGCCGGTTTCCGCACCAACAACCTCGATCCGAATGCGCGTCACTGCATGGCGTCAGCGGTGGTGGGCTTTATGCGCACCTTCGGCATGGACGAACCGATGGGCTGCTATGACGATATCGAGCAGGCTGATGCGTTCGTGTTGTGGGGCTCGAACATGGCCGAGATGCACCCGATTCTCTGGTCGCGCATTACCGCGCGGCGTCTCAGCAATGAAAACGTTAAAGTCGCGGTGCTTTCAACCTATCGCCATCGCAGCTTTGAGCTGGCGGATAACGGCATGGTGTTCACGCCGCAGAGCGATCTGGCAATCCTCAACTTCATCGCCAACTACATTATTCAGAACAACAAGGTCGATAAAACCTTCCTGCAGAACCACGTGACGTTGCGCAAAGGCGTGACTGACATCGGTTACGGCTTGCGTCCCACCGATCCACGCCAGGCTTCGGCGAAGAACCCGGACAGCGGCGAATCCACGCCGATGAGCTTCGACGAGTTTGCGAAGTTTGTCTCTGAGTACAGCGTGGAAAAAGCCAGCGACATGAGCGGCGTGGAAAAAGATCAACTGATCGCGCTGGCGGAGCTGTATGCCGACCCAAAAATTAACGTGGTGTCGTACTGGACCATGGGCTTCAACCAGCATACGCGCGGCGTGTGGGCCAACAACCTGTGTTACAACCTGCATTTGTTGACCGGCAAAATTTCGCGTCCGGGCACCGGTCCGTTCTCGCTCACGGGGCAGCCGTCAGCGTGCGGTACGGCGCGAGAAGTCGGCACGTTCTCACACCGTTTGCCGGCGGACATGGTGGTCAACAATGACAAACACCGCGCCACCGCGGAGAAACTGTGGAAGCTGCCGCAGGGCACGGTGCCGGCCAAAATTGGTTTGCATGCGGTCGCGCAGGATCGCGCGTTGAAAGATGGCAAGCTCAACGCCTATTGGGTGATGTGTAACAACAACATGCAGGCCGGTCCAAACCTGACGCAGGAGCGGATGCCGGGCTGGCGCGATGAGCGCAACTTTATCGTGGTGTCCGATCCTTATCCAACCGTTAGTGCTTTATCGGCTGACCTGATTCTGCCAACCGCGATGTGGGTAGAGAAAGAGGGCGCCTACGGCAACGCTGAGCGTCGCACCCAGTTCTGGCATCAGCAGGTGAAAGCGCCGGGCGATGCGAAATCCGATTTGTGGCAGCTGGTGAATTTCTCCAAACGTTTCAAGGTGGCGGAAGTGTGGCCGGAAGCGCTACTCGCGCAGCATCCTGAACTGCGCGACAAAACGCTGTTTGATGTGCTGTACGCCAACGGCCAGGTCAACCAGTTCCCGCTGAGCGAAGTGGCGGATGACCAGTTGAATGATGAAGCGCGTGAGTTCGGCTTCTATATTCAGAAAGGCTTGTTCGAGGAGTACGCCAGCTTTGGTCGCGGCCACGGTCACGATCTCGCGCCGTTCGATGTCTACCACCAGGCGCGCGGTTTACGCTGGCCAGTCGTTGATGGCAAAGAGACGCGCTGGCGCTATCGCGAAGGTTACGACAGCTACGTTAAAGCCGGTGAAGGCGTGCGTTTTTACGGCAAGCCGGATGGCAAAGCGACCATCTTCGCGCTGCCCTACGAAGCGCCAGCCGAATCGCCGGATGAAGAGTATGACCTGTGGTTCTGTACCGGTCGCGTGCTGGAGCATTGGCACACCGGTACCATGACGCGTCGCGTGCCGGAGCTGCACCGCGCGGTGCCGCAGGCGCTACTCTATATCCATCCGCTTGATGCCAAAGATCGCGATTTCCGCCGCGGTGAAAAGGTCCGCGTGGTGTCACGCCGCGGTGAAACCATTGCCACCGTAGAAACGCGCGGTCGCAATCAGCCGCCAAAAGGTCTGGTGTTCATGCCGTTCTTTGACGCGGGCGTGCTGGCCAACAACGTTACGCTGGACGCGACCGATCCGCTGTCGAAGCAGACCGATTACAAAAAATGCGCCGTCAAGCTGGTTAAAATTTAAGGCAGGATGCAATGAAACCCTTAATCACACTCATTACCTTGGCCGCCCTGATGCTGGGCGGCGCGGTTTACGCTAATAACGGCGTCGATCTTAATCAGTCACCGGAAGTGACGGCTACGCAGCAGGGCACCATTCATCAGCCCAAAGAGCAGAGCCGCAAGCCGTTGAACTACGTAAACCAGCCGCCGGTGATCCCGCACAGTGTGGATGGCTATCAGGTAACGAAAAACGTGAATCGCTGCTTGCAGTGTCACGGCACGCAGAGCTATCTCACCACCGGCGCGCCGCGCGTCAGCCCAACGCACTTCACCGATCGCGATGGTCTGGTGAGCAGCACCGTGTCGCCGCGTCGCTACTTCTGCCTGCAGTGTCATGTGCCGCAAACCGATGCCAAACCGGTGGTGGAAAACACCTTCAAACCGGCTGACGGCTTCGGTAAGTGAGGAAAAGATGAAAGAGAAACTTCTGCGCATCTGGCGCTGGTGGCGACGTCCAAGTCGCCTGGCGCTCGGCACCTTGCTGATTGCCGGTTTTGCCGCGGGTATTATTTTCTGGGGCGGCTTTAACACCGCGATGGAGATGACTAACCGCGAGCAGTTCTGCATCGGCTGCCATGAGATGCGCAATAACGTCTATCAGGAGTATATGCAGACGGTGCATTACAACAACCGCAGCGGCGTACGCGCCACCTGCCCGGATTGTCATGTGCCGCATGAATGGGGCCCGAAAATGCTGCGTAAGATCCAGGCGAGCAAAGAGGTGTATGCCAAAATTTTCGGCATCATTGATACGCCGCAAAAGTTCGAGGATCACCGTATTGAGCTGGCGCAAAACGAGTGGCGCAGGATGAAAAACAACAATTCGCAGGAGTGTCGTAACTGCCACAACTTCGATTATATGGATTTCACCGCGCAGAAAACCGTGGCGGCCAGGATGCACAGCAAAGCGATTGAGGAAGGGAAAACCTGTATCGATTGCCACAAAGGCATCGCGCACCATTTGCCGGATATGAAAGATCAGCCAAACGGTTTTTGATAGGTAAACCGGTCGCCATGCATGGCGACCCTACATCGGGGCACGTCTCAACGTAGGGTCGCCATTTATGGTGACCTGGTTTTTATCAAACGTCCCAACCTCACAATTCAGATAGTTTTCCCTGCCGCTTCGGCCTATTATCTCAGGCTCCCTCAAATAAGCAGCGGAGCGGCTATGTCGTTAAAGATCAACATCATCAAAGATAAGTTGCTGTCAGAGAACTGGTTTGTACTGCGCAACTTCACCTACGAACTCACCCGCAATAACGGCGAAGTGATACGCCACAAGCGCGAAGTCTATGATCGCGGCAACGGTGCCACCATCCTGCTGTATAACACTGAAAAAAATAGCGTTTTGCTGGTGCGTCAGTTCCGCATTGCCACTTATGTGAATGGCAACGAAACTGGCGAGCTGATTGAGACCTGCGCAGGACTGCTGGATGATGATTCGCCGGAAGATTGCATCCGCAAAGAAGCGATTGAAGAGACCGGCTATCAGGTAGGCAAAGTGGAGAAGATTTTCGAAGCTTATATGTCACCGGGCGGCGTGACGGAGCTGATTCACTTCTTCGCGGCGGAATACAGCGATGCGCAGCGCGCAAATAACGGCGGCGGCGTTGAGGATGAAGAGATTACCGTGCTGGAGCTGAGTTTCCCTGAAGCATTGGCGATGGTGAAAGATGGTCGTATCCGCGACGGTAAAGCCATTATGCTGCTGCAGCACGCGCAGATCGCCGGTTGGTTGCAGGCGTAATTCTGGCTTGGTCGCCATGAATGGCGACCCTACAGCGTGGGCGTTTTAATCGTAGGGTCGCCATTCATGGCGACCTGGTCAATCCCCGCACGACATCAAACACACTCCCCCAACGCTTCCGGCACGCACTCCGGATACGCCTGCAATCTTGCCAATGCTTCGGCATAAGAAGGCATCGAGTGTGCCGCGCCGGATCGTTCCACACACAGCGAAGCGTAAGCTGAAGCAAACAGCGCCGCCTGCGGCAGTTCATCGCCAGAAGCCAGCCGTGCCGCCAATGCGCCGTTAAATGCATCGCCCGCGCCGGTGGTATCCAGCGGCTGAGCCGGGAACAACGGGATGCGCAGCGGTGTCTGGTCTGCTACCGAAAGCAACGCCCCGGAAACGCCCAACGTAATAATGACCTGCCGCGCGCCTTTGCGGTGCAGCTTTTCAGCGGCGTGCTGCGCGCTGGCGAAGTCGGTGACCTTCACGCCGGTCAACTGCATCGCTTCAGTGCTGTTCGGCGTTAGCAGATCCACTTTTGCCAGCAGCGCATCGGTGACTTTCTGCCACGGCGCGGGATTCATAATCACAAACGTGCCGCCGGCGCGCGCGTTATCAATCATGCGTTGAATGGCGCTGAGATTGTTCTCCAGCTGCACCAGCAGAATATCAGCAGCGGCGACGGTGGGTTGGCAGCGCGTCACCTCGGCGGCGGTCACGGTGGTGTTAGCGCCGGGATAGACCGAAATCATGTTTTCAGCATCGTCACCGGCAACATAAATCAGCGCATTGCCGGTCGGTTTCTCCTTGCAAGTAAACAAGGTAATGGCGTCGAAACCGGTCTTTTCCAGATGGCGACGTGCAAACATGCCGAAGTCGTCATTACCAATCTTACCAATGTAGTGCACGCGCGCCCCGGCACGCAGCGCGGCCGTGGCCTGGTTGGCGCCTTTGCCGCCCGGTCCCATCATGCTGGTATGGGCGGTGAGCGATTCACCCGGCATCGGAAAGCGGTTCATCACCGCAACCACGTCGAGGTTAAACGAGCCAAACACACACACTTTTCCTTTCATCATGCACTCCTGAACAGACGTTCGGCGGCTAAACAGGCTCCGCGACAACCGGTGTGATCGGTGGATTGGCTAAACACGATCTTCAAACCGTCACGCGTGGCGGGTGGACGTAAATGCTGTTGGATCTGGCTGCGTAACTGTGCCAGCGGAAAGTCTGCCATCGCCAGCACGCCACCGCCCAGAATCAGGTATTGCGGATCGAGGATATTCATCTCGGTGGCAATCAGCTGCGCCAGTCGCTGCACAAAAGCCTGCAGCTCCGGATGTTCGCGATGCTGGGTAAACAGCGCCGACATGCCGGTTTCCGGCACGTTCGCGCTCGCCCAGCGGCTTAGCCAATGGCCGGACGTCACGGTTTCCGCACAACCACGATTGCCGCACGGGCAGGGCAGATCGTTGCCGGCAATCGGCACATGGCCGAGTTCACCAGCGCCGCCATGCTGACCATGATAAAACTGGCCGTTAAGCCACAAGCTGTTGCCCATGCCAGTGCCGGGATACAAACCGACAGCGCTGTCCGGCAGCTGTTCCAGTTGCAGTAAATCCCACAGCATCAGATGGTTAACATCTTTGTCCATCGCCACCGGCACGCCAAGACGTTCGGTGAGCAGTGCGGCAACCGGTTGCTGATCCAGCGCCTGAATAAACGGCAGCGAAATCACCTGCTGGCGGTCGCGGCTGAGAATGCCCGGTAATCCCAGCATCACGCCGCTAACCGGCTGCTGCTCCAGCGTTTCGCTGATTAACTGGCCTAAAGCGCTTAACGCATCAGGCTGCTGCGCCCAGCTGGCCGTCGGCACTTTACGGAAGCTCGACCATTCGCGGCCTGCTTCCATCAGCTGCAGACGTGTGCCGGTGCCGCCAATGTCGATACCGAGCCAGCATTTTTTCATGCGGATACCTGCGCCAATCCCTGAGCTTCGTCGATGCTTTCACGCATCATGTTCCACGCGGTTTCCAAATCATCATGAATATTGAATAGGCCGGAGGTGCCGACAATCAGCACTTCTGCGCCCGCGCCAACCAGCGTGTTGTAAGTGCGGGTGTTGCAGGAGCCGTCAATCTCAATCAGGTAGTGATAACCGTTGGCCTGCTTCAGCGCTTTCAGCTCCTGCACCTTTTGCACCATTTCCGGAATAAACGGTTGTCCGGCATAGCCCGGATCCACCGTCATCACGGTGATCTTATCCACCAGATGAATGTAGTGATGGATAAAGGAGACCGGCGTCGCGGGGTTGAGCACCACGCCCACTTTCTTGCCGAAGCTGCGGATCATATTGATCACGCGGAACGCGTCGCGATTGATGGTTTCGGCGTGCGGACAGATGTAGTCGGCACCGGCTTTAGCAATCACCTCGATGAAATCAGTTGGCTGCTCGACCATCAAATGCACATCCAGCGCCACCTGGGTAAACGGGCGGATCTGCTCAATAAAGAACGGCGACAGCGTGATATTTTTCACGTAGTGACCATCCATAATATCGATGTGCAGGAAGTCGGCGCGGGAGTCCAGCACGGCGAGCTGGTGCTTGATCTCCATCAGATTCATACACATCAACGACGGGGAGACTTGAATACGCATCATACTTCCTTTTTTCGGTCAAGGGGTTAAGCGCCGCAGCCAGCTTGCTGAGCTTGACGGCACGATGTTCGTTAAAGCGGGTTTTAAATTGTTTGAAGGCCAGCACCACAATCAGTACCGCGCCCCACATCGCCAGGCTGACGTGCTGGCTGATGTTCATCAGGTTGAAACCGGTGGAGAGCACCTGCAGCGCGATCAGCGCCAGCACCACGCCGGTGACGCGACCAAATCCGCCGTTGGGATCGGTGCCGCCCAGAATGATCGCCAGCACCGTCAGCAGCAGATACGCATCGCCGTAGCCCATGCGCGCCGAGTTGAAGCGCGCCATCATGATCAATCCGGCTAACACGCACAGCAGGCTGGAGATGACGTACACCAGAATCACCATGCGATGGGTGTTGATGCCGCTGAACCAGGTGGCGTTGATGTTGCTGCCGCCCATGTAGATGCATTTACCGGCGCGGGTTTTGCCAAGGAACAGCGCCAGCAGCGCGGCGGCAAACAGGAACACCCAGAGCGGCAGCGGCACGCCAAGCAGCGTATCGGAGCCGAGCGCCTGCACTATCGAAGGCATGCCGCTGACCGCCGCACCTTTGGTCAGCCAGATACCGATACCGTTGAGCGTCATCATGGTGGCCAGCGTCACCAGAATCGGGTGCGCACCGATGCGCGTCACCATCACGCCGGTAATCACGCCAATCACTGCGGCGATCAACATCGCGCCGATAATTGCTATCAGCAGCCACAGCAGTTGCATGCCGGTGCCGGCATCCGCGGGCAGGGCGCTCATCAGTGTCCAGGCGATAAACAGCGCCGTCAGGTTGGCGGTGGCGATGATCGCCAGATTAAGGCCGCCGCTGAGAATGGCGATAAACATCGCTAACGTCAGCAAGCCCAGTTCGGGTAGCTGGAACGCCATGCTCATAAAGGTTGAATCAGTGAGAAAGCGGCCCGGCAACATCACGGTGAACAGCGCCAGCGCCAGTGCAATCAGCAGCATCAAACCGATATTGGTGCCGTCAGGACGCAGAGCAGAGAGTGATTTCATATTTTTGCCCCTTCGGTCATACGAAACTGACGTCAGTTTCTTTACGTTTTTTGTAGTGAGTCACGGCGATAGCCACCATGATCACGCCGCCCACCACGATGTTCATGAAGTAGTTGGAGACGCCAATCAGGTTGAGGCCGTTCTTCAGGATGGCGATAAGGAACACGCCCATCAGCGTACCGCTCACTGTGCCTTTGCCGCCCATCAGGCTGGCGCCGCCCAGCACGGTGGCAGCCAGCACATCCAGCTCGCCGCCGACCAGCGCATTCGGTACCACTTCACCCATGCGATACACCTGCACCAGTCCGCCAATCGCGGCCATCGCGCCCAGCCAGCCGTAGGCAAAGAGATGAATCAGACCCACGCGAATACCAATACGGCGCGCCGATTCCGCATCGCCGCCCACCGCATACAGCTGACGGCCGAGATTGGTTTTGTTCAGTAGCAGCGCGGTGAGTCCGGCAATCACCAGCATGGTCACCAGCGGCAAACCCAACTGGAAGCTGTTGCCTTGCCAGGTAAATGGCAGCACGCTGCGCAAGGTGATCCACCAATCCGGCAGCGAATAGAGGCTTTTGCCGCCGGTTACCCACATCAGCAGACCAAACAGCAGCGACTGCATGCTGATGGTGATGATGATCGACACCACCCGCAGCGTGGTGATCAGTAGGGCGTTAATCACGCCAAACAGCGTGCCGCACACCACTGCCAGCAGAATGCTGAGCAGGGCATTATCAAACTGGAATTGCACAAACAGCGACGCGATCAGGTATTGCACCACCGACGCCACCGCGGCAAAGGAGATATCAATGCCGCCGGTGACCAGCACCACAAACAATCCGAGCGCAAAGATGCCGGTCACGGCGTAGCTTTCCGCCAGATCCAGCAGGTTTTGTACCGTCAGGAACTGGTCGCTGGCGGTAGAGAAGAACAGGATAAAAGCCAACAAAACCCAGGCGAGCCAGCCCTGGCTGGAGTGCGGCCGTAAACGAGAGAAGTCAGGCATTGATCACCTCCGCCAGCTGGTGTTGCTCAACGGTATCGGGTTGGTATTCGGCATGAACGGTGCCATCACGGAAGTGCAGGATGCGGTCGCAGTTGTACCAAACCTCGGGCACTTCATCGGAAATCAGGATGATCGACAGACCTTCTTTCGCCAGCGCATGAATAAGCTGATAGATGCTGGCTTTAGCGCCGACATCCACGCCGACGGTGGGCGAATCAAGGATCAATATGCGCGGCTGGGTCAGCACCCACTTCGCCAGCACGATTTTCTGCTGGTTGCCGCCGGAGAGCGTGGAGATCGCCAGATTGGGATCGGCGACACGCACGCCAAGCTGCTGAATCCATTGCAGGATAAGCTTGTTCTTGCGGTATTCATCGATGATGTGAAAACGGTTTTGCAGCTTGTCGAGGATCGGCAGCACCATGTTGTCGGCCACCGATTGCTGCTGCACCAAACCCAGGGTTAAGCGATCTTCAGAGACATAGCCAATGCCCGCTTTGATGGCATCTTCGTGTCCACGAAAGCGCACCGGCTTGCTGTCGAGCCAGATCTTGCCGCTATCCGGTTTGGTCATGCCAAACAGCGACAGCGCCAGTTCGGTACGGCCAGAGCCAAGCAGGCCGCACAAACCCAGTACTTCGCCCTGATAGAGTTTGAAATTGACATCGTGATACTGCCCCGCGCGCGTCAGCTTCTCCACTTCGAGAATCAAGCGATCGTCATTGCGCGTCGGCGTTTTCAGCTGATAGTCGAGCTTGAGTCCGGTCATCAGTTCGGTGAGATGGTGCGGCGTCATCTCTTTGGCGGGCCAGCAGCCCATTTTGCGCCCATCGCGGATTACCGTAACGCGGTCGGAGATCTCCAGCACTTCATCCAGACGGTGACTGACAAACACCACGCAGATGTTTTTGTCTTTCAGATAACGCACGGTACGCAGCAGCTGATTCACTTCGGTACGCGTCAATGAAGCCGTTGGCTCATCCATAATCACCAGTCGCGCATCGGCCACCAGCGCGCGGCAAATCGCTACCTGCTGACGCTGCGCAATCGACAGCGACGCCACTTTCGCGTCGAGATCGAGTTCAAACATCAGTTCGTCAATAATGCGCTGTGCGGTTTCACGCAGTTTGGCTTTGCGGTGCCAGCCGAGCAGACTACTCAGGTTGTGCTCGAAGGCGATGTTTTCCGCCACGCTGAGATTGGGGAACAGCGACAGATCCTGGTAAATCACCTGAATGCCGAAGTCACGCGCCTGACGAGTGGTCAGACGCGGGAAGCTCGGGCCTTCACCTAGCGTGATACGGCTGCCGCTGTCCGGGGCATGCACCCCAGAAATGACTTTGATTAAGGTGCTTTTGCCACAGCCGTTGGTGCCAGCCAGACAGTGCACTTCGCCAGCCAGTAAGGTTAGCGAGATATCGCTCAGTGCGCGGTTACCACCAAATGTTTTCGACAGATTGTCGAGCGCAATCAGCGTCTGTGGGATCACCTCATTCATCATCACAGTCCCATTTTCACCAGTTTTGGCAGGTTCGCTTTGTCCAGGCTTTCGGTGTTGTTACCGAGGATGGTGTGGGTCGCCTCGTCAACTTTCACTTTGCCCAAACCTTCGATGGTCATTCCGTCGGTGATGGGCTCTTTCTTCTGCATCATGTCGGCGATACGCACGAACACTTCACCGGCGGTCTGTGGATTCCAGATATAGCCGCCTTTTATCGCGCCGCGCTGCACCAGCGATGCGCCCTGGCCAGGACTGAAGGCACCAATTACGCACACCTGGTCAATCTTGTTGCGGTTCATCACCGCGCGACCGGCACCAATCGGACCTTGCGAACCGAAGGCCATAATCCCCTTCAAATCCGGATACTTAGACATCAGCTCGTTGGTGGTGCGAATCGAGTCATCCAGCGATTCGCCGACGCCAAATTTGTCGGTGACCATTTGCATCTTCGGATAGTGTTCTTTCTGATAGTTCAGTGCGGCGTCGGTCCACTGCTGATGCAGCGGCACGGTCAGGCTGCCGACGTACATGGCGTATTTGCCCTCTTCATGCATGCACTTCGCCAGCGCCTTCATATGGTTGATGCCGTGCGTGGGCGCATCCACCAGTTCGAAATCCCAGTTGGCACCTTTCTGATCTGGCGATTCGTGGGTGATCACTTCAATGCCAGCATCACGCGCGCGTTTCAGCACCGGTTCCAACACTTTCGGGTCATTGGGCACCACGCCAATGATGTCGACCTTCTGGGCAATCAAATCTTCGATAGCACGCACCTGCAAAGCCGGATCGGCCGCCGTTGGGCCAACCATCCACGCATCGATGCCGCGTTTTGCTGCTTCACTCTTGATGCCCGCTTCCATGGCGTTGAACCACGGAATACCGCCAATTTTTACCACGATGCCCATGCGTAATTTATCAGCAGCGTGCGCGCCGGTGGCGGCAAACAGCGCGAGTAGAGAACAGGCGATAAGATGTTTTTTCATAAAGACTCCGATTTAATTTTTTATTAGCTGCATAGAATGGCTGCGCTGGGAGCAATCAATGATATTGACGCCGTTCCACGCTAATTCTTGTTCCAGCTCTTTGTCTTTTAATTGGTCAGTAATGAGAAAGTCCACATCGCGATAATGACAAATACGTGCGAATGAGGGCTGCAGAAATTTACTTCCGTCCAGCAGTAGATGTTTTCTTTCTGCTGCTAATAACATTTGTTGTTTTAGATGTGCGTTGTTTTCATTACCTTCACGTAAATAGCCGTCATTACCTAAACTGCTACAGGAAAAAAATATCTTATTAATCTGAAATTCCCTGAGCGGCTGCTCGGCGACGACACCATGGAAATCTTCATAACGGTCTGAATATTCTCCCCCCAGACAGATGGTGCGGATACTGCCGCGCGCCGCAAGGGTTTGCACTATCCTGATAGAATTAGTTAATACCGTTAATTCAATATCCGGGAGTTGTCGCGCTAAATACCAGCATGTAGTGCTGCTGTCGAGTAATATACAATCTCCGGGACTAATGAAATCGAGTGCGCGTTTGGCGATAGCCATCTTTGCATCAACATTTTCATTTATTCTCTGGCGGAATGATAATTCATACTCGTTAATGCCTCGTGTATTTCCCTGAATGTTGGCGGCCTGTCGCTTTGCTGGAACCGCACCACCATGACTGCGTTGTAACAGACCACGTTTCTCCAGTTGCGTTAAATCACGCCGTATAGTTTCTTGTGAAACCTGACATAACGTGACTAATTCAGCGACAATGACCCGACCATTTAAATTTAATTCGTCAATAATTCGCTGCTGTCTTTCAATCGGCAACATAACTCACCTCCGATGGATATAAATTACTGGATAGCGCAATGAGAAAGTGTGGGCTGCGCACGAGTCCACAGTCGCCAAAACGCCGTAACTGATTAGAGTGATTTGGATCTGTCTTTGATGTAAATGAGATGTCTGGTTATCAAAATTAAGTGATCTGTATCACGTAAAAGGGCGTGTGGCAGCGACTTCCCCGTTCTACGCGCGTTGAATACGCGCAACATGGATTTAACCTAGCATGACCGAGTGTGACCGTTTGTGTGTATTTGACCGTTTTGTGATTAGGCATCAAGAGTCCGACGAATCCGATTGAGCCGCTATCGGCCAAAACGGATGATGGAGCTAATGCGCCATCCAGTACCCGATCGCCACAAGGTGACTGCTTTTTAAGCAGTTAACCCCGCTTTTAGGGCCGGCTCACAGTTTAGGCCTGCTTACAGCGTTCCCGTTGCGCTATCATTTTCTTTCCAGGAATTTGGGGACCGATTTTTTTAATGTCGTATTGGATGAAGTTACTGCTTTTATTGCCCTTTCTTTTTGTCGCGTGCGTACAGGCTCAGCCACTGCAAAAGTCATTTTCTGACTGGCAACTGACCTGTAACAATGCGGCTTTTTGTGTGGCACGCAGTTTTCCCGGAGATAACGGCTTAGTGATGACGCTCTCACGTCATGCTGGCGTCAACGATCGACCCTTGCTGCGTATTGATTACGGCAGCGGCTATAGCGGGGAGCTGCCGGGCGCACCGCTCAAGGATAATCTGCTGCTCGACCAACGCCGTCTGACGCCTGACCTCAAACACTGGACGGTGGAACCCCATCATCTTGCGACCAGCAATGCTATCGCCATCGACGAGTTTCTGGCGCAGACGCTGGATGCGCAAAATCTGCAGCTAACCTATAAAGCCGACGCCACCATTCCGCTCAACGGCATGAAAGCGGCGTTATTGTTAATGGACGATGTGCAGGGCAGGGTGAACGGTGCCAGCGCTTGGGTAAAACGCGGGGATCGCGTGCAATGGGATGTACCGCCGCAGCCAGCGTTGCCGACGTTACCTGCGCCGTTACCCTCGCCGCCACCGCTAACTCAGGAAGAAACCAGCGGCTTAATCGATTTCGGCACCTGGCGCGTGAACACCGATAACTGCTCGCTCGATCCGCTGCGGCGTGAAGTGAGCGTATCGCCGCTGACCGACAGCAAGGCGCTGCTGCTGATCAGCTGTGAAACCGGTGCCTATAACGTTATCGATCTGGCATTTGAAGTGACGCGCAGTGCGCCTTATGTGTCGCGAGGTTTGAGTTTGACGTTGCCGTTTACCCCCGCATCACGCAGCGATAATCAGCTGGAGTTGGTGAACGCGGAATTCGATGCCAGCAATGGATTGCTCTACACCTTCAGTAAAGGACGTGGGTTGGGCGATTGCGGCGTGGCGACGCGCTGGCAGTATGACGGCAGTGAGTTTGTGCTGGCAGAATATGCGGAAGAGAAAACCTGCGATGCCTGGCACAGCAGTGACGACTGGCCAACCCTTTGGGTTAGCCAGTCACAGAATGCAGTGCAATCGCGTTAAGGTCATGCACAGAATCCAATCATCGCACATTCCGTAGCGGCGCGATTTATCGCGCAATGAATTGCGCCGCTACGATCTGTGGCACTGATTACCGAATCGCTTGCACCGTCATTGGTGAACCGGACTGATTGCCCACCAATTCTGTCAGCATATTATTCACGCCATCACTCATCGGGGTGAAACGCGTTAACGGCGATCGCGTGACCACCACAAACACGCCGACGTTATGCTGCGGCACCATTGCCATATAGGTAATGAAGCCGCCGCCGCCGCCGGTTTTCTGAATAATCCCCGGACGACCTTCCTTCGGCCCCATATACACCCAACCCATGCCCAACGCATCAGCGCGGCCCGGCACATCCATGCCTTCCACTTTGGTCAGCTGGTCGCGACGGTAAATCAGGGTTTGCAGGCGATCAATTTGCGGCGTGCGATGACTCACCGCCGAGTTAAGGAACTGCTGCATCCAGCGGCCCATATCGTCTGGCGTTGAGTAAACGCCGCCGCTGCCGATGGCGGCCAGCGTGTTGTTACATGGACTGGCGCCTTTCTCCGCAATCATCAAACGCTGACACTGATCGGGTGATGGCGTGAAGGTGGTGTCTTTCATGCCCAGCGGACGTGTTACCAGTTGCTGCAGCAGCGCGGGATAAGGCGTACCCGCCGCTTTGGCTAACGCATCGCTCAGCAAATCAAAACCGAGATTAGAATAGGCGGCGCGCGAGCCGGGCGTCGCTTTTAACTGCGCGCCGCTCAGCCACTGCCAACGATCGGATTTGGTCGGCCAGACAAACACCGGACGATGCGGTTTCCCGCCCGGCTGCTCGCGCGGCAGGCCGCTGGTGTGCGTTGACAGGTTAATCAGGCGAATCGGTTGACCGTTATAACTCGGCACGCGTGCGCCAGGCGGCGCGTATTTGCTGAGTGGATCGTCAAGACGCAGTTGACCGCGTTCAGCCATCTTCACCATCACTTCGCTGGTCATCAGCTTGCTGAGCGAGGCAATACGGATCACCGAGTCGGGCTGCGGACGCACGTTGTTGCCAGGGCGCGTATCACCAAAGCTGGCGAAGACCCGCTGATTGCCATCAATCGCTACCAGCGCCATGCCGGTTGCGCCGCTGCCATAGAAAATATGCTCGGCATAGCGATCGACGATTTGCGATGCCAGCAGCGGATCGGGCGACGACTGCGCCATGCTTTTTAATGGAAGCACTGTAACCATTAAGGCCAGTAAAAAAGGAGTACGTTTTTTCAACGGGAAAGCGTCCGCTATAAGAATCGGAGGAAAGCTTATAGTAATCAGTTTGAGCGAGGCGTGAAGGGGGCAGGGCGGATTTTTTTCTGTATCAGGCTGTGATCAAAAAATGGCCCTTACGCCAAAAAGGCGCAGGGCCAGATCGATTAGTGCGGCTTGAGTAAGGCTTCAGTGTGGCTGACGATGTTCTCGACGGTGAAACCGAATTCCGGGAACAGTTTGCCGGCCGGTGCAGACTCACCAAAGGTGGTCATACCGACGATCGCGCCATCCAGCCCGACATACTTGTACCAGTAATCAGCAATACCGGCTTCAACCGCCACGCGCGCTTTCACGCCGGATGGCAGCACAGATTCGCGATAGGCGGCATCCTGCTTATCAAACACGTCAGTGCTCGGCAGCGAAACCACGCGAATTTTATGGCCGCCGGCGGTGAGTTTATCCGCCGCGCCCAGCGCGATTTCAATCTCTGAACCGGTGGCGATGATGATCGCATCCGGCGTGCCATTGCTGTCCTGCAGCACATAGCCACCGCGCGCGATATTCGCGACCTGCTCTTTGCTGCGTTCCGGCTGCAGCAGATTCTGACGCGACAGGATCAGCGCCGTTGGCCCATGATGGCGCTCAACGGCAGCTTGCCACGCCACGGCCGTTTCGACCTGATCGCACGGACGCCACAGGCTCATGTTCGGCGTGAGGCGCAGGCTGGCAATCTGCTCAACCGGCTGGTGGGTCGGACCATCTTCGCCGAGGCCGATGGAGTCATGCGTATACACCAGCACCTGACGTGCTTTCATCAGCGCCGCCATACGTACCGCATTACGCGCGTACTCGACGAACATCAGGAAGGTGGCGGTGTACGGTACGAAGCCGCCGTGATGCGCGATGCCGTTACCGATCGCCGTCATGCCGAACTCACGCACGCCGTAGTGAATGTAGTTACCGGCGGTATCCTCTTTGATCGATTTGGAGCCCGACCAGATAGTGAGGTTACTTGGTGCCAGATCGGCAGACCCGCCAAGGAATTCCGGCAGCAATTTACCGAACACTTCCAGCGTATTTTGCGACGCTTTACGGCTGGCGATTTTCTGTGGATTAGCCTGCAGCTCTTCAACAAATTTCTGCACTTCGCTGTTCCAGTTCGCCGGCATTTCGCCATTCAGACGACGCTTAAACTCTTGTGCCAGTTCGGGATGCGCCTCGTTGTATGCGGCAAATTTCTCATCCCAGGATTTCTCACGCTGCGCGCCCGCTTCTTTGGCATCCCACTGCTGATAAATCTCTTTCGGGATCTCAAACGGCGGATAGTGCCAGCCCAGTTTCTGCCGCGTCAGTGCCACTTCTTCTTCGCCCAGCGCCGCGCCATGCGACTCCTCTTTACCGGCTTTATTCGGCGAGCCGAAGCCAATAGTGGTGCGACAGATAATCAGTGACGGTTTGTCGGTGACGCTTTGCGCCTCTTTAATCGCGGCAGCGATCGCTTCAGAATCATGTCCGTCGATACCTTCCGCGCTGCCCACGACGTGCCAGTTATAGGCTTCGAAGCGTTTATGCGTGTCGTCGGTGAACCAGCCTTCGGTTTCACCATCGATCGAGATGCCGTTGTGATCGTAGAAACCAATCAGTTTGCCGAGACCGAGCGTACCGGCCAGCGAGCTCACTTCGTGCGAGATGCCTTCCATCAAACAGCCATCGCCCATAAACACGTAAGTGTGGTGATCGACGATGTCATGTCCGGGACGGTTAAACTGCGCCGCCAGCGTGCGTTCGGCAATCGCTAAACCCACCGCGTTGGCTAAACCCTGACCGAGCGGACCAGTAGTGGTTTCCACGCCTGGCGTATAACCCAGTTCGGGATGTCCTGGCGTTTTTGAATGCAGCTGACGGAAGTTTTTCAGCTCTTCCATCGGCAGGTCGTAGCCGGTGAGATGCAGCAGGCTGTAGAGCAGCATCGAGCCGTGACCGTTAGAAAGAATAAAACGGTCACGATCGGCCCATGCCGGGTTGTTCGGGTTGTGTTTCAGGACATCGCGCCACAATACTTCGGCGATATCTGCCATGCCCATCGGCATGCCGGGGTGGCCGGAATTTGCTTTTTGTACCGCATCCATGCTGAGTGCACGAATTGCGTTAGCCAACTCTCTGCGTGAAGACATAAGGTTCTCCCTTGTGATTTGGCGATAGCGGATGAGGCAATGCCCATCCGCCATAAGAGTGATTGCGGATTACAGACGTGACGAGAGGACGTCTTCCAGCTTCTGCTGGTCAATGGCGAACTGGCGGATGCCGTCTGACAGTTTTTCTACTGCCATCGGATCCTGATTATGTTCCCAGCGGAATTCGGCTTCTGACAGTGAAGCCGGCTGATGGAAACCTTCGGTTGATGGCTCCAGCTTACGCTCCAGCGGTGCATCGCTGTTAGCCAGCTCTTCCAGAAGGTTTGGCGAAATGGTCAGGCGGTCGCAACCAGCCAGCGCCTGGATTTGTTCCACTTTACGGAAGCTGGCGCCCATGATGACGGTGCTATAACGGTGCTTCTTGTAGTAATCGTAGATGCGACGCACAGATTTCACGCCCGGATCTTCATCCACCACATACGGGTCAATCGGCTTACGTGAGTTGTACCAGTCATAAATACGGCCAACAAACGGTGAAATCAGGAACACACCGGCTTCGGCACAGGCTCGCGCCTGGGCGAAGGAGAACAGCAGCGTCAGGTTGCACTGAATGCCATTTTTCTCCAGCTCCTCGGCGGCTTTGATGCCTTCCCAGGTGGACGCCAGTTTGATCAGAATACGTGAGCGATCGATGCCGTTCTCTTCGTACATACGTACCAGTTTCTCGGCTTTGGTGACACACATGCCACGATCGAAGGAGAGGCGCGCATCCACTTCGGTCGAAACACGGCCCGGCACGCTTTTCAGAATTTCCATACCGAGGTTGATCGCCACTTTATCGCTGGCGTTAATGATTTGCGTCTCTTTGCTGCCGCCCTGTTTTTTCGCGTAGTCGATGGCGTCATCAATCAGGTGCTTATAAGCGTCGAGACCGGCGGCTTTGAGAATCAATGATGGGTTAGTGGTCGCATCTTCGGGATGGTAATGGCGAATAGATTCGATATCGCCGCTGTCGGCCACCACGGTGGTGTACTGTTTTAATGCATCTAGCTGGTTCATCGCTTAACTCCTTGATGAGCAATAATGTGGGCAAAGGTGTTGCACCCATTCCTGTTAAGTTGTGGTCCAACACAGTGCTACAGACGTTGCACGAAGAAAATGCGTTTTCTCTGATTGTGCCGTCGTGGCGCTTAAGAGGTGCGATAGTGAAAGGAGGACTTGCCTAAACGGTTCAGCTACGCTTTTTGCCATCAATAAGGATAGCAGGCTGTGGCAAAGCCGCAGGCGAAACGGTAGCAATCCGTGCCTTTCAGACTGTGCGTTCTTTGAGCGCCTTCACCCTCTTTTATGCTGCACATTCCTATACTGAACGCTCATTTAGCGGCGCCAAAGGATGCCTAATGGACGATCAACTCAAGCAAAGCGCTCTCGATTTTCACCAATTCCCCACCCCCGGAAAAATTCAGGTTTCCCCCACCAAGCCGTTAGCCACACAGCGTGATTTGGCGCTGGCTTACTCGCCTGGCGTGGCCGCGCCTTGTCTGGAAATTGCCGCCGATCCGCTGGCGGCACGCAAATACACCGCGCGTGGTAATCTGGTGGCGGTGATCTCCAACGGCACCGCGGTGCTTGGTCTCGGCAACATTGGCGCGCTGGCGAGTAAGCCGGTGATGGAAGGCAAAGGCGTGCTGTTCAAAAAATTTGCGGGTATTGATGTATTTGATATCGAAATCGATGAACGCGATCCCGACAAGCTGATTGAAGTGATTGCCGCGCTGGAACCCACTTTTGGCGGCATAAATCTGGAAGATATCAAAGCGCCCGAGTGTTTCTATATTGAGAAAAAGCTGCGCGAGCGCATGCAGATTCCGGTGTTTCACGACGATCAGCACGGCACCGCTATCATCTGCACTGCTGCGGTACTCAACGGTTTAACCATCGTCAAAAAAGCCATCGGCGATGTGCGGCTGGTGGTATCCGGCGCGGGCGCCTCGGCGATTGCCTGCCTGAACCTGCTGGTGGCGCTCGGTATGCAGAAGCACAACATTGTGGTGTGCGATTCCAAAGGTGTGATTTATCGCGATCGCGAGCCGAATATGACGCCGACCAAAGCCGAGTACGCGGTGGCCGACAGCGGCGCACGCACGCTGGACGAGGTGATTAGCGACGCGGATATCTTCCTCGGCTGTTCCGGTCCCAAAGCCTTAACACCGGAGATGGTGCAGAAGATGGCGCAAGACCCGCTGATTCTGGCGCTCGCCAATCCCGAACCGGAAATCATGCCACCGCTGGCCAAACAGGTGCGGCCTGACGCAATTATCTGCACCGGGCGTTCCGATTTCCCCAATCAGGTAAACAACGTGCTGTGCTTCCCGTTTATTTTCCGCGGTGCGCTGGACGTGGGTGCGACAGCGATCAACGAAGCGATGAAGCTGGCGGCGGTGCACGCGATTGCGGCGCTGGCGCAGGCGGAACAAAGCGATGTGGTGGCCTCGGCGTATGACGATCAGGACCTGAGTTTCGGCCCGGAATACCTGATCCCTAAACCCTTCGATCCGCGTTTGATTGTGCAAATCGCGCCGGCGGTGGCCAAAGCGGCGATGGCATCGGGCGTTGCCACGCGACCGATTGAAGACTTTGATGCCTATCGTGAGCAGCTCACCGAGTTCGTCTACAAAACCAACCTGTTCATGAAGCCGATCTTCTCGCAGGCGCGCAAAGATCCGAAACGCGTGGTGCTGGCCGAAGGTGAGGAAGTGCGCGTACTGCACGCCACGCAGGAGCTGGTGACGTTGGGGCTGGCGAAGCCGATTCTGATTGGTCGCCCGAATGTGATCGCCATGCGCCTGCAAAAACAGGGTTTGAAGATCGAGGCGGGCAAGGATTTTGAGATCGTCAATAACGAGTCCGATCCGCGGTTCAAGGCGTACTGGAACGAGTATTACCAGATCATGAAACGGCGCGGCGTGACGCCGGAAACTGCCCAGCGCGCGGTGATTGGTAATCCCACGCTGATTGGCGCGATCATGGTGCATCGTGGTGAAGCCGACGCGCTGATCTGCGGCACCATCGGCGATTATCAGGAACATTACGACGTGGTGGAGAAAGTGTTTGGCCTGCGCGATGACGTGAAGGTGGCGGGCGCGATGAATGCGCTGTTGCTGCCGAGCGGCAATACCTTTATTGCCGACACGTATGTCAATGAAGATCCCAGCGCGGAACAGCTCGCGGATATCACGCTGCTGGCGGCGGAAACGGTGCGGCGCTTCGGCATTGAACCGCGCGTGGCGCTGCTATCGCACTCCAGCTTTGGCACCTCGAACGCGCCGGGCGCCCGTAAAATGCGCGAAGTCCTGGCGCTGATTCAGCAACGCGCACCCGATCTGGAGATTGATGGTGAGATGCACGGCGATGCGGCGCTGGTCGAGAGCATTCGCCGTGAATTGATGCCGGACAGTCCGCTAAAAGGTACCGCCAATTTGCTGATTATGCCGAACGTCGAAGCGGCGCGTATCAGCTATAACCTGCTGCGTGTCTCCTGTTCCGAAGGTGTGACGGTGGGGCCGGTGTTGATGGGGATTAGCAAGCCAGTGCATGTGTTGACGCGCATCGCCTCGGTGCGGCGCATTGTGAATATGGTGGCGTTAGCGGTGGTAGAGGCGCAGACCGAGCCGTTGTAATACCAGGTCGCCATGAATGGCGTAATGTTCGTCAGTTAAGCGCCGTATCAAATCGCCGCACCTTCCTTAGCGACGCGATTTATCGCGCAATGAATTGCGCCGCTACAATGTGTGCACTCGGCAATTAGGGTTTTCATATCTTAAATGACGAGGATTAGCCATTTATGGCGACAAGGACATCACCATTGTGCGGCCCTCGAAACGGTCGTCATTAATGACGACCCTACAATTCAGGCAGCGATTACGCGGTTAAATATGCACTGCCGTAGCAGCGTGGGTGTTGAGGCGACATCCTAACCCGCTGAGCGAGAGAGGGATTCCAGGGCGAACCGCAGGGATGCGGTGAGAGGCGGCGCTGAGCAGGAGCGAATCGCCGCCGGTCCGTCAGGAATCGCGATCGAGTGAAGGCACCGCGCAGCGGCGGGTTGGGCTGGCGCAGGGCCCGGGAGTGAAGAGGGCGTGGCCAGACGCCCTCTTCTCGGTCGCCGCACGGCTGAACTGCAACTGCCACAGCCAGTGGCGAACGAAAGTCGCTTTGCGCTCAACTGATCGGCATTACGCCATGTATGGCGACCCTACGTGTTATTTCAACCAATCCTTCACCGGCAGGAAATCGCGGTACAACGCGGCTTCGGGCGAGTCGGGTTCTGGCTGATAATCGTATTCCCAACGCACCAACGGTGGCATCGACATCAAAATGGACTCAGTGCGACCGCCGGTTTGCAGGCCAAACAGCGTGCCGCGATCCCACACCAGATTGAACTCGACATAGCGACCACGACGGTAAAGCTGGAACTGACGCTCGCGATCGCCCCACGGCAGCGCTTTGCGCTTTGCCACAATCGGCAGATAGGCTTGGGAAAAACCATTGCCGACGGCTTGCATGAAATCGAAACAGTAATCGAAATCGGGCGTGTTCAGGTCGTCGTAGAACAGACCGCCGATGCCGCGCTGCTCGTCGCGATGCTTCAGATAGAAGTAATCGTCGCACCACTTTTTGTAGCGCGGATAAACGTCTTCACCAAACGGCTGGCACAGATTGTGAGCGGTTTGATGCCAGTGCAGCGCATCCTCTTCGAAACCGTAATAAGGCGTGAGATCGAAACCGCCGCCAAACCACCATACCGGGTCGGCACCCGGTTTTTCCGCAATAAAGAAGCGCACGTTGGCATGGCTGGTGGGTACGTAAGGATTGGATGGATGTACCACCAGCGACACGCCCATTGCTTCAAAACTGCGGCCGGCCAGTTCGGGACGATGCGCGGTAGCGGAAGCAGGCATTTGATCGCCGTGGACGTGCGAGAAGTTTACGCCAGCCTGTTCAAACACCGCGCCATCACGCAATACGCGACTGCGTCCGCCGCCGCCGCCGGGACGCTGCCACTCATCTTCGGCAAAGCTCGCCTTGCCATCTTCCGCCGCTAATTGGGCGCAAATATCATCTTGCAGCGCCAGCAAAAAGGCTTTGACGCGGGAAATATCGGGATTGCTCATCTGTCACTCGTTCCGGAAATTTGCCGCGATTCTACCACAGGATAAAGCCTATGCTTCGCGGCGATCGACCTCATCAAAGTAGCGGGCGATACCGTCGGCAATGGCGCTGGCAATTTTCTGGCGGAACGCCTGTGTGCCGAGCAACTGTTCCTCACGCGGATTGGTAATAAAGGAGGTCTCCACCAGTACCGAAGGAATCGACGGCGATTTCAGCACCGCAAACGCCGCCTGTTCGGTGTGCTGGCTGTGCAGATGATGCACCGGACGAATCTGGTCCAGCACGTGTTTACCGAGCGTCAGACTGTTGCGGATGGTATCGGTTTGCACCAAATCGAACAGAATCTGGTTGAGATAATGATCTTTATCCTGCACCTCGGCGCCGCCCACTTTGTCGGCGTCGTTTTCGCGTTGTGATAAATAGCGCGCCATCGCGCTGCTGGCACCGCGATTGGAGAGGGCAAACACCGATGCGCCGTTAGCATCCGGGCTGGTATAGCCGTCGGCGTGGATCGACATAAACAGGTTAGCGCCGTGCTGGTGGGCAATTTCGACGCGCTGATAGAGCGGAATAAAGTGGTCGCTGTCGCGCGTCAGGCGCACTTCAATGCGCGGATGCGACTGCAGCAACGTCTTCACGGTGTTGGCGATAGCCAGCACGATATGTTTCTCTTCCGAACCCTCTTCGCCCACTGCGCCGGAATCGATGCCGCCGTGGCCAGGATCGATCATTACGATGCGTTTGCCGTTGGTAGCCGGTTTCGGTGGCGTGTGGCGTGGGCTGACACGCACATCGTTATTTTGCTCTTTAGCCTGCACGGCGCGCGGTGACAACACCGCCAGCGCTAAACCGGAAAGGATCAGTTGGCGACGATTGGTAAGGCGCTTTAGCAGTGAAATCTTCTTCATTAACGGGTCCATGGCAGGTAAATCCTGCCCAGTGTTATAGCGTAACAATGGCCAGGCGGCGACCTCGTAACTATTTCAAGTGTTTACTTTCTATTGCAACTGACTAACAACCCTGTCGCGCTTTTTTTGCACCGTTGTCGCGCGTGAGGGTTGCGCCTGGCAAAGAATGCGTGATAATCAGCGAATTGTGCCAAACAGCAGGGTAACGTCGATGGAAATCCGTTCTTTCCGCCAGGAAGATTTTGAAGAAGTGATCACGCTCTGGGAGCGTTGTGATTTGTTACGTCCATGGAACGATCCCGAGCTGGACATCGAACGCAAAATGAATCACGACCCGGAACTGTTTCTGGTGGCGGAAGTTGGCGGTGAAGTGGTCGGTACGGTAATGGGCGGCTACGACGGCCACCGTGGTTCTGTCTATTATCTGGCGGTGCATCCTGATTATCAGGGACGTGGCTTTGCCAATGCACTGATGAATCGACTGGAGAAAAAGTTGATTGCGCGTGGCTGTCCCAAAATTAATTTGATGGTGCGCGAAGAGAACGATCAGGTCGTCGCGTTTTATGAAAAGCTTGAATACGAGCCGGTGGATTCACTGCTGCTGGGTAAGCGTCTGATTGAAGATCGCGAATATTAATGGTCGGTTTGAAATACCTTCCCGAAGAGTACGATGCGAAAGGGCAGCTGCGGCTGCCGTTTCTTTTCTGGCTGATCCTGTTGTTGCAGGCGCGCACCTGGCTGCTGCTGGTGATGGCGGGAGCATCGCGTCAGCAGGGCAATGATTTGCTGGCGCTGTTCTATCCCGATCGCCAAAGCTTCTGGCTGGGACTGGCGTTAGGCATCCCTGCGGCGATGGGGATGTTGCTGACCGGCTATCGTCAACGCTGGCCGCGTCTGTGGCAAAACTGGCGCCATGTGTTAAGTGCATCGCTGCTAGTCAGCCTACTGTGGCAAGGTTCCAGCCTGCTGCAAGGTGCTTTTCCTGACTCGCCGCTGCCGCTGTTATTGACGCTGTTTGACCTGCTGGCCTTACTCTGGCTGCTAACCCAACATCGGTTACGCGACTGCTTTCTGCCGGAACATCAGCACTTCGAATAAACTTTTTGCCGGTTTGCGACTCCAACAGGCACGCCAATCGGCTTAGCAGATCAAGGAGTTTTCATGAAAGTTGTTCGTCACGCACTGCTGGTTAGCAGCATGGTCCTGGCCGGCTGCGCCAGTTCGGGTTCCTCTACCAGCGCGAGCGATAGCGAAAGCCATTGGTACAATCCGCTTAGCTATCACTGGTCAGCGCTCAATCCGCTCGGTTGGTTTGGTGGATCGCTGGAGGTAACCGAGCAAGGCGTTGCGGGCCTGACGAGCACGACCTCGATGTCGGAAGAGGCCATCAATAAAGCGCTTAACGGCGATTACAAACTGCGTCAGGGGATGCGCACGCAGGAGGGTAAGGTGGTGGATTTCTGGCAGGCGCTGGACGGCGACAAGGTCAAATTGGTGATTAATGGCAGCACGAGCGTTGAACGCATTGAAGTGCAGGACGCTGAGGCCAAAGCGGCAGACGGCAGCAAAATCGGCGATCTGTTCAGTGATAAGTTCAGCAAAGCCTTTAATAACTGCAAAATGGTCACCGGTCTCGATGCCCGTGATGTGGAGTGCCGTGCGCCGGGCAGCCAGCATATCGCCTACATATACAGCGGTGAATGGCACGGACCAGAAGGCTTAATGCCGTCAGACGATACCTTAAAAAGCTGGAAAATCAGCAAGATTGTTTGGCAGCGCTAAGCAGCACGCGGACGGCTACGCGGCCGTCCGTATTATTCCCATCCATCACATAAACTCTCCCACCGTCTTATGCTTTTTTAGACTTTGAAATCCCTAAACGATATATAAAACCGTTACAGCTTTCCCCTGAGTTATAAATACACTGACTGCATCTAATGGCATTGGCTTAATCGCCGTCTTTCTGGGTGCAGCATGACACTTCCGATTTCGAAAAAATGGCTTGGCGGTATCGCGCTTTCGTGTGCTTTAGCAAGTGCGGCGCAAGCGACCGAGTTGCTGAATAGCTCTTACGACGTTTCACGCGAACTGTTCGTTGCCCTGAATGCGCCATTTGAAAAGCAATGGGACGCTGCACACCCCAATGACAAGCTGACCATCAAGCAGTCGCACGCGGGTTCTTCTAAACAGGCGCTGGCGATTCTGCAAGGTCTGCGCGCCGATGTGGTGACCTACAATCAGGTGACTGATGTGCAGGTGCTGCATGACAAAGGCCAACTGATTCCCGCTGATTGGCAACAACGTTTGCCCAACAGCAGCTCACCGTTTTACTCCACCATGGCGTTTCTGGTACGTAAAGGTAACCCGAAGCAGATTCACAGCTGGGCCGATTTGGCGCACGACAACGTGAAGCTAATTTTCCCTAATCCTAAAACCTCGGGTAATGGGCGTTATACCTATCTGGCCGCGTGGGGCGCTGCCGATCAGGCTGATGGCAAAGATAAAGCCAAAACCGAAGCCTTTATGGCGAAGTTCCTGAAGAACGTCGAGGTGTTTGATACCGGCGGTCGCGGTGCCACCACCACCTTTGCTGAGCGCGGCTTGGGCGATGTGCTGATTAGCTTTGAATCGGAAGTGAATAATATTCGCAATCAGTACGGCAAAGATGAGTACGAAGTCATCGTGCCGAAAACCAATATTCTGGCGGAGTTCCCGGTGGCGTGGGTCGATAAAAATGTCGAGCACAATGGCACCGCCGATGCCGCGAAAGCGTATCTGAATTATCTCTATACGCCTGAAGCGCAGAAAATTATCACTCATTACTACTATCGCGTTAACAACCCACAGCTGATGGCGGAGCAGAAGGATCGCTTCCCGCAAACCGAACTGTTTAACGTTAACGACGCATTTGGCGGCTGGGAGAAGGTGATGAAAACCCATTTTGCCAGCGACGGTGAGCTGGACAAATTGCTGGCTGCGGGGCGCGGGTAATGTTCGCGCTTGCTCAAAAACGTGTATTGCCGGGCTTTGGCTTAAGCCTTGGCACCAGTTTGCTGTTCACCTGCCTGATTCTGTTGCTGCCGATCAGCGCGTTGCTGATGCAACTGTCGCAGATGACGCTGGCACAATACTGGGCTGTGATCAGTCATCCGCAGCTGATCGCCGCGTATAAAGTCACGATTCTGGCGGCGGGCGTTGCCTCACTGTTCAATGCAGTGTTCGGCATGCTGATGGCGTGGATTTTAACGCGCTATCGCTTCCCGGGACGTACGCTGCTGGACGGTTTGATGGATTTACCGTTTGCGCTGCCTACCGCGGTAGCCGGTTTAACGCTGGCAGGCCTGTTTTCGGTTAACGGCTGGTACGGTCAGTGGCTGGCGCATTTTGATATCAAAGTCTCTTACACCTGGCTCGGCATCGCGGTTGCCATGGCGTTTACCAGCATTCCGTTTGTGGTGCGTACCGTGCAGCCGGTACTGGAAGAGTTAGGGCCGGAATATGAAGAAGCAGCGGAAACCCTTGGCGCCACCCGCTGGCAGAGTTTCCGTCGCGTGGTATTACCCGAAGTGGCGCCGGCATTGCTGGCCGGTACCGCGTTGTCGTTTACCCGCAGCATCGGTGAGTTCGGTGCGGTGATTTTCATTGCCGGTAACATCGCGTGGAAAACGGAAGTGACCTCACTAATGATTTTCGTGCGACTGCAGGAGTTCGATTATCCGGCAGCAAGTGCTATCGCGTCGGTGATCATGGCGGCTTCCTTGCTGCTGCTTTTCGCCATTAATACCTTGCAGAGCCGCTTTGGCCGTCGTTTAGGAGGCCACTGATGGCGGAGATTTCACACATCAATCACGCCGATCGCCAACCCATCAACTGGGGCAAGTGGCTGCTGATTGGCATTGGCGCGCTGGTTTCCATCCTGCTGTTGGTGGTGCCGATGGTCTCCATCTTCTGGGAAGCACTTAACCAGGGTTTGGTCGCCTCGCTGAGTAACCTGAAAGATGGCGACATGCTGCATGCTATCTGGCTGACCCTGTTAGTGGCGCTGATTACCGTGCCGGTAAACATGGTGTTCGGTACGCTGCTGGCGTGGCTGGTGACGCGCTTTACCTTCCCAGGTCGCCAACTGCTGTTGACGCTTTTTGATATTCCCTTTGCCGTGTCGCCGGTGGTTGCCGGTTTAATGTATCTGCTGTTCTGGGGCGTTAATGGCCCGGCGGGTGGCTGGCTGGATGCACACAATATTCAGGTGATGTTCTCCTGGCCTGGCATGGTGCTGGCCACTATCTTCGTGACCTGTCCGTTTGTGGTGCGTGAATTGGTGCCGGTGATGCTGAGCCAGGGCAGTCATGAAGATGAAGCCGCGGTGCTGCTAGGCGCATCTGGCTGGCAGATGTTCCGCCGCGTGACGTTGCCGAATATTCGTTGGGCACTGATGTATGGCGTGGTGCTGACCAACGCACGTGCGATTGGTGAATTTGGTGCGGTCTCGGTCGTGTCGGGATCGATTCGCGGCGAAACCTATACCTTGCCGCTTCAGGTTGAATTACTGCATCAGGATTACAACACCGTGGGCGCCTTTACCGCCGCCGCGCTGCTGACCCTGATGGCAATTGTAACGCTGTTTCTGAAAAGCGTGGTGCAGTGGCGATTAGAGCATCAGCAGAAGCGCCTACAGGAGGAAAATCATGAGCATTGAGATTAAACACATTAACAAAGCGTTTGACCGCACATCGGTACTGAACGACATCTCTCTGGATATTCCTTCCGGCAAGATGGTGGCGCTGCTGGGCCCCTCCGGTTCCGGGAAAACCACGCTGCTGCGCATTATCGCCGGGTTGGAGCATCAGAATAGCGGGCAAATCCATTTTAATGGCAAAGACGTGAGCCGCATCCATGCACGCGATCGTCAGGTTGGCTTTGTGTTCCAGCACTATGCGCTGTTCCGCCATATGACGGTGTTCGACAACATCGCCTTTGGTTTGACGGTGTTGCCGCGCCGTGAGCGACCAGGTGCCGCAGAGATCAAAAAACGCGTAACGCGTCTGCTGGAGATGGTGCAGCTGGCACATCTGGCAAACCGTTTCCCGGCGCAGCTTTCGGGTGGACAGAAACAGCGTGTGGCGTTGGCGCGTGCGTTGGCCGTTGAACCGCAAATTCTGCTGCTGGACGAACCGTTTGGTGCGCTTGATGCGCAAGTGCGTAAAGAACTGCGTCGCTGGCTGCGTCAGCTGCATGAAGAGTTGAAATTCACCAGCGTGTTCGTCACTCACGATCAGGAAGAAGCGATGGAAGTGGCGGACACCGTAGTGGTGATGAGCCAGGGCAATATTGAACAGGTGGGTACGCCAGATGACGTATGGCGCGATCCATCGACGCGCTTTGTGCTCGAATTCCTGGGTGAAGTAAATCGCTTTGACGGTGAAGTGCATGGATCGCAGTTCCATGTTGCTGCACATCGCTGGCCGCTGGGTTATACGCCCGCGCATCAGGGCGAGGTTGAGCTGTTCCTGCGTCCGTGGGAAATCGATATATCGCGCCAGAGCAGCCTCGAAACCCCGCTGCCGGTGCAGGTGCTGGAGATCAGCCCGCGCGGCCACTTCTGGCAGCTGGTAGTGGAGCCGAGCGGCTGGCAAGGTGATGTGTTCTCCGTGGTGTTCGATGGCGATCATAACGCGCCGATTCGCGGTGAACGCCTGTTTATTGGCCTGCAACAGGCGCGAATTTACCATGGCACTACGCCGCTGCGCCCGGTTGCCTTTGCCGAGAGCGCCTGATATTTTTGACACTCCTTCGGGCGGGACTTTCCCGCCCGTTTTATTTGCCCCTCTTTCGTCTGGAATCAAACCGTGACCACACTGGAAAACACCATCGGCAACACGCCGTTGATTAAGTTGCAGCGCCTGACGCCTGATAACGGCAGCGAGATCTGGCTAAAGCTGGAAGGCAACAATCCAGCCGGTTCAGTGAAAGATCGCGCGGCCTGGTCGATGATTAATCAGGCGGAGTTGCGCGGTGACATCACACCGGGTGATACCTTAATTGAAGCCACCAGCGGCAACACCGGTATTGCGCTGGCGATGATTGCGGCGATGAAAGGCTACAAGCTGCGCTTGCTAATGCCCGAGAACATGAGCCAGGAGCGCCAGGATGCGATGCGCGCATACGGCGCTGAATTGTTGCTGGTGACGCGCGAGCAGGGCATGGAAGGGGCGCGTGACATGGCGCAGGCGATGGCCGATCGCGGTGAAGGGCGGGTGCTGGACCAATTTAACAATCCCGATAATCCGCTGGGCCACTACCTTACCACTGGCCCGGAAATCTGGCGGCAAACGCATGGACGCATGACGCATTTTGTCTCCAGCATGGGCACCACCGGCACCATTAGCGGCGTGGGGCGTTATTTAAAAGAGTTTGCGCCAGCGGTGCAGGTGATTGGTCTGCAGCCGCAAGAGGGCAGCAGTATTCCCGGTATACGTCGCTGGCCTGAGGCGTATTTGCCCGGCATTTTTCGTCCAGACTTAGTGGATGAAGTGATCGATATGGCGCAGCACGAAGCCGAAGAAACCATGCGTGCGCTGGCGCAGCGTGAAGGGGTTTTCTGTGGCGTCAGCTCTGGCGGCGCGGTTGCTGGCGCCTTGCGCATCGCGACAGCACAGCCTGGCAGCGTGGTGGTGGCGATTGTTTGCGATCGCGGGGACCGCTATCTCTCCACCGGCGTTTTCCACTGATTCCTCTTTCCTGCAGATTCTCTGGCCTGTGCGTATTGTGATAGTACGCCCAGGCCATTTTTGTCTATAGTCTTCGTAATAATCGTCTGGCGGTAGCAACGTAAGGATCGCGTAAAACCGGCTGCGTTCGTTGCGGAGTCAGGACAAAATAGCGGCAATTTACGCGAGAGATAAAGATGAAAATTCTGCTGGTAGATGATGATGTAGAACTTGGCACCATGTTGAGCCAATACCTGATTGGTGAAGGTTTTGAGACACAACTGGTTTTAACCGGGAGCGCCGGTGTGGAAGGCGCGTTATCGGGCAACTATACCGCAATGATTCTCGACATCATGCTGCCTGATATGAGCGGTATCGATGTGCTGCGGCAGGTACGGCAGAACAGCCGTTTACCGGTGATTATGTTGACCGCTAAAGGCGATAACATAGATCGTGTGATCGGCCTCGAAATGGGGGCGGACGATTATATGCCGAAACCGTGCTATCCGCGTGAGCTGGTGGCCCGTCTGCGTGCCGTGCTGCGTCGTTTTGAAGATCAAATCCCGCTGCCCGATAAGAAAGAGCTGCTGCGTTGGGGCGATCTGAGCCTCAATCCCGCCACGCGCATTACCGAGTGGCAGGGCAAAGCGTTCGACCTGACGGCTTCGGAGTTTAATTTGCTGGATCTGCTGCTGCGCGCGCCGGATCGCGTGGTGTCGAAAGATGAGCTATCGGAAAAAGGGTTGGGCCGCCCGCGTGAAGCCTACGATCGTAGTGTCGATGTGCATATCAGTAACATCCGTCAAAAACTGGCTGCGTTAACCGCTGACAGCGTCAACATTGAAACTGTGCGCAGTATTGGTTATCGCATTCGATGAAACACAGCTATCGCGGCCGCATGTTCTGGAAGATTTTGCTGGGCTTCTGGATTGTGTTCGTCATCATTAGCCAGCTTTTGTGGCTGGGCTTTACGCTCTCCGGTAATCGTCATGAGCCGCCTGAACTGGTAGCAACTCGTCGCATCGTTAATCTGCAAATGGCGTCTGCGGTTTCAGTGCTGGAGCGCGGTGGGCCCAGCTCACTTGATGACATGATGGCCGACTGGGAACCGAACGATCGCCAATTCTTCTCGGTGATCCAGCACGATAAACCCGCTGCGACGCCCAATAATGCGCCGCCAGAAAGCATCATTGAACCGTTCCAGGGGCCTTTTCCCGATGTGATTGTGCGTTGGGTAAAAGGGCAAGATGGTAAACAGTACGAACTGCGTTACGACGTCAAAGGCCTACGTGAAGACAGCTCAATGGGCGGTGGCCGACCGCGCCGCATCCTCAATATTCCTGAACCCATGTTCACTTTCGCTGGCGCGCTGGGGCTGCTGTTTAGCCTGCTGCTGGCGTGGAATCTGACACGGCCTATGCGGCAGCTACGCGAAGGCTTTGCGCGTGTCTCCAGCGGCGACCTGTCGGTGCGGCTCTATCCGGTGATGCGTAAACGTCATGATGAGCTTTCGAACGTTGCGCAGGATTTTGATGCGATGGTGGAGCGCCTTGATACATTGGTTAAAGCGCGTGAGGAGCTGCTGCATGATATTTCGCACGAGCTGCGATCGCCGCTGGCGCGATTGCAACTGGCGACCGGCCTGGCGCGCCAGACGCCGGAATCAGTGGAATCCTCACTTAATCGCATTGATGAAGAAGCACGACGCCTTGATAAGATGATTGGCGAGCTGCTGACGCTTTCGCGTGCCGAGCACGAGAGTATGCCAGGCGAACAGTATTTTGACTTAACCGGCCTGCTGCATGCAGTGGTGACCGATGTACGCTATGAGGCACAAATTCCGGGCGTGAAAGTCGATTTTCAGGTCGATGAGAATGCGGATTATACCGTTCACGGCAATGCGGAGCTGATTCGCCGTGGCGTGGAGAATGTTTTGCGTAATGCGCTGCGTTTCTCGCATAAAGGGCAGCATATCAATGTGCGCTTGCAGGCAGAAAATCAATGGCTAGCGATTAGCGTGCGTGATCAGGGACCGGGCGTTGACGATGAGAAGCTCTCCAGCATCTTCGATCCATTTGTCCGCGTGAACTCTCCGCTAATGGGTAAAGGGTACGGCTTGGGGCTGTCTATTGTGCGGAAAGTGATTCTGGCGCATCACGGTGAGGTTCAGGCGGTCAATCGCCCGGAAGGTGGGTTGGAGTTGACGTTGAGGCTGCCGCGCTGGAAGCAGGAGTGATCGCCGTGAGTCTTAAAGCGCATTATTGCGCCGCTACCATTTTGTTCCGCTTGTGAGACCGAAACAAAAACGGCACCCATTGTGGGTGCCGTTTTACCATTCTCACGAATGGGCTAAAGCTTACTTCCTGATGCGGATAACTGGCGTCTCGCCCACAGTTACCTGACCGGAGAGTTTGATAAGGTCTTTAATCTCGTCCATGTTCGAGATCACAACCGGCGTTAGCGTAGATTTAGCTTTCTCTTCCAGCAGTGCCAGATCAAACTCGATCACCACGTCGCCTTTCTTAACCTTCTGGCCTTCTTCAGCGATGCGTTTGAAACCTTCACCTTTGAGCTCAACCGTGTCGATACCGAAGTGAACAAACAGTTCGATGCCGTTATCAGACTCGATTGAAAATGCGTGGTTAGTTTCGAAAATTTTGCCGATCGTCCCATCAACCGGTGCAACCATTTTGTTGCCGGTTGGTTTGATTGCGATACCGTCGCCAACAATTTTCTCAGCGAATACCACATCAGGTACGTCTTCGATATTTACGATTTCGCCTGACAGAGGCGCAACGATATCAATAGTACCTGACGCGCTCTCTGATTTTTCGCCAAAAAGTTTAGAAAACAAACCCATGATCTTCTCCTAAGCAGTAATTTGAGGCTAGCGTCCGTGGATCAGCAGAGCGTTTTTTCTTTAATGAACTTGTTAACCAAATTCATCAAATCATCCGCTGTCGGTTGATCCAGAGCCTGCTCCGCCAATGCCTTCGCATCTTCGAAATTAGTATTACGAATGATTTTCTTGATGCTAGGGATTGAAATGGCGCTCATGCTGAATTCGTCCAGCCCCATTCCCAGTAACAGTAGTGTAGCACGTTCATCACCAGCCAGCTCACCACACATGCCGGTCCATTTCCCTTCGGCATGTGATGCGTCGATCACTTGCTTAATGAGGCCAAGCACAGACGGCGTCATTGGGTTATAGAGGTGTGAAATCAAATCATTACCACGATCGACCGCCAGAGTATACTGCGTCAGGTCATTTGTCCCAATACTAAAGAAGTCGACTTCTTTCGCCAGATGGCGAGCAATCACTGCCGATGCTGGCGTTTCCACCATGATGCCCACTTCAATGGTCTCATCAAAGGATTTACCTTCTTCACGCAGTTGCGCTTTCAGCAGTTCCAGCTCGCCTTTCAGAATGCGAACTTCTTCAACTGAAATAATCATTGGGAACATGATGCGCAGTTTACCGAAAGAGGAGGCGCGCAGAATTGCGCGCAGCTGCGCATGCAGAATCTCTTTACGGTCCATTGCGATACGAATCGCGCGCCAGCCGAGGAACGGGTTATCTTCTTTCGGCAAGTTCATGTAAGGCAGATCTTTATCGCCACCGATGTCCATGGTACGCACGATAACGGCCTGCGCACCCACAGCTTCAGCAACCGCTTTGTAAGCCTGGAACTGCTCTTCCTCGGTTGGCAGGGAGTCGCGGTCCATAAACAGGAATTCAGTACGATACAGACCAACGCCTTCAGCGCCATTGCGCTCTGCACCAGCGACATCGCGCACGGTACCGATGTTAGCGCAGACTTCAACCTGATGGCCGTCCAGCGTAATCGCCGGCAGGTCTTTGAGTTTCGCCAGTTCATGTTTTTCAGACAAATATTGGGTCTGAATTGCTTTCAGTTCTTCATGAACGTCATCGGTTGGATTGACGTAAATTTTATTATTCACGCCATCAATGATCAGGAAATCACCGTTTTTCACGGTTGCGGTCACGTTACCGGTGCCGACAATCGCAGGCAGCTCAAGTGAACGTGCCATGATTGAGGTGTGAGAAGTACGTCCACCCAAATCGGTAATAAAGCCCAGCACCTTTTTCAGGTTCAGCTGTGCGGTTTCTGACGGCGTTAAGTCTTTCGCCACCAGAATAGATTCTTCAGCAATCGCGCTCAGATCGACAATGTGCAGACCGAGAATGTTCTGCAGCAAACGCTTACCGATGTCACGCACGTCAGCCGCACGCTCTTTCAGGTATTCATCGTCCAGTTCTTCCAGTGCAACGGCCTGGCCTTCAATCACAGTGTGAGCAGCGGCGTCAGCGGTGGCGTGGTCTTTCTTGATGAGGTCGATGATTTCCTGCTCAAGCTCTTCGTCTTCGAGCAGCATGATGTGACCTTCAAAGATCGCAGCTTTCTCTTCACCGAAGGTTTCACCGGCCTTAATGCGAATGGCTTCGAGCTGTGTAGCAGCTTTGCTGCGTCCATCGAGGAAGCGCTGAACTTCCTGCTCAACCTGATCGTCAGTAATTTTTTTACGGCTGATGACGATCTCATCTTCCTTCAGCAAAAGTGCGTTGCCGAAAGCGATACCCGGTGATGCTAAAATGCCTGAAATCATAACCCTACCTTTTTATCACGATGGCTCATTGACCCGATGCGTCGCCACTGTCGCGGAGCAGTACTCTAAAGATGCAATAACGCGGACAGGTTGTCCGCGATCAAGATATTTGCACTCAATGGGGCAAAGGGATTGGTTTAGTTGCGAACTGAGCCGGTTACTCCAGCTCAGCCATCAGCTTGACCAGATGCTCAACCGCTTGCTGCTCGTCTTCACCTTCAGCAGACAGCGTAACAACCGTACCTTGAGTCAGACCCAAAGTCTGCAGTTTGAACAGGCTTTTCGCGCTGGCAGATTTGCCATTGGAGGTCACAGTGATTTCTGACTGGAAAGCCTTTGCTTCTTTAACGAACTGGGCTGCAGGACGAGTATGAAGACCGTTAGGTGCGGTAATGGTAACTTCTTGCTGGAACATTCTATTTCCCCAACTTTATCAGGTTTGGTGTTATGGATCTAAAGTCTAGCCTGGAGCCGTAACTTTAGCCTGTGTAGGTGCGCTGGTATGGCATGAAGCTCACCACAAAATGCGCTTGAATGAGTACGTCATTAACAGTGACAGATCAAAAACTGCACGAATGCGCCACTCTTCTCATTATGCCGTGATTCGCCGTTTCGCCAAATCAGTAAATCGATTCAGCTTGATCCACTTCAAAGGCAGATTAATTTCAGGCACCGAAATAATTGGAAGCTTAAATACCAGAGCCCCATCACTGAAAGCAATCTGTCTGGTGACAAAAGTGAGATCTACACCACAAAAAAGCACCCATTCGGGTGCTTTTTTCGTCAGTTTCAGACTTAAGGCATCACTGTTGCAGCTCTTTCTCAGTGAAAAGATCGGCAAACAGCGCGGTACTTAAATAGCGTTCGCCGGAGGAGGGCAGAATCACCACAATGTTCTTATTGGCGAAGGCTTCGTCTTCCTGCAGCTTCAGCGCGGCGGCCACGGCAGCACCTGAAGAGATACCGGCAAGAATGCCTTCTTCTTCCATCAGTTGGCGTGCGGTGCTGATAGCTTCTTCATTGGTGATCGCCACGACGCGGTCAATCAATTGCAGATCAAGGTTACCGGGAATAAAGCCGGCGCCGATACCCTGAATTTTATGCGGACCTGGCTTGATCTCTTCGCCCGCTAGAGCCTGAGCGATGACCGGTGAATCAGTCGGCTCCACGGCCACGGTAATAAGGTCTTTCTTGCCTTTGGTATTCTTGATGTAGCGGCTCACGCCAGTCAGTGTACCGCCGGTGCCCACGCCTGCGATAAACACGTCTACTTCGCCATCGGTATCTTCCCAGATTTCCGGGCCGGTGGTTTTCTCGTGGATTTCTGGGTTAGCCGGGTTGCTAAATTGCTGTAACAGCACATATTTATCGGGATCGCTGGCGACAATCTCTTCCGCTTTCGCGATGGCACCTTTCATGCCTTTAGGCCCTTCGGTCAGCACCAGATTGGCACCCAACGCTTTAAGCAGTTTGCGGCGCTCAATCGACATCGTTTCTGGCATCGTCAGTGTCAACTTGTAACCGCGCGCAGCGGCCACATAAGCCAGCGCAATCCCGGTGTTACCACTGGTGGGTTCAACCAGCTCAACACCCGGCTTCAAAATACCGCGTTTTTCCGCGTCCCAAATCATATTGGCACCGATACGGCATTTGATGCTAAAGCTCGGGTTACGTGACTCGACCTTAGCCAGAATGCGGCCGTTACCGATGCGGTTCAGTCGAACCAGCGGCGTATGACCAATTGTCAGAGAGTTGTCTTCATAGATCTTACTCATAGCTCGTCCTTAACTGTATGAAATATTGGGAACCCTCAGAGCATACCTTTTCTGCTGATGTGCGGAAGGAAAGAAATCGTATATCTATATAGCGCACAACCATAAGCCTTACGCAAAAATGCATAAGGCATTTTAAAGCTTTAGCGGCGTGCATGTTGTGCGTAGTAACGATCCACCCACATCGCCGTAGCACCGCATACCGCAACCGGCAGGATTGCCAGATTGATAATCGGAATCATGGTGAACAGGCTAACCAGCGCGCCAAACTGCATATTTGCGCTCTTGTGCTGACGTAATGCCTGCCGCATCTGCTGAAAACTCACCTTGTGATTATCAAACGGATAGTCGCAATACTGCACTGAAAGCATCCACGCGCTGAATAAAAACCAGAGAATGGGCGCCACGATTTGTCCAAATCCGGGAATGAAGTGCAGCAACAACAAGCCTAGCGCCCGCGGCAAATAGTAGCCGAGCTTTTGTAACTCTCGCTTCATGATGCGCGGCACATCTTTAATCAAGCCCATCCAGCCGCTATCGGGCAGCGGTGTTCCAGTCAATCGGCCTTCAAGTTGCTCAGCGAGCAAGCCACAAAAGGGCGCGGCAATGAGGTTCGCAAGAGTCGAAAAGAAGTAACTGAACACCAAAACAATCGAAATCACCGACAGCGGCCACAACAAATAGCTTAGCCACTGCAGCCAGTCGGGGATATATGACATTAATGCCGGGATCCACTGCCCCAAACGCTGAAACAGCCAGATAAAAGCACCGCCAAGCAGCAAGATGTTGATCAATAGCGGCATGATGACATAGCGACGAATTCCGGGCAGGCGCACCAGTTTCCATCCTTCAGCGAAGTAATGAACACCATTAAAAGTTGAGACCGAATTTCCAGCGGGCATAGCGAGCCTTTCTCCTAAATATAGCGGCGCGACCATCATAACCTGGCTTTTTATCGGCTACAGGTATGGTTTGCGCGAAAAAACAGCAAAAAAGCGTGGGGCAGCTATCTAATTTGTCAGAAAATACTGCACGGACTTGCACTTGTTTAGCTGGGCAAATACAGTTAGAGGATAAAGTTTGCCGTGGTGGCAAGGTATTGGAACAACAGAGAATACAATGATGCAGGATTTGCGTCTGATATTAATCGTTGTTGGCGCGATCGCCATAATAGCGCTGCTACTTCATGGACTGTGGACCAGCCGTAAAGAGCGCTCCTCCGTGTTTCGTGATCGCCCGCACAAACGTCTGAAACAGCGCGAAGAAGCCGATGAAGATCTGCTGAGCGAAGAAGATGATGGCGTCGGCGAAGTCCGTGTACGTCGTCATCACGATGCTGATGAAGAACCCGAATTCACCCCACGTCCAGCGAGTGCGCCACGTGCGCCTGAACCTGTGCGTCAACCGGCATCACGCCAGGCCGATCCACTCTTAGGCGATCCTCTGCTGGATGATGAGCCGGAAGTGCGCAAGCCGGTTGCCCCGCAAGTGCCCTTGCGGAAACCAACGCCTGCACCACAACCGATTCAAGCCGACCCGCTGCTGGATAATGAGCCGCTGTCCGCGACGCAGCCTGCGCCAGAATTCCTGGCAGCTGAAGAGCCAGAGTTTGAACCTGAAGCGCCGGTCGCGCATCAACCTGAAGCGCCACAGCCAGCGGCTGCTGCGCCGGGCAGCAAAAAAGAGACCGTGTTAGTGCTGCATGTTGCTGCACATGCGGGCGGCGAACTGAACGGTGAAGCGCTGTTGCAGGGTATTCTGCAAGCGGGTTTCCAGTTTGGTGAAATGAACATTTTCCATCGCCATCTCAGCCCTGCGGGTAGTGGCCCGGTGCTGTTTAGCCTGGCGAACATGGTGAAGCCGGGTTCATTCGATCCGGATCAGATGGGGAATTTCTCTACGCCAGGCATCTCCATCTTTATGATGGTGCCGTCGTATGGCGATGCGAACCAGAACTTCAAATTGATGCTGCAATCCGCGCAACGCATTGCTGATGATGTTGGCGGCGTGGTGCTGGATGATGAGCGTCGCATGATGACGCCGCAGAAGCTGGAAACCTACAAAACGCGTATTCGCGAAGTTATCGGTTAATCGCCGCTAACTGCGTCAAAACATATACAACCCCCGCATGTCGGGGGTTTTTTATCGGATAAGAGACTATGAAATCGGTTCAGGAGCAGATCACCGCGCTGCGCACCACGTTACGTCACCACGAATATCTCTACCACGTGATGGATGCGCCGGAGATTCCGGATGCAGAGTATGACCGATTGATGGTTCAGCTGCGCGAGCTGGAGAGTGTTCATCCTGATTTGATTACGCCTGACTCACCGACACAGCGCGTGGGCGCGAAACCGCTGGCGGCTTTTGAACAAGTGCGCCATGAAGTGCCGATGTTGTCGCTGGATAACACTTTTGACGAAGCAGGCTTCCTTGCCTTTAACAAACGCGTGCAGGATCGCCTTAAAAGCACTGACGAATTGACTTATTGCTGTGAGCTGAAGCTGGATGGCTTAGCGGTGAGTTTGCTGTATGAAGATGGCTTACTGGTGCGGGCGGCGACGCGCGGAGATGGCACCACCGGCGAGAACATCACGGCGAACGTGCGCACCATTCACGCCATTCCGCTGCGTCTGCATGGTGATAACATTCCCGCCCGCGTTGAAGTGCGTGGCGAAGTGTTTATCACCGAAAGCGGTTTTGAAAAGCTAAATGAAGAAGCACGTCGTACCGGCGCGAAAGTTTTTGCTAACCCACGTAATGCGGCGGCGGGCTCACTGCGTCAGCTTGATCCGCGCATCACGGCCAAACGTCCGCTAACCTTCTTCTGCTACGGTTTTGGCCTATTGGAAGGCGGTGAAATGCCCACCAGTCATTGGCAACGTCTGCAGCAGTTTAAGGCGTGGGGACTGCCGGTCACCGATCGTATTCGTCTGGCACATAGTGCTGAAGAAGTGCTGGCGTTTTATCGTCAGGTTGAACAGGAGCGTCCATCGCTCGGTTTTGATATCGATGGCGTAGTTATCAAGGTCGACTCACAGGCGCTGCAGGAGCAGCTCGGCTTCGTCGCTCGCGCGCCGCGCTGGGCAGTCGCATTTAAATTCCCGGCACAGGAACAAATGACCTTCGTGCGCGATGTCGAATTCCAGGTGGGCCGCACCGGAGCAATTACGCCAGTGGCACGCCTCGAACCGGTACAGGTTGCAGGCGTCGTGGTGAGTAACGCCACGTTGCATAACGCCGATGAAATCGCCCGACTGGGTTTGCGCATTGGTGACAAAGTGGTGATTCGCCGCGCCGGTGACGTGATTCCTCAAGTGGTAAATGTGGTGGAATCGGAACGTCCAGCAGAGACGCGTGAAATCGTCTTCCCCAGCCAATGTCCGGTCTGCGGTTCAGACGTTGAGCGTGTAGAGGGCGAAGTGGTCACGCGTTGCACCGGCGGCCTGATTTGTGGCGCGCAACGCAAGGAAGCGCTCAAACATTTCGTTTCGCGTCGTGCGATGGATGTCGATGGCATGGGCGACAAAATTATCGATCAGTTGGTAGAGAAAGAGTATGTCTTAACGCCTGCCGATCTGTTCCGCCTTACTGCCGGTAAGCTGACCGGGCTGGATCGCATGGGGCCGAAATCGGCACAGAACGTGGTCGATGCGCTGGAAAAGGCCAAATCCACAACCCTGGCGCGTTTCCTCTATGCGCTGGGTATTCGTGAAGTAGGGGAAGCCACTGCCGCCAACCTTGCTAATCACTTTGGTGAGCTGGAAAAAGTGATGAATGCCGATCTTGATGCGCTGATTGCAGTGCAGGATGTGGGCAAAGTGGTGGCGACCCACGTGCGTAACTTTATGGATGAAGACAGCAATCGCGCCGTTATCCGCGAACTGGTTGAAGAGATCGGTGTGCACTGGCCGCAGGTTGCAGTGGTTAATGTTGATGAGATTGATAGTCCATTTGCGGGCAAAACCGTGGTACTGACTGGCTCTCTGTCGCAGATGAACCGCGATGATGCCAAAGAGCGTCTGGTGGCGCTGGGTGCGAAAGTGAGCGGTAGCGTGTCGAAGAAAACCGATTTGCTGATTGCGGGTGAAGCGGCCGGTTCCAAGTTGGCGAAAGCGCAGGAGCTGGGCATTCCGGTGATCGATGAAGCGGAAATGATTCGCCTGCTCGGAGCTTAATGTGGATAAACAGCAGCTGGTTGAAATCGCCAATACTGTGATGCCCTTCGGTAAATACAAGGGCAGAGTGCTCATTGACGTGCCGGAAGAGTATTTGCTCTGGTTCGCGCGCAAAGATGAATTTCCGGCCGGTAAGTTAGGCGAACTGATGCAGTTGACGCTGACGATTAAGATTGAAGGGTTGGAAGGTTTAATCAAACCGCTTAAGCGTAATGAATAACAAAACGGCCCGCATTTGCGGGCCGTTTTACTTAGGATTTCTGCACTTCAACTTGCTGCTGTGCTAGCCGTTTTTCATTTCCGGCTTTATAGCGCTGGGCAATGAATGAACACACCATCAATTGTACCTGATGGAAGATCATCAGCGGCAGCACGATAATCCCCACGGAACTGGCCGGGAACAGAATGTTGGCCATCGGCACACCGTTCGCCAGGCTCTTTTTCGAACCACAGAACAGCACCACAATTTCGTCTGCACGGCTAAAGCCAAACAGGCGCGATGCCGCCAGGTTAATCGCCAATGCGATAAACAGTACCAGCACGCTACCGACCAGAATCCACAACAACGTGTCCACGCCCACGCGATGCCAGATGCCATTCACTACCGCTTCACTGAAGGCGGAGTAAACCACCAGCAGAATCGAAGTTTGGTCGGTTTTACCAATCAGGCTGCGATGCTTCTCGACCCACGCACCAATCCAGCGACGCGACAAATGACCCAAAACAAACGGCACCAGCAGCTGCAGCATAATTTTGCCAATTTGCTCCAGGCCGTTGCCCGGCATTTGGCTGTGAACATTCATCACCAGATTCACCAGCAGGGGCGATACAAATACGCCGAGCAGGCTGGATGCCGAAGCTGCACATACCGCGGCGGCGACGTTACCGCCCGCCATTGAGGTGAAGGCGATAGAGGACTGCACGGTCGCTGGCAGAATACACAGATAGATAAAGCCTGTGTAAATCTCCGGGCTGACGTTAACCGGATGCCACCAGACGATCAGCAAACCAATGATCGGGAAGATGACAAAGGTGCTGCACATAATCCACAAGTGCAAACGCCAGTGGCTGCTCCCGGCGATGATCTTCTCGCGCGACAGTTTAGCGCCGTGCATAAAGAACAGCAGGGCGATGGCGGCGGTGGTCAGATATTCAAAGATGTCGACAAACACGCCTTTGGCAGGAATGAAGCTGGCCAGCAGCACGGTGATGATGAGTTTAATCATCATCGGATCAAGACGTAAAAATCCCATTGTTAAAATCCGGTTAAATTTAAAAAAATGATGGTGCTGATTGTGCGCTCGCGGGGTTTAGAAATAAAATTGATTTATTGCATCAATCTATGAGAGATATCGATGAATTACACCTTACGTCAATTGCGAACCTTTGTGGCAGTGGCGCATCACGGCAGCTTCAGCTTGGCTGGGCAAGCGATTGGTTTGAGTCAGTCGGCGGTCAGCCACAGCATCAAAGAGCTGGAAGCGGAAATGGGCGTGCGCTTGCTGGATCGCACCACGCGTGAAGTAATGTTAACGGAAGCAGGACAGCAGCTGGCCACACGGCTTAATCGTCTGCTGGACGATCTCAACACCACGGTATTGGATGTGCGCAGTTATGGTGAACAGCGCAGCGGCACAGTACGCGTCGCTGCCAGCCAAACGCCTTCCGCGCATCTGATGCCGCAGTGTCTGGCCAGCAGCCAGCAGCGCTATCCGGATATCCGTGTCATCCTGCATGACAGAGTGCAGCAGTGGGTGCTGCAAAGCGTACGCAATGCGGAAGTGGATTTTGGCATTGTGATTGGCCCACTCAATGATACTGATTTCGATAGCGAAGAGATTCTGCAGGAGCCTTTTTTACTGCTATGTCATGAAGATGACGCGTTGGCGCAAATTGAACAAGCGCAATGGTCGATGCTGGCCGGACGCAATATGGTGCTGCAGGATTACGCTTCCGGTAGTCGCGTATTAGTCGATGCCGCGCTGCAACAACTGGCGTTGAGTGTGAATGTGGTGCAGGAAATCGGGCATCCCGCCACGCTTTATCCGATGGTGGAAGCGGGGATTGGTATCAGTATCTTGCCAGCGCTGGCGTTGCCGTTGCCATCAGGGCGTAAACTCACGGTGCGACGTCTTTACCCGGAAATTAATCGCAGCCTGATGCTGATAAAACGTAAGAACCGCTCGCTGACACCGGCCGCAGAAGCGATCTGGCAGGAAGTGCGTCAGCAGGCTGCCCTGCTAACGCAACAACGCATGCTGAAGCCGGCGTTTTAAACGTACACGTTGATCTGATTGGAATCGGTGGGGCGGTTAATTCCGTCGGCTTTGGCCGCCGCAGGTTGCTGTGCTTCCTGTTTCTGCTGCGCTTTCTCGGCTTGCTGTTGCTCAATCTGCGCGATTTGCGCTTCAATCATTTGAATTTGTGATTGCAGCATCTGCTCCTGTTCAGATTTTTGTTCATCGGTGAGCGTATCGTCGCTGGAAAGATCTTTCAGCTGTTTGGTGATGGTTTGAATCTGTTTATTAAGACTGGCGATTTCTGAGGTAGAACCGCCACCGCTACTTGCGGTGCTGATACTACTTACGCTTGAGATAGTCGACATGGTTTTCTCCTTGCAATAGACCATTATCGTTATCGGCCAAAGGGTAAGGAGGCTTGAGGGTAGGGAGTGTTAAGCTTGCGAAAAGGTTTGGTTGGGATTTGGTGAGCGACGAAGAGTAATTTTTGCATTGGTGGGTCGTGCAGGATATGCCTCGGCCCATCCCGGGCCTCGCCCTTCGGGTGATGCGTAAGCAGGTTCTCACCCTGCACGTGAACCTTCTGAGCACAGAAACGAAAAAAGCGCCAATAGGCGCTTTTCTCTGAATTGGTGGGTCGTGCAGGATTCGAACCTGCGACCAATTGATTAAAAGTCAACTGCTCTACCAACTGAGCTAACGACCCGAAGTGGTGGGTGATGACGGGCTCGAACCGCCGACCCCCTCCTTGTAAGGGAGATGCTCTACCAACTGAGCTAATCACCCACTTCGGTACTGCTTAACAAGAGCGTCATCTGACTAAGATATGGTGGGTGATGACGGGCTCGAACCGCCGACCCCCTCCTTGTAAGGGAGATGCTCTACCAACTGAGCTAATCACCCATATCTTATCTCTTGTTCACTGCGGGCCAACTCTACAATCTTCATTTAAGAGTGGTGGGTGATGACGGGCTCGAACCGCCGACCCCCTCCTTGTAAGGGAGATGCTCTACCAACTGAGCTAATCACCCCCGCTGTGTGGAGTCGCATTATAGGGATCCTTCAAAGTGAGTCAACGGTTTTTAAAACTTAAATGTGCGTTCGCTTTAAAAATAATCATCGTGAAGCGCTTTTAGCCAATGTGCTGGTTTTATTAGCAGAAAAGCGCACAGCAAACCGGGATGCCGCCGCGACAATCATTGAGGAATCAGCCTCACCTGCTAGAATGTGCGCACTGTTTTTTCGCGTTAACCCGTTTTTTTGTCATCCAGACAATGAAACCTGCGCATTTAAGGCAATGCTGAATGAAAATCAAAACTCGCTTCGCACCCAGCCCAACCGGCTATCTGCACGTAGGCGGTGCTCGTACTGCTCTTTACTCCTGGCTTTATGCTCGTCATAACAAGGGCGAATTTGTTCTGCGTATCGAAGATACCGATCTGGAGCGTTCCACACCGGAAGCCATCGAAGCCATTATGGATGGTATGAACTGGCTGAGCCTTAACTGGGATGAAGGTCCGTATTATCAGACTAAGCGTTTTGATCGCTACAACGCGGTGATTGACGACATGCTGGTCGCGGGCACGGCCTATAAATGCTACTGCAGTAAAGAACGGCTTGATGCACTGCGTGAAGAGCAGATGGAGAAAGGCGAAAAGCCGCGTTACGACGGCCGCTGCCGTGACAGCCATGAGCATCACGCCGCTGATGAGCCTTGCGTGGTGCGTTTCCGCAATCCGCAGGACGGCTCTGTCATCTTTGATGATCAGATTCGTGGTCCGATTGAATTCAGTAACCAGGAACTGGATGACCTGATCATTCGTCGTACCGATGGTTCGCCAACCTACAACTTCTGCGTTGTAGTAGATGACTGGGATATGGGCATCACCCACGTGATTCGTGGTGAAGACCATATCAATAACACACCACGCCAGATCAACATCCTTAAAGCGATCGGTGCGGAAGTACCAACCTACGCACACGTATCCATGATCCTGGGTGATGACAGTAAGAAGTTATCTAAGCGTCATGGCGCTGTGGGTGTCATGCAGTATCGCGATGACGGTTACCTGCCGGAAGCGCTGCTCAACTATTTGGTGCGCCTCGGCTGGTCACACGGCGATCAGGAAATCTTCAGCGTGGCGGAAATGGCAGAGCTGTTTACGCTTGATGCAGTGAGCAAATCAGCCAGTGCTTTCAATACTGAAAAACTGCAGTGGCTGAATCATCACTACATTAATACGCTGCCGCCGGAATACGTAGCGACGCAGTTGCAATGGCACATTGAGCAGCAGAAGATTGATACCCGCACCGGCCCGGAACTGGCTAAGCTGGTCACGTTACTGGGCGAGCGCTGCAAAACCTTGGTAGAGATTGCGGCATCTTGCCGTTACTTCTATGAAGAGTTTGAAGCCTTTGATGCGGATGCGGCGAAGAAGCATCTGCGTCCGGTAGCGCGTCAGCCGCTGGAGTTGGTGCGCGATAAGCTGGCTGCGATTAGCGACAGTGAGTGGAATGCAGAAAATGTGCATCACGCCATTCAGTCTGCCGCAGATGAGCTGGAGCTGGGCATGGGCAAAGTCGGGATGCCGCTGCGTGTGGCCGTGACCGGTTCAGGTCAGTCTCCCGCATTGGACGTGACGGTGGAAGCGATTGGCCGCAGCCGTAGCGTAGCGCGTATTGAGAAAGCGCTGGCATTCATCGCTGAACGTGAAGCAAACGCATAATATTAAAAAGCCGGAAGCATCTGCTTCCGGCTCTCTTATTCTTCCTGAATTCCCAGTCTCTCCAGTACGCCTCGAATTCCCTCCCGCAATAATAACGCCGCCAATTGCTCTTGCTCCGCCGTTGTCATTTGCTGGACAGAATTTATTAATAACGCAGGTAACGTATTTTGCTGTGCACCGTAATTAGCTGTCGGTTCGTTCGCATGTCGAGTGGATTGAACAAAGCTCTTAACGCGCTCATCAATATGTATCAATCGTGCTTTACCGCCCTGAACACCGGGCTTCGGCGTGGTTGTCCAGTTTTCCCGCTTGATCCATTTATTCACCGTTTGCCGACTGTAGCCCGTCTCCAGCGCGAGCTCCTCCGGGGTAAGCCATTCCTTTTTCACGATGCTGTCCCTGTTAAATACATTAGTTCTACATATTACAACAAAACGTAACGGGGAAAAGTAACCTGGGTAGAAAATGCCATCTGCTTTCCAGCAAATGGCATAATTTAGTTATTTAGCTTCGCTTATTTCGGATTGTTCTGAACCAAAAGCAATAAAATAAGTGAGACCAACAAAAATTGCACCGCCAACACCATTACCAAGGAATACCGCAATCACGTTTGGCGCAAATTCCGCCCAGCTCATCTGGCCGGCAAAAATTGCTGCAGGGACAATAAACATGTTGGCGACAACGTGCTGGAAGCCAATCGCGACAAACGCCATCACCGGGAACCACATACCGAAGATTTTACCCACCACATCTTTACTGGCGAAGGCCAGCCACACCGCCAGGCACACCAGCCAGTTGCAACCCACACCGGAAATAAAGGCGTGCAGGAAGTCGGCATTGACTTTCGCGTGCGCAATCGCCACGGTTTTCTTTAAGAAATCGCCTTCGGTCATGCCTAGCATATGACCAAAAAACCATGCTACCGCAACGCTGCCCATAAAATTGGCGACGGTAACCCAAAACCAGTTACGCAGCACGCTAAAGCCACTGATGCGGTGTGCAAACCAGGCAATTGGCATTGTCATCATATTGCCGGTCAGCAGTTCACCGCCCGCTAACACCGTCAAAATTAAACCAACCGGGAAGACGGCAGCACCCAGTAGCACGCCGAATGAACCCCATTCAGCAGGTAGTTGGTTAATAACATGCAGATCGAGCAGGAAGCCTGTGGCGATAAATGCACCCGCCATAAAGCCGAGGATTAACAGGGTGGAAATAGGAAGGCGGCTTTTAGCCACGCCAGCTTGAATCGCCAGTTGAGCGATCTCTTTAGGTGTATGCAGCGACATAGTTCACTTTTCTTTTATTGATTAATGGGGACGTTGCTGGCCGGTCATTGAGAGAACACCCTGGTAGGATGACCGGTTAATTAGCGCGCTAAGTTTTACACGCACCATTAACGAAAACAAGGCTGTTAATAACATCTTTAACCTTGAGTTAACGCTCGGTTGAGGTGGAGTTTGAGCAGTCAACGCGGGATGGCGCATATCAAGAGTCGTCATTCGCAATGTGGTGTGGATAAAAAAGCCATACTGATGCGGGGTTGACGCCTTTTTCAGCGATCAAACACAGAACGAGAATTTGACGTTGACACTCAAGAGGCGGTTTCATATTATCCCGTCCGTCGAGTTTACTCGGCAGTTTTTCGGTTCGGGGGTATAGCTCAGCTGGGAGAGCGCTTGCATGGCATGCAAGAGGTCAGCGGTTCGATCCCGCTTATCTCCACCAAACAAACCCTTCCCAAGGTTTGACCGAAAAATGATTTCCAGATGTGGGGGTATAGCTCAGCTGGGAGAGCGCTTGCATGGCATGCAAGAGGTCAGCGGTTCGATCCCGCTTATCTCCACCAAATCTCTGTTCGTTCTGAACGCATTTTAAAATCACCACAAAGAACCTGTAGCGGTGCAATTCATTGCGCAGTTTTGCTATTTCAAATTCCAAATGTGCAATAAATTACGCCGCTACCAATAATGTAAACAGCGCATTTTTATTTATCAGACGGTTGCTAGCTGCGGCTGTAACTGCAGCACTCGAAAACTGTGCGTGCCATCGCGATCCAGCTGCGCCACCAAACCGTACTCCCAGTCCAGATAAGCTTGCATTACGCCGGGTTCGATATCGGTGCCTTCATACGGGCGGCGATAACGATCGATGGCCGGTGACAGCAGTTGCTGCTCTCCTTGCTCCGTAGGTAAACCCGCGCCGCGCCATGCCGCGTTCCCCCCTTCCAGCACAAACACCGGCTTGCCCGTCAGCTCAGCCACGTGTTCCACCGCATAACCGGCCAGCAGGCTGCTGCCGCAGGTTAATACATAGCGACGTGCCTCCGGCAACAGCGCTTTGCCTTGCTGCAGAAGGGTAGATCGCAGCAACCAGGCCGCGCCCGGAATATGGCTGTTGAGATGATTCGCGTGGGTGGTGAAATCCAGCACCTGCGTATGGCCATCCTGCAGCCATTCCGCCAGCTGTTGCGGCGATACAAACGCCGGGGCTGTAATCTGCGGCACTTGCGCCTTCCAGTTACCGGTTTCACTGAAATCGCTAGCCTGCAACTCTTCCAGCACTGAAACCTGCCAGCCAAGCTGTGCCAGCCAGGAGGCGGTCATATTGGCGCGCACGCCATCATTATCAATCAGCACGATGCGCGCACCACGCACGCTGGCGTAATGATCGGTTTCCTGCACCAACTGACCTCCGGGGACGTGACGACTGCCCGGCAGATGTCCGGCGGCGTACTCTTCTGCATCACGCACATCAAACAGATAAGTGGTGCGCGACTCCTGCTGCCAGCGTTTAAGCGTGGCGAGTGGGATGCGTTCTACGCCTGCACGATCGGCGATGTTGCGCGCATGATTTGCCGCCTGACGCTGAGCCGTTTCGCTGGTCTCGCCGTAACGGCGCGACTGGCCTTTATCCAGTGCATATCCGGCTAGCGTCCAGCCGATGGTGCCATTACGCAGCGCGAATACCGGATTGCGAATTCCAGCATTCACCAGTGATTGGGTACCAATGATGCTGCGCGTGCGTCCGGCACAGTTCACAATCACCGTGGTCTCCGGTGAGGGGGCGATATCACGCACGCGCAGCACCAGTTCACCGCCCGGTACGCTGGTCGCGCCTGGAATGCTCATGGTTTGATACTCGTCGAAACGGCGTGCATCAAGCACTACCACGTTAGCATCGCTGTGAATCAGCTGATGGACTTCATCCGCTGACAACGACGGTGTGTGAGTGTGATGCTCAACCAGCTCGCCAAACGCTTTGCTGGGTGAGTTGACGTCAATAAACAGTTCGCCGCCCGCCGCTTGCCAGCCCGCTAAATCATCTGCCAGCAGCGCGACATTGGTGTAACCCAAGGCGGCAATACGCTCGGCAGCGGTTTGTACCAGACCTTCACCGTTGTCATACAGCGTAATGGCGGTGGTGCGCTGCGGAATGCGATCCAACAGCTCAAGTTCCAGTTTCGATAGCGGAATATTCACCGCAAACAGCGGATGTGCAGTAGCAAACAGCGCTTCATCGCGCACATCTACAATTGCCACTTCCTGCCGCTGACGCAGGGCATGAATAATGTCCGCCGCCTGGCGTAAAGGGAAAACCGGTTTAGTCATGTGAAAGGTCCCAAATGTTCGGTAAGTAACGGTTGCTGTAACCCGAAATAAACACGTTTTCGCTGCCATCTTCGCGGTAGACCGCGCGTTTTACCGCGCCAATGTTGGCGCCATAAACGTGAATGCTGATGGAGATGCGGTCGTCATAGGCATTGCTGACGCGATGAATGTCGCCCACCGTCGGCGAAACCGCTTCGACGCTGCCAGGATCGAGCCGTACAGGTGCGCCTTCAGGCTGCAGTCCGTTTGGGCCCGCCTGCCACGATTGCGAAATTTCCGCACCGCGCAGCATGCCGATCAATCCCCATACGCGATGGTCATGGATCGGCGTATGCTGGCCAGGTCCCCACACAAAGCTCACCACGGAGAAACGCTGCTGTGCATCGGCGTGCAGCAGATATTGTTGATAATGTTCCGGATGGGGCTGGGTGAAGGCGTCGTCCAGCCAGTCGTCGTGACGAATTAACTCGCCAAGCCATTCGCTGCCTTGCCGTAGAACCGTGGCTTCCTGCGGCTGCGTATCCAGCAGGTTGGCAAGATTGGCGACAAAATCGCGCAGGCGATGGTGCTGGTAATGGCTCATGAGATTCAGGCGCTCCTTTTATCGGCGGCTGAGATCGCATCCACTTTCTCGCGCGTCAGTGGAATCAGCTCGCGGCCATATTCCACCGCATCATTAAGTGGGTCGAAGCCGCGAATCAGCACGCTGTGAATGCCAAGGCGATAATATTCCAGCAGTGCATCGGACACTTGCTCCGGTGTTCCCACCAGCGCTGTGGAGTTGTAGCCGCCCTGAACCAGTTTTGCTACGCCGGTCCACAACACTTTATCCAGACGATCGCCTTCATTGGCGGCGGCAAGTAAACGCTGTGCACCGACGCTTTGCGGCTTAGCCTTACCAAAAGCAAAGCCGCTTTCGTTAAGCTGTTTCTCGGCTGTGGCGCGAATGTGTTCAGCGCGTTCCCATGCTTCTTTTTCCGTTTTGCCCAGAATCGGCCGGAACGAGATGTTGAAGTTGATTTCGCGACCCTGCTGAGCGGCGGCGGCACGCACATTGCGTACCGTCTCTTCCGCGCCTTTCAGCGGCTCGCCCCATAAAGCAAACACATCGGCATGACGGGCCGCGACATCAATCGCTTCCTGCGACGATCCACCAAAGTAGATCGGCAGTTTTTTCTGTAACGGTTTGATGGCTGAGAATGCCTGTTCGGCCTGATAAAACCGGCCTTGATGATCGTACGGTTGTGAAGATTCCAGGCTCTGCTTCAAAACGGTGAGGAACTCATCGCTACGTGCATAGCGCTCGGCTTTATTGAGGAAATCACCGTCGCGGCGTTGCTCGACATCGCTGCCGCCGCTGATGATATGCACCGCTAAACGGCCGTCGGTTAAGTGATCAAGCGAAGCCAGTTTGCGCGCCGCCAGTGTCGGTGAGACAAAGCCTGGGCGATGTGCCAGCAAGAACTTCAGCGTTGAGGTGTGCGCCGCAGCGTGGGCCGTAACCAGAAAGCCATCCGGTTGATCCGACCAATAGCCCACCAGAATGCGATCAAAACCGGCTTCTTGGTGCGCGCGTGCGAACCGGGCAATGTAATCTTTATCGAACAGCGGGCCGCTGGCCGGAATGATTTCTGAGGCGAGGCGGTGGCCGATCATGCCAAGGAATTGAATGCTCATGCGGTTCTCCTGAAGTGATGTCATGGAGAAAAACTACGGGCGCAGGTGGTGTGAACGGAAATTCAATATTGTGCAAAGGTTTTGCGTTTAACGGTGAAGCGGGTGATAGCGGGGGAGAAGCAGAATCGATGCGGGATAGAACCGATGGGAATAATTAAGAAGAGAAGGGCGAGCCGCAGCTCGCCCTCTTTATCAGAAGGCCAACACCAGACCAGCGATAGCAGCTGACAGCACGCTCACCAGCGTTGAACCGTACAGCAGTTTCAGGCCGAAGCGCGAAACCACGTTACCTTGCTCTTCATGCAGACCTTTAATCGCACCCGCCACAATCCCGATAGAGGAGAAGTTAGCAAAGGAGACGAGGAACACAGAGAGAATACCTTCTGAGTGTGGCGACAGCTGACCGGCGATTTTCTGCAGATCCATCATCGCCACGAATTCGTTGGAAACCAGTTTAGTTGCCATAATGCTGCCCACTTGCAGCGCTTCGTGCGCTGGTACGCCCATCACCCAGGCAAATGGATAGAACACATAACCCAGCACGCCCTGGAAGCTGATGCCGAAAATCAGATCGAACAGTGCGTTCAAACCTGAAATCAGCGCGATGAAACCAATCAGCATCGCGGCAACGATAATGGCAACTTTGAAACCGGCGAGAATGTATTCGCCCAGCATTTCGAAGAAGCTTTGGCCTTTATGCAGATCCTGCAGTTGCAGATCTTCTTCGCTATCGACGCGATAGGGGTTGATCAGCGACAGCACAATAAAGGTGCTGAACATATTCAGTACTAGCGCGGCAACCACATATTTTGGCTGCAGCATGGTCATGTAGGCGCCGACAATCGACATAGAAACAGTCGACATAGCGGTCGCAGCCATGGTGTACATGCGGCGCTGTGACATCTTGCCGAGGATATCCTTATAGGCGATAAAGTTTTCTGACTGTCCCAAAATCAGAGAACTCACGGCGTTAAAGGATTCCAGTTTGCCCATACCGTTCACTTTTGACAGCACGGTACCAATGCCGCGAATCACCCATGGCAAGATGCGGAAGTGCTGCAAAATACCGATCAGTGCGGAGATGAAGACAATCGGGCAAAGAACATTGAGGAAGAAGAAGGCGAGGCCTTTTTCACTCATATTGCCGAACACGAAGTTGGTCCCTTCGGCAGCATATTTGAGCAGATGATCAAACAAACCGGCAAAGCCCTGTACGAAGCCGAGGCCAGCGGTTGAGTTCAGGAAGAACCAGGCCAGCAGAACTTCGATCACCAGAAGTTGAACGATATAGCGAAGACGGATGCTTTTACGATCGTTGCTGACCAGCAAGGCCAGCACCGCTACCACCACTAGTGCTAAAAGAAAATGCAAAACATGGGACATGTCGGCTCCAAATTTGAGGAGGGTTGTATTTTGTTGCGTATTCTATGTAACGCGTTACTTAAAAACGAGATCAAAACCACATTATAAGTATTCGCTATCGTGATTTTTCTCAGATAACTCTGACCGATCACAACCTTATTACAAAGCATTCACAAGAAAAAACCACAAAAACATTGTCTATAAAATGACCCAAGAGTAGAGTCATTTGCGTTGCACTTATTTTTGGCAGGAACTGGCTTTACCGGAATGTATAGCAATGGCTATACTTCATAGCACCATCTATTAATACGATAACTATAACCAAATTTCATCTGCCTTGAATGCCCCTTAAGCTGAGCGGGTCAACAAGCGTTAAGACAGGGTAAAACTATGCTAGAAAGTCGCACCGCCGAGCGCGCCGCTCGCGGAGCCAGAAAGATCAAACTCGCGCTGCTCGGGCCCGCCTTTATTGCGGCGATTGGCTATATCGATCCCGGCAACTTCGCGACCAACATTCAGGCCGGCGCCGCCTACGGCTACAAGCTGTTGTGGGTAGTGGTGTGGGCCAACATCATGGCGATGCTGATTCAGCTGATGTCCGCCAAGCTGGGTATTGCGACCGGCAAAAATCTTGCGGAACACATCCGCGATCGCTTCCCGCGGCCGGCGGTGTGGTTTTATTGGGTGCAGGCGGAAATCATCGCCATGGCCACCGATCTCGCTGAATTTATTGGCGCAGCGCTTGGCTTTAAACTGCTGCTCGGCATCTCGCTGTTGCAGGGCGCGGTGCTAACCGGCATCGCGACCTACCTGATTTTGATGCTGCAAAGTCGCGGACAGAAGCCGCTGGAGCTGGTGATTGGCGGACTGCTGCTGTTCGTGGCGGCGGCTTATATTGTTGAGCTGTTTTTCTCCCAGCCGAAAGTGAGTGAGCTGGTGGTCGGCATGGCGCTGCCATCGCTGCCGACGTCGGATGCGGTATTCCTTGCCGCTGGCGTGTTAGGCGCCACTATCATGCCGCACGTCATTTATCTGCACTCCGCACTGACACAGCACGGTAATAAAGGCAGCAAGGCGCAACGTTACTCTTCAACCAAGCTGGATGTGGCGATCGCCATGACCATCGCCGGGTTTGTTAATCTGGCGATGATGGCCACGGCAGCTGCGGCGTTTCACTTCAGCGGCCATTCCAAAATTGTCGATCTCGATCAGGCGTATTTAACGCTGCAACCGCTGCTGGGCCAGGCCGCTGCGATTGTGTTTGGTTTGAGTCTGGTGGCTGCCGGTCTCTCTTCTACTGTGGTCGGTACGCTGGCGGGACAAGTGGTGATGCAGGGCTTTATCCGCTTCCATATTCCGCTGTGGTTCCGTCGCACCATCACCATGTTGCCGTCCTTTATTGTGATCTGGGCCGGCTGGGATCCGACGCGGATTCTGGTGATGAGTCAGGTGTTGCTGAGTTTTGGTATCGCACTGGCGCTGATTCCGCTGTTGTCATTTACCGGCAACCGGGAATTGATGGGGGATGAGATGGTGAACTCGCGCCTGATGCAAAACGCGGGTCGGCTGATTGTGGTGCTGGTGATCGGCCTTAATCTCTACTTGCTGGTGGGTGAAGCGCTGGGCTGGTAACGGCGTTATCAAACAAAAAGCCCGCCAGTGAGCGGGCTTTTTTGTTTAGTGATGATGGTGATCGCGATGACCACGACGATCATCATGACGATGGTCGTGCCGATGATGTTCACGACGTTCGCGTTCATGCCAGCGACGTTCGCGCTCACGTTCATAGGCACGATGACGTTTCCACTCTTCATGGCGCCACCAACGGTTGTCGTTGTACTGATAACGATCGTTCCACCAGCGTGGCTCGCGCCAGCGTCCGCCGTCCCAGTAATTACCGCGACGATCGCGATCGCCGAGATGCAGCGTAACGCCCGGACCCAAATTGATGGTGGCACTGTCGGCTTGTGCTGTGCTGATAGCCAACGGGGATAAAGTCGCCAGCAAGGCGGCGAACAAAATTGCACGTTTCATAACTTCTCCTTTTCAGTAGCTTATAGCTGCCACCGTGGCGCTAGTGTGCCACATCGGACCAGGTAAGCCTTGAGAATCAGTCTTAAAACGCTGAGGGAAATCTGAATTGAGAATTTTCTGCTGCGGAAAACGCCCGACAAATGCCGGGCGGGTAAACGCTTACATCAAGATAGCGTGGATAGCGTCGATCTCGTCCTGGCCCAGCACCGGCTGGCTCAACATCTCAACCGCATCATCAATCTGCGCAGTTTTACTGGCACCAATCAGCACCGAGGTGACACGCGCATCGCGCAGCACCCAGCTCAGCGCCATCTGCGCCAGCTTCTGGCCGCGCTGTTGAGCGATCGCCTGCAACTGACGTACTTTTTCCATCTTCTCTTGGGTCAACTGGGCTTCATTCAGGAACTTACTGCCGCTGGCGATGCGGGAATCCTCTGGAATGCCCTGCAAGTAACGATCGGTTAACACGCCACCCGCCAGCGGCGAGAAGGCGATGCAACCGACGCCATTGTCGCCCAGCACATCCAGCAAACCCTGCTCTGGCGTACGTTCAAACATCGAATAACGCGGCTGATGGATCAGGCATGGCGTGCCGAGGTCGCGCAGAATCGCAATCGCTTCGGCGGCTTTGTCTGTCGGGTAGTTTGAGATGGCGGCATACAGCGCCTTACCCTGACGCACCACCTGATCCAGCGCGCGCATGGTCTCTTCCAGCGGCGTTTCGGGATCGGGACGATGATGATAGAAGATATCGACGTATTCCAGGCCCATCCGCTTTAGACTTTGATCGAGACTGGAAATCAGGTACTTACGTGAACCCCAATCGCCGTACGGGCCGTCCCACATGGTGTAGCCGGCTTTAGTCGAAATCACTAACTCATCGCGCAATCCATGGAAATCTTCACGCAGAATGCGACCAAAATTAGATTCTGCCGATCCCGGTGGCGGACCGTAATTATTCGCGAGATCGAAGTGAGTAATGCCGCGATCAAAGGCGTGGCGCAGCAGTTCACGGCTGTTATCGACGCGTGTACTGTCGCCAAAGTTATGCCACAAACCCAGCGAAATCGCCGGTAACTTTAGACCGCTACGGCCACTGCGACGATATTGCATCTGTTGATAACGTTCGGGATGGGGAAAAGCAGTCATGCAGCGTTCCTGTCTCAAGAGGGGAGAAAGTGACATCAGCTTAGCAGTGTATGCGTTTACACTAAGGCGAAACGGGCCGAAGATCGCAACTTACAGAATTATCTGTCGTCGTAACGTATGCTTGCCACGTTTCACCACGCCACAATGGTGAAAATCTCGCCAATTCAGCCACATCGCTAATACTCCTGATCATCCCCTTAACAAGGAGCTACCGATGAAAACCCTTAGCGTTGGCGATTATTTACTGCACCGATTAAATCAAGCCGGCATTCGTCATTTGTTTGGCGTGCCGGGTGATTACAACCTGCAATTCCTCGACAGCGTGATTGCGCATCCCGACATTGCATGGGTGGGGTGTGCCAATGAATTGAATGCGGCCTATGCGGCAGATGGTTATGGCCGCTGCAACGGCGCGGCGGCACTGCTGACCACGTTTGGCGTCGGCGAGCTCAGTGCTATCAACGGCATCGCTGGCAGCTATGCCGAATATGTGCCGGTGATTCACATTGTCGGCGCGCCCGCCAGTCAGGCGCAGCAGCAGGGTGATTGCGTACACCATTCGCTAGGCGACGGCGATTTTGGTCACTTTCTGCGTATGGCGCAGGAAGTGAGTGTGGCATCGGCAGTATTGACGGCGGAAAACGCGGTGACCGAGATCGACCGCGTTATCAGCGAGGCGCTGAAACAACATCGCCCAGGCTACTTGCTGCTGGCGGTGGATGTGGCGGCGGCTGAGGTTGTCATGCCTGCCGAAGCTGTCTCAGTGCCAGATCATCATCATCAGGTCGCTGCGGCTTTTGCCGATGCGGCTGAACGTCTGCTTGCACCGGCGCAGCGCGTGGCGCTATTGGCGGATTTTCTTGCCTCACGCTGGCAATTGCAGCCACAGCTTGCGGCGCTGCGTCAGCTGCGCGCGATTCCTGCCGCCACCTTATTAATGGGGAAAGGCGTTCTGAACGAGCAGCAGCCGGGTTACGTCGGCACTTACGCGGCGGAGGGCAGTAGCGACGCGGTGCGCCAGGCGATTGAAGATACTGACGTTACCTTGTGCGTTGGCGTGCGATTTACCGATACCTTAACCGCAGGCTTCACACAGCATCTGCCTGCCGAACGCGTCATCGACCTGCAGCCGTTTCAGGCCACGGTGGCGGGCGAGGTGTTTGCTCCGCTGAACCTGCAACAGGCGCTGGAGGTGCTGATGCCGATTTATCAGCGTCACTGCGCACACTGGCGGCTAGCAGAGGAAGCTGAGTGCGAAAAAAGTGAGCAAACTGCTGCGGCGGTAATCAGTCAGCAGGCATTTTGGCAGGCGATGCAGCGCTTCCTGCGGCCGGGTGATATTATCCTTGCCGATCAAGGCACTGCGGCCTTTGGTGCGGCCGCGCTGCGTTTACCGCAGGACGCACAATTGCTGGTGCAACCGTTGTGGGGATCAATTGGCTATACTTTACCCGCCACCTTTGGTGCGCAGACCGCGCAGCCCGATCGTCGGGTCATCCTGATCATTGGCGATGGCTCTGCGCAGCTGACGATTCAGGAGTTGGGTTCAATGCTACGCGACGGCCAGCAGCCGATCATCTTTCTGATTAATAATGATGGCTACACCGTTGAGCGCGCGATTCACGGTGCTGAGCAACGTTACAACGATATTGCGCAGTGGAACTGGACCGCGTTGCCGCAGGCGATGAGCCAGCAGTGCGCGGCGCAGAGCTGGCGCATCAGCGAAACCGTGCAACTGGCGGCGGTAATGGAGCAATTAATGCTGAATCGGCGTTTGTCGCTGGTGGAAGTGGTAATGGACAAACAGGACTTGCCGCCGTTGCTGCGTAAGGTCACCGCCGCACTGCATCAGCGTAATCGTGGCTAAATTTCGGAAAGTTGCCGCTGTGCAGTGATGCAGTCGATCGGTAGGCTGTGCAGCATCTTTGAATGGATTACGCCCATCAAGCAGGTGGGCGTTGTTGTTTTATTGGCAGGCTTTTATAGTGTCCTGCAATTGTTTATGGCCCAAGCGGAGCAGCAGAAGAATGACAATATACGCCCTGGTCGGCGATGTGGGCGGTACCAATGCCCGTCTCGCATTGTGTGAGGTAGAAAACGGTGCTATCTCGCAAGCCCAAACCTTCTCAACATCAGACTACGACAATCTCGAAGCGGTGATTCGTCATTATCTCGACGAGCAAAAGCAGGACATCAAACACGCCTGTATCGCTATCGCCTGTCCCATCACTGGTGACTGGGTGGAAATGACCAACCACGATTGGGCCTTTTCGACTAAAGCGATGAAAGAGCATCTGGCTTTTGAAAGCCTTGAAATCATCAATGATTTCACCGCGGTTTCAATGGCCATTCCGATGCTGAGCGAAAATGAAGTGATTCAGTTTGGCGGTAAAACAGCGGTTGAAGGTAAACCTATTGCAATTTATGGTGCCGGCACTGGCCTTGGCGTGAGCCACTTAGTTCATGTCGATAAGCGCTGGATTAGCTTGCCGGGCGAGGGCGGTCACGTTGACTTCGCGCCAAACAGCGAAGAAGAGGGTGAGATTCTCGAGGTGCTGCGTGCTGAGATCGGCCACGTTTCGGCTGAACGCGTGTTATCCGGTGCGGGGTTGGTGAATCTTTATCGTGCCATCGTCAAGTCTGATGAGCGTGAGCCAGAAAACCTGAAGCCAAAGGATGTCTCTGAGCGTGCGCTGAAAGACACGTGTATTGATTGCCGTCGCGCACTGTCACTCTTCTGCGTCATCATGGGCCGTTTCGGTGGCAACCTGGCGCTGAATCTTGGCACCTTTGGCGGCGTTTATATCGCTGGCGGCATCGTGCCACGCTTCCTCGACTTCTTCAAAGCGTCCGGTTTCCGCGCAGCGTTTGAAGATAAAGGCCGCTTCCGCGATTATCTGGTCGATATTCCGGTCTATATGATCACCCACGATCAGCCGGGCTTGCTGGGCGCTGGTGCGCATCTGCGTCAGGTGCTGGGCCGCGAAATTTAAGTCTGTTGGCGAGCGGCGTCCGCCGTTCGCCTTATAACCTCATCAACAGCCGAAAGGCTTTCACCTTGCTGCGACTCACCGGCACCTGCACATCTAAATCGCGCAATTTCACCAGATAGGTATTGTTGAACCAGGGTTCTATTTCACGAATCTTGCTCAGGTTAACGCAATATGAACGATGGCAGCGGAAGAACAGCTGCTCTGGCAAACGACTGCAAAACTCACTGATCACCATCGACATGACATAGGCTTCACGCCGCGTATAGACAAACGTCAATTTCTCATGCGCTTCAACATAATAGATCTCGTTGATATCGGTGACGATAATGCGCTCATCTTTCACTAAATTGACGGTCAGCGGTGAACCCGCGGAAGCATTATGCGGTTGCGACTGCTGCTGGGCGCTGGCTTCCAGTTTCTGCAGCATCGTCATAATGCGCGATTCATGATACGGCTTAAGAATGTAGTCAAACGCATCCAGCTCAAACGCCTCAACCGCATGCTCTTTCCACGCGGTGATAAACACAATTAACGGCTTATGGGCAAACTGATTGATATTCTGTGCCAGCAGCATGCCATCCAGGGACGGAATGTTAATGTCGAGGAAAATGACATCAACACGATGGTTTTGCAGATATTTCAGCACCTCCAGCCCATCATCAAAGCAGGCCTCAACGCTGATTTGGCTATGTTGCTGGATCATCCAGCTTAACTCTTGCTGGGCGAGAAACTCGTCTTCAACGATGATGGCTTTCACGTAGCGGTTTCCGTGGTGTGGCGCAGCGGCACAGACAGTTGCTGACCATTCTTGCTTAGAGTAAAGGCGATTTCGGTGCCGGGATGATAACGGGTGATAATCAGGCCCTGGCCGGAGAGCAATTTCACCCGATGATGCACATTCAACAGACCAATTTTGTTGCCGGGCATCTCATTACGTGCCACGCGGCTTATCACATCGTCGCTGATGCCGTCGCCGGTATCACGCACCGCCACGCGCACGCGATCGCCTAAATCTTTTACGCTCAGCGTCACCACGCCTTTGCCGCGACAGGGCTGAATACCGTGCACAATGGCATTCTCCACCAGCGGCTGAATGAGCAGGCTGGGCAGCGTGAAGTGCAGATCTTCATCCACGTCGTAAATCATCGAGAGCTTGTCGCCGAAACGCGCCTGCTCAATCGCGATGTAATCTTTCACCTGCCATAACTCTTTCTTGATGTCGATAAGCTCATCATCGTTGAGTTCGAGGTTATAGCGCAGGTAACGCGACAGATTGATCACCAACTGGCGCGCGGTGTCTGGATTAAGGCGAATCGAGGAGGAGATAGCATTGAGGGCGTTAAACAGGAAATGCGGGTTAATTTTGCTTTGCAGCGCGCGCAACTCAGCCTTGTTCGCCATCTCACGTAACTGCTCAGCTCGCGAGACTTCCAGCTGCGTTGAGATAATTTGCGACAGACCAATTGCCATCTCTTTTAACGAACCGGTGATGCGATGTGCGCGACGATAATAGATTTTTAGCGTGCCGGTCACTTCCCCTTTTTCCCAAAGGGGAATAACCAACATGGAGTGAATATCTTTGGTGCGATGCGCCTCATCATTGTTCTTAATGATGATCTTGCCGCTGGCGATTGACTGCGCGGTCGTCGGGCTGATGGCATCATCGCCGTTGTGATAGTTTTGCTCGCCGTAACCGACGTAGGCGAGGATTTGCTTGTTGTTAGTGATGGCGACCGCGTCGGCGTGAATGTCGGTGCGGATGATGTCACACACTTTATGCAGCGACTGGCTATCAACCTGGCGAAATAGCGGCAACGTTTTGTTAGCGATTTCCAGCGCCAGCTTGGCCTGACGCGCCGCAATCGCCTCTTTTTCGCCCTCGACGCTTTGCACCAGCAGCACGATCAAACCGATACTTGAGGCGCCCAAAATCATGGGAAGCGCAATCTCGGAAACAATCGCCAACCCAAGCCCCATCGGCTTGGCCCACAGCACAATCAGCAGCATGGTCAGGCTTTCGCACAACATACCGCCGAGAATACCGGCGCGCCAGCGTTGCTCTTTGCTCACCCTGCGATTAATCATGCCCGAAGCGATGCCGGCGATGATACTGGTGATTAAGCAGGGCACGGCCGTGACGCCATCCATATCAATCAGATAGCGGTGCAAACCGGCAATCACACCGGTGGCGATGCCGACCCACGGACCAAAAAGAATACCGCCGGACATCACTGCAATCACACGCACATTGAGCAGCGAACCGTCGACGTTAATGCCTGACCAGGTACTGAACAGAGCAAATAGCGAGAAAATCGCCGTCACCACCACCTTTTCGCGTACCGAATGCTCATCTTTTTGCAGCAGTTGACGAAAAACCCGCGTGCGAGTGAGGAAGAACAGGCAAATCAGCATCAGCGCCGCGCGGTCAAATACCGCCAGCAGCATGTCGAAGTGGGAAGGCAAGGGCATCTCTCAGGCAAGGAAAGGGAGGACATGATAAAAAATGTGATCGCGATCCGCCAGCGCTACTGCGATCTACAGGCCTTTCTCGTAGCCGGGATCAATTTAATCGGTTCGGTCGCCATGAATGGCGCCCCTACATGCCCCAGTCCGTAGGGTCGCCATTCATGGCGACCAGGCAACCTCGGCAAAAAGAGGAAAGCTTGAGTGCTAAAAAGAGGATTAGCCAAACCGTGCGCCAATCGCTGGTTGTCGCTAACCCGGTTTGCTATGTTGCCGTTTAAAAAATCGGAGCTCAGCCATGCAATTACTCACCCCGCGTTTGTCCCTCAGTCGGCTTCAACCTGAAGACTGGCAGATTTTCAAAGCGGTGCATCAGGACGCCGTAACCATGACGTGGGTCAGTGAAATCCCGGATGAAAACGATATCCGCCAACGCTTTACCGAGCGTCTGGCACCGTGGCAGGCGAGCAGCTTCCATATGCTGTGTCTGGTGGCGCGCATTCGGGAAACCGGCGAACCGATTGGCCTGTTTGGCTGCAGCGCCGAATGGCATCCGTATCGGCAGGCCGAAGTGGGTTACATGCTGCGCGCGGCGTTTACCGGCTTGGGTTATGGCAGTGAAGCGCTCGAGGCGCTCTGCACGTTTTTGCTGCAGGCAGAATTTCACAAGCTGAAAGCGATGGTGATCGAGGGAAATTGGCCATCGCGCCGCATTCTGGAGAAAAATGGTTTCGCCCTTGAGGGCACACTACGGGATAATTATCTGCTAAAGGGCCAATGGGTAAGCGATTGGGTGTTTGGCCGCCTGAATCCAAATAATTAAAATTATTTTATTCCGCTCTCGACAATCTTGTTATCAGCGCGTTATGTTCTTGATGCGGTCACCACAGTGACCCACGTCGCTCGGACGGTCCGGGCGCTTACGTAAACCAGAGGACATCATGGCTGATAACAGCACACCCCGTCGTTTCTCGCGTATTGAACGCCTTCCCCCGTATGTTTTTAACATTACCGCTGAATTGAAGATGGCTGCGCGTCGACGCGGCGAAGACATCATCGATTTTTCGATGGGAAATCCGGATGGCCCCACACCGCCGCATATCGTTGAAAAACTCTGCCAGGTGGCGCAGCGCGAAGACACACACGGTTATTCAACTTCGAAAGGCATTCCCCGTTTGCGTCGCGCGATTTCGCGCTGGTACGCAGACCGTTATCAGGTAGAAATCGATCCCGAATCGGAAGCGATTGTCACCATCGGCTCCAAAGAGGGGTTGGCCCACTTAATGCTGGCCACGCTCGATCACGGCGACACCGTGCTGGTGCCCAATCCCAGCTATCCGATTCACATCTACGGCGCGGTGATTGCTGGTGCGCAGGTGCGTTCTGTACCGCTGGTGGCGGGCGTTGATTTTTTCAACGAGTTAGAGCGAGCGATTCGCGAAAGCTATCCAAAACCGAAAATGATGATTCTCGGCTTCCCGTCGAACCCGACGGCGCAATGCGTTGAGCTCGATTTCTTCGAACGCGTCATCGCGCTGGCCAAGCAGTACAATGTGCTGGTGATCCACGATCTCGCCTACGCCGACATCACGTACGATGGCTGGAAAGCACCGTCGATTATGCAGGTGCCGGGCGCGCGCGATGTGGCGGTGGAATTCTTTACCCTGTCGAAAAGCTACAACATGGCGGGCTGGCGCATCGGCTTTATGGTCGGTAACAAAGAGCTGGTGTCCGCGCTGGCGCGTATCAAGAGTTATCACGATTACGGCACGTTTACACCGTTGCAGGTGGCGGCGATTGCTGCGCTGGAAGGTGATCAACAGTGCGTGCGCGATATCGCTGAGCAGTACAAACGTCGCCGTGATGTGCTGGTGAAAGGCTTGCATGAGGCGGGATGGATGGTTGATCTGCCGAAGGCGTCAATGTACGTCTGGGCGAAAATCCCCGATCACTACGCGCATCTTGGCTCGCTGGAGTTCGCCAAATTACTGATGCAGGAAGCCAAAGTGTGTGTATCGCCGGGCATTGGTTTTGGTGATTACGGGGATACCCATGTGCGTTTCGCGCTGATTGAAAACAGCGATCGTATTCGTCAGGCGGTACGCGGGATCAAAGCGATGTTCCGTGCCGATGGCATTTTGCCGGGAACAGTGAAAGCGCTGGAAGAAGAAGAGGAATAACCATTAAGTGGGGCGACTGACTGTCGCCCCGCCTGGCGGATCTACAGCATCAGTACAAAGGTACCGACCCAAAGCAACAGGAAGAAAGAAATTCCCATCAACGCGTATCTCACAAAACAACTCCTCTGAGCGGTTACCCGGCGGGCGATCCCAAACCCGCGTAACCCGAACAGAATAAGAGAAAGGTGGAGTTCATCACCGCTACACGCTTTCTTCTCAGGTCGCTCCAGGCAAGCCCAGAACAGGATCGAGCGCTAATTTACGCGGATTTGTCCCAAAAATAAATAGGTCGCTTCTGGGATATTGCTCACATTTTCAGCGGGTCTCAATTTCCGGTATTGCTGACATGCCCACGCGCAGTTTAGCCAGATCTGGCTGGTTGGTATCCAGCACAATTTTCACCGGTAAACGCTGTACCACTTTGGTGTAATTGCCGGTGGCGTTGTCAGGTGAAATGGCGGAAAAGGTCGCCCCAGTCGCTGGGGCAATGCTGTCTACGTGACCGCTAAACACCTTGCCCGGCAAAGCATCAACTCTCACGCTCACTTTCTGCCCTTGTTGCACATCCGCCAACTGCGTTTCCAGATAATTAGCGGTGATATAAGTTTGCTGCAGCGGCACCACCGCCAGCAAACGCGTCCCCGCGCTGACGTAGGCGCCGAGGCGCACGGAACGCTGACCAACCATGCCATCCACCGGTGCCACGATGCGCGTATAGGAAAGATTAAGCTGCGCCTGATCGACGCTGGCCTGCGCGGCAGCGACATCGGCGGCGGCCTGACGCACCGCAGCTTGCAGCACGCCCACTTGCTTGACGGCGGAAGCCAGTGCCGCTTCGCTCTGACGTACGGTGGCAGAAGCCGAACGCTGCGTCGAGTTGGCTTTTTGCTGATCGTCCGCCGCGATGGTGCCACTTTTATACAGCTGGTTGTAACGCGCGGCGCTCTGTCCGGCGTACTGCGCAGAAGCCTGGCTCGCTGCTAACGTGGCTTTCGCCTGATCGATAGTAGATTGCTGCTGTTCCAGCTGCGCCTGGCTGCTCAGGCGTTTCGCCTCGCTAACCTGCAGATTGGCCTGCGCGGTTTCAAGCGCCACACGGTAATCACGATCGTCGAGCGTGGCCAGCAATTCACCGGCCTTTACGCGCTGGTTATCCTGCACGTTGACGCTGGCGATGTAGCCGGAAACTTTCGGCGCGACCAAGGTGTAATCAGCATTCACATACGCATCAGTGGTGCGATGATCGTTGCTGGTCATTGATGACCAGACAAAAAAGGCCATCGCTAATAACACCAGTAATAAGGCGCTCAACAGCACCGTTCTTTTCAGAGCAAAAGCTTGCATATCAATTATCTCGACGTCGTCGTAACAGGTTGAATCAGAGTTTGTGGTGGCCAGACACGCTTCGGCAGCCAGACGGTTAACAATAAAAGCAGGGCGGCGAAGGCAATCAGCATTTGGTAGCAATCACTCAGGCTCAGCACCATCGCCTGATGTTTTAGCAAGGTGGCGAAGCCGCTGAGGTTTTCCGCACTGCTGGCGCTGCCGTCGGGCAGCAACGGCAAGCTGCTGCTGGATTGCGCGCTGTTCGGTGCGGTCATCAACCACGCACGGCTGGCGGCGCTATCGACTAACACGTTGGAATGGAATTTCTCCCGGTGGCTGATAAACCATTCAACCAGCGTGCTGGCAGCGATGCTGGAAAAACCGCGTACGGTATTGAACATCGCCGAGGCAAACGGGCCTTCCGGCGGCGCGACTACGCTGGTGGCGCTCATCAGCACCGGCAAAATCACCATCGGCTGACCGAACGCCTGCAGAATCTGAATTAGCCAGAAATTCTGCCGCGCCCAATCGGTGGTGATATGCATACCCATCAAGCAGGACGTGACCAGCAGCGCCACACCCGCCGTTAACATCCAACGGCAATCTACCCAGCGAATATTCAGCAGCGCGGCGACAAAAGGCGCGATCAGCAACTGCGGCAAGCCAATAGTCAACGCCAGCGGGGCGAACTGCAGCGTGCGGAAACCTTGCACCTGTGCCAGATAGGCCGACGGCAGCGCCGAACCTGAGAGCGACAGAATCAGCACGCCCGCCAGCACCAGCAAACCATGCGCGAGATTGCGTCGTCCCAGCATCTGCAACTTGAACAGCGGCAGCGGGTGAAACCATTCATTAATAAAGAACACAGTCAGCAACGCCAGCGCGCTGAATAATAGGCCGCAGAATAACGATGATTCGAGCCAGTCAAGACGCTCGCCCTGCGTCAGCGCCAGAATCAGCAGCGCCATACCGGAACAGCCGGTTAACATGCCGAACAGATCGATCTGCTTAAACCGTTCAAGGCGCAGCGGATCCTGCGGCAAACCCCAGCCGATCAGTAGCATGGCAATCAGCATGGTGGGCACCACTTGCCAGAAGACAAACAGCCAGCTGACCTCATCGGTCCAGAACGCCGCCAGCGAGGCGGCCATATTTGGACCAAAGGTCGCGGTCAGCGCATAACCGGCTAAACCGTATAATTTCATCGGTGGCGGTAGAAAGCGCAGCGCAACGGTCATCAGCATCGGTGGCAGCGCACCGCCAAACAATCCCTGCACCACGCGCAGAGCGATAAATAGCGTGGCATTGGGCATCAGCGGCAGCAGCAAGCCGCTCAGCATAAAACCGGCGGAGACGATGAGTGCAAAGCGGCGCAGGGAAAAGGTCACGGCGAACCATGGCGCGATCATCATTGCTGCTACTTCAGCGGCCTGATAAGCAGAGATGATCCAGCTACCTTGATCGTAACTGATACCGATGGCGGCGCGGATATCCGCTAACGCGATATCAGTGACGCGATCGTTTAATCCCGACGTAAGCGCGGCGATTAACACGCCAACCAGTCCTAGCGCGAGGCGCAGAGTAAACGGATGGGGTGCCGGGGCCGCAATGGGCTGGGCATTCATAGCAGGCTTCTCGTTATATTGTTGATGCAGTGTATTGCGATGTGATACAGATGGCATCTTACATATCGATATACTGTATTGCAATGTGATACAGGGTGTAAAAGTGCGATCATTCGCGCTAAAGTAGGGCAGGCCAAAAAGGAACGCATCATGGTTGAACTTCCCTCAAGCCGTGAGGATGAAAAAGCGGGTGGCATTCAAGTCATCGCGCGTGCGGCAAAAATTCTGAATGCGCTGGGTGAACATCCTGGCGGCATGAGTTTGGGTGAAATTGCCCAGGTGGTGGATCTGCCGCGTTCAACGGTCCAGCGCATCATTGCGGCGCTGGACAGTGCACAGCTGGTGCGCAGCAGCGGCGCGGGCGGTTTACGCCTTGGTCCGGCGCTGCTCAAACTGATCTCCAGCGTGCACAGCGACGTGGTGGAAATCGTGCGTCCTTATCTCGAACAGCTCTCCGGCGAAATCAATGAAACCGTATCGCTGGCGCGTGCCAGCGGGACGCAGTTGGCGATCGTGCATTATGTGGTGGCGTCGCGCGAACTGCGCGTGGTGCCGCGCATCGGATTGAATCTGCCGCTTTACAGCACGTCCGGTGGACGTGCTTTGCTGGCGCTGGAAAGCGATGACGATGTGCGCGTGATGGTGGGCGAAGCCTATAAAGAGTTGACCGAAATGACGGTGAAAACGCTGCCACAATTGCTGGAGCTGATAGCCGAAGTGCGCGCCAGCGGATTGGCGATTGATCGCGGTGAGACGCTGGAGGGCATTTCAACCATGGCGGTGGCCATCGATACGCTGTTTGGTCGCTTCTCCATCTCATTACTGGTGCCGACGGCGCGTTTTCATAAGCAGGAAGCGCACTATCGGGAGCAAATCATCAAGTGCAAAGATGCCTTGATTCGTGAAATTGGCAAAATGACCGCTGTGGAAGGATAACCAACTGATGAAAACCTTGCTGATGGCCATCGATAACTCACCGGTGGCGGAAAAAGTGATTGCGTTAACCATTGAACAGGCGCTGGCGCATAAGGCGGAGGTCACGGTGCTGTGCTGCGTTGATCCGGCATACTCTTCCTGCAATCAACCGATTGAGATTGATGCCGGGGAAGATCCAGATGATTTTGTCTTGGCGAAAGATGAGCAGAACACCGCTGAAATGGTGGTGCGTCATGCGCTGGCACCATTGCTACGCGCAGGCATAACGGCGAAGGGATTGATTCTGGCGGGTGAAGCGGCGGAAACTATCGTCGCACAATCTGCCAGTCTGAAAGCCAGTATGATCATCATGGGACGCCGTCATCTGTCACCGTTTAACCGACTGTTAAAAGGTTCAGTCAGCGCGACAGTGATTGAACGCGCCAATTGCCCCGTTTTAATAGATGTACGTAAGGATTAACCCCGCTCGATGCTCTCGCTTTTTCCGATTACGCTAGCGGCGTTCGCGCTGCTGGCGATCATTATTATTCTGCTGGTGCGCACCACTTCATTACGACTGTGGCAAGGCGTGTTGCTGTTTCTGTTGCCGCTGATGCTGGCGAATATTCTGTGGTTCAGTTGGCTGCATCCGCGTCAGGAGCGTCAGGCGCTGGTGGAAGAGGTGACAACCCAGCTCAGCCTCGCGCCCGGCTATCGCCTGTTAAAAATTCAGGAGCCTGTGCTGTGGCAGTTGCTCAATCGCGAACTGCTGCATAAACGGCTGGAAGGCGTTCCCGCCGATCAGGCGCTGGGTGATATGCGTGGCTGGCTGATGGATTTTGTGAATAAACGGCTCACGCGCACTCCGGATGCGGCAATTCTCAACTATGTGCGCGTATCGGTAGAGGAAATGCGGGCGTTGCAGCAGCAGGAACCGCAGCGCTGCTTCCGTTTCCTCTACCCGCAGGTGAATGGTGGCGTCAACCTGCAACAGGTATTGTCACCGGAATTGAATCAGCGCGATGCCGAGGCACTCGAAACGCTGCTGCAGCAGAGTACCGGTAAGGAACTGCCGTTGGATCAAACTGCGGCGCAGCGCGATCTGCAAAGTGTGGTGGAAAAGCTGTATAGCAAGTGGGGCGATCGGCTGCAACAGCTGAATATGCCGGCAGACACCGCCGTTGATCGCAGCGCAATGTGCGCGATGTCAATTGACCTCTACAGCGGCATTCTCGCATTGCCTGATAAACAAGCAGCCAATCTTTTACGTAAGATGGTCAGCCTTACCGGGTAGCGGGCGAAAAAAAGCCCGCTCAGCGCGGGCATGAAGGTCACTTATCGATCTATTTTCTTATTAACTCACCTGGTGTGGTGCAGACTTCGTTTTGTCTGGAGGCATCATCGCACCGCAGATTTGATAAGGGAAACCGTTTGGTTTTATCGATTTAATTGGTAAAAGCTTTTCAATATGCAGACATTTCGCGCTTCATTCCTATAGATAAGCGCGGCATTGCATTTTAGACTGCAATGCTTGAGAGGAAACACTAATGAATAAAATGCTTATTAGCGCATTGGCGCTATTTATGCTGGCGGGTTGTAGCGTCAGTAAACCGGGGGGATTTGAGCGCGTTGATGAAGATACCCGCTCAAATACCGTGCAGTATCGTTACGATCCGCAAACGTTGAATAAAGACGCCATGGAGATCGACCTTGCGAATTATTGCAGTCAGCGTGGATTTGATAAGGTGGAATCGCTGCCGTCGCAAAACAGCAATTTGCCTGGATTAAAAAAAGCCTGGTACCAATGTAATTACGCAGTTAAAAGCTAAAAAAATAGGGCGGGATAAATTCCCGCCCTTGTTACTTTCTTATTATTTGCTGTGTGTGCTTTGCCCAACTATCTGCGGTGTCCATAACCGCCATGCCCATGATGCCAGCCTCCGCCACCATGATGGCCCCAACCCGGGCCGCCGCCTCCACGATGGTGATCGATAATACAGCCACTCAACATCGTCATAATGGCTACAACCGATGCAACCTTAATAAGCTTCTTCATGGAGAGTCCTCCTCTGTTCCAATGACGCCAGATTACAGGGGAATAGTGGAGTGAAGATGCAGGAAATGTAGAGTTATTGCAGAATGTATTACGGAGTATGTCAATTAAATGCTAAAAAAGGCGGGGAGTAAAATATGCCAATCAGAATAAGCTGAATGCCTGACTATATTAACGCGATTACTCTGAAAGGCAAAGCTTAATAATAGCGGTTCTCAATTAAAAGCGTATTGTGAATAAAGTATGGAGAAAAGGGATGCCGCGCATTAATGCGGCATCCACGTTGCTTTAATTATGCAGTAAAGGTTCAGCCACGTTTTGGCGATGTGGCAGACGGATGCTCAGTGATAGCACCAGTGAAATCACCAGCAAGGTCATAATCAGGCTGAACGTCACAGTGAAGCCGCCAAAAGTAGACGCGACCAGCGAACCCAGCACGCTGCCGATGCCGAAACCGAGGTAAATCAGGCCATAGTTTTTGGTCAGATTGTTCAGGCCGAAGAAATCGCTGACCAGCGACGGGAACACGGTGATGGTGCCACCAAAGCTGAATGCGACGCAGGCTAAGGAGAGGAAGAAGCTTGCTTCGTTCATGTGAATAAACAGCAAAATGCTCATCCCCATTAGCGAGACAATTTGCGCCAGCGTGATGACGCGGATACGCGCCATTTTATCAGACAGCACGCCAAGAATAAGGCGGCCGCTGAGGTTGGCAATCGCAATCACCGTCACCGCATTGGCTGCTGTCTGCGCGCTAAGATGAACCATGCCTTCGCCAATATCCTTCGCCACGCCAATCACGTACAGGCCGCTCATGCAGGCAGTAAGGAACATCAGCGCCAGCATCCAGTACTGCGGTAAACGCACCGATTGTGCCAGCGTGTAATCTTTCGCCTCACGTTGCGCATTGCCGCCGCTCTTTTGTATCGGGGCATCACGCATCAGCAAAGCGCCCACGATGATCATGCTCATCGCCAATACGCCCCAGATCATGAAGGTGTTCTCCAGACCTTGTGCGCTGAGCAGGGCGCCGCAAATAAATTTGAAGCCGAGGCTACCTAAACCGTAAGCGCCGATGGAGCAGGCCGAAATTAGTCCTTTACGCTCCGGGAACCACTTCACGCAGTTAGAGAGCGTCATCAGATAACCGGCACCATCGGCCAGACCCACCAGAATCCCCGCGCTGAGGTACAGCATCATCAGATTGTCGGCATGGGCGGTCAGCCAGAAACCTACCGCCATCAGAATGCCCGCGCCGATGGTGACGTTGCGCACACCAAAGCGCTCCTGCAATTTCCCGGCAAGCGATGATGCGATTGCCAGTCCAAGACTAAGTAAACCGAACGAGAAAGCCACTTCACTGATGGGCGCATCCAGCTTGTTCGCCAGCGGGCCGTTAAACAGGCTCCAGGTATAAACCGAGCCTAGAGCAAACTGCGTGATGATGGTGCCAATAAGGGTAAGTATGCGGGTACGTTGGTCATTCGCCGTGGCTACTGTTTTCATTTTTATCTCTCACTCGAGAAAGCGGAATCTGTGGAGATAATAAGTGGCTCTCGCGCGTGCGGGGGAAGCGAGGGCGTGAATCGACGGGACAACGGAATGAAATGCAGCGAACTGGGCATGAATGACATTGTGATGACAGCGAGTGATGTCATTTTAACCCTGGCGGTTGCTATGGGTAACCATGTGTAACCACTTGTATCGATCGCGCCTTATTGCCTGCAAAGTTGGGGATGTTTGCCAGGCTTATAATTCATTCAAGAGGAGGAAATATGAAAGACCGAGCATATGAATCCGCGTCAAGCGAGGATGAGGTTTGCTGCATTATCGGTCAGGCGGTGATCGAGTTAAGCGATGAGCATCAACCAGTGAACAAATCCACGTTGTCGCTGAAATTACTGGCAATGGCCGACCGCGACAAAGATGATGAACGCGTCCTGCTTTACTGGATTGCCAGAAAAGCCATAACTAAACCTCACCAGCTCAATATCGGCGTTCAGGGCTGGCGCTAGAGGAGCAAAAGAGCGGGCGCAATGCCCGCTCTGGTTATTTAGGCCGTACGCAAATGGCCCATTGTCGGCCAGCGGACAAACATCACCATATTTCCCGTCAGAATCATCACCAAACCCACAATCGCATTACTGTGCCACTGATAACCTTCGTAAAGCGTGGAGAGCGTAAGTGCCACCAACGGAAACAGCAAAGTACTGTAAGCGGCCTGACTGGCACCAATACGTCCCACCAGCGTGAAATAGGCACCAAATCCCACTACCGAACCCAATATCGCCAGGTAGCTCATGGCGCCTAACCACTGAATATTCAGGGCTGGCGCGAGTGCATCGCCATTAAGCAAGGCCAGTGCGGCCATCACCAATGCGCCATACAGCATGGCGTAGCTGTTCGTGGTCAATACATCACGCTGACGACGCTGGTGGCGCAGTGAAATCATATTGCCAAAGGAGAAGCCTAAGGTGCCGAGCGCGCTCAGGCCAACGCCCCACAACAATTGCGGCGCAGGATGCGCAGCCTGAATATCGTTCCAGAACAGCGCGACAATGCCGCCAAGGCCAAGTATGGCGGCCGGTAACAGGCGAAACGATGGACGCTGACGGAAGAAAATCCAGCTGTTAAGCGCGTTATAAAGCACGGCCATCGAGAAAATCACCGACTCCAGCCCGCTGCTAATCCACGCGGCAGCATGATAGAAGCAGACAAAGTTGAAACCAAACACGCAGCAGCCCTGCAGCAGGCAAAACAGATGATCGCGCTTATCCAGCGCTCGCAGCCTGCGCAGCAGTCTAAGGATGACAAGCATCACCAGTGATGCCAGTAAGAAACGCCAGAAAACCGCCACCAAAACTGGCGTATCAGCCGCTTCCTGCTGCAGGAAAATGGCGATCCAGGTGGTGCCCCAAATCATTACTACGGCAAGGTATAACATCACATTCATAACGCGCTCTCCGACACAATCTGGCTCGCAGTGTGGCGTGAATAGCCATGCGCCGCTTGCACGCTTTTGCGCGGCAATTGCAAAATCTTGCGCTTTTTCCTTTTGCGTCCCGCTGTGACCTGTTTTCTGTCCGCTGAGATCCGTACACTGAGCACTAATGAATTTCGAGTGATATGAATCATGGCCGATTACCAGACTTTCAACATGCTACAGCGCCACAAAGCGCAACTGCGCGACAGCGTGCAGTTGTCGAGCGGCATTAAACTGGCGGCCTGGTTTAACAGCGGCGATCGCGTCACCAACCTCAGCAATCACCACACGTTGAGCCTATATACCGCCGACGGCTATGAAACCTGGCATAAAACCCCGCATGGCTGGCGCAACGGCGGCGGCCCGGATCGTTTTTGCCTGATGCCCAGCGGCGTAGAGTCGGTGTGGGATATTCGTGCTGATTTATGGTTTGTGCATCTTTATTGCACCGATGAACATCTGCGCCATCTGGGCGAACAGATCTGGGATCGCAGTCCATCGCGGCTCAATCTGCATGAAAAGATCTTTTCTGCGGATGACCGCATTACGCAACTCTATCGCCACTTCTTGCTAAGTAGCGACTGGCAACAGCCGGCGAACCAATTGATGCTTAGCAGTGCGTCAACATTACTGGTGACGCATCTGTTGCAACGCTACAGTGATGTGCAATGGCACGCGCCGCAGGTGCGTGGCGGTCTGGCACCCGCCGTGTTGCGGCGCGTAATGGCGTATATTGATGCGCAGCTCGATCAACCGTTAACGCTGGCGCAACTGGCAGCCGAAGCGGCGCTGAGCGAATACCATTTTGCACGCATGTTCCGTAGCAGTGTGGGCGAGGCACCGCATCAATATGTGATGCGCCGCCGCATGGATGCTGCGCTGCAGTTGCTGAAATTCAGCCGTTTGCCGCTCACCGAAATCGCACTGCGCTGCGGTTTTCACTCTTCCAGCCACTTCAGTAACCGCTTCCGTCAACTGCATGGTGTAACGCCCTCAGCATGGCGACAAGATCAGGGCTAATGACGATCTCACTCGTAAGCGTTGTAATTGTCCGCAACAACCCGTCTTTTTTTCTGAACCCATCTCCCAATTATGCATTTTCAAACGTTGTGACGCCTGTTTTTTATTCGTTTTAGCGTAGGATGCTTTGCAGGAAATTGAAGGTATCACATTGATTAAAATGATAAGTTACACGAGGGCGTAATAATGGAAAAGCGCGTTTCTAAGCTGGAAGCGGATATCCTCAAAATCAAAACAGACATGGCTTTAATGAAGACGGACATTGCGTTTATCAAATCCAATTACGTCACCAAAAGCGATCTTTACCAGGAGATCGGCAAAGTGCATCAGGATATAGGAAAAATTCATCAGGAATTGAGCAAACAGACGAAATGGATAGTTGCTGGCATGATGAGTACTGCAGGCGTGACGCTGGGTCTGGCGAGGTGGCTGTTTTAAGCAGCAAAAGAGTAAAATCTGGTGTCCCCTGCAGGAATCGAACCTGCAACTAGCCCTTAGGAGGGGCTCGTTATATCCATTTAACTAAGGAGACGCCGGGCGCGCAGTATAGCGCACTGCGCGCCTGATTTTAACTATGCAGCGGTTGTTTGCTCAATCTATCAGCAATTTAAGACCAACCTCAGCGCTGTTTTTGATTCAGCTTCTCTTTCCGCTTCTGCTCGGCCCGCGCTTTGGCTTTCGCCGCTTCACTCATATCATTACGGATCTGAGCATGGCTAATCAGGGCGAAAATCAGCGTACCGCCTGTGATGTTGCCCAGCAGCGTAGGCAGAGCAAATGGCCAGAAGAATTCGTACCACGGCAGCGTACCCGCAAACACCAGATACAGCACTTCGACCGAACCGACCACGATATGTGCCAAATCGCCTAACGCCACCAGCCAGGTCATCATCACAATCACCACGATTTTCGCCGCGCCCGCATACGGGAACATCCATACCATGGTGGCGATAATCCAGCCGGAGATCACGGCATTAGCGAACATTTCACTCGGTGAGTTCACCATCACTTTTTCACTGATGGCGGTAAACGCCTGACGCGTAGCATCGTCGAAAATCGGCATATGATTGAAGGCTAATGCACCTAGCGCGGTCCCAATCAGATTGCCGAGCAGCACCACACACCATAAACGTAACAGCAGCGCAAAGTTGCTGGCGGTGGGTTTGTGCATCACTGGTAAAACGGCGGTGACGGTGTTTTCAGTAAACAATTGCTGGCGCGCCATAATCACAATGACAAAGCCAAACGTATAACCCAAATTCTCCAGTAAAAACGCCCCCGGCACGCCTTTCAGATGGACCTGAAAAATGCCTTTCGCCATGAGCGATGCGCTCATCGACAGTCCGGCGGCAACTGCTGACCAAAGCAGCGCCATACCGTCGCGCTCTAACTCCTTTTCTCCGTCGTGACGAATCTCCTCGTGAATCGCCGCAGCCTGCGAGGGCAGGGCGTCTTCATCAACTTCGATCTCCTTGCCCTGATCCTTCTCATCACTCTCTACATCGTTGTCACTCTTTGAAATCGATGGTGATTGTTTCATGTTTTCCTCTGGTGATAATGCCAATGCGTAATAAGCGTAGCTGGTTTTAGCAAGGTCAATTTGTTACGAGGATTCAAATTAAGAGTAACGAAATTTTAACTGAGATGGTTTTTTGAGCAATTCCTTGATCTGATGCGCACGAATACCCCATTTGGGGTAAGTGCAGGCTGGCTCACAGACTTCGGCCCACAGATTCATTGTGGTATTATCGCCGCCTCATTCATTGCTGTGATTCTCCCTTCTATGCTCGAAGTCATTAATCTCTCATGCGTTCGTGATGAGCGAACTCTGTTTCATGGGTTGAGCTTCTGTGTGCAACCGGGTGACATTGTGCAGATTGAAGGGCCTAACGGTGCCGGGAAAACCTCGCTGTTGCGCCTGTTGGCGGGATTAAGCCGGGCGGAAGAGGGCGACGTGCTGTGGCAAACACAACCTATTCGCCAACAGCGCGAAATATGGCAACAAAACCTGCTCTATCTCGGCCATCACCCGGGCGTTAAATCCGTACTCTCGCCGTTAGAGAATCTGCATTTCTGGCACGGCAGCAGCAATGAAGACGCGATTTTTGCTGCACTTGAGCAGGTAGACCTGCTGGGTTTTGAAGAGGTGCCAGTGGCGCAACTCTCTGCGGGACAACAACGCCGCGTGGCATTAGCCCGACTGTGGCTCAGCCCGGCGTCCGTATGGATCCTCGATGAACCCTTGACCGCTATCGATAAAGGCGGTGTGGAACAATTAATGGCGCGATTTGCCGCGCATGCCGATAACGGCGGAGCGGTGATTTTGACCACGCATCAGGATCTGCCCGACCACCGTTCTCGCGTGCGTAAAATTCGTCTTACTTCGGAGTGGGCTTGATGTTAGGCCGGGTCATTCAGCGTGAATTAAAAATTGCCTTTCGCAGCGGCGCGGAAGTGATCAATCCGCTGTGGTTTTTCCTGATTGTTATCACGCTGTTTCCGTTAGGTATCGGACCGGAGCCGCAACAGCTGGCGCGCATTGCGCCGGGTGTGGCGTGGGTTGCCGCGTTGCTGGCCTCATTGCTGGCATTGGAACGGCTGTTTCGTGACGATTTTCTTGATGGTTCGCTTGAGCAACTACTTCTGTTGCCAACGCCGCTGCCGGTCACCGTGCTGGGTAAAGTAATTGCGCACTGGCTGATTACCGGGCTGCCGCTGATTTTATTGTCGCCGCTGGCGGCCTTGTTGTTGTCGCTGGATTTTGCCGGCTGGCGCGCGATGGCATTGACGCTTCTGCTGGGCACACCAACGCTGAGTTTTCTCGGCGCGATTGGGACTGGATTGACCGTTGGGCTGCGGCGCGGCGGCGTATTACTGAGTTTGCTGGTATTGCCGTTGTCGATACCGGTGTTGATATTCGCCAGCGCGGCGATTGATGCCGCCGGGATGGGATTGCCGATCGGTGGTTATCTGGCGATTCTTGGCGCGATGCTGGCCGTAAGCGCAACGCTGTCGCCGTTTGCGACGGCTGCAGCCTTGCGTATCAGTCTGCATTAATTCGTGTCGCCCCAGAGCGGCCGAAACCTGAATTCTGTTTATTGTGAGCGATGCAAAAATGTGGAAATGGTTACACCAGTGGGCAAAGCCTGAACGGCTTTACCAGCTATGCGGGCGCGTGATTCCCTGGTTCGCGGTGCTGGGCGTTGGCACGCTGTTACTTGGTTGGGTGTGGGGCTTCGGCTTTGCACCGGCGGATTATCAGCAGGGCAACAGCTTCCGAATTATGTACATTCACGTGCCTGCGGCGATGTGGTCAATGGGTGTATATGCATCAATGGCGATTGCCGCGTTTATCGGTCTGGTGTGGCAAATGAAGATGGCCGATCTGGTTTCAGCCGCGATGGCGCCGATTGGCGCGGTGTTCACTTTTATCGCGCTGATCACCGGTTCGGCCTGGGGCAAACCAATGTGGGGGACCTGGTGGATCTGGGATGCGCGCCTGACATCGGAGTTGGTGTTGCTGTTCCTTTATATGGGCGTTATCGCCCTCTATCACTCCTTTGACGATCGCCGCACTGCCGGTCGCGCTGCCGGGATTTTGATTCTGGTGGGCTTAGTCAATCTGCCGATCATTCACTTCTCGGTGCAGTGGTGGAACACGCTGCATCAAGGTTCATCAGGTATTCTGCAACAGGCCATTGATCCGAGCATGCGCACACCGCTGCGCTGGTCGATTATCGGCTACTTGCTGGTGTTCGGCGCGCTGACCTTAATGCGTTTGCGTAACCTGATTCTGTTTACCGAGCGCCATCGTCCGTGGGCGATTGATGTTGCACAGGGAGGACGCAAATCATGACGCCAGCCTTTGCATCGTGGAGCGATTTCTTTGCCATGGGCGGCTATGCCTTTTACGTCTGGCTCGCCGTCATCCTCACGTTGATCCCCTTATTGGGTCTGGTGCTGCACACTGTGCTGTTCCGCCGCCGTCTGCTGGCGGAAATTCGTCAGCGTCAGTCGAGAGAGAGCCGTATTCGCGCGGCTAAATCGAAAAAAGCTGCCAGTGAAGCAGCGGGAGAATCCGTGTGAATATCCGTCGTCGTAACCGTCTGTATGTGGCGGTCGCGGTGTTGATCGGGCTTGGCCTGGCGACCGCGCTGGTGATGTACGCGCTGCGTTCCAACATCGACCTGTTTTATACCCCAAGTGAAATTTTGAACGGCAAGGGCGAAGATCATCAGAAGCCTGAGCCGGGCCAGCGCTTGCGCATTGGCGGCATGGTGATGCCGGGCAGCGTCAAGCGCGATCCGAAAACCCTCGCCGTTTCTTTCAAACTGTATGACGCCAACGGCGTGGTCAGTGTCACCTACGAAGGTATTCTGCCAGACCTGTTCCGTGTAGGGCAGGGCGTCGTCGCGCAAGGCGTGCTTGAGGAAGGCAATCTGGTGAACGCCAAAGAAGTGCTGGCGAAGCACGATGAAAAATATACGCCACCTGAAATTGAAGATGCGATGAAGAAGAATCACACAGGACCAACGTCCGCTTATCAGCAGTCGGGTGCGCAATCATGATGCCGGAAATTGGTAGCTTCTTGCTGTGTCTGGCGCTGGGATTGGCGCTACTGTTGAGTGTTTATCCGCTGTGGGGCGCGGCACGTCAGGATGCGCGTTTGATGGCGATGGCGCGTCCACTGACGTGGGGCATGTTTGTCTGTGTCGCCGCCTCTTTCCTGGTGTTGGTACACGCCTTTGTAGTGAATGATTTCACCGTCGGCTATGTCGCAACCAACTCCAACACCTTGCTGCCGGTTTACTATCGTGTCGCGGCCACCTGGGGCGCACACGAAGGTTCACTGCTGTTGTGGGTGCTGCTGCTCAGCACCTGGACGTTAGCGGTGGCGATCTTCAGTCGCGGAATGCCGCAGGATGCGCTGGCGCGCGTGCTGGCGGTGATGGGCATGATTAACCTCGGCTTCCTGCTGTTTATCATCCTCACCTCGAACCCGTTTACCCGCACCTTGCCAAACTTCCCGATTGACGGGCGTGACCTGAATCCAATGCTGCAGGATATCGGTCTGATCTTCCATCCGCCGCTGTTATACATGGGTTACGTTGGCTTCTCGGTGGCGTTTGCGTTTGCCATTGCCTCGCTGATGGCCGGACGTCTGGATACCGCATGGGCGCGCTGGTCACGTCCCTGGACTACCGCCGCGTGGGTGTTCCTGACTATCGGGATAGTGCTCGGTTCGGCGTGGGCGTATTACGAGCTTGGCTGGGGCGGCTGGTGGTTCTGGGATCCGGTCGAAAACGCCTCCTTTATGCCGTGGCTGGCTGGCACAGCGCTGATGCACTCGCTGGCGGTGACGGAAAAGCGCGGCAGCTTTAAGTCGTGGACGGTATTGCTGGCGATTACCGCGTTCTCGTTAAGTCTGCTTGGCACCTTCCTCGTGCGCTCCGGCGTGCTGGTTTCAGTGCATTCATTCGCGTCAGATCCGGCGCGCGGTATGTTTATTCTCGCCTTCCTGGTGATTGTGATTGGCAGTTCACTGCTGCTGTATGCGCTGAAAGGCGGCCAGGTGCGCAGTCGCGTGCAGAGCGAAGCCTGGTCACGCGAATCCTTCCTGCTGGGTAACAACGTGCTGCTGATTGCCGCGATGCTGGTGGTATTGCTCGGTACGCTGCTGCCGCTGGTGCATAAACAGCTGGGTCTCGGCAGCATCTCGGTGGGTGAACCCTTCTTTAATACTATGTTTACCTGGCTGATGGCACCGTTCGCGCTGATGCTCGGCATTGGCCCGCTGGTGCGCTGGCGTCGCGATCAGCCGCAAAAGCTGTGGAAACGCCTTGGTGTTGGCCTGCTGGTGACGCTGATTCTGTCAATCGCGCTACCGTGGGTGCTGCAGGATCGTATTGAGGCCATGACGGTAATCGGCCTGCTGATGTCGATTTGGGTGATCATGCTGACGCTGATGGAACTGCACGAGCGCGCCACCCATCGTCACTCCTTCTTCAAAGGTTTACGTCATCTTTCGCGCAGCCATTGGGGCATGGTGCTGGGCCATCTTGGCGTGGCGGTGACCGTTGTCGGGATCGCCTTTAGTACCCAATATAGCGTTGAGCGTGATGTCCGTATGAAGGCGGGCGATAGCGTCGATATCCACAATTATCATTTCACTTTCCATGGCGTACGTAACCTGCAAGGGCCGAACTACAGCGGCGGCGTGGCGGTAATCGAAGTGACGCGTGACGGCAAACTGGAAGCGGTGATGCAGGCGGAGAAACGCTTCTATGCAGCAGCACGCACCATGATGACGGAAGCAGCGATCAGCGGCGGTTTCACCCGCGATCTTTATGCGGCACTCGGTGAAGAGCTGGATGATGGTTCCTGGGCGGTGCGTATTTACTACAAACCGTTTGTGCGCTGGATCTGGTACGGCGGCGTGTTTATGGCGGTGGGCGGTTTATTCTGCCTGTTCGATCCGCGCTATCGCTCACGTAAAAAAGAAGAGCGCGAGGAGCTGGCATGAACAAAAAAATTCTGTTTATCCCGTTAGTTCTTTTTCTGTTATTAGCGGTGGCGCTGCTGTGGCAGCTGTCGCGCAACGCCAACGGCGATGATCCGACGCGTCTTGAGTCGGCGCTGATCGGCAAGCCGGTGCCGGTGTTTAAACTTGAAGCGCTCGATCAGCCGGGCAAAATTTACGATCAACATGTTCTGACCGACGGCAAGCCGATTCTGCTGAATGTCTGGGCAACATGGTGCCCGACCTGCCGCGCTGAGCATCAATATCTCAACACGCTGGCGGAAAAAGGCATTCGTGTGGTTGGCCTGAATTATAAAGACGATCGCAACAAAGCCGTGACCTGGCTGAACACGCTGGGCAATCCATATGCGCTCAGCCTGTATGACGGTAACGGCATGCTCGGTCTGGATCTCGGCGTTTACGGCGCCCCGGAAACCTTCCTGATCGATGGCAAAGGCATTATTCGCTATCGCCACGCTGGCGACATGAACGATCGCGTCTGGCGCGAAGAAGTGAAACCGCTGTGGGATAAATACAACAAGGAGGCGGGCGTATGAAACGGCTGCTTCTCCTCTTTGCGGGCATTCTGCTCAGCACCAGCCTGTGGGCGGCGATTGATACCTATCAGTTCGATTCGGTGCAGCAGGAAGAGCAATACCGCGATCTCACAGCATCGCTGCGTTGCCCAAAATGCCAGAACAACAGCATTGCCGATTCCAATGCGATGATCGCCGCAGACATGCGTCTCAAAGTCTACGAGCTGATGAAGCAGGGTGAAAATCGTCAGCAAATCATCGATTACATGGTGGCGCGTTATGGCAACTTTGTGACCTATGAGCCGCCGGTAACCCCTTCCACGCTGATTTTGTGGGTGGGGCCAGCGCTATTTGTGGTGCTGGGGGCGCTGATCATTATTCTGCGCAATCGTCGCGGTAGAGCGCGTAGCGAACTGGACGATAGTGAACAACAGCGCCTTGCGGCGTTACTCAAGCGTGACGGGAAGCCGTAATGACTGGATTCTGGATTACCCTGATTATTTTACTGCTGGCGGCCATCGCGCTGTTTCTGCGTGCCGGCTGGCGTCAGCGCGAGGCCAGCAGTGGCGATCGCGATCGTCTCAACACCCATTTCTACCAGCAACGCCTGCGCGAGCTGGAACGTGATGAAGAAGAGGGCGTAGTGGCTGAACGCCCGGAAATGGTGCGCGAGCTGCAACAAACGCTGTTAACCGATGTGCCGCAGCAGGATGCCGCTACCCTTCATCGCAGCAGCCGCTGGGTATTACTGCCAGGCGTAATTGTGTTGGTGGTGGTGTCGGTTGGCATGTATCTGAAAACCGGCGGACTCGCGCAGCAGACCGCATTTGTCAGCGTACAGCAGGAATATCCTGCGTTACGTGCGCGCGTGATGGATCCCAAAGCTCAACCGCTGACCATGGAAGAGCTGGCGCGTCTGCAGCTTGGTCTGCGTAACTCGCTGCAGAACGACGCTACTAACCTCAACGATTGGGCGATGCTGGGCCGCTTAGGCATGGTGCTGAATAACGCCACCGATGCCAGCCAGGCGTTTGAACATGCGCTGCAGCTGGCGCCAGACAATATCGAACTGCAGCAGGATTACGCCGAGGTGCTAACGCGTTCCAGCGATCCGCAGGATAATCGTCAGGCCAACGTATTGCTGAAAGAGCTGCTCAAACGCGATCACAGCGATGTGCGCACGCTGAGTCTGCTGGCGTTTAATGCTTTTGAACAGCAGCAGTACAATGAAGCAATTGGTGCCTGGCAGGTGATGTTGAAACTGTTACCGGCAGGCGATCGCCGCATCACCATGATCGAACGCAGTATTGAACAAGCGAAAACCGCCGCGGGACAGCAAAATAGCAACCTGGCATTGACGGTGAGTTTGACGCCACAGGCAGAAAAAATGTTACCGCAAGGCGGACTGTTGTATATTTCTGTGTCTGACGGTGTTTCACCGGTGCCTGTGGCTGTGAAGCGTTTACCGCTGAGCCACTTCCCGTTATCGCTTACGCTGGATGACAGCAATGCCATGATGCCCGATCGCCTGCTTTCGGCGCAGCATCAGGTGCAGGTCAGGGTGCGCATTTCGCGCGACGGCAGTGCCAATCCTCAGTCTGGCGACTGGTTTGGTTTAAGCGCGGTCACACCCTGGAATGGTCATCAGCAGCTGGCTGTGGAAATTAATCAACAGCAGCCCTGAAGCGATACCTTACTGTTCCGCACAGGGAGAGAAGAATGAATAACCGCCTGACCGGTTTGGCGTTAGCCAGTTTACTGTTGGTGGGTTGCGCCAGCTCAAAACCGGCCGACAATACGGAACCTGCGCAGCGCAGCGATCCGCTGGAAGGCTTTAACCGCACGATGTTTAACTTCAACTACAACGTGTTGGATCCGTATGTTCTGCGCCCGGTGGCGGTAGCCTGGCGTGATTATGTGCCGGTGCCGGCACGCAGCGGTATCAGCAATGTGCTCGGTAACCTTGAAGAGCCTGCCAGCATGGTCAACGCCATCCTGGTGGGTGAACCTCGCCAGGCCGGCGTCCACTTCACCCGCTTCTTCCTGAACACCGTGTTAGGGCTGGGTGGTTTTATCGACGTGGCGGGCAAAGCCAATCCGGAGCTGGCGCGTGAAGTGCCGCATCGTTTTGGTAGCACGCTGGGACGTTACGGCGTCGGTTACGGCCCGTATGTTGAATTACCGGCTTACGGTAGTTTCACCGTTCGTGAAGATGGCGGTGATTTCGTCGATACCCTCTATCCGGTTCTCAGCTGGTTGAGCTGGCCGATCTCGGTGGGTAAATGGACGCTGGAAGGTATTGAAACGCGTGCGCAATTGCTGGATTCCGATGCCATCCTGCGCCAGCAGCAAGATCCTTACGCCTTTATTCGTAATGCCTACTTCCAGCGGCATGACTTTATCGCCAACGGCGGTAAGCTGAAGCCGGAAGATAATCCGAATGCCAGTGCGATTCAGGATGATCTCAAGGATATCGATTCCCAATAAAAGAAAACGGCGACATAACAGTCGCCGTTTTTTTCACGTCTAGCAAGACATCAGAACTTATAGTTGAAGTTCGCGCCGTACAGCCAGGCTTTACCTTCTGAGTTAAAGGTATAGGGGCCTTCTTTGACGGTAACTTTTTGGCCATGCATGTAAGAAACACCCACGTCTACAGATGCATCTTCATTAAACGCGTATGACGCACCGGCGCTCAACCACAGGCGATCCTGATCCGGGATGGAGATAGAGCGCTTATCGGCCGGAACCGGGCTGTCATCAAAGGCGATACCGCTGCGGAAGGTCCAGTTATCGTCATAGAAGTACGTTGTACCCAACGCAATTCGATAGGCATCGTGGAAGCCTTCATCCTTGTAGAACAGCGTCTGGCCATTGCTGCCGGTGGCTTTAAGTTCCTGGAACTGACTCCAACTGGTGTACGCCAGGCTATAGTGCACGGCCCATTGTGGCGCAACTTTATGCCAACCGGAAACTTCCCACATCTCAGGCAGATTTAAGGTCAGAGAACCCGGGATAGTGGTGCCGCTTGTGCCGTAAGGCAGACCTAAAGCAAGTGCCTGTGGCGTACCATTAAAGGCGGTGGGGATGTTGCTCTTATAGTCACCGTCAAAGTCCACTTTGACTTCTGAACGGTAGGTAAAGCCAAAGCGGTTGTCTTTATCCACTTCGTACAGGATGCCGGCGTTCCAGCCGTAGCCCCACTCATCACCTTTTAAATGCGCAATCTGGGTATCGGCGGGTAATCCAGCTACTGCACCTGCTTCACCGGCATAACGCTCAATTTTCGCTTTGGCGTAGACCGCATCAAATCCGATACCGAAACTGAAGTGTTCATTCAGTCGATAAGCCGTGCTGACATTAAAATTACCGGTCATCAGGTCGGTTTTGCCGCCGTAACCGCCCGCGGTATAACCATCATTAAATTCGGTTGCCAGACCATAATTCGAGGTGGCTGAAGCGCCAATCCACCATTGATCGTTAATCGGCTGTACATAGTGGATATTGGGAATCCACTGGTTTGGGGCAATATTTTTTGAATCAAGGCTGCGACCAGATGGGCTCTGACCGCTGATATCCACTTCAGGATCAATATACACCGCGCCGATGGAGAAAGAGGGGCGATCCATTAACGCCATGGTTGCCGGGTTGCGGCTGGCAGAGGCGGCGGTATCACCCATCGCACCCTCACCGGAATAAGCACGACCTAAACCAATTGCTGAGAATTCATTAAGTTGAAAGCCCGCGGCGTAAACATGAGAACAGACGAGCGTTACTGCAGCTGCCACAGCTGACTTTGCAAACAGGTTTTTATGGTTCATGACCACAACCTCATCTAGATTTATTATTTAACGTTGTTACGTCGCGTAACAAAGAGCGGCGAATTGTAGGGACTGATGGCAAAACCACATATCAGACCAGTGCGACGAGTATAGGTCCGACCTGTGTATTTGTTGCAATAATGTTTTTGAGATATTTCCAATTTGATTGATAAAATCAGATCTGCTTAACAAAATCTTAGCGATTCACTGACGACAGCGCTTTCAATTATGTTCTGGATCAATTTTTATTGTGATATTCGTCACTTAGCGGCGTGATCGTAGATGTGAAAACGCAGCAGGCGTACACTTTGCGGCAGAAAATGATCCGATCATGTTGAATTTATCGTCAGGAGAAAACCATGACTGATGCCATTAAAAAGTGTAGTGCTAACGAAACGGCGGCCTGTTGCTGTGTAGATGTGGGTACCGTTATGGATAACACCGATTGCACCGCAAGCTGGTCGGGTGTATTTGCCGATCGTCATGCGGCGGATGCGATGCTGGCGCATTTGACTGAACGCGCGCGTCAGGTGGAATCCGATCCTTGCGAAATTCGCGCGGATTTTGCCAATGAAGGCGACGCTGTGCGCCTGACTATCGACTTCACCTTTGCCTGCCAGGCTGAAACCCTGATTTTCCAGCTCGGCTTACGTTAATCCCGCCGCTGCCGAACTCCCTTCGGCAGCGTTAACTCTTTTTCGTGTATTCCCTCGCACTTTTTTCCTCTGGTTATTGGCTACTTAGCAACACTTAGTTAACACTGATGATCAGGTCAGACCTGTTTGGCAATGATGCCCCGGTCGAAAATTACAGGTGATTGCAATGAGCAAAGCGCAGCCGCTGCTGACGCGTCAGGGCGAACGTATCGCCATAACCCACGGATTACGAACCCCTTTTGCCCGTCAAGCGACCGATTTTCACGGCATTCCCGCACTGGAGTTGGGCCGCATGGTGATCAGCGAACTGATGGCGCGCAGCGAATTACCGGTCGACGTCATCGACCAACTGGTGTTTGGTCAGGTGGTACAGATGCCGGAAGCGCCCAACATTGCGCGTGAAATTGTCCTGAGCAGCGGACTAAGCGTGCATACCGATGCGTACAGCGTGAGTCGCGCCTGTGCCACCAGCTTTCAGGCGGTGGCAAACGTGGCGGAAAGCCTGATGGCAGGCACCATTGATGCCGGTATTGCGGGCGGCGCGGACTCATCGTCAGTGCTGCCGATTGGCGTCAGTAAAACCCTGGCGCGTGCGCTGGTGGATCTGAATAAAGCTCGCAGCTTCAGCCAAAAACTCAGCATCCTGCGTCGTTTACGCCCCCGCGATCTGATGCCGGTGCCACCGGCAGTCGCGGAGTATTCCACCGGGTTGCGCATGGGCGATACCGCCGAGCAGATGGCGAAAAGTCACGGCATCACACGTGAGCAGCAAGACGGGTTAGCGCTGCGTTCGCACCAGCATGCTGCGCGCGCCTGGCAATCGGGCGTACTAACGCAGGAAGTCATGCCAGCGTTTGTCCCGCCGTGGAAAGCACCTATCGAGCAGGACAACAATATCCGCTTCAACGCCAGCGCTGCCGATTACGCTAAACTGCGTCCGGCATTTGATCGCCGCCACGGTTCAGTGACCGCCGCCAACAGCACGCCGCTGACCGATGGCGCCGCGGCAGTGATCCTGATGCGCGAAGGGCGCGCGCGTGAGCTTGGCATTCAACCTTTGGGCTATCTGCGTAGCTACGCTTTTACCGCGATTGATGTCTGGCAGGACATGCTGTTGGGTCCCGCTTACGCCTCACCGCTGGCACTGGATCGCGCCGGCATCACGCTTAACGATCTGACGCTGATTGATATGCATGAAGCCTTTGCCGCACAGACCTTAGCGAACTTAAAAATGTTCCGCGATGAACGTTTTGCGCGCGAGGTGTTAAATCGTCCTCATGCGCTGGGCGAAGTCAATGAAGAACGCTTTAACGTGCTCGGCGGATCGATTGCTTATGGACATCCGTTTGCCGCCACCGGCGCACGCATGATCACGCAAACGTTGCAGGAACTGCGGCGGCGCGGCGGCGGTTTAGGATTGGTCACCGCCTGCGCGGCGGGAGGCTTGGGCACGGCAATGGTTCTGGAGGCCGAATAATGAGCGAATCTGCCTTTCATTTACATATGCGTCTCGACCATGTTGGTGTGATCACCCTCGACGTACCGGGCGAGAAGATGAACACGTTGAAGGCCGAGTTTGTGCCGCAGATTAAAGCGGTGCTGGATCAAGCGCGCAGCCATAAGGATTTGGTCGGATTAGTGTTGATCTCCGGTAAACCGGACAACTTTGTTGCCGGAGCAGATATTAGCATGATCGCCAACTGCAAAACGGCGCAAGAAGCGGAGGCGCTGGCAAAACAGGGACAAGAGGTGATGGCGATGATTGCTGCGCTGCCGTTTCCTGTCGTGGCAGCGATTCACGGTGCCTGTCTTGGCGGCGGTCTGGAACTGGCGCTGGCCTGTGATGCTCGCATCTGTTCGTTGGATGACAAAACGCGTCTCGGTTTGCCGGAGGTACAACTCGGTCTGCTGCCGGGGTCCGGCGGTACGCAACGGTTGCCGCGCCTGATTGGCGTGCAGCAGGCGCTGCCGCTGATCCTCACCGGTAAACAGCTGCGTGCTAAGCAGGCGCTCAAGCTCGGGATTGTGGATGACGCGGTGCCGCAATCGATTCTGCTGGAAACGGCGATTGCACGCGTACATAAAGGAAAAGGCGCACGCCGGGAGCTATCGCGCCGCGATCGCTTACTGCAGGGGCCGATTGCGCGTCAGGTGCTGTTTTCGCTGGCGCGGCGTCAAACCCACAGCAAAACCCAGGGTAACTATCCTGCGGCCGAGCGTATTCTTGACGTGGTGCGCATGGGTCTGGAGCAGGGCAGCAGCGCCGGGCACGAAGCGGAAGCGCGCGCCTTTGGCCAATTGGCGATGACACCAGAATCGGCGGCGTTGCGCAGCCTGTTCTTCGCCTCAACCGCTTTAAAGAAAGAGGCGATGGCCAGTGTTGAGCCGCAAGCGCTGAAGCAGATTGGCGTGCTCGGCGGCGGGTTGATGGGTGGCGGCATCGCCAGCGTCACCGCGCTGAAAGCCGGTTTGCCGGTGCGCATTAAAGACATCAATCTCAACGGCGTGAATCATGCGCTGCAATACAGCTGGGATCTACTGAGCAACAAGGTGAAGCGGCGCCAGCTAAAGGCGGCCGAACGTCAGCAACAGATGGCGCGCATCAGCGGCGGCATCGATTATCAAGGGTTTAGTCAGCGCGATCTGGTGATTGAAGCGGTATTTGAGGATCTGGCGCTCAAGCAGCAGATGGTCAACGAAATCGAAAGCCATTGCCAGCCGCATACCATTTTCGCCTCCAATACCTCGTCACTGCCGATTGCGGAGATTGCCGCTAACGCGCAGCGACCGGAAAATATTATCGGGCTGCACTACTTCAGCCCGGTGGACAAAATGCCGTTGGTGGAGGTCATTCCTCATGCCAATACCTCGGCGCAAACGCTGGCGAATACGGTGCAGTTGGCACGTCAGCAGGGCAAAACTGCCGTCGTCGTGGCGGATCGTCCCGGCTTTTACGTTAACCGCATTCTCGCGCCTTATATAAATGAAGCGATGCACTGCTTGCAGGAAGGTGAGCCGATTGAGCATATCGATCGCGCTTTAGTGAAATTCGGTTTCCCGGTTGGACCGTTGCAGCTGCTTGACGAAGTGGGAATTGATGTCGGTAGCAAAATCAGCCCGATTCTCGAACAGGCTTACGGTTCACGTTTCAGTGCACCCCCAGCCGCGAACGCAATTCTGGCCGACGGTAGAAAAGGGCGCAAAAACCACCAAGGTTTCTATCTTTATCATCGCTCGCGCTGGCCGGGCAGGCGTAAAGCTGATGCGTCCCTCTACACGTTGTTGAACATCAAACCGCAGGCGAAGCAGAGTGAAGTGCAGATCGCCGAGCGCTGCGTGTTGATGATGCTGAACGAAGCGGCACGCTGCCTGGATGAAGCGGTAATCCGCAGCGCGCGTGATGGTGATATCGCGGCGGTATTTGGCATCGGTTTCCCACCGTTCCTTGGCGGTCCGTTTCGCTATATGGATCAGCGAGGCATTGGCGATATCGTCAACGCATTAAGGTCATTAATGCAGCAGCACGGCGATCGTTTTACGCCGAGTGAGGCGCTGATCGCAATGTCAGAAGAGCAAACGAATTTTTACACTTCAGCACAATCGTGAATAGGCACAGAGATTCAGCGGGTTAGTCAGAGAGCCGCGCAGCGGTAAGCGCGGCACCATTCTGAGATTTGCTTATTTAATAAACAACCGGTTGACTATACTGAAGCCATTGGGGTAAAACACACCGTTCATTCGCAGAATGAAGCGTCTGGTGCTGTGGTACCGGGCGATATCGACAAACAACAGCGGTGCTTTATGCAAGTTTTTATCATGCGTCATGGCGACGCAGCTCTGGAAGCAGCGAGTGATTCTGTTCGACCTCTCACACTCTGTGGCTGTGATGAATCGAGAGCGATGGCGAGCTGGCTCAACGGCAAAACGCCAGATATCGATCGGGTATTAGTCAGTCCCTATCTGCGTGCCGAGCAAACGCTCGCAACGGTGCGCGAAACCTTGAAGCTGCCGGAAGGGCAGGATGTGTTACCGGAACTCACGCCGGGCGGCGATCCGGGCATGGTGGCCTGTTATCTGCAGGCGCTGGCACAAAAAGGGATCAAGTCGGCGCTGGTGATTTCGCATCTGCCGCTGGTGGGATATCTGGTGTCTGAACTCTGCCCGCAGGAAGCGCCGCCGATGTTCGCGACTTCAGCAATAGCCTGCGTGAACTTTGATGCAGATGCCTGCGAAGGCAAGCTGGAGTGGCAGGTCAGCCCATCAAAACTGGCCAAAGCAATCTAATTTCTCTGAGATTTATACTCTCTCAGTGGGCCGCAAACGCGGCCCTTTCCTTTTCTAGCCGCCATACTTCAAGCTGCAGGTGCGTTGGCTGCACTTGCTCACCCAGTCACTGACTAAAATCAGCATCCTGGGGATGTACTTTGGCTGGATGCCATATTAAGGCAGTTCTGGCGGTTGCCACTCTTCCACTTCTATCAACACCAGCAGCGCGGCGTCGCCGCCAAACATTTTCGGTGCCTGATGAAACGCCATCACATGCGGATGCTGTGCCAGCCACAGCGGCGTCTGCTGCTTGAGGATATGTTTACCGTGTCCTGTCATTACGCTGGCGCAGAACAGATGCTCACGGCGACAGGCGGCGATAAGCGCGCCGAGCTCCTGCTTGGCCTGCATCTGCGTTAAGCCGTGCAGATCGAGAAAAATTTCTGGCGTGTAATCGCCGCGACGCAATTTTTTCTGCTCGTAATGGCTGACGTCAGCACGCACGTAACGCATCGGTCCTTCGCTGGACAACAGTGGCTGAAACTCGTCAGAGAAGTAATGGCTGTTATCGGCTTGTTCTGAAATCAGGCGTTTTAACGGCAGTTCACGCGTTTTCACCACCGGTTTGTGCACAATGGTGTCCTGTTTCAACTTGCGCGTCCCACTCATCAACTGGCGGAACATCTGCTGATCGTCCTGGCTTAGCGGCGTTTTCTTACTCATGGCTCTGTAATAGGTCAGAAAAGGCTGGTTAACAGCCGGTGGCATACCTTAACCGTTAGCGTTAACAAATGTCAGCTTTTTCGCCTCGCTGCGCTGAATTCTGCCCGGCTTCGTGGCACACTATCGGCCGATTGATTTTATGGCCTGCGGAGGGCTACGTGGACAAGATTTTCGTCGATGAGGCAGTGAATGAACTGCACACCATTCAGGACATGCTGCGCTGGGCTGTCAGCCGCTTTTCGGCGGCAGGCATTTGGTACGGCCACGGCACGGATAATCCCTGGGACGAAGCAGTCCAACTGGTTCTGCCAACGCTGTGGCTGCCGCTGGATATTCCAGAAGATATGCGCAATGCGCGCCTCACTGCCAGCGAGCGTCATCGCATTGTTGAGCGCGTGATTCGCCGCGTCAACGAGCGCATTCCAGTGGCTTATCTCACCAATAAAGCCTGGTTCTGCGGCCACGAATTTTACGTTGATGAACGCGTGTTAGTACCGCGTTCACCGATTGGTGAACTGATTGAGAACCGTTTTGCCGGTTTGATCAGCGATGCGCCTAATCACATTCTCGATATGTGTACCGGCAGCGGCTGCATCGCCATTGCCTGCGCATATGCCTTCCCGGAAGCGGAAGTGGATGCGGTGGATATCTCCACCGATGCGCTGGCTGTTGCCGAGCAAAACATCGAAGAGCATGGGCTGCTGAACCACGTTACGCCAATCCGCGCCGATCTGTTCCGCAACTTGCCGCCGGTGAAATACGATTTGATCGTCACCAATCCCCCTTACGTGGATGCGGAAGATATGGACGATCTGCCGAATGAATACCGCCACGAGCCGGAACTCGGTCTGGCAGCGGGCAGCGACGGCCTGAAACTGGTACGCCGCATTCTGGCCTGTGCCCCCGATTACCTCACCGAGCAAGGCGTGCTGATTTGCGAAGTCGGTAACAGCATGGTGCATATGATCGATCAGTATCCAGACGTGCTGTTTACCTGGCTGGAGTTTGATAACGGCGGTGACGGCGTGTTTATGCTGACGCGCGAGCAAATCGTCGCGGCACAGCATCACTTCTCATTTTACAAAGACTAAATAAGAGGGCGAGCGCTCGCCCGCAACATCGCAACAAGGAACCAGCATGGCCGGAAACAGCATCGGACAAGTTTTTCGCGTAACCACTTTTGGCGAGTCGCATGGTATTGCGTTGGGCTGCATCGTTGATGGTGTGCCGCCCGGCATTCCACTAACGGAAGCCGACATTCAACACGATCTCGATCGTCGTCGTCCTGGCACTTCGCGCTACACCACGCAGCGCCGTGAGCCGGATCAGGTGAAAATTTTGTCCGGCGTGTTTGAGGGCGTCACAACGGGAACGTCAATCGGTCTGTTAATTGAGAACACTGACCAGCGTTCACAGGATTACGGCGCGATCAAAGATCTGTTCCGTCCTGGCCATGCCGACTACACCTACGAGCAGAAGTACGGTCTGCGTGACTATCGCGGCGGCGGACGCTCGTCTGCGCGTGAAACCGCCATGCGCGTGGCGGCAGGTGCGATTGCCAAGAAGTATTTGCAGATGAAACACGGCATCGTGGTGCGCGGCTATCTGGCACAGATTGGCGACGTGGCCTGCGAATTGAAAGACTGGAGCATTGTGGAAGAGAACCCGTTCTTCTGCCCGGATGCCTCTAAGCTGGAAGCGCTGGATGAACTGATGCGCGGCCTGAAAAAAGAGGGCGATTCCATCGGCGCCAAAGTCACCGTGCTGGCAGAGAACGTGCCGCCGGGCTTGGGTGAGCCGGTGTTTGATCGTCTGGATGCCGATTTGGCACATGCGCTAATGAGCATCAACGCAGTGAAAGGCGTGGAGATCGGCGACGGTTTCGCCGTGGTCAGCCAGCGCGGCAGCCAGCATCGCGATGAAATTCGCGCCAACGGTTTCCAGAGCAACCACGCGGGCGGTATTTTGGGTGGCATCAGTAGTGGCCAAACCATCAGCGCCAACCTGGCGATGAAACCGACCTCCAGCATCACCGTGCCGGGTAACACCATTACGCGCGACGGCGCTGAAGTGGAGATGATCACCAAAGGTCGTCACGATCCTTGCGTGGGCATCCGCGCCGTGCCGATTGCCGAGGCGATGATGGCCATTGTGTTGATGGATCATCTGCTGCGCCAGCGCGCGCAAAACGGTGACGTCAGCAGCAGCGTTCCACGCTGGTAAGCCGGATGATGCGCCGTCTGCTTATCACCTGTGCCGCGCTGTTATGCAGTGCGGCGGCCGTTGCCGCTACGCCGTGGCAGCAAATCCATCAGCCCATTGCCGGAAGCCCGCAGTCGATTGGCGGCTTCGCCAACGGCTGTATTGTGGGCGCGCAGCAGCTGCCGCTTAACTCACCGAATTATCAGGTGATGCGTCAGGATCAGCGCCGCTACTTCGGTCATCCTGATTTGATCGCTTTTATTCAGCGTCTCAGCACCCAGGTTCATCAGCTTCAGCTGGGACAAGTGTTGATTGGCGATATGGGCATGGCGGCGGGTGGCCGTTTTAGCAGTGGCCACGCCAGCCATCAAACCGGTTTGGATGTTGATATCTGGCTCCAATTGCCAAAAACCCGCTGGACGGCGCAACAATTGCTCAAGCCGCAGCCGCTCGATCTGGTTGCTGCCGATGATAAGCAGGTGATTGCGCGTCACTGGCAGCCGCAAATTGATAGCCTGATTAAGCTGGCGGCGAAAGATGATGAAGTGACACGTATTTTTGTTAATCCGGCGATTAAAAGACAGCTGTGTGCTGATGCTGGTAGCGATCGCGCATGGCTGAATAAAGTGCGTCCGTGGTTTGCCCATCGCGCGCACATGCATGTGCGTTTGCGTTGCCCAGCAGGCAGTCTGGAGTGTGAAGATCAGGCACCTCAACCTGCGGGCGATGGCTGTGGTGCCGAGCTGGACAGCTGGTTCCTGCCAAAAAAACCAGGCAGTACGCCGCCGGTGAAAAAAACGCCGCCGCCGCTACCGTCTTCCTGCCAGGCATTATTAGACCGCCATTTGTTATAACCGTGAGAATTTGAGTTGCGGCAAGGCGGCAAGTTCGTTCATCTCCAGGAGCTTACTTAAGTAAGTGACTGGAGTGGGCGAGCGCAGTCAACGCAGCTGCAGCTCAAAAGATCGCGGTTATTTGAGGAATAAAATGGATCTTTTTGTTGTCAGCCCGCTGGTCATTGGCGTGCTGTTTTTTGTGGCGATGCTGGCGGCATTTATCGACTCCATTGCCGGAGGCGGTGGCTTGCTCACCGTGCCTTCATTACTGGCTGCCGGGCTGTCGCCTGCACAGGCGTTAGCCACCAATAAGCTGCAGTCGGTCGGCGGATCCTTCTCCGCCAGCCTCTATTTTATCCGTCGCGGTGCGGTGAATCTGAGCGAGCAGTGGCTGAATATCGCCATGACCTTCCTCGGCGCGATAGCCGGCACCCTTCTAATCCAGCACTTACAAGCGGATGTGCTGCGCCAAATCTTACCGCTGCTGCTGATCTGTATCGGCTTGTGGTTCCTGCTGATGCCGCGTTTGGGTGAAGCGGATCGCGAACGTCGTCTGCACGGTTTACCCTATGCGCTGGTGGGCGGTGGCTGCGTCGGTTTCTACGACGGCTTCTTTGGTCCCGGCGCCGGCTCATTCTATGCGTTGGCGTTCGTGACGCTGTGCGGCTTCAATCTGGCGAAAGCCACCGCCCACGCCAAAATCCTAAATTTCACCTCGAATTTTGGCAGTTTGCTGTTTTTTATGTTCGGCGGAAAAGTGGTGTGGGGCACCGGAGCGATTATGCTGCTCGGCGCCGTTATCGGCGCACGCCTTGGTGCCAAGCTGGTGCTGAGCCGCGGTCAGAAACTGATTCGCCCCATGGTGGTGACCGTTTCTGCGGTGATGAGCGCCAAATTGTTATGGGACAGTCACGGCGGGGAATTGATGGCCTGGCTGGCAACGCTGTAATCCAACACTCGTCAAGACCGGCTGCCAATGCGACAATAGCGCCGGTTTTTTTTAAAGATTAAAAATTATGAGTACAACACACCATTACGATCAATTGATTGCCATCTTTGATGGCTGCTTCGTTGACGATTTTCAGACCCGTCTAATTAAAGGCGACGACGAACCTATTTATCTTCCAGCGGATGAAACCTCACCGTGGAATCGCGTGGTGTTCGCGCACGGCTACTACGCCAGCGGACTGCATGAAATTTCCCACTGGTGCATTGCCGGGGAAGCGCGCCGCAAGCTGGTGGATTTTGGTTATTGGTATTGCCCGGACGGACGCGATGCACAAACGCAGAGCCAGTTCGAATCGGTTGAGGTAAAACCGCAGGCGCTGGAGTGGTTGTTCTGCGTTGCGGCGGGCTTTCCCTTCAACGTAAGTTGTGACAATCTCGAAGGCGATTGTGAGCCAGATCGCATCGCGTTTCAGCGTAAAGTTCATGCACAGGTGATGACGTATCTGGATCAGGGGATTCCGACACGACCAGCCCGTTTCATTGATGCACTGACGACTTATTACGGCACGCCGCCACTGACGGCGGCACAATTCCCTTGGCCGGAAGATCTATAATCCGCGAAGGTTATAAGAAGAGAGGAAGAGATGATCGTAGAATTTGAAACCCGCATTCTGGCCCTGATTGATGACATGGTCGACCACGCCAGCGATGACGAGCTGTTTGCAGGCGGCTATCTGCGTGGTCATCTGACCCTGGCAGTGGCGGAGATTGAGCTAAGCGGTGAACACACGCCGGAAGCGCTGCAAACTCATGTCACCAACAGCTTGCAAAAAGCCATTGCAGCCGGTGAACTGTCGCCACGCGATCAGGCGCTGGTAACAGGCATGTGGGACAATCTGTTCTTGCAGGCTCGTCAAACCGCTTAACCGCTCGGGGCGATCGCTCGCCCCGCAGATTATCGACCCGCTTTTTTTCCCTTCAGCAGTTTTCGTACCCAATAGCGATTCGGATTCATCGCCGCCAGCGTGGCTGCATCCAGCGGCTGTGGTTCGCCGCTCATCTGCGCCGCCAATACTTCGGCCGCCAACGGTGCGCTGCACAAACCCCGCGATCCTAACGCGCCCAACACAAATAAAGCTTGATGTACTGGCGCATCGGCAACGTCAGCGCCGCGCATGCGTTGCTCCGGCAAATCGGCATAGTGCGTAAGCGTTGCTTCATAATCTGGCGCGCTGCCGCTCATCGGTAGGTGATCGCGCGTGGCACAGCGCACCCCGTTGCGCGCCTGGTTATCTGACACATCAACCTGCTGCGGCCATTGGCTCTCCGGCAGACAATGAATCAGCCGCTGACGATTCTCCTGCTGATCGTCGGCACGGAAATCCGTCGCAGTATCGCCGCGATGATAACTGGCGCCGATGCAATGGGTGGCGAAATTCGGGCTGACCGGAGTGAGATAGCCGTCGTAGCACAGCACGGTGCGCAGCGCACCTAACGCCGGATTGGTCGGCACGTGGCTCACTTGTCCTGCCACCGCATACACCGGCAGCGTTTTGCTCTGCTCGATTTCCAGCAAGGCATGGCCATTCGCCAACACCACTTGTTGATGCTGCACCGGCGGTTGCTCGCTAAAGTGCAGGGTCCAATGCTCTTCATTACGCGTTAGCTGTGTGACGCGATGCAGCCAGTGAAGGCGTAATCCCAGCGATTGCGCGTATTCCAACAGATTGCTGGTCAGCTGTGAAGGCGACAGCCATCCGCCTTGCGGATAGAAAATGCCGCCGACGTCGAGGTCGACACCCGCCAGCTGCTGTGCTTCTTCTTTATTAACGCCGTACGCGATGTCGTGCGGCAGTTCCATGTTGAGCATCTGCGCGATTTTGTCCGCGCTTTTGCCATCCCAACCCAGTTGCAACACGCCGCTCCAACTGTGCTCAAACTCCACTGGCAGCCGATCGTACAGACGTCGGGCAAAGCCAAAAGCCGCTGGGAAGAAGGTCGCCAGCGCCGGATCATGCTGATTTAGCAGCGGATAAAGCGCGCCCTGACGGTTACCGGAAGCACCCAGCGCGGGTGCATCATCGGCACAATAGAGTGTCACGCGCCAGCCGCGTCGCAGCAGCGCCAGTGCTAATACTGCGCTGGCAACGCCGCCGCCAATCAGTGCCACATCCTGGCTGCTCGCCGGCGGGCGCGCATACCACGGCTGGCTGTGCGGCAATGCAACCGCGTGCTCAAGCGAACCAACCAGCATTTCACGCTTATGACCAAATCCCTTGCGCTTCTGCATGCTGAAACCGGCGTCCTGCAAGCCTCGGCGTACAAAACCGGATGCAGTAAAGGTTGCCAGCGTGCCACCAGGACGGGCGAGGCGTGCCATTGCGGCGAACAGCGCTGGCGTCCACATCTCCGGATTTTTGGCGGGTGCGAAACCATCAAGGAACCACGCATCTACCTGACGATTGAGACTGTCATCAAAGGTGTGAATTAACGCGTTAATATCACCAAGCCAGAGGTCCAGCGTCACTTCACCGCCGTTAAATAGCAGGCGCTGACAGCCCGGTAACGCTTGCGGCCACTGCTGTTGCAGCTGTTCAGCCCAAGGCTGTAGCTCCGGCCAATGGGCATGCGCGGCGATCAGATCGGCGTGCGTCAGCGGGAATTTTTCGCAGCTGATAAAGTGCAGGCGCTGCAAAGCGGCGTTGGGTTGCTCATTTCGGAAGCGATCGAAGGCTTGCCACAGGGTAAGAAAGTTCAGACCAGTCCCAAAACCGCTCTCAGCGACAATAAATGAATCGCGCGAATGATCGGCAAAACGGTGCGGAATATGGTTGCCATCGAGGAACACATAGCGCGTTTCCTCCAGTCCATTGTCGTTGGAGAAATAGACGTCGTCGAACGCTCGGGACACAGGTGTACCCTGTTCATTCCAGTTTATTTGGGCATGTTCAACCGGGGTTAATTTCACGGGGAAAGGCTCATATTTCAGGCAGTGGCGCGAGTTTAGCGACAGACGTCACATGACGCAAATTTACAAAACGAAATGGCTGATCGGACTTGTTCGGCTTACAACTGTACGCTAGAGTGCACGTCATCCAAATATGTGGAACGAGGATTATTGAATGAAACGTGCAGTGATTACGGGCCTGGGTATTGTTTCCAGCATTGGTAATAACCAGCAAGAAGTGCTGGCTTCTCTGCGTGAAGGCCGTTCCGGTATTACTTTCTCAGAAGAGATGAGAGATGCCGGTATGCGCAGCCATGTATGGGGCAACGTCAAACTGGATACCAACGGGCTCATCGATCGCAAAATCGTGCGTTTTATGAGTGATGCCTCTATTTATGCCTACCTTTCAATGGCCGAAGCGATCAAAGATTCGGGCCTGACTGACGAGCAGTATCAGCAAAACCCACGTGTTGGCCTGATTGCCGGTTCTGGCGGCGGTTCTCCGCGTTATCAGGTGTTTGGTGCTGACGCCATGCGTAGCCCACGCGGCCTGAAAGCGGTGGGTCCTTATGTGGTGACCAAAGCGATGGGTTCAGGCGTTTCGGCTTGCCTGGCAACCCCGTTCAAAATCCACGGCGTGAACTACTCCATCAGTTCAGCGTGTGCCACCTCTGCACACTGTATCGGAAACGCGGTCGAGCAGATTCAGCTGGGCAAACAGGACATCGTATTTGCTGGCGGCGGCGAAGAGCTGAGCTGGGAAATGGCCTGTGAGTTCGATGCCATGGGCGCACTGTCGACCAAATACAACGAAACGCCAGAAAAAGCCTCACGTACTTACGATACCAACCGTGACGGTTTCGTCATTGCAGGCGGCGGCGGTATGGTGGTGGTTGAAGAGCTGGAGCACGCTCTGGCACGTGGCGCACATATCTACGCCGAAATCGTCGGTTACGGTGCAACGTCAGATGGCGCAGATATGGTTGCGCCTTCAGGCGAAGGCGCAGTGCGCTGCATGAAGATGGCGATGCAAGATCTGGATACCCCCATCGATTACCTCAACACGCACGGTACCTCTACGCCAGTTGGTGATGCGAAAGAGTTGGGCGCGATTCGTGAAGTGTTCGGCGACCATTCACCGGCCATTTCTGCTACCAAAGCCATGACCGGTCACTCACTGGGTGCGGCAGGCGTGCAGGAAGCGATCTACACCTTGCTGATGCTGGAGCACGGTTTCATCGCGCCAAGCATCAACGTGGAAGAGCTGGATGAAGCGGGTAAAGGTCTGAACATCGTGACCAAGCCGACTGAAAAAGCGCTGACCACCGTGATGTCGAACAGCTTCGGTTTCGGTGGCACCAACGCCACGTTAACCATGCGTAAGCTGCCAGCGTAATTGCGTTATGCTTTCGTAGGGGCGCCATTTATGGCGACCACCTGATGCAAAGGGCCGGTTATCCGGCCCTTGTTGTTTTTGACAATCAGCCTGCGGCTTGCCTACACTCTCTCCATCCGAAATAAAATTATCATTTCCTGATAACATGAACCAAATGTCCCGTTTCTGTTACCGCAGCAAGCGTGAGTCTGGTTATGACAAGGAGTTCGCATCACCATGGCCACGACTGCCGAAACGCAGACGCAATCCGTTTTGCCGTTAGCCTGCACCTCATTTGCCGTCTTCCTCACCTACCTCACCGCAGGTTTGGCGCTGCCGGTCATCCCGCTGTATGTCCATCAGGAACTCGGCATGAGCAATCTGATGGTTGGTGTAGCGGTAGGAATCCAGTTTTTTGCCACGCTGCTGACGCGCAGCTTTGCCGGGCGACGTGCCGATCAGCACGGTGCGAAACTCACCACACAACACGGCATGCTTGCCATCGCGTTGGTGGGCATCGCTTATCTGGCGGCGGCGTTACTGCCGGTTTCACCCTGGACGAAATTTGCTTTACTGGCGGTAGGGCGCCTGTTGTTAGGGTTTGGTGAAAGCTTGCTGCTCACCGGCAATCTGACCTGGGGCATGGGTCTGGTGGGCAGCAAACGATCCGGTTTAGTGATGTCATGGAACGGCATGGCGATTTATGGATCGCTGGCGGCGGGCGCACCACTTGGCTTGCTGATTAACCAGCACGGCGGTTTTGCGGCCCTCGGCGCGGTTGCGCTGCTGTTGCCGCTGCTGTCGCTGGCGATTAATGGCTGGATCCGTAAAGTGCCGGTGGTTGGCGGCGAGCGCCCATCGCTGCTTAGCGTGGTGAAAACCATCTTCCAGCCGGGACTGGCGTTGGCACTGCAGGGTACCGGTTTTGCCGTTATTGGCACCTTTACCTCGCTCTACTTTGCCGCAGAAAACTGGGGCAATGCGGGGTTCGCGCTGACCGCGTTCGGCTGTGCGTTTGTGCTGGTGCGCGTATTCTTTGGTGGCTTGCCGGATCGTCACGGGGGCATAAAAGTGGCGATGGTGTCCCTGCTGGTCGAAGCCGTCGGTCTGCTGCTGCTGGCGTTTGCCAGTTCCAGCGGCATGGCACTAATTGGCGCGGCTTTGACCGGCTGCGGTTGCTCGCTGATCTTCCCGGCGCTGGGCGTCGAGGTGATCAAGCGTGTATCGCCGCAGATTCGCGGCACCGCGCTCGGCGGCTTCTCTGCGTTTCAGGATATTGCGTACGGTGCCAGCGGCCCGTTGACCGGTTTACTGGCGACAGCGCTGGGTTACGGCTCGGTGTATGTCGCGGGTGCCTGCTGCGCTGCGCTGGGCATTCTGGTCACCTGGACGTTTGCGCGGGCGGCGACAACAGCGTAACCAACTTATCGCAGGCGCTGACAATCTCACCCGGGGTTAGCGCCGCAAAGCCCAGTAGCCAGCCCGGTTGCTGGACCGCACCGGCATAAAGCGGCGACAGCCGCGGCAGTAACAATCCCATGGATTTAGCCTGTTCGGTTAAGCGCGCTTCATCGCCGTGCATTAGCTGCACCGTTAACTGTAAGCCTCCCGCCGCCGGCAGCGCTTGCAGCCAGGGTTGCAGTCGCGTGTTGAGTTGTTCAAGCAAGCAATCACGACGACTGCGATACAGTTGGCGCATCAAGCGCAAATGGCTGGCGAAATGGCCTTGTTGCAGAAACTCTGCCGTAATCGCCTGCGGCAGCAATGCGCTGTGACCATCCATTACGCTACGCGCGCGTCCCAATGGCTCAACCAGCTGCGGCGGTACCACCATCCACGCCAGCCGCAGCGACGGGAATAATGTTTTGGAAAAGGTGCCGAGATAAATTACCCGACCATCTGCTTCCAATCCTTGTAGCGCCGGAGCGGGGCGATCGTCGTAATGAAATTCGCTGTCGTAATCATCTTCAATCAGCCAGCTATCATGTTGCCGCGCCCACGCCAGCCACTGTAGACGGCGCGCCAGGCTCATTGGCGTGCCGGTCGGATAATGATGTGCGGGCGTCAGATACACCAATTTCGCGCTGCCGCTGAGTGGCGCGGCGCCTTCCGCATCCAGCGGCATGGCGTGACAGCGTGCGCCGGCCGCCAGAAACGCGTTGCGCGCACCGGGATAACCGGGTTCTTCCAGCCAGACGTCGTCACATGCATCAAGGAACATCAGCGCCAGCAATTGCAGCGCCTGCTGCGAGCTGGTGAGCATCACCACCTGATCCGCCGAACAGCGGACGCCGCGCGATAGCGCCAGATAATCCGCTACCGCTTGCCGCAGCGACGGCAGCCCAAGCGGATCGCCATAGCCCATCACTTTACTGCCAAGCGTGCGTTGCATCTGATTGCTGATGCGGCGCCACTGCGTATGCGGGAACGCGCGCAGTTCTGGCGAACCGGCGGCAAAGGCATGTGGAAACGGCGGATCCTGACAGCCGCCGGTTGCCAGCACCTGTTGACCACGCAGGGAAAAGAGTGGCGAGCGGTCGATGCGGCTTTTCTGCGTGGGTAACGCCATGCGAATCGAGACAAAAGTACCGCGCCCACCGTGACGCTGCAGATAACCTTCGCTCTCTAATTGCGCATAAGCCGCCTCAACCGTGACGCGCGACAGCGATAAGTCCGTTGCTAACTGGCGACTGGACGGCAATTTTTGCTCATGCCGCAAATGCCCATCAGCGATCGCCTGACGCAAAGTATTGCACAGCCGCTCACGCAAACCGCCCTGGGTTTGATGGCTAAACAGCGCGAGAAACGAGGTGCTCATATTGGTCTTATCACTCGATGGAAAGTGGTATCAGCATGCAGACCACTTTGCCGTAAACTTGGGGGAAATCACAACAGGAGAATACGATGTCAGCGGTGTTAAAATTTGCCCCAGCCTGTGCCAGCGAAAGCCTGGCTTATCTGCAACATAAACTGACCTACTACACCGATGCGTGGGATCTCGCGGCAGATCTGGCGCAGGGAGTTTCGGCGATTACGGTGATCGATGCACGTTCTGAAGAGGTTTATCAGGCCGGACATATCTGCGGTGCCCTCTCATTTCCCCATCGCAGCATGAATGTGGAATCCACTGCACATCTCGATCGCAGCAACGTTTACATCACCTATTGCGACGGCATCGGCTGTAACGGTTCAACCAAAGCCGCGCTCAAACTGGCGTCGCTGGGGTTTCAGGTGAAGGAGTTAATTGGCGGACTGGATTTCTGGAAGCGCGATGGTCATCCAATGGCGTGGGGCGCGGCAGCGGGTGAATGGCCACTCGCCACGCCCGCTGCACACTGCGGCTGTTAGATAAACAGCCACAGCAGGAAGATGAACACGAAAAGCGCGCCTATCAGCGTCAGTGCCGGGCGCTGAGCCAGCGGCGGCGGCAGCATCTGAATAAACGGCGACCAAATCGGCTGCGGGCGAATTGCACTCTCCGCCAGCGGCTGTTCGTGCAATTTCTCGGCACGGCGGCTAAACAGCAGATTCAGCAGATCCTGCGTCTGCGCGGGCGTCAGCACCGTATTCGGCAGCGCCTGGAAGCGCTGTTGGCTGTAATCTTCCAGCAGTCGCTGCTCATCATGCGTAAGTGGCTGCTTCAGCGAGTTTTCCAGCATTTGCAAAGTTGGCGCGCTGTGTTGGCCCAACGTCTGACGAACCTGCAAATATTGCGTCAGCAGCGGGAAGTGGCGTGAGGGAATTGGATCGCCACTTTTCAGGTTCACCAGCTTCAGCGTATCAGTCAGCAGTTTCACTGGGGATTCACCGGTGGTGGCAGCAAGCCGCGTGACCTGCTGGTTGAGCGATTGCTGCTCTGCCGGCAACAAACTGCGATCGGAAACGCGCGTTTGCTGCGGCTGCGGGATCGCTATCTGGCCGTTCTGCAGCATCGTCAGCACCTGACGCAGCTGATCCTGTGACAACGCGCTCAACACCGTTTGGTTAAACTGCTGACGAATAAAATCACTCACCGCCTGGCGATTATTGCCCTGCGGCAGTTTCTCCAGCAGCTGTTGTAGCAACTGGCGCGTGGCGAGACTGTTTTGCACCTGGGTTAAGCGACCATTGAGATGCTGTTCCGCCGCCGGGAAGTGGCGCGATTGCAGCTCAGCTTCACTTTTCACACCGACTTCATGACGCACGCCAGCCCACAGTTCGGGCGCTTTCAGGGTACTTAACGACATGATGCGTACAATCAGACGTTCCAGCGTGGTGCGCTGGGCAGGCGATAGCGGCTGCTCACCAACTGGACCACCAGGACGCGTCGGGCCAGTAGCCTGAGATAAAGGGGAACGATCGCCCGCGGGCACACCGGGACCGCTGAGAGGTTGCATGGCGGAATCCTTGAAAACGGGTCAGATCCGGGTGCGCCGGAAAAAAGAGGCCACATGATAGCAAAAGCCCCCAGGAAATCCACGGGGGCTGCGGCCTTTCCGGAGAATAAACTCAGGCAGCGGGATCGGGAAGGGTGACATTGCGCGGCTTGCGTAACGGGGTTTTCAGACGTTGCGCCAGAATAACGCCGACTAACGTCATGCCGCCACCAATCAAGTGATAGGCATGCAACTGCTCATGCAGGAACATCACGGCAATAATGGCAGTAAATGCCGGTACGAAATTCATAAAGATGCTGGTGGTGCTGGCACCCAGGCGCTGCACGCCAAGGATCCACAGAAACGGCGCAATAATCGACGCAAACAGTCCGGCATACAGCACCAGCGGCAGATTGTGCAGGTTCAACGTGACATCCGGTGCGCGCAGGAAGCCGGGCAGCAACAGCAGCACGCCAAAGAAAATCTGCACATACAGGCTTTGCCAGGTCGGCAGCGGAATTGCCCAGCGCTTGGTCAGCACGCCGTACAAGGCGTAAGAAGTTGATGCCGCCAGCATCATCAATTCGCCATTGCCAAGGCGTTGGTTCAGCAACTGCGCCGGGTTGCCTTCGCTCACCAGCCATACCAAACCGGCGAACGACAGTGCGCCGCCAATCAGGATGCCGCGTGTTGGCGCGAGGCGCAGCACAATAAGGCTGAGCAGAATGGTCAGCAGCGGAATGGTCGCGCCGAGGATACCCATCATCACTGCGGAAACGCTGTGCGCCGCGTAATAGGCAAGGCTTTGATACAGCACCATGCCGAGCAAGCCGAGAATCAGCAGCCGCCAGCCGTTCGTTTTAATGGTGTGACGATGACGCCACACGCCTGGCAGGCAGAACGGTGCCAGCACCACCAGCGCCAGTAGCCAGCGATAAAAGGAGATCGCCGCAGGATCGATACTTCCCGCCGAGAGTTTGCTGACGATAGTGTTGATCGACCAAATCAGCACCGCGATCAGCGGAAACAGTAAATTCATGATACAGCTCCTCAAATAATCGCGAATAGTTTACGTTTGACCGGTTTAAAGTAGATAGTTAAAATCGGACAATATTCGTTAGTGACCGGACAGAATGAATCTTCAAGTCGAATACCAGCCGCCAATTGATGCGCCCTTATTGCGCTACTTCATGCGTTACGACGAGGTCAACGCCAAAACCGAATATCTCGCGCACGCACATGATTGGGGCCAGGTGATCTTCGTCACCCGTCACGTGCTGGAGATGGAAGTGGAAGGCGAACGTCTGCTGACGCCCGCCGATATTCCGATCTGGATTCCTGCCGGGCATCGTCACAGCAGCTATAACCATAACGATGCGCGCTTCCGTACTTTCAATCTTGCCGCCGATCGCTGTGCGGGCCTGCCCGATAAAGCCTGCTTATTACATGTCGATGCCATCGGGCACGCCATCATGAATGACTTTGCCCGCCGCGAGCTGGCGCAGCCGCAGACTCAAGCCGACTGGCGGATGTGTGAAGTCTTAATTGATCGCCTGCGTATGGCCCCAGTGCACAACAGCTATTTGCCGATGTCGGACGACAAATTTCTCGCGCCGATTCTGCGCGCCCTCGAAGCGCATCCCGGCGATAACACCACGCTGGCACAATGGGCGAAGCGCGTGTTCACCACTGAGCGTACGCTGGCGCGACGCTGTCAGCAGCAGTTGAATATGTCGTTCAGCGAATGGCGGCAACGTTTACGCTTTCTGCGCGCTATCGCATTATTGGAGCAGGGTTGCAGCGTGCAGGGCATCGCCCATGAGTTGGGTTACAGTTCGGCATCAGCGCTGATTGTGATGTTCCAGCAGCAGGCCGGTACCACGCCCGATCGCTATCGCAGTCGGTTAGGTTAATCCCCGGCTTTATGCCAAAATATGCCCCCGTTGATTTCAACCAGACAGGACCGCCGCAGTGAAAATTCTCGTCGATGAAAATATGCCCTATGCCCATGAACTGTTCAGCCGCACCGGTGATGTGTTGGCGGTACCAGGACGCCCGTTGCCGGAAGCAGAGCTGCAGGATGCCAGCGGCTTGATGGTGCGTTCCGTTACCAAGGTGAATGCGGCGCTGCTGGCCGGTACGCCGGTGAAGTTTGTCGGCACTGCGACAGCGGGTACTGATCATATCGATGATGCGTCGCTGGCGGAGGCGGGCATCAGCTTCTCGGCAGCGCCGGGCTGTAACGCTATTGCGGTAGTGGAATATGTGTTCTCCTCGCTGCTGCTGCTGGCAGAGCGCGATGGTTTTGAACTGCGCGATCGCACGGTGGGCATTGTTGGCGTAGGCAATGTGGGCGGCCGCCTGCAGAAGCGTTTAGAAGCGTGGGGCGTGAAAACGCTGCTGTGCGATCCGCCGCGCGCCGATCGTGGCGATCAGGAAACCTTCCATTCACTGGATGATCTGGTGGCGCAGGCCGACATCCTGACCTTCCACACGCCGCTGTTTAAAGAGGGCCGGTATAAAAGCTGGCATCTGGCCGATGCGGCGCTGCTGATGGCGCTTAAACCCAACACCATTTTGATCAACGCCTGCCGCGGTGCGGTGGTGGATAACGCTGCGCTGCTGGAAGTGTTGAAGATGCGCCACGATCTCAGCGTGGTGCTGGATGTGTGGGAGCCGGAACCGGACCTGTCGCTCGATCTGCTGGATAAGGTGGATATCGCCACTGCGCACATCGCGGGTTACACGCTGGAAGGCAAAGCGCGCGGTACCACCCAAGTGTTTGAAGCCTGGTGCGATTTTATCGGTCAGCCACAGCAGGTCGCACTGGAAAGCCTGTTACCTGCGCCCGAATTTGGTTCTATCACCCTGCGCGGCAAACTCGATCAGCCAACGCTAAAACGCTTAGTGCATCTGGTGTATGATGTGCGCCGCGACGATGCGCCACTGCGCAAGGTGGCGGCAAAACCGGGCGAGTTTGATCGTCTGCGCAAACAATATGAAGAGCGTCGCGAATGGTCATCGCTGCAAGTGAACTGCGATGATGCTGAGACGGTGGCGATGCTCAATCAACTCGGCTTCCGTGCCAGTTTGTAAAGTTAATTCAATCACCTGCAATAGTGCGGGGATAAATCCTAAATCTCGGGCGGTGAAAACACCGCCTTCTGTTTTTGTGTCATTGTCTGGAGTAAACCAACATGTCTGACGGCTGGAATATCGCGCTACTGGGCGCAACAGGCGCAGTAGGGAACGCTGTACTGGAACTGCTGGCTGAACGCCAGTTCCCGGTTGGTGAGTTGTATCTGCTGGCGAGTGAAAACGGTGCCGGTGAGAACAAACGTTTTGAGGGACGTACCGTGCTGGTGCAGGATGCGGCCGAGTTTGACTGGACGCAGGTGCAGTTAGCGTTTTTCACCGCCGGACGTGAAGCCTCGGCGCGCTATGCCGAAGAAGCCGCGAGCCAGGGTTGTCTGGTGATTGATAGCAGCGATCTGTTCGCGCTTGAACCGGACGTGCCGCTGGTGGTGCCAGATGTGAATCCGCAAGTGCTGGCGGATTACCGTAATCGCAACATTATCACCGTGGCCGACAGCCTGGTGAGTCAACTGTTGTGCGCGATCAAACCGCTGGTGGATCTGGCTGGCCTGAGCCGTTTGCAGGTGACCAACCTGATTGCGGCCTCCAGCCACGGTAAAGCCGCGGTGGACGGTTTAGCCGGTGAAAGCGCGCGTTTGTTGAACGGCGTGCCTGCTGAACAGCACTATTTTGGCCGCCAGCTGGCGTTCAACATTCTGCCGCTGCTGGCTGACAGCAATGGCAGCGTTGAGAGTGAGCGCCGCGTGGTTGAGCAGGTGCGTAAGGTGCTACAGGATGAAGGTTTGCCGATTGCGGTGAGCAGCGTTCAAGCGCCGGTGTTCTATGGTAATGCGCAGATCGTGCATGTGGAAAATCTGCGTCCGTTGTCAGCTGAAGAAGCGCGCGATGAACTGGGTCGCTCTGGTGATATCAATCTGAGCGAGGAGAGTGATTATCCTACTCAAGTAGGCGATGCCTCCGGCAGTGAAGTACTGAGCATTGGCTGCGTGCGCAATGATTACGGCATTCCTGAGCTGCTGCAGTTCTGGTCAGTGGCAGACAACATCCGTTTCGGCGGCGCACTGATGGCAGTCAAAACCGCCGAGAAGCTGGTGCAGGAGTATTTCTATTAATGTTGCCTGAAGGTAAAACGCTTAAGCTGGCGTTGGGTATTGAATACGATGGCAGCCGTTATTACGGCTGGCAGCGGCAAAATGAAGTGCGCAGCGTGCAGGAAAAGCTGGAGAAGGCGCTGTCGAAGGTCGCCGATCACCCGGTGGTGGTGTTCTGCGCTGGCCGCACCGATGCTGGCGTGCACGGCACCGGGCAAGTGGTGCATTTTGAAACCACCTCGCCGCGTGCCGACGCGGCCTGGACGTTAGGCGTTAACGCCAATCTGCCCGATGACATCGCGGTGCGTTGGGTGAAAGCAGTGCCGGACGAGTTCCATGCACGTTTTAGCGCCACGGCGCGCCGTTATCGCTACGTGATCTACAACCACCGGCTGCGTCCGGCAATTCTGGGGAATGGCATTACCCATTATTATCATCCGCTGGATGTGGAAAAGATGCAGCGCGCCGGGCAGGCGCTGATTGGCGAGAATGACTTTACCTCGTTCCGCGCGGTGCAGTGTCAGTCACGTACGCCGTGGCGCAACGTGATGCATCTCAACGTCACGCGTCATGGACCGTATGTGGTGGTGGATATCAAAGCCAACGCGTTTGTGCATCATATGGTACGTAATATTGTCGGTAGCCTGATGGAAATCGGCACGGGCAATCAGCCGGAAGAGTGGATGGCGACGCTGCTCGCGGCCAAAGATCGTAAGCTGGCGGCGGCGACCGCCAAAGCCGAGGGGCTTTATCTGGTGGCGGTGGATTATCCATCCCACTTTGCTTTACCTCAGCCTGCGTTGGGACCGTTGTTCCTCGCGGATTAACCGTTAATTAGGATGTCGGGAGTCGTATGGAGTTCATCCATTTTTTGATCGATTTTATTCTGCATATTGATGTGCATTTAGCCGAGCTGGTGGCGCAGTACGGCATCTGGATTTACGCCATTCTGTTCCTGATTCTGTTCTGTGAAACGGGTTTAGTGGTGACGCCGTTCCTGCCAGGTGATTCGCTGCTGTTTGTCGCCGGTGCATTGGCGGCATTGCCGGGTAACGATCTCAACGTGCATCTGATGGTGACGCTGTTAGTGATTGCCGCCATCCTTGGGGATGCGGTGAACTACACCATTGGGCGTTTGTTCGGGGAGAAGCTGTTCAGTAATCCGAACTCGAAAATTTTCCGTCGCAGTTACCTCGATAAAACCCACGCGTTCTACGACCGCCATGGCGGCAAAACCATTATACTTGCGCGCTTTGTACCAATCGTGCGAACCTTTGCCCCCTTCGTGGCAGGGATGGGACATATGTCTTATCGCCACTTCGCGCTCTTTAACGTGACGGGCGCACTGCTGTGGGTGCTGCTGTTCTCTTACGCCGGTTATCTGTTTGGCGACTTGCCGATTGTGCAGGAGAACCTGAAGCTGCTGATCGTCGGCATCATCATTGTTTCTATACTGCCAGGCGTAATTGAAGTGTGGCGTCATCGCCGCCAGCAGAAGTCACAGTAAGCTCGTAACCAGATTTTTATCCACAGCGTGAACGGGTTGTGGTTTAATGAGCGACATTTACGGCCTGCTGAAGGTGATTTCAGCAGCAATGAGAAGACTGGACCAGGTCAGCATTAAATAGAAAGGTCATCAATGAGCTGGATTGAACGCATACTGAATAAAAGCACTGCCACGCCAACGCGCAAAGCCAGCATCCCGGAAGGGGTGTGGACCAAGTGCGATAGCTGTGGACAGGTGCTGTACCGCGCCGAGCTGGAGCGTAACCTCGAAGTCTGCCCGAAGTGCGACCATCACATGCGTATGCACGCCCGTGAGCGTTTGCATAGCATGCTGGATGAAGGTTCGCTGGTTGAGCTGGGTAGCGAGCTGGAACCAAAGGATCTGCTGAAGTTCCGCGACTCGAAGAAGTATAAAGACCGTTTGGTCGCCGCACAGAAAGACACCGGCGAGAAAGACGCGCTGGTGGCGATGAAAGGCACGCTGCACGGTATGCCGATTGTCGCTGTGGCTTTTGAGTTCTCCTTTATGGGCGGCTCAATGGGTTCAGTGGTTGGCGCGCGCTTTGTGCGTGGCGTTGAGCAGGCGTTGGAAGACAACTGCCCACTGATCTGCTTCTCCGCGTCAGGCGGTGCACGTATGCAGGAAGCGCTGCAGTCGCTGATGCAAATGGCGAAAACCAGTGCGGCACTGGCGAAAATGCAGGAGCGCGGCTTGCCGTACATCTCCGTGCTGACCGACCCAACCATGGGCGGCGTGTCAGCCAGCTTCGCGATGTTGGGCGACCTCAACGTGGCGGAACCGAAAGCGCTGATCGGCTTTGCCGGTCCACGCGTTATCGAGCAGACCGTGCGCGAAAAACTGCCGCCGGGCTTCCAGCGTAGCGAGTTCCTGATTGAGAAAGGCGCGATCGACATGATTATCCGTCGCCCGGAAATGCGCTTTAAGCTGGCAAGTCTGCTGGCGAAAATGATGAACCTGCCAGCACCGCTGCAGGATGGTAATCAGCCTGATGTGGCTGAGCCGGAGAGCAACGAAGCCTGACAGGCAACGGAAAGGAATCTTCCTTTCCTCCAATGCACCGTCTACACGACATCATTCGAGCTGCAGCAAGGCGGCAAGTGAATGCATCCCCGGGAGCTGACTTTGGTAAGTGACCGGGGTGAATGAACGCAGCCAACGCCGCTGCAGCTTGAAGGATGATGTGTATTTATTAAGAACGGGACACATGGATAATTCTCTTCCTCAAGCCACGTCGCCTTTGGCCACGTGGCTTCATTATCTTGAGCACCTGCATTCTCAGGCCATTGAATTAGGCCTGGATCGTATTCAACGCGTCGCTGCTCGCCTCGACCTGCTCAAACCTGCTCCCTTTGTCTTCACCGTCGCCGGCACTAACGGCAAAGGCACGACCTGCCGCACGCTGGAAACGTTGCTGATTGCTGCGGGCTATCGCGTGGGCGTCTACAGCTCGCCGCATCTGGTACGTTACACCGAGCGCGTACGCGTGCAGGGCGCAGAACTGGATGAGGCGCAGCACAGCGCCAGTTTTGCCGCGATTGAAGCCGGACGCGATGACATTTCACTGACCTACTTTGAGTTCGGCACCTTGTCGGCTTTCAATCTGTTCCGCGCGGCCAATCTTGATGTGGTGATACTGGAAGTCGGCCTTGGCGGACGTCTTGATGCAACCAATATTGTCGATGCCGATGTGGCGGTGATCACCAGCATTGCGCTGGATCACACCGATTGGCTCGGTCCGGATCGTGAAAGCATCGGCCGGGAAAAAGCCGGGGTGTTCCGCGCAGGTAAACCGGCGGTAGTCGGTGAAGCCGACATGCCGGGTACCATCGCGCAGGTCGCGGCTGAGAAGGGCGCCGTGCTGCTGCAACGTAATCGCGACTGGCAATGGCAGCAAACCGGCGCCAGCTGGACGTTGCAGGATGCGCACGGTGAACTGCGTGATTTACCGCTGCCGCAGGTGCCGTTACCCAATGCTGCGACCGCACTTACCGCGCTGCGTGCGTCAGGTTTGACGGTAAGCGAAGCGATTATTCGTCAGCATCTGCCGCTGGCTATTCTGCCGGGACGTTTCCAGACCGTCAGCGAAGCGCCGCGCGTGATTCTCGATGTGGCGCACAATCCGCATGCCGCTTACTATCTGGCTTCGCGTCTGGCTGAAGAGGCGCACAGCGGGGAAGTGCATGCGGTGGTTGGCATGCTGCACGACAAAGATATCGCGGGCACGTTGGCGGCGCTGGCGCCGCAGGTTGATCGCTGGTATTGCGCGCCGCTTGATGGCCCACGCGGTGCCTCAGCCGATGAGCTGCTGGCGCATGTGGATGGCGGCGTGCCTTACAGCAACGTTGATGCAGCCTGGCAAGCGGCGCGTCAGCAGGCGCGTCCCGAAGATGTGATTCTGGTGTGTGGCTCTTTTCACACCGTAGCGCAGGTTATGGAATCGATGGCAGCGGAGAACGGCAGTGGCAAGTAAGTTCCAAAATCGCTTAGTCGGTACGGTCATTCTGGTGGCGATCGGTGTCATCGTGTTGCCCGGCCTGCTGGACGGAAAGAAAAAGCATTATAAAGAAGAGTTCGCGGCGATTCCGCTGGTGCCAAAACCGGACGATCAGCAGGATAGCGAAATGGTGCCGCCGGTAACCCAACCTCTACCCGCACAGCCGCCAGAAGGGGCAGGTGCGGCGCAGAGTCAAAACGGGGGTAAAACTGCCACTAATGGCAGCGCCCAGCCGACGCAGAATAGCGAGCCAAGCGTGGTAACGCCGCCGCCGGTGCATCAGCAAATCCAACCGAAACCGGTTGAACAGCCGAAGCCAAAACCGGTCGAGCAGCCGAAACCGAAGCCGGTTGAGCAAGCGAAGCCAAAACCGGTTGAGCAACCGAAGCCGAAACCGGTTGAGCAGCCGAAGCTGGTGGAACAGCCTAAACCGGTGGAAACGCCGAAGCAGAGCGAACCCGCAGCGCCAGCCGGTCAGGCATTTGTTGTGCAGTTGGGTGCGTTGAAGAACGCGGCAAAAGTGAGCGAGATTGTGGCGCAGCTGCGTCTCTCTGGTTATCGCGCCTTCACCGTGCCGTCCACGCCGGTGCAGGGACAAATCACCCGTATTTATGTCGGTCCGGATGCCAATAAAGCGAAGCTGCAAGGTTCGCTGAGCGAACTGCAAAGTATCTCCGGCCTCGGTGGCGTGGTGAAACCGTATAGCGCGCGATAAAGCGCTGATAAGCCGCGCCGATGGCAGAAAAAGGCGCGGCTTTACAAAAATTTTGTAGCGAAGCGCGGCAATAAAATTATTAAATATCAGTGGATTAAATCGCTGATAACACACAGGGCGAGGAAAGTTTTTTTCATCGCCCTTTTTGCGGAAACAGAACCGGAAAACCCTACGCAAACGTTTTCTTTTTCTGTTAGAATGCGCCCCGAACTGGATGCAGGGGTGCGATAGCACTGGGCTGGAAGAGTTCATGATCTGGATTGATTACGTCATTATTGCGGTAGTTGGTTTTTCGGCTCTGGTCAGCCTGATTCGTGGGTTTGTCCGGGAAGCCTTATCTCTCGTTACCTGGGGATGTGCGTTTTTTGTCGCCAGTCATTATTACGCCTACCTTGCAGTCTGGTTTACGGGTTTTGACGACGAACTGGTTCGCAACGGCATCGCTATCGCGGTGTTATTCGTTGCCACCCTGATTGTGGGTGCCATCGTGAACTATGTGATCGGCTCGCTGGTTGAAAAAACTGGCTTGTCGGGAACCGACAGGGTGTTGGGGGTCTGTTTCGGGGCGTTGCGTGGCGTGCTGATCGTGTCTGCTATGCTGTTCTTTCTCGATACATTCACCGGCTTTTCCAAAAGTCCTGACTGGCAACAGTCGCAACTCATTCCCCAGTTCAGTTACATCATCAGGTGGTTTTTCGATTACCTGAAAAGCACGTCGAGTTTTTTACCCCGGTGACACCATCGGGAGTGCGGCTAATGAGGAAATGACAATATGTGCGGTATTGTTGGTATCACCGGTTTCATGCCAGTAAACCAGTCAATCTATGACGCGTTAACGGTGCTTCAGCACCGCGGGCAGGATGCCGCCGGCATTTGTACCATCGATGCTATTAACTGCTTCCGTTTGCGTAAAGCTAACGGTCTGGTCAGCGATGTGTTCGAAGCACGCCATATGCAGCGTCTGCAGGGCAACATCGGGATTGGTCACGTGCGCTATCCAACGGCAGGCAGCTCCAGCGCCTCTGAAGCGCAGCCTTTCTACGTGAACTCCCCTTATGGCATCACGTTGGCGCATAACGGCAACCTGACCAACGCCCATGAACTGCGTAAACAGCTGTTCGAAACGGGTCGCCGTCACGTTAATACCACCTCTGATTCCGAAATCCTGCTGAACATCTTCGCGCAGGAGCTGGACCGTTTTCAGCACTATCCGCTGGAAGCTGACAACATTTTTGCTGCGGTGGCGGCGGTGCATCAGCAGGTGCGCGGCGCTTACGCAGTGGTATCAATGATTATCGGACACGGTATGGTCGCCTTCCGCGATCCAAACGGTATTCGTCCGCTCGTGCTGGGCAAGCGCGTGATCGCCGATGGCCGCACTGAATACATGGTGGCGTCGGAAAGCGTCGCACTGGATACGCTGGGCTTCGAATTCATCCGTGACGTGGCACCAGGTGAAGCGGTGTACATCACCGAGCAAGGCCAGCTCTCTACGCGTCAATGCGCGGAGAACCCGAAAACCAACCCGTGCCTGTTCGAGTACGTCTATTTTGCCCGTCCGGATTCGTTCCTCGACAAAATTTCGGTGTACAGCGCGCGCGTGCGCATGGGCACCAAGCTGGGCGATAAAATCGCCCGCGAGTGGGAAGATCTGGATATCGATGTGGTGATTCCGATTCCGGAAACTTCAACCGATATCGCGCTGGAAATCGCGCGTATCCTCGACAAGCCGTATCGTCAGGGATTTGTGAAAAACCGCTACGTTGGCCGTACCTTCATTATGCCGGGCCAGCAGCTGCGTCGCAGCGCGGTACGCCGTAAGCTGAACGCCAACCGCGCTGAGTTCCGTGATAAGAACGTGTTGCTGGTGGATGACTCCATCGTGCGCGGCACCACTTCGGAACAGATTATCGAAATGGCGCGTGAAGCCGGTGCGAAACGGGTTTACCTGGCTTCAGCAGCACCGGAAATTCGTTTCCCGAACGTTTACGGCATCGACATGCCAAGCGCGACGGAACTGATTGCGCACGGGCGTGAAGTGGAAGAGATTCGCCAGCTGATTAAAGCCGATGCGTTGATTTTCCAGGATCTGGACGATCTGATCGAAGCCGTGCGCGAAGAGAATCCGGATATTGCCCAGTTCGAGTGCTCGGTATTCAACGGCATTTATGTCACTAAAGATGTCGATCAACAGTACCTTGAGTATCTGCAGTCGCTGCGTAATGACGATTCCAAAGCCATCGCGCGTCAGACAGAAGTAGAAGGCCTGGAGCTGCACAACGAAGGCTAAGCCGAACGTGGTGACAGAGTAAAAGCAGGGCGGGCGCAATCCCGCCCTGTTTGTTTTTGTATTTTTGCTCAGCGAGCCGCTATCATTGCCGCAATCTGAACGAGCAAGGCTAAATGATGAAACGACTGATCATTGGAATTTCCGGCGCCAGCGGCGCGATCTATGGTGTGCGCATGTTGCAAGTGCTGCAACCGCTGGCGGAAGTGGAAACCCATTTGGTGGTCAGTCCCGCGGCGCGGCAAACGCTGGCGCTGGAGACCGATTTCAGCCTGCGTGAGGTGCAAGCGATGGCCGATGTGGTGCATGACGTACGCGATATCGCCGCCAGCATCTCATCCGGTTCTTACAAAACCCTCGGTATGGCGATTGCTCCTTGCTCCATGAAAACGCTCTCAGGCATTGTCCACAGTTACAGCGACAGTTTGCTGACCCGCGCCGCTGATGTGGTGTTAAAAGAGCAGCGTAAGCTGGTGCTGTGCGTGCGCGAAACGCCGCTGCATTTAGGACATCTGCGCATGATGACCACGGCAGCTGAGCTAGGTGCACTGATTATGCCGCCGGTGCCGGCGTTCTATCACCGTCCCCAATCGATTGGCGATTTAGTCGATCAAACGGTTAATCGCGTGCTCGATCAGTTCGATATTGAGCTGCCAGAAGATCTTTTCACGCGCTGGAGTGGCGCATAATGGTGCATTAATGCACTGTTGGTGTGCAAATTCGCGTGCGCGATCACTCTTCGTGCATCTTGTGCACCAAAAGTTAACAATGTCGCTTTTTCTTCCTCACACCGCTGTTATATTTCCCTCACAAACTAAGTGCTTGCGCCGCTCACGGGCGCAGTATTTAGTGCGCTTGCGCAGCGTTTAGCCGATTCACAGAACTGGCATGAAATGTGCACATCTTACAGCGCAAACCAACACATCACGCACCACATAACAATAAGCACTTCACTTGAGGGTTACCTATGAAAAAGCGAGTTTTGGCTCTTTCTCTGATGCTGGCAATGGCAAGCAGCGCGAGTGTCTTCGCCGCTGTGCCGCAGTCGTTGCGCATCGGAACTGACCCGACTTATCCGCCATTCGAATCTAAGAACGCGCAAGGCCAGCTGGTGGGCTTTGATATCGATCTGGCGAACGAAATTTGTAAGCGTATCAAGACTAAATGTACTTATGTGGAAAGTGATTTCGATGCGCTGATCCCGTCGCTGAAAGCGAAGAAAATCGACGCCATCATCTCTTCTCTCTCTATCACCGAAAAGCGTCAGGAAGAGATCAACTTCTCTGAAAAACTCTACGCGGCGAATGCTCGCTTAGTGGCGCCAAAAGGCTCCACGCTGAAGCCAACCATTGAATCGCTCAAAGGCAAAAATATTGGTCTGCTGCAAGGCACTACGCAGGAAACCTATGCAAAAGAGTACTGGCAGCCAAAAGGGGTCACCGTTACGCCTTACGCTAACCAGGATCTGGTGTATCAGGATTTGAACGCCGGCCGTATTGATGCCGCGTTCCAGGATGAAGTGCAGGCGAGCGAAGGCTTCCTGAAGCAGCCAGTTGGCGCAAAATATGCTTTTGCGGGCCCAGCAGTGAAGGACGACAAAATCTTTGGTGTCGGTACCGGTATGGGTTTGCGTAAAGATGACGCAGACTTGAAGGCGGCGATTGATAAAGCCTTTGGCGAAATGCGTAAAGACGGCACTTACGACAAGATTGCTAAGAAGTATTTTGATTTTAACGTGTACGGCGACTAACAGTTCTGTCTCCTGACTTTAGCCCTTTAAGCCGCAGGATCGTTGGCTTCGTGTATTCATCCCGGTCACTTACTTGTGTAAGCTCCCGGGAATTCATACACTTGCCGCCTTCCTGCGACTCGAATGTCTTGGTCAGTGCCGTTTTTTGCACTAGACGGTAATTTTACATTTTCCTCACGACAGGATTGAATCATGTTGTATGGCTATTCCGAAGTAATCCTCAAGGGTACCCTTGTGACGCTGGAGCTGGCGCTCAGTTCGGTGTTGCTGGCAGTGGTGCTCGGCTTAATTGGCGCTGGCGCCAAACTCTCCCGCAGTCGCCCGCTGGCGATGCTGTTTGAAGGCTACACCACCTTAATTCGCGGTGTACCCGACTTAGTATTGATGCTGCTGATCTTCTACGGTCTGCAGATCGTCCTGAATATGATCACCGACGCGCTGGGACTGGCACAGTTTGATATCGACCCGATGGTCGCCGGTATCATTACGCTCGGCTTTATCTACGGCGCTTACTTTACTGAAACCTTCCGTGGCGCATTTCTCGCCGTGCCAAAAGGGCAAATCGAAGCGGCAACGGCTTTCGGTTTTACCGGCTTACAAACCTTCCGTCGCATTCTGTTCCCGGCCATGATGCGCTTTGCGCTGCCGGGTATCGGCAACAACTGGCAGGTTATTCTTAAAGCCACGGCGCTGGTCTCGCTGCTGGGTCTGGAAGATGTGGTGAAAGCCACGCAGCTGGCCGGAAAAAGCACCTGGCAGCCGTTCTACTTCGCCATTGTGGCGGGTGTGATTTATCTGGTGTTTACCACGCTGTCGAACGGCGTGCTGTGGTGGCTTGAACGTCGCTACACGGTGGGTGTGAAAAGGGCAGAGCTATGATTGAGATTATTCAGGAATATTGGAAACAGCTGCTCTGGACCGATGGTTACCGTTTTACCGGCATCGCGATTACGCTGTGGTTATTGATCATCTCGGTAGTGATCGGCGGTTCGCTTGCCGTGCTGCTGGCGATTGCCCGCGTCTCCTCCAACCGCTTTATCTCTACGCCGGTATGGCTGTTTACCTACGTGTTCCGCGGCACGCCGCTGTATGTGCAGCTGCTGGTGTTCTACTCTGGCATGTACACGCTGGAAGTGGTGAAAGGTACTGAACTGCTCAACGCCTTCTTCCGCAGCGGGCTTAACTGTACGCTGCTGGCGTTCACGCTGAATACCTGCGCCTATACCACCGAAATCTTTGCCGGTGCAATTCGCTCGGTGCCGCACGGTGAAATCGAAGCGGCCCGCGCCTATGGCTTCTCGCCGTTTAAATTGTATCGCTGCATCATTCTGCCTTCGGCACTGCGCACCGCACTGCCGGCGTACAGCAATGAAGTGATTTTGATGTTGCACTCCACCGCGCTGGCATTTACCGCCACCGTGCCGGACCTGTTAAAAATCGCGCGCGATATCAACTCGGCCACCTATCAGCCGTTTACCGCGTTCGGCATCGCTGCGGTGCTGTATCTGATTATCTCTTACGGGCTGATAAGCTTGTTCCGCAAGGCTGAACAACGCTTCCTGGCGCACGTAAAACCTTCTTCATCGCATTGAGTATCACTATGGCTGACAATAAATTAAGCGTTACCGAACTGCACAAACGTTACGGTGAACATGAAGTATTAAAAGGCGTATCGCTGCAGGCTAATGCTGGCGATGTGATCAGCATTATTGGCTCGTCTGGTTCCGGGAAAAGTACTTTCTTGCGCTGCATTAACTTCCTCGAGAAACCGAGTGAAGGCACGATTGTGGTTAACAATCAGCAAATCAATTTGGTGCGCGACACTGATGGTCAACTCAAAGTCGCTAACAAAGAGCAACTGCGTATGCTGCGCACGCGCCTCACCATGGTATTTCAGCACTTCAATCTGTGGAGCCACATGACGGTGCTGGATAACGTCACCGAAGCACCGATTCAGGTGCTGGGATTGAGCAAGGCAGAAGCGCGTGAGCGTGCGATTAAGTATCTGGATAAAGTCGGCATTGATGCGCGGGCGCGCGCCAAGTATCCAGTGCATCTCTCTGGTGGCCAGCAGCAGCGCGTGTCGATTGCGCGTGCGTTGGCGATGGAGCCAGAAGTATTGCTGTTTGACGAACCCACTTCTGCGCTCGATCCAGAATTGGTCGGCGAAGTGCTGCGCATCATGCAGAAGCTAGCGGAAGAGGGCAAAACCATGGTGGTGGTAACACACGAGATGGAGTTTGCTCGTCACGTCTCTAATCACGTGATCTTCCTGCATCAGGGCAAAATTGAAGAGCAGGGCACGCCGGATGAGCTGTTCGGAAACCCGAAAAGCCCGCGCTTGCAGCAGTTTTTAAAGGGATCGTTGAAGTAGTTTCTGTGCACGCTGTCCCCCACCTCGGTCCTCCCCCATAAATGGGGGAGGAAGATGCTGCAATATGTGCGTACTGATGCTGCATGTGGCAGCGTCTCCTTCCCCCGCTGGCGGGGGAAGGCCGGGATGGGGGACAGCCAGCACATTTTACTCCCGCAGCAACTTCAGCGCCGTATCCTCATCCGTCACCAAACCTGACACCCAGCCGCCCTGCAGCGCCGCGCGGATCGCCGGATATTTACGCTCGCTGCCGGCGAAGCCAATAATCTGGCGTTGCGTCTGGCTCTCGAGCAACACGCTCGTCAGCAGTTCATCGGTTTCCCCCAACACGCGTTCGCCTTGCTGATTGAAAAAGTGTCCGAGCATTTCGCCGACCACGCCGCGTGCGTTGAGCGCAGCAACTTGCGCATCGGTGATAAAACCTTCGGCATGCAGCGGGCAGCCCGGCTGCACTTCACCGATGCCAACGAAAGCGACATGGGCCTGCAACGCGCGTAACGTCACGCGCTGATAAACCTGATGCTGAATCCACATCGCTTTATCTTCCGGCGTGTCGGCATACAGTGGCGCAGGAATGAAGAAATACTTGCCCTGCATCTTCTCCGCCATCTTCAGTGGCACATCGTAGCGCGTGCCCGAATCATCCCGCGCAATCGCGCCAATCATCGAAACGCACTGATGCTGCGGTCGTTCAACCCAGGGAAGCGCATCAATCATCGAACGCAGCGTCTTACCGGAACCAATGCCAAACACCTGCGGTTGCTCCTCGCTGATGTATTGCGCCATTACTGCCGCACCTTCTACCGCCAGCATCTGCTGGATGGCGTCATCATCAAGGTTGGCGGAAGGCACCACGCGGCATAGTTGCAGGCCAAACTTCTCCTGAACGTCGCTCGCCAGATGCAAACAATGGGTCACCGGATGATCAATCTTTACGCTCACCATGCCCATTTCACGCGCGCTGGAGACTAAACGCTGCGCCACCTGACGTGACAATCCTAATGCGCGTGCAATCTCCTGCTGCGTCACGCCCGCCACGTAATACATCCAGGCCGCACGTGCTGCCAGTTCTTGTTTTTTCTCTTCTCTGCTCATCGCGCTGTTCCGTCAAAACCGGTGCGCCATGTTAACGCGATATGCGGAACATGTGCTAATTGAGCAAAAGCCCTAAAATTGAGCAAAAGTATTAATTGTGATTTGGCTCGCAGAACGATCGACGTCGCACGCACTATGCTAAATGAAATCGGGCAAATGCCCTTAACTTTGGCAAATGTTTATTTTGAGGCGAAGATGACCAATCAATCAGTGTGGATGCATATCGGCGCAGGTTCTTTCCACCGAGCGCATCAGGCGTGGTATCTGCATAAATTGCGCGAGCAGGGCGATGAGAGCTGGAGCATTGCGCTGGGTAATATCCGTAACGATGCGGCACCGCTGCTGAAACAACTTGCTGCGCAAAATGGCGAATATGTGCTGGAGACGGTGACACCAGAAGGCGAACGTGATTACGAAACCATCACTTCACTGCGCAAAATTCTGCCGTGGGACAGCGACATCAGCGCGCTGGTTGAGCAGGGGGCGAAAAGTGAAACCCGCGTGATAGGTTTTACCGTCACCGAAGCCGGTTACTATTTAACGCCTAATTTCGAACTCGACCTCACGCAGCCTGATGTGCAGGCCGATATAAACGGCGACATCCGCACGATTTATGGCGCACTGGCGCGCATTCTCATGCACCGCCTGGCCAACGGTGGTGCGCCTGTCACGCTGCTCAACTGTGACAACCTGCGCCATAACGGCGAACGCTTCCGTCAAGGCTTCCTCACGTTTCTTACGGCCAAAGGCGACAACGCATTAGCGAGTTGGGTGCGAGAAAATACTACGTCGCCAAACACCATGGTGGATCGCATTACGCCGCGGCCAACCGCCGAGGTGGCTGAGCGCGTCAAAGCCGCCACGGGTAAAGATGATGGTGCGGCGGTAATGGCCGAATCCTTTATTCAATGGGTGATTGAAGATGACTTCATTGCCGGTCGCCCGCAGTTGGAGAAGGTTGGCGTTGAGCTGGTGGAATCGGTATTGCCGTGGGAAGAGGCGAAAATTCGCATTCTCAACGCCACGCATGCGGCAATTGCCTGGGCAGGCACGCTGATTGGTCTCAATCACATTGATGACAGCACGCGTCAGCCGGCGATTTATCAATTAGCTTATGACTACGTGACACAGGATGTGATGCCATCGCTGTCGCCAAGCCCGCTGGATTTGGCCGACTATCGCGATGTGGTTCTGGCGCGTTTCAGCAATCCCTTTATCAAAGACACCAATCAGCGTGTTGGCGCGGACGGTTTGTCGAAAATCCCCGGCATGGTGACGCCAACGCTGTGCGAATGCTATCAGCGCGGGGCAGAACCGGCGGCGACTGCCGTGCTGCCTGCGCTGTTCTTCCTGTTCCTGCAACGTTGGGCTAATGATGACCTGCCTTACACCTATCAGGATGGCGTGTTGCAGACGGATGCGTTGCGTCAGCAGTTTAGCCGTCCCGATGCACTTACCGCTTTCCTGAGCGATAGTGCGCTGTTTGGCGAACTGGCACAGGACAAGGCGTTTCATGCGCTGATGACGCGCACCGTAGCAGACCTGCAGCAGTGGCTGAAACAGCCGGAACGCACGCTGGCCGCGGTGTAAGGAGCGCATCATGTATCTTGGAATTGATATTGGCACCTCGGAACTCAAAGCGCTGATCATCAACGCACAGGGCGATATTGTTGCCTCCCATCACGCCACGCTTAATGTACAGCGTCCGCATGCGCACTGGGCTGAACAGGATCCCGAGCGCTGGTGGCAAGCGTGCGGTGACGTCCTCGCCGAATTGCGCCAGCAGGACGCACAGGCCTGGCGTGAGATCCGTGCCATCGGTTTGTCAGGGCAAATGCACGGTGCGGTATTGCTGGATGCGCAAGGCGAAGTGCTGCGTCCATGCATCCTGTGGAATGACACGCGCAGCGCACCACAATGTGCAGCGCTCAGTGCGCAACATCCGGAAATGATGCAGCTAAGTGGCAACATGATCATGCCAGGCTTTACCGCGCCAAAACTGCGTTGGGTGGCGGAACATGAGCCGGAGATTTTCCAGCGCATCGACAAAGTGCTGTTGCCAAAAGATTACCTGCGCTGGCGCCTGACCGGACAGTTTGTCAGTGAACCTTCTGATGCGGCGGGCACGCTGTGGCTTGACGTGGCACAGCGCGACTGGTCCGACGAACTGTTAGCCATCACCGGACTGACGCGCGCCCACATGCCGGATTTGGTCGAGGGCAGCGCAGTGAGCGCCACGCTCAAGAGCGAGCTGGCAACTCTCTGGGGTTTATCGGCGTCGGTTAGCGTGGCGGGCGGCGGCGGCGATAATGCGGCCTCGGCGGTGGGCGTCGGCGCGGTCAATCCGGGCGATGCCTTTATCTCACTCGGTACTTCTGGCGTGATATTCGTGGTTAACGATCGTTTACGGGCCGATCCGCAATCGGGCGTTCACGCCTTCTGCCACGCTTTGCCCGGACGCTGGCATCAGATGAGTGTGATGCTCAGTGCCGCCAGCTGCCTGCGCTGGCTGTGCAATTTACTGTCTGTTACGGAAAGCCAGCTAATGGATGAGATGGCGCAACTCAGCGAGGAACAGCGACGCTATGCGCCAGTTTTCCTGCCGTATCTCTCCGGCGAACGCACGCCACACAACGATCCTGATGCTTCGGGCTCTTTCTTTAATCTGCGCCACGAAACGCCGCGTGCGCTACTTGGCTATGCGGTAATTGAGGGCGTGGCTTTTGGTCTGGCTGATGGTTTCGCGGTGCTCGGTGATGCACAGCGGCAGATTCGGCAGTGCAGTCTGACCGGCGGCGGGGCGCGCAGCACGCTGTGGGCGCAGCTGATTGCTGATGTGCTTCAGCTGCCGATCGTCACGCATCCTGCCAGCGCCTCGGGCGCCTTGGGTGCCGCGCGTCTGGCGTGGCTGGCCGCTGGCGGCGCAGAAAATGAAGTATGTCTTAAACCGCCGCTACAGGCGCGTTATCAGCCGGATGCCGCACGCGGCGCCGTGCTGCAACAGCGATTGCAGCTGTTCCGCGCGCTCTATGCGCAACAGCAACAGGCACGCGCGCTGCTGCCCCAATAATTCCAAACAGAGGATGATTGAGATGCAATCAAATGATTACTGGTTTGGCTTGCCGAAAAAGATGTTTTGGGGCTTCCTCGCTATCGCTATTTTTATGGCAGGCGACGGCTTCGAAATGGCATTCCTGTCGCGCCATATTACCGATATGGGCTTCACCCCGGCGCAGTCTGCGGTGGTGTTTACTTTCTACGGATTGGCGGCGGCGCTGGCAGCGTGGGCATCGGGCGTGGTGGCGGAACTGATAACACCGCAGCGCGCGATGATGATTGGCTTCGTACTGTGGATCGTCATGCACACGCTGTTTATGTCGCTTGGCCTGGGAATGCGTAACTATCCGCTGATGGTGCTGTTTTACGGTATTCGCGGCCTGGCGTATCCGCTATTTATCTATTCATTCATGATGATGCTGGTGCAGGTACTACCGCGCGAAAAACTGGCGGCCGCTACCGGTTGGTTTTGGGCGATGTATTCGGTTGGAATCGGCGTGGTCGGCAGTTATTTGCCGAGTCTCACTATCCCGATGCTCGGTGAAACCGGTACGCTGTGGCTGGCGATCATTTGGGTGGCGTGCGGTGGTGTGCTGGCCTATTTCAGTTTGCGCCATGTGCCGGTTGACCGGTCGCGCGTCAATTTGCCGCTGCGTGACAAAATGACGGAGATGTCGCGGGCAGTGACCATTCTGTTTACCAATCAGCACGTGTTTTATGCCTGTTTGATTCGCATCATTAATACGCTGTCGTTGTTTGGTTTTGCCATCATCATGCCACTGCTGTTCGTTGATCGTCTTGGTTTCACCCTTTCCGAGTGGCTGCAAATCTGGGCGGTGTTTTTCTTCGTCACCATTTTTACCAACATCTTCTGGGGCATAACGGGCGAGAAGCTGGGTTGGATTCGTCAGGTGCGCTGGTTTGGCTGCCTCGGCATGGCGATCTCCAGCCTGGCATTTTATTACCTGCCGCTGTATGCCGGACATAACTTCTGGGTGGCGCTGATTCCTGCAGTGATGTTGGGGATTTTTGTCGCGGCCTTTGTGCCAATGACCGCCGTATTCCCGACGCTGGAGCCACATCACAAAGGGGCGGCCGTGTCGATTTACAACCTGTCGGCCGGGTTGAGTAACTTTGTTGCGCCCGCTATCGCTTCGGTGATGCTGCCGTTTTTCGATATTGTAGGCGTGGTGTGGGCGTATACCGGATTGTATCTCTTTGCGGGGGTGCTGACCTTTATCATTCGCGTGCCGCAGCCGGGAAAGACTCGCGAACCGGTTGAGTTGAAATCACGTGTCGCGCAACAGCGGAGTTAATGGAGCCAGGTCGCCATAAATGGCGACCCTACAACGACCTGGCTAACCGGCGACATCCCGCAACGCTTCTTCTAAATCGTACCAGCGAAAACCAAACCCTGACTCTTCTAACCGCTTTGGCAACACATGTTGGCCGCCGAGCACCAACACCGCTGATTCGCCCATCATCAGCTTGATGGCGCTGGCGGGCGTGCGCATAAAGGCCGGACGATGCATCACATGCCCGAGCGTGGCGGCAAACTGTTCATTGCGGACCGCGTAGGGCGCAACCATGTTGAACGGGCCGCGCAGTTCAGAATGATCGATTAACCACAGTATCGCGTTAACCAAATCGTCGAGGTGAATCCACGGTAAATACTGTTTACCGCTGCCAATCGGGCCGCCTACGCCAAGCTTAAACGGCAGCTTCATCTTCGATAACGCGCCGCCTTCCTTTGCCAGCACCACGCCGGTGCGCAGCAGGCAAACGCGTGTACGATCGCTTTGCGCTGTTAATGCCAGTTGCTCCCAGCGTGCACACAACGCATGGGTAAATTCATCGTGCCCAGGATCGTCTTCGGTCAGCACCAGATCGCCGGTATCGCCGTAAAAACCGGTAGCCGAGCCGGAAATCAAAAACTGTGGTGGTTGGCTGCTGGCGTGAATCAGCGATACCAGCTGCTCGGTAATTTGCCAGCGACTTTCGCAGAGTCGCTGTTTCTGTTGTTCGGTCCAGCGTTTATCCGCGATCGGTTCGCCCGCGAGATTGATCACCCCATCAATGCCATTTAAATCGGTTTGCTGATTGATGCCGGACCACAGCGCCACATTGGCGTCGAGCTTCTCGCGTGCCGCAGCGACATCGCGCGTGACGACGCTCACCTGATGCCCGAGTTGCAATAAGCGCGGGATCAGATGGCGGCCAATCAGGCCGGTACCGCCGGTGATAAGTAAATGCATGTTGAGCCTCCTTGTCATTTTTTATCTGCTCAGATTGAGCATAGAAGAGAAGCGTGCTTGCAGCGTGACAGGGCTTACGCTTATGAATAAAAAGGCGTAGTCAGCGCTGGCCTTAGCGGGTAAAGATCCGACCAGCGCACCATTGCCTTAGCAAATAAAAATCGGTAAACATGATGCACACCTGACGCTTTCCTGAGGCAGCCAATGAATTATCCATCCATTACGTTGTGGTCAGATTCTTGCTTTTTCAGCCCTTACGCCATGTCGGTTTATGTTGCGCTAACCGAGAAGGGCATTCCCTTCACGCTTAAACGCGTCGATTTATCACAAAACGCGCAGTGGCATGATGATTACCGCGCGCTGTCTCTAACCTGCCGCGTGCCTACACTGCAAATTGATGATGTGGTGCTGACGGAATCTTCAGCGATTGCCGAGTATCTGGAAGAGCGTTTCCCGGCGCCAGAGTTCGAGCGACTGTATCCCCGCGACCGCGAGAAACGTGCGCATGCGCGCGAAGTACAGGCGTGGCTGCGCAGCGATTTAATGGCGCTGCGTTCTGAGCGTCCTACCGAAGTGCTGTTTGCCGGAGAACGCTTTGCAGCGCTCACGCCAGCGGGTGAGCAGGCCGCCAGCAAACTGGTTTCGGCGGTGCAGCGACTGTTACCCGATGGACAGCAAAACCTGTTTGGCGAATGGTCGATTGCGGATACCGATTTAGCCGTGATGATCAATCGTCTCGCGCTGCACGGTGATGCGCTTCCGGTGAAACTGCAACATTATGCTGAGTTCCAGTGGCAGCGTGCTTCGGTGCAACTCTGGTTAGCGGAATCCGGTAAAACACGCTGAGCACGATGCGCCTTGCGATGGCGAAAAGAACGCTTTACCTTACGGCAGATTCTAATAAAGCATGACAACAGGCGCGTGCTGGGCACGCCGAAAACAGAAAAGGGTTACGGATGGTGGATCAAACGGCAGGTGACGGTATCGAGTGGGTTGATATCGTTAACGAAGAGAACGAAGTCATTGCGCAGGCCAGCCGTGCGCAGATGCGTGCGCAGTGTCTGCGTCATCGCGCCACCTATATTGTGGTGCATGATGGCATGGGCAAAATTCTGGTGCAGCGTCGTACTGAAATTAAAGACTTCATGCCGGGTATGCTTGATGCCACTGCCGGTGGCGTAGTGCAGAGCGGGGAAGACCTGCTGGAATCTGCTCGTCGTGAAGCGGAAGAGGAATTAGGTATCGCTGCCGTTCCGTTCGCCGAACACGGACAGTTCTACTTCGAAGATCAGCATTGCCGCGTATGGGGCGGGTTGTTCAGCTGCGTCTCACATGGCCCGTTCGCAATGCAGGAAGAGGAAGTAGATGAGATCTTTTGGATGACGCCGGAAGAGATTACTGCGCGCTGCGATGAGTTTACCGATGATTCGCTTAAAGCGCTGTCGTTGTGGCTGAGCCGTAACAGCGATGCCGCACGTCGTAAGCAGAGCAGCGAAGCGTAAATCCCGCTGCAGCTGTAATAAAGGCGCCAATTGGCGCCTTTTTGCTTTTAGCGAGAGGGATTAACCTTCTGCTTGCTGCGACTGAATCGCCGTCAGGGCAATGGTGTAGACAATGTCATCAACCAGTGCGCCGCGCGACAAGTCATTCACCGGCTTACGCATGCCTTGCAGCATCGGTCCGATGGAGATCAGGTCGGCAGAACGCTGTACCGCTTTGTAGGTGGTGTTGCCGGTGTTCAGATCCGGGAAGATGAACACGGTAGCGCGACCGGCAACCGCCGAGTTTGGCGCTTTGGATTTCGCAACGTCTTCCATGATCGCGGCGTCGTACTGCAACGGACCATCGATTACCAGATCAGGACGTTTTTCCTGAGCGATGCGCGTTGCTTCACGCACTTTCTCAACGTCGCTACCGGCACCCGAATTACCGGTTGAGTAGGAGATCATCGCCACACGTGGATCGATACCGAAGGCTTTGGCTGAATCGGCCGACTGAATCGCGATTTCTGCCAGCTGTTCCGGGTTCGGATCCGGGTTGATGGCGCAGTCGCCATACACCAGAACCTGCTCAGGCAGCAGCATGAAGAACACGGAAGAGACCAGTGAGCTGTTTGGCGCGGTTTTGATCAACTGCAGCGGCGGGCGAATGGTGTTCGCAGTAGTGTGAACCGCGCCGGATACCAGGCCGTCAACTTCGCCACTCTCCAGCATCATGGTGCCGAGCACCACGTTATCTTCCAGCTGCTCCTGCGCGACCACTTCGGTCATGCCTTTGCTCTTACGCAGCTCAACCAGACGTGGCACATAATTTTCACGTACCACTTCTGGGTCAACGATCACGATGCCTTTACCCAGTTCAACACCCTGGGCCGCAGCAACACGCTGAATCTCGTCCGGGTTGCCCAGCAGTACGCAGGTGGCGATGCCGCGTTCGGCGCAAATCGCCGCCGCTTTGACGGTACGCGGTTCGTCGCCTTCTGGCAGCACGATACGTTTGCCGGCTTTGCGCGCCAGCTCGGTAAGCTGGTAGCGGAATGCAGGTGGAGAGAGACGACGGCTGCGCTCAGACGTTGCGGTCAGTGATTCAACCCAATCTTCATTGATGAAGCTGGCAACGTACTCCTGCACTTTCTCAATGCGCTGCGTATCGTCAGTAGGGACTTCAAGGTTGAAACTCTGCAGGCTCAGCGACGTCTGCCAGGTGTTAGTTTTCACCATGAATACCGGTAAACCGGTCTGGAACGCACGTTCGCACAGGCGCGCAATCGGCGCTTCAATTTGATAACCACCGGTCAATAACACCGCACCGATTTCCACGCCGTTCATTGCGGCCAGACAAGCGGCGACCAGTACATCAGGACGATCGGCGGAAGTGACCAGCAGTGAACCCGGACGGAAGTGCTCCAGCATATGTGGAATGCTACGTGCACAGAAGGTCACCGATTTCACACGACGCGTCTGGATCTCACCTTCGTTAATGATGTCGGCATTCAGGTGGCGACACATGTCGATGGCGCGGGTGGCGATCAGGTCAAAGCTCCATGGCACACAACCCAGCACCGGCAGCGGGCTGTTGGCAAACAGCTGCTTAGGATCAATGTTGGCGATGCTGGCTTTAGAGGAGTCATCAAAAATCTCTGACAGATCCGGGCGCGTACGGCCTTGCTCATCCACCGGCGCATTCAGTTTGTTGATGATCACGCCAGTGATGTTTTTGTTCTTGCTGCCGCCGAAGCTGCTCTGCGACAGTTCGATACGCTCTTTCAGCTGCGCCGGAGAATCGTTGCCTAGCGCCATCACGAAGACGATTTCGGCGTTCAGGGTTTTAGCGATTTCATAGTTCAGCGCGGAAGCAAACTGATGTTTGCGCGTGGGTACCAGTCCTTCAACCAGTACCACTTCGGCGTCTTTTGCGTTCGCGTGGTAGTTGGCAATGATCTCTTCCATCAGCACGTCTTGCTGGTTAGAGCCCAGCAGCGACTCAACGCGTGACATCTGCAGTGGTTCTGCAGCAGGAATCGCGGAGCTTTTACGGATAATGCTGGTGGTTTGGTCTGGCGCATCGCCGCCCGCACGTGGCTGGGCAATAGGCTTGAATACGCTCAGGCGCACGCCTTTGCGCTCCATGGCACGGATCACGCCAAGGCTGACGCTGGTCAAGCCGACGCTAGTGCCGGTAGGAATGAGCATAATTGTACGTGACACGATAGAAACCTCTCAGGTGTTGCAGACTGTCTAAAACAACTCCGTCAGCCTAAGCTGACGGAGAGAAGTGTTTTTAAGCGGTGAGACGCGCGGCGTCTTGAGCAATCACCAACTCTTCGTTGGTTGGGATCACCACGGCCGGGCGAGTGCCTTCCTTATTGATGAAGCCGGATTTGCCGAAGCGTGCTGCCAGGTTGCGCTCGTGATCAACGTCAAAGCCAAGCAGGCCCAGTTTCTGCAGTGCCAGTTCGCGCACCATCGCGGCGTTCTCACCGATACCACCGGTGAATACCACGGCATCCAGACGACCTTCCATCAGCGCAGTGTAGCTGCCGATATACTTCGCCAGGCGGTGGCAGAAGACGTCCATTGCACGCTTGGCATCGTCTTTGGTGGCGTAGTTGTCTTCAACATAACGGCAGTCGCTGGTGACTTCAGTCAGACCCAACAGACCAGACTCTTTGGTCAGCAGTTTGTTAATGGCGTCAACGCTCATGCCCAACGCGTCATGCAGGAAGAAGATGATGGCAGGATCAATGTCACCGCTGCGGGTGCCCATGACCAGACCTTCTAATGGCGTTAAGCCCATTGACGTATCAACACATTGACCGTTGCGGATAGCGGAGACTGAACCGCCATTGCCGAGGTGACAAGTGATGATGTTCAATTCGCTAACGGGCTTGTTCAGCATTTTGGCGGCTTCCTGCGTCACATAGAAGTGGCTGGTGCCGTGTGCGCCGTAGCGACGAACGCCGTGTTCTTTATACAGTTTGTACGGCAGAGCATAGAGATATGACTCTTCCGGCATTGTCTGATGGAACGCCGTGTCAAAAACCGCCACATTTTTATCAGAAAGATGCGGGAAGTTTTTCAGCGCTTCATCTATACCGATCAGATGTGCAGGATTGTGCAGTGGCGCAAAGGAAGACGCATCTTTGATGCCCTGAATAACCGACTCGTCGATAATGACCGATTTAGTCAGCTGTTCGCCGCCGTGAACGATACGATGACCAATTGCAGCGATTTGTGCCGAAAGCTCTGGTTTTTGTGCCAGAATAGTTTTAACCATGAAGTTCAGTGCTTCGCTGTGTGCCGCACCCGCACCAAGCTGTGCTTCTTGTTTACTGCCATCCAGTTTCCACTTAATGCGTGCTTCCGGTAAATGGAAACACTCAGCCAAACCGGACAGGTATTCGTCACCGGTAACAGGGTTGATGATGGCAAACTTAAGTGAAGAACTGCCGCAGTTCAGAACCAGAACTAACTTCGTCGACATGGAAGTACCTATTTGGTTAAATAGTGGCTAAAAAAAACGCAATCAGACTAACAGCGTAGCCCATGAAAGCTGGTAGGTTAATGATAAACATCATGTGCTAGTCAAAAACTCACTGACTTGCAAAAAATTTTGGTGATTTTACGCTTATTTTTGATAAGCACTTAGTAAAACATGGCTCTGGCCGCTCTTTTATTGAACTAAAGCTTCCGGTAGTGTCATTGAAACGGCGTCAGAATACTCACTGTCACCCGCAAAGACAAAAACTTTTGAAGGATGTCACGTAAAGTTGTGTAGTTATCGGTTTATTTTAAATATTGCAGATTTAGTTGAGGTCTATCATGGCGAATGAGACAGACAATCCCGGTTGGTTCAGATTGTTCCAGCGCGGACAGCGATACATGAAGACCTGGCCTGCAGACAAGCGCCTGGCGCCGGTGTTTCCCGAAAATCGTGTGGTAAATGCAACCCGCTTTGCCATTCGTTTTATGCCGCCGCTGGCGATTTTCACCCTTACATGGCAAATCGCATTGGGTGGACAACTTGGCCCAGCAATAGCCACCGCGTTGTTTGCTTGCAGCCTGCCAATGCAAGGTTTGTGGTGGTTGGGTAAACGTTCCGTGACGCCGTTGCCGCCGACGCTGCTGCAGTGGTTCCATGAAGTGCGTACCAAACTGGAAGAGGCGGGGCAGGCGATTGCTCCTGTCGATGGTAAGCCGACGTATCAGTCGCTCGCCGATGTATTAAAGCGCGCTTTTAAACAGCTTGATCGTACTTTCCTCGACGATCTTTGATCCGCTAACGCTTTTACCTGCCAGAGAATTTGAGCCAAATCCCGGTTCAAATCAAAGAAAAGTGATGCGGGCAGATACGCATCACTTAACTTGTGTAATCATTTCTACATTGTTTAAATCTTAAGCGGCCGCTCAGGTCCGGGAGCAAACCATGGAAATGACCCACGCACAACGACTCATCCTCTCCAATCAATACAAAATGATGGCAATGCTCGAACCCGATAACGCTGAGCGCTATCGTCGTTATCAAACCATCATTGAACGCGGCTATGGCTTACAGTTACGTGAACTGGATAAGGAATTTGGCGAGCTTACCGAAGCGACTTGTCGCCTGCTCATCGATATTATGGAAATGCATCACGCACTACATGTTTCCTGGTCGAATCTCAAAGATGCCAGCTCCCTTGACGAACGTCGCCTGGCTTTTCTTGGCTTTGATGCCGCGACTGAAGCACGTTATCTCGGTTATGTGCGCTTTATGGTGAATGTTGAAGGGCGCTATACCCACTTTGATTCCGGCACGCACGGCTTTAATGCCCAAACGCCGATGTGGGAAAAATACCAACGCATGCTAACGGTGTGGCACACTTGTCCGCGTCAATATCATCTTAGCGCGAATGAAATCGCGCAGATTATCAATGCCTGAATAAGGAGCGACGCGTGAAGTACAAGGGTTTTCTGTTTGATTTAGACGGCACATTGGTAGATTCACTGCCGGCAGTGGTTCGCGCATGGTCACTGTGGGGCGAGCGTCACGGCTTTTCGGCTGAAGAGGTGCTGAGCTATATACATGGGAAGCCTGCTATAAATTCGCTGCGCCATTTTATGGCAGGACAATCGGAAGAAGCGATCCAGGCGGAATTTCTCTGGCTTGAACGCTTAGAAGCGGAAGACACGCAAGGCGTCCAGGCTATTCCCGGTGCGTTAGCGTTACTGAACACGTTGAACGAGTTGCAGATCCCGTGGGCTATTGTGACTTCAGGTTCGATTCCGGTCGCTCACGCACGCCACAAAGCAGCCAATCTACCGATGCCAGACGTATTTATTACTGCTGAGAACATTAAGCACGGTAAGCCGAATCCAGAGCCTTATCTGTTGGGTGCCGAACGGTTAGGGCTTTCAGCAACGCAGTGCGTCGTGGTGGAGGATGCACCTGCGGGCATACTTTCAGGTTTGGATGCTGGCAGTGCAGTGATTGCGATGAACGCGCCTGCCGATGCGCCGCGCCTCAATGAAGTGACCTTCTGCGTGGCTACGCTCGAACCTGTAATGGTGAGGAAAGAGAGTGATGGCGAATTTACGCTCTCTATTACTGAATGAAGTAACGGGCCAATATGGCCCGTTTTTTTATAGCGGTGTATCTTGTGAAATCTCATCGAGCGACAGGCTAAAGCTGGGAATAAATACCTCGACAAAATAATCCATCTCCGGCGATCGCCGCTGCGACAGGGTTTTTTCCAGACGCGCTTTGGCCAGCAAAAACTCGTTATTGCCCGCCGATAGCTCTTCCAGACACTTCACATAGGCGCAGAGTGCATCTGCTTGTTTCACCACGGATTGCTCACTCTCAGTGTGCAAATGTTCATCAATCAATGGGCGATAAGCATCCTGCAATTCGGGGGGCAGCATATCGATGAGTTTCTGCTGCGCAATCTTCTCAATTTTTTTGTATTCATGCGCGATCTGCGCATTATAGTACTTCACTGGCGTGGGCAAATCTCCAGTCAGCACTTCGCTGGCATCGTGATACAGCGCCAGCATGGCGATGCGCTCGGCGTTCAGGTTGCCATTAAATTTTTTGTTTTTAATGATGGCTAAGGCGTGGGCAACCATCGCAACCTGCAAGCTGTGTTCGGAGACATTTTCGGTGCGCACATTGCGCATCAATGGCCAGCGATTGATCAGTTTGAGACGGGAAAGGTGGGCAAAAAAATGGCTACGAGTCATGGACGGTTCCTGTGCGCATGGCAGAGAGAGTGAACTCTCCCCGAAATACGGTAACTATACCCTAAATAATTCAAGTCCCCACGAGGGGACTTGAATGACGACGGATATACAGGTGTCACATATTACTGGCGATACCCTTGCAAGAAACGACCAAACTTGCTGACGGCCATTTCCAAATCGTCCACGCGCGGCAGCGTCACGATGCGCACGTGATCCGGCCACGGCCAGTTGAAAGCGGTACCTTGAACCAGCAGTACTTTCTCTTGCAACAGGAAATCCAGCACCATCTTCTGATCGTCAAAGATGTTGAATTTCTTGGCATCAATGCGCGGGAACATGTACAACGCACCTTGTGGCTTCACACAACTGACGCCAGGAATATCGTTAATCAATTCCCACGCACGCTGACGTTGTTCATACAACCGCCCGCCGGGCGCAATGAATTCGCTGATGCTTTGATAGCCCCCGAGCGCTGTCTGAATAGCATGTTGCGCCGGAACGTTGGCGCAGAGGCGCATTGACGCCAGCATCTCAAGCCCTTCAATATAACCTTTCGCATGTTTCTTTGGACCGTTCAGCACCATCCAGCCCTGACGGAAGCCCGCCACACGGTAGGTCTTAGACAAGCCGTTAAAGGTTACGGTTAACAGATCGGGTGCCAGTGCTGCAATTGAATGGTGCTGCGCTTCGTCGTAGAGAATCTTGTCGTAGATTTCATCGGCGAAAATGATCAGATTGTGCTGGCGCGCAATTTCAACAATCTCTAGCAGCAACGCTTTGCTGTAAACCGCGCCTGTCGGGTTATTTGGGTTAATGATGACAATGCCACGCGTTCGCGGCGTGATCTTGCTACGAATATCATCCAGATCAGGGAACCAACCCGCTGACTCATCACAAAGATAGTGCACCGCTTTGCCGCTCGACAATGAAACTGCGGCCGTCCATAACGGATAATCAGGTGCGGGCACCAGCATTTCATCGCCGCTGTTGAGCAGGGCCTGCATCGCTTGCACAATCAGTTCCGATACACCGTTGCCAATATAGATGTCTTCAACGGTCACATCGCGCATGTCACGTGCCTGATAATGCTGCATGATCGCTTTACGCGCTGAATACAGCCCTTTTGAGTCGCAATAACCCTGCGAGCTCGGCAGGTTACGAATGACATCTACCAGAATTTCATCAGGCGCTTCAAAACCAAACGGGGCAGGGTTGCCGATATTCAGCTTGAGAACTTTATTACCTTCTTCTTCGAGACGTTTAGCTTCTTTCAGTACCGGCCCGCGGATGTCATAACACACATTTTCCAGCTTGCCGGATTTATCAATTTGAAAATTCATCGTTACCGCCTTTATGGGCAGAGTCCTTTAACCTGCCACCGAAAATCAAACTTGCCCAATTTACTCTTCTCATCTTAACAAAAGAAGGGCGGCGCTTGGTTTTGGCGCGTTTGCCATTTTTTCCAGCGTCACATGGCGTAAAAACCATTGAAATCCCACTAATCTGGTTCATTAACCCACTAATGTGAAAAATGATGAGATTAAACACTGGTAAGATGGATTTGGGGTGTAAAAGCCCTCTTCCATGGAGAGCGATGACTATTCAGAAATTTTTCAGGGACTATTGGCCTAAAAATAGATTAGCGACCTAATGAAATAGTTAAATGAAACTTGTTATATGGCGAATAAATGTTCAGTGGTGTTTAAGCTCTGGCTGGCGTTACTAAATACAGTTCATTCTCATTCACTTTTTGACGGCAGGATTAAGCACCATCATCAGAGCTAACCCGGTGTTAAACACGCGTAAAATAGCATTTGTGCTGTAACTTTAACGCAGAGGTTTAAGATTCAGAACCTGGGGGGCTTAAAAAAAGAGCAGTGTTATGGCAGGATGTGTGCGAAAAGGCTTTTGGTCAAAAATTGCGATGTTTTGAACAAAAACATTTCCATTTATAGCGTAAAAATGATTAAGTATAATTTATTATTTGATGCACTTTATCGCTTCGCATCTACATAACATGATGTTATTTCTTTTTAACCCGCAGGGACTTTACGCGGGATATATAGACAACTACGCAGCTTCCAGCACCTGTACGACTTACGTTTTCTGCCCAGAAGTTCTGCTGTCTATAATGACGACGCTGCTCTGATATCAGAGTGGTGCGATCGTCGGCATCCGCCTGACAAAATTTTTTATGGCAGCTCCACACAGGGCTGTCATTAAGCACCATTGCCTCTTATCTCTTTGATAAGTCGGGTAATACACCAGGGTAGTAGTTTTAAAAAATCTTATAAGTGAAGAAAAAACATGACTAATGCAAATCGTCCGATACTGAATCTCGACCTCGATCTGCTGCGTACATTTGTTGCCGTTGCCGATCTGAATACTTTTGCAGCAGCCGCTGCCGCCGTATGCAGAACGCAGTCAGCAGTGAGCCAGCAGATGCAACGTCTGGAACAATTGGTAGGTAAAGAGCTGTTTGCCAGACATGGACGTAATAAATTGCTGACGGAGCATGGCATTCAACTGCTGGGTTACGCCAGGAAAATCCTTCGTTTTAATGACGAAGCTTGCACCTCTTTAATGTACAGCAACATCCAGGGCGTTCTGACCATTGGCGCCTCAGATGATACCTCAGATACTATTCTGCCGTTCCTGCTTAATCGCGTAACGTCGGTTTATCCGAAGCTGGCCATTGATGTTCGTGTCAAGCGCAACCCGTTCATGATGGAAATGCTGAATCAAGGTGAAGTTGATCTGGTAGTGACTACGTCCAGTCCTGGAAACTTTACCCATCAGGTACTGCGTACTTCTCCAACATTGTGGTACTGCGCGGCGGATTATATTTTCCAGCGCGGAGAAGCCATTCCGTTGGTTCTGCTGGATGAGCCAAGTCCGTATCGCGATATGGCAATCGATCACCTCAATGAGGCTGGGATTCCATGGCGCATCTCGTATGTTGCCTCCACGCTGGCAGCAGTCCGTGCGGCGGTTAAGGCTGGTTTGGGTGTGACCGCGCGTCCAGTGGAAATGATGAGTCCAGAACTGCGTGTTATGGGAGCGGCAGAAGGTTTGCCTGTCCTGCCTGACACTCAGTATCTGCTGTGCCGCAATCCGGATAGCGATAACGAACTGGCGTTGGCCATTTTCAACGCCATGCAGTCCACCAATGATCCTTACAACCTGAGTGCAAATCCAGACGGTACACTGTTGCTGGATGATGAAGAGTAGGGATTACAGTTGCTGGTAATTCCTCGCGAATGGAATATCAGTTAATTGTTAAAATAGACAAAAATGAGCCTTAGCGTGGTGATAGCCTGCTAAGGCTTTTTTTTTGGTACTTAACTGGCCTTTTCTGACGTGATTTTCTAAAAAAGATTTCACTCGCATTCTTAAAAATGAAATTTGTTCCATTTTTATCCGGCATGGAATGTTTTTATCAATTCGTGCCAACTTTCCCAGGGCATTTGCCTGTCCATTCCGCTGTTTTTTGCAGCATAAAACCCAGTTCTGTGCTTTAGATCAAAAAAATACCCCTGATAAGGGGGGGGGAATCTCGGACGAGACCTGTCAAAATATGATTGTTAAATGCACGATCCATGCATGTGAATACCCGCTACACTAAAATTAACCTCACAAACTGAAGCGATTTAGCTGGCGCTTATGGGGTTGAATGTTAATAATATGATGCAGCTGTAAAATAATGTTTGGATACTTTTGTCAAAGTTGACAAAAGGTTATAGAAAGGAGTAAAAACCCCTATAAAATTGCTGCTTTATTGCTAATGACAGCAAAATTTATAAGGTTTTTTATCCTTCCCTTGAATCGATGTGGTGTGTTTGCTGCAACAGTGCAGGATGCCATCACCACTTTTGATGAGTAAGCAAAGAGTATGTCGACAACTACAGAAGTGATCGCTCATCACTGGGCATTTATTGTTTTTATCGTGATCGCATTCGGCCTATGTGCCTTTATGTTGACCGGTGGCTGGCTTTTAGGTGGTCGTGCACGTGCGCGGCACAAAGACACACCGTTCGAATCAGGTATTGAGTCGGTCGGTGACACGCATATTCGCCTCTCTGCAAAATTCTATCTGGTTGCGATGTTCTTCGTCATATTTGACGTTGAAGCCCTCTATTTATACGCATGGTCGACTTCCATTCGCGAAAGCGGTTGGGTCGGTTTTGTCGAAGCCGCAATTTTCATTTTGGTGCTCTTGGCAGGCCTGGTTTATCTGGTGCGCATTGGTGCGCTGGATTGGGCTCCTGCGCGTCGTCGCGTAGTGGTCAAATCTATCCCGGTCAGTCACAGCCACACCAACCCTCATAAGCAGTAAAAGCGAGGCAATAAGATGGACTACACGCTGACACGCGTAGACCCGAACGGGGGCGGCGATAATGATCGTTATCCTCTGCAGAAACAGGAAATTGTTACTGATCCGCTGGAGCAACATGTTCACCGTAGCGTTTACATGGGCAAGCTCGAACACGCCCTGCATGACATGGTGAACTGGGGTCGTAAAAACTCTCTTTGGCCGTATAACTTCGGCCTTTCCTGTTGCTACGTGGAAATGACCACATCCTTCACCGCTGTGCATGACGTGGCACGTTTTGGTGCTGAAGTTATGCGCGCCTCGCCACGTCAGGCTGACTTCATGGTGATTGCCGGAACGCCGTTTACCAAAATGGCGCCGGTTATTCAGCGTTTATATGATCAGATGCTGGAGCCGAAATGGGTGATTTCCATGGGCGCTTGCGCTAACTCGGGTGGCATGTACGACATCTACTCTGTGGTGCAGGGCGTGGATAAATTCCTGCCGGTTGACGTTTACATTCCGGGCTGTCCGCCGCGTCCAGAAGCGTATATGCAGGCACTGCTGCTGTTACGTGAATCGATTGGCAAAGAGCGTCGTCCGCTGTCGTGGGTTGTTGGTGACCAGGGTGTTTATCGCGCCAATATGCAGCCAGAGCGCGAAAGAAAACGTGGCGAGCGTATTGCCGTCACCAATCTGAGAACGCCAGACGAAGTATAAGCTTCCCGTACACGGATGGAGCCACGGCCGCAGCAGAACACCACAATTTAATGTGCGCCGCCATCCTGACGCCTTCTTTTGAGCGCCTGATTACAGGCCGGAATGGTGAGTAACGTATGACTGATTTAACCACGCAAGATCTCGCACAGCCTTCATGGCAAACCCGCGATCATCTGGATGACCCAGTGGTCGGCGAGCTGCGTAACCGTTTTGGGCCAGATGCCTTTACCGTTCAGGCCACCCGCACCGGCATTCCGGTCGTCTGGGTGAAGCGTGAACAACTTTTAGAAATCGTTGAATTCCTGCGCAAGCTGCCAAAACCGTATGTCATGCTCTATGACTTACATGGTTTTGATGAGCGCTTACGTACTAACCGCGCCGGTTTGCCCGCTGCGGATTTTTCCGTTTTCTATCACCTGCTTTCGATTGAACGCAACCGCGACATCATGCTCAAGGTCGCATTGTCTGAAAACGATCTGAATGTGCCAACCATCACCAAAATTTTCGCCAACGCCAACTGGTATGAGCGCGAGACTTGGGAGATGTTTGGTATCACGTTTAATGGTCACCCACATCTGACGCGCATCATGATGCCACAGACGTGGGAAGGTCATCCGCTGCGTAAAGATTACCCAGCACGCGCCACCGAGTTCGATCCCTTTGAGTTGACCAAGCAGAAAGAAGATCTGGAGATGGAGGCGCTGACCTTCAAACCTGAAGACTGGGGCATGAAGCGCAGCACCACCAACGAAGACTTCATGTTCCTTAACCTGGGTCCAAATCACCCGTCTGCGCACGGTGCCTTCCGCATCATTCTGCAGCTAGATGGCGAAGAGATCGTCGATTGCGTGCCGGATGTCGGCTATCACCATCGTGGTGCTGAGAAGATGGGCGAGCGCCAATCCTGGCACAGTTACATTCCGTATACCGACCGCATCGAATATCTCGGCGGCTGCGTGAACGAAATGCCGTACGTGCTGGCGGTAGAAAAGCTGGCTGGCATTACCGTACCGGATCGCGTGAATGTCATCCGCGTGATGCTGTCCGAGCTGTTCCGCATCAATAGTCACCTGCTTTACATCTCCACCTTTATTCAGGACGTCGGTGCGATGACGCCGGTGTTCTTCGCCTTTACCGATCGTCAGAAAATCTATGACGTGGTTGAAGCGATTACCGGTTTTCGTATGCATCCGGCATGGTTCCGCATCGGCGGCGTAGCGCATGATCTGCCGAAAGGCTGGGAACGTCTGTTGCGCGATTTCCTCGACTGGATGCCGAAGCGTCTTAAAGAGTATGACAAAGCCGCACTGCGCAATACCGTGTTGATGGGCCGTTCGCAAGGCGTTGCTGCGTACAATATGGATGAAGCGCTGGCGTGGGGCACCACCGGCGCAGGTCTGCGTGCCACCGGTTTAGATTTTGACGTGCGTAAATGGCGCCCGTATTCAGGTTACGAGAACTTTGATTTCGAAATCCCGGTTGGCGCTGGCATCAGCGATGCGTACACCCGCGTTCAGTTGAAAATGGAAGAGATGTGGCAGTCACTGCGCATTCTGGAACAGTGTCTGAACAACATGCCTGAAGGCCCGTTCAAAGCCGATCACCCGCTGACCACGCCGCCGCCGAAAGAGCGCACGCTGCAGCACATCGAAACGCTGATCACTCACTTCCTGCAGGTTTCGTGGGGTCCGGTCATGCCGGCTAACGAATCCTTCCAGATGATTGAGGCGACCAAAGGGATTAACAGTTACTACCTGACCAGCGATGGCAGCACCATGAGCTACCGCACCCGCGTGCGTACGCCGAGCTTCCCGCACCTGCAGCAGATCCCATCGGTGATCCGCGGCAGCCTGGTATCCGACTTGATCGTTTACCTCGGTAGTATCGATTTTGTTATGTCAGACGTGGACCGCTAATTATGCACGATCAAAAGATTGCTATTCACACTATCGACCCAACTGAGGTCTTCGTGCTGAGCGAGGTTGAACATCACGCTATCGAGCACGAAAAACACCATTATGAAGATGCACGCGCCGCTTCGATCGAAGCGTTGAAGATCGTGCAAAAACAGCGTGGCTGGGTGCCCGATGGTGCAATTCACGCTATCGCTGACGTTCTGGGTATTCCAGCCAGTGATGTTGAGGGCGTGGCTACTTTCTATAGCCAAATCTATCGCACGCCGGTGGGCCGTCACGTCATTCGCTACTGTGACAGCGTGGTGTGTCACATCACCGGTTATCAGGGCATTCAGGCTGCGCTGGAGCAGAAGCTGAACATCAAGCCAGGCCAAACCACGGCGGATGGACGCTTTACGTTGCTGCCAACCTGCTGCCTCGGTAACTGCGATAAAGGGCCAACCATGATGGTGGATGAAGATACTCACGTTCATCTGACGCCAGAAGGCATCGGCAACTTGCTGGAGCAGTATCAATGACCATTAAACAGATCATTCGCTCTGCCGAAACGCATCCCTTGACCTGGCGTCTCCGTGACGACAAGCAGCCAATCTGGATCGATGAATATCGCAGTAAAAACGGTTATGTCGGTGCAGAAAAAGCGCTGAAAGACTTCAGTCAGGACGAAATCGTCGCGGCGGTAAAAGATTCTGGTCTGAAAGGTCGCGGTGGTGCGGGCTTTAACACCGGCCTGAAGTGGAGTCTGATGCCGAAAGACGAATCCATGAACATCCGTTACCTGCTGTGTAACGCCGATGAGATGGAACCGGGCACCTACAAAGACCGCTTGCTGATGGAACAACTGCCGCACCAACTGGTGGAAGGCATGTTGATCAGTGCGTTCGCATTGAAAGCTTATCGTGGCTACATCTTCTTACGTGGTGAGTACATCGAAGCGGCAGTGAATCTGCGTCGCGCGATTGCTGAAGCCACCGAAGCGGGCTACCTCGGCAAAAATATTCTCGGCACCGGTTTTGATTTTGAACTGATCGTTCACACCGGTGCAGGTCGTTATATCTGCGGCGAAGAGACAGCACTGATCAACTCGCTGGAAGGTCGCCGCGCTAACCCGCGCTCTAAGCCGCCATTCCCGGCCAGTGCCGGCGTGTGGGGCAAGCCAACTTGCGTCAACAACGTGGAAACGCTGTCGAACGTGCCAGCTATTTTCCTTAACGGCGTTGATTGGTACAAAAACATCTCTACCAGCGAAGACACCGGCACCAAGATGATGGGTTTTTCCGGCCGCGTGAAAAATCCCGGCGTCTGGGAACTGCCTTTCGGTACCACGGCTCGTGAAATCCTCGAGGATTATGCCGGTGGCATGCGCGATGGTTTGAAGTTCAAAGCCTGGCAGCCAGGCGGCGCAGGAACCGACTTCCTCACCGATCAGCATCTCGATCTGCCAATGGAATTTGCCAGCATCGGCAAAGCCGGCAGCCGTTTAGGTACCGCGCTGGCGATGGCGGTCGATCACGAAATCAATATGGTTTCGCTGGTGCGTAACCTGGAAGAGTTCTTTGCGCGCGAATCCTGCGGCTGGTGTACGCCGTGCCGTGATGGATTGCCATGGAGCGTGAAGATCCTGCGTGCGCTGGAGCAGAAGAAAGGTCAGCCGGGTGATATCGAAACCCTGCAGCAACTCTGCCGCCAGCTTGGACCAGGCAAAACCTTCTGTGCCCACGCACCGGGTGCCGTCGAGCCATTGCAGAGCGCGATTAAATATTTCCGTGAAGAGTTTGAAGCCGGCATTGCGCCGCAGGTGTTTGGTAATACCCGAGCCATCGGTGGTATTCAGCCGAACCTGCTGAAAGCGCGCTGGTAATCAGCCGCCGTACACGGAACTCGCCTCGCGCGTATTAGCGTGAAGAAAGAATTAGATGTTTAACGCTCGTCTTAGGGCGAGCCTTACGGAAGCATGTTCACTATGGCTACAATCCATGTAGACGGTAAAGAATATGATGTGAACGGAGCGGACAACCTGTTACAGGCGTGTCTCTCTCTGGGCCTTGATATTCCTTATTTTTGCTGGCATCCGGCGCTGGGAAGCGTAGGGGCCTGCCGCCAGTGCGCGGTGAAGCAATTCCAGAATGCCGAAGATACCCGCGGTCGCCTTGTCATGTCCTGCATGACACCAGCGTCAGACGGCACCTTTATTTCCATCGACGATGGCGAAGCGAAAGAGTTTCGTGAAAGCGTGGTGGAATGGCTGATGACCAACCACCCGCACGATTGCCCAGTGTGTGAAGAGGGCGGCAACTGCCACCTGCAAGACATGACGGTAATGACCGGACACAGTTTCCGTCGTTATCGCTTCACTAAGCGTACCCACCAGAACCAGGATCTCGGCCCGTTCATTTCTCATGAAATGAACCGTTGTATCGCCTGTTATCGCTGCGTGCGTTACTACAAAGATTATGCCGATGGCAAAGATCTCGGCGTCTATGGCGCTCACGACAACGTCTACTTTGGTCGTCCGGAAGATGGCACGCTGGAAAGCGAATTCTCCGGTAACCTGGTGGAAATCTGTCCGACCGGCGTATTTACTGATAAAACGCACTCCGAACGTTATAACCGTAAATGGGATATGCAGTTTGCGCCAAGCATCTGTCAGCAGTGCAGCGTGGGTTGCAACACCAGCCCAGGCGAGCGCTACGGCGAATTGCGTCGTATCGAAAACCGTTATAACGGCAGCGTGAACCACTATTTCCTGTGCGATCGCGGTCGTTTTGGTTACGGCTACGTTAACCGCAAAGATCGTCCACGCCATCCAGTCCAGCAACGCGGCAATGATTGGGTCAGCCTGAATGCTGAACAAGCGGTGAATGCGGCGGCGGATGTGCTGCGTCGGGCGAAAAAAGTGATCGGTATCGGTTCTCCGCGTGCCAGTATTGAAAGCAACTTCGCGTTGCGTGAACTGGTCGGCGCTGCAAACTTCTCCACCGGTATGCCAGCAAGTGAACAGGCCCGCGTGGAGTTGATGCTGAAAGTCTTGCAGGACGGCGGCATTTACACGCCATCACTGCGCGAAATTGAAAGCTATGATGCGGTGCTGGTACTGGGTGAAGATTTGACTCAGGTTGGCGCGCGCGTGGCGCTGTCTGTGCGTCAGGCAGTCAAAGGCAAAGCACGCGAGATGGCCGCAGCGCAGAAAGTGGCTGACTGGCAGATCGCGGCCATCCTCAACATCGGTCAGCATGCCAAGCACCCGCTGTTCGTGACGAACGTGGATGAAACCCGACTCGATGATATTGCTGCGTGGAGCTATCGCGCACCGGTGGAAGATCAGGCGCGTCTCGGCTTCGCCATTGCTAATGCACTGGATGAAAGCGCGCCGGCAGTAAGCGGCTTCGACAGCAAACTGAACGGCAAGGTTGATGTGGTCGTTCAGGCGTTGGCGGGGGCGAAAAAACCGCTGATTATCTCCGGTACCCATTCCGGTAGCATCGCGATGATTGAAGCGGCAGCCAACGTGGCGAAAGCCCTGAAAGCGCGCGGTGCCGATGTGGGTATTACCTTCCTCGCGGGTGCGGCGAACAGCTTTGGCCTCGGCCTGATGGGCGGTCAATCGCTGGATAGCGCGTTGGAACAGCTGAGCAAAGGCGAAGCCGATGCGCTGGTGGTGCTGGAAAACGATCTCTATCGTCATGCGCCAAAAGCCAACGTGGATGCGGCATTGGATACTACCGCCAACGTGATTGTGGTCGATCATCAACGTACCGCAACGCTGGAAAAAGCCGGTTTGGTTCTCTCCACCGCCAGTTTCGCGGAGAGTGATGGCACCTCGATTAACCACGAAGGCCGCGCGCAGCGCTTCTTCCAGGTTTACGATCCGTCTTACTACGACGACAGCGTGGTGATGCTGGAGAGCTGGCGCTGGCTGCGTTCGCTGCACAGCGCGGTTGAAAGCCGTCACATCGACTGGACGCAGCTCGATCATGTGATTGATGCCACCGTTGCGGCGCTGCCACAGTTGAAAGGCATTAAAGATGCCGCGCCAGACGCGAGCTTCCGTATTCGTGGACAAAAACTGGCGCGTTCACCGCACCGAAACAGTGGCCGTACCGCGATGCGTGCCAACATCAGCGTGCATGAACCGCGTCAGCCGCAAGATAAAGACACCATGTTTGCCTTCTCCATGGAAGGTAACAACCAACCAAGCGCACCGCGTTCACAGATCCCATTTGCCTGGGCGCCAGGCTGGAACTCACCGCAGGCATGGAACAAGTTCCAGGCTGAAGTGGGCGGCAAACTGCGTCATGGTGATCCAGGCGTGCGTCTGTTTGAAGCCAGCGATCGCTCACTGCCATGGTTTACCGCCATCCCGGAAAGCTTTGTTGAGGGCAGCCAGTGGCGCGTCGCACCTTACTATCAACTGTTTGGTAGCGAGGAGATGACTCAGCGTTCAACCACCTTCCAGAAACGCATGTCACCGGCCACGCTGGTGATTAACCCGGCAGATGCTGAGAAACTGGGCGTCAATAACGGTTCTTCTGTTGAGCTGGTCTGTGCGGGCGAAACACTGCGCCTGCCGGTACGTTTCTCTGCGTCGCTGCAAGCAGGGCAGGTGGGTTTACCGCTCGGCATGCCGGGCGTGCCGCCGTTCCTCTCAGGTGCGCAAATTGACAAACTGCAGGAGGCCGCGCAATGAGTTGGCTGACACCGGACGTTATTGAAATCCTGATCAACATCGGCAAAGCACTGGTCATCTTATTGGTGGTTGTGGGTTGCGGTGCTTTCATGAGCTTCGCCGAGCGTCGTCTGCTCGGCTTATGGCAGAACCGTTATGGACCGAACCGTGTTGGTTGGGGCGGCTCGCTGCAGCTGGCTGCCGACATGATCAAAATGTTCTTTAAAGAGGACTGGGTTCCGCCGTTTACCGACCGCTTCATCTTTACGCTGGCACCGGTTATTGCCTTTGTATCGCTGTTGCTGGCCTTCGCCATTGTACCGGTTTCGCCAACGTGGATGGTTACTGACCTGAACATTGGTCTGCTGTTCTTCCTGATGATGGCGGGTCTTGCGGTGTATGCGGTGCTGTTCGCTGGCTGGTCGAGTAACAACAAATACTCACTGTTGGGTGCGATGCGTGCGTCGGCTCAGACGCTGAGCTACGAAGTGTTCCTTGGTTTGTCACTGATGGGCGTGGTGGCGCAGGCCGGCTCGTTCAACATGAATGCCATCGTCGAAAGCCAGGCGCATCTGTGGAACATCATTCCTCAGTTCTTCGGCTTCCTCACCTTCTGCATCGCAGGTGTTGCGGTATGTCACCGTCACCCGTTTGACCAACCAGAAGCAGAACAGGAACTGGCGGACGGTTATCACATCGAATATGCCGGTATGAAATTCGGCCTGTTCTTCGTCGGTGAATACGTGGCGATCACCACCGTGTCAGCGCTGATCGTTACGCTGTTCTTCGGTGGCTGGCACGGTCCATTCCTGCCGCCATTCATCTGGTTCGCTCTGAAAACAGCGTTCTTTATGGTGATGTTTATCCTGATTCGTGCTGCGCTGCCGCGTCCACGCTATGACCAGGTGCTGTCGTTCGGCTGGAAAGTGTGTCTGCCGTTGACGCTGTTGAACCTGCTGGCGACCGCCGCAGTGATTCTGTACACCGCGCAGTAAGGGACATTGAGATGACTTTAAAAGATATTGTCGTTGGCTTCGGCACGACAGTGCGCAGTATCTGGATGATAGGCATGCATGCCTTCGCCAAGCGCGAAACCCAAATGTATCCGGAAGAGCCGGTTTATCTGCCGCCGCGTTACCGTGGCCGTATCGTGCTGACGCGCGATCCGGACGGCGCGGAACGTTGTGTGGCCTGTAACTTGTGTGCAGTCGCATGTCCGGTTGGCTGTATCTCACTGCAGAAAGCCGAGACGCAAGATGGACGTTGGTATCCGGAGTTTTTCCGCATCAACTTCTCACGCTGCATCTTCTGCGGCCTGTGTGAAGAGGCTTGCCCAACGACCGCGATTCAGCTTACTCCCGATTTCGAACTGGGTGAGTTTAAGCGTCAGGATCTGGTGTATGAGAAAGAAGACCTGCTGATTTCCGGTCCGGGTAAATATCCGGAGTACAACTTCTATCGTATGGCTGGTATGGCGATCGACGGAAAAGAGAAGGGCGAAGCGGAAAACGAAGCCAAGCCGATCGACGTCAAAGGGTTGTTACCTTAAGGAGCCAGGTATGGAATTTGCGTTTTATCTTTGCGGACTGGTGGCAGTGTTGACGACTCTGCGCGTCATCACGCACACCAATCCGGTACATGCGCTGCTGTACCTGATTGTGTCGCTACTGTCGATTGCAGGCGTGTTCTTCTCAATGGGCGCCTATTTTGCTGGCGCACTGGAAATCATCGTCTACGCTGGCGCCATCATGGTGCTGTTCGTTTTCGTGGTGATGATGCTGAACCTGGGGAAAACCCAGCAGGATCAAGAACGCGAGTGGCTGAAACCATCGCTGTGGATTGGTCCGGGCATCGTTTCTTTACTGCTGCTGGCAATCATGATTTACGCCATCAGCACCGCGCAAGATCAGGGCATTGATGGCACCGTCATCGATGCCAAGGCGGTCGGTATCAGCTTATTTGGTCCTTATGTTCTGGCGGTTGAGCTGGCATCGATGCTGCTGCTCGCTGGTCTGGTAGTGGCCTTCCATATTGGACGTGAAGATCGTCACGGCGAAGTGCTGAGCAATCGTCAAGCTGATGCGCAAGCGAATAAGGAGGATCACGCATGATCCCGTTACAACACGGCCTGATGCTGGCCGCTGTGCTGTTTGTTCTCGGCCTGACCTCCGTGGTGCTGCGTCGTAACATTCTGTTTATGCTGATTGGTCTGGAAATCATGATCAATGCCTCTGCTTTAGCGCTGGTGGTAGCGGGCAGCTATTGGGGACAAGCTGACGGCCAGGTGATGTACATTCTGGCGATCAGCCTTGCGGCGGCGGAAGCGAGTATCGGTCTGGCGCTGTTGCTCCAGCTCTATCGTCGTCGTCAGACGCTGAACATTGACACAGTGAGCGAGATGCGCGGATGAATCTTCTCTATTTAACCGTATTATTTCCGCTGATTGGCTTCCTGCTATTAGCGTTTTCACGCGGCCGCTGGTCGGAGAACCTGTCGGCAGCGGTCGGCATGGGCTCGGTAGGTCTGGCTGCATTAACAACGATCTACGCCGGTTTCGACTTCTTCAACCAAGGCCAGCAGCCGTTCACGCAAGCGCTGTGGACCTGGATTCACGTCGGCAATTTTGATATCAAAGTGAATCTGGTGCTGGACGGTCTTTCACTGACCATGCTGTCAGTGGTGACCGGTGTCGGTTTCTTCATCCACATGTTCGCTTCATGGTACATGCGTGGTGAAGAAGGGTATTCACGCTTCTTCGCTTATACCAACCTGTTCATTGCGAGCATGGTGGTGTTGGTGCTGGCCGATAACCTGATGCTGATGTATCTCGGCTGGGAAGGCGTGGGCCTGTGCTCTTATCTGCTGATCGGCTTCTACTACAGCAATCCAGATAACGGCAAAGCGGCGATGAAAGCTTTCATCATCACCCGCGTTGGTGACGTGTTCCTCGCGTTCGCCTTGTTCATCCTTTACAACGAACTGGGCACGCTGAACTTCCGCGAACTGGTTGAACTGGCGCCTGCGCACTTTGCCGCTGACAACCATATGCTGCAGTGGGCAACCCTGATGCTGTTGGGTGGTGCGGTCGGTAAATCTGCTCAGCTGCCGTTACAAACCTGGCTGGCGGATGCGATGGCGGGTCCAACACCGGTTTCGGCACTGATTCACGCCGCGACCATGGTGACCGCCGGTGTTTACCTGATTGCACGCACGCACGGTCTGTTCCTGTTAACGCCGGAAGTGCTGCATCTGGTCGGTATCATTGGTGCGGTTACCTTGGTGCTGGCAGGCTTTGCTGCGCTAGTACAAACCGACATCAAGCGCGTGCTGGCTTACTCAACCATGAGCCAGATCGGCTACATGTTCCTCGCACTCGGCGTGCAGGCATGGGACGCGGCGATTTTCCACCTGATGACGCATGCATTCTTCAAAGCCTTGCTGTTCCTCTCTTCAGGCTCGGTAATTCTGGCCTGCCATCATGAGCAGAACATCTTCAAAATGGGCGGACTACGTAAGAGTATCCCGCTGGTTTATGTCTGTTTCCTGGTGGGTGGCGCCGCGCTGGCAGCATTACCGCTGATCACCGCAGGTTTCTACAGTAAAGATGAAATCCTGTTTGGTGCGCTGGCGAATGGTCACATCAATCTGATGGTGGCGGGTCTGGTAGGTGCATTCCTTACCTCGATCTACACCTTCCGCATGATCTTTATCGTGTTCCACGGTGAAGAGAAAATTCATGCTCATGCCGGTAAAGGCATTACGCATCACCTGCCGCTGATTGTTCTGATGGTGCTTTCCACCTTTATTGGTGCGCTGATTACGCCTCCTCTGGCGGGCGTATTGCCACAGAACGAGTTTGGTGAAGGCGGCAAAGTGATGCTGGAAATCACCTCAGGCGTGGTTGCTATTGTCGGTATCCTGATTGCTGCAGCGCTGTGGCTGGGTAAGCGTCAGCTGGTGACCAGCATTGCCAACAGCGCGCCGGGTCGTTTCTTCGGTACATGGTGGTTCGCGGCTTGGGGCTTCGACTGGCTGTATGACAAGGTGTTTGTAAAACCTTATCTCGGCATTGCCTGGTTACTGAAGCGCGATCCGCTTAACTCACTGATGAACTTGCCTGCGCTGCTGTCGCGCATTGGTAACAAAGGTTTGGTGGTGAGCGAAAACGGCTATTTGCGCTGGTACGTGGCTTCGATGAGTGTTGGCGCGGTTGTGGTGCTGGCGCTGCTGCTGGTGATTTAAAGATTGATGAGCGGGGCGGGTTCGCTCGCCCAATTAGAATGTCAAAAATTGCCTGAAGTAAGGCAATAAAAAGGGAAGTTTGCCGTGTTATTACCTTGGCTAATAATTATCCCCTTCGTTGGGGGCTTACTCTGCTGGCTGGCAGAGCGCCTCGGCGCAAAGGTACCGCGCTGGATTGCCATGATCACCATGGGCCTGACGCTGGCGCTTGGCCTGCAACTGTGGTTGCAGGGAGGCTATTCACTGACGCAGGCTGCGGGCATTCCGCAATGGCAATCGACGTTCTCAGTACCGTGGATTCCGCGTTTTGGTATCAACTTCCATCTGGCAATTGATGGTCTGTCGCTGCTGATGGTGGTGTTGACCGGTCTGCTCGGCCTGATGGCGGTTCTGTGTTCCTGGAACGAAATTGAGAAGTATCAGGGCTTCTTCCACCTCAACCTGATGTGGATTCTCGGTGGTGTGATTGGCGTGTTCCTCTCCATCGATATGTTCCTGTTCTTCTTCTTCTGGGAAATGATGTTGGTGCCGATGTACTTCCTCATCGCACTGTGGGGCCACAAAGCCTCCGACGGTAAAACACGTATCAGTGCGGCGACCAAGTTCTTTATCTACACCCAGGCATCTGGTCTGATCATGTTGGTGTCGATTCTGGCGCTGGTGTTTGTTCATTACAACGCCACCGGCGTGTGGACGTTCAGTTACGAAGAACTGCTGAAAACGCCGATGTCGCACACCGTTGAATATTTGCTGATGCTCGGCTTCTTTATCGCCTTTGCGGTTAAAATGCCGGTGGTGCCATTACATGGTTGGTTGCCCGACGCACACAGTCAGGCACCTACTGCGGGTTCGGTTGACCTCGCCGGTATCTTGTTGAAAACGGCGGCCTATGGTCTGCTGCGCTTTAGCCTGCCGCTGTTCCCGAATGCATCGGCAGAGTTCGCACCGATTGCCATGTGGTTGGGTATCCTCGGCATCTTCTACGGTGCGTGGATGGCATTCTCGCAAACCGATATCAAGCGTCTGATTGCTTACACCTCAGTGTCGCACATGGGCTTTGTGCTGATCGCCATCTACACCGGTAGCCAGCTTGCATTCCAGGGCGCGGTGATTCAGATGATTGCACACGGCCTTTCTGCGGCGGCTCTGTTCATCTTATGTGGCCAGTTGTATGAGCGTCTGCATACGCGTGACCTTCGCCAGATGGGCGGTTTGTGGTCACGGATCAAATGGATTCCGGGTCTGTCGCTGTTCTTTGCGGTTGCGAACCTCGGTATGCCAGGCACCGGTAACTTTGTTGGCGAATTCATGATTCTGACCGGCAGCTTCCAGGTGGTGCCGGTGATTATCGTTATTGCGACCTTTGGTCTGGTGTTTGCTTCGGTTTACTCCCTGATCATGATGCAGCGCGCTTACTTCGGCGAAGCAAAGTCGAAAGATCCGCTGCCAGGCATGTCACCGCGTGAGTTCCTGACTATCGGCGTATTGGTGGTGTTGCTGGTGCTGTTGGGGATTTATCCTCAACCGATCCTCGACACATCCCATGCTGCGATGAGCAATATTCAGCAGTGGTTTACCGCTTCAATTTCAACTACAAGGCCGTAATTCGCCATGACAATAACTCCTCAACATCTGATCGCGTTACTGCCGCTGTTGATCGTCGGATTGACGGTGGTGGTGGTGATGCTGTCCATTGCGTGGCGACGCAATCACTTTGTTAATGCCACGCTGACCGTGATCGGACTTAACATTGCGCTGTTCTCTCTGTGGTTTGTCGGCCAGGCGGGGGCGATGGATGTTACGCCGCTGCTGCGCGTTGATGGCTATTCGATGTTCTACACCGCGCTGGTGGTGTTGGCGAGTTTAGCCACCTGCACCTTCGCTTATCCGTGGCTGGCCGGTTTCCCGGACAACAAAGATGAGTTTTATCTGCTGGTGCTGATTGCGGCACTCGGTGGGATCGTGCTGGCGAGCGCCAACCATCTGGCGGCGCTGTTCATCGGTATCGAACTGCTGTCACTGCCGCTGTTTGGTTTGATTGGTTATGCCTTCCGCCAGAAACGTTCGCTGGAAGCGTCACTGAAATACACCATTCTGTCGGCTGCAGCGTCATCATTCCTGCTGTTTGGTATCGCGCTGATTTATGCAGACTCGGGTAGCCTGAGCTTTGTGCAGTTAGGCAAAAGCCTGAGTGACAGCATGATTCAGGAGCCGCTGTTGCTGCTGGGTCTGGGCATGATGATTATCGGTCTGGGCTTTAAACTGTCGCTGGTACCTTTCCACCTGTGGACGCCAGACGTTTACCAGGGTGCACCTGCGCCGGTTTCAACCTTCCTGGCCACCGCCAGCAAGATCGCCATCTTTGGCGTGATTATGCGCCTCTTCATGTACGCGCCTGTCACTGACAGCGAAGCCGTTCGTACCGTGCTGGGTGTCATTGCCTTCGCGTCGATTCTGTTCGGTAACCTGATGGCGATTTCCCAGAGCAACATCAAGCGTCTGCTCGGTTACTCGTCTATCGCGCACCTTGGTTATTTGCTCGTGGCGTTGATTGCGGTGAAAACCCATCAGCTGTCATTGGAAACCGCAGGCGTTTATCTGGCCGGTTACCTGTTCAGCAGCCTTGGCGCGTTCGGCGTGGTGAGTCTGATGTCGAGCCCATATCGCGGTCCGGATGCCGATACCCTGTATTCCTATCGCGGTTTGTTCTGGCATCGTCCGATTCTGTCTGCGGTAATGACGGTGATGATGTTGTCACTGGCGGGTATCCCCATGACGCTCGGTTTCATCGGTAAGTTCTACGTTATTGCCTCGAGTGTGAACGCACATCTGTGGTGGTTGAGTGGCGCGGTGGTAGCGGGTAGTGCGATTGGTCTTTACTACTATCTGCGCGTGACGGTGAGTCTGTATCTCAGCCCGCCGGAACTGCACAACCGCGATACGCAAGCCAATTGGGCGTTTACGGCGGGCGGCGTTGTGGTGCTGATCTCTGCAATTCTGGTGCTGCTGCTCGGTGTTTATCCGCAGCCGCTGATTACACTGGTGCAGATGGCTCAGCCGCTGATGTAAGTCAAACTCATGTCCTCACTGAATCAGGCCTTCGGGCCTGATTTTTTTTGCCTGAAATCTGACAATCTCTGTGGACGTTGCTAATTTTTAAGCAGTGTTTATTCCCCCGCAGAGGCGACATGATCAAACTGATCTTCCTGCTTACCGGCGCTCAGGTGCTGCGCCGCCGCTGGTATTGGCTCGCGCTCGGCGGTTTGGCGCTGATCCTTCTCTCGGCATCAATACTTTATGATATTGGCAGCGACGGCGTGTTGTCGGTACCGCTGGATATGCTCGCCATCCTGTTTGTGGTGGAAGGCGTGGTGCAACTGTTCTTCGCCATCAGTAAAGAGCTGCGTATTGACTGGTTAACTCTGATGAAAGCGCTGGGTTTTCTCTTCATCGCCTTCCTGATATTTAACATCCCCGCTGACAATAACGATGTCTCGGCGGTGTTATTTGGTTTGATGTTCCTGTTTGATGGCCTGTTTCGCATCTCGGCGGCTTGGGTGTTACGCGGCGTACGCTGGCGCAAGCACTGCTTCACCGGCATTGTGGAGCTCGCTCTGAGTATGTTGATCATCAGCAACTGGCCATTTCATCATCATATTGCGGTACCGCTCTGTTTCGCCTTATTGCTGCTGAGCATCGGCAGTAATCTGCTTCTCATGGCACGTCAGGCACGTCTGTTAACTGATGACAGTTCGGTAACTGCGCTGCCACTGTTCAAGGCGGCAGGATTACGTCGCTGGCACAGCAGTCACTATGCGCATCCACCGTTTCCGCAGGATTTGGCCGCAATTCCGATGACGGTATATATCTGGACGCCGGTCGGCGCCTGCGTGGTGCGCGAACGCTATCCCTTGATCAATCGCTACATCGCTGCGGTTGATAACAATGGTGTGGTATCGACCGGACACGCGGCGCTGGAGGTCGGGAGTGATATTTACATCAGCCATTATCCGCTGGATAACATTGACCGTGATTCCGGTAATTTCCGCGCCATTCTGCGTTCGGGTGAGAATAACGATGTTGCCGGGCGTTTTTTGCCGTCGCTGGCGGAGGAAGTGGCAGATTGGTGCGCGCCTGATAAGCAGATCACATTTGCTCGCTACAATCGGGTAGCGCTGGAAAATTACTGGCACAGCTATCGCACTGACAGCACCTACAACCTCACGGCACGCAACTGCTCATCTACCATGATCCAGGCGCTGGATGTGGCGATAGAGGGGATTTTGGCACAGCAGCCTTTTGCCGGCCTGCGCCTGTTCATCGATCCCAACTTTTGGTTGCTTGGCGTGATTCGCGGCAGGGCGGAAGAGATGACGTGGACGCCAGGGTTAGCGCTGGATTATGTCTGGCTGTTAAAGCGGGTGATTGAACCCCAATCGAGTCAGCTTTGGCCGCTGCGCTTGTGGCAAAGTCTGCGATTGCGCCATGAGCTGTGGCAGCAAAAGCGCGCCCCATCGCGCAGTATTGTGAAATAAGAGTGTAAAGCGCGTCACGTTCAGGGGGTGCAGACTTGCATGGCACTGCGTTTAGTAAAGTCGCTGTGATACGCTGGCGGAATTCACTTTTTTCGCTCAGACAAGGAAGCACCATGGAAATGCTTTGGCTTGATTGCCACCACAGCGAACTGACGGCACAGCAGCTGTATACTCTGCTGGCGTTGCGTAATCATGTTTTCATCGTGGAACAAAACTGTCCGTATCAGGACATCGATGGTCAGGATTTAGCCGCCGATAACCGCCACATTCTCGGATTTCTCGATGGTAAGCTGCTGGCCTATGCGCGCGTGCTAACCCCTGCGTTAGATTCCGCGCCGGTATTGATTGGTCGTGTCATCGTCTCTGAAGAAGCGCGGGGTTTGAAACTGGGATACCGTTTGATGGAGAAGGCGCTGGAGAGCTGTGAGAATTATTGGCCGCAGCGCGCGATCTATCTCTCTGCGCAGGCGCATCTGGAAGGTTTCTATGGACGACTAGGCTTTAAAGCGGTGACCGACGTGTATATGGAAGATGATATTCCCCACATCGGCATGCAGAAAGCATAACGGCGAGGATCGCTCCTCGCCGTTATCATTAGCCCGGCGTCATCTGCCGGTCATCAACGTATTTACGCTGATCCGGCGGCGGCGGGAAGTACTGATAGAGCCAGGTTTCACTCAGCGTCTCATCTTTGGTCCGCAAGAACAGGCGCATATCAACCGGCTTGGTCGAGTCACTGTTCGGATACCAGTCAAACAGGATACGGTAACCGTTCAGTGGCTCGACGTAGAGAATCTCAACCTGCTTGAAGGTACCTTCAGAAACGGTAATGACCGGTTCAATACCTTTCGATGCCGCCGCTTTCAGATCGCCACCAACAAAATCAATGGCAAAGCGACGGCACCATGTATCCGGGAAATGCTCGCCTGGCGCCCAACCTTCCGGGAAGCCACCAATACCGGTGCGCGTGGCATCAACACGCGCCAAACCACTGCGCACTGGCGGTAACTGGCTCCAGTAGAGTTTGTATTGGAAGTTGAACTCGCTGCCGGCTTTCACCGGTTCAGACGGCTGCCAGAAGCACACCACGTTATCCAGCGTTTCACCGGTGGTTGGAATCTCCATCACGTTAATGGCGCCTTTGCCCCATTTCCCAATCGGCTCCACCCACAGGCTAGGACGTTTGTCGTACCAGCCAATCACATCCTGGTAATTCTTAAAATCATGGTCCAACTGCAACAGGCCAAAACCGCGCGGGTTCTCGTCCTTATAGGCGTTGAACTGTAAGCGCTGCGGGTTGTTCAGCGGACGCGCAATCCATTCACCTTCACCGGTCCACATCGCCAGACGGTCGGAGTCGTGAATTTGCGGATGATAGGTGTTGCACATGCGACGCTCATTGGTGCCACAGCTGAACATACTGGTCATCGGCGCGATGCCAAGCTGGCGGATTTCGTTTCGTGCAAACAGGTGGTTTTCTACTTCCATCACTACGCGTTTTTCTTCGCAGTGGATGGTGAACTTGTAAGCTCCGGTGATGCTCGCACCATCTAACAGGGCATACACCACAAAAGTGGTGTCATCGGCTTGTGGCGTTTCGAACCAGAACGCGGTGAAGTCCGGAAACTCTTCTTTGCCGTTACTGAAAGTATTTACCGCCACGCCACGTGCGGAGAGGCCGTACTGGAAGGTCTCATCGACCGCACGGAAATAGCTGGCACCGAGGAAGGAGACGATATCGCGACGCGCCAGTTCCGGCTTCTTGAACGCACGGAACCCGGCAAAGCCGAGATCGGTTTTACCGACCAGCTGCTTGGTATCAACGTTGGCGTTGTGGTAGTTGAACAGTTCAGGACGGAAGTGGATTTCACGCGCTTCACGGCTAGCGGCATCGACCGAGAACATGCGGATGCGGCGCTTAAAGCCCATACCGACGTGGAAGAACTGCACATCCAGCTCGCGATCGGCGATGTTGTTCCACAGCGAGTGATTGGCGTCGTACTGAATTTCGTTATAGGCCTGAGGCGTGAGATTGGCCAGGGTGTCGGGCAAGGGGCCGGGTGCGCCGCCCCAGGGCTGTTTTGCCAGGGCGGACGCTTTCTTTTTCAATGAATCGAAATCGAAGCGTACCGCGGTACCGTCGGCGATGCCATCATCGGCCCAGGCGGATTGTGCAAACAGCGTGGAGAGACCCGTCATGCCGCTAACCGCGGAGAGGGCCATGGACGCTTTCATAAATTTTCTACGATTCATGCCGGAAATCTAATCCTTAGCTGCTCGGGTGTATTGTGACTGTCGTGCGTACTTCACACATGTGACGCTGAGCGTCAGGCTACAGGGGGTTACGACAGTCGCGAAAATGAAAAATTCAGTCTGTGGAAAATTTATCAGATTAATCAAATAAGCGAAGCAGATTTCGCGCCGCCACGCCGCTGATGACATAACTTTGCAATGAGATGATCCAAACTCGGTTAAATCCTGGCGCTCGCCGCCCAGCAAAATTGGAATTTATGACTATAGTTAAATCACAACGAGTTAGGAACATGGAGGAACTACATAGTGTCATCTTCAGACCAATTTGAAACACGCCTTGATGACGACCTGGCGCTGCTGACCGAAACGCTGGAAGAAGTATTACGCGCGTCAGGCGATCCGGCCGATCAGAAATACATCGAACTGAAACTCAAAGCTGAACAAGCGCTGGAAGACGTGAAATCTCGCGTTAGCCAGGCGTCAGACAGTTATTACTATCGTGCCAAAAATGCGGCCTATCGCGCCGATGATTATGTGCATGAAAAACCGTGGCAGGGGATTGGCATCGGTGCCGCCGCTGGCCTGTTTGTAGGTTTACTGCTGGCACGACGTTAAGTTCCAACGGGCGCGACTTGCTTCGCGCCCGATTCTTGTTTTCCTACCGTTAATTCCCCGCTAATTCCTGTTTCGCATCATCCGCGATTGTGTTTCGCCTGCGCGCTTCCTACAGTAATGCGACAGGGAAAAGGAGAACGCAACGTGATACGTGTAGAAATGCTCTCAACGGGCGATGAAGTGTTACATGGGCAGATTGTTGATACTAATGCCGCCTGGCTTGCCGATGTGCTGTTCCAGCACGGTTTACCGATGACCAGCCGTAGCACCGTGGGCGACGCAATGACCTCGCTGGTGGAGGCGCTGCAGAGCCGCAGCCAGATTGCTGACGTGCTAATTGTAAATGGTGGTTTAGGACCAACCAGCGACGATCTCAGCGCGCAGGCCGCTGCGAATGCCAGCGGCTGCGAACTGGTTATCCAACACGCCTGGCTGGAAAAAATGGAAGCCTGGTTCGCCAGTCGTGGACGCGTCATGGCACCGAGCAATCGCAAGCAGGCAGAAATCCCCGCCATTGCTGAGATGCTGGATAATCCTGTCGGCACCGCGTGCGGCTTCGCTATGCAGCTCAATCGCTGTTGGATTTTCTTCACGCCGGGCGTACCGTCGGAATTCAAAGTAATGGTGGAGCAGGAGATCATTCCGCGCCTCAAAGCTCGCTTTGAACTGCCGGAACCGCCATTGTGTTTGCGTCTCACCACTTTTGGTCGCGGAGAAAGTGATATTGCCGCCGAGCTGGAGCCGTTACCGCTGCCCGAAGGGGTGGTGATGGGCTATCGCTCATCGATGCCGATCATTGAAATCAAGCTCACTGGACCCGCGCGCCAGCGCGTGGCGATGGAGCAAGTGTGGCAGCAGGTAAAACTGTTACTGGCTGAATGCACCATCTTTGAAGGCACTGAAGGTTTACCTGCGCTGCTGGCGCGCGAGTTGCAGGATCGTGGTTTACGTTTGGCACTGAGCGAGCAGTTTACCGCCGGATTGCTTAACTGGCAGCTGGCCGCAGCGGATGTGGCGCTCAGCAAGGCGGAGATTCTGCCGCCGCAGTCTGAAGAACTGGAAGCACAGGTTGCCCGCACGCGTGACTGGGCGAAGCAGCAGGGCGCAGCGCTGGCATTGTCGGTGGGAAATTTAGTGGAAGGCGAAGTGTCGATTGCGCTACATACGCCGGAAGCCAGTTGGGGCCAGCGCGTGAAGTTCACGCATGGTCGACATAATGTGGAAACGCGGCAGAAAGTCGTGGCGATGATGGCAATGAACATGCTGCGTCGCTGGCTGCACGGCAGCGAAGTCAGCACCGGACACGGCTGGATAGATATTATCGAAACAGTCAAAAACTAACGCGCTGTAAGGTCGCCAGTCATGGCGACCTGCTCAATCACAACTCGATTTCAATCTCCCCTTTGGCGCGACAGCAGCACGGCAAAATTTCACCTTGCTGCACAAACGCCAACGGTGTTTCCGCATAAGCCACTTCGCCTTTCAGCAAACGCATGCGGCAAGAGCCGCAGTAGCCTTCGCGACACTGAAACTCCACGCACAGATTATTGGCTTCCAGCGTCGCCAGCAGATTGGGGTGATCTTCTGCGCATTCCAGTCGGGAGCCGGAGCTGCGCAGAATAATAACAGAGCGACTCATGCTTACAGCTGGAAGCCGTCGAAATCGTCTTCGCCCACTTCAGAATCAATCTGACCGACCAGATACGAGCTCACTTCAACTTCCTGTGGTGCAACCTGCACGTTGTCCGACACCAGCCACGAGTTGATCCATGGAATTGGGTTCGAACGCGTCTGGAACGGCAGGTCAAGACCCACCGCCTGCATACGGATATTGGTGATGTACTCGATGTACTGGCACAGAATGTCTTTGTTCAGACCAATCATTGAGCCGCCGCTGAACAGATATTCTGCCCACTCTTTTTCCTGCTCGGCAGCTTTCTTGAACAGATCGTAGCATTCATCGCGGCACTCTGCGGCAATCGCTTTCATCTCCGGATCGTCTTCACCGGTGCGCAGCAGGTTCAGCATGTGCTGAGTGCCGGTCAGATGCAGCGCTTCATCACGGGCAATCAGCTTGATGATTTTGGCGTTACCTTCCATCAGCTCGCGTTCGGCGAAGGCAAATGAACAGGCGAAGCTGACGTAGAAACGAATCGCTTCCAGCGCATTGACGCTCATCAGGCAGATATAGAGCTGCTTTTTCAGATCGCGCAGGCTAACGGTGACCGTTTTACCGTTCACCTGATGCGTGCCTTCGCCCAGCAGATGCCAGTAGCTGGTCATCTCGATCAGGTCATCGTAGTACTTCGAGATATCTTCCGCACGCGCCAGAATCTGCTCGTTGGTGACGATATCGTCAAACACCACCGCCGGATCGTTCACGATGTTACGGATGATGTGCGTGTAAGAGCGCGAGTGAATGGTCTCAGAGAACGCCCAGGTTTCAATCCAGGTTTCCAGCTCAGGGATGGAAATCAGCGGCAGCAGCGCCACGTTCGGGCTACGGCCCTGAATCGAGTCCAGCAACGTTTGATACTTCAGGTTGCTGATGAAGATGTGCTTTTCATGCTCCGGCAGCGCCTGGTAATCAATACGATCGCGCGAGACGTCGACTTCTTCCGGACGCCAGAAGAAGGAGAGCTGCTTCTCAATCAGCTTTTCAAAGATGTCATATTTCTGCTGATCGAAACGGGCAACGTTAACGGACTGGCCAAAGAACATCGGCTCTTTCAGCTGGTCATTTTTGTTCTGCGAGAATGTGGTGTAAGCCATTTTGAGTCCAAATGTGAAGAGGGCCGACCACTGCCGGCCCTGACAAGATGAGATTAGATCTTACATGCGCCGCTTTCGCAGCCATCATCCTGAATGGAAGGCGCCAGATCGTCCTGTACATCTTCCGCACCGTCGCGGGTGTTTTGATAGTACAGGGTTTTTACGCCGAACTTGTAAGCGGTCAGCAGGTCTTTCAGCAACTGTTTCATCGGCACTTTGCCATTGGCAAAGCGGCTCGGATCGTAGTTGGTGTTCGACGAAATCGCCTGATCGATGAACTTTTGCATCACGCCAACCAGCTGCAGATAACCGTCGTTAGATGGCATTTCCCACAGCAGTTCGTACTGATCTTTCAGACGCTCATACTCTGGCACCACTTGACGCAGAATGCCGTCTTTTGATGCTTTGATGCTGATATGTCCGCGCGGCGGCTCAATACCGTTGGTGGCGTTCGAAATCTGCGAAGAGGTTTCAGACGGCATCAGCGCAGAGAGCGTGGAGTTGCGCAGACCGTGCGTAGTGATGGACTCACGCAGACCTTCCCAATCCAGATGCAGCGGCTCGTTGCACACCGCGTCGAGATCTTTTTTGTAGGTATCGATCGGCAGAATGCCCTGCGAGTAAGTGGTCTCTTTGAACCACGGGCACGCACCTTGCTCTTTCGCCAATTCATTCGAGGCTTTCAGCAGATAGAACTGAATGGCTTCGAAGGTTTTGTGCGTCAGGTTGTTTGCGCTGCCATCGGAGTAGCGCACACCATTTTTCGCCAGGTAGTAGGCGTAGTTGATTACGCCAATACCCAGCGTACGGCGGCCCATGGCGCCACGTTGTGCTGCCGGGATTGGATAATCCTGGTAATCCAGCAGCGCATCAAGTGCACGCACTGCGAGGGTCGCCAGTTCGTCCAAATCGTCGAGGCTGTTAATCGCGCCCAGGTTGAAGGCCGACAGCGTACACAGGGCGATTTCGCCGCTTTCGTCATTGACGTCATTCAGCGGTTTGGTCGGCAGTGCAATCTCAAGGCACAGGTTCGACTGGCGAACCGGTGCGATGCTTGGATCGAACGGGCTATGGGTGTTGCAGTGATCGACGTTCTGGATGTAAATACGGCCAGTTGATGCACGTTCCTGCATCATCAGTGAGAACAGCTCAACCGCTTTCACGCGCTGCTTGCGAATGCTGTCGTCTTTCTCGTATTTGGTGTACAGACGCTCGAACTCGTCCTGATCGGCGAAGAACGCATCGTACAGGCCAGGCACGTCAGACGGGCTGAACAGGGTGATGTCTTCACCTTTTAACAAGCGCGTGTACATCAGCTTGTTGATCTGTACGCCGTAATCCATGTGACGCACGCGGTTGCCTTCAACACCACGGTTATTTTTCAGCACCAGCAGGCTTTCTACTTCCAGATGCCACATTGGGTAAAACAGCGTCGCTGCACCGCCACGCACGCCGCCCTGCGAGCAGGACTTCACCGCGGTCTGGAAATGTTTGTAGAACGGAATACAGCCGGTGTGGAACGCTTCGCCACCGCGGATTGGGCTACCCAGCGCACGAATGCGGCCAGCGTTGATGCCGATACCGGCGCGCTGAGAAACGTATTTCACAATGGCGCTGGAGGTAGCATTGATGGAGTCGAGGCTGTCGCCACACTCGATCAATACGCAAGAGCTGAACTGACGCGTTGGGGTACGCACGCCGGACATGATTGGCGTTGGCAGTGAGATCTTGAAGGTTGAGATCGCATCGTAGAAGCGCTTCACGTAGTCCATACGGGTTTCGCGCGGGTAGCCAGAGAACAGGCAAGCCGCCACCAGAATATAGAGGAACTGGGCGCTTTCGTAGATCTCACCGCTCACGCGGTTCTGCACCAGATATTTCCCTTCCAGCTGCTTCACGGCGGCGTAAGAGAAATTCATGTCGCGCCAATGGTCGATGAACTCGTCCATCTGCTCGAACTCTTCAGTGCTGTAATCTTCCAGCAGGTGACGGTCGTATTTGCCCATCTCAACCATTTTCACAACCTGATCGTACAGCTTCGGCGGCTCAAACTGGCCATACGCTTTTTTACGCAGGTGGAAAATAGCCAGACGCGCGGCCAGGTATTGATAATCCGGCGCATCACGAGAGATCAGGTCTGCGGCAGCCTTGATGATGGTCTCATGAATATCAGAGGTTCTGATGCCATCGTAAAACTGAATGTGTGAGCGCAGTTCAACCTGTGAAACTGAAACGTTGTTCAGCCCTTCGGCTGCCCAATCCAGTACACGGTGAATTTTGTCGAGATCAATGCGCTCCTGGCGGCCATCGCGTTTAGTAACGAGCAGACTTTGGTTCATGTCGCGTTTTTACCTGTCCATGCATGAATGACGTATTTATCCCCCATCTATGCACAAGGTCTATGCACAAGCCGCTCGTTGTGAGTAAGCCTGTGGATAAACACTATATATAGGGGGTGCGGGAAGTTTGAACAACAATATGGTGAGTATTCTAGTCAGCAATCTCTTCTTAACAAGAGTTGATTTTCACTGAAAAATCGTCCTTACCGGCTGGCTAAAATCCTGGATCCGCATGCCGCAAGGCCTGCACTTAGTGTCAACCGCTAAGCACTTTTTTTTCACTTTATGATCGGGCGCGTGTTTCTTGCTCAACTAACGCGCTTCAGGAATTTTCTTAGGTGAAAAAAGCCCCGACAAGGCCGCCAGCAGCGAACTTATCTAAAATTACTTATGAATTTTTTGTGACTTGTCCAGCCTATAAAAAAGGCTGGCACGCGTCTAAAAGGAAATTGATCTGGATAGGTGGTCGCCATGAATGGCGACCCTACGGGCAGGATATTGTAGGGTGCGCATTTATGCGCACCGGGTTGGCTAATCCTGACGGTGCGTATGAATCATATAGTTCACATCGACACCGCGACCCAGGCGGAACTGGTTGGTCAGCGGATTGTAGTGCAGGCCAATCATGTTTCTTTCACGCAGCGGAGTTTCATCGACCCAGTTGAGCAACTCAGCGGGGCGGATAAACTTTTTCACATCGTGGGTACCGCGCGGCACCATGCGCAGCACATATTCCGCACCAAACACCGCCAGCAGCCAGGCTTTTGGATTGCGGTTGATGGTGGAGAAGAACACCTCGCCGCCGGGTTTCACCAGCTGCGCGCAGGCTAACACCACGGAGCGCGGGTCCGGCACATGCTCCAGCATCTCCATGCAGGTCACCACGTCATATTGCCCGGCGTGACTGGCCGCGTGATCTTCCACGGTTTGCTGCACGTAGTTGAGGCTCACGCCGCTCTCCAGCGCGTGCAGACGCGCCACTTCAAGCGGCTCAGCGCCCATATCCAGGCCAGTAACCTCAGCCCCTTCGCGCGCCATGCTCTCCGCCAGAATGCCGCCGCCGCAGCCGACATCAAGCACTTTCTTGCCGAACAGGCCATGGCAGTGCTGCGCTATCCAACCAAGCCGCAGGGGATTGATACGGTGCAACGGCTTAAATTCACCCTCTAAATCCCACCAGCGGGATGCCACGGCCTCAAATTTGGCAATCTCGGCGTGGTCAACGTTCTGGCGGCTTTCCTGCAGTTGTTCACTCATTGAATCATCACTCCAGACAAAATATTCCCTCAGTATAAACGCTTAAGCCAGGTGAGCGCATCTCTCACGCTAAAGGAAAAGCGGGATTAAGGCCTGGTTAGCGTTCACCGAAGGGAAGCGATGTGATATACTTTCGCACCTTTAAATCCGGGATTATGTAGAGGGATAGCGGCTCCATGAGCGACCTTGCGAGAGAAATTACACCGGTCAATATCGAAGAAGAGTTAAAAAACTCCTACCTCGATTACGCCATGTCGGTCATTGTTGGCCGAGCCTTACCCGATGTGCGTGATGGTCTGAAGCCGGTACACCGCCGTGTGCTTTTTGCCATGAGCGAACTGGGCAACGACTGGAATAAAGCCTATAAAAAATCCGCCCGTGTGGTCGGTGACGTCATCGGTAAATATCACCCGCACGGCGATTCCGCGGTATATGAAAGTATTGTACGTATGGCCCAGCCGTTCTCCCTGCGCTACATGCTGGTTGACGGTCAGGGTAACTTTGGTTCGGTCGACGGCGACTCCGCTGCAGCGATGCGTTATACCGAAGTGCGTATGGCAAAGATCTCCTCGGAGCTGCTGGCTGACCTGGAAAAGGAAACCGTCGATTTCGTGCCGAACTATGACGGCACTGAGCAGATCCCTGAAGTCCTGCCAACCAAAATTCCTAACCTGCTGGTAAACGGTTCCTCCGGTATCGCAGTCGGTATGGCAACGAACATTCCACCGCACAACCTTACGGAAGTGATTAACGGCTGTCTGGCTTTCATCGAAGATGAAGACATCACCGTTGAAGGCTTGATGGAGCACATCACCGGGCCCGATTTCCCGACGGCTGCGTTCATCAATGGCCGTCGTGGAATCGAAGAAGCGTATCGCACCGGGCGCGGCAAAATTTACATCCGCGCACGTGGCGAAGTGGAAACCGACGCCAAGACCGGCCGTGAAACCATCATCGTTCACGAACTGCCGTATCAGGTGAACAAAGCGCGCCTGATCGAGAAGATTGCTGAGTTGGTGAAAGAGAAGCGCGTTGAAGGCATCAGCGCACTGCGTGATGAGTCCGACAAAGACGGCATGCGCGTTGTGATTGAGATCAAACGCGATGCGGTGGGTGAAGTGGTTCTCAACAACCTCTACTCGCTGACACAGCTGCAGGTCTCTTTCGGCATCAATATGGTGGCGCTGCATCAGGGCCAGCCGAAGATCATGACGCTGAAAGGCATCATCGAAGCCTTTGTGCGTCACCGTCGTGAAGTTGTTACGCGTCGTACCATTTTCGAACTGCGTAAAGCCCGCGATCGCGCCCACATCCTTGAAGGCCTGGCGATTGCACTGGCGAACATCGATCCGATCATTGAGCTGATTCGTCGTGCGCCAACGCCAGCGGAAGCGAAACTGGGCCTTTTGGCGCAGTCGTGGGATCTGGGTAACGTTGCTGCCATGCTGGAACGTGCCGGTAACGATGCTGCACGTCCGGAGTGGCTGGAAGCTGAGTTCGGTATTCGCGAGGGTCAATATTATCTGACCGAACAGCAAGCACAGGCAATTCTGGATCTGCGTCTGCAGAAACTGACCGGCCTTGAGCACGAAAAACTGCTCGACGAGTACAAAGAGCTGCTGGATCAGATCGCTGAGCTGCTGCATATCCTGCAGAGCGCTGAGCGCCTGATGGAAGTGATTCGTGAAGAGCTAGAGCTGATGCGCGACCAGTTTGGCGACGCACGTCGTACTGAAATCACGGCCAACAGCGCTGACATCAACATCGAAGACCTGATCAATCAGGAAGACGTTGTGGTGACGCTGTCGCATCAGGGTTATGTCAAATACCAACCGCTGAGAGACTATGAAGCCCAGCGCCGCGGTGGTAAAGGCAAATCCGCAGCACGTATTAAAGAAGAAGACTTTATCGATCGTCTGCTGGTGGCCAACACCCACGACACCATTCTGTGCTTCTCCAGCCGTGGTCGTCTCTACTGGATGAAGGTCTATCAACTGCCGGAAGCCAGCCGTGGTGCGCGCGGTCGTCCAATCGTCAACCTGTTGCCGCTGGAAGCCAACGAACGTATCACCGCCATTCTGCCGGTGCGCGAATACACTGAAGGCTTTAACATCTTCATGGCAACCGCCAGCGGTACCGTGAAGAAAACGGCGCTGCAGGAGTTCAGCCGTCCGCGTAGCGCGGGCATCATCGCCATCAATCTGCGTGAGGATGATGAGCTGATTGGTGTGGCGCTGACCAACGGTAGTGACGAAGCGATGCTGTTCTCTGCCGCCGGTAAAGTGGTGCGCTTTGCGGAAACTGCAGTCCGTGCGATGGGTCGTTCGGCCTCAGGCGTACGCGGTATCAAGCTGACCGCTAACGACAAAGTGGTGTCGCTGATTGTGCCACGTGAAGAGGGCGCGATCCTCACCGTGACGCAGAACGGTTACGGTAAACGTACCGCCAACAGCGAGTATCCAACCAAGTCGCGTGCGACGCAGGGTGTGATCTCAATTAAAGTCACCGAACGTAACGGGCCGGTAATTGGTGCGGTACAAGTGGTTGATGGCGATCAGATCATGATGATCACCGATGCGGGTACGCTGGTTCGTACTCGCGTATCGGAAGTCAGCGTGGTTGGCCGTAATACTCAAGGCGTGATTCTGATCCGTACCGCGGAAGATGAAAACGTTGTGGGTCTGCAACGTGTTGCTGAGCCGGTGGAAGAGGAAGAACTCGACGCCATCGACGGTAGCGTAGCGGAAGGCGAGGAGGATATCGCGCCGGAAGTGGAGAGCGACGACGAAGCGCCAGAAGCGGACGACGAAGAGTAATCCATAACGCTGTTTATGGATGGCAGGTCAGGCAACTGACCTGCCATTTTTTTATCTGAGTTTTCCCCTAAAGGCGCAGGCTAGCTGGCTTTTTAGGGCCGATAAAGCTAGTGTATGAAAGCTTTTCAACATCCTGATAACCCCTTACCGCCAGTGAGCCTCTTTTGAAATATCTCGTCTCCTTTCGCACTACGCTCCGAATTTCGCGCTATCTGTTTCGTGCGCTGGCGTTGCTGCTCTGGGCGCTAGGTGCGCTGCTGACCACTTTCTACATCATCAACGTGCTGCATGAGAAAGAGAACGCGGTGCGTCAGGAGTTTGCCACCAATTACGGTCAGGCGGAATGGTACGTACGCCATTCGGCGGATGTGATGCGCGAGCTGAAATACATCACCGAAAATCGCTTGAGCAGCAGCGCTAACGGTCTGGATGTGCTAAACGGTTTACCGCCGGGTAAAGGCGCGCTGCCACAATTCACCCCGCTGTTTTCCGATGGCGACTGCACCTCAATGAGCAACACCTGGCGCAACTCGCTGGATTCGCTTAGCTATTACATCAATTACTGGAAAAGCAATTTTGCCTCGGCATTTGAATTGAACCGCGTGTTCTTCATCGGTGGCGAAAATCAGTGTCTGGCCGATTTCACTATCGGCAATAACAATTCGGTCGATCGTGAACGTAGCCTTAAAGCGCTGCGCGAGCGCGTGCTGCATTATCGTAACGGTAATGAAGAAGAGCGCCGTCAGCCGATGTACTGGATTACCAGCAGCGCGCAACCGGGCGTCGGCAACTTCTATATGGTGATGCCAGTCTATGTGGCGAACAAGCTGCAGGCGCTGCTGGGCGTGGAACAGAATATCCGCCTTGATGAGTTCATTCAGCCGGGCGGTTTGCCGCTGGTGGCCACCATCACCGATGAAAACTACCGTCCGCTGATCAGCTCGCGTCGCGGCGGGCCGGGTTACTCGCTTGACGATCTGCCGGACAGCAGTACCTGGTTCGGCTATCTCGACAGCTATCGCCAGCTGGTGCTGAAAAAGCCGCTGCCGCCGTCGAATCTTAATGTGGTGTGGTCGCTTTCCACCGACGTGTTAATGGATCAGCTCAAGCTGATGCTGATTAACGCGCTGCTGCTCAACATCTTCACTGCGGTGATTTTGTTCACGCTGGCGTGGATTTTTGAGCGCCGCATGTTTCTGCCGGCTGAAGAGAACGCGCATCGGCTTGAGGAACACGAACAGTTCAACCGTAAAATTGTCGCTTCTGCGCCGGTTGGCATCTGTATTCTGCGCACCAGCGATGGCACCAACATTCTGAGCAATGAGCTGGCGCATAACTATCTGACGCTGCTGACGCAGGAAGATCGCCAGCGGCTGAATGAAATTATCGGCGGTCAGCAGGTCAATTTTGTCGATGTGCTCACCGGCAGCAACACTAACCTGCAAATCAGTTTTGTGCATTCGCGCTATCGCAATGAAAACGTGGCGATCTGCGTGCTGGTTGATGTTTCGGCGCGCGTGCGCATGGAGCAGTCGCTGCAGGAGATGGCCCATTCGGCCGAGCAGGCCAGCCAGTCGAAATCGATGTTCCTCGCCACCGTCAGCCATGAATTGCGCACGCCGCTGTATGGCATTATCGGCAACCTCGATCTGCTGCAAACCAAAGTGCTGCCGAAAGGCGTGGACTCACTGGTGACGGCGATGAACAACTCGTCGAGCCTGCTGCTGAAGATCATCAGCGATATCCTCGACTTCTCGAAGATTGAATCTGAACAGCTGAAGATTGAACCGCATCCGTTCTCGCCACGTGAAGTGGTCAATCACATAGCCAGTAACTATCTCTCGTTGGTGGTGCGCAAGCGTCTGACGCTGTATGTGTTTATCGAAAACGATGTGCCACTCAGCATGGATGGTGATGCTATGCGGCTGCAGCAGGTGATCTCCAACCTGCTGAACAACGCCATCAAGTTCACCCATACCGGCTGCATTATTCTGCATGCCTACGTCAAAGAGGGCTACCTGGCGTTCCGCGTGCGTGATACCGGCGTTGGTATTCCAGCCAAAGAGGTGACGCGCCTGTTCGACCCGTTCTTCCAGGTGGGGTCGGGCGTGCAGCGTAACTTCCAGGGCACCGGCTTAGGGCTGGCGATTTGTGAAAAGCTCATCAACATGATGGACGGCGATATCGAAGTCGATTCTGAGCCGGGTATGGGCAGCCAGTTTATCGTGCGTATTCCGATCTATTCCGGTCAGCTGGCTGCGCCACCACTGCTGGACGGATTGCAGGAAAAAGCCATTTGGCTGGATATGCGCAATGAGTACCTCGCCAGCTTCCTGCTGCGTCTGCTGCAACAACAGGGTATTCAGGCGGCGTATTACCACGGACAGGCGGCGGCTGATGATGTGATCATTAGCGATCACGATGAGCCTGCTGCACAAAGCGGACGCGCGTACATTCGCATTTGTGGCGAGCACATTGATATGCCGCACGAAACCGCGCCAGGTCAATGGGTTCAGAGCAGCGCGATGCTGCATGATTTACCGCAACTGTTAGGCCGAATCTACCGCATCAACATCAATAGCGAAACCGCCACGCCGCTGCCATTGGCGGTACCTAAAGAAGCCGCAACCTTCGAAGATATTATCGTGCTGATCGTTGATGACCATCCGATCAACCGTATGCTGCTGTCGGAACAGCTGGGCACTGTCGGTTATCAGACCAAAACCGCGCAGGATGGTGTCGATGCGCTGAATGTGCTGAGTCGTAACCATATCGATATCGTGCTGAGCGACGTGAACATGCCAAATATGGATGGTTATCGCCTGACACAACGTCTGCGTCAGCTAGGACATACCTTCCCGGTGATCGGCGTGACGGCAAATGCGTTAGCGGAAGAGAAGCAGCGCTGTATGGATGCGGGCATGGATAACTGTTTGTCGAAGCCGGTGACACTGGATGTGCTGAAAAGTACGCTGGCGGTCTATGCGGAACGCGTCAGGAAGGGCAGGGAAGGGGCGTAATAGAGTGCAAAAAAAGGGCGGTGCCAGAAGACACCGCCCGTTCTGTATTACTCTTTGTCGACCTGAGTGGCGCTAACAGAAGAGAGGTAGTTCAGCAGCGCAATATCGTTTTCCACGCCCAGTTTCATCATGGCTGATTTCTTCTGGCTACTAATGGTTTTGATACTGCGGTTCAGTTTCTTAGCGATCTCAGTCACCAGGAAACCTTCTGCGAACAGACGCAGCACTTCACTCTCTTTCGGCGACAGACGCTTGTCACCGTAACCACCGGCGCTAATACGCTCCAGCAGTTTTGCCACGCTTTCCGGCGTATATTTTTTGCCTTTCTGCAAAGCTGCCAACGCTTTTGGCAAATCGGTTGGTGCGCCTTGCTTCAGTACGATCCCTTCGATATCAAGATCCAACACCGCACTCAGGATCGCTGGGTTATTGTTCATAGTAAGAACGATAATCGAGAGATCCGGATAGTGACGTTTGATGTATTTGATCAGGGTAATACCATCACCATACTTCTCGCCTGGCATGGAGAGGTCGGTAATCAGGACATTAGCGTCCAGTTTGGGCAAGCTGTTAACCAGTGCTGTTGAGTCTTCAAACTCACCTACAACGTTAACCCATTCAATCTGTTCCAGTGACTTACGGATACCGAACAGAACGATCGGATGGTCATCGGCAATAATTACATTCAAGTTATTCATCTTATTGGTTACCTTGCTGCAGCAGTTGGCTGACGTAAGCGTCAATTTCGCTGGTGGTATTTTTAATGGTTAAATCGTCACATACTTTTATGTGTTGTTCTAACGCTTCACAAAGCTGTTTACCTGACCCCAGATTGAGCATGGCAAACACGCCTTTCAGGCGATGAGCTGTCTGAGCAAGCGAGGGATAATCCTTTTCCGCCGCTTCAGTATACAGTCTCTTCACATCTGGCGGTACTGTCTCGGTAAACAGCTGGAAATAGCCTCCGCTCATCAGCGGCGTGGCTGCTTCATCTTCGCTACTCTCCTCTAACAAATCATGAGAAAGTTGCTTTTCAATCAGGGCCAGCAGCGCATCAAGCAGTGCATTACTGAGATTGAAATTGACCCGGAATTGCTGATCGTTCAATGCGTGATGACCCATTTCGTCACCGGCCAGCAGCAGAGCCCAGCCGTTCAGGCGGGCAGGATCATCCGTCACCAGCACATCATGGTCATGACCGGTTAACCGTTCATCTGACGTCAGGCATTTCGCTCCCCAGTTTTCGAGGTGGCGGCAAACAATCTTGTGTACGTCTTCTACCGCGATATCCACCAGCGCGGTCACGCCTTCCAGCAGTTTCTCTTCCTGCTCGCCTTGTTGTTCTAATGCCAGTGGCAGTTGAATATTGTAGCGTGTGCCGATATCCGGTTTGGCAATGATCTCCAGCTGGCCGCCCATCTGTTTGCACAGTTGCTTACAGAGGAAAAATGCCATCCCAGACGCCTGGCCAAAGCGGTCTTGAGTGGTTTCGCCAAGATAGGGGAAATCGACATTCGCCAGTTCATCGACGCTCAATCCAGAGCCGGTATCCACCAGCTGTAGCAGCACCTGATTGGGCTTGTCTTCGCTGGATTTAATCTCCAGCGAAATTTTACCCCAGCGCGTGGTCGTCAGCGCATAGTGCATCAGCGTGGTCAGCACTTTACGCAGTGCGCGACGATCGCCAAAGCGCATTTCGTCATTGGCTAAATGGTTATTTACGACCAGCGTCAAACCTTTACGACGCAGCAGCGGCAGGCTTTCCAGCGCGATTTCGTCCAGCATATCCTGCAGGTTGAACACGCTAGCATCCGGCGACCAATCATGCGCTTCAAGGCGATTAAGCAATACGATGTCATCCACCAGTCGCGCCAAACCCTGGCTCTCATCAAGCAGGTCGAGCACGCTTTCATCATCGTCACGCTGGCTGAGTTGGACCAACTGCTTAACCATACTTTGCAGCGGACGGTTCAGCGCATGGCCAAGATTATGCATCAACTGCTGGCGCATCTGATGATTGCGATCCAGCACCTGTTGCGCCTTCTGCAGCTTCTTATTCACCAATAATTCGCGGTCCTGATCGCGCATCATAAACAGCTGCGTATGCGGTGACAGCACGCTGCGTGCGTGGCGGATCTCATACACTTCGTTGTTGATGGTCGCCTGCAGTACCCCCTGATGCTGATCCGACATATTGATGATTTTCTGCAGATTCAGGTGAGGCAACAGATGTTCAGCGATTTTATTGCTGAGCAGGGTACGGTTCGTAGCGAAGTCGTACACCAGCAAGCCAACCGGCAAACTGGCAACAATCTCTTCGTTCAGCATGCGCAGCGAATCCAGTTCGGCGCTCTGATTCTCGTTCGGACGCAGCGACTGTTGACGCAACAGCGTAATGCCCGCGATGGAGAGTAAAAACAGCACAAGATTAATTAGCAGCGGCCACATCAGGTTATGCAGCGTATCCATTGCCAGGCTGATGAGCGGCACGCGATACACCAACTGCAGTGAGGTGCTGGGCAGCGATGCGGCGATTTCCAGATTCGGATTCACCAGCGCCACATGCGTGCTTTCGCTGCTGGTGTCGTCGCTGGTGGTAGTGGTCGAGGTTTGCGTAGCGTCCTGACGCAGTTGGAAGTTTTCCAGCGGCATGTTGCGCGGAATCAAATCGTTAACCGGCAAATCGAACGCCACCACCGTGGCTAAATGGCCCGGCTGGTTGAACGTGGTGCGCAGCGTAAAGTAGTGATCGTTTTGCCAGGCGAAATGACGCAGCGGCGAGAAGCTTTCGCGCTCATCCAGCGCATTGGCTTGTTGCAACATTTCGGCGCGGCGACTATCGACCAGCGTGTTAATCGCACTCTCTTTATAACGCGTCGCCATGTCTTTCAGCGGCAGTGTCGAGATCATGATCAGGCTGTTATCCTGGCCATTGAGGAAGTACATCGACCAGGTTGGATTTTCCGCGCCCCACAGCGTATCGAGATAGTTGGACATGCGCATGGTCATATCCAGCGTGCTGCTATCGTGCGAACCAAAAATCAGCGCTTCGGTTTTACGGCGGGTTTTTTCCAGATAATAGACATCCGGGCGCAGGCGAGTTTCCTGAAGATTGCTGTTCGGCGAGGATCCGGCGGCGCTGGTGGCAAGGTTTTCATAGATTTGCCACGTAGCAAAGCGCGACGCATCGATGCGTTTCTGCATGGCGCGCGCCAAATCGGTCATCGCATAGCGTTTCTCTGTCATCCAGGCATTGACGCTGTTATGCACCATCGCGCCCAGCGCCAGAAAAAGCACCAGGTTAAACACCACGAAAAAGCGCGTTACATTGCCGGATGTCAGAGGAAATTTATAAGGCAGCATAGTGTCTCAGGTACATAGAATTAGCGCGCAACCCGTCGGGCACTGGCAGCGACGGCCAGCAGCAGCAGAGCGATAAGCAAAAACGCACCACTCAGGCTGATCCACTGGGAAATTAATCCGATTAAAGCCGGACCTGAAAGAATACCCGCATAGCCTAACGTTGTCATGGCAGAAATCGCCAGATTCGACGGCATATCGTGTTGATTCCCGGCAGCATTAAACAACATCGGCACCGTATTGGCGAGGCCAAAACCCACCAGCAGGAAAGCCAGCAGCGCAATCTGTGGCCACGGCAATAAAACGGCTAGCGTCATGCCGGCTGCCGCGGCTAACGCACCGGTCAACATCACCGGATAACGGCCAAAACGTTGAATCACTTTGTCACCGGTCAGACGACCAATGGTCATCGCCACTGAGAACACCGCATAGCCTAAACCGGCGTGCGCAGGGCTCATATCAGGGCTTTGCAGCAGCAGCAGCGCGCCCCAATCTAATACCGCACCTTCGGCAAGAAACAGGATAAAGCAGAGTAAGCCAAGGAAAGCTACCCAGCCGCGTGGGATCACCAGCCACGGCTGATCGGGCTGATGCAGACGCTCGGTCATCAGTGTCGGCAAGCTCCATACCAGCAGCAACACAATCAACACCATCACCACGCCAACTGCTTGTAACGGCGTCAGGCCGCTGCCGAGCAACAAGCTAACGGAGCCTGCGCCGATAATGCCTCCCAGACTAAAGAAACCGTGGAAGCCGGACATCATCGGTTTGCGTGCGGCTTTTTCCACTTCGACCGCCTGCACGTTCATGGCGACATCCAGCATGCCGAGCCCGGCACCAAATACCATTAACGTCGCAGCCATCAGCCACATCACGTCGAGCGTCGCCAGCAACGGCAAGACCGCCAGCACCACCAGCGTGGAACACAACATCACCCGACGACCACCGAAACGCGCGATTAAACCGCCGGTAATCGGCATCGCCGCCAGCGAGCCAATACCCAGACACAGCAGCAAACCACCCAGCGACGCGCCGCTCAGCGCCAGACGCTGGCTGGCAAACGGCACCAGCGGTGCCCAGGCGGACATGCCTAATCCGGCGATGAGGAAAACGATGCGTGTCCCAAGATTGACACGATGATGCAATTTATTGTGCGGCGCGGCGTCCAGTGCTGTCATAAAGATTATTTTTCAGTAGCGGGTGAAGCGACGAAGTTTAGCATTAAAGCGGGCGTCACACCGCGCATCAGACAATATCGCCTGGTAGCGATTAAACGCTAGAAACAGGCATATTACCGTTTTTTTACCCAACGCTATGCTTTTCCGGAACTTTCCTGGTATGTGCCAACCATAACTGGAGTGACTTAAGTAAAATTTTTTCTCACCAATGATGCAGTATACTGATGAAAGATTCCGCGCCACACGCGGCTTACACGCGATTCTTTTGGCGCTGTCGCAAAGCATACATTTCCGGATTTTCGCCAATAGGCAATTACCACGTAAAACCGATATGTTAGTCATCCCATCGGCTCCCGGTGCGGAATAAAGCGAGATCGATATTATTTCTCCCCTTTGGGAGAACTTTGCTGTGTCTTAATTTACTTCTTGTTACCTGCAGGTAACCCGTTTTCATCAGGCGAAGCGGGCCGTTTATTAACGGCCTGTATGGCGCACCGGTCCGCTTAAATCATTAATAAGATTAATGACCGTTGCAATACATTCCCTGTAACGAGGTTATCCATGTCTTCACGTCAATCAGAACAACAATTAGCCGCGATTTTGCAATCGGCGGTCAGCCTTTATCCAGTGGCAGACCACTCTTCCAGCCTGCAAATGCGCAGCGTGGATACCACACCGCCCGCGGCGCTCCGTCCGTATGAGCCCATTGCGCAGGATGGGGTGATCGCCGCGTGGGAATCGGGCAAAAACATTCACCTGCGCGGCCGCGCCGAGTTCGAGCCGGGTGCCACCGTGACGCTGACTTTCAACGGAGAAAGCTGGCACAGCACGGTGAATAAATGGGGTTACTGGAATGCCACGATGCCGCCTTCCGTGCTCAACGGATTGGCCGACGGCGCATACTCGCTGACGCTGACCATCACCGATAAAGCCGGCAATAGCACTGATACTCAGGTGGGCTTCGGGGTTTACGTGGATAAAACCATTAAGCCAACACTGACAGTGGAACCCATCAGCGGCGATAACGCGGTCAGCGTGGCAGAAGGGATTTATGGCGTGGAGGTCCATGGCAGTGCCACGCATATGCCGGCGAACAGCCATATCACAGTGATCTTAGCCGGTAAAAAATATATCGGTGGGGTTACCGACAAAGGCGAATGGACCGCTCACATTGATGCGCAGGATTTGCAGGCGTTACAGGATGGCGTCTATAGCCTGAAGGTCAGCGCTACCGATCCCAATGGCAAAACGACGTCGTTTCAGCAAGATGTCACGCTGATTACCCACGTTAGTAGCTTGCCGCACATCAGTTTCGACAGCGTTACCGCAGATAATGTTATTAACAAAGAAGAGAGCCAAAACGATCTCACGTTTAGCGGCGATCTCTCCGTCGTGGTGCCGGGACAGCAGCTGCTGTTGTGCAGCTGCGATGCGGTGTATCACGCGCAGATAGGCAGCGATGGTCATTGGCAGGTCACGATTCCAGCCAGTGAAGTGGCGAGCTTCGTTTCACTGGGTGAAGTGCGCGTTTACGCGCTGGATGGCGCAGGAAACAGCACCGACGCGATGCTGGAACTGAATGTGGTGACCAAGCTGCCAGACATCTATTACGAAATTAACATTGGTGGCGATACCACGCTGAATCAGCAGGAAGCGCAGCAGGATCTTAGTTTCTATCTGGAAGGCGTGAAAGAGCTGACGCTCAATGGCAAAAACTATACGCCGGTCAATGGCATGGTGACCATCAGCGCCGAAGATCTGCAGGCGTTGCCGGATGGCGAAGTATCGCCGCTTGCCACGCGCTGGGATGAGTATGGCAATCATGACACGCAAATCATCGAGAACTTGTTCAATGTCGCCACTCATCAAGTACCGACCATTACGCTGAATCAACCGTTTGGCGACGGCGTGCTGGATGCGGTGGAGGTGAATAACTGGCATCTGATTCAGGGCAGCAGCAGCCATCTCGATCAGGGCAGCCTGGTAACCTTGACGCTGGGCGATCAGAGTTACAGCGCGACGGTAAAAGCCGACGGCAACTGGGCGCTGACCATTTTGGCCGGCCAGCTTGCACCGCTTGATGATGGCAGTTATCAAATGAAGGTCAGCGCGCAGGATAAAGCGGGCAATGTGGCGACGGCAACGCAGCCCGTAACTATCGAGAGTCATGAGCCCGCCGTGAACGTTAGCAGCGAGCCGTTGGAGACGTTGCGGGTAAACGTGAGCGACAGCGCGGCCAATCAGCACAACGCTGCCGCCGACAGTCGCGCGGTGGAAAGCCATTACAGCGTCAGTGATAGCAGTTACACCCTCGGCGATCATCTGCAGCAGCACACGGTTCAGACCCTGGCATAATCCGCACATCAACCACTAGCCACTTTGGCTAGCGGTTGCCAGCTCACTTTCATTTCTTATGGGACTCCAGGGATGACTGCACAACCCTTCAACAGCGACAACGGCATCGGGGCGATGCTGCGCGTGGCGGCACGCTTCGGTAAACCGGCTGACGGCAGCACGCTGCGCCAACAGATGCGCTGGTTTCAACATCTGGCACCTACGCAACAATTAGAACGTTTAGCCGGGCTGCTGGGCCTGCATTTCATACTGGTTCCACATAACAAATTGCGCTGGCGTCAGGAGATGGTGCCGGTATTACTGCTGCTGGAAAATGGCAGCGTGGCGTTGATTGAAGAGGTCGATAGCGACGGTGGCGTGCGTTACTGGCTGAGTGAAAGTGGTGAGGTGATCCGCGCTGGTCAACTGCATGATTTGTTAAGGCAGGCAGACATGCAGGTTGGGGTGATTGGTGTGGCGGCGCGCGCGCGTGATGCGCGAATCGACGAGTTTGTGCAGCCGTATCAACCGCACTGGTTTTGGCATAATTTTCGTGGCATGAAGCGGCGCATCGCGGAGATCAGCCTGGCTTCGCTGGTGGGAAATGTGCTGGCGCTGGCGGGCATTCTGTTTTCAATGCAAGTGTACGATCGGGTGATTCCGGCGCAGTCGCAGCCGACGTTGTGGGTGCTGTTTGCTGGCGTGGTGCTGGCGGCCGTAATAGAGTATTTGATTCGCCTGATGCGCACCCAGGTCTCCGATCTGATGGGTAAACGCATCGACCTAAAAATATCCGCCATGCTGTTTGCGCGGGCGATGAATATCCGCAACGAAGCGCGTCCACGATCCACGGGGTCTTTTATTGCCCAACTGCGTGAAATTGATCAGGTACGCGAACTGCTGACCTCAACCACGGTGAATGCCGCAGCCGACTTACCTTTTGTGCTGCTGTTCCTGCTGATCATGGCATCGATTGGCGGCTGGCTGGTGCTGATTCCGTTATTGGCGATTCCATTAATCGTCATTCCAGGCTTACTGGTGCAGATCCCCATGGCGCGGCTGGCACAGGAAGGTCTGCGCGAAAGCGCGCTGCGCCAGGCGGTGCTGGTAGAAACGCTTGAAGGCGTAGAAGACATCAAAGCGCTGCAAGCGGAACCCTATTTTCAGCGCCAATGGGAGCAAACTCATGAAGTCAGCGCCGCCATCAGCAATCAGCAACGATTGTGGGGCGCGCGCCTTACCGGCTGGTGCGCCAGCGTGCAGCAGCTCACCTATGCCGGCATGTTGGTGTTCGGCGTCTATCTGGTGCTCGACAATCAGATCACCACCGGCACACTGGTGGCGTGCAGCTTGCTTTCGTCACGCACTCTCGCACCGCTCATGCAGCTCACCATGGTGTTCTCGCGCTGGCAGCATGCTAAATCAGCGATGAAAGGGCTGGATGAGCTACTAAAAAAGCCGCTCGATCAACCCGATCATGCCACGCTGGCGCACTGTCCGGTGCTCACCGGCAGTTATCAACTGCAAAATGTGCATTACCGCTATGAAGAGGAGAGTGGGAATAGCGTGCTCAACATTCCACAGTTGCAAATCACGCCCGGCGAGCGCGTGGCAATCCTCGGTAAAGTCGGCGCGGGCAAATCGACGCTGCTGAAGATGCTGGCCGGTCAGGCGCGTGCCAGCCAGGGCAAGGTGCTGGTGGATGGCGTGGATCTCACCTGCATCGATCCGATCGATCTGCGACGTCAGCTTGGCTGGCTGTCACAGGATGCGCGGCTGTTCTTCGGCACGCTGCGCCAAAACCTGTTGCTCGGTAACCCGCACGCCAGCGAGCAGGAGATGCTGCAGGCGCTCCGCATCAGCGGCGCGTTAGCGCTGGTGCAGCAGGATGCCGCCAGCCTGGATCGCATTATCCATGAAGGTGGACGCGGCTTGTCGGGCGGCCAGCGGCAAATGGTGCTGCTGAGCCGTTTGATTCTGCGCCAGCCACAGGTGGTGCTGCTGGATGAACCGACGGCGGCAATGGACGAACAGCTGGAAGCGCAGGTGATTCGTCAATTGGCGCAGTGGGTAACGGGCCGCACGCTGGTGCTGGTCACGCATCGACCAGCGTTACTGCGTATGGTCGATCGCATCGTGGTGATGGATAACGGTCGCATTGTGGCGGACGGGGCGCGCGACGAGATTCTGCGGCATGCCGCATCGCACAAAGGAGATGCGGCATGAGCGTGGTGCTACTGGATAAAGATCTGGCACGGCGCGAACGTCGCACCTCGGCCATCATCTGGTTGTGCGTGCTGGCGCTGCTGGTTTTTCTGCTGTGGGCGCACTTTGCCGTGCTGGATGAAGTGACGGTCGGCATCGGCAAAGTCACACCATCCAGCCGCGCACAAATGATTGATAGCCTCGATGGGGGCATCGTCAAACAGCTCAATGTGCACGAAGGCAACATCGTGCAGCGCGGTGAGGTGCTGGCGACGCTCGATCCCACGCGCTTTCAAACCAATTTTGGCGAGGCGATAGCGCGGGTACGCACGTTGCGTGCCTCCTCTGAGCGTTTGCAGGCCGAGCTCAGCGACACGCCGCTGACGTTCAGTGCTGATATCCTGCAGCATCCCGAGCTGGTGGCGCGTGAAACTCAGCTCTATCAGGCGCGGCGGCAGAACTTTGTTGAGACCATCGGTAATTTGCAGCAATCACTGACGCTGGTGCAGGCCGAACTCAACGTAACAGAACCGCTGATGCTACGCGGTGCAGCGGGAAAGGTTGATGTCATTCGCCTGCGCCGTCAGGTTAGCGATCTGCGTGGCAAAATCGACGAAGCGCGCAACGATTACTACGTGCGCGCCCATGAAGAGCAGGTGAAAAACAACGGTGAACTGGACGCGCAGCTGCAGGTCGCGGCCGGAAAACAAGACCTCCTTACCCGCACCACGCTGATTTCGCCGGTGCGCGGCATTGTGAAGGATGTGCGTGTGACGACCGTAGGCGGTGTGCTGGAGCCGGGCGGCAAGCTGATGGAGATCGTTCCGCTGGAGGATCAGTTGCTAATTGAAACCCGCATCAATCCGCGTGATATCGGCTATATCCGCCCGGGTTTGCCTGCCGTGGTGAAAATCACCGCTTACGACGCTTCTATTTATGGTGAGCTGCGCGGTGAAGTCGAAACCGTCTCACCCGATACGCTACAGGATGAGGTTAGGCATGACGAATTTTACTATCGCGTCTATGTGCGCACGCAAAACGCTGAACTGACCAATAAAAGCGGACGCAAGTTCGCTATCATGCCGGGCATGGTGGCAAATGTTGAGATTAAAACCGGTCAGAAAACCGTAATGGATTATTTGCTTAAGCCACTGAATAAAGCCAAAGAATCACTGCGCGAGCGTTGAAAATAAGCACCGACTACTTTTCCAATAATCTTAGTTGTGCGCGGAAATTAACATTACTGATTTAAGGCTAACGATTGTACAAAATGTGCTGAAAACGGCAAATAATGCGCGTCAGAAATTGAGGTTAATTTAACCCATTCAATTAACTTTACGCGATATAGATGTTGAAGAGGAATTACGGACAAAAAAATGCCGGACCATCTAGTCCGGCGGGAAATTAGGGTAAATCAAATCATTCGGGGTGAATGAAGGTAATAATGAAATAAATGATGATAGCAGGGATAATTGTATGCTCTGGATGCCAAACAGTTTTGTCATTCAGTGCGGAAATGTAAATCATGTAATTTTATGTTTTTAAACGATTAAAATATATATTGGCAAAAAGTGCGATATTTTTTACCTATCCGTGCTGGTTATTAGTTCCCCGATATTTACACTTAGAAATAACTTTTAAATAAACTGAAACAGTTTTGGAAATTTAGTAGCATTTTCGTGATAGATTATTGCCCAACATAAAATAACAATGGCGTGCCGGCTGAATTTTTAATCGTTCAGTTAGCAGTGGCAAAAAATAAAGGCACATTAAAGAGGGTAATAAAATGAAACGTCGCGTTCTCTCCCTGATGATTCCTGCATTGCTGGTTGCAGGATCAGCAAGCGCAGCTGAAATTTACAACAAAGATGGCAACAAATTAGACCTTTACGGCAAAGTTGACGGACTGCACTATTTCTCCGATGACGCTGGCTCGGACGGTGACCAGTCTTACCTTCGTTTTGGCTTTAAAGGTGAAACTCAGGTGACCGATCAGCTGACCGGTTATGGCCAGTGGGAATATCAGGCGGCACTGAACACCGCTGAAAGCGAAGGCACCGCTAACAGCTACACGCGTGTTGGCTTTGCCGGTCTGAAATTTGGTGATGCAGGTTCATTCGATTACGGCCGTAACTACGGCGTGATGTACGATCTCGGCGCATGGACAGACGTGCTGCCAGAATTCGGTGGCGACACCTACGGCGCGGACAACTTCCTGTTCCAGCGTAGCAACGGCCTCGCAACCTATCGTAATACCAACTTCTTCGGCTTAGTCGATGGCTGGAACTTTGCGGTTCAGTATCAAGGCAAAAACGATAACCCAACCGAATCCTCTTCTGGCCGTGATGTACTGGGCGAGAACGGCGACGGCTACGGTCTGAGCACCACCTACGATCTGGGTTCAGGTTTTGGTATTGGTGCGGCAATGTTCCAGTCTGACCGTACCAACAACCAGAACAGCAACACATCCGGCATTCTCGGCCGTGGCGATAAAGCCGAAGCTTACAGCGGCGCGCTGAAGTATGACGCTAACAACGTCTATCTAGCGGCAATGTACAGCCGTTCGTACAACGCCACACGCTTCGGTTCAAGCGACGCAAGCGCTTACGGTTACGCTAATAAAGCGGATAACTGGGAATTGGTGGCACAGTACCAGTTCGACTTCGGCCTGCGCCCATCTCTGGCGTTTGTCTCTTCACGTGGCTCTGACATCGAAGGTTACGGTAGCCAGAACCTGAAGAAATACATTGATGTAGGCGCAACTTACTACTTCAACAAAAACATGTCGACCTACGTTGATTACCAGATCAACCTGCTGGACGACAACAACTTCACCGACGCAGCCGGTATCAATACCGATGACGTCGTAGCACTGGGCTTGGTTTACCAGTTCTAAGGGTGATGGAGCGTGACTCGACGGTCACGCTCCCGTTTTCAGCAGCGCATCCAACGCAGCACGCAGCACCTCGACCACGTGTTCCGCATCCTCACCAATCTGTACCTGCACAATTGCGCCCTCAACCAGCAATACAACCTGCGCCGTTTTCAACTGTTGTTCGGGTATCAGCTTGTCGCCGATCGCCTGTGCCATTTCACGCTTATGCTGACGAATCAGTTCGCTGGCTTCCGGTAACGTATTGCCCAACTCCGCTGCAGTATTAATAAACGCGCAGCCACGATAATCGTCATCGCTGAACCAGCTGAGTAACGCAGCGGGTAGGGCATCGATCACTGCTGCGTGCTGATGCAGCGCAGCGCGAAAGGCGAGCATCCAACGCTGATGACGCTGCTGTAAAAATGCCAGCACCAACGCATTCTTCGCTGGAAAGTGGCGATAGAAAGTCACTTTGGTGACGCCCGCTTCTGCAATTACCTTATCCACGCCGGTAGCGCGAATCCCTTGCTGGTAAAACAGCTGCTGGGCGCAAAGCAAGATACGATCGCGCGCGGATGCGGAGGCATCAAAGATGAGTGGCTCAAGCATAAAAATTCCTGTGTTTGCATGTAGACAGAATTGTCTACATACGGCAGGATGAATCAAGTAGACAGACCTGTCTACATAATCAGGAGGAATAACATGCTGGTGCCACCGTTCAATCAACAAACCGCGTTACAGAAAGTCCGCATGGCGGAAGATGCCTGGAACAGTTGCGATGCGCAGCGTGTTTCGCTGGTGTACAGCGAAGATACGCGCTGGCGCAACCGCAGTGAATTCGTTAATGGACGCGCAGAAGTTGTGACCTTCCTGCAGCGCAAGTGGGTAAAAGAGCTGGATTATCGACTGATCAAAGAGTTATGGGCGTGGCACGAGGATAAGCTAGCGGTGCGCTTTGCTTATGAATGGCATGATGACAGCGGTAACTGGTTCCGCAGCTATGGCAATGAGAACTGGCATTTTGCTGCCGATGGTTTGATGATTCAGCGTTTCGCCTGCATCAATGATCTGCCGATCAAGGCAGAGGATCGCCTGTTCCATTGGCCCGCCGGAACACGCCCGGACGATCATCCGGGCCTGAGTGAGTTGGGGCTGTAGCGGCTATCGCTCGCCGCGCCACTTTTTGGCTTTTGGTGCCAGTTGCGGCGGCGGGTTGGTGATGGCGTTCAGGCTACCTTCCATCGCCACGCCCGCGAGCGTAAAGGCGGAGAAGCTCAGCCAGTGCTGCCATTTACTGATTTGTGTTTTAGTCTTTTCCATTCTGCACCTCGCTGAAGTTCAACTCACCTTCAACAATGCAGAATTCATGCCAGCGCACCGCTCTCAGCGCCACGCGCCTTGCAGCGACTTTGCTACACTGCGCCAGCGCTGAAGCGGTGCAGGGTGGTGATTTTCTGGTGCAATAATTTAACGTCGGCGTGCAGGATAGTGCTGAATCAGGCGATGGCGGTAAGTCTGCCAGCATTTGAAACTGCCATAAATAAACAGCCCGGCGGTTACGGCAATAATCATATAAATCATCTGATGCTCCTGTAGGCATAACGTTGCAGGAACCGGTTATCCTGTGTCAGCGTTAAACCGACTTCAAGCAGCTTTAGACTGCTTTACAAGTGATTTATGCTTTGTAATTGACTGTAGTAATGCGTTACAGATGAGGAATTGATGCGTTTTCAGAATATTCTGCTAACTTGCCTGCTGGCATTTGGCCTCAGCGCTTGCGAAAAAAATGACACGCAGCCCGCGTTGGTGCTGGAAGGTAAAACCATGGGCACCGTGTGGCGCGTCAGCGTCGCCGGGGTTGATTCGCAGCGCAAAGCGGCGTTGCAGCAGCTGATTCAGCAACAGCTGGATCGTGATGACAGCGAATTATCGACGTGGAAAAGCGATTCGGTACTGTCCCACTTTAATCAATATCAAGGCAGCGCCCCGCAGCCGGTAAGCGCTGACATGGCCGATATCGTGACTGAGGCGCTGCGTATCGGTCATAAAACCTCAGGTGCGATGGATATCACCGTCGGCCCGCTGGTGAATCTGTGGGGCTTTGGCCCGACAAAGCAACCGACGCATACGCCCAGCGAAGCGGAAATCGTCGCCGCTAAAGCTGTGACGGGTTTGCAACATCTGCGCGTGATTCAGGGCGTTAATGGTCAGTGGCTGCAGAAAGATCTGCCCGGCTTGTATGTCGATCTCTCAACCATGGGCGAAGGTTATGCCACCGATCATCTGGCGCGCCTGATGGAGCAGCAAGGCATCACCGATTATCTGGTTTCAGTTGGCGGTGCGGTATTGAGCCGTGGCGTCAATGCCAATCAGCAGCCGTGGCGCGTGGCGATCCAGAAACCCACCGATCGCGAAAATGCGGTAGAAGCACGCGTCGATCTGCAAGGGCACGGTATCAGCACCTCGGGCAGCTATCGCAACTATTATGAACTGGATGGCAAACGCATTTCGCACGTCATCGACCCCACCACAGGAAGACCGATTGAGCACCAGCTGGTGTCGGCGACAGTGATTGCCACTACCGCGCTGGAAGCGGATGGCTGGGATACCGGTTTAATGGTGCTCGGCAGCGAACGCGCCAAAGCCTTGGCGTTAAGAGAGCATCTGGCGGTCTATTTGATCAGCAAACAGGGCGACGGCTTCACTCACTGGATGTCGCCGCAGTTTACATCCTTCCTCATCGATCAGGCATCTCAATAAAGGAGGCGTCATGCTGGATTTATTTAGTGACGAAGCGCCGTGGCAGGAACCGCTGGCGGAGGGTGCGGTGATTTTGCGGCGTCGCGCCCGCGATCAGGCCGATGCGCTACTGGTGGCGATTCACGACATCGCCGCTAAAAATCCTTTTGCCCATCGCATCACACCCGGCGGCCATCGCATGTCGGTGGCGATGACCAACTGCGGCGATTTTGGCTGGTCTACCGATTCGCGCGGTTACCAATATACCGAACAGGATGTCAGTAACGGACACCATTGGCCGCCGATGCCTACGCTGTTCCGCGAACTGGCGCAGCAGACGTCGCGTGAAGCGGGATTTACCGGTTTCAATCCTGATGCGTGCCTGATTAACCGCTATGAACCTGGTGCGAAACTAACATTGCATCAGGATAAGGATGAGAAGGATCTGCGCCAGCCCATTGTGTCCGTTTCGCTAGGGTTGCCCGCCGTGTTCCAGTTCGGCGGATTTGAACGCGGTGATGCCACGCAGCGCGTGTTGCTGGAACATGGCGATATTGTGGTGTGGGGCGGCCCCTCACGCCTGCGCTATCACGGCATTCTGCCGCTTAAGCCGGGCATTCATCCGCAGGCGGGCGCTTTCCGCTATAACCTGACTTTCCGCCGTGCGTTTTAAACTTTTATTTTTGTCAAAGCGTACATTTTTGTAGTGGCGCAATTTATTGCGCGATAAATCGCGGCGCTAGCAAAGGTGCGATGAAAAGCGTTTTGCTGAGGTAAATATTGGATGAGAATTATTCTTGCTATCAGCCAAGGCGACATTAAACTGCAGGCTGCTTTATTGACCGCTGGAACCCTTTGATGGCATTGCTGCAAGTCGTTTTTCGCCAGTACCGCTGGCCTTTTATTGGCGTCATTCTTCTCACGCTGTTGAGCGCCGTGCTCGGTATTGGCCTGATTGCTTATATCAATAATGAGCTGATCGTCGCGGTGAATACCTCGATTTCAGTGCTGCCGAGTTTCCTCGGTCAACTGTTCCTGCTGATGGCCGTGACGCTCGGCTCCCAGCTGGCGCTGACCATGCTCGGCCACCATTTTGTCTGGCGTCTGCGCGGCGAATTCATCAAACGCATTCTCGATACGCGTGTGGAGCGCATCGAACAGATCGGCAATGCGCAACTGTTAGCGGGTCTCACCAGCGATGTGCGCGCCATCACTATCGCTTTTGTACGCTTACCTGAGCTGATTCAGGGCATCATTATCACCCTCGGTTCGGCACTTTATCTCGCCTGGCTTTCTCCGAAGATGCTGTTGATCACTTGTCTTTGGCTGGTGGTGACGCTGGTGGGAGGCTGGCTGCTGGTTTCGCGGGTTTATCAGCATATGGCTAAGCTGCGTGAGATCGAAGATGACCTGTATCGCGATTTCCAGACCATTATTGAAGGGCGTAAAGAGCTGCAGCTTAACCGCGAACGCGCCCAGCTGATTTACGACAGCGTGTATCAGGAGAATGCTAAAAGCTATCGCCACCACATCGTGCGCGCCGACACCTTCCATCTCAGCGCGGTGAACTGGTCGAATATTATGATGCTGGGTGCGATTGGCATCGTGTTCTTTATGGCTAACGGGCTGGGCTGGGCCAACACGGCGGTGGCGGCGACCTATTCGCTGACGCTGTTGTTCCTGCGTACGCCGCTGCTGGCGGCCGTAGGCGCGTTGCCGACGCTGCTCAGCGCCCAGGTGGCGTTCCGCAAACTCAACACCTTTGCGCTGGCGCCGTATGAAGAAACGTTTAAATCTCTGCCGAACGTCAGCAACTGGCAAACGCTGGAGCTGCGCGACGTCTGCTTCCATTACGGCGAGCACGGTTTCCAGGTTGGGCCGATCAATTTGACGCTGCGTCGTGGCGAACTGGTGTTCCTGATTGGCGGCAACGGCAGTGGAAAGTCGACGCTAGCGATGCTGCTCACCGGCCTGTATCAACCGCAATCGGGCAGCATACTGCTGGATGGCAAGGTAATTGACTGGCAAAACCTTGATGCCTATCGCCAACATTTCTCGGCAGTGTTTACCGACGTGCATCTGTTTGACCGCTTAATTGGACATCAAGGCCAACCGGCCAATCCAGCGCTGGTACAGCAGTGGCTCGAGCGTTTGAAAATGCAGGATAAGCTCAAGCTAGTAGGCAACAAAGTGCTCAATTTGCAACTGTCAAAAGGGCAGAGCAAACGCCTGGCGCTGCTGTTGGCGGCGGCTGAAGAGCGCGACATCCTGCTGCTCGACGAATGGGCGGCGGATCAAGACCCTCATTTCCGTCGCATTTTCTATCGTGAGCTGCTGCCGTGGTTACAGCAATCGGGCAAAACGGTATTCGCGATCAGTCACGACGATCACTACTTTATCCATGCCGACCGATTACTGGAGATGCGCGAAGGTCAACTGAGTGAGTTGACCGGCAACGAACGCGAGATGGCAACACTGGATGCGGTGCAACGTACTGATACTGGCCATTAGCGCCAATCGGGAAAGCTTAGCGAAAACCCTTATTGGGCAAGACGTTGCGGAGTGAGTAAAGTCACCTCCAGCAGAAATCCTCGTTTCTGCGTCCCTGGAACACTTTTCTGTCGTCTTGTGTTGTCACCGGCTCAGCGTTATTTCTGAGCCGGTTTTTTATTTTGTCGGCAGCGGATGGGTCAGCAGCGTGATGACGCGCGTGCCAGTCAGCCAGAAACGCGCCTGTAGCAACACTTTCGTGGTGTAACGCCCATCAAAATCCTGACACAACCGCAGCGCTGCGCGGCCTTGCTTTATATCCAGTTCCACCACTTCCGCCTGATGAAAATCCATTGGCTGATGCAACTGCGGCCACAGGGCTTTATACAGGCTCTCTTTCAGTGAAAACAACAGCGTAGCAGCCTGCGCAAAAGGCAAGGGTTGCGCCAGCAGGCGCTGCTTTTCCGCCGCGCTCATCAACATCTCGGCGGTTTCATCGGCAGTTTCCTCCGCCATTATCTGCTCAATATCCACACCAACACATAATGGCTCCCGCGTGGCGGCCACTACCGCAACATTGTGCGTGTGCGACAGTGAGGCTTGAATCCCAGCCGGCCACAACGGTGAACGATCCGGTGCATTGCGCAAGATAAAGTGCGGTATACCGAGTTGTGCGATTCTTTGCTGCACCAACCAACGGCTCGCCAGATGCTCGGCTTTGCGTTTGTTAACCGCGCCCTGAAGCGGTGCGGACAGCGGCAGTTGCCATGCCTGATGCAAATCAGCGTGCCAATGTTGTAGATCGAATTCACACCAGGCGATCGGCAATGCATCTGGCGAGATGCCAGCAGCACGGATAAAAGCGGAAGAGGGCAGGGCAAGCGGTGTTTGAGAGGTGAACATAAAAAATCACGGCTGACGGAAAACGTAGTTTTACCAGTCAGCCGGAGTGAGAGCAAGCCAAAGGGGCTCGCCCACTTTTAGTTGTTTGGCGGAATAGCCATACCTTTAATCTGCACCACGAAGTGCTGATGGCCTTTGGTGATGCGCGCACCGCGATCGCACCAGCGGCTGGCCAAACGGAAGAAATCGTCGCTGCCGATATCATAAGCCAGTTCAACCTTATTGATACCCGAGTGCAGGAGCTCTTCCGCATCCTGCAGGTTTTTTGCTTTGATGACCATAGTGGTTTCCATCGAAAAAACAGGAGTGCTAAGAGTAAGAGAGTTCTGTGACAGTTTTGTTTCATTTTGATGAAGCGCGGTCATCTTTATCCCAAAATGTGATCTGGCTCGGATAAGGTTGCTTTCGGTAAATGACTGATTAAGCGCTAATAATCATTCATTCCCTGGCGATAATCTGATAGTGCCTTTGCGGAAATGAATTCAGGTGAACATCGCCAGACTTAACGTAGTCCTTTACTTTGAACATATATGAAATAACATATGTGTTGTATTTTCATTGGAACCTACGCTGATGCTTCCTGTTCAACTTTTCAAATTGCTTGCCGACGAAACGCGCACGACGATTATTTTGTTATTACGAGAAGCAGGAGAGCTTTGCGTCTGCGACCTCTGCTCAGTCACCCTGCAATCGCAGCCGAAGATTTCACGCCATATCGCCTTACTGCGTGATGCTGAGCTGATTGTGGATCGACGTGAAGGTAAGTGGATTCACTATCGTCTCTCTCCGCATATGCCGGCCTGGGCTGCATCGATTATCGATACCGCCTGGAATAGCCAACGTGATGAAGTGCGCAAGTTGCTGAAAAACGCCGCCACCACGGGTTGTGAATAATCACCTGATAAATACGAATTTGCGAATATTAAAGGCGTGAGGGGGAGCGAAATGTTTCTGGCAACTGCAATTTTTGTTTTAACCATCGTATTTGTCATCTGGCAACCGCGTGGCCTGAGTATTGGCTGGACGGCAACGATCGGGGCTTTACTGGCGTGGGTGGCCGGTGTCATCCAGATAAACGATATTCCCGCTGTCTGGCACATTGTCTGGAATGCCACGGCGGCCTTTATTGCCATCATTATCATCAGCCTGTTGCTGGATGAATCCGGTTTTTTTGAATGGTGTGCTTTACATGTAGCGCGATGGGGCAATGGGCGAGGTCGGCTGCTGTTCACGTACATCGTGTTACTCGGCGCGTGTGTGGCTGCGCTTTTTGCCAATGATGGTGCTGCTCTGATACTGACACCGATAGTTATCGCGATGCTGCTGGCGTTAGGCTTCGGTAAAGGCGCAACATTGGCTTTTGTCATGGCAGCAGGTTTTATCGCCGATACGGCGAGCTTGCCATTGATCGTGTCTAATCTGGTCAATATCGTTTCTGCTGACTTCTTCAAATTGGGATTCAACGATTACGCAGCGGTAATGGTGCCGGTTGATATTGCCGCTATCATCGCGACGCTGGCGGTGCTGCACCTTTTCTTCCGAAAAGATATTCCTGCCCGCTATGAACTTTCACGACTTAAACGACCCACTGAAGCCATAAAAGATCCCGCCACCTTTACAGCCGGTTGGCTGGTGTTGTTGCTGCTCTTGTTGGGTTTTTTCCTGCTAGAGCCGATGGGCATTCCAGTCAGCGCAATCGCGTCGCTTGGTGCGTTGATTCTCTTTATCGTTGCCAAAAGAGGTCATGCTATTAACACCGGGAAGGTGTTACGCGGCGCTCCCTGGCAGATTGTTATTTTCTCGCTTGGCATGTATTTAGTGGTGTATGGCCTCAAAAATGCCGGGCTGACATCCTATCTCACCGATTTATTGAATGACTTTGCTCATCGCGGCTTATGGTTTGCCACCTTTGGTACCGGTCTGGTTACCGCGCTGCTTTCATCCGTGATGAATAATATGCCGACGGTGCTGGTGGGTGCGCTGTCGATTGACGCTAGCGCGGCGCAAGGCGTAGTAAAAGAAGCGATGATTTATGCCAATGTTATCGGTTGCGATCTTGGGCCGAAAATTACACCCATTGGCAGTCTTGCCACATTGCTTTGGCTACATGTTCTTGATCAAAAGAACATCAAAATTAGCTGGGGTTACTATTTTCGCGTTGGCGTGGTGATGACACTACCTGTACTGCTTGTCACGCTCGCTGCACTGGCACTTCGCCTCACGTTGTCTCACTAAGCCGAGAAACACCATGACGGACATCACTATTTACCACAACCCAGCGTGTGGAACCTCACGCAATACGCTTGCGTTAATCCGTAATAGCGGAGTTGAACCCTCCGTGATTCTGTATCTTGAGACGCCGCCCGACAGTAAAACGCTCAAGGCCTTGATTAGCGCGATGGGTATCAGTACCCGTGCGTTATTGCGTAAGAATGTTGAACCCTACGCTCAGTTGGGTTTGGCGGAGGAGCGTTTCAGCGATGAGCAATTAATTGAGGCGATGGTGAACACGCCCATCTTAATGAATCGTCCCATTGTCGTATCGCCGCTAGGCACTCGCTTGTGCCGACCTTCAGAGCTCGTCCTCGATATTCTGCCAGACGCGCAGCAGGGCGCGTTCACAAAAGAAGACGGCGAAAGGGTGATAGATGATAAAGGAAAGAGAGTGCATCCAACCAGCTAGCTGACAATAAAAAAGCAGCCCTAAAGGCTGCTTTTTTGGGGATTTTGGTCGGCACGAGAGGATTTGAACCTCCGACCCCGGACACCCCATGACCGTGCGCTACCAGGCTGCGCTACGTGCCGAACGAGGAAGAATATTACTGTTTCCGCGCAAGATTGCAATATCAGCAGAATTTAACTGCCTCATAATTAATCAGTTTGCGACAAAGCGTTTCTCTTCCGTCAGTACCTGCAGCAACAGCGCCAGCTGCGGTTTATGATCTTTTAGCTTGTTACCCTGCGCATCATAGGCGCTGTAGCTGCCATTGTTATTCAGCACCAGCGTCACGGTTGGCGTAGTGACCACCAACTTGCCATCCTCGCTACTCGCCACCCAATCATGGCTGCGTTGCGCGGCAAACAGATCCTCACCCTGCGAGTAATTTGCGGGGTTAGTGCGTACATGCAGCAGACGCTGCATCAGCGTGGTCATCACGTCCTGCTGATCGGTGAGGCGATCGATAGTTTGTGCCGGCGTATTCGGCCAGTGCACCACCAGCGGTACCTGCAACGTCGCACGATTACCGGGATTATCATCGTTGCTATCCAGATTGACCGCACGCTGAGCGGTAATCACCACCACAGTATTTTTTAATAAGTCGCGTTGTTGCAGCGTTTGCAGCACAGAACTGATTTGCTCATCAACACCGCTTGCCTGACGTGCGTAACTACGCTGGCGCGCCTTCAGATTGTCGCCATTCACCGCAACACCATTCAGGGCAATCCAGGAGAACCACGGTGCGCTATTCGCTTTCTGACCATTAATCCAGTTTTGCCACTGAGTCACGGTGGTGCTATTCGGCTGGGTATCGGCCTGCGGTAACGAGTAATCGGCTAACAATGCCTGACGATACAACGGTTGGCTAAAGCCATCTGATGAGAACAAGCCAAATTGATAGCCTTGCGCGTTTAACGCATTGAGCAGGGCGGAAGGTGTGCGTGAGGCTAAGACGCCATCTATATAGCTGGAAGAGATGCCGTAGAATAAGCCAAATAAGCCTTTTTCTGGCTGCAGACCAGCACTGTAATGCTGGGTGAAGCGTACATTTTCGCTGGCGAACTGATTGAGTGACGGCAGCGCCTTTTCCACCGTGGCGTTGTTCAGGCCATCAACCGTCAGCACCAGCAGATTGTGGCGTGTACCGCCATCACGGAACGTTATATCACTCAGCGGATACTGCAATGACAACGCTTCCGGATCGCCCTGTTGCACCAAACGGCGCTGATACTCTTGCGCATCCAGCAAGCCATGACGCTCAAGGAAGCGACGTGCGGTCATTGGATAGGAGAGCGGCAGATTGGCGCGCTGCATGGTAATTGGGCGATAGAAATTGGCATCGGCCCAGATATAGAGCAGATGACTGGCGAAGAAGGCACTGATAAACAGGGCGGCCAGCGGTTTACCGAACGAGCGCCGATTGAGACTGCGCAGCTTTTGCCAGCTCCAGGTCGCGAACAGCATCTCGACGAGGAAAATCAGCGGCACGCTGATAAACATCAGTTGCCAGTCGCGCGCCATCTCGCTTTGATCGGGGTTGATGACCAACTCCCACACCACCGGATTGAGGTGCAAATGGAAACGGCTGAATACTGCGCTATCAACCATGATCAGCGTCAGCCCGGCGGTGGCAATGATCGCCGACAACACCCTAAGCAATCGCTGCGACATTACCACAAAGGTGAGCGGGAAAATGATCAGCAGATAACCGGCAAAGACGATGAAACTGAAATGACCGATCCAGCTGGTATATGCATAGATACGTCCCGCGAGTGACGCGGGCCAGTCGGCGACCAACAGGTAGCGGCTGCCTAAAATTAACGCGAAGATAATATTAAACAGGGCAAACCAATGCCCCCAGCCGATCATCTGGGAGACTTTTTCGCGGTAGCGCTGCCGGTTGGTTACCATATTATGAGGTCAAATCTGCATATTAATGAGCGTTATCGTCGCGTACGGATGACTGCAGCGCATCCGCGAAAGATCGTGCCAAAGTACGGCGTTGAGCCGGTGAAACGCTGGTATTGATCAAGTTAGTTACCATGTTACCCAATACCATCAGGGAAAGGTCGGTTGGCGCTTTGTCTTTTTCAAGAATCTGCGCCATCTCTGCGAGGAGCTTTTCCACGCGTTCGTCACTGTAACGGGATGATTGTGGCATATCGTCGTCTAATCAAGGGTGAAAAGGCGGTATATTACCGTAACAACGTACTTTTTTCCGCAATTTTATCGCAAGCAGAGCGATCAGTTTGTGCTGGCAGTTGAAAGCGGCTGCGGGCGGTGTTTGAATACGCGCCTGAGCTAAAAGGAGAGTCTACCATGAGTCTGGATATCAACCAGATTGCCCTGCATCAGTTAGTTAAACGTGATGAAAACCAGCTGGAACTGGTACTGCGCGACACCTTGCTGCCGGCAACCCGCGCGGTTGAAGAGATGGCAGAAGAGTTGCATCGGGTTTACAGCGCCAAAAGCAAAGCTTACGGCCTGTTTAACGAAGAGAGCGAACTGGCCGATGCGTTGCGTAATTGCCGCAAAGGGGAAGATGACTTTCTGGCGTTTAGCCGTGCTGCTACCGGTCGTCTGCGCGATGAGTTGAGCAAGTATCCATTTGCGGAAGGGGGCGTGGTGCTGTTCCTGCACTATCGCTATCTGGCCGTCGAGTATTTGCTCATTGCGGTATTGAACAGCCAGTCGAGCATGCGTGTCAACGAGCAGCTTGATATCAGCAGCACGCATTATCTCGATATCAATCATGCGGATATCGTGGCGCGTATCGATCTTACCGAGTGGGAAACCAATCCGGAATCCACCCGTTACTTAACCTTCTTGCGCGGTCGCGTGGGGCGCAAAGTGGCGGATTTCTTCATGGATTTCTTGGGTGCCAGCGTTGGTCTGGATACCAAAGCGCAAAACCGTGGGCTGCTGCAAGCGGTAGACGATTACTGCGCCGAATCTGACCTCGATAAAAACGAGCGTCAGAACTACCGCCAGCAGGTTTACAGTTACTGCAACGATCAGCTGCAGGCGGGTGAAGAGATTGCGCTGCACGATCTTTCCAGCGAATTACCGCCGCTGGGGGAGAAAACCTTCCAGGCTTTTACTCAGGAACAAGGTTACGAACTGGAAGAGACGTTCCCAGCCGATCGCAGCACGCTGCGTCAGTTAACCAAATTTGCCGGCAGCGGCGGCGGACTCACCCTGAATTTTGACGCCATGTTGCTCGGCGAACGTATTTTCTGGGATCCAACTACCGATACGCTGACCATCAAAGGCACGCCACCGAATCTGCGCGATCAGCTACAACGTCGCACCAGCAGCAAATAAAAAATGCCGGGTGAATCACCACCCGGCATCTCTCCTCTTGCGTACGATTTTAGAATGTATAACTCAGTGTGCTGTCCAGCGCGCTATCGGTGCTGAAGTTGCCGCCGCTGCTGTGTTTAGCGTTCACGCTCAGCGACCAGTTTTCACTGAGTTCACCCTCAATCCCGACACGGAACCGGTAGCGGTTATCGCCCCAGCTTTGATAATCACGGCTGGCGTGGCTGTCTGCTAGCGTCAGCGTTGAAGCGCTGCTGCCTGGCGAGAACTGCTTGCTGATACTGGCGTACAGTGAAATACCCGGTAACGCCGCACCTAACCCGCGCTGCTTAATTTCAATGCCGGGCGTCACGCTCCACGGCGTAGCCGCCGCGAGCTTGACGTCAACGTCGTAACCTTGCAGCTGATAACCTGGCATGTATCCCACGCTGGTTTCCAGATTCGGTGCTAGCGTTAAAGCATCGCTAAGCGCAAAGCGATGTCCCAGCTTCGCACCGGTGAGCAGCATGTGGCTGCTACGCTGTGAACCTTGAATTGCCAGCGCCGGATCGAGATGCAAATCCTGACGCAGATGGAGATAGCGTGCGGCGATATCGGCAAACCAGCCGTTGTCTGCCAGCCAGGTTGCGTAGCTGCCCAGCGTGCTCAGCTGATGGCTGACCGATCCTTCACCTTTGGCGCTGCCTTGTCCGCGGCTGGCCATCACGCCTAAGCGCCAGAGGCCTTGTTGTGTATCGGCACCCAGTTCAGCGTTCTGCTGGTTAATTTTCACGCCGCCGATACCGCCACGATTGTGACTGACGTTACCCCAGACGCCGGACATCTGCGGATCGTTACGCAGCATCCCGGCGCGGTCGTGCAATGTGTTAGCCGTCTCGTTAATTATGTAGTGACGTGAGGCGAGCAGGGCACGGGTATGGTTAATTAATGCCTGATTCGCGCTGACGTTGAACCAATCTTCGGGATTACCCGGTTCCGGCACCGGATCGATCACCGGCTCAGGTTTCGGTTCAGGAACGGGATCGATCACCGGCTCAGGTTTCGGCTCAGGAACGGGATCGATCACCGGTTCAGGTTTCGGCTCAGGAACCGGATCGATAGTCGCTTCCGGGGTTTTCACAATCACCCATTTCACCCGGCCCTGCTCCTCAATAACCTGATGATGGGGTGAATAGATGGAAAAGCCACGCATCACCGGAGACAAAGTGAAGTAATCATGAGCAGTGCCTGCGGGGGCATTCAGCAGGACGATATCGTTACGCACGACCTTCGGGAACGTCTCGCCCAGCATAAAGCCGAGGTCGATGGTGTTACCTGAACCCTGTGCGGATTTAACAATGTACAGACTGTCACTGATCCCGGTTTGCGGAGCAATGCCGAGGCCGATTTGCAGATTGCTGGCATCCAGATGTTCGACCATCAGCTGCTTTGCCGTCCATGTCAGCGCCTGCGTCGCCAGGGTAGAGATAATGCCACCGTGAGCAGCGCTTAAGCGCGGGAAAGCGCTGCTGGCGGTCATGTGCCAGAACGCGGTGCTATCCATATTGACGCTGGCGAAAGGCTTGCCGTTGATGCTGCCGGTATAATTGACTTTACCCAGATGGAGCTGCGCATTATCTCCAAGTTGAATATCGCCTTCAACGATACTGGCGGGCAGTCTACTTAACTGCGTAGCATCACGCTGAGCGACAGCACAATCACCGATATTGCTGCCATAGGGGGTGAAGCAACGTAAAATTTTTTGCCTATCATCATGGCTCTGGTTATAGCCCAAAGATATCAGGCTGTTCGCGCCTGCCTGGATGTCCGCTTTGACCTCGGCATATTCGCCAACCTGCACACGGGTATTATCCGCCGCAATGATCGTTTTGGCGTTAAATGAAGAGGTGTACCAGTCATCCTCAATTATCGCTCCACCAGCGTGGGGAACAGGCTGGCCGGACAGCGACAGCGTGCCGCCATTCACATTAATATTGCCGTTCAGATTAGCCCCGCCGACCAGGGCGAGCGTTGAACTAGCGATCGAGGGCGCAAACGTCACATCCATCTTGCCGTTAATGCTATCGGCATCGCTTGCCCCGAGATAGCCGCGATAAATAAGCTGGTTGTAAAATGAGGCGCGGTAGGCTTTAGCTTCTTCCGCATCAAAACCGATGTATTTCCAGTAATTATTATCTTGTTGATTGGTGGGGAACCAGCTGTAATTATTGCGCAGCAACTGAAAATATTCGTAGCGCTTAGAAACGCTATTCCAATCAATATAAATATCGCCAACCTTTCCGAGACGGTCACCCGACCACTCCCGTATTGGAATGTCATCCGGGACATATCCAGTGACAGTCAGGTTAACGGATTTGTCAGCATCTTCATTAACTATGTGAGCACCACCATCGGTATGGTTGATGAGCTTCATTTGTATATCATTGCCGTGCAGGTCGAGCTTCCCACCACGATATCCAAAGAAAACTTGATCGCCATCGATCTGATTTTTGCCCTGAAGCACCACGGTTGGACGTCCGCTAGTAATGTACAGTTTTGAAAAAGCACGCTGATTACCGCTATCGTCAGCTTGCTGATCAAGAATTACCGTACCGTCACCCACATTGAGGCCACCGGCATTGTTGCCCTTAGCATTAACGTGCAGCGTTCCAGCACCAATTTTATGCAGGTCATCATCTGCTAAGCCATTAACTTGCCAAAGCACTCGCTTGCCGTTATCTACCTCGATGCCGCCGCCAACCCAGGTGGCGTCGATACCTTCAGCCGACTTCAGCGTGTAGTTATTGGAGAACTGCAGTTTGCCTGCACCAAGATTAACCGCATCGTTCAAGACAATATCGCCGCCGGCACCGTTAAAGCGGAGATCTTTGCTGGCATCCAGTTCATCAAACGTGGCAGCAGAAGGAGCCAGATGACGATATTTTTCCTCAAGTCCCTGCCAGCCCCAGGATTTGCTACCTTGTTGAATGCTTCCAGTGAACCAGTCAATTTGCCCTTGGTTTATCTCATCAATCACATCTGGGGAGGTATTAGCCGCTACAATACTGTCGTAGAAACCATCGGGAATTAATGCTCCTCTTGCTTGTTTATCATAAGGAATTTGGGAAGGGGAGCCAGCCGAATGCACGCCTGCTAATTTCCATTTTTCATCTATTTGGTCATAGACGTAATAAGGGCTACCACTATCACCTGACATAGTCGACATTGATAACGGGGAAGAGAGACGATGACCGGGTGCATATTGAATAAAATAGAAATAGTTTTTGGTAAACTCGATGGCGTCGATATTGATAGTTCCACCAGTCAAGAAGTCATAAGCACTTCCGACCGGTATCAATGAGGTAAGATCATCACTAATTTGCCGTTGATAACCTGCTCCAGCACGAACGTAGGCAACATAACGTTCTTTATGGCCTGCCTTAAGTTCACTCGTTTCAACGCGATCGACTGGGGCTGCCTCCGTCACGACTTTTATCAGACGAGACGCTTTAAAATCCTGGTCGATAGATTTATCAACCGGATTATGGTTGATAATTGCATACTTCTTTGAAAACTCAGACGGTCCACCATAAGCAGGATTCAAGCTTTGCTCATGCCGAGCGCCTAAAATATAAGATGATCCAGTAAGGGCAGAAAAACCGCGGCGAGCAATACTGCTCATATCCGGCATTGGGAAATTAAGAAATGCCTCAAAATCACCATTTTTTTTATAAATTGGGATATTCGCTTCACCAATGCGGTATTTACCCAGATTCTCGGCAAAATCACGATAATCCTGCACATCAATATCGTGCCGCATAATTCCGGCGTGGGAGGCGAGACAATAAAAAAATGTCCCGTAGAAGAGGGTAGGGGCTATTTTCACACACGTTCCTTTTAGCTGAGATCCTGGGCAAAGCAGGAAATAAGCCGCGATGATTTCAGGAACGACGGCAGAAGCCGGTGCAGAACGGTCTTAAATTATTTAATCAGTCTGGACTGGCGATAAAGAGCGGAAAAGAGAGCAGAAGTGTGAGGGGAGTAAACAACAGGCAAAATAAAAGGGCCGGTTTCGCAACCGGCCCTTTTACTTTCAACTCATTCAGCGATTATGCGCGAACGAAGTCGATGTGGTGCAGTTTTGGCTTGAACGGATGACGCTGTACCGCCTGAGCTTTAACTTTGATCTCTTTACCATCAACAGCGATGGTCAGCACTTCAGTGTAGAACTCAGGTTTAACCTGCACGTTCATTACTGCGTCGTGATCGAGTTCGATAGCAACGGGTGCTTCATTTCCGCCATAGATGATGGCTGGGAATTTGTTTGCTACACGCAGGCGGCGGCTCGCACCCTTACCCTGGTCTTTACGTACTTCAGCGTTAATAGTGAACATTTGGTATCTCTTCAATAGTTCCTGCTACAGGCGACCCAGCAACAGGACGGTTATTCAAACTGCTTTTACGGATGCAAAAGCGGGCGGCATTATAGCCCCAATGGGGTCGCAGGGGCAAATGATTCCGCCACTCAACGCAGCTCATTGGCGCGACGATAACGACCTTGATAATCAAACATTTTTTCGCGGATCTGCCAAAAATGGCCTTTAGCGCGCGCCACCACGAAGTCCGGATGGCGCAATAACGGCTGCAGGGCGATCACATCCGCAGCGGTTTGCCAACCCAGTTCCACGCCCGGCGCGCGCTGGTGCGGACGCATAAACACCTGTTCGAAAGCTTTACGTTGCGCCGGCGTTTGCAGGCGAAAACGCTCGCTAACGCTGGTGCCATCTTCATCAAAATAGGTGGCTTTCAGCCATTCGCCTTTATCATCGCGTCCTTGTTCCAGCGTCATGCCTGCGCAACGTAACACGCGCGCATCTTTCAGTTTCAGCGCGGCTTTCAGCATGTCATCCGCATCGACCAGAATTTTGTCGCATTCATTGCAGCGCCGCGCGGCAATATCATTCTCGGCACCGCAATCCGGGCAGCTTTTAAAGCGGAAGCGGTAATCACACTGTTCACGCTCGCCTTCATCATCTTCCAGCACGCCCTGACAGCGGCGACCAAAATGCTCGATGATGTGACCATCTTCGGTTGCTTTGCCCCAGAACGTGTTGGCAAATCCGCAGGCAGGACAGAAAACCTGCACCGGCTGATTATCGCTGGCTCCTTTTGGCGCACCCACTTCGGGCGTGAAAAGATCGTGCGGGTTCCCTGCGTAATCAAGCACCAGACAATCGGTTTTGCCCGGCGCAAGACGTAAGCCGCGACCCACAATCTGCTGATACAGGCTGACGGATTCGGTAGGGCGCAGAATGGCGATTAAATCAACATGGGGCGCGTCAAAGCCTGTGGTAAGCACCGCGACGTTGACTAAAAACTTCAACTGCTGGGCTTTAAATTCACCAATCAAGCGGTCACGATCTTTCACCGCCGTTTCCGCCGAGACCAGCGCGCTATTTTCAGGCAGCAGCGTGAGGATCTCACGCGCATGTTCCACGGTGGAGGCGAACACCATTACGCCACGTCGATCTTCAGCAAACTCAACGATCTGCCGGATAATATGCGGCGTCACGCGATGCTGTTGTTTCAGTTCGCGGTTGAGGTCGGCTTCGCTAAACAACCCATTATTTTGCGGGATCAGGCGGCTAAAATCGTACTGCACCACCGGCATATCTAACCGCTCAGGCGGCACCAGAAAGCCGTGTTTGATCATATAGCGCAGCGGCAGCTCATAAATACAGTCGCGGAACAGCGCTTTCTCATCCCCGCGCACCATACCGTGATAGTGGAACTGATAAATCCAGCCTTTGCCGAGACGGAACGGCGTGGCGGTCAAACCCAATAAGCGTAACTGTGGATTGTGTTGCCGCAGGTGGGCGAACAGGAGCTGATACTGGCTCTCCTCGTTATCGCTGATGCGATGACACTCATCGACAATCACCAGTGAAAACGCGCTGTCGAAGCGATCGAGATTGCGCGCGACCGACTGCACGCTGCCAAACACCACTTTGCTTTCGCTCTGTTTGCGCTGCAGACCCGCGGCGAAGATATCTGCCTCAAGGCCGTAGGCCTGATATTTGCTGTGATTCTGCTCCACCAACTCTTTAACGTGGGCCAGCACTAATACCCGTCCGCGTGCTAACCGTGCCAGTTCAGCAATCACCAAACTCTTACCTGCACCGGTCGGCAGCACAATGACCGCAGGCGTAGCATGGCGGCGAAAGTGGTTGAGGGTGGCGTCAACCGCCTCTTGTTGATATGGGCGCAGGGTGAATGACATCGGGGCAAACTTTTTTCTGGAACGGAGGCGCATTATGGCATGAAAGCGCCTGAAACGCAGGATCGGCTCTGTTAGCGTTCATTGGTTCCCGCTATACTGCCCACACTTTCTTAACGGACAAAAACACCGTTTCAGTTTCCCCCGCAGTAACAGGCAAAGCGAATTCATGCGACTCGAAAAATTCATATCTCAGCAACTGGAAGTTAGCCGTGCTATCGCCGGACGCGAAATCCGCGCCAAAAAAGTCACCATCAACGGCGAAGTCGTGCGCGATGCGGCTTACAAAGTATTGCCACACGATGAAGTCGAATACGACGGTAATCCGCTGGTGGTGCAGCAAGGCCCGCGCTATTTCATGCTGAACAAGCCGCAGGGCTACGTCTGCTCCACCGACGATCCCGATCATCCTACCGTGCTGTTCTTTATTGAAGAACCTGCGGCGTTCAAGCTGCATGCGGCAGGTCGTCTGGATATCGATACTACCGGCTTAGTGCTACTCACTGACGATGGTCAATGGTCGCACCGCATTACTTCACCCAAACACCATCTGGAAAAAACCTATCTGGTGGAAGTGGAGGAGCCGATTGATCCTGCGCTGGTTGAGAAGTTCGCTGCGGGTGTACAGCTGCACAACGAAAAAGAGCTCACCAAACCGGCGGTGCTGGAAATTCTTGATGAGAAGGCGGCACGTCTGACGATCAGCGAAGGGCGCTATCATCAGGTTAAGCGCATGTTTGCCGCCATGGGGAACCATGTTTCAGCGCTGCATCGTGAACGTATTGGTGACATCGAGCTGGATGACGATCTCGGTGAAGGTGAATATCGTGAATTGACCCAGCAAGAGGTCGACAGCATCGGCCTGCCAGAAGAACTTAAACAACGCAAATAGCGGGAGAACGCGGTGCGCAAGGAAAAGAATTCACCGGTCGGTTTAGTGGTCATCCTCGGATTGCTGGCGATGCTGATGCCGCTTTCTATTGATATGTATCTGCCGGCTATGCCGCAAATCGCTCACGAGTTTGCGGTTTCGGCGGGCAGCGTGCAGATGACGTTAAACCTTTACATCCTCGGTTTTGCCATTGGCCAGTTAGTCTATGGTCCTTTGGCGGACAGTTACGGACGTAAACCGGTGATTGTGCTGGGAACGCTGATCTTTGCCTGCGCCGCTGCGGCTTGTGCACTGTCACAAACCATCGATCAACTGATCTTTATGCGCTTCCTGCACGGCTTATCTGCCGCCGCTGCCAGCGTAGTGATCAACGCCTTAATGCGCGATACCTACTCCAAAGAGGACTTCTCGCGCATGATGTCCTTCGTGATGCTGGTGACGACCATTGCGCCGCTGCTGGCACCGATTATCGGTGGCTGGTTGCTGCTACTGTGGAACTGGCACGCCATCTTTTGGACGCTGGCGGGTGCCGCGCTGATCACCACGGTGCTGGTGATGACACAAATCCGTGAAACGCTCAAGCCCGAGCAGCGTCAGCGCTTTCATCTGCGTACCACACTGGGCAACTTCGTGGCCTTGGTACGCCACAAGCGCGCGTTTAGTTACATGCTGGCGAGCGGCTTCTCCTTCGCTGGCTTGTTTACATTCCTCAACGCCGGTCCGTTCGTTTACATTGAAGTGAACCACGTTTCACCGCAAAACTTCGGTTACTATTTTGGCCTGAATGTGGTGTTCCTGTTTGTGATGACGCTGATCAACAGCCGCGCAGTGCGTCGCTTTGGTCCGGTGAAGATGTTCCGCATGGGATTGGTGATTCAGTTTGCGATGGGTGTTTGGATGCTGATCTCCAGCGCGCTGGATTTTGGCTTCCTGTCGCTGGTGTTTGGCGTGGCGATGTTTATTGGCTGCGTTTCAACGGTGTCGTCGAATGCGATGGCGGTGATTCTTGATGAGTTCCCGCATATGGCTGGCACGGCTTCCTCGCTGGCCGGAACGCTGCGCTTTGGGGTGGGCGCGTTGGTGGGCGCGCTGCTCTCATTAGTCAGCATTAACAGCGCCTGGCCCATGGTTGCCACGATTGCGCTGTGCGCCACGATATCTATCGTACTCTTCACCTACGCGTCAAGACCCCATCATTCGGTTTAAGCGGACCAGGTCGCCATGAATGGCGACCCTACATGCATGAAATCCCACATTTTTCCGCAGGGTCGCCATTCCTGGCGACCTCACCCATGACAAATTCCACCCCGCCGCTCGCGAATCTCGATTCATTCGTTATGCTTAATGTTTCCATTATGTGAAAATTTAGAGATAAAAAAGTAACAATAATGCGTCTAAAATGATTGTTAACAGCCGCCGAACACGGTAAACATAGGCATAAATGTGAGAAGCCTCGCAATTTATAAAGAGGCTACCTATTTTTTGCTTAAAACGAGAAGGCAAACCACGTCCATATTCTGAGCTAACCAGGTTGGGATTCACCGCGTTATGCCGTCGTTGTGAATAAAGTTAACGTCTCTGGGGGCCGTATAACTATGCTGCAACTTTCTGTTGTGCATCGCTTGCCACAACATTACCGCTGGTCGCTTGAACATGCGGGTGAAATTGAGCGTCAGGAAACTGCGAATGGCGTTCATGCCGAAGATTTAGTCGTGCTGCGCCTGTTGAGTCACGATGGTCATCCGGCGCTGGAAATTTTGCATCAGCTAAAAGAAATGCTGGCGCACATTCAGGTCGAATGCAAAATCGCCCAGTGTGAAGGGCAACCCTGTCTGCTGATTCAGCGCGATGACGAAAGCGCAGCTAACTGCTGTCTGAAAAATCAGGGTGTTGCCATCGCCGAAACCTTTGATGGTCACTGACTAAGATCTTTCCCCTGCGCGGACGCCAATAGCTGACGCGTGTAGTCGGCTGTCGGTGCGTTGAACAACACCTCACAATCACCTTGCTCAACAACCTCGCCCTGGCGCAGCACAATCAGCTGATGACAGAGCGCGCGCACCACCTGCAAATCATGACTGATAAATAGATAGGCAAGCTGATGCTGTTGCTGTAAACGACGCAGTAAGGTCAGAATTTGCTTCTGCACTGAGCGGTCCAGCGACGAGGTAGGTTCATCCAGTACAATCAGCTGCGGCTCAAGTATCAACGCACGGGCGATAGCGATGCGCTGGCGCTGGCCACCTGAAAACTCCGCCGGATAGCGCGAACGGCTGTCGGCATCGAGCCCTACTTCCTGCATCACCGCAATCACCTTCGCTTCCTGCTCGGCATCGCTTAATTCTGGACGATGCACGGCTAAACCTTCCGCGATCACCTGTTGCACCGTCATCCGTGGATTGAGCGAAGAATTAGGATCCTGAAACACCACCTGAATGCGTTGGCGCAGCGGCAGTAATTGTTTTGGCGAAAGCTGATGCAACGGCTGGTCCTCAAACCAGATCTCACCGCGCGCAGCGATTAAGCGCAGCAGCGCCAAGCCAGTGGTGCTTTTGCCCGATCCTGATTCACCGACTAACCCGAGACTTTCACCGCGACGCAGGGTAAAGCTGAGATCCTTAAGCGCTATCTTCTCTGCCACGGTACGTCGCAGTAATCCACGCCTGATTGGGAAACCAACCTGCAGGTTTTTCACTTGCAACAGCGGCTTCGCATCCAGCAGCGGCACCGGTTGGCCATCCGGCTCGGCGGCAATCAGTTCGCGCGTATAAGGTTGTTGCGGCTGGCTAAACAGCAAATCGCAACGATTGTGTTCCACACCGCGACCATTACGCATCACCGTAACGCTATGCGCGAGCTGACGCACAATATTCAGGTTGTGGGTGATGAACAGCATGCCCATGTTTAGCTCACGCTGCAGCTCGCGCAGCAGTTGTAGAATCTGCGCCTGCACCGTCACATCCAGCGCGGTGGTCGGTTCATCGGCGATAAGCAGCGTCGGCTGCGTCAGCAGCGCCATGGCGATCATCACGCGTTGCCGCTCGCCGCCAGAAAGCTGATGCGGGAAATCCTGCAGACGCGACGCTGCATTGCGAATGCCGACGCGATCAAGGCAGCTCAACATTTCGCCACGCGCGGCTTCACGCCGCATACCGCGATGCACCGACAGCACTTCATACAGCTGCTTTTCCACGTTATGCAGCGGATTAAGCGACACCATCGGCTCCTGAAAAATCATCGCCATCTGATTGCCACGCAGCCCGCGCATCGTGCGTTCGCTGGCCTGCAAAATATTCTCGCCGTTAAACAGGATTTCGCCGTGCGGATAATTAACCGGCGGCTGCGGCAATAAGCGCATGATCGACAGCGCAGTCACGCTCTTACCGGAGCCAGATTCCCCCACCAGCGCCAGCGTTTCGCCGGCATCGATCTGCAGCGAAATGTCCTCCACCACGCGGCGATCCTGAAAGGCCACCGCCAGATGATTCACCGTTAACAGGCTCATTTAACGTCCTCGGCTCGGGTCAAAGGCATCGCGTACCGCTTCGCCGATAAAGATCAGCAGCGACAGCAGCAAGGCGAGGGCAAAGAAGCCCGCCAGTCCCAGCCACGGCGCCTGTAAATTGTTTTTGCCTTGTAACAGCAGCTCACCCAGTGAAGGTGATCCGACCGGCAAACCAAAACCGAGGAAGTCCAGCGAGGTCAGCGTAGTGATGGAACCGCAAAGAATAAAGGGCAGAAACGTCAAGGTGGCGACCATGGCGTTTGGCAGCATATGGCGCATCATAATGCGGCTGTCGCTAACGCCGAGCGCACGGGCCGCGCGGATATAATCATAATTGCGTGCGCGCAGGAATTCAGCGCGCACCACGCTCACCAGACTCATCCAGCCAAACACCACCGTAACCAGCAGCAACCACCAGAAACCGGGCTGAATCACGCTGGAGAGCAGAATCAGCAGGAACAGTGAAGGCATGCCGGACCACACCTCAATCAGACGTTGACCGATGAGATCAATGAGTCCACCAAAATAGCCTTGTAGCGCACCCACCACGATGCCAATCACGCTGGAGAACAGTGTCAACATGATGCCGAACAGCAATGAGATACGCGTGCCATACAATAAACGCGCCAGTACATCGCCACCGTTAGCATCGGTGCCGAGCCAGTTTTGTGCCGAAGGCGGAGAAGGGAAGGGCACATCAGTAGCGAAGTTGATGGTGCTGTCGCTAAAACGAATGGGTGCCCAGATCGCCCAACCTTGCTGATCGATGCGCTGTTTTAGCCACGGATCCTGATAATCAGCGGGCGTAGAGAAATCGCCGCCATAATCACTTTCGCTGTAATTGAACAGCAGCGGCATGTACCAGCGCTGCTGATAATGCACCAGCAGCGGTTTGTCATTGGCCAGCAACTCGGCACCCAGTGACAGGACAAAAATGATCAGGAAAATCCACAGCGACCAGTAACCGCGACGGTTATGGCGAAAACGCTGCCAACGCTGCTGATTAACAGGAGATAAGCGCATCAGCGTCCCTCAAAATCGATACGCGGATCGACCAGCGTGTAGGTCAGATCGCTGAGAATGTTCATCAGCAGGCCAATCAGGGTGAAGATGTAGAGCGTGCCGAACATCACCGGATAGTCGCGTTGAATGGTGGCATCGTAGCCGAGCAGGCCCATACCATTGAGTGAGAACATCACCTCTATCAACACCGAACTGGTGAAAAACATGCTGATAAAGGTGGCGGGGAAACCGGCGATCACCAGCAGCATGGCATTACGGAACACGTGGCCGTACAGTACGCGCTTCTCATCCAGCCCTTTGGCACGCGCGGTGACCACATACTGTTTACGGATCTCATCAAGAAACGAGTTTTTAGTCAGCATGGTTAGGGTAGCGAAACCGCCAATCACCGTGGCCAGTACCGGCAGCGTAATGTGCCACAGGTAATCGGTAATTTTGCTGAACCACGGCAGCGAATCAAACTGCGGTGATGTCAGGCCGCGCAGCGGGAACCAGTCGAAGTAGCTGCCGCCTGCGAACAGTACGATCAGCATGATGCCGAACAAAAAAGCCGGGATTGAATAGCCAATGATGATAAAGGTGCTGCTCCAGATATCAAAAGCGCTGCCGTTACGCACCGCTTTTTTGATGCCAAGCGGAATCGACACCAGATAAATGATCAAGGTACTCCACAATCCAAGGCTGATAGAGACCGGTAAGCTCTCTTTGATTAACTGCAACACCGATGCGCTACGGAACAGGCTGTCGCCGAAATCAAACCGAATGTAATTCCACAGCATTTCGCCGTAACGCTGCAGTAGCGGTTTATCGAAGCCGTAACGATGCTTAATCTCGGCGATCACTTCTGGATCAAGGCCGCGTGCGCCGCGATATTGGCTGTCGCCGGGATTATCACGCATCAGCGTACCTCGCGCGCCGCTGTCGCTGCCGCCCGAGCCGGGGATGCCGGTGCTGTGGCCAAACTGCACATTCGCTAACGCCTGATCCACCGGGCCGCCCGGCGCGATTTGCACAATAAAGAAGTTCAGAGTGATGATCGCCCACAGCGTGGGAATGATCAGCAGTAACCTGCGTAGAAAATAGGCTGCCAAACCGTGCTCCTCAGCGTCGATCGGCCGGTAATCGCCCGGCTTTGTTCACATCGTACCACCAGTTTTCCAACCCGGTAGCAAACGCAGGTTTAATCTCGGGATGGGAAAACTTGTCCCAGTAAGCCATGCGATCTTCAGCGCTGTACCACATGGGAATCATGTAGGCATTCCACAGCAGGATGCGATCCAGCGCCTGGCCGAGCGGCAGCAGCGCTTTTTCATCGCCCTGATGCTCAACGATTTGCTGTACAAAGTGGTCGACGATCGGATCTTTCACGCGCGGCGTATTCCACGATGAATCAATAAATTCAGACTGCCAGATCGTCCGCAAGCTGGTAGAAGGCCAAGGCATCGCGTAGTAGAGCGACGGGATCATATCGTAGTCACCTTCGCGTAAACGGCGTAAATATTGCGAGCTGTCAATCTGGCGCAGCGAGACCTGAATACCCAGCCGTTCGAGGCTGTGCTGAAACGGCAGCGCCCAGTCATTTTGCGTGCCGCTGCGCATCAGCAATTCGAAACGAAACGGCTGGCCGGTTTTGACGTTCACCAGTTGCTGATTTTTAATCTCCCAGCCTGCTTCTTTCAGCAGATTTCGGGCTTTTAACAAGTTGCCACGATCGAAACCGCTGCCGTCAGAACGTGGCGGCGCATACTCGTTGTTAAATACTTCAGGCGGCAACTGCGCTTTGTAAGGCGCCAGTAGAATCAACTGCTCGGCTTTGGGATAACCTTGCGCTGCATATTCGGTGTTCTGGAAATAGCTGTTGGTGCGTTTGTAAGCGCCATAAAAAAGCGCTTTATTCATCCACTCGAAATCGAACGCCAGCGTAATGGCTTCGCGCACGCGACGATCGGCGAATAACGGTTTTTCATTATTGAACGCCAGCCAGCGCGCGTCGGTGGAAACCGTATTGGGAATGGTCGATTTGACGATGGCGTGGCTATCAAAGTTGCGGCCGCGATATTGCGTGGCCCATTTCTTCGCCGAGCTCTCTTCACGTAAATCGTAAGCACCTGCTTTGAAGGCTTCGAACGCCACGTTGTCATCGAGGTAATAATCATAACGAATCGTGTCGAAGTTAAAGCGTCCGCGATTCACCGGTAGATTGGCAGCCCAATAATCTTTCACCCGACTGTATTGGATAAACTGACCCGATTTATACGCGGTCACGCGATAAGGCCCGCTGGCGAGCGGCGGATAACCAATCGGCTCATTAAATTTTTTGTTTTGCCAGAATTTTTCAGGGATGACCGGCAGCGTTAGCCAGCTAAGGACGCGGTCTTTATCCGGCTTCGGCATGTCGATGCGCACGGTTAGGCGGTTAAGCGCTTTGACTTGCACATCGCGAAATGCCACGCGGAACTGCGGCACACCTTCGGTCATAAATTTCTGGAAGGTGAAAGCCACATCCTGCGCGGTGATGGCTGTACCGTCCTGAAACTGCGCATGGGGATTGATCGAGACCTCCATCCAGCGATAGTCATCTGGATAGCGCGCGGATTCAGCGATCAGTGGATAGTAACTGCCGGGCTCATCATCGGAGGTGGTAAACAAGCCGTCGTACAGTGTGTCGGAGCCAATGCCGGGATTGCCACGCGAGGCGAAGCGATTAAAGTTGTCGTAGGTACCGACCACCGCCAGAGTTATTTTGCCGCCTTTAGGCGCGGCGGGATTGGCATAATCGTAATGCGTAAAATTCACCGCATACTTCGGCTCGCCCAACTTAGCGAAGGCATAGCTTTCGTTGATGGTTGCGGCATGCAGCGGCGCAAGGGCGCTACATACGAACAACGCTGTGACAAGGCGCAGCAGCATAAGTGGGGCGATCTCCTGTGGTATTCCGCACGTTATGGTAGCAGTTTCATGGGGTTCGCGTGATGTTAACTCAACGCGCGCTGGCGTTGGTAATAGCTAACGAGATTTTCTGGTCGCAGCGGCCGACTGAACAGATAGCCCTGTAAATGCGTCACGCCGCGATTGACCAGCCACGCCGCCTGATCGCCGGTCTCTACGCCTTCGGCCACGGTTTTTAGGTTGAGCTTCTTTGCCAGCAGCAGTACCGCATCCAAAACCGGCGAAGTCACGGTTTCCGTGCCAATACTTTGCACAAAACCACGATCAATCTTCAGGTAGTCGAACGGATATTTTTCCAGGTAGATCAGCGCACTGTGGCCGGTGCCAAAATCATCAATCGCAATCTTAAAATTGTGCGCGTGTAGCCAGGCAAACACTTCTCCCGCATTTTTTTCACCCACCATAGTGCGTTCAGTAATTTCAAACACATAGTTAAAATGGTTGGCGGGCATGGCGTTAATCCATTCTTGCACGTCATGGCGGAAACTGTCCGAGGCAAGGTGCAATGGCGAAAGATTGAGGCTCAGGCGTGTGCCGTGCGGCAGTTGTTTACAGAGAAATTGTGCATCGCGCGCCACCAGCGTAAACAGATGGCGGGTAAGCGGAATAATCAGATTCTGCGCCTCGGCATAGCCGATAAACACATCGGGCGGGATCATGCCTTCTGTGGGATGTGTCCAGCGCAGCAGCGCTTCTACGCCGTACGGTTGACCATCATGCGCGGTAACCAAGGGTTGATACTCAACATGGAAATGGCCGCGCTTGATGGCTTGCATAATCTCTTTGCCAGGGCGCTGCTGTCGGGTGAGCAATAGCCAGCTTACAGCGGAAACCAGCAGGGCGAAGAGTAAGCCGGTCAGCAGCGTCAGCGAATAATCCCGCGACGCTAAGGTGCGACCAAACAACATAAAGTGCAGGGCGCCATCTTCGAACGCCATTTCGTGCAGCGGCGCAGGTAAATCACTGACGTTAACGACCTGATTGCTGCCGCTCAGTAGCGCCTTATTGCCAATCACCAGCGCCATCCCGGTGATTTCTGGATGATAAGAGGCCAGCAATTGATAGGGAGTCAGGCTGATGTTCATGGTGGCGAGAATACCCGTTTCTGCGGATCCTGGATTTTTTACCCACAACGCCAGTGCCGGTTTAGTTGGCAGCAAGGGTGTGCCTTCCAGCAAGCGCATATCACGATCGCGTTCCAGTTCAGATTCGGGAGAGATATCGTTAGCCGCCATCAGGAAAGCGCCGGTGGCAGAAGAGCAGTATGCATCACCGTTACGTACCAGGAGAATGGCACGAAGGTTGCCGGCGAAGGCGGCGCGAGATGTGAGTTCACGGCTGACGCTACTGCACGCTAATTGGGTGTACTGCTGTAATGGATAAAGTGTATCGACCAGGTTGGTGAGCACCTGTTGTAAATCGTCGCGGCTATGCGTCAATAGCTGTTCATGTTGGTGTAAGCGTTTTTGCCAGGTCAGTGTTAACAGAACGGTGACAAAAAGCAGAAAGAATACCGCGCCGATGATCGCGCTACTCCAGGCAATGCGGCGCGCATAGCTCGCATGACCTTTTAATGTTCCCGACAGTGGCATGGAGTGCATTCCCCTTGTCTTGCCATTTTTTATTATGTTTATCGTTTGGTCTCTACCCACTTTCAGGCCGCAGCCACGCTGGCTGCATTGCGATATAGGGGTATCAGGAAGTCAACGAGAATATAACGAGAGCGCGAAGATTGTCTCCTTATATTTTTGATTCTCAATTAGTTTTTATTGGCTGGATTTGAGTTAAAAAAACAGGGGCGAAAAAAAACGCTGCCGGGGCAGCGTTTTCTGATTCTCTGGCTGAGAGGATCTTCAAAGCAAATACGTTAGCTGGGGTTTTTAGCTAAAACCCGACGTCCTTCGCGGTAACGTGTTTTCCAATAACTGTCGTTTAAATTGGAAATCATAACGCCGCTACTGGTGGACGCATGAACAAAATTATCGTTGCCAAGATAAATACCCACGTGTCGGCCAGTCGAACCGGCGCGGAACAACACTAAGTCACCTGCGCGCAATTTATTACGTGAAATCTCTTTGCCGGTGTCTTGCTGTTCAGACGTTGAGCGTGGCAAATCTAAACCGAACTGCTCGCGAAAGGTGCGCTGAACAAAAGCAGAACAATCAATGCCGCGTTTGGTGTCGCCGCCTAAGCGGTAACGCACACCTTTCCAGTCACTGTACTGTTCCATGATGCGGGACTTAACGTCCACATTCTGCACCATTTGTTCAAATTCGTCCTGAGACGCTTGAAGTAAAAAACCATTCTGGTTGTTAACTTCATGATTCTCGTTATTCGCGTTCTGACCGTTATGGCTACTGCTACATGCTGATAAAAGTGTTGCTAATGCTACTGCGGGAATGATCCGCCTGAGGTATCTCAGAATTGGTTGAGACTTGACCATTGTACGTGTTTTCCTTCGAGTTCCTTTACGACAGAATGTCGTCAGCCAGATGACAAAGCGGGTTGAGATTAATAAGTACGACCGTCTAAGACAATTCCTTAATTACAAAATTGTGTTAATGAACACATTTTTGTCGCTTTAGGCACCGCATTTTATGCTGTTGCTTACTAATCGGATTTGAGGTTAACCGATTACAGACCGCGTGGCGAGTGCTTTTATATAAATATTCAAAGGTTTTTTCGATGTGAAATCAATCTGTAACACAATGGCTAGTTTATCAACAATTGGCAGCGATTTAGTAGCCAAATAGCGGTGCAATAAGGGGGGTGTTCTGACGATAAGGCCGATTTTGAGAGGGTTCTGGGTGGACAACTTAGGAATAAGGCTATTGTTGCGGGTTCGGCACCATAATGTTTTCTTTTATCAAAACATTGTTAGTTTGCTAATAATTTATTGGCGTTTTCAATAAGCGCGAGCGATCGACTTTTTGTTCTAAGATCACTCGCGCTTAACTATTACGTTCGCGGCTTATATTTGCCGGGCAATGAACGGTTTAGCCAATTCACCAGTATGTCGCTTAATGGGGTTAATAAACACCAGCTCAGGCCAACCAGCACGACCGATAATGAGCCAACAGCAATATCCGTGAACCAGTGCGCACCGGCCATCACGCGCGGCATAGCGAACACGATGGTAATCACCAGGCCCACCAGAAACGCACGGAAGCCGAAATAACGCCACATAAAGCAGGTAAAGATAATCAGCATCATGCCGTGGTCGCCGGGGAAGCTATCTTTAGAAGCATCTTTGGCTGGAATGCCAGTCAGTTCACTTACGCGATGCACATTCTCAAAGAACAGCGTTGGACTGGAGTGCTTTACGGGTAATAAATGGCCCAGTTGATTCAGTACTACCGCAGTCAGCAGCATCGTAATACCAATGGCAAGCATGCGACGGCGATGTTGTGGTGTTTCGCGACGCCAGAACCACAGATAGAGCAAACCCATTGCCAGCAGCGAAACCAGATCGAAACCGCGAAAGTTAGTGATTGCCACTAACACCGCGAAACCATGATGGTCAACCATCTGGTCATTGAAGCCATAAAAGATGGCTTTATCGATACCAAACCAAAACCCGTGATCGGGCGGCAGGTACCATGTAAGAAATAGCATCACGCCCAGCGCATTCAGCAGCAGGATGGTGACTAATCGAGAAGCGCGCATAGAAAATAGACTCAAAGTGAAAATAACGGTGGCAACCTAACGCATCTAATTTAAACGAATCTTCAACAACTCCGTCTGCAAAAGGTTCCAGTCAGCAGGCTGATGATGAATCAATTCGATGCGGCTATCCGGTGGTGTGGTGGGGCGGGTTTCAATAAAGAGATCGTCGCCCTGACGATTGATATTCACTAAACCATCGGCAGTGCGCAACACACCTTTAACGCGATCCACGGGCGCATGCCTTGCCCACTCTAGCGCTTTGATCGTATCAAACACGGTTTCCTCATCGAAAATCCAGCCGCATGAAGCATAGCCCTGACCTTCATTTAGCGCCCGACGCCAGCGCGCCTGGCCATCCAGTTTCAGTGCAGCTAAGCCTTGTGGACGTGAAGTAGGGTGGTGATGTGCAGCATCGGGAACCGCACGATCCGCCAAGGCGGCTTGGGTCAGCAGAGCGGGATCGATCTCTCCCCATGCCGCTTCCACCAGTTGGCGATCGCCCAAAAATTGCTGCTGCCAATCCTGTAAACGCTGACGATCGTCTTCATTCCAGCGATCGCTTTTGTTCGCCACAATGATATCGGCCGCCACCAGTTGATCGCGGAAGTTCTCATTCTCTACTACGCGCGCATCGGCGAGCTGACGTGGATCGAGCAGTGTTAAGGTTGCATCCACCTGAATCCAGGGCTGATAGACGGCAGCGCGCAGCATGTTCAGCAGTTGTTTAGGATGGCCAAGGCCGGTGGGTTCGATAATCAGGCGATCGGGTTTGGCTTGCTTCAGCAGCATATTCAGCCCAACCTGCAGCGGCAAACCGTTAACGCAGCACATGCAACCGCCGGGAATCTCTTTCAGCGTTGCACCACGATCGGCAAGCAATGCGCCGTCGATGCCAATCTCGCCAAACTCGTTGACCAGAATCGCCCAGTTTTCGTCGGCGGGTTTATTGGCTAACAGATGCAGCAGAGTGGTGGTTTTACCGCTGCCAAGAAATCCGGTGATGAGGTTTACGCGCGTCACAAAAGGGCTCCCAGGAAAAGAGAATAAATTGCGCGCGGATGGGGCATATCCGGCGCGCACGGCCTTGTTATACTATAACAATCACCGGCCGCCGGACGGAAGCATGTAATTAGTCAGCGCGGCCCATATAGCGACGTTCCGCAATATGGATGCGGATGCGATCGCCATTGCTGAGATATTCTGGCACCTGAATGGATAATCCGGTACTCATGCCGGCAGGTTTAGAACGGGCGCTGGCGGATGCGCCTTTAATGCCTGGCGAGGTATCAACGATTTCCATATCGACAGTTTGGGGCAGTTCCAGCGCCAATACCTGGCCATCCATCGTCAGGACCTGAATACCGGGAATGCCACCTTCAGGAATAAACAGCAGCTCTTCTTCAATTTGGTCTTTCTTGAAGTTGTAAGGCGTGTAGTCTTCATCATCCATAAACACATACTCATCACCATCAATATAAGAGAAGGTGACGGCACGGCGGCTGAGTGAAATGGCATCAATGATATCATCGCCTTTGAAGCGCTCTTCCACTTTTAAGCCGGTGCGGACATCGGTAAAACGCATCTTATAGAGCGTCGCGGCACCGCGCGCACTTGGACTCTGCACATCAATGTCTTTCACCAGCAACAGTTTGCCGTTCCAGGTGACTGCCATCCCTTTTTTGATCTCGTTTGCCTTAGGCATATTGGTTTTCTCACTGACAGAAGGTTAATGCGCGTCACGTTACTCGCGCGGCGAAAAACTGGCAAGTGAGGTCGCGTAAAATTGTTGCCGATGCATGGCATTCGCGGCGTCAGGCTGTTATTGTCGCCGCGAATTCTCTACAGGAGCGCATGATGTTTTGTCGTGACCAGTGCGGTGCCTGTTGCACAGCCCCCTCAATCTCTTCTCCCATTCCTGGCATGCCGCACGGCAAGCCCGCTAATACGCGCTGCGTGCAGTTAGACGATCAACAACGCTGTAAAATCTTTGGTTCACCGCTGCGTCCTTCGGTGTGTGCTGGCTTACAGCCCAGTGCGGAAATGTGCGGTAACAGCCGTGAAAGCGCCATGACTTTTTTGCTGAAACTGGAAGCCGATACCGCGCCTTAACCGTTAGCTGACGCGAGGCTGAAGAATTTGGCGTAATGTCTTTTTTCTTTACAGCAAAAGCATCAGCCTGCCAGCCAGTAAAAATCTTAAATCCAGCATGAAGTGTGCGGAACATCAAAAATCTGCCATTCAGATCGCGCATTTTCTTGCCTGCTACACAGGTCTGTACCATATTCCCTGAAACGTTTCAGCGTTGTTATTCCGGCCCAGTCCACGCTGCATAGCGTCATTTTTTGTTTTATAGCTGAAACGATTCAACACAGCAAGCGAGGAGAGATATGTTCCAGCTCGAAGTTCAGGCCATTCATACTGGTGCTAACGCACAGAATAAAGAAGAGGCCATTCGCCAGGTTGCCGCTGCATTAACCGCTGCGGGCAATGTGGCTGAAGGTTACGTTAACGGCATGCTCGCGCGCGAACAGCAAACCACCACCTTCCTGGGTAACGGTATTGCCATTCCGCACGGGACCACTGACACCCGCGACCTGGTGCTGAAAACCGGCGTACAGGTTTATCAGTTCCCGCAGGGCGTAGATTGGGGCGATGGGCAAACGGCGTATGTTGCTATCGGTATTGCCGCCAAATCGGATGAACACCTCGCATTGCTGCGTCAACTAACTCACGTATTAAGCGATGACAGCATTGCTGAACAGCTGAAAACCGCCTCGGCGGAGGATCTGCGCGCGCTGCTGATGGGCGAAAATCAGGCGGCAGAATTCAAATTCGATACCTCGCTGATTGCGGTAGATGTGGCAGCCAGCGACTTAATCACCTTACAAGCATTGAACGCCGGTCGCCTGCAAGCCGCAGGTGCAGTGGATGCCTCTTTTATTGCTGACGTAATTTCCCGCGCACCGCTGAGCCTGGGTCAGGGAATCTGGCTGAGCGATAGCGTCAACGGCAATCTCGGCAGCGCTGTGGCAGTAAGCCGCGCGGCTGCGCCATTCCAGCATCAGGGCGAAAACGTCGCGCTGCTGTTGACTGTTGCGGCTAACGATCAGCGTCCGCTGGAAGTGCTGGGCTATCTCAGCAACCTGCTGCTGACCAATAAAGCTGAACGCCTGCTGAAGGCCGATGCGGCCGGTATTCTGGCGCTGCTGACCAGCGAAGTCGATGAGGCCGCCGAACTGCTGACCGCAGAATTCACCATCCGCAACGAACACGGTTTGCATGCACGTCCGGGCACGGCGCTGGTTACCGTGATCAAACAGTTCAACAGCGATATCACCGTGACCAATCTCGACGGCAGCGGTAAACCCGCTAACGGCCGTAGCCTGATGAAAGTCGTCGCGCTGGGCGTGAAAAAGGGCCATCGCCTGCGCTTTACCGCCAGTGGCGAAGATGCACAGCAAGCGCTGAACGCGATTGAAGAAGCGATCAATTCTGGTTTAGGCGAGGGGGTTGCATGAGCCGTCGTGTCGCAACAATTACATTAAATCCGGCTTACGATCTGGTGGGATATACGCCAGAGATCGAGCGTGGCGAAGTGAACCTGGTGAAAACCACCGGCCTGCATGCGGCGGGTAAAGGCATTAACGTTGCCAAAGTGCTGAAGGATTTGGGTATCGATGTCACCGTTGGTGGTTTCCTCGGTAAAGAGAATCAGGACGGCTTCCAGCAGTTGTTCAGCGAACTCGGCATTGCTAACCGCTTTCAGGTGGTGCAGGGCCGCACGCGCATCAACGTTAAGCTGACCGAAAAAGACGGCGATGTAACCGATCTCAACTTCTCAGGCTTTGACGTCACCGCGCAGGATTGGGATCGCTTTACTGCAGACTCGCTTACCTGGCTTGGCCAGTTCGACATGGTATGCGTCAGCGGCAGCCTGCCAGCCGGAGTTGCACCGGAAGCGTTCACCAAATGGATGAGCGATCTGCGCACGTTATGCCCGTGCATCATCTTTGACAGCAGCCGTGAAGCGCTGGTCGCCGGTTTGAAAGCCGCGCCGTGGTTGGTTAAACCGAATCGCCGCGAGCTGGAAATTTGGGCCGGTCGCAAACTGCCTGCGCTGCAGGACGTGATTGGTGCCGCGCATGAACTGCGCGAGCAAGGTATTGCGCATGTGGTGATTTCTCTCGGCGCGGAAGGTGCGCTGTGGGTGAATGCTTCCGGCGAATGGATCGCCAAACCGCCCGCCTGTGAAGTCGTTAGCACCGTGGGTGCTGGAGATTCCATGGTCGGCGGCCTGATTTACGGTTTGCTGATGCGTGAATCCAGCGAGCACACGCTGCGTCTGGCGACGGCAGTGGCGGCGATGGCCGTCAGCCAAAGCAACGTTGGCGTTAAAGATCGTACCCAGTTGGCCGCGATGATGGCGCGCGTCGACTTACAACCCGTTAACTAACAGCAGGAGAGCGATAATGAAAACGCTGCTGATAAAAGATTCTTCACTGGGACTGGCATCAGGACATCTGGCGCTGGAACGTCTACGCGCAACGGCGGCGCAAGCCGGCCTGACGTTGACCGACAATGCCGCCGAGGCTGAATTGGTGCTGGTTGCCGGCCATAACGTGCCTAACGACGCGCAGCTGGCCGGTAAATCTGTCGCGCTGGTCGATGTGCAGCAGGCGCTGCGTGATCCGCTGGCGGCCATTAATCAAGCCAAGGCGAATGCTAAAACCTGGCAGCCGGCTGCAGCAACCGTCTCTGCACCTGCGGCAGCGCAGAGCGGCGGGCAGAAACGCATTGTGGCGGTTACGGCCTGTCCAACGGGCGTTGCCCACACCTTTATGGCCGCAGAAGCTATTCAGGCCGAAGCCACCAAACGTGGCTGGTGGGTGAAAGTGGAAACCCGCGGTTCTGTAGGCGCAGGCAACGCGATTACGCCTGAAGAAGTGGCGGCAGCCGATCTGGTGATCGTTGCGGCGGACATTGATGTGGATCTGGCGAAATTTGCCGGCAAGCCGATGTATCGCACCTCAACCAGTCTGGCACTAAAGAAAACCGCCCAGGAACTGGATAAAGCACAAGCAGAAGCGAAAACCTATCAGCCAGGCGGCAATCAGGCCGCCAGCGCGCAGGGCGACAGCAAAGAGAAAGCCGGTGCGTATCGTCACCTGCTGACCGGCGTGTCATACATGCTGCCGATGGTGGTCGCTGGCGGTCTGAGCATTGCGCTGTCATTCGCCTTTGGTATCACCGCCTTTAAAGAGCCAGGCACCTTAGCCGCTGCGTTAATGCAGATTGGGGGTGGCAGCGCCTTCGCCCTGATGGTTCCGGTGCTGGCGGGCTTCATTGCCTTCTCGATTGCTGACCGTCCGGGCCTGACGCCTGGCCTGATTGGCGGCATGATCGCAACCAGTATCAACGCCGGTTTTCTGGGAGGCATCATCGCCGGTTTCATCGCCGGTTACGCCGCGAAGATGCTCAGCAGCAAAGTGAAGCTGCCGCAGAGTATGGAAGCGTTGAAGCCGATACTGATCATTCCGTTGGTGGCGAGCTTGATTACCGGTTTGCTGATGATTTACGTGGTGGGTAAGCCCGTTGCCGGCATCATGACTGGCCTGACAACCTGGCTGGCCAACATGGGTACAGCTAACGCCGTTCTGCTGGGAGCGATCCTCGGTGGCATGATGTGTACCGATATGGGGGGGCCGGTGAATAAAGTGGCCTATGCGTTTGGTGTTGGCCTGCTGAGTTCACAAACCTACGCACCGATGGCGGCGATTATGGCGGCCGGTATGGTGCCACCGCTGGCGATGGGCCTGGCGACGCTGGTTGCGCGTCGTAAGTTCAACAAAGGTCAGCAGGAAGGGGGTAAAGCCGCGTTGGTGCTTGGTTTGTGCTTCATTTCGGAAGGTGCGATTCCGTTTGCAGCGCGTGACCCAATGCGTGTACTGCCGTGCTGTATCGTTGGCGGCGCGGTAACGGGCGCAATTTCCATGGCGATTGGCGCCAAACTGATGGCACCACACGGTGGTCTGTTCGTACTGTTGATTCCAGGCGCAATAACGCCGGTACTGGGTTACCTGATGGCGATTGTGATTGGTACGGCGATTGCGGGTCTCGGCTACGCGATTCTGAAACGTCCGGAAGAAGAGTTGGCGAAAGCAGCGGCTTAAGACCGGAAACGTAAAAAAAGGGAGCCTCGGCTCCCTTTTCGTTATGTGATGTTTAGCCCTGCTGCTCCGACTTCAGCCACGCAATTTCATCCTTCCAGATATCCGGATTAATGGTTTCCAGAATCATTGGAATGCCGTCGAAACGCTTATCCTTCATCAGCCAGCTAAACGCCGTTTTACCGATATTGCCTTCACCCAAACTGTGGTGGCGATCGACGCGGCTGCCCAGCGTACTCTTGGCATCATTGAGGTGCATGCCGCGCAGATACTGGAAGCCAACAATGCGCTCGAACTCGCTGAACGTCTCCACGCAGGCTTCTTCGCTACGCAGATCGTAACCGCCAGCAAACGCGTGGCAGGTATCAATGCACACGCCAACGCGTGACTTATCTTCCACGTGTTCAATAATGGTGGCGAGATGCTCGAAGCGGAAACCGAGGTTGCTACCCTGGCCAGCGGTGTTTTCAATCACCGCCACCACGCTGCTGGTTTTATCCAGCGCAATGTTGATCGATTCGGCGATGCGCTTGAGACAGGCTTCTTCTTCAATCTGCTTAAGATGACTCCCCGGATGGAAATTCAGCAAGGTCAAACCCAGCTGTTCGGCACGCTGCATTTCATCGAGAAACGCATCACGCGATTTTTCCAGCGCTTCCATCACCGGATGGCCGAGATTTATCAGATAACTATCGTGCGGCAGAATCTGTGCGGAAGAGAATTTGTACTGGTCGCAGGCGGTCTTGAAAGCATCAATGACTTCTGCTGAAAGCGGCGCCGCGCGCCATTGGCGCTGGTTTTTGGTGAACAGCGCAAAGGCTGTGGCTTCGAGTTCGTGGGCACGGATGACTGCCTGGTCTACGCCGCCTGATGCACTGACGTGTGCGCCGATATATTTCATGCCGCTCTCCTGGTTGGGCGATTGCTGCTGCAAAGCTGTCCATCATAGCGGATGCCGTTACGCCATGAAATGTTGCACCAGCACATTGAGTGCTCCGCCGCCCAGAATCAACCAGCCAAACATCATTAATCCGAGCAGCAACGGTTTAAAGCCGGCTTGTCTCAGGGCGCTGAAGCGGGTGGTCAAACCCAGCGCGGCCATCGCCATCGCCAGCAGCAAATTCGCCAGCTGATTCAGTGTGGCGACCACATTGTCAGGCAGTAGATGCAGCGAGTTAAACAGTGCCACCCCAATAAACAGCAGGGCGAACCATGGGAAACTGACAGATTGTTGTGGTGCCGCGCGGTGACTACGCTGACGTTTCAGCCAGCTGCCGAGAATCAGTAAAAACGGTGCCAGCATCATCACACGCAGCATCTTGGCAATCACTGCGGTGTTTTCAGCCTCAGCGCCCATCGCATGCCCGGCAGCAACAACCTGCGCCACTTCATGCAGCGTAGAACCGGTGAAGATACCGAAATGTTCCGCGCTGACCGTTGGCAGCTGAGACCACAGCAGCGGATAAAGTACGATGCCCACGGTACCAAACAGCACCACCGTCGCCACGGCCACCGCCACTTTTGACGGCGCAGCTTTAACGATAGGTTCACTCGCCAGCACCGCCGCCGCGCCACAGATGCTGCTGCCTGCACCAATCAGCCACACGGTTTCGCGATCCATCTTCAGCAGACGAATGCCAATGAAACAGGTCAGCAGAAACGTCGAGCTGAGTACCAGCACATCAATCAACACGCCGCTGAGACCGACATCGGCAATCTGCTGCACGGTAATGCGAAAGCCATACAAAATGATGCCAAGGCGTAGCAAACGCTGCTTCGCCAGCAGCACGCCGCGGTCACAAGTGTCCGCAAGCGGCGGATACAGCGTGTTGCCCAGCACGATCCCTAAAATGATCGCTAAGGTCAGCGCCCCGAATCCGGCACCGGCCAGCCATGGTTGATTGGCTAACCAGCCAGCGCCACCGGCAATCGCGGCGGTCAGCAGTAAACCAGGCAGCCAATGATGCAGATGAAACGGGGTTTTATTGACGCTTAACTCAGCCATATTTCTCTCCTGTAGGGGCGGTATTCATGCCGTAATGCTCGTCAGTTAAGCGTTAATCGGTCACCATGAATGGCGACCCTACGTTTACAGAGCTGGGTTTTCGTAGGGTGCGCATTCATGCGCACCTGCATAACCAGGCAATGATTTACTTAATTGAGTGGCATTACGGCATTCATGCCGACCTTCTTACGTTATCTCTCTGGCGTAAGCCTGCGCCGCACTGGTTTAAAAGTAAAATTGATAATATATTTATAATTAACCGGAATAAGTGATAGATGAGGGTGGCATATGCACATCACGCTGCGTCAGATTGAAGTGTTCACCGAAGTGTTGAAAAGCGGCTCAACCACGCAGGCGTCGCAGGTGTTGGCGCTGTCGCAGTCGGCGGTAAGCGCTGCGCTAGCGGATTTGGAAAACCAGCTCGGCGTGCAGCTGTTTGATCGTGTCGGCAAACGGCTGGTGGTGAATGAGCATGGTCGTTTACTCTATCCGCGCGCCGTGGGCTTGATGGAGCAGGCGGGCGAAATCGAGCAACTATTTAAAGAAGATAACGGGGCGATTCGCCTGTTTGCCAGCAGCACCATCGGCAATTATATGCTGCCAGGCATGATCGCCGCCTATCGCCGTGATTTCCCCGCGTTGCCGCTGGAACTGAGCGTGGGCAACAGTCAGGATGCCATCACTGCGGTGGCCGATTTCCGTGTCGATATCGGCCTGATTGAAGGGCCGTGCCACGAGCTGGATATTATCAGCGAGCCGTGGCTGGAAGATGAGCTGGTGGTGTTTGCTGCGCCTGATGCGGCGATCCTGCAGCAGCCGATCACCCTTGAAGCACTCGCCGCCGCACCGTGGATTCTGCGTGAGCGCGGTTCAGGTACGCGTGAAATCGTCGATTATTTGCTGCTATCGCATCTGCCAAAGTTTCAACTCGGCATGGAGCTGGGCAATTCTGAAGCCATCAAGCACGCCGTGCGTCACGGCATGGGCATTAGCTGTTTATCGCGTCGGGTGATTGAAGACTTATTGGACGCTGGCACGCTGGTGGAAGTGGCGATCCCCTTGCCGCGCCTGACGCGCACGCTGTATCGCATCCATCATCGACAGAAGCATGTCTCGAAAGCATTAAGCCGTTTCTTATCGTATTGCCGCGAATAATCGCGGCTTTCATTATGCTGCGGCTAATAATTTCTCGCCGATCATGAAGGTAACTAATAACCCGACGTGAATGCTATACAGCTTGGGGCTAACTGCTACAATCTCGCCTCATTTTTATCCAGCATAGCGTTTACACATGCATAATGACTCAAAAACAACACAACAACCTGGATTGCGCCGTGAATTAAAAGCGCGTCATCTCACCATGATCGCCATTGGTGGATCCATCGGTACCGGCCTGTTTGTCGCCTCGGGTGCCACCATTTCTCAGGCCGGACCTGGCGGCGCGCTGCTCTCCTATGCGCTGATTGGCCTGATGGTTTACTTCCTGATGACCAGCCTTGGCGAACTCGCGGCATTTATGCCGGTTTCCGGCTCCTTCTCTACTTACGGCTCTAAATATGTAGAAGAAGGCTTCGGCTTCGCGCTGGGCTGGAACTATTGGTACAACTGGGCGGTGACCATCGCTGTTGACCTCGTCGCCTCGCAGCTCGTCATGAATTACTGGTTCCCGGACACGCCCGGCTGGATCTGGAGCGCGCTGTTCCTCGGCCTGATGTTCCTGCTCAACTACATCTCAGTCAAAGGCTTCGGCGAAGCGGAATACTGGTTCTCGCTGATCAAAGTGACCACCGTCATTATCTTTATCGTGGTTGGCGTATTAATGATCACCGGCATTATGCGCGGTGCTGAAAACGCCGGCTGGCACAACTGGACCGTGGGCGAAGCGCCGTTTGCCGGTGGTTTTGCCGCGATGATTGGCGTGGCGATGATCGTCGGCTTCTCCTTCCAGGGCACCGAACTGATTGGTATTGCAGCAGGTGAATCACAAGATCCGGCCAAAAACATTCCGCGCGCGGTACGCCAGGTGTTCTGGCGCATTCTGCTGTTCTATATCTTCGCCATTCTGATCATCAGCCTGATTTTGCCGTACACCGATCCGAAGCTGTTGCATAACGATGTCACCGATATCGCCATCAGCCCGTTCACGCTGGTGTTCCAGAACGCCGGTCTGCTGTCTGCGGCGGCGGTGATGAACGCGGTTATTTTAACGGCGGTGTTGTCGGCGGGTAATTCAGGCATGTACGCCTCAACGCGTATGCTGTTCAACCTGGCTCGTGAAGGTAAAGCACCACGCATTTTCGGCAAATTGTCGAAAGGTGGCGTGCCGCGTAACGCACTGATTGCGACCACCGTGGTGGCGGGATTGTGCTTCCTGAGCTCAAAATTTGGTAACCAGGAAGTCTACTTGTGGTTGCTGAACACCTCAGGCATGACCGGCTTTATCGCCTGGTTAGGCATCGCGATCAGCCATTACCGCTTCCGTCGCGGTTATATCGCGCAGGGCAACAGCCTGGCCGATTTGCCTTACCGTTCCGGCTTCTTCCCGCTGGGACCGATTTTCGCCTTCGTTCTGTGTCTGATCATTACACTGGGCCAGAACTATCAGGCGTTCCTGGCCGACCGCATTGATTGGTATGGCGTAGCAGCGACTTATATTGGTCTGCCGCTGTTCCTGATTATTTGGTTGGGCTACAAGTTGACGCGCGGCTCACGCTTCGTGAAATACAGTGAAATGGAATTTCCAACGTTTAAAGAGTGAGTCGCCAGTGGTCGCCATGAATGGCGACCCTACGACACAGAGCGCGCATTATGCGCGCTTTTTTTTTAACATTTGTTACCTGGATATAATTGATAATTATTATCACCTGCACTATTGTGGCTGCCGTTATTATTTCGACACGTAATGGGTAGAACAATGCGTACCACGGATGCCACGTTGCTGGCGGAAAACGGCCCCGAAACCGATACCATGACACGTTATCGTCAGGTACTGCGCCAGCGACTGTTGTTGATTGGCGTGCTGGTGCTGGCGATACTGGCCTCAGTGATTCTTGATTTCACGCTCGGCCCGGCTGGGCTTTCCCTCGATACCTTATGGCAAACGCTCACGCATCCCGATGCGGTCGATGCGGGCACGCGCGTCATCGTCTGGGATATCCGTTTACCATACGCATTGATGGCAGTGGTGGTGGGCTTCTCCCTCGGCCTTGCCGGGGCAGAGATGCAAACCATTCTGAATAATCCGCTCGCCAGCCCGTTTACGCTCGGCGTCTCGTCGGCGGCGGCCTTCGGCGCGGCGCTGGCAATCGTACTCGGTATCGGCATTCCTGGCGTGCCGGATCAGTGGTTTATCTCCGCCAACGCGTTTGTATTCGCGTTGTTCGCCGCCTTGATGCTGGATGGCGTAACGCGCTGGACCAAAGTTTCAACCTCTGGCGTGGTGCTGTTTGGTATCGCGCTGGTGTTCACCTTCAACGCGCTGGTATCGATGATGCAGTTCATCGCCAGCGAAGATACCCTGCAAGGCTTAGTATTCTGGACCATGGGCAGCCTCGCGCGCGCTTCGTGGGAAAAGCTCGGCGTATTAACCGCCGCCTTTGCCATCCTGATTCCCATCTCAATGCTCAGTAGCTGGAAACTGACCGCACTGCGCCTCGGCGAAGATCGCGCCGTGAGCTTTGGTATCGATGTGCGCCGTCTGCGCCTGGCGACGCTGCTGCGCATCAGCATTCTCTCTGCACTGGCGGTGGCGTTTGTCGGACCGATTGGCTTTATTGGTCTGGTCGCGCCGCACATTGCGCGCATGATGTTTGGTGAAGATCACCGCTATTACCTGCCAGCCAGTGCGCTGGTCGGTGCGCTGGTGCTGTCGCTGGCGTCAGTGGCATCGAAAAACCTGATTCCCGGCGTGATCATTCCGGTGGGGATTGTAACTTCGCTGGTGGGCGTGCCGTTCTTCCTCAGCATTATTCTGCGTCATCGGGGGACGGTGTAATGGAGCAGGGATTACGTCTGAGTCATTTCAGCGCCGGTTATCCGAAACGTCAGGTCATCGACGATCTGAACGTGCCGCAACTGCCGCAGGGCAAAATCACCGTGTTGCTTGGACCTAACGGTTGCGGCAAATCGACGCTATTGCGCGCGCTTGCCGGACTGGGCAAAGGGCAGGGCGAGCTGTGGTTAAACGGTGAAGAACTGATGAGCCAGCCGTTTGGCCGCCGGGCGCAGCGCGTGGTTTATCTGCCACAAAGTTTGCCAGCGGGCGTGCATCTGCACGTGCTGGAATCGATTATCGTGGCGCAGCGCGCGTCAGGTGGCTTGCACAGCGCCGCAAGTGAAGCAGAAATCATGCATCTGCTCGAGCAGCTCGGCATCGCGCATTTAGCCATGCGCTATCTCGATCAGCTGTCGGGCGGGCAGAAGCAGTTAGTTGGCCTGGCGCAATCGCTGATTCGTCGTCCGGAACTGCTGCTGCTGGATGAACCGCTCAGCGCGTTAGACCTCAATTATCAGTTCCACGTGATGGATCTGGTGCGTCGCGAAACCCGGCTGCGCAATATCGTCACGGTGGTGGTGGTGCACGATATCAACATCGCGCTGCGGCATGCTGATCATGCGCTGATGCTGAAGGATGGCAATCTGCTGGCTGACGGCGAGCCGTCGCAGGTGATTACGCCAGAGACGCTGGCGCAAGTGTATGGCGTGCGGGGTCGTATTGAACACTGCTCACGCGGCATGCCGCAGGTGATGATCGATGGATTGGCGGAGACGCTGGTTTAGGTAAGGTGCACGTTGTCCTGCCTTATAAGGTGCACGCTGTCCCCCATCCCGGCCTCCCCCATTTATGGGGGAGGACCGAGGAGGGGGACAGCCAGCACAATCCAGCCCAGTTACACCAACAAATGCTTCGCGTGGAAGCGCAGATGGTCTTCCACGAAGCTGGCGATAAAGAAGTAGCTGTGGTCATAACCCGGCTGAATACGTAACTCCAGCGGGAAACCTTGTTCACGCGCCACCACTTCCAGACGTTCTGGACGCAGCTGATCGGCGAGGAACTGATCGCTATCTCCTTGATCAATCAGAATCGGCAGGCGCTGTTCTGCGTCACGCATTAACAGGCAGCTATCCCATTCCCGCCACGTCTGACGATCGTCTCCCAAATAGGCTGCAAACGCTTTCTGGCCCCACGGCACTTCGGTGGGATTGACGATGGGCGCGAAGGCGGAAGCAGATGCAAAACGCCCGCCGAGACGCAGTGCCAGCACCAGCGCGCCGTGTCCGCCCATCGAATGCCCCATTACCGACTGACGATCGCTCAGCTTAAAGTTATCCGCCACCAGCGCTGGCAGCTCTGCGCTGAGGTAGTCGAACATGCGGAAGTTCGCCGCCCACGGCTGCTGGGTGGCGTTGAGGTAGAAACCGGCACCCTGACCGAGATCGTAACCGCTATCGTTGGCGACATCATCCCCGCGTGGACTGGTGTCGGGCATGATTAACACCAGGCCTAACTCAGCGGCGACGCGCTGCGCACCGGCTTTGGTGGTGAAGTTCTCATCGCTGCAGGTCAGCCCGGCGAGGAACCACACCACCGGCGGCGCTGCGTCATTCTGCGGCGGCGGCAGAAAAATGCTGAAAGTCATTGGGCAGTTCAACACCTCTGACTGATGACGCCAGCGCTGTTGCCAGCCACCAAAGATGCGATGCTCTTCTAACAGCTCCAAAGTGGAAGCCATAACGTCTCCTGATTACTTAGTAAAATGCACTACCGTTCGGATTGATTTCCCTTCATGCATCAAATCAAAGGCGTCGTTAATCTCTTCCAGCGGCAGGTTGTGGGTGATGAAATCGTTCAGCGCAAACTTACCGTCGAGGTAATCCTGCACGATGCCCGGCAACTGTGAACGGCCTTTAACACCCCCAAAAGCAGAACCACGCCAGACGCGACCGGTGACCAGCTGGAATGGACGCGTAGAAATCTCCTGGCCCGCGCCAGCAACGCCAATAATTACCGATTCGCCCCAACCTTTGTGGCAGCACTCCAGCGCCGAACGCATCACATTGACGTTACCGATGCACTCAAAGGAGAAATCGACGCCGCCGTCGGTCAGTTCAACAATCACATCCTGAATCGGCTTATCGTGATCTTTCGGGTTAATCAGATCGGTCGCACCCAATTTGCGCGCCAGATCGAATTTGCTGGTGTTGAGATCGATACCGATGATGCGACCCGCTTTCGCCATTTTCGCGCCGATAATCGCGGACAAGCCAATGCCGCCCAGACCGAAGATCGCCACGGTATCGCCTTCTTTCACTTTCGCGGTGTTCATCACGGCGCCCATGCCGGTGGTGACGCCACAGCCCAGCAGGCACACTTCTTCCAGTGGCGCTTCCTTGCTGATTACCGCCAGTGAGATTTCCGGCACCACGGTGTATTCAGAGAAGGTTGAGGTGCCCATGTAGTGGAAAATCGGCTTGCCGTCTTTAAAGAAGCGAGTCGTGCCGTCAGGCATCAAACCTTTGCCCTGGGTGGCGCGAATCGCCTGACACAGGTTGGTTTTGCCGGAGAGACAGAACTTACACTTGCCACATTCTGGCGTGTAAAGCGGAATCACGTGGTCGCCCACGGCCACACTGGTCACGCCTTCACCGACCGCTTCCACCACGCCACCGCCTTCATGGCCGAGGATCGCCGGGAATACGCCTTCAGGATCCTGTCCAGACAAGGTGTAAGCATCGGTATGGCACACGCCGGTGGCCACGATGCGCACCAGCACTTCACCTTTTTGCGGTGGCATCAGATCCACTTCTTCGATTTTCAGCGGTTCGCCAGCTGCCCAGGCAACGGCGGCGCGGGTTTTAATCATGTTCATGCAATCCCTCTTCCTGTAGATGCGGGCCAGTGGCCCCGATGGTCGTGATATCGATAAAAAGAAACTCACTCGGTCACGTGCAGCGGATGCCGTAATTCATCGTTAACCGGGCGATCGTCAAACAATTCAATAATCAAATACTTCAACGCTTCCACGTTGGGGGTGAACGCATCGCGGCGCCACATCAGCCAGGTGGCGGTATCGCGGTAAGCGGGCGGTAACGCATGTTCCTGCACGCGCGCGCGCGCGGGCATCTGCGCCAGCACCGAGGCAGGAATCATCGCCACCCCCGCGCCACCCGCTACGCACGCCACCATTGCGTGATAGGACTGAATCTCCATCACGCTGCTCGGCGCGGTTTGGCTTTCACGATACCAGGCTTCCAGTTTGGTGCGGTAAGAACAACTGTTGCGGAAGGCAAACAGTGTGTCGCCTTGCACATCGCGTGCGCTGGCAATTGGCGCGTGTTCCGGACTGGTGATCAGCACCATCTGCTCGTTAAAAGCGATGCAACCATTAAGATCGTCGTGCGCCACCGGGCCATCCACCAGCGCGGCCGCCAGCGTGCCTTCGCGCACCTTGTCGATGATCTCGCCAGAAGTGTTAGTGATCAGCGACAGCTCAACTGCCGGGAAACGCTGATGATACGCCGCCAATAGCGCTGGCAGACGCGTCGCCGCGGTGCTCTCCATCGAGCCGAGCGCGAAATTGCCGCCGGGTTCACCAGCGCGCGCCATATTTAACGCTTCATCGCTCAGTGCCAGAATCCGTTGCGCATAGTTAAGAAAATTATGGCCCATCGGCGACAAGCGAATGCGTTGCTTCTCACGAATAAACAGATCAACGCCAATTTCATCTTCCAGCTGACGCAGACGCGTGGTGAGATTGGAAGGTACACGATGGAGTAGCTCGGCGGCACGGGCCAGCGAACCGGATTCGGCCACGGAGCAAAACATGCGGAGCTGTACTAAATCCATATTCTCTTCTCGTAAACAACTTGGTTAGTATTATTCACTTTCCGTGAGTCTAAACGTCATGCATGCTAGTGACAAGTGATAAAACATCCTGAGGTCGGTATGGCGTTTCGTGTCGCGCTTAGCGCGTTCTTAAGTTTAGTGGTTGCGATGGGGATTGGGCGATTTGCTTTCACGCCGCAGGTTCCGCTGATGATTCACGACCATCAATTGACGCTCACCAGCGCCAGTCTGGTGGCCGCATTCAATTATCTTGGTTATCTGTTTGGCTCTTTTGATGCGATGCGGGCGCGCAAACGCGTGGAATGGCGCTTACAGGCGGGCGTGTGGGGCGCGGTGGTATTAACGCTACTCTCGGCGTGCGTCAGCGGTCCGTGGCTACACGGCCTGATTCGTTTCCTGATCGGTTGGGCCAGCGGCTGGGCAATGGTATTGCTGGCGGCCTGGGCGAGCGAACAACTGCACCATCATGGGCGTCCGGGCCTGCTGGCCGCCGTGTTTGCCGGTCCGGGCACCGGAATTTTTATCAGCGGCATGCTGGCCGTGGCGCTGCATGCCAGCGGCGTCAGCGCAGCGTTTGCCTGGGCGGCTTATGGTTTGCTGGCGCTGTTATTGATTGCAGCCATTGCGCGTTTCCTGCCGCGTACCGGCCAACTGCACCGGCCCAATCAAGCCGCTGCGCCGCTGGTGCTGAATGGCGATCTTAAACGGTTGGTGCTGAGCTATAGCCTTGCCGGATTTGGTTACATTCTGCCCGCCACCTTTATGTCGCAAATGGCGGCGGCGCGTTTTCCAGACAGCGCATTTGCTCAGTTTGTCTGGCCAGTATTTGGTGGTGCGGCGGTGATTGGGATTGTGTTAGGCATCCTGACGCGCCATTGGGGCAGCAGCCATGCGCGTCTGGCAATGGTGCTGTGGGCGCAAGCGCTGGGCGTTATCGCCGCGATTGTCCTGCCGGGTTTGAATGGTCTCATGCTTGGCGCAGTACTGATTGGCGGCGGCTTCCTGTGTGTGGTGCAGCTGGCGCTGCAATATGGTCGCGAGCTGGCACCACAGCACGCGCGTTATTTAGCCGGCTTGCTCACCACGGGTTATGCGGTCGGACAGCTCGGCGGGCCGCTGCTGTCGTGGATTTCCAGCATGCTGTGGCATCGATTGGAACCTGCGCTGTGGGTGGCGGGAGCCAGCTTAATCCTTGCGGGGATGCTGGTTCTACGCCGTCACCCGCGATGAATAGCTTTCACTTTCTATCGGAATGATTGCTGGATTAAGGGCGCGGAGTATTTCACAATACGCGCTCAGAATTTCCCCCGTGGGTTTAGACCTGCGGGCGCATCACCTGCCGGAGAAGAGTAAGATGAGCACCTTAAGTCAGGAAGCCGCCCTGGTTCACGAAGCGCTGTTGGCGCGTGGTCTGGAAACGCCATTACGCGCCCCGGTGCGTGAGATGGATGACGCAGCACGTAAGCGTGAAATCGCCGGTCATATGACCCAAATCATGCAGTTGCTGAACCTGGATCTGGAAGATGACAGCCTGATGGAAACGCCGCACCGCATCGCCAAGATGTATGTGGATGAAATTTTCTCAGGTCTCGATTACGCCAACTTTCCAAAGATCACCGTCATCGAAAACAAGATGAAAGTGGATGAGATGGTAACCGTGCGTGACATCACGCTGACCAGCACCTGCGAACACCACTTTGTCATTATCGATGGCAAAGCCACCGTCGCTTATATCCCGAAAGAGAAAGTGATTGGTCTGTCGAAAATCAACCGTATTGTGCAGTTCTTTGCCCAGCGTCCGCAGGTGCAAGAACGCCTGACGCAGCAAGTGCTGGTGGCATTGCAAACGCTACTGGGTACCACTAACGTTGCCGTCTCAATTGATGCGGTGCACTACTGTGTGAAAGCGCGTGGCGTAAAAGATGCCACCAGCGCCACCACCACCACCTCGCTGGGTGGCTTGTTCAAATCCAGCCAGAACACGCGTCAGGAGTTCCTGCGCGCGGTTCGCCACAGCTAATATTTGGGCGACAGTTCGTCGCCCGATTTCCTCTCTCCTGCAGGGCACTCGATGCAACGCTATCTCGCGCTGGATTTTATTCGTGGTTGCGCCATTCTCGGCATCTTGCTGCTGAATATCGTTGGCTTTGCGTTGCCGTCGGCGGCCTATCTCAATCCGGCGTGGCGAGGGGAAGCTTCAACCTCCGATGCCTGGACATGGGCGATCATGGATGGTTTGGCACAGCTTAAATTCCTCACGCTGTTTGCCTTGCTGTTTGGTGCTGGCCTTTACATGCAGGCGCCACGCGGCAGCCGCTGGATGTCGGCACGGTTGACGCTGCTGGTGCTGCTCGGTTTCATTCACGGCATCTTTTTCTGGGAAGGCGACATCCTGCTGGATTACGGTCTGATAGGGCTGATTATCTGGCGCATGCTGCGTGATGTACCGTCTGACCGCGCGCTGTTACAAACCGGCGCATTACTCTATTTAGTCGGCTGCGCGGTGCTGCTGATATTCGGCGCGGTCTCCAGCCCGAACCCAACGCGTTCCTGGTTGCCGGGCGCGGCCGACCTGCAATATGAAAGCTACTGGAAATTGCTCGGCGGCTGGGAAGCGGTGCAGAATCGGCTCGATCACTTGTCATCGGGCTTGATGGCGCTGGCGTCACAATATGGCTGGCAGCTGGCGGGTTTGATGTTGATTGGTGCGGCATTAATGCGCAGCGGCTGGCTTAGCGGTAAATTCAGCGTGCAACACTATCGCCGTTCGGCGGCGCTGTTGCTGACCATTGGCTGGCTGATCGCCATTCCTGGCATCGCCGCACAGTGGATGATTGGCTGGGAATTCCGCTGGACCGGCTTCTTCCTGCAGGTGCCGCGCGATCTTGCCAGCCCGTTTATCAGCCTTGGCTATGCCGCACTTTGCCTGGGATTCTGGCCGCACATTGCGGCAACGCGTTTCAGTTATGCCATTCAATGCGTTGGCCGCATGGCATTGAGCAATTACCTGTTACAAACGCTGATTTGCACCACGCTGTTCTACCGCTTTGACCTTTTCCTCAAGTTTGATCGCCTACAGCTGCTGGCCTTTGTACCGGCTATCTGGCTGGTCAATATCCTGTTTTCCGTGCTGTGGCTACGCGTCTTCCCGCAGGGGCCAATGGAGTGGCTATGGCGTAAACTGACGCGTCTTGCCGCCGGAAAACCAGACCCATCCTCTTCACTCAGATAATGATGTTCATCACAAAGGTTGCAGAATTGTATGTAACCGTTTTCATTGCTGTGACGTGATTCACGTAGTCGTTCCCGATGCCCTGACAGAATAGCGCCGTTACGCGCTTGTCGCGCATTTTCAGCCTCTGTGGAACAGCTGCATGATAACGATTCGTGATGTCGCCCGTCAGGCCGGTGTGTCAGTAGCCACCGTGTCGCGTGTGCTCAATAACAGCAGTGCAGTCACCGCCGATACCCGTGATGCCGTGCTGGCAGCGGTTGACGCGCTAGGCTATCGCCCGAACGCCAACGCGCAGGCGCTGGCGACACAAATCAGCGACACCATCGGCGTGGTGGTGATGGATGTCTCCGATCCCTTCTTTGGCGCGTTGGTGAAAGCGGTCGATACCGTGGCGCAGCGCGTGCATAAACATGTGTTAATTAGCAACTCCTGGCATCAGGAAGAGAAAGAACGTCACGCAATTGAGGTGCTGATACGTCAACGGTGTAACGCTTTGGTGGTACACGCGAAAACGCTTTCAGACGGAGAATTGACCCAGTTTATGGATCATGTTCCCGGTATGGTACTGATTAATCGTACAATTCCGGGTTATGAGCATCGCTGTGTCTGCCTTGATAACGTTACCGGTGCGCAGGTGGCTACACGCATGTTGTTACAACAAGGTCATCAACGCATCGGCTTTCTTAGCTCCAGTCATCCGATTGAGGATGTGTCACAACGGCGCGAAGGCTGGCTGCAGGCCTTGTCAGAGCAGGGTATTCGCCCGCAGGAGTCATGGATTGCCCATGCTGAACCTGATATGCAAGGCGGCGAAGCAGCGATGGTGGAACTGCTTGGCCGTAACTTACATTTAACAGCCGTATTTTCTTACAATGACGGCATGGCAGCGGGTGCGTTGACGGCGTTAAAAGATAACGGCATCCAGGTTCCACAGCATTTCTCTGTCATTGGCTTTGATGATATTCCCATCTCACGTTACACCGATCCTCAGCTAACCACGGTGCGCTATCCTATTGTTTCTATGGCGAAACTCGCCACTGAGCTGGCGCTAAAAGGTGCGGCAGGCGAGCTGGATCAGCTGGCTACACACTGCTTTATGCCGACGCTGGTACGGCGCCATTCTGTTGCCCAACGGCAAATTGTGGAGTCGGTCACTAATTCAGGCGATAGCTCAGTGTAACCGTTTCCAATCTGTGATTGCATTCACAGTTAATTAACATGCCGCTCACTATGATGGCAGCGTCTTACCGGACTGAAACATCATGTAACGCCGTGAACGCCTTCTCCCGGCAGGTTTCAGTAGCCGATTGAAATAGTTCACAACACTCTTCAGGAAGCGTTTACCTACAGGGAAGTCAGGATTGCGATGGTGGCCCGGCTTTGCGTTACGCGTCCGCCCATTATCAGGTTACAACCGACGGCGCTGGTTGCCTCAGGCAACACGGCGCAATGAAATGCCCTACATAAAAACCGGAGATACCATGAATAAGAAGGTTTTCACGCTCACAGCACTGGTTGCCAGCATGATGTTTGGTGCAACTGCGCACGCCGCCGATACCCGCATTGGCGTGACCATTTATAAATACGACGACAACTTCATGTCGATGGTGCGTAAGGACATTGAGAAAGAAGCGAAATCATTGGGCGGCATTCAGTTGCTGATGAATGACTCGCAGAACGACCAGTCCAAGCAGAACGACCAGATCGACGTGCTGATGGCGAAAGGCGTAAAAGCGTTGGCCATCAACCTGGTGGATCCGGCTGCTGCGGCAGTGGTGATTGATAAAGCGCGTGGCAACGACGTGCCAGTGGTGTTCTTCAACAAAGAGCCAAATGCCAAAGTGCTGGCGAGCTATCCGAAAGCCTACTACGTCGGTACCGACTCTAAAGAGTCAGGCATTATCCAGGGTCAGCTGATTGAGAAACACTGGAAAGCGACGCCCGCATGGGATCTGAACAAAGATGGTCAGATTCAGTTCGTGCTGCTGAAAGGTGAGCCAGGCCATCCAGATGCCGAAGCGCGTACCAAATACGTGATCGATACCCTGAACAAAGACGGTCTGAAAACGCAGCAGCTGGCGATGGATACCGCGATGTGGGATACCGCTCAGGCAAAAGACAAAGTTGACGCCTGGCTCTCTGGCCCGAACGCCAACAAAATCGAAGTGATCATCGCCAACAACGATGCAATGGCGATGGGCGCGGTTGAAGCGCTGAAAGCGCATAACAAAACCAGCATTCCGGTGTTTGGTGTCGATGCACTGCCAGAAGCACTGGCGCTGGTGAAATCGGGCGCACTGGCCGGTACCGTGTTGAACGATGCGGAAAACCAGGCGAAAGCGACGCTGGATATCGCGAAAAACCTGGCGGATGGCAAAGAGCCAACTGCAGGAACCAACTTTAAGATGGAAAACAAAATCGTACGTGTTCCTTACGTACCAGTAGATAAAGAAAATCTGTCACAGTTCGTGAAGTAATTCATCCTGGGCGCGGCACTTCGCCGCGCCTTATTGCATCTGACCAACGCTTTATTTAGCCAGGTAAATTATGGCCAGTGAGAATCCGACCACACAGCGTGAATATCTGCTGGAGATGACGAATGTCTCGAAATCATTTCCAGGGGTTAAAGCCTTAGATAATGTGAATTTAAAAGTGCGGCCGCACTCCGTTCATGCATTAATGGGAGAAAACGGCGCCGGGAAATCTACATTATTAAAATGTCTGTTTGGGATTTATAAAAAGGATACGGGGAGCATCCTGTTTCAGGGTGAAGAGATTGATTATAAGAGCTCCAAAGAGGCGCTGGAAAATGGCGTTTCAATGGTGCATCAGGAATTAAACCTGGTTCTGCAGCGCAACGTCATGGATAACATGTGGCTGGGCCGTTATCCGCGTAAAGGCGTGTTTGTCGATCAGGATAAAATGTATCGCGATACTAAAGCGATCTTTGATGAATTAGATATTGATATCGATCCACGCGATAAAGTGGCGACCTTATCTGTTTCTCAAATGCAGATGATTGAAATAGCCAAAGCGTTCTCCTATGACGCCAAAATCGTCATCATGGATGAGCCGACCTCATCGCTGACTGAAAAAGAAGTGAATCATCTGTTCACGATTATTCGTAAGCTGAAAGATCGTGGCTGCGGGATTGTGTATATCTCGCATAAGATGGAAGAGATTTTCCAGCTGTGTGATGAGATTACCATCTTGCGCGACGGACAGTGGATCGCGACCCAGCCGCTGGAAGGGCTGGACATGGATAAAATCATCTCCATGATGGTTGGCCGTTCATTGAACCAGCGCTTCCCAGACAAAACCAACGTGCCGGGCGAAGTGATTCTTGAGGTGCGTCACTTAACCTCGCTGCGTCAGCCGTCGATTCGCGATATCTCATTTGATCTGCACAAAGGTGAGATTCTGGGTATTGCGGGATTGGTGGGCGCGAAGCGTACTGACATCGTCGAAACGCTGTTTGGCATTCGCGAAAAGTCGGGCGGCACCATTAAGCTGCACGGGAAAAATATTAATAACCACAGCGCCAATGAAGCCATTAACCACGGTTTCGCGCTGGTGACGGAAGAGCGTCGTTCCACCGGTATTTATGCTTATCTGGATATAGGTTTTAACTCGCTTATCTCCAATATTAAAAAGTATAAGTCCAGTATGGGCCTGCTCGATAATAAACGTATGAAGAGCGATACCCAGTGGGTCATTGATTCGATGCGCGTGAAAACGCCGGGTCATCATACTCAAATTGGTTCGCTTTCCGGTGGTAACCAACAGAAAGTGATTATTGGTCGCTGGTTATTAACGCAGCCGGAAATATTGATGCTTGATGAACCGACGCGTGGGATAGATGTAGGCGCGAAATTCGAAATCTACCAACTTATTGCTGAGTTGGCGAAGAAAGAGAAGGGCATCATTATTATCTCTTCTGAAATGCCAGAACTGTTGGGTATTACCGATCGTATTTTAGTGATGAGTAATGGCCAGGTAGCAGGCATTGTTGATACCAAAACGACCTCGCAGAATGAAATCCTGCGTTTAGCGTCATTACACCTTTAATGAAGCAAGGGCTTTAACATGAAAGCGACTACTAAAAAGAATGCGCTAACCTGGTTAAAAGAGGGCGGCATTTACGTTGTCCTGTTTGTACTGCTGGCAATTATTATTTTCCAGGATCCAACGTTCTTAAGTTTAATGAACCTCAGTAACATTCTGACCCAATCTTCGGTGCGTATTATTATCGCGCTGGGCGTGGCGGGTCTGATTGTCACCCAGGGTACTGACCTTTCGGCAGGTCGTCAGGTGGGCTTAGCGGCGGTGGTTGCAGCGACGCTGCTGCAGGCAATGGATAACGCTAACAAGGTGTTCCCGCATCTGGATACCGTGCCAATTCCGCTTGTTATCCTGACCGTGTGCATCATCGGCGGCGTGATTGGTCTGGTGAACGGCGTGATCATTGCTTACCTCAAGGTAACGCCATTTATCACCACACTGGGCACCATGATTATCGTTTACGGTATCAACTCACTCTATTACGATTTTGTGGGCGCATCGCCGATTGCCGGTTTCGATCCTGGTTTCTCCAAATTTGCCCAAGGCTTCCTGCGTTTCGGTGATTTCAAACTGTCGTTCATTACCTTCTACGCCGTCATTGCCATCGTATTTGTTTGGGTACTGTGGAATAAAACCCGTTTCGGTCGAAACATCTTTGCTATCGGTGGTAACCCGGAAGCGGCGAAAGTGTCCGGTGTAAACGTACCGTTCAACCTGATTCTGGTGTATGCACTGTCTGGTGTGTTCTATGCGTTCGGCGGCATGCTGGAAGCGGGCCGTATCGGCAGCGCCACCAACAACCTTGGCTTTATGTATGAGCTGGATGCGATTGCAGCGTGCGTGGTCGGCGGCGTGTCGTTTGCCGGTGGCGTGGGTTCTGTGGCGGGCGTGGTGACCGGTGTGATCATCTTTACGGTGATCAACTACGGTTTGACCTACATCGGCGTCAACCCTTACTGGCAGTACATCATCAAAGGCGGCATCATCATCTTCGCTGTGGCGCTGGATTCATTGAAATACGCGCGTAAGAAGTAATAAACAGCCGCAAAAAAAAGGGTCGCATGCTTGCGACCCTTTTTATTTCTGCAGTTTCTCTTCCAGTTCCAAAAGCTGCTCTGGTGTCACCGCCGGATAACTCTGGGCATCTTCCGGCACTTCATGCACCGCAGGAATCGGCACTAACGGGCCGAGGAAACGCGGCTCGCGCTTCATCAAATACAAATCCGCCAGCGCGCCTAAACGCGCACCCACTTCGCGAAAACGCACCGACAACATGTTTTTCGGCGATGGCACCGCATAACACTGTGCCTGTATACCCAAATGCTGGGCGATATACAGCGCGCGTTCACAGTGGAAGCGCTGGGTAATGATGATGAAATCATTGGTATCGAACACTTTGCGCGTGCGTACAATCGAGTCCAGCGTGCGGAAACCGGCATAATCCAGCACGATGTCCGACGGCGCAACGCCCGCTTTAATCAAATCGCGGCGCATGGTCATCGGTTCGTTATAGCTTTGCTGCGCATTATCCCCGCTCAGCAGCAGGTAATTCACCTTGCCACTGTTGTACGCGTTCAACGCGCCTTGAATGCGATAGAGGTAATACTGATTGATTACACCTGTGCGGTAATACTTCGCCGTGCCCAAGACCACGCCGACCTGACGATGCGGCAGCGAGGTGACATCTTCGTAAATAAAGGGCGCGGTTTTCCAACTGATCCAGCGATCGAGGCCGAGCGCGGTCGCTACCATCAGTAAGATGATGAAAAACAGACCAAAGAAAACGCGTTTAATCATGCGCGCGGGCACTCGGTTGGCAGAATTCAGAATGGATAAAGGCTACTTGAGGCGAGCGAGGGAAGCAAGCTAAGGGCAATTATGCGCTGGATTTTTAAGCATGGCCGGATCTACCGGCATACTTCAAGCTACAGGTGCGTTGGCTGTGTGCATTCACCCCAGTCACTTACTTGAGTAAGCTCCCGGGGATGAACCCACTTGCCGCCTTCCTGCAGCTCGAATTATTTAGGGTAGGTGAATCAGATCGAAGTACGACGATAGTGACGATACTGCGGCAGCCAGAAGTTGTTGCTGACGGCTTTCGACAACACATCTTCAGAAGTGACCACCGCCACGCCAGCCAGTTGGGCCGCTTTACCCACTTCGATGGCAATCAGTTTTGAAACACCCTGAATGTCTTTGATTTCCGGCAGAACCGGGCCTTCGCCATCGTTCACCAGCGGTGAGCAGTCGGCCAGGGCACGGCTAGCCGTCATCAGCATCGAATCTGTTACGCGACTCGCGCCTGCAGCGATGACACCCAAACCAATGCCAGGGAAGATATACGAGTTGTTGCACTGGGCGATCGGATAGGTTTTCCCCTTCCAGGTCACCGGCGAGAACGGGCTGCCGGTGGCAACCAGCGCGGCGCCATCGGTCCAGGCGATGATATCGGCTGGCGTCGCTTCAACACGTGAAGTCGGGTTCGACAGCGGCATAACGATTGGACGCTTGGTGTGCTTGTGCATCTCGCGAATAATCTCTTCGGTGAACAGGCCAGGTTGACCTGATACGCCAATCAGAATATCAGGCTTGGCGTTGCGCACCACGTCGAGCAGAGAAATTGAGTCGCTACTGGTGTCCCATTCTTTTAAGTTTTCGCTCTTCTGCACCAGCTTGCTCTGGAAATTGAGCAGGTTCGGCAGTTTGTCGGTCAGCAGACCAAATCGGTCCACCATCATCACGCGGCCACGCGCTTCATCATCGCTCAACCCTTCCGACTTCATCTGCGCGATGATCTGCTCGGCGATACCGCAACCGGCAGAACCGGCACCGAGGAACACCACTTTCTGTTCGCACAGGCGGCTGCCGGCGGCGCGGCTAGCGGCGATCAGGGTGCCGACGGTCACCGCGGCGGTGCCTTGAATATCATCATTGAAGCAGCAAATCTCATCGCGATAACGTTCCAGCAGCGGCATGGCGTTTTTCTGCGCGAAGTCCTCGAACTGCAACAGCACGTTCGGCCAGCGACGGTTCACTGCCTGGATGAACTCGTTAACGAACGCTTCGTACTCTTCGCCGGTAATACGCGGATGACGCCAGCCCATGTAGAGCGGGTCGTTCAGCAGCTGCTGGTTGTTAGTGCCGACATCCAGCACCACGGGCAGGGTGTAAGCCGGGCTGATGCCACCACACGCGGTATACAACGACAGTTTACCGATTGGGATGCCCATGCCACCGATACCTAAGTCGCCGAGGCCAAGAATACGCTCGCCATCGGTAACTACGATCACTTTCACATTCTGCTTGGTGGCGTTCTGCAGCATGTCTTCAATGCGGTCGCGGTTGTTGTAAGAGATGAACACGCCGCGCGCGCGACGGTAGATTTCTGAGAAGTGTTCACACGCCGCGCCAACTGTTGGGGTATAGATGATCGGCATCATCTCTTCCAGATGATTGTCGAGCAGGCGGTAGAACAGGGTTTCGTTGGTATCCTGGATGTTGCGCAGATAGACATGCTTGTCGTTATTGTTTTTGAAATCCAGGAACTGGCGCCAGGCACGTTCGGCCTGCTCTTCAATGGTCTCTACCGCTTCCGGTAACAGGCCGTTGAGGTTGAATTCGTTACGTTCTTCGAGGGTGAAGGCGCTGCCTTTATTCAACAGCGGAAATTCCAGCAGGATCGGACCCGCATAAGGAATATACAGCGGGCGTTTACTTTCGTAGTCGAGTTCCATGCAGTGCTTGCTCCGGTTGCAGTGTTTTCTGACGTATCGCCGGGAAAAGGTAACGCCAGTCCATCTTGAAGTGAAGAGGTTCTGGCGCCCGATCCTATGAAAATTCCTGCAGATGTACAGCTTTTGTTAACAGAAGGTCACAAAAGCGGTAAAAGGATCACTAAACTGATGTTTTCGAAACTAAAGTAAGTGAGAAATCCTCACATCCCAACGCGGCAAGCGTAGCGCGCGTGGCATCCAGCTGACTCAGCGTACTGCCATGACATTCCGCCAAAACCGCTTGCTGAATAGTGTCCAGCGCTTCGTTGCTCATGTTCATCAAAATCAGTGCGGCTTGTAACGGTGGCAAGCTTGGGTTGAAGGCGGCGTTCTCTGCATAGCGACCGGTAAAGATGCTGCCGCTTTGGCTGCGCAGCGCCACGCCGCTGTAACTTTGACTATAAGGTGCGTGACTGTGATTGGCGGCGGCAATGGCGGCCTGTTGCAACGCATCGCCTTCAACAGCAAAACCATGATCGACCGGCGTCAGCAAGCGCTCGGTAATATTCAAATCGGCTGGACCAAACGCATCCGGCAGATAGTCGACCAGCGTGCTAACGGCGCGTCCCGGCAGGCTGATGCGAATCGCCGTGCCGCTGTTCAGCTCGTTCATAAACTGACGGCAATGTCCGCACGGCGTGTAGTTGACGGTAATCGCCGCCAGTTTCTCTTCTCCGCGCAACCATGCATGGGTAATGGCACTTTGCTCAGCATGGACCGTCTGCTGCAGCGGCGTGTGCAGGAACTCCATGTTGGCGCCGAAGTACCAATGGCCGCTGACGCCGCGCGAAATCGCGCCGACATTAAAATGCGATACGGTTGCCACCGCGCAGCTTGCCGCCAGCGGCAGCAGTTCCAACGCCAGCGCATCATCATCCAGACCGGTAAGCTGTTTCAGTTGTGCGACATCCTGCGGACGCAACATGCCGTGGAAATCCGGCGCATCCATCAGCGGCTGAATCGCCGCTTGCAGCGCGGCGGGCAGGGCGGAAAAAGCAGTAAGGAATCGTGAATGCATGATGTGATGGCCTCAGTTACGCGTTAGCGGCGATGCGCCGCCTGACGTTTTATATGTGATCCAAGTCGCTCTGACAATGTAAGCTGATTGGGTTGTTTCAACTTTGCGAGATCTCTCGCAAGTTTCAGCCCCACCAATGCATTAACAGTGGAAAAAGGAACGGTGCCAGCAACGAGGTGATGATGCCGCAAATGACCAGAGCCAGTGAGCTGAATGCGCCTTCCTGATAATCGATCTCGGCTGCGCGCGCGGTGCCTAATGCGTGTGAGGCATTGCCAATCGCCAATCCGCGCGAAGATTTGTTATTCACCTTAAACAGATTGAGCAGCATATGGCCGAACACTGCGCCCAGCACGCCAGCGATTAACACGCAGATGGCGCTGATGGCGGGAATACCGTGTAGCGATGCGGAGACTGCCATCGCAATCGGCGTAGTGACGGATTTCGGCATAATGGTGGCGGCGATTTCCGGCGTTGCCCCCATCCACAGCGCTATCGCGGTGCCCGACACCATCGCCGTGATGCTGCCGATGAAACAGACGCTGATGATGGTTTTCCAGCGCGCGCGAATCTGATGCATCTGCTCGTACAGCGGCAATGCCAGCGCGACAACCGCCGGTTGCAGCAACTGATTGAGCAGGCTGCTGCCAGCAAAATAGCGCGTATAAGGCAGGTTGGTTAGCAGCAAAATGGGGATGACAATTGCCATCGCCACCAGCAATGGATTGACGATGGAGATATTGATTTTTGCCGCCAGTTTACGCGCCAGGAAATAGGCGAACACGGTCAACGGCAGCGACCACCAGGCATCAATCATGCGGTTTTTCCTCCCGCGGGCGCTGTAATCTTTCCGCACTGAGACCGACAATCAGCAGCACCATAAAGGTACTGACAATGCAGGACACCACAATCGGCCCGAACTGGGCGGTGAGAATATCGGTATAGCTCGTCACGCCGACGCTGATCGGAACAAACAGCAGCGCCATATAGCGAATCAGCAAATGGCATCCAGGTTTCACCCATTCAACCGGCATAATATGCAGCGCCAGCAGCAGGAACAGCAGCAGCATGCCGATGATGCTGCCGGGAATCGTAATCGGAAGCAGGGAAGATATCCCTATACCGGTGTACAGCGCCGCATAAATAATGGCGAAGGCGCGTACATAGCGCCAACAAGCAGAGAGAACGGCAGGCATGTCAGGCTCCTGTTTTCGTAGCGCTTTATCATACGCATTAAGCCAATAGCGTGCTAGCGATCACAAGAATGTCTAACCTGGTCGCCATGAATGGCGACCCTACATGTATTTCGCTGGATTTTCGTAGGGTGCGCATTCATGCGCACCTTGCTTAAGTGAGCGGCATTACGCCCTAAATGGCGACCCTACAATGCGCCGGATCCATGGGCATAAAAAAGCCGCCCTCAGGCGGCTTGTTAGCTTACTTAACCGGCATACCCGGCACTGCGCCGCTATCAACGGACAGCACAAACAGGTCTTTACCGCCCGGCCCCGCTGACAGCACCATGCCTTCTGAAATACCGAAGCGCATTTTACGCGGCGCGAGGTTAGCAACGATGATGGTCATCTTGCCGACCAGCACGGATGGATCCGGATAGGCTGCGCGAATGCCTGAGAAAATCTGACGTTTCTCGCCGCCCACATCCAGCTCCAGACGCAGCAGCTTGTCGGAGCCTTCCACCAGCTCGGCTTTCTCAATCAGCGCCACACGCATATCGACTTTGGCAAAATCATCGATGGTGATGGTGTCGCCAATCGGTGCATCGGCCAGCGGACCGGTTGCAGCAGGCTTGTTGGCCGCCGCTGCGTCCTCTTTCGACGCCTCAACCAGTGCCTCAACTTTGGCCATTTCGATACGGCCATACAGCGCTTTGAACGGTGCTACTTCATGATCCAGCAGCGGTTGCGCAATCGCATCCCAGCTCAGCTCGCTTTGCAGGAAGGCTTCAGTACGTTCGGTCAGCGATGGCAATACCGGCTTCAGCCAGGTCATCAATACGCGGAACAGGTTGATGCCCATTGAGCAAATTGCTTGCAGATCGGCATCACGGCCTTCTTGCTTCGCCACCACCCAAGGTGCCTGCTCATCGACATAGCGGTTAGCCAGATCGGCCAGCGCCATAATTTCACGGATCGCACGGTTATATTCGCGGCTGGCCCAGGCTTCACCGATCTTCTCGGACGCATCAGCAAAGGTTTGATAAAGCGCCGGATCGGCCAGTTCGCTGGCCAATTTGCCACCAAAGCGTTTAGTCAGGAAGCCCGCGTTACGGGATGCCAGATTCACCACTTTGTTCACCACGTCCGCATTCACGCGCTGTACGAAATCTTCCAGATTCAGGTCGATGTCGTCGATGCGCGAAGAGAGTTTGGCCGCGTAGTAGTAACGCAGGCTGTCGGCATCCAGATGCTGCAACCAGGTGCTGGCTTTAATAAAGGTGCCGCGCGATTTGGACATCTTCGCGCCGTTCACCGTCACATAACCGTGCACGAACAGGTTAGTGGGTTTGCGGAAGTTGCTGCCTTCCAGCATCGCTGGCCAGAACAGGCTGTGGAAATAGACGATGTCTTTACCGATGAAGTGATACAGCTCGGTCGTGGAATCTTTTTTCCAGAACTCGTCAAAATCGATGTTGCCGCGCTTGTCGCACAGGTTTTTGAATGAACCCATGTAACCGATTGGCGCATCCAGCCAGACGTAGAAGTATTTGCCCGGTGCACCAGGAATTTCGAAGCCGAAGTAAGGCGCATCGCGTGAGATATCCCACTGCTGCAAGCCAGACTCGAACCACTCTTGCATCTTATTCGCCACCTGCTCTTGCAGCGCACCTGAGCGCGTCCACGCCTGCAGCATCGCGCTGAAGGACGGCAGATCAAAGAAGAAGTGCTCGGAATCGCGCAGCACCGGCGTCGCGCCAGAAACTACGGATTTCGGGTCAATCAGCTCGGTTGGGCTATAGGTCGCGCTGCACACTTCGCAGTTGTCGCCATACTGATCCGGTGACTTACATTTCGGGCAGGTGCCTTTGACAAAACGGTCCGGCAGGAACATGCCTTTCTCAGGATCGTACAGCTGCGAAATGGTGCGGTTCTTAATGAAACCGTTCTCTTTCAGACGACCATAAATCAGCTCGGACAGCTGACGGTTTTCATCGCTGTGGGTTGAGTGATAGTTGTCATAGCCGATGTTGAAGCCAGCGAAATCGGTTTCGTGCTCCTGCTTCATGTCGGCGATCATCTGCTCCGGCGCAATCCCCAACTGCTGCGCTTTCAGCATGATTGGCGTACCGTGGGCGTCGTCCGCACAGATGAAGTGAACCTGGTTGCCACGCATTCGCTGGTAACGGACCCAAATGTCAGCCTGAATATGTTCAAGCATGTGACCGAGATGGATTGAACCGTTTGCGTACGGCAGTGCGCACGTTACCAGAATTTTTTTAGCGACTTGAGTCATGATTGCGTAGCGTTCCGTGAGTAAAAAATCGGGGATTGATGTTAACCGAAGCACCCTCTGACGTAAACACAGCAGGACATCCGCGTCACTTTTAGCGCCTATCTGATATTATTGAACAGACACCGCCGCATTCTGGCGTGATGAAAAAACAAGGAGTAGGGATGACTTCACAATCCCAGCAACATCATTCACCTGAAGCGCTGCGTGCATTGGTTATCGGCGTGCTGAGTGACTTTGAACATCCGACGCTGCAACACAACCTCACTACGCTGAAAGCCTTGCGCCATGTGGCGCTGCTGGATGACAAGCTACATATCGAGCTGATCATGCCGTTCGCGTGGGCCAGCGCCTTTGAAGAGTTGAAAGCGCAAACCAGCGCCGAATTGCTGCGTCTGACCGAAGCCAGCGCCATTGACTGGCGCTTGCGCCATGACATTGCCACGCTGAAGCGGGTGAAAAATCATCCGGGTGCCACCGGCGTGAAAAACATCATCGCGGTGAGTTCCGGCAAAGGCGGCGTGGGTAAATCCAGTACCGCCGTGAATATGGCGCTGGCGCTGATTGCCGAAGGGGCGCGCGTGGGGATTCTTGATGCGGATATTTACGGCCCGTCGATTCCCAACATGCTCGGCACCGAAAATCAGCGTCCGACCTCGCCCGATGGCACGCATATGGCACCGATCATGGCGCACGGGCTGGCAACCAATTCGATTGGTTATCTGGTCACCGATGACAACGCCATGGTGTGGCGCGGCCCGATGGCCAGCAAAGCCCTGATGCAACTGCTCAATGAAACCCTATGGCCGGATCTCGATTATCTGATCCTTGATATGCCGCCAGGCACCGGCGACATTCAGCTGACGCTGGCGCAGAATGTGCCGGTGACCGGCGCATTGGTGGTGACGACGCCGCAAGACATTGCGCTGATCGATGCACGTAAAGGGATGGTGATGTTCGAGAAAGTCAGCGTGCCGGTATTGGGCGTGGTTGAAAACATGAGCATGCATATCTGTAGCCAGTGCGGCCACCACGAGCCGATTTTCGGCACCGGCGGCGCGCAGAAGCTGGTGGAAGATTATAGTACCCGCTTGTTGGCGCAGCTGCCGCTGCACATGACGCTGCGTGAAGATCTGGATGATGGCGAACCGACCGTGGTGCGCCGTCCTGACAGTGATTTTACCGCTCTCTATCGTCAGTTGGCTGGACGCGTCGCGGCGCAGCTCTATTGGCAGGGTGAAATCATTCCGGGCGACATCGCGTTCCGCGCGGTTTAACGCCGCCCATTTCCGCTGGTGCCAGACGCCAGCGGAAAATGCATCAGCACATATTTTCCCTGCTCGCCTTCTCCGACCGCTTCACGGCGCCAGCCGTGTTTGAGATAAAAATCCAAAGCTGCCTGATTCTGTTGCAGGCATTTCAGCGCGCCCGTTGAGCTAAATCGCGACTGCACTTTTTCTAACAGCGCGCTGCCCACGCCTTGCCCTTGCGCAGCCGGATCAACATACAAGCTATGCAGGAAGTTGTCGTTATCCAGTACCGCCGCAAAACCCACGCGATGCCCATCCTGTTCGGCCACCAGCACGGTTTCGCCCAAAATCACCGCATCAAAATCTTCTAACTGCCAATCATCGCCATCCAGCCACGTCCAGTTATGGCGACGGGCGGCAAGATACAGCGTGCGCAGAAAAGGGCGATCGGTTTCGTCAAAAGAACGTATTTGCAACTGAGAGCTCCATTTAGTGAGGTAGGCAGATGCTGTAGCGGCGCAATTTATTGCGCGCAGTTGATGTTTGGTTCGGACTAAAAGATGCGCGATAAATCGCGCCGCTACAAATCCGTGCAACAACGCTACTTAAAGTAGCAGTTTCATCCTGAAAAGATAAAGCCTGTCAGAACCGGGGCCTTTTTGTGTAGAATGCCCCCGCGAGCCGCATGAAATCTGGTGTCGGCGCTTTGATAGCTTTTAGTTATCTGATTGATAACGTCTGCATATTAGAAGTTGGCCCGAAAATTCTGTAACTTGCATCACATCTTTTAACGGAGGTCACCATGTCCATCATTAATACCAAGATCAAACCATTTAAAAACGCAGCGTTCAAAAACGGCGAATTCATCGAAGTCACCGAGAAAGACGTTGAAGGTAAATGGAGTGTTTTCTTCTTCTACCCGGCTGACTTCACCTTCGTATGCCCAACCGAACTGGGTGACGTTGCAGACCATCACGAAGAATTCCAGAAACTGGGTGTAGATATCTACTCTGTTTCTACCGACACGCACTTTACCCACAAAGCCTGGCACGGTTCTTCTGACACCATCGCAAAAATCAAATACGCGATGATCGGTGACCCAACTGGCGCGCTGACCCGTAACTTCGAAATCATGCGCGAAGACGAAGGTCTGGCAGACCGCGGTACCTTCATCGTTGACCCGGAAGGCATCATCCAGGCGATTGAAATCACTGCAGAAGGCATTGGCCGTGACGCATCTGACCTGATCCGTAAAGTGAAAGCCGCTCAGTACGTTGCTTCTCACCCAGGTGAAGTTTGCCCGGCAAAATGGAAAGAAGGCGAAGCAACACTGGCTCCATCACTGGACCTGGTTGGCAAAATCTAAGCCAACATCACGCCATTCGATCTTTCTCTATCGGGTGCTACGGCACCCGATTTTCATGACAGGAACTCACTATGCTCGACACCAATTTAAAAACCCAACTCAAGGCTTACCTTGAGAAACTAACGAAACCGGTTGAGTTGATTGCCACATTGGATGATGGCGCTAAATCCACAGAGATTCGCACTCTGCTGGCCGATATCGCGAGCTTGTCAGAAAAAGTCAGCTTCCGTGAAGAGAACGATCGTCCGGTTCGTAAACCCTCTTTCCTGATCACCAACCCAGGCCGTAACAGTGGGCCGCGCTTTGCCGGTTCGCCAATGGGTCACGAATTTACTTCACTGGTTTTAGCCTTGCTGCAAACCGGTGGACATCCTTCGAAAGAAGCGCAAAGCCTGCTGGATCAGGTTGTGGCGCTGGAAGGCGACTTCCACTTCGAAACGTATTACTCACTGTCGTGCCACAACTGTCCTGACGTGGTACAGGCGCTGAACCTGATGGCGGTGCTGAACCCGCGTATCAGCCATACCGCGATTGACGGCGGTATGTTCCAGAACGAAATCACCGAGCGCAACGTGATGGGCGTGCCGGCCGTGTTCCTGAACGGTAAAGAGTTCGGGCAGGGTCGTCTGAGCCTGGCGGAAATCGTCGGTAAAGTAGACACCAATGCCGATAAGCGCGCGGCGGAAGAGCTGAATAAGCGTGATGCCTACGAAGTGCTGATCGTCGGCAGCGGCCCGGCGGGCGCAGCAGCGGCCATCTACTCGGCACGTAAAGGTATTCGTACTGGCCTGATGGGCGAGCGTTTCGGTGGCCAGGTGTTGGATACCGTAGATATCGAAAACTATATCTCTGTGCCGAAAACGGAAGGCGCTAAGCTCGCCGGTTCTCTGCGTGCCCACGTTGATGATTACGACGTGGATGTGATTGATACCCAGAGCGCCATCAAGCTGATTCCAGCGGTGAAAGAGGGCGGTCTGCACGCGATTGAAACGGCATCTGGCGCAGTATTGAAATCTCGCAGCATCATCATTGCCACCGGCGCACGCTGGCGCAATATGGGCGTGCCGGGTGAAGAGCAGTATCGCACCAAGGGCGTGACTTACTGCCCACACTGCGACGGTCCGCTGTTTAAAGGCAAACGCACCGCGGTCATTGGCGGCGGTAACTCTGGCGTGGAAGCGGCTATCGATTTGGCAGGCATTGTTGAGCACGTTACGCTGCTGGAATTTGCCAGCGAAATGCGCGCCGACAAAGTGCTACAAGACAAACTGCGCAGCCTGAAAAACGTCGATGTGATTCTGAATGCACAGACCACCGAAGTGAAAGGCGACGGCAGCAAAGTCACCAGCCTGACGTACATCGACCGTAATAACCAGACCAGCCACGAAATCGCGCTGAGCGGTATCTTCGTGCAGATTGGTTTGTTGCCAAATACCACCTGGCTGGAAGGTGCGGTTGAGCGCACCAAAATGGGCGAAATCATCATTGATGCCAAGTGTGAAACCAGCCTGAAAGGCGTGTTCGCGGCCGGCGACTGCACCACGGTGCCGTACAAGCAGATCATCATCGCCAGCGGTGAAGGCGCGAAAGCCTCACTCAGCGCCTTTGATTATTTGATTCGTACCAAACCGGCTGAATAAGTTTTTGCGATAGCCACGCAACAGCCCTGCAATCTGTGTTGCAGGGCTTTTTTTATATATGGATGTTGCTAACCCAACCAGCGTTTTGCTTCGGCATCACTGATATCGCGGTAATACACCTTGTTCAGATATTCGCCGCATCGTTTACAACGCGCTTCAATGTGAGTGGAAAAATAAGTTCTGCCGGTGGGAGAAATCGCGCCCTTGCGGGATATTTGGATGTTGTGCCATTTATGCGCATGTGGAATAAAGCTGAAGAATTTTAATTTCATTATCGCTACCGGAATCGAGTGGGCGGGGTTTCTCTTCAAATCCGGAGGGCTATTAGGCCGTTTTTTGCGCAAAATGAGCTTGATATTTATCAAGTTGAAATGAGTCTTGTCTCAAATGATTGGTTTTTAATTGGCACTCAACAGCGCCACTTTCATCACATCGGCTGATTTACAAGCTTCAACGCTGCCATTATCCTGTCTGCGGCATGAAGCAACACCTGCATGCTATGACTCGGGGTGCCCCTGTAAACAGGGCTGAGATACACCCGCTGACCTGATCTGGATAATGCCAGCGTAGGGAAGTCAGATGCCTGACCGCATTCGCCTTCTTGATCGCCGGTTGGGAGCCTTATGAAAAAGCCTGACCTTCTTTCCCCTGCGCAACTCGCGCACTCACTGCAACTGCTGCGTCAGCAAGCGCCACTGGTGCACTGCATGACGAATGACGTGGTGCAAACCTTTACTGCCAATGTGCTGCTGGCGCTGCAAGCCTCGCCTGCGATGGTGATCGATCCTGAAGAGGCGGCACAATTTGCGGGTTTTGCCGATGCGTTATTGATTAACGTCGGCACGCTAACGCGCAATCGTCGTGATGCCATGTTAGCGGCGGTGCAAGCCGCGCAAAGCGCAGGCACGCCGTGGACGCTGGATCCGGTGGCGGTCGGCGCATTAACGCTGCGCACCGCCTTCTGCCAACAGTTGCTGAGCCTGCAACCGGCGGCGATTCGCGGTAATGCTTCAGAAATTCTCGCCCTGGCGAACCAGGCAAGCGGCGGACGCGGTGTGGACAGCCTGCATCAGGCGGATGCTGCGCTAAGTGCGGCCCAGCAACTGGCAGGTGATTACCAAACCGTTGTAGCGGTTACCGGTGAAGTCGATTACGTCACTGACGGTGTGCAAACGCTGGCCATTCCCGGTGGCAGTCCGCTGATGACGCGCGTGGTGGGCACAGGTTGCGCGCTGTCGGCGGTGGTTGCCGCCTTTAGCAGCTTACCGGGCGATCGCCTGCAACATGTCGCTGCGGCCTGCCGCGTGATGTCGCTGGCCGGTGAGCTGGCCGCGCGTAAAGTCGAAGGGCCGGGCAGTTTTGTCGCCGCGTTCCTTGATACGTTGTGGACGCTGGAGGTGAATGCATGAAACGCATCAACGCGTTAACCATTGCTGGCACCGATCCGAGCGGCGGCGCGGGTATTCAGGCCGACCTCAAAGCCTTTTCCGCGCTGGGCGCTTATGGCACCAGCGTTATCACTGCGCTGGTGGCACAAAACACCTGCGGCGTGCGGTCGGTCTATCGCATCGAACCTGATTTCGTTGGCGCACAACTCGATTCGGTGCTGGATGATGTGCGCATCGATGCCGCTAAGATTGGCATGCTGTCAGAAACCGCGATTGTCGAAGTGGTGGCCGAGCGGCTAAAACGGGCCCGTTTGCCGTTTGTGGTGCTGGATACGGTGATGATCGCCAAAAGCGGCGATGCGCTGCTGTCGCCGGATGCGGTAGCCAGCGTGCGCGAATTGCTGCTGCCGCAGGTGTCGCTGATCACGCCAAATCTGCCGGAAGCCGCCGCGCTGTTGGGACGCGTGATGGCGCAGGATGAGAAAACCATGTTGCAGCAGGGCGATGCACTGCTCGATCTTGGCTGTGAAGCGGTGCTGATGAAGGGCGGACATCTTAGCGATGCCGAAAGCCCGGATTGGCTGATTACCCGCGACGGACGTCAGCGCTTTACCGCGCCACGTGTTAACACGCGTCACACGCATGGTACGGGGTGTTCGCTGTCGGCGGCGCTGGCCGCATTGCGTCCGCGTCATGATGATTGGGTGACGACGGTGGCAGAAGCCAAAGCCTGGCTGCAGCAAGCGCTGCTGCACGCCGATTCGCTGGAAGTAGGAAAAGGCATTGGGCCGGTGCACCATTTCCATCAGTGGTGGTAGGGCGTAACGCCAGATTGCCGCTTTTTCATTGCGCATCCGTCTGAAAAATGGAGTCAGCAATTTGCCTGCCTGGTGCATTCCGGTCCAGGCTGTTGGGGGCGAATCGGCAACGGCCGGTTCCAATCCAGCCATTTATCAGGAGCGAACATGACGGACATCGTACAGTTATTGGGCAAAGAAGCGGACAGCCTTCTTCAACATCGCTGCATGACTCTTCCAGCGGATAGCCTCTATTTACCCGGCGCGGATTATGTCGATCGCGTCATGATCGACAACAATCGCTCTCCCACCGTATTACGCAATATGCAAACGCTGTACAACACCGGACGTCTGGCGGGCACCGGCTATTTATCGATTCTGCCGGTCGATCAGGGCGTTGAGCACTCAGCGGGCGCCTCCTTTGCCGCCAATCCGGCCTATTTCGATCCGAAGAATATTGTTGAGCTGGCGATTGAAGCCGGCTGTAACTGCGTGGCATCCACCTATGGCGTGCTGGCCTCGGTGGCACGCCGCTATGCGCATCGCATTCCGTTTATGGTGAAGCTAAACCATAACGAAACCCTGAGTTATCCCACCCAATACGATCAGACGTTGTATGCCAGCGTTGAGCAGGCGTTCAATCTGGGCGCGGTGGCGGTTGGCGCAACGATCTACTTCGGTTCTGAACAATCGCGTCGGCAGATCGAAGAGATCTCGGCAGCCTTTGAACGTGCGCATGAGCTGGGCATGGTGACGGTATTGTGGGCTTATCTGCGTAATGATGCTTTCAAGAAAGAGGGCGTTGATTATCACGCCAGCGCCGATTTAACCGGCCAGGCCAACCATCTGGCGGCCACCATCGGAGCGGATATCGTTAAGCAGAAGATGGCGGAAAATAACGGTGGCTATAACGCGGTGAAATTTGGTCATACCGATGAACGCGTGTATAGCAAACTGACCACAGAAAACCCGATTGATTTGGTGCGTTACCAGTTGGCGAACTGCTATATGGGACGTGCGGGATTGATTAACTCTGGCGGTGCATCGGCCGGAGAAACCGATATCGCGGAGTCGGTGCGTACCGCCGTGATTAACAAACGTGCTGGCGGCATGGGGCTGATTCTCGGGCGTAAAGCGTTTAAAAAGTCGTTGAAAGAGGGCGTGCAGCTGATTAATGCGGTGCAGGATGTGTATTTGTCAAAAGACGTTACCATCGCTTAAATGTGAGAAAGGTCGCCATGAATGGCGACCCTACGTTCACAGAGCTGGGTTATCGTAGGGTGCGCATTCATGCGCACCTGCATAACCAGGCAATTAATTGCTTAAGTGAGCTGCATTACGCCATGAATGGCGAGCTCTCAAATTAAGGCGCTTCAAACCACTCGCTGTTACGCTCGGCAATCGGCGTGATGGTCATAATCATCTCCTGCAAATGGCGGCGCATCGCGGTTTCAGCCGCCTCGACATCATGTGCTTTCAACGCGCTATAGATATCTTCATGCTGCTGAATTAAACGCTCTGGCGGCGACACTTCGCTCAACGTCAGAAAACGCACGCGGTCCATGGTGGCTTTGATGTTCTCCACCGTTTCCCATGCCAGCAGGCAGTTAATCCCTTCAGCAATCAACCGGTGAAACTCATCATCCAGCGTTAAAAATGCCTGGCTGTCATGACGCTCAGCGGCGAGACGCTGCAGCTGTAAGTTATGCTCCAGCGCCATCAATCCCGTCGCACCGATTTCCTGCGCAGCGCGGCGTACCACGGCGATTTCTACCGCTTCACGGATAAAGCGACCATCGGCCACACGCTGGGCGGAGATCTTGCGAACGAAGGTTCCGCGCTGCGGTAAAACCTGCACCAACCCGGCTTCTGCCAGCTTGATAAAGGCTTCACGCACCGGCTGACGTGACACGTTAAAACGCGCCGACACTTCCTTCTCCGACAGCAGCGAGCCCGGATGAATAACGCAAGTCACAATATCTTTGCGCAGATAACGATAGATCTGCTGATTTACCGGTTCGCTGGTGGTTATGGTATAGGCAGTCGACATGCAGCAATATCCGTATTACGGCTGGCATCTGCCAGCCCGTTAAGAAAGGTTCAGTCTAATCAGCACGCTGCGTCTGCGCTACACATTTGTGCAGGCGCTTAGCCTTGTGTGACGAGGCTTTGAACCGTGGCGCGCGCGCCCTGTTGTACCAATTGCAGATACAGTTCGGTTACGCGAGAGACCAGTACGGTTTCCTTCAGCAGATCGTCGCCGAACACGGCGTTTAGGCCGAGCAACGCCTTAACGCGCGCCGCACCTTCCTCACTGTTAGCCACGATGTCTGCCAGCTGATCTTTCAGTGGATCGCGGATCTCAATGCTTTGACCTTGCTCATCCACGCCGCTGACGTAGCGCATCCAACCGGCAACGCCCAGCAACACGAAATCGCACGAGGTACCCTTGCGCAGATGCCAGCGTGCGCTATCCAGCAGACGCTGCGGCAGCTTTTGTGTGCCATCGGTGGCGATTTGATAGGTGCGATGTTTGATGGCGCGGTTCTCATAACGCGCAATCAGTGAATCGGCGTACGCCTCGAGATCGACGCCCTGGGTGCGCAGCGTCGGCGCCTGATCCTGCAACATCAATGCGCGTGCCGCCTGACGATAGCTGGCATCGGCCATACAATCGCTGATGTGCTCATAACCGGCGAGATAACCGAGATAGGCCAGGAATGAGTGGCTGCCATTGAGCATACGCAGCTTCATCTCTTCGAACGGCAGCACATCGCTGACCAGCTCAGCGCCCGCGTTTTCCCATGCCGGACGACCGTTGACAAAGTTGTCTTCAATCACCCACTGGAAGAAAGGCTCGGCTTCCACCGCCACCGGATCCCGGCTGCCTAAGCGCGCAGCCAGCGTGTCGAACGCGGCATCGGTCATTGCAGGCACGATGCGATCCACCATAGTTGAAGGGAAGGTGATATGCGTCTGGATATAGCCCGCCAGCTCAGTGCTATGGCGCTCGGCTAACTGCGTGATCACGTTGCGCGTAACATGACCGTTTTCCGGCATGTTATCGCATGACATCACGCTAAACGGCGGCAAATTGCGTTGGCGGCGGCGGATAATCGCCGCCAGAATCAAGCCGGGCAGCGAGCGTGGCTCAGTAGGATTAGCGAGATCGTGCACAATGTCAGGATGATCAGGGTTGAGCTTGCCGCTTGAAGGCATGTAGCAGTAGCCTTTCTCGGTCACCGTCATCGAGACTATCGCCACCTCCGGCTGACTCATCGCTTCAATGACCGCCTCGATGCCGTCGCCTTTGCCGTGCAGGGCTTGCGTCACTACGCCAATCACGCGCGTGTGTAAGCTCTCATCGGCCATTTCGGTCAGCGTGTAAAGCAGATCCTGCTGACGCAGCGCCTGAATCAGCGTGCCGCTATTGAGATTCACTTCGCAATAACCCCAATCGCTGCCCTGTGCGGCCAGTTTATCGGTCGCCAGCGCCTGGTGCGCCCGATGAAACGCCCCGAAACCGATGTGTACCATGCGGGTTTTGAGTTGCGTGCGGTCATAAGCGGGGCGTTGGACATCAGCGGGGAGGCGTTCAAGCTCTAACATAGTCATTCCTTTTCGCAAATGGGGCGCTCAGCGCCCCATGAGATTTACACAGAAACCGGTTTATTGTTGGCTTTTGGTTCACGAATCACCAGCAGCACCAGCAGCGCACCAACGCCAGCCACCGCACCCGCGAGGATAAAGGCACTGTCAAACTTACCCGAGTGCTGCACGATGAAACCGGTGACAACCGGACCGATAACGCCTGACAGGCTGCCAATCAGATGGATAAAGCCACTGATGCTGCCGACACGGCTTTTGTGCACCACATCCTGCACAATCGCCCAGTAAATCGCACCGGTGATGTAGAGGAAGAAGATGGAGATCGACATCATGATCACCGCCGAGTTGACCTCTTTTATCGTACCCGCCAGCGCCACGCAAATCGCCGCAGCGGTAAGTGACACCACCAGCACAATTTTGCGTGAAAGCAGCAATTTACCGGTGATGTTGAAAATTTTATCAGAGATCCAGCCACCCAACGCCAGGCCAACGAAGCCAACAATCCACGGGATCATGGTGGTGATGCTCATCGCTTTGATGTCGAGGCCGTGCGCCTGCACCAAATACGCCGGGAACCAGCTCAGGAAGAAGAACAGAATGTAGTTGTAGCAGAAGAAGGCAAACGCGGTGACCAGAATGATCGGCTGGCGCAGATAGAAGCCCAAACCGTGCGCGTTACCGCTCGGATCAATCACGTCGGCCGGCTCTTCGGCTTTCAGTTTTTCCACTAACGCACGCTCTTCGGCGGAGATACGTTTGCTTTTCGCTGGGTTATCTGACGCGAAGAAGAACCACAGCGCCAGCCAGACGAATCCAATCGCGGCGATCACCACGAACGCTGGACGCCAGCCGAACGACAGCGCCAGATAGCCGACAATCGGACCGGCAACCGCGCCACCCAGCGGCGAACCTGAGCTCAGTAAACCCATCGCTGTCGCAGCTTGTTTTTTCGGGAACCAGCCGTTGATGGCTTTGTTTGCTGAAGCAGAAATCGGGCCTTCCGCCATGCCAAACAGCACGCGCAGAATCATCATTGACCAGAAGCCGGTTGCCATCGCCGTCAAGCCGCAGAACAGCGACCACATGCCAACGGCGGTGCCGAGCACGATGGTGGGACCGAATTTATCGGTCGCCAGGCCACCGATAAAGTTGAAGAGGGCATAACCGAAGAAGAAGCTGCCGAAAATCATGCCGAACTGTTCGGCGTTGATCATCAGGTCTTTTTCCACCATCGGTACAGTCAAAGAGAGGGCGATACGATCAAGGTAATTGATCATAAACACCAGGAACAACAGCAGTACGAGGGTCCAGCGCAGGTTCTTAAACATAGAAACTCCGTCATCGTCATTTTTTATAGTAATAATGCCGGCGGGTAAGTGACCGGCATGGGGACACCTGGTGTGTGGGTTAACTTAACCCATTTGTAGGATCACTTTGCAGCAGGTGCGGGGATCTTTTTCGAACAGCGTCATGGCTTGCTCAACTTCCGCCAGCGGGAAGTAGTGTGTGACCAGTTTCTCTGGCTGGATCTGGCCTTGCTCAATCCACTCAATCACCTGCGGGAAGCGATGGCTATTGAGGCGTGAGGTGAACAACGACAGCTCTTTGCTGGTGAGACTTTGCTGTGTGATGCTGCACGGTTCACCTGAAAAGCCCAGCAGGCCGATACGCGCCGCCGGTGAGGCGAGGGCAGCGGCTTCAGACAGAATGGAAGGATGGCAGGCGGCATCGATAATCAGCGTCGGCTGCACGCCTTCCAGCTGCGCGGCTAACGGAATCTCGCTGTTGTTGAACACTTGATCGGCACCGTTTTCCTGCGCCAGCGCCAGACGCTCAGGCAGGCGATCGACCACCAATACGTGCTCAACGCCGTACACGCCTTTCAGCACCTGAATGGCGGTGAGGCCCATCGGGCCGGCACCGTAAATCAGCGCCACATCGTTTGGCTGTGGTTTGAGGAAAGCGGTGATATTAGCCGCGATGGTGAAAGGTTCGACCATGCTGGCGAGTTTGTCGGGAACGCTATCCGGCAAGCGGAAGGCATTTTTCGCGGGTGCCACGGCATATTCGCTAAAGCCGCCGTCGCGATGTACCCCGATCACCTGCAACGCTTTGCAGACATTCGGGCGACCAATGGAGCAGGGATAGCAGTGACCGCAGCTGACAACCGGATCGACTGCGACGCGCTCGCCAATACGGCTGCTGGCAACGCCATCACCGACGGCATCAATCCGGCCAAAAAATTCGTGACCAATTACGCGCGGATATTTCGCAAAAGGATTATGACCGTGCCAGATATGCACATCGGACCCGCAGATGCTGGCGAATTGCACCTTTACGCGAACTTCACCTGCAGCGGGTTGCGGCAGTGGACGCTCTGCCAGTACCAGTTCACCCGGTTGTTCAATCACCACACTTTTCATCATCTACTCCTTGCTGGCTGCCATGCTGGAAGGGCGAACCGGCTTTAACGGGAATGCAATGATGAAAAAATACGCGCACTAATACTACCATACAAGTCGGCGTTACAGAGTTGTGAACAGAATCACAGAGCGTGGATTATGGGTTGATCGCAGAAGGAGAGTTATTACGACGTCCGGGAACGATTTCGTGGGGGTGGCCATTTAGAGTGTAATGCTTGTCAGTTAAGAGATGAAAACTCCAACGACCTAGCGAACATATTGTAGCGGCGCAATTTATTGCGCGATAAATCGCGCCGCTACGGAATGTGCGGTAATTAATTCGGGGCTTAAATGATCGGCATTAGGCCATTTAGGATGACCGTGATATGAGGTCACCCTAAATGACGACCCTACAACGACAAAACCCGCTCAGGTTTCCCTGAGCGGGTTTTTAAATTTGGCTCCTCTGACTGGACTCGAACCAGTGACATACGGATTAACAGTCCGCCGTTCTACCGACTGAACTACAGAGGAATCGTTTGAACGGGGCGCATATTATCGAGCGGACCCCGCCTTGTCAAAGCTCTTTTTTCACAATTCGCTCTGACTGCTGAATAAAGCGTCAATTAGGCGATCAACACTGGTTTCGCACCGAGAAATCACGCTGTGTAAGGATACTTTTGTGATTTTGATCACTATCACTATGCAAAATTACATTCTGATTTGTCGATTTTGTCAGATACCTCGCATGCATGATCACAGATATTTCATTTTGCCGTTGTAGAGGTAAAAAGCGAAACATATATTCCAACTCACTTCTTAAGCGAATGCGGGATAAGTCATGAACAAAGTCAGAATCGGTATGATTGGCAGTGGTTACATCGGGCGTTGTCACGCGATTGCTTATGCGCAGGCACCCACGGTTTTTGCCCTTAAAGGCGAGATCGTGCGTGAGATGCTGGCGGAAGTGAATCCAGAGCTGGCAGCAAAACAGGCGTCAACCTTTGGCTTTACACGTTCCACCGGTGACTGGCGTGAACTGGTGCGCGATCCTAACATCGATGTGGTTGATATCTGCGCCCCGAACTTCCTGCACAAAGAGATGGCGCTGGAAGCGATTCGCAACGGTAAACACGTCTACTCTGAAAAACCGCTGTCGTTGTCTGTGGCCGATGCGGAAGAGATGGTGCAAGCGGCGCAGCAGGCGGGCGTGAAAACGTTGGTCGGTTTTAACTACATGAAAAACCCCACCAGCCAGCTGGCGCGTGAGATCATCGCTCGTGGCGAAATTGGTGACGTGGTGCATTTCTACGGCACGCACAATGAAGATTATCTGGCGCGTCCGGAAACACCGCTAGACTGGCACTGCCAGAAAGCGCTGGCAGGATTGGGCGCGCTTGGCGACCTGGCCGCGCACATTGTGAATATGGCGCATTATCTGGTCGGCGATATTGAAGAAGTCAGTGGCGATATGATGACGGTGATCAAGGAGCGCCCGGACCCGAAAGAGACTTCGCGCCTGCTGCCGGTAGAAAACGAAGATCAGGCCAGCGCCTTACTGCGCTTTAAAAATGGGGCACACGGCGTGTTTGAAACCTCGCGTATCGCCTGCGGCAGCAAAATGGGCCTGACCTATGTGGTCACCGGCACCAAAGGCACGCTGCGCTATTCCCAGGAACGCATGGCCGAGTTGGAGCTGTATATCCATGATGAACCGGCAGGGCGCCAGGGATTCAAAACCCTTTTGACCGGTCCCGCGCATCCGGATTACGCCAATTTCTGCGTTTCAGCCGGTCACGGTATCGGTTTCAACGATCAGAAAACCGTCGAAATTCGCGATTTGATTAATGGCATTGCTGCAGGCGATCGCATGTGGCCGGATTTTGCCGAAGGGTTGCAGGTGCAGAAGGTGCTGGAAGCGGTAGCGATTTCCGCGCTGGAACGCCGCTGGATGAAAGTGTAATTACAAGGACTTATGCAGAATCGTAGGGTCGCCATTCATGGCGACCTGGATACGGGATTAAGCCAGCAACGGGCACTGCGGCGGCAAACGACAGCTTAACGCGCCCGGCAATACCTCAATGTCAAACGCGCTGCCGCTTAGCGGTTCACCATCCAGATTAAACGTCATCTCATGGGGAGAACGGATGGTCAGCGACTGCAGCTGCGCCGTGACAATATTCGGATTTTCGTCATCACGCGTCAGTGAATGCAACAGCGTTGGCAGCAGCTCTTGCGCCGTGACGATACTGAGATTGAGCTGACCGTCATTGATCAGTGCATCCGGGCAGAGCTTTTGTCCGCCACCGGCCTGACGTCCATTGCCAATGCCAATAACCAGCGCATCGCCTTGCCAGTTAAAGCCAGGTCCGCTGATCTCACAACTGTCGGGCTTCAGCGCATCGACACGCATCAAGCCATGAATAAAGTACGACACGCCGCCTAACGCAGATTTTAGTTTTTCAGGCGTTTCGGTGGTGATGCGCGTACCAAAACCGCCGGTCGCCATATTGATAAAATAGCGATCGCCGTTCACGCGCGCCAAATCAATCGCGCTGGCTTTCCCCACCAGTGCGAGGCGCAATGCCGGTTCCATGCCTTCGGGAATCCCCACACTGGTTGCAAAATCATTGGCGGTGCCGAGCGGCAAAATACCCAGCGCCGGACGCTGCTGTGCAGGCAATCCCGCCAGCGCGGTCGCGATTTCGTTGATGGTGCCATCGCCGCCACCGGCTACAACGGTTTCTGCCTGCAAAGCGACCGCTTCTTGCACATAGCGATCGCAGTCACCTTTTTCCCAGGTGACGCGCACCGCCAGATTAAAGCCTTCATCACGCAGCGTGTTCACCGCAGCGCGCAAATCTTCATTACCTGCGCCTTTCCCATTCAGGATCAGCAGCGTCAGCGGTTTGTTTTGCATTATCAGTTCCTTGATGCGAGATACAGAGCACAGGTTATAGCATAGCTGCAGAGAGAACTTTATCGGTGGGGGATTAAAAAAAGAAAACCCGCACGGGGGAGCCGGGCGGGTGAATGAGGTGGTTCCTGGTACTACCTGCTTTTTATTGTTACTCGTTAGCAGCAGGCGGGATTCTAAAGCGAGGCGAAGAGAGGGTCTGTGATCCTAATCTAACTTCGCCATTTTCTTTTCTTTAAGTGCGATTTTTTCCATGTGGATCGTAAGTGCTATTGCCATCGGTAAAGTTACGCAGTAGCAGCGCAAAGGCAAGGTTGACCGATTCCGGCACCGGGATCCACACGCGATGCCCATCACCTGGCGCAACGTCCACCGCCGATCCTTTCTCATTCTGCATGGTTTCAAGCGTACAGTTGAGGTTGCCTTCCGGCGTCATGATTTCAACCGCATCACCCAGCATAAACTTGTTCTTTACCGCAATCTGCGCCCAGTCGCCGCGACGTTCGCCAGTGAATTCACCAACAAACTGCTGGCGCTCGGAGATCGAGAAACCTTGCTCATAGTTTTGATAGCTGTCGTGCGTATGACGGCGCAAAAAACCTTCGGTGTAACCGCGATGCGCCAAACCTTCCAGCGTCTCGAGCAGCACCGGATCAAACGGTTTACCCGCCGCGGCATCATCAATGGCGCGGCGATAAACCTGAGCCGTGCGCGCGCAGTAGTAAAAGGATTTGGTGCGGCCTTCAATTTTCAACGAATGCACGCCCATCTGGCTCAGGCGTTCGACGTGCGCCACCGCACGCAAATCTTTTGAGTTCATGATGTAGGTGCCGTGTTCATCCTCGAAGGCACTCATCACTTCACCCGGCTTCATCTTCTCTTCCAGCAGGAACACGCGATCGGTGGTATCGCCCACGCCCAGCGTAGGTTGCTGCACCTTAACCGGCTGATGGAAACCGACAATGTTGCCAATCTCATCCTGTTTGCCTTCTTCCACTTTGTATTCCCAGCGGCAAGCGTTGGTGCAGGTACCTTGGTTAGGATCGCGTTTATTGAGGTAGCCCGAGAGCAGGCAGCGACCGGAATAGGCCATGCACAGTGCGCCGTGCACGAAGATCTCAATCTCCATTGCTGGCACCTGCTGGCGAATTTCGGCGATCTCATCCAGCGACAGCTCGCGTGACAGAATTACGCGCGTCAGCCCCATTTGCTGCCAGAATTTCACCGTGGCCCAGTTGACCGCGTTAGCCTGCACCGACAAGTGAATCGGCATCTGCGGGAAGGCTTCGCGCACCAGCATGATCAAACCAGGATCGGACATAATCAGCGCGTCCGGCTGCATCGCCACTACCGGCGTCAGATCGCGAATGAAGGTTTTCAGTTTGGCGTTGTGTGGGGCGATATTGACCACCACGTAGAATTTTTTACCGAGCTCATGGGCTTCATTGATGCCCTTCGCCAGAATCTCGTGGGTGAATTCGTTGTTGCGCACGCGCAGGCTGTAGCGCGGCTGCCCGGCATACACCGCGTCAGCGCCGTAGGCAAAGGCATAGCGCATATTCTTCAGCGATCCCGCTGGAGAAAGCAGTTCAGGTTTTAACATGGATTTTCTCACTGATGTCAGGTCAGCATGCCATCACGGATGGCAGGTGCAGCGGCCGCATCAAGCGGCCCTGCAAAAGGTGGGGAATTGTAGGCAGGGCCGCACCCGATGTAAATTGACCTGGATCAATGTAAACCGTTGCTGGCTACAGCAAGCGGCAGACGTCAGCTTCCCAGCGATAACCCATGCCGTATACCGCGCGGATAAACGGCTGTTCTGCATCGAGGCTTTCCAGCTTACGACGCAGATTTTTGATGTGGCTATCAATGGTACGATCGGTTACCACGCGGTAATCATCGTAAAGATGATTCAGCAACTGCTCGCGTGAGAATACCTTGCCCGGCTCCAGCGCCAGGGTTTTCAGCAGACGAAACTCCGCAGGGGTTAATTCCAACTGCTGTTCACGCCAGCTGGCCTGGAAACGACTCTCATCGATATGCAGATGCGATTCCTGTTGTGCCTCTTCCGGCGATCGTTTGACGCGGCGTAAAATTGTTTTCACGCGCGCCACCACTTCACGCGGGCTGAATGGCTTGCAGACATAGTCATCCGCGCCGATTTCCAGTCCCAGCAGGCGATCGATCTCTTCAGTGCGTGCAGTGACCATAATAATCGGCAGCTCAGAGAAGCGGCGAATTTCGCGGCACAACGTTAAGCCGTCACGGCCGGGCAGCATCAAATCCAGCAGCACCAGATCCGGCGGTGTATGTTGCACGTAACTCAACACCTCGTTACCGTCGGCAATGTGGTGAGTGCGATAGTTGGACGCCTGCAGATAATCAATCATCAGCTGCGCCAGTTTGGGTTCATCTTCTACAACAAGGATCAGAGGATCGCTATTTTCCGGGCTCATAAGTGGCGTCTAGTGAGGAACATACGGCAAGTTTAGCGTGATTTGCAGTCCACCTAAATCAGAGTGATCCGCACTAATATTGCCTGCATGGGCCTCGGCGATGTTTTTACAGATCGCCAGGCCAAGCCCAGAGCCGCCGCTGGCGCGATTACGTGAACTTTCCGCGCGGAAAAAACGCTCAAATAATTGGGCCTGATGGAGCGGATCAACACCCGGCGCGCTATCGGCAAAGCTCAGCTGCCAGTATTCGCCAACACGCAGCATGGAAAGCTGCACCGCGCCGCCGGCATCGGTGTAGCGCAGGCTGTTTTCCAGCAAATTGGTAAATAGCTGCATCAGGCGGTCAGGATCGCCAAAGCTCTCCGCCTGCGCGGGTAACGCCAGATTGAGCGTTAAACCGCGGCTGCGGTAACGTTCGCCGAAGCTGCCCGCCACCACTTCCAGCAGATTAACCAGATCCACCGGCTGTTTGCGATAGGCGAGGGCGCCCGCGTCGGAAAGCGACAGCTGATGCAGATCGTCGACCAGTTTGGTCAGCAGCGAGACTTCGCTTTGTAACGAGCTGATGGCTTCCGGCGTCAGCTTGCGCACGCCATCCTGCATCGCTTCCAGCTCACCGCGCAGGATCGCCAGCGGCGTACGCAGTTCATGGGAAATATCGGCCATAAAGGCGCGGCGGTTGCTTTCATTCTTTTCCAGCGAGCTGGCGAGCTGGTTGAAGTCGCGGCCCAGCTGACCCAGTTCATCGCTGCTGCCCACTTCCACGCGGGTCGCGAAATTGCCCGCCGCCAAATGGTGCGTACCATCCACTAGCCGTTTAACGGGGGCGAGCAGGCCGCGCGCCAGTAGCCAGGTGACCAGCGCCGCCAGCAAACCGGTCAACGCTACAATCAGCCAACTGGTGCGCCGCTGTTGCTGATCAAAGTTGATATCGGTGCTGCGCGTTAGCCGTTCGACCGGGGAAGCAATCACCCAGCCGACAATCTTGCCGCTGCTGGTGGTGATGTTGCGCCGGGTCCCTTCCGGTGGCACCGGCTGACGTGGGCCAGACAGCACTTTGTATTGCTGGTCGATAATCCAGAACTGCGTGCGCCAGCCGTGCGGTGGTAGCTGGTTGACGCTGCCAGGATTCTGCTCCAGCGAACGCAAAATCGAGAAAATCAGCCGGTCATTATTGCGCAGAAAATCCCAGTTGCCATGCTGCTCATACTGATCGGCCAGCGCATCGCTCAGCAGGGTTAAACGCTGCTCGTTGCCTTTTTTAATGTAATCGACAAAACCATGCTCAAAGCTAAGCCGTACGCCCCAATGCATGGTGATGATCACCAACATGCAGGTGGAGAAAATCGCCGCAAACAGTTTGGCGCCAATGCCCCATTTTACCGGCCGCTTCATGCTTTACTCCTGCCTCTAAGATCAACGTTTTTACTGACATTCTTCGGTACACGCCAGAACACCAGCGCGGGCAGCACAATGACCAGCGCCATGCACAGATAGGTATAAATGAAGGTTTGATGGGCGGCTGCGCTGTCGGTGACGACGCCGTGGCCAAAAGCGCCGAGCAGCAAACCGGCAACGGTTACGCCGATACTCATCGACAGCTGCATAATCATCGACAGCAAACTGTTACCGCTCGAGGCCAGATCGTCGGGCAGCTCTTTGAGCGTCAGCGTATTCATCGATGAGAAGCGGATGGCGTTCACCATGCCTTGCAGCAATAGCACCACCGGCAGCAGCCAGATCCAGCCGAGCAGCGCCACCAGCGGGAATAGCAGCACCACCATCGCCAGCGCGAGGGTGGCGCCGACCAGCGCATTGCGATAGCCGAACAGGTTGACGATGCGCACCACCACGCGTTTGGTGCCCATGTTGCCGAGCACCATCGGAATCATCATTAAACCGGCGTGGAACGGGCTGTAGCCGAGGCCGACCTGCAGGAAGATCGGCGTTATAAACGGCAACATGCCGCTCCCGATGCGACCGGTAAAACTGCCGAGCAGGCCAATCGAATAGATGCGGTTATCAAATAGTTTCAGGCTGAACAGCGCGTTATCGTTGTTGCGGCCATGCATCAGGTAGAACAGCAGCGAAAATACCCCAACCATTATCAGTAAGCCGAGCAACAGCGGCGAACCGCCCGAACTGCGCTGGCCGTCGAGCGCCAGCGTCAGCGTGGCCATGCCCACCGCCAGCAGCACAAAGCCGAGGAAATCGAAACGCCGCGTCTGCATGGTGTAATTGGGCATCAGCGTCAGCGTAGCGATGGCGCCAATAATGCCGACCGGAATGTTGATCAGGAAGATCCAGTGCCAGCTGGCGTACTGCACCAAAATCCCGCCGAGCGCCGGGCCGAGCAGCGGGCCAATTTGTCCCGGCGTGGTGACGAAGGTCATCGCTGACATATATTGCTCGCGCGGCACGATTTTCATCACCGTCAATCGGCCAACCGGCACCATCATCGCGCCACCAATGCCTTGCACCACGCGCGCCATGATCAGCTCATCCAGCGTGGTGGAGAAGGCGCACAGCAGCGAACCGATGCTGAACAGCACAATGGCGCAGAAGAAGATATTGCGCACGCCAAATCGATCCGCCAGCCAGCCGCTGATCGGCAGCGTCACCGCCACGGTCAGCACATAGGAGACGATCACCGAGTGCATATTCAGCGGGCTGACGTTGAGATCGCGCGCCATTGACGGAATCGCGGTATTCACGATGGTGGTGTCCAGCGCCTGCATAAAGAAGCCAAACGCGACGATCCACAACTGCCAGCGCACGGTGGCGTTTTTCGTGTCCACTGAATCTCCTCTGTTATACGCTCACCATAAATGGCGACCCTACAAATGTGGGATGCGTTAGGTCACCATAAATGGCGACCCTACAAATATGGGATGCGTAGGGTCGCCATTCATGGCGACCTCCCTTAACCCGTCACCAATACCTTTTTCTTCCGCCGCCGCAGCTTATCCATCATCAAATAGACCACCGGCGTGGTGTAGAGCGTCAGCAGCTGGCTCATTATCAGGCCACCGGCGATGGTGATACCCAGCGGTTGCCGCAGCTCGGCGCCGTCACCGCTGGTTAATACCAGCGGCAATGCACCAAACAGCGCGGCGAGGGTGGTCATCAGAATCGGGCGGAAACGCAGTTGGCACGCCTGGAAAATCGCATCGCGCGCTGACAAATTGCCGTTGCGTTCGGCATCAAGCGCAAAGTCGACCATCATGATGGCGTTTTTCTTCACGATGCCGATGAGCAGCAAAATGCCGATCAGCGCAATCAGGCTAAACGGCGTGTTGAACAGTTCCAGTGCCAGCAGCGCGCCAACGCCTGCGGAGGGTAGCGTGGAGAGGATGGTTAACGGATGCACGTAGCTCTCATACAGAATGCCCAACACGATATACACCGCCGCAATCGCCGCCAGCATCAGGTAAAGCTGGTTGGATTGTGACTGCTGGAACACCTGCGCGGTGCCGGCAAAACTGCCGCGCACGGTGGAAGGCACGCCCAGCGCCGTCACCGAGCGATCGATCGCTTCCGACGCCTGTGACAGCGACACACCTTCCGGCAGGTTGAACGAAATGGTCGACGCCGCCGACAGGCCTTCGTGGTTCACCGACAGCGGTGCATTGGCCGGTTGCCACTTCGCAAACCAGCTCAGCGGAATCGCTTTGCCGTCGCTGTTAATCACAAACATCTGATCGAGTGAACTGATGTCCTGGGTGTAGCGCGGATCGACTTCCATCACTACTTTGTACTGATTGAGCGGCTGATAAATGGTGGAGATTTGGCGTTGACCAAAGGCGTTATTCAGCAGGGCGTTAGCGGCAGAAACATCAATGCCGAGTCGCGCCATGCTTTCACGATCGTAGGTCAGATTCATTTCGCTGCCGTTATCCTGTTGATCGGAGTTAACGTCCGCCAGTTCGGGCAGGGCGGCGAACGCCTGACGAATCTTCGGCTCCCATTCACGTAAATCATTCAGGTTATCCGACAGCAAACTGTACTGGTAGCTGGCGTTGGATTCACGTCCGCCAATACGAATATCCTGCACCGCATTGAGGTAGAGATTGGCACCTGGCTCTTTCGCCAGTTTCACGCGCAGCCGTGCAATCACTTCCTGCGCGCTTTCGCTGCGCTCGGAAAGCGGCTTGAGCGAGACGAACATTGAGCCGCTGTTGGTGCGCGAACCGCCGGTAAAGCCGGTGACGTTATCCACCGCCGGATCGGCCTTAATGATGTTCATGAAATCCTGTAGCTTGCCACGCATCGCCTGGAACGAAATGCTCTGGTCCGCCGAAATAAAGCCTTGTAAGCGGCCGGTATCTTGCTCTGGCATAAAGGTTTTCGGAATCGAGATGAACAACCACACGGTGAGCGCCACGGTACCGAGCAGCAGCATCAACACCCAAATGGCGTGATTCAGCACCCAGCCGAGCGAGCGCGCGTAGCCGTTTTGCACTTTCATCAGCAGTTTGCCGAAACCACGCGTGCGCGGCTGACTGCGTTTGATCTGCGGCTTCAGCAGGTAGGCACACATCATCGGTGTCAGCGTGACCGAGATAAACAGCGAGATGAGAATCGCCACCGACAGCGTGATGGCAAATTCAGAGAAGAAGCGGCCAATGATGCCGCCAATCATCAGCAGCGGCAGGAACACCGCAATCAGCGACAGACTCATCGACAGCACGGTAAAACCGACTTCGCGCACGCCGGTCAGCGCCGCCTGTAGCGGCTTCATGCCCGCTTCGACGTGGCGCGCAATGTTCTCCAGCACCACAATCGCGTCGTCGACGACAAAACCGGTGGCGATGGTCAGCGCCATCAGCGACAGGTTGTTGAGGCTAAACCCGCACAGATACATGGCGGCGAAGGTGCCAATCAGTGAAACCGGCACCGCGGCGGCGGGGATCAGCGTGGCACGCCAGTCGCGCAGGAAGGCAAACACCACCAGAATCACCAGCGCCACGGCGATGATCAGCGACTGCTCAACTTCATGCAGCGAGGCGCGAATGGTGGGCGATCGATCCTGAGCAATTTGCAGGTCGATAGCGGCGGGGATCACCTCATGCAGTTCTGGCAATTCGCTACGGATACGATCGACGGTATCGATAATGTTGGCTTCCGGCGATTTGCGCACCACCAACAGCACCGCTGCTTTGCCGTTGGTCATACCGGCGTTACGTACGTCCTGCACCGAATCCTGCACGTTGGCGACATCGCTAAGGCGCACCGCCGCACCGTTGTTGTAATGCACCACCAGCGGCTGATATTCGCTAGCCGTTTGTAATTCACCGTTGGTACGCAGCTGCCAGCGCTGCTGCAGATCATCAATGGCGCCCTGCGGACGGCGCTGATTGGCGTTGCTGATAGCGGTGCGAACGGCATCAAGCGACACGCCCTGATTGAACAGCGCTTGCGGGTTGAGCTCGACGCGCACCGCAGGCAGCGAGCTGCCGCCGACCGTCACATCGCCCACGCCCTCAATTTGCGAGAGTTTCTGCGCCAGCTGCGTTGAGGCGTAATCATACAGCTGACCGGGATTATAAATGTCGGACGTCATGGTCAGAATCATGATCGGCGCATCGGACGGGTTGGCTTTACGATAGCTCGGACGGCTGGGCATGCCGGTCGGCAACAGGCTTTGAGCGGCATTGATCGCCGCCTGCACATCACGTGCCGCGCCGTTAATGTCGCGGTCAAAATCGAACACCAGAATGATGCGCGTGCTACCCAGCGAGCTGGTGGACGTCATCTCGCTGACGCCAGCAATGCGCCCAAGTGAGCGCTCCAGCGGCGTCGCCACCGATGCCGCCATGGTTTCCGGCGACGCGCCGGGCAATGAGGCGGAAATCAGAATCACCGGGAAATCGAGCTGTGGCAGCGGTGCCACTGGCAGCAGGCGGAAACCGAGAATACCGGCCAGTGCAATCGCCAGCGTCAGCAAGGTGGTGGCGACCGGGCGATGAATAAACAGCGCGAAAAACTTCACGACGGCGCCTCCGATCGCTTAAAGCGACGGCGCGTAGCGTGCGACAGGCGATCAAACAGCAGGTAGATCACCGGCGTGGTGAACAGGGTCAGCACTTGACTCACCACCAAACCGCCGACCATCGCAATACCCAATGGACGACGCAACTCTGCGCCGACGCCGGTACTCAGCATCAACGGCAGCGCACCAAGCAGCGCCGCCAATGTGGTCATCAGGATCGGACGGAAACGCAGTAAACACGCCTGATAAATCGCCTCGCGCGGCGGCATGCCTTGCTCACGCTCCGCCGCCAGCGCGAAGTCGATCATCATGATGGCGTTTTTCTTCACGATACCGATCAGCAAGATGATGCCAATGATGGCGATGATATCCAGCTCGTTGCCGCTCAGCATCAGCGCCAGTAACGCGCCGACGCCAGCGGTGGGCAGCGTGGAGAGAATGGTGATTGGATGAATAAAGCTTTCGTACAGCACGCCGAGCACGATATACATCGCCACCACGGCGGCCACGATCAGCCATACGGTGCTGGACAACGCGGCTTCGAAAGCCAGCGTGCTGCCCTGGAACTGCGTCATCATTTCCGCGGGCATGCCCACCTGATCTTCCGCAGCGCTCACCGCTTTCACCGCGTCGCCCAGCGAATAACCTTCTGCGACATCAAACGAGAAGGTCGCCGACGGGAACTGATCGAGGTGGTTGATGCTGAGCGCCGCGTGGCGCTCCTCTATTTGTGCGATGGCGCTCAGCGGCACGCTGCCGCCCTCGCTACTGGTCAGGCGAATGCCGTCGAGACTTGCCAATCCGGGCGTAGCCTCATTGTTCTGTTCCAGCACCACGCGATATTGGTTGGCCTGGGTGTAAATGGTGGAAATCAGTCGCTGGCCAAAGGCGTTATACAGCGCGTTATCGACGTCGGCCATGCTGATGCCTAACCGGCTGGCGCTGTCGCGATCGACGCGCACAAAGGCTTCCAGCCCTTGATCTTGCCAGTCACTGCTGACGTCGCGCAGCTGTGGCAGCGTGTTCAACTGCGCAAGCAATTTCGGCACCCATAGACTCAGCGACTCCAGCGAGCCCGATTGCAGCGTGAACTGGTACGGCGTGCGGCTCGCCTGAGTATCAATGGTTAAATCCTGTACCGGTTGCAGCCACAGTGAGATGCCCGGCACTTTGGCCAACGCCTGTTGCAAACGCTGTTGCACGGCCGGGATACGATCGTCGCGCTCATTTAACGGCTTGAGATTGATCTGCAGGCGGGCGCTGTTGAGCGCGGCGTTGGTGCCATCGACGCCCACAAACGAGGTCATGCTCTGCACCGCTGGATCTTTCATGATGATCGAAGCGACATCGCGCGTGCGCTCAGACATGTTGGCGTAAGAAACTGACTGCGGTGCCTGCAGGGTGCCCTGAATGATGCTGTTGTCCTGCTGCGGGAAGAAGCCTTTTGGAATCATGATCCACAGCAACACGGTGATCAGTAAGGTGCCGAGCGCCACCGATAGCGTAATCCACGGATGCAGCAGCACGCGGGTTAAACCGCGACCATAATGGGCAATGATGCGCTCAAACATCGCTTCACTGGCGCGCGAAAAACGGTTCTGCTTGCGCAGTGATTCGGCGCTCAACATGCGCGCGCACATCATAGGCGTCAGCGTCAGCGACACCACGGCAGAAATCAAAATCGCCACCGCCAGGGTCACCGCAAACTCGCGGAACAGGCGTCCAATGACATCGCCCATAAACAGCAGCGGGATCAGCACCGCAATCAGCGAGAAGGTGAGGGAGATAATGGTGAAGCCAATCTCGCCTGCGCCCTTCAGGGCCGCCGTCATAGGCTTTTCACCTTTTTCGATATAGCGCGAGATGTTCTCGATCACCACGATGGCGTCATCGACGACAAACCCGGTCGCGATGGTCAATGCCATCAACGTCAGATTGTTGATTGAGAAGCCGAGGAAATACATCGCGGCAAAGGTACCGACCAGCGATAGCGGCACGGCGACGGCGGGAATGATGGTTGCCGGGACGTTGCGCAGGAACAAGTAGATGATCATGACCACCAGGCCCATCGCCAGCATCAGTTCGTGCTGCGTATCACTGACCGAATTGCGGATGTTAGTGGTGCGGTCGGTCAGCAGTTTCACATCCACCGACTTCGGCAGCGTGGCGGTCAGCGCGGGCAACATGGCGCGGATATTATCCGCGGTAGCAATGATGTTGGCCCCAGGCTGGCGCTGCACGTTAAGCACAATCGCCTGCTGACGGTTTGCCCAGGCACCCAGCCAGCTGTTCTCGGCGCCTTGCTCGATGGTGGCGACATCGCCCAGGCGCACTGGCGCACCGTTGGTATAGCTGATGATCAGCTTGCGATAGTCTTCCGCCGAGGTCATCTGGTCGTTTGCCGACAAGGTAATCGAGCGCGTTGGGCCGTCGAGGCTGCCTTTCGCCGAGTTGACGTTGGCATTGGTGATGGCGCTGCGCACTGACTCACTGGTCAAGCCGAGCGCGGCCAGCGCCTGGGTGTTTATCTTCACGCGTACCGCCGGACGTTGTCCGCCGGACAGCGTCACTAAACCCACGCCCGAGACCTGAGAAATCTTCTGCGCCACGCGGGTTTCCACCATGTCCTGCACCTGCGTAAGCGGCATGCTGGTGGTGGTGACGGCGAGGGTCATAATGGGCGGATCGGCCGGATTCACTTTGCTGTAAACCGGCGGATTGGGAAGGTCGCTCGGCAGCAGATTGGTGGCGGAGTTGATCGCCGCCTGCACTTCCTGCTCGGCAACATCCAGGGGCAGCGTGAGCTGAAACTGCAATGTCACTACCGAAGCACCGCCCGAACTCTGCGAAGACATCTGCTTCAAGCCCGACATCTGGCCAAACTGACGTTCCAGCGGCGCGGTGATCGACGAAGTGACCACATCAGGGCTGGCACCAGGATAGAGCGTCACCACCTGAATGGTGGGGTAATCGACTTCCGGCAAAGCGGAGACCGGCAGAAAACGGTAGCCGAGCACGCCCGCCAACAGAATCGCTATCATCAGCAGCGTGGTGGCGACCGGGCGCAGAATAAACAGGCGCGAAGGTCCGCCGCTGCGGTCAGGAGGCATTACCTGCATTATTGACGCTCTCCGCGTGCGGGCTGCGCGGCGCGCGTGCTGTGTGTTGCAGCGCTCTGCGGCGCCACCACTTCAACGGTGGCGCCTTCCGTCAGGCGGTCAAGCCCGTCGGTCACCACGCGATCGCCGGCTTCAAGACCGGCGCTAATCACCACTTTCTGGCTATCCTGCAAACCTGCGGTGACGCGTTTTTTGCTGACTTTATTTTCGCTGTTCACCACCCAGACAAAGTGGCCATCGTTGCTCATCTGCAGTGCGGCGGTCGGAATCACCACCGCATCCTGTAAGGTATCGACTTTCAGACGCGCATTCACAAACTGATTCGGGAACAGCGTGTCATCTTCGTTGCTGAAGCGCGCTTTGAGCTTGATGGTGCCGGTGGTGGCATCAATCTGATTATCAAGACTCAATAGCGTACCGCTGGTCAGGCGCGTTTTATTGCTGCGATCCCAGGCTTCAACGATCAGCGGCTGCCCGCTTTTCTGTGCCTTGAGGATTTGGCTAATGTTGTTCTCGGCGACGCTGAATACCACGTCAATTGGATGTGTTTCGGTGATCACCACCAAACCACTGGTATCGCCGGACGTAATGTAGTTACCCACATCGACCTGCTTCAATCCCACACGTCCCCCAATCGGCGCGGTAATGCGGCTGTAAGTGAGATTAAGCTGGGCGCTGGCGACACTGCCTTCATCGGCTTTGAGGGTGCCGAGCGTTTCGCTCACCAGCGAACGTTGCGTATCGAGTTCTTGCTGGGACACCAGCGAGGTTTTTGCCAGTTTTTCATAGCGACTGAGATCGCGACGCGCATTGGCGAGTGTTGCCTGGTCTTTTGCCAGTTGGCCCTGCGCTTGGGCTAATGCCACCTGGTAAGGACGCGGATCGATTTCGGCTAATAGTGCGCCAGCGGCCACTTGCTGTCCTTCCTGGAAGTGCAGCGCCATCAACTGCCCATCAACACGGCTGCGCACCGTGACGGTATTGGCGGCGGTCACGGTGCCGAGGCCACTGAGATAATAGGGCACGCTTTGCGTGGTGGCACTTGCCGCCTGTACCGGCGCTAACGGACGACGCGCACCGCTGCCCGCGCCGCGCCCACGTTGCTGCTGGCCTTCGGCCTGCGACTGTTTATTCGGTTCCGCTGGATGCTGCCACCAATAATATCCACCCGCCAGCACGGCAATCACGGCTACGGCCAGTAAGGTTGTTTTAAGTCGACGGTTGATCAAGGTGTGTGCTCTCCAGCGTGTCGTTTTCCCAAAATGCGAAATCAAATACCCTTGTGGCTCACGCCTATTTCGCAAACGAATGATTGTAGTCGCCCGGGCCGGGCAAAAATTGAAGGAAATAAGAATATCGCCCCAACCATGCTAAGTATTCATATTCTGTAAATATTCTGGCAGGAATACGCATAAGCGTGCCGTTTTTCCTTTGCTAAGCTCAATGCAGACCTGTCTCGTTTGAATAAGGAGAACAAAATGAGTCAACAGAAACTCCGCCAGCTTGGCGACAGCGGTATCGAAGTTCCCCGTCTCACCTTTGGCGGCAACGTATTTGGCTGGACGGTGGATGAGAAAACCTCGTTTTCACTGCTGGATGCGCTGGTTGAGAAGGGCTTGTTCTTCATCGATACTGCCGACGTCTATTCGCGCTGGGCGCCGGGTAACGAAGGTGGCGAATCGGAAACTATCATTGGTAAATGGCTGAAGAAAAGCGGCAAGCGCGACCGCATCGTGCTGGCCACTAAAGTCGGCATGGAGCTTTCGCCGGAAAAAACGGGCCTTAAACCGGCATACATTCGTCAGGCGGTGGAAGATTCACTGCGCCGTCTGCAAACCGACGTCATCGATCTCTATCAAGCGCACCGTGATGATGAAACCACGCCGCTGCTTGATACGTTGAAAGCCTTCGACTCGCTGATTAAAGAGGGTAAAGTTCGTGCCATTGGCGCCTCCAACTACAACGCTACACGCTTGCAGGAAGCGCTGGATGTCAGTAAGCAACATGGACTGGCACGCTACGAAACCTTGCAGCCGGAATATAATCTCTACGATCGTCAGGAGTATGAAAGCGGTCTGGAGCAGGTTGCGGTGAAAAATGGCCTCGGCGTGATCAACTACTATTCGCTGGCCAGCGGCTTCCTCAGCGGTAAATACAAAAAGCCGGAAGATGCCAGCAAAAGTAAGCGCGGGCAGGGCATTGTGGATAAATACCTCAACGACCGCGGCAAGCGGATTGTTGAAGCGTTAGAAGATGTCGCCGCCTCGCACGATGTATCGGCGACGCAGGTGGCGCTGGCGTGGCAGATTGCGCGTCCCAGCATTACCGCGCCGATTGTCAGTGCGACATCGCTGGAACAGCTGGATGAGCTGGTGAAAGCCACCGAACTGGAGCTCAGCAAGCAGGAAATTGAAGAGCTGGTGAGCGCCAGTAAACTGTAATGTTTTCAGGGACGCTGCGGCGTCCCGCTATTTTTCTGCTCTGCCTCACAAAAAATGCCATTTGCAGCAAAATATTTTCAATCATCGACCACCGTCACAATTGCGTTGACGCACTATCAACCTGCGGTAAACTGCGCACATATTTGCAAAAATTGACAAATCCTCAGCACTATCCTCTGTTCGATCCATTCCAGTCACTTCATATAAGAATAACCATCATGAACAGAAAAGAAGCAGTGCAGCATTTACCCCGCCTGGCAGCGGGAACCCTGATGTTTGCGATGCTGAGTGCATCGGCGGTAGCCGCTGATGCGTTCAGTTATGACTCTCCCTATATGTTTGGCGATTGGGGCGGCAACCGCACGCAGTTGGAAAATGACGGCATTAAATTCGACGTTAACTACACCATGGAAAGCGCCTCCAATCTGGCGGGCGGCGCCGATACCAATACTTCAATGCGTTACAGCGATCAGTGGGCGTTTGGCGCCAACTTTGACCTGGAAAAACTGCTCAACTGGCAGGATGCGCAATTCCAGATGACGATTACCGATCGTAATGGTCAAAACATCTCCGACCAGGTCGCCGATCGTCGTACCGGTATGTTGTCCTCGACCCAGGAAGTTTACGGTCGCGGCCAAACCTGGCGTTTAACCCAATTCTGGTTGAGCAAAGGTCTGTTCGATAACACGGTTAACCTGAAAGCCGGTCGCGTTACCGTCGGTGAAGATTTCGATAACTTTGACAGTAAATTCCAGAACCTGGCATTCGGTAGCGGTCAGGCAGGTAACTGGCGTGGCGATCGCTGGTTCAACTGGCCGGTTTCCCAGTGGGGCGGCCGCGTAAAAGTGAACTTTACACCTGACGTGTTCTTCCAGGTGGGCTTCTATAACCAGAACCGCGCCAACTACGATCGCGGCGACGGCTTCCGTCTTGATACCAGCAACTCCGAAGGGAATCTGGTGCCGGTCGAGTTGGGCTGGAAACCGACTTTAGGTGCAGACAAGCTGCCGGGTAACTACCGCATTGGCTATTACTACTCCTCAGCTAACGGTGACAACTACGGCAGCTGGCGCGATGGCGCTTATCAAAGCCAGGATCATGCGTATGGCGGCTACGTGCTGTTACAACAACAGTTGACCGCGCAGGGCGGCGATGCCAGCCGTGGTTTAGGCGTCACCGTGCAGGCGGTGATGAACGATCATAAAACCTCAAAAACCGATAACTATCAGTCGGTGAGCTTTACCTGGAAAGGGCCGTTCGATGCGCGTCCACAGGATGAGATTGGTGTCGGTGCGGCACGTATTCACGTCAACAGTGCTTATACGCGCTCGCAGCGTGAGCAGAACAACGCCAACGGCGAAACGGACTTCAATAGCCCAACCTATCTGCCGATTCAGGATGGTTCTGAGTACAACTATGAGATTTACTACAACGCTCAGCTGACCAAATGGCTGCAGCTGCGTCCGAACCTGCAATATGTGGTAGCGCCGGGTGCGGTGAGCGAAGTGAAAGATGCGTTTGTCGGCGGGATCAGTGCGAACGTGAATTTCTGATGTTTAATGCGGGTCGCCATCAATAACGACCCTTCATCCGATCGTAGGGGCGGCATTTATGCCGCCCTATTCGCTTAACCGAACATCACCTCTGCCCAGCGGGCAAGACCGGCGGTAACCGATGCGAAATCATCACCGCTGGCAATAGGTGTATCGGGCAGCGCCTGCTGCAATGCGGCACGCAGCACCGGAGAACGTGCGCTACCGCCGGTGAGATAAATCACTTCCGGCTTGGTTTCGCAGGTGGCAAGCGCCAGATGCACTTGCTCCAAAATACGCTCCAGCGGTTGATTAATCGCTTCTTCCAGCTGCGTCGCGCTGATCTGCGCCTGCAATTGTGCGGCGATAAACGTTAGTGACGCATCCGTTTCTTTCACATCAGACAGCGCAATTTTGCTCTCTTCCGCCGCACGCACCAGACGATAGCCCAGCTTCTGCTGCCACACTTTCAGCAGGTGCGCCACTTTGTCACTGTGCTCGGCATCCCGAATCAAATCGCGCAGCAGTTTGCCGCTGGCCGCAGAATAGAAATCGCTTTGCGCTGGAACATCATTGATCGCGACCGCATTCCACCATGGCAGCGCGGGCAGCGCGGTGCCTTTCTGCGTATTGCCACCAAGGCCCAGCAGCGGCATAAGGGTTTTAAACGCCAGCATAATGTCGAGATCGTTACCGCCCACGCGGCAACCGCTGTGGCCAAGCAAACTTTCACGGCGATCGGTTTTATGGCGCCATTCCGGGCCCATCAGCAGCATCGAGCAGTCGGTGGTGCCGCCGCCGATATCCACCACCAGCACGCGCGTCTCTTTCTGCAGCGTGGCTTCAAAATCCAGCCCTGCTGCCACGGGTTCAAACTGAAACTCGACATCACGGAAACCGGCGCGCTGTGCGGCACGCAGCAAAATACCTTGCGCCTGTTGGTTGGCGTCTTCGCCACCTAAGCCCTGGAAGTTAATCGGGCGACCAATCACCGCTTGCTCAATCGGGCGATCAAGCTGCGTTTCACCCTGCTGACGGATGTGCAGCATCATGGCGCACACCAGATCTTCAAAGAAGGCGATCTGCTGCGGCTTCAGGCCGTTAGCACCAAGGAAGGATTTAGGTGATTTCACGAACCACACTTCTTCGGGATCGACCATATATTGCTGCAACGCCGTCAAACCGAACTGCACGCTGCCCGGCAGAACCTCAATGTCTTCTTCACGGTTATAGCGCAGCGCACGCTGCAATAAGGCGGTGCCTTCGCTGTCTGGCGTTGGGACCTGATGATGACGGTATAACCATTCGCTGATCGCTTCGCGCGTCGGGGCACAAATCATGGAGGGAAGCAGGCGCTGACCATTCTCCAGTGTCAGCAGGCGCGGCGTACCATTATCACTGACTGCAATTGAACAGTTTGCTGTGCCGTAATCGAATCCGATAAACATATTTATCCCCCATGCCGGAAAAAAGGGGGCGACTTTAGCGCAGCCAGCGCGGGCTGGCAATGGGCAGAAGCGGCAGATTACCGCTGCACTTCCTGATAAACGTGATACTGACCACGGCCCGCGTGTTTTGCGCTGTAACAGGCAACATCAGCCTGTGACATCACCACATTGCTGATGAAGTTATGTTGATCAATTTGCGTGATGCCGGCACTCGCGCCGACGTGATAAGGCTGCTCCTTCCACACAAAACAATATTCGTTCACCGCCGTGACAATGCGCTGCACCACATCGCGCACCTGATCCACCTCGCAATTCGGCAGCAACACGCCAAATTCATCACCGCCCAAACGCGCAAGCATATCGCTGCTGCGCAGATGATGTGGCATCAGCTCAGCCAGTTCGCGCAGCAGTGCATCACCTGCTGCGTGCCCAGCGGTATCGTTCACCGCTTTAAACTTGTCGAGATCGATAAACACCAGCACGTGCTGCGTCTTGTTGGTCGCCGCATCGTTAACCAAATGTTTTAAACGCTGCTCGAAGCTCTGGCGATTCGGCAGGCGCGTCAGCATATCGTGTGAGGCGCTGTAGCTGAGGCGTTTCATTACCTTGCGCGATTCACTAACGTCTTGAATAACCATCACCGCACCAATGCTGGCGCCGGTTAACGTTTTCAGCGGTGTGATGCTGTAGTGAATCTCAACGCGCGCACCCTCTGGCGTGTGCAGCACCAACTCTTCGTCGAGATCGGGTGAGATTTTTTCGCCCGGCAGCTGACACAGCAATACGTTATCGACGCGCGGGCCATTCGCGCCGCGCGTGATGTTAAGCAGCTCTGTAATCGGCACGCCCGCGGCTTTTTCCTGGGGCCAGCCGCTCAGCGTTTCAGCCACGGGATTCATAAAGGTGACACGCATTTCATCATCGGTGCTGATCACCGCTTCCCCGATCGAATCGAGGGTGATCGCCATGCGCTCTTTTTCCTGGAACAGCGCTTCATTCAAGGCGCGCAGCGGCGTGATGTCCTGACAAATGCCGAGCATACGTTCGATGTGCCCATCCTGGCTGAGGATGCGGTTGGCCTCGGAGCGCACGTAGCGCGGACCCTCCGGCAAATTGATCCGGTATTCCAGTTGGAAAGCGCTGCGGCGTTCGATGGCTTGCTGCACCGCCAGCGCGGCGCTTTCCCGTTCGTCCGGATCGAGCAGATGCACCCACAGATCGTAGGTGGGGGTTTGCTGTGGGCTGAGGCCAAACAGCTCATACATGCGCTTGTCCCACAGCATTTCACCGGTCAGTAAATTCCATTCCCACACGCCGATGCCGCCGGCTTCGTTCGCCAGCGTGATGCGTTCCATTAAGCGGCGATTGACCTGCTCGCTCTGCTTCAATTCGGAGATATCGATAATCTGGGCGATGAAGTAGTGCGGTTGTTGTGCCGCGTCGCGCACCATTGATACCGTCAGCCGCGCCCAGACGATCTCGCCATCCTTGCGGAAATAGCGCTTCTCCATGGTGTAGGTCATGATCTCACCCGCCACTAAGCGCTCAAGTTGCTGCAAATCGCTATTGAGATCGTCGGGATGCGTAATCTGCTGGAAGGTGAGTTTTTTCAGTTCTTCGGCCGGGAAGCCTAACGTCTGGCACAGCGACTGGTTCACCTGCTGCCAGCCGCCATTGGGCGAAACCAGCGCCATGCCGATGGCCGAATACTCCATGGCATTGCGGAAACGGGTTTCACTTTCGCTGATGTGATGCTTTTCACGCTGGAAGGCATCCATCACCAGCGCCATAACGTGACTCGGCAGCAGCACCAACAGGAACGGCAGCCAGGTGCTCACCTGGCCGAGCAGCATGCCGTTTTGCGCCAGATTAACCCAGTTGAAGGCCAGCAGGATTGAAATAAAGCTGGCGTTGAGGAAGAACAAAAGAAACGCTTCAAATTTCGGCAGTCGTACCGAGCACCAAAAAAGAATCACCACAATAAAGGTGAAGGGCCACGGCAGAAAACGCAGCGATAAATAGCTGGCGAGCAGCGTGCCGAGCAGCGTCAGGCACGTTTCCAGCTGACGGCCTGGCGTAAAGATGTGGCGCAGGGGTTTATTCGGCCACAGCAATAACACCGGACCAAACGCCAACACGCCAATCACTTCGGAAATTACCCACGTCGAGAAGAAGGGCAGCGCCGCTTTGTTACCGACATGCAGCATCCATAACGCGACGACGCCACCCAATAATGGCGCAATCAGGCCGGCGCACAGCGCAAAACGTACCCAATCGAGCAATGAATTAAGCGGCGCGCGTCGATCAAGCAGGGCGCGCAGCATTACGCCGCCTAAAATGGCCTGCACCATATTTAAGACGGCGAATTTAATATTGCTGAGCGCGGGACCAATAATCAGGAGGTTGGCCAGCGCGGTACCCAGTACGCAGGCGAGCAGCAGCAGCGGCACGTGTTTTGACGAGGCACGAAACACGATCACCGTCATCAGCGCGGTGGAGTACCAAAGCGGAGAAATGCGTCCGCTGACGACAATCAGTTCCAGACAAAACAACGTCAGCAGAAAGGTCAGTCCGCCCATCAGCAAAGCATTGAGCCAGATTCGTTGTGGTTTTTGCTGTGAGGTCAATATTTCGAGGGTCATGCAAGAATCCAGCCGCGCCGCAGGGAAAATGCGCCAGTCAATCACTATTTTGCATGCTAGCACATCTATTTGAGATGTCTGCGGGGAAATCAGTTTTGGTCGTTATTCACTGAATTGATTGGCCCTTTGCGCGCAAAGGGCCAATCGGTATTAGCGAAAAAGATCGGCGCGGGTGAACGGTTTTTCTAAGCCGGCCAGATTGGCCGAGAAGCGCTCAAGGAACTGTTGTGTGGTGGCGACGCGACCGTGGCCCAGCAGCAACAGCGGCACCAGCAGCGCAATACCGACCTGTGGCAGACTAAAGCCCTTCAGCGACGTGCGGCGCTGGGTTAACAGAAATGCGGTGCTAAGCGTGAAGCCGAGCATCAGGCCGGCCAGCACTTCACTCTTTGAGTGTGCGTGAATAACCAGCCGCGACAGGCCGACCATCAACGGGATCAGGTAACCGATACCAATAGTAAACAGGCGCCAGCGCGGCGACCAGCGGCCGGAGATCAGCCACATCATTACCGGCCAGAGCGTGGCCGACATCGCGCTGTGTCCGCTGAAACCGGTAAAGTTGAATCTGGCGCTACCAATACCAAAGCCGAGAAACAGTATTTTCGAGACGCTCACCACCAGGCCAGCAAGACCAAACGCCAGCACCCAATACCAGACGGTTTGGCGGTTGTCGCTTTTCCATGGCAATACCAGCGCGATAATCACCGCGGTAGGGATCAGCAACATGCTGTCACCAAAATAGGTCAGGGTTTTCCAGCTCATACTTTTCCTTGCGGCTCCATTCAGCGTACCAACGCCAGCAACAGTGTTGGCAGATGAACAGTGTAACGATTAAGCGTCTGGCTGCAAAAGGGGATATTCTGAAAAGCCGTCGGCCCATTTCTCTGGCATCAAACCGGTGAAATACCTATAATTGCCGCCAACTAACCCTCTCATTCGGCCCGTTGCAGCTTCGGCTTAGGCAGGCTCCAGTTATCAGGTCTTAAAAAAGTATGACTGACAAGTCTCATCAGTGCGTGATCGTTGGCATCGCAGGTGCATCCGCATCCGGAAAAAGTCTTATCGCCAGCACGCTCTATCGTGAAATCCGTGACCAGGTCGGTGACGAGCATATCGGCGTGATCCCCGAAGATGCCTACTATAAAGATCAGAGCCACCTCACCATGGAAGAGAGGGTGAAAACCAACTATGACCATCCGAGTGCGATGGATCATGATTTGCTGCTGCAGCATCTGCGCGCTATCAAAGCGGGTCAGGATATTGAGTTGCCGGTCTACAGCTACGTTGAGCACACGCGTACCAGCGATTGCATTCATCTCAAGCCTAAGAAAGTCATCATTCTGGAAGGCATTCTGCTGCTGACCGATGCGCGACTGCGCCAGGAGATGAATTTCTCCATCTTCGTCGATACGCCGCTGGATATCTGCCTGATGCGCCGCATGAAGCGCGACGTCAATGAGCGCGGTCGTTCAATGGATTCCGTAATGAGCCAATATCAGAAGACCGTGCGTCCGATGTTCCTGCAATTTATTGAACCTTCCAAGCAGTACGCTGACATCATTGTGCCGCGCGGCGGAAAAAACCGTATCGCGATTGATATCCTCAAGGCCAAGATTAATCAGTATCTTTGACGACACAGCGTCCGCGCAGGCGTGACGCACTGTCGTAGCCATTCGCTACACTTAATTCATGGAGTACCTGCGATGAGATTATGCGATCGCGATATTGAAGCCTGGCTGGACAACGGAAAGTTGGCGATTGAGCCGCGTCCGCCAGTGGAACGCATTAACGGCGCGACGGTTGATGTGCGCCTCGGCAATCAGTTCCGCACCTTTAGTGGCCACACTGCCGCTTTTATTGATTTGAGTGGTCCAAAGCACGAGGTCAGTGCCGCACTGGATCGCGTGATGAGCGATGAGATTGTGTTGCCGGAAGGCGAGGCCTTTTTCCTGCATCCGGGCGAGTTGGCGTTGGCGGTGACGCTGGAATCCGTCACCATACCCGACGATTTGGTCGGCTGGCTGGATGGTCGTTCTTCGCTGGCACGCCTTGGCTTGATGGTGCACGTTACCGCGCACCGTATCGATCCCGGCTGGCAAGGCCGCATCGTGCTGGAGTTCTATAATTCGGGCAAACTGCCGCTGGCGCTGCGTCCGGGCATGTTAATTGGTGCCTTGAGCTTTGAGCCGTTATCAGGCCCGGCTGCGCGTCCGTATAACCGCCGCGAAGATGCCAAATATCGTGGTCAGCAGGGCGCGGATGCCAGCCGCATCGACAAAGACTGACTAAAAAAATGCTTGCCACAATACTTCGAGGTGCAGCAACGCGGCAAGCGAGTAGATCTCCAGGCGCTTACAGCAGTAAGTGACGGGGGTGAGCGAGCGCAGCCAACGCGGCTGCAACTTGAAGTATGCAGGCAATGAGGATTTGATGAGAAGAGTGATAACAACACTGGCCATCCTGTTAGTGGTGGTCGTAGCGGGTATGACAGCATTGGTGTTGCTGGTCAATCCCAACGACTTTCGTACCTATATGGTAAAGCAGGTAGAACAGCGCAGTGGTTATCAGCTTCAGGTAAGCGGCGATCTGCGCTGGCATGTCTGGCCGCAACTCAGCATTTTGGCTGGGCGCATGAGTTTGACCGCGCCTGGCGCCACGCAACCGATGGTCACCGCCGATAACATGCGGCTGGATGTCAATCTTTGGCCGCTGTTATCGCATCAGCTTAGCGTCAACCAGGTGATGCTGAAAAATGCCATTATTCGCGTCACGCCGCAGAGTGCAGCGCAAAAGCCGACGGGCGCGCCCGTGGGGCCGGGTGATGCCGAACCGGTGAGCAGCAGCAACACCGGCTGGTCATTTAACATAGGCAAACTGCGTCTCGCCGATAGCCTGCTGATTTGGCAGCAATCCGGCGGCGACGAATATAACTTCCGCGACCTCAATCTCAATCTCGATCAGGATGCCAGCAAACAGGCCAGCATTAATCTGGCTACCCGGATTTCGCGTAATCAGCGCAATCTCAGCGTCAATCTCAAAGGGCAAATGAATGTGGCGCAGTATCCACATCGGTTAGTCGGACAGCTGGATGAGATGAATTACGCCATCGACGGCGCCAATCTGCCGACGCAGGGGATTAAAGGCACGTTGCGCGGTCAGGGTGAATGGAACGGCGACAATCAGCATTTCTCATTACAGAAGATGCAGCTCACCGCCAATGACAGCGCGCTGGATGGCAGTGCCGATGGACGTTTGGCGCTTCCGCAGCAGCTGAATCTGGCGCTGCATGCCACCCACTTAAATATCGACGCGCTGATGGCGAATGCACCGGTGACGGATAGCAGCGCAGCGCAGCGTGCCAACGTGGTTAGCACGCCAGTGATTGCTGAGCCGCGCATGCGTGACAACAGCGACTCGCCGCTGAATCAAGTGGATCTGATGCTCAACCTCACGGCGGATAGCAGCGTGTGGCGTGGCCTGACGCTGACCAATTTGCAGCTCGACGCCAGCAATCAGCAGGGCTTGATGACCCTGAGTAAGTTGCAAGGCAAATTCGGTGACGGGCATTTCTCCGTTCCCGGTTCGGTGGACATCCGTAAACCGGTAACGCAAGTCGCGTTCCAGCCTGAGCTGGATAACATCGCCATTGCGCCGTTGCTCAAAGCGTTGGAACTGCCAGAAACATTGCAGGGCACCGTCTCGCTGAAAGGCGATCTCAGCGGAGCCGGATTAAGTATTGAAGAAGCAAAACGTAACTGGCAGGGCAGTGCGGATCTGGAAGCCACTAATCTGCAGCTTTCGCAGCTGAATCTGCAGCAAATGGTACGTCGGGCGGTGGCGCGCGTGAGCAATCGTGTCACTAACGATCAGCCTGACGATCAGGGCATCCAGCAGTTAAGCGGGCGCGTCAGCCTCAAGCAAGGCATCTTCAGTTTGCCGGATTTGCAGGGCGGCAACAGTCGTCTGGCGCTGCAAACTCAAGGCCGTGTCGATATGAATAAGCAGCAGCTCGACGTTACCATTAATATGGTGCTGCGCGGATGGCAGGGCGATGACAAATTAGCCAACCTGTTAAATCAGCAAACTATTCCGCTGCGCATGTATGGCGGCTGGAATAATCTGCAGTATTCGTTACCGGTGGATGACGTGGTGCGTCAGCAGCTGCAAAGTGAAGCGAAGTCGCGGCTGAATCAGTGGCTGGATCGCCAGCAACCTGCGAAGCAGCCATAAACGCCCGTTTCGCACCTTAACGTAGCGGCCCAATGTATTGCGCACCGCGATGGCGGATAAAACGAGCGCGATAAATCGCGCCGTTACGTTAGGTGCGATTTATGCCTCGATATTTATCGGCACTATTTCCACTTTCTGCACGCGATGATTTTCCACCTGCAATGTACGCAGCAGATAATCGCCGATCTGCAACGCTTCCCCTTCCTGCGGCACATGTTGCAGGCTATCCATCAGCAATCCCGCCAGCGTATGGTAATTGCGCTTTTCGTCGAGCGGCAGCTGCACATAGACGGCTAAATCCTCTAATGGCATATGCCCGTTCGCCACCCAACCGCCGTCGGGCAATGCTTCAATATCATAACGCGGGTCGATTTTTTCCCCTTCGTTCGGCAGATTGCCGGCGATGGTTTCCATCAGGTCGCTAAGCGTTACCACCCCCTCCACCGAACCAAACTCATCCACCACAAAAGCGAAATGGGTGCGCGCGTTGCGGAATTGTTCCAGCGCCTGCAGCAACGTTACGCGCTCAGGAAAGATCAACGGCTGACGGATCAGCGAGCGTAAATCCAATGATTTGCTGTGCAAGGATTGGTGCAGCAGATCAATAACGTGCACTACGCCGAGCGGATCGCGTCCCTGTTCGGTAACCAGAATACGCGTGTGCTGGTTGCGGTCGAGCTTCGCCATAATGTCAGCCGGATCTTCGGCAAGGTCGATGTGCTCAATGTCGTGGCGCGAAGTCATGATGCTATTGATCTGGCGCTGCCCCAGCCCCAGCACACGTGCAATCATGCGTCTTTCCTGACGGTTAAACAGCGCACCTTCTTCATTGTCGCTCACTAAAGAGGCGGTATCGGCGTCCAATTCGGCATGCTGCGCCTCACCGCGCAAAATACGCAAGACGGCTTCCGAGGTGCGCTGGCGTAATGGGCGTCCGGCAGTGAGGAAACGGCGACGGTTAAACGTTGCCAGCTGATTCAGTATCTCAATGACGATAGAAAAACCGATCGCCGCGTAGAGATAGCCTTTCGGAATAACAAAGCCTAATCCTTCGGCGACCAGGCTAAAGCCGATCATCAGCAGGAAGCTCAGGCAGAGAATCACGATAGTCGGATGGCCGTTAACAAAACGCGTAAGCGGTTTACTTGCCAGCAGCATGAGCAGAATCGCCACCGTCACCGCTGCCATCATCACCGGCAGTTCATTGACCATACCGACGGCGGTAATCACCGAATCCAGCGAGAAGATAGCGTCCAGCACCACTATTTGCGCCACCACTGGCCAGAATTTAGCACCGTTCTTATTTTGACCAGTTTCCTCATCACCGCCTTCAAGGCGGCTGTTTAACTCGGTAGTGGCCTTATAAAGAAGAAAGAAGCCACCACATAACAGCAGCAGATCGCGGGCGCTAAAATCGTGATGCAGCAGGGTAAACAGCGGTTGTGTCAGGGTTACCAGCCACGAAAGTGAGCCCAGCAGCGCTAAACGCGACAGCAGCGCAAGCAGCAGCCCGATAATGCGCGCGCGGTCGCGCTCCTTTGGCGGCAACTTTTCGACGAGAATGGCAATGAAAACCAGGTTATCAATGCCCAACACCAGCTCCAGAACGATTAGCGTTACTAATCCTGCCCAGAGCGATGGATCAATGATCCACTCCAACATGCGTTAATCACCTTAATGTCTGTGTCATATGTTTAATCTGATGATAGTGAAACGGCCTAAAGCCTACAAATAGCCGCTAACACGGTCAATCCGCGGTGCGACTAAGAAAGAAGAATAACCGCGATTGCCGGTTTGCACCGAAAAGATGAAATTATGGATAAAGATTGCACGTGAATGAAGCACGCTATTATTTTTTTTTAGTCACTAAGCTCGCGCATTTTTAATGCAGCATATTGAGTCGTTGAGTATCGAATTAATCTGAATTTTGCTGAGGAATGGCCTGAAAGGGCTGGCATCAATACTTATGGCTGGTAGTCTTTTTCCTAAAATAGTGCAGGGAAGACGGGGCCTACTTGTAAACAAGCCAGTAATAACTAGTATAGCAACGTGTTAGTAAATGTCTGCGCCAATGTTGTTAATAGCGTGCTCCTTAGCCTCCTAATGTTGCGAATTGTGATCGCACGCGGACCACGGCCGGTAATTAGCGCGAAATGCCGCATAAAACAGGCTGTAAATAGGATGACGGAAGCGGTATTGGCAGCGACAGCCAAGGGCGGTAGCGTGCCTGAAACGCCTTATCTTGGTTAAATGGTCTGTCACTGTGGTAAGGGAAGTCGGACTAATCTGTTGGTATTAATCAAGATTCTCTTGCTTACTAATGCGAGAGTTTGTTTTGACCTCAGAGAATTTACCGCAGATTGCCTCAACAAATGCAGTGAATATATCGCTCGTTTATTAAACAGCGTTGAGGCGTTAGGGATTAAGAAATAATATAAAAGAGTTAAATATGCGCGATAACGAAATTACATATAAAAGTCTCCTGACCAAATTTTTACTGGCATGCTCGGATTTAATTTGTTTCAACGCCGCATTATTTATTGCGATGGCGTTGGTTAATTCGTTCACCCATTCTCCTTTGGCAGATATATCTGAAAAATACCTGCATTTAAAAATTGCTACGCACATTGCTCTCTCCATTATTTGCGTAGGCTGGTTCTGGGTTCGCCTGCGTCATTATACTTACCGCAAGCCATTCTGGTTCGAGCTCAAAGAGATCTTTCGTACCATTCTCATTTTCTCTGTCATTGATTTGTCAATTTCAGCACTTTCACAATGGCAAATGTCGCGCTTTGTCTGGGTTGCTACCTGGATTCTGGCGCTGATTCTGATTCCACTGGCGCGCTCCATCTCTAAACGCGTCCTGAATCATTACGGCATGTGGAAGAAGCAAACTATCATCATCGGCAGCAGCCGTAATGCGCAGGAAGCCTGGCAGGCACTGCAGAGCGAAGAGGTTATGGGCTTTGATGTGATTGCCTTCTTCGATGTTGATAAGAGCAGCCCGCAGGCCAGCATTTCAGGCGTGCCCGTTCTGCACAACGAACAAGAGCTGTGGCAGCTGACTAACAGCGAAACCCAGTTCATCGTGGCGGTGGAGTTCGAACAGAGTCAGCACCGCGATCACTGGCTGAAAACCCTCGCGATGCATAATTGCCGCTCGGTTTCCGTGATCCCAACGCTGCGCGGTGTACCGCTTTACGGCACCGACATGGCTTACATCTTCAGCCATGAAGTGATGATTCTGCGCGTCAATAACAATCTGGCGAAGCGCACTTCACGTTTCCTTAAGCGTGCATTCGATATCGTCGGCGCGCTCAGCATTATCCTCGCGCTGTCCCCGGCGCTGCTGGTACTCGGCTTTATGGTTGGCCGCGATGGTGGACCACCGATTTACGGTCATGAACGTGTTGGTTTGGGCGGCCGTAAGTTCAAATGCCTGAAATTCCGCTCGATGGTGATTAACTCGAAAGAGGTGCTGGAAGAGGTACTGCGTACCGACCCCGTGGCCCGTGCCGAGTGGGATAAAGATTTCAAACTGAAGAACGATCCGCGCATTACCAAAGTCGGTCATTTCATCCGTAAAACCAGTCTGGATGAGCTGCCGCAGCTGTGGAACGTGGTACGTGGCGATATGAGCCTGGTGGGTCCGCGCCCGGTTATTGAAGATGAACTCTGCCGTTATGCCGGTGACGTCGATTATTACCTGATGGCAAAGCCAGGCATGACGGGATTGTGGCAGGTTAGCGGTCGTAACGACGTTGACTATGAAACACGCGTCTATTTCGACTCGTGGTATGTCAAGAACTGGTCGCTGTGGAATGACATTGCGATTCTGTTTAAGACGGTTGGCGTAGTGCTGAAACGCGATGGCGCCTATTGATAGACAGCGAGGCCGGGGAGGGCACTATTATCCCCGGTTGAAAACTGCCGGTGCTGGGTGTGTCGTTATTTGACAGCTGCACTTATTGAGTCTGTATAAACCATTTTAATTGATGTCGTCTTTAGACTCGGTGACAACATAAAACCAAGGGAGCGCATAATAATGACCCACAGTTTCAGTGTTTAACCCGTCACATTAACTTTTTGTAAGACGCTACACAGCGGGCGATTTCGCCTCTATCAATCAATAACTGATAGCGAAGAATCAGATGATAATGAAAATTAAATTGATACCTTTACTGGTATCCGCGACTTTTCTCTCCGGATGTACTATTGAGCCGGGTTCTCACCTTTCCACCAGTGGAAAAGATGTCATAGAGCAACAGGATAGCAACTATGACATCGACAAATATGTCAACGTCTTCCCGCTGACGCCGCGTCTGGTTGAACAGATGCGTCCGAAGCCGTTAGTCGCGCAGGCTAACCCGATGCTGCAAAACGAAATCCAGAGCTACGAATACCGCATCGGTGTTGGCGACGTACTCAACGTCACCGTCTGGGATCACCCAGAGCTGACCACACCAGCCGGTCAATACCGTAGCGCCAGCGACACCGGCAACTGGGTGCAGGCGGATGGCACCATCTTCTACCCGTACATCGGTAAAGTCCGCGTAGCGGGCCGAACCGTCACCGAGATCCGCAGCGAAGTGGCGCGTCGTCTGGCACAGTTCATTGAAAGTCCGCAGGTTGACGTAAACGTCGCCTCGTTCCGTTCGCAGAAAGCCTACGTTACCGGTTCGGTGACCACCTCCGGACAACAGGCGATCACTAACGTGCCGCTGACCGTGCTGGATGCCGTCAACGCCGCTGGCGGCTTAGCCGCTGACGCTGACTGGCGCAACGTGGTGCTGACGCACAACGGCAAAGAACAACGTCTTTCGTTGCAGGCGCTGATGCAAAACGGCGACCTGAGCCAAAACCATCTGCTTTATCCGGGCGATATCCTCTACGTTCCGCGTAACGATGACTTGAAAGTCTTCGTGATGGGCGAAGTGAAGCAGCAGTCAACGCTGAAGATGGACCGCAGCGGCATGACGCTGGCCGAAGCACTGGGCAACTCGCAGGGTATGGATCAGACCACGTCTGATGCCACCGGCGTGTTCGTGATTCGTCCGATCCGCGGCACCAACCGCACCAAAATTGCCAACATCTATCAGTTGAATACCAAAGATGCGGCATCGATGGTGATGGGCACCGAATTCCAACTGGAGCCGTACGACATCGTTTATGTCACCGCGACACCAATTACCCGTTGGAACCGTGTGATTTCAAGCCTGTTGCCGACCATCGTAGGTGTTGACGATGCCAGCTCCGCGGCGCTTCGTTTCCGCAACTGGTCGAACTAAGGGTTCGCCATGATTAAGTCCGTGTTAGTCGTCTGCGTCGGCAACATTTGCCGCTCTCCCACCGGAGAGCGTCTGTTCAAACGCGCGCTACCCAACATCCGGATCGCCTCCGCAGGGCTCAGTGCGCTGCAAGGCTATCCGGCGGACCAGAAAGCTCTCGATGTGGCCGCCGATCACGGCGTGTCGCTCGAGGGTCATCAGGCACAGCAGTTAACGGCCAGCATGTGTCGTGACTATGACCTGATTCTGGTAATGGAAAAGCGCCATATTGAGCAGGTGAATCGCATCGATCCAGCCGCACGCGGAAAAACCATGCTGCTTGGCCACTGGCTCAACCAGCATGAAATTGCGGATCCGTACAAAAAAAGTCGCGAGGCCTTTGAAGAGGTCTACGGGTTACTGGAAAACGCTACCCAGAAATGGGTCAACGTATTAAGCCGATAGTTGGGATTATCCATGAATATCAAAAACAAGGTTATGACCGCGCCAAAGGAAGATTCGAATGGATGGGATCTGGCGCATCTTGTGGGACAGCTGATTGATCATCGCTGGATCATTGTTGCCGTTACCGCTTTCTTTATGCTGGTGGCAACCCTCTACACACTGTTTGCAACACCGATTTACAGCGCTGATGCCATGGTGCAGGTTGAGCAAAAGAACGCCAGCTCGGTGCTGAATGAGCTCGACAGCATTCTGCCGCCAACGCCAGCATCCGATACTGAGATTCAGATTCTCGAATCGCGCATGGTTATCGGTAAAACCGTTGCCGATCTGGGACTGGATACCGTTGTCACCCAGAACTATTTCCCGGTTATTGGTAAAGGTCTGTCGCGCCTGATGGGCAACAAGCCATCAACCGTGGCGATCTCTCGCCTGGAAATTCCACGCACCATTGATAAGCGCACCGTCGAACTGGAAGTGACCGGTCCTGACTCGTACACCGTGTCAGCGGATGGCGATGAGCTGTTCAAAGGTAAAGTCGGTCAGCTGGAAACGCACGGTGATGTCACCATGCTGGTCAGCGGTATCAATGCCGATGAGGGCACCAGCTTCAGCGTAACCAAGTTGAACGAGCTGCAAGCCATTAACTCGGTACTGGCCAACCTGACCGTTGCCGACAAAGGCAAAGACACCGGTGTGCTGGGTCTGGAGTATCTGGGTGAAGATCCAGAGCAGATCAGCAAGGTACTGAACCAAATCGTTAATAACTACCTGCTGCAGAACGTTGAACGCAAATCTGAGCAAGCGGAAAAGAGCCTGGAATTCCTGCGCAATCAGCTGCCGCAAGTGCGTGGCAAACTGGATGATGCGGAAGATAAGCTGAACACCTTCCGTCGCCAGAACGAGTCGGTTGACCTGTCGCTGGAAGCGAAATCTGCGCTGGATTCTTCTGTCAGCGTGCAGAGCCAGTTGAACGAACTGACCTTCCGTGAAGCCGAAGTTTCTCAGCTGTTTACTAAAGATCACCCAACCTATCGCGCCTTGCTGGAAAAACGCAAAACGCTGGAAGGTGAGCAGGCAACGCTGAACAAAAAGATTTCTCAGATGCCACAAACGCAGCAAGAGATCTTGCGTCTGACGCGTGATGTGCAGTCGGGTCAGGAAATCTACATGCAGTTGCTGAACCGTCAGCAAGAGCTGGGTATCAGTAAAGCCAGCACCGTGGGTGATGTGCGCATCATCGATGGCGCGGCAACCGGTAACAGTCCTGTGGCACCGAAGAAGCTGCTGATTATCGCTGCTAGCGTGATTCTGGGTCTGATGGTTTCTGTGGGTCTGGTATTGCTGAAAGCGCTGTTGCATCACGGTATCGAGAATCCAGAGCAGCTGGAAGAGCTGGGCATGAACGTCTACGCCAGCGTACCGCTGTCAGAATGGCAACGTAAGAAAGATACCGAAGCACTGGCGCGTCGTGGCAACAAGGTGAAAACCGATCCGCACGAAACGCTGCTGGCCTTGGGTAATCCAACCGACCTGTCAATTGAAGCGATCCGTAGCCTGCGTACCAGCCTGCACTTCGCGATGATGGAAGCGAAAAACAACATCCTGATGATCACCGGCGCCAGCCCAGGTATTGGTAAAACCTTTATCTGTGCCAATCTGGCAACGCTGGTAGCAAAAGCGGGCCAACGCGTGCTGTTCATCGATGGTGATATGCGTCGCGGTTATACCCACGAATTGCTGTCAGCTGATAACAAATCAGGCTTGTCCAACGTATTGTCTGGCAAAACCGAATTCAGCCCAGCGCTGATTCAGAAAGGCCCGTACGGTTTTGACTTCCTGCCTCGCGGACAGGTGCCGCCGAACCCATCTGAACTGCTGATGCATCGTCGCATGGGTGAGCTGCTGGATTGGGCGAGCAAGAACTACGATCTGGTGTTGATTGATACGCCACCAATTCTGGCGGTAACCGATGCATCTATCATCGGCAAACTGGCCGGTACTTCGCTGATGGTGGCGCGTTTTGAAACCAACACGCCGAAAGAACTGGATGTCAGCTTCAAACGCTTTGCACAGAACGGTATTGAGATTAAAGGTGTGATCCTCAACGCCGTGGTGCGTAAAGCCGCCAACTCGTATGGTTACGGTTACGACTATTACGACTACGAGTATGGCAAACCGACCAAAAGTTAATTTGCCCGTCATTGACCGTTAATGATGAGGGTAATCCGGTGAAGAGAGGGGCGGGTTGACCGCCCCTTTTGATCGCACCGTTTGAATGACGACACGCAACGATTTACACAGGTGATTCTCTCTATAACGCCATAAAAGCCACTGTTGGCATGAGAACTTGTGGAATTAAGGAATCACACCATGGCTCCATATTGGTATTTATCAGGGTTTGTACTGTTGCTTGCGCTGGTCGAAATCCTGTTGAAGAAAGACGAACGCACCACCCATATTCTGACTTACCTGCTGTGTATCGCCACCGTAACGCTGATTGTCTTTGCGGGTATTCGCGGTCTCGGCACCGGGATGGATGACTATCAATATCGCAGTTTCTTTGCCGACTTCATCCGCCGTATTGAGGTTAACGGTTTTGCTAATACCGTTGCCTTCTTCCGTTACGAACCGCTGATTTTTGCGATTGCATGGATCACCAGCCTGTTTTCACACAATGCCAGCGTGTTCCTGTTTGTGTTCAGTATTCTGGCAGTATCGACTAACGCGATCTTCTTTAAAAAGATGTCGCCGTATCCGGTGCTGGCATTGGCGCTTTACTCGGCGCACATCTTCATCAACAAAGACGTTAACCAGATTCGTTTTGGCCTGAGTTCGGCGCTGTTTCTCGGCGTAATTTGGACCATTTATATCAAGCAATACTGGTGGGCGTTTGCCTTCTTTATTCTGTCCTTCCTCAGTCACAACACCGCCGTGATGGTCGTCACCATCATACCGTTCCTGTTTATTCGGGAATCACGCTGGTGGCCAGTGATCATCATCATGTTCAGTGTGCCACTCTCGGTGGTGGGCGGTACCGGCTTTATTGCCTTGATCGCCGGACATCTGGGATCGATGGGGGAGAGGGCCGCAGGCTACAGCAACGAAGCGTCGAATGCCGGTGATGGCAGCGTGGTGTCAGTGTCGAACCTGAAAAACATCATGCTGGTGTTCATCTTTGTCTACTTCATGCTGAGCAACAAACTCAAGCGCGATCAGTACGACGTGTGGAAACTGAATTACCTGCTGATTCTCACTTTCGCTATCGGCGGCGGTATCAGGATCTTCTTCTATAACTACTCATCGGGTGCGCGCCTGTCGAACTACCTGCTGCAGGTCGAACCGATTATTTTGACGTCGCTGATCTTCCAGTCAAAACGCGCGCTTAAACCCGCGATGTTCGCGATGTTTGCTTTCTTCCTTGTTTATTACCTCTATTACAACACGATCTCACTGAAGCAAGCCGTTGTTGGCTATGAAGTTGCTCGTGAATTCAAATTGTTTCATTAATCGATGAGAGGAAATATGCGGAAGACATTACTGGCAGTTCTGATCACCTCTGCGCCGTTACTGGCGCAGGCAGACGATCATCCCGGCACCTTTATCATCGCGGCATACGGTGACTCCACAACAGCGGGCGTCACCGCATCCGGCAATCGCAATATCATCAGTAAAAATAACGAAGTGAGTTTTTTACAGCAGATGTTGCGCGAGAAATACGGCAACAACATTGAGGTGAAGAATCACGGTATGCCCGGCGCACAGGTCTCGGTGCTGGTTTATAACAAAGACAACACACCGCAGGACTGGTCAGAACGCATGGCGAAATCCGACGCCAATATGATTTTGATTAACTATGCGATTAACGATGCGCGCATCAATTTCTTCAAAGACAAAGGCGAGCGCATTGAAACGCCGGAAGAGTACAAGCGCATCATCACCGATCTGGTGAAAGGCGCGAAGGCGAATAACAAGCTGGTGGTTTTACAGGAACCGAATCCAATCTGTGGCAAAGCCGAGCGCTGGAATGTCTGGCCTTATGTGTATCAGTTAAATGAAGTGGCTAAAGAGCAGCAGGTCCCGATTGTGAAACAATTCAGCGTCATCAAACAGAACCGTGACTGGCAATCTGAGATGTCGCCTGATTGCATTCACCCGAACGAGATGCTTTATAAACAGAAAGCAGAAAGAACCTTCAACGTTTTGAGCAGCAACTTCGATAGCGTTTTCTCGCGGCACAGCAGCTAACCCAACTCAGATTCAGGAGCTGACATGTATGTATTAATCATGGTGCTGTCATTTTGTCTGGCGCTAATCATTCTGCGAGTATTCTCCTTCCACAAAGGCGTTTACAACGAAAGCGGTATTAAAAGTATCTCTGGTATGCGCGCGCTGCTGGCCAGCATCGTGGCGTTCTCGCACTTCGCACACTACATCTATTCATTGGATGGTCAGTGGGTGTTCGATAAAGACTATTTTGCCTGGTTCTCCGAAGGCAACTTCTTCGTCAACTCGGGCAAATTCGGTGTATTGCTGTTCTTCATGATCTCCGCCTTCCTGTTCTATCGCTGGCTGGATAATGAAACCATGACGCCGGGACAGCTTACGCACAAGCTGCTCAAGTCGCGTATCCGCCGTATCGTACCGATGTTCTGGTTCTCGGGATTTGTCATTATCGCGGTGGGCGTGGTGCAGGGCGATCTCACCTATAGCCTCACGGCGGTGAAAGATGCGGTGCTGTGGTTGCTGTTCATTGGTAGCTATCACATTGGCGATTTTATGACGGCAGATGTTAACGCCGGTGTTGAGTGGACATTGCGCCTTGAATGGCTGCTGTATCTGTCGATCCCACTGATTTACGTGCTCAACCGTGCCACCAAAGGCAAATATAAAACGCTGCTGATTCTTGGCTCCATCGGGGTGATTTTCTGCGTGGCTGTCGGCCTGCGTCTGTGGGGTAAAACCTATACCGATCCGCGTCCGGTGCTGGGCTTTGCCATGGGCTATCTGGCGTATAAGTACCGCGACATGTTTGCGCACTATAAAACCTCCAGCCTTGCGGGCTGCGCGGTGATTGCGCTGTCGCTGTTCTCACTGTCGTTCACCAGCAACACCTTCTGGTATCTGATTTTCCTCTGCTGCCTGACGGTGATCTTCTTTATTGTCAGCAGTGGCAACGCCGTGTTTGGCATTCTGGAAAACAAAACCCTGATGTCGATTGGTGAGGTGAGTTACAGCCTGTATCTGATTCACGGTGTGGTGCTCTACTTCATCAAGCAGATTCCGGACACGCTCTATCCGCATTCGTTCCTGTTTTACACCTTGCTCTCAACGCTGTTCTTTGTCGCCTCCTTCTATGTGGCGAAATTGACCTACCTGTTTGTCGAGAAACCGTTTATCGGCAGCAGCAGCAAGAAGAAAGTGGCGATGAAGACCTCGCCAACAAATTAGGACATCACCCATTATTCTTTTGAGCCCACAAGTTATATCATTGATTTTGTAACTTTTTTAATGAGGTGCTGGCAATGCAGGACATTCGCTTCTCAATTGTTATTCCCGCGTATAACGCGTCGAAATCGATTGTTACGACGCTAGATTGCGTCAAAGCGCAAACCTATCGCAATTTTGAAGTCATTATTGTTGATGATAAATCGGCCGATGCGGCCGAACTGGCGCAGGTCGTGCGCGGCGAGCGTTATCAGGATTTGGATATCAAACTGGAGCTGTCTGAGGTCAAACTCAACGGCGCTGGCGCCCGCAACAAAGGTATCGCGTTGGCAACGGGTGACTTCATTAGTTTCCTTGACGCCGACGATGAGTGGCATCCGGACAAGTTGCGGGTGGCCAGTGAAACCATCGCCAAGCTGGAAGCGCAGGGCAAATCGCGCTACGTCATCTTTAGTCAGGTGAACATCCATCAGGATGGCACCTTCCTCAAGGTGATGCCGATGCAACCGCCCGGCAAAAACGAAACCGTGGCTGAGTATCTGTTTGGCTGCTACGGCTTTATTCAAACCAGCACCATTGTGTTGAAGCGTGAAGATGCTGCGCAGATCCAGTTTGATGCGCGCTATATTCGCCATCAGGATTATGATTTCTGCATCCGCGCCGACCGCATGGGTTACGCCTTCGTAATGATCGACCAGCCTTTGGCAACCTACCATCTGGTGACCAAATTTGGTTCCAAGCACAAAGGTGAGTCGGTCAAATACTCCTACTTCTGGCTCGATACCATGAAGCCGCATCTGACGACGCGCGACATCCACACCTATAAAGCGTTCAAGCTGCCGCTGCGCTACAAGATGGATGGTAAATCGCTGCAAGCCAGTTTGAGTTTTGCGCGCTATTTCTTCCTCACTAACCGTGACAACCGTGCCTACTTCATGAATCGCCTGCTCGATAAGGTGAAGTCGCGCTTCTCGGGCGGAAGAGCCGTCTCCTGATTCGCTTTTCAACACTTTCACTTGCTCCCTACACGGGGGCAATTTTTTGGTTCCTGAAACTCCGGGTAGACAAATGACAAATCATGTTGGCACCGTCGGTATTGTGATGCCGATGTATAACGCGCGAAATACCGTTCTGCGCGCGGTTGAGTCGATCATCAACCAGACCTACAGCGACTGGCATCTGTACCTGATCAACGATAAATCCACCGATGATTCACTGGCCTTGGTGCGTGAGCATTGTCAGGACGCGCGTATCACTATTCTCGACAATGACGTGAATAAAGGCGCAGCTGAAACCCGCAATGTTGGGCTACGCGCGGCGAAAGAAGAGATTATCGCGTTCCTCGATAGCGACGACGAATGGCACAGTGAAAAACTGGCTGAACAAACCGCCGCAATCAAAGCCGGCGACGATTTTGTGATCACGCATTATCACTACAAAACCAAAACCGCTGAGCACGACATCAACTACAGCAAACCTTATCTGCAGCAGGAAAACTTCGTGAAGAAGCAATATCGTGTTTGCTTCTCTTCGGTGTGCTTCCGCCGTCCTCCACAGGGCATCTTCTTCCAGCGTAAAGGCCATGAAGACTTCCTGTTCCTCTACGAGTTGTTCCTCCGCTACAAACAAGCCCGCGTGATCCAGAAAACCCTGGTCAACTATTACGAGTTGGGCGATTCACTGTCGCGTAACAAAAATAAAGCGGCAAAGTGGCACCTCGAATTATTAAGAATTATCTATAAAAACAATCCGTTAAAAGTATATTACTATTACGTCTGGTATATGGTTAATGGCGTCCTTTTCGCCTTGAAACACCGTTAAGCGCAACGGTGCTTAGCTGCTTTTATATTGTTTGAGGTGGAAAGGATTTTATGAAAAAGATCGTTTTGGTGATTAAAGATGCCTACTCCTATGCGGGCACTGAAAACATCTGCAACTTTATGTCTGAGTGCCTCGGCGAGCAGCACGAAGTCACCATTTACTCGCTGGAAGGCCATGGCAAAACCTTTTATCCGTTCGAACGGGTAAAGAAAATTGTCAGTTTTGAAGGCCACAGCAACCCAATTAAAAGCGCTGTAAGCCACATTCATCAGGAAGGCTTCGACAGCGTATTCCTGATCAGCATGGGCCGCCTGAGCGTGATGTTCGCCTTCTGGAACTTGATGGCGCTGAAGAAGAAGCGCTTCAAAGCGTATGCCTGCGAACACATCGCGATTAACTCGTTCAGCAAGCCGATTAAGCTGCTGAAATGGCTGATGCTGCGCTATTACGATCAGGTGATCGTACTGACCGACAAAGATCATCAGGTATTTAACCGCTGGAACATCGCCAGTCAGCAAATCCCCAATCCAGTGGTGTACAAGGCGTTTCAGCGTCAAACGCGCAGCCGTCAGGCGCTGGCGGTGGGGCGTCTGGATAACCAGAAAGGTTTCGACCTGCTGCTGGATATCTGGGCCGATTTCAGCAAAAAGCACTCTGAGTGGAAGCTGGTGATTGCCGGTGACGGCGAACTGCGCCAGCAGTTGCACGATCAGGCTGCCGCATTGGGTATCACCCACAGCGTTAACTTCGTCGGCAAAGTCAGCAACATCAACGATTACTACCGCGAAAGCGACATGGCGCTGATGACCTCACGCTATGAAGGCTTGCCGCTGGTGTTGCTGGAAGCCAAATCCTGGTCGCTGCCGGTGGTCGCCTACGATTGCCCAACCGGCCCGCAGGAGATTATCAACCACGGTGAAGATGGCTTCCTGGTGCCGATGAATGACAAAGCGACCTTCATCAAGCGCATGGAACAGCTCGCCAGTGATGATGACCTGTTCTACGCCATGAGTGAAAAAACCAAAGAAACCGCGCTCAAGTTTGACGGTAACCAGATCAAACAGAGCTGGCTCGCGCTTGTTTAGCGACAATTATCGTGCCTCGGGAATCCTTTTTGGCCGCATAACCACGGGAATTGAAGCATGAAAAGAAGAGAAGTCTTGCAGACCGCAGCCTCCTCCATTGTTGCCGCGCTCTCAGTGAGTGCGTTTTCCAGCTACGCCGCAAAAAGTGGTCAGCCAGCGTTAAAAGCCGTCGATCCGTCCAGCGTACCGCCGGGCGATGTACCGATTTTAACGCCAGAAAACGTCTACACCATGCCACCGCAGTTCTGGCAGAACTTCGAAGGCAAACTCTGGATTGGCAAGGCGGGCAGCGATGCCAGCCAAACCGGCAATCAAATTCCGGTTTTCCTGCGCGATGCCAATGGCAAAGTGTCACAAATCAGCCAGCCGATTGCGTTGAACAAGGGTAACTTCGCCCAGTTCATTCACGATAATGCAGCGTTGATCGCCAATCCTGCGCACTCCATGGTAGTGGAAGACGATCAGGGTCACACGCTATTTTCCATCAGCGATGTCTCGCGTCCTAACCAGAGCAACTTCAGCCAGCGACTGGCGCAGCCGAATGGCTATCAACTAATTGGCGAGATCCCGTCGGTGGAAGAGTTGCGTAAAACCCGTCCGCTGTTTGCCGGTGCCAAAATTAAGCTGAAAAGCTGGCATGAAGGGCTGGAAGTGGGCGGCGGCGAGTTCGTCGGCACCTTCGGCGATGCCAAAGACGATGGCGGCGTGAACTTCAGCGGCAACGGTTTCACCTGGCGTCGCGTGGTGGAAGATTTCAACCGCCTGACGCTGTTTGATTTCGGCGCGATTGCCGATGGCAAAACCGATACCGCGCCAGCGATCAAAGCTATGTATCAATGGTCGATTGATGCCAGCCAGCAGATCTGCGTGCAGTTCCCGGCCGGTACCTTCTTCGTGTCCGAATGCGATTTCGGCGATGAGGGACGTCGCTTCTTCCGCATCTCCGGTGCGATGGTCAACTTCGGTTACTTCCCTGCGACCACGTTGGTCTCGGATGGCCGCTCAGAGTTCCTGTTCCAGGTGAACGCGCGCTGGACCGAAATTTCTAACCTGAATTTCAATGGCAACACCGACAAGCGTCCGAATAAACAGGGCTTGTTCCGTAATACCTGTCCCGGCGGCCAGTTTTTCCGGGGTGCCTGCTTGCGCTTCAATCAGGTAGGCGGCGTCTCGCTGAGCCTGCTGGATACGCTGGATTGTAAAATCGATCAGTGGTACGCCAACGCCTGTACCGGGGATGTGATTAAAGCCAGCTGGTCGGGTCAAAAGGCCGGCGCGTGGGATCACAGCACCGCGATTGAGCTCTCCAACTTCAACGCCCAGCATTGTAAGGGCGGCATGGTATTGAATCTTCCGCGTTGCAGCCAATCCATCATTCACAACGGCTGGATTGAGCACAGCGACTTCCCTGGCGATATCTCGAATGGTCAGTGGATCGTGGATGCGCTGAGCATTGAGGATTGTAAGAACCCGCTCAATGCGCGTAACTCACGCCTTAATATGCGTCAGACCAATCTGCAGTCGGGCAGCTGGATCGATAACTCGCTGGAAGGCGAGCGCTGGCTGAACATCTGGGAAATGGGCTCGACGCGCGTTGAATCTTACGGCGTGGCCATTGATGGCAGTCTGAAATACAACTACATCACCTCGCGTTTCCGCCTGACCAATAACAGCGATCAGCAAACCTGGTTTGAACTCGGCAACTTCTACTCGCCAACGGTGGGTGATAGCTGGGAGATCGAGGTGTTTGGTCAGTCGCAGTTCAATAACGGCACCGCTAACCAACCGCTGATGGATGTCATTGACGGTAAAGGTACCGGCGGTCGCGCGGTGATTCATCTGCAGCGCAAGAAAAACAAAGCAGAAGCCAGCTGGTCAGCGGAAGGTAGTTCGCCGGTGGTTGACGTTCGTTTCGAGCCGCGCACCGATACCGACACCAAAGTGTTCGTTAAGTTAGCGGGCTGGACGCCGACGACTGCCGTGCTGATCAAAAGCACCGCCAAAGATCGTTTCCTGACCGGACGCTGCGCACGCGTGGATGCCGTCATGGAAAAAGGTGCGCCAGGCAGCGGAGCCCAACAGGCACCGCAACGTTTTAGCTTGCACAACGGTAAGGCCGGCATTGGCGGAAACGAGCAGGGCGATTTGCTCATGGCATCGCGCGCGCTTAAACCCGAACAGGTGGATACCCGCGAACCGAAAGGTTTCATCTCGGTAGTGATTAATGGCGAGCAGGTTGCAATGCCGTATTTCGCCGTGAAGTCGTAACGCGCAGGTAGTTAACGTAGCGGCGCAATTTATTGCGCGATAAATCGCGCCGCTACGGAATATGCATAATTTATAAGCAGTATTGAATAGAAATTCATTTAGCAGCACCTTTTTGGGGATTACTCCCATTGCAGTCATTTAACACAGAGTTCACTTTGCCAGTGCAGCTATTGGCGGCTTGTAAAAATTACAAAAATTTTTCCGGAGTTTTTTTATGAAGATTTTATTGGTAGGAAACCATACCTGTGGAAATCGTGGGGATGGCGCGATTTTACGAGGGCTGATTGATTCGCTGAAATCTGCGCGCGCAGATTTGGATATTGATGTGATCAGCCGTTATCCAACAAGTTCGGGCTATTTATTGCAGCAACACATCCAACAGGATTCCCTGTTCCTGCACAACAGCAAATCCGGCAAGGGTTTGGTGGGCAGCCTCAAACGCAAAGTGGCGAACCGATTGATGCCTGACATCATGATGGCGCACCTCGGCAAAGGCGGCCTGTACAAATCATTCTCGGTGCCACCGCATCTCGCGGCGTTCACCAAAAGTCTTGCACAGTATGACGCGATTATTCAGGTTGGCGGCTCGTTCTTCGTCGATCTGTACGGTGTAACCCAATTTGACCACGCGCTCTGTGCGTTGATGGCGAAAAAGCCGCTGCATATGGTCGGTCACTCAGTCGGTCCGTTCGAAAACCCGCGCGTTAATGCGCTGGCTAACTTTGTCTTTGATCGCGTTGACAGCCTGGTGCTGCGCGAAGAAGTGAGCCACGATCGTCTGAAGCAAGATGGCGTGACCACCAGTAAAGTGAAGAAGGGCGTCGACACCGCGTTCCTGGTACAGGCGCGCGAAGTGGCGAATCCAAGCCATAACCTGCTGCACTGGCAGGCAATTATCAGCGCACGCAAAACCATTGCGATTACCGTACGTGAACTGGCGCCATTCGATAAACGTCTCGGCGTCACGCAGAAAGAGTATGAAGCGGCCTTTGGTCGTGTGATCAACGCGATGATTGCCGAAGGTTATCAGGTCGTTGCATTTTCTACCTGCACCGGTATCGATAGCTACGCTAAAGACGACCGCATGGTGGCGCTGACGCTGCGCGATCATGTCGAGCATCCAGAGCATTACCATGTCATCATGGACGAGTTCAACGACCTCGAACTCGGCATCCTCCTCAGCCATTGTCATCTGACAATTGGTACCCGCCTGCACTCCGCCATCATCTCCATGAACTTTGGTACGCCAGCCGTCGCCATCAACTACGAGCACAAGTCGCTCGGCGTGATGAAACAGCTTGGCCTGCCGCAGATGGCGACCGATGTACAAAGCCTGATGGATGGCTCGCTCATCGATAAAGTGCAGACGGTGCTGGCCGACTACGACAACGTGAAACACAAAGTTGATACCGCGGTGGCGCAGGAGCGTGAGATTGGTAACCGCATTACAGCAGAAATTCTCAACGTCCTGGGGTGAAGTGATGAAGCTGACCTTTTTCACCATGCGTTTCCCTGTTGCCTCTGAGACGTTTGTGCTCAATCAGGTGACGCATTTCATCGACGCAGGCTACGACGTGGAGATTATCTCCGTGTTTCCGGGCGATATGATTAATCGCCACGCCGCGTTCGATGACTACAATTTGGCAGCGAAAACTCACTATTTACTGCCGGAAGAGAAGGTATCTAACCTCGATAAGCTGACGCAGCGTATCGGTTTGATATTGCCCAAAATCACCAAAGGCGCGCTGCTTAAGTCGCTGAATGTGCGTCGCTACGGCGCGCAGGCCAGCAAATTGCTGCTGCCGGCGATTGTCGCTAACACTAAGCAGCCTTATACCGCCGATGTGTTTCTGGTCCACTTTGGCTATGCCGGTGCGCTGGCTAACAAGCTACGCGAGCTCGGCGTGCTGAAAGGCAAGCAGGCGACAGTGTTCCACGGCGCGGATATTTCGCGTCGGCACATCCTGGAAGAGCACAAACTCGACTATATCAACCTGTTTAAGCAGAGTGAACTGATGCTGCCTATCAGCCACTTGTGGGAAAACAAGCTGATTGAGATGGGCTGTCCGCGCGAGAAAGTGCGCGTGACGCGCATGGGCATCGAGCCGGAGAAGTTTAACTTCCGTCCGCGTGAAGCGTTCCATCAACCGCTGCGCATCGTTTCCGTGGCGCGTCTGACCGAGAAAAAAGGTCTGGATGTGGCGGTAAAAGCCAGCGAAATCCTGCGCAATAACGGCGGCCAGTTCCAGTTCACCATCATCGGTAACGGCGAGCAGGACGGCATGATGCGCGAACACATTGCGCGCGCTGGATTGCAGGATTGCGTCACCATGCCGGGCTTCAAGCCGCAGGATGAGATTCGCCAGGCGTTGAACGAGGCGGATATCTTCCTGCTGCCGTCCAAAACCGCCGCGGATGGCGATATGGAAGGTATTCCGGTGGCGCTAATGGAAGCGATGGCGGTCGGCTTGCCGGTGGTTTCCACTTATCACAGCGGCATTCCCGAACTGATTGAGAATGATGTGAGCGGATGGCTGGTGGCCGAAAACGATCCTGACGAGCTGGCGGCGACGCTGCTGCGTCTGTCGCGCGGTGATGTGGATGTGGCGCCGGTTGTCGCGGCTGCGCGCCAGAAAGTCGAAACTGAGTTCAATCAGCACATCGCTTATGGTGAGCTGGCGAAAATTCTGGAGCGCATGGTGTGAGCGGATTAAAAAAACAGGCCGTTTGGCTGTTTGGTAGTACCTGTTTTGCCGCATTACTTCAGGTGTTACAGCTCGCCGTTCTGGCGCGCAAACTGGAAACGCACGAGCTGGGTTTACTGGCGATCATCAACGCAATATTGGCGGTAGCAACCGTGCTGCAGGATATGGGCATGAGCAGCTACATCGTGCATCGGCAGGACATTAATCGTCGCGAGCAGAGCACCATTTACTGGGTGAACGTCTCGCTCAGTTTCTGCACCGGCTTGATTATGCTGGCGATTGCCTATCCGGTGGCATGGTTCTATCACCTGCCGGAACTGGTAGGCTTAATCATGCTCACCAGCCTTAACTTCCTGGTGCTGGGACATTTGTCGCAGTATCAGGCGCACTATGTGAAAACCAAACGCATGGTGACGCTGGCCAAGATTGAGATGGCAACCAAGCTGTTCGCGTTCCTGTGTACCGTAGCGATGTTGTATTACACCTCGCTAACCGTGGCGGCGGCGATTCTTGGCCTGTTCATCAACGCCTTCACGCGTATTCTCTGCATGATCTACTTCGGCGAGAAATCGTGGCGTCCGACCTGGGAATTCGACGGCAAAACCTTCGTTAGCGCAGTACGTTACGGCGTGTATCAACTCGGCTCGCAGACCATCAACCAGCTGCGTACCCAGGCGGATGCATTGATCGTCGGTAAGGTAATGGGCGCCGAGATGCTGGGGATTTACTCGCTGGCAAAAGAGCTGATTCTGCAACCGCTGAAACTGGTGTCGCCAGTGATTAACCGCCTGGCGTTGCCACGCTTTGCGGAGAAGCAGCACGATCCTGAGCAGCTGAAAAAACTGTTCCTGAAAGGCACCTTCGTCATCATGCTGTTCAGCAGCGCGATGTATCTGGCGATTGGCATTCTGTCACCGGTGATTGTGCGCGTGCTGTACGGCGCTTCACATGAGCAGGTTTACCATCTGATTCCGCTGATGCTGCTGTTCGGCATGCTGCGTCCGATGGGCGGCTTAACCGGCGCGATTTCGCAGGCCAACGGCCGCACTAATGTTGAGTTCTACTGGAACATTGTGGCGAGTCTGGTGGTGGTGGCGGTGCTGGCGACAACGTACATCTGGCCGAACGTGCTGTATGTGGCGCTGACGCTGTCGATTTCGCAGGTGCTGATCTCTGCCTTCGCGCATCCGTTCTTCATTAAACCGGTGATTGGCATTCGCTTTATGCCGTATGCACGCCAATGGGTTTCAGTCTCGGTGGTGTTTGTCGGCCTGATGCTGCTGGTAAACCATTTCAATCTGTTCGTCATGCCAGAATGGTTTGAAGGCATGCTGTAGTCATTAAAATCAAACCCGCGCGATGAATTGCGCCGCTACAGATGACTCAACGTTTACACGGTCCGTAGCGGCGCCATTTATGGCGCAATTGAGGCACACCTTTCAATCAATGTCTGGTCTCATCATCACAAATCCTTTCACGATTTTTCAGCGGTTTAGCACAGGGGTTTCTCATTGGAACTTCGGCATTTTTACTGGCAAAAATGGCGATTTTTGATGGTGTGACAGAGAGTTAGTGTCGGTTTTTCAGATTAAGATTATACTTGCTCGACCGGCCGATCCTGCATAATCGACCTCACGCATTCACTTCATGAAATGGAATAAATATGACCAAGCTTAAAGCAGTAATCCCCGTTGCAGGTCTCGGTATGCATATGCTTCCTGCGACCAAAGCCATTCCGAAAGAGATGCTGCCAATCGTCGACAAACCAATGATTCAATACATTGTTGACGAATGCGTCGCGGCGGGCATCAAGGAGATTGTGCTGGTCACCCATGCTTCCAAAAATGCAGTGGAAAACCACTTCGATACCACTTACGAGCTGGAAGCGCTGCTTGAAGCACGCGTTAAACGTCAGTTGTTGAGCGAAGTGCAGTCAATCTGCCCGCCGGGCGTAACCATCATGAACGTGCGTCAGGCTAACCCGCTGGGTCTGGGCCACTCCGTTTTGTGCGCACGTCCGATGATTGGCGACAACCCGTTTGTGGTGGTACTGCCAGACGTGCTGCTGGATGACTCTACCGCTGACCACCTGCGTTATAACCTCGCATCAATGGTTGCGCGCTTTGAAGACACCGGCCACAGCCAGGTGCTGGCAAAACACATGCCGGGTGAAGATCTGACCGAATACGGCGTGCTGACCACCGAAGAGCCCATTGATAACCCAGGCGATATCAGCACCATCACCAGCTTTGTCGAGAAGCCAGAAGCGGGTTCAACCGATTCTGACCTGACTGCGGTTGGCCGTTATGTGCTTTCTGCTGATATCTGGGAAGAGCTGGAGCGTACTGAGCCAGGCGCATGGGGCCGTATTCAGCTGACCGATGCCATCGCATCCCTGAGCAAGAAGCAGCCTGTTGATGTGCAGCTGCTGACGGGTACCAGCTACGACTGCGGTCGTAAACTCGGCTACATGCAGGCATTCGTATCTTACGGTCTGCGTAACAACGCACAGGGTCGCGATTTCCGCGAATCTATCCAGAAAATCCTGGCGAAATAAGCTTTCTCATTCTCTACCGCGCCCATCGCGCGGTTTAAAGGAGTACACATGGCTATTTTGGTAACGGGCGGAGCGGGTTACATCGGCTCCCATACGGTGCTGGCGCTGTTAGAGCGTGGCGACGACGTTGTGGTCCTGGATAACCTTTGCAATGCGTCCCGCGAAGCGATCAATCGCGTAGAAAAGCTCTCGGGCAAAAAAGCGGTCTTCGTCGAAGGCGATATCCGCGATCGCGCTTGCCTGCGTGACCTGTTTGCCTCCAACGATATCAGCGCCGTGATTCACTTCGCCGCACTGAAAGCCGTTGGTGAATCCACGCGCATGCCGCTGGAATACTACGAAAACAATGTCGCTGGCACCGTGGTGCTACTGGAAGAGATGCGCACCGCTGGCGTGTGGAACTTCATCTTCAGTTCGTCTGCGACTGTTTATGGCGCGGATGCACCGGTTCCTTATGTAGAAACCACGCCAATCGGCGGCACAACCAGCCCGTACGGCACCTCTAAGCTGATGATCGAATTCGTGATGCGCGACTTCGCTAAAGCGGATCCGAACTTCAAAGCCATTGCACTGCGCTACTTCAACCCGGTTGGCGCGCATGAATCTGGCGAAATCGGTGAAGACCCAACCGGTATCCCAAACAACCTGCTGCCGTATATTGCGCAGGTGGCCATTGGCCGTTTGGAAAAGCTGGGCGTGTTTGGTGACGATTACGACACGCCAGATGGCACCGCTCAGCGCGACTACATTCACGTTGTCGACCTGGCAGAAGGGCACCTGAAGGCGCTGGACCACTTAACGAAAGTTGAAGGCTATAAAGCTTACAACCTAGGCGGCGGTGTTGGTTTCTCCGTGCTGGAGATGATCAAGGCGTTCGAGAAAGCTTCTGGCAAGCCGATTCCGTTCGAGTTTAAGCCACGCCGTGACGGCGATTTGCCTGCGTTCTGGGCCGATGCCACACTGGCGAACAACGAACTGGACTGGCGCGTGACGCGCGGGATCGATGCCATGATGCGTGATACGTGGAACTGGCAGAGTAAGAATCCTAATGGATTTGAGTAGCACGACTGCGGGCCTTAGCGCCCGCATTTTTTTTAAACCTCGTCTGAAAAACCTCGTCTAAGCTTTCATCAAAATCTGATTGAGTTGAATTATTGAGTCAGCAAACATCATCTCCGACCCAAAGCGGTCAATACTTAAACTAACACCCCCGGAAAATCTGTAATTTGTTCGTCATTGAACTTTACGAGTGGTAGAATTCTTAGCTGCTTACCGTTAAACCATATTTATTGGTTTCGGTAATAAAGAATAGAGTTAACAGCAAGATAGCAGCATAAAAGCCGGCGCGCTTTTAATTAAATTTTGCCTTAAACATCAGCTATGTGGGAGCTGCAACCCAAGGGCGGTAGCGTGGCTGAACGACACAGCATATTAATTCAATTTGGTATAAGCCTCACTGAGCGAGTCAGGAAAAACGGGACGTTATGAAAATCTTAATTACAGGTGGTGCAGGATTTATCGGTTCGGCAGTTGTTCGTCATATTATCAACCATACCAATGATGAAGTGATTAACGTCGATAAACTGACCTACGCTGGCAACCTAGAATCACTGAAAGCTGAAAGCCAAAATGCGCGTTATAACTTTAGAAAAGTTGATATTTGCGATGGTGTGGCCTTACTGAATGTATTCAACGAATTTCAGCCTGATGCGGTAATGCATCTGGCGGCAGAAAGCCATGTTGACCGTTCTATTACTGGACCATCAGAATTCGTTCAGACTAACGTTGTCGGAACTTATGCGTTACTGGAAGCAAGCCGCCAATATTGGTCTGCATTGGCCGCTGATAAAAAACAGGCTTTTCGTTTCCACCATATCTCCACGGATGAAGTGTATGGCGACTTACCTCATCCTGATGAAGTCTCAGGTGAGCTTCCATTGTTCACGGAAGAAACCCCGTACGCACCAAGCAGCCCATACTCTTCTACCAAAGCCGCAAGTGACCATCTGGTTCGCGCATGGGGCCGCACCTACGGCCTGCCGATCGTTGTGACCAACTGTTCCAACAACTACGGCCCTTATCATTTCCCGGAAAAACTCATCCCGCTGATCATCAGCAATGCGCTGGAAGGAAAGCCACTGCCAATTTATGGCAAAGGTGACCAAATCCGCGATTGGCTGTATGTAGAAGATCATGCGCGTGCGCTTTATACCGTAGTGACGCAGGCGAAAACTGGCACCACTTATAACATTGGCGGCCATAACGAGAAGCAAAATCTCGAAGTGGTGCACAAGGTATGTGAACTGCTGGATGAGCTGCGTCCGAAAGAGACTTCATACGCTCAGCAAATTACCTATGTTGCAGACCGTCCGGGCCACGATCGTCGCTATGCGATTGATGCTTCAAAGATTGAACGCGACCTCGGATGGAAACCGCAGGAAAGCTTCGAAACCGGCTTACGTAAAACCGTGCAGTGGTATCTCGATAACCAGCAGTGGGTTGAGCATGTGAAAAGCGGGGCGTATCAGAACTGGATTGAGCAAAACTACGAGAAGCGTAGCTAATGAAAATTTTGCTATTAGGTAAAAATGGTCAGGTTGGTTGGGAGCTGCAGCGTGCTTTGGCCCCCTTGGGTGAGATCATTGCTTTAGATCGTCATTCAGCAGATCACTGTGGCGATTTAACCAATCCTGCCGGCATCGAAAAAACGGTACGGGATATTAAGCCTAACGTGATTGTGAATGCTGCAGCTTATACGGCTGTCGATAAAGCGGAGAGTGACCTGCTCAATGCCGAGTTGATCAATGCAACCAGCGTAAAAGCATTGGCCTGCGCCGCGCGTGATGTTGGGGCGTTACTGGTTCATTACTCAACGGATTATGTGTTTGATGGCAGCGGCGAGCGTCCCTGGAACGAGGACGATGCGACTTCACCACTGAACGCCTACGGCAAGACTAAACGTCAGGGTGAAGAATCCATCATCACTAATGCAACACACTATTTAATTTTGCGCACCAGTTGGGTTTATGCCGCTAAAGGCAATAACTTTGCTAAGACGATGATTCGTTTGGCGCAAGAACGAGAAGCCCTATCTGTCATCAACGATCAATTTGGTGCACCAACCGGCGCAGAATTGATTGCGGACAGTACCGCGCATGCAATCAAAGCAACTCTGGCAAATCCAGAAAAATCGGGCATTTATAATCTTATCGCTTCAGGCGTAACAACCTGGCACGCCTATGCCGAGTTCGTGATTAATTATGTCCGTGAAAAAGGTCTTGAGCTGAAAGTAAAAGCGGTGAATACCGTTGAAACTGCCGCTTTCCCTACGCCAGCAAAACGCCCATCTAATTCAAGGCTCAATACCAGCAAGTTCACCACCGCTTTTGAATTAACGCTTCCGGAATGGAAGGTTGGTGTAAAGCGTATGCTGGATGAACTCTACAATTAAGCACTATTGAGTCAGATTACTAAATTAAAGGATAACGTTGTGAATAGTAAAAAAGGAATCATCCTTGCTGGCGGTTCAGGAACACGCCTTTATCCAGTGACGATGGCCGTCAGTAAGCAGCTATTGCCAATCTACGATAAGCCAATGATTTACTATCCGCTCAGCACTCTGATGTTAGCGGGCATTCGTGACATTTTAATTATCAGCACGCCGCAGGATACGCCGCGTTTTGAAAGCTTGCTTGGTGACGGTTCCCAATGGGGCTTGAACATTCAGTACAAAGTGCAGGAAAGTCCAGATGGTCTAGCTCAGGCCTTTATACTAGGTGAAGAGTTCATCGGTGATGACAACTGCGCATTGATTCTGGGCGATAACATTTTTTATGGCCACGATCTACACAAGCAGCTCGAAGAAGCCTCAAATCAAAAACACGGTGCAACTGTGTTTGCTTATCACGTTCACGACCCCGAGCGTTACGGTGTAGTTGAGTTTGATGAAACAGGGAAGGCAGTTTCATTAGTAGAAAAGCCGACTGAACCTAAAAGTAGCTATGCGGTTACTGGTCTTTATTTCTATGATAACAGCGTTGTTGAATTGGCTAAAAATCTTAAGCCTTCACCACGTGGTGAGTTAGAGATCACGGATATTAATAACTTGTATCTTGAAAAGGGCGAACTGTCGGTGTCCATTATGGGGCGCGGTCATGCCTGGTTAGATACGGGTACTCACCAGAGCCTGATTGAAGCGAATAACTTTATACAAACTATCGAAACCCGTCAGGGCCTTAAAGTCGCATGCCCGGAAGAAATTGCTTTCCGCATGGGCTTTATTGATGCTGAAAAATTGAAAGAGCTGGCACAGCCACTGCTCAAAAATGATTACGGCAAATACCTGATGGCGCTCTACAACGGAAAGCTCTAATGAAGATTATTGATACTGATATTCCTGATGTGAAAATCATTGAGCCAGCCGTTTTTGGTGATGAAAGAGGTTTCTTTATGGAAACCTGGCAACAGAAGAAATTTGAAGAGCTGGTTTGTCCACGTACCTTTGTACAGGATAACCATTCAAAATCTTCAAAAGGTATTTTGCGTGGCCTACATTATCAAACCACAAATACACAAGGTAAGCTGGTCAGGGTTGTATCGGGTGAAGTGTATGATGTTGCAGTTGATATGAGAAAATCCTCGCCCACCTTTGGAAAATGGGTAGGTGTATATCTTTCAGCTGAAAATAAGCGTCAGCTGTGGGTTCCAGAAGGCTTTGCTCATGGTTTTTATGTGACATCTGAAAGTGCTGAGTTTGTTTACAAATGTACTGATTATTATAATCCTAAAAATGAACATTCATTACTTTGGAACGATTCAGATCTCAATATCACCTGGCCAATTGATGCAAATGAACTCCCCGCGCTTTCTGCTAAAGATAAAGACGGAACTCCATTTGCACAAGCAGTGACATTTGATTGATTCCCGAAACTAAGGATGAGGACTAACTCATCCTTTTTTTATATAGCTGATGATGATGAGCGATAAAGGAAAAGTAAGTATCCTGATGGGTACTTATAATGGCGAGAAATACTTAGAAAAGCAGCTTCGTTCCATTGCTTCTCAAACTTATACTAATTGGACTCTGATTATTTCTGATGATGGTTCAACGGATAATACATGTACAATCATTACCCGTTTTGCCGAAGAATTTTCTGAAGGTAGAGTTATTTTGTTTCAGGGGCCTGGGAAAGGATTTGCTGCCAATTTCTACAGCCTACTTAATAGAAAAGATATTGATTCACCGTTTTATGCTTTTTGCGATCAGGATGATATTTGGTGTGACAATAAGCTGGAAGAAGCTATTGATCAGTTAACAATAAAAGAATTCTCCCCTAATTCATATTGTTTGTATGGTTCTCGTACAAAGCTGATTGATGCTGATGAAGCTGATATCGGTTTTTCACCGTGTTTCCTAAAAGAATTTACTTTTAGTAATGCACTTTTGCAAAGCTATGCGGGCGGCAACACGATGGTTTTTAGTCGTGGACTAAAAGCAGTTTTTGAGACATTCCCTGCCAACCTTCCGATAGTTTCTCATGACTGGATTATGTACATCATCTGCAGTGCAATGAATGGAACAGTAATCTATGATCGTGAACCAAAAATTCTTTACCGCCAGCATGGGCAAAATTTAGTGGGCAGCAACACGGGGGTTTTGTCTAAGCTCACAAGGTTTAATCGTTTGTTTGCAGGCGAATTTAAATGCTGGAGCGAGAAAAATTGTATGGTGCTCGAGTGTTTGAAAGACAAAATGCCGCCAGAGAACAGGCGTGATTATGAAAGATTTAGTGCTTTAAATGGAAGTCTTTTGAAACGAATTACTAACTTTATTAAGGGTGGATTTTATAGACAAAGCTTCATTGAAACATGCGCTTTCTTTATCATGAATCTCTTTAGGAAATTAGTTTAACCATCGACGGTGTTAATATGAAAAGAATTGTTTTTATGATTATCAGGTTTTTCCTGAAAATTGTAATTTACCTATATTATGGCGTGCTATCAATTCGCGATGATATTAAAACAAAAAAATATACTAATGTTAAAGTCAAGAATGACTTCACGGGTGGCAAGGTTATGCTGCTTGCACTCTATGAGAAGTCATCACTTAGAAATGATACGTTAGAGCTGTTAAAAGAAGCGAAGCGCAATAATGTATTTGTTATTGCCGTTAATACCTTAAGGTTGGAAGAACAAAATTACCCCTCTGAGTTAACCGATGTCTATATAGAGCGTGATAATTATGGGCGTGATTTCGGCAGCTATAAAGCAGGGATGAAATATTTCTTCGAAAAAGGCTTCGATGAAAAATGTGAGCGACTGCTAATTATCAACGACAGTGTGTTTTTCTCAAAGAATGGCTTGCCTGAATTTGTTAAAAATTTATTTGACACTAACGTTGAAGTAATCGGTGCTACAGAAAATAGTCAGCACTCTCATCACCTTGGCTCATTCTGTATTTCAGTAGCAGGCAAAATAACTAAGAATGAAAAGTTCAAAAGTTTTTGGTTAAACTATAAGTCATCGAACGTTAGACCTTTAGTTATAAAAAGAGGTGAGTTCGGTTTAAGTAAGCTTCTTAAGTCACTGGTTAGTTCTGAGCAAAATTTCAAGTCTCTTTTCAATGTCTCGTTCATGGAGAAAAAGCTTAGCACTGATGAAGTTTTCTATGAGAATTACTATTACTACCGTCGTGAAGGTGTCAGTGCCTGGACAAATAAATCGATAACCGGTTTGATAGCAAATGATGAAGTCTTATCATCTTATTATAATAAATACATTCTCTCTAATAAGAGAGCTGAAAAGTTGGCATTTGCTAGTGACAATGTTGTGGAATACAACTCTGTTGATAAAGAATATTCAACATTAAGTTCAAGCAAAGTTGACTATTTAGAAGCAGTGAATTTCTTCAGAAATTACTCGCATAAAGAAGCATTGCTGAATAGCCAGTTCAAACAGAGATTAATATCTTTGTATCTGGATGAATTTACGATGGGGTCGCAAATCCACGTCAACTGCCTCGCATTACATAATTGTGGTTTACCTATAATTAAGCTTGATCTGATGTTCCGCTGCGTTTGTAGCATGAATGATATTATCAAGTTGAGAGATCAGCTTGAGGAATCACAAAGGGAAGAGTTTATGACACTGATCTTGGCTCGTCTGTGCGGAGATAAGTTCCTTGTCGGATTAAATCGTCTGGCATATCAATTTGGAATTTTGTAATGTCGAATAAGCAAAAATCAGTAGGGTGGGATGACTTCACCTCCGCGTTAAGAAACTTTCACGTTGTAAAAGTGATGGGTGGCCAGGACATCAAGATGCGATACAAGCGGTCTAAGATGGGGCCGTTTTGGATCACAATCAGTATGGCAGTAATGATCACGACCATGGGATTGGTTTTTGGTAATCTCTTTAAAACCAACGTCAAAGAGTTTTTGCCCTACCTAACTCTTGGTTTGATAACATGGAGCTTTATCCAAAGCTCCATCTCAGAAGGTTGTGATGCACTGATATCTTCAGAAGGAATTATCAAGCAGTTACCCGTTCCATTACATGTTCACGTAATGCGTGTAATTTGGAAAAACTTCATCATCTTTCTGCACAATATCGTTATATTCCCTCTGGTCCTGATTGCAGTGCAGAAAAGCGTAGACTGGACCATTTTCCTGGTTATACCAGGTTTTATCCTGCTTATTTTGAATTTAACCTGGGCGTTAATGATTCTTTCGATGATTTGTGCGCGCTTCCGTGATATGACACAAATCGTGTTGAGTATTATGCAGGTTATCTTCTATCTGACTCCAGTAATTTGGATGCCGAAACTTCTTTCACATAGTGCTGCCGCAGCATTACTCACGTTTAACCCTCTCTACCATTTAATTGATTTGGTAAGAGGTCCATTATTAGGTGAGATCCCAATGATGAGCAGTTACATCATTGCTGGCGTTATGGCAATAGTCGGTTTGGTTCTATCTATTGCGATGACGAGCAAATATAAATACCGCGTTCCTTATTGGGTGTAATGTAATGGCTATTATTAAATTTGAAAATGTGGGTATTGATTTCCCAATATTCAACGCCCAGGCAAGATCGATTAAAAAGAACTTTATCAATTTTGCTACTGGTGGAAAAGTTGGTCAGCACGATGGTAAAGTTGTGGTTTCAGCCCTTAATAATCTTAATTTTGAAATCAAAGATGGCGAGCGAGTCGGGCTAATTGGCCATAATGGTGCTGGTAAAACAACGCTGCTCAGGATGTTTAGTAAGGTCTATCATCCTACCAGTGGTTGCGCTACGATTGAAGGTGACATTGGTTCTTTAATTTCTATTTCATTAGGGATTAATCAGGAGTTTACGGGCAGGGAAAATATCTATATTCGCGGCGCCTTATTAGGTCTGCGGAAAAAAGAAATCGATGCGCGAATTGAAGAGATCATTGAATTCACCGATCTGGGTGACTTTATTGACATGCCAGTTCGTACTTACTCCTCCGGTATGCAGATGCGTCTGGGTTTCAGCGTTAGTACAATTTTTACTCCTGAAATTCTTCTTATGGATGAATGGTTATCTGTAGGCGATGAAGGCTTTAAAGAAAAAGCCGAAACACGATTAACTAATATTATCAATGCAACGAAGATATTGATTCTTGCAAGCCATAGTAACGAATTGTTAAGAAAAACCTGTACAAGAATTCTTTGGCTCGAGCATGGCACAGTAAAAATGGACGGTACGCCAGAGGAAGTACTGCCGCTATATTTCAAGTCGAATATCAAAAAAGGCGATTTGTTAACCAATACATAATCATCCACATTTTTTGTGTGTTTTATCATCGCACCATTCACTACCTTTATTGGTGAGAGATGAGTTAACATATTTGCCACTTCAATCACAAACTTGTGTTTGTGACGGTAACTTCAGACAGGAGTAGATAATGTCCAAGCAACAAATCGGTGTTGTCGGTATGGCAGTGATGGGCCGTAACTTGGCTCTTAACATTGAGAGCCGCGGCTACACAGTCTCTATTTTCAACCGTTCACGCGAAAAGACGGATGAAGTCATCGCTGAGAACCAAGGCAAGAAACTGGCACCTTTTTATACTGTTGAAGAGTTCGTTGAATCGCTGGAAAAACCACGCCGTATCCTTTTGATGGTACAGGCTGGTGAAGCTACAGATAAAACGATTGCTTCTTTGACGCCGCATTTGGACAAGGGCGACATCCTGATTGATGGTGGTAACACCTTCTATAAAGATACTGTGCGCCGTAACAAAGAACTCTCTGACCAGGGCTTCAATTTCATTGGTACCGGTGTTTCCGGTGGTGAAGAGGGCGCACTGAAAGGTCCTTCCATCATGCCCGGCGGCCAGAAAGAAGCGTATGAATTGGTTGCACCAATTTTAGATAAGATTGCTGCTCGTGCGGAAGATGGCGAAGCTTGCGTTGCTTACATCGGTCCTAACGGTGCTGGTCACTATGTAAAAATGGTGCATAACGGCATCGAATACGGTGATATGCAGCTTATTGCTGAAGCTTATGCGCTGTTGAAAGGCGCGTTAGGCCTCGACAATGAAGAGCTGGCAAAAACCTTTACAGACTGGAACAACGGTGAGTTAAGCAGCTACTTGATCGACATCACCAAAGATATCTTCACTAAGAAAGATGAAGAAGGTAAATATCTGGTTGATGTGATTCTGGATGAAGCAGCCAACAAAGGCACCGGTAAATGGACTAGCCAGAGCTCACTGGATCTCGGCGAGCCGCTCTCACTCATTACTGAGTCAGTATTTGCTCGCTATCTTTCTTCTCTGAAGACCCAACGTGTTGCAGCTTCTAAAGTACTGAGCGGTCCCCAGGCTAAAGCATTTACTGGTGATAAAGCTGAGTTCATCGAGAAAGTTCGTCGCGCTCTGTATCTGGGCAAGATCGTTTCCTATGCTCAAGGCTTCTCTCAATTGCGCGCTGCGTCTGAAGAGAATAACTGGGATCTACAATACGGTGAAATCGCTAAGATTTTCCGTGCTGGGTGCATTATTCGTGCACAATTCTTACAGAAAATTACCGATGCATACGCACAGGACGCTAACATTGCTAACCTGCTGCTGGATCCTTATTTTAAGAACATTGCAGATGAATATCAGCAGGCGCTGCGTGATGTAGTGTCTTATGCTATTCAGAACGGTATCCCGACGCCGACCTTCTCTGCTGCTATTGCTTACTACGATAGCTATCGTTCAGAAGTTCTGCCGGCAAATCTGATTCAGGCTCAGCGTGATTATTTCGGTGCGCATACTTATAAGCGCATTGACAAAGATGGCGTGTTCCACACCGAGTGGTTGGATTAAGCTATAGTAAAAAAAGCCTCTTTAAGAGGCTTTTTTTTAAACTGACATTGGCTGCATCAAAAATGATGACAGATAATTATGTTTAGAGTTGTCTGCAATGATAATTTCTTCTGAAAGAAGATGATCATATATTTCCGGGTTAAATTCCTTGAGGAAGCCTGTTCTGAAAAAACAAGCGTCAGGTGTTATTTCTGATGATACTGAGAATGTATGTTTTTCAGCAATGACTTTAATTAGTTCATTTACGCCATGACATCTAAATAGATTAACCCTTTTATTATGTATTTCGTAATCTAGTAAACACGTTGTGACTGTAGAAATACCATACTCACAGTATGGTATTAAATCATCAGAACCTTCTATTCCACCGAAATAAATATCTTTATCCATCCCATACAAATAAATATTTTTAGGTCTGTAATCTAACGCATTTGAACTAAATGCATGTTCAGATAGTTCTGCAGGGTGAACACACCAAATAAAAACTTCTGAAGGATTATTTTTAGCATAATTAAATATTTCAGCGTAAAAAACCCTTTTATCTGAAGGTGAATATAGATACCAATTAGTATTAGATGTAATTAAAGTGAATTTTGGTAACTGCCTTGTCTTGTAGGATTCTTTTTTTGTTGTTCTTGGATATCCAAAACCTTGCTCGCCAAACCACTGTAACTTTTTATCAGAAATTGATGGCAACATACCACCAAAACCAAAGTAATGTGAACGTGTGCTTATCAGCTTTGAGTCATCAGCTAAGTTTATTCCTGTTTGGAACATGCCATGTGGGATTTCGTATATTGGTAATTTCACCTTCAAACAAGCTGAGACAATTTCATTAATTGTTACTGGAATGAATGGAACTACATACCCCAGAAAAACTACTACCTTATCCATATTTGGTAAAAGACCTGCAACGGAATCTTTATCGAGAATAAATTTTATTTTACTTTCCGGGTTTAAAGTTAAATATTCTCTTGAACTTAATTCAAAGTTCTCGGAATATATGTAACTTTCATAGCTACTTTGCTCTGCTACAATTAAAGCAAGTTCAAAGTGAGACTTATTGAATGGTAAGTAAATAATGCGACTATTTGTTCTATTCTTTCCAACAGAAGTAAAGATACCTTTGACAGTGAAGTTATTCATAAACTGTAACCTGCAATTGCTGAGTTGTATGCCTTAAGCGAAGCGATAGTAATAGCTTCCGGATTATCAAATAAATAAGAGAGAGTTGCATACCATTCATCCTCTGTAGAGCATATCCAACCATTTTCGTTATTTGTGATACAATCAACGTATTCTGCAACGGAAGATGCAATAACAGCTACGCCCTGTGATGCGGCTTCTATAAACTTGATATTAGATTTTGCATCATTAAAAACAGTATTTTCTAATGGAACTAAAACGATGTCATGTTTATTAATTTCAGAAAGCATTTCATCAAAATTAACTAATGGTAAAAAATTACACTCTACACCTAGATGTGAAAATATAGACGTTTGGTCGCTAACCATACCTAAGAAACTTAAACTAAACTTATTAGGATAATCTTGCGCCAGTTTCATCAAGGGACCACTGATTGTACTATAGTCCTTTAAGTGAGTTTTTGAGCCTGACAAATACAACACCCGGACTTTTCTATCAATGATTTTTTTGCCTATACTCTCTTTGGGAAGAAAATATTCACGAGGTAATTTGTTTTTAGAAATTGAAATGTTCTCAATCAAATCAGAATGTAAATTGGCGATGGTTTTAGTTGAACATACCATCTGGTCTGCGCCTAATAAAATGGATGAATCTCTGGTCATATCCTTAACTATTTGATGATAATCAGAAATACCTGATCGAACAGCACCTTTATACTCCGAGTAATCTGGAAGTAAAAGATCATCCACATCAATTATTATTTTTACATTCAAAATACGGCAAAGATGCATAAAGTATTTTGTTTTTCGACTACCATTACTGGGGCGGATGAATACCATCTCTTTTGCTGTAAAAATTTCTTTAACGGAGTCCAGAAAACTCGTATCTTGATGGATGATTACCGAAGACTTTTTTCGCACTTCTGGGAAGTACCCGCGATAAAGAAAGGAAGCATTTGTCTTAACAGTATCAAAGAAAATTATTGATTGGCCAGATTCAAAGCGTTCTGATTTTTTTATAGCACGAAAATTAGGTTCAAAAAATTCGCGCCCTTCTTTGTATCCATATGTATAGTAATGATAAGTACCCGATAATCCGGAGTTTCTTATATCTTGATAGAATGAAAGATATTGTTTTTCATCTAATAAAAGACTTTTGATATACGCATCTGATAATTCCGGACGCAACCTTGCAAGATTGGATAAAAAATCCGCGAACTGATCTTGTGAGGGCACATGCGTACTATTCTGTGATTGTGAGTTCGAAGCTGGGTCACTCCGAAGTAGTTTAAAAACAGACGAATATTTCATATGAGTTCAATCTATCATTGGGTTGAAAAAGAGGATAATGTCGCCATTCGTTATCATCACACTTGGGATTTTTCAAATTCGAATGTTATGCTAATATCCTGGTAAGTGTAAAATTATATTTCTTCGGGGCGTTCATATCAAGGATTTTGATGTGTTGAACACGCGATATTAAAATTTATATATGATAAATTAGTAAAAGAGTTAGTACTATTAAACAATCATAGTTTTAATGTTACTTTGCGAGTTGATAATAATGAATTTTTTAAAGCAACTGTACCAGCAGCATGAAGGTAAATCATCGGATAAATGGGATATTTATCTCGATGTATATGATGAGATTTTCTTTGAACGGCGCTCGTTTGTGTCAACTTTTTTAGAAATTGGTGTACAAAATGGAGGTTCGCTTGAAATTTGGAGTAGATACTTTGCTTCGGCTCAACATTTGGTTGGCTGCGATATAAATCCTGATTGCGCCAAATTAAATTATGATAATCCTTCAATAGAAGTTGTGATAGGAAATTCTTCAACAGTTGAAATAAAAGAAAAGATTTTATCAATATGCTCTGAATTTGATGTGATTATCGATGATGGCTCGCATGTTTCTTCAGATATAATAAAATCTTTCTTGCTTTACTTTCCATTAATTGCTGATGATGGAATATATATCATTGAAGATCTTCATGCGAGTTATTGGGAAAGCTTTGAAGGCGGATTATATTACCCCTATTCTTCAATGTCATTCTTAAAGAAACTCGCAGATGTTCCAAATCAGGAGCATTGGGGTGTCAAACGTGATGCCAAAGATTATTTATCTCCGTTTTATCGTTTTTATGATTGTGAATCCATTGATACTGTAGACTACTCAACTATTCACTCAGTTACTTTCGTGAATTCATTATGTATAATAAAAAAGAAAAAATCAGAAAGTAACATCCTTGGTTCTCGTCATATCGCAGGAACTGAGTGGGATGTGTTTTCAAGAAATAAAAATTCGCAGGGTTTAAAAATAAAATGTATACCACAAGAGAAAAACATCTGGAGCAAACTTGATACATTCCCTGAAATGGAATGGACAAAATTAGTTAAGAATGGAGTTGGTAACGAAAATATAAATATTTCTATGCAGGAACAAATTGAATTATCCCAATATGAATTAAATGTAAAGATTAAAACTTTGCTCAATGAGATTAGTCAAAAAGAGTTGTCTTATGAGAGCTTATTAGAAGAAAATGGTCGTATTTCTGTACAGTTAAAAAATCTTACTACAGAAAACCACGCAATATTAAGCTCTAATAGCTGGAAGATTACCCAACCTCTAAGAACTTTAATGAAAAAGTTTAAACGTAACTGAGTACTAATTTATTGAAATTGGATAAAATTTATTGGCCCACTTATCTTTGTGGGCCAAATATTCAATCTTCTTAAGTTCTTCAATTACCCCACCAGCAACTCCCCCCGTCTCCCCGCATTCTCCCCAGCCAGCCGCACCACCAACATCCCAGCCGTCACAAACTTAGTCAAATTCCTCGCATACAGCACGCCACCAAACTCTGCCACCAGCGGCATCACCTGGTCCGTAATCGGATCAACAATCTCCGCTACCACTTCCCCAGCCTTAATCCACTCTCCCAGGTTACGTCGATAAAATACCAATCCCGATTGCGCCGCATGGATATACTCACATCCCGCCAGTTTAGTCGCAGGATTGATCAGGGCAGGGGATTCTCCCACTTCGCCCGCAATATAGCCGCTCTCAATCAACGCATGGATAATTGCGTCAGCATCCTTCTCAGCCATCTCAGGCGATACATCTGCCACACCGCGCAGTTCCAACGTTACCGGCAGCAATCCGCGCGGCATAGGATATTCATCACCAAAACGTTCCGCCAGGGTCAACCAAGGCTCACAGCAGGCTTCATCAAAGGGTTCGCCGCCAGAAATTTGTGCCAGCAGCTGTACTTCGCTGCCCAGCCAGCGCGCCAGTGGTTCAATGTCTGGCCACGCGTGTGGCGTGGTATAGAGGTGCGGTAGCGCGTCCCAGTCGCAGTGCAGGTCAATCATCAAGTCAGCCTGACTTGCCATGCGCATCAGGGTAAAGCGCTGAGAATCTAGTTCAGTGCGCGCAATACGGTCACGGTAGTGACGGTCAATGGCTTCCCGAATCAGCCGTTTATTTTCGTATTCACTTTGCGTCAGCGAACCGTCCAGTTCTTCAACCAGCGCATTGCCTAATGCAGGGAAGCGCCGATTAAAATCCTGACCAGACAGGGTATGAAAGCGCCCCAAATGACTACCGTGCCAGTGTTGTCCCATCGCCAGTGGATTAGCGACCGGCACCAGTGTGATTTTGGCTTTAAGCTGACCAGCGGATTCCAGCTCCAGCAGCTTCTGTTTCAAGTACCACGCCACCGCCATGCCCGGCAACTCATCGCCGTGCAGTGCCGCCTGAATATAAACGCGTTGCTGCGAATCTGTGCCGAAGTGAAAGCTGACAATTTCACGTTGTGTACCCAGCGAGGCGCTGAGTAGAGGATGATGTTGTTGTTGCATAACGCTTCTAGTGTCCTTGACCACGGCACGTTTCAATTGCGCCTGTTTAATTGTATGACTGGAATTATAGTGCCGAGTGGAAAAGGGCGGCACAAAAGCCGCCCAAAAGATTACTGTTGAATGGAGATATCGGTGGCGAAGTACTGCTTCTGAATTTTATCGAAAGTGCCGTTGTTCTTAAGCTCGGCAAATGCATTATCCAGCGCGGTTTTCAGTTCGGTATCGCCTTTACGCAAACCAATTGCGGTACCCGGACCGATAATCGGATCCTGCACAATCGGTCCCGCCAGTTCGAAATCTTTGCCCTGCGGATGTTTCAGGAAGCCATTCGCAGCCTGAGCGGCATCGGTAAACACCACGTCAAGTCGACCAGAGATCAGGTCGCTCTCCACCTGCGCTTGATCGCCATAAGGCACAACCTGCACGCCATGCGGCTGCCATTTGGCGAGCGCATAGCGCTCCTGCACGGTGCCTTGTTCCACGCCGACGGTTTTGCCTTTCAGCGATTCAGCGGTAGGCAGCAGGCCAGAACCTTTACGCGCAATCAGCTGCGTATGGGTGTCGTACAGCGGCACGGTAAAATCAATCTGTTTCAAGCGTTCTTCGGTGATGCCCATATCAGACAAGATGGCATCGAACTTACGCGCTTTTAGCGCCGGGATCATGCCGTCGAACTGGCTTTCCACCCATACGCATTTCGCTTGCATCTGTGCGCACAGCGCGTTGCCGAGATCGATATCAAAACCAACCAATTTGCCTTGTGGCGTTTTGGATTCGAATGGAGGGTAGGTGGGATCAACCGCGAAACGGACCTGATCAATTTTTGCCTGCGCACCAAATGCGCACCCTGCCAGCACAGCCAGCGCCAATGTTTGACGCAGGCGGGCAGATAAACGAGAACTTGCCATAATATCGGTCTTCTTTTGTTGTGATGTTGAGTCACGAAGAGTACCGCTCACCATCAGGCAAGGCAATTAGAGGATTATTTTCATCACGTTACCATTATGCAGCGCCTGGTAATCGGCAATATTCAGCACCACCGATTGCTCCAGCAAACCGGCATTAAAGGCGATTTCGTCATAGCGCTCGAACAACAGCGGATCGACCACCAGCTGTAAATCCGGATGAAAACTGAAAGGCGGAATGGCACCGAATACGCAGCCAGTTAACGCATCGACTTCCGCTGGCGAAGCCAGCGAAGCACGTCGGCCACCCACAGCCGCTGCAACCTTGCTCAGATCGGCCTGCTGATCGGCGGGCAACACCGCCAGCACATGCTGTTTAATACCGTTGCCTTTCACATGACACACCAGCGCCTTCGCGCCTTGCCCCACTTCCGTGCCCCGAATCGCCGCCACCGCTTCACACTTGCCGGTCGCTTCATGTTCCATCACGCGATAGCGCGCCTGATGCTGGTTTAGCAGCGCGAGCAGTTTTTCATGCGTGGTCATGGTTTTTTCCATGCTGATAAATAGCGTAGGGTGTGCATTTATGCGCACCTGGAACATGGGTCACCACGAATGGCGACCCTACGGAAAATTATTTATGACGCGCCCGCAGATTGTTGATGATGGTACTCAAATCCAGCTCCTGATCCTGCAGCAGCACCAGCAGGTGATAAAGCAAATCCGAGGCTTCATTGGTCAACTCGTGACGATCGTTAACCGTTGCCGCCAATGCAGTTTCCACGCCTTCTTCGCCCACTTTCTGCGCGATGCGCTTGGTGCCGCTGGCGTACAGCTTGGCGGTGTACGAGCTCTCCGGATCGGCAGTTTTACGCGAAGCCAGCAGTTGCTCCAACTGATAGAGGAACGTCCAGTCAGGCGCGGCCGGGGAGAAGCAGCTTGAAGTACCGAGATGGCAGGTTGGGCCAATGGGGTTCGCCAGCACCAGCAGCGTGTCGTTGTCGCAGTCCGGCGTAATGCTCGCTACCTGCAGGAAGTGCCCTGAGGTTTCGCCTTTGGTCCATAAGCGGTTTTTAGTGCGCGAGAAGAAGGTGACATTGCCCTCGCTGAGGGTTTTTTGCAGCGCTTCCTCGTTCATGTAACCGTGCATCAGCACTTCGCCGGAAACGTTATGCTGGACGATAACGGGCATCATGCCCGCGGTTTTTACCCAATCCAGCTTGCTCAGTTGTTCTGCAGTTAACACGCGCGAATCTCCACACCGTTGTCGATCAGGAAGTTTTTCAACTCACCGATATTGATAATTTGTTTGTGAAACACTGAAGCCGCCAGCGCGCCATCGACGTTCGCCTGCTCAAAGGCTTCAAGGAAGTGCGGCATGGTGCCCGCGCCGCCGGAAGCAATCAACGGCACTTTGCAGACATCGCGCACCTTCTTCAGCTGCACCAGATCGTAGCCATTACGCACGCCATCCTGGTTCATCATATTAAGAACGATTTCGCCCGCGCCCAGCTTCTGCACTTCCTGCACCCAATCGAGGGTTTCCCACGTGGTCACTTTGGTGCGCGCTTCGTCGCCGGTGTACTGATTAACGTGATATTTACCGCTCGCTTCGTCAAACCAGGTATCAATACCTACCACGATGCACTGCACGCCAAAGCGGTCGGCCAGGCGCGTAATCAGCGTCGGATCGGCCAATGCTGGCGAGTTAATGGAAATCTTGTCGGCACCGAACTGCAGAATGCGCGCGGCGTCTTCTTCGCTCTTGATGCCGCCCGCCACGCAGAAAGGAATATCAATCACTTCCGCTACGCGCGATACCCAACTTTTGTCCACCACGCGGCCATCCGATGAGGCGGTGATATCGTAGAACACCAACTCGTCCGCGCCTTCCTGCGCATAACGCTGCGCCAGCGGCACGATGTCGCCGATGATTTCGTGGTTACGGAACTGAACACCTTTTACCACTTGCCCATCACGTACATCGAGACAAGGAATTATCCGTTTTGCCAGCATGCAATCGCCTCCGCAACCGTGAATTTATCTTCCAGTAAAGCGCGACCAACGATCACGCCCTGCGCGCCGCTGCCGCGTAATGCCGCTATATCATCCAGCGAACCGATGCCGCCGGAAGACTGGAAAGCGATGTCCGGGAAAGCCGCAGACACTTCTTTATACAGTGCAACGTTAGAGCCGCTCAGCGTGCCGTCGCGAGAAATATCGGTACACAGCACATGCTTGAGGCCAACCGGCTGATACCAGCCAATCACCTCTTCCAGCGTGACGCCCGCCGCTTCCTGCCAGCCGCTGATCGCCACGTCTTTGCGATTGTTGGCATCAATGCGCACATCCAGCGCCAGCACGATAGCGTCCGCGCCAAACTCGCTGAACCAGCTTTTCACCTCTTCCGGTTGCTTCACCGCGGTGGAACCGACCACTACGCGCGTGGCCCCGGCAGCCAGCAGCGCCGCTACGTCATCGCGATTGCGGATGCCGCCGCCAACCTGCACCGGCACGTTCACGCCGCGCAGTAAGCTGGTGAGCAGGGGAATCTGACGTTTGGCCGGATCTTTCGCGCCGGTCAAATCCACCAGATGCAGCACTTCGGCGCCCTGGCGCTCGTAATCCTGTAAGCGCGGCAGCGGATCGCTACCGTAATCGCGCTGCTGGCCGTAATCGCCCTGATGCAGGCGCACCACTTTGCCGTCGATTAAATCTAATGCGGGGATAATCATCACATCTCCAGGAAATTTTTCAGCAGCTGCGCGCCCGCTTTGCCCGAACGCTCCGGGTGGAACTGCACGCCGAAGAAGTTATCTTTCTGCAGGGCGGCGGTGAACGGATGGCCGTAATCGCACTGGGCGATGGTGGCGGCATTCACCGGCATGGCGTAGCTGTGCACGAAGTAGAAGTAGCTGCCATCCGGGATATCACGAAACAGATGGTGGCCCGCTTTGGCGGTGATCTGGTTCCAGCCCATGTGCGGCAGCGGTAAATCCTGCGTGTCCATCAGCGTAACTGGCTCATCGACCAGGCCCAGCGTGGTGACGCCACCGTTCTCATCGCTGCCGCGACCCAGCAGCTGCATACCAAGGCAGATGCCGAGCACCGGTTGGGTACAGGCTTTGATCAGATCAATCAGATCGCGCTCCTGCAGCTGATTCATCGCCGCCTGCGCGGTGCCAACACCCGGCAACAGCAGCTTATCCGCGTGCAGCACCACATCCGGGTCGCGGCTCACCTGCGGCGTGTAGCCGAGGCGCTCAATCGCCCACTTCACCGAGGACAGATTCGCGCAGCCGGTATCAAGGATTACCACGTTCATCACAGCACTCCTTTCGAGCTCGGCAAGGTGTTGCCTTCCACGCGAATCGCCTGGCGCAGCGTGCGGCCAAAGGCTTTGAACAGGCTTTCCACGCGATGATGATCGTTACGGCCTTTGGTTTTCAGGTGCAGCGTGCTCATCATGGCGTAGGAGAGGGAGCTGAAGAAGTGCTCGACCATCTCGGTACTGAGATCGCCGACGCGCTGATAGCTGAACTCGGCTTTGAATTCGATGTGCGGGCGGCCGGAGATATCCAGCGCGCAGCGTGCCAGGCACTCATCCATTGGCAGCACGAAGCCGAAACGGCCAATGCCCCGTTTGTCGCCCAGCGCTTTCAACAGCGCTTCGCCGAGCGCCAGACCGGTATCTTCCACGGTGTGGTGATCGTCGATGTAGAGATCGCCTTTCACATCAATGTTCATGCGGAAGCCGCCGTGCACCGCAATCTGATCCAGCATGTGATCAAAGAAGCCGACGCCGGTGTTAATTTTGCTGCCGCCTTCGCGATCCAGCCACACTTCGACTTTAATTTGCGTCTCTTTGGTATTGCGTTGCACCAGCGCATAGCGATCGCGCTTGGTCAGGCGCGCCTGAATCGCATCCCAGTCTTCGCCTTCCGCGCCGTAACGCAGGCCCTGAATGCCCATGTTCTGCGCCAGTTGGATATCGGTAAGACGATCGCCGATCACGTAGCTGTTGGCGGTATCAAGTGCACCGGCGGCCAGCCAGGCTTCCACCATTTTGGTCTTCGGCTTGCGGCAATCGCAGTTATCTTCCGGCAGGTGCGGGCAGATCAGGATGTCGCTGAAATTTACGCCTTGTGAGCTGAGGATCTGCATCATCAGGTTGTGCGGGCCATCAAAATCAGCCTGCGGGAAGCTATCGGTACCCAGGCCATCCTGATTGGTGATCATCACCAGCTGATAGCCTGCTGCCTGCAACGCCAGTAGCGCAGGGATGGCGTTCTTTTCAAACGCCAGCTTCTCCATGCGATCCACCTGATAATCCGTTGGTGGCTCAGAGATGATGGTGCCGTCGCGGTCGATAAAAAGGATCTTCTGACTCATGCTTGCTCCACTGATAAGGCTTGCAGCGCGGCGATCAGGCGCTCGCACTCTTTACGGGTGCCGATGGAGATGCGCAGGCATCCCGCAAGGCCGGGGTTTTTGTTTTGGTCGCGCAGAATAATGCCTTGATCCCACAGCGTTTTAAACACTTTTGGCGAATCAGTGAAACGCGCCAGAATGTAGTTGGTTTCGCTCGGGAACACCTGTTGCACCACGCTAATCTGCGGCAACTGCGCAAACAGCCAGGCGCGATTGGCGTTCAGCTCGGCAACGTGTTGGCGCATCAGTGCGATGCCTTGCTCGCTCAACGCTTGTCCAGCAACATCCGCGACTGGCGTGGCCAGTGGATAGGGCGCAATCACCTTCATCAGCAGGTCGATCACCGGTTTGTTCGCCAAAGTGAAACCGCAGCGTAAGCCGGCCAGCGCAAAGGCTTTGGACAACGTGCGCAGAATCACCAAATGCGGATAATCCTTCAGCCAGCTCGCCAACGTCGCTTGTGGGCAAAACTCAATATAGGCTTCATCGGCCACCACCAGCGCTTTACCGGCGGTCATCGCCAGCAGTTCGCGAATATCATCCTGATTGATCAGGTTACCGGTGGGATTGTTCGGGCTGCACATGTAGACAACTTTTACGCCGTCGAGCTGCTCAGCAATCGCTGGCAGATTCAGCTGCCAGTCATCGAGTGCGGCCACGGTGCGGTATTCGATGCCGATGGTTTCCGCGCTGACGCTGTACATGCCGTAGGTTGGCGGGCAGAACAGAATCGCATCTTTACCCGGTTCGCAGAAGGCGCGCATCAGCAGTTCGATGCCTTCATCCGCACCGCGGCTCACCAAAACCTGCTCTGGCGTCAAACCGGCGTAAGCAGCGTAGCGCTCAATCACAATCTTCGGCTGGCATTCCGGATAGCGGTTCAGCGTCTGCTGCGACAGCTCAAACGGCACCGGCAGCGGGAATTCGTTGGCATTCAGCCATACATCACCGTTACCGCCCAGACGACGCGCCGATTGATACGGCGTCAGCGCGCGCACGTTGGCGCGCGCTAACTCTTCAATATTCAGGCTCATGCTTGCTCCTTCAGTGCGGCAACACGCAGGGTAACGGCATTTTTGTGGGCTTCCAGCTGCTCGGCGGCGGCCAGCGTTTCAATGGTCGCGGCAAGATTAAGGAAGCCTTGCGGCGTCAACTCTTGCACCGTCATACGTTTCTGGAAATCGGCCAGGCCGAGGCTGGAACAGGTGGCGGTGTAACCGTAGGTCGGCAGCACGTGGTTGGTGCCAGACGCGTAATCGCCCGCCGATTCCGGTGACCAGTCGCCGAGAAACACCGAACCGGCGCTGGTGATGCTATCGACCAGGTCGCGCGGCTGGCGTGTCTGAATGATCAGGTGTTCCGGGCCATACAGGTTGGAGATCTCGATGCACTGTTCCAGGTCGCGCAGCACAATCAGACGGCTGCTCTCTAACGCCTGACGTGCGGTAGCCGCACGCGGCAGCTGCGCCAGTTGCTCTTCCACCGCTTGCGCCACGCCTTCAGCCAGTTGCAGCGACGGCGTCAGCAGGATCACCTGCGAATCCGGGCCGTGCTCCGCCTGCGACAGCAAATCGGATGCCACGAACGCGGGTGTAGCGCCTTCATCGGCAATCACCAGTACTTCGGATGGACCCGCTGGCATATCAATCGCCGCGCCATCTAAACGCTGGCTGACCTGACGTTTAGCTTCGGTGACATAAGCGTTGCCCGGACCAAAAATCTTATCCACTTTCGGCACGGTTTCGGTGCCGAAGGCGAGGGCGGCGATGGCTTGTGATCCGCCAACCTGAAACACCTCTTTCACGCCGCACAGCTGTGCAGCGTAAAGAATTTCATCGGCAATCGGTGGCGGCGAGCACAGCACCACGCGACCACAACCCGCGATGCGCGCGGGTGTCGCCAACATCAATACGGTTGAGAACAGCGGGGCGGAACCGCCTGGAATATATAAACCCACCGATTTCACCGGCCGCGTAATCTGCTGGCAACGCACGCCGGGCTGGGTTTCCACATCCACTTCAGCAAGAATCTGCGCATTGTGGAAGGTTTCGATATTTCTTACTGCCACTGCCATCGCCTGCTTCAGCGTGTCGCTCAGACGATCGCTGGCCGCCTGCATCTCTTCTGCCGTGACGCGCAGGTTTTCAACCTGAGCCTTGTCGAAGCGTGCGCTGAATTCACGCAGCGCCGCATCGCCATCACTTTTCACTTTTACCAACACGTCGCGCACGATCTGGCTGATGCTTTCTGAAGCCGAAATCGCCGGACGCATTAGCAGCGCTTGCTGCTGCTCTGTGCTGCACTGTTGCCAATCAATGGGTGTCATCAGCGTGCTCATCGTGTTACTCCAACATTTTTTCGATTGGCAATACGAGGATTGAGCTGGCACCCAACGCTTTCAGTTTTTCCATGGTTTCCCAGAACAGGGTTTCGGTGCTCACCATGTGCATCGCCACGCGGCTTACGTCTCCGGCCAGTGGCAGCACGGTTGGACGCTCAGCACCTGGCAGCAGTGCAATCACTTCTTCCAGGCGCTCGCTCGGCGCATGCAGCATGATGTACTTGGATTCACGCGCTTTAATCACGCCTTGAATACGCGTCATCATTTTGTCGATCAGCTCTTGCTTAGCCGCAGGTAATTCGCCATCGCGCTGAATTAACACCGCTTTCGAGCGGTAGATCACTTCTACTTCGCGCAGGCCATTAGCTTCCAGCGTCGCGCCGGTTGAAACCAGGTCACAAATGGCATCGGCCAGGCCGGCGCGTGGTGCCACTTCGACAGAACCGTTCAGCAGGCAGGATTTAAAAGCAACGCCTTGTTTATCGAGGTATTTCTTCAGCAGATGCGGATACGAGGTGGCCACGCGGGCGTTATTCAGACACTGCGGGCCGGTGTACTCTGCATCAACCGGCATCGCCAGCGACAGGCGGCAGCCGCCGAAATCCAGCCGACGCAGCGTGAAGTAACGCGGATCTTCGCCCTGGGCGCGACGGTTCAGCAGCTCTTCTTCCAGTACGTTTTCACCGACGATGCCGAGATCCACCACGCCATCCATCACCAGGCCAGGAATATCGTCATCACGCACGCGCAGGATGTCGATCGGCATGTTCTCCGCAAACGCAATCAAACGCTGCTGCTGAAGGTTGATTTTGATGCCGCAGCGCGCCAGCAGTTCGCGTGATTCATCGCTTAAACGGCCAGATTTCTGCATAGCTATGCGAATACGGGTGTTATCTAACATGGTTCCTGTCCTCTTTTTCAATCCTGTCTGAACGTATTGGTTTGCGTTCGCCCATAAAAAAACCCCCGGAAGACGATCTTCCGGGGGCTCTCTTTGCGTTCGCACCACTGGAAGATCCTAATCGTCTCCCAGCACACATCGCCTGAAAGACTAATCAGGGTGATGGTGATGATGGTGGTTGAACTGAACGCGTGTCATAGTAAATTCCGTTGCTGAATGAGTATTCATTTGCGTGCTGATTAACCTAACGAAGATAGTGACAATTGGCAACCCTTTTTTAACTGTCAATTTCCGGAATCTCCCGAAACAGTTTGCGCTGGTTTGGCACATCTACCCGCACTAAGATGAAGTGTGAGCCCATAGCAGGAGTCGATATGAAAAAGGTCGCGATTGTAGGTCTTGGATGGCTGGGTATGCCGTTGGCAATGGCGCTAACGGCACGCGGCTGGCAGGTAACCGGCAGTAAAACCTCGCCGGATGGTGTGGACGCCGCACGCCGCTGTGGCATCGAAGCCTTCCAACTGGTTTTGACGCCAGAGCTGGAGTGTGAAGCAGAAGAGCTAGATACGCTGATGGCGGTGGATGCGCTGGTGGTGACCTTGCCTGCCAGCCGCACCGTAAAAGGCGGAGAGGATTACATGCAGGCGGTGCAGAACGTTGTGGACACCGCACTGGCAAAAAAAGTGCCGCGCATCATTTTCACCAGTTCTACCTCAGTATACGGCAGCGGCGCGGGTGTAATGAAAGAGAGCAGCCCGCTGCAACCGGAAACCGTTGCCGGCAAAACGCTGGTGGAATTGGAAAACTGGCTACACGATCTGCCCGGCACCAGCGTAGATATTGTGCGCCTTGCCGGATTAGTGGGACCAAATCGTCATCCGGGTCGTTTCCTGGCGGGTAAAGCCGGACTGGAAAATGGCGGTCACGCAGTGAATCTGGTGCATCTGGATGATGTGGTGGATGCGATTGTGCTGTTGTTGCAAACCCCGAAAGGCGGGCACGTTTACAATCTGTGTGCCTCGAAACATCCATCGCGCGATAGTTTTTATCCCAGCGTGTCGAAGCAACTGGGGCTTGAGCCACCCACGTTTGTTTCCGAACCGGAACGTTCTGCCGGGAAGGTGATTGATGGCTCGAAGATCGCGAATGAGTTGGGGTTTGAGTACAACTATGATGACCCGATGAAAATGCCGCTGGAATAGCAATCTTAAAAAGAGATATTTAAATTATGTTTCAAATAGGGCTGATTAAGCAAAGTATGTTACATCGGGAATATTGGCGATATTAAGAAAAAATTATTTTTTCATTTAATTATAAAAGAAAGGCTGGATATTATCAGCCTTTCCTAAATAATTTCAGCATTCGCTATCTATTGTAAGGACTAAGTTTATCACTAAGTTTCACAACTACCACACCATCAACTATCTTTACTGAGTTCCTGTTAGGCCAGGATGGCATGTCTTTAGCTGCCACTATGGAATTTTTGACTTGTATTTCATTTGGTTCTTTTAATTTAATTAAGTTGGCCGTAGACAAATACATATACATTCTCCGATTATTCCCACCATCCCAGTCAAAAAATGAAGAGCCGAATACATCCGCTGATGGTATTTTCCAGGAGTTTAACGGTGAGTAACTTCCATAAAAGAATACTGGTGTAACCTTTTCATCGAAGTTAGGGATATTATTATATAAAGTAGTGATAATTTGATTAGAAAGATTTTGGTCAGCTTCTCTTGCCATAAAATCACTATAAAATAGCTTATTGGATGCGGCGGAACCAATGCATAAGAAAATAATTGATATTATTAACCCAATAAATCTTACTCTTGAAATAACTAATGCTGCAGCAAACAAACCTGCAAATACAAGAGGGATTTGAGTCATGGCTCTTGGCGGCATACCTGAACCTATAGCGAAGTTTAATAAAAAACCTGACAGTAGGGTTGCAAAACCCATTAAAATTATTAGAGGGGCACCTCTTTTTCTTTTAATTGATAAAGTAATAATGGTAATAAGAGACAGTAAAACAAATGGGAAAGCGTTTATACCGTACGCTGATTTAAAGGTGAGATAATCTCTCATGAAAATTAAAACACTTTTTAAGACCTCATATACATCCCTTTTCCCCCATCCTATCATTGAGGTAAGGTAATTAGACATTGTTACGTCAAAATACAAGGCTGTCCATTTGGCTAAAAACGAGTTTATTATTAATGAAAGGATTATTAATAAGCTAAATACGGAAGTTTTCTCAAGCGCTTGTCTAAATGTAATCTGACCTTTAATTGCATCAATTGTTATTCTGATACATATTAGTGTGGCAGCGTAGAGGAAAATTGATTGGTAAACTGAAAGGGATATCACGGTGAGTGTTATAAATGCACTCGCCCGGATAACACTTATCTTTTCAATTATTAAAAGTGCAACTACTGATAATAGAAAAGATAAAGAAACAGTATCTGCTTGATTTGAAAATTCCAACTGATAAGCAAGTTGAGGTAGTGCCGCTAGCATAATTACGAATGAAATTGATTGAAGCTTGTTCAGTCCTAAATAAATAGATGAGGCTGCAGCCGATAAAGAAAGAATGATTAGACTGAATGCTGTTGTGAAAAAGGGAGCATAGGGCTCAGGAAGAACATAATGTCTAAGTAGGGCATGTCCCCATCTACCGGCTGAAAGCGTTTGTAGAAAATTATCTAACGGTTCTTCGTCTATAGATAACGTAAAATGTGTTAGCTCAAATCCATAAACGAAAATATAAGCTAATAAAGCAGCGATAAAGGCTGATTTAAACGCGTCTAAGTTTTTTGTCGTAATATTAAATGTCATGTTTTTTTTCATCTTTACATTTTGTCAAAATATATCTTGGGCGACCCTTGCTCTCGATATAAATCCTACCGATATATTCCCCAAGCACGCCAATCCCAATGAGCTGTACGCCACCTAAAAACAGCATTGAAACCATAATTGAAGGATAGCCTTTAACAGGATTACCCCAGAAAATAGTATCAATTAGCATCCATGCGCCATAGATGAATGAAAGGGCAGCGACGACAAGTCCGAGATAAGTCCAGATCCGAAGTGGGAAGGTTGAAAACGAAGTGATACCTTCAAGCGCAAGGTTCCACAACTTCCAGCCATTAAATTTGGTCGTGCCCGCAATACGGTCTGCCCGAATATATTCAACGACTTCAGTTTTGCCGCCGACCCAGCTGAGAACACCTTTCATAAACAGGTTACGTTCCTGCAGCAATTTGATATTTTCCACCACGTCGCGTGACATTAAGCGGAAATCACCCACATTTTCTTCGATCTTCGGCGAACTGATCTTGTTATGCAATTTGTAAAACCATTCTGCTGTCTTACGCTTTAGATGAGAGTCGGTGCTGCGATCAACACGTTTCGCCAGAACAATATCCGCGCCCAAATGCCACTTATCAACCATTAAAGGAATGACATCTATAGGATCTTGTAAATCTACATCGATTGGAATGATCGCATCGCCAGTTGCCGCTTCAAGGCCAGCGAAAAGGGCTGGTTCTTTACCAAAATTGCGTGTGAACGAAATGTGTTTGACTAAAGTATCATTAGCCTCAATTTCATTTAGAACAGCTTCAGTGCTGTCTGTGCTGCCATCGTTTATAAAAACTATTTCAACATTATATTTTTTAAAAGGTTCAAATTCGCGTACCGCGTTATAGAAGAGGGGAATGGCTTCCTCTTCATTCAACACAGGAACAATCAGAGAAAATTTCATTTACTCGTCCTAAACACGAAAAACTTAGAGTAGGCGAAGCCGAAAATCAAGCTGAGTGCAGAGAAGAAAACCAATGTAACGATTGGATTAATATGCAGGTAGTCAGCTGTCCAGCCCACGGCCGTTGCCATTGCGCCCATAAAGCAGATATAGAGAAGATATCGGGTAGTGGTCGCTTCTGCGTTAAACGTCCATTTTGCGTTGGCAAAGAAGGAAAAGGTTACCGCAACACAAAACGCCACGAGGTTAGACAGAGATTGGCTACCAACGATGGCATAAAGTGCTGCAAATACGACCCAATGAATGAGCGTATTGATTACACCGACAGAAGTGTATCTGACGAACAACCTCAACATTTTACAGCCCAATAATTTAAAGAGCCCGATCCTGACATTACCGTTGTCTTATAGCAAGTTTTGGTAAAGGAGTGTCGAGAAATTGTAATCAGTGGTTCACACCCCAAACCGATCCCGCAACGCATACCAAGCCGCGCCCATCGCCGTCAGCGGCACCTTAAACCGCCGCCCACCCGGAAATGGCAGGTGCGGCAATTTCGCAAACGCATCAAACCTCTCGGCGTGGCCACGCAGCACTTCGGCAATCAATTTCCCAGAAAGATGGGTGCAAGTGACGCCATGCCCACTATCGCCCTGCATAAAGAACGCATTTTTCTCAACCTGCCCAAACTGCGGCATACGCGACAATGTGAGCAGGAAATTGCCGCTCCAGCGGTGGCTGATTTTGATGTCACGCAGCTGCGGGAACGTGCGCAGTAGCTTGGGACGAATCAGCGCTTCGATATCATCCGGCTCGCGCGCGCCATACACCACGCCGCCGCCGTAGAGCAGGCGGTTGTCGGCGGTGAGGCGGAAGTAATCGAGCAGATAATTACAATCTTCTACGCAGTAATTATTCGGCAGTAAACCCAGCGCCTGGTCGCGCGTTAAGGGTTCGGTGGTCACGATCTGCGAGCCGCACGGCATGCTTTTGCGCGTCAGGCGCGGTTCAAGCTGCGACGGCAAATAAGCGTTGCCGGCAAAAATCACGAAGGTGGCGCTGACTTCACCTTTGGCGGTTTTTACCCGATGGGGTGCGCCATATTTTACTTCTATCGCCGCCGACTGCTCATAAATGCGTCCGCCGTGCCGTCGAATCGCTTCCGCTTCACCCAGCGCCAGATTGAGCGGATGCAGATGCCCGCCGCGCTTATCGAGTAAACCGCCGACGTAGCGATCGGTGGCCACTTCCCGGCGAATGCCACGCTCGTCGAGCAGCTCCAAATCGTGATTGCCGTAGCGCGCCCAACTGGCCTGCTGGCTGCGCAGATGGCCCATTTGACGTTGATTCAGCGCGGCAAAAATGCCGCCGGGACGATAATCGCAGGCGATGGCGTAACGGTCGATGCGATCGCGAATGATCTCCGCGCCTTCAAACATCATGCTGCCGAGCATCTGCGCGGTCTGTTTACCGTAGCGCTGCTCAATCACATCCACGTCACGGCTGTATGAGTTGACGACCTGACCGCCATTACGCCCGCTGGCGCCAAAGCCGATTTTCGCCGCTTCTAGCAGCACCACGTCGTAACCGGCTTCGGTAAGAAACAGCGCAGACGAAAGTCCGGTAAAACCGCCGCCAATAATGCAGACATCGCACTGTACCGATTCTTGCAGCTCCGGCCAGGGCGCATGAGCGTTGGCGGTAGCAGCGTAATAACTTCCCACATGTTGCATTACATCCTCCTTAAGCGCGAAATCTTAGAAATTGGCGGGCGTATGCGCGCTAACAATGCGACACGGTTGATCTGAAGTATTGGTAAAACTGTGCGGCAAGCCGGTGTCAATCACATAGCTCTCTCCGCGATATAAATGATAACTCTGGCCGTTCACCACCAGCGTGATTTCACCTTCCAGTATCGTGCCGGTTTCCTCGCCGGGATGGCGTAACTTCTCACCGGTGCTGGCGCCCGGTTCGTAACGCTCTAGCAGCATCGCCAGCGCACGACGCGCGGCACCGTTATCAATCAACATCAGCGATACGCCAAGGCTGCCGATCTCCACGCATTCTTCCGGGCGCACAATCACCCGCGGCGTGGTATTGATTTTGGGTTCGGAGAAAAACTCCGACAGCGATAGCCCGTAAACTTTCAGCAGCTTCTGTAAAGTGCTGACGGCCGGGCTCACTTTGTCCTGTTCGATGGTGCTAATGGCGCTGTGCGTTAATCCTGATAACTCAGCGACGCGACGCTGAGACAATCCCAACGCCTGCCGGATTTGCGATAAGCGCCGCCCGGGTGCCAGAGTGGCATCATTCATGGCTGTTTTTCCTTGTGATAACAGACAGCGGCGTGGATAAAGGCCTCAAACAAACGGCGCGAGACCGGATCGCGGTCGGACTGCCATTCTGGATGCCATTGCACCGCGAGGGCGAAAGGGTGCTTTGGCAGGCTAACGGCTTCAATCAATCCGTCAGGCGCGCGCGCTTCCACGCGCAGCTGTGGACCGGTTTCACGAATGCCTTGCCCATGTAACGAATTGACTGCAAACGATTCGGCGCTGCCAAGCAGCTGGCTCAGCATGCCACCAGCTTCTGGCTGCACATCATGTACCGGCGCGTATTGCTCATCCAGCGGCAGCGCATCGTTTTCGCGATGCTCCTGAAAAAGATGCGTCATATGCAGTTGGCGATGCAGTGCGCCGCCGTTGGCGACCACCAGCTCCTGCAGGCCGCGACAAATGCCAAACATCGGCATCTTTTTACCCGCCGCATGGGTGATAAGTCCGAAGGCGAGACGATCGCGCGCTGGATCGGCATGCGCCTCTTTGCCATCTTCGCCATAGTGCCAGGGTTCAATGTTGCTGGGGCTGCCGGTCAGCAAAATGCCATCCAGCACGGTCATACTGTTTTCTAATAGATGAGGAGAGTGCATTAACTGATGCGGTAATGGCAGCGGCACGCCACCGGCGAGTACGATAGCGTCGAGGTATTTATTGTGAACCGTTTGACCAGCATGGCTGCCGATCATGTTTTGGCACATCACTACGCCAATCAAAGGCTTGTCAAAAATAATGCCCATAACGTCTCCACGCTGCTGTTCAATATTTTCGCCGAAACGGCACGGCTGGCGTTAAAAGTGTGCAATATTTTGTCAATCTAGCAATCAGCCGTTCATTCCTCCAGCAGAATTGTTACATTTGCACACTTTTTGCGTTAGCGCTATGTTAGAAGAGTGGCTGTTATTTTGAGCATTTCGCGCACCAATTCTAAACGGTATAGGGCGGGTGGGATCATGACGAACCTCGTAGAAGTAGAAGACTTCACGCGACACAGTGAAGAGAAACGAACAAGCGCGTTCCAGCTGGAGGTCAAAACCTGGCTGGAACGCCATCCTGAAACGCAGTATGTCGATATTCTTCTTAATGATTTAAATGGGGTATTTCGCGGTAAACGCATTCCCATCTCCGCATTAGCAAAACTGGAAAAAGGGTGTTACTTCCCGGCTTCGGTTTTCGCTATGGATATTCTCGGTAACACCGTCGAAGACGCCGGACTGGGCCAGTCACTGGGCGAACCCGACCACCTCTGCATGCCGGTTCCCGGAACCTTAATACCTTCTGCAGCCGACCCCACGCACATCGCTCAGCTGTTGCTGACCATGTGTAACCAAGATGGCACTCCCTTTGACGTTGAACCCCGTAATGTCCTTAATCGACTGTGGCAACAGCTGCGTAATCGAGGATTGTTCCCGGTGGTAGCGGTAGAGCTGGAGTTCTATCTGGTGGATAAAAAGCGCGATGCGGAGGGCTTCATTCAGCCGCCATGCTCGCCGGGCAGTGACGATCGCAACATGCAGAGTCAGGTTTATTCGGTCGATAATCTCGACAATTTCGCCGACGTTCTGCGTGATATCGATCATCTTGCCAGGCTGCAAGGGATTCCCGCCGACGGTGCCCTGGCAGAAGCCTCGCCCGGCCAGTTTGAAATTAACCTGCATCACGCGCGCGACGTGCTGAAAGCGTGTGACCACGCCATTCAATTGAAGCGGCTGGTGCGGCAGGTGGCCGAGAATCACGGCATGACGGCGACGTTTATGGCTAAACCTTACGAAGAGTATGCAGGCAGCGGCATGCATGTTCACATCAGCATGCTGGATGCCGCCGATCATAACGCCTTCGCGCTAGACGATGGCAGCGATTCACCGCTGATGAAACGTGCGCTGGCGGGGATGATCGATCTGATGCCGGCCTCAATGGCCCTGCTGGCACCAAATGTGAACGCCTATCGCCGCTTCCTGCCGGAAGCTTATGTGCCGCTGCAGGCGTCGTGGGGGCACAATAATCGCACGGTCGCACTACGTGTACCCTGTGGCGATGCGGAAAACCACCGCATCGAGTATCGCGTTGCCGGTGCAGATGCAAATCCCTATCTGGTAGTGTCAACTATTCTTGCCGGTATTTTGCACGGTCTGGATAATCAGCTACCTTTACCGCATGCGGTGCAAGGCAATGGGCATGAAGCAGAAGGGCTGGCATTACCGATTCGGCAAAGTGATGCGCTCTATGAATTCGAGAATAGCTATCCGCTGCAGAAGCTCTTGGGCGAGCGTTTCAGCGGGGTATGGCACAGCTGCAAACAGTATGAGTTGATGCAGTTTGAGCGCTTAATCACCTCGACGGAAATCGACTGGATGCTAAAGAATGCCTGACCGCGTGAAGAATTGATCTAACGTCTTGTGCCGATGGCATAAGTTGGGGCAAAATACGCGCCCTGCAAAATGAGAACTAACCGACGTTAACCGCGTCGGTTATTTTTTTGCATGATGTAGTACTCACTGACATTCAAACGAGGCCGGACACGCATCCGGATAGATAGATACTGACAAACACGCTTGTGCGTGAGATTTGAGGAAAACAAAGATGGGACTGTTTAACATTGCACCAGCTCAGGCTGGTTCTCGCTTCCGTGATGACTACGGCGCCGCGACAATCGCAAACACGTATTTCACTTCTCACTGCAGCAAATTGCGCAGTATCCCTGTAGCTCAGCCGATCGCGGTTGTCGCTTGCGGGGGCCTGAACAATGTCGCTTAACACCTCTGCCGCACCTCAGCGTGCACATCTGAAAAAATCCCTGACCTTGATCCCGGTTGTCATGATGGGCCTGGCGTATATGCAGCCAATGACCCTGTTTGATACCTTCGGTATCGTGTCTGGATTGACCGACGGCCACGTCGCCACCGCGTATGCTTTCGCCCTGATCGCGATTCTGTTTACTGCCGTGAGCTACGGCAAGCTGGTACGCCGCTTCCCATCTGCGGGCTCCGCTTACACCTATGCTCAGAAGGCAATCAGTCCGCATGTCGGCTTTATGGTTGGCTGGTCATCACTGCTGGACTACCTGTTCATGCCGATGATCAACATCCTGCTGGCGAAAAGTTACTTTGAAACGTTGGTGCCTGGCATTCCGTCATGGATTTTCGTGGTGCTGCTGGTGGCCTTCATGACCATCTCTAACCTGCGTGGAATCAAAACCGTTGCCAACTTCAACAGCGTGATCGTGGTGCTGCAAGTGGTGGTGATGGTAGTGATCACCGGTATGGTGGTATACGGTGTGGCACACGGAGTGGGCGAGGGGACATTGACCAGCAGCAAACCGTTCTGGTCTGAGAATGCGCACGTGGTGCCGATGATTACCGGTGCGACCATTCTGTGCTTCTCGTTCCTCGGCTTTGACGGCATCAGTTCGCTGTCGGAAGAGACCAAAGATGCAGAACGCACCATCCCACGCGCGATTTTCCTCACCGCGCTGATTGGTGGTGTGATCTTTATCGGTGTCTCTTACTTCCTGCAGCTGTACTTCCCTGACATTTCGCGTTTCACCAACCCGGACTCTTCACAGCCAGAAATCATGCTGTTCGTGGCGGGTAAAGCGTTGCAGATTGGCATCCTGATCTTCTCAGTGGTGACAGTGCTGGCGTCGGGTATGGCCGCGCACGCCGGTGTTTCACGTCTGATGTACGTGATGGGCCGTGATGGCGTGTTCCCGCAGCGTTTCTTTGGCTTCGTGCATCCGAAATACCGCACGCCGTCACTGAACGTGCTGCTGGTCGGTGCGGTGGCGCTGATGGCGATCAACTTCGACCTGGTGACCGCAACGGCGCTGATTAACTTCGGTGCACTGGTGGCGTTTACCTTTGTGAACCTGTCGGTGATTGCGCAGTTCTGGATCCGTGAGAAGCGTAACAAGACGCTGAAAGATCACATCAACTATCTGCTGCTGCCGGTCATGGGCGCACTGACAGTCGGTGCGTTGTGGATTAACCTGGAAGAGACCTCAATGGTGCTCGGCCTGGTGTGGGCGGCGATTGGTATCATCTACCTCGCGTTTGTTACCCGCACTTTCCGCAATCCGGTTCCGCAATTCAGCGAAGAAGTGTGATTTGATTGAAGTCGCTGTCCCCCATCCCGGCCTTCCCCCATTAATGGGGGAGGACCGAGGAGGGGAACAGCAAGCACAATTTAAAAAACTCAACCCGCTAACACCAATTCCCAACGCCCCGCACTCAACGCTTCACGTCCCGCTTTACTTAGCTCTGCATCCGTAATTAATGTATCAAACTGCTCCAGCGGCAACGCCAGATGCGTCGCAATCTTGTTGTACTTGGAACTGTCGCTCAGCAACACGCGCTTGCTACTGACATCGCTCGCCGCCTGCTTGACCGGCACTTTATCTTCATCTGGCGTATACAGTCCGCGCGTGCCCCAGCATGATGCGGAGATAAACGCGATATCGATCGCCAGCTGACGCAAACTGCGTGCTGCCGCTTCACCCACGCTGGAACGGTTCTCACGGCACACCGTGCCGCCGGTGTGAATCAGCTTGCAGTCGCTACTTTCCATGAGTAGACGCGCAATCACAAAATCATTGGTCACCACCAGCAAATCGTCACGCTCTATCAACTCGCGTGCCAGTGCTAACGTGGTAGTGCCGGCATCAAGATAAATACAGCTATTACGCGGAATGTGGCGCGCAGCATACTGGCCAATCGCCATCTTCTCACCGCTGTACATATTGGTTTTTGCCAGATGCGACGGCTCCGCCGCCAGGCGATCCGCCGAGCGCACACCACCAGAAACCGACAACACCGCGCCTTGCTCTTCCAGTTTCTGCACATCGCGACGAATCGTCATATGTGACACGCCCAATCTTTCGGTCAGCTCAGCAATGCTCACCACGCCGCGTTCAGCAACCAGCGTTAAAATTTGTTGATGACGTTCAATCGGAATCACCCTGCTCTCCCTGAATTATCATTTTTTCACATTGTAGATCATCGATTCACAGCTCGCAGCACAATTTATCTTGACGAATTCTCTGCAGAAATCCCACGCAGACCGGATCCTAATCAATCAGGTTGAGGTGTGAATTCATGTTAAACAGTGCGCAGCGAAGTTAATTTTTGTGATGCTACGCACGTTTATTGCGCAGTAACTGCGGCAGACTTAACACCAATGAACATATTATCACTTAAATTAACAATGGAGGTGTGCTGTGTCAGCAACCGTGAATAACATCGGCGTGATTGGTTTAGGTTCCATGGGCATGGGTGCGGCGCAGTCTTGTATCCGTGCAGGATTGAACACCTGGGGCGTTGACCTCAATCCGCAAGCGCTGGAAACCCTGCGTCAGGCCGGCGCGCGCGATGCGCAGACCTCCGCTGCCCGTTTTGCTGCTGAACTGGATGCGGTGCTGCTGCTGGTGGTCAACGCCGCGCAGGTCAAAGCGATTCTGTTCGGTGAAAACGGTGTGGCCGCGCAGCTCAAGCCCGGCACCGTGGTAATGGTCTCTTCCACCATCTCTTCACAGGATGCGCAGGCGATTGAACAACAGCTGGCGCAGCATCAGTTGCTGATGCTGGATGCGCCGGTTTCCGGCGGTGCAGCCAAAGCCGCAGTCGGTGAGATGACCGTAATGGCATCCGGCAGCGATGAAGCCTTTGCACTGCTAAAACCGGTGCTGGATGCGGTAGCGGCGAAGGTCTACCGCGTCGGCAGCGAGATCGGTTTGGGCTCTACCGTCAAAATCATTCACCAGCTGCTGGCGGGCGTGCACATTGCCGTGGGTGCAGAAGCGATGGCACTGGCCGCGCGGGCCGGGATTCCGCTCGACACCATGTACGACGTGGTGACCAATGCCGCCGGTAACTCGTGGATGTTTGAGAACCGCATGCGTCACGTGGTGGATGGCGATTACTCGCCGAAATCTGCAGTCGATATCTTCGTCAAAGATCTCAACCTGGTCGCGGATACCGCTAAATCGCTGCACTTCCCGCTGCCGCTGGCCTCTACCGCGCTCAACATGTTTACCGAAGCCAGTAATGCCGGTCACGGCCGTGAAGATGACAGCGCGGTGATCAAGATCTTTAGTGGCATCACGCTGCCGCAGGCAGAGGAGAAGTAATCATGCGTTTAGGCGTTATTGCAGACGATTTTACCGGAGCCACTGACATTGCCAGTTTCCTGGTGCAGAACGGTCTGCCGACTATTCAGTTCAACGGCGTGCCCGATGCGCACGACGCACTGCGCGCGCAGGCGATTGTGATCAGCCTGAAGTCGCGTTCTTGTCCGCCTCAGCAGGCGATTGAGCAATCATTGGCGGCGCTGGCGTGGCTACAACAGCAGGGCTGTGATCGTTTCTACTTGAAATATTGCTCGACCTTCGACAGCACCGAGCAAGGCAATATCGGTCCGGTGACCGATGCGCTGCTGGCGGCATTAGGCGAAACGCAAACGGTGATTTCGCCGTCGCTGCCTGTTAACGGGCGTACGGTGTATCAGGGCTATCTGTTTGTTGCCGATCAGCTGCTGTCTGAATCGGGCATGCGCCATCATCCGGTCACGCCAATGACCGACAGCAATCTGGTGCGTTTGATGACGCGTCAGGCCAAAGGTCAGGCTGCGGTGATCAACGCGGCGCAGCTGGATCAAGGTGCCGAGGTGGTGCGTGCGCAGCTGGATGCCTTGAAAACACAGGGCATTAACTATGTGGTATTGGATGCGCTGCACGAGCAGCATCTGCTGACGCAGGGCGAAGCGTTGAAAGAGACGCGTCTGGTCACCGGCGGTTCAGGATTGGCGATCGGGATTGCCCGCGCCTGGTCAACGCAGCAGCAGAACAGCGATGCCGAGCAGGCGGGTCGTCCGCAAGGCGACCGTGCGGTGGTGATCTCCGGTTCCTGTTCGCAAATGACCAATCGTCAGGTTGAGGCGTATCGCCAGCACGCGCCATCGCATGAAGTGCGGGTGGAGCGTTGCCTGGACGATGCCGAAAGCTATGCACAGGAACTCTGCAATTGGGTCGAAGCGCATCATCAACCTGCGCTGGCTCCTTTATTGTTCGCGACTGCCGATGCGCAGCAGCTGCAGGCAATTCAGCAGCAGTTTGGCGCGGCGCGCAGCAGCGAAGCCGTTGAGCAGCTATTTGCCGCGGTTACGCGTGAACTGAAAGTTCGCGGCTGGCAGCGCTTTATCGTGGCAGGCGGCGAAACCTCGGGTGTGGTGGCACAAAGCCTCGGCGTCACCGCGTTCCACATCGGACCGATGATTTCGCCGGGCGTACCATGGGTGCGCGATATCCATCAGCCGCTGTCGTTGGCATTGAAATCCGGCAACTTTGGCGATGAACAGTTCTTTGCTCGCGCACAAACGGAGTTTTCAGCATGACCGAACAACAAGCTCGCGAAGAAATGGTGCAGCTTGGCGCCTCCTTCTTTCAGCGCGGTTACGCCACCGGTTCGGCAGGCAACCTGTCGCTGCTGCTGGAAGATGGCAACTTGCTGGCGACGCCAACCGGATCGTGCCTCGGCGAACTGCAGGCCGATCGCCTGTCAAAAGTGACGCTACAAGGCGAATGGATCTCCGGCGATAAGCCATCGAAAGAGGTCGCTTTTCACCGCGCGCTCTACCTGAATAATCCCGAGTGCAAAGCGGTGGTGCACCTGCACAGCCACTATCTGACGGCGCTCTCCTGCCTCAACGATCTCGATAGCGAAAACTGCATCCGGCCGTTCACGCCCTACGTGGTGATGCGCGTCGGTGATGTACCGGTAGTGCCGTATTACAAGCCGGGCGATCAGCGTTTAGCTGACGATCTGGCCAATCTGGCCTCGCGCTACAGCGCCTTCCTGTTGGCCAATCACGGCCCGGTAGTGGTGGGTAAATCCCTGCGCGAAGCCGCCAATAACACTGAAGAACTGGAAGAGACCGCGCGTCTGATGTTCACGCTCGGCGACCGCTCGATTCGTTATCTGACCGATAGCGAAGTGGCGGAATTGAGGAGTTTCTAATGCCTAAGTTTGCAGCCAATTTATCCACGCAGTTCGGTGAACTGCCGTTTATCGAACGCTTTGCCGCCGCGGCTAACGCCGGTTTTCGCGGCGTCGAGTTCTTATTCCCTTATGACTATCCAGCCGAGGTGATCAAAGCCGAGATGGAGAAACATCAATTGGAGCTGGTGTTGTTCAACACCGCGGCTGGCAATGTGCAAGCGGGTGAATGGGGCGTTTCTGCCATTCCCGGCCGTGAAGAGCAAGCGCGCGCCGATATCGATCGCGCGCTGGAGTATGCGTTGGCGTTAAATTGTCAGCAGGTGCACATCATGGCGGCCACCGTGCCGAACGGTGCCAATCGTGCCGAATATGAAGCGACATTCGTGCAAAATATGCACTATGCCGCTGAGCGTTTTGCGCCGCATGGCATTCGCCTGCTGCTGGAAGCGCTAAATCCGGTCACCAAGCCCAATTATCTCTATTCAAGTCAGTACCAGACGCTGGCGATGATGGAACGCATCGATCGTCCGAACGTATTTACCCAGCTCGATCTTTTCCATGCGCAGTTGGTGGACGGCAATCTGACGCATCTGATCCGTGAATATGCGGGCCGTTATCGCCACGTCCAGATCGCGTCGGCACCACATCGCCACGAGCCGGATGAAGGCGAAGTTAACTATTCGTATCTGTTTAATCTGCTGGATGAAGTGGGCTACGACGGTTGGGTGGGATGTGAATATTTCCCGCGCGGCCGCACCGAAGCCGGTCTCGGCTGGTTCGCGCCATACGCTAAGTAAATCAATACCCTTCCAGCACAGTGCGTAGAAGCACTGTGCTGGATAAGTCATGCCTGAATCTGTCAATGCCAGAGAAAGCTGTACCCAAAAAATACTTATAAAATAGAGGATTATCATGTCAACCGCGTTGTTGTTAGCTATCGCTACCGCCAGCATCGTGATCTTGCTGTTGCTGGTGATTAAAACCAAAGTTCACCCCTTCGTGGCGCTGCTGATTGTTAGCCTGCTGGTGGCGATTGCTACCGGCATCCCAGCGGATAAAATCATGGAAACCATCTTTAGCGGGATGGGCAATCTGCTAGGACATATCACCATCATCATCGTGTTGGGGGCGATGCTGGGTGCAGTCATTGAAGCCTCGGGCGGCGCAGAGTCGCTGGCGCAGCGCTTCAGCAAATCGCTGGGCATTAAGCGCACCGTAGCAGCGCTAACCATGGCCGCCTTTATCCTCGGTATTCCGGTCTTCTTCGAAGTCGGTTTCATTATCGTCATTCCGCTGATTTACGGCTTCACCAAAGTGGCGCGCGTGTCACCGCTGAAGTTTGGCCTGCCAATGGCGGGGGTGATGCTGACGGTACACGTGGCGTTGCCAACCCATCCGGGCGCTGCTGCGGCCGCCGGCATTCTGCATACCGATATGGGCTGGCTGATGATGCTGGGTATTTTGATTTCAATCCCGGTCGGAATCGTCGGCTACTTCGTCGCCAAAGCGATGAACCTGCGTCAGTATCATCTTTCGGTGGATGTGCTGGAGCAGTTGCAGCTGGCGAAACCGGAAGGCACGCCGAAAAATGATGCGTCACCGCCGGGCGCACTCACCATCACCGGTTTAATTGTGGTACCGATTCTGCTGATCGTGATGGGGACCGTGGCGCACACCACGCTGGCTGAAGGCAGCACGCTGCGCTCGGTGATGACGGTGATTGGCACACCCGCGATTGCGTTGCTGATTGCGCTGGGTTTGGCGGCATGGCTGCTGGGCGTGCGCCGCGGCTGGAGCAAGGAGAAGCTGGAAGATCTGACCGGCCGTGCGATTCCCAGTTCCGCCAGCGTGATTCTGGTGGCGGGCGCGGGCGGTGCCTTCGGTAAAGTGTTGGTGGAATCGGGCGTGGGCAAAGCGCTGGCATTAACGCTGGAAACCTTGCACCTTCCGTTGCTACCCGCTGCGTTTATCCTGTCGCTGGCGCTGCGTGCCTCGCAGGGATCGGCAACGGTCGCGATTCTCACCACCAGCGGTTTGCTGAGCCAGGCGGTGGGTGATGTGACGGAAATGCAGCGCGTGCTGATCACGTTAGCGGCCTGTTTCGGCGGTTTGGGCTTGTCGCATGTCAATGATGCTGGATTTTGGGTGGTGACGCGTTATCTGGGCTTGTCGGTAGCCGACGGTTTGAAGACCTGGACGGTATTAACCACCGTGATGGGCCTGAGCGGATTTGTATTAACGTGGCTGGTGTGGGGAATGATTTAAGTTTCCAGGTCGCCATAAATGGCATAACGCTCGTTAGTTAAGAGATGAAACCCCAATTACCGAGCACACACATTGTAGCGGCGCAATTCATTGCGCGATAAATCGCGCCGCTACGGAATGTGCGGTGGTTTGATACGGTGCTTAACTGATCGGCATTACGCCATTTATGGCGACCGCTTTTAAAAAGCGCAGAGGACTAAGAAACCAGCTCCTGCGCATACAAATACAGCGCTTTCAACTGCGCCATCTTCTCGGTATTTCCCTCGTGCAAACTCGCCAGCGATTCCAGCTCCAGCAAGAACGCCTGCACGCGCTCAGCATTCAGCGCTTCGCGGCGATGCTGCAGCCAGCGCTGCTGCTCGGCGTCATCCAGCGTGCCGGGGAAATTACGCGCACGATAGCGGAACAGCAGTTTAGCGATGCGCTTATCTTCAAAGGTCAAATCCAGCGCCGGAAGGTTCTGCGGCGGCGTCTGGCGGATAATGTTCATACCAGCACGATCGGCATCGCTAAAGAAACCGTCATACAGCTGGGCATCCACATCATCCGATGGCGTGAACGGCTCGGCGTCGGCAAATAGCGCCACCACTTTCTCTCGCACTTCAGCATGTTCACGCAGCAGCTTGAGGTTGGCGAGGCACTGCTGGCGATCGATGTTCAGGCGCTCGGCATCTTCCGGACGCAGCGTACTCGCGGGTGCCAGCACCGGACACTTATTGATATGCACCAGTTTGATCGGCACGGCAGGCAGATCGCCCAACTCGCTATGACGGGTATACAAACGTTCACGCAGTTCGTCAGATTCCAGCGCCAGCAGCGGCGACATATCACCGGCCAGGTCGGCGACAATCAATGCATTACGATTATCCGGATGCCAGGCGAGCGGCACAATCCAGCTGGTATTGCCACGTGCCGCGCCGAACATGCCGGAGACGTGCACTAGCGGTTTCATCTGCGGGATATCAATCAGCGTCATCAGTTTCTGTTTGTTGCGATGGGTAAACAGAAACTCAAACAGCTTCGGCTGCTTCTCTTGCACCAGTTTGGCCATGGCCAGCGTGGCATAAACGTCAGACATCGCATCGTGCGCCTGTTCGTGTGCCACGCCATTGGCTTTGGTGAGATGTTCCAGCTTAAAGCTCGGGAAGCCATCGTCATTTTCCGGCCACTCAATACCTTCCGGGCGTAACGCGTAACAAGCGCGCATCACGTCGAGCAAATCCCAGCGCGAATTGCCGTTCTGCCAGCTCCAGCCGTACGGATCGAAGAAGTTGCGATAGAAGATATTGCGCGTCACTTCATCATCAAAGCGCACATTGTTGTAACCAATCACACAGGTTTGCGGCTCGCTAAACAGGCCGTGGATGCGTTCGGCAAACGCCGCTTCTGTCACGCCGCGCGCTTTGGCGGTTTGCGGCGTAATGCCGGTGATCATTACCGCTTCCGGCTGCGGCAGATAATCGTCGGCCGGTTGGCAATAAAATACCTGCGGTTCACCTACCGCGTTGAATTCTTTATCGGTACGCAGGCCGGCAAACTGCGCCGGACGGTCTAGCGATGGGCTTTTGCCGAAGGTTTCATAATCGTGGAATAAGAAGGTGAACTCAGAGGCGGGCACGGCGTTATCCTGGCAATGGAGAATCAACGCACAGGATAGTCGTCCCTGGGTAGCAGTACAACCTCGATCATCCTCGCTGCGAGCGGGCACGCAGCATTTATGCGCAGTTCATACTTTTTTTCAATTTATTCAGATCTGTAAGCGCTATTTGCCGTACAACGTGCGGCGGTAAATTCATTTTTTTGATTTCGAGGAAGAAGTGTTGAAAAGGCGTCTGCTGGTAACTGTATCTGGAATGATTGTTTGGGCATCGTTGGCGCAGGCTGACGACAGCATGCCGTTTCCCCTGACGCCTCCGCCGATTGATGCGGCGTCGTGGGTGCTTATGGACGCCACTACCGGGCAAATTCTCACTGCGGGCAATCCGGATGAAGAGCGCAACCCGGCCAGCCTGACCAAACTGATGACCGGCTATGTCGTTGATCGCGCTATCGATCAGAATAAAATCAGCCGCGATGACAAAGTCACCATCGGCAAAGATGCGTGGGGCGCGGGCAATCCGGTGTTCAAAGGTTCTTCGCTGATGTTCCTCAAACCGGGCGATCAGGTCACGGTGCGCGACCTGATGCGCGGTGTGATCATCGATTCAGGTAACGATGCCTGCGTGGCGCTGGCGGATCACGTGGCCGGCAGCGAAGGTAGCTTCGTTAACATGATGAACAGCTATGTGCAGAAGCTGAATTTGACGCACACCCATTTTGAAACCGTGCATGGTCTTGACGCGCCGGGCCAGCACACCACCGCACGCGATCTGGCAACGCTATCGCGCGCGATTATCAGCGGCGAGCCCGATTTCTACGCTATGTACGGTGAGAAAACCCTGACCTGGAACGGCATCACGCAGAACAACCGCAACGGTTTGTTGTGGGATCAAAATCTGCACGTCGATGGCCTGAAAACCGGGCATACCGAAAGCGCGGGTTTTAACATCATCGCGTCTAACGTCGTCGGACGTCATCGCCTGATCGCCGTGATCATGGGCGGCAAAAGTTCGAAAGGCCGTGAAGATCAGGCGCGCAAGCTGCTGGTGTGGGGCCAAAACACCTTTGATACGGTGCAACTGTTCCACGCAGGGAAAAAATCGGTACGGAAAACGTCTGGTACGGCAATCCGCATAAAGTGGATGTCGGTACCACGCAGGATATCTACCTGTCGCTACCGCGCAGCGAAGTCGCCAACGTGATGGCCAAATACGTGATTGACCGTAAAGATCTGGAAGCGCCGCTGAAAGCGGGCGAGCAGATTGGGGAAATTCAGGTGATGGACAAAGATAAGCAGTTGGCAAGCTATCCGCTTTATGCGCTGCAAGCGGTTGATCAGGCAGGCATCATTACGCGCATCAGCGATTACGTGAAACAGAAACTGTAATCCGTCGCATAATTTTGCGTCATCGCCGTCGCCGTGCTGCGGCGGCGTGATTCTGGTCGCCATAACTCACGCGCCCGTAGGGTCGCCATTCATGGCGACCGTTTCAAACATCGCACCTAACATGAAGCGTTACATCAATGTTTCCATTGATAAGGTTAGATGTAACGCACATGTTGAATTTCACCAAAACTCGAAAAAAATTGCGTTCAACACTGATGGTGCACCAACCGCCAGGGTAACATAGCGCGCAAATTTGTATCGTTCCCGGACAACCATGTTACGCGCTGACAAGCCCATCTCGCAGATTGAGTTCTGGTTCTACCGCCACTATCGCACCGTACACGGCGTGCGCATTGCCATCGCCTTTGTACTGTGTTTCCTGTTTGTGCGGCTTACCGACATTCCAGAAGGCACCTGGCCGCTGATTACGCTGGTGGTGGTGATGGGGCCAATTTCAACCTGGGGCAACGTGCTGCCGCGCGTGGTACAGCGTATTAGCGGCACCTTCGCCGGTCTGATTTCCGGGTTGATCGCGCTCAAGCTTGAGCTGTTTTCATTGCCGGTAATGCTGGTATGGTGCGCCATTGTGATGGTGGTCTGCGGCTATTTGACGCTGGGAAAACATCCCTATATGGCGTTACTGATCGGTATCACGCTCGGCGTGGTGGTTGGCGCACCGGCCGGGGATTTCACTATCGCCATGTGGCGCGGCGGTGATGTGATTCTCGGTTCGTTGATGGCACTGCTGTTCAGCGCCATTTGGGCACAACGCGCGTACACCCATTGGCGCATCCAGCTGTCGGATGCGTTTATCGCCATGGCCAAGCTGCATCACACCGGCTTCTCTGCTAATTTGCTGGAAAAACCGCGGCTAAACAAACCCTTCCAGAAGTTGCTAAGTGGCGTGATTAAGATGCGCGCGTTATTGGAACCGGCAAGCAAAGAGACACGCATTCCCAAATCGGTGTTTGAGGCAATCCAAACCATCAATCGCAATATGGTGAACACCATGCAGATGCAGATTGATGCGTGGTGGTCATCGCGTGAAAGCCATCTGATTATGCTTAATGCTCCCACGTTGCGCCGCACGCAGCAGATGACGGAAGACACGCTGAATGCGCTGGCCACGCTGATGGTCAAAGGCGAAACCGAGCAGATCACCGCTAACAGCCACGCGCTCGATGAGATTACTCAAGAGTTGGAGCAGCTGATTGCCAATCGCAGCAGACGCCCGGAAACCACGGCGATTTACGGCTACGTTTGGCTGAGTCTTGAACAGGCGCGTCAGCTGGAGCGTATGACTGATTTAGTGCGTCTGGCGCTGCGTAAATAGTTTTCTCAGGCAATGACTTAATGTGAATCACCCATTCTTTGCGCTAAGATAAGCGCCAGTCCGAATTTAGCGGTGAGAATTGCAACCCTGGCGGCCAAGCCGCTAAGCTAAACGTTATGACTATTCCGCCTGCCAACGCAGGCCTAAAGAAAGGTGCCAACATGGAAAATGCCAAGCAATCATTTCAGGACGTACTGGAGTTTGTGCGTATGTTCCGTCGTAAAAACAAGCTGCAGCGCGAAATCGTGGATAACGAGAAGAAAGTCCGTGATAACCAGAAACGTGTGTTGCTGCTGGACAACCTGAGTGAATACATCAAACCCGGCATGAGCATCGAGGCGGTTCAGGAAATTATCGCCAGCATGCGTGTGGACTATGAAGATCGCGTTGATGAATACATCATCAAAAACGCTGACCTCTCCAAAGAGCGTCGTGAGCTGTCGAAGAAGTTGAAAGCGATGGGCGAGCCAAAAGCGCAATAAATTGTCGGGTCGTCATTGATGACGAGCAGGTGCGTATCACTGCACACCCTACATGAAACAGCGCGATGTATCGCGCTGTTTTTTTTGTATTATTCCGCCGCTAACTCCCACCACAGCTTATCCATTGCGTAATAGCGGTCGCGTTCCGATTCAGGCTGATTCAAATCGCGTTTCCACGGTTTTGCCAGAATGAAATGCAGGTTCTTCACCTCATCTTCACGCCACATTGCGCTGTGCTGGAACGGTAATGTTTTCAGCGCGTTGTAGATATAAGGCAGCGGCAACCAGCGGTTTTCGAACACTTCATTAAGCAAATCTTGCTCTGAGAACGGATAGCGGCGCAGATCGGTAATGCCCGCCACTTTTTCCTGCAGCCACTCAAACACCGCCAGATCTGGCTTCAGCACCAGGAAACCGCCGTTGAGATAACGATCGAGCGTGGACGGTGCGATTTCGCCACGATCCTGCCAGGTATAGTGACAATTCTCGGGCTGCCAGCTTGCGGGATAGCTGGCGATCTTATTGGGGTTGCAGCGGCACGCGTGACACGCCGCCAGCGCATGTTCGCCCAGGTCGAGCGTAAACAGCTCATCCATATTGCGCAGCACCAGCATGTCGGCATCCAGAAACACCACGCGCTCACAATCAACCAGCTCCCACGCACGCAGCTTGCTCCACACTTCACCAAACTGCGCTGAAGCATAATGCTGCTCCAGTTCGGCATTCGGCATCAGCGGCGCCACCGGATGAATCACACAGCCCAACGCTTGCAACGCTTCACGCGTCTCCAGATCGATAGCGTCGGTGACCATCACAATCAGCGGCCAGCGTGTTTCACTGCGCTTAAGTGAGTGTTGCAGTGCCTTAACACCAATAAAATAGTCTGGCTGCGTTAACAGCGTTACCCATGCAAACATGGTTTCTCCCTTTCAAACTTAATCAAATAAAGCAGTGACATAGTCATTGCTAAAACGGCGTTGTGGATCGAGCTGATTGCGAACGTCGCGGAAAGCGTCCCACTGCGGATAGATATCGCGCCACTGGTAACGTTGCGGATCGTAATATTTGCCCCAGTGCGGACGTCCGCCTTCGGCTGCCAGCAGTTTCTCCACTTCGGTGAGAAAGTGCAGGCCATCTTCAGACAGCGATCCATCATCGGCGTAATAGACCACGAAGCCGAAGAAGCAGGTGGCATGCTGATACGCCGGGCTGAGCCAGGCTTCGGACGCGCCGGTGCAACGCAGGATAATCGGATAGTGCATATGCGGATGATTTTCGGCATACCACGCTTTGATCTTGCTGATAATCTGCGGCGTTTTCGCCAGCGGCACGCCGATCTCGACGTTAATTTGCGGCACGGCAATGCCGCGACAAAACAGCTGATAGATATCGCCGCTGACGTCGGTAAAATCACGGAAACGCGTCACGGTGCGGAATTGTTTGCCGCCTTTGCCGTGAATCTGTGTATCGCGATGCATCTGCGCCAGCGTCTGGTCGATGGTGTCGTTCAGGCTGCTGTCGGTGTTGTCGCCATGTTCAATCACCTCGCGCTGATTGGCGTGCCAGGCTTGCGACTCTTCATCGCTGGCCTCGTGCGCATTCCACACGTGCATCAGGTTGTCATCGACAAACCACCAGGCTTTGCTCATCTCATACTGATTATTCCACTCGACCAGATCCTGCTCCAGCGTATCGGCTGAGACGGCAAACTTGTGGCACGTAAACAGACGGAAAGGGCGCGTGCGCAGCGTAACGGCGGTGACGATACCGAGCGTGCCAAGTGAAACCTGCGCTGCAGCGAAATCGGGCTCGCCGCGCACAAATTCGCGCACGCTGCCATCGGCCAACACCATACGAATGCGCAGCGCTTCGTCAGCCAGTGAGCTTTGCCCCAAACCCTGACCGTGCGTGCCGGTGGCCATCGCACCGGCCAGCGTTTGTACAGCAATCACGCCCGGCGACGAGGCCAGCATGCGATCCCTCTCGGTTAACGCGCTGTAAACCTGCTCCAGCGGCGTGCCGGCGCCAAAGGTGACGCTATCTGCATCTTGCTCAATTACGCCGTTAAACGCGCTAAGGTCCAACAACAAATCCTGCTCATCCACGCCCAGCATGCGGCCTGGCGACAAGCGGCTACCCAGCACGCGCACTTTGCCCTTGGCAGCGCGCAGCAACTGTTGTAGCTCCGCTTCATTTTGCGGCTGTTGTAACTGCGTACGCAGACCAACCACCGTGTTCTGCGCCCAGTTCCACAGTGCGCTGTCCTGGTCAGTATTGTGCGTATGGCGTAAGGGATAAAGGTGGGGGTCTTTGTTCACTACGGCGTTCCTTAAATTGAGGTCTGTGACGGTCCCAGGATTTTAAGCGTAGACCATCACTGCGCAGCCGCAGCCTACGGGGCTTTGCGCACATAACGCAGCGTCGCCGTGACCGCGAGTTGGCGATTGCGACGAATGCTGTCTTCTTCACTGTCGTTGGGTGTGAAGAGTGTGTGAAAGGTGTAGCGATTAGAGACGTGATGCACGCAGATGCTGCTCAGTAAGCGGTGGACATCCACGGTGTCGAGGCCTTCAATAAACACCCCTTGCTGCTGACCGCGCGCCAGAATGTCATCGAGCACATCCAGCGCGCTTTTATTCAGCGTTTTAATGCGTTCAGATTGCATGATGTAGCGCCCGCGCAGCAGGTTTTCGGTACACACCAGCCGCATAAAATCCGGGTGCGATACGTGGTAGTCGAAGCTGGCTTCCACCAGTTTGGTCATCGCCCGTTCCGGCTCCATCTCTGCAAGGTTCAGACCGGTTTCATGCTGGCGAATCGCCTGATACACCTGCTCCAGCACCTCAATATACAGCTGCTCTTTATTGCCGAAGTGATACACCACCATACGTTTGGTGGTCTGCGCGTGCTCAGCAATCTGCTCCAGTCGCGCGCCTTGCATGCCGAACTCGGCAAACATTTTCAGCGCGCCGGCCAGGATGCGTTTCTTTAGCCCTTCAGGGTCATTTTTTCGTTTGGTTGTGGTGTCCGACATAGCGCTCAGTAACAAGTCCAGCAAAAGGGAAAGGATAACACAGCCCTGTTCTCGCTTGTGGCGATGCGAGCGGCGCTGCGGCTTTATGCTTTTCAGGAATAGCATTTCTGAATAAATCATAATGTAGGAATAAGCAACTGCGTATACTGCGGTCATCTGTCGTTACGACAGCTTATTTTGACTCGCGCAATTATAACGATAGGGAAGCATTTTATGCACACACGTCTGTCAGCAGTAAAAAATAAATTCATGTTAACGGCCGGCGCCGTGTTGTTGGCCAGCGCCGCGTTGTCGTCGTTATCCATCGCGCACGCGGCGGATAAAACCTCGATCAAAGTCGGCATCATCAGCGGCGAAGATGAAGACGTCTGGCGCGAAGTGATCAAACAGGCGGCGGCAAAAGGCTTAACGGTGAAAACCGTGATCTTCAACGATTACAACCAGCCAAACGAAGCGCTGCAAAACGGCGAAGTGGATGCCAACGCCTTCCAGCATCAGCCGTTCCTCAATAACCAAATCAAGGTTAATCACTACGACATCGTGCGCGTCGGCGATACCGCAGTGTGGCCGATTGGTCTCTATTCGAAGAAAGTGAAAAGCGCCAAAGAACTGAAAGAGGGCGCAGTGATTGGCGTACCCAACGATCCCTCTAACGAAGCGCGCGGCTTGGTGCTGCTCGAACAACAAGGGCTAATCAAACTGAAGCCGGGCGTTGGCATCGCGGCGACCACCGCCGATATCACGTCTAACCCACATCATCTGCAAATCAAAGAGCTGGATTCCGGCATCATCGGCCGCTCCGTTCCTGACCTGGACGCCGCCGTGGTCAACACCGATTGGGCGCTAAAAAGTGGCCTGACCGCCGCAGACCGCATTGCACAAGAGCCGGTAAAAGATAACCCGTATAACAACTTTATTGCGGTGAAGAAAGAGAACGTCAGCGCACCGTGGGTGAAAACGCTGGTGGCTTCTTATCAGAACGATGCCGTGAAGACTGTGTTTGACAAGGTCTATAAAGGCACCGGTGAGACGGCCTGGTAAGGAACGAAAAAGATGACGTTATTCTCAGCAGCCGAAACGCCCTATACCGCCATCAAACGCGGCGTGGCGGAAAGTATCCATGACGAGGCGCAGGTGACGTTTCGTGACAGCAGCAGCGTGGTGCGTCTGCAAGGCGTGTCACGTCGCTTTGGACAAACCCAGGCGCTGCGCGATATCTCGTTGACGGTGCAGAAAGGCGAAATTCTTGGCCTGATTGGTCGCAGCGGTGCGGGGAAATCCACGCTGATCCGCTGTCTCAACGGGCTGGAACAACCTGATGAAGGCGTCATAGAAATCGAAGGCCGGAACATCACCGGCCTGTCGGAAAAGCAGCTGCAAACGGTGCGCAGCCGCGTGGGCATGGTGTTCCAGCACTTCAATCTGCTGTCGGCGAAAACGGTAGCGCAGAACGTCGCGCTACCGCTGAAAATCGCCGGCATGGATAAAGCGCAGCGCCAGCAGCGCGTGGCGGAACTGCTGGCGCTAGTGGGACTGGCGGACAAAGCGCAAAGCTATCCGGCGGCGTTATCCGGCGGACAAAAACAGCGTGTCGGCATTGCCCGCGCACTGGCAGCCAGTCCGGCGCTGTTGCTGTGTGATGAAGCGACATCCGCGCTTGATCCGGAAACCACGCGCTCGATTCTGGCCTTGCTCAAATCACTGAATCAAAAACTCGGCATTACCATTCTGCTGATCACCCATGAGATGGAAGTGATCAAATCTGTCGCGCACCGCGTGGCAGTGATTGATGCCGGGCACATTATCGAACAGGGGCCGGTGTGGCAGGTGTTTGCGCATCCGCAATCGGACCTGACGCGCACGCTGTTGCGCGGTTTGCTGCCACAGCTGCCGGAAAATATTGCCGCGCGCCTCAGCGATCAACCGCAGGGCGACGTCATTTATAGCGTGCATTTTGCCGGCGACGATGCGCAGGGTGATCTGCTCACCCGCTTTGCTGGCGCGCTGCCGGGCAAATTCCGCCTACTGCAAGGCGGCATCGATCACATCCAGCACTACGCGGTAGTGCGTTTCTTTATTGCGCTCCCGGCGGCGAACGCGGCCGACGAGCAACAGATTCTCAGCTGGCTGCACGCGCAGCAGGCTCAAGTGGAGTTGGTGGGTTATGTCGCCAGTGATGATTGATCTTTTACTGAATGCGTTAGGCGAAACGGTATTAATGACCGCGATTTCCGGCCTGTTTTCGCTGGTAGCCGGTTTGCCGCTCGGCCTGATTTTAGTGATGACCAGCCCCGGCGGGATTGCCGAGCATCGCGGCGTTAACCGTGTGCTGGGTCTGATTATCAACAGCTTCCGCTCGCTGCCGTTCATTATTTTGTTAGTGGCGTTGATTCCGTTTACCCGTTTTCTGGTCGGCACGTCGCTCGGCACCTGGGCGGCGATTGTGCCGCTGTCGATTACCGCCACGCCGTATTTTGCGCGCGTAGCTGAAGTGTCGCTGCGCGAGGTCGATCGCGGGCTGATTGATGCGGTACGCGCCATGGGCGCCAGCAAGTTGCGCATTGTCTGGGACGTGCTGATCCCGGAAGCCTTACCCGGCATTTTGTCTGGTTTTGTGGTGACGCTGGTGGCGCTGATTGGCGCTTCGGCGATGGCCGGCGCGATTGGCGCAGGCGGGCTGGGCGATCTGGCGATCCGTTACGGTTATCAGCGTTTTGAAACCTCGGTGATGATTGCGGTGATCGCGGTGCTGATTGTGCTGGTGTGCGGCATTCAGTGGGTCGGTGACCGGTTGGTGCAGCGTATTGATAAGCGACATTGATTATCACTGATGCGCGATAAATCGCGCCGCTACGGATACGTACACCGACTGTAGCGGCGCAATTTATTGCGCATTTCTTTGCTAAAGGACAATGCCCATGACGCTGAACCCTCTTCAGCTCACGCTCGAAAGCAGCCTCGAACAACACAGCGCAACCTACATCACGGTCGCGCAAGCCATCTTCCAAAAGCCCGAAACCGGCAACAACGAATATTTCGCCAGCGAGCAGCTCACGCAGTTGCTGACCGCGCAGGGCTTTGAGGTCACGCGTAACGTTGCCGGGCATGAAACCGCGTTCTATGCGGTGAAAGCCAGCGACAAACCCGGGCCAACCATCGCCTTTCTCGCCGAATATGACGCGCTAATCGGCATTGGACACGCCTGCGGTCACAACCTGATTGGCACCACCAGCGTGGCGGCAGCCATCACACTTTCGCAGGTGCTGGATCAAACCGGCGGACGGGTGGTGGTGCTGGGTACGCCAGCGGAAGAGGGCGGATTAGCCGGGCCGGGCGGCCCTAAAGGCAACGTGAAAAAGCGCTTTGTCGAAGCCGGATTACTTAACGATGTCGACGTAGCGCTGATGGTGCATCCATCAGGTAAAACCCGACTAACCGAATCCACGCTGGCCAATAATCATCTCTATTTCCACTTCTACGGCAAGCCATCACATGCTGCCAGCGCGCCACATGAGGGCATCAATGCGCTGGATGCCTTGGTGCTGCTGTACAACGGCATCAGCGTGCTGCGTCAGCAACTGCCCGACGGCGTGCGCGTGCACGGCATTATTACCAACGGCGGTCAGGCCCCGAACGTGATCCCGGAATACGCGTCGGCGCATTACTACATCCGCGCGGACAGCCGTGAAGTGGTCGAATCACTTGAACCGCGTCTGCGCGCCATTGCCGAAGGCGTGGCGCTGGCGACCGGCGCGCGCGTCGAGATTGATCATCAAATTGGTCCCCGTGATTTCAAACTCAATCCGGCGCTGGATGCGCTGCTGCTGGAGGCGTTTAGCGCGGCAGGCGAACAGGTCGATTTATCCCCGCAGAAGAACAAAGTCTCGACCGATGCCGGCGATATCAGTCATGCAGTACCGACTGCGCATCCGTGGCTGAAAATCGGCCCCGACGATCTGATTTTCCATACCGTGCCATTCCGTGAAGCGGCCAACTCTGAGCGTGGCTATCAGGCGCTGCTGATTGGCGCCCGCGTGCTGGCGCGCACCGGCTTACGTCTGCTGACCGATGCGGACGCCTTAAACACCGTCAAAGCGGATTTCGCGCGACAACTATAAAGGAGCGTGTTGTGTCGCAAACTTATCGCAGAAAATTGAAAACGCTGGTCGGCGCCAGCAGTGTGATTTCCGCCGCCAATGATAACCAGCCGGGCGTCGGCATCGCGCGTGCCATTGAGCTGGCGAAGATTGCCGAGCGCGAAAAGATTACCGGACTGTTCACCGCCGATTTACTGCAAGCCGATCCGGCAGGATTAGCCGGCACCACCGGCACACAAGATCCGCTGATTGCGCTGGCGGCTTTGAGCCAGGTGACGTCGCACATCGGGTTGATTGCCACCGTCAGCACCAGCTGGCTACATCCCTACAATCTGGCGCGTCAGGTCGGCACGCTGGATCACATCAGCGGCGGTCGTGCGGGTTGGAACGCGGTGACCTCATCGGTTGGCGAAGAGAACTTTGGCGAAAGCCAGCTGCCGCCACCGCAGGAACGGTATGCACGCGCCACCGAATTTATCGAAGTAATGAACGCGCTGTATGACGCTAACGAACGCGCGGCGGTGCAGCGCAATGCCAGCGGTGGCATTCGTCTCGATCACACCAAACTGCATCCGATTAACTATCGCGGCGACTATTTCCAGGTAGCGGGTCCGCTCAACGTGCCGCCGCCACCGCAGCGCCGTCCGGTGCAGTTCCAGGCGGGCCAGTCTGAAGCAGGCGTAACCCTCGGTGCACGTTACGCCGAAGTGATTTACACCTCGCAACCGACCTTCGAGGCCGCGCAGGCGTTTGTCGCCGATGTGCAGCAGCGTGCGCGACGTGTTGGCCGCGAACACAATCCGCCGCTGATCATGAATTCGTTCCACGCCATCATTGGCGACAGCGACGCCGACGTAGCGCGCCGTTTGCGCGATAAGCATGAGCGCATCAACTATGAACAGGGGAGGTTGCGTGTGGCCGATATGCTGGGCGGTCAGATCGATCTGCGTGAGTTGCCGCTCGATCAACCGCTGCCCGCCGCGTTTATTCCCGAGCTGGCGCAGGTGCATCGTCGTCAGGGGCGCGCGGCCATCTTCCGTGACTATGCGCTGGAAGGATTATCCTTGCGCGAGCTGATCATCAAAGCCGAAGAGACCGGCCACTGGTTTGTTGCCGGTACGCCAGAAAATTTGGTCGATGCCATCGAACAGCGCTACCGCGCCGGCGTGCTGGATGTGATTTCGCTGCATGGACTCGGCCAGCCCGATCAGCAGGATTTGCTGCTTAACGGCCTGCTGCCGGAATTGCGTCGCCGCCAGCTGATCGATACTGATTATGTCGGCAACGATTTCCGCAGCAGTCTGGAGCTGGCGGCTTTGCCACGCGGCATCGATTAACGAATGATTAAATGAAAAAGCCCGCCCAGGTGATTCTGGGCGGGCTTTTTCATTTAGAGCGCACGCCTTGTAGCGGCGCAATTCATTGCGCATTGCCGCACTGCGCATGAGAACCGCGCCGCTACAAAAGCATGCGAGTAGAGAAGAGTGGCGTCAGACAATACAGAAAAACAAAAAGCCCGCTTAGTTTCCTAAGCGGGCTTCTCTAAATATGGCTCCTCTGACTGGACTCGAACCAGTGACATACGGATTAACAGTCCGCCGTTCTACCGACTGAACTACAGAGGAATCGTGTGAACGAGGCGCATATTAGCGATGCCGATCCCCGTTGTCAAAGCCCTACTGCACACTTCTGGTTTAAGTGCGCGTAAAAGCAGCGGAATGCTGCTTTTCTGCCTTGAATGATCAGATTCTAAACTGCCAACAGGATCTCAATTTAAACGCAATTCCTTTGAGATGTTAGATGCATGTCAAAGTTTTGTTATTTGCCGATTTTAAAACAATCATTTCAGTGCTTTTATGATGAAAGTTTCAAATGTCAATCGGATGAAATAAATGAACTGCTTATCATCACCGGCGAAATGACTTCATTCATCTGAAACGGCATTTCGAAAATAACTAGCTGATAAGTAGTGAGTTACACCGAAAAGATGCAGTAAACCGATAGCGTTAGACCAGAAGCCTTACCTCTACAACCACAAAAAAAACGCCAGCGACGTTGGGTGAATGTAAAAGATATTTTTCATTCGCGGTCTCAGCCAATCTGAGCATGTTAACGAATAAGAAGGGTTACCTATGAAATTCAAAAAAGCGTTATTAACTTCCCTGTTAGTTTGCATGTTACCTGCCGCTGTCATGGCAAAAGATCTTCAGGTGGGCGTTTCTATGGCGCTGTTTGATGACAACTTCCTCACCATTCTGCGCACCGCAATGCAAAAAGAGATGCAAAAAGACAACATCAAGGGCCAGGTTGAAGACGCCAAAGGCGATGTTTCACAGCAGCTGCAGCAGGTACAGAATTTCATTGGTCAGGGCGTTGACGCCATCATCGTTAACCCGGTGGATACCAACGCGGTAAAACCCCTGGTAGATGCAGCGGCGAAAGCCGGTGTACCGCTGGTATTTGTTAACCGCAAACCGGCGGGCGAGTTGAAAGACAAAATGGCGTTTGTCGGTTCTGACTCTGAGCTGGCGGGCCGTCTGCAGATGGAAGCGCTGGCTAAAAAGATGAACGGCAAAGGCAATGTGGCCATTCTGTTGGGCGACCTTGCCAACGAATCGACTCGTGAGCGCACCAAAGGTGTTGAAGCGGTAGTGGCGAAATATCCGGGTATCAAAGTGATACAGAAACAGACCGCGAAATTTACCCGTAACGATGCGGTAGACGTGGTGAGTAACTGGCTGACAGCGGGCGATGACATTCAGGCGATTGCCTCCAACAACGATGAAATGGCCATCGGCGCACTTCAGGCTTTGGGCAAAAACCCCAACCACATCCTGGTGGCGGGTGTTGATGGCACCCCCGATGCACTGCAGATGATCAAGAATGACAAAATGGTCGCGACGGTGTTCCAGGATGCTAAAGGCCAGGGTGAAGGCGCTGTCCAAACGGCGGTCAAACTGATTAACGGCGAGAAAGTGCAGAAAGTGGTCGATATTCCTTTCCAGCTGATCACCAAAGAAAACTACGAAAAATTCGCCAGTCAGAATCAGAAATAAACCGTAACCGACTTAGCCGTACGGAGGTGATGTATGACCGCTTTTGCGCTTGAAGCCGAAGGCATCAGCAAGTTCTTCCCTGGAGTGAAGGCACTCGACAATGTCTCACTGCGTATTAAACCGGGGTCGGTACATGCCCTGATGGGTGAAAATGGCGCGGGCAAATCCACTTTAATGAAATGCCTTATCGGGATGTATCGTCCCGATAAGGGCACCATTCGCATTAAAGGGGAGCCAGTGCAGTTTCAGGACACCATGGATGCGCTGCGTTCCGGTATCTCCATGATTCACCAGGAGCTGAATCTGGTGCCTCACATGACCGTGGCTGAGAACATCTGGCTGGGTCGCGAACCGATGAAGTACGGCTTTGTTGATCACGGCAAGCTAAATAAACAGACCCAGGAACTGCTGAACAAACTGAATATCCGCCTGAAAGCGGAACGGATGGTCGGTGAGCTGAGTATCGCGTCGCAGCAGATGGTGGAAATTGCCAAAGCGGTCTCCTGGAACTCGGACATCGTGATTATGGATGAACCGACGTCGGCACTGACGGAAACTGAAGTGGCGCATCTGTTCACCATCATCCGTGACCTGCGCGAGCAGGGTAAAGCCATTATCTATATCAGCCATAAAATGGACGAGATTTTCGCCATCACCGATGAGATCAGCATCTTCCGTGACGGCGCGTGGGTGGGCAGCAATAACACCAGCGAATACACCCGCCAGTCACTGATTACGCAGATGGTGGGCCGTGAACTGACTCAGCTATTCCCGAAATTCAACGGTGAAATCGGCGAAGATGTGCTGACGGTGCGCAATCTCACCTGCAAAGACCGCTTCACCGACATCAATTTCACGGTGCGCAAAGGCGAAATCCTCGGCGTAGCGGGATTGGTGGGTGCCGGGCGCAGTGAAGTGATGGAAAGCCTGTTCGGCATGGAGCGTTTTGACAGCGGTGAGATTCTCATCGATGGCGTGCCGGTCAAAATCGATTCGCCTTCAACGGCGATAGAGAAGGGCATGGCGTTCCTCACCGAAGACCGCAAAAAGTCGGGGCTGTTCCTGGTGTTGTCGGTGATGGAGAACATGAGCATCGTCAACATGCCCGACTACACCCATAAAAGCGGTTTTGTCAGCCACATCAAAATGGCTCAGGACTGCATGGATCAGATTCGCAAGCTGAACATCAAAACCCCAACCATGGATCAGATCATCAATAACCTCAGCGGGGGTAACCAGCAGAAGGTGTTGATTGCCCGCTGGCTGCTGGCGCAACCGAAGATCCTGATTCTCGACGAACCCACGCGCGGTATTGATGTGGGAGCAAAAGCGGAAATCTACCGTTTGATTAGCGAACTGGCGAACCGCGGTGTCGCCATCATCATGGTGTCGTCCGAGCTGCCAGAGATTATCGGCATGAGCGACCGCGTGATGGTGATGCACGGCGGACGTATAACCGGCATCCTCGATAAAGAAGAGGCCAATCAGGAATCCATTTTGTCGTTGGCATCCGAGTGAGGCGTGAGACATCTATGAGTAACGTAAAAATTACGGCCCCGCAGGCCGCAGAACAGGGTTCCTTCTTTAGCAGCTTGCGTCACAAGATGCCAAAAGACACCGGGATTTTTGTTGTGATGGTGGGCATTGCCCTGATCTTTGAAATTGCCGGTTGGTACGTGCGTGATCAATCTTTCCTGATGAACACCAATCGCTTAGTGCTGATTATTCTGCAGGTGGCGATCATCGGGATTATCGCGGTGGGCGTGACCCAGGTCATCATCACCACCGGTATCGACTTGTCCTCCGGTTCGGTTATTGCGTTAACTGCGGTGGTGGCGGCCAGTCTGGCGCAAACCTCGGACAGCCTGTCACCGATGTATCCCTCGCTGGTTAACCTGCCTGCGGTTATCCCGATTATCGCCGGGATTGGCGTGGGGTTGTTGTGTGGCGTGATGAACGGCGTGCTGATCACCAAAACCGGTATTCCTCCGTTCATCGCCACGCTCGGCATGATGGTATCGGCCCGCGGTTTGGCGCAGTACTACACGCAGGGTAACCCCATCAGCTTCCTGTCAGATGGCTTCACCTCCATCGGTCAGGGCGCAATGCCCGTTATCATCTTCCTCGTGGTAGCGTTCCTGTTCCATATCGCGCTGAAACACACCCGCTACGGCAAATATGTCTACGCGATTGGCGGCAACATGACCTCCGCCAAAGTGTCCGGTATCAACGTTAATAAATACCTGATCATCGTCTATACCATCGCCGGTGCGCTTTCAGGGCTGGCGGGCGTCGTGCTGGCGGCGCGCGTGAGTAGCGGCCAGTCAAGCATGGGGATGGCGTACGAGTTGGATGCCATCGCGGCGGCCGTTATCGGCGGTAGCAGCCTGATGGGCGGCGTAGGGCGCATTACCGGTACGCTGATTGGTGCGGTGATTCTTGGCCTGATTAAGAGCGGCTTCACCTTTGTCGGTGTGGATGCTTACGTGCAGGACATCATTAAAGGCATCATTATCGTTGCCGCGGTTTCAATAGATATGCATAGAAACCGTAAAAAACGCTGAGAGTGTGGTCGCCATGAATGGCGACCCTACGGGCTTTTGTAGGGTGCGCATTTATGCGCACCTTTTTAATGGCCGCAGAGAGTTGAGAATAAGTTTTCCAGCTGGTTAATCCTCTTCTATTTCGCTCATTTCGTTTCTTTACCGCTATTTCTGCCCTTTTTCGGCTATTTCTGCACCATACCCGCTCATCGCGTCATCACTTTTTTGCACACCTGACTCGCATTTTCCGCACCATCATGGTGCGATTGACTGAGTTCTTAATCCTTATGCGTTATCGCACACGCTTATTAACTCCTTCGAGGTAATCACAAACGCTTATTTTCCGTGCCTTTAGGAAAAATCCTGCTACGCAATTTTGTATCGCCAACAAACCTGGCCTGCATATTGCAACTTCATTTCCATAAGCCAGCAGGCTGAAACACCCAACCTGGGTATTCGGGGATTGACGGAGGCAACATGAATTTAAGACGACTCAAGTATTTTGTAAAAATCGTCGATATCGGCAGCCTGACTCAGGCAGCAGAAGTGCTGCACATCGCGCAGCCTGCGCTTAGCCAGCAGGTTGCGACGCTGGAAAATGAACTCGATCAGCAATTGCTGATCCGCACTAAGCGCGGTGTCACGCCAACTGAAGCCGGTAAAATTCTTTATGCTCATGCTCGTACCATCTTGCGTCAGTGTGAACAGGCGCAAACGGCGGTAATCAATGCCGGTCAGGCCTTGAACGGCCAGGTTTCCATCGGTTTAGCACCGGGCACTGCGGCGTCCACGCTCACCATGCCGCTGCTGCAAACGGTGCGTGAACAGTTCCCGGATGTGCTGGTGTATCTGCATGAAAACAGCGGCACGTCGCTGAATGAAAAAGTGATGAACGGTCAGTTGGATATGGCGGTGCTTTATGACCGTGCGCCAACCGCGGGCATTAACAGTATTCCTTTGATGAAAGAAGAGCTCTATCTGGTCGGCGCAACGGCGTGTCCGGGGGCGACGGTCGATCTGGCGGACGTGGCGCAGATGAGCTTGTTCCTGCCACGTGACTACAGCGCGGTGCGTAAACGCGTTGATGAAGCCTTCTCGCTGCGTCGCTTGAGCGCGCGCATCATCGGTGAAATCGAATCTATCTCCACGCTGACCGCCGCCGTTGCCAGCGGTATGGGTGTTACGGTGTTACCGGAATCAGCCGCGCGGGCGCTGGTGAGTTCAACCCATGCGTGGATGGCGCGCATCAATAGCCCATCGCTGAATTTGCCATTGTCGCTGAATATCTCGGCGCGTCTGCCGCTGTCGCCATCGGCGCAGGCAGTGAAGAATATTCTGCTGTCGCTGCTGAATAAGCCAGCGGTTGAGGATCGTGAATTGATGTTGGTGGGATGAGTTAAACGCATATTTTCCCTCACCTTAATCCTCTCCCGCGTGCGGGAGAGGGAACCGATCCCGCCCCTATCCGTTAAATAAATGACCTATCCTTCCACTCGCTCGATCAACTCCCTCGCTCGCTGACGGCTAAGGGCGGGGATGAGGGCGTCCGTCAGCTCTCTCCCTTATTACTATTCCGCATAACAAACCGTTTTTTATTATTTGTTGCCATGACGCCAACTTCATAACATGGACGAAACAGGGGCAGGAACCAGGAGAAAAGGGTGTGAATTTCCAGCAACTTAAAATTATACGTGAAGCGGCCCGTTGCGAGTTCAACCTGACCGAAGTAGCGAATACGCTGTTTACCTCCCAGTCCGGGGTAAGCCGCCATATTCGCGATCTGGAAGATGAACTGGGCGTGGAAATTTTTATTCGTCGTGGCAAGCGACTGTTAGGCATGACCGAACCGGGCAAGGCGCTGTTGACCATTGCTGAGCGCATCCTTGATGAAGCGGGCAAAGTACGCCGCTTAGCGGATGTGTTTACCAATGAAACCAGCGGCGTGCTGACCATCGCCACCACGCATACCCAGGCGCGTTACAGCCTGCCGCGCGTGATCAAAGCGTTTCGTCAGCTCTATCCGAACGTCCGTCTTGAACTGAATCAGGGGTCGCCGCAGGAGATCGTTGCCATGCTGCTGGCGGGTGAAGCCGATATCGGCATTGCCTCTGAACAGCTGGTGAATAACAGCAGTCTCGCGGCGTTCCCGTGGTTCAGCTGGCATCACTCACTGTTGGTGCCGCACGATCATGAACTGTTGCAGCATCAGCCGGTGACGCTTGCCAGTCTCAGTCGCTATCCGCTGATCACCTATCGTCAGGGGATTACCGGCCGTTCGCGCGTCGATCGTGCGTTTCAGGCGGCAGGACTCAGGCCAGATATCGTGCTTAGTGCGCAGGATTCTGACGTAGTGAAAACTTACGTCGAACTCGGTCTTGGCGTCGGTATCCTCGCCGATCAGGCGTGCGATATTTATGAAGGTGAAGATCTGGTAAAAATCGACACGCATCATCTGTTCGATGCCAACACCGTGTGGCTTGGGCTGAAGCGGGGTCAACTGCAGCGCAACTACGTGTGGCAGTTCCTCGAACTGTGTAACGCCAATCTGTCGCTGGAGGAGATCAAACGTCAGGCGCTCTCCTACGAAACCGAAAACGAACCGGCAATCGATTTCCAGATTTAAGCTGCTTTCCGGTCGCCATTTATGGCGACCCCACAAAACCTCACCAAACATTCGTAGGGTCGCCATTTATGGCGACCAAAACACACAGCATAAAATTTCTTTTCCCACCGCAAAACAGACGCCAATCAACATTCCCTCCAGCAGAAAAACATCCTGCGCTGTCGCGTCACGTTACAGTGAAATGACGAAGATACAGGGGATTGTCATGTCGCGAATTCAACTCAAAGATACGGAATTACTGCGCCAACAGGCGCTGTTTGGCGGTCGCTGGCAGGATGCGCATCAGGGCGCAACGCTGCAGGTGATCGATCCCGGCACGCAGCAGCCGATTGCCACCATTCCGGCACTGGGTGCGGCGGAAACGGAGCAGGCGATAGAATATGCCGAGTCGGTGCGCGTCAGCTGGGGCAAAACACCCAACGCCACGCGCGCCGCGCTGCTGGAGAAGTGGCACCAGCTGATTATTGAAAATGCCGATGACCTGGCGATCATCATGACCGCCGAGCAGGGCAAACCGCTGGCGGAGGCCAAAGGTGAAGTGCTGTACGGCGCCAGCTTTGTGAAGTGGTTCGCGGAAGAAGCGCGCCGTATCTATGGCGATACCATTCCCGCGCCGAGCGATGATCGCCGCATACTGGTGCTGAAACAGCCAGTTGGCGTGGCAGCGGCGATCACGCCGTGGAACTTCCCGATTGCAATGATCACCCGCAAAGTAGCACCGGCTTTAGCCGCGGGTTGCCCGATTATCGTTAAACCTTCTGAACTCACGCCGCTGTCGGCGCTGGCGCTGGCGGTGTTGGCGGAACGCGCGGGTTTCCCGAGCGGCGTATTGCAAGTGCTCACCGGCTTACCAACTGAAATTGGCCGCACGCTGACCGCCAGCGGCACGGTGCGCAAAATCTCCTTCACCGGCTCCACCCGCGTGGGTCAGCTGTTGATGCAGCAGAGCGCCGACAGCATTAAACGCCTGAGCCTGGAACTGGGCGGCAACGCGCCGCTGATTGTGTTCGATGATGCCAATCTGGATATCACCATTCCCGGCGTGATGGCGAGTAAATTCCGCAACGCCGGACAAACCTGCGTCTGCGCTAACCGCATTCTGGTGCAGCGCGGCATCTATGAGCGCTTCAGTACACGCTTGTTGGACGCGGTGTCGGCGCTCAAAGTCGGCGACGGTTTTGCGCCGGACAGCACCATTGGGCCACTGATTAACGATCGTGCGGTGGAGAAAGTTAACAGCCATATCGACGATGCGCTCAGCCAGGGCGCGACCTTGCTGCACGGTGGCATCAGCGCGCCGAATGGCACCTTTGTCGCGCCAACGGTGTTGGGCAATGTCACCAGCAGCATGCGTATTGCACATGAAGAAACCTTTGGTCCGGTGGCACCACTGTTTGTCTTCGACACTGAGGAAGAGGCGATCCGCATGGCGAATGACACGCCTTACGGACTTGGCGCCTATTTCTTTACCGAAAATATTCGCCGGGCATGGCGCGTGGCAGAAGCATTAGAATTTGGCATGGTCGGATTTAATACCGGTGCAATATCATTAGATGCCGCCCCCTTCGGTGGAATTAAATTATCCGGATTAGGTCGTGAAGGATCGCGTTACGGAATTGAAGAGTATCTGGAACAAAAAACCTTTCATATTGGCAGTCTTTAATTTTCGGTCGCCATAAATGGCGACCCTACAAATTAGGCTCGTAGGGTCGCCATTTATGGCGACCACGAAAACAGCGCCGCTCCTTCGGGTTCGCGGCGCTGTTTTATTTTGTGCTCCGCGTCATATTTCCCCCGCTTATCCCCGTTTTAGTGCAAGTTTCATGCGAGATGCACCGCCGCGATGCACATAATTTGTGAAGTAAATCATCTGTTTATTCCTTCGGCAATTACGCAAAATTTCGCTCATCAATACGGCAGAAAATTTTTTTGCGCTGTTTTTTACGCATTTTTATTTTTCATTGGGCTGGCATACTTTCTGCATTAGCTTATTAGCGTGACAGAAAAACGCAGTGCAAATCGTTAATTAGCGCGTCTGTGATGGGTGTAACAAATAAGGAATTTTCCATGTTAAGTTTCGACCCTGAAAAAGTTTCACTTCCTGCCGGTCATTATATTGGTGGACAACATCTTAAAACGGCGGGCGCGCGTTTTGCCGTTAAACGTCCGTCCGACGGCAAAGTCTATGCCGAACTCTCTGAAGCGCAGATTGAGGATGTTGATAGCGCCGTCACCACCGCCCATCAGGCGTTGAAAACCAGCGGCTGGGGCAGTTGTGCTCCACGTGCCAGAGGTAAAATTCTGCGGCGTTGGGCCGATCTGATTGAAAACGATGCGTTACTGGCCCAGCTCGAATCACTCGGTTCAACGCGCCCGATCAGCGATGTCATCCAGCACGAAATTCCTTTCACCGCCGAAGCCATCCGCTTCTACGCCGAGTGCGCCGACAAATACAGCGGTGATCTGTTCCCCACCCAGGAAAGCAGCCTCGGCATGCTGATTGCTGAGCCGTATGGTGTGATCGGCGCCATTACGCCGTGGAATTTCCCGCTGTCGATGGCGTCCTGGAAATGCGGTCCGGCGCTGGCAGCAGGAAATGCGGTGGTCCTGAAACCGTCTGAACTGACGCCGTTCTCCACCGTGCGCATGGCCGAACTGGCGGTGCAGGCCGGTTTACCGGCGGGCGTACTGAATATCGTGCAGGGCAGCGGCGCGGTGACCGGCAGCGCGCTGGTTACGCATCCGCTGGTGCGCAAAGTCTCCTTTACCGGGTCAACCGCCACGGGCGCACGCATCATGGGCGATGTGGCGCAGCACGGCATGAAACCGGTCACGCTGGAGCTGGGCGGCAAAAGCCCGCAGCTGGTGTTCGATGATGCCGGTGATATTGACGTGCTGGCGCAGCGAATTCTGCGCGGCTTCACCGCCAACGGCGGTCAGGCGTGCGTAGCCGGAACCCGTTTAATTGTGCAGCGCGGTATTGCGCAGCCGCTGCTGGATAGATTGGTCGCGCTTTGTCAGCAGCCGCGTCCCGGCATGACCTGGCTGGAGAGCAGCCGCTATGCGCCGCTGATCGATGAGCGTCAGGGCAACAAAGTGGCTTCGGTGATTGCCGATGCCAAAGCGCAGGGCGCTGAAGTGCTGGTGGGTGGCGAACGCTTCGCCGACACCGCCGAAGGCTGGTTCTGGCAGCCGACGCTGCTGTGCGGTGTCGCCAACGATAATCCGGCGGTGCAGCAGGAAATTTTTGGTCCGGTACTCACCGTGCAACCGTTCGACGATGAAGAGGAAGGATTGGCGCTGGCGGCCCATGAAACTTACGGCCTGTGTGCAGGTGTACATACGCTGAGTCTGCCGCGGGCGCTGCGTGCGGTGCGTGCACTGGAATCCGGCACCGTGTGGGTTAATCGCTACGGGCGATCCGGCGATTTCATTATCCCGACCGGCGGCTTCCTCGGCTCGGGCATTGGCAAGGATCTGGGACGTCAGGCTTTCCAGGCCTGTCAGCGCCAGAAGAGCGTGTTAATCGATTTCTAATTTTTGTGTTCTCAACCGCGAGGTCGCTTCATGGCACTGTTTAAACCGAAATTCATCACCTTTGATTGCTACGGCACCCTGATCAATTTTGACATGGCAGGCGCAGCTGAACGCTGCTTCAACGATCGTGTGTCCGCGCAGGAGATGCGGGCGTTCACCACCGATTTTGCCCGTTACCGTTTTGATGAGGTGCTGGGCGCGTGGAAGCCTTATTACGACGTGGTCAGTGATGCCATTCAGCGCACCTGCAAAAAGTGGGGCGTGAAGTGGAGCCAGGCAGATAGCGACTTTATCTACACCGACTGCGCCACGTGGGGCCCGCATCCCGATGTGCCCGCCGGCTTAGCCGAAGTGGCCAAAGCGTTCCCGCTGGTGCTGCTCACCAACTCGATGAACGATTTGATCCCGCATCACGTGCCGCGTCTGGGCGCGCCGATCCATATGACCATCACCGCCGAAGAAGTCGGCGCCTACAAGCCGCAGATGAAAGGCTTTGAGTACATGCTGGATAAGCTGAATTGCGGCCCGGACGAGATTCTGCATGTCTCATCCAGCCTGCGTTACGACCTGATGACCTGCTACGACATGGGCATCAAGAACAAGGTATGGGTCAATCGCGGTCATGATCCGGCCAATCCGGCGTATGAATACACCGAAATCAACAATATCGGCGGTCTGCCCGCTGTGGTTGGACTCTAAGCCCGGAGGCGGCGATGAAACTCGAATCATTCTGGCAAGCCACAGCACCCACCTTTAGCGGCGCAGCCACTGGCCCGTTGCCAGGCGTGGCCGACGTGGTGGTGATTGGCGGCGGTTTTACCGGCATTTCGACTGCGCTTAACCTGGCACGCAGCGGCATCAATGTGGTGGTGCTGGAAAGCGGCGAAGTGATGAGCCAGGCGTCGGCGCGGAACGGTGGACACTGCAACACCGGCGTGGCGCAGAACTTCGCCTCGCTGGTGGAGAGCCAGGGAATTGAGCAGGCCAGCCGCTTCTATCGCGCTTATGACGATGCGGTGAGCTATGTCGAACAGCTGGTGCGCGAAGAAAACATCGATTGTGATTTCCGCCTGTGCGGCAAGCTAAAACTGGCCAGCAAAGCGTCGCATTTTCCCGGTCTGCGCAGCGCGTGGCAGTTGATGCGCGACACCGTCGACCCGGAAATTGAATTGATTAGCAAAGATGAGATTCGCCGTGAAGTGGGCAGCGAGGCCTTTCACGGTGGCCTGCTGCAGAAGCGTGGCGGCCAGATGCACATGGGCAAGTTTGGCATTGGCCTGGCAGAAGCGGCGGCGCGCAGCGGGGCAAAAATCTACCCGCATCACGCCGTTACCGCTTTAACCCGTCTCGATGGCCATCGCCACCGCGTGACCACCGCGCAGGGCGAGATCGTTGCTGACAAAGTGATGATGGCCACCGGCGTCTCCAACGAAGGCCCCTTCCCGTGGTTCCAGAGGCGCATCGTGCCGGTCGGCAGCTTTATTGTGGTGACGGAACCGCTCGGCGACGAATTGATCAATCAAGTGCTGCCCAACGATCGCACCTACGTAACCTCACTGAATATCGGCAATTATTTCCGTACCACGTCCGACCGTCGGCTGGTGTTTGGCGGACGCGCGCGCTTTGCGGTCAGCAACCCGACCTCAGATACGCGCAGTGGCGACGTGCTGCGGGCGGCGATGACCGCGCTGTTCCCGCAGCTCGGCAAGTCGCGCATCGATTACTGCTGGGGCGGCATGGTGGACATGACCGCCGATCGCCTGCCGCACGCCGGTGAACAGGACGGTGTGTTTTATTCCATGGGCTACAGCGGCCACGGTACGCAGATGTCGGTGTGGATGGGCCGCGTGATGGCCGATCTGCTGGCGGAAAAACGCAACGAAAATCCCTGGCAGCGCGATACCTGGCCTGCGCTGCCCGGTTACCACGGTAAACCGTGGTTTTTGCCCCTCGCGGGGCTGTATTACAAAGCCAAGGATCGGTTGTCGTGACACGCCGTGTGCCAAAACCGCGCGATAAATCGCGCCGCTACAACAAGGTGCACAAACCGTAGCGGCGCAATTTATTGCGCAATGTTGGCGAGGGACATTGCGTTCCTGGAATTCGAAAAACGAACTCAACAACAAATCATATTGAGGGTGTGCAGATGAGTAAATTCGATAAAGAGTCTGACGCTGTAAATCCGGCCCTGAACCGCATGTTGACCGAAGGGTCGATGTCGCGCCGTGGCCTGATGAAGTTGTTGTCTGCCGGTGCGGTGATGAGCAGCGGTCTGGTCGCTTTCCCGCAGATGAGCTTTGCGGCAACCACGCCGGTGAAAGGGGGCAAGCTGCGCGCCGCCATGTCCAACGCCTCCGCCACCGATACGCTCGACCCGGCTAAAGGCAACAACAGCGGCGATTACACCCGTCAATTTATGGTGTACAGCGGTTTAACCGAACTGGACAAAAGCCTTGCGGTGCAACCGGCGCTAGCGGAATCCATCGACTCCAGCGACGGCATCACCTGGCAAATCAAACTGCGCAAAGGCGTCACCTTCCACGATGGCAAACCGCTGACCGCCAAAGATGTCATCTACTCACTGAGCCGCCACAAAGATCCGGCCGTCGCGTCCAACGCCTTCAAACTGGCCGATCAGTTCAAAACCTTTACCGCGGTTAACGATAATGAAGTGAAACTGGAACTTAGCCAGGCCAACTTCGACGTGCCGTTTATGCTGGCCAGCGCGCCGTTCCTGATCGTGCAGGACGGCACCAAAGACTTCAGCAAAGGCATTGGTACTGGTCCGTTCAAGCTGAAAGAGTTCACGCCCGGTGTGCGTTCCGTCGGAGTGAAAAACCCGAACTACTACAAGCCGGGCTTGCCCCATCTCGACGAAGTCGAGCTGCTGGGCGTCACCGATCAGGCGGCACGCGTCAATGCGCTGATGTCGGGCGACCTGCATATCGTCTCTACCCTGAGCGCCGCCGACTGCAATCGCATCAAAGCGACTGCCGATTACGGCGTGCTGGAGAGTAAATCCGGCATGTACACCAACCTGATTGTGCGCACCGACGTCAAGCCGGGCAGCAACGAAGACTTCGTGCTGGCGATGAAATATCTGCAGCCGCGCGAGATTCTGGTGAAAACCGTGCTGCAGGGTTACGGCGACATCAGTAACGATACGCCGGTGCCGCCGTGGCATCCGCTGTATAACGCCGATCTCAAACCGCGCCCGCTGGATGCCGAGAAAGCCAAATTCCATATCGAGAAGGCCGGCATGAAAGGCGCGACGATTGAGATCATCACCACGCCGAACATTGAAGGCTCGGTGGAGGGCGGCCAGCTGATTCAGCAGGTTTCGCGTAGCACCGGACTGAATATCAAAGTGCGCCGCGTGCCGTATGACGGCTACTGGTCAACGCATTGGACCAAAGATCCGGTCGGCTACGGTTCAATCAATCCGCGCCCGACGCTGGATATGCTGTTCTCGCAGTTCTATCTCTCATCGGCGGCGAACAACGAATCGGGCTGGAAGAACGCGCAGTTTGACCAACTGGTGGTGGCAGCGCGCGGTGAGCGCGAGCAGACCAAACGCAAGCAGATGTACGGTGACATGCAGAAGCTGATTTACGATCACTGCGGCACCATCATCCCGACCTTTATCAGCTCCACCGATGGCTACAGCAAGAAAGTGGGCGGCGTGGAAGCCTGGCCGAGCGGCATGATGATGGGCTATCGCTTCCATGAGTTCGCCTGGCTGAATGCCTGACGTAGGGTCGCCATTCATGGCGCAATGGTTGTCAGTTAAGCAAAAAATTGGCTGGTTATGCAGGTGCGCATGAATGCGCACCCTACAAAACCGCATCGTAGGGTCGCCATTCATGGCGACCGCATAATCAGCGCCTGATGATTCCGTACAAGGAGATCGCCGATGAACCGATACATGTTGTTCCTGATTGCCCGGCGTGCAGGCGCAGGCATCCTGACCTTGCTTATCGTCTCGGCGGTGGTGTTCTTTATCACCAGCCTGTTGCCCGGTGACGCTGCGCAGATGATTCTGGGACAAAACGCCACGCCGGAAACGGTAGCGGCGTTACGTCAGCAACTGGGGCTGGATCAGCCGCTGCTGGTACGCTATTTCACCTGGCTTACCGGCATGTTGCAGGGGGATTTTGGCACCTCGTTCGCCAGCCATCTGCCGGTGTTGCAGCTGGTTGAGCAGCGCATTCCCGCCACACTGGAGTTAGCCGGCATCACCACGGTGATTTGCGTGCCGCTGGCACTGATTATCGGCATCGTGGCCGCGATGAATCGTGGCTCGGCGCTGGATCGCTTTCTGGTGATCAGCACCATGGCCACCGTTGCGGTGCCGGAATTTCTGGTGGCGACAGTCGCGGTGCTGATCTTCGCGGTGAAACTGCATTGGGTGTCGGCGATGTCGTTCGGCAGCCCAGACATGGACGTGATCAGCTACCTCAAAGCCTACGCGCTGCCGGTGCTGACGCTGTGCTGCGTGCTGGTGGCGCAAATGGCGCGCATGACGCGCTCCGCCATCATCAACCAGCTCGACAGCCCGTATCTGGAGATGGCGCTGCTGAAAGGCGTGTCACCGTTGCGTGCGGTGTTGCGCCACGCGCTGCCGAATGCGGTTGGACCGATTGCTAACGCCATCTCGCTCAGCCTGTCGTATCTGTTCGGTGGGGTGATCATCATCGAATCGATCTTTAGCTATCCCGGCCTGGCGAGTGCGCTGGTGGATGCGGTCAGCAACCGCGATCTGCCGGTGGTGCAGCTGTGCGTGATGCTGTTCGCCGCCTGTTATCTGGTGCTGCTGCTGGCGGCGGATATTCTCACTATCGCTTTTAACCCGAAATGGAGAAGCTGATGAATACGTTACTGCTGCCTGTCCGTCTGTTTCAGTCGCTATCGCTTTCGGGCCGTATTGGACTGCTGATCTCGCTGTTTTGGCTGCTGATGGCGCTATTTGGTACGCAACTGGCACCGCACAATGTCGAAGATATCGGCGGCGGGCCGATGCTCGGTGGCATGACGTCTGCCAACGTGCTCGGCACGGATTACCTTGGGCGCGATATCCTCAGTCGCATTCTGTATGGCGCGAAATTTTCCATCGGCCTGGCGCTGACCGCCGCGCTGTGCGCCAGCATCATCGGTACATTACTGGCACTGCTGGCGGCGGTCGCCGGGCGCTGGCTGGAAGAGTTGCTCGGACGCGTTAACGATGCGCTGCTGGTGCTGCCAGGCAAAGTGCTGTCGCTGATGATTGTCGCGGTGTTCGGTTCATCGCTACCGATGCTGATTCTTACCGCCATCTTTACCTACTGGCCCGGCGCGTTCCGTATCGCCTTCGCCATGGCTAGCAGCCTGCGCAATATGGATTACGTGCGCGCGTCGCGTTTACGCGGTGAAAGCCGCTGGTACGTGGCGATCCACGACATTCTGCCCAACATGGTGCATCCGATGCTCACCGACTTTGGCCTGCGCTTTGTCTACATTGTGTTGCTGCTAAGCGGATTGAGCTTCCTCGGCCTCGGCGTGCAACCGCCGTATGCCGATTGGGGCACCCTGGTGCGTGAGAACCTGCAAGGCTTGTTCAACGGCTCACCTGCGGTGCTGATGCCGGCCGTGGCCATCGCCAGCCTGACGATTGGCGCTAACCTGTTTATTGACAGCCTGCAGCAGATGCGTCCGTTGACGCTGGCGAAGGAGGGAGCATGAACGTGACGCCACATACCGCCATGCCGGTGATCGCGGTTGAGAACCTGCGCGTCACCGCGCAAACCGACAAAGGTGAAGAGATCGATCTGGTTTCTGATATTCGTTTCACGGTGCAGAAGGGTGAAGTGCTGGCGCTGATTGGTGAATCCGGCTCCGGCAAAACCACCATCGCCATGGCGCTGATGGGCTATGCGCGTCATGGCTGCCGCATCGCCGACGGTAATATTCACATGGCTGGCACCGATGTGCGCAGCCTGTCGCCGGGCCAGCTGCGCGCGTTTCGCGGCAACAAAGTGGCCTACATCGCACAGAGTGCGGCGGCGTCGTTTAACCCCGGCATGCGCATTCTCGATCAGGTGATTGAGCCGGTGGTGATCCACGGCACCATGAAGCGCAAAGACGCGAAACAGAAGGCGATTGCGCTGTTCCGCGAGCTGGCGCTGCCCAATCCTGACACCATCGGCGATCGCTTTCCGCACCAGGTCTCCGGCGGTCAGCTGCAACGCCTGATGACGGCGATGGCGCTGATTGGCGATCCGGATGTGGTGATCCTTGACGAACCGACCACCGCGCTTGACGTCACGACGCAGGTTGAAGTGCTAAAGGCGTTTCGCCGCGTGGTGGCGCAACGTGGCGTGACGGCGATTTACGTCAGCCACGATTTAGCGGTGGTGGCACAGATGGCCGACCGCATTCTGGTACTGCTGCGCGGCCAAATGGCCGAGTACGGCACCACTGAAAAATTAATTGGCGCACCGCAGGCGGAATACACGCAGCTGCTGATGGATGCGGCGCGGCAGAAAGAGCGCCCCAGCAGTTGGACCTGTGCTGAGGCGGATATGCAGCCGCTGATGGAAGTGCGCGATCTCAGCGCCGGTTATGGCCCGCGAGACAGTGATGGTCAACCGAAAATTCGCATTCTCGAAGATATCAATCTGAAGCTGTGGAAAGGCCAGGCAATAGGCATTATTGGCGAGTCCGGTTCGGGCAAAACCACGCTGGCACACGCCATTGCTGGACTTAACGCGCCGAGTCACGGCCACATTCTGTTCAATGGCCATTACATCAACGGTGATATGCATAAGCGTCCAGACAATGAACTGCGCCGCATTCAATATGTGTTCCAGATGGCCGATACCGCGCTCAATCCGGCGCACAGCGTCGAGCAGATTCTGACGCGTCCGCTGACGTTGTTTCACGGGCTGAAAGGCGCCGATCGCGATCGGCGTCTGCATCAGCTGCTGGATCTGGTCAAGTTACCGCGCACCGTGTTGTGGCGACGCCCGTGGGCGCTGTCTGGCGGACAGAAACAGCGTGTTAATCTGGCGCGCGCGCTGGCCGCCGAGCCGGATTTGATTCTGTGCGATGAAGTGACATCGGCGTTGGATACCGTGGTTGCAGCGGCAGTGCTGGATTTAATCAGCGAACTGCGTCGCGAGCTGGGCTTGTCGGTGCTGTTTATCAGCCACGACATGCACGCGGTACGCGCGGTGTGTGACGATATCGTGGTGATGCAGTCGGGCAAAATTGTCACGCAGATTTCGCGCGCGGATTACGACAAACCCACCACCGAATTGTATTTTGAACGTCTGAAGCGTGCGGTGCCAGAGCTGCGTCAGGGCTGGCTGGATGAGCACGAAGAAGTGTTGAAGGCAGAGTAAATGCCAGGTCGCCATAAATGGCGACCCTACAAAACCGGCACTGAACCCGTAGGGTCGCCATTTATGGCGACCTCATTTGCAAGGAACAACCATGATCACACTACGCGCCATGACGCAAAACGATATTGAACACGGCTTTGCCATCACTCAGCAGCTCAAGTGGCCGCATCGCCGCGAAGACTGGCAGCAGGCGCTGGCGCTGGGCGAAGGTGTGGTGGCTGAAGAGCAGGGCGAATTTGTCGGCAGCGCGTTGGGCTGGCGCTGGGGCGAGCAGGCGGCCACCATTGGATTGGTGGTGGTGAATCCGCAGTTTCAGGGACGCGGCATCGGCAAGCAGTTGATGCTGGCACTATTGGAAAAATTCCCGGATTACAACATCCGGCTGCACGCCACCGAAATGGGCAAAGGGCTGTACCAGAAACTCGGCTTTGAGGTCACCGGCCACATTCAGCAGCATCAAACGCGCAAACTGGCGGCGGTGCCAAACGTCACCATCCCGGCGGGTTTAACGCTGCGTAATGTACAACCCGCAGACGCCGATGGGCTGATCGAACGCGATCATCAGGCGCACGGCATGTGGCGCCCAGCGTTGATTCACAGCCTGATTACCGATGCTCAAACTCTGTTGCTGCAGGATGCGGAACAGCGCGTACACGGCTTTGCCAGCCTACGCCGCTTCGGTCATGGCTGGGCGATTGGCCCGGTGATCGCGCTGAATAGCGACAGCGCGCAAACGCTGATTTCCGCTTTGATGCAAGGCCTGCGCGGCGAGTTCGTGCGTATTGATACCGATGGTGCGCTGCCGTTAGCGGGCTGGCTGGAAACGCTGGGCCTGGCGCAGGTGGATGCGCCCACTACCATGATTCGGGGAACGCCGTGGTCACCGCAGGTCGGTGAGATGCAGGCGTTTGGGTTGATGACCCAGGCGATGGCCTGATGCATATCGTCTACAAGTCAGAAGCGACGCGCGGCGCGCACTGGCAGCGCTGGCTGGCCGAACACGCGCCGGATATCCAGCTGCACATCTGGCCGGATATCGGCGATGCCGAACAGGTTGAACTGCTGGTGGCCTGGCAGCCGCCGGAAAACCTGATGCGCACCTTTCCTAACCTCAAAGCGCTGCTGTCGGTGGGGGCGGGTGCCGATCAGTTCGATCTCCGTCAGCTGCCGGCGGATTTGCCGGTGGTGCGCATGATCGAACCCGGTCTGACGCAAGGCATGGTCGAATATGTCACGTTTGCGGTGCTTGGCTTACATCGTGATATGCCGCGCTACTTTCAACAGCAACGCGCCGAGCAGTGGCAAACCCATCCCGTTCGCACCGCTAGCCAGCGACGTGTTGGCGTGATGGGGCTGGGCGAACTCGGCCAGGCTTGCTTAAAACAGCTGGTGTCATTGGGTTTTGACTGTGCTGGCTGGAGCCGCACGCCACGTGAGATCAGCGGCGTGCGCTGCTGGCATGGCAGCGATCAACTGGGCGATTTTCTTGCCCACAGCGACATTCTGGTGTGCTTGCTGCCGCTCACCGACAGCACGCGCGGACTGCTCAACGCGCAGCTGTTTGCGCAGTTACCCGACGGCGCGGCGCTGGTGCAGGTGGGACGCGGTCCGCAGCTCCATGAAGCGGATTTACTGGCGGCACTGGCGAGCGGCAAACTCAGTGCGGCGGTGATTGATGTCACCGATCCCGAGCCGCTGTCCGCCGGACATCCCTTCTGGCAGCATCCGGCGATTTGGCTTACGCCGCATATCGCCAGTCAAACACAAACCGACAGCGCTGTCGCCGCGCTACTCGACAATCTGCGCCGCTATCAGCGCGGCGAACCGATGGTCGGCCTGATCGATCGTAACCGGGGATACTGAGATGCAACTGGAACAATTAGTCGCGCTGCGACGGGATCTGCACGCCCATCCCGAGCTGGGTTATCGCGAGCAGCGCACCAGCGACATCGTGGCACAGCTGTTGCACGAGCACGGCATTGAGGTGCATCGCGGCGTCGGTAAAACCGGCGTGGTCGGTGTACTCAAACGCGGCAGCGGCCCGCGCATGATTGGTCTGCGCGCCGATATGGATGCATTGCCAATGCAGGATAACGGCAGCCAGCCGTGGAAAAGCGTGCAGGATAATGTCTGTCACGCCTGTGGACATGATGGCCACACCGTGATGCTGCTGGGCGCGGCAATTGAATTGGCAAAGCAGGGCGATTTCGACGGCACGCTGGTGTTTATCTTCCAGCCTGCCGAAGAGGGGCAAGCGGGCGCAAAGGCGATGATTGATGACGGCCTGTTTCAGCAGTTTCCCTGTGATGCGGTGTTTGCCCTGCATAACTGGCCGGAACTGCCGCTCGGCGAAGTACAGACGCGGCCCGGCGCGATCATGGCGGCGGCCGACCGTTTCGATATCACCGTCAAAGGCGGCGGCGGACATGCCGCGCAGCCGCACCTGACGCGCGACACCTTGCTGGCGACCAGCGAACTGGTGGTGCAGCTCAACACGCTGGTGGCGCGTGCACTCGATCCCTGCGAACCCGGCTTGCTCAGCGTAACCCGCATGCAGGGCGGCTTCTCGCACAACATGATCCCGGCGGAAGCCAGCATCACCGGCACGGTACGCACCTTTAGTCCGGCGGCGCAGGACATTATCGAACATCGTCTGCGTGAAATGGCGCAGCACGTTACCGCCGCACACGGCTTGCAGGCTGAGGTGACGTATCTGCGTTATTACCCGGCCACGGTGAATGATCCGGCGATGGCGCAACTGGCGTTGAACGCGCTGGCGCAGGCCGGTATTCAGGCGCAGCTGGCCAAACAGCCCGCGCTCACCTCAGAAGATTTTGCCTTTATGTTGCAGGCGTGTCCCGGCGCGTATCTGTGGATCGGCTCTGCGCCGAGCCAGCCTTTGCATCACTCAACTTACGATTTTAACGATGCGCTGATCCCGCGCGGCATCCAGACGTTAACGGCGCTAGCCCGGCATGCGCTGGGTGCAGAATTTCCCTGCTGAAACGCCTGGGATTTTGACAGGAAATGCCGCTGCCTGGCGGATTACGGCAGCGTGAGAAACCAACGGGTTGCGATACTTGAGCCAACCGAACGTTACGTGGAAAGGGGTTTTAAAATGCAGAATGTCATGGCGGAGCAGCAAACATATTCCGATAACAACCTGTTACTGGACGCGCGTGAGCAGCATGTGCCACGTGGCGTGGTCACCGCGCACCCGCTGGTGATTGAGCGGGCGAAAGGCAGCGAAGTGTGGGATGTGGAAGGCAATCGCTATCTCGATTTCGTCGGCGGTATCGGCGTGCTGAATGTCGGTCACAACCATCCGGCGGTGGTCAACGCGGTCACTAAACAACTTGGTCTGGTGTCACACGCCTGTTTTCAGGTGGTAGCGTATCCGGGCTACATCGAGCTGGCCAGGCGCATGAATGCGCTGGTCGGCGGCGGTGAAGACTTCAAAAGTGTGTTCTTCACCAGCGGCGCGGAAGCGGTAGAAAATGCCGTGAAGATTGCGCGTGCGCACACTAAACGCAGCGGCATCATCGCGTTTGACGGCGCGTTCCACGGCCGTACGCTGCTCGGCACCACGCTGACCGGCATGTCCACGCCTTACAAACAGAATTTCGGTCCGTTCCCATCCGATATTTATCGTTTGCCGTTCCCGAATGCGTTTCACGGCGTAAGTGATGATGACTGCCTGCAAGCGCTGGATCAGCTGTTCGCGGTGCAAATTGCGCCAGAACGTGTGGCAGCGATCATTATCGAACCGGTGCAGGGCGATGGCGGCTTCCTGCAGGCCGGCGCTAACTTTATGCAGGCGCTGCGCCGCATTACCGAGCAGCACGGCATTGTGCTGATTCTCGACGAAGTGCAAACCGGCTTTGGCCGTACCGGCAAGATGTTCGCCTTCCAGCATCTTGGCATCACGCCGGATTTGGTCACCGTGGCGAAAAGCATCGGTGGCGGTTTACCGATTTCGGGCGTGGTGGGTAAAGCGGCGATCATGGATGCGCCACTGCCAGGCGGCCTGGGCGGCACTTACGGCGGTAATGCGTTAGCCTGTGCGGCGGCATTGGCGGTATTGGATTTGCTGGAAAACGAAAACCTGCTGGCGCGTTCGAATCAGCTCGGCGAACAGCTTAATGCGCGCCTGCAGCAGTTGGCCGAAAAGTACGCTTGCATCGGTGATGTGCGCGGCATTGGCTTTATGCAGGCGGTGGAGATTATTGATTTCGAGACGAAAAAGCCGGATGCGGCGATGACGCAGAAAATCCTCGATTGCGCCTGCCAGGAAGGTTTGCTGCTGATTAAGTGCGGTATTCATCGCAACACCGTGCGCTTCCTCGCGCCGCTGGTCACCACCGATTCGCAGCTGGAAGAGGCGTTGCATATCTTCGATATCGCGCTGGCGCGTGCCAGCGGTCGACTCGGCTAAAAAGCGCTTCCTCATTGAAATTATTGCAGTAATTTGAAAACCTCCTGCTGGTTTAACCAGTTAACGAGATAGCACATTTACCTTAAAGCGTGGTATATCTTCGGGAGGTTAAACCTAATCGGTTGGCAATGAGGGGTGCTATGAACGGCTTAATGAAACTCGACCGCATCGACATCAATATTCTGGTGCAACTCCAGAAAGATGGCCGTATCAGCAACGTCAATCTCGCCGATGCCGTAGGGCTTTCGCCCAGTCCGTGCCTGCAACGCGTGAAGCGTTTAGAGCAGGCCGGGTTTATCAACGGTTATGAAGCCCACATCAATCTGACCAAAATCACTGATTCCGTGACGGTTTTTACTGAAGTCACGCTTTCTGGCCATCGCCGCGAAGATTTTATGAAATTCGAAAACGCGGTACGCGAGGTGGATGAGCTGATGGAGTGCCACCTGATTACCGGCGGTTACGACTATTTGCTGCGCTTTATTACCCGCAGCATTGAACATTACCAGGAAGTGATTGAGAAGATGCTGGATGCGCAGATCGGCATCGATAAATACTTCAGCTATATCGTGATTAAGTCACCGATCATGAAAAGCAGCGTACCGTTACGATCGCTGATTTCGAAACAGAATTCGGTGGAGTTTGGCGTTTAATGATTTAACCCGGTCGCCATAAATGGCGACCCTACAATTTACACCAGGTCAGAAAGCTAGCCTTTTTCTCCCGCAGCATAAAATTTCTTCCCCCGCTAAAATTCCCTTTATCTTGCCGGTTTTCGCTGCGGCTTCGGCGGCGTACGCCTGGCACTCGCCTTTACACTCAATCTAAGACCAGACAAGGAGTTGCCATGACCTTCTTAACCATCGCCGATCAGCAGTGGCAGCGTGATGCATTCACGATTTCCACTGAACGCCAACGGCTGGATATGGATTGGATTCACCAGCAGCTGACGGAAAAATCGTATTGGGCCAAAGATCAATCACGCGCCAAAACCGCACGCGCTTTTGCCGGTTCGCTGGCGTTTGGCGTTTACCATGAAAATCAGCAAATTGGCTTTGCGCGCCTGGTCACGGATTACACCCGTTTCGGCTGGCTGTGCGATGTGATGATCGATGAAAACTGGCGCGGTCATGGGCTGGGAAGCTGGCTGGCGAGTTGTGTGCGGGCGCACCCGGAACTGGCCACCGTACACCGCTGGATGCTGTCGACCAATGATGCCCATCCGCTGTATCAGCGCCTTGGCTGGCGCGTGGTGCAGGAACCACAAAAACTGATGGAATTTCCCCCCTCTTGATACTGGAGCTTTCACACCATGGGTTACCGCGTTGGCGTCGATATTGGCGGATCGTTTACCGATTTTGCCGTGCTGGATGAACAAACCAATCAGATATACACCTTGAAAGTGCTGTCGCGACCGGATCAGCCCGGCAGCGAAATCCTCACCGGGTTAACCCAACTGCAGCAGCGCGACGCTATCGAACCGCAGCAGATTGACTACTTCACCCACGGCACCACCGTGGGCATCAATGCGGTGATCCAGCGGCGTGGCGTGCGATTGGCGCTGTTTGCCACTGACGGTTTTTGCGATGTACTGGAGCTGGCGCGTTTGAAGATCCCGCACATTCACGATCTGTTCTCGCGCCGTCCGGCACCGCTGATAACGCGTGATCGGGTATTTGCCATTCAAGAACGCACCGATCGCCACGGCAATGTGTTAACCGAGGTGGATCGACAAAGCGTGCTGGATGCGATTGCCGCCGCGCGCGCCGCCGGTTGCCAGGGCATTGTGGTGGCGCTGCTGCACAGCTATCGCAACCGCCACAATGAAGCCGCGGTGAAAGCCATTATTAATCAACACGCGCCCGAACTGCTGACGTCCTGTTCTGCCGATATCTGGCCGATTATCCGTGAATACGAGCGCACCATTACTGCGACCATTAACGCCTATGTGCAGCCGATGGTGATCAATTACCTCGAATCGTTTGAGCGCGCGCTGAGAACGATGGGCGTCAAACCGCCGCCGCGCATCACCAAATCCAATGGCGGCGTGATGGGCGTCGAGCAGGCAAAAAACGAATGCGTGCAGATGGTGCTTTCCGGCACCGCGTCTGGCGTCATCGGTGCCAGCTTCCTTGCCAGCGCCTGCGGCTTCGATAAAATCCTCAGCCTCGATATTGGCGGTACCAGCGCCGATGTGGCGGTGATCGTGGAGGGTCAGGTCGCGCAGGGCAACGGTGAAATCATCGGTGATTTCCCAATCTATATTCCGTCGGTGGCGGTGACGTCCGTTGGTCAGGGCGGCGGAACGCTGGCGTGGATCGATAACCAGGGCGTGCTGCAAATGGGGCCGGACAGCGCCGGTTCGCTGCCGGGACCGGTGTGCTTCCAGCGCGGCGGCACGCAGCCAACTGCCACTGATGCCTTTGCCGCCTGCGGCATGATCGGCCACGGCGATCTCGGTTATAACGCGGTGAAAGTGGATGTTGCAGCGGCGCGCGCAGCGTGGCAACCGCTAGCGGATGCGTTGGGTGTCACAATAGAAGAGACCGCCGAAACCGCTATCGAGCTGGCGGTCTCCAGCATGTACGGCGACACCAGCGGCTTGCTGTCGCGCTTCGGCCTTGATCCGCGTGAGTTTTGGTTCCTCGCCTTTGGCGGCGCTGGCCCGATGATGGGCTGCTTCCTCGCGCGCGAGTTGAATATGAAAGGCGTGATTGTGCCGCCGACGCCGGGCGTGTTGTCAGCGCTCGGTGGTTTGGTGGCGGATATCCGCAACGACTTTATCCGCACGCTGTATAGCGATCTTGATGCCTCGCTAGCGGATCGCCTGGCGACCGAAGCCAAGGCGCTGAGTCTGCGCGCGCGTGACTGGCTCAGCAGCCAGCATGGCGCCAGCATGCCGTTCACGCTGCATTACAGCGCCGACATGCGCTATCGCGGCCAGTCGTTTGAAATCGAAGTGGCGCTGGAGCCTCAATGGCTGGCACAGGCCGATGTGGCGGCGTTGCACGCTGCCTTTGATCGTCAGCATCAGCAGCTGTTTGGTCATTTTGATGCCAGCGCGCCGGTACAAATCATCAATCTGCGCGTAGTGATCGCCTCGCCGACGCCAAAACCCACGCTCAATCCGCTGGCTGTTGCTGATGCGCCGGTGGAGGTCGCGCAGCAGGTGCGCGCGTGGATCGACGGTGCGGCACATCAGGTTGATGTGGTACTACGCGCCACGCTGCGTGCCGGACATCAGCTGCTCGGCCCGGTAATTGTGGCGCAGGATGACTGCACTACCTGCGTACCGCCCAATATGAAAGTGGATGTGGATAGCTTTGGCAACCTGCTGATCACGCCGGTGGAGGCGAACTAACATGGCGATTGACGGACGTAACCTGCAAATTCTGGCGAACTACTGCGCGGCCGCCGCTGATGCCATGGCGTTTACCCTGATGCGTACCGCGCACTCAACCTTTGTCAAAGAGACGGAAGATTTTTCCTGCCAGATCGTCAGCCGTGACGGCCTGGCGTTCGCTTCACCACGCAGCTTTGGCGCGCCCTGGTACAGCGGCATCGATTACGGCCCGGTATTGGCGCTGATCGACAGCTACGAGGAAGGCGATATCTGCATCACCAACGATTCCTACGCCGGTAACGTCGCCACGCACTCGCCGGATATCCATATCTGGAAACCGGTGTTTCATGGCGACGAGATTGTTTGCTTTGTGGTGGGGCACATTCACAACACCGATGTTGGCGGCGCAGTGCCAGCGTCTCTTTCGCGCTCGCTCACCGAGATCGTGCAGGAAGGAATTCGTATTCCGCCGCTGAAAATCGTGCGTAACGGCGCCTTGAATGAAGAGGTGGCAGGCATCATGCGCCTTAACGTGCGCGTGCCGGAGCAAAACTGGGGTGACTTCAAAGCGCAAATTGCCTCAGTTAACGTGGGTGAGCGCAAGATCCACGACATCATTGCGCGCTTTGGCGTGGATGATTTCCTGCAGGGGATTGCAGGGATTCTCGATTACGCCGAAGCACAGGCGCGCAGCATTATTGCCACCATTCCGGATGGCGAATATTTCTACGCGGATTTCGCCGATGAGGATGGCGAAGGCGGTTTTCCGTGCCGTGTGGCGATTACCCTGCGTGTGACCGGCGACACGCTGGAGTTGGATTATACCGGCAGCGATCCGCAATTAGCCTCTTCATTGAATATGCCGACCGGCGGGCGCGAGCGTCATCCGCTGGCATTGGTTGGCGTCACTTACGTGCTCGCGACGCTTGATCGTAATCTGTTACTCAACGCCGGAACGCTGCGCCCAACCCGCGCCATTTTACCGCCGGGCACGGTGATGAACTGCGAAGCGCCGGCTGCGGTCGGCATGCGCTCGCTGACCTGCGCGCTGTCGCAAATCGCTACGCTCGGCGTGTTCTCGCAGGCAATTCCCGATCGCTTACCGGCTAACTCGCCGGGCGGCAACTCGATCATGAACATCCGCACCACCGACAGCGCCAACCGCAGCGTCGTGGCCTCGTTGGGACCGGTCGGCGGCGGCGCAGGCGGCACGCCGCGGCACGATGGTCCGGACGGTTCCGGCGGCTTATCCGCCTTCCTGAAAAACACCCCCATTGAGATCAACGAAGCCGAAGTGCCGATCCATTTTCATCGCTACGGCTTAGCCGCAGACAGCGCGGGGGCGGGCCGCTATCGCGGCGGTTTGGCCACCGAGATGGCATTTGAAATCTTTGCCCCCAATACCACGGTGACGGCGCGTAACCGTAATCGTTCGGTGTTTGCCTCGGCGGGCGTGCTGGGCGGCGAATCCGGCGGCCTGTCGCACTTCCGTACTCTACGTAACGGCACCGCCATTGAACACGGCAACACCGATGTGATCCATTGCCAGCCGGGCGATATCGTCGAGGTGCGCGGACCCGGCGCGGGCGGCTATGGCTTACCGGTAGAACGTGATGTGCAGCAGGTATTGCAGGATGTGCGCTGCGGCTTTGTCTCTGAGCAGGTGGCCCGCAACCGTTACGGTGTGGCGCTACGCGGCGGCGAAATTGATGAAGCCGCAACCGCGCGACTGCGGGCGGAGATGCCCGCAACCGCAGGGCAGCATTTCGATCACGGTGCGGCACGCACTGCGTTTGAAGCCGTCTGGACGCCGGAGCGCTATCGTTTACTGACGGTATTTCTGGCGGCTGCGCCGGTCAGCTGGCGGCATTTCCTTAAGCAGCAGGTGTTTGCCGCGGTGGCGGCAGACCACGACGTGCCGATGGAAGTTATCTTCGATCGTCTTAAACAGCGCTATCCGGCGATGATGACGTAGTCGCACGCAACGCTAATTGGCACGCAACGGCTTTGCCATAGTTACTCTCTTGGCCCAATGCGGTTTTATCGGGCCCATTCGCATAGAAGGGGACGTCATTATGGCTTCAGCAAACACACCGGTTTGGTTCATTTCAGGTTGTTCAACCGGCTTTGGCCGCGAACTGGCGCAGCAGGCCATCGCGCGCGGGTTTAAAACAGTAGTGACCGCACGCGATGCGGCGAAAATAGAGGATCTGGTTTCGGGTCACGATAATGCTTTGGCACTGGCGCTGGATGTTACCGATCAGACCAGCATCGAACAGGCGGTGAGCGCGGCTATTGAGAAGTTCGGTAGCGTAGATGTGCTGGTGAATAACGCCGGTTACGGTTACCAAAGCTCGGTGGAAGAGGGCGAAGAGAAAGAGATCCGCGCCCAGTTCGATGCCAATGTCTTCGGCCTGTTTGCGCTCACCCGCGCAGTGCTGCCGGCAATGCGTAAGGCGCGCAGTGGCCACATCATCAACATCACTTCCGTGGCCGGATTTATTGGCTTTGCCAGCTCGGGCTATTACTCCGCGAGTAAACACGCGGTGGAAGGTTGGTCTGATTCACTGGCGCTGGAAACCGCACCGCTCGGCATTCATGTTACCTGCGTCGAACCCGGCCCGTTCCGCACCGACTGGGCGGGTCGCTCGCTGCATCAAACGCCGAGCAAGCTGCCGGAGTATGCCGACACCGCCGCCGCGCGGATGAAATCCACCGCCGAATACAGCGGCACCCAGGCGGGCGATCCGGCACGCGCGGCGCAGGCGATGATCGCCATCACCGAGCATGCCAACCCACCACGCCATCTGGTGATGGGCGCCTGGGGTTATGATGCGGTGACCAACAAGCTAAAAGAGCGTTTGGCGCAGATCGAGGCGTGGAAACAGACCTCGATTGAGACGGATTTTCCTTCTTAAGGTGCGCGATGAATCGCGCCGCTACACATACGTGCATACATACGTAGCGGCGCAATTTATTGGCATTCTTTTACTTATCTGTAGTAAAGGTCCGATTCCCACCGCAACGGATTCTGTTCAATATATTGTCGGGTAAAGAATAATTCTCGTTCATCACGAATAATCCGTTCGTGAAAATTATATTGCCAGATAGATTGCTGACATATTCGGCTTACACCCGCTTTATATAAAGCCATTATACGTGACAGCGTAAGAGCGTTTTCATCAGTTAACCATAATATCCCGTGCAGATGGTTGGGCATCAGAATGAACACATCTAATTTAATGCCTGATATTCGAGTAGAGAGCGTGCTCCATTCCTGTTCTGCTACAAGGCCTATGGATGAGGGAATCAATCGTGTACTTTCGATATGACCAAAGATTGATTCACGTAAGCGAGTGACTAACGTAATGAAATATGCGCCTTGTGAGCTGTAATCATAATTTTTTAAGCGCGTGTTCTTCCTCAGATTCATTGTTATCTCCTTTTTTAAGGAGAGTGAGTCATAAAATTTGCCATGTCATTCTTTGCTTTTATTTTATGGATATGGATTCCAAATTATTGATTCAAAATAAAGCGCGCGATGTGTGAATGATGTATCCAACAGCAGCCCGCACCGCAGCGGCGCAATTCAGCACACACCGTAGCGGCGCAATTTATTGCGCCATGCCGGGATGAGCACGGAGCTGCGGCGGGTAATTCAAAACCGCGCGATGAATCGCGCCGCTACAGATGCGGATAATAAATGATGCATCCCATACCGTAATGGGCACGGAGCTCTGGTTGATAAATAATGCATCCAACATCAGCCCACACCGTAGCGGCGCAATTTATTGCGCCATGCCGGGATGTGCACGGAGCTGCGGCGGGTAATTCAAAACCGCGCGATGAATCGCGCCGCTACAGGTGCGGATAATAAATGATGCATCCCATACCGTAATGGGCACGGAGCTGCGGTTGATAAATATTGTATCCAACATCGCCACACCGTAGCGGCGCAATTTATTGCGCAATAGCGGGATGAGCACGGAGCTGCGGCGGGTAATTCAAAACCACGCGATGAATCGCGCCGCTACAGGTGCGGATAATAAATGATGCATCCAATACCGTAATGGGCACGGAGCTATGGTTGATAAATAATGCATCCAACATCAGCCCACACCGTAGCGGCGCAATTTATTGCGCCATAGCGGGAGGGGCGCGCCGCCGCCACGTATGTTCGCTCACACCATCTTCTCAATCTCTTCAAACGGCACCGCGTGGCTAAATAAATACCCCTGCAGTTGATTGCAGCCCGCGTCGGCCAGCGCGCTTTTTTGACTTTCAGTTTCAACCCCTTCGGCGGTGACGGTTAAGCCCATCGCATGACCTAACCGCACCACCGATTCGACAATCGCGGTAGAGTTTTGCGCCACACCCAGCGACTGGGTAAAGGAGCGGTCGATTTTGATTTTATCCACCGGGAAAGTGCTGAGGTAATTCAGGCTCGAATAGCCGGTGCCAAAATCATCCAGCGCAATGCGGAAACCGGCTTCGCGCAGCGCGATGATGCTATTGCGCGCTTCATGTTCATCTTCAATCAACACGCCTTCGGTGATCTCCAGTTCCATGCGCTTTGGATCGGCACCTTCTTCTTGCACGATCTGGACGACGCGCTCGACGAAATTGCTGGCACGGAACTGTACCGGCGAGACATTGACTGCCACCACAATAGCGGGCAGCTTTAATGACGTTTTACAGGCTTCGCGCAGCACCCATTCGCCCAGCGGAATGATCATCCCGGTCTCTTCAGCGATGGCGATGAAATCCCCCGGCGAGACATCACCGCGCAACGCATGATGCCAGCGCAGCAGCGCTTCCAAACCCACCACCTGCTGGCCGCTGATGTCCATTAACGGCTGATACCACACCGCTAATCCCTCAAATTTCACCAGTGCCTGACGCAAATCTGCCGCCATTTGCTGGCGGGTACGCAGCGATTCATCCATCACCTTCTCGAACTGGCGATACTGACCACGCCCGTGATTTTTCGCATCATAGAGCGCAATATCCGCTTTGCGCATCAACTCCAGCCGATCAATGCCGTCTTTCGGTGCCAATGCCAGCCCAATACTCACACCCACCCATAATTCGCTACCGACCAACTGATAGGGCTCGCTTAAACGCGTGATGATGCGGTTGGCCAGCGACTGCACCTGGCCAATATTATCGACACCGGGCATGACGATAATGAACTCGTCGCCGCCGATACGTCCGACGGTGTCACTGGCGCGCACAATCTCATTAAGTCGTCGCGCCACTTCAATAATCAGTTCATCACCGGCGTGATGGCCGTAGGTATCGTTAATATTCTTAAAGCGATCAAGATCCAGCAGCAGCAGGGCCACGCGCTGATCGTGGCGTCCGGCGGCCGCCAGCGCTTGAGTGAGACGATCCTCCACCAGCGAACGATTCGGCAAACCGGTCAGCACATCATGGAAAGCCAGATGCTGCGCCTGCGCTTCGCTGGCACCGAGTTTGAGCAACGACTGCGACAGCTTGAGCGACGAAGTCCAGATGCGGCGCACCATCACCAGACATAACAGCGTAATTAAGATCACCGATAACAGCGTTGAAGGGCCGATGGTGCGCAGCATTTGCGCGCCAGGTTTGTCAGGCTGCCAGCTGAGATAACCCACCGGCTCACCCTGTTGCGAATTCAACAGATATCGCGCTTTGGTCTTTTCCGCCGGTTCGCTGTCGCTGAAGTGCAGCTGGCGCAATTGGCTGCGATCCGCGAGGTTACGCAGATAGCCATCATCCAGAAACTTGATGCTCACCAGACGATAGCGTCCGGCTTGTTTAGTGCTGCTGATATCGCCTACCGCCAGCGCAGCGGCGCGTTGACCAATACGCACGAAATCGGCGTGGTCGGTCGGGCCCGCCACCACATCACTGTGTTGTACCAATGGGCTTTTCAGCATGTCTTGCAAGTAAGGGCCGATGCGTTTATCCGGCACCGGTTGGCCGTTGCGCCACACGTTAATCAGCTGGTTGTCGCGGTCCAGCAGCACCACCAGCTGGTGATCAAACATGTCATACAGCCAGCCGCCAACATTTTGCGTCAGCCAGCGCTGATCGGGATGCGACGACGCCAGCTGATCGGCGAGCGGCGACCAGCGAGTCAGGCTGCGCAGCTGACGCAAATGTTCCGTCAGGCTCTGCGTAAAGGAGGCCTCAATCATGCGTTGCTGCTGATCGCGCGCTTCGTTATTGGTTAATGAGGTACCCCAAAACAACCCTACGCCCGCGCCAACAAAGGTAAGCAGCAAAATTGCCACCAGCGGCAGAATAACTTCGCGAACAAAGTTGCGACGAAAACCATCCGATAGTTTTAGTGCGTTAATCATTTTAGGGTTGGCCTGACAAGAAGGATTCATCTTTTAACTTAGCAGAACATCCCCATGCTGTACTGCGTAAGGGCAGTGAAAGCGTGATGTAAATAAGCGGTAAATTTTTGAACACTGTCACAAAGCAAACAGTTAAACATAATTTATTAAATCTGCTGCCGTTGCGCTGACATTCTGCTGTCCTAAAGCAAATTCATCTTCACGTCATTGAGCCGTCACGCCGCTGTCATCTGGCACACGCAATGTAATCGCCATCCCGCAGCAAGCCCGCTGCGTTCCTCAACCAATGCGAATGAGGTATAGAGCGTGATGGAGATATCCAGACATCCGACCACTGTCTATCAGGCCGTTGCTGCCCAACTGGAGCAGGCGCTGCAGGAGCGCTATCGCTGCGGCGACTATCTGCCTTCCGAACAGCAGCTGGCCGATCACTACGAAGTAAACCGTCACACCTTGCGGCGCGCGGTCGACGAGTTAGTGAATAAAGGGCTGCTGCAACGGCGTCACGGCGTGGGCATTTTGGTGCTGATGCGTCCTTACGATTACCCGCTGCATGCGCAAGCGCGCTTTAGCCAAAACCTGATGGAGCAGGGCAGCCATCCCACCAGTGAACGCCTGCTGGCGGTGCTGCGTCCGGCCAGCAGCGATGTGGCCAGCGCGCTGGGCATCAATGAAGGCGACAACGTCATTCATCTGCGCACGCTGCGCCGTGTCAACGGCGTGGCGGTGTGCGTCATCAATCACTTCCTTGCCGATCTCAACTGGTGGCCGGCGCTGCAGCAGTTTCACAGCGGTTCATTGCACGACTTTATGCAACAGCAACTTGGCCTGAGCCTAACGCGCAGCCAAACCCGCATCAGCACCCGCCGCGCGCAGGCCAAAGAGTGCAAGCAGCTGGAGATTGCGCTGCAGTCGCCGCTGTTATGCGTGCGCACCCTGAATAAACATCGCGATGGTCAGGTGGCGGAATACTCCATCAGCCTGACGCGTGGCGACATGATTGAACTGACTCTGGAGCATCAATGAAACAGCAAACAGCCCGCCAGCATTGGCTCTCGGTGCTGGCACACAGTGAAGCCAGCCAGCTTGAGGCGCACTGGCAGCCGTTAAAACTCAACGCCAGTTTTGAACGCGTGCGCCCAGCGGAAACCGGTTTGACCCGGCTGCAGGCACGCATGGGCGGCAGCGGTAAGCGCTTCGTGATGGGTGATGCCACGGTGACGCGTGCGGTAGTGAAACTGCACGACGGCACGCTCGGCTTTAGCTACGTGCTGGGACGCGATAAATCGCACGCCGAACGCTGCGCGCTGATTGATGCGCTGCTGCAACAGCCCGAAACCCAGGCGCTGTTACAGGAAAAATTGATTGCCCCGCTGGCGGCACTGCGTGAAGAGCAGCGTCAGCTGCGCGCACGTGAAATCGCCAGCTCCAAAGTGGATTTCTTTACGCTGGTTCGCGGAGATAACTGATGACTTTATTGGCGAGTTTTAACCATCCGGTGGCTGATGCCCAACGTGCCTTCCGCCGCATCCTCAAAGCGATGAGCGAGCCGGGCGTGATGGTATCGCTGCCGCTGCAGCAGGGCTGGGGCGATCTCTCACCGGCGGCGACGGCGGTACTGCTGACGCTGGTCGATCAAGAGAGCGCGCTGTGGCTGGATGGCCGCATGGATAACGACGTGGTGCGCAGTAATCTGCGATTCCACACCGGCGTGCCGATTGTTGATGAGCGCGATGCGCCGTTTGCGCTGACGCACGCCGCGGCCAATCCCGATCCGTCGCTGTTCGCTGCGGGTGACAACATGTCACCGGAGAAGAGCACCACGTTGATCGTCGAAGTGCCGTCATTAAGCGGTGGGTTAACGCTGCGCCTCTCTGGCCCCGGTTTACGCGAGCCACGCGCCATTGCGCCGCAGCTGCCAGAAGCGATTCTGCACTATCTGCGTGAGCGTCCACATCCGTTTCCCCAAGGCGTTGATCTGATTTTTACCTGCGGTGAAGCGATGATGGCGCTGCCACGCACCACCGACGTGGAGGTGTGCTGATGTACGTTGCGGTAAAAGGGGGCGAGAAGGCCATTGCCAGCGCCCATGAGCTGCAGGCCGATCTGCGCCGTGGCGACCGCGCGCTGCCGGAAGTGCAGTGCGATCAGGTGGCACAACAGCTCGGATTAGCGGTCGATCGCGTGATGACCGAAGGCGGCATCTACGATCCGCAGCTGGCGGCCTTAGCGATCAAACAAGCGAGCGGCGATCTGGTGGAGGCGATCTTCCTGCTGCGTGCCTATCGCACCACGCTGCCGCGCCTCGCCGACAGTCTGGCGCTGGCAACGGATGAGATGCGCATCGAGCGCCGAATCTCCGCCGTCTATAAAGATTTACCCGGCGGTCAGGTGCTCGGCCCAACCTACGATTACAGCCATCGCCTGCTCGATTTCACCCTGCTGGCCAACGGCGAAACGCCTGCCGCGCCGCGTGACGATCAGGCGTTGCCGGAGCGCTGTCCGCATGTGTTCAGCATGATGACGGCAGAAGGATTGGCGGCGCGCGAAGAGGATGACGGCAGCGAGCCGTGCGACATCACCCGCGAACCGCCCGGTTATCCGGCCACGCGTGCGGCACGCCTGCAGCAGCTGGTGCGCGGCGATGAAGGCTTCTTGCTGGCGCTCGGCTACTCGACGCAGCGCGGCTACGGCCGCAACCATCCGTTCGCCGGCGAAATTCGCACCGGCTATCTCAGCGTCTCCATCTGCCCGGAAGAGTTGGGCTTTGAGATTGAGATTGGCGAAATCCTGCTGACCGAATGCGAAATGGTCAACGGCTTCACCACCGAAACTGACGGCGCGCCGCACTTTACGCGCGGTTACGGCCTGGTGTTTGGTCGTTCAGAGCGTAAAGCGATGGCGATGGCGCTGGTGGATCGCGCACTGCAGGCGCCGGAGTATAACGAACGCATTGCCGGTCCGGCGCAGGACGAAGAGTTTGTGCTGTCGCATGCCGACAACGTGGAAGCGGCGGGCTTTGTCTCGCACTTGAAACTGCCGCACTACGTCGATTTCCAGGCGGAGCTTGAGCTGCTGAAACGGCTGCGCCAACAGCATCAGGAGCAGAACCATGAGTGAGTTAACCGGCTACAACAACGGTTATCTGGATGAGCAGACCAAACGCACCCTCCGCCGCGCCATTCTGAAAGCGGTAGCGATTCCCGGTTATCAGGTGCCGTTTGCCGGACGCGAAATGCCGATGCCCTATGGCTGGGGCACCGGCGGCATTCAGATCACCGCCAGCATTATTGGTGATGCCGATGTGCTGAAAGTGATCGATCAGGGCGCAGATGACACCACCAACGCGGTGTCGATTCGTCACTTCTTCAAGCGCGTCAGCGGCGCGGCCACCACCGAACGTACTATGGATGCCACGCTGATCCAGACGCGTCACCGCATTCCGGAAACGCCGCTGGAAGAAGATCAGATCCTGATTTTCCAGGTACCGATCCCTGAGCCGCTGCGTTTTATTGAGCCGCGCGAGACCGAAACCCGCACCATGCACGCGTTGGAGGAGTACGGCATCATGCAGGTGAAACTGTATGAAGATATCGCCCGCTACGGCCACATCGCGACGACGTATGCGTATCCGGTGAAGGTCAACGATCGCTACGTGATGGATCCGTCGCCGATCCCCAAATTCGACAACCCCAAAATGCACATGATGCCGGCGCTGCAGCTGTTTGGTGCCGGGCGTGAGAAACGCATCTATGCGCTGCCGCCGTTCACCAAAGTAGAAAGCCTCGACTTCGACGATCACCCGTTCAGCGTGCAGCAGTGGGATGAACCTTGCGCGCTGTGCGGTTCGCGCCACAGTTACCTCGACGAGGTCGTAATGGATGACGCCGGTACGCGCATGTATGTTTGCTCCGATACCGATTTTTGCCACCAGCAGCAGGAACAACAGCATGCACAGTGAACAGCCGCTGCTTGCGGTCAACAATCTGACGCACCTTTATGCACCCGGCAAAGGGTTTGAAGAGGTGAGCTTTGAGCTTTATCCCGGCGAAGTATTAGGCATTGTCGGGGAGTCCGGTTCGGGCAAAACCACGCTGCTGCGCAGCCTGTCGGCACGCTTAGCGCCGCAGCAGGGCAACATTCTCTATCGCGCGCAGGATCTCTATCAGCTGAGCGAGAGCGATCGTCGCCGCCTGCTGCGTACCGAATGGGGCGTGGTGCATCAGCATCCGCTCGACGGTTTACGTCCGCAGGTCACCGCGGGCGGCAATATCGGCGAGCGCCTGATGGCGGTGGGCCAGCGTCATTACGGCGATATCCGCAAAGAGGCGATGCGTTGGTTGCAGGATGTGGAAATCCCCGCTAACCGCATCGACGATCTGCCCACCACCTTTTCCGGCGGCATGCAGCAACGTTTACAGATTGCGCGCAACCTGGTGACGCAGCCGACGCTGGTGTTTATGGATGAGCCGACCGGCGGGCTGGATGTGTCAGTGCAGGCGCGTCTGCTGGATTTGCTGCGCACGTTGGTGCGCGAGCTGAATCTGGCGGTAGTGATTGTCACCCACGATCTCGGCGTGGCGCGTTTGCTGGCGCATCGCCTGCTGGTGATGAAGCAGGGCCGCGTGGTGGAGAGCGGGTTGACCGATCGGGTGCTGGACGATCCGCATCATCCGTATACCCAGTTATTGGTTTCGTCGGTGCTGAGTTAACCAGCACCGATGCTGACATACACATTCCGTAGCGGCGCAATTTATTGCGCAAATGCGAACACCGTGCCGCAACAACGCGCGATAAATCGCGCCGCTACGGTTTCGTGCTGCCTTTTGGATGAATTCATCAGGACATCAACATGCAACCTTTATTGCGCGTAGAGCATCTGAGCAAAACCTTTGTACTGCACAACCAGAACAGCGCCGCGCTGCCGGTGTTGCAGGATGCCAATCTCGAAGTGAGCGGCGGCGAATGTGTGGTGCTGCATGGCCGTTCCGGCAGTGGAAAATCCACGCTGCTGCGCGCGCTGTACGGCAATTATCAGGCCAACAGCGGTCACATCTGGCTGCAACATCAGGGTGAATGGATCGATATGGCCAACGCGACCGCCCGCCAGATTCTGGCAATTCGCTGCCATACCGTCGGTTGGGTCAGCCAATTTTTGCGCGTCATTCCCCGCGTGCCGACGCTGGAGATCGTCATGCAGCCGCTGCTCGAACGCGGCACCGAGCGTGCTTTCTGTGAGAAGCGCGCCAAAGAGCTGTTGACGCGCCTCAACGTGCCGGAGCGTTTATGGTCGCTGGCGCCGTCCACTTTTTCCGGCGGTGAGCAGCAGCGCGTCAACATCGCACGCGGCTTTATTGCCGACTATCCGGTGCTGCTACTGGATGAGCCGACCGCTTCGCTCGACAGCGCTAACAGCGCTGCGGTGGTGGAATTGATTGAACAGGCACGCGCCCGTGGGGCCGCCATTGTCGGTATTTTCCATGACGAAGCGGTGCGCGAACGCGTGGCCGATCGCCTGCACGTCATGCAGCCAATGAAAGCAGGAGCAGAAGCATGATCATTAATAATGTCCGGTTGGTGCTGGAGCAGGCCGTGGTGGCGGGTTCACTGGAAATCCGCGACGGGCGCATCGCCAGCTTCAGTGACAGCGTCAGCCACTTGCCGGGCGCGCTGGATGGCGAAAACGCCTTCCTGCTGCCGGGTTTGGTGGAGCTGCACACCGATAACCTCGACAAGTTCTTTACGCCACGCCCCAAAGTTGATTGGCCCGCACACTCGGCGATGAGCAGCCACGATGCGCTGATGGTCGCCAGCGGCATTACCACGGTGCTGGATGCGATTGGCGTCGGTGACGTGCGCGACGGCGGTCATCGCCTGGATAATCTCACCAAAATGATTGATGCGATTCAGGACAGCAATCGCAAAGGCACTAACCGCGCCGATCACCATTTGCATCTGCGCTGTGAGCTGCCGCACAACACCACGTTGCCGCTGTTTGAAGCGCTGATGAACACACCGGAGCTGTCGCTGGTGTCGCTGATGGATCACTCGCCGGGTCAGCGTCAGTACGCCTCGCTGGAGATGTATCGCACCTATTATCAGGGCAAATATCAGCTCAACGACGCGCAGATGGATCAGTTTGAGCGTGAGCAACTGGCGCTGGCTGCCGAGTTCTCCACGCCCAACCGCAACGCCATCGCCAGTTTGTGCCGGTCGCGCGGCATCCCGCTGGCCAGCCACGATGACGCTACGGCAGCGCACGTTGCCGAGTCACATGACGTCGGCAGCGCCATTGCCGAATTCCCGACCACGCTGGAAGCGGCACGCGCGTCTCGCGACTGCGGCATGCAGGTGCTGATGGGCGCGCCCAACATCGTGCGCGGCGGTTCGCACTCCGGCAATGTGGCGGCGGCGGATCTCGCCAGCCACGGCCTGCTGGATATTCTCTCCTCCGACTATTATCCCGCCAGCTTGCTCGACGCGGTGTTCCGCCTGGTTGCCGATGAGCGCAATACGATGACGTTACCGCAGGCTGCCGCGCTGGTGACGCGCAACCCGGCGCAGGCGATTGGCCTGCACGATCGCGGCCGCATCGCCGAAGGGCTGCGCGCCGATTTAGTGCTGGCGCATACCGATCACGGTCATGCGCACATTCGTCACGTCTGGTCGCAAGGGAAGTTGGTGTTCTGATGGCGCGCCTCATCTGGCTAACCGGGCCTTCGGGCGCGGGTAAAGACAGCCTGCTGAACGCGCTGCGTGAAGCGCCGCCGGAGAATTTGCTGATCGCCCATCGTTACATCACGCGCGCCGCCGATGCCGGCGGCGAGAACCATGTGGCGTTGAGCGAAACCGAATTCCGCCGACGCCAGTCGCTCGGTTTGTTCGCCGTGAGCTGGCAGGCGCACGGACTGCATTATGCGCTGGGCGAGGAGATCGATTTGTGGCTGGCGCGCGGACTTAACGTGCTGGTTAACGGTTCGCGCCTGCATCTGCCGATTGTGCAGCAGCATTACGGCGCGCAGCTGCTGCCGCTGGTGTTGCAGGTGTCGCCAGCGGTGCTGGAGACGCGATTGCGGCAGCGCGGGCGGGAGTCTGAAGCGGAGATCGAGAAACGGCTAGCGCGAGCGGCTGAACCGCTGCCGGTGCACTGCTATGCGCTGAACAACGATGGCGCGTTGCGCGATACGCTAGACCAGCTGCGACGTTTGCTGGGTGCGCGATAAATCGCGCCGCTACGGATACGTGCGTTTTTTATGTCCCATTCACACCATTCGCACCATCCGTAGCGGCGCAATTTATTGCGCAATGCCCGGATGGGTGCGGAGCCGATCGCCACGTTGTGACGGGAAAACGCGCTGTCACCGTTTAATCATTTTACTGTCATCAAGCTTTCATCCGCCTTCCCCGTAATAGCGTGCAATCAACAGCTCAGAAGAGATGGAGTGCATCATGGCACAGGCATTACTGAAAACCGTCGTCGACAATCCATTCCCGCCGATTATCGGGCAGGGCAATAAGGTGCTGTCGGTGCAGGGATTGTGCAAAGCGTATGGCGCCAACCAGGTGCTGGATAACGTCAGCTTCGATCTGCATGCGGGCGAGCTGGTCGCGGTGATTGGCCGCTCAGGCGCAGGCAAATCGACACTGTTACACATGCTCAACGGCACCATCAGCGCGTCGCAGGGTGCGATTCTCAGCAATCGCCACGGCGAAGTGGATCGCGATGTGGTCACGCTCAATAGCCGCCAGATGCGCGAATGGCGCAGCGAATGCGGCATGATCTTCCAGGACTTCTGTCTGGTACCGCGCCTCGATGTGCTGACCAATGTGCTGCTCGGGCGTTTAAGCCAGACCTCCACGCTGAAATCGTTCTTCAAAGTATTTTCCGAAACCGATCGCGCTCGCGCCATCGAACTGCTGCAGTGGATGAACATGCTGCCTCAGGCGCTGCAGCGTGCGGAAAACCTCTCCGGCGGCCAGATGCAGCGCGTAGCGATCTGCCGGGCGCTGATGCAGAACCCGCGCATTCTGCTGGCGGATGAACCGGTGGCGTCACTCGATCCGAAAAACACCAAGCGCATCATGGATGTGCTGCGCCAGGTGAGCGAGCAGGGCATCAGCGTGATGGTGAATCTGCACTCGATAGAATTGGTAAAAAGCTACTGCACCCGCGTTATCGGCATTCAGCGCGGCAAAGTGCTGTTTGATGGACATCCTTCCCAGTTGACCGACGGCCTGATGCATGAGCTGTACGGCGACGAAATTAACCAACTCCACTAACTCCCACGGCAAGAGAACAACCACCAATGAAACTGACTTCTTTAGCTTTACTGACTATTGCGATGGCTTTTGGCGTTAACGCAGCGGAAGCACCCAAACAACTGAATCTCGGTATTCTCGGCGGCCAGAACGCCACGCAGCAGATTGGTGATAACCAGTGCGTGAAAGATTTCTTCGACAAAGAATTGCAGGTGGATACCAAACTGCGTAATTCGTCTGACTATTCCGGCGTGATTCAGGGCTTGCTGGGTAACAAAATCGATCTGGTGCTGAGCATGTCACCGGCATCGTATGCATCGGTTTACCTGCAGAACCCGAAAGCGGTGGATGTGGTGGGCATCGTGGTGGATGACAAAGACGGTTCACAGGGTTATCACTCGGTGGTGATCGTCAAAGCCGACAGCCCGTACAAAAAGCTGGAAGACCTGAAAGGCAAATCGTTTGGCATGGCCGATCCGGATTCAACCTCGGGCTTCCTGATGCCTAACCAGGCGTTCAAGAAAGAGTTTGGTGGCACGGTTGACGATAAGTACAACAACACCTTCTCCAGCGTGACCTTCTCCGGCGGCCACGAGCAGGACATCCTCGGCGTGCTGAACGGCCAATTCGACGGTGCAGTGACCTGGACGTCACTGATTGGCGACCGCGAAACCGGTTATACCTCGGGGGCCTTTGGTCGTTTGATTCGGATGGATCATCCCGACCTGATGAAGCAGATCCGCATCATCTGGCAGTCGCCGCTGATCCCAAATGGCCCGATTCTGGTGAGCAATAACTTGCCCGCCGATTTCAAAGCGAAAGTGGTAGCCACCATCAAGAAGCTGGATAAAGAAGATCACGGCTGCTTTGTTAAAGCGGTGGGCGGCGCCCAGCACATCGGCCCGGCAACCGTGGCGGATTACCAGAATATCATCGATATGAAGCGCGATTTGATGAAGGGTTCGCGCGGTTAAGCGATAAAACGGTGCGCATTAATGCGCACCCGACAATGTAGGGTCGCCATTCATGGCGACCGGGTTACACAGGAATCTCCCTCTTGACCGATTTCGAACACTACTACCAACGCATTCGCCGCCAGCAAAAGCGCGACTCGCTGCTGTGGTCGCTGCTGTTGCTGGCGCTCTATCTGGCCGCGGGCAAGATGGCGGAATTTAATCTGCTCACCGTCTGGCAGTCGCTGCCACACTTTTTTGACTACATCGGCGAAACGATGCCGGTGTTGCATCTGTCACTGCTGTTTGCCGACGGCAAAACCGAAGGCTCGCTGGCTTATTGGGGCTATCGGCTGCACTTCCAGCTGCCGCTGATCTGGGAAACCTTGCAGCTGGCGCTGTCGTCAACCATCGTGGCGGTGGCCGTTGCCGGTGTGCTGGCCTTCTTCGCCGCGGATAACACCCAAACGCCGCGCAGCCTGCGCATGGCGATTCGTGCTTTCGTCGCCTTCCTGCGTACCATGCCGGAGCTGGCGTGGGCGGTGATGTTCGTGATGGCGTTTGGCATTGGTGCCATTCCCGGTTTCCTCGCGCTGGCGCTGCACACCGTCGGCAGCCTGACCAAACTGTTCTACGAAGCGATTGAAAGCGCCTCGGATAAACCGGTGCGCGGCCTTGCGGCGTGCGGTGCCAGCAAACTGCAGCGCATGCGTTTTGCGTTTTGGCCGCAGGTTAAACCGACGTTTCTTTCCTACAGCTTTATGCGTCTGGAAGTTAACTTCCGCTCCTCAACCATTCTCGGTTTGGTCGGCGCGGGCGGCATTGGCCAGGAGCTGATGACCAATATCAAACTTGACCGTTACGATCAGGTCAGCATCACGTTGCTGCTGATTATCGTGGTGGTGTCGCTGCTGGATACGCTGTCCGGCTGGCTGCGCCGCCGCGTAGTAGAAGGAGACGTGCCATGATTGCCTTAGCGCCGGATGTCGCCAAACTCAAGCAGGAACATGCCGCGCTGTTTGCCGTGCAGCACCGCTATCTGCGCCGCGTCGCGTTGGTGGCGCTGGCCATCGCGCTCTATTACCTGTTCTTTTTCGAATTCTTTGGCATTGAGTGGAGCCGTTTTCTCGTTGGCTGCCAGCAACTCAGCCGCTATTTCCTGCGTATGTTTGTCTGGCAGGATTTCCTCAACTGGCCGTTTGGGTACTACTTCACGCAAATCGGTATCACGTTGGCGATTGTGTTTTCCGGCACGTTGACCGCTTCGCTGATCGCGCTGCCGGTCTCATTCCTGGCAGCGCGCAACGTGATGCACGATGCGCTAACGCGTCCGATTTCGCTGGTGGTGCGTCGTGTGCTTGATGTCCTGCGCGGCATCGACATGGCGATTTGGGGTCTGATTTTCGTGCGTGCCGTTGGCATGGGGCCGCTGGCGGGGGTGCTGGCGATTGTGATGCAGGATGTCGGTTTGCTCGGCAAACTGTATGCCGAAGGGCATGAAGCGGTAGAGCGTTCGCCAGGTCGCGGCCTGAGTGCGGTGGGCGCCAACAGCTTGCAGAAACATCGCTACGGTATTTTTACCCAATCGTTCCCAACTTTCCTCGCGCTCAGCCTGTATCAAATTGAATCCAATACCCGATCAGCAGCGGTGTTAGGCTTCGTCGGCGCGGGTGGCGTGGGCCTGGTCTATGCCGAGAACATGCGTCTATGGAACTGGGATGTGGTGATGTTTCTGACCATTATCCTGGTGGCCGTGGTGATGATCATGGATGTCATCTCCAGCAAGCTGCGTAAGCGTTACATCACGGGGAAAGGGGTGCCGTTGTGGCAGCCTGCCGCGCGCGATTAAGCCGTGCGCTGCGCTGCCAGGCGCGCTCCAGCGCCTGCACCAGCTGCGCCTGATGCCAGGGTTTCGCCAGCCGTTCACACAGCGGCAGCGTCACCTGCGTCTGGCGCAGATCCTGGCCGCTGATTAACACGGTCGCCAGATGCGGCCACTGCGCCTGCGCCTGACGAATCACATCCGCACCGTTAATGCCGCCCGGCAGCATCAAGTCACTGATTAACAGCTCGATATCCGGCGTCTGGCGCAGCAGCGTCAGCGCGCTTTCGCCATCGCCACACTCCAGCGTCAGATAACCGAGCTGGTGCAGATGTTCGCACAGCGTTTGCCGCACCGTCGGTTCATCATCCAGCACCAACACCAGTCGATCGTTGCTGGCCTGCGAGAGCAACGGCGGTGGTACGCTGAGCGGCTGCGCCGCTTCTGGCGCGCGCGGCAGCAGCAACCGCACGGTGGTGCCTTGTCCGGGCGCGGTTTCCAGCTCGATTTGGCCGCCGGACTGGCGCACAAAGCCATACACCATCGATAAGCCCAAACCGCTGCCGCTGCCAATGGCTTTAGTGGTGAAGAACGGCTCAAACACTTGTTCGCGCACCTCCGCCGACATGCCGCAGCCGTGATCAATGACCTCAATTGTGACGCGATCGCGCTTGCCGTCGGCTTCCTGTTTGCGTTGATTCCAGATGCGCAGGCGGATTTCACCGCGCTGTTGCGCCATCGCATCGCGCGCATTGACCACCAGATTGATCAACGCGTTTTCTAGCTGGCCGGCATCGATCCATGCTGGCCAGCCGGGGCGCTGTGCATCGATTATCAGTTGTTGGCCGGGCAGCAGCGCATGCTGCAACAGCGAATGCAGATTATCCACCAGTTCCACCACCGACACGGCGCGCGGGTAGAGCGCCTGTTTGCGCGAAAAGGCCAGCAAACGTTGCGTCAGCTGCGCCGCTCGATCAGCGGCCTGACGCGCGCGCTCGATGCGGTTGGCGAGCATACCGGGCGGCAGCTGATCGACGGTTAACGCCAGGCTGCCAATGATCACCGCCAGCAGATTATTGAAGTCGTGCGCCAGCCCGCCGGTCAGCTGACCGACCGCTTTCATTTTCTGGCTGTGCAGCAGCGCCTCTTCCAGTGCTTTGCGTGTGGTGCGTTCCAGCACGGTATTCACCATGCCACGGCGCGGCACCGGGCTGAAACGCAGCTCCAGCGTGCGTCCATCTGCCAGCCGCACTTCCTGCGCATCGGCTAACCCGTGGAGTTGCACATCGACGCGTTTTAAGAGCTGTTGGTAATGCAAACCGCGATGCAACTCGCGCGGCGCGATACCCAGCAGCTCGGCATATTGCGCGTTCCACACCACCAGCTGACCACTGTTATCAAACAGGGCAAAGCCGTCGCGCATGGCAAGGAAAGTGGATTCCAGCTGGTTACTTTTCTCTTTCAGCAGGCGTGAAGTGTGCGCCAGCGAGGCAGTATTGCGGGCAAACACGTTGAAGGCGCGCGCCAGATCGCCCAGCTCATCGCGCCGCGCCAGACCCGGCACATTGACGCTCTTTTTCACCCTGCGCCAGCCGCGTCATGGCGTGGGCGATGGCGGTCAGACTCGAACCCAGATTGCGGTAGATGTAATAACCGGCGTAACCGGTGATCAGCAGCGCCAGCAGCATAAACAGGCCAATAAAGCCGATGATCGAATCCAGTTCTTCATGGGTCACCGCGCTGCGTGCATCACTCTGCTGCGCCACCCGCTGCACGTAATGGGTGATGTCGTCGTTGAGCATCGCCACCAGCGCTTTGATGCGGTAGGTGGCGTAGGCGATGGCGATATCGCTCTGCTCCAGCTGTTGCGCCACCGGCAGCAAACTGCTGCTGCTGGCAATCAGCCGCTGCACCTGGGTGTTCAGCACGCCGCTTAGCGTTAGCGCTTGCCATTGGCGCAGCACCGTTTGCAGTTGCTGCACCGCGGCCTGCGGCGCGCTGGATTGGATCGCCACGCTGAATAAGCTGTGGGTTTGTTGGCGCAGCGCTGCAGAAGGGGAATCGGCGCGTGTCAGCAGGTCAATGCGATTGAGCAACAGCTGTGATTGCCACAAACCGCTCAGCATCACGTTGCGCTGCAGGTGACGCTGATGACCGGCCCGTAACAATTGATTGATGGTCTGTTCCAGCATCTGGCTGCGCTCACGAATACGCGTCAATAGCTGGGGGTGCTGTGCGGCCAGCGGCGCGTTAGCCAGTAAGGTTAGCGACTGTTGCAGTTCCTGCTGCGTTTGCTGCAAGCGGGCCGATTCACTCTGATACTCCAGCGCGCCGACCACCTGTGATAAACGCACCGCCGCGATTGCCACATTGGCGGTATCACGTGACAGCGCCAGGCTGCCGTTCATGTCTGCCAGCGTTTGTGCCTGCGCCTGTTCCTGAATGTGACCTGCGTGGCGAAATCCAAAAATGGCCACCAGGCTCACCGCCAGCGTCACTGACATCACCAGCAGATTAAACAGCAGCAGGCGACTGCGCGCGCCCGCGTGCCAACGCAGACTGTGTCTCATGGTTGCCACTCCTTACCGCTCAACTGCTGGCGAGTATAGAAGCGTGAGCCAGGCGAAATATGACAAATGTGAACGGCGGCTGACATTTTCCATTTATCTGAAGCGGCTTTACTCGCTGCAACCTTTGCCAGCAGGAGCCTCTCAATGGACGGCACACCGATACTCTCGATGCGGGGAATTACCCGACGCTTCGGCAACTTCTATGCGCTGAAGGGCGTTGACCTCACGGTCTGGCCCGGGGAAGTGCATGCGCTGATGGGCGAAAACGGCGCGGGCAAAAGTACACTGATGAAAATTCTGGCCGGTGCCTATACCGCCAGCAGCGGGGAAATTCTTATCGACGGCCAGCCGTATGCGATTAAAGGCCCAAAAGAGGCGTTGGCGGCAGGCATCACATTGATTTATCAGGAGATCAATCTGGCACCGAATCTCACGGTGGCGGAGAACATCTTTCTCGGCAGTGAAATCACCCGCGTGGGCCTGGTGAAACGTCGCCAGATGGCGGAAGAAGCGCAGCAGGTGATTGATCGGTTGGGCGCACAGTTTACTGCCACCGATCTCGTTAGCCGTCTCAGCATTGCCGAGCAGCAGCAGGTGGAAATTGCCCGTGCGCTGCACCGCAACAGCCGCATTCTGGTGATGGATGAGCCCACTGCCGCACTTTCAAACCGTGAAACCGAGCAGCTGTTTGCACTGATTAAACGTCTGCGCAGCGAAGGGATGGCGATTATCTATATCAGCCATCGCATGGCGGAAGTGTATGAACTGTCGGATCGCGTCAGCGTGCTGCGCGACGGGCAATACGTCGGCAGCCTGACGCGTGAACAGCTTAACGCCAGCGAGCTGGTGCGCATGATGGTGGGGCGCCCGCTTAGCGATCTGTTCAACAAAGATCGCACCATTCCGCTCGGCGACATCCGTCTCGCCGTCAATCACCTGTGCGACAAACACAAAGTGCGGCCCAGCAGCCTTTCAGTGCGTGCCGGCGAGATTGTCGGCCTGGCGGGCCTGGTCGGAGCCGGACGCAGCGAGCTGGCGCAGCTGATTTTTGGCGTGCATCAACCGAGCGGCGGTGAAATCTGGATTGACGGGGAAAAAGTACAGATTCACTCCCCGCGTGACGCCATTGCGCGCGGCATCGGGTTTCTCACCGAGAACCGCAAAGAGCAGGGCTTGTTTCTTGAGCTGGCGGCGCAGGACAACATTGTGATGGCGACGCTGGAGCGCGATGCCAGCTATGGCCTGCTCAATCGGCGCAAAGGGCAGAAGATCGCCAGTGAGGCGATTGATGCGCTGAATATCCGCGTGCCGCATGCGCAAGTACGCGCGGGCGGCTTGTCCGGCGGCAATCAGCAGAAGCTGCTGATTTCACGCTGGGTGGCGATTGCGCCACGCATCCTGATTCTTGATGAACCGACGCGCGGCGTCGATGTCGGCGCCAAGAGCGAAATCTACCGCATGATGCAGCAGATGGCGCAGCAGGGCGTGGCGATTTTAATGATCTCCAGCGAGTTACCGGAAGTGGTCGGCATGAGCGACCGCGTGTATGTGATGCGTGAAGGCGCCATCGCCGGTGAGTTGAGTGGGGCAGAGATTAGCCAGGAAAACATTATGACACTGGCCACCGGCGCGCAGCCGGTTCAGGCCTGAGGAGAGCGCAATGACCAGTGAATCCGCACGCGTTAAAAGTCCCACGCTCAAGCGCGCGTTAATGAGCGACCTGCTGCAAACCGTCGGCATCCTGCCGATTCTGATTCTGATCGTGGCGGTGTTTGGCTTTGTTACGCCGAACTTCTTCACTGAAGGCAATCTGCTGAACATAACGCGTCAGGCTTCGATCAATATCGTGCTGGCGGCGGGCATGACGTTTGTCATTCTCACCGGCGGCATCGATTTATCAGTGGGTTCAATGCTCGGCACCACCGCGGTGGTGGCGATGGTGGTATCGCTCGATCCGGCGTTTGCTTCCCTGACGATACCGGCGGCGCTGGGTGCCGGGCTGATTATGGGGCTGTTCAACGGCATTCTGGTGGCATGGGCTGGGCTGCCGCCCTTTATTGTCACGCTCGGAACTTATACCGCGATGCGCGGTGCGGCTTATCTGCTGGCGGACGGCACGACGGTGATCAATTCCGACATCAACTTTGAGTGGATAGGCAACGGCTACCTCGGGCCGGTGCCGTGGCTGATCATTATCGCGTTTGCGGTGATTGCGCTGTGCTGGTTCATTCTGCGTCGTACCACGTTGGGCGTGCATATCTACGCGGTGGGCGGCAACGTGCAGGCGGCGCGCCTGACCGGCATCAAAGTGAGCGTGGTGCTGTTGTTTGTCTACGCCATGAGCGGCTTGCTGTCCGGGCTCGGTGGATTGATGAGCGCCTCGCGCCTGTACAGCGCCAACGGCAACCTCGGCGTTGGCTATGAGTTGGATGCCATTGCCGCTGTGATCCTCGGCGGCACCAGTTTTGTTGGCGGCATCGGCACCATCACCGGCACGCTGATTGGCGCACTGATTATCGCCACGCTAAACAACGGCATGACGCTGATGGGCGTGTCGTATTTCTGGCAGTTAGTGATTAAGGGCGCGGTGATCATTATCGCGGTGTTGATCGATAAGTACCGGACGCGGCATCACGTGGGTTGAGGTTGTGATTGTATCCAGGTCGGCATAAATGCCGACCCTACAAGTAAGTAGGGGCGCCATTTATGGCGACCATAAAACCAAAAAAAGCAGGAGAACATCGACTATGCGTTTTAATCCGATTGTAACCGGGCTGCTGGCGGCGACGCTGTTCAGTGCGGGCGTGGCTCAGGCCAAAGAACTGAAATCTATTGGCGTGACGGTGGGCGATCTTGCTAACCCGTTCTTCGTGCAGATCACTAAAGGGGCGGAGCTCAAGGCGCGCGAATTAGCGGGCGACAAGGTCAATGTCACGCTGGTGTCCAGCGGCTACGATCTCGGTCAGCAGGTGGGGCAGATTGATAACTTCATCGCCGCCAAAGTGGACATGATCATCCTCAACGCCGCCGATTCCAAAGGGATTGCGCCCGCCGTAAAACGTGCGCGTGATGCCGGGATTGTGGTGGTGGCGGTCGACGTGGCGGCAGACGGCGCCAACGCCACCATCACCTCCGATAACACCGCGGCGGGCGCGATGGCATGTAAATACATCTCTGATCGTCTGAAAGCCAAAGGCAACGTGGTGATCATCAACGGGCCGCCGGTTTCTGCGGTGCAAAACCGTGTGGAAGGGTGTATGACCGAGCTGAAAAGCCATCCGGATATCAAGCTGCTCTCCTATAACCAGAACGCTAAAGGCAGCCGCGAAGGTGGCCTCGAAGTGATGACCGGCCTGCTGTCGGCTAATCCGAAGATTGATGCGGTATTTGCGATTAACGATCCAACGGCGATCGGTGCCGATCTGGCGGCGAAACAGGCGCAGCGTAATGAGTTCTTTATTGTTGGCGTGGATGGATCGCCAGACGGCGAAGAGGCGTTAAAACGTAAAGGCTCGCTGTTTGTCGCGACGCCAGCGCAGGATCCGCAGGTGATGGCGGCCAAAGCGGTGGAGATCGGGTACGACATCCTGCAGGGCAAACCCGCGCCGGATAAGCCCGTGCTGATTCCGGTGACGATGATCGACCGCAATAGCGTCAGCGGCTACAAGGGCTGGACGGTGAAGTAAGCCCACACACATGTAGGGTCGCCATTTATGGCGACTTGTATGCACCTGGCCCCTTAACCTGAGGAGCTTTTATGCAACGCTCTGAAGTGAATGCGATCTTACAACGCACCCGCGAATTCTTTATGCGCCAGGATGTGCATTTGCCGCCGTGGGCCGATTATGGCCTCAGCCAATGGCGCGCCTTGGATAAACACGATGCCGCTGAACTGCTGGCGCTGCACCTTGGTTGGGATGTCACCAGCTTCGGCGCTGACGATTTCAATCAAACCGGTCTAACCCTGTTCACACTGCGCAACGGCTCGCGTGGCGGTCAGCCGTGGGCCAAACCTTATGCCGAAAAAATCATGCATGTGCGTGAAGGGCAGGTCACGCCGATGCATTATCACCCGCAAAAAATGGAAGACATTATCAATCGCGGCGGCGGCAATTTGATTGTCACGCTGCATAACCGCGCGGGCAATCAATTGGCCGATACGGCGGTCAACGTCACGCTCGACGGCATCCGTCAAACGCACGCCGCCGGTTCGCAACTGCGTTTATCGCCAGGCGAAAGCGTCACCTTAATGCCCGGAATCTGGCACAGCTTTTGGGGCGAAGAGGGCTACGGCGATGTGCTGGTGGGTGAAGTCTCGATGCCCAACGACGACGAACATGACAACGTGTTTCTCACCCCGCTGGCACGCTTCAATCCGCTTGATGAAGATGAAGAACCGCGCTGGCTGCTGTGTAACGAATATCACCGCTGGCTGGCCTGAAGGAGCCCATCATGGCACTGATTTCACTGGCGCAGGGCCTGGCCCATGCGCAACAGAACGGCTACGCGCTTGGCGCGTTTAATGTCCTCGACACCCATTTCCTGCGCGCGCTTTATCAGGCGGCGGAGCAGCAGCAATCCCCGTTTATTATCAGTATTGCCGAAGTGCATTTTAAGTATGTCAGCCTTGAGCATTTGGTGGCCGCCGTACGCACCGAAGCGGCACTGCACGATATTCCGGTGGTGCTGCATCTCGATCACGGCCTGCATTTTGAGGCGGTAATGCAGGCGATTCGCCTCGGCTTTACTTCCGTGATGTTTGATGGTTCCACGCTGAGCTACGACGAAAACGTCCGCCAGACGCGGGAAGTGGTAAAAATGTGCCACGCGCTCGGCGTCTCGGTTGAAGCCGAACTCGGCGCGGTGGGCGGTGATGAAGGCGGTGCGCTGTTTGGTGAGGCCGATAGCGATAAATTCACCGATCCGGCGCAGGCGGCCGAGTTTGTTCGCGCCACCGGCATTGATTGCCTGGCGGTGGCGATTGGCAATGCACATGGCAAGTACAAAGGCGAACCGAAGCTCGACTTCGACCGACTGGCGGCGATCCGTTCTACGGCCGGCATTCCGCTGGTGCTGCATGGCGGCTCTGGCATTAGTGATGCGGATTTCCGCCGTGCCGTCAGCCTTGGCATTAACAAAATTAACTTCTACACCGGCATGTCGCAGGCGGCGCTCGGCGCGATTGAAGCGCAGATCACCCAGCGTGATGCGCGCTACGACTCCTTTGCCGAGTTGTTGATGGCGGTGGAGCGCGATATCGCCAACGTCGTCGCGCAGCAGATGCAGGTATTTGGCAGCGCCGGGAGGGCCTGAGATGGGAGCGCGTAACGGCATCATCGGTGCCGGCAGCATGCTGGTGGACCACGTGCAGCGCATCAGCCACTGGCCGGAACAGGGCTGGCTGACGGAAATTCAGCACAGCGAGAAATGCAGCGGCGGCGCGGCGCTCAACGTGCTATTTACGCTGGCGCGTATGCAGGTGCATCTGCCGCTGGCGGGGATTGGCATGATTGGTGAGGACAGCGACGGCGACTACATCCTGCAACTGCTCGACGATCACCATATCGATCGCCACTTTGTGCAACGCACCGCGAGTAGCAACACGGCGATGACGCAGGTGATGACCGCGCCGGACGGCCAGCGCACCTTTTTCCATGCGCGCGGTGCCAATGGCAAGCTCGATCTGGCCCATTTTGCTGACGTCTCCACATCCCATCGCATCTTCCATCTGGGTTATTTGCTGCTGCTGGATAGTCTCGATGTGCCCGACGACGAATACGGTACGCGCAGCGCACGGTTGCTGGCGCAAATGCAGCAGCGTGGCTATCTCACTTCACTCGATTTGGTAACACGCGTGGGCGAATATCGACCGCTGGTCGTTCCTGCGCTGCGCTGGCTCGATTATCTGGTGATTAACGAACTGGAGGCGCAATCACTCACTGGCGTCAGTTTGCGTACACCGCAAGGACTGGCTGCGCCCGCCGCGTTTGCCGAGGCGGCGACGTGGTTGCTGCAGCAAGGCGTGCGCCAGCGTGTGGTGATTCATGCGCCGGAAGGTGCGTGGGGCCAGCAAGCGGACGGAGAAGGGCGCTGGCAACCGGCATGGTGCATGGCGCCAGGAGAGATTGTGGGCAGCGTCGGGGCGGGCGATGCGTTTTGCGCCGGTGTGCTCTATGCCAGCCATGAAGGCTGGTCACTAACGGAAACGCTGAAGCTGGCGCACACCAGCGCCTGTTTTAATCTGCATGCAGCAAACGCGCTGGACGGCACGCGGCCTTTAGCCGAGATGCAGCGCTGGATGGATCAGGCGATTTGCGTTTCGCGCGCTGAAGAGGCAGGGCGCATCACATCGGCGGAAAAGACGTAGCCGAGGCCGCGAATGGTGCGGATCAGGCTCGGTTGATGCGGATTAACTTCGATCTTACGTCGTAGCCGCATAATCAGCACATCAATGGTGCGATCAAATACTTCCAGGCTCTCACTGTGCGTGAGCTCAAGCAGCTGATCGCGGGTTAATACTTTACGCGCATGTGCCACCAGTGCACGCAGCAGTGTGTATTCACCTTGCGTCAGCGGTACACTTTCACGCTGCGGGTTGAACAGCTGGCAGCGCGCATCGTCCAGTCGCCAGCCGTTAAATTGCCAACCCTCATTCTGCAACGTTTCAGGCTGTACCAGTCGACCGCAGCGCCGTAATGCGGCCCGCGCCCGCGCAACCACCACGCGCGGGTTAAAAGGCTTGGCGATGTAGTCATCTGCACCCATTTCGAGCCCCACCACCATATCCGCTTCCGAACCCATGCCGGTCAACATGATCACCAGCAGGTCGGGACGCTGTCGCTGTATCTGTTGCAGTACCAGCAGGCCGTTGGTGTCTGGCAGCATCATATCCAGCATCACCAGCGAAATGTCTGGATGTAACGCTATCAGCGCCAGCGCATCTTTGCCCTGGTGGCAGCTATAAACGGTGAACACATGCTCGTTCAACACATCGTGCAGCAGTTCGCATACTGCACGGTCATCATCAACCACCAGAATCGCGGGCTTCATGGACGCGCCTCTTTTGTTACGAAAGGGTTAAAAGCAGTGTAACCCGATGTTTTTTACCTGCTGATTCAGCCCGCAGAAACGTGAGCGCCATCGCCTGTCAGAGTGCGAAAGCGTGCAGTGCAGCAATATTTTGATGTGAGAATCGCCGATGGGAAAACGATTGCGCGGCGCTGGTGCAATGCACCATAATCGCGCCTCGTTCTGGTTCAGAATTATCCTAACCGCTACGGCAATTAGAAACGTAATCGATTGCGTAGGGGAGTGGCATAGCTATTGCTATATGGACAGGGGAAAGCGGAAGGTTTTACCACCTTTTGTCCCGTTTGCTTCGCTTTCAAAACAACAATAAGCATGTAAACCACATTGGCAAGGAGCGCGCGCATTCGTGCCGACTCCGCTCATGAGAGATGATGATGTTAGAAAAACTCTTCAAACTTAAAGCGCACAACACCACGGTGCGTACCGAAATCATTGCGGGTATTACCACCTTCCTGGCAATGGCCTACATCCTGTTTGTGAACCCGAGCATTCTCGGTGCAACCGGCATGGATAAAGGTGCGGTCTTCGTGGCGACCTGTCTGGCGGCGGCGATTGGCTGCGTGTTAATGGGCTTGATCGCTAACTATCCGATCGCGCTCGCACCGGGCATGGGCCTCAACGCCTTCTTTACGTATACCGTGGTTTTGCATATGGGATACACGTGGCAAGTCGCGCTGGGTGCGGTGTTCTTGTCGGCAGTGATCTTCTTTGCCATGTCGCTTTTCAAAATTCGTGAGTGGATTATTAACAGCATTCCGCTGCCGCTGCGTGCCGGTATTGGTGCCGGCATCGGCCTCTTCCTGGCGATTATCGCTCTGGAAGGCGCGGGTATCGTGGTGGATAACCCGGCCACACTGGTTGGCCTGGGCGATCTGACTAAACCGGGCCCGCTGCTGGCGCTGCTGGGCTTCTTCATCATTGTGGTGCTGGAAGCGCGTCGCGTTACTGGCGCGGTGCTGATTGGCATTCTGGTGGTGACGTTCATTTCTATGGGCATCGGCCTGACACCGTTTGGCGGCGTGTTCTCCGCTCCGCCTTCCATCGCACCGACCTTTATGCAGCTGGATATCGCAGGGGCCTTTAACGTCGGTCTGGTCAGCGTGATCTTCGCCTTCCTGTTCGTGGACGTGTTCGACAACACCGGCACCTTGCTGGGTGTGACCAAGCGCGCCGGTCTGGCGGATGAGCAGGGCAACGTGCCGAAAATGGGCCGTGCGCTGATCGCCGATAGCGCCGCTGCGCTGTTTGGTTCGCTGCTCGGTACCTCAACCACCACCAGCTATGTGGAGTCTGCTGCAGGCGTCAGTGCCGGTGGCCGCACCGGTTTGACGGCGATTGTGGTAGCGATTCTGTTCCTGCTCAGCCTGTTCTTCTCGCCGTTGGCGGGCAGCGTGCCGGTTTATGCTACGGCACCTGCGTTATTGTTTGTTGCGGTGCTAATGGCATCAGGTCTGGCGGATATCGACTGGAAAGACATCACCACGGCGGCACCGGTTACCGTCACTGCGTTGACCATGCCACTGACCTACTCCATTGCCAACGGCATTGCGTTCGGTTTCATCACCTGGACGGTGGTGAAACTGCTAAGCGGCCGTACCAAAGAGGTCAACCCGGCGCTAATCATTCTGTCGATTCTGTTTGTCATCAAGCTGGGCTGGCTGAGCGCCTAATCCGGGCTTAACGGAAGCCCGCTCGGGCTTCCGTGTCTGCTATTGCATCCCTTCGCTTATTTTCTGCGTGACTCCTCGCAATCCTTTTTGATGCTCACTTCTTTTCCGTCTCGTGCCGGCCTACGCTCTGCATGTTGTTTACACCTGCCTGCAAAAAATGGGCTGTGAATGGCGGGATCGTGGAATGTTAACGCTGCATAAATCTGTTTCACTGACTGGGTGGTGGACGGATTGAAAGAAAGCGATGGAAGAGGATTCGGTGATGGATTACCCCATTAGCAATACAACTCGTGTGTTCCCACCGCTAATTTTTGACGTTGGTAACAAAGGAGATCATCAAATGGAACAAGTAATCAAACGGGTTGAACAGCTGGAAAAAACCACCCAGCAGATTCAGATGGATGTTGCGGTGCTAACGGCGCGTTCAGAACATTTTGCCACCAAAGCGGATATCGAAAAGGTGCGAGCCGAGCAGGGGGCAATGCGTGTCGAGATTATGGGCGAGCTCGGGGCGCTTGAACAACGTATCGATAAAAAGTTTGAGCGGATGGAAGAGAAATTCGACCAGAAATTCGAGAGAATTGATAATAAGTTCGACAAATTAGATGCGCGATTCGAAAGGATTGATGAGAAGTTCGAAAGGATTGATGAGAAGTTCGAAAGAGTTGATCAAAGATTTAATCAGCTGGAAGAAAAAATATCGGCCTTTAATAACAGCCTAACCTGGAAAATCATGTTACCGACAGGCCTTCTGGTGTTGGCGTGGTTTGTTCAGAATATTGTTTTGAAGATGTCATGACGCGCTTTGCTGCACGGTTCCGGCCCTCAGGGGCCGGAACGCATCATGATTACCTAAACGGCGGCTCGTTGAAGGTTCTGAGCTTCCTCGAGTGCAGCTTATCGCCTTCGGCACGCAGCAGTTCAACCGCGCAGATGCCGATTTGTAAGTGCTCGGAAATCGCGCCCTCATAGAAGCGGTTTGCCTGGCCCGGTAGCTTGATCTCGCCGTGCAGAGGTTTATCGGATACGCACAGCAAGGTTCCATACGGCACGCGGAAGCGATAGCCCTGTGCAGCGATGGTGGCGCTTTCCATATCGACCGCCACAGCGCGGCTGAGGTTGAAGCGCAGTGCAGAAGCGGAGTAGCGCAGTTCCCAGTTGCGATCATCGGTGGTGACGACCGTGCCGGTACGCAGGCGCTGTTTCACTTCTTCACCCGGCATGCCGCTGACCGCTTTGGTGGCGTCATACAGTGCGCGCTGCACTTCGGCGATGCTTGGGATCGGGATGTCCGGCGGCAGTACGCTGTCGAGTACGTGATCGTCACGCAGGTAGGCATGCGCGAGTACATAGTCGCCGATGGTCTGACTTTCGCGCAGGCCGCCACAGTGGCCAATCATTAGCCAGGCGTGCGGACGAATCACCGCCAGATGGTCGCAGATAGTTTTGGCATTAGAGGGACCTACACCGATGTTCACCAGCGTGATACCGCGACGATTGGGTGACGTCAGATGCCAGGCGGGCATTTGATGCTTTTTCCATGCAAGGTCAGACATCATCGCCGTCGGATCTTGCGTATCGGCGGTGATCACCACCTCACCAGCGCAGGCCAGGCTGTCATACGGTGTGTTGGGGTCCTGCACCTGCTCAATGGCCCAACGCACAAACTCATCAACGTAGCGCGTGTAGTTGGTAAACAGCACAAACGGCTGGAAGTGCTCAACGCCGGTACCGGTGTAGTGACGCAGGCGCGCCAGCGAGAAATCGGTGCGCAGCGCATCGAAATGCGACAGCGGGAAAATCGCATTGGCATGGAACAGACCATCGGCGGTTTCATCACCGATTTGCGACAGTTCGGTGGTGGGGAAATGGCGTGCAATACTGGCGCTCATTGAGCGGTCAAGTGACAAACCGTCAATCACATAAGGATAAGGAATTTCCTGCTGTGACGGGCTCACTTCTATCAACACGTCGTACTCTTTCTCCAGCATCTGTAACTGCTCGCTGAGATAGTGGCGCAGCAGCGCCGGACGCGTAATGGTGGTGCTGTAGCTGCCGGTATGGGTGAAACGTCCCCATGCGCGAGTGCGATTAGTCTGCGGGCCTTCACCCAGCCAGGTGATGCGCAGCTGCGGATAAACAAACAACCCTTGCTGGCGCGCGGCTTCATCCGGCAATTGTCCGCTGGCGGTGAAATCGCGAATAGCGTTGCGCAGCGCGTCAACAGCGGCCTCATACAGGCGTTCTAATTCATCCAGCGCTTGCTGGCTGCTCAATCCGTTCCGTTGTGTATTCATGGGTTCTCCTTCTGGAAACGTGGACCGTTTTTACCAGAGCATAGCGGATAAAGCCTGCGCTACGATGAAGAATCTGTGATCGACCGCATTCTGCACCATCACGGTGCTGGTGCATGGCGTAACCGCAGCTATGTTTATGATCAGCAGGGATGTTACATCGCGTGTCTCCAGTCCTGGCGCGATGCCAATGCAAAAAATCGTCGGCGTTAAGTTTTGTTGGCGAGCTTATTGCTTGTTTTCAACCGTGGCCTTAATCAACCTACGACTTTCCTGAAAGAAGATCGCCACAAATGGCGTAATGCCGCTCACTTAAGCAAAAATTGCTGGGTTATGCAGGTGCGCATGAATGCGCACCCTACGAAACCGAGCACTATAAACGTAGGGTCGCCATTTAAGGTGACCGATTCTTGCATAACTGACGAGCATTACGCGATAAATGGCGATCCCACGGGTTTGTGGGCCACATGCTGTTTTGCCAGGTTTCAGAAATTGATTTCTCCCAGGCCGTGGTATGGCTCCGTTCCTGACCCGTTGAGGATTGAAAGCATGTCTTTGAAATTCATAAAACACCCAATGAAGGTGGCGATTGCAGGTTGTTTAAGCGTGGCCTTTTACGCTCAGGCAGATATTAAAATTGGTGTGGCCGGTCCGTTCTCTGGGCCTAATGCGACGTACGGCGCGCAATACTGGAAAGGCGCAAGCCAGGCTGCGGAGGATATCAATGCGGCGGGCGGCATCAATGGCGAGAAAATCGTGCTGGTGCAGGGCGATGACGCTTGTGAACCGAAACAGGCGGTATCAGTGGCTAACCGACTGGTCGATCAGGACAAGGTCATGGCGGTCGTCGGCCACTTCTGCTCCTCATCTACCATGCCCGCCTCGGAAGTCTACGATGAGGCCGGTGTTCTGGCGATCACGCCTGGATCAACCAACCCGAAAATTACTGAACGCGGCATGAAAACCATGTTCCGCATGTGTGGTCGTGATGACCAGCAGGGTGCCATCGCCGCTGACTACATCATCGACAAGCTCAAAGCGAAGAAAGTGGTCATCATTCATGACAAAGACACTTACGGCCAAGGGCTAGCGGATGCCACCAAAGCCTCACTTGAGAAGCGTGGCGTGAAAGAAGTGCTGTATGAAGGGCTGTCGCGCGGCGAGAAAGATTTCAATGCGCTGGTAACAAAAATCGGTGCGCTGAAACCTGACGTGGTCTATTTCGGTGGCTGTCATCCGGAAGCCGGTCCGCTGGTGCGTCAGATGCGTGAGCAAGGCGTTAATGCCGCCTTCTTCTCCGGCGACTGCATCGTAACTGAAGAGATGGTGACCGCAGCAGGTGGCCCGCAATACACCAAAGGTGTCTACATGACCTTCGGCAACGATCCGCGCACCCTCGCCGATGGCAAAGCCGTAATCGAAAAATTCCGCGCCAGTGGTTTTGAGCCAGAAGGTTACACCTTGTACGCTTATGCCTCCGTGCAAACGCTGGCGGCCGCTTACAAAGCGGCAGGTAAAGACAACACCAAGGCCAGCGACTGGCTGAAAGCCAATAGCGTCGATACCGTAATGGGCAAAAAAGCCTGGGACAGTAAAGGCGATCTCAAAGTGTCGGATTACGTCGTGTATCAATGGGACGACAAAGGCAAGTATCACCAGCTGTAATGTGCCACGCGGCCCCGCGCATTGCGGGGTCATTCGCGATTGAGCGCGAGGTGTGCGCTCCCATTGAGTACGAGACGACATTATGGACGCCTTCTTCTTACAGCAGCTGATCAACGGTTTAACGCTCGGTGCCGTGTATGGCTTGATCGCCATCGGCTACACCATGGTTTACGGCATCATCGGCATGATCAACTTCGCCCACGGCGAGGTGTATATGATCTCCGCCTATCTGTGCGCCATCGGCTTAGCGATTTTGAGCTACTTTGGCATTCACTCTTTCCCGCTGATGATTTTTGGCACCTTAATCTTCACCATCATTGTCACCTCGGCTTACGGCTGGGCGATTGAGCGTATCGCCTATCGTCCGCTGCGCAACTCGACGCGCCTCGCGCCGTTGATTTCGGCGATCGGCATGTCACTGATTTTGCAAAACTACGTGCAGCTCAGTCAGGGGCCGAATCAGCAGGGCATTCCGACGCTGCTGACCGGCGTGTGGCGCATGGAATTTGATGGCGGTGTGGTGCAAATCACCTGGACCAAAATATTCATCCTGATCGCGGCGTTTTGCGGCATGGCGCTGCTGACCTGGATTATCCAATACACCAAGCTGGGGCGTATTTGCCGTGCGGTACAACAGGACCGGCGCATGGCGTCGATTCTCGGTATCAATACCGATCGGGTTATCTCTCTGGTGTTTGTGATTGGCGCGGCGATGGCGGGATTGGCCGGTGTGCTGGTGACGATGAATTACGGCACCTTTGATTTTTACGCCGGCTTCATCATTGGTATCAAAGCCTTCACCGCGGCGGTACTCGGCGGCATCGGTTCGCTCCCGGGCGCAATGCTCGGGGGATTATTGCTGGGCGTAGCGGAAGCGCAGTTCGCGGGCATGGTGAATTCTGACTACAAAGATGTGTTCTCGTTTTCGCTGCTGGTGGTGATTTTGATCTTCCGCCCGCAAGGACTGCTGGGACGGCCGCTGGTCGCCAAAGTGTGAGGAAGCCACAATGAATGCAATGACGCAAAATCCGCTGCGCCAGGCGCTGCTCGATACGCTGTTAGCAGGTTTGGTGGCGCTGGTGGTATTTGGCCCGATTGTGGGCGTAGTGCTTGACGGTTACAGCTTTAAACTCTCGCCACAGCGCGTGGCGCTGCTGGTGGCGGTGGTGATGGCGGGACGTTTGCTGGTCAGTGTGTTTCTGCATACGGCGTATGGGCAGCGCGTGATGCGTAAGTTCGCTGGTAAAGATGATGGGGTTTACGTGCGCGATCCCGGCTATCGCTCACGGTTGCGCTGGATATTGCCGCTGCTGCTGATTGTGGCGCTGGCGTTTCCGTTTCTCTCCAGCAAATACCTGCTAACGGTGGCGATTCTCGGCCTGATCTATGTACTGCTGGGGTTGGGTTTGAATATTGTGGTCGGCCTCGCCGGATTGCTCGATCTCGGCTATGTCGCCTTTTATGCCATCGGCGCGTATGGCCTGGCGCTCGGCTATCAATACCTTGGGTTGGGCTTCTGGAGCATGCTGCAGCTGGCGGCGCTGCTGGCGGCCTTTGCCGGTGCGTTGCTAGGGTTCCCGGTGCTGCGCATGCACGGGGATTATCTGGCAATTGTCACGCTCGGCTTCGGTGAAATTATTCGCCTGGTGCTGACGAATTGGGTCGCGTTTACCGGCGGTCCGAACGGCGTTTCCGTGCCATCACCGACCTTCTTTGGTCTCGAGTTTGCTCGCCGCGCACGCGATGGCGGCGTGCCGTATCACGAGTTTCTGCATGTCACTTACAACCCGAATATGAAGTTTATCTTCATCTATGTGGTGCTGGTTCTGGTGGTGCTGCTGGTGCTGTGGATCAAACATCGCCTGACACGCATGCCGATTGGCCGCGCCTGGGAAGCGCTGCGCGAAGATGAGATTGCCTGCCGCGCGATGGGGCTTAATCATGTGTTAGTTAAGCTCTCGGCGTTTATGTTGGGCGCCTCAACCGCAGGTATTGCTGGGGTGTTTTTCGCCAGCTATCAGGGTTTCGTTAATCCCACCTCGTTCACCTTTTTTGAGTCGGCGCTGATTCTTGCCATCGTGGTGCTCGGCGGCATGGGATCGACGCTGGGCGTGGTGCTAGCGGCATTCGTGCTGACGGTGGCACCGGAACTGCTGCGCAGCTTTGCCGAATACCGCGTGTTGCTATTCGGCATGTTAATGGTGCTGATGATGATTTGGCGGCCACGCGGGCTGGTACGCACGGCGCGCGTCGGCGTTCCAGTGCGAAAAGGAGTGCGCCATGAGTGATGCCATTCTGCAAGTGAACAACCTGATGATGCGCTTTGGCGGCATCAAGGCGCTGAATGATGTCAGCCTGAGGGTGGAGCGCGGTTCGGTGACCTCATTAATCGGTCCCAACGGCGCGGGTAAAACGACGGTGTTTAACTGCCTGACCGGCTTTTATCGCGCTACCGGCGGACGTATTGTGCTCAACGCCAATCAGCGCAGCACCGATGTGATTCAGGTGCTGGGGCAGAACCTCCATGCAAGTGATTGGGTTAATCCCACCCGTCTCGGTTCGCGGCTCTGGTACAAGATGTTTGGCGGTGCGCATCTGGTGAACCGTGCCGGATTGGCGCGTACCTTCCAAAATATCCGGCTGTTTCGTGAGATGTCAGTGATTGAGAATCTGCTGGTGGCGCAGCATATGCAGGTCAATCGTCAGCTGCTGGCAGGCGTACTGAACACGCGCGGCTACCGTGAGGCAGAAAATCGCGCGCTGGATCGGGCTTTCTACTGGCTGGAAAACGTTGATTTGGTCTCGAGCGCTAACCGTCTGGCGGGCACGCTCTCTTACGGTCAGCAGCGGCGGCTGGAGATTGCGCGCGCGATGTGTACGCGGCCCGAATTGATTTGCCTGGATGAACCGGCGGCTGGATTAAATCCGGTGGAAACCGAGGCGTTGAGCGAGATTTTGCATCGCTTGCGTGCCGATCATCGCATTAGCGTGTTGCTGATCGAACACGACATGCCGATGGTGATGCGCATTTCCGATCACATTGTGGTGCTCGATCATGGCGATGTGATTGCCCAGGGGACGCCGCAGCAGATTCGTCACGATCCCAAAGTGATTGCCGCCTATCTCGGCGCAGAAGAGGAGAGCGATTATGGCTGAACCGATGCTGGCATTTGAGCAGGTCGATGTGTTTTACGGTCCCTTGCAGGCGCTGAAACAGGTGTCACTGACGGTGAATCAGGGTGAAACCGTGGCGCTAATTGGCGCTAATGGCGCGGGTAAATCCACGTTGCTGATGTCGATTTTTGGTCAGCCGCGTATTGCTAGCGGCGAGATTCGCTTACGCGGCGAAGCGATCAGCCAGCGATCAACCCACTTCATTGCCGCCAGCGGCATTGCGCAGGCGCCAGAAGGGCGGCGCATCTTTGCCGATATGACCGTGGAAGAGAACCTGCTGATGGGCACCATCGCCATCGGCGAACGTTTTGTTAAAGAGGACAAAGAGCGTATGTATCAGCTGTTCCCGCGCTTGCTCGAGCGGCGCAAGCAGCGCGCCATGACGCTCTCAGGCGGCGAGCAGCAGATGCTGGCCATTGCGCGCGCGCTGATGAGTCGCCCGAAACTGTTGCTGCTCGATGAACCCAGCCTGGGTCTGGCCCCGATTGTGGTGAAGCAGATCTTTGGCATTCTGCGGGAATTAACGCAGCAAGGCATGACGCTGTTTCTGGTGGAGCAGAATGCCCGGCATGCGCTGCAGCTGGCGGATCGCGGCTATGTGATGGTGAACGGTGAGATTCGGCTGAGCGGCAGCGGTGCAGAATTGCTTAATAACGATGAAGTACGCAGCGCGTATTTGGGCGGTGCAGCCGATCCTGCGGTGGTGGCGACAAAAAGTTTGTAATAATGATTAAATGGTGAGGGGAAACACTTTGCATAATTCTCAGTGGCCTATCATCATTATTACTCTTCTTCCTCTCCAAAGTGATTTGGTATTCCCTTGCAAAATCCTGGCGTAGCAGTGATGCGGGCGGTCAGAAACACGGCGTGGTATCCCAAACGTCGCTCTTACCGTACGTTGTTCTGGCGTGAAATCACCCCATTAGCCGTGCCCATTTTTATCGAAAACCTCTGTGTGATGCTGATGGGCGTCCTCAGCACTTTTTTGGTGAGCTGGCTCGGTAAAGAAGCGATGGCGGGCGTCGGCCTGGCCGACAGCTTCAACATGGTGATCATCTCCTTCTTCGCAGCGATCGATCTCGGCACCACGGTGGTGGTGGCCTTCAGCTTAGCCAAGCGCAACGGTAAACGTGCGCGTGCTGCTACGCGACAGTCGCTGGGACTGATGACCGCGCTGGCGTTTGTGCTGGTGATCGCCATCGAGTTTTGGGGACATCTGATCATTGATGTCATTGCCGGCAGCGCCGATCCCAAGGTGAAAGAGCTGGCGCTGAGCTATTTGCAAACCTCGGCGTGGAGCTATCCCGCGGCGGCGATTGCGCTGATTGGCAGCGGCGCGCTGCGTGGCGCGGGCAATACCAAGATCCCAATGCTGATTAACGGCGGCATGAATATTCTTAACATCGTCATCAGTAGCGTGCTGATTTACGGCTGCCTCGGTTGGGAAGGGCTGGGCTTTATGGGGGCCGGATTGGGCTTAACCATCTCGCGCTATATCGGCGCGGCAGCGGCGATTTACGTGCTGTATCGCGGCATTACCCCGGCATTGAAAATCTCTATCGCCAGCTATTTCCGCCGCTGGGATCGCAACATCCTGATGGAAGTGCTGGGTATTGGCGTGCCTGCCAGTATTGAATCGGTGCTGTTTAATGGGGGTAAATTGCTGACGCAGATTTTTGTTGCCGGTATGGGCACCAATGAAATCGCCGGTAACTTTATTGCGTTCTCGATTGCTTCACTGATTAATCTGCCGGGTAACGCGCTGGGTTCGGCCTCGACCATCATTACCGGCCGCAGGCTGGGGCTTAATCAGGTGATGCAGGCCGAACGGCAAATCAAACATGTGTTCTGGCTGGCGATGATCGGATTGTGTTCGCTGGCGTTAATTACCGTGCCGCTGGCCGGCACCTTAGCGCAGTTTTATAGCCGCGATCCGGAAGTGATTTCAGTCACAAAGCATTTGATTTGGCTCAACGCCGCGTTTATGCCGATCTGGACCGCGTCCTGGGTACTGCCAGCCAGCCTGAAAGGGGCGCGTGATGCGCGATACACCATGTATGTGTCGATGTTCAGCATGTGGGGCGCGCGCGTGGTCGCCGGTTATTTCCTTGGCATCGTGCTGGGAATGGGCGTTGTTGGCGTGTGGCTGGGGATGTTCCTCGACTGGACAGTGCGCGGCGTGTTCTTCTGGTGGCGGCTGGTCAGCGGCAAATGGCTGAATAATTATCGTAAGATGATGGCGAAGAGCAGGGGATAGGGCGTTGGTTGGGTCGCCATAAATGGTGACCCAACATATATGCATTATTCGGCAAAGTAGCGTAGAACTAATCGTTTTGGTTATATGCCCGGATGCGGTTTACTGTCAGCGTCAATCATTTGTGGAGAAGCTGACAATGAAGAATCTCTTTCAGCAGTGGTTTAACCAACTGATCAATGGCGAGACGAAAGCCGCAGAAGAGCGTGAATTCGATCTCGGTAATCATATCGACCTGCTGATTCCTATCAGCCAGCTTTACGGCGTTGAATTCCATCCATCGGTGTATCGCTACTATGAGAGATAAGCGCCTTCACCATGTGATCCGCTACAGCTACTGGAATGAACTGTGCACTGTTGAATAAAAAACCCGCTCCTCGGCCGAGCGGGTTTTTTTATGGCTTAAATATGATCCTTCATTCAAAAAATATCACCAGGATTTTCGCACTCTATCAATTGTATTGATTCCGTCATTTTATCGTAAAGAAATGTATTCCCAAGGCGTGGTGTGCGTGTAAGATAGAAAAGTAAATGATAACCATTGGCGTTATCATTTAGGTGTCACGCCAGCTCACCGCTTTGCCGCCGGACTGCTTCTGCGCAAAGCTATCCTCTGATGTGATGTGCGCGTCAATCATTACAAGAAACCACTCCCTTAAAAAATGGATAAAAATCGCAACCTGCCGTTTGGCAGCTTCAGTTCGCTGACCCTGTTTACCGGGCTTTGCATGGGTATTTCTCCTGCTGTCGCATTAGCAGCAGATAATTTCAACAAAAAATCTGACGATACTTTAGTCGTTGAAGCGCATACGCCATCGCTGTATGCCCCCAACGCTTCTGCCGATCCGAAATTCAATCGTCCGCTGGTGGATACCACCCGCACCATGACGGTGATTCCAGATCAGGTGATCAAGGATCAAGGCGTGACTAACCTCACCGATGCGCTGAAAAACGTACCGGGCGTGGGCGCATTCTATGCAGGGGAAAACGGCAGTTCATCAACCGGTGACGCGGTGTATATGCGCGGCATCGACACCTCGAATAGCATTTATGTTGATGGCATTCGCGATATTGGCAGCGTGACGCGCGATACCTTCAACACACAGCAGGTTGAAGTGATTAAAGGGCCATCAGGCACCGATTACGGACGCAGCGCGCCATCGGGCTCGATCAATATGATCAGTAAGCAGCCGCGCCTTGATACGGGCCTTGATGCGTCCGTCAGCGTTGGCAGCGCGTGGATGCGCCGCGGCACGCTGGATTATAACCAGGCGATCAACGATAACGCCGCATTCCGCCTCAATCTGATGGGTGAGAAAACCCATGATGCGGCGCGTGATAACGTGCAGAACGAACGTTATGGCGTGGCGCCATCGCTGGCGTTGGGTTTGGATACGTCAACCCGCTTGTACCTGAACTATCTGCATGTGCATCAGAACAATACGCCCGATGGCGGCATTCCTACCATCGGTCTGCCGGGCTATTCGGCACCCAATGCGGCAACAGCGGCCCTGAATCATTCCGGCAAAGTCGCGACCGGTAATTACTACGGCACCGATTCCGACTTTGATAAATCGACCACCGACAGCGCGACCATGCGCTTCGAGCACGATATCAACGACAGCACCACCATCCGCAACACTACGCGTTGGTCGCGCGTGAAGCAGGAATATCTGCTGACGGCGGTAATGGGCGGCGCCACCAATATCACTGCGCCTAACCCGAGCGATGTGGCTAGCTGGAGCTGGTCGCGTCTGGCGAACACCAAAGACACCAGTAACCGAATTCTCACCAACCAGACGAACATCACCTCGAAATTTTACACCGGTTCGGTTGGGCATGATGTCAGCGCGGGCGTGGAGTTTACGCGGGAAAAGCAAACCAATTACGGTATCAATGCGCTTACGCCGCCCTCGGTGAATATTTACCATCCGATCAGCAGCATTTCGGTGGGTGGACTGGACAGGAACGGCGCCAATGCAAATGGTCAAACCGATACCGCAGGGATTTATGCGTTTGATACACTCGCTATCACTAAAAGCGTTGAGCTGAACGGTGGTATTCGTCTCGATAACTATCATACCGAGTATGACAGTGCGACCGCCTGTGGCGGCACCGGACGCGGTGCGCTGACGTGTCCAGCTGGCGTGCCACGTAATACGCCGGTGACCACCGTGGATACCGCAAAATCGGGTAATCTGGTGAACTGGAAAGCCGGTGCGCTGTATCGTCTGACCGAGCAGGGCAACGTTTACGTGAACTATGCAATTTCTCAGCAACCGCCAGGCGGCAGCAGCTTTGCGCTGGCCGCGGGCGGCACCGGCAACAGCGCCAACCGCACCGATTTCAAGCCGCAGAAAGCCAAGTCCAGTGAAGTAGGCACCAAATGGCAGGTGCTGGATAAGCGCCTGTTGCTTAACGCGGCGTTGTTCCGTACCGACATTGAAAATGAAGTGACCGCCAACGACGACGGCACTTATTCGCAAGCCGGTAAGAAACGCGTGGAAGGCTATGAGCTCTCTGCCACTGGCAACATCACGCCAGATTGGGAAGTGATTGCTGGCTATACGCTGCAACACGCATCAGTGACTGAAGGGGATAGCGTATCGCAGGATGGCTCTTCTGCGCTGGCTTACACGCCGAAGCACGCCTTTACGCTATGGACCAACTATCAGGCAACGGATGCCATTTCTGTCGGTGCCGGTGCGCGTTATGTGGGGAGTCTGCGTCGCGGCAGCGATGGTGCGATCGGTACGCCGGATCATACCGAAGGTTACTGGGTAGCCGATGCCAAATTGGGCTACAAGGTGAACAACAACCTCGATTTGCAGCTCAACGTGTACAACCTGTTTGATACCCATTATGTGGCCTCAATCAACAAGAGCGGTTATCGCTACCATCCGGGCGAGCCACGGACTTTCCTGCTGACGGCAAACGTCCACTTCTAAGTTAACGCCGTGGGGCGTACGCGCCCCACAATTTTGAGAGAACAACGCGATGATGTATCACATTCCTGCTGTACTGACGCCGGATGAAGTAGCGAGTTTTAGCACGCTACTGCAACAGGCCGAATGGATCGACGGAAGGGCGACGGTCGGCAGCCAGGGCGCGACGGTGAAAAACAATCAGCAGATCGATACCCGCACGCCACTATACGATCAGTTGCAAACGGCGGTGATGCAGGCGCTGAACAACAACCCGCTGTTCTTTTCCGCTGCGTTGCCACGATCGATTTCCACGCCGCTGTTTAACCGTTACGAACAAGGCGAAACCTACGGTTTCCATGTCGATGGCGCGGTACGTCATAATGGCGCGGCAGGCTGGATGCGTACCGATCTCTCTGCCACGCTATTTCTCAGCGAACCGGAGAGCTACGAAGGCGGCGAGTTGGTGATTGAAGATACTTACGGGCAGCACAAGGTGAAGCTGCCGGCGGGCCATCTGGTGTTATATCCGTCGAGCAGCCTGCACTGCGTTACGCCGGTTACCCAGGGCGCGCGTGTCGCGTCATTCCTGTGGATTCAATCGATGGTGCGCGACGATAAACAGCGCGCCATGCTGTTCGAGCTGGATCGTAATATTCAAAGCCTGAAAGCACGACATGGCGACAGTCCAGAACTTTTGTCGCTGCTGAACATGTATCACAACTTGCTGCGCGGCTGGACGGAAGTGTAAAAGCAAAAAGCCCGCTTAGTTTCCTAAGCGGGCTTCTCTAAATTTGGCTCCTCTGACTGGACTCGAACCAGTGACATACGGATTAACAGTCCGCCGTTCTACCGACTGAACTACAGAGGAATCGTGTGAACGAGGCGAATATTAATGGCACCCCTTACAGGTGTCAACAGCTTAAAACATATTTGTATTCAACTGGCTAGCATTAGTACAAAGCGATCGCGATTTAAGCAGGTTCTGCTGTCAGCATCACTAATCGTGCCAGCGGATCCTGCCGATAGAACTGCTGCAGATGGCGATACATTTCCGGGAAACGGTTAGCCAATAAGTCGGGTGCGCTAAAGAAATACTCGGACAGCACAGCGAAACACTCCGCTGCATCGCTAGCAGCGTAAGGATCGATGGTCGCCGCTTGTTCACCCACTAACTCAACTTCAGCTTCAATTTCTGCCATTGCCTGCAGTAAATCTTTCTCCCAATTGGCGACATCACCCAGCGCCATGACGGGGATTCCGCTGGTATAGCCGCTACCGCGCGCATCGAGTTTATGCGCCACTTCGTGAATAACCAGGTTAAAGCCGGAGAGATCGAAAGAGTCCTGAATATCCAGCGCATTCAAAACCACCGGACCTTGCGTCCAGCTTTGTCCGGCATGAACCGCCGGCGCGTGATGCACCAAGCCGTTATCATCTTCCCAGCGATCGTCAACGTTAAAAGGTTCGGGATAAACCAGCACTTCATGGAAGCCGTCGAGCCATTCGAGACCAAGCTTCAACACCGGCAAACAAAATAGTAGCGCCAGACGCGCCAGCAGCAGTTCATCAAGCTGCAGGCCTTGCAGCGGCGAGATTTTTTTCTGTTGCAGGAAGCGTTGAGCCAGCGCAACGAGGGCGGTTTTTTCTTCAGGATCGAGCAGTGTAAAGATCGGCTGCGCCAGCGCCTGTTGCCAGGGAAGCGCCAGTACTGAAGTCTCTATTTGCGCATGCCACGGCCATTTGAACATTGCGTCACTCACTCTTCAGAGGAAAACCGTATCCTGGCGCGGCAAAAGGTAAATTGCCAGCGCGTAATCAAAGCCGGATATTCAACCAGTTAGTAGAGGATTTGTCTGTGATTGGCGTGGCAAACCGGGAAAGTCATGGCGTAATGCCGATCAGTTAAGCCCCATATTAATTACCGCACATTCCGTAGCGGCGCGATTTATCGCGCAATAAATTGCGCCGCTACAAGGTGTGCGCCAGGTTGTTGGGGTTTTCATCTCTTGACTGACAAGCATTAGGAAAGTCATGGCAAGGAAATAAAAAAGGCCGTCATGCATGACGACCTTACATTTATGCGCGTTGCAGCCTTTATCGTTAACGTTCAACACGCTGAAACGCGATAACCCATACCCACGGGTTCACTTCCCAGCTGGTGGCGCCGTACTGTTTCTGCCACGCTTTGCGATACGCTTCTTTCGGTGATTCAGAATTCATATTCATGGTGAAGAAGTTATTAAGGAAGTGCGAATCGGTCTGCACACCTTCCGCCATAATGTCATCTTCACTGATGTCCTGAATTTTTTCGGCACGCACCGAGGTGATTTGTAGATCGATGCGGCTGGCCCAGCGCGGCATATGAATTGCGGTTTGCCAGCCAAATTGCTCGGCATTCTGCACATTCTCATCCAGCTGTCCCAGCTCATTGCTGTCAGCGCGATATTGGCAATAAGCCGCATTACGGAACGGCAGGGGATCGCGTTCGTAATCCGCCAGCAATGCTTCCGGCACGATCGGGCCACGCCAGGTTTCACGTACCCACAAACCATCGCCCGCCTGACCAAATGGGCAGTGCGAGCTAACATCGGTCATCGACATTAATTTATAACCGTGCAGATGGTTGGCGCTGACGTCAAACGCGTGTACACCTTCATGATGATCCTGACCCGGACCAAAAGCTTGGGTTTTCATAATGCGCCGGGTCTGCGTTTGCTGGCCAACCAGCAGGGCGCGTACCCGCTGTTCGGAAAAAAGAATCGGCCGTTCTTTCATTGCATACCTCTTATTTTTGTCACAAACCCGGAAACTGCAAAGAATCGCCAACATCCTCAGATGTGAGAGCTAGCATAATGGGTTTGAATCAGTTTGCTTAATAATTTGTCGCCTTAGTATCAGGCAATTCTGGCAATTTTAGATTTAAAAAATGGTTCATAAGCAAAGTGTGTGCTGAAAAGGACTTCACAAGCATCGGAAGCCAGAAATTTTCCAGATACAGTACGTTATAAAGGCCAGAATGGGAACCTTTTCAGATTATGCCGCGTTGATTTGCCTCAAATTACCGCTGTTCTTCAGCATATTTAACTGGAAAAAACCACCTAAGTGAAATTTGTTGATGACGGAAATACATTACCTCTATTTAACTGAGCTATTTAACCTAAACGCCACTAAGGAAAAGCCGAAATCGTTATGGGGGCTGTGCAAGCGCTGTTAACAGCGTTATAACAAGATCGGGATCTCATTTTTACGCTTTGCCCATCCTGGATGGATGTAAAAAAAGTGTCATCACCAGACCGCTATGATGTCCACAGGAGCAGCACCCTGCCAAGGCGGTGCTTTATAACAGCAATAACAGGAGAAGCACGATGTCACTTACTCACTGGGAACAACGCTACGAGAACTGGCTGCAGCTCAACTGGCTGCACGACGATAAAGCCCACGATATCGCGCACCTGCGCCGCGTATGGATGAGTGCGAAACGCATCATGCAGCACAGCGACGCTGATCCTATGGTGGTGATGACCGCCTGTTACTTTCATGATGTGGTCAACCTGCCGAAAAACCATCCTGAACGTCATTTAGCCTCTACTTATGCCGCTGAAGAAACGCGCCGCATTCTGCAGCAGGATTTCCCGGATTTCCCCTTTGAACGGTTGGATGCAGTGGCTCATGCGGTGCAGGCACACAGTTTTAGTGCGCGTATCGCACCGCAAACACTGGAAGCGAAAATCGTACAGGATGCCGATCGTCTCGAATCTTTAGGTGCTATCGGCCTGGCGCGCGTTTTCTACACGGCAGGTGCGTTAGGGCGTCCGCTGTTTGATAGCGAAGATCCATTAGGAAAAGAGCGCGAATTGGATGACGTGAAGTGGACGTTGGATCACTTTCAGAAAAAATTGCTGGGCCTACCGCAAACCATGCAAACCGAAGCAGGACGTCTGCTGGCCGAACATAATGCGGATTTTCTCGTGCATTACATGGGCAAACTGTGCGCCGAGTTGCAGGGCAATCTCACCTCAGTCGATGAATCGGTGTTAAGGGATTTCAGTCCTATACACTCGTAATATTAAATTTTTATGACAGTCTGTTAACTTTCATCTGCTTCCGCTACGTTGTTGTAAATCAAAAGGGAGTATGAAAATGACCGAGACCGTTAACTTAACCATTAAAATTGACCCGGCACTGAAAGAGCACATCAAACAGTTAGCCGCAGATAACCAAATCTCCATGAGTCAAGAGATCGTTAATCGCCTGCAGGCCAGTTTAGATGCGGTTACGCAACCGGCCATTGACAGCCTGGATACGCAAGAAGCGGTTGAAGACCAACTCTCAACTGCGGAACTGAAGCAGGTTCGTGCGCTGCTGAAGAAAAGTAAGAAGAAGAAATAAGCGAAAAACCCGTCAATGACGGGTTTTTTTAGGGTTGGAGATTAAACATTGCTGACGCGGAACTGCTGCGCACGTTGCGCCAGGCGGTCCGATAACTCACGCAGCTGGACTGCCGATTGGACCTGATGGGCGTTTAACGCTTCGTTTTGCTGCAACTGCTCACTCATCTCCAGTACTTCACGGGCAATCTTCTTCACGCGATGGCTCTGTGCTGCACTGTTTTGCTGCAGCTCGCTTAACTGCGTCACCACGCCGGACACCGCGCCGCTGATTTGGGCAAACAGCACCTCCAGGGCTTTCACCTTATCAAAGCCATCATGCACATGCTGCTGAGTGTGCTGAATCAAGCCGTCGATCTGGCGGGTAGAGGCACCACTTTGTTGCGATAACAAGCCCATCTCTTTGGCGACCACCGAGAAGCTACGGCCGTAGGCGCCGGCATGGGCGGATTCGATCGCCGCATTTAGCGATAACAAACGTGTCTGCATCGACAAATCATCCAGCATGCTAACAATTCCGGCGATATCATCCGACGCGGTAACGATCTGCTGCATCTGAGTTTCCATGTTATCGACTTCCACCGCGCAGTTACGCATCAACGCATCGGCAGATTGCGCTTCCTGTGTCGCCTGCTGCGAGAACTGCGCACCGATCTCCACCTCTTCCGACACGCGGTCTAAACGCTGCGACAGATGATGGAAGCTGGCATTTTGCTTCTGGTGCTGCTGCATCACTTTTTCATTGTGCTGCTGCATATCCTCGGCACCGGCGGCGACGCTGACTGCCACCGTGTGGATGTCGCGCACAATCTGTTGCAAACCGCGACGCATGGTATCAATCGACTGGAACAGCTGACGCGTTTCCAGCGACTGGCGAGGCGGATTATTTTGCGCATCGAGCAGATCCCCGGTGGCGATCTGCTCCAGCTGCGCGTTCGCGCGGCGCAGCGGCATGAGTACGCCACGCATCAGCAAGCTGGATGCCAGCACCAGCAGCACCATCAGCACCGCGCTGACAATCAGAGACATATTACGGCTCTGTTTCAACGTGCTAAGCGTATTTTGATTGACGCTGCTGAGCTGATGATTGGCCTGCTCGATCTCACTGAACCAGGCGTCATTAAACTGTTGCTGGAAAGCCTGCATTGGCACCCTAAAAAAGGCGTTGATGTCGTTGGCCGCTAATCCTTTCAGCTGCTCCTGCAATCCTTCCGTCAGCATAGCGAAACCCTGCGCGAGCGGGCTTTCCGCATTAGCGTGGTAAGCGGCGAACTGTTGCTGCGCCTGTGTCAGCGAATCATCAGCAGCGGTCGCAAGGCTTTTCCAGCTATCTACCGAGCCACTTTGTTGGTCCTGCATCAGATAGATACCGGCGCGATGGCTGTTATCGCTGGCGGTGAGCAGTTCGATGCGCGCTTTGTCCAGCAGGGTCAGACGTTCACGTAGCTGATTCGCCTGCTGTAACGAGGTTTGCGTCTGGTTGACGTGCGTATTCAGCAACAATACGCCGGCAAACTGCAGCAAGCAGAACAGCACGATGAACAGGAAGAACTGGCTACGCAAACTGGTGAGCCACAGCGGAATGCGCGGGGAGAAACGCGCGCGCAGCCGCAGCGGCAGAGAGATAACGGACAGGAGTGACATCACACGCCTCCAAAAAAATAAAACAGGAGTATTGGCAGCACGTGTGACAGTGGGGTGACAGCGGGCGCGATTAGACAAAAACAACATAAAGCGCGGCCCTAAATAAAATTGTGGTCCTGAATCGCTACACCTTTTGCGCGGCGTACTGTTCAATCAGCGGCAATAAGAGTTGCGCCACCGCAGCAAATACCGGCACCACCACCGAGTTACCGAACTGCTTGTAGGCTTGGGTATCAGAAACGGGAATGCGCAGTTTTGTCTCCCCCGGCGCCTCAAAGCCCATCAAGCGTGCGCATTCTCGCGGGGTTAAACGACGCGGACGGCGCGCCATATTCTCGGCCTGTTGAAAGTCGGCTTCGCCTTGAGCGTGATCCCAGCCGCGATCGATCAGGATTTCCGAACCATCTTTGTAATAGCGCGCCGATAAGGTACGGACACAGACCGTGGGATTGCGCGGGTCATTGAGGCCAAAGCCGAAGCCATTACCTTTGGCTTTATGCTTTTTCGCGTATTGATACAGATAATTCCACAGCGTCGGTGACAGCGTATATTTCGCTGCCGGCTGGGTTTCCAGCAGGCTGTGTAGTGACGGCACGCTTTGCGGGTAAAGCGCGGGCAGGGCGCGCAGCGAAAAGCCGTGGCTGAGTCCGCTATCCCGACGAATGCCCACCAGCACGATGCGTTCACGATGCTGCGGCAGGAAATGGCGTGCATCAATGATCTTCGCATCCGGCAACCCGCTGTCGTTGGCATCGGCCACGTCATAACCGAGTTCATCCAGCGTCGCCATAATGATGGCGAAGGTGCGCCCTTTATCGTGACTCTTGAGGTTTTTTACGTTCTCCAGCACGAAGAACGGCGGCTTCTTGGCGGCGAGAATACGCGCCACGTCGAAGAACAGCGTGCCTTGCGCTTCGCACTCAAAGCCATGCGCGCGACCCAGCGCATTCTTCTTGCTGACACCCGCCAGCGAGAAGGGCTGACAAGGAAAACCGGCCAGCAATACCTGATGATCGGGAATGGTGCGATCGATATGCTGATAAATCGCCTGCTCATCGCGGATGCCCGCGGGCTGCGTCACCAGACGAATATCACTGTTGAAATGGTGCAACTGCGGATCGCTGTACAAGTTGGCTTTGTAGGTGCGCACCGCTTCTTTATTCCATTCGCTGGTAAACACGCATTGGCCGCCAATCTGCTCGAAGCCACGGCGAATGCCGCCAATGCCGGCAAACAGATCAACAAACTGGAATGTCGCATCGTCATAATGCGCCGGACGTTGCGGCAGCAGTGCCTGCAGGCTGGCGACTTCACGGCTGGAGAGCGCTGGAGCAGCGCTTTTACCGGCGCGAATACGATTCAAACGCGGCACGCTCCAGTCGCGGCCACCGGCTTCGGTTAAGGTGATAACCACATCGCGTGCGGCGTAGATATCGAGCACCTGCAGTAACAGCGGCGTCGCGTCATCCTGATTGGCAGTTAACGGGAAGGGCGAGACGGGGTCGATAGCGAGCATGCGTTTTTCCTTAACAGTGAAGTGGCTATGCTAACACTCATCACGCAACGAGGAAATTGGCGTACCCTGTGCTTTCGCTTTTGGCCTAAACCGCTAAAGTTGAAGAAGCGCAATAACAAGGAGACGCTATGGCAGACGTTCACTCGCAAGCCATTCGCAGTAAAAACATGCGCGCCATTCGCAATCAGGATACCGCGATTGAACAGCGTATTGCCTTGATCCTTAAAGATCGTGGTTTTACCTATCGCGTGCAGGATAAAGCGCTGCCGGGCCGCCCGGATTTTGTCCTGCCCGCCGAGAAAGCGATTATTTTTGTCCATGGCTGCTTCTGGCATCGTCATCACTGCTACTTATTCAAAATGCCCGCCACGCGTACCGAATTCTGGAGTGGCAAAATTAACAGTAACGTTGAACGCGACCGGCGTTACATCGAGCAACTACGCGAAGGAGGTTGGAAAGTACTGATTGTTTGGGAGTGCGCGCTGCGCGGCAAACTGCAGCTGGAGGACAGCGCGTTGATCGAACGTTTAGAAGAGTGGCTGCTGGCCGCGACCGACAGCAGCGAAATCGACCATCAGGGATTGCATCACTATCGCGATGAATAACGCGAGATTGTTGCTTTTAGCCGCCATAACAGTTTAGATCTTCCCTTTCTCTGGGACGCGGAATGAAGCCATGAGCAGCATCAAACTTACCGTTAAGCGCCTGTATCAACTCCGCGATGAGCGGATGGTGAATACCCAAGCCACGGCGCGCATTTATCTTGGCGATCGGCTGGTAGCTACCGAGGAGATCAGCGGTATGACGGAAAGTCCGGTGAGCAAGTATTTGCATGCCGGGGATCTGACGGGGCCGTTACGCGTCGAATGGGACTGTGCGGGCATCGCCGATATGTCAGTGACGGCGATTGAGCGTTGCCCCTGTTGTCAGGATCACGAACCGGAATAATAAGGAATACCACTTTGGCAGGAACCAGTTTACTCACGCTTCTGGACGATATTGCAACACTGCTCGACGATATCTCAGTAATGGGCAAAGTTGCGGCAAAGAAGACCGCAGGCGTATTGGGCGACGATCTGTCGCTGAATGCGCAACAGGTTAGCGGCGTCAAAGCCAACCGTGAATTGCCCGTAGTATGGAGCGTTGCAAAAGGCTCCTTTCTCAATAAACTCATTCTGGTGCCGCTGGCGTTATTGATCTCGGCTTTTGCGCCCTGGTTAATTACGCCGCTGCTGATGATTGGCGGCGCGTATCTCTGCTACGAAGGTGTGGAGAAAGTGCTGCATAGCCTTAATCACGATAAGGCCGAGCAGAGCCCGGAGGCGCGTCAGCAGCGTCTCGACAAACTGGCGCAGCAGGACGCTGGCCAGTTTGAAAAGGACAAAGTGAAGGGCGCGGTGCGCACTGACTTTATCCTCTCGGCGGAGATCGTTGCCATTACGCTGGGCATCGTCTCGGAGGCGCCGCTGCTGAATCAGGTGCTGATTCTGGCGGGTGTGGCGATTGTGGTGACCATCGGCGTTTACGGCATCGTGGCGATGATTGTGAAAATTGACGATCTCGGCTTCTGGCTGAAGGAGAAATCGTCAACGGTGGCGCAGGCGATCGGTGGCGTGCTGCTGGCGCTGGCACCGTGGCTGATGAAAGCCTTAACGCTAATTGGCACCATCGCGATGTTTTTGGTCGGTGGCGGCATTGTGGTGCACGGCATTACGCCGCTCCATCACGCCATCACGGAATACAGCAGCGGCTTCAACGGGTTTGTTTCCGCTCTGCTGAGCAACGGCGCCAATCTGGTGATCGGCTTTATCATTGGGTCGATCGTGCTGTTAGGCGTAAATCTGATTGCTAAGCTGCGCGGCTAGCAGTTATAAAGCGCTGTAAATTTCTAATCACGGTCAGGAGAACGATGATGAACGACGATATGTTTGAATTTGATATCGATGCACAGCTGGAACAGGCGGAAGCCAAAGCGGCAGAAAAAGCCAACGAAGTCCCCGCTGACATCAGTGACGACGCGGATTGCGAAGGCTGCAAAATCTAATTTTCCTGTCCAGGACGTGCTATCAAAGCCGACAATAAATTTTGTCGGCTTTTTTTATTTACAGAGTTTTTAACTGCTTATTCCGATTTAGTAGCACTAATAGATTTATCGTATAGGAAAAAATCGGTTGCAGCTGCTATACCTTAATTCGGTCATTTAACGATGAAAGAGGGAGGTGCGGTATGATCTTTGCAATCAGTGACGAAGTTCAGCACAAACAGGGCGGACCCACGATGGTGGTGACCGGCTATGCCAGCGGAATGGTCGAGTGTCGTTGGTATGATGGTTACAGCGTGCGACGTGAGGCGTTCCACAGTGATGAACTCAGTCACTTATCCACCGCGCAACAGCTGGCCAGTTAAACACATTCGGGACGATGCCCGTCGTCCCGAATGTGGTCCTCACTCACCGCATCATACTTTGCCGTCATTATCCTCTTCAACCGCCTGATAAATACGCTGCAAAATATCCGGGAAGGCCGATTGCACGCGGCTCCAGCTCGGAATAAACGGTTTTTCATTTGGTCGCTCAATAAACGCTTGTCCGGCATCGAGAATGGACTGAGTGAACATTTCCACCGCTGCTTCTTCAATATGCTGATCAAACTTGAGGCCGTTCATGGTGGCTTCATGGTTATAGACTTCCATCATGTCCAGCGCGTTACGGTAATAAGTGGCTTTTAACACGCGGAAGGAGTCGCTGGTGAGCGGCACGCCCATCGTCGCCAGCTTACGCAACAGCGACTGCACGATGTCATTACTCATGCGCTTCAATCCGCCGGTGCCATCATCCTCGGCCAGCGGTTGATGCTTGTGATCATAGTTATCGGCAATTTCAACCTGACACGTCTGGCGCGTGGTGTAATTACGATAAATCTCCGACAGCACGCCAATCTCTAAGCCCCAATCGCCAGGTATTTTGATGCCGTTGAGCACGTGTGTGCGCATGGCGAACTCGCCAGAAAGGGGATAGCGGAAGCTGGTGAGATAGTCGAGATACTCCGAGTGACCGTAGACTTTCTGCAACGAGCGCAGCAGCGGACCCACCAGCAAACGCCCAACGCGACCATTCAGCTTGCCGTCGGCCACGCGCGCATAAAAGCCTTTGCAAAACTCATACTGAAACGATGGATTGGCCAGCGGATAGAGCAACCGTGCCAGCATGCCGCGTTCATAAGTGACGATATCGCAGTCGTGCAGCGCCACGCATTGGGTGCGGTCGGAAGCCAGCGTGTAGCCGGTACAGAACCACACATTGCGGCCTTTACCGGGCTGGCTGGGTGATAAACCTTCTTTATCTAGCTCGGCATCCAGCGCTTTCAAGCGCGGCCCATCATTCCACAAAATGCGATGGCGCTGCGGCAGGCGTGAGAAAAACTCGCGTGCAAAGAGAAACTGGTCGCGGTCGGCACGGTCAAGGCCAATCACAATCTCATCCAGATAAGGCACTTTTGCCAGCTCGTTAACAATATTATCCAGCGCCGGACCTTCCAGTTCGGAGAACAGCGACGGTAAAATCAGCCCCATTTTGCGTTTACGCGCGAAGCGCACCATCTCTTTTTCCAGCGATTCAACGCTGCGGTGGGTGAGATTATGAAAATTAGTAATGACACCATTCTGGTAAAAATCACTCATCGTCTCATCCTTCGGGTTTTTGGCCGTTAATCGTCAGGCGCAAGAAAATAGTCCAGACCTTCACGCCAGCCCTGTGGGCCGACATGCGCAGTGTGGTAAACGTTCTCGGTATCCGTGCGTTGCAGTTCTACCGGCGTTTTGCTGAAGCCTTTTATCACCACAGCATAATCAACACGCTCCAGCATCGGAATGTCGTTGGGTCCATCGCCCAGGCCGATGGTGGTCCGTGATTGTCCTTCCTGAGTGGCAAGATGCTGCTGGATTGCAGCCAGCGCAATCCCTTTTCCGGTACCGACGGGCATCACATGCCAGAAACGCCCGCCTTGGGTTAAGGTGAGATTGTGCTCGGCAAGGGCCTCGCGGAATGCCTGTAAACGATGTTCATCATCGCGCCACAGCACCACTTCAGACGCTTCACGCAGGCGACTTTGGCTGGCTTCGGTAAGGGTTAAACCGGTGAAGCGCGCTACTTCAGCATCGCTAAATTCATGAAAACCGTTGAAGCGAAATCGCGCTTGTAACGCCTGCAGCGCCTGGCACAGCGCGTGATAGGCGGCACTGGTTTCAGTTGGAAGTGTTTGTTCGCCCCCAAATGCTACGCGTGCACCGTTTTCAGCGATAAAGGGCGCACCCACGATACCGAGCTTTTTTTGCAGCGGAATGATCTCTGCGGCCGTTTTGCTGGAACACATCACTAAGGGAATCTGATGTTGTTTCAGGCGCGCCAACCATTCATTGGCCGCGTCCCAGTTGTAGTCATGATGATCCAGTAACGAGCCATCAAGATCGGTAATGATCATCAGGGATGAGTTAAGACTCAGCATCATCACACTCCTTACGCCAGTGGCATCCGTAAAGCGAAGAGTAATCAGTATAATAGCGGAATCGCGATCACACTTTTTCCGGCACCCCGGCCGGCGAAATCCAGGATAATTCTTAAATGCCAGACGTGGCGGGATCCGCGATGCACATTTCTTGCACAGCAGAAACCAGTCGTGACGCGGGCCGTAAGGCGACGCGCGCGAAAGGTTATGCATTATTGTTCGATTAACATGCAGGGATAAGACTTGTCTTAAGTGTGCTAAGGCGTAATCTGAGCGGGTGTTAAGAATTCCCTGGTGTAACGAATTGACTGATTTACTTTACCCGGCCATCCCGCCGGGTATTTTTTTGAAATCGATTTCAGCGATTAACTTCGCTGATAGAGAAATCGCGAATATCGAGTTCGAAGGCTTCCGCTAACTCGGTGTAAGAGTCATAAGCTTCACCGCTCACTTCGACGCGATGCGCGTGCTCGACGTCCATAAACTCTTTGACCTCGCCCGATGTTCGCTTCTGAATCGCCTCCAGCAACGCATCAACATTGATATTCACTTCGCGCTGTACATTCTCGCTGTACTCTTTTGCAGTCGTCATGGCGGCCTCCCAGAGGCAATCGGATCAGTAGAGTATAGACGGAGATGAGAAGAGGACGCGGGGGCTGATCACAGGCAAAAAAAAAGCCCGCGCTGCGCGGGCAAAAATCCTTGTTACTTTTAGGTTGACTGCGCCTTTGGGGTTGGTGCAGTACTGAGAAGTGTACGAGCTGCCCACGTCAAAAGTCTCTCAGCGAAACGTTAAGAAAGTGAAAAAGCGCATCTTGACAGAGTTTTACCTGCCTCAGTGTGCATTGTGCGTAGCAGCGTCTATGCTTATCGCTTATTGATAAACGTTATCAGGGAGTTAGTATGGATTTTCTACGCATTGTGATTGCAATTTTATTGCCACCGTTAGGCGTGTTTCTGCAGGTTGGATTCGGTGGTGCTTTCTGGCTCAACATTCTCTTGACGCTGTGCGGTTATATCCCGGGCATCATACATGCGGTGTGGGTTATCGCCCGACGCTGATCGCGATCAGGCAGTGTTGATTATCTTCCGTTAAACTGTGTCGCAGGACAATTTGTGGAGAGTAATCAATGAAGGTGAACGATCGCGTTACGGTAAAAACCGACGGCGGCCCACGGCGTGTGGGTACGGTGCTGGCAGTGGAAGCATTCAATGAAGGCATCATGTATCTGGTGGCGTTAGAAGATTACCCGCTAGGAATTTGGTTCTTTAACGAAAGCGATCACGATGAAGGGGTTTTTGTTGAGCCGTATCAAGAGGCTTGAAGCCAGGTGCGCAGTAATGCGCACCCCACATCGTAGGGTCGCCATTCATGGCGTGATGCTCGTCAGTTAAGCGCCGTATCAAATCGCCGCACCTTCCGTAGCGGCACGATTTATCGCGCAATGAATTGCGCCGCTACAATGTGTGCACTCGGCAATTAGGGTTTTCATCTCTTAAATGGCGAGGATGAGCTATTTATGGCGACAAGGACATCACCATTGTGCGGCCCTCGAAACGGTCGTCATCAATGACGCCCCTACAATTCAGGCAGCGATTACGCGGTTAATATGCACTGCCGTAGCAGCGTGGGTGTTGAGGCGACATCCTAACCCGCTGAGCGAGAGAGGGATTCCAGGGCGAACCGCAGGGATGCGGTGAGAGGCGGCGCTGAGCAGGAGCGAATCGCCGCCGGTCCGTGAGGAATCGTGATCGAGTGAAGGCACCGCGTAGCGGCGGGTTGGGCTGGCGCAGGGCCCGGGAGTGAAGAGGGCGTGGCCAGACGCCCTCTTCTCGGTCGCCGCACGGCTGAACTGCAACTGCCACAGCCAGTGGCGAACGAAAGTGGCTTATTGCTTGACTGATCGGCATTACGCCATTCATGGCGACCTCTTTATTTCAATCGATTAAAACGTTTCCCAGTTATCATTCCCGGCTGTCGCCAGCGCGGGACGCGGCGCCAGATTCGGCGTGCGTAATGCGGACGGCCCGGCTTTAGCCACCTGCGCCACCGGCGAATCATTCAAGCGAAACACTGCCACCGCCTGCGTCAATCTGCCCGCCTGATCTTCCAGCGAAGCGGCTGCAGAAGAAGCTTCCTCAACCAGCGAGGCGTTCTGCTGCGTGACGTTATCCATCTCGGTCACCGCCAGACTCACCTGTTGAATACCGCGGCTCTGCTCATCAGACGCGGCGGCGATCTCCGCCATAATATCCGTCACGCGACGCACGGCTTCAACAATCTCACCCATGGTATTACCGGCTTCACCGACCTGGCGTGAACCGTTAGTGATTAAGCCCACCGATTCGGCGATCAGCGTTTCAATCTCTTTAGCCGCCTGCGCACTGCGTTGCGCCAGATTACGCACTTCGCTGGCGACGACCGCGAAACCACGGCCCTGTTCGCCGGCGCGCGCGGCTTCAACGGCGGCATTCAGCGCCAGAATATTGGTTTGGAAGGCGATGCTGTTAATGACGTTGGTGATCTCGGCAATCTTCTTCGAGCTGCCCGAAATATTGTTCATGGTTTGCACCACGCCACTGACCAGATCGCCGCCGCTGCGCGCTTTGCCTGAGGCATCTGCGGCCAGCTGGCTGGCGTGATGGGCGTTCTCGGCGTTCTGTTTCACGGTTGCGGTCAGCTGCTCCATGCTGGCGGCCGTTTGCTCCAGTGCTGAAGCCTGCTCTTCGGTGCGCGAAGAGAGATCGGTGTTACCGGCAGAGATCTCGCTAGAACCTTGATAAATCGCGACGGCGCCTTCCCGTACCGTTCCCACGGTGCGCACCAGCGAGGCCTGCATCAGTTGCAGGTTATGCAGCAGGCTACCAATCTCGCTGCGGCCATAGCTTTGCTCCGGTGCAGTAAGATCGCCTTGCGCGATACGTTCAATACGATCGACAGATTGACGCAGCGGCGTGATCACCACGCGACGCAGGAACACGAAGGTCAGCAACACCAGCAGCAGTGCCGCAGCAAAGGCTACCGCCATGGCGATAAAGCCAACGCGCGATTGGTGAGCCGCTTCCGCATTGATTGTTTCGGCGCGATCGGTACGGATTTTAATCGCCTTCAGCAGTACAGCGTTATAGGCATCATCAAGTTTGCGCGTGACGTCCGTCTCCTGCGCCACGATGCCTTCAAAGCTGCCTTGCTTAGCCGATTCAATCATCGGCTTAAGACCTTTATCGATGTAGGCGTTAAAGCTGGCGGTCAGGGGTTCATCGAGCGCAATGTCCGCTGGCGTTTTCGCCTTGCGATCCATATAGAGTTTAAAACCTTCGCGCGCTTGTTTGATACGCGTCTCGGTGCGCGCAAGATCGGCACGATAACCGTCCATCTCGCCAATACGCGCGGCGGCGCCAGATTGCAGTACATTAAGACGCGCGGTGCGCAGATGGTTGGAGCTGTTGGAGATGCCCATACGAATTTGAATTTCTTCCGTGGCATCGTTCAATGAATTATTACTCTGAATCAAAAAATAGCTGGCGAGTGCAATGCACAGGGCAAAAAGTAGCAGAATGCCACCAAAGATCATACTGAACAAAGGCATCAGGCGCAGGTTCTGCCAGATGCTGAGCTTATTTTGCTCATCAATCAATGCTGTTTTCATATCCTTGCTCTCATGTAGGTAGGTGTTATGAGAGTAAGCATCGGCAGGGTAGGGAAAAGGATTAGGCAGGAAAATGCGATCAAAGTCGCATAATGTACAAATCGTAAAAAAGGCCAATCGCAGGATTGGCCTTTTTATTCACTAGAGGAAATTATCGCACGTTAACATAAATCCCGGAGGTGACATTATCAGTCAAACGTACGACATGATAAATAACCTGTTTATTGTGGGTTTTAATTTTGCGTTTAATATTACCTTTGTGTGACGAAACTGTTTTCGCTTTAATTTGCATCTGGTCTGAAATCTGAATGGTGTCATGACCTGACATCCACATTTTCAGCATATTTGATTCAGTCTGACTTAATGTCAGTGGATGCACGTCGAGCCCAGCAGAAATACGCGGCGAAGCATTGAGTTTCTTTTGCAAATAGGTTCCTAATAAGGAATCCAACGTCGAAGTTTTTATCGATTTTGATGTAATAATCAGGTTCTTACGAACGTAGAGGTATTCCTCAAAATGGATATTCGAGATCGCCATGAAAATAAAGAATAAGGTATCTGGATGCTGCATAATAATGGCACGAATACGATCGCTTGAATCAGATTCGTGAATAAAGCACTCTTCGTTGATAAACACAACGCCCGGCTTTATTTGCTCACATCTTTGTTGCAATTGGTCGATGTCAGATACAGGAGTAATATTTTTCTTTTTAACTCCTTTCGCAGACATATAGTCAGACAAACCCAGGCGTGTGTAATTACATGAATCCATAATAATCGTTGGCATTATAGCGACCCTCACCAATTTGTTATCCGTTTAAATCAACGATGAATACGCGTTTGCGGTACGAGAGAAATTTCCAAAGACACTTTTTTATTCTGCTCTGCAGATTGGCGATAGTTATCCATGCGCCATTATGACTCTTCCCTGAACCGTGCTGCGAAGTTATTTTTTTTTAGTACATCCACGTCACTCTCATCTCAGCCATAGTGGGAATGGCTAAGGATTTGCATTAAGTGTTTAATTCGCTCTGTTTTGAGAGCCCTGTCACTATCGCGCAGATCACAGACAAATCTGATAGGACAATTCTTAAAAACATTTGAATTGCGAAAGTGTGACGCTTTAGCGAGCGTTGACAATGCCGTAAAAAAGGGATTTAGACAAGAAAAATCGCTGTGAAATTTTTTTTGTTTAAAAACAGCCCTTTGAGCATTTCATCAACCGATCCGCAAGGTTTAGCACCTTAGGAATCGTCTGACTAAAATACGCGAAGCGCGGTTTAATAAGAATAATTTTCACTAAAAATGTGCATTTATCAGAATTTCCTCAGTTGATTTCTGGGAAATATGGTTCAGTAAATGCACTAACTGATTTTGATTGCTTAACTATTACTTAAGGGTGCCTACAGAATAGTTAATCAACGAGCGCGGGAAAGTTCTGACACAAACTGGGCGAGTAAATCAAAGACTTCGCTAAACAGATGTTCGCAGAAGGGAGCAAGCAGCGGCATCATCATACCCACGCTGAGGATACCCACCGTTAAGGTAATTGGGAAGCCAACCGCGAAGATAGAGAGCTGAGGTGAAACACGGTTTAACAAACCTAGTGCCATGTTTAGCGTGAGTAGCAGAACTATTAAGGGCAGCGCTAACATCATGCCATTAAGGAAAATTAATCCGGCGGCTTTCACCAACGCCATAAAGGCATTGGCGTTCAAAGGCTGATCGCTGATCGGTAACGTATGAAAACTGTCCACCAGCAGCGAGATCAGCCACAGGTGTCCGTTGAAGGTCAGGAACAGCAGCATTGCCAGCATATCGAGAAAACGTGCCAGCACCGGCATGTTTAAGCGGCTGCCGGGATCAAAGAAGGTAGCGAAAGACAAGCCCATCTGTAAACCAATGACTTCACCCGCCATTCGCACCGCCGCAAAGGCGAACTGCATGGTCAGGCCGATGCTGATGCCAATCAGCAATTGTTGCAACAGCAACCAAAATCCTGCTGGAGTGAATAAGGTGGCTTCTACCGGCGGCAGCACCGGAAGAATGATCCAGGTGGTCAACACGGCGAGTCCAATCTTGACGCGCTTGGGAATCGATTTTTCACTCAGCACCGGGGCGCTGGCAAAAAGCGCCAGCAAACGCACCATGGGCCAGAAGAATTGTGCGACCCAATGGATCAGCTGGCTGCTGTCGAGGTTAATCATTAGCCAATGATGTAAGGCAGATTGCTAAACAGCGTACGGATGTAATCCAGCATCAGATTAAGCATCCACGGACCCGCGATAACCGCAGTGGCGGCCACCGCCAGAATCTTTGGGATAAAGGAGAGCGTTTGTTCGTTAATCTGGGTCGCCGCTTGCAACACACTGATGATCAAACCGCTGATCAACGCCACCAGCAACATCGGCGCGGCCATTAACAGGGCGACGCGCATTGCTTCCTGGCCCATAACCATCACTGATTCAGGTGTCATGCTGCACTCCTTGAGAAAGAAAGGTGAGGGCGAATGCCACTCAAGAGTAGAAACTTTGCGCCAGTGAACCCACCAGCAGCTGCCAGCCATCCACCAACACGAATAGCATCAGCTTGAACGGCAGGGAAATGGTGGCCGGAGGCACCATCATCATACCCAGCGCCATGAGCACGCTCGCCACCACCAGATCGATGATCAGGAACGGGATAAACACGGTGAAACCAATCTGGAAGGCGGTTTTTAATTCGCTGGTGACATACGCCGGCAGCAGAATGCGCATCGGTACCGCTTCCGGACCCTGAATCGGCGCGGTATTGGCCAGACGGGCAAACAGCGCTAAATCCGCTTCGCGCGTTTGACGCAGCATAAATTCGCGCAGCGGCTGCGCGCCTTTATCAATCGCGTCGGCCATGCTGATTTTGTCCTGGCTGAACGGTAGATAGGCGTCGGAGTAAATCTTGTCGAAGGTGGGTGCCATGATGAAAAACGTCAGGAACAGCGCCAGGCCAAGCAGTACCTGGTTCGGCGGCGCAGACGGCGTGCCGAGGGCGTTACGCAGCAGACCAAACACAATGATGATGCGCGTGAAGCTGGTCATCATCAGCAATACTGCCGGAATAAAGGTCAGCGAGGTGATGAACACCAACGTCTGCACCGGCAGCGACCAGCTCTGGCCGCCGTTGGCCAGGGGCTGGCTGATTAAACCTGGCAGTTGCGCATGGGCAACCGGTGCCAGCAACAGCAGCGGCAGAAGAGGAAGTAATCGACGCATCATTGTGGTTTTCCGGGACGTTTAACCAGATTCTGGAACAGCTGACGAAAATCCTGCGGGGCAGCGCGACTGCCGGTTTGTTCTTCCGGCGGCAGCGGCGGCAACGAGTGCAGATGCGTGATTTGCTGGGCGGTCACGCCCAACACCAAGCGCGCATCGGCGGTATCCACAATCACCACACGCTCACGCTGACCGACCTGCACGGTGGCGCTGACTTTCAGCGCCTGGCCGGTGACCGTTTTCGGTGCAAAGCCGAGACGTTTTGCCAGCCAGCCGCAGCCGAGAATCAGCAGAACAATCACCGCCAGCACGCTGCTGACCTGGCCAATCACCGAACCGGTCGAGACGACAGGCTGGCTGTTAACCGGTTGTTCCGTTTGCGTGTGCTTTAACATGCTTAACGGCTCAGACGACGCATACGTTCAGACGGGGTGATGATGTCGGTGATGCGCACGCCATATTTGTCGTTGACCACCACAACTTCACCCTGAGCGATCAGATACCCGTTGATCAGAATATCCAGCGGCTCACCGGCCAGGCCATCCAGCGCCACCACTGAACCCTGCGTCAGACGCAGCAGCTCTTTGATGGTCATCTTGGTGCGGCCCAGTTCGACAGTCAGTTTGACGGGGATATCCATAATCAGATCGATATCCTGCAGCGAACCGCTGATACCAGGATTTTCGAGTGATTTGAATACATTCTCAGTTGGATCAGGCGCGCTTGTCGCGGTCTGTTCGTTCATAGCTGCAGCCCACAGATCGTCCGCGGAGATGTCGTCGTCGGACGGTTTCTTGCTGTCACTCATCGGGCTGTTCCTCGTTCAGCGAATTCAAAATCGGGTTAATCAAATGTTCTACACGCAGGGCATACTGGCCATTAATGGTGCCGTATTGGCTGGTCAGCACCGGCACGCTATCGACGTGAGCAATGATGCGGTCCGGCTTCTCAATGGGCAGGACGTCACCAGGTTTCAGCTGCAAAATACGCGACAGACGCAGCGATGTTTCAGCGAAGTGGGCAATCAGCTCCAGCTCCGAGTGCTGCACCTGTTTCACCAGATTGTCGCGCCAGTGATTATCTTCACGGCGTGAGTTTTCCAGTGGGGGATTGACCAGCAACTCGCGCAGCGGCTCAATCATCGAAAACGGAATACAGATATTAAATTCACCGACCAGGTTACCAATCTCCACCTGGAAAGGCGTGTTAACCACAATATCGTTCGGTGAAGTGGTGATGTTGGTGAACTTCACCTGCATCTCGGAACGCACGTATTCCACTTCCAGCGGATAAATCGCTTTCCATGCATCGCTGTAGCCATCCAGCGCCAGCTTCAACATGCGGCGAATCACGCGCTGTTCGGTATGGGTGAATTCACGTCCTTCAACTTTGGTCGGAAAACGACCGTCGCCGCCAAACAGGTTATCGACAGCAATAAAGACCAGGCTCGGTGAAAACACCACCAGCGCCGTGCCGCGCAGCGGCTTCAGGTGGATCAGGTTCAGGTTGGTTGGCACCGGCAGGTTGCGGGCAAACTCGTGATACGGCTGAATCTTGATCGCACCCACACTAATATCTGGGCTACGGCGCAGCAGGTTAAACAGCGCCATACGGAAATGACGGGCAAAGCGCTCGTTGATGATCTCCAGCGCCTGCAGACGCTCACGAACAACGCGGCGCTGAGTATTGGGATCATAGGGACGGATGTCGCCATCGGTCCCTTTGGAACTGTTCTCTACTTCCGCACTGTCACTGTCGCCATTAAGCAGCGCGTCAATCTCAGCCTGGGAGAGAATGCTATCGCCCATTAAATCACCTCAAAATGAAGGCGGTAAACAGCACGTCATTGACGACCTGAGCCGGTTGACCTTTTACCAGCGGCGGTGCCAGCACCTGTTTGATCTGCTCAACCAGGGCCTGTTTGCCTTGCTCTGTTGCCAGTGCCGTCGCGCTTTGACGTGACAGCAGTAACAGCAGACGGCTGCGCACTTCCGGCAGGTAATCGTTTAACCGACGACGGGTATCCTCATCGGGCAGACGCAGGGTAAAACCCACGTACAGCACACGGTCGGGATCGTTGTCAGCATTGACCAGGTTTACTGTAAACGTATCCATTGCAAAAAATACGGGAGCAGCCGGTGGCTCGACTTTCGCCGTTTCCGGTTGGCTGCCTTCGTGTTTATTCATCATTCGCCAGACTGCATAGCCTGCCACGCTGCAAGCGGCCAGCGTTACAATCAGTAACACCGGTAGTAGTAGTGAACGTTTGCGGCCTTTAGCTTTCGCGTTATCAGACATGTTTGCAGTTACTTCCTGTGAATTATGGGCAAGCCTCTCGGCTTACCTGGACAGATTATCCCGCGTCTTAAGTCAAACAATGGGAAGAAAAGACGCGGGTTTTACGCTTACCTTCAGCGTTTAGCGGCTGTCAGGCAAAGATATCGACAGCGCCGTTACCGGCCGCGCGCGCTTGAAGGGCTGCCGGGACGGCAATAGGCGTTATCTCGGTGTCACTGTCCTGGGAGAGGGTAAAGCTGCCGTGCTGTCCGTCACGACGTCCTTCTTGCTGGCCTTGATAACTCTGGCCCTGTGCGAAGGCGTCGCTGCTGACGTTACTCTGTCCCAGGTTAATACCGCTCTCCGCCAGCGCTGTACGCAGTTGAGGGAGAGCCGCTTCCAGCGCGGCCCTCACTTGGCTGTGGCTGGAAACCATACTTAACTGTGCCTGATCCTTATCGAGGGTCAGACTGATCTGGATGGCGCCCAGATCCTGCGGATGTAAACGCAATTCGGCGTTCTGCTGCCCGTTGCGACTAAACATCACAATCTGCTGACTTAGCGCCTGCTGCCACTCGTTGCTGCCGAGCTGCGCATTCAGCATTGGCGTCGACGGCGTGGTGCTGGTCGAGGCGGTACTGGTCATCAGCGAACTGGTGCTGCTGAGCGGGGCGCTGGTCATCGGCGCAACCGTGTCATCGCTGACCGGTGCGGCACTGCGTTCTTCTGGCTTACTCAACGCGTTCAGCACCTGCTTAAAACTTTCATCCAGCGTCAAAGCGCCGTTATTGCTTGTCGCTGTGCTGACGCTGGTCTGCGAACTGGCTGCCGTTTGCGTTAAGCGCGTTCCTGCATCGCTGGATATAGTCTTTGCGCTATCCGGCTGCGTGGCTTCTTCTTTAATTGCACCGTCCAGCGAACCACTTAACAGTGCCGAATGAAGCGAAGCGCGCGTGTCAGCTTTGCCTTCGCCTAAGCTGCTACTGACGGCTGTTTGGCTGGTGCGGTTCTCTACCGCCACCGGCAACATGGCGAATAATGCCTGCATATTCTGTAAGTCGCTGGCACTTAACGGACTTGCCTCACGCTTATCTTTATCATCGGCTGATTTCAGCGCGGCTTTAGTGTTTTCCGGCTGTAAAAGTGCGTTTAACGCATCGGGTTTCTCCAGCGCCTGCAATAACGCGCTTAAAGAGGCCTTGCTGGCGTCTTTTTCATCAACTTCTGTTGTCGGATCAGTCGATTGCGTGTTAACAGCTTGTTGCTTTACCAGCGTCAGCAAGCGGTTGCCGAGTTCAGTAACAAACCCCTGCGGCAGCGTATCTGTGCCCGGCAAAAGAGTTGATGAAACTGATGTGTCAGCGTCTCCCAAAACCGAGGTTTGCGTAGCAACTGTTGGCAGCGTAATCATTCGCCTTTCCTCAATGCGGCCCGTTGGGCAAATTCATCCATCCGTTTCTGATCGAGACGGTTTTCTTGTCGTAATGCGTTTTCCTCAGCACGCGTAATCAGCGTTTGATAAGCATTGAGTCGCTTATGCTTTTCACGCCAGTTGCTTAGCGCGGTATCGAGGCGCTGATTCCACTGGGAAAGCTGTTGGCGATGCTGTTCAATGGCCTTTTCCAGCGTCTGAATAAACTGATGATAATTGGTCCAGCGGGTGCTGGCGATGCCGCCGGACATATCCTGATTGAGCTTGTTGCGATACTCATCCTGATAATCCAGCAGCATGCTGAGTTGTTCGTCGGCCTGCTGCACGCCACGGCGCATATCGCCGAGGTGAATCACTGCACTCTCCAGCTCCTGCTCCGCCATATCGCGCAGCTTATTAATCGCACTGGCCGTTTTCATGGCTTACCTCGTTTGGCGTTAACCGAACATCGCCTGCAGATGCAAACAGGCATCGTCGTAGTCGCTGCGTTCGAAAATGCCCTGATGCAGGAAGGCTTCCATCTCCGGATAGAGCTTGATGGCTCGATCCAGCATCGGATCGCTGCCCGCGGCATAGGCACCCACACTCACCAGATCGCGGTTACGCTGGAAACTGGAGAGCAACTGTTTGAACTGGCGCACGCGTGCATAATGCGTCTCATCAATTAATGAGGTCATGGCACGGCTGATCGATGCTTCAATATCAATCGCCGGATAGTGACCGGCTTCCGCCAGGCGGCGCGACAGCACAATGTGGCCGTCGAGAATGGCACGCGCCGAGTCAGCAATCGGGTCTTGCTGATCGTCGCCCTCGGTCAACACGGTATAAAACGCGGTGATGGATCCGCTACCGTGCGTGCCGTTACCGGCGCGTTCAACCAGCGCGGGCAATTTAGCAAACACCGAAGGCGGATAGCCTTTGGTCGCCGGAGGCTCACCGATAGCCAGCGCAATTTCACGTTGCGCCATGGCGTAGCGGGTGAGGGAATCCATGATCAGCAATACGTGCTGACCGCGATCGCGAAAATCTTCGGCAATACGCGTGGCGTAAGCGGCACCCTGCATACGCAACAGCGGCGACACGTCGGCCGGTGCGGCGATGACCACCGAACGCGCACGGCCTTCTGCGCCAAGGATGTTTTCAATAAACTCTTTTACTTCGCGGCCACGTTCACCAATCAAACCCACCACAATGACATCGGCTTTGGTGTAACGCGCCATCATGCCAAGCAGTACGCTTTTACCGACGCCAGAACCGGCGAACAAGCCCATACGTTGGCCGCGGCCGACCGTCAGCAGGGCATTAATGGCGCGCACGCCGGTATCCAGTACATCCTCAATCGGCGTACGTTGCAGCGGGTTGAAAGGGGCGGTGATCAGCGGGGCGCGATAGCCGGTTTCTGGCGCGGGCAAACCATCCAGCGGTTTGCCGCTGCCATCGAGTACGCGACCGAGCAATTCCGGGCCCAGCAGCATCTGCTTGCCGCTGTGTCCGCTGTCGCCACTGACGCGTGCATACACGCGCGCGCCCGGCAAGATGCCGTCCACTTCTTCCAGCGGCATCATTAAGAGTTTCTGCCCGTTAAAGCCGACCACTTCACTTTCAACTTCGGTGATTTTGCTGCCATCGGTCCGTTCAATAATGCAGGTGGCACCGAGCGGCAGTTGCAGGCCGGTGGCTTCCAGCACTAAGCCGGTGGCACGCGTCAGGCGACCGTAACGACGCACGGTTTGCACCTGCGAAATGCGATCTTCGAAAGCGTCGAGCGCGCCGAGCCAGCGTGAAAGGCGTGAGGAGGTCATTACAGTGTCCCCGGCGCGGCGAGGCGGCAGAGTTCCTGCCAGCGCGTTGCCACGCTGGCATCAAGGTCGCCATCCTCAGCGCTGAGCTTACAGCCGCCGGGATGCAGCGTGCTGTCAGCCAGCAAACGCCAACCGTGCAGATCGAGTGTTGGACCCAGCGTCTGTTCGATGCGTTGCAAATCATCCGGGTGCACGCGTAATTGCGGTTTGCCGCTGAACATCGGCTCTTGCTGAATCAGCTGCTGAATCTGACGCAGCAGGGCGGTGCCATCCACCTGCGTGGCCTGACCAATCACCGTGCGTGCCGCTTCGAGTGCCAACTGCATCAAACGTGAAGCAATCACGCTGTCGAGTGCTTCGAGCGTGTGATGGAACTCGGTCACCAACTGCTGCATACGTGCCTGCAGCGGTGCTTGCTGTTGCTGGGCATCGGCTAAGCCTTGCTGGAAACCGGCGTCATAGCCGTTCTGTTGCGCTTCGGCGAACCCTTTTTGATAACCTTCGCTGTAGCCCTGCGTCTGCGCATCTTTGCGCATCTGCTGCTGCATGCGCTCCAGCTGCTGCTGTTGCTCGGCTTCGGCGCTCAGTTCGACAGCGCTTTCCGGCTCCTCTAATTGAGGCTCCGGTTCGGCGCCAAACGGGCTGCCTAAATCATCAGGCTGCCAGCGCTGCCACGCGCGGGCGGAAAAGGCATCAGACATAGGTTTCCTCGCCACCACCAATCACCATCTCGCCGGATTCTGCTAAGCGGCGCACCACCAGAAGAATGGCTTTCTGTTCGTTCTCCACCGCGGACATACGCACCGGACCCCGGTTGGCCAGATCGTCGCGCAGGATATCGGCTGCACGCGCGGACATGTTCTTGAGGAACTTCTCGCGCAGCGGCTGTTCGGCACCTTTCAGTGCGACCAACAACTGCTCGGATTCCACTTCCTGCAACAGGCGCTGGATGCTGCGATCGTCCACTTCCACCAGGTTTTCGAACAGGAACATCTCGTCGATGATCTTTTGTGCCAGCTCGCCATCGAAGTCGCGTACTGCTTCGATAACCGCTTCTTCCTGCTGCGTTTTCATCAGGTTGATAATTTCTGCTGCGGTTCTCACGCCGCCCATCTTCGCGCGCTTGAGGTTGGTACCATCCAGCAGGCCGTTGAGCACTTCGGTGAGTTCTGCCAGTGCCGCCGGCTGGACACCACCAAAGGTGGCGATACGCAGCATGACATCGTGACGCAGACGTTCGTCGAACAGCGCCAGAATATCCGCCGCCTGACCACGTTTGAGGTGGACGAGGATGGTGGCGATGATCTGTGGATGCTCGTCGCGGATGAGGTCGGCCGCGGCTTGTGGCTCCATAAAGTTGAGCGTTTCCATGCCGCTGGTGGTCTCGTTTTTCTCGAGAATATCTTCCAGCAGGCTTGACGCGCGCTCCTCGCCCAGCGCTTTGATCAGCACTGAACGCAGGTATTCGTTGGAGTTGAGGCTCAGCGCCGCAAACTGTTCTGCATCCGCTTCAAATTCGCGTAGCACTTCGGTCAGCTGCTTGTGTGAAACCTGGCGCATAGCCGCCATTGCCGCACTGAGATGCTGGACTTCACGCTGGTTGAGGTGTTTGAACACCTCCGCTGCGCGCTCTTCGCCGATGGTCATCATCAGAATGGCGCTTTTTTCAGTACCGGTCAGACTCATAGTTCTTTACTCATCCATTCGCGGATAACCAGCGCGACGACGCGCGGATCGTTTTCAGACATGTCGCGGATACGCTGGCTCATCACCTCGGCGCTCATGCGGTTAGTAGATTTACGCTCCTGATCCAGCTCGTCTTTGCTGAGCTGAACGTTAAAGGCTTCTTCTTCCTGCATCGCCGTTGAACGTGCCGCCAGCGCTTCAGCCGCCGCCTTCTCCTGCTCTTTCTTACGCATCAGCTGTGGACGTACCAGCTTGCGATAGAGGATGAAGCCAACCAACGCCACCAGCAGCCAGCGACCGGCAGTCATCAGCTGATCGAAGAACGATTGCTGCTGCCAGAATGGCAGGTCGCCACCGGTTGGCTCGGTCATATTGAACTGTGAGTTCACTACGTTGACGCTGTCGCCGCGCGTTTGCGAATAGCCCATCGCTTCGCGGGTTAAATCTTCAATCTGCTTAATCTGCTGTTCGTTGAGTGCCACAGCTTTGCCTTTGCCGTCGTCGCGGAAGTTCACCACCACGGCAACGGAGAGGCGCTGCACATCGCCAACGTTCAGCTTGGTATGACGAATGGTGCGATCCAGCTCGTAGTTAACCGTATCGTTGCGCGTTGAGCTGCTTGGACCGGTAGATTGTGCGGTGCTGGTGGTGCTGCCGTTATTGGCGGCATTGTTTTGCGCATTGGCGGTTTGACCGTTCGCGTTCTGACCATTGGCATTATTGTTGTTATTGGCTGGCGGAGTGGTCACCGGCGCAGTGTTGGCTGGCGCAGGCTGATTCGACAAGGCACCCGGCACGCCGCCCGGATAGGGGCTGCCATTCTGTTCGGAATTGCTGGTTTGGCGTGAACGCACAGCGCTATTGTTTGGATTGGCGTTCGGTTGATATTTCTCGTCGGTCTGCTCGCTGCGGTCAAAGTTAATCTGCGCCGTCACCTGCGCATGCACATTGCCCTGACCAAGAATAGGATTAAGGATCGCTTCGATGCGCTGCTGGAAGCGGGCTTCCACTTCAGACGCATATTTCAGTTGTGCATCATTCAGGTCACGACCTTCGCTATCGGAGCGGGTCAACAGACGACCGGACTGATCGACAACGGTAACGTTGCCCGGCGGCAAACCGGCCACGCTGCTGGAAACCATATGCTGAATGGCCTGAATCTGGCCTTCATCTAATGCGCGGCCTGGCTGCAGGTTCAGTGTCACCGAGGCGGAAGGGGCCTTCTGCTCACGCACGAACAGCGTCGGCTTCGGCATCGCCAGATGCACGCGCACGCTCTTTACCGGACCGAGCGTTTCGATGGTGCGCGACAGTTCACCTTCCAGCGCACGCTGATAGTTAATCTGTTCGCTGAATTGGCTGATACCGAACTTCTCTTTGTCCATCAGCTCAAAACCAACATTGCCGCCTTTCGGCAGGCCTTGCTGTGCGAGACGCAGACGCAGCTCATGCACTTTATCGGCGGGCACCATCAGTGCGCCACCGTTATCGGCGAACTGGTAAGGAATGTTCATCTGCGTCAGTTGGGTAACAATCGCGCCGCCGTCCTCATCGGAGAGGTTGTTATAAAGGACGCGATAGTCCGGCGCTTTCGCCCACAGCACCAACGCAAACACCACTGCGATGACGGCAGCGGCGGCAATAATTAAGGGAATTCGCGGATTGGCGCGCAGGCGGGCGAGAAGGTCACTGAAGCCTTTCTTTGCTGTATCCTGTGTAGCGGCTGCACTCGCATTCATGACCGTTTCCTGCCTGACATAATTGACCGGGTGTGTGGTTGTGACAAAACTGACTCCCTGAATACGTCCAAAATGAAATTCCAAACTAATGCGGGCATTATTTGATGAATCGAGTCACTTCGATGGCTGGATAAGCCGGGTTTTTTGCGGTCATTTAGCGCCTTTGTCCTATTGACAGTGTGTTAACTTTCTCATCGTGAAAATTTAATCACTTCTTCATTGAGGATCAGGCAATGGCAATTCAGGCAATTGAAGGCGTACTGCAGCAGCTGCAGATGACCTCTCTGCAGGCCAGCGGCAAGCAGGCGGAGTCAAGCAATCAGGTGGATTTCAGCGCCACCATGAAAGCTGCGCTGGATAAGATTAGCGAAACCCAAACCACGGCACGCAGCCAGGCACAGGATTTCGAAATGGGTAAACCCGGCATCCAGTTAAACGATGTGATGGTTGATCTGCAAAAATCCTCTATTTCTATGCAGATGGGTGTGCAGGTGCGTAATAAGTTGGTGTCGGCTTATACCGACATCATGAGCATGCAGGTTTAGTTTCTTTAGGGTATTTCTTTCGGGTATAGTCCAGCGCGGTGATAGCTTTGTATCAAGCGGGAAGGTTGCTGTATCAGCATTTAGGTGCAAACCGGCCTTACGCGCTGCCTTATTTTGAGAAGAGGATTCTCACGTGAAGAAAACCCTGCTGTTTTTAATCGCCATTGTCCTGCTGTCAGGCTGTAACAAGGATGAGGCGACGTATTACCCGCAAATGAAAAACTTTGCCTATCTCTATCAATTCGAAGCGCTGCCCGGAAAAGTCAAAAATACCCATCAAACGCTGTTTACCGCCGAAGGTCAGCAAATCTTTGACGTCAATGTTGATTTTGACCGCAACGGATGCCCTGTGCATGTGAGGTCTGTTGGCAAAGAGGGCGAAGTCATTGAAGTGACGCGCAACGGTGAGGAATTAAAAGGCAGCGAAAACGGTCAGGAAGTGGTGGTGACGTTAGATAAAAACTGCGCCATGGTGAAGAAGGTCACACCGACCATGACCGTGGATATCGCCTATAACAAACAGGGTTTGGTTGAGCGGATTTCCTCTCCCGCCTCCGATGCAGCGTTTCACCTGGCGTATAACAGTACCGGTGAAATGGCGGTATTAAGCATCACTCAGGCCGGAAAGGAAGTGTCACGCGCTACCGCGGTACGGGCAGAAGATAAGAAAAAGATTTCAGACGTGGTCACCACGGTTAAACGTAATGATCAAATTAAAACCGTCAGTAATGTCTGTAAGTATAAAAACGCCGTGCCTTATTATTGCGACATTATTACCCGGGATGCGGCAGGCGAGGTAGTGGACAAGCAGTATGGCAATATTGAGGTTACGTATTATTGATACGGTTTTGTAGGGTCGCCATTCATGGCGACCACCACATTACTTAATTTCTGGCCACGCCACCGCCGGGAATCCATTCAGCAGCGGATAGGCAAACAGGTAACCCTGGAACTGGCTTATGCCTGCGGCTTCCAGCCACATCCACTCTTCGGCTTGTTCCACACCTTCGGCAATCACCGCTATCTCCAGCGACGCACAGCACTTAATGATGGCGTGCATAATCGCCTGCTTAGGACCGCTTTTATGCACATCGCGGATAATCTCACGATCAATTTTGATCTTGTCCGGCTGGAACTTTGATAACAGCGACAACCCGGCAAAACCGGCACCAAAATCATCCAGCGCCAGACTGATGCCGGCTGCTTTCAGTTTTCTCACTTCTGCAGCAAATTCATCCGCGCGTGAAATGATCTCGTTTTCGGTTACTTCGACAATGACTTGCTGTGGCACCAGTCCGCTCGCGGTGATCTCCTCAAGCAGGAAATCGACCGCGTTGGGCACGGTAACCAGCGACATCGGTAACAGGTTAATTGATAGACGATGATCGCCAATGCCGAGTTTATTCGCCACGTTAAACGCCAGCCGTTTGGAACGAATATCGGCGTGATAAATCGCCTCGCCGCCAAACGCTGAAAAATACTCTTCGGGTGAGCCGCCGGTTGGTGTGCGGATCAGCGCTTCAAACGAGGTGACACGACGCGCGAAGGGATCGATGATCGGTTGAAAGGCAAAGCGGCAGTCCTGCAAGCTCAGATCGAGATCGTCTAACTCATTCAGCCATACTTCATCGGGAATAAATTCCCAGGTATTGGCCGGTGGGATCTCAAAGTAGTTTTCTTTATCACGTGCCACCACAAAGGTCCGCAAAAACTGCAGCGCGCGATCCTTATAAGTGAGCTGATAGCGTGAGGTGCCTTTATCCAGCACCGTTTGCAACAACGTGTCTTTGTCATGATCGCGCAGATCAAATAACTCCATGCCGATCTTGCCAAAACGGCGTTCTGGCGCAAAGTCATGCATCAATTCCACCAGATTATGGTGGCGCGCATCCTGGCAAATACGCTGATAAATACTCTGTACGGCGTCACGCGGCCCTTCCAGCAACTGGAAAAAATGCAGACCGTCAAACAGTAAGATGCCGGTAACGTCGAAGTTTTTATTTTTGCTGTTGGCCTTGGCGACCATATCTTCGAGGGTTTTAACCGGCACATGGTCGTGCAAATGGCTGCGGTAAATAATCGTAGTAAGCATGGCGATTGTCCGGCTAATTTATAATTTTGCGGCTACATTAACAGGCTTACCGCAGGGTCTGTCCATAGCTTCCCGCGCTTAGGCTAAACTTTTTTCAAAATAACAGCTTAAGCGAAGCGGCTAGCCGCTTCGGTAACGTCTTAACTCCATTAGCGTGCCGATGATGTGCAGTGCAGATTCCGCCGAATGCAGTTGGGGAAAATCATCGTTCAGCGCGCGCAGTGAGAAGATGTGCTCATGCTGCTGCGTTTGCAGGCGATAAATCCGCATGAGCGCCACGCCATCCACCAACGCCAGCACCACATCGCCTGGCTGCGGTGGAACGTCCGGATCAAAGATCACGCTGTCGCCGGGCCGGTAATCGGGCTGCATCGCGTGATCTTCCACGGTTACTGCTAGCGCGCTATCGCTTAGTTTGCTTTCGCTGTAAAGAAAGCGGGTGGCCTGCTGCTGAAGCAACAGACGCTGCTCACTCAACCACGCTGACGCTTGCGCCAGGCTAATCAATGGTACCGCTGCAACCGGTGCGCCTTTAGCCTGTGCGGCAAACACCTCGCCATCTCCATCAATAATCCATGCCGCTGTGCATTGCAGCCACTCCGCCAACCGCAACAGATTTTCTCCACGCGGTACGGTTTCTTCTTTTTCCCATTGTGATACAGCCACATGAGAAACGCCGATGCTTTTTGCCAGCGCCTGCTGAGTGAGCTGCAGTGCTTTACGTCGTGTCCGGATACGCTCACCGGAAGATTCTTTTTTCATCATCTTGACATCTCCTGAAGGAACGACTTAAGTATACTTAAATTCATGAGTTAAAGTAAACTTAAATTCAGGCGTTGACCGCGAAGCTGGCAAGGGTGGTCAGCGTGCTTATGGGGCACAACCCTTGCCAGGGGTGAGAGGTGAAGCATGGAAAGTAGTTTAGTCACCAGCGTAGGTGCGTTGCTTCTCGGCGGCGGCGCAGCAGCTGTGTTCTGGAAACCGTTAATGGCGGGTATTGCCGCTATCGTCACCAGCAATCGGGCCGGCGGGGAGATCATCACCAGCTACAAGGAACAGGTGATGCTGCTCAAAGAGGGTCACGCCTTGATGCGCCAGGAAAACGACGAACTGCGCATCCGACATGACAAAAATCTGCGGCGTATCTCTTCGCTGGAAACCGATCTGCGGCTGATTAAAAACGCCCTGAGTATTTTACTGGCGACCACCGAAGCTGAACACAGCGATAAGTTTCGCAGTCAGGTTAACCAACTGATTACCACTCTGGAGGAGAGTCGTGATGATGCAGATAAACAGTGAGTACGTAGTGAAAAACCATCGGCGCCAACTGTTCTTCGGTGGCTTTCTGTTGATGCTTTCGCTGATGTGTGTGGCGATGACGGTGTTGTTCTTGTTCGTCAGTAACAGCGCTAATCAGCGCGTGGAGGAGATTCGCCAGCAGTATCGGACGATATCCGAACGGCGGGAGGCGCGCGTGGCAGAACTGACCAGCCAGCTGGTCGCACTGCAGAACACCCTTGATGGGATTTCTAAGCACCCGACTAGCAACCCGGCTGATAAAGGAAAACCGGTTGCAGGAGAAAACTCGCCACCTCAACCCAAGCGTTAAGGAGGGCATGATGCGAATTACCACGTGGATTGCAGCCAGTCTTGCCCGACTGCGGTCTTTATTCAGTAAGAAGGAGAGCATTATGAGCGATCAAACTGTTATCAATCCAACCAGTACCAAAACATCTTCACCTGCGGAAGATTTTGCCAACGAAGTTGCCACGCCAGTGACAGCGCCACCGGCTGTGACCGCTGCACCTGAAGCTGCGCCCGCAGTAGTCGCTGAAGCGGCACCGACGGCCACGCCTGAAGCGGCAGCGGCGGCAACCTCTGAAGCGGCCCCGAACGTTACATCAGAGGCGATATCACCTGCGCCAGCGGAGGCGGCTCCCCCTGCTGCGCCTGAGGCGGTAACGCCTGCGCCAGCCGAGGTTGCGCCGCCCAGCGTACCGGAAGTCGCTGCTCCCGCTTCAGCCGATGCGCCGCCAGCCGCCGCAGCGGCGGAGAGCCATGACGCAAGTCAGGCGTTTTCTGAAGGTGTGAAGGATTTCGTCCAGGCGTTTAGCTTTGTCGAACAGGGCGTGATCAAACTGGGAGATGCAGCGAAGGATGAGCTGATTGAGTTGGCGAGGAAGTATCTGTAATGCCTGATGGCTCGCCAGCGGGGGCAGGGATGTCCCCTGATTAATAACAGGTTTCAGTCACTTCCGATTATTCCTAAGGCGGCTTCGATATTTTGCACTATCTTTAATCACTCAAGCGTTATTTAAATCGTCTTATTAAGCGAAAAGGAAGATAGCATGAGTGATACAGAAACTGTAAAAACCAAAACTGAATACTTGCGTGATGTCACCTCCCAGCTTAAAGAGATGCGCCACTATGCGCAGACCAATACTGAAACGCTGTCTGCTCACTGGCTCGCTTTTGATGCAGGTGAATATAAAGACAGCGAATACGCGGGACGCTTCGACACCTTGCTGAACAAACAGGGCAAGCTGCTGGATGATATTGATGAGGCGATTCAAGACCTGGAAATCGCCATCAACCATGCTGAGCAGGAAAGCTAAGCGCCAATTGTACTGGTGGCCTAATCGGCCACCAGCCACATTTCCGCCTCATCGAACATCTCTTCAACAATCCGCGCAATCGTCGCTTTCTCGTTCTTACTCATGTCGGTATCAATCGCGTTACGCTCCATTGGTTTGACGCGCACCTCAATATCGGGAAAGACGCGCTGTACACGCTTTTCCAACTCCTGCAAAATCATCTCGCGTGCACCCGGTAATCCGGCCACGTTGCGCTTATCGTAAATCAACTCCACAAACATCAGGGTCGTTCCATTCATTGGATCGGGTGCGATATAGTACTGTAAATAAAAACAGGGGTAAATATGCGCCAACTGGTTATCGATATCTTATTGAAAATGGCAAAAATGGATGTGGAAGCAAAAGAGCTGGTGGCGCAGGTTGAGGCGCAATCCTTACTGATTGCCGCGCTGCTGATTCAGGCTAAAGAGGATAACTCGCTGACCATTTCCGACACGGTGCAAGAGGCGATTGTCACAGCTTCGCGCGCGTCGCAGGAGTTTTTACAGTCGGATGTGGATCTGCTGCTCACCCACGTCAATCGTCTGCTGGCGGTGGCAAGTTATATTGAAGTTAAAGGGATTGAGCGGGAAGGGTAGAAAAAATATAACCTCTGGAAGTGGAAATCCAGCAACACTTCCAGAGGCGGTGCAACAGCACCATTCGTTCAAGGACAATCTACGACTGACGTCGTGATGAGTAAGTTATACAAGTTCGATTAACTTGTACAACTTTTTCCTGAACATTTTGAGTGGTTGGAGCTGTATCCTTGATGCATTTACAGCGGCTAAGGGTTAAAGCTCATTCTTGATGCAGAACTCTTCCCACGTCATACCCAACGCTTCCGCGTGAGATTTCAGATATTTTTCAATGGCATCTGCTGCCACGGCTTTATCGGGTTCCGCCAGCTGAATGGAAAACAGCATGCCATCCAACTTCTTCTGACGCAGAAACGCGGCGTAGATGCGTTCTGCATGCCAGGCGCGTAACTGCGCTAACGACAGGTTCGCTTGCCGTGCATCGCTTTCGGTGAGTTCATCCAGTGCAGACTGAAAATCGGGGTGGGCGGCGAAAAACATCGTGCGCGCCTGAGCGTAATACTCTTCTGGGGTTTTCATTCGGAGTTCCTGCGTATCAACTTGCGCGCTAGTGTAACGCGCGCAGACAGCATTGTCAGGATTTGTAGGGTCGCCATTTATGGCGACCAGGTGCGCATAAATGCACACCCTACGAACCCCTTTTCGCTACAAACTAATGCAGCTGCTGATAAATCCGCATCACGTCCTGCTGATTTTTTGCCAGCGTTTCATCCAGCGTCAGTTTACCGCTCAGCATATCCGCCAGATTCTGTCCGACGGCGTTACCCATCTGATCAAACCCGGGAATACTCACATACTGCACGCCCTGATACGGCACCGGATTGAGCGTAGGTTGCTCGACGGTAGCGGAGTCAATCGCCGCCCGCACCTGCGCTGCATACGGTGCCAGACGCTGATAGCTCACCTGTTGATAGGTAGAGTTACGGCTACCCGGCGGCACCGCGCCCCAGCCGACAGTATCGGCCACCTGCTGGATATACTGTTTGGACGTCGCCCAGCTAACAAAGGCTATCGCCGCATCGCGATTCGGCGTGTTGGCCGGTACCGCCAGCGCCCAGGACCACAGCCAGTTGGAGCCATTGCGCGTGATGCCGCCCGGTGCAGGCGCGAAGGCGAGCTTATCCGCCACCAATGAAATCTGCGGATTGACCAGCAAACCGGCCGCTACCGTGCTGTCGATCCACATCGCGCACTTACCTTGCGCTGTCAGACGCAGAATCTGACCGAAACTGTTTTTCACCGTATCCGGCGGCCCATCCTGTTTGACTATCTGCAGATAATCACCCAGCGCCTCGCGCCACTCCGGCGAGTTGAGCGTCGGCTGCCAGTTTTCATCGAACCACTGCGCGCCATAGGCATTCGCCATGGTTGTTATTAACGCCACATTATCGCCCCAGCCAGGCTGGCCGCGCAGGCACAAACCGTAAATGCCTTTTTGCGGGTCGGTGAGTTTGGCGGCGAAGTTTTTGATGTCGGTCCAGTCGGGATTATCGGGCATGGTTAACCCTTTTTCCGCAAACAGATCTTTGCGGTAATAGGTCATGCTGCTTTCACCGTAGAACGGCAGGGCGTACAACGTTTGCTGAAACGACAGCGCTTTACGCACCGGCGCGATCAGGTCATCGCTGTCGTAATCCGCCGGCAATGTATTCAGTGGTGCCAGCCAGCCTTTTTCACCCCACAGCGGCGCTTCATAGGTGCCGACAGTGATGACATCGAACTGCGCCTGACCGCTGTTCATCGCCGACAGCACCGCCTGACGCAGCGCACCATCGTCCATCACATGCCATTGCAGTTTGACGTCAGGATGTTGTTGTTCGTAACGCGTGGCGAGCTGCTGCATGATGGTCATATCGCCGTTGGCGATGGTGGCGATATTCAGCGTGGTTGCCGCCTGACTCAACAGCGGCGTGGCCAGCAACAGGGCGAGAAGTTTACGCATCATATCGCTCCTTAGCGTTGTTGCAGGCGGAAGAAGGCCATCTTCTCCACCAGCAATCCGGCGTGTTCACTGACGGTTTGACTGGCGGCGCTGGCTTCCTGCACCAGCGAGGCGTTCTGCTGCGTTGCGCCATCCATCTGGATCACCGCAGTGTTCACCTGTTCGATGCCGCTGGATTGCTGGCGGCTGGCCACGGCAATTTCACCGACAATATCCACCACGCGCGCCACGCCGTGATTGATGTCATTGAGCATCGCGCCGGAACGCTGCACCAGCGCGCTGCCGGCTTCCACTTTGCCGACGCTGGCATCGATCAACGCTTTAATTTCATGTGCAGCCCCGGCAGATCGCTGCGCCAGCTGACGCACTTCGGATGCCACCACCGCAAAGCCGCGGCCTTGTTCACCGGCACGCGCTGCTTCAACCGCCGCGTTGAGCGCCAGCAGGTTGGTCTGGAAAGCGATCTCATCGATCACCCGGTTGATATCCGCGATACGCTTGCTGGAAGACTCGATCTCTTCCATCGCACTGACCGCATCACGCAATACGCTGCTGCCGCGTTCGGCCTGATGGCGCACGTCGGTGGCCAGTTCGTTGGCCTGCGCGGCGTTATCGGCATTGTGTTTTACCGTGGCGGTCATCTGCTCCATGCTGGCAGCGGTCTGTTCCAGCGAGCTGGCCTGCGAGTGGGTACGCTCGGAAAGATCGTCGTTGCCGTCGGCCATCTGACGTGCCGCATCACTCAATGCGCTGGCACTTTCGCCCACATCGCGCACGATCTCCGCCAGACGCACATCCATACGCAGCAACGACTGCATCAGTTCGCCCATCTCATCGCGCGAAACGGTGCCGATATCATGATTGAGTTCACCGGCCGCAATCGACTCGGCGAGTTCGCGTGCCTGACCAATCGAACGATTGATCGAGCGAATCAGCAGCCAGCCAAACACCAGCGCCACGCTTAAGCCCACCAGCAGAATGACAATCAGGCTGTTTCGCGCCAGTTGATAATCACTGTTGCTCTGCTGATAGGTGAGTTCCGCATGCTGGCGCATCTGCGCATCGAGCTGGTCGATATCCTGTTGCAACAGTTGGCTGCCGCTGCGCAGGCGGGTTTCAATCACCACCAGTTCCGCAGAAGGATTGCCGCTTTTCAGCAGTTCGCCGGCATCCTTTAGCGCAGTTTGCCAGCCGTCGAGGTGGGTGATGAATTGCTGACTGAGCGGCTTGGTTTGCGCATCAAACGACAGCTGCTGCCAGGTTTGGCGGTCTTTCGCAATCTGCTCGCCGTAGTGCGCAATGCGCGCCAGACGTTTCTCCACTTCGCTGCTGTCGGTCCAGTAGCGCAGCGCATCGAAAAGGGTAGAGGACTGTTCCTGCACCATGCGGTACAGGCGAGAAGAGTATTGCAACGGTAACAGCTCATTTTGGTAGGCGTTTTGCGCCCGCTGGTCGGCGGCACGCAGGCCCATGATTCCCCAGCTGGCGGCAACAATCAGTAATATGCACAGCAGGCCAACAATCGATGTCAGACGTGCGCGAAGGGTCAATCGCATAACGGTGTTCTCCGTAACGAAGGTGAGTGTGTAGTCGGTAATTATTGTTTTTGCAGATGCTTTTAACTCCACAAGAGTTATCGGCGCAGAAGTGAGCAGCTTGAGGAAAAACGCGTGCCGCACCGCAGATACCTTGCGCAACGGGCGGGAAAAATTATAACGTAGCCGCCATTGATGCGAGTCTAGGGACCGAGAATGAAAAAGTGGATGATGGTGGCCGCGCTGGCGCTAAGTGGCTGTGCGCAGATCAGTAATTATGACCAGGCCGTGAAAACCCCGGCACCGCTGGAACTGCAGGGCAGCTGGCAAACCGTCGGCCCGCAGAGCAAGTTGATCAGCAAGCAGGCGATGGGCAGCCTGATTATCAGTGCCGAAGGTGACACGCTGGATTGCCGTCAGTGGCAGCGTGTGATTGCCAAACCGGGCAAATTAACCCGTCTGGGCGATGATTGGGTCAATGTGACGCGTCAGGTGCGCGTAATGCCGCTGGTGCTGGAGAACGGTGAGCTGCGTTACGATGGGTTAAGACTGCGTAAAGTAGATCGCCCAACCGTTGAGTGCCAGCAGGCGCTGGACGAAGTGGCAAAGCGCCCGAATGAGGCGGTGATTCAGGATATCGAGCCGGAGATCATGCAGCCGGTTTCGGTGTCTTCTAAGCCGGCACAATAATCCCCGGGTCACCATAAATGGCGACCCTACATATTCTGCCCGTAGGGTCGCCATTTATGGTGACCCTATATATTCTGCCCGTAGGACGCCATTTATGGTGACCTGGAAATCGGAAAAAAAGGGTGAGAAGATATCTTCTCACCCTTTTTCATTCAGGTCATCGCAAGCGATCAACCCTGCGGTAAATACACGCTACCTTGCTTGCCATACGCGCTCATCACCGATTTCTGCATCGATGACTGGCCTACCAGCTGCGTCAATTCGTCCATGCGCAATTGCAGCAGACGTTTCACTTCGCTCTCATTATCGAGAATATGGCGTAACACCGGGCGCAGCTGCTCTTGCAGTTGGCGCGACGGTGCGGCGGCTGTGGTGGTTTGCGCCAGTCTTTGCACCGCACTGACATAGTCCACTTCCTTGGTAATCAAATCATCCCATTCGCCGTCTGCTGCCAAACGCAGCATTCCGTGGCTGAGGTCGAGTAACTGTTGGTAAACGGTGACGAGTGACGGTGCAATATTCATTAAACGGCGTCCTGAAGGTGTTGAGGTTGTACGACTTCTTTCCAGGCATCAGCGATATTGCGCAGAAGACCTTCAACTTCTTCGAGGGCTTCGACATCATTATGCAGATTGGCCTGAACCAGACGGCGAACCATATAGGCGTAAAGCCCTAACAGGTTGTCGGTGAGGTCATCGCCTGATTGCTCATCGAGGCCCTGCTTGAGTCCGCCTTCGATGATATTAATGGCCTTGGAAATCGAGTTACCTTTTCCCTGGATATTGTTGTCCTGCATAAACAGGCGGGCGCGGACCAGTGCGCTGATCGCACCGTCAAACAGCAAGGTAATCAGCTGCTGTTGATTGGCGCTCATCACTGAGCTCTCCACCCCGATTTTTGCGTAGGCTTGGGTGCCATTGGCGCTGTACATAGTCATTCCCTATTAGGATGAGCTGCTAGAGCTTGAGCTGCTTGACTCGAACTGCTGCGTCAGGTAGCTGCTGGTCTGATTCAACGAGCTCATCATTACATCAAGCTGAGTAAACTGGGCTTTATAACGCGCCACCATGTTATCGATGCGGGTGCTCATGGTGTTGTACTGGTCGGTCAGGTCGTTCAGCGTTTTACTCACGCCATCCGTTGCCGCCTGCACGATACCGGTGCTGGAGAGCCAGCCCGTAAGGCTGGTGGCGATGGTGGTAGTGATACCGGTGGTTTTACCGTCACCGACAATCATCTCTTTCACGCCATCCGCATCGCTGCTCAGCGCGGTTTTCAGCTTGTCGGAGTCCAGCTCCAGCGAACCGGTGGTCGGGTCGGTGGTGATACCGATCTGCGCCAGCGATTTATAGGTGGAAGAACTCTGCGCATTGGTCAGCATGCTTTTCAGCTGCGTCTGGATGGTGCGCAGGGTGCTGTCACCTAACAGCGCGCCGTTGCTGGAGTCTTGCGCAGAGGCGCCGGTATCAACCGCAGTGTATTTGGTCAGCGTGTTGAACTGATCAAGCAGGGTGTTGTAAGCGTTAACCCACGTGGTAATCGCGCTTTCTGCTTTCGAGGTGTCTTTGGTGATGGTCAGCGTCTGGTTGCCAGTGGTGGTGTCGTTAAGATTGAGGGTAATCCCTTCCAGCGCATCGCTGATGGTGTTGCTGCTGTTCTCAATTTCAACGTTGTTCACCGTCAGCTTGGCGTTTTGCGCAGTCACACTTTCGGTCATCGCATTGCTGCTGGCGCTGGCGTCATAGCCAACAATGCCTTGTAGCGTGTCATCACCGGTTACCGCAATTTTGCTGACCGCATTATCACTGCCGGTTTCGCTTGACGTCAGCGATAAGCGGTAGCTGCCATCGCCCACCTTAATAATGGTGGCGCTAACGCCGGCATCGGCGCCGTTGATCGCATCACGCATACCGGTCAGTGAGGTTTGGTCACTGGTCAGGGTAATGTCTTTGCTGGTGCCATCTTTCAACGTGATCGACATGGTGCGGCTGCTGGCAGACGAGTCGCCCAACGCCGTGGTGTTACTGGTCTGCACGGCGGACGTCAGGGTTTGCGCCTGCGCCAGCTGTGAAACGCTGACGGTGTATTTACCAGCAACCACGGAACCTGACGTGGTGGCACTAAACGCACTTGAGCTGGAGCTTGCGGATGTCGCGCTAAACAGATCGGCACTGTTTAATGCAGTGTTGGCGGTCTGGAAGGTAGAAAGCGAGCTTTTCAGCGTTGCGTAAGCGCTCAGCTTGGCGGTGTAAGCCGTCTGTTGCGTAGAAATAGGCGTTAAAGACGCTTTCTCGGCAGTGGTCAGACTATCAAGAATGCTACTTAAGTCGAGGCCAGAACCGATACCCAGCGTAGAGATACTTGCCATGTTGTTTCCTTTAAGTGGTCGACACGGAGTTTGAATACCCGGGTTATCGGCTTTGAATAGTCAAAGTTTAAAATTAATTCTTAATCGGTGATGAAGTGAATAGCGTATATAGAGAAGGGTATTTCTGCGGCTAGAAAAAATGATCAAATCGCTAAAGAAGTGACGGGAGAGGGCGATAAAGATAAGCGTGACAGGTTGAAGGGAAAAATTTTCACCTGGTCCTAAAAAAAATCTAAAGGTTGTTTAAGGGCAGACGATAACAACATTGACGGCGCTGAAGCCGGCGGGTTGAAGCCCACACCTTAACCGAAAGACTTGATTAACAGGAAAATTATCATGGCCCAAGTCATTAATACCAACAGCCTCTCGCTGATCACTCAGAACAACATCAACAAGAACCAGTCTGCTCTGTCTACCTCTATCGAGCGTCTGTCTTCTGGTCTTCGTATTAACAGCGCTAAAGATGACGCAGCGGGCCAGGCAATTGCCAACCGCTTCACCTCTAACATCAACGGCCTGACTCAGGCAGCGCGTAACGCTAACGACGGTATCTCTGCAGCGCAGACTACTGAAGGCGCACTGTCAGAAATCAACAACAACTTGCAGCGTGTACGTGAACTGACCGTACAAGCACAGAACGGTACCAACTCTGATTCTGACCTGTCTTCAATCCAGGACGAAATCAAATCACGTCTGGACGAAATTGACCGTGTTTCTGGTCAGACTCAGTTCAACGGCGTGAATGTGCTGGCATCAAACAACTCTATGAAAATTCAGGTTGGCGCAAACGATGGTCAGACCATCTCAATCGATTTGCAAAAAATTGATTCTTCAACTCTGGGTCTGAGCGGTTTCGGTGTTGATAAAACTGCACTGAAAACCAGCGATGCTATCACTCAGGTTGGCGCGAGCGGTTCACTGAAAGATGTTAATTTGTCTTCAGTTGCAACGGCTCTGAAAGTTGATGCAAGCTCTCTGTCACTCAAAAACGTTCAGGACTCAACTGGTGCTGCTACTGCAAACTATGTTGTTTCTTCTGGTAGCGACAACTATTCAGTTTCTGTAGACGATGCAACGGGTACCGTTACTCTTAACACCACCGACGTAACTTATGATGACACCACTAACGGCGTAACTGATGGTTCTATGACCGGTAAGTTTGTCAAAGTAGGTGCAGATGCAACTGGTGGAGCAGTTGGTTATGTTACCGTTCAGGGTAAAGACTACAAAACGGACGCTGGCGCATTGGTCAACAGTGCTGACGCGACTGGTACTCAGAACGTTGCCAGCGACATTGGCGATATTGCTGATACCGCTAACGCCAGCCTCTACGATGGTGCCGCGACTTCAGATCCATTGGCTCTGCTGGACAAAGCTATCGCTAAAGTTGATACCTTCCGTTCAAGCCTGGGTGCGGTGCAGAACCGTCTGGACTCTGCAATCACCAACCTGAACAACACCACCACTAACCTGTCTGAAGCACAGTCTCGTATCCAGGATGCTGACTACGCTACTGAAGTTTCAAACATGTCTAAAGCACAGATCATCCAGCAGGCGGGTAACTCAGTGTTGGCTAAAGCTAACCAGGTTCCACAGCAGGTTCTGTCTCTGCTGCAGGGCTAATCGCTCTAAGCTCCTTGCTTATCAAACCCCGCTTCGGCGGGGTTTTTTTATGGAGAAAATACAATGACCAACCTTCTGATACCGCATATTGGTGAACTGCTTACTTTTAGGCAAATTGATGATAAGTATCGTCAGGATATTAAGCACCAAACGGGTTTGCCTAATAGCGGATTTTTAAGGCCCAACGGCGCTCACAAATTACCTCGTGCCATCTTCGCGGAAGCTTCGCTGAACGGGGACATTGATGAACTATTGTTTGTTGGCGATGGTAAAGGTAACTATCGAAGGAACTTTGTAAATCTGCTCACCAACAAAAATAGCATTTGGGTTTTTCGCCGTACAAATTCACGCCAAAATAAATGGCGGGTTGCTGGCACAGCCAGAGTGGACGCATTATTAAAATCCAATGAGGGTGAATTAAAGAAATTTTTAAAGAAATCAGGTCATAAGTTGATCGAGCAAGATCAACGCTGGCAGCTTATAAATGCGCAGGGCGAACCGCAGTTTAGTGCTGCCCGTGATTTCACCTATGCAGTGAAACTCATCTATACCCAACAGGCTGAATTACCAAAAGATGAGGATAGTGAGGATGTTGGCAGGCGGATTGAGCGTGAAGTTTTGGTAAGAATGGATCAGCAAAAGCTTCGAAACACATTACTCAACTATTATCCTGGCTGTGTGGTCACTGGCTTACCCCACAATAAACAAGCAGCCTCGTGGCTTGAAGCTGCGCACATCGTAGATGACAAAAATAGCAACAAACATTTTTGCCATAATGGTCTGGGCAATGGTTTGCTGCTGCGTAGTGATTTGCACCGCTTATTTGATGCTAAAATTCTCACCATAAATCCTGATAATGGTACGGTTGAACTATTAACCCATGATGCCGCGTTACTGAAAGCATATAAAAAAATTAACGGTAGAATCTGTAAACACTGGGATGAAATTAAACATCACGCCAAAATACAGCTTTTGAAGCGACATTATTATGCTTGTCAGGAAAAATTTAAGAACATGCGCTAAGGTTCGTTCTTGTTTACGTGATACCTGCATATAAATAATATGTGGGTATACTTGTTTTAAATAATCCTCACAGGACGTGATGTATGCGCATTCTTCTATTCGTTGTTCTGCTGTTAACCGGTTGTGCCGCACCAAAACATCCACGTACTCATCTTAACCTTCCGCCGCCGCCGTTGGTGACCGATATCAACAGCTATATTGCTGGAATAAACTATTCCATCACAACGCAGTTATTTGATGCCGATACTTATGCAGGCAAAACCTGTGATGTGCGACTTGATTTGGACGAGAAAGGACAACTGACAGGTTTCCATGTCTTAACCGGCGATTTGGGTTTGTGCACGGCCGCCTCAGATGCGCTAAAAAATGCCACGTTCCCGGCGCCCCCGTCGCAAGAGATACACAAAATGTTCACGCAACCGGTGATACATTTCGCCCCGGAGAAGTAAATCGGTCGCCATGAATGGCGCCCCTACGAAAACCCAGGCAAACGACTGCAGGGTCGCCATGAACGGCATAATGCTTGTCAGTTAAGAGATGAAAACCCCAACTACCTGGCGCACACATTGTAGCGGCGCAATTTATTGCGCGATAAATCACGCAGCTACGGTATGTACGGTAATTAATACGGGGCTTAACTGATCGGCATTACGCCATGAACAGCGCCCCTACGAAAACCCAGACAAACGATTGTAGGGTCGCCATTCATGGCGACCTAACACGGGTTGCTGCGTCCGTCGACCAGCTTTCGCAACGTGGTGGTCCGCGCACTGTTCGCGCAGAAGGAGTTCAACAGTCCGATCGAGGATCTGCTGTGGGTTGCGGACGACAACAAGCGCAAAAACTATCTATGCCGCTTTGAGCCTTACCTGAAAAACAGCGAGTGTTTCTCTATTTACGACGCAACGATTTACCTGCCCCAAACCTGCCATCCCCATGCAATCCGCTTGAAGCTTCTTCGGCTTATCGCTAAGGTAAGCGCGTTTTTTCGCCGCCAGGAAACCTCATGACCACCATCGCGCTCATTGACGACCATGTGATCGTCCGTTCGGGTTTTGCTCAATTGCTGGGGCTGGAGCCGGATTTTCAGGTTGTCGCCGAATGCGGTTCCGGGCGGGAAGCGCTCACCCAGTTGCCGGGGCGCGGCGTGCAGGTATGCATCTGCGATATCTCGATGCCGGACATCTCCGGGCTGGAACTGTTAAGCCAGCTGCCGAAAGGCATGGCGACCATCATGCTATCGGTGCACGACAGCCCGGCGCTGGTGGAGCAGGCGCTCAATGCCGGCGCGCGCGGGTTTCTTTCTAAACGTTGCAGTCCCGATGAACTGATCGCCGCAGTGCATACCGTGGCCAAAGGCGGCTGCTACCTAACGCCGGATATCGCCATCAAGCTCGCCTCGGCACGGCAGGATCCGCTCACCAAACGCGAACGCCAGGTGGCGGAGAAACTGGCGCAAGGCTTAGCGGTGAAAGAGATCGCTGCTGAACTCGGCCTGTCGCCAAAAACCGTTCACGTTCATCGCGCCAATTTGCTGGAAAAGCTCAACGTCAGCAACGACGTTGAACTGGCGCGCCGCATGTTTGATGGCTGGTAATGCAGCCACTCTTTTCACGGCTGATTGCCGTCATCGCCAGTTTTTGTATCTTCTCCGCCGCGTGGTTTTGCCTGTGGAGCATCAGCCTGCATCTGGCGGATCGTCCTGAGCTGGCGGTGCTGCTGTTTCCCTTTGGTTTGCGCCTCGGCTTGATGTTGCAGTGTCCACGCGCTTACTGGCCGGTGCTGCTCGGTGCCGAGTGGTTGATGCTGTATGGGTTATCCCGCGAAGTGGCGCTGGCGCATCTGCCGCTGCTGATGCTCGGTAGCTTATTAACACTGCTGCCGGTGGCATTGATCTCCCGTTATCGTCATCAACGCGACTGGCACACCTTGCTGTGGCAGGGCGGAGCGATGATGTGCGCGGCGCTGTTGCAGGCATTGCCGTGGCTTGCTGAACCCGCCGCGTTAAACGCGGTGCTGCTGACGCTAACCGGCGCGCTGACCATTGCGCCCACCTGCCTGGTGATCTGGCACTACCTCACCAGCACCCGCTGGCAGCCGCTCGGCCCTTCGCTGGTTGGACAGCCGGTTAACTGGCGCGTGCGTCATCTGTTTGGTTATGTGCTGCTGTTTATTGTCAGCTTGTGGTTGCAGCTTGGATTGCCCGCTGAACTGTCACGCTTCACACCATTTTGTCTGGCGCTGCCGATTATCGCGCTGGCGTGGCATTACGGCTGGCAGGGCGCGCTGATCGCTACCTTAATGAACGCTATCGCCCTGATCGCCAGCCAGACCTGGCACGATCACGCGGTCGATCTGCTGCTCTCACTATTGGCGCAAAGTCTCACCGGGCTGCTGCTGGGCGCGGGTATTCAGCGTTTACGTGAACTCAATCAATCGCTGCAAACCGAGTTGCTGCGCAATCGCCGCCTGACGGAACGCTTGCTGGAGACCGAAGAGAGCGTACGCCGCGAAGTGGCGCGCGAACTGCACGATGATATCGGCCAAACTATCACCGCGATTCGCACCCAGGCCGGGATCATGCAGCGCATCAGTCCGGAAAGGGGTGTGAAGCAGAGCGGCCTGTTGATTGAGCAACTATCACTCGGCATCTACGACTCCGTGCGTCGACTGCTTGGGCGATTGCGTCCGCGGCAGTTGGACGATCTATCGCTGGAGCAGGCTATTCGTTCGCTGATGCGGGAAATGGAGCTGGAAGGGCATGGCATCGTCAGCCATCTCGATTGGCACATCGACGAAGCGCGACTGAGTGAAGCGCAGCGCGTCACGCTGTTCCGCGTTTGTCAGGAAGGGCTCAACAATGTGGTGAAACACGCCAGCGCCCGCGCCGTCACGCTGCAAGGAGTCTTGCAGGACGAACGGTTGTTGTTAGTGATTGAAGACGATGGCTGCGGCTTGCCCGTGGGATCCACGCCACACGGTTTTGGTCTCGCCGGCATGCGCGAACGCGTGACGGCATTAGGCGGCGCGCTGGGGATCTCCTGCACCCATGGCACGCGCGTCAGCGTCACGTTACCGTTGCGCAAGGAATAGGCAAAAGATGATGTTCAGATTTCTCAAGGCACCCGCCAGCGCGCGGCCACTCGAGGATAACGCGACCATTGATGCGCGCTATCGCTACTGGCGGCGGCACATCATGATCACCATCTGGCTCGGCTACGCGCTGTTTTATTTCACCCGTAAAAGCTTTAACGCTGCGTCACCGGAAATTCTGGCCGCAGGCGTGATGACGCGCACTGACATCGGCCTGTTAGCGACGCTGTTCTACATCACCTATGGCATGTCGAAGTTTTTCTCGGGCATCGTCAGCGATCGTTCCGATGCGCGCTACTTCATGGGCATTGGGCTGATGGCGACGGGCGTGGTCAATATCCTGTTTGGCTTCTCGACCTCGCTGTGGGCGTTCGCGCTGCTGTGGGTGCTGAATGCGTTTTTCCAGGGATGGGGATCGCCGGTGTGCGCGCGCCTGCTGACCAGCTGGTTTTCGCGCACCGAACGCGGCGGCTGGTGGGCGCTGTGGAATACGGCGCAAAATGTTGGCGGTGCGCTCATCCCGATGATCGTCGGGGCCGCCGCGCTGCATTATGGCTGGCGCGCCGGCATGATGATTGCGGGCGGATTGGCGATCGTTGCCGGCATTTTTCTGTGCTGGCGGCTGCGCGATCGTCCGCAAACCGTGGGTTTACCGCCGGTGGGTGACTGGCGCCACGATGCGCTGGAGATCGCCCAGCAGCAAGAGGGCGCGGGGCTAAGTCATAAAGAAATCCTCGCTAAATATGTGCTGCTTAACCCTTACATCTGGCTGCTTTCCCTGTGCTACGTGCTGGTGTACGTGGTGCGAGCCGCCATCAATGACTGGGGCAATCTCTACATGTCCGAGACGCTGGGAGTGAATCTGGTGACGGCTAACTCGGCGGTCACCATGTTTGAACTCGGCGGCTTCGGCGGCGCGTTGGTGGCGGGATGGGGATCGGATAAATTGTTCAACGGCAATCGCGGACCGATGAACCTGATCTTTGCCGCCGGCATTTTGCTCTCGGTGGGATCGCTGTGGCTGATGCCCTTTGCCAGTTACGTGCTGCAGGCTGCGTGTTTCTTTACCATCGGCTTTTTTGTTTTTGGCCCCCAAATGTTGATCGGCATGGCGGCGGCGGAGTGTTCGCACAAAGATGCGGCGGGCGCGGCGACCGGTTTCGTTGGCCTGTTTGCCTATCTGGGCGCGTCGCTGTCCGGCTGGCCATTGGCGCGGGTGATCGATGTCTGGCACTGGAGCGGCTTCTTCGCGGTCATCGCCTGCGCCGCGGGGATTTCGGCCTTGCTGCTGCTGCCGTTCCTGCATGCCCAAACGCCGCGTCAGCGCGAGGAAGTGTGATGCATCCCCGCTTTTTGCGCTTACATCGACAAAACTAAGAAATTTTCCCGGTTGCGCCGGGCAGTTGTCTCAGGCTGAAACCGCTGCTGATTTTTACAATGCCTGCCATCACGCAGGTCATTAATCAGGAGCACTCCATGCTGGCTTTCTTAAATCAGGTGCGCAAGCCGACCCTGAATCTGTCGCTCGAAGAGCGGCGCAAGATGTGGTTCAAACCCTTTATGCAGTCCTATCTGGTGGTCTTTATCGGCTATCTGACCATGTATCTGATCCGCAAAAACTTCAACATTGCGCAGAACGACATGATCACCACCTACGGACTCAGCATGACGCAGCTGGGGATGATTGGGCTCGGCTTCTCTATCACCTACGGCGTCGGTAAAACCCTGGTTTCCTATTACGCCGATGGCAAAAACACCAAGCAGTTCCTGCCGTTTATGCTGATCCTCTCGGCAATCTGCATGCTGGGCTTCAGCGCCAGCATGGGCGCGGGTTCGGTGAGTCTGTTCATGATGATCGCGTTTTATGCGCTCAGCGGATTCTTCCAAAGTACCGGCGGCTCGTGTAGCTACTCAACCATCACCAAATGGACGCCGCGCCGGAAACGTGGCAGTTATCTGGGCATGTGGAATATTTCGCATAACCTGGGCGGCGCGGGCGCAGCCGGTGTGGCGCTGTTTGGTGCTAATTACCTGTTCGATGGTCATGTGGTCGGCATGTTTGTTTTCCCTTCACTTATCGCGCTGGTGGTGGGCTTTATCGGTCTGCGCTACGGCAGTGATTCTCCAGAATCCTACGGTCTGGGCAAAGCCGAAGAGTTGTTTGGTGAAGAGATCAGCGAAGAGGACCAAGAAACCGAAGATCAGGCGATGACCAAGTGGCAGATCTTTGTCGAATACGTGCTGAAAAATAAAGTGATTTGGCTGCTGTGCTTCGCCAACATCTTCCTGTACGTGGTGCGAATTGGCATCGATCAGTGGTCGACGGTGTATGCCTATCAGGAGTTAAAACTGTCGAAAGAGGTGGCAATCCAGGGCTTCACGCTGTTTGAAGTCGGTGCGTTAGTCGGCACGCTGCTGTGGGGCTGGTTGTCGGATTTGGCAAATGGCCGTCGCGCGCTGGTGGCCTGCGTGGCACTGGCGTTGATTATCGCCACGATCGGTATCTATCAACATGCCAGCAATCAATATGTTTATCTGGCCTCGCTGTTTGCGTTGGGTTTTCTGGTGTTTGGTCCACAACTACTGATTGGCGTGGCAGCCGTGGGCTTTGTGCCGAAAAAAGCCATTGGCGCTGCCGATGGCATCAAAGGCACCTTTGCTTACCTGATTGGTGACAGTTTCGCGAAGTTAGGCTTAGGGATGATTGCGGATGGCACGCCGATCTTTGGCTTAACCGGTTGGGCCGGTACCTTTGCGGCGCTGGATGCGGCCGCGATCGGCTGCATTGCGTTGATGGCGATGGTGGCGGTGTTTGAAGAGCGCAAAATTCGGCGCGAGAAACGCCTGCAACGGCTCAAAGCGGCATAATCGTGCGCCCCGGTTTTCCGCCGGGGCTTTTTTATACGTTAATCCTGCTGACCTAAAACAAATTTATGCGCGGGGAAAAGGACGATTTTAGCTGACACCCTACATCCACAGAAAAGTAACCAACCTGTTACAGTCCGCTCTCACCTTGCCGATAACTCCCTTCAGAACCATTCTCATTTTTTGAACCACATTTTTCCGTTTCTGGGGTGTCTATGCGCTTCAATTATGACTTGTTACCGGGTGAGCTACTGACCTTCGAAGAGATTGCCCTGCGCTACACGCAGCAACATCCTGACGAGAAAGAGCTCACTGCACGCGGGTTGCTGAGCCCGTCGACCAGCTTTCGCAATTTGGTGATTCGCGCGCTGTTCGCGCAAGAGGAGATCAACAGTCCGATTGAGGATCTGTTGTTTGTCTCGGACGACAACGAGCGCAAAAACTATCTGCGCCGCTTTGAGCACTACCTGAAGAATCAGCAGGCGTTTCTTTATTTTCGTCGCAACGAGGACGCGCGCAAAGAAGGGCGCTGGAAAGTGGTGGGCGAAACCCAGGTGTTTGCCATGCTCGATCCCAATTCGGCGGCGGCGCAGAACCTGCTAAACAGCCGCGGCTATAAGCTGGTGCTGATGCGTCAAACGGAAGAGGATGAGTATTGGCAACTGTTCGATGCGCAAGCGCATCCCTGTTTCCCACTGTCACGCAAGATCCAATTCCTCGTGGTGCTGAGCACGCCACAATACAAAGTACCGAGCGGTGTGATGCCCGGCACCGAAGTTGGGCGACGCGTAAAAGCCAAAGTATTGCAGCGCACCAGCCAGGCGGAATTCACCTCGGCGGTCAAAGCACGCTACGGTGCATGCATCATCACCGGCACGCAGTTGACCGAACGTCACAGCTGGCCGTGGGTGGAAGCCTGCTATATCGATACGCAAGAGAATGAAGAGGGTTTTCTGGCGGATAACAGTGCGGATAACGGCTTATTCCTGCGTAGCGACCTGCAGCGGTTGTTTATCAACAAAATGATAAGCATTAACGCGGAAACCGGTGAGGTGCTGTTTAATCCTGCGCTGGAAACTGAAGCGTTGATTACCCCTTTTTATCAGGCACTTGAGGGCAAAGTTTGCGCATTATGGGACGCGGTGCCGCCTGGCACGCGGAAAAGGCTGCGTAACTTGCGCTAGCGCTCGCGCAGATGGCGGTGCGATCCACCGCCATCCATAACAAATTTGAAATAACCTCGCTTTTGCCCGCCTATTCTGCCAATCAAAACCCCTACAGAATTGGATAATCATGCCGATAACTTTACTAACGCAGGGTAGTCACCGTGAACGATCTCTATACCGCCGATGGCGTGATGGATAAACATTCGCTCTGGCAGCGCTACGTTCCTCTGGTGCGGCATGAAGCGCTGCGCCTGCAGGTACGTTTGCCAGCCAGCGTTGAGCTTGACGATCTGCTGCAGGCCGGTGGCATTGGCTTATTAAATGCCGTGGAGCGCTACGATGCGCTGCAGGGCACCGCCTTTACCACCTACGCTGTGCAGCGTATCCGGGGAGCGATGCTGGATGAGCTGCGCAGTCGCGACTGGGCGCCACGCAGCGTGCGCAGAAATGCGCGCGAAGTCGCGGGTGCCATGCATCAGGTAGAACAAGCGTTGGGGCGCTCGGCTACTGAGCAGGAAGTGGCTGAACGACTGAATGTTTCGCTCGAGGAGTATCGGCAGATTCTGCTCGATACCAATAACAGCCAACTCTTCTCCTACGACGAGTATCGGGAAGAACACGGCGACAGTGCGGAGCTGGTGACGGAGGGGCACGAGGAAGCCAACCCGCTTCATCAGTTATTGGAAGGAAACCTACGTGACCGCGTAATTGAAGCGATTGAGGCGTTGCCTGAACGTGAAAAACTCGTGCTCACACTGTACTACCAGGAAGAACTGAACCTGAAGGAGATTGGCGCGGTGCTGGAAGTGGGGGAATCCCGCGTCAGTCAACTGCACAGTCAGGCGATCAAACGCCTGCGTGCCCGATTATCGGGGGCGCGCTAACAGACTCAGTTCCTGGCGATCGAAAAAAACAATAAAACCGGGGACTCAGCAATGGGAGCCAAAGTTAAAGCCAGACCTTTAAGTCGCTATCTTAAAGACTATAAGCACAGCCAAAGCAATTGTTCACACTGTGGCAAAGTTTTAGATCGTATGGCGTTAGTCTTTCGCGGCCAGATCATCAATAAAGAGGCCATCGCACGCATGGACCAAATGATTGACGATCAGGTGTGGATGAAACTCCAGCCAGAATTGACCGCCTTGTGTCGTTTCTGCAGCGATATTTTTTGTAACACCCATCCGAATTACTTCGACATTATGGCGTTTAAGCAATATCTGTTCGAGCAGACGGAGATGAGCCACAGTACCATTCGTGAGTATGTGGTACGTTTGCGTCGGCTTGATGACATGCTGAAAGCGAAAAATTTCCCCGCCGATCGGTTGAGTGGAAATAGCTGGCATGAATGCCTGGAGAACGATCTGCCTGATGCGGGTAACAACAATTACCGCATTGCACTGCGTAAATATGACCAGTTTTTAGGCTGGCAGCAGGGCTGATTGTGATCCCACCCTTGTTGTTGTCGAGCATGACAGCAACAAGGGCAGCCTGCATTGAATTCCGGGTGCGACTTTTCTCATCTTCTGCAACACTGTAGGGATAACTGCACATTGCCCGAATGGAGGCTGCATTGTCTTTACATCTTCTGCACCAGTTCCCCCGTCTTGAATTACTCGGTGCACCGACGCCGCTTGAGCATTTGCCACGGCTTTCTGACTACCTGGGTCGCGATATCTTTATTAAGCGCGATGACTTTACGCCGGTTGCCCTCGGCGGCAACAAGCTGCGCAAACTCGAATTCCTCGCCGCCGATGCGCTGCGCGAAGGCGCGGATGTGTTGTTAACGGCGGGCGCAATTCAGTCCAATCATGTGCGTCAAACAGCGGCGGTCGCGGCTAAGCTGGGTCTTAAATGCGTGGCGCTGCTGGAAAACCCAATTGGCACCACAGCAGAAAACTACCTCAGCAACGGTAACCGTCTGCTGCTCGATTTGATGGATGTGGAAATCGTCATGGTCGAGGCGCTGCACAATCCCACCGCACAGTTGGCCGCTCAGGCCGAACACCTCGAAGCGCAGGGATTCCGTCCGTATATTGTGCCGGTTGGCGGCTCCAATGCGCTCGGCGCGCTCGGCTACGTTGAGTGCGCGCAGGAGATTGCGCATCAGAGCGAAGGCGTGGTGGATTTCGCCGCCGTGGTGGTGGCCTCAGGCAGCGCGGGTACGCATGCCGGTTTAGCGATTGGTCTGGAGCAGCTGCTGCCAGATACCGAGCTGGTGGGCGTGACGGTTTCGCGTAAAATTGAGGCGCAGCTGCCGGTGGTCGAACGCATCCGCAGCGCGCTGGCTGAACAGCTGGAAGTGCAGACGCAAGCGCCGATCACCTTGTGGGATGATTACTTCGCCCCGCGTTACGGCGAGCCGAACGAAGAGGGGATGGCGGCGGTGAAGCTGCTAGCGCGGCTGGAAGGCATCATGCTCGATCCGGTTTACACCGGTAAAGCGATGGCAGGCTTAATCGATGGCATTGCGCAAAATCGCTTCCGTCGCGAAGGGCCGCTGCTGTTTGTGCATACCGGTGGATCGCCAGCGTTATTTGCTTATCACCCTTCGGTCTGAGAAAGATTTTAAAAACGGTTTATAATCCGCCGGTTATTGCAACGCGCACCCACCGTAGCGGCGCAATTTATTGCGCGATAAATCGCGCCGCTACGGAATGTGCGGTGAATGAATCACGGTAGTCGTAAGATGCGCATTTATGCGCAGCAAAATAAGCACACAACAACACATCACAATAAATGGGGTAAACATGACTTTCTCTCCTATTCGTCGCCAAGTGGTGATGGGCATGATGGCGGTCGCGCTGGTTGCGGGCGTTAACGTTAAATCCTTCGCAGCAGAAGATTTGCTGGCAAAAGTGAAGAGCAAAGGCGAGCTGCGTGTGGGTCTGGAAGGCACCTATCCGCCGTTCAGCTTCCAGGATGAAAAAGGCCAGCTGACCGGCTTTGAAGTCGAGTTCGCGCAGGCGCTGGCGCAGCACCTTGGCGTGAAAGCCGATCTGCGTCCGACCAAATGGGACGGCATGCTGGCATCGCTGGATTCCAAGCGTATTGATGTGGTGATCAATCAGGTGACCATCTCGCCAGAGCGTCAGAAGAAGTATGACTTCTCCACGCCGTACACCATTTCTGGCGTGCAGGCGCTGACGCTGAAGCAAAACGCGGCGAGCATCACCAAGCCGGACGATCTGTCAGGCAAGAAAGTCGGCGTGGGTCTCGGCTCTAACTATGAACAGTGGCTGCGTGACAACGTCAAAGGCGTGGATATCCGCACCTATGATGATGACCCAACCAAATATCAGGATCTGCGTTCCAAACGTATTGATGCCATTCTGGTGGATCGCTTAGCGGCGCTGGATCTGGTGAAGAAAACCGGCGACACCATGGCGGTAGCGGGCCCAGCCTTCTCACGTCTGGAATCGGGCGTGGCGCTGCGTAAAGGCAACGACGATCTGCTGAAAGCCATCGACTCCGCCATTGCGGATATGCAGAAAGATGGCTCGCTGAGCAAACTGTCTGAGAAATGGTTCGGCGCGGACGTCACTAAATAATGCAGGAAAGCTTACAGCTGGTGCTGGATTCAGCACCATTTTTACTGAAAGGCGCGCTGTTCACGCTGCAGCTGAGTATCGGCGGGATGTTCTTCGGCCTGATTCTCGGCTTCGTGCTGGCGCTGATGCGCCTGTCGCACTTCTGGCCGATCAACTGGCTGGCGCGCATCTACGTGTCGATTTTCCGTGGCACACCGCTCATCGCCCAACTGTTTATGATCTATTACGGTCTGCCGCAGTTTGGTATCGAGCTGGATCCGATTCCGTCGGCGATGATTGGCTTGTCGCTGAATACCGCCGCTTACGCGTCTGAATCACTGCGTGGCGCGATTGCCGCGATTGAACGCGGGCAGTGGGAAGCCGCTGCCAGCATCGGCATGACGCCGTGGCAAACGCTGCGTCGTGTGATCCTGCCGCAGGCCGCGCGCACCGCGCTGCCGCCGCTGGGTAACAGCTTTATCAGCCTGGTGAAAGATACCTCGCTGGCCGCCACCATTCAGGTGCCTGAGCTGTTCCGTCAGGCGCAGCTCATCACCTCACGAACGCTGGAAGTGTTCACCATGTATCTGGCGGCTTCGCTGATCTATTGGGTGATGGCAACCGTGCTGTCGGCGTTGCAAAACCGCCTGGAAGCGCATGTGAATCGACAGGATCGGGAGGGCAAATGAGCGCAATTGAAGTCCGTCAGCTGGTGAAACAATTTCACGGCCAGACGGTGCTGCACGGCATCGATCTCGATGTGGCGCCTGGCGAAGTGGTGGCGATTATTGGGCCGAGCGGTTCCGGTAAAACCACGCTGCTGCGCAGTATCAATCTGCTGGAAGTACCGGAAAGCGGACGTATCAAAGTGGGTGATATCGCCATTGATGCGGCGCTCGGCCTTAATAAGCAGAAGCAGTTGGTGCGCCAGTTGCGTCAGCAGGTGGGTTTTGTGTTCCAGAACTTCAATCTGTTCCCACACCGCTCGGTGCTGGAGAACATTATTGAAGGGCCGGTCATCGTCAAAGGCGAGCCGAAGGCGGAAGCCATCGCACGTGCGCGCAGTTTGCTGGAAAAAGTCGGTTTGCACGGTAAGGAAGAGAGCTTCCCACGCCGTCTCTCCGGTGGACAGCAGCAGCGAGTGGCGATTGCCCGCGCGCTGGCGATGCGTCCGGAAGTGATTTTGTTCGATGAGCCGACGTCGGCGCTCGATCCGGAGCTGGTGGGCGAGGTGCTAAACACCATTCGCGCGCTGGCGCAGGAGAAGCGCACCATGGTGATCGTCACTCACGAGATGAGCTTTGCGCGCGACGTCGCGGATCGCGCCATCTTTATGGATCAGGGGCGCATTGTGGAGCAGGGCGCGGCGAAAGCACTGTTCAGTAATCCACAGCAGGCGCGTACCCGGCAATTTCTCGACAAATTTCTTAACCAATAATCTCAAGCGTCGCTAGATAATGGCGACGCTTCATTTACCTTTCCCGCTCTTTCCTCTCTCAGCATTTTCCTAAAGTTACTTTGCGGTAATTTCGTAATTTATTGAATTTAAACCTTTATTCTATATTAAATCCCTGCCAGCGATAGGACGTTTCTTTATTAGGAAAGTCCCGATTGAGACATCTTTGTAAATATAAATAATTCTTTACAAATTCATGGCGCAATTAGGACATAGCAATGACGACAGCCAGGAAAGAAGTCCTCTGGATCAACACGCTCAAAGGGGGCTGCATTTTGATGGTGGTGTTACATCACTCCATCATCACCACGTTCGCGCCTTCGCTGCATCATCTCACCGCTGGACTGCTGCCCGCGCACTGGTGGGTGGCGTTCAACACCTATCTGTCGCCGCTGCGCATGCCGGCCTTCTTCTTTGTTTCCGGTTTGCTGGCCGCCAGCTCAATCACTAAAAAGAGCTGGCAAGAGGTGTTCACGAAGAAGTTCAGCAACATTGTCTATCTCTACCTGCTGTGGGGCGTGATTCAGTGGCTGAGTATTCACTACATCTCTACGCATTTGGGCGAGCGACTTTCCAGCACCAAAAACGCCGCCTACGCCGACACGCCGTTTGAGTTTGTAAAGCTGCTGATGACCTCAATGACCAGCCTGTGGTATCTCTACGCGCTGGCCGGATTCTTCCTGTTCACCAAGCTGTTCCACAAACAGAAGATGGCGTTAATGGCGCTGGCCGTTGTCGCCACCTACGCGGCGCAGTTCAGCCTGATTCCCGGCTGGGGACCGGCCAGCGTGGCGCAGAACTATCTCTACTTCCTGCTGGGCGTTTACTTCAGTCAGGCATTGATTGAGTTGAGTGAACTGAAGCGTCAGCACTGGTTGATGCTGGGCGGCATTGCGCTGATCGGTATGCTGCATCATGTTGGCGGCATCTATAAAAATCCGTTCTACAGCTTGCTGACCATCGTGTTTGGCATTGTGCTGTGCCGTTTCCTCAATGAACGCTTCAATATGGTGTGGCTCAACTGGATTGGCCGCAACACGCTGCAAATCTACGTGCTGCACCGCATCTTTATTGAGCTGCTGGGGCTGAGTGCGATTGTGCTGGCGGTGCATTATGGCTGGTTTGATAATACCGTGTTTAGCTGGGCATGGGCGCTGCTGATGCCGATTACCGGCGTGGCATTGTGTACCAGCATTTCGCTGCTGGTGTGGACGCTACTCAATCGTGGTCCGGGCCGCATCTTGTTTATTTATCCGCGCCTGCTGCGTAAACCGACACTCGCACCCAAAAGCGAACCGCAGTAAAGGCGGAGCTATGCGATAAAAGAATGCATATTCCGTAGCGGCGCGATTTATCGCGCAATAAATTGCGCCGCTACATTGATTACGATGGGTGATATCAACGCCCAACATCGTCCAGTTTTCTGCCTTAACACACGGCTAATATTCCTGCTTATCCATTTGCCACATTAAATAATTAACTATTTAGGATTTGAGTTTAATCTGGCATGCGAAAGGGTGGATTGTTCTTAATTTCCCGCAGTGATGTCTTTCACACTTATTTTCGTTAAATATCTTTTAGTGACTCTAATTAAGGCAAATTTCCTTAGCCTGCTCAGGGTTCTATTTTTGTCTGGATCTGTAAAGTATTGTTATATCAGGGCCACAAAAAAACATTTAGGACTTTCGCTACATCATGCCCGCGCTACCTGTTGAATAATCGTTTAATAATCATAAAGGCGTCATCGCTTAATTCCTCATACTTCTCCTTTAAGACCTACACAGCAACAGCAGCGGGAGTCATCATATGAATAACGCCAGGAAAGAAGATATCGCATGGATAAATACCCTCAAGGGAGCCTGCATATTACTGGTGGTGTTGTATCACACCGTATTACCTGGATTTGAAGGGACGGTAAAATTATTGACGGCAGGTTGGATCCCGGCCGAAATATGGGTGCAGTTTAATACCGTTTTATCGCCGCTGCGTATGCCCGCATTTTTCTTTGTTTCTGGCTTATTAGCCACCAATGGAATTTTAAATCGTCCCTGGAAACAGGTGTTTACCAGTCGAATTACCAATCTGTTTTATCTTTATATTTTGTGGGGCTTTATCCAGTGGTGGTCGATTGTTGGCATCTCAACCGAGATTACCGGACAGCGTATTTCGCAGAATCTGAATGCGGCGTATGCCGGCTCGCTGCTGGAGTTCTTAAAGCTCACGTTCCTTGCCATGAGCACCTCGTGGTATCTCTACGGTTTGGCGATCTATTTCCTGTGCGCCAAAATCTTCAAACAGCAGAAAGTCGCGTTGCTGGTGGTGGCGATTGCGCTTAACTATCTGGCGGTGGAGAAGATTATTCCGTATTGGGGACCCCAAAGCGTGGCGCAATATTTCCTGTTCTTCCTGCTGGGCGCTTTCTGGAGCCCGATGATGTTGCGCATGAGCGAATGGCGTCGCGACAACATCGTGCCGTGGGCACTTTTGGCGGCGATCTCGGGTCTGCACATCATCTTAGGTCTGGATAAGAGTCTGTTCCTGTGCATCCTTGCCGTGCTGGGCAGCGTAGCGGCGTGCCGCTGGCTGAACGCACATTTCAAGATGAGCTATTTGAATTGGGTCGGGCGCAACACGCTGCAAATTTACGTGATTCACCGCATCTTCATTGAGTTCTTCGGGATGTCGGCGATTCTGTTCGCCCAGCGCCATCACCTGTTTGATCACGCGTGGTTCTCAATACTGTGGGCGTGTTTCTATCCGCTGGCGATCGTGGGGATTTGTTCGCTGTGTTCGGTCGCGGTGTGGCAGATGACTAACCGGGGATTGGGTCAGTCGCTGTTTGTGTTCCCGACGTTGATTGGTTTGAAGCGGAATAAGTCGGCGGCGTAAAAATGGGTCGCCATGAATATGAATGGCGACCCTACACGTAGGGTGCGCATTTATGCGCACCGGGTTGTTATCGTTAACCGATGGTCATCAAACTCGCATTACCGCCCGCCGCGGCGGTATTGACGCTCAGTGAGCGCTCAATCAGTAAACGCTCCAGCAGCAGATTGGTTTCACCGCGGGCAAAGCCCTGTACCGAAACAATCGCGCCCTCGCGTGCCGCCACCTGCTCGCACAGGCTGCGCAGTTGGTCGGCATCACCGTGATAAATCACCGCATCAAACTCTGCTACCAGCGCATCCTTCACTAACTTCACGTGCGCTTGCACCTCTGCAGGTAACGATTTACGCAGTGAACGATGCAGCTCATCGTCCTGCCACAGCGCCTGGCTGCCAACACTGGTCACCGCCGCCAACTGCGTCAGCGCATCGTCTTCATTATCCGCGATGCACAGCACATGTTCGCGCGGCAGCAGGGTGAAGGTGTTACGCTCGCCAGTTGGGCCTGGCAGCAAACGCACAGTGCCGGCCTGCGCCAGCTCGTCATAACGTTGACACAGCGCCAGCAGTTCGGGTTTATCTTTTGCCCACTGCTGCAATGCCTGATGCGCGCGCATCAGTTCCGTGCGCACCGTGCTATCAACCGGACGCTCGGCATCCTGACGATCAAAGGTGATACGCAGCGCGCCATCAGGACGATTGGCCAGCAAGCGATAGAGATAGAGCGGGCCGCCGGCTTTCGGACCGGTTCCGGATAAACCTTCACCGCCGAATGGCTGCACGCCAACCACCGCACCCACCATATTGCGGTTGACGTACAGGTTGCCGACTTTGGCGTTCGCCGTCACTTGCGCGATGGTTTCATCGATACGCGTGTGCACGCCGAGCGTCAGACCGTAACCCGAGGCGTTGATCTGCTCCACCAGCTGCGGCAAATTGTTGCGCGCGAATCGCACCACGTGCAGCACCGGACCAAACACCTCTTTATCCAGATCGCTTACCTGATTCAGCTCAATCAGCGTGGGTTTGATAAAGGTGCCGCTGTTCCACTCTTTGCTGTCCTGTGGATTCTCCTGTGCCGCCTGATAGACGGTGAAGCCTTTGTTGCGTAGCGCCTGAATGTGGCGTTCAATATTGGCTTTTGCTTCGGCATCAATGACCGGACCAATGTCGGTTGAGAGGCGTTCCGGATTGCCCATGCGGCATTCCGCCATCGCGCCACGCAGCATTTTCAGCGTGTGATCGGCCACATCATCCTGTACGCACAGCAGACGCAGCGCCGAGCAGCGTTGACCGGCGCTATCGAACGCCGAGGCAACGATATCGACCACCACCTGTTCGGTGAGCGCGGAAGAATCAACAATCATTGCGTTCATGCCGCCGGTTTCAGCGACAAGCGGCGTGGGGCGACCTTGTGGATCGAGACGACCGGCCAGATTACGCTGCAGCAGCGTCGCCACCGCAGTGGAACCGGTGAACATCACACCGCGCACGCGCTCGTCGCCGGTCAGTTGCGCACCCACGGTTTCGCCCTGGCCCGGCAGCAGTTGCAGCACGCCCGCCGGCACGCCGGCATCCAGCAGAATTTGCACCGCCTGTGCGGCGATCAGCGGCGTTTGCTCCGCCGGTTTCGCCAGCACGCTGTTGCCCGCCGCCAGCGCGGCAGCAATTTGCCCGGTAAAGATCGCCAGCGGGAAGTTCCACGGGCTGATGCACACCACCGGGCCGAGCGGGCGATGGGTTTCGTTATCGAAATCATCGCGCACCATGCCGGCGTAGTAGTAGAGGAAATCGACCGCTTCACGCACTTCGGCAATGGCGTTGTTGTAGGTTTTACCCGCTTCACGCACCAGCAAACCAATCAGCTGCTGCATCTGGCCTTCCATCGCTTCGGCCGCACGCTCCAGAATGGCGGCGCGCTCCTGCGGCGGCGTGGCGAACCAGATTGGCCCGGCATTCACCGCCGCATCCAGCGCAGCCGACACTTCAGCTTCGCTGGCTTCGCGCACGCTGCCCACCACATCCGCAGGCGCGGAAGGATTAAGCACTGGGCGGCTGACGCCGTCACCTAACTGGCATTCCACCAGCGGCTGAGCGATCCACGGCTGGCTGGCGCTGTTGAGCAGGGCGCTGGACAGCGACGCCAGACGGTGTTCGTTGGCCAGATCGAGACCGGCCGAGTTAGCGCGCTTCGTGCCGTACAGATCGCGCGGCAGCGGAATTTTCGGATGTGGCAGACCGACCGCACCTTCCGCGACGCCCATTTTCTCAACGGCGGCGACGGGATCGGCCACCAGTTCATCCAGCGGCAAGGTGTTATCGGCAATGCGGTTGACAAACGAGGTATTGGCCCCGTTCTCCAGCAGGCGGCGCACCAGATACGCCAGCAGCGTTTCGTGGGTACCGACCGGCGCATAAATACGGCACGGACGATTGAGTTTGCCGTCGGCGACTTTGCCCACCACCTGCTCATACAGCGGTTCACCCATGCCGTGCAGGCACTGGAATTCGTACTGTCCCGGATAATAGTTGTTGCCCGCCAGCTGGTAGATCGCCGCCAGCGTGTGCGCATTGTGGGTGGCAAACTGCGGATAGATCAGGTTCGGCACCGCCAGCAGCTTGCGTGCGCAGGCCAGATAGGAGATGTCGGTATAGACCTTGCGGGTGTAAACCGGATAGCCTTCCAGGCCATCAATCTGCGCGCGTTTGATTTCGCTATCCCAATACGCGCCTTTTACCAGACGGATCATCAGGCGGCGACGGCTGCGCTGCGCCAGATCGATCAGCGCATCAATCACAAACGGACAGCGCTTCTGATAGGCCTGAATCACAAAGCCGATGCCGTTCCAGCCTTCCAACTCCGGTTCAAAACAGAGTTTTTCCAGTAAATCGAGCGACAGCTCCAGACGATCCGCTTCTTCGGCATCGATGTTGATACCGATGTCATACGAGCGCGCCAGCAGCGTCAGCGATTTGAGGATCGGATAGAGCTCGTCCATCACGCGCTCATACTGCGCGCGGCTGTAGCGCGGATGCAGTGCCGACAGCTTAATCGAGATGCCCGGACCTTCATAAATGCCGCGACCATTGGACGCTTTACCAATGGCGTGAATCGCCTGTTGGTAGGAAACCAAATAGGCTTTGGCATCGCTGGCGGTCAGCGCCGCTTCGCCGAGCATATCGTAAGAGTAACGGAAACCTTTCTCTTCCAGCTTGCGGGCATTGGCCAGCGCTTCGGCGATGGTTTCACCCGTAACAAACTGCTCGCCCATCAGGCGCATCGCCATATCCACGCCCTTGCGGATCAGCGGTTCACCGCTCTTGCCGATAATGCGATTGAGCGATCGCGACAGGTTAGCTTCGTTATGGGTAGAAACCAGACGGCCGGTAAACAGCAAGCCCCAGGTGGCCGCATTGACAAACATCGACGGACTGCGGCCCAGATGCGACTGCCAGTTGCCGTTGCTGATCTTGTCGCGGATTAGCGCATCACGCGTCGGCTTATCCGGAATACGCAGCAGCGCTTCCGCCAGACACATCAGCGCCACGCCTTCCTGTGAAGAGAGTGAAAACTCCTGCAGCAAACTTTGCACCATGCCCGCGCGGCCCGTTGCGCCTTTTTGGTGGCGCAGCTTATCGGCGAGGCTATAAGCCAGCTGATGAGTTTTCTCCGCCAGCGGGGCAGGGAGACGCGCTTGTTCCAGCAGCATCGGCACCGCATCCGTTTCCGGACGACGCCAGGCGGCAGTGATAGCCGCGCGGCTGACCGACTGCGGTAAAATATGTTCAGCGAAGTCGAGGAAAGGTTGCAGCGCCTCGTCGGGCACGCTCTCATCACCGGCGGCATCAATCAGCAACTGGGGGATTTCTGGCACGGATTCACCGGCTTCCAGCTGCTCAAGATAGTTAAAAATCGCCTGCTTAATGAGCCAGTGTGATGTGCGGTCAAGCTTTTGTGCCGCCAGTTTAATGCGATCGCGGGTGGCTTCATCCAGCTTCACCCCCATGGTAGTGCTTCCCATGATGTCCTCGTCCTCAGAATAGTGATTCAACTCCAGCGTGGCAGCAATATCACCTATGTTGCAACTTTGTGCAACCCGTGTTGCCAGGAGGTCGCCATGAATGGCGACCCTACCTACAACGTCTGGCTTCGTAGGGGCGCCATTTATGGCGACCAGGGTGCAACCAGAGTGTGATCAGGTGCAACCTCTAAGCAGAGAAAACGCAGCATCAGTGTCATCATTGTGACAGCTGTGTTAAATGCATTGTGCGCGCCGCACCTTTGCGGCAGGATACCGCGCCTTAAGAGAAATCGCTTTCTCTGGATGCGGTGAAATCATGCTGCTGTCCCGTTCCGACAGCGCTGATACACAAGATTTCTCTTGATGGATCAAATAATAAGTGGAGAGACTGATGAGTGTAAGTACACCGATGTTGGTGACCTTTGTAGTGTATATCCTTGGGATGGTGTTAATCGGTTTCATCGCCTGGCGATCAACCAAAAGCTTCGATGACTATATCCTTGGCGGCCGCAGTTTAGGCAGCGTTGTCACCGCGCTGTCAGCCGGTGCGTCCGACATGAGCGGCTGGTTATTAATGGGCCTGCCGGGCGCCATTTTCCTCTCAGGTATCTCAGAAAGCTGGATCGCTATCGGCCTGATCATTGGTGCATGGTTGAACTGGCGCATTGTTGCCGGTCGTCTGCGCGTGCAGACCGAGCATCATGATAATGCGTTAACCCTGCCGGACTTCTTCTCCAGCCGTTTCGAGGATAACAGCAAGCTGCTGCGCGTGATCTCGGCGGTGGTGATTCTGATCTTCTTCACGATCTATTGTGCCTCTGGCGTGGTCGCCGGTGCGCGTCTGTTTGAAAGCACCTTCGGTATGGATTACCAAACCGCGCTGTGGGCCGGTGCTGCCGCAACCATTCTCTACACGCTGGTGGGCGGTTTCCTTGCGGTAAGCTGGACCGATACCGTGCAGGCCAGTCTGATGATCTTCGCGCTGATTTTGACGCCGATCATCGTGATTGTCGCCGTGGGCGGCCTGGATGACTCATTGGCGGTGATCAGAGCGAAAAGCCTCGAAAACCTCGACATGCTGAAGGGACTGAACTTTGTCGCGGTGATTTCACTGCTCGGTTGGGGCCTTGGCTACTTTGGTCAGCCGCATATTCTGGCGCGCTTTATGGCGGCCGACTCGCATCACACTATCCGTAGCGCACGTCGTATCGGCATGATTTGGATGATCCTGTGCCTCGGTGGCGCGGTGGCGGTGGGCTTCTTCGGTATCGCCTACTTCCAGAACCATCCCGATCAGGCGGCGGGCGTAAGTCAGAACGGCGAGCGAATCTTTATCGAACTGGCGCGAATTCTGTTCAACCCGTGGATTGCCGGTATCTTGCTGTCGGCGATTTTGGCGGCGGTGATGTCGACCTTAAGCTGCCAGCTGCTGGTGTGCTCAAGTGCCTTGACCGAAGATCTCTATAAAGGCTTTTTGCGTAAAAACGCCAGCCAGAAAGAGCTGGTGTGGGTAGGACGCTTGATGGTGCTGGTGATTGCGTTGATTGCTATCGCGCTGGCGGCCAATCCGGAAAACCGGGTGCTGGGTCTGGTGAGCTACGCGTGGGCAGGCTTCGGTGCGGCGTTTGGTCCAGTGGTGCTGTTCGGTGTGTGCTGGAAGCGTATGACGCGCAACGGCGCGCTGGCGGGTATGGTGATTGGCGCGCTGACCGTGCTGTTGTGGAAAGATTATGGCTACGCAGCGCTGTATGAAATCATTCCAGGCTTTGCGTTCGCCAGTATCGCGATTGTGGTGTTCAGCCTGCTGGGTCGCGGCCCATCCGAAGCGGCGCAGCAGCGCTTTGCGGCGGCAGAAGCGCAATATCAAAGCAAGTAATCGGTAGGGTCGCCATTCATGGCGACCAGGTGCGTATAGATGCGCACCCTCCAAATCCTGCATCGTTTTTCGTAGGGTCGCCATTCATGGCGACCTCGATCGTAAGGTCGTCATTTATGGCGACCCCTTCGCTAAACCCAGGTGCGCATGAATGCGCACCCTACAAATCCCCCCTCCCTAAAACGCAAAAAACAAATTAATTTCGCGCAGTGACTTGTATTTCTCCCTTCGATAATGATAATCGATATCGTTCGCACTTTACGTATTTTTACCTAAGGTTTACCCTTCTTAAAATTCAAGAGGTTGGTGATGTTCGTACCGTTTCTCATTATGTTGCGCGAAGGTCTGGAAGCCGCGCTCATCGTCAGCCTGATTGCCAGCTATCTCAAACGCACCCAGCGCACTCAATGGTTTCCCGCCATGTGGGCTGGCGTCTTTATTGCCGCCGCGCTGTGTCTGGCGCTGGGCATCTTTATCAATGAAACCACCGGCGAGTTCCCGCAGAAACAGCAGGAACTGTTTGAAGGGATTGTCGCGGTCATTGCCGTGGTGATCCTGACATCGATGGTGTTTTGGATGCGCAAAGTGTCGCGCAATATCAAAGCCACGCTGGAAAAGTCCGTCGATCAGGCGCTGCAGAAGCAGGGCAGCAGCGGCTTCCCGCTGGTGCTGATGGTATTTCTGGCGGTGGCGCGTGAAGGGCTGGAATCGGTGTTCTTCCTGTTGGCGGCATTCACCCAGGATGTGGGTTATGCGCCGCCGATGGGCGCGGTGCTTGGCCTCGCGACCGCCGTGGCGCTGGGCTTTTTGCTCTATTACGGCGGCATTCGCCTGAATCTGGCGCATTTTTTCCGCTGGACCAGCTTGTTCATTCTGTTTGTCGCCGCTGGACTGGCCGCAGGTGCTATTCGCGCCTTCCATGAAGCCGGATTGTGGAATCACTTCCAGGATGTGGCATTTGATCTGAGCAACACGCTCTCAACACATTCGGTGTTCGGCACGCTGCTGGAAGGGATTCTGGGTTATCAGGAAACGCCAAGCGTTAGCGAAGTGGCGGTGTGGCTGATCTATCTGATTCCGGCGCTGCTGCTGTTTTTCTTTCCGGCTCGACCTTCGGTCAACGCGGCACGCACCACACGCTGAAATTAATTCAGGCGCGATTGCGCGCCTGATCTTCTCTCTAACAGGGATATCACTATGACGATTCGCTTCCGCCGCAAGGCGCTGTTGGTTTCAATGCTGGCGCTTTCCGGCGCCGCCTCTGCTGCGGCCATCCCGCAAGTCACGGTCACCGTGACCGATAAACAATGTGAGCCGATGTCGCTCAATGTGCAGGCCGGTAAAACCCAGTTCATTATCAAGAACAACAGCCAGAAAGCGCTGGAGTGGGAGATTCTGAAAGGCGTCATGGTGGTGGAAGAGCGTGAAAACATCGCGCCAGGCTTCAGCCAGAAACTCACCGCGAATCTGGAAGCGGGCGAATATGAGATGACCTGCGGCCTGCTCAGCAACCCGAAAGGTAAACTGGTGGTGAGCGGCGTTACGCAGAAAGCCGCGACCGGTAAGCCTGACGTGCTGGAGTTGGTCGGCCCCATCGCCGACTACAAAGTCTACGTCATGAATGAAGTGAAAGCGTTAGTCACCGGCACCAAAGCGTTTACCGATGCGGTGAAAGCCGGCGACATTGAGAAAGCCAGGGCGCTCTATGCGCCAACGCGTGTGCATTACGAGCGCATCGAACCGATTGCTGAGCTGTTCTCCGATCTGGATGGCAGCATTGATGCGCGTGAAGACGACTTCGAGAAGAAAAACGAAGATCCGAAATTCACCGGCTTCCACCGTCTGGAAAAAATCCTGTTCGCGGATAACACCACCAAAGGTGCTGAAGTGTTTGCCACTCAGCTGAATCAGGATGTGTTGGATCTGCAAACCCGCATCAGCGAACTGGCGTTTCCACCCGTCAAAGTGGTGGGCGGCGCGGCGGGTCTGATTGAAGAAGTGGCCTCCAGCAAAATCTCCGGAGAAGAAGACCGCTACAGCCGTACCGATCTTTCTGACTTCAAGGCTAACATCGATGGCGCGCAGAAAATCGTTGAACTGCTGCGTCCGCTGCTGCTGAAAAACAATCCGCAGCTGCTGGCGAAAGTGGATGCTAACTTCAAAAAAGTGGACGGCATCCTCAGCAAATATCGTACGCAAGAGGGCTATGAGTCGTACGAAAAACTGACCACCGCTGACCGTAACGCGCTAAAAGGCCCGATTACCACCCTGGCGGAAGATCTCTCATTACTGCGTGGAACTTTAGGTCTCGACTGATCATGAGTAATAAAAATGACGCGGCGCAGCCGTCGCGTCGTCGACTTTTGCAGGGATTAGGCATGTTGGGCGGCGCGGCCGCCCTGAGCGGCGGTTGTCCGTTCCATACCGCCGCCGCCGATAGTTTCTCTCCCGGCACGGTTGCACCCAACTCGCGTCAACAGGCGCAACCTTTTTACGGCGCGCATCAGGCGGGTATCGTTACGCCACAACAGGCGTCGATGATGCTGGTGGCGTTTGATGTGCTGGCCAGCGACAAAGCCGATCTTGATCGCCTGTTCCGCTTGCTGACTGCGCGCTTCGCTTTTCTCACGCAAGGTGGACCGGCGCCCGCCGTCACCAACCCTCAGTTGCCGCCGATGGATTCGGGGATTCTCGGTGCTGATATCGCACCCGATAATCTCACCCTGACACTGTCGGTCGGCACCTCGCTGTTTGATGAGCGCTTCGGCTTGAGCAAACACAAGCCCGCGCAGTTGCAAACCATGACGCGGTTTCCTAACGATTCGCTGGATGCCGAACAGTGCCATGGCGATCTGCTGCTACAAATCTGCGCCAACACCCAGGATACGGTCATTCACGCGCTGCGCGACATCATCAAACACACGCCCGATCTGCTGGCAGTGCGCTGGCGTCGTGACGGCTTTATTGCCGATCATGCGGCGCGCAGCAACGGCAAGGAAACCCCTATAAACCTGCTGGGATTTAAAGATGGCACCGCCAATCCCGATACCCATAATCCGGCGTTAATGAACCAGCTGTTGTGGGTCACCGACGAGCAGCAGGAACCCGCGTGGACGCGCGGTGGCAGCTATCAGGCGGTACGCATCATTCGTTTCCACGTGGAAATGTGGGACCGCACGCCGCTCGGTGAGCAGCAAACCATCTTTGGCCGTGAGAAGTTGTCGGGTGCGCCGCTCGGCATGAAAAACGAGCATGACGTGCCGGATTACAATAACGATCCGGATGGTGATGTGATTGCGCTGGATGCGCATATTCGCCTCGCCAATCCGCGCACGCGGGAAACCGACAGCAGTTTGATGCTGCGGCGCGGTTACAGTTATTCCAGCGGTATTACCGGATCGGGCCAGCTGGATATGGGGTTATTGTTTGTTTGCTACCAGCATGATTTAGCCAAAGGCTTTATTACCGTGCAGCAGCGCCTCAATGGCGAAGCGCTGGAAGAATATATTCGCCCGATTGGCGGCGGATACTTTTTCGCGCTGCCGGGCGTGGCGGATGAAAATCATTATCTTGGACAACCTTTACTGCAAGCCTGATTAATAAATGTGCAGCGCCTGCGTTGGCTACCGCCCGCAGGCGCATTTGTTAAGCATTCCTTAAACTTTCCGCTGGATACAGCTTCTTCCGAATGTGTATCAAAACTTCGCTGACCCGCCAATAAACCATCTATCTGATTAATCTACTAAATTTAATTTAAGGTGAATGCGCTCAGGCTTCGCTTATCATTTTTTCTTTACCGGGACGTAAAATTACTGTTGCAAACCACCGCAAATATGATGCACTTTATTCATAAGCGTTGTCAGTTGTGTGGCTAAGCCACTGGAGTTCGCGCATGATTCGTCTCTCTCTGGGACAGTTAAATAGTTTCAACACACGCAGTACTCTGCGGGGGATTTTTTCCCTCAAAAGCAACCTCTCTCAATTTAAAACTTCGTTCTCGTTCAATCTCATTTTGTTAACCGGTGCGCGCCTGCGTCTCGGCGCTGATGCACACCATTCTCACTGGCTCGATACGGCTTACAAGGAAGCCAACTAAAAACCTCTAAAGCGTTCAAGTCATCGCCGCGGGTGATCCGCCGCGATAAATGAAACCAACTGTAAGGTGCCACTATGGGAAGACAGAAAGCAGTGATCAAAGCACGTCGTGAAGCCAGACGCGTTATTCGTAGCGACTCTCGCAGTCACCGTCAGCGTGAAGAAGAATCGGTCACTTCGCTGGTGCAGATGGGTGGGTTGGATTCGATCGGTATGGCACGTGATGCACGTGACCGCGGGCCGATTGAAGCCAGAAATGAAGCTCAGGCACACTATCTCCATGCCATAGAAACGAAACAGCTTATTTTCGCCACCGGTGAAGCCGGCTGCGGAAAAACCTGGATTAGCGCAGCCAAAGCGGCTGAGGCCCTGATCAATAAGGATATCGAAAGGATTATTGTGACGCGCCCGGTTCTGCAGGCGGATGAAGATCTCGGTTTCCTCCCCGGAGACATTTCCGAGAAATTCGCGCCTTATTTCCGACCGGTATATGACGTTCTGGTTAAACGTCTCGGCGCTTCCTTTATGCAATACTGCCTGCGGCCCGAAATCGCCAAGGTAGAGATCGCGCCCTTCGCCTACATGCGTGGACGTACCTTTGAAAATGCGGTGGTGATCCTTGATGAGGCACAAAACGTCACTGCCGCACAGATGAAGATGTTCCTGACTCGCTTGGGGGAAAATGTAACGGTTATCGTCAACGGCGATATCACCCAGTGCGACCTGCCGTCCCATGCTAAATCTGGCCTTGCCGATGCGTTAGCACGCTTCGAAGAGGATGAGATGATTGGTGTGGTGCGTTTCGGCAAAGAGGATTGCGTCCGTTCAGCGCTGTGTCAGCGCACGCTGCACGCTTACAGTTAACCGTTTGATTGAGAATGTAGCTAAGCAAAACCCGGCGCAAGCCGGGTTTTTTATGCATGAATTCACTGCGAATACCGGCAGCGCAACACCGCAAATGATATGCCACGCCAAAAGAGTTTTCTCCCGAGCCCTGATTTATCCTTACCCTGAAAAGAAAACGGTCTGACGAAAAAACCGGCGTGAGCAGGGACATTCAGCCTCCTGCGCAATCAGAAGAGTGGGGCGCACTCAAATTTCTTACGGTAATCGCGCGGGCTCAACTGATAGTGCTGGCTGAACACGCGTGAAAAGTACAGCGGATCTTCATAGCCCACCGCACGCGCAACCTGAGTGACATTGAGCTGGGTATGCCAAAGTAAATCACAGGCGCGTGAGACACGCTGCTGTTCCCGCCAGCCATAAATGGTATTGCCCATCTCTTTGCGGAATAGGTGCGTCAAACGAGAGGTTGAGAGGAACGTCATGCGCGCGAGTTCTTCAATACGCGTGTCTTGGGAAAGGTGTTCATTAATGTAATCGCAAACCGTTTGAATTCGCGGGTCTCGGTTATGACGATTACTGGAAGGCTGGAGCTGGAAGGTGGTTAAAATGATGCGCTCAAGGGCATTCATGGCCATGGCTTCTGGCAGCGCAGCGCCTAGCGCATTACTCGCGATGACCTCTTTAAAGAGCTGAACCATTTGCTGGCGCTGAGCCTCATCGGGGAGTGTCATGCGACCGATATGTCCCTGCTTAGTATCCCAGCGCAGCCAATCAATCCAGTAGGGACGAGGGATAAAATAGATCCAGAGATGATCCCATGCGATGCTCTCTTTGGCCCTGCCATAATGGTGAATTACGCCCGGTGGGAAAAGTAACATCTCATGTTGCTGACAGTGAAACTCACCCTCTGCATGATGAATAATCCCTTCGCCTTTCAGCGTCAGGTTAATCATGTACCCTTTCATGCCGTTAGGGCGATGGATGAAAAAGTCGAGTTTGCTACCGGGGCTTATCGGAGTGAACCCGGAGACCATAAATGCGTTGAAGGTAAAGCTTTTCATGAGCGGAGAAAAACTCAACATATCCGCATCTTGTAATTCTTCCATTGGCATCCTCCGGGCTTAAAAATTCGGCATACTATAAATGACTCCCTCCATTGCTGAAGGGAATATGTATGAAAATTGTTAAAGAGATCACTCCTGGCTTTGCCATCTTTTACCGGCAATTGACGTAGCCGATACGTCATCTTGCTGATAACGTCCGGCAGAAAGATCCTGCGCAACGCGACTGTAGAAATTATCCAGTTTGTAAAACCACAGCAGCACCAGATTCAGAGCCGCAAGAATCAGAGGGAAAAAGATAAACAGGAATTCGATGGTCTTAATCACTGTTTCAGACTGAGGCGTGCTGCCCCCACTGACAAAACCTGCCGCCCCCAAAATCCAGCCAACGCTTGCCGTACCCAGCCCCATTCCCAGCGTTTGACCGAGCGTTCCCGCGCTAAAGAGGATTCCTTCGATACGTAGCCCGGTTCGCCATTCTCCATAATCGATGGTGTCAGCCAGCAGTGCGAACATGGTGGCACCAATCCCGCAGAAGCCCACGCTGCGAACTGCCGTCGCCATTATCACGAAGAACGCATCCTGCTTGTTGAGTAGCGGCAGCAGGTAAGCAACACAACAGACGATCAGTCCAAGCATGGCAAGACGTCGTTTACCCAATTTTTTAAGCAGTAAGGGAATAATCATCAAGGTGAGCAAGCCCGGGATATATTGGGCCATGCTGATATAAGCAATCAGCGAAACATCTGACAGGACATATTTTGAATAATAAACGCCTACCGCTGACAATGCCGTGAGGCTAGTGAAGGTGATCATCAGATAAAAAAAGATGATGATCCAATAACGATTGGCCATGACTGAGCGTACGACCTGTTGGGTATTAATTCGCTGGCTATTGTCACTGCTAATTGGCTCCACGCGTTCTCGGGTTCCAAGCGCGGTCAACAGCAGAAAAACCGCCGTAAACACGCCGAAAATCGCGAAGACGATTATCCAGGATGTGCTGGTGTTGCCAAAGAACGCCACCATGGGCAGGGTTAACACCCCAACGGTAAGTGAGCCACAGGTGGAGAAGCCTTTTCGAAAAACGCTTAGCATGCCACGTTGATAATTGTCGCGCGTGATTAAAGCCAGCAGCGAGCCGTAAGCGATATTGTTGGCGGTAAACATGATGTTGGTCAGTAAATAGGTAATGCAGACATACGTTACTTGCCATGTATAGCTCACGTCCGGGACAGTGGACATTAAAAATGCCGACAGGCCAAAAGGTACGGCGGTCCATAATACCCATGGGCGAGCCTTACCCCGTTTAGATCGCGTTTTATCAATGCGTATCCCGACATAAATGCAAATTATGCCATCCAGTACGCGGGCAAAAAACATTAGCGATCCAACCAACAGCGCCGATACCCCGACGACATCGGTGTAATAAAACGCCAGAAAGGTCACCATTAACGTGTAGGTTAAGTTAGTGCCGTAATCGCCCACGCCAAAAGCCAGGCGTTCACGGGTGCTAATGCGCTGCAAATCCTGATGCGATGCGTTATCAGTCATCACGCGTTCTCCACTTCAAATATAGCGACGCCCCAATCGGACAGGTTCAGCGTCTCTCCTTTTATGTAACGCTGCTTGCTCAGCAACTCCTCTCCGCAAGTAAACGGAAGGATAACTTTTTGGGGCTGACTGGAATAATTCAGAAAGAAAAGCAGCGTATTGCCTGAACGATTCACCGCGCGTTTGACCGCCAGCGGGAAGCGCAACGGCGATGTTGCGACGTTCAGATTGGTTTTGTTGAGGAGTGCAAGCAGCACGGCTTCCACTGCTTCAGAATTGATGCTGCAGCCGACATACGTTGTCGTCCCGGCTCCGTAGCGGTTGTGAACAATCGCCGCATATTTGTTCCAGTAGGGATGTTGATAGCGAGCCCAGACTTCAGCACCGGCATCCGCCTCCAGCAACTCCATCCAGTGATTCACCTCGGCAGATTCCGCTGAGATGTTCAGCAGATCAGACTGAAGGGTTACCTCGTGTGGTTCAACGAAAAGCTGATAACTGGCGCCGATAGCTTCCCGGATGATGGCTGGTTGCCGGGTATGCCGTACTTTGAGGTGTTCATTGGCAAAGCCAGACTTGAAGGAATACAGAATATGTCCGCCTTCCTCGGAAAATCGGTTCAGGCGCTGCAATGATTCCGCTGACGCCGCGTAAAGCAGGGGCGCTATCAACAATGAGTAACGAGACAGTCGGGGATCATCGACGGTCAGAATGTCCACCTCAATATTGAGGCGATAAAGTGCATCATAATAGGTGCGAACCGTGTCGTTATACTGATGTTCCTTATGGCGGCCAAACTGATGTCCCTTATAAGGGTGCCAGTCAACGGCCGTCAGCGAGTCGTGACTGACCAGCAGCGCCACACGATTGGTTTTTTTCAGACCGGCTAACTGTGGCGAGAGGCGTGCGAAGGCCTGACCAACCTCTTTAGCCTCATCAAAGATCGGGTTCGGCTCCAGATCGTGGCTGAGCAGTCCCTTCCAATAGGTTTCATAAGCATTGTGCAAAGAGTGCCAGTGCCAATAGCTCACCATGGCTGCCCCGGAAGCAATGTGGCTAAAAGCCTGAAGGCGCAGCTGGCCAGGGTAGGGGGTCCAGTTCTTAAAAGCCTGAGCCTGGGTTTCCAGAACCAGATAATTTGTATCTTTTGTCGTGCGTGCGATGTCCCCGCAAAAGGCAATTTCCACGCCGGTAAGTTGATGCTGGCCAGGGTGATAGATATCCACGCCGGTAATATCGAGCGCCGAGGATGCTTTGAAGTGGTCGACTTCCCCGCGCACACCAAAGGACCAGGTTCGCCATTCGAAATCGAAATTATGCGTAATAAACTGACCAGGCAGACGATACTCACTCACCAGCGTTGCCTGCCACGCCAGGAAATCCGTAACCAGCCCACGCTGATAGCGCTGGAAAGCCGCGCCAAGACTCGCATTAATGGTGCTTTCCAGCGGCGGGAAATCTTCCCATGTATCAATTCGATTGCTCCAGTAATCTAGCCCATATTCGGCATTGAGCTTTTCAAGATCATCACCGAACTGTTTTTTCAGTTGCTCAACAAACCCCCGCTGTACGTGATCGCCACAGGTATCATAATATTTCGTTTCATTATCAATCTGATACCCGATCACCGCTGGATGGTTAGCGGTAGCGCTTAAGAGCGCGCGAATAATCCGCTCAGCGTATCGCAGGTAGATGGGGCTGGTGATATCCATCTTTTGACGATGCCCGTATTTGTTCACCCCCTGCGGGGTGGTGGCCATCACGGAAGGGTGTTTTTTCGCCAGCCATGCCGGGATCGCGTAAGTCGGGGTACCAATAATCACGGCAATCTGGTTTTCATGCATGCGATCCAGCACGGTTAGAACACTGGAAAAGTCAAAGTCGCCATCCTGCCGCTCATAACTGCTCCAGGTGCTTTCCGCGATACGAACAACATTGATGCCAGCGGCCTTCATCAGACGAATGTCTTCATCAAGCCTCTCTTCAGGCATGTATTCCCGGTAGTAAGCGACACCATAAAGTAACTTTTCCATTTTTTATCTGCCTCTTGATGTAAGTATCTGGCAGGTAAATTAGAGGAAGGAGGCCGGTCATAGATGAAGCATGTCGCTGGCAACATAGAGAAACTCGCTCCTTGCTAAGTCTTATGAAGGGCATCACAAAAAGGAGGCATCGTCAGGTTTCGACCGGGCTCAAAAACGTATTGGAATGCCAGGTCGTAGCCAGTGACCCCGTTGCTGCTTCACCATCGCCTATTACGCAGGTAACAATAAGTTCCGGATTATAAATGCCGCCTCAAAAGCAGGGTTGAGTGAATAGCCTAATTCTCCACCTTCGAGGATAGAGCCATGGCATTCAGGTGAGGCGTAGCTAGGAATACCGCCCGGAGCAGGAAACTGTTTGGGCGGCCTTTTAATTCCGATAAAATCCTGACCAGGTGCAGTCCCTCTGTGACCTAAAAGCATTTTTTGATGTCTGATGCAGTGAGAGGCCGATTGAAAGGGGGGCACAAAGATATATTTGTCCGACTGAAAGATAATTAGCTGCTCGCCAATAATAATTTATTACCCCCCAAGCGCTGTAATTTCCCTGCGGCCTCAATAACACCTTCTCGTCTGACGCCTAATATTGGCAATTGATTCGTGTGTCATATTTAGATAATTATCGGGAAGGCGATTAAGAGAGAGTAATAACCAGCGACATAATTGCCAGCAACTTTCCATGACGTCGTTTTGCTAATGAATCCTGGAATCAGCGCTGGCTTAGCGAAAGTTTCTCCGCTCATGAAATCATCAATAGCAAGCATCACGATGATGACCCGTGTCGTTCTTAGCCAGCACTGAAAGTTCAGAGTGCTGCCAAAGCCTGACGCACGACGGCGTGAATCTTCAAAATTGTGATCCGCCTAAAAGTTACTATTATTGTAATCGATTACATTTTATCTCACCTAAATGTAATCGATTACTTTTATCTGGGAAGGTTCACCATGTCGACTTCACAAAGTACCGACGTTGTAGTCTCGCAGCACCGGCTTTTGGTTCCCCGACTGTCACTCATGATGTTTATGCAGTTCTTCATCTGGGGCAGTTGGTCCGTCACGCTGGGACTGGTGATGACACAACACAACATGTCGCTGCTGATCGGCGATGCATTTTCAGCCGGGCCAATTGCGTCAATTTTGTCACCGTTCGTGTTGGGAATGCTGGTGGACAGATTCTTTCCGTCGCAGAAAGTGATGGCGGTGATGAACCTGGCGGGAGCGGTCATCCTCTGGTTTGTGCCCGCTGCGCTGGCCGCGGAAAACGGTACGCTGCTTATCGCGCTGCTGTTTGGCTACACGCTGTGTTTTATGCCGACCTTGGCGCTTGCTAATAACATTGCTTTCCACAGCCTGAGCAATAGCGATAAAAGTTTTCCCGTGGTCAGGGTATTCGGCACCATCGGCTGGATTGTGGCCGGCATCTTTATTGGTTTCACCGGCATTTCTGCCAGCACCTCGGTCTTTACCGTTGCTGCCCTTTGTTCTGTGGCGCTGGCGATTTACAGCCTGACGCTGCCACATACGCCAGCACCGGCTAAAGGCCAGCCACTGAAAGTGCGCGATCTGTTCTGCGCAGATGCCTTTGCGCTGCTAAAAATCCGCCACTTTTTTGTCTTTGCGCTGTGCGCCACGCTGATCTCCATTCCGCTTGGCACCTATTACGCCTATACCGCGTCGTGGCTGGCGGATGCCGGAGTAAGCAACGTCAGCACCGCCATGTCATTCGGTCAGATGTCTGAAATCTTCTTCATGCTGGTGATCCCGCTGCTGTTTCGCCGTCTTGGCGTGAAATACATGCTGCTGGTCGGCATGCTGGCCTGGTTCGTGCGTTATGCGCTGTTCGCTATGGGCATGGGCGATGAAGGCCGAGCGCTGATCTATCTGGGCATTCTGCTGCACGGCGTCTGCTACGACTTCTTTTTCGTGGTGGGATTCATCTACACCGACCGCATCGCGGGCGAGAAAGTGAAAGGGCAGGCGCAGAGCATGGTAGTGATGTTCACCTACGGCATCGGCATGCTGCTGGGCTCGCAAATTTCCGGCGCATTGTATAACCGCTTGATCGCGGGACAGGGCAGTGCGGACAACTGGGCAACATTCTGGTGGATCCCGGCTATTGCAGCGGCGGCGATCGCCATTCTTTTCCTCTTCACCTTTAAGTATCGGGATGAAGCGGCTTGATTAACGGGAGGTGTACGTGAAAACGTTAAAAGGACCGGGTATTTTTCTGTCGCAGTTTATCGGACAGCAGGCACCCTTTAATTCGCTGGAAGGACTGGCGCAATGGGCGTCGGCACTGGGTTACAAAGCTTTGCAGATCCCCTGCAATCATCCGTCGATTTTCAACCTTGATCGTGCTGCAACCAGCCAGACCTATTGCGATGAAGTGAGCGGGTTGCTGGCAACGTACGGCCTGGAAGTGAGCGAGTTATCAACGCATCTTGAAGGGCAGTTGATTGCAGTGCATCCGGCGCATGACGTCGCTTTCGACGGCTTCGCACCGGTGCAGGTGCGTGGCGATAACGCAAAGCGCACGGCATGGGCGATTGAGACGGTCAAAAAGGCGGCGGCGGCATCGGCGAACCTGGGACTGCGCGCGCACGCGACCTTTTCCGGTTCGCTCGCCTGGCCCTATCTCTATCCGTGGCCGCCACACAATCCGGCGCTGCTGGAAGAGGCGTTCGCCGAGCTGGCGCGCCGCTGGCTGCCGGTGCTGGACGAGTTTGATCGTCACGGCGTTGATGTCTGTTATGAACTTCATCCGGGCGAAGACCTGCACGATGGTGTGACCTTTGAACGTTTTCTTGCCGGCGTAAATCATCATCCGCGCTGCAACATCCTGTTCGATCCCAGTCATCTGCTGCTGCAGCATATTGATTATCTGCAGTTTATTGATATCTATCATCAGCACATCAAAGCGTTCCACGTTAAAGATGCCGAGTATCAGACTAACGGGCGCAGCGGCGTCTACGGCGGCTACCAGCGCTGGATCGATCGCGCCGGCCGCTTCCGTTCACTGGGCGATGGCCAGGTGGATTTCAAAGGGATCTTCAGCAAGCTGGCGCAATACGACTACAACGGTTGGGCGGTGCTGGAGTGGGAGTGCTGCTTAAAAGAGAGTGAAACCGGTGCGCGTGAAGGCGCCGAATTTATTCAGCGTCACATTATCCCGGTGGCCGATCGCGCCTTTGATGATTTTGCCGCACAGGGCGACCAGCAGGCGAGCGTGCGGGCACAGCTGGGTCTGGAACAGGGGAGTGTTAAATGATCAACGTAGGCATTATCGGCACCGGCTTTATTGGCCCCGCGCATATTGAAGCGCTGCGCCGCCTCGGCAACATCAATGTGGTGGCGATATGCGATGCCAGCCAGAGTAGCGCTGCCGCGCGTGCGGCCGAACTCAATGTGCCACACGCCTACAGTGACGTGGCGACGTTTTTACAGCATGAAGGGCTGCACGCGGTGCATAACTGCACGCCGAACCATCTGCATGCGGCGATTAACCGGCAGATCATTGCCGCCGGTAAGCATGTGTTCTCGGAAAAGCCGCTGTGCATGACGATGGATGAAGCGCACGAATTGGTGGAACTGGCCGAAAAAGCGGGCGTGATACATGGCGTCAGCTTTGTCTATCGCCAATTTGCCATGGTGCAGCAGGCGGCAAGCATGGTGCGTTACCAGCAGCTGGGGCGACTGTTCTCGGCGCAGGGCAGTTATCTGCAGGACTGGATGCTGGAGGAAACCGACTACAACTGGCGGGTGGATGCAGAGAAGGGCGGCGCATCGCGCGCGGTAGCGGATATTGGTTCGCACTGGTGCGATACCATTCAGTTCGTCACCGGACGCAAAATTGTGGAGGTGATGGCCGACCTGTCGATTGTCTGGCCGACGCGCAAGGCCAGCCTTGCTGGTGCTGCCACCTTCGGCGCGCAGGAAGACGAAACGCAATATGAATCGCGCACGGTGACCACCGAAGACATGGGCTTTGTGCTGTTCCGTTTTGACGACGGCAGCAAAGGCAGTTTCAGCGTGTCGCAGGTGTCCGCCGGGCGTAAAAATCGCCTCAGTCTGGAAGTCAACGGTAGCCTCGGTGCGCTAGCGTGGGATCAGGAAACGCCGCAGCAACTGTGGCTAGGGCATCGGCACAAGGCAAATCAGCTATTGTCGGACGATCCCTCGCTAATGAATCCGGATGTAGCAGGCCGTGCGCGTTTTCCCGGTGGGCACATTGAAGGCTGGCCGGATGCGTTCCGCGCGATGATGCAGCAGTTTTATCAGGCGGTAGAGCAGGGCAAACCGCCCGTTCCGCAGGCGGCTGGGTTTGCCACTTTCCACGATGGCGCGCAGGTGATGGCGATTGTTGATGCCATTGTACAAAGCCATCAGCAGCAGCGCTGGGTGCGCGTCAACGCCTGAGGCAAAGCCCGACCCGCTTCGTGCGGATCGGGCTAAGGTAATGTTCACGCAGATTCATGACAGCCTGCGTGTCATCTGATTTCGTATGCGTGGCTGCCTTATCCACGCAACGTCCGGCTTAATGTGGCGGTGAGAGGGGATTGATTCGCTGCGCTCACCCTGCGGGCAGCGTTGCAGGCTCCGCTGTCCAACTGGCTGCGCCAGTTGTCGAACCCCGTCGGGGTTTCTCACCCCCTCTCTCTGCAGAATATGCAAAAAAAAAGTCTGAACTTGCGTTCAGACTCTTCTTTAGAATGTGGCGGTGAGAGGGGGATTGATTCGCTGCGCTCACCCTGCGGGCAGCGTCGCAGGCTCCGCTGTCCAACTGGCTGCGCCAGTTGTCGAACCCCGTCGGGGCTTCTCACCCCCTCTCTCTGCAGAATATGCAAAAAAAAAGTCTGAACTTGCGTTCAGACTCTTCTTTAGAATGTGGCGGTGAGAGGGGGATTCGAACCCCCGATACGTTGCCGTATACACACTTTCCAGGCGTGCTCCTTCAGCCACTCGGACACCTCACCACATTTTTTTGTTAACCGCGCTGGGTCAACGGGGCGCTACTATAGGGAGATCGCTGAAAAGGGTCAAGTGCTATTTTCTCCTTTTGTTCTATCCGCTTAAGCTCTGAGCGTAATGCCGCAAGCCTGCTCAATATGCCTGTTCTGTCATCAAATCATTCCCATTCCGTCACAAAACTGTCACCGCACTGTCGCAGACTTGTCCACGGAAATATTTGGTTATATCTATGGCTAAGGATGCTTATAAATGAAACAGATACCTCTCTTTACGGTTACGCTGCTGGCTTCTCTGATCGCGACTTCAGCCGTGGCAGAAGACGCAAATTATTCACGCGCAGCCACTGGCGACGTGACCGAACACGGCGGGGCGCGTCGCCTCAGCGGGGACCAAACTGAAGCGCTTAAAGCTTCATTAATCAATAGCACCGCAAAAAACGTGATTCTGCTGATTGGTGACGGCATGGGCGATTCGGAAATCACCGCTGCGCGTAACCAGGCGCGCGGTGCCGGCGGTTTCTTCCCTGGCCTTGATGCGTTGCCGCTCACCGGCCAATACACCCACTATTCGCTCGACAAGAAAACCCATAAGCCGAATTACGTGACGGATTCCGCCGCGTCGGCCACCGCGTGGGCGACCGGCACCAAATCCTATAACGGCGCGATTGGTGTTGATGTGAACGGCAAAGATCAGGTGACGATTCTTGAGCTGGCGAAAGCCGCCGGGAAAGCCACCGGTAACGTTTCGACCGCTGAGCTGCAGGATGCCACGCCAGCCGCGTTAATGGCGCACGTGACCTCGCGTAAATGCTATGGCCCGGAGAAAACCAGTGAGCTGTGCCCGGGCAACGCGCTGGAGCAGGGTGGAAAAGGATCGATTACTGAACAGATGCTGAAAACCCGCGCGGACGTCACGTTGGGCGGCGGCGCGAAATCCTTTGGCGAAACCGCCAAAGCCGGCGAGTATCAGGGCAAAACCCTGCGTGAACAGGCGCAGGCGCTGGGCTATCAGTGGATTGATAATCTGGATGGCTTGAACGCCATTCAACAGGCCGATCAGCGCAAACCGGTATTGGGTCTGTTCGCCGATGGCAATATGCCGGTACGCTGGCAGGGACCAAAAGCCAGCTATCACGGCAACATCGATAAACCGGTGGTGACCTGTGAAGTGAACAAAGATCGTCCGGCTTCCGTGCCGACGCTGGCGCAGATGACTAAAAAAGCCATCAATCTGCTGAGCACCAACGACAAAGGTTTCTTCCTGCAGGTGGAAGGCGCGTCGATTGATAAACAGGACCATGCGGCTAATCCGTGCGGTCAGATTGGTGAAACCGTCGATCTGGATGAAGCGGTGCAGGAAGCGCTGGCGTTTGCCCGCGAGCACGGCGATACGCTGGTGGTGGTGACCGCCGATCACGCACACAGCAGCCAGATTGTGGAAAACGGCACCAAAGCACCGGGCCTGACGCAAGCGGTGAATACCAAAGATGGCGCGGTGATGACCATCAGCTACGGCAATTCAGAAGAGGATTCGCAGGAGCATACCGGCACACAAGTCCGCATTGCGGCGTACGGTCCGCATGCGGCGAATGTGGTGGGTTTGACCGATCAGACCGATCTGTTCTTTACCCTGAAGGATGCGATGGGACTCAAATAAGCGCACATTCCGTAGCGGCGCGATTTATCGCGCAATAAATTGCGCCGCTACGATGCAAGCGTTATGCGCGTATTTGTTACAACCCGCGTTTCGCCATCAAGCGTGCTAAATCCACTAAACGATTCGAGAAGCCCCATTCGTTATCATACCAGGCAAGGATCTTCACCAGATTGCCGCCAATCACCAGCGTGGAAAGCCCATCAATAATCGATGAACGGGCATCGCCCTGATAATCGCTGGATACCAGCGGCTCGTCACTGTAACCAAGAATCCCTTTCAGTGGACCTTCTGCCGCGGCAGTTTTAAACGCGTCATTCACTTCTTCAGCCGTCACATCGCGTTTCAGCGTTACGGTCAGATCGACAATCGATACTACCGGCACCGGCACGCGCAGAGAATAACCGGTCAAACGACCATCCAGCTCCGGAATCACCCGACCCAGCGCCTTCGCGGCACCGCTTGAGTAAGGCACAATCGACAGCGCCGCCGCTCGCGCACCGCGCAGATCTTTTTCCGGCTGATCGTGCAGTACCTGGCTATTGGTATAAGCATGCGTGGTGTTCATTAAACCGTGCTCGATACCAAATGCCTGATGCAGTACCGCAGCAGCAGGTGCTAAGCCGTTGGTGGTGCAGCTGCCGTTACTCACCACTAAATGCTGCTGCGGATCGTAACGCTGATCGTTGACGCCCAACACTATCGTCAGATCATCGTTCTTGCCTGGCGCGGAGATAATCACGCGTTTAGCGCCGCCGCTGGTGATGTGTACGGCGGCTTTGTCGCGTTCGGTGAAGAAGCCGGTGGCCTCAATCACGATATCCACGCCAACGTCGCGCCAGCGGATATTGGCCGGATCGCGTTCGCTGAATACGCGCATCGCTTTGCCATCAATGCGTAATTCGCCTTCCCCGGCTTCCACTTCCGCCGGTAGCCTGCCAAGCAGGGAATCGTGTTTAAGGAGATGAGCCAGCGTTTTACTGTCGGTGAGGTCATTGATGGCAACGATTTCAATATCGTCGCTGCCGAGCGCTGCACGAAAAACGTTACGCCCGATACGGCCAAAGCCGTTGATGCCGATCTTAGTCATGATTGACTCCTTTTCCGAAGATGCTGGAGTCACTGTAGGCCGATGGCGCTGTGGCGTAAACGCCAAAAAAGGATCACTTTACGCCAACTTCTTGCAGTGGAAGCGTTGGCGATATTCGCCCGGCGTAAGATGCAGCTGGCGCTCAAAGCAGCGACGTAAATTGATGCTACTGCCAAAGCCGGTATGCTGCGCGATGCGATCCAGCGTGTCGTTGCTTTGCTCTAACTGCTCACGCGCCGCGGCGAGGCGCGCTTCGGCGACATAACGTGCGGGCGGCGCACCGGTTTCGCGGGTGAACACGCGGGTGAAATTGCGCGGGCTCATGGCGACGCGCGCTGCCAGCTTCTCCACCGACAGATCGCCGGCAAGATTGGCGCGGATCCAGCGTTGTAACTCGCTAATCGGGCCAACGCCGCTCGGCGCTTGCAGATGGAAACGGCTGAACTGCATCTGCCCACCGGGACGGCGCAGATACATCACCATGTCCTGCGCAATATCGCGCGCCACGCTGAAGCCGAAATCCTCTTCCACCAGCGCCAGCGTCAGATCAAAACCCGAGCTGACGCCGCCGGAAGTCCAGATCGGGCCATCCTGAATAAACAGCGGGCCACCTGCCACCTGAATCTGCGGAAAGCGCGTTTGCAGGGTATCGAGCAAGCGCCAGTGCGTGGTGGCGCGGCGGCCATCCAGCAGGCCGGCTTCGGCCAGCAACAGCGCGCCGCCACACACCGAAACTACGCGGCGCGCTTGGGGTGCCGCCAGCTTGATGAAATCGACCACCATATTGCCTTCATCGGCGCTGTCGCCACGGCCGGTAATCATAATGGTGTCCCAGGCGGTGCGCGGATCGAGGTCTGCCAGTTTGATATCGGCCAACAAGTTAAGGCCGGATTGGCCGTGGATCACCTGATGCGATTGGGTGGTGGCGAGGCTAACGCGATAGCGTTGCTGTTCCGTGCCAACCGGCAGATGCTGATTGGCACGCATCAGAATATCGGCGATACCCGCTGATTCAAACAGCATGCCGCCGTCGGGCACAATAATAAGAAAGGTTTTCATGGCGTAAAAAAGACACTTTAGCGAAATAAGCCAAAGTGTCGCATGCGTGAGCAGCATGTACAACCTGTAGGGTGCGCATTAATGCGCACCAGGTCGCCATAAATGGCGACCTTACGCTTAGGTAGCCGATTTATCCGCCACACCAATGCGCCACTGCTCGGGCGGCAAGGTGCCGTTCACCGCGAAATCACCAACGATGCGATCTTTGTAGATGCGCGGATTATGCGAAGAAAGGGTGCGCACGTTGCGCCAGAAGCGATCCAGCGCCAATGGCTTCAGCGTGGCCGATGCACCTAACGCATCAAACAGCGTTGAGCTGGCATTGAGCAGCAGATCGCTCACCACATTCAGCGACTGCGACACCTCCAGCTCGGCCATCGCCACCGCCTGATGTTCCTGTTCCTGATTGCCGCTCAGGTGCGCATCAAACGCGCGTTGCACCGCGCTGGCGGCGTGCAGCACTATGGCGCCGCTGCTGTAGGCTGCACCGCGCAGGCGTCCCACCACCTGTAAAATCTGCGCGTCCTGCGCGGCACGCGGCGCATTACCGTTGCTGTAAGTACGCGTACGTGCGGCGACCTGCTGTGCCACTTCACCGCTTTGCGCGCGGCCAATGCCGGCCAGCGTCGCCAGATGAATCAGCTGATAAAACGCGGGTGAATATCTGAAATGAATCTCTTCATTGATGTCATCGGCGGCGATCGCCACGTTGGCAAACATCGCCGTGCCGCTGGCGGTCAGGATTTGGCCAAAGCCGTTCCAGTCATCCAGCACCGTCACGCCCTCCGCGGTGCGCGAAACCGTTACTGAGACGCCTTTGCCATTTTCATCGGAGATGCCGATATCAATCCAGTCGGAATAGAGCGAACCGGTGGTATAAAACTTGCGGCCATTGAGCCGCCAGGATTCGCCGCTGCGCTCAATGCGCGTGGAGAATTCAGACTGGCGCGCATCACCGGTCTCACTCCATGCGGGGCCCACGATGTCACCGCGTCCAAGCCGCGTCAGCCACTGATCACGAAAATGGCTGCTGCCGCTGTTGAGTACGTTTTCCACAAAGCCGAGATGGCCGCGAATCGACTGCACCAGATTGGAATCCGCCTCACCGAGCTCAATCAGCAGCGCAAACAATTCAGGCAGCGTTGCCCCCAGGCCGCCATGGCTCTCCGGCACGCGCAGCGCGGTAAAACCGCTCTGTTTTAACCACGCAATTTGCTCCAGCGGCAGTTGACGCTGCAGCTCACGCGCAATCGCACCTGTACGTATTTTCTGGAACACAGGGCGGAAACGCTCCGCCAGCTGTTCATAACGGGATGAGGGGCCAGCGCCCCAGCCTGATTCGATGTGCGACATGACGCGTCTCTCCAGCATAGTAATTTGTTCATTACTATGTCATCGCCATTGGGCGCGATTTAATGCTTTTTCTGCGTAAGCTATTTCGTCAAATAACTAATCAGCGGTTATTTCACTATATGGAACAAATAATTCAGTTCTGCATATTGACTGCCACAATTGTTATTTGCCGCGCTTTATATCTGTGCTCTATTCAAACGCTACTCCGAAAATTACCCATTAATTTCCAGAAAATATAATTTCAAGCGGAATAGATTCACGCGAAATCTGTTATTGGCCTTTAGCCGGGGAAATGTAGCGAAATGAAATATCAGCCTCTTCAGCGGTTATTTATACCGATATTGGCGACAATAGGTTGTGCGTTGCCCTTAAGCGTCAGCGCGCAAACCGCGTCGCCCCGTTATAGCGACGGCACACTGGTTTATCTGCATGAACAGGAACCGCCGTGCTTGTGGGGCGGCTGGGTGCAGCAAGCCTATTTATCGCGTCAGGTTTTTGATTATCTGGTGAGTTATGACAACGGACAGATTCGTCCGTGGCTGGCTGCCAGCTGGCGTGAATCCGCCGATCGTAAAACCATTACTTTTCATTTACGTCACGACGTTAAATTTACCGATGGCGATATGTTTAATGCCGATGCGGTTATTGCTAATTATCCGGCGTGGCAAAAAGGCATAGGCTGGCACGGTTTTACTTATATGACGGGATTTACCAAGGTCGATGAATATACCGTGGCGCTGCATTTATCGGAGCCGAATCCTGAAATCTATAACGTGCTGGCAAATGGTCATTACGGATTTCAGTCACCCGATTCGCTGGCGCATAACAGCAGCGAGCAGAAGTGCTTACGCCCGGTCGGCACCGGACCGTGGAAAGTGGCGCGTTGGGTACGCGGCGATGGCATCAGCTTTGTGCGCAACGACGATTATCGCTGGGCACCGCCAAACGCGCACCACAACGGCCCGGCGTATATTAAGCATCTGGAGTGGAAGTTCGTACCGGATGCTACCACGCGCTGGGGCGCGCTGGTCAGCGGCGGTGCGGATGTCATTTATCAACCGCCGTCGGCGCAGTGGCAGGCGCTGCAACAGCACTATCAAACGCTTTCTTATGTCGCCACCGGGCGGCCGCAGGCGTTCTCCTTTAACGTGCAGCGCGGGCCGTTTACCGACCAGCGAGTACGCCAGGCGTTTGCTTACGCGCTGGATCGCAAGCAGATCGTCAAAACCGTGTTCAAAGGCGCGGTGCCGTATGAGGGCAACGGTTCGCTGAGTAAAAGTACGCCGCTTTATCTCAATGTTGATGACCGCTATTCACTCAATATCGCCAAAGCCAATCAGTTGCTGGATGACGCGGGCTGGACCGGGCGTGATGCGCAAGGCTATCGCACTAAAGACGGCAAAACGCTGGATGCGCGCTTGCCGTTTATCCAGGCGATTATCGACCAGGAAGGCGCGCTGATGCTGCAGGCGGTGCAGGATCAGGTCAAACGCGTCGGCATCAAGCTGGAACTGATCCCGCTGACGCAAACCGAAGGTTTTGCCGGGGCGCGTTCGCGTCCGGCGGACAAAGAAATCAGCTTTGGTTACTGGGTGTGGCCGTCGCCCAACATCCTCGACATTGTCTACAACCACGCGCTGAACGGCGCCTTCAACGGCAACAACACCAGCTTTTTCAATCATCCCGAAGTGGAAGCGCAAATCCTCGATGCACAGCGCGAGCCCGATCCCCAGCGGCGCCAGCAGAAGTTCGACGTGCTGCAAAAGTGGTTTGACGATCAGGCGATTGCCATCGGCGGCTACAACTTCACCTACAACGTCGCCATCGCCCATCACATCCGCGGGCTTTGGCAGGATCAGGGCAATGGATTGCTGAACTTTAACGATGCGTACTTCGTGCAGGAGAAGCCATGAGTGAATTAACGTCCGCGCCGCAGAGCCGCGCCAGCCGGGTTGAAGTGCGGGCCGCACCGCGCAGCCGCAGCGTGACGCTGTTACGCTGCGGCTGCGTCCGCCTCGCCTCCGCGCTGTTTGTATTGTGGGGCACCATCACCGTGACCTTTTTGGTGCTGTCGGTGCTGCCCGGCGATCGCGCCACCATCCTGTTGAATATCACCTCCGGGCAGGTGATTGAGCGCACGCCGGCAGAACTGGCGCCCATCAATGCGCAATACGGTTTCGATAAGCCGATCGCCGAACAGTATCTGCACTACCTCTGGCAGCTGCTGCACGCTGATTTTGGTTTCTCATTTGAGTTGCAGCGCCCGGTGGTGCACATCATCGCCGAGCAATTGCTGCCGACCTTTACGCTGGCAATAGCCGCGCTGCTGCTGGCGTGGATCATCGCCATTCCCTGGACGCTGCTGACCGCCGGGCGCAATCGTCGTCTGGCGGCGTTTGGCTCGGCGGTGGAAACCATCATGGCCGGATTGCCGCAGTACTGGATTGGCATTCTGCTGTTGATCGTTTTCGCCATCGGCCTGCGCTGGTTCCCGGTGGTCGGCGGCACCAGCGTACTCGGCACTGTGCTGCCCGCCATCACGCTGGCGATTCCGCTGGCCGGCTTTCTTGGTCACGCGATTCGCGGTGAATTCGAACGCAGTATGCAGCAGCCGTTTGTGCTGTCGGCGCGGGCGCGCGGCATGAGTTTAGCCGGTGTGCGACTGCGCCATGTGTTACGCCATGCCTTGATTCCCGCCATCACGCTGAGCGGCTGGGCGATTGGGAATTTGCTGTCCGGCGCGGTGTTGGTAGAAGCGGTGTTCGCCCGACCGGGGCTCGGCAATGTGCTGGTCAATGCCGTGAGCAACAAGGACTTTGCCTTGGTTTCCGGCATCGTGATTCTGATTAGTTTCCTCTACATCGTTATTAACCTGGTGGTTGACCTGATTTATCTGATCGTCGATCCCCGCCTGCGAGGTCGCGCATGACAACTCATCTCACGGAGTACGCCGGTCCGCAAGCAACGCGCGCCCGCTGGCACTGGCCACTTTCGGTGCTGCTCTCCGGCATTGTGGCGCTGTTCTTTATTATCGCGGCGATCGCGCCTGGCGTACTGGCGACCCACGATCCCTTCAGCACCGATCTCTATCGCGCCCTGCAAGCGCCATCGTGGACCAACTGGCTCGGCACCGATGACATCGGACGCGATCTGTACAGCCGCATTATCTGGGGCACGCGTCAGTCGTTGCTGATTGGTATCGGTGCGATGGCGATCGCGCTGTTGGGTGCGATTGTACTCGGCTTTAGCGCCGCGCTCGGGCCGCGCTGGCTGGCGGAACCGGTCAATCGCCTGCTGGAAATCCTGCTGGCGTTTCCCACCTTGCTGCTAGCGCTGCTGTTTGTTGCCTTACTCGGGCCGTCCGCCAGCAGTTTGCTGATTTCGGTCGGCATTGGTACCGCGCCGGGCTATGCGCGGCTGGTGCGCGCGCAGGCGTTGCAGGTGAAGCAATCCGGTTATGTCGAAGCGGCGCGCGCGCTGGGTCATCCGTGGCAGCGGCTGTTTACCCAGCACACCGCGCCCAACGTGTTCCGGCCGCTGTTCTCGCTGGTGGCGTTAGGTATCGGGCAATCGGTGGTGTGGGCGTCGGGTCTGTCGTTTCTTGGATTAGGCGTGGTGCCGCCGTCGCCGGAGTGGGGCGCGCTGCTTGAAGCGGGAAAAATTAACGTCACCGTTGCATGGTGGCTGGAAGTGCTGCCGGGTATTGCAATTGTGTTGGTGGCGCTGTCGTTTACGCAAATTGGCCGCTACCTCCAGCAGCGAGCAGAAGGAGAGAAGCGCTAATGAGCAGCAATGTAATTGATGTGTGCGGCCTGAATATCTGGGCCAGCAGCGAAAGTGGGCAACCACGCCATATTGTGAAAAATGTCAGCTTTACGCTGCCTCGCGGCCAATGTCTGGCGCTGGTGGGCGAATCGGGATCGGGAAAAAGCGTGACCGCCCGTTCGCTGGTGGGATTAGCCGGTGACGGATTACACGTACAGGCTGAAACGCTGAGCCTGCACGGCGAGACGCTGCTCGGGCGCAGCGACGGCTGGTGGCGACGCGTACGCGGCAGCAAAGTGGGGTTCATTTTGCAGGATGCGCTGGTGTCGCTCGATCCACTGCGTCCGGTAGGAAAAGAGATCGCTGAAGCGCTGGCGCTGCATGGCTGGGGTAACGCGGCCAGCCGCCAGCAGAAAGTGCATGCGCTGCTAGAAGAAGTCGGCGTACCACAGGCGGCCTATCGCGCCCGCCAGCGACCGGGCGAGTTATCTGGCGGCCTGCGCCAGCGCGCATTGATTGCCTCGGCAATTGCGCTGCATCCGGATGTGCTGATCGCCGATGAGCCGACCACCGCGCTGGATGTGACGGTACAGGCGCAGGTGCTGGAGGTGTTGCGGCAGATGCTGGATCGCGGCACCAGCGTGATTCTGATTAGCCACGATCTGGCGGTGGTGGCGAAAATTGCCGATCAGATTCTGGTGATGCAGGGTGGCGTAATTGTAGAAGCGGGCACGGCACAACAGGTGCTGCAGCAACCGAAACATCCTTACACCCAAGGATTGATCAACGCGATTCCCAGCGAGCACACCAAAGGACAGCGGCTTTCCGGGAACGCGTCCGGTGAACCTGCGCCAGCGGCGGCGAAATCAACGGAAGTGCTGCTGGAAGCGCGGCATATCGTGAAGCGTTTTCGTGGGCACAGCGCCGTTGATGACGTTTCCTTTACCTTGAAACGCGGCGAAACGCTGGGGATTGTCGGCGAGTCCGGTTCGGGCAAAACCACCTTGTCACGTATCGCGCTGGCGCTGGAATCACCGGACAGTGGCGAGGTGCTATTTGCTGGTCAGCCGTGGAGCCGGGCGTCCGTTGCCCATCAACGCGCCATCCGCCGCCAGATTGCCGTGGTGTATCAGGATCCGCTTTCCTCGTTCGATCCACGCTGGCGGGTGGCCGATATCCTGCTGGATGCGATTGCGCTGGATCGGCATGCGCCTACGCAGACACCGCGTGAGCGCGCCATTAGCCTGCTGCAATCGGTCGGACTTGGCGCGGAACATCTCAATCAATGGCCGGCGCGCATGTCGGGCGGCCAGCGCCAGCGCGTGGCCATTGCCCGCGCCATCGCCACCCATCCGCAAATAATTGTGCTTGATGAAGCCGTCTCGGCGCTGGATGTCACTATTCAGGCGCAAATTCTTGATCTGCTTAGCGATCTGCAGGCGCAGCTTGGCGTCAGCTACCTGTTTATCTCGCACGACCTTGGCGTTATCCATCACATGAGCGATCGCGTGCTGGTGATGCAAAACGGCCAGGCGGTTGAGCAGGGTACCGCCGATGAGGTGTTCTACCGCCCACGCCACCCCTATACCCAAACGTTACTTGCCGCGTTGCCACGCCTGGCCGCGCTGGAAACTGCCTAACTTTGCTATTGGAGCGAACATGTCACGCGAACTGATTTATAACGGATTTTTGCATCTCACCCCCAATCATCACAGTCACGGTTACTGGCGCACGCCGGAAGGTCAGGTGCAGTACAACTACAACCAGCTTGATGCCTATGTGAAAACGGTGAAAACCCTCGAAAAAGGGCTGTTTGATACCTTGTTCATCGCCGATGTGGTGGGCGTGTATGACATTGAATATGGCGATGGCAAAACCACCATCAGCGCCGGTACGCAGTTCCCTGAGCCCGATCCGATCACCATTCTCTCGGCGCTGGGACTGGCCACGGAGAATCTGGGACTGGTGGTGACCAGCAACGTGATTCAGGCGCACCCGTTCTCGTTTGCGCGCCAGATCTCCTCGTTGGATGAGTTCACCCGCGGCCGCATTGGCTGGAACATCGTCACCTCGTATCTCTCCAACGGCTTCCGTAACTACGGTTATCAGGACATTGTGCCGCACGACGAGCGCTATGAATGGGCGCAGGAGTACCTCGATGTGGCGTACAAACTGTGGGAACTGTCATGGGAAGAGGGCGCGGTGCTGCACGATCCCGCCACCAATCGCTTCTTTGATGCCGATAAAATCCACAAGATTAATCACGTCGGTAAGCGCTATCGGGTAGAAGGGCCGCACATTGTAGAGCCGTCGCCGCAGCGCAGCCCGGTGTTCTTCCAGGCGGGGAACTCGGATGCCGGCCGCCGCTTTGCCGCCCGCAATGCCGAGGTCACTTTCCTGCCGTCACAAACGCCGGACACCGCGCGTAAAGATATCGCCATTCTCAATCAGGATGTGGTGGATTTTGGTCGCCAGCCGGAGGATTTGAAGAAGCTGGTGATGCTCTCCACCGTAATCGGGTCGACGGAAGAGGAGGCGAAACGTAAGCAGCAATATCTCTTCGACAATATCGATATCAACGCGCTGCAAGGGTTCTACAGCGGCGGTTCCGGCATCGATCTGGCCAATATCGATCCCGACACGCCGCTGACTGAGCTCAGCCGTCGCGAGGAGTTCAGCCAGCATATGCGCTCCAAATTCCGTATTGCGGTAGATGCGGATTACGGCCAGGGCCGCGTGCTGACATGGCGTGAATACCTGATCCAGCACGCGTTGCTGCCGGGCCGTTTTGCCGGTACACCCGAGCAGATTGCCGATCGCGTGCAGCAATTTGCAGATGCCGGTGTTGATGGCTTTAACGTGGTGCCGGTCACCACGCTCGGCTGGTGGGATGAATGGGTCGAGCACGTGGTGCCGGTGTTGCAGAAGCGCGGTCTGGCGCAAAAGGCCTATAAAGACGGTACGCTGCGCGAGAAGATTTTCGGCAAAGAGAGCCGGTTGCCCGCGTCGCATCCGCAAAGGAAATTGACGTTGGGTTCCTGATACGATTCACCCAGGTGCGCATGAATGCGCACCCTACAACATCGTAGGGGTGCCATTCATGGCGACCGCTAATTAATGAATCCTATTCATAGAGCCAATCCTCTTTCAGGCCATTATCTTCACCATCCCTTCCGCTACTATGACCGTATTCGATCTCTCTGGAATTCAACATGGATCACGCCTCAACGCGTTCTCAATCCTTCACCGTCAAATCGAGCGGTTTGCCGTTTATTCTCATTCTCAGTGCGTTGATGGCGATCACCTCGTTATCCACCGATATCTATCTGCCCGCCATGCCGATCATGGCGCGCGAGCTGCACGGCGATGCGGAACTCACCATTACCGGATTTCTCATCGGCTTCTGTATTGCCCAGCTCATCTGGGGGCCGATCAGCGACCATTTTGGCCGCAAAGTGCCGCTGTTTATCGGATTGGTGCTGTTTGTGATCGGCTCTGTCGGGTGTGCACTTTCCAGCGATATCACGCAGATTGTGTTCTGGCGAGTGTTTCAGGCGCTGGGTGCCTGTACTGGGCCGATGCTGGCGCGCGCGATGATCCGCGATCTCTTTGCCCGCACTCGCGCTGCGCAGATGCTCTCCACGCTGATGGTGGTTATGGCGATTGCACCGATTGCCGGGCCGCTGCTGGGCGGTCAGATGATCCGCGTGACATCCTGGCATGCTGTCTTCTGGCTGCTGGCGGTTATCGGCGGCGTGATGCTCATTTTGATGTGCTGGTTGCCCGAAACCTTACCGGCAGACAAGCGGATAAAAGCGTCGCTCGCCGGTGCGTTTAGCAACTATCTTGCTCTGCTGAAAAATCGCCATTTCATGCGCTTTACGCTGTGCGTGGCGTTCTACTACGTGGCGGCTTACGCCTTCATTACCGGCTCGCCTTTCGTCTATATCTCTTATTTCGGCATCGATGCGCAACATTATGGCTGGCTGTTTGCGGTGAACGTGGTGGGTTTGATGGCGGTAAGCATGGTGAACCGACGTTTGGTGCACCGCTATCCGCTGGAATCCCTGCTCAAAGTAGCGGTGATCACGGCCACCTTCGCCGCGTTAATAGTGGCGCTGAGCGCCAAACTGGCCTTCGGTGGCATCCTGATGATTATTCTACCGGTGTTTGTGTTCTTCTCGATGAACGGCATTATCGCCGCAACCTCCACGGCCGCCGCCATGGATACCGTGCCCAATATGGCGGGTTCCGCCTCAGCGCTCATCGGCTCGCTGCAATATGGCAGCGGCATTATTTCATCGTTGTTGCTGGCGCTACTCAGCGATGGCACGCCCTGGACCATGGCGTGGATTATCGCGCTGTTTACCGTGGCAAGCGCGGTGATGGCGCTCAGCGCCGCCACGGTAAAATCTCACGGTTAAATGTTTTGGTCGAAGAACGGATCGAGCTGGCCCATCGCCTGATCGACATAACGCGGTACCCAGTACGTTTCGATATGCGTTGCGCCTTCAATCAGATACAGCTTTTTGTTGGTGGTGCCGGTGGCTTTACTAAACGCACTTTGCGTCATGTAGAGCGAATCCGCTTTGCTGCCCGCCATCATCAGCACCGGCTGATTAATCAGGTCCATGTTGCTTTGAGCGTCAAAGCGCATCAAATCCAGCAGGCTGCTGGTGGTGTAGCGGAAGGTTGAATTTGGATGGGCATGGGTTTTCCAATAGTACTCGTAGCCCTGGCGATAGAGATCGAACGGCAGTTTAGCAATCTGCTCATCTGTCAGATTGGCATCGCCGGAATAGGTGACTTCACCGGTGGTGGCTTCTTTACTGCGTGCCTCGGTTGCTGCCCGCAGGCGATCCTGAATCGTCGCGAGCTGTGAATCCTGATAGCCGTTACGTCGCACCAGGCCGGAATCAAACATGCTCAGTGTGGCCAACGCTTTAAAACGTTTATCGGTCTGCGCGGCTTTGAGGGCATAACCGCCGCCACCGCAGATACCCAGTAAACCGATGCGTTTCGCATCAACGCCGGGATAGCGACTAAGGTAATCCGCCATGCCGTGAATATCTTCGATACGGTTAGCCGGTTTATCTACGCTGCGCGGCATGCCGCCACTGGCACCTTGATAGGCGGCATCGGCAGTGATGGTGATGTAACCGTGCTCGGCAAGACGCTGCGCGTAGAGGCCGGCAACTTGCTCTTTCACACCGCCGTTAGGATGAGCGACCACGATGGCCGGATAGTGCTTCGCCGGGTCGTAATTGGCGGGCGTATAGACGTTGGCGGCAATTTGTAGCCCGTGCAAATCATACTTCACCGGATGGATGTTGACTTTGCCCGCTACGTTTTGCGTGATGGCGCCGTGATAAACCAGCGTGAAAGGGTTCTGCTGGTGGTTAGCGGCCTGAACGCTTACGGACATTGCCGCGATCAGCAGGGCATGGATAGCAGTGAGTTTCATCTTCGCTCCCGGAGAAAAGTCGCGGCCTGCAAAGTGGGCTCGCGAGAGTGATATCGTCGGGTGAGCTTAAGGCGCCCGGGCTGTCAGCATCATGACCAGAAGATAACAACCCTGTCAGTTTCACCGGGGCGTTGGCTGACAGCGCTGTCAGCAAATTATCAGCTTACTGTTGGTGAGCTGCCGGCAAAATACCGTTTAAAGGTTGACATAAGGAAGCCCCGCGATGCGCTTATTGTTGGTTGAAGACGAAGAGAAGACCTCCACTTACCTGAGCCGGGCGTTGGGTGAATCGGGTTTTACCGTTGATGTCTCAGCTGACGGCGCAGAAGGCCTGCACTTTGCGCTGGAGTTCGATTATGACGCGGTGATTCTTGATGTGATGCTGCCAGGCATTGACGGTTATCGCGTGCTTGAAGGGATTCGTAGCAGCAAACAGACGCCGGTGCTGATGCTCTCGGCGCGCGGCTCGGTGGATGAGCGGGTAAAAGGGCTGCGCCTGGGGGCGGATGATTATCTGCCCAAACCCTTTTCGCTAATTGAGCTGGTGGCGCGCATTCAGGCGCTGGTGCGCCGTCGCATCAGCGATGGTGCCGACATCACGCAACTGCAAATCCATGATTTGCATCTCGATCTGCTGGCCCGTCGGGTGTTTCGCCACGGTATTCGGCTTGAGCTGACGGCTAAAGAGTTCGCACTGCTCAGCCTGCTGGCGCGGCATCAGGGGGAAATATTGTCGAAGATGATGATCGCCGAGCAGGTGTGGGACATGAATTTCGACAGCGATGCTAACGTGGTTGAGGTGGCCATTAAACGGTTACGCGCCAAGATTGATGCACCTTTTACGATTAAGCTGCTGCACACTGTGCGCGGCATGGGTTACGTGCTGGAAGTGCGGGAGCCTCACCATGATTAAACGTTCCATTTCCATACGTCTCGCGCTGATGTTCGTGCTGAGTATTGTGCTGATCGTTTCGACCATCGGCTTGCTTCTGCGCGCTTCACTGCATGACTCGTTGCAAAAGCAGATGCATAACGAACTGCTGTTTCGGGAATCCTTAATGAGTCCGTGGATCACGGCGCGCACCTCAGACGATGGCTGGGCGACGCTGGCCCGTAAATTTACCGATTTAACCAGCGCCGAAGGCGAACGCGTGCGTTACTGGATTTTGAGCGATGATGCGCGTTTTAGCCTCGGCGGCGCGCCGCCGTTGGGCGTGAATTGGGCTTCCTTGCAGGAAGGGTTTAATAAAGTGCCAGGCGCAACGGATGCCGCCTGCTCCCTGTTCTTGCTGGTCAAAACCCTTGCGGCTCGCGGTGAGCGACCCGCGTTGCGCTACGTGGTGGCCATCGACTCAACGCCCTATATGGGTACGCTTGATGCTTTCACGCGTACCTTACTGATCGTTTCGTCCATCGGCGTATTTATCGTGGCGCTACTGGGCTATGCCGTATCCCGTATTGGTTTGCGTCCGGTTGGTGCACTGAGCCAGCAGGCGCATCAGCTGGCACCGGGCGATCATACTCAGCGACTGGACACCGGCAGGTTACCGGATGAGCTGCAGCCGCTGGCTGCTGCCTTTAATGGTGTGCTAGAGCGGCAGGCGATTGCCTGGCGGCAGCTGGAGAGTTTCAATGCTGATGTCGCACATGAATTGCGCACGCCGCTCACCAATTTGATTGGTCAGACGCAGCTCGGGCTGGCGCGCCGCCGCTCGCCGGCGGAGTTGGAGGATCTACTCGGTTCCAACCTCGAAGAGCTGGAACGCATGACCTCTATCGTCAACGACATGCTCTTCCTGTCGCATGCGCATGCCGGGGAACATGCTTCACAGCTGACGCGCGTTTCCCTGCGCGCCGAGACAGTGAAAACCGCCGAATATGTTGAACCCTCATTCGCCGAAAAACAGTTGAAATTGCAGATCGACGGCGACGTGTGGGTGCATATCGACCGTCGCTTATTCCACCGTTCGCTGGCGAATCTGCTGGAGAACAGTGCGCGACATGCGGCACCGCACAGCACCATTAGCGTTAACTTCAGTGAAAACGCCGGTCAGGCGGTGGTTGCGGTCACAAATCCCGGCGCCGCCATCGCGCCCGAACATCTGCATCGACTGTTTGAACGTTTTTACCGGGTTGATTCTGCGCGCGCCAAAAGTACCACCCATCACGGGCTGGGGTTATCGATTGTGCGCGCGGTCGCCATCATGCATCGCGGTGATGTGTTCGCGCGCAGTGAAGGTGGAATGAATACCTTTGGGCTGACCTTTGCCTTAACGCCTGAACGTAAATCGCTGTCAGCTGCCGCTCGCGATGTCGCAGCGATCAAAACTGACAACATTGTCAGCAACCCGTCAGCATGACGACATCTGCGCCTCGTTAGAATCGATGCCTCGCAGCATCCACGTTCAATAAATAAAGGACACATTGCATGACAGCAAAATCGGGCTTTCTGGGGCTATTGCTGCCCCTTGCTTTCTCATCTTTTGCTGCCGAGCCGGTAGTAAAGATTACACCGGCCGGCAGCCAACCGGCACTTTCGGGTCCGGCGCAAAATTTTACCGGCCAGGTAAGCGTTGATCCGCTGTTTGTGGCGGATGAACAGATCAATGCTTCAGCTGCTTATGTCACCTTCGAACCGGGTGCGCGATCGGCCTGGCACACCCATCCCGCCGGACAGCGCCTGATTGTCACCTCCGGCGTAGGGTTAACCCAGCAGGAGGGGCAGCCGGTGCGCACTATTCGCGTTGGCGATGTGGTGTCGTGCCCGCCGGGCGTCAAGCACTGGCACGGCGCGAGTGCCAACAGTGCCATGACGCACCTCGCGGTGACCGGCAGAGTGGATGGCAAAAGTGTGACCTGGCTGGAGAAAGTGACTGATGAACAATACCGTGCCGATTAAGTCCTTCACCTTCGCCCTACTCATGCTTTTTGCCGGTAACCTGACAACCTATGCTGCAACTCACCAGGGAGTAATACCTGCAATGAATGAGTCATCGAATCAGTCCGAAACCCTCTCCGCACGACAACAAGCCATTCCTCTGATGGCGGTATTTATGGCAACCAGCAATATGGAAAAACTGGATGCCGCGCTGAATCAGGGGCTGGATGCTGGCTTGACGGTCAGTGAAGCCAAAGAAATTCTGGTGCAGCTGTATGCCTATACCGGATTTCCGCGCAGTCTCAATGCGCTGAGCGCGTTGATGAAAGTGACAGAAGCGCGTAAGCAGCGCGGCATTAAGGATCAACCGGGCAAAGAGCCTGTGCAGCCCATTCCGGTGGGGGATGCGCTGCGTCAGCTCGGCACCGCTAACCAAACCAAAATTTCTGGCGCGCCAGTGCAAGGACCGCTGTTTGATTTTGCGCCGGTGATCAACCAGTTCCTGCAAAGCCATCTGTTTGGCGATATTTTTGCCCGTGACAACCTTGACTGGCAAAGCCGCGAACTGGCGACGGTAGGTGCCTTAGCCGCCACGCCGGGTATTGAAGCGCAGCTGCTATCGCATACCCGTGCCAGTTTGCGGGTAGGGTTGACGCGCGGGCAGCTGCAGCATCTGGTGCAAATTTTACGTGCCAGCGGGGAAGAGCAGGCCGCTGCGCGCGCGGAAGCCGCACTGCACGCGGCGCAAGATACGCCATAGATTTCATGTCAGAGGAGCGAAGTCATGTCAGATGCGCATGATGCTAACCGCAGAGTACTACTCAGCGCGCTGGCGGGCGCGGCGTTTTCCGCTGCCGTGCTTAAGCCGGCGTTGGCTAACACCGTGCCTGGGCAAAATAACCGCGCGACGCTGGTGGTGTATTTCTCCCGCAGTGGCAATACGCGGGTACTGGCAGGTGTTATTCATCGTCAACTCAACAGCGATATTTTTGCAATTGAACCGGCAGTGGCCTATCCCGATGACTATTTTCAAACGGTTGAGCTGGCGAAAAATCAGCGCGATCGGCAGGTGAAACCGGCGTTAAAAAACAGCGTTGCGGACTTTGATCGCTACCAGACGATTTATCTGGGCTTTCCGGTTTGGGGCACCACGGTGCCGCCGGTGGTGCAATCGTTTCTCAGCAGCCATGATTGCCGTAATAAACGCATCATTCCGTTTATTACCCACGGTGGTTACGGCATCGGCGACAGTGAAGCGATTCTCGCTACGCTGGCCGCGGCGGCGCAACGAGAAAAACCGCTGGTGCTGGAGTGCGATCAGGAGAGAAGAACCACCGAGACCGTCACCCATTGGTTAGCGACGGTTGACAGCTAATACACAAACATAAAAGAGGGAAAGCGTGTGAAGAGATCGGTAAAAATCTGGGGTGTAGGTTTGCTGGTGGCGGGGTTTATCGCTACCAGCCACGCCGAACCGTTAGTGATTCAGGCACAAGGCAGCTTCGCTGCGGGCGGTACGGTGGTGACAGCGCCGGGACAATTTGATGCCAAAAAACCGCTGGATGCAGCGGGCCAAACCTATCATGGCGACCACGCGGCGGTGTTTTATCAGATTCCGCAACATCCGCATAAATATCCCATCGTGATGCTGCATGGTGCCGGACAGTTCTCGCGCACCTGGGAAAGTACCCCGGATGGGCGCGAAGGTTTTCAAAATATTTTCCTGCGTCGCGGATTTGCCACCTATCTGGTTGATCAACCGCGCCGGGGTGCGGCTGGTCGTAGCACGGTAGCAACCCCCGTCACGCCGAAACCGGATGAACAGATGTGGTTTAACCAATTCCGCCTTGGCGTATGGCCCACCTTCTTTAAAGGCGTACAGTTCTCTCAGGATAAAGACGCGCTGAACCAATATTTCCGCCAAATGACGCCCAATACCGGGCCGTTTGACGTCAACGTCATCTCCGATGCGATGTCCGCCGTTATCGACAAAAGCGGTCCCGCCATTCTGTTTACCCATTCACAGGGCGGCGGGCCTGGCTGGTATACCGCGATGAAAAACAGCAAGGTTAAAGCCATTGTCGCCTTTGAACCGGGCAGCGGCTTTGTGTTTCCCGAAAACGAATTGCCGGCACCGATGCCCAGCGCGTTCGATACGCTGAAAGGCGAGCCGGTGGCGCTGGAAAAGTTCATGGCGCTGACCAAAATTCCGATTCTGATTTTCTATGGCGACAACATTCCGGATAAAGCGAGCAGCATGCCGGCGCAGGACAGTTGGCGGGTAAGGCTGGCGATGGCGCGCCAATGGCGAGATGTGGTCAATAAACACGGTGGCGATGTGCAAGTGATCCATCTGCCGGAGATTGGCATTAAAGGAAATACGCACTTCCCGTTCTCCGATCTGAATAATGTGCAAATCGCCGACCAGGTTAGCGCGTTTTTCCAACAGAAGAATCTGCAGTAGCCGGCCAGCAGGGGGGATTAATTCATGAATTGAGTTAATAAACCCTAGCTGATTACCGGGTCTAATCAAAACAATCCTCAGGCGTTATGCTTTCGGAAACTAACGAAAGGATAACGCCATGCAAACTGTAAAACTGAATAACGGTCTCGAGATGCCGCTGCTGGGCTTTGGTGTGTTTCAGATGACCGATGCCGCTGAGTGTGAGCGCGCGGTGATTGACGCCATCGAAACCGGCTATCGGCTGATTGATACCGCCGCCTCATATCAAAACGAAACTCAGGTTGGTAATGCCATTAAGCAGAGTGGGGTGGCACGTGACGCGCTGTTTGTCACCACCAAGCTGTGGCTGCAGGACACCAGCTACGAGGGCGCTAAAGCGCAGTTTGAGCGTTCGCTTAATCGCCTGCAGATGGACTATGTCGATCTCTACTTGATTCACCAACCTTACGGCGATGTGCATGGCGCCTGGCGTGCCATGGAAGAGCTGCAGGCAACAGGCAAAATCAAAGCCATTGGCGTCAGTAACTTCCAGCCCGATCGTCTGGCCGATCTCATCGCGTTTAATAAAGTGGTGCCGGCGGTGAATCAGGTTGAAGTTAACCCTTTCAATCAGCAACTGCACGCGGTGCCGTGGATGAAGAGCCGCAACATTCAACCTGAAGCCTGGGCACCGTTTGCTGAAGGCAGAAACGGCTTGTTCCAGCATCCTGTCCTGACGGCGATTGGCGAGAAATATGGCAAAAGCGTCGGTCAGGTAGTGCTGCGCTGGATCTTCCAGCGCGGCATTGTTTCGCTGGCCAAATCGGTACGCAAAGCGCGTATGGCAGAAAACATCAATGTGCTGGACTTTGAATTGAGCGATGCAGAAATGCTGCAAATCACCGCGCTGGATAGCGCGACCAGCGCCTTCTTCTCGCACCGCGATCCGGCGATGGTGGAGTGGCTGACAGGCCGTAAACTCGACGTTTAATCATGACCGACGCAAATCTGAGGGACAAATCAATGCAAAAACGTTATCTGGGAAATGCCGGATTAGAAGTTTCAGCGCTTGGTCTGGGATGCATGGGGCTAAGTCATGGCTACGGTCCGGCAACTGATACCCAGCAGGCCATTACGTTAATTCACGCAGCGGTAGAGCGCGGAGTCACTTTTTTCGACACCGCTGAAGTGTATGGGCCGTATCTGAATGAAGAAGTGGTCGGCGCGGCTTTGCAGCCTTACCGTGACAAAGTGGTTATCGCCACCAAATTTGGCTTTACCTTTGGCGATGACAATAAGCAGCAGATCCTCAATAGCCGACCGGAGCATATTCGTGCAGCCGTTGAAGGCTCGCTGCGTCGGCTGAAAACCGATGTGATTGATCTGTTGTATCAGCATCGCGTCGATCCGAATGTGCCAATTGAAGAGGTTGCCGGCACGGTTAAGGATCTGATTAATGAAGGCAAGGTCAAACATTTCGGTTTATCGGAAGCGGGCGCTAACACCATTCGGCGTGCGCATGCCGTGCAACCGGTCACGGCGCTGCAAAGCGAATACTCAATGTGGTGGCGTGAACCGGAACAGGAAATTCTGCCGCTGCTAAACGAATTGGGTATTGGTTTCGTGCCGTTTAGCCCGTTAGGTAAAGGCTTTTTAACCGGTGCAATTAAATCGGGAGCGACCTTTGGCGAGGATGATTTCCGCAGCAAAGTGCCACGCTTTGCCGCCGAAGCGCTGGCCGCCAATGAACAACTGGTAACCTTAGTGGCGCAGCTAGCGGCGGAGAAAGGCGTGACGTCGGCGCAAATCGCGCTGGCCTGGCTGCTGGCGCAGGCGCCGTGGATTGTGCCGATTCCAGGCACCACCAAGCTGCATCGTCTGGAAGAAAATCTCGGCGCCGCTGACATCGCGCTCTCCTCTGCCGAGTTACTCAAACTGACGCAGGCATTGGAAACCATCAAGGTGATCGGTGAACGCTATCCCGCAGCATTACAGGCGCGGGTAGGCGGTTAATCACAAGCACCTTTAGCGTAATGCTTGTCAGTAAGAGATGAAAACCCAAATTACTGAACGCTCGCAGTGTAGCGGCGCAATCCAATGCGCGATAAATCGCGTCGCTACGGAATGTGCGGTGATTGGATGCGGTGTTTACCTGTGCTGTATTACAACCACTTTGCGGCGTGTTCCTCGCGCCGCAAGCCATTCCTTATGATGTATTTTTCGATTGTATCGACGCTTTTTTATATTTGACGTTTTTTACTCATTGGGTATGCTCTGCGCAATCAGGATCCTCCGGCCAGGGTTGGTTTAGACGGTGACAGAGAGCCCATGAAAAACAGTAATGACAAACAGTTATGCGACATCATGATTGGTGATGCAGTGATTGAATTATTTGATGCAGACGCGGCCATTTCGCACACCACCTTGATTGCGCAATTAGAGAAGATGATTTATGCGGGTGGCTCGGCGGACGACATTCGGGTCGCCAGAGTGGCATTAGAGGTGGTGAAGCGTGACAGCACAGCCGGTAACGTTGAGGCCTCAGAAGAGAACATGATGAGCTTTATGGCTAAAAACAGCGGGGCGGATGATTCCACTCAGCATTAATCAGTGAATGCCGGACAAAGGGTGTCCGGCAGAACTGCAGGGTTACCAGTGGTACTTATTCGAATCTTCCCACTCTTTCACTTCTTTCTCCGCACGGTCTTTTTCATAACCGTAGCGCTCCTGAATTTTACCGACGAGTTGATCGCGTTTGCCTTCAACCACGGTCATATCATCATCAGTCAGGTCGCCCCATTTTTCCTTCACTTTTCCCTTGAACTGCTTCCAGTTGCCGCTAATACGATCTTCGTTCATGTCGATCTCCCTATTTAGTCGTTACCGGTTACTGAAGGATCATTAGGGTTGGCCGAATGCCAACCGCTGCATTAATCCTGGCACAGGATTTGCGCTTTGCTTCGCTGGCGTGTGAGCTAACTCATAAATTTGCTATCAGGTTAAATTTGCAGGTTAAATGTGCAGCTAACAGCATTAAAAACTATACAATTTAAGGGGTTATCCGAGGAAGGCTATACAGGCTCTCACCAGTTAGGCTATAGTGACCAACGAAATATTTTTTAGTCAACTTCTGGAAACCTGCATTAATCGATGTGTCAGCCATGAGCAAACCGCCAACCGCAGAATCGAAAAACAGAGATCGAGGCCGCCCGAGAGAGTTCGATATCGAACAGGCTCTGGACAAAGCCATGATTGTTTTTCGCCAAAAGGGTTTTCATGCTGCTTCATTGAACGATTTGGGCGAAGCGATGGGGCTGACAGCGGGCAGCATTTACAAAGCATTCAAAGATAAGCGCAACCTGTTTCTGCTGGTGTTTGAACGCTATCTTTCGGTGCGCAATGCCGACTTGCGCCAGCGTCTGGCGCAGTTCACTACCGGCCGCGAGAAGCTCAGCGAGCTGCTGCAGTTTTACCTCGATTCGGCGCGGGCAGTGGAAGGCCGCACCGGCTGTTTGGTGGTGGGCAGCGCAGTAGAGTTGCAGGTGCTGGATGACGATCTATCGCAGTTGGTGAGTGAAGCGGTAATCCGCAATAAAAACTTTCTCGCCTCGTTGCTGCGACTTGGCCAGGAAGATGGATCGGTGACGCAGAGTCTGGATACCGAAACAGCGGCGGGGTTGATTCTGTGCATCGCCTTTGGCATGCGCGTTGTGGGCAAGATCACGGATGTAGCAGACGAACCCGAGACCATCAAGTTAGTAATGAAGCTGCTGGACTAAAATTTGGCTAATTAGGAGGTGGATACTTCCTAAATAAGCGAAGCGTAAAGCCGGAGGGCGGGTGAAAGACGAAGATTCAGACATTACGGAAGATATTCGCGCATTGGTGGGAAGGGTGGTGACACGCATTCTTCGTCCTGATGAGGCGCTTACCGTTCAGGAACTTATTGGCGCGTTGTATCGCCTGAGTTTGCGTTCCACCGACAGCAAGACGAAAGTCGCCTGCGAGAAAGCCATTCGTATTCTGGCTAAAAAACTGCACTAACTGGGTCGCGCGTGCCGCGCCTTGTTGTTCTCCTCTGCTAAAGTCTGGCAATCCCTCGCCAAACACCAACATCATGCTGATTAAAGCGGGTGGTGCGCGGTCTCTTTCGCTTTCCACAGCGCAAACAGCGTGATCAGTAACGCCAGGCTGACATACCCCGATACCCACAGCGTGCTGCCCATCTCTTTATACAGTGATGTAATAATCAATGGCGCAAAGCCACCGCCGATAATGCCCGCCAGCGTGTAAGCCAGCGACGATCCAGCGTAGCGCACGTGGCTGGGGAACTGCTCGGTGACAAATGCCGCCTGCGGTCCGTACATCACCGCATGAATCAACAGCCCGCCAATCACTGCCAGTACGATCAGGGTCGGCTGTGAGCTATCCAGCAGTACAAAGAACACAAACGACCAGACGATGGCCAGCAGCGCACCGGCGATGTAGACCGGGCGACGACCGAGCTTATCGGAGAGCGCGCCAAACATCGGAACCGTAATCGCATTGCCGATGGCACCCAGCATGGTAGCCATCAACGCCAGCGGACGCGGTAACTGCAGCACCGTGGTGACATAGGTGAGGGTGAAAACCACCACCAGCGCATACAACACGTCTGAGCCGATACGTGAACCGCCGGCAATCAACAGCTCACGCGGATAACGCACAAACACTTCTTTCAGCGGGGTATGCGTGGTTTTCTCCGCCTGTTGCATCGCCACAAACGTTGGTGTCTCTTCCACGCCGCGACGCAGCCATAAACCAAACATCACCAGCAGCAGACTCAGCAGGAACGGAATGCGCCATCCCCACGCCTGGAACTGCTCACCGCTTAATGCCACCGTCACCAGCGTGATAAATCCGGTGCCAATCAACGTGCCGCATGATGGACCCACTTGGGCAAACGAGGCGTTACGGCCGCGTTTGTTCGCATCGCCGTGCTCCATTGACAGCAATACCGCACCGGCCCATTCACCGCCGAGCGCAATGCCCTGAATAAAGCGCAAGGCCACCAATAATACCGGGCTCCAGATGCCCCACGCCGCATAGCCCGGCAGCAAGCCCATCAGCGCGGTGGTGACACCCATAATCACCAGCGTGGTGATAAGCACGGCTTTACGCCCGGCGACATCGCCCAGATGACCAAAAATAAAGCCGCCCACCGGACGGGAAATGTAACCCACCGCATAGGTGGAAAATGCCAGAATGGTACCGACCAGCGGATCAAAGCTGGGGAAAAATACGTGGTTGAATACCAGCGCCGCCATGATGTTATAGACCGTGAAGTCATACCATTCCAACGCGGTGCCGATCGAGCTGGCCGCCGCGAGGCGACCGGTTTTGGTGTGGCTGGCGCGCGCGCCTGAAGCGTGCGGCAACGTTGAATCGGTATTAGCCATGAGCCATCTCCTGTTTGGTTAACTGCCAGCTGAGGGAGTAAAGCTGAACGTCCGCGTTGAGTGCCTGCGCGGCATCCGCGGCGAGGGTTTTACACACCTGCGCATCACGGCAGAACAGCAGCAGCATCGGATGCATCGGTCGCGTCGCGCGCGTTTCCCGTGGCAGCGGCGAACTCAGCGTGGTGTCAGGCGTCAGCAAACGTGAGGCGATATAGCCCGGTTTTTGCTGCACGCGGCTTTGCCAGTCGCCCAGCGATGCAACATCTGTACCGGTTTTTAAGGTCAGTACCGCCAGATGGCTGCCGGTTCCCTGGCCATGCTGATGGGAGATGGCGCAGACGCGGCGCATCGGGTTGACCATTTTGTTGAGATTTTTCACCGACCATTCTGTCTGGCGTGTGAAGGCGGCGTGATAATCCGCACTGGTGAAGGCTTCCAGCGATGCGGTTTCATACAGGCCGAGGTATTTGCGTTCAGCATCCACCGCTTGATAACGCGTGCCGCTGAGAAATCCGCTGATCGCCACGCGCTCTTCTACGTGCTCGTGGTCATACCATTGGTTGAAATCCGCTTCATCTGCAGCATCGATATTGGTGGCGACAAACAGCATGCCGTGGGATTGAGTCATGTTCAGCTACTCCGTTTCAGGGTGGTTTCAATCGCGGCAGCCCAGCTGAGTAATGCAGCATCGTTGCCATGGGTGGAAGAGAGCATCAGGCCAACCGGCGCAGCGCCAGGCTGGTGACAAGGCAGAGAAATTGCACAGCCATCCAGCATGTTGATCACGCTGGTGTTGCGCAGCATCAACAGGTTGACCTGCATGTAGCGCGCAGGATCCTCAAGCTCGGCGAGCGTGGGGGCAATCAGCGGCACCGTTGGCATCAATATGCCGTCGAAAGGCGCCACTGCCGCTTCCACTCGCGTTTTCCAGTCGGCGCGCAGCTGATACAGCGCGGCGGCATCGTCGGCATTCAGCAGGCTGCCGCGTTTAATGCGCGTCAAAACCTGCGGATCGTAGGCTTCAGGCTGGGATTGAGCGTAATGCTGATGCCATTGCCAGGCTTCCCACGCGGTAATACCGCCGCGCGCGTTGAGGGTTTCAAGTTCGGCCAGCTCCTGCAGCGGCAGCTCGGTGATTTTCACGCCCTGCGCGCGCAGCAGATCGAGCGCGCGCTCCCATGCGGCGCTGACGTGTGCGTCAAGCCCATCCAGCACCCGCGTTTGTGGGATAACGAAATGTGCCTCAGACAAATTGCGCGCATCCCTCTCCAGCGGCCGATCGGCAATCACACTGTCGAGCAGCCAGCAGCTCTGTACGTCGTGAGCAATCACGCCGATGCTGTCGAGCGAGGCCGCCAGCGGTAACGTTCCGCGTTGGTTGATGCGACTGGCGCTCGGTTTAAAACCGGTTAAGCCGCACAGTGCCGCTGGAATGCGCACCGAGCCACCGGTATCGGTGCCCACCGCCGCCAGGCACATGCCATCACTCACCGCGACCGCCGCACCCGAGGACGATCCGCCGGGAATGCGCTGCTGCGCCCGCTGCCAGGGATTGGCGGGCGTGCCGTAATGCGGATTGATGCCGAGGCCAGTAAAAGCGAACTCTGTCATATTGGTTTTGCCCACGATGGTGGCACCGGCCTGCAGCAGCCGATCAACCATACTGGCATTCGCCGTGGCTTCGCTGGCGTTGCTGAGTAAACGCGAACCGGCCAGTGTCACTTCTCCAGCGACATCAAACAGATCTTTGATGCTGATGGGCAGGCCATCAATCGCGCTACGAGGCTGTTGCTGTTGCCAGCGCATCTTGGCTTGTGCAGCCTGCTGCTGCGCACCCGCGGCGTACACGCGAGTGAATACGCGCTTGCCTTCACCGGCTTCCGCCGCAATGGCGCTCAGTGCATCCTGCGTCAGCGTTTCGGGGCTGATTTGCCCGGCGAGCAGTTGCTGGCTCGCTTGCCATAACGTTGTCATAGGGATCCTCAGGCGATAACCGGCAGCGAGCCAGTGATGTAGGTGTGTTCCAGCGTGCGGTTCAGCACGGGATCGTGCAGGGCCATGCGAAATTCACTCGCAGGACGAATACCGCCGATGGCGCTAAGCGTGCCGCACGACATGGCGAAGCCTTCCTCGACCTGTCCGCCAGCGAAATAACGGCTTAACAGGTCGAGCGGCGTCAACAGCGAGGAGAGGGCGCCTTGTTGATAGGTGACCCAGTCGCCGTTCACTTTGATCCAGGCGCTGAGCTCCAGCTGATCCCAATGCGCGTTGAGTTCCGCCATGCGCCATGCGTGACCCGCAACCGGTTTGATGCACGCCTGTTTCGATAGCGCAACGCTAAAGGTTTCCAGATGACGATCGGTATGATCGGAAATCAGCGAAACCCAGTATTCGCCGCGATGGAAAAATACAAAGGGTTCGGCTTCACCGGATGTTTGATCGCCAACCACTTCCAGCTGCATCTGCTGACTTAATTGATTGGTCGCGACGCGGTAAAACAGCGGCACTGCACCAGGAGCGGGCACGCCAAGCGCTTCCAGCTCCCTGATATGGTGCAACACCGCTTGCTGGTCACGTCCGACCCAGCCCGCGATAACCAGCTGATTAACCTCAACATCAAGTACTGCCGCATCTGCGTAATCTGTCGTAAACCGTAATTTCATAGGATAGATCTCCATCTGAGAAATGCGTGTGAAATTTCACTGTGATTTCAATCTAGCCATTTTCATGCCAGGTTTTTGTGTAATATGTCTCAGTTACCTAATAAGGATTTGCGCGATGAGTAATCTGATGGCTGAAAATGTGAGCTCGCCAACTACCCCGAAGAGCATTTCGCTTAACGAGCGAGCCTATCTGGCGTTTAAGCACCGGCTGATCACGCTGCGCTATAAACCGGGCGAATATCTCAATATCGCGCAGGTGATGGATGACCTTGAGATGGGCAGGACGCCGGTGAATCAGGCGGTGCATCGGCTGGAAACAGAAGGGTTGCTACAAATCATTCCACGTAAAGGCGTGATGGTGTCGCCGCTGTCGATTGATGATGCGCTGGAGTTAATTGAGGTGCGTCTGGTGAATGAGGCGCTGTGTTTACGTTTGGCGACGCAGCGCGTCAATGCGGCGCAGATTGTCTATTTGCGCGAAATGAATCAGCGCATTGCCACCGCCAGCGCGTCACGCGATCGTGAACAGATGATGCTGCTGGACCGCGAATTTCATCAGGTGCTGGCGGATATCGCCGCCAACGGTCGTCTTGCCGATATTCTCAGCATCATCCATGCGCAAGCACAGCGCTTTTGGGCAACCACGTTATCGAGTGCGGCGCATATGAACGAAGTGATCGCCGAACACGAAGCGATCATTGCGGCACTGGAGCAGGGGAATGCTGAGCTGGCGGAAGAGGCGGCGCGGGTACATATCTATTCGTTTAAACAGGCACTGTTGAATAATTGATCAGTTAATGATGTGCGGCCTCTTCCCCGTGCAGTGGAATACAGCGATCCATGCTCGCTATTAGAATCGTGCAGTTACTCTATGGCAACCGCGTGGGGTGCGAAGCAAAAATAACGCATAACAGAGTGCGCTAGCTGAAGCCGGCAAACTTATTGTTGGTCCGGATTTATGGTAGCCTGCGTAGTATCTGACTGAGCAAGAGTTGCAAGCATGTCCATCCAAAAAATCGCCCGCTTAGCGGGCGTTTCTGTGGCAACGGTTTCACGGGTTCTGAATAACAGCGATACGGTTAAAGACAAGAATCGTGAGAAGGTCCTGCAAGCCATTAAAGTGAGTAATTACCAGCCAAATTTGTTAGCGCGTCAGTTGCGTACTGCGCGTAGCTCAATGATTCTCGTCATGGTGTCGGATATCTCCAATCCTTTTTGTGCCGAGTTGGTGAAAGGCATTGAGGAACAGGCGGAGAAGAACAGCTATCGTATTTTGCTGTGTAACTCTGGCTCGGACATTGAGCGGTCTCGATCGAGTTTGCAATTACTGGCCGGGAAGATGGTTGACGGTATTATCACCATGGATGCGTTCAGTAAATTGCCAGAACTGGCACAGCTGATTGGCGAAACCCCGTGGGTTCAATGTGCGGAATACGCCGATGCCGGTGATATCTCCTGCGTTGGCATAGATGATGTGCAGGCGGCGGCACATGTGGTCGCTTATCTGGCGGGCATGGGGCGGCAGCGTATTGCGCTAATCAATCATGATCTCAGCTATAAATATGCGCAGCTGCGTCAGGCTGGCTATCAGCAGCAACTTAAGCAGGAAAAATGCAGTTGGCAGGCTATCACTTACGCCACCGAGTTGAGTTTCACTGCCGGCAAGCAGGCGATGGAAACCTTGCTGGCGGCACCCGAGCGTCCTGACGCCGTGTTTGCCGTGTCGGATACCTTAGCGGCGGGGGCGCTCTCGGCCATTCACGCCGCCGGACTGCGCGTGCCGCAGGATATTGCGGTGACCGGATTTGATGGCACCGACCTCGCCGAAATGGTCACGCCGCCGCTGAGTACGCTGGCACAGCCTTCGCGCGAAATGGGACGTCGGGCGTTCGGCTTACTGCTGAAAAAGATCGATCAACCTGATTCGCCCGCTGAACGCATTATGATGGACTGGCACTTTGTGGAGCGTGCCAGTACTTAACAGGCACTTATGGCTATTGTGCTGATAGCGTTAATTGCTGACGAAGATTACGGTATGACGTCGTAATGATGCTCCACGGATCTTTAGGGGCGTCATGTTCAACGATAAACCATCGAACGCCGCTCGCTTTAGCTGCGGGCACGATATGCTGCCAATCCAGTAAGCCTTCTCCCAGTGGCGCGAAATTCATCTCATCATCGCGAACGCCAATGGCGGCGTTATCTTTGGCGTGGATGGCGTACACCCTTTTCGGATAGGTTTGCAAAATCCGCACCGGATCCTGACCGCCGCGTGATACCCATGCCGCATCCATTTCCAGTTTTAAATTCTGCGGCTGAGTGTGATTAAGGATGATCTCCAGTGCGGTCACACCGTCATATTTCTTCATCTCAAAATTATGATTGTGATAACCAAGCTGCAGCCCGTCTTTATGTAGTTTTGCGCCCAGTTTGTCCAGGCGCTGAGCGTAGTCAATCCAACCTTGGGTTGAGTCAGGACGGTCGGCAGGTTCAATCCATGGCACGATCACCACCGGGTTGCCGATGGCTTTATTGAAGGCAACGGTTTTTTGATAATTGTTCTCTAACTCATGCAATTGAATGTGCGCCGACGTAACCTGAAGATGGTTTTTGCTCAGTAGCGTTTTCATCTGCGCGCTATCCAGTCCTTGATTCCCGACTAACTCCACATTCTGAAACCCCGCGCTTTGTGCCATCGCAAACTGCTGCGCAACGGTACCTGCATTCCGTAATGTGTACATTTGCAGTGCAATTTCATTGTTGAAATTCTCCGCTTGCGCCGACACAGCAGACAGCGCCATTACGCTGATTAATCCAGCCTGAAAAAGGGTTCTTACCGCCATTACTGATCTCCTGTTAAAAGTAATCGATTACAATATTTACTATAAAAGTAATCGATTACAAAAAACATTAAGGATTAGTGCGGCATCTCACAAAACAGGGAATTTCTGGCTGGCTACCTGGCAAGGCTACACCCTTAACGCGGCTGTTTTGAGCAAGCGGCTATAACGGTAGCGGCTTGCTCAAATAGCTGAATTGTTCACGCACTGAGGCGCGCAGATTTAACCAAACAGCCGCTGGCGATTTTGCGTCAGCGCATGCGCAACATCAGGCAGCATCGGGAAAGAACTTTGACCGCCATATTTCTGGATAGAGCAGGAACTGATTTCAGCAGCGAAAGGAATCGCTTCTTCCAGGGCGATGTTATTAACGAGGCAATAGGCGATGCCACCAATAAATGAGTCGCCCGCGCCGGTGGTATCAACCACATCCGGACAGAACACGGCGGGGTAGTGTCTGGCACCTTGATCACTGGATAACACCGCGCCTTTCTCTCCCAGCGTAATAATCACCCGGCCATTAACCTTTTGCTGTAAGTCAGCCGCACAGGCTAGCGCCTCTTTCACTGTGGTAACGGAGGTGTTGCTCATAAAACTGGCCTCGGTCTCATTCACCACCAGCAGATCAACCTGGCTGAGCGCTTGCGAGGAAATTTCGCGTGCCGGCGCGTTGTTCAGTAAAATCTGGCAATCGTGACGTCGTGCGCTACTGATAGCACGTTCCACCACATGGTCGGGAATCTCTGACTGAAGGATCAAAAGTGGCCGATCGCTGAATAACGTATCGTTAATGTCTGACTCGGTAATCAGGTAATTGGCGCCTTTAATAATGGTGCTGCAGTAATCGCCAGATTCCAGAATCTGAACGATGCCAATGCCTGAGGTTTTTCCGCGTTGGGTAATGTTATCTACCGCTACACCGTTTTCATTCAGTGATTTAATCAGCTCGGTGCCATAAATATCATTTCCTACGCAGCCCACCATATTAACGTTCAGCCCCAGCTTAGCGCACTGAACCGCCTGATTTGCCCCTTTTCCCCCTGGCATCAGCATTAATTCGTTACCGGTAAACGTCTCCCCAATTTCCGGCAAGCGATCCTGCTGGACAAGAATGTCGTAGTTAAGACTGCCAATAACAACAATATTATGTTTCATCATTTCGGCCCTTAATTGGCGGTGCGTTTAGACGCAACCGCATTTCTGGTGTTGTGTAAACTGGTCTGACTTTCTTCGCTGGTCTTGCTGGCAATAATGGTAAAAATGGCATCGAGAATATTCAGATGCACAATGCGTGTGGTGGCGTTTTCCCCGGTAATCGGGTTGTTTTTAACCGAAGAGATGATCGAATGTCGGGCAATCAAACTCAGTGGGCTGTTGGGATAGTTGGTCAGGCAGATGGTTTCTGCGCCATTCTCATTGGCCGCTTTTACCATTTGGATGATGTCTGTGGTTTGGCCGGAATGGGAAATCGCCAGCAGGATATCGCCAGGTTGCATTAACGAGGCGGTCATCAGCTGTTTGTGGCTGTCACTGAATACCGAAGAGAAGATGCCAATCTTCAGCAACTTATGATTGAAGTCATCACAGATGGAACCTGATCCACCGCAACCGGCGATAAAGATGCGCGCACTTTCCGGCTTATTAATAAACAGATAGGCCACAGCCTTGATGACCGCACTGTTAATCACACTCAGTGAATCCTGCAGCGCCAGTACCGAATTCAAAAAGGTACTCTCGATAACCTGTTCAACGTATTTTTCAGAATCCGGAATGACAGGAATATCGATAATATCTTCCTGGGTGCTGACCTGCTGGGCGATATTAATTTTTAGATCATGAAAACCGGTGAAACCGAGTTTCTTTGAAACTTTTGTAATGCTCGACACGCTGACATTAAGATAATTCGCAATATCCGTGATGCACATTTTAGATAATGACTGTGGATTGTCGTCAATAAAACGCGCAATAGAGCGTTCCTTTTTTCCCAGTTCAGGTGCAAGCGTGCGAGCCAGCAGGAATATCTCATTGCCTTTAAGTCGGTTATGCATTTTGAGTGCTCATTAAAAACGTTATGGTTAAGCTAGCATGGCGATTAGGTGAAAAGTGTTAAGTCGATCACATGCTGTAAAACGTTTTACTGATGCATTTTACTGATAGTAAAATAAAACAGGCTTAATCGAGGTTTTTATTTTACTAACACGAAAATGAATATTTAACGCATTGTATTTTAAAGATTTTACTCATAGTAAAATTTTACTATTATAAAGCGCGCGTTGATTTTATTAGCAGTAGTATTTGTCTGTTTGCATTTACGTGATGAGAAAACTCATTTATAAAAAAATGGAAATCACATCAAAGGTAATTAAAAATGAAATTCTCATCACGTATAAATTCATTTCGATCCAGAGCCGATCTGTTTACGGCCAGGAACAACATGGATACTTGCGATCTTATTACGCGAATGGGTACCGTTGACGGCTTGACGCATATTGAACTGAATTATCCAGAACATTTTATTGGCCAGGATAAAGAGCTGATCAAGCAGACTATCGCGAAGAACAATCTGCAGGTCGGCGGTATCGCACTGCGCTATAACAAAGAGTTTATTGATGGCGAATTCACCAATCCTGACGCAGCACTGCGTAATAAAGCGATTGAAATCACCCTCGAGGCCGCAGAAATGTGTAAATACCTCGGCGGAAATACTGTCACGCTGTGGTTTGGCTACGACGGCTACGATTATCCGTTCCAGCAGGATTACTTCCGCGCCTATGAGTGGCTGGTCAGTGCGCTACAGACCGTGACGCAGACGCATGCGGACATGCAATTCAGTTTTGAATACAAGCCCTATGAACCGCGCACTTTCTCCTTTATTGGTGACGTCTCATCAACGTTAATGCTGATTGATGATGTTGGCTCCGACAATCTAGGTATTACTCTCGATTTCTGCCACATGATCATGAAAAAAGAGAATCCCGCATTTTCATTATTCCAGTCCGCACGCAAAAACCGTTTGATTGGTTTCCACCTGAATGATGGGTATGGGCATTTTGATGATGGTTTGATGCTGGGTTCCGTGCATTTGATGCAGACGCTTGAATACATCTATTACGCAAAACGCGTGAACTTCAGCGGCCTGATCTATTTCGATACCTTCCCAAGCCGTGAAGATCCGGTTGCCGAGTGCGCACAGAACATCCGCATGTATAAAGCACTTTCCAGCTTTATTGATCGCCTGAGCATTGACGAAATCGATCAGCTGATCAAAAGCCAGGATGCACTTAAAGTGCAGGGCATGCTGATGAAAATGATCGCTGAATAAAAACAAAATCAAAACTTACCTCTATTAACTACGACCAGTCAGTGTCTGGCACTGGGGAAAACTATGTTCGATAAAATAGGTTTGCCAAAAAACTTGCTTTGGGGCTATATCGGTCTCGCGATATTCATGATCGGCGATGGCGTAGAACAAGCGTGGATTGCCCTCTGGCTGGTGGATAAAGGGCTGTCCGTCGCGCAAGCCTCTTATCTGATCACCGCCTACGGTGTCACGGTAACGCTGGCAGCCTGGGTGACCGGCGTATTGGTGCAAACCCTCGGCCCGCGCAAAGTGATGGTGTATGGCCTGATTACCTTCGTCATCGGCAGCATCGGGTTTATTGGCATAGGGTTGAAGACCATGCACATGGCCTGGATGCTGCCTTTTTATGCGATTCGCGGCATCGGTTATCCGCTGTTTGCCTACTCGTTTTTAATCTGGATTAACTACAGTACCCCGGTGGAACGCCGTTCTACCGCGGTGGGCTGGTTCTGGTTCACCTTCTCGCTGGGATTAAGCGTCATTGGTCCGTTCTTCTCCTCGCTGGCACTGCCGGTTATGGGCGAAATTCATGTGCTGTGGGTCGGGATGGCGTTTGTAGTGGTGGGCTCAGTGTTAGGCATTTGGGTGAACCGCGACGTGGTGCCTGCTTCTGAAATTCATCCCTTTAGCGCGGCAGAGTTGATCAAAGGCATCACCATTTTGCAGCGGCCGGTGATTGCCATGGGATTGGTAGTGAAGTCGGTGAATGGCATCGCCCAATATGGCTTAGCGACCTTCCTGCCGCTGTACCTGATCAGTTTTGGCTACAGCAAAACCGAGTGGCTGCATATGTGGTCGGCGGTCTTCCTGGTGGCCATTTTCGCCAACCTGTTTTTTGGCTTCTTCGGCGATAAGTTTGGCTGGCGTACCACCATCATGTGGGTCGGCGGCTTTGGCTATGCCGCAGTGTTGATTCTGGTATGGGCTGTACCGCAGGTGTTGGGCCATAACTTCTATGTGATGGCGTTCGTGCTGTGCCTGTGTGGTATCACCATGGCGGGATATGTTCCGCTGTCGGCATTGTTCCCGTTACTGGCTCCAGACAGCAAGGGTGCGGCCATGTCGGTACTGAATCTCGGGGCAGGTCTGGGCGCATTTATTGCACCCGCAATCACCGCATTGTTCTACTCATCGCTCGGGGCGGGCGGCGTATTAGGGATTTATGCCGGGCTGTACGTTCTGAGCGGCTTGCTGACGCCATTCCTGAAAACACCAGAAGAACTGGATGAAAGGGTCGCGATGACGGATAAAACGGCCTGACAGACGTGAGAATTTGGTTATAAAAAAAGCCCAGTTAATAAACTGGGCTTTTTATTGGTGTTTACAGGTTAGACGTTGAACAGGAAGTTCATCACGTCGCCATCTTTAACGATGTACTCTTTACCTTCTGAACGCATTTTGCCGGCTTCTTTCGCACCTTGTTCACCTTTAAACGCCACGAAATCATCAAACGCGATGGTCTGTGCACGGATAAAGCCTTTCTCGAAGTCGGTGTGAATTTTGCCCGCCGCCTGTGGCGCTGTTGCACCGACAGGGATGGTCCAGGCGCGCACTTCTTTCACGCCAGCGGTGAAGTAGGTTTGCAAGTTCAGCAGTGCATAACCGGCGCGGATCACGCGGTTTAGGCCCGGCTCTTCCAGACCCAGTTCAGCCATAAACTCGTCGCGCTCGTCATCTTCCAGCTCAGCGATATCAGACTCAACGGCAGCACACACCGGCACCACGACTGAACCTTCGGCTTCAGCAATCGCTCGCACCTGATCAAGATACGGATTGTTTTCGAAACCGTCTTCGTTGACGTTAGCGATGTACATGGTTGGCTTCAGCGTCAGGAAGCTGAGGTAGCGGATGGCCGCTTTCTCGTCCGCATCCAGATTGAGTGCGCGCAACATACCCGCTTCTGACAGGTGTGGCAGGCATTTCTCCAGCGCAGCCAGTTCGGCTTTGGCATCTTTGTCGCCGCCTTTGGCTTTCTTCTGGCAACGCTGAATGGCACGTTCACAGGTGTCGAGATCTGACAGCGCCAGCTCGGTGTTGATCACGTCAATATCTTCCGCCGGGTTAACTTTACCCGCAACGTGGATGATGTTGTCGTTCTCGAAGCAGCGCACTACGTGGCCAATGGCTTCAGTTTCACGGATGTTGGTCAGGAACTGGTTGCCCAGGCCTTCACCTTTGGATGCGCCTTTCACCAGACCGGCGATATCCACGAATTCCATGGTGGTTGGCACCACACGCTGTGGCTTAACAATTTCGCTCAGCTGATCGAGGCGCAGATCGGGCATTGGCACCACACCGGTGTTTGGCTCGATGGTGCAGAACGGAAAGTTGGCTGCTTCGATACCCGCTTTGGTCAGCGCGTTGAACAGGGTGGATTTACCGACGTTCGGCAGGCCCACAATACCGCATTTAAATCCCATGGTCTGATTACCTTTCTCACTGAGTGCGCAGTGCTGTTGAACAGCACCGACAGATTCAAAAAATTTCGCGCATTATACACAGAATTGCCTTCTGCGGCGCGGGAATTGGCCTTAGCCAGCCTTGAACGCGTGCAGACGGTTCATTGCCTTAATTTTGTCTTCTTTCAGCCACAATTCGGTGCAGCGGACCGCTTCGTCTACGGCATCGTCTATCAGTTTTTGTTCGCTGGCTGGCGGTTTGCCCAGCACGAAACCGGTGACTTTATTGCGGTCACCGGGATGGCCGATACCGACGCGTAAACGGTGAAAATTATTGTTGTTGCCCAGTTTGCTGATGATGTCTTTCAGCCCGTTATGGCCGCCATGGCCGCCACCTTGCTTGAACTTCGCCACGCCTGGCGGCAAATCCAGCTCATCGTGCGCCACTAAAATCTCTTCCGGCGTAATCCGGTAGAAGGTCGCCATCGCCGCCACTGCTTTTCCGCTCAGGTTCATAAAAGTGGTGGGTACCAGCAGGCGCACATCCTCTCCCGCCAGCGACAGGCGCGCGGTGTAGCCATAAAATTTTGGCTCGTCTTTTAACGACTGATTGTTGCGGCTCGCCAGTAAATCGACATACCAGGCGCCAGCGTTATGGCGCGTTGCGGCGTATTCAGCGCCGGGATTAGCCAGCCCCACAATCAGTTTAATGCTGCTCACGATGTTTATCCTGTCTTGCTGCGGAAAGGGCGATAGTTTACTGCCTGGCGCCACGGATGACAAAGGTCGTTAACGGCAGATAATATCTCTTCGTGACTAATCATTTTCTATCGAAATCAAGGTGCTGGCGGTAAAGATTTGTCAAAGGTTGTGAAGGAACTGTGATCCTGTACGCAACTTAAGCGGCAGGTATTGCCTAAGCTTATGGCTAGTTAACCATACGTGCTGTTTTGCTTTTTTATAAGGATGGAGGTGGATCATGAAACGTCAAAAATGCCGCGTTGTAGGTAATAGTTTGATGTGTCTAGGTTTACTGACGATGGTACTGGGCGTCGGGTATTCTATTATTAATCAGCTTCCTTCACTCAATCTGCCACAGTTTCTCGCGCACGGTGCAATGTTCAGCATCTTTGTTGGCGCTTTACTGTGGCTGGTAGGTGCGCGCGTCAGTGGACGTGAGCGCGTTGAAGATCGTTATTACTGGTTGCGTCATTACGGCGACAAGCGTTGCCGCCGCAACCACTCATCACATTAAGTCAACACCGCTTTCTGCACCGGCTGTAACGGCGTGAAATAACGTTCAATGCGGTTACGGCCGCTGGCTTTAGCGCGATATAAGGCTTCATCGGCCAGCGCCAGCAGCGGCGGAAAAGGTTGACCGGCTTGCAGGGCGGTGGCAAAGCCAATACTCACGGTATAGCGTACGTCGTTGGGTTGCGACACCTGTGTCGCCAAACGAATACGTTCACACACTACTTGCGCCTGCTCAGCATCGCCCGGGATAATCGCCGCAAACTCTTCGCCGCCCAAACGGGCAAAGTGCGCTTCTTCAGGCAATAACCCCTGCACCACCTGACAAAAATCCACCAAAACCTGGTCACCTTGCTGATGACCAAAGCGATCATTGATGCTTTTAAAATGGTCCAAATCGAACAGAACCGCACTGTAGACAAAAGTCTGCGTCTGGCGCGCGCTGCGCTGCGCTATTTTTTCCGCCTGCTCGAACAGCGCACGGCGATTCCACACGCTGGTGAGCGGATCGTGCATGGAGGCCAGCTTATGAGCGATTTGCGTGCGTTCATTGACCATTGCCAGAATCGTGAAGGTTAGGCCGATGACAAACAGAATCGATTCGAGAATGACATACACCGAGAAGCTGGAACCGCCAATCGATCCACGTACCGGTGACGCCACTGCATCATCCAGAAAGAGGCGCGCCACGTGAAACAACAAATGAATCCACAGCAGGATTTGCGCTGGCCAGAAGGTCACGGTTAAGGACGCGTGAACCCGCCACAGCAAGCGGATCAGCGCGCCAGTAAAAATAATGCACAGCAGGCAAATTACCAGCACACGCTTCGGCTGGCTGTAGTAAAACTCGGGGAACAGACACAGGATTGCCCATAATAATCCCCCAGCTAACCAACTGAATCCAATGGGTTTGCTACAAAAAAGCCGGAAAGCATTGAGCTGATTGCCATAGGCCAAAAGCAACATCACATTGCCGACCGCGACGGGTAAAAAATGGAATCCCGCGCTGCGCAAGCTACTGAGGAAGACGGCGCCTAAGGTCAACACCAGCGCCAGTGTGGTGCAGCCCAACACGCGGTCATATTGCGCGCCGACCCAGGCAAACACCAAAATGATGCTTAAAAACCCCAACACATAGAGCTCGCAAACAAACAGCGTGTAAATGTCGAGAGTCATAGTGGTCGGAGCTCTTAGCAAAAGTGTGGAGAAAAATACCATTAATCATTGGAACGCTAAAGGACGGCAATGCGAGTTGGCATAAAAGAGTGAATGGCAGCGAGAATAGCGGGTTTTAACGGAATTTATCGGGAAATATCAGTGGTGAAAGTGGCTTAATCGGTGAGTAAGGTTTAAAGCAGAGCCAAAGAAAAACCGGGCACGGGGCCCGGTTTCACGCGATGAATTAATGCTCAAACATCGCGGAGATAGATTCTTCGTTGCTGATACGACGAATCGCTTCGGCCAACATGCCAGACAGCGTTAAAGTACGCACGTTTGGCAGAGATTTCATCTCTTCAGACAGCGGAATGGTATCGCAGACAATCACCTGGTCGATCACCGACTTACGCAGGTTTTCCACCGCGTTGCCAGAGAAGATAGGGTGAGTGGCGTAGGCGAAGACACGTTTCGCGCCGCGCTCTTTCAACGCTTCAGCCGCTTTGCACAGCGTACCGCCGGTGTCGATCATATCGTCGACCAGTACACAGTCACGACCCGCAACGTCACCAATAATGTGCATCACCTGAGAAACGTTCGCGCGCGGGCGACGTTTGTCGATGATAGCCATATCGGTATCGTTGAGCAGTTTGGCGATAGCGCGAGCGCGCACCACGCCACCGATGTCTGGGGAAACCACAATCGGGTTTTCCAGTCCAATTTGCAGCATATCTTCCAGCAGAATTGGGCTGCCAAAGACGTTATCCACCGGGACATCAAAGAAGCCCTGGATCTGTTCAGCATGCAGGTCAACGGTGAGAACACGGTCAACACCCACGCTGGAAAGGAAATCGGCAACTACCTTGGCGGTGATGGGGACACGAGCAGAACGCACACGGCGGTCCTGACGCGCATAGCCAAAGTAAGGAATAACAGCAGTAATACGACCAGCAGAAGCCCGACGCAAGGCGTCGACCATCACAACCAGCTCCATCAGATTATCGTTGGTGGGGGCACAGGTGGACTGGATGATGAAAATATCACCACCGCGTACATTTTCGTTGATCTGTACACTTACTTCACCATCACTGAAACGGCCAACAGCGGCGTCTCCGAGGCTAGTGTAAAGGCGGTTGGCAATACGTTGTGCTAGTTCCGGGGTGGCGTTACCAGCAAATAGCTTCATATCAGGCACGAGAAGAACCTCAGGCTTGGCGTCCAGAGAATGAACGGCTCTAGAGTAACCGGCGAATACCAAAGAGCATGTTCATACGGGTGTGTTAATGCGCAACGTGCAGTGTCTGGAACGGGTGACACTGTCACGTAAACGCTTATAGCCCAGAAAGTGTGCGCTGCAACGGCGAGAGATTAAGCCCGCGCGCCACAAATCCGCAAATCCATTTCGGGGCAAGCTCTAGCACCTGACGTGCGTCGGATTCGGTGTCAAATTCAGCAAACACACAAGCTCCGGTCCCAGTCAGGCGCGACGGCGCGTATTCTAGCAGCCAGGAAAGCAGCTCATCAACCTTACGAAAACGTTTTCTTGCCACAGCCTCGCAATCATTGTGAAAAGGACGCTGTAACAGTTCATCTAATGTGCGGATTGGCGAATCACGCGTCAACTCGGGATCGCGGAACAGAACGGGCGTGGCGATGCTCACGCCAGGATGCGCAACCAAATACCACTTTTCCGCAGGATTGGCTGGCTGCAACTGCTCGCCAACGCCTTCAGCAAAAGCCGCATGACCACGAATAAACACCGGCACATCGGCGCCCAGTTGGATGCCAATCTCAGCCAGGTCATCCACGCTTAGCCCGGTTTGCCACAGATGGTTGAGTGCCACTAACACTGTAGCCGCATCCGATGAACCGCCTCCCAATCCTCCGCCCATCGGCAAAACCTTCTCCAGCGCAATGGTTGCACCGGCCTGCGCGGGCAAGGTGCCACGTGCGGCGGCGAACGCTTTTAATGCCTGCGCGGCACGCACAATCAGGTTCTCGTCATCCGGCACGCCCGCCAGCGGCGTTAGCAGCGTAATCTCGCCGCTACTATTCGGGGTGATCTCCAGCGTGTCACCGTAATCAAGAAACTGAAACAGGGTTTGCAGATTGTGGTAGCCGTCAGGACGACGGCCCGTGATATACAGAAAAAGATTCAGTTTAGCTGGCGCGGGCCACGTGGTGATCATTGGGTGGTCCAGCTATCCATGCGTAATTTGATGCGTTGACCGCCTTCAGACAACTCCAGATTGGCCGGCAGCGGCGGATTCACTTTGCTGTCGTAATCAGAAATATTTACCTTCCACTGCTGACCGTCACGGCTGTAGTTCAGGCTCTGCAGCTGGTAATTGTTGTTCAGCTGATAATCGCTGGCATCGCCCGGCAAGCCCATCATCCACTGACGCAGATTGGCGAGCGGGATATCCATACCGGTAAGCTGTGAAATCATCTTCTCAGCATCGTTGCTGACGTAGCGCTTGCCTTTGTTATCCACGATCTGCACCACAGAACCTTGCGCATCCAGCTGCAGTTCAGTGCTGCCCAGCGGATTGGTTAACAGCAGGCGATAACGATCGGCAGCGGTTTGCTGCCAGTTAAAGCGCGCATACACTTTTTGCTTATCCGACAGGTAAGCGAACGCGCCGCGCGTCTGATACTGGCTGATTTTCGCCACGGCTTGCTGATGCTGCTGCCATTGCGGTGATGTGGTGCTTGGGCCCGGACCTTGTGGTTTGTTAACGCTACATGCAGCCAGTAACACGCTGGCAAGGGGTAAAAGGCGCAGTAACTTGCGCGGGGGCAATTGCATCACGTGGTCATCTCCTCAGACACGTTTTTACTTCGTAACCGGTAACGCTAACCATCCGCATGTAAGCCGTCAATGCTGTAATGGCAATAATTGCGCACGATCAGTTTAATCTTATTACTGTCATAGGCTTTGTATGGCTTTTCTTGACCTGTGGCATCTTGTAGAATGCGCTGCACAAAACCCTGACAACTATTGGGATATCCCAACCCGAATCACATGACGCTGCTTGCACTCGGAATTAACCACAAAACTGCACCTGTTGCGCTACGCGAACGCGTTGCGTTTACACCAGACACGCTGGAACTGGCGCTGAATAGCCTGCTGTCCCAGCCGATGGTGCAGAGCGGCGTGGTCCTCTCGACCTGCAACCGTACGGAACTCTACCTCAGTGTAGAGCAGCAAGCCGACCTGCAGGAGAAGCTGGTGCGTTGGCTGTGTGACTATCACGATCTGCGTGAAGAGGATGTGCGTAACAGCCTCTACTGGCATCAGGATAACGCGGCAGTCAGCCATCTGATGCGTGTCGCCAGTGGGCTGGATTCACTGGTGTTGGGTGAACCACAAATTTTAGGTCAGGTTAAAAAAGCGTTTGTTGATTCGTCACGCGACCACGCGCTGAGCAGTGAACTGGAGCGCATGTTCCAGAAAACCTTCTCGGTGGCTAAACGCGTGCGTACCGAAACCGAAATTGGCGCCAGCGCGGTGTCGGTCGCCTTCGCCGCCTGTTCACTGGCGCGTCAAATCTTTGAATCGCTCAGTACTGTTAACGTGTTGCTGGTGGGCGCGGGTGAAACTATCGAGCTGGTGGCGCGTCATCTGCGCGAACACAACGTTAAAAAGTTGATGATCGCCAACCGCACCCGCGAACGCGCGCAGCTGCTGGCCGACGAAGTCGGGGCAGAAGTGATTGGTTTAGGCGATATCGAAACCCGTCTGGCCGATGCTGACATTATTATCTCTTCCACCGCCAGCCCGCTGCCGATTATTGGGAAAGGGATGGTGGAGCGCGCGCTGAAAGCGCGTCGCAATCAGCCCATGCTGCTGGTCGATATCGCCGTACCGCGCGATGTTGAGCCAGAAGTGGGCAAACTGGCGAACGCCTACCTCTACAGCGTTGATGACCTGCAAGCGATCATTGAGCAGAACATGGCGCAGCGTAAAGCCGCTGCCGTGCAGGCTGAAAGCATTGTGGTGCAGGAAAGCGGTGAATTTATGTCCTGGCTGCGCGCGCAAAGCGCCGTCGAGACCATCCGCGAATATCGCTCGCAGGCCGATCAGGTGCGCGCCGAACTGCATGAACGTGCTGTCATGGCGTTGCGGCAGGGCGCTGACGCCGAGAAAGTACTGCAGGAACTGGCCCACAAGCTGACCAATCGTTTAATTCATGCACCAACCAAATCACTGCAGCAGGCCGCGCGCGACGGCGACAGCGAACGCCTGCAGATCTTACGTGACAGCCTCGGTTTAGAGTAATCTGGTAAGTCACGATCTATCACTGGGATACCCGCTATTACATGAAGAGCTCTATTGTTGCCAAGCTGGAAGCGCTCCAGGAACGCCACGAGGAAGTGGAAGCGTTGCTGGGCGATGCCGGCGTGATTGCCGATCAGGATCGTTTCCGTGCGTTATCACGCGAATATGCCCAGCTTAGCGACGTCACCCGTTGTTTCCGCGAGTGGCAGCAGGTGCAGGAAGATGTTGAAACTGCCGAAATGATGCTGGAAGACCCGGAAATGCGCGAGATGGCGCAGGAAGAATTAAAACTGTCACGCGAGAAGCGTGAAGTGCTGGAACAACAGCTGCAAGTGCTGCTGCTGCCGAAAGATCCCGATGATGAACGTTCGTGCTTTGTCGAAGTGCGTGCCGGTACCGGCGGTGACGAAGCCGCGATTTTTGCCGGCGATCTGTTCCGCATGTACAGCCGTTACGCCGAAGCGCGTCGCTGGCAGGTCGAGATCATCAGCGCTAACGAAGGCGAGCACGGCGGCTATAAAGAAGTGATCGCCCGCATCAGCGGTGACGGTGCTTATGGGCGCTTTAAGTTTGAATCGGGTGGTCATCGCGTACAGCGCGTGCCAGAAACCGAATCACAAGGGCGTATTCACACCTCAGCCTGCACCGTTGCGGTGATGCCGGAACTGCCAGAAGCAGAAATGCCGGAAATCAACGCGGGCGATTTGAAAATCGACACCTTCCGTTCCTCCGGTGCGGGTGGCCAGCACGTTAACACCACCGATTCCGCCATTCGTATCACCCACTTGCCAACCGGCATTGTCGTGGAGTGTCAGGATGAACGTTCACAGCACAAAAACAAAGCTAAAGCCTTAGCGGTGCTGGGTGCGCGTATTCACGCTGCGGAAACCGCCAAGCGTAATGCCGCTGAAGCCTCAACGCGTCGTAACCTGCTCGGCAGCGGCGACCGTTCGGATCGTAACCGCACCTATAACTTCCCACAGGGTCGCGTGACCGATCACCGCATCAACCTTACCGTCTACCGTCTTGATGAGGTGATGGAAGGCAAGCTGGATGCGCTGATTGAGCCGATTGTGCAGGAGTATCAAGCCGATCAGCTGGCCGCACTGGCTGGACAGGATTAATGCTCATCCGTCGCTGGCTTCAACAGGCTGTCGTCGCGCTCTGTGGCGGCGACAGCCCGAAGCGTGACGCGGAAATTTTGCTGGGTTTTGTGACGGGCAAACCTCGCAGTTGGCTGATTGCGTTTGACGACGCGGAACTGGACGCGCAGCAACTGGAACAGCTGAATGCGCTGCTGGCACGCCGCGTCAAGGGTGAGCCAATTGCGCATCTGGTTGGCGAGCGAGAATTCTGGTCGCTGCCGTTGCGCGTGAGCGATGCCACGCTGATTCCGCGTCCAGATACCGAAGTGCTGGTGGAGCAAGCGCTGGCACATTTGCCGGTAACGGCAACCTCACTGTTGGATTTGGGCACCGGCACTGGCGCGATTGCATTGGCACTCGCCAGCGAACGGCCTGGCTGTCAGGTTATCGGCTGCGATCGCATTGCGGCGGCGGTAGAACTGGCGCAGTACAACGCACAACGTCTCCACATTGATAACGCCCGTTTTATCCTCAGCAACTGGTTTCACGATCTTCCCACCCAACGTTTTGATCTCATTGTGAGTAATCCGCCCTATATTGATGCCGCCGATGAACATCTGCAGCAGGGTGACGTGCGCTTTGAGCCGCTCAGTGCGCTGGTGGCGGACGATCAGGGTTTGGCCGATTTACGTTTCATCATTCACACCGCACCGCACTGGTTGCAGTCTGGCGGCTGGTTGCTGCTGGAACATGGCTGGCAGCAGGGCGAAGCCGTGCGCGCCATCATGACGCAGCACGGTTATCAGGCGGTAAGCACCGTTGACGATTACGGCGGTAATCCGCGCGTCACACTAGGACAATTTTTTAATAAGGAATAACGATGGCGAGCTGGTATCCCCTGATCAAACATTTTCACTTGCTGACTGTCGCCCTGACCATCAGTCTATTTTTGCTGCGTTTCTACTGGCAGAGCACTGGCTCAGCCATGCTACAGCGCCGCTGGGTGCGCATTGCGCCGCACATCAACGACACCTTTTTGCTGTTAAGCGGTGCGTTGTTAGTAATGATCACGCACTTTTATCCGTTCACACCGCAAGGAAGCTGGCTGACGGAGAAGCTGTTAGGGGTTATTATCTACATCGCCTTAGGTTCCGTGGCATTGAGCCGTCGCCCACGTAAAATGGGGACACGTTGGATCGCCTTCCTGATTGCAATCGTAGCTTTACTGTTTGTGATTAAGCTGGCGATGACCAAAATGCCGTTATTGGGGATTGTATGACCTCGCCAGAGCAACTCGATTACAGTGATACACCGTTGAGTGAAGCGGTGATTGGCGCCACATGCGCCATACGCAATGATTTCTCCGCGCCGTCTGTGCAACAACAGCTGGCGGCACTGGTAGATGAAGCCCGTGAGTTCGTAAGCAGTGAACAGGACGCCGATTTGCAGCTGGGTAAGCTGCTGGAGCTGTTCTATCGTCAGTGGGGATTTGGCGGCGCCAGTGGCGTTTACAATCTTTCTGACGCGCTGTGGATCGACAAAGTGTTAAAGAGTCGTCAGGGTACCGCGGTGTCGCTGGGAGTGATTCTGCTGCACATCGCCGATGAGCTGGAATTGCCGCTGATGCCGGTGATTTTCCCGACGCAGCTGATTTTGCGTGCCGACTGGCTGGATGGCGAAATGTGGCTGATCAACCCGTTCAACGGCGAGACGCTGGACACGCACACGCTGGAAGTGTGGCTCAAAGGCAATATCAGCCCAACCGCCAAGCTGTATAACGACGATCTCGACGAAGCCAAGACCATCAATGTGATGCGCAAGATGCTCGACACCTTGAAATCCGCGCTGATGGAAGAGAAGCAGATGGAGCTGGCGCTGAACGTGAGCAAGGTGTTGCTGCAGATCGATCCGGACGATCCTTATGAAATTCGCGATCGCGGTTTGATCTACGCGCAATTAGAGTGCGAACACATCGCGCTGACTGATTTGACCTATTTCGTTGAACAGTGTCCTGAAGATCCGGTCAGCGAAATGATTAAAGTGCAGATTCACGCAATTGAACAGAAACAGGTGACGCTGCACTAAGCGTACCGAAATAAAAGGAAAGGGCATGACACAGAAAGTAGTGAGTATTGGCGATATTAAGGTCGCAAACGATCTGCCATTCGTTCTCTTCGGCGGCATGAACGTGCTGGAATCGCGCGATCTCGCCATGCGCATCTGCGAACACTACGTTAAGGTCACCGACAAACTCGGCATCCCTTACGTATTTAAAGCCTCTTTTGATAAAGCGAACCGTTCTTCGATCAAATCCTATCGTGGTCCAGGTCTGGAAGCGGGCATGAAGATTTTCCAGGAGCTGAAGCAAGCTTTCGGCGTGAAAATCATCACTGACGTGCATGAGGCGTCGCAGGCGCAGCCGGTGGCGGATGTGGTGGATGTGATCCAGTTGCCGGCATTCCTCGCACGTCAGACCGATCTGGTGGAAGCGATGGCGAAAACCGGCGCAGTTATCAACGTGAAGAAGCCTCAGTTTGTTAGCCCAGGCCAAATGGGTAACATCTATGACAAATTCGTCGAAGGCGGCAACGACCAGGTTATCCTGTGCGATCGCGGTAGCAATTTCGGTTATGACAACCTGGTTGTCGATATGCTCGGTTTCAACGTGATGAAGAATGTCACCCAAAATAGCCCAGTGATCTTCGACGTAACCCACGCGCTGCAAACCCGCGATCCGTTCGGCGCGGCGTCTGGTGGCCGTCGTGCGCAGGTCGCTGAACTGGCGCGTGCCGGTATGGCGGTTGGCATTGCTGGTTTGTTCATCGAAGCCCACCCAGAGCCAAACAGCGCCAAGTGTGATGGTCCCTCCGCGCTGCCGCTGGATAAGCTTGAGCCATTCCTGGCGCAGATGAAAGCGATTGACGATCTGGTGAAGAGTTTCCCAGAGCTGGATACCAGCAACAGATGATTTTCAGATGTGAAAAAGGCGCCGATGGCGCCTTTTTTATGTTTGTAATGCGCAAATTATAAATATGCTAACGGCGCAATGTATTGCGCGATTAATCACGCCGCTAGAGTGTGTGCTCATGCTGACCTGCAACTCACAGCATAATCGTCAACAAATATCCCGCAAACAGCGCCAGATGCGCGGCACCGTTCAACACGTTGGTACGACCGGTTGAGAACGAGATATGACACAGAATGAGTACGGCGCTCATCATCACCATTTGCGGTGGCTCAAGGCCGAACACCAATTGCTGGTCGGTTAAGGTCGCAATGATTGTCACCGCAGGCACGGTGAGTGAAATGGTCGCCAGCACTGAACCGAAGAACAAATTCATCGCGCGCTGCACCTGATTCATCAGCACCGCTCTAATTGCCCCTAAACCTTCCGGCGATAAAATCAACAGCGCTACCAGGAAGCCCGTGAACTGCGCTGGGGCGTTCAACTCCGTCAGCAAACTTTCCAGCGGGTTAGCATTCATCTTGGTCACGGTGATGACAGCAATCAGATGCACAATCAGCCACGCGGTGTGCCACAACGAACTGTGCGCCGAGGGTTTACCGTGATGGGGATCATCGCCATCATCTTCGTGTTCATAGACGAACAAGCTTTGGTGCGTCTTGGTTTGAATCAGCAGGAATACGCCATACATCGCCGCGGAAATGGCCGCAATTATCAGTGCCTGGGTGGTAGTGAAGTTGCCGCCGGGTAATGCATTGGGAAATACCAGCACCAGAATCGCCAACGGAAAGATGGCGATCATGTATTGCTTAACGCCCGCCAGATTGACGTACTGTGTCGCAAATTTGCGTCCGCCTAGCAGCAGGGCAAAACCCACCAAACCGGCGGTCACGATCATGATGATGGAGTAGAGCGTATCGCGCATCAGCGCGGGCGCGGCATCGCCGGTGGCCATCAGCGCGGAGATCAGGCTCACCTCGAGAATCACCACCGAAAGGCTCAGAATCAATGAGCCATAAGGTTCGCCTAAACGGTGTGCCAAAACGTCGGCGTGACGCACCACGCTGAAAGCGCTAAAGAGAATGGCGACTAAGGCGAGCAAGTTGATGCCGATAACCGGCAGAAGCGCTGTCTGGTTGCCGAAGAAACTCAGCACCGCCAGCGCAGCAACGGGGAAAATCAGTGAGTACTCGGTATGGCGGGTTTTCTCTTGTCCAGGCATTTACCATCCTCTCCGGAAAAAGTACAAAGCAGGCAATCATTGCCTGATAAATATAATGAGTTTTCTGACGCAACGCAGTGTAACTTTTCATCAGCTATGCTGCTGTGACTTTACGCGATTTTACCAAAGGCCGTTATTATATATAACACGGTAAAAGAGCGTGTTATCGCTGGATTAGCGCCTATATTCATTATGTTGCAATAGAGGATTAACAGATTAAAGGTGGAATTGTTCGCAATAATCTCCCTTTATACTATGATTTATGCTGGTTTAACCCTGCTTTAATCGTTCTGTCACTGAAAGTGAGGGTTTGCATTTTAACGCAGATGATCCAGGCTTAAGGCCGGTGCATGAAACAGGAGGAAATATGCCGTATTCATCTCATAAAGAACTGCCAGATAGCGTGCGTCATGTGTTACCCAGTCACGCACAAACTATTTATCAAAAGGCGTTTAACAGTGCCTGGGACCAGTACAAAGATCCGGATGACAGACGCGGCGACGAATCGCGAGAAGAGGTCGCGCACAAGGTCGCTTGGTCAGCCGTTAAGCAAGAGTATGCTAAAGGCGATGACGACAAGTGGCATCCTAAACACTAGCTTGTCATGCGGGCCATTGCGGCCCGCTTCGCACTTTTTTCATCGCTATTCAAGTTCCCCGCCAGGCAGCCGATGCTATTTACACAGAATTTCCCTTTTGTGATCGGGGTCAATCTTGAAATTTTTGTTAAAAATGAATTAATGTCTTCTCTTAAGACGATGCCATGAGCGTCGCCTGTAGACATCAGTTTTAAGGAACCACACCGGCAAGATGTCAGCGCAGTAGAGGAGACAACAGTGTTAACGCGGGAATTTTTATTAAAAGCAGATTGTAAAACATCGTTTGGCGACATTGATGAAGCGCTTTTCTGGAGCTGTGAAAAGCGCGCGGCATCACTGTCAGCGACGCTTGCCTGCCGCCCTGATCAAAGTCCGGTATGGATCTTTGGCTATGGTTCGCTGATGTGGAATCCGATTTTTGAAGCGGCCGAAGTGGCACCAGGCCGATTAGAAGGCTGGCACCGCGCCTTTTGCCTGCGTCTGATCGCGGGTCGCGGTACCGTTACCGCACCAGGCCGTATGCTGGCGCTGAAAGAGGGCGGCTCAACCAGCGGACTGGCGTTCCGGTTACCGGAATCGCGCTTGCATGATGAGCTGGAGCTGCTGTGGAAGCGTGAGATGATCACCGGTTGCTATCTGCCGACCTGGTGTGAACTGGTGCTGGAGGATGGGCGCAAAGTGACCGCGCTGGTGTTCATCATGGATCCGCGTCATCCGCTGTATGAAACCGACTCCTGCCGTAGCACCATCGCGCCATTGATTGCTCAGGCCAGCGGTCCGCTCGGCACCAACGCACAGTATCTGTATGCGCTGGAGCAAGAACTGGGTAAACGAGGGATGCAGGAAGCGGCGCTGACGCGCCTCGCGGCAGAAGTCAGAGCGCTGCAGGGTCATGCGGCAGCGCGCTAAAGTGGATTACTGACCCGGGTTAATCAGCCAGGTTCCCGGCTTATCAATGGTCAGCGATTGGCTATGCACCTGGTTGCCGTTACGCACTTCAATGCGATAATTACCGGCCGCCAGATTCAGCGAGGCAAACCCGCTGGTGGAAGGCTTCACATCCCGGGCTTCCCCATTCAGCATCACATTCTCACCCGCCTGCAAACGCAGATAAACAGTCGCTACCGTGGGTGCGCTGCTCACGGCATTACTACCTTGCGCAGCCGGCGCAGCCGGCGCGGCTGGCGTGGTGCTCACAGCCACCGGCGGCACTTCGCTCTGACGATTCGCTTTCCATACCACCACCACAACCGCCAAAACGGCAATCGCGGCGGCTGCCACTAAACCTGGCGACAAGCGACGCACGTTGCGCGGCGTTAAGGGTTCAACCGCGGCGGCGCCATGGTTCACCGCTAAAATCTGCGGTTCCGGCGTAGTGGTGATCGGTTCCGCCGCTAAAGCAGGTTCTGCCACCACCGGAAGGGTGGTTGAGAGTGCTTCAACATCGCTCACCGGCAGATCAATCAAGCTGGCGAAGGCATCAATACTTTGCGGACGATCGGCCGGCTTCATCGCTAACGCGCAGTCAATGGCGCTCAGCAGCGGCAGCGAATAGCCTTCCGGCTTGCGCTCCACCAGCGGCTGATAGTTATCTTCGATACAGCGCACCACGCTCACCGGCGGTGCGTGGCCGGTGATCAGGTTGTGCAGCACCGCACCCAGCGCATAGATATCGGTCCACGGACCTTGTTCGATTTCACCCTCTTCGCTGTATTGCTCAATCGGCGCAAAGCCGGGTTTAAGCATGATCTCGGTTTCATCAGAGAGGTTACCGATCTCTTTGCGCGCGGAACCAAAATCGAGCAGCACCGGCAGCTGGTTTTCCTGAATCTGAATGTTATCCAGCGAGATATCACGATGCAGATAACCGGCGGCGTGAATGGTATCAATGGCACCAAACAGCGGCGGCAGCAGACGTCGAATCCAGCTTTCATCAATGCTGTTCGGACTGGTGATCTGCCACTCTTTCAACGTCATGCCGCTGTAATAGAGCGTCCCCATGTAGGCGGTGCCGTTCTCTTCCCAGAAGCGCAAGACGTGCAGCAGGCCGGGATGATTAAAGCGTGCCAGCAGGCGCGCCTCCTGAATAAAACTGTTGCGACCGGCGGTGAACAGCTTATGGAAACGCTCACCGCGCAGTTCCAGCGACATATCTGCCGCACGCACCGCCAGCGAAACCGGCATGTACTCTTTGATGGCGATGGTGCGTTCCAGCTGATGATCCCAGGCACGATAAACAATGCCGAAGCCGCCGCCGCCAATCACTTCCTTGATTTCAAATTCATTAAACCGGTAGCCCGCAGGGAGGGCGTTAGGTGTATGGTTTTCGTTTGCCGACATAGTGAACTCTCTGAACACGTCCTGTAGCGCCCCGTCATCACGATGACGGCAGGCAACGACCGCTAATTAATTAATGTTACGCCAGGCACCAATCGCCGGATCGGCGAGATCCGCATGCAGGGTGTCAATCAGTAACACAGTCACTTTTTGCTGTGGCATAAATTGCGGCGACCAAACGCCGCGTAACGTTTCAACCCGCTTTTTCAGAGCATCGCTGTCCTGATCGGCGGTTTTGTCCATCTTCATCAGGAGTGTGCCGCTGAAGCGCCACACATGCTGTTGTGCATCAAAGGGCAGCACTAACCAGCTATCATCGGCATCCGGACGCGTAACAATCATGCGTTGGTTATTGACCGAGACCACTTCAAGCGGCGGACCGCTGAGTTTCAAATCTGCAATCGGGTAGCCTTGATAAAAGTTCAGCGCCACATTGCGCGTGTTACCCTGGCTCATCAGCGTCATTTCGCTTGGGCCTTCCAGCCAACCTTCGGTGGAGCAGTGCTGCTTCGGATTATCCGGGATAAACAGCGATTCGCCTTTGTCGTCCCACCAGGTGCGGAAATGACAGCCGCCGGGCAGCGCAAAATGTTGCAGCGGCGTGTTATCCGCCGGGCGCGACAGATCGAGCGGCGCCGCATTGCTGCTGGTGGCGCTGGCGGTCGCATCATTGATGACGATCGGGCGCCAGTTTTGTAATTTGGCTGCGCTGCCGTTAGCCAACACGCTGCCGTCTTTATTCGTCATCTGCCACGGTAACTCATCCAGCAAGCCACACTGATTTGCCAGCAATGTACCGACGCGCGGTAGAAAGCTGGTCAGAATGCTGGAATCGGTGCTTTTGCCCGAGACGATACGCAGCGGCAGCGTCTCTTTACACCAGTCGTTGGGCGCCTTACTGGCCACGTCATCAATGTAGACTTCCAATGACAGGCTCGGTGAATACACCACACGATAATCTTCAGCCTGCGCATTTAAGGCCAGCAACAGCGTTGCAAAGCCCGTCAACCACACTTTCATAAGAATCCTTGGATCAATAACGTGACGGCATAAAACGTGCCGCATCAGCCTGGGAGTAAAGCAGCGTCGCTTCCTGCGGTTCGCCAATCCAGACTGCCAAAGCACTGAGATTGTCGCTTTTCACACTGCGGTTAACGGCTTGTTCCATCAAAGTTAGCCACTCTTCGCAGGCATTCACCATACGCAGGGCAAGTTCCATTTCGTGGGTGGTGAGATTGAGCCAGAATCCATCGCTGCAAACCAAAAAGGCATCGCCATCGGCCAGCGAAATCACCTCGCTAAAGGTCGCCGGACGTGCAGGCTCAACACCGAGCGCATTATAGAGTAAATTACTGTTAATGCCGGTATTTTCATAGCCCGCCTCACGCAACTGCTGGGCCAAACTGTGGTCACGCGTGACCTGATTTAGCACCCCATGACGGAAGTGATAAACCCGGCTGTCACCTGCGTGCGCCCACCATGCGAGCTGTTTTTCACGGTCAATAAACAGCGCGGCAAGGGTGGTGCTCATACGTGAAAAATTCGGATTGTTTCCCTGTGCCTCGATCAGCACTTGCTGGCAGTGTTCGATGGCGGCGCGCGTGCTTTCCGGGGTAAAAATATCGCTATGCTGCAACTGCGTCAGGAGCGTATCGCGCACCAGCTGCGCGGCGATATCCCCGCCAGGCAAACCCGCCACGCCATCACACACCAGAAAACAGGCTTTACGCTCGTCCAGTTCGGCCCCGGTGCGATCCTGATTTTCGTCGCGCATGCCTTGCTGGCAGCGACTGGCAAACATCATCTTCATGCGTCTTCGGTCCGCGTCTGGGAGTCTTTGTACTGATTCACTTCCATATCATAGGCATGCAGGAAGGCTTCACCGAACAGCGTATGAAAGTCATCTTCAATTTCGCCCGCGGTGCGCTGATAGTGGCGCGAGAAGTAGTCCCACAGCGCCGCTTTGCGTCCGGTACTGAACCCCATTTTTGGCAGCACGCCATCTTTGCGGGCTTCTTCTTCCAGGCGCGGTGGGCTAAACGATTGCAGCATGGCGGCGATAATGGCACGAATGCCGGCAATCATGCCAAGCTGATGCGCTTGTAAATCCACCAGCGCATCGCGCACCGCCGGTTCCGGCGGCATAAAGCCGGGCATCTGGCTTTGATACATCTGCATTAGCACGGTTTTACCGGACGGCAGGATTTTGAATGGGTTATTCGCCTCATTGAGGATCATCGTCATATCGGCTTTCACGCCGCGCTTGAGGATCGAGCGCGAGGAGAGCAGGGCGACGGTGCCTTGCGAAAACAGACTCAGCATACGTCCGGTCACGCGCATCTGTTCTTCTGTGATGGTGGTTTGATGGCCGTTATTCAGCCCCATGCCTTCCAGCAACGCGGCGATCAGTTTGTCCTGATCGGCACCGGGCAACAAGGCAGGCCGCGTCGGCACGTCGCTTTGCGGGTCAATGGCCAGACGCGGATCGTTGCGGCGTTCCTGACGTGCGATTGGCTCGGGAATAATTTCGGGTTCCTGCAGCATGCCGAGCGGATCGTCACTGCTGTCGGCAAAGAACGCCAGCGGGTCGTCCTGCTGAGTTTTGAGGGTATTAGGATCGCGCACTTCGAGCCCGTACTCACCAATTTGTAACGTGTCGCCATCCTGCAACGCCACTTGAGAACCGCGTTGCAACGCTACGCCGTTCAGTACCACCGACGTCACGCTGCCCTGATTGGTCAGGCGGCACTCGCCTTCTGGCGAAAGGTGCACCAGCGCCTGCAGACGCGATATGGCGCGCGATTCGTCGGGCAGCACCAGATCGTTATCCTGACTGCGGCCGATGGTGCCGCCGGGCGGTTTGAAGGCTACCGTCTTGGCGGGCACATCCGTATTGCACTGCACAATGGTAAATTGCATGAGTCATCCCGTTAACAAGGCAATCGCCACGGCCTATTCAAACATCGGTGGATAGAGGCCGTTGCGGCCCGGCTGTGCACCTGACGCCGGGTTAAACAATAATGAAAAAAGTTGCGCAGTCAGCGGGCCACTGTGTTTATGGGTGGCATGGCTAAAACCGTCACTGCGATTACTCCACCAGTAGCTCATGTGCTGCTGCGGATCGAACTTGTCGGCCACTTCACGCCAGCTCAGCGTGCAGGGCAAATCATCAAAACCAATGACATCCATGATGTCACTGCGCTGCGTATCCGGCACCAGCAACGGCGACAAGCGCTGCATCTGCTGCTCCAGCGCATCGGGACTGAGCCGATCGCGTACCGCGTGCAGCAACAGCGCGCCGAGCTCCTGGAACCAATCGCCGGACATCGCCAGCTGTGCGCTGTGCCAGTTGCTCAGCGGAAAGCTGCGCAGCGCCAGCAGCGGCCAGGTGCGTCCAACGCGATCGCTGGACGGCAGCAGGCAGCCCATCTGCACCTGCTGACGCAGTGGCGAAAGCGGCAACACAAAATTCCACACGGGCGCGCGCAGAAACTGTGCGGTGCTGGCATCCGGCTGCTGATGCCAGTGCATCAATCCTTGTTGAAACCAGTGGCTCCAGGGCGTCACGGTATTCTCGCTTAGACGCTGGCGCAAAAAATCGCCGGTGGCCGGTAACTTTCCGTACCAGCCTGGCGCAGTGTGTGTCGGCATCGTTACCTCACCATTACTCACTGTGTCTGGTCAATCGCTGCGAAACGACATGCGGCGTAATCGCCAGCGTGTTGCTGCTGTCACCGGCATTTTTCAGATTCTCCGCCAGCTTGCGCATCATTAACGCGTTGTCACGCGCATACGGTGAAGATTGAATTTGCTGATCCAGCAGCTGGCTCAGATGCCAGTCGAGCTGCTGCAAATCGCGCGCGCTGACATCACTTGGCAGCGTGCGCTGCAGGTTTTGCATCAGCCAGCCACGCAGAAACTCGCCGTCATAATTGCGCGGCTGATACAGCATCTGATAGGCACGCAGCGCATTGCGGCTGTAGTCGTTATCGGTGCCCGGATCGTCACGCAGCAAGTTAGTGATCTGCTGAGCCACCCGCGGTAACAGTAAAGACTTAAGCGCATTTTGATAAAGCGCCCAGGCCGCATCGCTGACCTGGGTGCCGCGATACAAGCCAACGCGCATGGTAAGCGGAGGATTGTCGAGGGAAAAACGCTCGGAGAGCGGCAGTTTCACCAGGTTATTTAAGAAGGGTAGCAGATCAAAAATATTATCGGCGGGCTGATGGGTCACCTGCTGGCTTTGCGTGGTGATCGGCCCGATGCGCTCTGCAACCTGGTCCAGATAACGCTGGTTCTGAATATAGCTGGTGAGCCACAAACAGGAGAGCAGCAGCAGCGCACCGGTCAGCACGCCATAACCAATCCAGTGGAACAGACGGTTGCGATATTCCCAATGGCGATTGCTGCCCGCCAGGCCGCTTTCGCGGAACACCAGATCGCTCAGCAAATCACGGATAAAGTAGCTCTGCCCTTTGTTGCCAGGGATTGGGCTGCTGCGATTGACGCTATCCCAGGCCGCCAGGCTGCTCTCGCCGGTATGCGGCAGCTGCAATTTGCGGTTCAGCTCACCCATGATGCGGTCAAACGGTAACCCTTCCTGGGTGCCGCTGGTGAAGAACAGACCGCGCGCCGACCAGGCAATCGGATCCTGATGACTCGAGAACACCACGTCGAGATACTCATTCAACAACGGACGCAGCGAGCTGAACTCTTGCGGGAACAGGAAACAATCGGCGCGCTGGGTAAGATCGCGCTCGCCTGCCATCACGTCGGCCAACTGCTGCTGCAACCGCTGCTCTAAGTGCTGATACTGCTGACTGAAGCTGCGATGCCAGTCATCTTTATGCGGTTTGCCCGGTTCCCACGGGAAGGTGAAGCCCCAAATCGCATCGCGCTGCGGCTTGCTTAGGGTACCGTAGAAACTCATAAAACCTTTCAGCAGATCGGTTTTTGTCACCATCACATAAACAGGGAATTGAATGCCGGTGTGCTGATGCAGCTCCGCCATGCGCTCACGCAGGGCGCTAGCCTGCGCATGGCGCGCCTCTGCCGAATCAGTTAACAGATCGGAGACGCTGATGGTCATGATCACGCCGTTAATCGGTTGGCGGGTGCGATAGCGCTTCAGCAGATTGATAAAACTCTGCCACTCTGCGCCATCGCGTGCGCGCTGACTCTCCTGCAAGGCGTAACGCCCGGCCGTATCAATCAGTACCGCGCTGTCGGTGAACCACCAGTCGCAATGCCGCGTGCCGCCAACGCCGCGAATCGCCGCTTTGCCGAGACTGTCGGTCAGCGGGAATTCCAGACCAGCATTGAGTAACGCGGTGGTTTTGCCGGCCCCCGGCGCGCCAATCATGACGTACCAGGGTAATTGATAAAGGTAATGGCTTTGAAAACGTGCCAGCCAGCTCTGCTGATGACGGCGGCCAAACTGGGTGCGCTTCAGGCGCAGCGCCGCTTCACTGAAGCGCTGGGCCAGCAGGGTTTCGGTGGCCTGACGATCGGACAACTCTTCCTGGCTCATCTGCTGCAGGCGGTTGAGCAGTTTGCTGTTAAACCAACCGCGCCACAGTGCCGGAATAAACTGGAACAGTAGCCAGAGGAAATAGAGCAGGCCGACCGCGATCTGGCGCGGGAATACGGGCTCAAGCGGGCGCGTATCGCCCCAGCTCCACAAGGGGCCGAGCATCCACAGCACGCAGCTCAACGCCGTGACGCCAATCAGGCTCCACAGCAAGCGGTGGGTTAACAGATGTTGCAGTGATGCGCGCATCATTGGCCTCCCTGATGATTGCCGAGGGTTTCCGGTGTCACAAACAGGGTGATTTCCACCCGACGGTTGCGGGCGCGGTTTTCATTACTGTCATTCGGCAGCAGCGGATTGCTGTCGCCGCGACCTTCCGCTTTCACGCTGTGGCCTTCGGCGAGCTGCGGATTAAGCAGCTGCGTGATGGCGCGTGCGCGGGCAAAGGAGAATTCGTAGCTGGAGGCGAAACGGCCATCGACCGGGCTGTTATCGGTATACACCGACACCAGCACCGTGCCTTTGACGGTTTTCATCGCGCTGGCCACATGCGTCAGCAGCGCGCGGCCCACCTGATTGACGACGGTACCGTCGCTGGAAAACAGTTTATCAGCGGGGATGATCACTTTACTGCCGAACGCGCCGTCGCTCACTTCCAGCTGTCCGGCGGCAATCACATCATTCAGGCGTTGATGTAAATCGAGCAGCGCCTGGGGTGAGGTGGGACGACGTCCGGGGGTGATCTGTGGCAATGGCGTTTGGTAAATGGTGCGTAACAGTGGTTCAGCAGCGTTGCCGAGCCGCCAGTTCAGGCCGCTGTAAATCAGGCTCGCCACCAGCGTCGCTAAGGTGACGCAGGCCCACAGCGGCACCATTGGACGCGTTAAGGTGCTGACCAGCGGATGCACTTCCACCAGTGGCACCGCCGGGTGGGCGCTCGGCGAGCGATGCTCGGCAATCAGTTGCGCCAGACGTTTACGAATGGCTTCACACTGCGCGCGACCGCTGTCACTGCCGCGATAGCGACCTTCGTAACCGAGCAACAGGCAATAGTGGATCAGTTCCAGCAGCCAAAGATGCTGCTGCGGGCTTTGCGATACGCGTGATAACAGCTGGAAGACCTTTTCGCCGCCCCAGCTCTCATTATGAAACGTGACCAACATACCGTTACCGGACCACACACCGCGCGTGCCCCACGGCGTTTGCGCTGCAGCTTCATCCAGTACGCTGCACAGGCAGTAACGCGCACCAATAATCATCTCAAAGGCTAAACCCGCTTGTTTACAGCGTTGTTCGAAATGGCGGATCTCTTCGATGAGTAACTGGCGCAATCCGGCTGGATCGTCATGCGTCGCGGCCTGCCGTATACGTACCACGGCATTCAGGATCGGTGCTGCGGCATTAAGCAAAAGGTTATCATTGCCCACGACAATGCCATCGTGAGCAAGGGAATCCTGAGTCATTAAATCTTGGTTATCCAGGCAAGGGCGAAAATCACAGCCCGCAGAACGAAACTCTCTGCGGGCACGGTGCGCCGGATTGCATTATCAGTCTAAAATCCAGGTCGCGGTATCGTTAGTGCGACAAGCTTTACTGGCGCCTCCAACGGCCACGCAGACCTGTTTGCTATTGCGGCGGGGGCGCGGACGATCGCTACGAAGGGTAGCGTCATAACGGCTGCTCTCCACACCGGCTTTTGGCGGAATGTAGCCAATTAATGGGCCGTTAGGCTCATCGGCTATCGCCAGCCAGCTGTGTTCAACACGGCCGATCACTTCAAACGGTTTAGCGTTATCAAGATAGCGTACCACCTTGCCGCCATAATCAGGCGTGGTCATCACAGAGGCTGCATACAGCGCGCGATAACTCTCATTGACCGGCGTGAATTCGCCAGGTGCTGCCACCGCATGACGATGAACCAGTTGGACGCCATTCACTTCACTGGTTACCAGCGTGTCATCAGTAACGGGTGGCGGTGGCGCTTTACAAGCAGCCAAACTTAGTACCGCCAGCAACACAAGCACGAGACTCTTATTCACCATGATCCTCAAATTTCATCAGATTAGCTGCAGAGTAATCTGCGGCACGAGCCTTTAAGGCAGGCAGATTAGGCAGCGAGAAAGCCATCAAAAAAACAGACAGATTACAGAAAGATAGTGCTGAACTAAGTCTACCTAAGACTTTTGAGAATTCAAACCATTGCGCCATGAGAAATCCCGTGCTAGCGGGCGAAAAAGCAGCGCAGGCCGATGATATAAAACACATAGTCACGGTGATAGATAAGCTTATTTTATTTATTTGTTGCCGTTAGCAAAGCGCGGGTGCGCAATGGCATTTGGTGGCTTAAAGTGGCAATCAAAAATGATAAATAATATTAATCTATTTATGTGCGTCAAAAAAGATTGCCTGCCGAAACAATTTTCGCAGTTTCAGAATTTCCGGGCCATATTCTGCCCATTTCAGGCCCAGCACGGCATGGCTTTTGCTTAATTTATTGTTTACGTCGGTAATCAGCAGGAGAAAGCAATGAATCGGGCTTTGAAGTACCTGCGTGCCAGCCGAGCCAGCGAGATTGCCAGTTTGCAGCGGCTGCTAAGCACCGGCGAGCAAATCACTGCCATTAGTGAATTGATCCATGTGCTGCAGCGTGAACGTGGTGCCAGCAATATCTGGCTGTGCTCCGCAGGTCGGCTTTTTGGTGAAGAACTCGCGCAGCGCGCGGTGGAGGTGGCTCTGCAGGAGCGTCGTGCCATGGCTGCGCTGCCTGAAGCGGTGGCACAGCCAGGTTACAGCCGTTTCTGCATGCTCATTGCCACCGCGCTGCAGGCTCTGGACGGTCTTCCGGTGTTGCGTCAGCAAGTACAAAGCCGCAGCGTGACCCAGGCGCAGGCGATGGATGGCTTTAATCACATCATCTGCACGTTACTTAACCTGGTATTCGAAGCGGCGGATACCGCCAGTGAGCCGGACATTTCACGCGCCTTGATTGCGTTGTTCAGTTTTATGCAGGGCAAAGAGTTGGCGGGGCAGGAGCGCGCCACAGGTTCGGCCGGCTATGCCGCCGGTGCATTTACTGAGGCGCAGCGTCAGCGGATCCAGGTGCTGATTGATGCGCAGGAGCAGAGTTTTGCCACCTTCAGTCAATTTGCTGATGCAGAGAATCTGCAGCGCTGGCGCGCGATGGCCGATGCCGGCAGCCAAATTGAGCGGCTGCGACGCATCGCCTGCACCGGAGCGCAGTGTGGCGAAAATGGCGTGTTGCAATGGTTTACGCTGCTTAGCACGCGGCTCGATCAGATGAAGCAAATCGAAGATGCGCTCTGTGCCGCACTGATGCGCTGTTGCCATCGCGCGCTTGCCGCCACCCAGCACAGCGATCATCCACCGGTTGCCATCGCTGAAGAGGCCAGTTTCTCGCTCTATATTGCGGGAGCCAGCTGGCTGTCAGGCGCTGAGACCACTCTAGACAGCAATGGTCTTGCACCTCAGCTTGGTCGCTCAGTATTAACGCTGATTGGCGAACAGTCGCAGCGTTTACAGCTACAGGCCGATGAATTGGCCAGCATGCGTGCTTCATTGGATGAGCGCAAAATCATCGATCAGGCCAAAAGCTGGCTAATGCAGCAGCATGGATTCAGTGAACAAGATGCCTGGCAAGCTCTGCGTAAAAGCGCCATGAATCAAAATAAACGCGTGCTGGAAATTGCCCAAGCGGTGCTGGCGGTTGCCGCGACCCTGAAGGCGTAACCCGAACGGGGTAGCTGCACAAAGCCTGTGCATATTGTGCGTCAGCACAGTGCAATATGGGCGCGCTCACTGCGCAAATTTGCCGCCGGGCTTGATAGAACCGCATCCTGTTTTTTGGCACAGGCTTTGCAATACCCTATAGACATTGCGCATTTGTTTCGCCAACGGCGGTGAAGCGAGTGCTTTGGATAAAGGCGTCCGGCCCTCTGTTTTTACAGGTGGGAGGGCGCCTTTTTTTATTCCTTTTTTTCAGGATGCGCATGATGAGCAAAACACGGTTCACGGTGTCACGACGTCAGTTTCTCTTAGGTAGCGCGGTGGTAGGTGGCAGCTATTTACTGCCAGGTTTACGCAATGCGGTGTGGGCCGTCGGTTCCGATGCGCCTGAGAAAAGTAGCATTCGCGTCGGCTTTATACCGCTCACCGACTGTGCGCCGGTGGTCATGGCGTCTGTAAAAGGCTTCGATAAAAAATACGGTCTGACGCTGCAACCAAGTAAAGAAGCCAGCTGGGCGGCTGTACGCGACAAGCTCACCGCAGGCGAGTTAGATGCCGCGCACGCGTTGTACGGCATGATTTATGGTTTGCAGTTGGGCATTGCCGGGCCACAGCATGAGATGGCCAACCTGATGACGCTCAACAACAACGGGCAGGCCATCACGTTGGCGAATCAGCTGAAAAAACAGAAGGTCACCGATGCGGCCAGTCTGCAAAAACTGATCGCCAGTGAGGCTAAAGGCACTTACACCTTCGCCCACACCTTTCCAACCAGTACGCACGCCATGTGGCTCTATTACTGGCTGGCCAACGCCGGGATTGACCCCTTTGAAGATGTACGCACCGTGGTGGTCCCGCCGCCGCAGATGGTAATGAATATGAAGATGGGCAACATGAGCGGCTTCTGCGTTGGCGAGCCGTGGAATCAGCGCGCCATCAGCGACAACATCGGCTTTACCGCCACGACCACGCAGCAAATCTGGCCGGATCATCCGGAAAAAATTCTCGCCACGCGCGCCGCCTGGGTGCAAGAAAATCCGAACACAGCGCGTGCGCTCACCGCCGCAGTGCTGGAAGCTGCACGCTGGATCGATGCGTCCGACGACAATCGCAAAGAGACCGCGCAGGTGCTGGCAGGTCGTGCGTGGATCAACACCAAAGTGGAAACGCTGGAAGGACGCATGCTCGGTCACTATGAAAACGGCCTTGGTCAACGCTGGCAGGACGCTCACGGTATGCGCTTCTTCCGCGACGGGGAAGTGAGTTTCCCTTGGATCTCTGACGGTATGTGGTTTCTGACGCAAATGAAGCGCTGGGGCATGGTGAAAACTGCCCCGGATTACGCGGCAGTAGCGCGCCAGATCAACCGTATTGACGTTTACAAACAGGCTGCCAGCGTGGTGGGTGGCATCACCGTGCCCGCCAGCGAGATGCGCAGCAGCACGCTATTCGACGGCAAAGTGTGGGACGGCAGTCATCCCGCAGCCTATGCCGACAGTTTTGCCATCAAACGCAGTTAAGCGAGGTCATCATGAAATCAGAAGCACGCACGCTCAATGCTGCGCCGATTGCCGCACCACCCGCGAAGGTGATTGCGCTAAAGGTGGCACCCGCAACGCGCCGGCGTCAACGTAGGTTACGTCCGTTGCTGCAGCGGCTGATTCCGGCCAGTTGCGGCATCATTCTGCTGTTGTTTATCTGGCAGCTGGCGTCAATGTCGAGCCAGGGTTTTCCCACGCCTTATGCCACCTGGCAAGCTGCCGTCACGTTGTTCGCCGATCCGTTCTACAACAACGGTCCCAACGATCAGGGCATTGGCTGGAACGTGGTGGCCTCTCTACAGCGGGTGGCGATTGGCTTTGGTCTGGCGGCGCTGGTGGGGATTCCCGCCGGGTTTCTGATTGGTCGCTTCAGCTTCGTCGCACACATGCTCAATCCAATCATCGCGCTGCTGCGCCCGGTCAGCCCGCTGGCGTGGCTGCCGATTGGCTTGCTGCTGTTCCAGCGTGCCGAACCGGCCTCAAGCTGGACCATTTTTATCTGCTCAATTTGGCCGATGGTGATTAACACCGCTGAAGGGGTGCAGCGCATTCCACAGGATTACCTCAACGTGGCGCGCGTGCTGCGGCTCAATGAGTGGACGGTGATGCGCCGCATTCTGTTCCCGGCGGTATTACCGGCGGTGCTAACCGGCATGCGTTTATCGATGGGCATCGCGTGGCTGGTGATTGTCGCCGCCGAAATGCTTACCGGTGGCCTTGGTATTGGTTTCTGGATCTGGAACGAGTGGAACAACCTCAACGTGGAAAACATTCTGATCGCCATTGTGGTGATTGGCGTGGTTGGGCTGCTACTCGAACAAGCGCTGATGCTGCTGGCGCGCCGTTTTAGCTGGGATAAATAAGGAAACGATAATGAATCCAATTATTCGCGTACAGCAGGTCAGCCAGCGCTTCAATACTGCCGGCGGTGAGTTCCTCGCACTCGATAATGTCAGTTTTGATATCCACGAAGGTGAAACGCTCAGTTTGATCGGTCACTCCGGCTGCGGAAAATCCACGCTGCTGAATCTGGTCGCCGGGCTGACGCAGCCGAGCAGCGGTGTATTGCTGTGTGAAAACCGAGAAATAAGCGGCCCCGGACCGGAGCGCGCCGTGGTGTTTCAGAACCATTCGCTGCTGCCGTGGCTGACGGCTTATCAAAACGTTGAGCTGGCGGTGCAGCAAGTATTCAAAGGCCAAATGAGTAAAGGCGAGATGCGTGAGTGGATTGAACACAACCTCAATCGTGTGCAGATGGGGCATGCGCTACACAAACGTCCATCAGAGATATCCGGCGGCATGAAACAACGCGTGGGCATTGCGCGGGCGCTGGCAATGAAGCCGCGCGTGCTACTGCTTGATGAGCCATTCGGTGCGCTGGACGCGCTAACGCGAGCGCATCTGCAGGACAGCGTGATGCGTATTCAGCAGGAGCTCAATACCACCATTGTGCTGATCACGCACGATGTAGATGAAGCTGTATTGCTATCCGATCGCGTGTTGATGATGACCAACGGACCGGCCGCGCAGGTGGGAGACATCCTTGCCATCAATCTGCCGCGTCCGCGTTCACGCGTGGCGCTCGCCGACGAACCACGCTATCACCAATTGCGCCAGCAGATCCTGCACTTTCTGTATGAAAAACAAACGGCTGTAGCGTAAGGAGCAACTATGGTGCAGCGACTGGTGGTGATCGGGAACGGTATGGCGGCGATGCGCATGGTAGAGACCCTGCTGCAACGTGCAGCAGATCGTTACACTGTCACGGTAATTGGCCGTGAACACCACGGTAACTATAACCGTGTCCAGCTGTCGCCGGTGCTGGCGGGTGAACAAGCCTTTAACGAGACGCTGATTCATACACCCGAGTGGTACGCCGCACATCAGGTTCTGCTCTTGATGGGAGAAGAGGCGCTGCAGGTGAATATTGACGCCCGCACGGTGCAGACGGATCGGCGCACGTTGTATTGGGACAAGCTGGTATTTGCCTGCGGATCGCAGCCGCGTATGCCCGATTTACCTGGTATTCATCGCCCTCATGTACAGGGTTTTCGTACCGTGCGCGATGTGGAAACGTTGCTGGCCTCTCTCGGTCCGGTGGTGGTGCTCGGCGGCGGATTTGTCGGCGTCGAAGCGGCGGCGGCGCTGCGTCAGCGTGGGCGTGACGTTACGCTATTGCATCACCGCCCATGGCTGCTCGATCGCCAACTGGATGCCAAAGCAGGTGCGCTGTTGCAGCAGCATCTCACGCAGCGCGGTATTACCTGTCGGCTCGGCGTGTCATTGCAGTCGATTGGCGCTGATAGCGTCACGCTGAGCGAGGGTGATGATATTGCCGCGCAACAGGTGGTGATCGCCATCGGTGTGCTGCCGGAGATTGCGCTGGCACAGGCGGCAGGCGTGCCCTGTCAGCGCGGCATTATCGTCAATCGCCAATTGCAAAGCGCGCTGCCGGATGTCTATGCCCTCGGCGAATGCTGCGAAATCAGCGGTGAAACCTTCGGCTTAATTGCACCTTGCCTGGCGCAAGCGACGGTACTGGCGGCGCATCTTGCCGGTGAACCGCTGGCTGACTTTTATTACCAGGAAAACGGCACACGACTGAAAGTCAGCGGCATTGAGATGTTCAGTGCGGGTGACATCGGCGAAGGCGAATCCATTAGCAGTTTTGATTCTGTTAACCGGCACTATCGCCGGCTGTTTTTGCGCGATGGCGCACTGCGCGGCGTGCTGCTGTTTGGCGACAGCCAGGCGTCCGGTACGTTGCTGCCCTCACTTCAGCAGGCCGCACGCGTGGGAATCAACGCGCTGTTCGGTCTTGACGACAACATAACGCAGCCGAGCGCTGCAGGAAGCCCGATGATGAGCAAACCACTTCTCGCCGTGATTGGTCACGGTATGGTCAGCCACCATTTTCTCGAGCACATGGTGAGTCGCGAACTGCATCAGCACTATCACATTGTGGTATACGGCGATGAGCCGCAAATGGCCTACGACCGCGTGCATCTGACCGACTATTTCAACGGGAAAAGCGCCGACGATTTGTCACTGGTGAGCGATAACTTCTTTCAGCAACACGGCATCGAACTGCGCAGCGGTTGTGAAGTGGTGGCGATTGATACGGAAAAACGCAGTTTGCGTGATGCCAGTGGTGCGGAACTGGCGTGGGACAAGCTGGTGCTGGCAACCGGTTCAGTGCCGTTTGTGCCACCGGTGCCGGGTCATGATGATGCGCGCTGCTTTGTCTATCGCACGCTGGCCGATCTGGATGCGATTGCCGACTGCGCCAAACGAGCGACGCGTGGCGTGGTGATTGGCGGTGGGCTGCTGGGTCTTGAAGCCGCCAATGCGCTAAAGCAACTCGGGCTGGAAACGCATGTGGTGGAGTTTGCTCCGCGCCTGATGGCGGTCCAGCTGGATGAGGGCGGTGCGCAGATGCTGCGCGGCAAAATCAGTGCGCTTGGCGTACAGGTGCATACCAGCAAACAAACCGAAGCGATTGAGCGTTTGCCGGATGGTAGCCTACAGCTGCGCTTTGCCGATGGCAGCGTGCTGGAAACCGATTTACTGGTGTTCTCAGCCGGTATTCGCCCGCGTGATGCGCTGGCGCGGGCGGCGGGCATCCAACTGGGCGAGCGTGGCGGCATTCAGATTGATGACGCGTGCACCACCAGCGCTGCAGGAGTGTATGCAATTGGTGAATGTGCGCTGTGGCAAGGGCAGATTTTTGGCTTGGTTGCGCCCGGCTATCAGATGGCGCGCGTGCTGGCGGCGCAGCTGGCGCAGGAAGATCTGGTGTTCGGCGGCGCCGACATGAGCACCAAACTCAAGTTGCTAGGCGTGGAAGTGGCGTCGTTTGGCGATGCGCATGGCCGCACCGCCGACAGCCAAAGTTATCAATGGATCGACAATCCCAAAGGCATCTACAAAAAACTAGTGGTGTGCAAAGATCGTAAAACCCTGCTCGGCGGTGTGCTGGTGGGTGACAGTGGTGATTACGCCAGCCTGCTGCAAATGATGCTCAATCAGCTGCCGTTGCCGGAAGCACCTGAAAGCCTGATTCTGCCAGCGCTCGACGGTGCGCCAGCCAAAGCGCTGGGTGTTGCGGCCCTGCCGGACAGCGCGCAAATCTGTTCATGCCATAACGTCAGCAAGGCAGACATTTGCAGCGCGGTGCAGAGCGGCTGCCGTGATATGACAGCGATCAAAAGCTGCACCAAAGCGGCAACGGGCTGCGGCGGTTGTAGCGCGTTGGTGAAACAGGTGATGGAGTGCCAGCTCGCCAGCCAGGGCGTGGAAGTGAAGAAGGACATTTGCGAGCATTTTGCTTACTCACGCCAGCAGTTGTATCACCTGATCCGTGTGGGCAACATCACCACCTTTGAGCAACTGTTGCAGCTCCACGGACGTGGGCACGGCTGTGAAGTGTGCAAACCGCTGGTCGGATCGTTGCTGGCGTCGTGCTGGAACGATTACCTGCTGAAGCCGGAGCATCTGCCACTGCAGGATACCAACGATCGCTACTTCGCCAATATTCAGAAAGATGGCACCTATTCGGTGGTACCGCGGGTGCCAGCGGGTGAGATCACGCCACAAGGATTGATTGCTATTGGTGAAGTGGCGGCGCGTTATGATCTTTACACCAAAATTACCGGTGGTCAGCGCATCGATCTGTTTGGTGCGCGACTTGATCAACTGCCGGATATCTGGGAACAGCTAATTGCGGCGGGATTCGAAACCGGCCACGCCTACGGTAAATCACTGCGCACGGTAAAATCCTGCGTCGGATCCACCTGGTGTCGCTATGGCGTGCAAGATTCCACCGCTTTCGCCATCGCGTTGGAGAATCGCTATAAAGGATTGCGCGCACCGCACAAAATCAAAATGGCGGTTTCCGGCTGCACGCGTGAATGCGCCGAAGCACAGAGCAAAGATATTGGCGTGATTGCTACGGATAAAGGCTGGAACCTGTACGTGTGTGGCAACGGTGGGATGAAGCCGCGCCATGCCGATCTGTTCGCCAGCGATCTGGATGACGAAACCTTGCTGCGCTATGTTGACCGCATTTTGATGTTCTATGTGCGCACCGCGGATCGTCTGCAACGAACCAGCGTGTGGATGGATAACATGGCGGGCGGGCTGGCGTATCTGCGGCAGGTGGTGATCGAGGATTCGCTCGGTATTGCTGGGCTACTGGAGCTGGAGATGCAGCGAGTGGTCGATCGTTACCAATGCGAGTGGCACTGCACGCTACAGGATCCCTCGCGTCGCGCGCTGTTTACCACCACCATCAACAGCGAACAGCCGGACGAAACCCTCAATTATGTGCAGGCACGCGGCCAGCGCCAGCCGGCGTCGTTGGAGACCATCCCCATCACCACCTTGCCCGCTGAACCCTGGAGCGCAATTTGTGATGCCGATGCGATTCCACCTTCTGCCGGGATTGGCGCGCGACTCGGCAGTCAGCGCGTCGCGTTGTTCCGCTTCGGCGAGGCGATTTACGCGCTGGAAGATATTGAACCCGGCACCTCAGCCAGCGTGCTGTCACGCGGTATTCTCGGTGATGTAGCGGGTGAGCCGGTGGTGATTTCTCCGCTCTACAAACAGCGTGTGCGACTGCGCGACGGGCAAAGCCTTGATAATGCTGAGCATCAGCTGCGCTGCTGGCCGGTACGCGTGGAGGGCGGCAAAGTATGGCTCGGTCATCAGCCCATTCTCGCGCTGGCGGCGGCATCATGAAAACCACCTGTCCCTACTGTGGCGTGGGCTGCGGCGTGGAGGTTAACGCGTTGGATGCGCCGGTCAGCGGCGATCGCCAGCATCCGGCTAATTTTGGTCGACTGTGTGTGAAAGGTTCGGCGCTGGGCGACACCCTGACGCACGAAGGGCGTTTGCTGTGGCCGCAGATCAACGGTCAACGCGTCAGCATGGATGCCGCGCTGGATCATGTGGCGGCAGGATTTCGGCGCATCATCAATCAGTACGGCCCGCAGGCAGTGGCCTTTTACGGCTCGGGTCAGTTGCTGACGGAAGATTATTACACGGCCAATAAGCTGATGAAGGGCTTTATTGGCGCGGCCAATATTGATACCAATTCGCGGCTCTGTATGGCCTCAGCGGTGGTCGGCTATAAACGTGCTTTTGGCGCCGATGCCGTGCCGTGCTGCTATGACGATTTCGAACAGGCCGATCTGGTGGTGCTGGTGGGCTCTAACGCGGCGTGGGCGCATCCGGTGGCGTGGCAGCGCCTGGTGCAGGCAAAAGCCGATCGCCCGGAAATGCAGCTGATCGTGATCGATCCACGTCGCACCGCCAGTTGTGATATTGCCGACCTGCATTTGGCGCTGCAACCGGGATCCGATAGCGCGCTATTTGCCGGGTTGCTGAACTGGCTGGCGCATCATGACGGCGTGGATGCCAGCATGTTGCCGCATCTGACGAATGTGGAAAGCACCTTAGCCGCCTGTGAAGCCTGGGATGTGGCAACGGTGGCAGAAGCTTGCCAGCTGAGCGAGCGCGACATCCTCGCTTTTTGGCAGCAGTTCACCTTTCAGTCGCGCGTCCTGACGCTGTGGTGCATGGGTATCAATCAGTCGCAAACCGGCAGCGATAACAACAATGCCATCATCAATGCGCATTTGCTGACGGGCAAAATGGGTCGGGCAGGCTGCGGTCCGTTTTCGCTGACCGGACAGCCGAACGCCATGGGCGGACGTGAGGTGGGCGGCTTAGCCAATCAGCTGGCGGCGCATATGGGTTTTGGTGAGGAAGACGTTGATCGGCTAGAGCGTTTCTGGGGGACCAAACGCGTTGCGCGCCAGCCCGGATTCTCTGCGGTCAATCTGTTCAATGCCATCGAACGTGGCGACGTCAAAGCGGTATGGATCATGGGCACCAATCCCGCGGTTTCCATGCCAGAAGGCAATCGCGTGGCACAGGCGTTGGCGAAATGCGATCTGGTGGTGGTATCAGAAGTCAGTGCCCACAGCGATACCGCGCAGTTTGCCGACGTGCTATTGCCAGCGCAGGCGTGGGGCGAGAAAAACGGTACGGTGAGCAACTCCGAACGGCGTATTTCACGCCAGCGCAGTGTTATCGCGCCGGCAGGTGAGGCCAAAGCCGATTGGTGGCTGCTAACGCAGGTAGCAAAACGACTCGGCTTTGGCGCGGCGTTTACGTGGCAGCATCCCGCTGAAATTTTCGCCGAGCACGCCGCGCTATCGGGCTTTGAGAATCACGGCACACGCGCCTTCGATATCAGCGGGCTGGCACAGATGACACGCGAAGAGTATGACCAGCTAGCGCCGGTGCAGTGGCCGCTCAACGCCCGGGCACCCAGCGGTACCGCGCGGTTATTTGCCGATCGCCGTTTCTTTTATGCCGACGGCAAAGCACGTCTGCTGCCGCCAGCCATCCCTATCAAAACTCACACGGATACCCATTATCCCCTGCTAATGAATACCGGGCGCATTCGCGATCAGTGGCATACCATGACGCGCACTGGCAACGTGCCGCGTCTGATGCAGCATTACGATGAGCCCTTTGTCGCGTTGCATCCGCTGGACGCGGCAGCGAAGGGATTGAGTCAGGGCGATGTGACGCGCGTGCAGTCAAAGCTGGGCTGGTGGAGCGGACGCGTACTGATTGATAACGGACTTCAGCGTGGACACGTATTTATACCGATGCACTGGACGCGGCAGTTTAGCGGGCAGGCCAATGTGGATGGATTAGTTGCCGCCAACTGTTGTCCTGCTTCGGGTCAGCCAGCATTAAAGCAAACCGCGGTGCGCCTGCAGCCGCTGCGACCGAGCTGGCAGGGCTGGTTGTGGCTGCCGCAGATCATCGCGCCGCCGCATCTGCTGTATTGGTCGCGTGCGCCACAGCCCGGGGTGCAGCGCTACGTGCTGGCGGGTGATACCCAAGCTAGCGCGTGGCTGATGCAGATCCCGGGCATGTCTGAATTGCAATGGCAACAGGCGCAGGCAGGGCAGCAGTTGCATTGGCTCGGCTGGCGGGACGGCAAGCTGGCATGTGCTTTTTATGCTGGGCCGTGGTTACCGGAGATTGACCATGCCTATGTCGCCCAGGCTTTCAGCCAGACGCCAGCGTCACCGCAGCAGCGACACGTGTTGCTGGGCGGCCGCCCGGCGCAGGGTGCCAGCCAGGGGCGCACGCTTTGCAGCTGCTTTGGCGTGGGAGAAGTGGCGATCCGCCGGGCTATTGAACAGGGCTGCGGCTCTCCGGCAGCGCTCGGCGCCGTACTGAAGTGCGGCACCAACTGTGGCTCCTGCATCCCGGAGCTAAAACAACTGCTCTCATCTCTGCGCGTGGCGCAGTAACGGAGAACCTCATGACGCAAGCCAGTGACTCCCTTGATAAGCTGTTTAATCCATCAGGCCGTGAGCATCCTCCAGGCACTGTCTGGTTGGTTGGTGCAGGCCCGGGTGATGTGGAACTGCTCACGCTAAAAGCCTGGCGGCTCATCAACAGCGCCGATGTTGTGGTGTATGACCGGTTAGTGAGCGAGGCGATTATGGCCGAAGTGCCACCTGCGACGCTGGCGATAGATGTCGGCAAAAAGCCCGGCAGCCACGGCTTAAAGCAGGCGCAGATCAATCAACTGCTGGTGGATTTAGCCCGCAGCGGGCGGCAAGTGGTACGGCTGAAAGGCGGCGATCCCTTTATCTTCGGACGCGGTGGCGAAGAGATGGTGTTTCTTCAGCAGGCGGGGATTACGTGTCAGGTGGTGCCGGGCATTACCGCCGCCGCCGGATGTGCAGCAGCCAGCGGAATTCCCTTGACGCACCGCGATTGCGCACAGTCGCTGCGGTTAATCACCGGTCACGGCAAAAGCGGTGAACCGCATCTGGCCGATGCCAGCCTTTCCACAGACAACCAGACGCTGGTGTTTTATATGGGGCTGAAGTGGAGCGCTAGCATCAGCGCCCAGCTACTGGCGCAGGGACGCAGCGCCGAGACGCCCGTTGGCATTATCGAAAACGGGACCCGCGTGGATCAGCGAGTGATAATCACCACCCTTGCTGAACTGCCGCAGACGGTGGCGCGTGAACAGCCGCAGTCGCCCGCGCTGTTACTGGTGGGCGAGGTGGTGCGCTTTTATCGCCTGCCGCACACCCAGCAAACAGCGCCGCAGCAGAACACAATTTCACTTATGGCTAAATAAACTCACATTTCCCCCCTCTAATCCTCGCTTTAGCCTGACAGGGTTTTGGCATTCTATGCTCAGAATTCCTGCCAGCTGAGGTGCGTTGTGGCTGAAGAGAGTAACGAGGACAAAACAGAATCGCCCACACCCCACCGACTTGAGAAAGCGCGTGAGGAAGGGCAGATTCCGCGTTCGCGCGAGCTGACTTCAGTGATGATGCTGTTGATTGGATTGCTGATCTTGTGGGTCGGCGGCAACAGCATGGCGGAGCGTCTGGCCAGCATGGTCGCGACCGGTTTTCGTTTTGATCACGGCATGGTGAACGACGACAAAGTCATTATTGGTCACATAGGCAGCCTGATTAAGCAGGCGGTCATCGCGCTGCTGCCGCTTATGGGCGGCTTAGTGGTGGTGGCGATTGCCGGACCGATGGCGCTGGGCGGCCTCAACTTCAGCGGTAAATCCATCAAATTCGACCTCAAAAAGCTCAACCCACTCACGGGCATCGGCCGTATGTTCTCCGGGCAAACCGCGGCTGAGTTGGTGAAATCCATTATGAAAGCGGTGCTGGTGGGGGTGGTGGCCGGTTGGTACATCTGGAGCCACTGGGAAGAGATGCTACGCCTGATGAGCGAATCGCCGGTCAATGCGCTGCATCATGGGTTGTCGATGATTGCCGCCTGCTGCGGGCTGGTCATGCTGGGATTGTTCCCGATGGTGGGCTTTGACGTGTTCTGGCAGCTCTACAGTTACTTCAAAAAGCTGAAGATGACGCGCCAGGAAATCCGCGACGAACATAAGCAGAATGAAGGCGATCCCCATGTTAAAGGGCGTATTCGTCAGGCGATGCGCGCCGCCGCGCGCCGCCGCATGATGGCCGATGTGCCGAAAGCCGATGTCATCGTCACCAACCCGACGCACTATTCGGTGGCGCTGAAGTATCAGGAAGGCAAGATGAGCGCGCCGAAAGTGGTGGCCAAAGGTGCAGGCGATATCGCCTTAAAAATTCGTGAATTAGCCAAAGAGCACCGTATCCCGATTCTTGAAGCACCGCCGCTCGCGCGTGCCTTGTATCGACACACAGAAATTGGTCAGTTCATCCCCGGCGCGCTGTATGGCGCGGTGGCCGAAGTACTGGCGTGGGTTTGGCAGCTGCGACGCTGGAAGCGTGAAGGCGGCCTGATTCCAAACAAACCAAAAAACCTGCCGGTTCCGGCAGATATGGACTTTGCAGGAGAGAACAGAAACGATGGCTAATTTAGCCGAGAAGCTGCGTTTACCGGGCAACTTTAAAGACACGCAATGGCAGGTGCTGGCTGGCCCGGTACTGATCATGTTGATCCTGTCGATGATGGTGCTGCCGTTACCCGCATTCATTCTTGACCTGCTGTTCACCTTTAACATTGCGCTGTCGATCATGGTGCTGCTGGTGGCGATGTTCACCCAGCGCACGCTGGAGTTCGCCGCATTCCCGACCATTCTGCTGTTCTCGACGCTGCTGCGTCTGGCGCTGAACGTCGCCTCCACCCGTATCATTTTGCTGGAAGGCCATACCGGCGCCGACGCCGCCGGACGCGTGGTGGAAGCCTTTGGTCACTTTCTGGTGGGGGGCAACTTCGCCATCGGTATCGTGGTGTTCATCATCCTCGTTATCATCAACTTCATGGTCATCACCAAAGGTGCCGGACGTATCGCCGAAGTCGGTGCACGTTTCGTACTGGATGGAATGCCCGGCAAACAGATGGCGATCGATGCCGACCTCAACGCCGGCTTAATTGGCGAGCAAGAAGCCAAGCAACGCCGTACCGAAGTGACGCAGGAAGCTGATTTCTACGGCTCGATGGACGGTGCGAGTAAGTTCGTTCGCGGTGATGCCATCGCCGGTATCCTGATCATGGTGATTAACATCATCGGCGGCCTGTTGGTCGGCGTGGTGCAGCACGGTATGGATCTCGGTCACGCTGGCGAAACCTACACGCTGTTAACCATCGGTGATGGCCTGGTGGCGCAGATCCCGGCGCTGGTGATCTCCACTGCCGCCGGTGTCATCGTTACCCGCGTGGGCACCGATCAGGATGTCGGCGAGCAGATGGTGACCCAGCTGTTCAAGAATCCGCGTGTGCTGATGCTGAGTGGCGGCGTGATTGGTTTGCTGGGCCTGGTGCCGGGCATGCCCAATCTGGTCTTCCTGCTGTTTACCGCCGCGCTGTTGGGCCTGGCCTGGTGGCTGCGCGGCCGCGAAATGCAGCCGAAGAAACCCGCAGAAGCCTCAGGTTTGGTGAAACCTCAGGAAACGCCCGCCACCGTGGAAGCGTCATGGACCGATGTGCAGCTGGAGGATTCGCTCGGCATGGAAGTGGGTTATCGCCTGATTCCGATGGTCGATCACCTGCAAAACGGCGAACTGCTGGGACGCATCCGCAGTATTCGTAAGAAGGTCGCGCAGGAGGTGGGCTTCCTGCCGCCGGTGGTGCATATCCGTGACAACATGGAACTGCCGCCCGCACGTTACCGCATCCTGATGAAAGGCGTGGAGATTGGCAGCGGTGATGCCTATCCGGGCCGCTGGATGGCGATCAATCCTGGCACCGCCGCCGGTTCGCTGCCGGGTGAGCCGACCGTCGATCCGGCCTTTGGTCTGGCGGCGATCTGGATCGACAGCGCCCTGAAAGAGCAGGCGCAGATTCAGGGCTTTACCGTGGTAGAAGCCAGCACCGTGGTGGCAACGCATCTCAATCACCTGATTGGACAATACGCCAGCGAGCTGTTTGGCCGTCAGGAAGCGCAGCAGCTGTTAGATCGCGTCACGCAGGAGATGCCAAAGCTGACCGAAGATCTGGTGCCGGGCGTCATTACCCTGACCACGCTGCACAAAGTACTGCAAAACCTGCTGACCGAGCGGGTGTCAATTCGCGATATGCGCACCATTATCGAAACGCTGGCGGAACATGCGCCAGTGCAAAACGATCCGCAAGAGCTGACCAGCGTGGTACGCGTGGCGCTGGGACGTGCGATCACCCAACAGTGGTTCCCAGGCAACGGCGAAGTGCAGGTGATTGGCCTCGACGCCACCCTGGAACGTTTGCTGCTGCAAGCACTGCAGGGCGGCGGCGGACTCGAACCCGGTCTGGCGGATCGCTTACTGGTGCAGGCGCAAGGCGCACTGCAGCAGCAAGAGATGGTGGGCGCGCCACCGGTGCTGCTGGTGAATCATCCGCTGCGTGCGCTGCTGGCGCGCTTCCTGCGCCGCAATCTGCCGCAGCTGATTGTGTTGTCGAATATGGAGCTGACCGATAACCGTCAGATCCGCATGACCGCTACCATTGGAGGCAAGTAATGCGTCGCTGGTGCTGGGCATTAATGATGTTGCCGATGATGGCGTTGCCGCTCGCTGCCAACGCGGCCAGCGGTGCCTGGACCGCCAACGCCAGCGGCCCCAGCCTCGGCGTGCGCGGTAACTGGCTGATAACACCCGCGCTGCGTGCGCCGTCAAGCGCGCCGGGCACTATTTCGGTGGTGAACTGGCGTTATCAGCTTAGCCGTCCTGCGCCGTCGGGATTGGTGGTGCGTTTGTGTGCGGCCGATCGCTGTGTCGAAATCGAAGGGGCCAGCGGCAGTACGCGTGGCTTAGCCAATGTGGCAGCGGAAGAGACGCTGCATCTGGCGTTTGGATTTCAGGGGAAGGGCGCATTGCCGCCGGGCTTGCGCGTGGTGAGCAGTGAAGTGACGGTGAATTATCAGTAACCGTTAATACATCGGCGACGCACCATGCGCCGCCGATAGCGTTGATTAAGGCTTATCCCCCTGACTGAAGGTGGGTGGTGAAGCCAGTTTTGCATCCTGCCTTAACGCTTTCACCTGCTTCGCACTGACGTTGGCTGCCGCCGGATTACCAAACTGCTGAGTGACAAAGTTACTGACGTCCGCCACCTGCTGGTCGCTGAGCTCTGGCGCAAAGGCCGGCATAAAGACTTCGCCTTCGGTCATGTGGCGTTGTACGCCGTTGAGGATTACCGACACCACATTGAGCGCATCGGCCGCGCCGGTGCTGGTGTGATGATATAACGACGGATAAGCATGGAAACCGCTACCCGATCCCGCACCTTCCGCCCCGTGGCAGCTGGCACAGTTACCGGCAAACAGCACGGCACCGGGCTGGGCGTTGCGCGTCGCGTCATCGGTGCCACGCAGTGCAATCAGCGCAGTGGAAGGTTGTCCCCAGCTGTCGCGTGGATGGGTTTGCTGCTGGTCCGGCTGGGGCTTGACGCTGCGCAAATAGGTGGCGATATCCTGCAAGTCACTGTCCGGCAGATGCTGCAGACTGTGCTCAATCGCTTCGGCCATCGGGCCGGAGGCGCTGGCTTTATGGGCAACAAATCCGGTTTTCAGGTAGGTCACCAACTGCTGCTGACTCCAGTCACCGATGCCAGCCTGTTTATCCGGCGTGATGTTGTACGCCATCCAGCCGCCGAGATCGCCGCCGGCCAGCGCTTTATCGTTGTCCATGCCCATGGTCAGATTACGCGGCGTATGACAGGTGCCGCAGTGTGCAAGCGCTTCGACCAGATAGCGACCGTTATTCCACTGCGCGCTCTGCTGCGCATCGTTCTGTAATTCGCCCTTATCAAAGTTAAACCACTTCCAGAAGCGCATCCCCCAACGTTGGTTGAACGGGAACGGCAGGTCGGTTTGCGGTGAGGCCTGATGTACCGGCGGCATCGACAGCAAATAGGCTTTGATCGCCAGCACATCGTCGCGCTTCATTTTGGTGAAGGAGTCATACGGCATCGCCGGATAGAGCTGCTCGCCGTTTTTGCCAATGCCGTCGCGCACCGCAGCAACGAACTGATCGTCGCTCCAGTTGCCGATACCGTACTGCTTATCGGACGAGATATTGCTGCCCCAAATCTGGCCGAAAGGCGTACTCACCGCAAAGCCGCCGCCAAACAGCGGGCCGTTGGTCGCGGTATGGCAAGCGGTACAGTCACCGGCACGCGCCAGATATTCGCCGCGCTTAATCTGGGCGGCATTGTCAGCCGCTTGCGCCACGGCGCACTGCATCAGGACCACCGCGATAGCGGCCTGAATAAATACAGGTTTCATCGGGGCTCCTTATAAGCTTGCCAGAACGCTGTCGGCCATACGCAGCGCCAGCGCGGTTCCGGTCAGCGTTGAATTGACCGTTGAGGCCGACGGCATAATGCCGGTACCGGCGATAAACAGGTTCGGGTGATCGTGGGTACGGCAGTGACCGTCCACTACCGAATCCTGCGGATTACTGCCCATGATCATGGTGCCGGTAATGTGCTGGTTGTTGTCATAAACGCCGCGCTTGCTGTAGACCGCCTCCGTTCCACCCATCTGTTTCACCATGCGCTGGAAGTCGATCATCGACTGGTCATAGCCGCGATGCACATATTCCGGGAAGCTGTAATACACCTCGAGTCGTGGTATGCCCCAGGCATCCTTCTCGGTTTTGCTCAGCGTGACGCGGTTCTGCGGCTCTGGAAGCATCTCCAGCAGGCACTTCAGCTGGACAAAACGCTCGGCCTGGAAGGCCAGCTTGTCGTTAAGCGCCTTGCCATAATAGCCCTGACGTACCAAACGCTCGGTGAGATAGCGCACCGGCGACGTGTTCGCGAGGTCGATACGCAGCGCAGAACGCTCACCGCGAAATTCGCCGTCGCGCAGATTATTGATGCTACCGGGCCGCATCGGGCCACGGCCAAACCACACCGGCTCATCGGCGTAGAACTCAACTGACGATCCGGGATGATCCATGAGGTTGCGGCCCACCATGCCGGAACGGTTGGCGATGCCGTTCGGGTAGCGATCGCTGGTTGAAAGCAGCAGGATTTTCGGGCTTTCGATGCCGTTGGCCGTCAGGACAAACTGTTTGCCGGTGACGCGATGACGCGCTTTATTCTGATCGAGATAATGCACTGCCTGAATCGTGCCTTTATCGTCGGCCTCAATGCGAAACACCACCGCATTGGTAACGATTTTTACGCCAGCATCCAGCGCCTTACGTGCGGCGATGCCGCCGTGGTACTGCGCATCAATCGGACACACCGGCATGCAGTTATTGTTGCCGCAGCAGGCCGGGCGTCCGTCATAGGCGATGCTGTTGCGCGCCTGTGGACCAATGCCAACCTCATAACCCAGCGGACCGAGACGCTGCTTCAGGCGATCGAAACCGTAGGGCAGCGGAATACCCGGCAGCGGGTAAGGGCGTGAACGCGGCGAAGCCAGATCGCTGTCACCGGAAACGCCCATCTGGTATTCGGCGTCACAGTAATAGGGTTCCAGTTCGGCATAGCTGATCGGCCAGTCGCGGCCAATGCCGTACAGCGACTGAATACGCATATCGTTCGGCAACAAGCGGAACGCTTGTCCAGCCCAGTGCCATGTGGTGCCGCCGGTGCCGCGCAGATATTGGGCGCGATAGGGATCCGGGCCTTTCTGGATCAGGTAATTGTTATCGCTGGGGATGAACTTCGGCTGCGGCGCCCACGGCTGCGGTGGGTAAGGTTCGGTGAAGTCGCCCTTAAACGGCGAGTTGCGGAAATACTCCACCGCCTGATCGCGTTTAATCTCCGGTCCGGACTCCAGCATCAGTACCGACGCGCCAGCGTTGGCCATCTTTAGTGCCGCCAGTGAACCGGCAATCCCGGCACCAATCACCACCACATCGGCGCTTAATGAATCAGACATGTGCTCTCCTTGCAGGCGGCTGCGTCCAGAAGTTAGGTTGCCCCGGCGCGTAGCTCGGTGGTAACAGGGAATCGCGTACCAGCTGATAGCTGACAATATTTTCGAAGGCGATGCACTGCGGGTGCGGCAGCGGACCGACAATGCCCAGATACCAGCCGGAAACCAACGTTTGATAAAGATCGTTCAGGGCTTTGGGCTGCGTACCCAACAGCGTCAGCAGGCTACTGCCGTTGGCGGCGGGCTGCTGCTGCAGCAGCGCACTGAGCGTATCGAGTTGGCTATCCAGCTGCGGAACATGGTCGTGCAGCCAGCTGTACAGGCGCTGCGCCAGTATGGCATCCGGCTGGTCCAGCCCGGTCAGGCTGACGGAAATCGCGCGAAAACTGGCGGAGGGCGCGACGGCTGCGGCCAGGGGTGGCGAGGCGAAAGCCAGGCTCGCGGGTAGCACCTGCGTCAGGACGCCAGCCACCAACAGGCCCGCCGTGCCGGTCAGCAACCGGCGGCGTGAAAGAGTCATCATGGAAATCCCCGAACGTTATTTCAGCGCCTGAGCGGCAGCCTCTGAAGCCTGGTTATCCAGCTCCTGTTTTGGCGTGCTGACACCAACGGCGCCAACCACTTCGTTTTGCAGAGACAGCGGGAAACCGCCGCCGAGAGCCACGGCATGTGGGATGGCCAGTACCGTGGTTTCGCCACTCTGCAGACGCTGCATAAATTTCAGAGAAGGGGCGTGATAGAGCGCAGAAGTCCGTGCTTTGCCAATCGCGGCATCGACGCAGCCCGGCGAGGCACCGTCAAGGCGCTGGAAGGCCAGCAGCGTGCCGCTGGCATCAACTACCGCCACGCAGCCGGTGCTGTGCTGGGCACTGATGCTGTTTTTCACACGGGTCATAACCTGGTTGGTGTGAGAGGCGTCCAGCGTGGCTGCGCTGGCCTGGCCAATACCCGCTGCCAGCAGCAGGGAAAGGGTGACAGATGCTCTAATCTTCATGTTTTGCTTCCGATATTTATTGTTTTAAAACGCGTTTCTCGTCTCGCTTACGCTACGCTGTTGCAAAAATGTAAACAATCGCCGATAAACAAAACGCATACCTCTATCCGCATAACTCATTGAGATGAATAAATTTTATCCAGCGTCGCTTGCCAGATGAACGGTGTCAGTTGTTGATAGCGCAGGGAACGGGCGTTTAACGCATCAATCAGGCCTTGCTGCGTGGCAACAATGGCTGCGCTCATGGCGGCCGGCACCTTGACGTCTTGCAGCGTTTTCACGACTTCCTGCATCTCTTCGGCGCGTCGCTGACCGTGCTCCGCCACGCGGCTAATCAGGTAGTGCGGCAGCTGATCGTTCCAGCCCAGTGAAGGGAAACTGGCGTGCAGCGAGTCGAGCACCGCTTGCTCAACGCCGTACTGCCGCGCTGCGCTCAGGCATTCGGTGGTGAGCGCCTCCAGGCCTTTAATCATCACGCTGCGGCACATCTTAATTGCCGAGGCTTCACCTACTTCGCATCCCAACATGCGGCTGTTGAGGCCCAGCTGTTGCAGCAGCGGCTGCACCTGCTCAGCCTGAGCACCGCCAAACAGCAGCGGCGTCGCCAGCCGCTTGGGCGGCACCGGCGCCATCACCGCCACGTCGATATAGCTGGCACCCGCGGCGTTAATCACTTCTGCCGCGGCGCGTTTGGTGTGCGGCGCCACCGAATTGAGATCGAGAAAATGCTGCCCAGCCTGTAACAGCGCTGCCGTCTGCTGTGCCACGTTAAGTGCCTGTGAAGCGGTAACGGTGGAGAACACCAGCGTGGTGTCCTGCAGCGCATCCGCCAGCGAAGCGGCCAGCCGCACGCCACTTTGTTGTGCTTTGAGCTGCAGCGTGGGCAGAGTTTCTGCCGCAAGGGCTTTGCGATCCCATACCGTCACCGCATTGCCCTGTGCCTGAAGGTCATGGGCGAGAATGCCGCCTGCTTCGCCAAAACCGATAAAGGTGATGTTCATCAATTACTCCTTGCTGAATGGCCAGACCGCCGCCGGAATCATTACCTCACCGGTAAAAATGGCACGCGCGCTGCGCAGCAGACCGCAGCCCGCCAGCGGGTTATCGCCCACGCGCTGCAGCAGCACGCTGAATTCGCCGCTGAGGTGTTCTACACTCAGGCGCTGTTGGGGTTGCTGGCTGGTGCGCGCCAGTCCGTCGGCGACGCTGCCGGGGATCAGGCAGGCGCTAGCGACGCTCACCGCACCAAGCACGCCAATCGAGGCGTGGCAGCGGTGCGGAATAAAGGTGCGAGAGCTGATTGCGCCGCCGTGGCGCGCTTCGGCCAACAGCGTGACTTTGGGCACCGTACGCTGGCTGACATCACCCAGATTCATACGCGGCCCGGCCTGCAGGCGAATCGACTCCAGCCGCTGCTTGAGCTCACTGTCGTTATCTAACTCGTCGCGGCTTTCATAGCCGCTGCGATTGACATCCGCCGCACGCACCAGGATGACCGGCATGCCGTTGTCGATGCAGGTGACGTCGATGCCATCAAAACGATCGCGCGACTGACCGGTCGGCAGCAGCGCGCCGCAGCTCGAACCGGCAATACCTTTGAAGGTGAGGGTGATCTCGCTTGCGCTGCCTGGCACGCCGTCAATGCGTAGATCGCCGTCATAGTCGACTTCACCGTCAGGGGTGGCGAACGCCGCCTCGGCAATCTGCCCGGTGTTTTGCATAAAAATGCGCACCCTGGTGCGTTCACGGCCCGCCGCGACCAAGCCGCGCTCAACGGCAAAAGGCCCCACCGCGGCGAGAATGTTGCCGCAGTTTTGCCCGTAATCGACGCTGGGACGGTCAACATTAACCTGGGCAAACAGATAATCGACATCGGCATCGTCACGGCTGGACGCGCTGACGATCGCCACTTTGCTGGTGAGCGGATCGGCGCCACCTAAGCCATCGATCTGACGAATATCGGGCGATCCCATCACCGCCAACAGCACTTGGTCACGCGCCGTGGGATCGGCTGGCAGATCCTGGGCCAGAAAGCAGGCGGCTTTTGAAGTGCCGCCGCGCATCAACAAGCAGGGAATGCGACGCTGGCGCATGGTTTACTCCTCCAGTTGCTTAAGCGTGTCGAGATAGCGCAGGCCTTTCTCCGCCAGGCGCGGGCGCATCTGGTAAATATCCAGCCCCAGTTCACCGTCTGCCAGGCGGGCACGTTTGCTCTCCTCCAGCGCTTCACGCTGACGCGCTTTTTCTGCCACGCTGGCGGCGTCACTGCGCGGCACCACCACCACGCCGTCGTCATCGGCCACGATAACGTCACCAGGCCAGACCAGCTGTCCAGCGCACACGAGCGGGACATTGACCGAACCGAGCGTCTCTTTTACGGTGCCCTGCGCATATACCGCACGCGACCAGACGGCGAACCCCATTGCGCGCAATGTGCGGCTATCGCGCACCCCCACATCCGCCACTAGCCCGCGTACACCGCGCGACTGCAGTGAGGTCGCTAGCAGGTCGCCGAAGAATCCATCGCTGCACGGCGACGTCGGCGCGACCACCAGCACATCGCCCGGCTGACACATTTCTACCGCCACGTGGAACATCCAGTTATCGCCTGGCGCCACCAGCACGGTGATCGCGCTGCCCGCAATGCCACAATCTTGCTGAATCGGGCGAATGGCGGGATCCAGCAAGCCTGTGCGCCCCTGCGCTTCATGCACGGTGGCGACACCTGAACGGGCCAGCGCATCGATATCCGCGCGATCCGCGCGGGCAATATGTCGCACCGCGACACCTTTTTTAGCGATGAGGCTCATGCCAGATCCTCCGTTACGCGCGGGAAGATGCTTTGATAGCCTTCGCCATAAACGATATCGCGCTGGCTGGTGATCCCGACGTTACGCTTGGCCTGCACGCCGCGCTGCTGTGCCACGCGCGTGTAGTATTCCCAAAGATGTTCCTGCCCGGCCATGCACTGAATTGCCTGATATTTCTTGTCCCACACCGAGGTGATATCCAGCAGCACATCCGGCTTCCAGTTGCACTGCTCAGGCTGGTGCGGTTCGAAGCAGTAAACCGGCGGCGCAGCGACGATTTTTTCGCCCGGACGGTAGCCCTCAGCCTGGGCGATAATGCGCGCTTCCTGCGCCAGATGGGTGGCCATAGGGTGATCGTAGTTATAGGGATCCTGTAGCGAGTGGGTCAGAACAAAGTGCGGCTGCACCCGGCGATAGACGTCGGCGAGGCGGAACAGGGTTTCTTTATCGGCACGCAGCGGATAATCGCCGAGATCAAAAAATTCGATGCTGGCACCCAGGATCTCGGCGGCCGCCTGCGCCTCGCTGCGGCGGGCGGCTTTCACTTTCGCCTCGCTCATCTCCCCTTTACGCCACAGTTTGGCTGATTCACCGCGCTCGCCAAATGAGAGACACACGACGTGGACGTCATAGCCCTGCGCATGATGAAGAGCGATGGCGCCGCCGGCGCGCCAGACGAAATCCGCTGAGTGAGCGCTGACCACCAGCGCGGTTTTATTGGGGGTGTTGTTAGTCATGGCATACTCCTCCGCTGTTTTTTCCATGCTGTCATTGCCAACGCAGTGGCGATAATTCATTTAATTGCAGTGGGTATGCGTTTTATTTATATTGCGACATCGATCGCTGGCGAAAATGGACAGGTAAAGATGGCGGAAAAGGGCACGCAGGAGCTAACAAATCTGATGCAAATCAGAGCATTTAGTCAGGTGGTTGCACAAGGCAGTGTCTCACGTGCGGCAGATGAATTATTTCGCACCCAGTCAGCCATCACCCGCGCCATTCGCGATCTGGAACTCACGTTAGGTGTCACGCTGTTTGAACGTCACGCGGGTGGCATGATGCTGACAGACTTCGGTAAATGTGTGCTGCCGCGCGCGCTGCGGGCGATTGAGGAGTTGCATCAGGTGCCGCAGCGGCTGGCAAAATTGCAGGGACGCGGTGCGCAGCGCAGCGATGCGGAACCGCTGTGGCTGTTTAACGTGCGTCGGCTGCAAATTTTTATCACCCTGTGTCAGACACGGCATATGCAGACGGTGGCGGCGCGTCTCGGACTTAGCCAGCCGGCGGTGAGCGCGGCGCTGCGCGTGCTGGAAAACGGCGCGGGCATCGCGCTACTGGAGCGTACGCCGCACGGCATGATGCCTTCGCTGGCCGGACGTGAAATTGAAGCAAACGTGCGGCGTGCACTGAATGAACTGCGCCATATTCCGGCCGATATTGCCGCCCGCAGCGGGATACTTGAGGGAACCGTACGCGTTGGCGCGCTGCCGCTGGGACGCACGCGCATTTTGCCGCAGGCGATCGTGATGCTGACAGCGCGTTATCCGGGCGTACGTGTGGTGACCAGTGAAAGCGCCTTTGGCGTGCTGGCCTCGGAAATGCGCTCGGGTGATATCGATTTTATCTTTGGCGCGCTGCGCCGCGATGAAGACGCACTGGACGTCACGCGCGAAATGCTGTTCTCCGAACGTATGGTGTTGTTGGCGCGTCACGATCATCCGCTGGTAGGACGTGATCTTTCCACTGATGATTTGCGTGCTGCGCGTTGGGTGCTGCCGCGTTCGGCCACGCCGGCGCGCTATCTGCTGAATAATAGCTTTCAGGCGATGGGCATCCCAGCACCTGACCCAGTGGTGGAAACCGGCGATTTGGCGTTGGTGCGCGGCTTGCTGATGCAGTCGGATATGCTGGCGGCGGTCTCTGCCCATCAGTTGGAAGTGGAACTGGCGTCCGGCGCGCTGGTGGCGCTGCCGGTGCCGTTACCGGATACCGATCGCGCCATCGGGTTGACGGTGCGTGCGGGCTGTCTGCACTCACCGGCAGCGGATGCGCTGATCCGCTGCCTGCGTGAAGTGTGCGGCCAGGATGAATAATCAGCCGACGCGCGCCGCTTCCATCAACGCATAGCGGTATCCGCGAATACCGTAGCCGCAAATAACCCCTTGTGCGACGTCGGAAAGATAGGAGTGGTGACGAAAGGGCTCACGTTTATGCACGTTAGTGATGTGCACTTCCCAGAGCGGCAGCGCCACACCGGTGACAGCGTCACGTATCGCGACGGAGGTGTGCGTCCACGCCGCCGGGTTGATCACCAGCGCCAGCGCCTCTAGCCGTGCCTGCTGAATCCACTCGATCATTTCCCCTTCGTGGTTGGTCTGACGAAACTCAATTGCCACGCCCAGCTCTTCCGCCGTTGCGCGACACAGCGCTTCGACGCTTTGCAGCGTGTCGGCACCGTAGGTTTCGGGTTCGCGGGTGCCCAGCAAATTGAGGTTCGGGCCGTTCAGTACATAGATGGTTCTCATGGTGACTCCTGTAATTCAGTAAAACCAAACAGCCGCTTAGGGGTGTGCCAAAGCACCTGACGGCGGCTTTTTTCATCGGGGATCAGCTGTTCTATCAGCAGCAGTTGCGTGCCCATATCCATGCGTTCAGTGGCGCGCAGGAACGGCCAATCCGATCCCCATAGGCAGTTTTCCGCGCCGAAAGCGTCCAGCAATGCCAGCAGGTAAGGATGACCATCGCTGAAGGGATAGGGCTGCCGGGAGAATTTCGCCAGCCCGGAAAGCTTCACGCTGGTGCGCTGCTGGCCGGCCAGCGACAGCAGCGCCTGAAAGGCCGGTTGCGCTACGCCCGCGCTGACGTCTGGCCGACCGGAGTGATCGATCAGCAAACGCGTGCGGGTGCGTGACAGCAGCGGCATCAGCGCCAGCAGCTGGTTGTTCTGCACCTGAATTTGAGCAAACAGATCCAATTCCGCCAACCTGCCCATCAGGGCATCCAGCTGCATAAACGGCTCGGTGCCCAGCATCGCCACGTTCAGCGCAATCCCGACGATGCCCTGATCCTTCAGGCTGGCGAGGGTGTCGCTATCGACATCACGCGGCGTGACGGCAATCCCCTTAAAACGTCCCTCACCGCGCTTAATGGTATCCAGCAGGCAGCGGTTGTCGGTGTTATATCCCGATGTTGGCCCAACAATCAGCGAGTGGCGGATGTTGTACGCTTGCATCACAGCGCGGTAGTAATCGGGCGTCGCCAGTTCGTGTCCGTCCGGGTTATAGGCGCTCTCGGGCGCCCAGGGGAATCTTTGGGGATCGAAAACGTGGTGATGGCAGTCGATAACCGGTTGCGTAATCATCAGTCAGCTTTCCCTGCAACAGAGTAGAGCACCTGCTGATTGCGCGTCTGCTGGAACTGTTCCAGCGTTTCACCACGCATCGCCGAGTAAATATGCAGGTTAGACACCCCCACCACCGCACCCAGCTTTTCCAGCAGGAAGAAACTGACGCCATAGTGGATCATGCCGCGCCAATCGAGCTGGGTAATCAGCGTTTGCTCCTCAGCGGTCAGCCCGGCTTCCTGATACAGCGCCTGCGGGGCTTCACGGAATCGCTTACGCCACTCTGGCTGAATCATGCGGTGCAGGAAGCGGTTGATGCGCAGGGCTTTCAAGCTGCGAGCCTGGGTGAACGGATAGGTGCCGGGCAGCTTTTCCACACCGCTGAGTTGCAGGTTGATCTTATCGCGCTGGCGCTGATGTACATCAACCGGTGCTTCGCGTGACTGATTTTCGAGGATCAGCGTGGCGATACCGGTCATTGAAGGCAGATAGTAATCCTGATGCAGCTTCTCAACGTTTGCCGACAGCGCCCCGCGCATGATCAACCACATAATCACTTCCGCGCCTTCAAGGCCGCCCAGCGTGGCGTATTCAGCCAGCGTCATTTCGGTCAGGCGTTCAGGATCGTTGATCAGCAAATCGATAAACTGCGCATCCCATTCCGGATTGTTGAAGCCGCAACGCTCGCCGTGCACCTGATGTGAGACGCCACCGGTTGCCACTACGGCAACCTTCAAATCTTCCGGGAAACTTTCCACCGCGCGTTTCAGCGCCTGGCCCAGCTTATAGCAGCGACGCGCCGTCGGGATCGGGAACTGCAAAACGCCTACCGCCAGCGGAACGACCTGCATCGGCCAGCCGCCTTGCCACGGCGCCAGCGCCGACAGCGGTGAAAACAGGCCGTGATCCAGCGCTTTGTCCTGGAAGAATGACATATCGAACTCATCCGCCATCAGGCTGGCACCAATATGTTGTGACAGCGCCGCATGACCTTTTACTGGCGGCAGATCGCGTGGGCCGCCGCCTTCATCCGCCACGGCATATTCGTCATCAATGCCCAGCACAAACGCCGAGTAGTGATCAAAAAAGAAGGAGGTGACGTGATCGTTAAACACATACAGCAGCACGTCCGGTTTCTTCTCCTCCAGCCAGCGCTGCATTGGCGCAAAGCCATCGAAAATCGGTGCCCAGGCACCTTCCTGCTGCTTGTTGTGATCAACCGCAAAGCCAATAGTGGGTGTATGAGAAACCGCCAAACCGCCTATGATTTTAGCCATAATTTTTTGACCTCTACTTCATCGATTATTGAGGGTACGCGACAGGGACGGCAGGTCATTAAGGTCGATGCCTTTAACCTGACGGGCCACCTGTGCAGGTTGATGTCGGGTGATGGAAAGTGCCGCCAAAACGGCCGGAAGCGACAAAACGATAAAAATGGCTGTTTGCCCGGGGAAAACGCCGAGCAGCACGCCGCCCAGTGAAGAGCTGATAATGGCGCCGCTGCGACCAATGCCGTGCATCCAGCACACGCCCGTGGCGCGCATTTCGGTGGGATAAAAGGCCGGGGAAAAGGCCTGCAAGCCGGTTTGCGCACCGTTAATGCAGACACCTGCGAGGAACACTAACAGTGCCAGCACCGTCGGGCCAAAGCTCCAGATGCCCTGGGAAACCAGGCAGAAGCTGCCGAGCAGATAGAACAGGGCGATGACGTATTTCGCCTTAAAACGGTCCATTAGCCCACCGACCATCAGGCCGCCAAAGGTGCCGCCCAACTGAAATAAACCGGCAACAATTGCCGCACGCTCCAGCGTCACGCCGCCAGAACGCAGGATGGTCGGCAGCCAGCCGTTAAGCAGGTAGATGACGAACAGCCCCATGAAGTAAGTCAGCCACAACACCAGCGTACCGCCGGCATAGCCGCGGCTAAACAGCTGCAGCACCTGCGCTTTTTTCGGGATGATCGGCGCCTTGAGCACAAAGGCGGTGCCGGCGGAGAACTCGCCGCCGAGACGTTTGAGCACCGCGGCAATCTTGTCACGACTGACCTTGCGTACCACCATATACATTGCCGACTCCGGCAGTAGCCACAGCAGCAGCGGTAACATGAGCAACGGCAGCAGACCACCCAAACCCAGCACTGATTGCCAGCCAAAGTGCGGCAGCATGCCAGCGGCAATAAATCCGCCCAGCCCGGAACCAATATTAAAACCGCTGTACATTACGGTGATCATCAGGCTGCGGCGGCGCTCTGGCATATATTCTGACACCAGCGTGACGCAGTTGGGCATGACCGCACCAAGACCAAGACCGGTGAGAAAACGTAACGCGCCCATTTCCAGCGGCGTGCGGGCGAAGGCGCTCATCAGGCTGAAGCAGGCAAACACGGCAATCGACAGCAGCAGCACGCGCTTACGGCCAAATTTGTCGGACCACGGACCGGCGATCAACGCACCAATCGCCACGCCGAACATGGCCGCTCCGAGAATCGGGCCCATTTCCGCGTGGCTAATGCCCCAGTCCTCAATCAGCGCGGGCGCAATAAAGCCCATGGCTGCCGCGTCGTAGCCATCAAACATGATGATGATGAAACACAGGCCGAGGGTCAGCCACTGGTATCCGGTGATTGGGCGGGCGTCGATCCAGCCTTTTACATCGATAATGTCGTGATTGCTCATAGGATACGCTCTGATTTTTTTATTAATGACGTTATCGGGTTGAGATTCTTTTTATGCCCTGACGCATGCCGGGGGCATCACTTTAACCCGATTGCAGGGGTGAATTTTATAGTTTTTAGCTGTTAAAACAGCTTGTTGCATGTTTTTTTGATCTCGCTTCCATAACCAAATTAGGGATGGCGTGCGGCTTTGTCTGCCATAAAATGGTTATGAAGGTATGAGTTTTGTTTATTTGGTGAGCTGTGTCGGAAAATTGAGAAAGCGTATGGAGGTTGAGGAATAACGCGTGTTGGGCAGGGCAGTAGTCGTATTGAGAGCAGGTTGAAGGGCAGAAAAAAGGGGATTTTTAACCGAGAGGACGAAGGGGGAAAGCAGCGGAGAGCAGGTGCGTCGCTCTCCGCCAGTGGTTTTACATGCGTTCGACGGTTTTAATGCCCAGCGTGTCCAGACCTTGCTTCAGCGTTTTCGCGGTTAACGCGGCAAGCTGCAGGCGGCTCTGACGGATGGTTTCGTCCTCGGCGGAGAGAATTGGGCAGTGTTCGTAGAAGCCAGAGAACTGGCCAGCCAGCTCGTACAGGTAAGCACACATCACATGTGGCGTACCGTCGCGCGCGACCTGGGTAATCACTTCTTCGAACTGCAGCAGACGCGTTGCCAGCTGCGCTTCGCGCTCTTCGGTCAGCACGATGTCGCCGCTCAGGCTATCGGCATCAATGCCGGCTTTGCGGAATACGGACAGAACACGCGTGTAGGCGTATTGCATGTAAGGCGCAGTGTTGCCCTCGAATGCCAGCATGTTGTCCCAGTCGAAGATGTAATCGGTGGTGCGGCTTTTTGACAGGTCAGCGTATTTCACCGCGCCGATACCCACTACTTCAGACAGATCTTTCAGCTCTTGCGCTGACATCTCTGGATTCTTATCGCTCACCAGGGTATGCGCACGTTCAACCGCTTCGTCCAGCAAATCGGCGAGGCGAATGGTGCCGCCGCTACGGGTTTTAAACGGACGACCATCTTTGCCCAGCATCATGCCAAACGCGTGATGCTCAAGCGGGACAGATTCTGGCACGTATCCGGCTTTACGTACGATGGTCCACGCCTGTTGCAAATGCTGATGCTGACGTGAATCGATGTAATAGAGCACGCGATCGGCATGCAGGGTCTCGAAACGGTATTTAGCGCAGGCGATGTCGGTGGTGGTGTAGAGATAGCCGCCATCTTTCTTCTGAATGATCACGCCCATTGGTTCACCTTCCTTGTTTTTAAACTCATCAAGGAAAACGACCGTGGCGCCCTCGCTGGTCACCGCCAACCCTTTTTCGCGCAGATCGGCCACGATGCCCGGCAGCATGTCGTTGTACAGACTCTCGCCCATCACATCTTTGCGCGTCAGCGTCACATTCAGGCGGTCATACACCAGCTGGTTCTGGCTCATGGTGATATCGACCAGCTTCTTCCACATGCTGCGGCAATATTCATCGCCACCTTGCAGCTTAACCACGTAATTACGCGCGCGCTCAGCAAAGGCTTCGTCGGCATCGTAGGTCACTTTGGCTTCGCGGTAGAAGGCTTCCAGGTCAGCCAATGCAATCTCTTCGTGATGTTCGTTCTGCTGCTTTTCCAGATACGCGATCAGCATGCCGAACTGCGTGCCCCAGTCGCCGACGTGGTTGGCGCGGATGACATTATGGCCGAGGAACTCCAGCGTGCGCACCGCGGCATCACCAATGATGGTGGAGCGGACGTGGCCCACGTGCATCTGCTTCGCCACATTTGGCGCGGAGTAATCCACCACGATGGTTTGTGGGGCGACAGCGTTCACACCGAGACGCGGCAGTTGCAGCGCCTGTGCGGTTTGCACCGCCAGCCATTCGCGATCGAGGAAGATATTGATAAAACCGGGGCCGGCGATTTCAACTTTGCTGGCGATGCCGGTGAGATCCAGATGCTGAATCACCTGCTCAGCCAGTTGTCGCGGCGCCTGACCCAGTTTTTTCGCCACGGCCATCATACCGTTTGCCTGGTAATCACCGAACTGTACCTTCGCAGACTGACGAACCTGAGGTTCGCAATCGGCAGGCGCGCCCGCCGCAATCATTGCCTGACTGACTTTGTCGGAAAGAAGAGCCTGAATATTCACCGCGTTACCTTCATATGCTGAAAAGGCCCGCCTGTAGGCGGCGAGCCGATGTCGTCATCCCGCAACTGCGCGGCGGGACGGAAAAATAAGAGGGGAAGTATACGTGAAATGTTAAAGTGAGTCAGCTATTCGGTATGCCGTGAAGGGCAACATCGGACCCTTAGCGCCGATTAACGGCGCCGTGGGTGACGACGAGGATTTTTAACGCTTTTGTCTTCACGCACCTTCCAATGGCGGGAAATGGCAAATCCCATAAGTGCAATCAGGACCGCGACAACAATGAGCATAGACATAAGGCCGTTCCTTGTGGTTGTGAAACCCAAATTTATAAGAAAGGGTATCAGGCTGCAATTGTTTGCAACTTAAATAAGAGTTATCTCATTGTATTAACTATTGTCATTAATAACAGTAGTTTAAGTCACTTTCATAAAGTAACTGCTGGATCTGATTTGACGATAAATCCGAAATGAATGGTCTATTTATGCGGTTTTTGAGCTTTTTGATGCTTAAATCGGATGAATCCGACAAATTTGTCAAGCGGAATCAATGGCTAGCAAATTTCATATTGATTAGTAAACCTGAACTGAATTTGAGGTAAGACGTGATGCAGACCCACTTTCCTGTGGAATTGGATGATTTAAAACAAGACCTGACGCGTTTTGAGCACTCTTTAGGGGAATTTGCTGCACGTTTAGGCATTAATTTGGCTGAACATGAAGCCGATCATGTGGCGGTGCGCTGCCACCAGTTTGCCACGGCAGAACGTTGGAAAGCCGGGTTGCTGCAGATCGGCACTCAGTTTTCCGAGGCAATGATCAATGGGCGTCCCATCTGCCTGTTCAAACTGCATCAGCCATTGAATCTGGCGGGCTGGCACATTGATGTGATTGAATTGCCGTGGCCGGGCGAGAAACTGTATCGCCATGAAGGCTGGGAGCACGTGGAGATTGTGCTGCGCGGAGAACCTGAAACGCTCGGTATGCGCGCCATGGCGCTGCTCTCCGATGATGCGCTGACGCAGCCAGGCATCTCGTTCAAAACCAGTGCGCCAAAAGGTGACAACGAGCGCTTGCCCAATCCGACGTTGGCGGTCACGGACGGGCAAACCACCCTCAAATTTCATCCATGGCGACTGGAAGAGATTGTCGCCAGTGAGCAGGCTTAACGGCGTACAGCTACCGCCTTCTGTAAACGCGCGACAGCCTGTTCCAGCGTGGCACGTGTACAGCCAAAGTTGAAACGCACGAAATTATCGTCGCCAAAATCGTGGCCTGGTGAAAAACCGAGGCCGTGCTGCTCGAAGTAGGCGGTTGGACTGGCGACATCCAGTTTGCTGGCGTCGATCCAACCCAGATAGGTCGCTTCCGGTGTGGCCATCTGCAGTTCAGGCAACGTATTCACCTGCGCGATCAGCCAGTCGCGATTGGCGCGCAGATAATCCAACTGCGCCGCCAGCCACTCGTCGCCATCGCGCCACGCCGCTTCGGCCGCCACCAGCGCCAGAATATCAACACCCGGCACAATCCCTTCGCGTACCCGTTTAAAGCGCGCTCTCAATTCCGGGTTAGGAATGATCGCCATCGACGCACCCAATCCGGCAATGTTGAAGGTTTTCGACGGTGACAGCAGCGTGATGCTGCGCTGAGCGGCATCCTCACTTAATGCCGCAAACGGAATGTGTTGCGCACCGGGTGACAACAATAAATCACAGTGGATTTCATCGGAGCAGACGATCAAATCATGCTGTTGCGCAAACGCCAGCTGCGCTTCCAACTCGTCACGACGATAGACCGTGCCGCCTGGATTCTGCGGGTTACACAGCATCAGCAGGCGTTCGTTGCCTTGCATGACGCTGGCGTCAATAGCCAGCACCCAGCGACCGTCCTGTAAACGCAGCGGTAAGTTAACCTGCGCGCGGTCAGCTAATTTTGCGGCGCCACGAAACGGTGGATAAATGGGCGTGGGCGCGACTGTGGACTCGCCAGATTCCGTAAATGCGCGGACCGAAAGATTCAAGCCACACACCACGCCGGGCAGTAACACAATCCAGTCCGGTTCAATATGCCAGTTGTAGCGCTGCGCTAAACGGGAAAGGGTGATATCAATCAATCCCGTTGGCGTCGCGCCATAGCCAAACACACCGTGTTCAGCGCGCTGCTTAATGGCCTCAATCACGCTCGGCGGCGAACGGAAATCGCTGTCTGCCACCCAGAGCGGCAGCACATCGCGATCACCATATTTGTGCCATTTCAAACTATCGCTGTGACGACGGTCTATCCATTGATTAAAATCGAATGCCATAGTGCGAGTTCCACGTAAACTGTCCAATTAAGTAGACTAACTGAAGCATTCATCCCGAGCCAGAAGTCATGAGAAGGAGCATGGTATGACGAAACTGGAAATTTGTTGCTACGGCATCGACTGCGCAATGACTGCGCAGCTGTCCGGTGCCGATCGCGTGGAGCTGTGCAGCGCACCGCGCGAAGGTGGGTTGACGCCTTCAGCCGGCGTGCTGGAAGTGGCACGACGTGAAATTTCGATCCCGGTACATCCTATCGTCCGTCCACGCGGCGGCGATTTTTGTTACACCGACTATGAATTTGAGTCGATGAAATCCGATGTTGCGCTCATGCGTGAACTCGGCTTTCCTGGCTTGGTGATTGGCATGCTGGATGAAGATGCGCATGTCGATATGGTTCGTATGCAGCAGATTATGAAGCTGTGTGACGGCATGGACGTCACCTTCCATCGCGCCTTCGATTTATGCCACAGTCCAAAACGCTCACTTGAGGTGCTGGCTGATTTAGGCATCGCGCGTATCCTCACGTCTGGCCAGCAACAGAGCGCCGAAGCAGGAATTGCATTATTACGGGAACTAAATGAACACAGCACAGGTCCGATTATTATGGCCGGTGCGGGCGTGCGTTTGAGCAACATTCAGAAGTTCATCGACAGTGGATTGCAGGAAGTCCACAGCTCCGCCAGCCGTTTAGTCGCTTCGCCGATGCGCTACCGTAAAGCCGGTGTTTCAATGTGCTCCGAAGCGGAAACCGATGAATTCAGTCGTTATTGCGTTGATGGTGATGTCGTTGAAGCCATGAAAAGCATGACGCAGTTGAGCGCCGTACGGGTAGCCTGAATTCACCCCCGATTTTGCCGCGCAGCACGCCAGCTCAAATGACGTGATGTTTGCAAGTACCAACCCCAGTTACTCTAGCTGGGGTTCTTTTTATGTGTAATCTCCGTGGAGATAGCGTGATCGCGTAAATGATGCTTTGATTACGTTATGGCTTTATATGGATAACCTTCATGAAATCCTTCCCTTGTACCGTTTTAGTGCTGCTTCTGCCTTACTGCGGCGTCGCGCTGGCGGTCAGCAGCGCGTGTCCACCGCTGAGCCAAAATATCACCAGCAGTAATAACTGGATCATGCTGGGTGGCGATGCCAAAGGCGCGGTACGTCAGGTGGTGGCGGGCGAGTTCGGCAAAGATGTGAACTCGCAAAAACGCGTACTCGGCCAGTTTGATCAATGCGGCGATTTGATGGTGGCCGATATCTCCTACGACAAAAATGAAGGCAATGTCTTGCTGACAATGGAGCAGCATATTGCCCGCGTTCAGCGCGGCTGGGTGGCGGAATATGCTTACATGGTCAAAGTCATTAAAGCGGGTCAGGAACATGTGGTCGATAACCGTCAGGGCACCATCAGCTGGCAAATCGGCCAGCATGGCAACATTGTCAGTTCATCCGATAAATTCACCAGTATGGGTAACGAAGGCTTTACCGATACCACTTACCGCTATGACAAACAGTTCAGAGTGGAAAAAAGTGTGGCGCGCGGCAGCGATAGCATGACCAACGGTGAAAGCAGTTGGCGCTGGAATCCGCAAGGATTGGTAACCTCATCCACCAGCGCGCGCAGCAAAGACACTTACAGCTACGATAACCAATGGCGGGAACTGCGCTTGAATGGCACCTCGACCACGCCCGTCAGCACGCTGCGCTCGGTGGATGAATGCCAGCTATGGGATGAAGTGGGCAACTGTACGCTTAGCTATCTGCATGAAACCGAAGTGTTCGCCAAAGGCACCATTGAACGGCATCTCAGCTCGGCATATAAATACCAATACTGGGCGCCAGGCGAAACAGCCGGCCAGGATTAACGGTAAACGCAGCAACCTAACACTAAGGCAATGAACAAGGGCCGCGTAGTAAAGCTTCCAGCGCATGGATGTGCTGGCAGAGTCCACAATACGACGCCTTTACGCAGCGGCCCTTGTTCTTTGCCTGAAACGCACTGGACAAACATATGACACTTATCCTTTCATTCCTCTTCGCCATCACCATTCTTACGCTTACACCCGGCTTTGATACGGCATTAGTGCTGCGTTCCGCCGCTGCGCAAGGCTGGAGACGCGCCTCGGTAACGGCGCTTGGCGTCACGCTGGGTTGTCTGGTGTGGGGCGTTGCGGTGGGACTGGGTTTGGGCGCGCTGCTGCTGGCTTCGGAAATGGCTTATAACCTGCTCAAATGGGTCGGCGCGGCTTATTTGCTCTATCTCGGCGTCAAGCTGTTGATCAATCCGCGCACGCAGGCGGAAGAAGGCCAGCGCGCGCAGAGTAAAGAACAACGCTATTTCGCCTGTTTCACACGTGGGCTATTCGGCAACCTTTTAAATCCCAAAGTCGGCGTGTTCTACGTCACTTTCCTGCCGCAGTTCATTCCGGCAGGCGCGTCGGTGCCGCTGTGGTGTACGCTGATGGCGCTCACGCATATGGTGATTGGCTTAATGTGGAATGCAGTGCTGATTGGTGGCAGCCAGTACTTTGCGGCGCATTTACGTCGTCCAGCGGTACTGAAAGTGATGGATCGCCTGACTGGCTGTGTCTTTATTGGCTTTGCCGCGAAGCTGGCGCTGTCGCGGCGGTAAACATTACGGCTTGCGGGCTACCAGCACTGCGCGCAGCGGGGCAGGATACCCTTCAACGGTCTTACTGCTGTCATTCGGATCAAGGAACTCCGCCAACGATTCGCTGGTCATCCAACTGGTGCGTCGCTGCTCCTCCACCGACGTCACCGCGTAATCGGCGATGCGCACATCGACAAATCCGCACTTCTCCAGCCAGCTCTTCAGCGCTGCGGCAGAAGGGATAAAGTACACATTACGCATCTGCGCATAACGCTCACCCGGCACTAATACGGCGTTCTCATCGCCTTCAATCACCAGCGTCTCCAGCACCAGCTCACCGTCACTCACTAACTGATTTTTCAGCTGCATCAGATGATCGAGCGGCGAACGGCGATGATAAAGCACACCCATCGAAAACACGGTATCGAACGCTTGTAACGCTGGCAGTTGTTCAATGCCCAGCGGCAGCAAATGTGCACGACGATCGTCGCCTAACAGCTTACGCACCGCTTCGAACTGGCATAAAAACAGCTGCATCGGATCGATACCGACCACCAGCTTCGCGCCCGCGCCAATCATGCGCCACATGTGATAGCCGCTGCCACAACCGACATCCAGCACCGTGCGATGCTGCAACGGCGAAATGTGCGGCAACACGCGATCCCATTTCCAGTCAGAACGCCATTCGGTATCGATCTCGGTACCGTACAGCGAATAAGGGCCTTTGCGCCACGGCATCAAATTACGCAGCAAATTCTCAATGCCAAGGCGCTGACGATCGGTCAGATCCTCAACATCGGCGCTGACGCTGTGTACCAAATCCAGCTTCTGCGGCGTAAGCAGCGGCAGATAATCAACGGACTTCTCCCAATCGCGGAACTTGCCGTGCAGGTTCTCGCGCTGCCATGCGGCAACCTGCGCCGGTAACACTTCCAGCCAACTGGCGAGCGGGCCGGTGGCAATTTGCTGATAAAAACGGCCAAACTCAATCATTTCAACGCCACCAACGAACCAAAATTAAAGCACTGGAACCACAACTCCGCATGTTTGAAACCGGCGGTTTTCAAGCGCGCTTTATGCGCTTCAACGCTATCGGTCAACATCACGTTCTCCAGCATGCTGCGTTTCTGGCTGATCTCCAGCTCGCTGTAACCGTTAGCGCGTTTGAAATCGTGATGCATGTTAAACAGCAACTCACCCACTTCAGCATCTTCAAAACTAAACTTCTCCGACAACACCAGTGCGCCGCCCGGATTCAATCCGTTAACGATCTTCTTCAGCAGTTCCAGACGCGCCGGCGGCTCAAGGAATTGCAGGGTAAAATTCAGCACCACCATAGAGGCGTTCTCAATATGGATATCCTGAATATCCGCTTCGATCACCTGCACCGGCGTGTCCGCGCGGAAGGCATCGATGTGACGACGGCAGCGTTCCACCATCGCCGGGGAATTATCCACGGCAATTATCTGGCAGCCAGGCACATGAATATTGCGGCGCACCGACAGCGTAGCGGCACCGAGCGAACAGCCGAGATCGTAAACCTGGCTGTTGGGTTGCACAAAGCGTTCTGCCAGCATGCCAATCATCGAAATGATGTTGGAATAGCCCGGCACCGAGCGCTGAATCATATCGGGAAAAACTTCAGCTACGCGCTCGTCAAAGGTCCAGTCGCCCAGCTTATCGATGGGCGCGGAAAATAGCGTATCGCGATCAGACATAATGAAAGGTCCGGAGAGAAAATCGGAAAGGGCGCTATTTTGGCAGAAACGCGGGCAGGCTGCACCCTTTGCGTTGCGTCTAGAACAGGCTTGATTGCTGCGGCCAGTCGGGCAGATCGCGTAATGACGGCTCCAGCTGTTGCAACTGCGGCCACAACGCCTGAATCAGCGGAAACACCTCGCCCATATCCGGCGTATGAATAAACAGCAGCGGATCGCTATCCAGCTGCCACGCCTGCAGCTTGCTGTGCCACGGTTGGAACAGCGGCACGCTCTCCGCCACGCTATCGTTGCCAATGAAACGCACCATCGGTTGCGAACCGGTGCGCACCGCATGCGGCGGCACACGTGGCTTTTTCGCGCGCGCATCCACGGCAGCGGCGGTTTGCGAGGTGGAGGCATGCACCGGCCGGCTATCAAGAATGACCCGATTAACGCCGCGATCGCTTAGACCCCGATTCAGCGCGCGTTCAGCATCACCTTTGGCAAAAAACGCCTGATGCCGCACCTCAACGCCGTAGCGAAAATTGCGCGGCAAACTATCAAGAAAAGACCAGAGATCGCCAAGCTGGGCCGGTGAAAACGCCGCGGGAAGCTGTAGCCAATATTGACCGATGCGCGTGCTCAGCGGATCGAGCAGACGGAAAAACGCCGTCAGCAACTCATCGCAGTTCCGCAGGGCCGCCTTATGGCTGATGCTATCGGGAAACTTAAAGCAGAAACGGAAATCGTCGTGCGTCATATCACGCCAGCGCAGCACCACTTCCGGCTTCGGCAGCGCATACAAAGTGGTGTTGCCTTCAACACAACCAAACAGCTGCGCATAATCGGCCAGGGTCTCCAAACCGAACTGTTTCCATTGTGCATGCTGCCATTGCGGTAATCCTATGCGAAGTGTCAAACGCGAACTCCTGAATCCTTTAGGGGCGGGAAAGGGCGGCTTAATGTACCCTGTTTTGATGTCGGCAGGAAAAACAGCGCGATAAAGCATAATGTTTTGTCCGCTTTGATCTGGCTCCACTTATCCTGCCTGGGTTTTTCCATTATAATAGCCGCCTTTTTTGCGACAGCATCTCAGAAGGTTACGCGGCCTGATGTTGTCTGGCAGCAGCGGCGAAGTTAAAAGGATACGTTATGCGTACAGAATATTGCGGACAGCTCAATCTGTCTCACGTGGGTCAGCAAGTCACTCTCTGCGGCTGGGTAAATCGCCGTCGCGATCTCGGCAGCCTGATTTTTATCGATATGCGTGACCGTGAAGGTATCGCCCAGGTGTTCTTCGATGCCGATCGTCAGGACGCTTTCCAGCTGGCATCTGAGCTGCGTAACGAATTCTGTATCCAGATCACCGGCACCGTGCGTGCACGTGACGAAAAGAACAAAAACAGTGAGATGGCGACCGGCGAAGTGGAAGTGTTCGCCCATGAGCTGAACATCATCAACCGCGCTGAACCGCTGCCACTGGACTCTAACCAGGTCAACAGCGAAGAAGCGCGTCTGACTTATCGTTATCTGGACCTGCGTCGTCCGGAAATGGCTCAGCGTTTAAAAACCCGCGCTAAAATTACCAGCTTCGTGCGTCGCTTTATGGACGACCAGGGTTTCCTTGATATCGAAACGCCAATGCTGACCAAAGCTACGCCGGAAGGTGCGCGTGACTATCTGGTGCCAAGCCGCGTGCACAAAGGTAAATTTTACGCCTTGCCGCAGTCGCCACAGCTGTTCAAACAGCTGCTGATGATGTCGGGTTTTGACCGCTACTATCAGATCGTTAAGTGTTTCCGTGACGAAGACCTGCGTGCCGATCGTCAGCCAGAATTCACCCAGATCGATGTGGAAACCTCTTTCATGACCGCCGAGCAGGTGCGTGAAAAGATGGAACGTCTGATTCGTGAACTGTGGATCAACATCAAAGGTGTGGATCTCGGTGACTTCCCGCAGATGACCTTTGCGGAAGCAATGAACCGTTACGGTTCTGATAAGCCAGACCTGCGTAACCCAATGGAGCTGGTGGACGTTGCCGATCTGCTGAAAAACGTTGAGTTCCAGGTGTTTGCCGGTCCAGCCAATGACGCCAAAGGCCGTGTGGCGGCGCTGCGCGTACCGGGCGGTGCGGCGCTGACGCGTAAGCAAATTGACGAATACGGCAAATTTGTTGAAATCTACGGCGCGAAAGGCCTGGCGTGGATGAAGATCAACGAACGTGCCAAAGGTTTCGAAGGCGTACAGAGCCCGGTGGCCAAGTTCCTCAGCGCGGAAATCGTTGAAGACATTCTCAACCGCACTGGCGCACAAGATGGCGATCTGATCTTCTTCGGCGCTGATCGTGCCAAAGTGGTGGCCGATGCGCTGGGTGCGCTGCGTCTGAAAGTCGGCCGCGATCTGCAGATCACCGATGATAAAGCCTGGGCACCGCTGTGGGTGATTGACTTCCCTATGTTTGAAGAAGATGAAGAGGGCGGCCTGGCAGCGATGCACCATCCGTTCACCTCGCCGAAAAACCTGAGCGCCGAAGAGCTGGCAACCGATCCGGTGCAAGCGGTGGCAAATGCTTACGATATGGTGATTAACGGCTACGAAGTCGGTGGCGGTTCAGTGCGTATTCACAGCGGAAAAATGCAGCAGACGGTGTTCAGCATCCTCGGTATCACCGAAGAAGAGCAGCGTGAGAAGTTTGGCTTCCTGCTCGATGCGCTGAAATACGGCACGCCGCCGCATGCGGGCCTGGCGTTTGGTCTGGATCGTCTGACCATGCTGTTGACCGGTACCGATAACATCCGTGATGTGATTGCGTTCCCGAAAACCACCGCCGCGGCGTGCATGATGACCGAAGCACCAAGCGAAGCCAATCCAGCCGCGCTGCTGGACCTTGGGATTCTGGTGGCACCGAAGAAAGAAAAGTCAGAGAACAAGTAATGGGCTTTAAACATCCGGTCTCGGTGCTGGTGGTGATTTTTGCGCGAGATACCGGCCGGGTGTTAATGCTGCAGCGACGTGATGACGACAGCTTCTGGCAATCGGTCACGGGCAGCCTGGAAGCGGGCGAAACCCCGCGCCAGGCGGCTCAGCGCGAAGTGTTAGAAGAACTCGCCATCGATATTGCGAACGAAAAGTTAATGCTGGATGATTGCCACAAACAAATCGAGTTTGAGATCTTCCCGCACTATCGCCATCGTTACGCACCGGGTATCACGCACAACCGCGAGCACTGGTTCAGGTTGGCCTTACCTGCCGAGCGCGACCTGCTGCTCACCGAGCATCTTGCCGCGCGCTGGCTCGATCCCGCCGCTGCCGCAGCCCTCACCAAGTCCTGGAGTAACCGCCAGGCAATTGAAGAATTTATCTGAATGCTCGTCGCCACGCGTTATTTCTGCGGCGGTTCAGCTAAATTCGATGAATCCGACGAAGCGATTCCTTCGTCCTTTAAACCTGGTGCAGGATAGTGAATCCTGCACCGCTAAAATTGAACAGTCGGGCGTAATCGTCGCAGCGAGGTCGGTTACCGCCAGCGCACAGCAACCGGAGCGTACTTTGGTACGTGAGGATTGCGAGCACTGCCGGGAGCCGAGATCGCAAGTAAGATAGCCCGTGCGATTGATAAGATCGGAGAGTATGCAAGATGGCTGGACACAGTAAATGGGCAAACACCAAGCACCGCAAGGCTGCTCAGGACGCTAAGCGCGGTAAGATCTTCACCAAAATCATTCGTGAGCTGGTCACCGCCGCGAAACTGGGTGGCGGCGATGCCGGTTCTAACCCGCGTCTGCGCGCCGCGATGGACAAAGCCCTGTCCAACAATATGACGCGTGACACCATGAACCGTGCGATTGCACGTGGCGTGGGCGGTGAAGATGACTCCAACATGGAAACCATCATTTATGAAGGTTACGGTCCGGGCGGCTCGGCGGTTATGATTGAGTGCCTGAGCGACAACCGTAATCGCACCGTGGGCGAAGTGCGTCATGCCTTCACCAAAACCGGCGGCAACCTCGGTACTGACGGTTCGGTTTCTTACCTGTTCAGCAAGAAGGGCGTTATCTCCTTCGCACCCGGTCAGGACGAAGATGCGGTTATGGAAGCAGCGCTGGAAGCCGGTGCCGAAGACGTTGTGGCCTATGACGACGGCGCGATTGATGTCTTCACCGCGTGGGAAGAAATGGGTGCGGTGCGTGATGCGCTGGAAGCGGGCGGTCTGAAGGCGGACACTGCTGAAGTCTCGATGATCCCTTCAACCAAAGCCGAAATGGATGCCGAAACCGCGCCTAAATTATTGCGCCTGATCGACATGCTGGAAGATTGCGACGACGTGCAGGAAGTTTACCATAACGGTGAAATCTCTGATGAGATCGCAGAAACGCTGTAATGGCGTTGCTTAAAACCCCACTCACCGGAGACGCGCTGTGGCGATAATTCTCGGGATCGATCCCGGCTCACGCGTCACCGGTTATGGTGTCATCCGCCAAACCGGCCGCCAGCTCACCTATCTGGGCAGCGGCTGTATCCGCACCAGCGTTACCGATCTGCCGACACGCCTCAAACTGATTTACGCGGGCGTCAGTGAAATCATCACGCAATTCTCACCCGACTACTTCGCTATCGAACAGGTATTTATGGCGAAAAATGCTGACTCAGCACTTAAGCTGGGCCAGGCGCGCGGGGCGGCGATTGTCGCGGCGGTGAATCATGATTTGCCAGTGTTTGAATACGCGGCGCGACAGGTGAAGCAAACCGTCACTGGCACCGGCGGTGCAGAGAAAAGTCAGGTTCAGCATATGGTACGCACCTTGCTCAAACTGCCAGCTAATCCGCAAGCCGATGCCGCCGATGCGCTGGCCATTGCCATCACGCATTGTCATATGAGCCAGAATGCGGCGCGTATTAGCGATACAAAATTGGTGATGACGCGCGGTCGTATGCGATCGGGTTAGCGTAAACGAAAGGCGACATGAGGCTGGATATTCATCCAGCCTTTTTTATGGTATATAAACAGGCTTACTTATCAGATTAAGGAATTGCTCAGGTGATTGGTCGTTTACGAGGCAACATTCTGGAAAAACAGCCGCCGCTGGTGTTGATTGAGGCGCACGGTGTCGGTTATGAAGTGCATATGCCAATGACCTGCTTTTACGAGCTGCCAGAAATCAATCAGGAAGCGATCATCTTCACCCAGTTTGTGGTGCGTGAAGATGCGCAGTTACTATTCGGCTTTAATAACAAGCAGGAACGCACGCTGTTCCGCGAACTGGTAAAAGTGAATGGCGTGGGACCGAAACTGGCGCTGGCGATTCTGTCCGGTATGTCGGCACAGCAGTTTGTGACCGCCGTTGAGCGACAAGAGATTGCCTCCCTGATCAAACTGCCGGGCGTGGGTAAAAAAACCGCCGAGCGTTTAATTGTGGAAATGAAAGACCGCTTCATCGGCATGCACGGCGATCTGTTTGGTGGTGATTCAACCTTTACGTTGACCACGCCTTCCGCTGCGCAGGACAATAACGATGCCGAAGCCGAAGCGGTTTCAGCGCTGGTGGCTCTCGGCTATAAACCGCAGGAAGCCAGCCGTATGATCAGCAAAGTCGGCAAACCGGATGCGGATTGCGAAACCCTGATTCGTGAAGCCCTGCGTGCAGCTATTTGAGGTAAAGCATGATTGAAGCCGATCGCCTGGTCTCGGGCAGTTCCTTTAATGAAGAAGAAACGCTCGACCGTGCCATTCGACCAAAGCTGCTAACGGAATATGTTGGCCAGCCGCAGGTGCGTGAGCAAATGGAGATTTTCATCCAGGCCGCGAAACTGCGTGGCGATGCACTCGATCATCTGCTGATTTTTGGCCCGCCGGGATTGGGTAAAACCACCCTAGCCAACATCGTCGCGAATGAAATGGGCGTTAATCTGCGTACGACATCGGGGCCGGTGCTGGAAAAAGCGGGCGATCTGGCGGCGATGCTCACCAATCTTGAACCTCACGATGTGCTGTTTATCGATGAGATCCACCGCCTGTCGCCAGTGGTGGAAGAAGTGTTGTATCCGGCGATGGAAGATTATCAGCTGGATATCATGATCGGTGAAGGCCCTGCTGCACGTTCGATTAAACTCGATCTGCCGCCGTTTACCCTGATTGGGGCCACAACGCGCGCCGGTTCGTTAACTTCGCCGCTGCGCGACCGCTTCGGCATCGTGCAGCGCCTTGAATTCTATAACGTGCCCGATCTGCAGCATATCGTTGGTCGCAGCGCGGCTTGTCTTGGCCTGGCGCTGAGTGAAGAGGGCGCGTTAGAAATAGCGCGTCGTGCGCGCGGTACGCCGCGTATCGCTAACCGCCTGCTGCGTCGCGTACGTGACTTTGCTGAAGTGCGCGCCAATGGCAACCTGAGCGGCGAAGTGTCAGCCAGCGCGCTCGATATGCTGAATGTCGACAGCCAGGGTTTTGATTATATGGACCGTAAGCTGCTGCTGGCGATCATTGATAAATTTTCGGGTGGTCCGGTGGGTTTGGATAACCTGGCTGCGGCGATTGGCGAAGAGCGGGAAACGATCGAGGATGTGATTGAACCCTTCCTGATTCAGCAAGGATTCATTCAACGTACACCGCGCGGCCGAATGGCAACGCAGCATGCTTACAAACACTTCGGCATAAGTCGCGAAGAGTAAACCGGCGTTATGCCGCCGGTTTTTTTGCCATGCTGATGATGAACAGCACCGCGGCGCATAACACCACCGAAGGACCGGCAGGCGTATCATAGGTGGCCGAGAAGGTGAGTCCGCCGGTCACCGCGATCACACCTGCAATCACCGCTATCCCCGCCATTTGCTCCGGTGAGCGCGAGAAACGACGCGCAGTCGCCGCCGGAATAATCAGCAGTGACGTAATAATCAATGCGCCGACGAACTTCATCGCTACGCCGATAGTTAATGCGGTCACCAGCATCAGCATCAAACGGGTACGTTGAATGTTGACGCCATCCACCTGCGCCAGTTCCGGACTGATGGTCATCGACAACAATGAATTCCATTGCCACGCCATCACGGCCAGCACAATCGCCACGCCGCCGCCCATCATCCATAAGTCATCGGGCGTCACCGCCAGCAGATCGCCAAACAGGTAAGCCATCAGATCGACGCGCACGCCTTGCATCAGACTGACGACCACCAAACCCAGCGACAGCGCGCTGTGCGCCATAATGCCGAGCAGCGTATCGATGGCCAGATGCGGACGACGCTCAAGCCATACTAATCCCAACGCCAGACACACGGTCACCAGAATCACCGCGTAATAGGGATTCACGTTGAGCAGTAACCCAAATGCCACACCCAGCAATGATGCATGGGCAAGGGTATCGCCGAAATAGGACATGCGGCGCCAAACTACAAATGAGCCGAGCGGGCCGGCTGCCAGCGCCAGCAAGACGCCGCCTAGCCAGCCAGGTAATAACAGTTCAATCATGACGGGCCATTTCCTTTGCGCAGAACAATGCGTCCCTGTAAATCGTGACGGTGATTATGATGGTGACGATAAATTGCCAACTGTTGCGCGCCACGCGGGCCAAACATCGCAATGAACTCTGGATGTTGTGACACCGCTTCCGGCGTGCCGGAGCAGCAAATGTGATGGTTGAGGCACAGCACTTCGTCGGTTTTCGCCATCACCAGATGCAGGTCATGCGAAACCATCAGCACGCCGCAGTTCAATTCACGCCGTAATTGGTCGATCAAATCATACAATGCGACCTGACCATTGACGTCAACACCCTGCGTCGGTTCGTCCAGCACCAGCAGCTGCGGCTGATTTAGCAACGCTCGCGCCAGCAAAACACGTTGTGTTTCACCGCCCGAAAGTTTTTGCAGTGTTGCGTTGAGCAAATGTCCGGCTTGAACGCGTTTTAACGCTGGCAAAATGCCATCGCGTTGGGTGCCGCGCGACAGTCGCATAAAGCGCTCAACGGTGATCGGCAAAGTTGGGTCGATGTGCAGCTTTTGCGGCACATAACCGATACGTAAATCAGCGGCTCGTTTGACACTGCCGCTGGTGGGTTTGAGCAGCCCCAGCACTGCGCGAACCAGCGTGGATTTGCCAGCGCCATTCGGGCCGAGCAGCGTGAGAATTTTTCCCGGTTCTAGCGAGAGGCTAATGCCTGCAAGCACCGGACGCTGGGAGAATTTCACAGAAACGTTTTCAAGAGTAACAAGTGGCGACATGATATTTACGGGTTGCATAGAATTTCGAATGTTATAATATCACATTCCATCAACGGGTCACGATGGAATGACGTATTATGTTACACAATAAAAAGCGCCTTATTTTTACCCTTACTGCTGCGGCAATGGCCGCTACCAGCGCATTACCCGCGCACTCTGCGGTAGTCGCGTCAATCAAACCTCTCGGATTTATCGCAGCGGCTATCGCTGATGGCATTACACCGGTTGAAGTATTACTCCCTGATGGCGCATCAGAACATGATTATGCCTTACGTCCTTCTGATGTAAAACGTATTAAAAACGCAGACTTAGTGGTGTGGACCGGACCAGAAATGGAAGCCTTTCTCACCAAGTCCGCAGCGGAGTTACCCGCTAACAAAAACCTCGAAATTGCTGCATTGCCAGGCATAAAACCGCTTTTGATTAATGGCGATGATGACGACGAAGAACATGAGCACGGTCACGATCATGAACATGACTCAGAAAATTCCGAAGACCAGGACGCGTCTCATGCGCACCATCACCACGGACAGTTTAATATGCACCTGTGGATGTCCCCTGACATGGCCTTACAATCTGCGGTTGCAATCCATGGAAAATTATTGGAACTTATGCCGCAAAGCAAAGCCAAACTTGACGCTAATCTGCAGGAATTTAAAGCAGAATTAGCCGATGCAGACAAACACATCGGCGCGCAACTCGCGCCTGTGCGGAACAAGGGTTATTTCGTTTTTCACGACGCTTACAGCTACTTTGAAAAACATTACGGTTTGTCACCATTAGGTCATTTCACCGTCAATCCTGAGATCCAACCAGGCGCCCAGCGTTTACATCAAATACGAACACAGTTGGTTGAGCAGAAAGCCGTATGCGTTTTCGCTGAACCACAATTCAGACCGGCCGTCATCGATGCCGTGTCCCGTGGAACCACCGTGCGTAAAGGCACGTTAGATCCGTTGGGTATGGACATCAGCTTATCCAAAGATAGCTACGTGAAATTTCTTTCACAGCTGTCGAGCCAGTATGCGAGCTGCCTGAATGGAGCATGAGGAATAAGTAAAAGTGCAGCAGATAGCCCGCTCTGTCGCCCTCGCATTTAATAATTTGCCGCGTCCCCACCGCGTTATGCTGGGTTCATTAACCGTTGTCACGTTGGCCGTCGCAGTCTGGCGGCCTTACGTCTATCATCCCCGTGATGTAGCGCCCATCGTGAAAACGATCGCGTTGGACAAAGACGAACTGCGCACGCTGTTGCCAGAGGCCAGCGAGCCAATTGACCAGACTACTGAAGAACCGGCAGATGATATTCCTGCTGACGACATCGATAAAGACGTCCCAGACAATCCAAACATACACGATTACACCGTCTCTTCCGGCGATACGCTGAGCAGCGCGTTAAATCAGTACGGCATTGAGATGGGCGATATCAACGCGCTGGTCAGCAGTGATAAAGATCTGCGTAATATGCGCGTCGGCCAGCAACTCAGCTGGACGCTAGATGCGGATGGTCAACTACAGACTTTCAGCTGGGAAATCGATCGCCGTGAGACCCGTACTTATCAGCGCGCTGATAACGGCAGCTTTAAGATGCAGCAAGAGTTGCAAAAGGGTGAATGGCAGAACAGTGTGCTGAAAGGCGAAGTACGTGGCAGCTTTGCCGCCAGCGCCCAGCGTGCCGGCCTCAATAGCGCCGAAACCAGCAACGTGATTAAAGCGATGCAGTGGCAGATGGACTTTCGAAAACTGCGCGCCGGCGATGATTTTAGTGTGCTGATGTCACGTGAAATGCTCGACGGTAAAAGTGCCCAAAGCCAACTGCTGGGTGTACGTCTGCGCACCGGCGGCAAAGATTATTACGCTTTCCGTGCGGAAGACGGCAAATTCTACGATCGCAATGCGTCAGGATTAGCGCGTGGTTTCATGCGTTTCCCAACGGTTAAGCAGTATCGCGTCTCCTCTAACTTTAATCCGCGCCGTCTCAACCCGGTGACCGGGCGCATTGCACCACATAAAGGTGTCGACTTCGCGCTGCCGATTGGGACGCCGGTGTTGGCGGTTGGCGATGGTGAAGTGGTCATGGCGAAGAACGGCGGCGCTGCCGGTAACTATGTGGCAATTCGTCACGGTCGTCAGTATATGACGCGCTACATGCACCTGAGTAAAGCACTGGTGAAACCAGGACAAAAAGTGAAACGCGGCGATCGCATCGCGTTGTCGGGCAACACCGGACGTTCAACCGGTCCGCATCTGCATTATGAAGTGTGGATCAACAACCAGGCGGTGAATCCATTGACGGCGAAACTGCCGCGCATGGAAGGGCTGACCGGTAAAGATCGCAGCACTTACATGGCGCAAGTAAAAACATGGTTGCCGCAGTTGACGTTGAAATAACGCATTATTGCGCGTAACACTTAAAAACCGACGGATTCTTCGTCGGTTTTTTGCTATCTGGCGCATGAAGATTGCAAAATTAACCACCGTCACTATTATTGACCGGTCATTGTCAGAGGCGAGTGCATGGAAACCCGAAAGAAAAATAACAGTGAGTTTATTCCCGTTTTTCAACGTTCTTTTTTAAAGCCGAAATACTGGGGCAGTTGGCTGGCGGTTGGCGCGCTGGCTGGCATGGCGTTGCTCCCTGCCAAAGTGCGCGATCCGATTCTAGGCGGATTGGGCAAATTCGCCGGTAAACTGGCAAAAAGTGCGCGCCGCCGTGCGCTGATCAATCTCTATTATTGCCTGCCTGAATTGAGTGAAGCGCAGCGCGAAGAGATTGCTGATCGTATGTTTGCCACTGCTCCACAGGCGATGGCAATGATGGCCGAGTTAGGCATGCGCAACCCCGCGCATGTGCGTAAGCGTGTTGACTGGCATGGCCGGGAAATCATTGAGCAGCTGCAGGCGAATAAAGAAAACGTCATTTTCTTAGTGCCGCACGGTTGGGGTGTTGATATTCCGGCCATGCTGCTGGCGTCTGAAGGTCAGATGATGGCGGCGATGTTTCACAACCAAAGCGATCCGCTGATGGATTACCTGTGGAATACCGTGCGACGCCGTTTCGGCGGCCGTATGCATGCGCGTAACGACGGCATCAAGCCATTCATCGCGTCGGTGCGTCAGGGATATTACGGCTATTATCTGCCGGATCAGGATCATGGCCCGGAGCACAGTGAGTTTGTCGATTTCTTTGCCACTTACAAAGCGACATTGCCCGCGGTAGGGCGTCTAATGAAGGTGTGCCGTGCGCGTGTAGTGCCGCTATTCCCGGTATATAACAGCGAAACGCATCGGCTGGAAATCTATGTGCGTCCACCGATGGACGACCTGCTGGATGCCGATGACAACACGCTGGCGCGTCGCATGAATGAAGAAGTTGAAGTGTTTGTGCGTCCGCATCCCGAGCAGTACACCTGGATTTTAAAGCTGTTAAAAACGCGCAAGGAAGGGGATATCGAACCTTATGCGCGTAAAGATCTTTATCCACGCAAAAAATAAAAAAGGGGCCAGTTGGCCCCTTTGTCATTCTATGGCTTCGACTTTGCTACGACGCTTGCGTTCGCGCAGGAACAGCGTGACCAGGCCAAACCACAATACGCCAGCGATAAAGTTGATGCCGCTAAACCAAGGTGTGCCGCCACTGAAATAACCGCTTTTTGCCAGTTCGATGCCAATCGCTAAGGTCAGAATACTGATCATGCCGAGCATCGCCGCGACGCTGCCTTTGCCTTCATTGCTGGAGTAAAGCGTCAGACGATACAGTCCAGCATTCACCATGCCTGCGCCGAAGGCGTAAAGGCTTAAACCGGCAGTCAGCAGCAGATAAGTGTGGCTATCGAGCAGGTTAGCCAGCAGCGAAATACTCAAACCAATCAGAATGGGCCATGCGGCAAATTTCACCGGTTGTTCAATCGGTACGCGACCCGCTAACTTGCCAAGCGTGATATTGCCAGCAATCATTGCCAGAAACACCGGTAGCTGCAGCAGCGCATACTGCATCCGCGAAAGCCCTTCGTCGTGCATCAGGATCACTGGCGACAGCGCCACCCATGTCAGGATCGGGATAAACACCAAACCAATCGCAAACGATCCATACATCACCTGGCGATCGCGCGCTAAACGCGCATAGCCTCGCGCCAACGTTGGCAGGGCGATGGAGTGGCTACGGTCACCCGCGGTTTCCGGCATCACGCGCCACAGCAGGGCAAAAGCAATCACGCTGCAAATCGCAAACAGCCAGAACATGCTGCGCCACTCGCCAACGGTCAACCATGCTGCACCCGCCAGCGGGCCGGCTAACGGTGCCAGTAGCGCAACGTTGGCCATCAGTGCCATCATGCGCACCGCCAGCGCTTCATCAAAGGCTTCCTGCACTGCGGCATAGCTGACGGCGCCAATAAAGCACAGGCTAATGCCTTGAACAAAGCGCAGCGCGACGAACTCTTCAATGCTGCTGACCCACGTAGTCAGGATACAGGCGGCGGCAAAGAACAGGATGCCAAACAACAGCACCGGGCGGCGGCCATATTTGTCAGACAGCGGACCCAGCAGCCATTGCAGCACCACGCCGCCCATCAAATAGGCAGTCAGCGAGGTTGATACCCATTCCGGGCCGACGCTGAATTCAGAGGTCACCAACAGCATGCCGGGTTGAATCATGTCATGCGCGATATAGGTGGCGAACTCAAACAACACCAGCGCGAGCGGAAACAGCAGCACGCGCCCGGTGAGTTGGGAAATAGGTTGATAGCGGGCCATCTGGCCTCCTTGTCAAAAAATAAAAACGCGACTGCCAGGCAGTCGCGTTTGTCCATGTTATTACAGCCGCTGTCGGGGGTGCGTATTAATCTACGCGCAGCACGCGGCTGGTATTGGTGGTACCGGTGGTCGACATGACGTCGCCTTGGGTAACAATCACCAGATCACCTGAAACGAGGAAACCTTTTTCGCGCAGCAGGTTCACTGCATCGTGCGCGGCAGCAACACCATCATTATTGCTGTCGAAAAATACCGGTGTGACGCCTCGGTAGAGCGCGGTCAGGTTTAGCGTGCGTTCATGGCGAGACATAGCGAAAATCGGCAAACCGGATGTGATACGTGAAGTCATTAGCGCGGTGCGGCCAGATTCGGTCATGGTGATGATGGCCGAAACACCTTGCAGATGGTTGGCTGCATACATCGCCGACATGGCAATTGCTTCTTCCACGTTATCGAACTGCACTTCCAGGCGGTGTTTAGAAACGTTAACGCTCGGGATTTTTTCTGCGCCGAGACACACTTTCGCCATCGCTGATACGGTTTCTGCCGGATATTGGCCTGCCGCCGTTTCTGCCGACAACATCACCGCATCGGTACCATCCAGCACGGCGTTCGCCACATCCATAACTTCTGCACGCGTTGGCATCGGATTGGTGATCATTGATTCCATCATCTGTGTGGCGGTGATGATGGTACGGTTCAACTGGCGCGCACGACGGATCAAGGCTTTCTGGATACCCACCAGCTCAGGATCGCCAATCTCTACACCCAAATCGCCACGCGCAACCATCACCACGTCAGAAGCGAGGATGATGTCATCCATCGCTTCCTGTGAGGCAACGGCTTCAGCACGTTCAACTTTTGCCACCAGTTTCGCATCGCAACCGGCGTCGCGCGCCAGACGGCGGGCATAATTCATATCTTCGCCATTACGCGGGAAGGATACGGCCAGATAATCCACGCCGATTTTCGCGGCGGTAACGATATCGACTTTATCTTTCTCTGTCAGCGCATCTGCAGACAAGCCGCCGCCGAGTTTGTTGATGCCTTTATTGTTAGAGAGAGGGCCGCCGACGGTGACTTCGGTAAACACTTTCACACCCTGAACTTCGAGTACTTTCAGCTGTACGCGACCGTCGTCCAACAGCAGGATATCGCCTGGCACCACATCTTCTGGCAGGCCTTTATAGTCGATACCGACTTTCTCTTTGTCGCCTTCACCTTTACTTAAATCGGCATCCAGCAGGAAACGATCGCCGACGTTCAGGAACACTTTGCCTTCTTTGAAGGTTGATACACGAATTTTTGGACCCTGCAGGTCGCCAAGGATCGCGACGTGACGACCCAGCTTGGCGGCAATTTCACGCACTTTATTGGCGCGCTGCTGATGATCTTCGGGTGTGCCGTGGGAGAAGTTGAGTCGTACAACGTTAGCGCCCGCCGCGATGATTTTTTCGAGGTTGTTGTCGCGATCGGTGGCTGGACCGAGGGTTGTAACGATTTTGGTTCTTCTGAGACGTCTGGACATGAAGGACTCCGTTAGCAAAGTATCGTGTCGCTCTCAAGCGACACGTAGTGTTCATCTATTCTATATGATTGATGGGCTGTGATTCGACTCACATTGTGAATGTGATGTTAATTATTTTCTTGTGCCTGTTTCTCCAGGCGTGAATCTTTCAGCGCTTCTTTCACTCGTTTCAAATTTTCCCGGAAAGCAGCGCCGCGCTCAAGGGTAAACCCTGTCGCCAGAACATCAACCACGGTTAATTGTGCAAGGCGGGAAACCATTGGCAGGTAGATATCGGTATCTTCGGGCACGTCAAGCGTCAAAGCCAGCGTCGCTTCCGCCGCCAGCGGGGAACCCGGAGAGGTGATAGCCAGCACAGTGGAAGCGTTTACACGCGCCAGGCGAGCCAGTTCTATCATATTTTTGGTGCGACCAGTATGCGAGATGAGAACAAACACATCATTTGGACCACTATTTATGCAACTCATGCGCTGGATCACAATATCTTCTGACCAGATGACCGGCAGATTAAACCGCAAAAATTTATTGGTGGCATCGTGTGCAACGACGGCAGAAGCGCCCAAGCCAAAAAAGGCAATTTTATGCGCTTTTGACAGAGCCTGAACGGCCTGGCGGATGACGTGAGAGTCGAGTTGCTGACGAACGCGGCTAAGGCCCGCTAACGCGGAGTCGAAAATTTTGTGGCTATAGCTTTCCACACTGTCATTTTCTTCCACATCGCGGCTTACCCAACTTGGGCTTTTAACCAGACTTTGCGCGAGCTGCAATTTAAAGTCGGGGAAACCGCGCGTGCCCATGCGATGACAGAAGCGGTTCACTGTCGGTTCGCTGACGTCAGCCGCACGTGCCAGCGTGGCAATACTGGAGTGCATTGCCTGTTGTGGAGCAGTCAGAATCTGCTCTGCGACTTTACGTTCTGATTTGCTCAGCGTATCTAATTGCGCCTGAATCTGTTCCAGCATGGGTAACCTAATGACCGTCAATTACTTTTCCGCGCTCATCAATCGATGAAATCGCTGCCAATTCTCAAGAATATACCGTGTAATAGCCCCTCGCACGCAGCGGAGGACAAATGTAAACGCGATTTTTTTGCGATACTTTGATCGCTGACGTGTTTTGCCTCGACAAATATCGAAACAGAAAATGTGCTCAAATGGCACGCTACAACACACTTAACACCTTTATAACGTTCACAGTTAACGCCAGCAAAACACTGCGTTCGGGTTGTCCCGGACCTGCGAAAAACGTACATTGTGCTGTAACAAAATTACAATAAGGACCCGGCGTGATGAGAACGCTCAAGCCGGGTATATCCTGCAACGAGGAGAGGAAAATGGCGGTTACACAAACAGCCCAGGCATGCGATCTGGTGATTTTCGGTGCCAAAGGCGATCTTGCGCGCCGTAAACTGTTGCCATCACTGTATCAGCTGGAAAAAGCCGGTCAGATTCATGAAACCACTCGCATTATTGGCGTGGGTCGCGCGGATTGGGATAAAGCGGCGTATACCAAAGTGGTTCGTGAAGCGCTGGAAACCTTCATGAAAGAGAAGATCGATGAAGCGCTGTGGGACACACTCAGCAGCCGTCTCGACTTCTGTAACCTCGACGTAAATGACACCTCACATTTCACCAAACTGGGCAAAATGCTTGACCAGAAAAACCGTGTCACCATTAACTACTTCGCTATGCCACCAAGCACCTTTGGCGCGATTTGTGACGGTTTGGGCGCGGCCAAGCTGAACGCCAAACCGGCGCGCGTGGTTATGGAAAAGCCGCTCGGCACGTCACTGGAAACCTCACAAGAAATCAATGACAGCGTCGGCAAATACTTCGAAGAAGGTCAGGTTTTCCGTATTGACCATTATCTCGGTAAAGAGACGGTGCTCAATCTGCTGGCGCTGCGTTTTGCCAACTCCATCTTCGTCAATAACTGGGATAACCGCACCATCGATCACGTGCAGATCACCGTGGCGGAAGAGGTGGGCATCGAAGGCCGTTGGGGTTACTTCGACAAAGCCGGCCAGATGCGTGACATGATCCAGAACCACCTGTTGCAAATCCTCACCATGATTGCCATGTCGCCGCCGTCTGATTTAAGCGCGGATGCGATTCGTGATGAGAAGGTGAAAGTGCTGCGCTCACTGCGCCGAATTGATCAGACTAACGTGCGCGAGAAGACGGTACGTGGTCAGTACACTGCGGGTTTTGTGCAGGGTAAAAAAGTGCCGGGCTATCTGGAAGAAGAGGGCGCCAACAAGCAGAGCGCCACGGAGAGCTTCGTCGCCATCCGCGTGGATATCGACAACTGGCGCTGGGCAGGCGTGCCATTCTATCTGCGTACTGGCAAGCGCTTGCCAACCAAATGCTCCGAAGTGGTGGTTTACTTCAAGAACCCGGAGATGAACTTGTTCAAGGATTCGTATGCTGAACTGCCGCAGAACAAGCTGACCATCCGTCTGCAGCCGGACGAAGGTGTGGATATCGAAATTCTGAATAAAGTGCCGGGACTCGATCACAAGCACAAACTGCAGACGACTAAATTGGATCTAAGCTACTCGGAAACCTTTAACCAGTCGCATCTGGCGGATGCCTACGAGCGTCTGCTGCTGGAAACCATGCGCGGTATTCAGGCGCTGTTTGTGCGTCGTGATGAAGTTGAAGCCGCATGGGGCTGGGTGGATTCCATCATTGATGCGTGGAACGCCGATGCCGAAGCGCCGAAGCCCTATCAGGCGGGGACATGGGGACCGGTTGCCTCTGTCGCGATGATTACGCGTGATGGCCGTTCCTGGAACGAGTTCGAATAAAGACGCAATCCTAAGCCCGCCAACTGTGCGGGCTTTTTTTTGTCCAAAATCCCTTTTTTCTAAAAACTGAACCCCAGTTTCAAAAAAGTTTGATATCCCATGGACGCCGCTCAAGCCGATCTTGTATGGTAGAGCCCAATTATTGACAGCGTGGCCATATGCCGGGCTGATGCAACTAAGGAAACGTGATGAAGAACTGGAAAACAAGTGCAGAACAGATCCTGAAAACTGGCCCGGTCGTGCCGGTCATCGTGGTTAACAAGCTTGAACATGCGGTACCGATGGCGAAAGCGCTGGTGGCAGGCGGCGTGCGTGTGCTGGAGGTGACGCTGCGTACGCCGGTGGCGATGGACGCATTGCGCGCAATGATTAAAGAAGTACCGGAAGCGATTGTCGGTGCGGGCACGGTTATTAACACGCAACAGCTAAAAGAAGTGACGGACGCGGGTGCGCAATTTGTCATCAGCCCCGGATTGACCGAGTCGCTGCTGAAAGCGGCGGTTGAAGGTCCGGTGCCATTAATTCCAGGTATCAGCACGGTTTCAGAACTGATGACCGGCATGGATTATGGCCTGCGTGAGTTCAAATTCTTCCCGGCGGAAGCCAATGGTGGCGTGAAAGCGCTGTCAGCGATTGGCGGTCCGTTCCCGCAGGTGCGTTTCTGCCCGACGGGCGGCATCTCACCAGCCAATTACCGTGATTATCTGGCGCTGAAAAGCGTGCTTTGCATTGGCGGTTCGTGGCTGGTACCCAATGATGCGCTGGAAACCGGCGACTGGGACCGTATCACACGTCTGGCGCGTGAAGCGGTTGAAGGAGCACGCGCTTAACGGCGTTTTGGAAAGTGCGCAGGAATGCGCACCTGAGGATTGTAGGTCGCCAATGATGGCGACCTCTTCGTTTTTAACCTAGCCTGCCACTTTCACCGCTGCCGCACTGGCAACGGCGCGTGCGATAGCGTTATCGGTGTTTTCACCGGTCGCTAAAGCCACACCCAAACGGCGCTGACCGGCGATTTCCGGCTTACCAAATAGACGCAGTTGCAATCCGGCACCCAGCGCGGCTTCGATATTCCCGAACACAACGTTCTGGCTGTTCAGCTCCGGCAAAATCACTGCCGATGCCGCGGGTCCGTATTGACGGATGCCGCCAATTGGCAAGCCGAGGAAGGCGCGCACATGCAGCGCAAATTCTGACAGATCCTGCGAGATCAACGTTACCATGCCGGTATCATGCGGACGCGGCGAGACTTCGCTGAACACCACATCATCGCCACACACAAACAGCTCAACGCCAAACAGGCCATAACCGCCAAGCGCTTTCACCACGTTCGCGGCGATATCCTGTGCGCGTTGCAGTGCCAGTTCACTCATCTGCTGCGGCTGCCAGGATTCACGGTAATCACCCTCTTCCTGACGATGACCAATCGGCGCGCAGAAATGGATACCATCTACTGCACTGATGGTGAGCAGAGTGATTTCAAAATCAAACTTCACCACCCCTTCAACGATGACGCGGCCGGCACCGGCACGTCCGCCTTGCTGCGCATAATCCCAGGCTTTATCCAGCTGGCTGGCTTCACGCATAAAGCTCTGACCTTTACCGGATGAACTCATCACTGGCTTAACGATGCACGGGAATCCAATGGCATGCGCCGCTGCAACAAAATTCTCTTTGCTATTAGCAAACTGATAAGTTGAGGTCGGCAAGGACAACTCTTCCGCCGCCAGACGGCGAATGCCTTCACGGTTCATGGTCAGACGTGCGGCGCGTGCGGTCGGCACCACTTTCTGGCCTTGTGCTTCCAGTTCCAGCAGTTTTTCGGTGGCGATAGCTTCAATTTCCGGTACCACAAAGTGCGGCTTTTCCTGCGCAATCAGTGTAGCGAGCGCGTCGCCGTCCAGCATGTTGATCACATAGCTGCGATGCGCCACATGCATGGCAGGTGCATCGGCGTAACGGTCCACCGCGATCACCTCCACACCAAGACGTTGGCATTCAAGTGCCACTTCTTTGCCTAATTCGCCTGAACCTAACAGCATGACACGCGTAGCGGCAGGGCGCAGCGCGGTTCCGAGAGTCGTCATAATTTCACCTTAGCAGTCAAAATGCGGGCGCAGTATAAACGAAAACGTTTGCGTACTCACGCTTTCGCCAACATCAGGTTTGCCATACTTTTCCCGCTCTGACGTTAACTGACACAGCCTGCGGCAGCATGGAGGACGGAAAATTCAACAGGAGTCAAACGATGAGCAATTGGCTACAGCAAATTCAATCCGTGCTGGCGAAAAAGGGCGGTGATGGAAAATCTGGCGGATTAAGCGACATGCTGGCACCCGGCGCATTAGGCGGGCTGGCAGGATTGCTGGTCGGCAGTAAATCCACGCGTAAGCTTCTGACCCAATACGGCGGCAAAGCATTGCTGTTAGGCGGCGGCGCGGCGGCTGGCGCGTTGCTGTGGAATAAATACAAACAGCGTATACGTGAAACGCATCAGAATGAAGCGGGTTTCGGCCAGCTGCAAACGCCCATGGATCAACGTGCCGCACGTTTAGTCACGGCGCTGGTGTTCGCGGCGAAAAGTGATGGTCATATCGACGATCAAGAGCGCGCAGCGATTGAAAAAAACATCCAGCAAGCGGGTTACGGCGCACAAGCCGAAACGTTAATTCAGCAGGCGATGAATCGCCCGCTCGATCCCAACTGGCTGGCCGCCGACGTCAAAAACGAAGAAGAGGCCCTGGAGCTCTATTTCCTCAGCTGTGCAGCCATCGATGTCGATCACTTTATGGAGCGCAGCTATCTCTCTGCGCTCGGCGATGCGTTGAAAATCCCTCAAGATGTACGCGACGGCATTCAGCGTGATATCGACGCTGAGAAAGCCGCGTAACGCTGTGCGAAGGTTGCGTCCGTAACCTTCGCTTCTCATGTTTGGCTTACCCCGCGCAGTGTGATGATGCGCGCAGCTTGGCATCGCGCGCGATTAGTGCCACGCTTGCAGAATGTTGTCCTTCAGGGAGAAGAGCCTAATGAATCAGCCACACGCGAAAAAAATCCCCCATGCAATGAATCTGCACGGTGAAACGCGCATCGATAATTATCACTGGTTGCGTGATGACGACCGCGAGAATCCTGAGGTGCTGGCCCATTTGCATGCCGAAAATGATTACGGTCGCGCCATGATGTCGTCACAAAATCCGTTACAGGAAAGGGTGCTGAAAGAGATCGTCGACCGTATTCCACCGCAGGATCATTCGGTGCCGTATGTGAAAAACGGTTATCGCTATCAAAGCCGCTATGAAGTCGGCAATGAATATCCCGCTTATTTCCGACAACCGATCGATGTGTCAGCCGATGAGCCCTGGCAACTGCTGCTCGATGGCAACCAGCGGGCATCACACAGCGATTTTTACACCATGGGCGCGCTAGCGATTACGCCGGATAATCAGGTGATGGCCTTAGCTGAAGATTTTCTGTCGCGTCGCCAGTATGGCATTCGCTTCCGTAATTTGCAGAGCGGTAGCTGGTATCCAGAAGTGTTAACCAATGCTTCATCCAGCGTTGCCTGGGCCAACGATTCCCGCACGCTCTATTACGTGCGTAAGCATCCGAAAACGCTGCTGGCGTATCAGGTCTGGCGCCATGAACTCGGTCATCCACAATCTGACGATCAGCTGGTGTATGAGGAAAAGGATGATGCCTTCCACCTCAGTGTGCACAAAACCACCTCTGAGCACTTCATTCTGATCGCGTTGTTCAGCACTACCACCAGCGAGATTCTGCTGATCGATGCCGAATATCCGGATGCGCAGCCGCAAACGTTTTGCCCGCGTCGCCGGGACCACGAATACAGCATTGATCACTACAACCACCAGTTCTACATTCGCTCGAATCGCGACGGCAAAAACTTCGGCCTCTATCGCAGCGCGTGGCTAGCGGAAGCGCGCTGGCAATCGCTGATCCCGGCGCGTGACAACGTGGTGCTGGAAGACTTCCAGCTGTTCCGCCATTGGCTGGTGGTCGAAGAGCGGCAGCACGGTGTGAATACGTTACGGCAGATTAACTGGGAGAGCGGTGAAAGCTTTGGTATCGCTTTTGACGATCCGGCCTATGTGACCTGGCTGGCTTACAATCCTTCGCCGGAAAGCGACACGTTGCGCTACGGCTATTCCTCAATGACCACGCCGACAACCTTGTTTGAACTGAACATGGAAACCGGCGATCGCCGTGTCCTGAAGCGTACGCCGGTACCGGGCTTTAAATCTGAGGATTATAAAAGCGAGCATCTGTGGATCACGGTGCGTGATGGAACCGAGGTTCCGGTGTCACTGGTTTACCACCGCAAGCATTTCCAGCGCGGCAAAAATCCGTTGCTGGCGTATGGCTACGGTGCCTATGGCAGCAGCATGGACGCCAGCTTCGGCACCAGCCGCATCAGCTTGCTGGAGCGCGGCTTCGTCTACGCCATCATACATGTGCGTGGCGGCGGCGAACTCGGACAGCAATGGTATGACGGCGGGCGCCTGAAGAATAAAATCAACAGCTTCACCGATTTTATTGATGTCACCGAAGCGCTGGTGGCGAAAGGATATGGCAATCGCCAGCAGCTCTACGCGATGGGCGGTAGCGCTGGCGGATTACTGATGGGCGGTGTGGTCAACATGGCGCCAGATCTGTTCCACGGTGTGGTGGCACAGGTGCCGTTTGTTGATGTGGTCACCACCATGCTCGATCCGTCGATTCCGCTCACCACCGGCGAATACGATGAGTGGGGAAATCCCGAGCAGGCTGAGTTCTATCACACCATTCGTGAATACAGCCCGTATGACAACATTGAGGCTAAAGCCTATCCGCATTTGCTGGTGACCACCGGCCTGCACGATTCGCAGGTGCAGTATTGGGAACCGGCCAAGTGGGTAGCGAAACTACGCGAGCTGAAGACCAACGATTCGCTATTGTTACTCTGCACCGAGATGGATTCCGGTCACGGCGGTAAATCGGGGCGTTTCAAAGCTTATGAAGGGGTAGCGCAGGAGTTCACTTTTCTGATCGGCCTGGCGCAGGGTAGTTTGCCAGACCGCGTCGATTACTGATCGCTCTTCACATACTTGCGCAGCGCCTGCCGTAACGGTGGGCGCAAATCGCGCACATTTTCCAGTACCCAGCGCAGATAGCCTGGATCCTTACGCGCGATGCTGCCAATACTCTGACCGCGATATTTACCGAACGGGAACACATCGCCGCTCACAGGTGCGGGTTGGCACAAGTTCGCCATCTGCTCTGCGTTCCAGCCTGATGTTTCCATAATGCGGATCAGCAAGGCCGCGGTGACGTAACAGTCATACAAAGCGCGGTGCGCATGCAGTTCGGCCGGGGGCGTGACTTCCAGCTTAAGACTATGACGCAGCGCCTGATTACCGTATTTAATCCCGGGCCACAGCTGGCGCGCCAGCGTCATGGTACAAATCCACTCGCCCGGCATGGTGGGCAACATGCGGCGATCAAAACTGGCATTGTGCGCCACGTAATGTGGGCTGCCGTGATAGCGGCCAATCGCTTCTTCAATGGTGGGTTTGCCGATCACCATCGCTTCAGTAATGCGATGTACCGCCATCGCCTGACGACTGATCGGGCGATCCGGGCAGATTAAGTCGCTCATCGGATTGACGATCTGACCATCAATGACATCCACCGATGCCACTTCAACCACGCCGCCTTGCAGGCCGCAGGTTTCGGTATCAATAACACGTAACATAGATTACTTCTGCTTAGGTTCGTAGGGCAGGCGCGACAGGCTGAGCGAAGCCTGACGATAGTTCATTAAACGCTGACGAAACCAGTCACGCAGCGCTTCGGGTTGCTCACGTTCCACCATTTCGGCAATCACCGGCATATTGTAGCGCTCTTTAAAGGCAACACCCGCGGCGGCCAGATCGACATTCACTTTGTCTTTCTCTTCCTGCGAGAGCAGGGCAAGGTTTTGGCTCATGCTTTTCTCCTGATAAACAGGGGCAAAAGTAATGGTTTCAGACCCAGGGATCAAGGGGATTGGATCGCACCGCAAGTCTCGACACCCGCAGATCGGCGGCGTATCCTGCTGCCACGTTTGCGGTGGTTTGCCGTATATATAAGGGAAGAAGTAATGAAGAAAACTGCGTTTAACCCGGTTGTGGCGCTGTTGTTGGCGTTATCCACGCTCGCCTTTAGCCAGTTTGCGCTGGCTCATGCTCACCTGAAAAGCCCGGTTCCCGCTGACAAAGCCGTGGTTGAGCATTCACCGCAGCAATTGACGTTAACCTTTACTGAAGACGTTGAACCGGCGTTTAGCGGTGTGGAAGTGCTCAATGCGCAACACCAGCCGGTGGCGGTCGAGAAGGCCAAACTGAACAATAAGCAGCATGACCAGCTGATTGTCCCGATTGCCCAACCGCTGCCGTCGGGCAGTTATCAGGTGAACTGGCATGTGCTATCTGTGGATGGTCATAAAACCAAAGGCAGCTACGTATTCAGCGTGAAGTGATTGATGAGCCTGAGCACGCTGTGGATTAGCCTGCGCGCGCTGCACTTTATGTCGGTTTTGTTGCTTGCGGGCAGCGCCTTTTATACTGCATTGCTGGCACCGCGCCGCTATCGTGCTCAGTTGGCGCAGCGTTTACTCCTCATCCTGGGCACCAGCGCAATGCTGAGTTTGTTGAGTGCCGTGTTAATGCTGGCGACGCAAACCGGCTTAATGAGCGGCGAATGGCGTAATGTCAGTGATAGCGCAACCTGGCAAGCCGTGCTCAGCACGCGTTTCGGCCAGGTTTGGCGCTGGGAAATCGCTTTTGCACTGCTGAGTACGCTGGCACTGCTGCTGCGTGGCACGCTGCGCCAAAATCTGCTGCTGTGTAGCGGCCTAATGCAACTCATCGCCTTAGCGGGCGTGGGGCATGCCGCGATGCATGATGGCTGGCCCGGCGTGCTGCAACAAGGCAATCACGCGCTGCATTTAATAGCGGCTTCATTCTGGGCGGGCGGATTATTGCCGCTGTTATTGTTGATGCAGGAAGCGCGCCAGATTGCCGTTCGCACCGATGCGATCCGCTGCATGATGCGCTTCTCGCGCTACGGACACCTGGCCGTGGCGTTAGCGCTGTTAACGGGCATCATTAATAGCTTGTTGATTGCCGGTTCACCGCTGAATTGGCAACCCACGCTGTGGAGCAAGCTGCTGGTAGTGAAAGTGCTACTCGTCATGCTGATGATCGCTATCGCGTTGACCAATCGCTACTTGCTGGTGCCGCGCTTTCGCCTGGCGGCCAGTAATGCATCGCAACTGTTTATTCGCCTGACGCAGCTTGAGCTGCTGCTGGCCATTATTGTTATTGGGTTGGTCAGCGTGTTTGCCACGCTGTCACCGGCCTGAATGTGTCATTAAAGAAGATGAAATGAGGTCGATATTTTGCTGAAGAAACTGATTCCAGCTTGCGTATTGATGGCGCTATGCAGCCAGGCGATGGCGGCACAGATTATTACCGTCAGCCGTTTTGAGATTGGAAAAGATAAATGGCCCTTCACCCGCGAAGAGGTGATGTTGACCTGCGAGAAAGACGGCGCGCTGTTCGCGATTAATCCGGGCACATTGCTGCAGTATCCGCTCAACGATAAAGCCTATGCGCGCAAAACCGCCGGGCAGGGCACGCTACAATCGATTGACACCATCGTAGCCGAAGATAAAGCGCATCCAGGCCAGAAAATGAGCCTGCAGCCGATCATCGATCGCGCCCAGCAACTTTGCGGTAAGTAACCTTCGTTTTTCAGGCGTAGCGCACCTTTTAGCCGCTACGCTTGTTTTCCTCTTCTGTCTGCGCGATCACAGAGTTGTCACCTTTCGGTACCAAATATGATGATTGGCTGGAAAAGCAGCAATCCTCAACTACCTTTAAATGGCAAGGCGTCCTCGCCTGCAAAAATGCCAACTTTTAGCGCACGGCTCTCAAAGAGCCATTTCCCTGGACCGAATATAGGAATCGTATTCGGTCTTTTTTTATGCCGTTGATATATAACAAGAAAAAATGAAATGTCCGAAATTTTCCCAAAATCGTCATATCCGGTCTAAACCATCACTTATACCTGACCACCCAAATTCCAGTCCGTTCAAATCATCGATATGTTTTTATCTTAGACATCCATGTCTTAGCATATTCAGGCTGAAGCTTTCCCTTTAAGCATGCCTTAACAACTGTTCGCTCATCACGAGTAAATAGCGGCAAGAATTTCGAGTCTGAGTGATGGGATTACTTTCATGCAGGGTAATTGATTTGACGCGCTAGGCTTACTTTCCTCCAGCCTCCTACGCTTAATGTTCTAAGCAACCGAGGGGGATTTATGTCTGATAGACCGATTGAAGCTGATGAGCTTGAAGACGATGCGAAGGCTAAGCCAGATGAGCACGATAAAGATGATGAAAGTCTGGCACCAGAGTCAGGGGACAAGCAGCCTGATTGATAACTAAGCCCACTTCGGTGGGTTTTTTTGCCGCGATTAGGCTTGCGGTTGACCAACCGGTCCCTTACTCATTGGCCCAATTGGCGCTGGCTGTTCAGTTTGCACATTGGGACGTCCGTCAGGCCCTATAGGTCGCTCAGCGTGATAGCAGCCAGACAACATTATCACGTTAATTATGACGAACAATCCGCTTAGACATCTGTTCATACATTCGAATCCTCTAAAATAGAAACCCTTTGCACTGTAATGATAGGTCAGGCATCCGCGTACGTTCTGCTTTCGCAATGCAACTTGTGATGGTTAGCAATTAAATTTTCGCTATTCATCCAGAAAAATAAGGGTAATTGAACCTTTGCTTAACCTGCTATAGGCGCTAATTCATATATTTTCATGTATAAAATAAAAAATCTTTTTGCTTGCGTGTGATGCTGATAAATGCGTTAATGCTTCGTCGGTCTGAATAGCAGACAGTTAGAAGGTTAGTTCCCATTGTATTTCTCATCCCAGTTAGTGCCGCTTCAAGCCCTTTCTCTTTGAGTCTTATCCTAAGTTCTGATTCGTATCTGCAACTCGGCCCTTACGCCAATAGGCTCATTTAAAAGGTAAAAATTATGTCTAACAAAATTCTTGGAACGGTAAAATGGTTCAACTCAGAAAAAGGCTTCGGCTTTATTTCTCCTGAAAATGGCAGCAAGGACGTATTCGTCCACTTCTCAGCCATCCAGGGCACTGATTATCGCTCACTTGATGAAGGTCAGCGCGTTGAGTTTTCAGTTGAAGATGGCCCTAAAGGTCCGTCTGCAACAAATGTATTAGGTCTGTAATTATTCGCATTTATAATCGTTTAAGATGTCCGCACTGCCAGAGTTCACAATATCGCACCTCTGCGTTCGATATTACGAAAATGAACCCACATGGTGCTAAATGTATTTTCTGCAAATCATCAATGATTGTGTTGAAAACTGCATAATAGCGGATGCTCTGCCCTGATAATTATTAGGGCTTATCAGGCAATTGCTTGATTCAAGTATTACTAGCACTGCTCCGGCAGTGCTTTTTTTATGCATAACCCTCCCTTTTTGCTTGCTTATTCCTCTAATCGAGCGTGATGTCACGTGCTATATTTTCCGCTGATAAATAAAATCATCGTAATAACGTGAGAAGTCAACGTGATGCATAAGCCTATTGTTCTCCTGATTTTGCTGCTGTTAAGCGGCTGTGCCCTTAAACAGTACCCACAATCCACCAGCGTGAGCGATGCCGAAGCGCAATCTTATGACTGTACTGCGCTGAATCTGGAAATTGCGAAGACGCTTAGCGTTAAGCAACAGATTGATAAAACCGGAGAATTTGATGCACTGACGGTAATGGGTTTCGTTGGCGATTTTGGTATCGGTAACGGCATCGCAAAAGCAAATGCCAACAGCAAAGCCACAGCGCGTCTGACGCAGTTGCAGGCACTGCAATCCGTGCGTTGCGCACGCAATGTAACTCGATAATCTGCTTACCAAGCCATTATCGGTCGAAAAATGCAGTCAAATAGCTGCAGCCACCATGCGTGAAAAATGGTATAAGATTGGCCCATCTGTTTTATTGCCGGTTAATAAGGATCCCTCATGGCAAACACACAATATCTTCTCTGGGTAATGATTGGCACGTTAACTCTGCTTTGTATCTTTATTGGTGTGGTCGTTGGGCGGGCCAAAAACCCGCGTATTGGGACAATGACATTCGCAGGTTTATTAGCCTTCTTCTTAGTGGCGATATTTTTAATTACTCGCTGATGCAATGAAAGCAGCAATGCGCCATTTCTGCTGGGATCAATTGTGTACAGCATCCCAGCCGCTGCCATTTTGGATATGATCCCAGTAGGGGGTAATTTCCTGTTCACGTTGATAATCGGCGAGAGCAGTAAACAGATTGATAATTTTGTCTGGCTGGTGATCGCGTCGTATAGCGTTCGACACGAGCTTATTTAATAGCGTGATAGCAGCGGGCGTAATCGTACCCATCATCGCTTTACCCACTTTAGGCTACATTGAGGCAGTATAATCCCCGATATAAAACTGCGGCACGGCAGTAATAATATTTTTAATATTACGTTTAATGCCGAAATATCGCACCTCGCTTCCTCCTTTAGAGGTGCCAGGTATTGAGACGTTTGAGGGTGCCGTCAGCTCAACTATCGAGCGAATCAACGTGCTCACCCACGTGTTCAATATCAACATTCATATTGTTGCAAAGATAGTAAGCGGGTAAACCGTTGAAATCATCTTTTATCCACAACACCGCCGATTGAGTATCTTGCAACCTAGTGAAATCATAGAACGTGGGATCGGGATGATTAAAACCGGACATAACAATGAATAAATGCTGATTATCTCCATAAGCCGGTTTGTCACGATAGTGGATATCGAGAGCAGAGCGAAAATTAAAATGTAGTTAGCGGCTTAGAAAAGCGTTCGCCCAGTATAGGCGACCATTTTGGCGCACAATTAATCCTGGCACCCAAAGTGGTATTTAATGTGGCTGTTTCCTGCAGCCACATAAATACTTAGCGAGGTTTACGCGCGGCCAGTAAAAACATCATCGGACGATCGCGCTCTTCTGCCAATGCGGGATTCAGCGCGACCATCTCTTCGCCTGGTCCCCATTCATCGAGATGCACGATTTCAAATCCTGCGCCGATTACTGCATTGATCCACGTTGCCAGCTTGCGATGCTGCTTCTTAACACCGTCGGCAAACCAGTTACTGATGCGTTCACCCTCCTGCTGATAATTATTCACCGGCCAACTGCGGTGCTGTTGCTCATCAACAATCCATTGCTGCTGCGTGGGTGCGGTGTAAATCGGATGCTCGCAGGAAAACACCAGCGCTCCGCCCGGCGTCAGCGCGTCAAACACGGTTGCGAAAAGCCCATCAATATTGGTGAGGTAATGCAGCGCCAGCGAACTGTAGGCAAGGTCGAAGGATGCGTTGAGCTGCAGCGTTTCCAGGTCGGCACGCTGATAGCGAATCTCCGTTCCCTGCGACATCGTTGCGGCTTGCGCCAGCATCTTCTCGGAAACGTCCAGTCCCAGCACGTCATGTGCGCCTTGCTGCTGTGCATAGCGGCAAAACCAGCCGTAGCCGCAGCCTAGATCAAGAATGCGTTTGCCCTGTAATTCGGGCAGCAAAGCACGCAGCGCAGGCCACTCAGGCGCGCCGTCTAATCCTTTAACGGAACGTGGCAAGGTGGCGTAACCGGCAAAAAAATCGGGGTTGTCGTAAATATTCTGGCTCATACAGGCTCCTTTATATGATGCGCAAAGGAGTTTAGGCGTTTAGTGCGAAATGTAAAGTCGCGTAATTATCCCACAAATAACAGATGCACCAGGCGAGCGAGTGATTCCAGCAGCAGCAAGCTGCCAATGAAAATAACGATTAATACACCAATGAATTGTTTCCGTCCGCTCATGCTGTTCCCTCCGCTGGCTAAACCTTACCGACTATACTTTATGCCGGGCTCACTAAACTTCCAGTCAACCGGGGAAGATTACATGCTTTACCAAAAGGTAAACGCGCATATGTGGCGAAACATTTGGGTGGTCGGCGATCTGCATGGTTGCCGCGCCCAACTTGATGCGCAACTGTTCAAGCGGGATTTCGATAAGCAGCAGGATTTATTGCTGTCGGTTGGCGATTTAATCGATCGCGGGCCGGACAGTCCTGGCTGTTTAGCGCTAATAGTGGAACCTTGGTTTCGTTGCGTGCGTGGCAATCATGAACAGATGGCGCTCGCCGCGCTGGAAGGTCGAGATCAAACCCTGTGGATGATGAACGGCGGCGAATGGTTTTGGCAGCTGAAAGGCGCAAAATTAATCGCTGCGCGCCATGCCTTGAAGCGCTGCGCCGAGTTACCGTTGATCTTGCATCTGGATTTTGGCGATCGCGTAGCGGTGATTGCACACGCCGATTATCCTGCCAGCCACTATGCGATGGGGCAGGATGTTGATTGGCAACAAGTGGTGTGGAGTCGCGATCGACTCGGACGCCATCAACGCGGCAGTTCGGCCCACATTGATGGCGCCAGTGAGTTTTATTTCGGTCACACGCCGTTAGAACAGCCGCTCAATGTGGCGAATCAGCACTACATCGATACTGGCGCGGTATTCGGCAATCGTCTTACCCTGGTGCAGTTGCAGTAACGCTTAACGGAACAGGCGTCCGTCGCGCACCAGTTCGCGCGGATAACTGTTTTTAATCCGATTGCCGACTTTCTTAGCCAATCCCAGCGGCTGCTGCTGGTAGGTGACGATCACTTCATCACGATCTGGCAACGTTTCTGGATGAATATCCTGGCCGCGATACCAGGTTTCTGCTTCTGCAGCGGTGAGTTCGAAATCCAGCGCGCTGCCAGGCTGCGTCAACGCAACGACCGCTTCATGCTGCCAGCGATAGCCTTTCGGGAAAGTCTCTGCCATTTTGAGGCCGATGCGCGAGAAGCGCACTTTGCCCAGCCAACTCTCCAGCGCCGCCGGGAACAACCACAGCTCTTTATCGCGCTGCCACAGCGTGTGGTTCTCATCCCATCGCAAGCCTACTTTAGCCGCTGCCTGCTGCACTTCAGCGCTCAGCTTACGGCTGGCCGGAGAGAAGGGCAGTTTGCCAACTTTGTACGTTGGCGTTGGCAGCGCGGGTAAGCTGGCGGTTTTACGCAGGCGAGCGACGAAGAAACCTTCGCTATCGAAAATCTGTGGGAATACGTGTAAAAAACCTTCCGCGGTTAACGCCTGCTCGGCTCCCGGGAACAGATCGTTCAGTGGCACAATTTCAACCGCATCGGGATAACGCTGTTGCAGCCAATGAATAACCTGCTGGTTTTCGATCTGGTTCAGGGTGCAGGTAGAGTAAATCAGCGTGCCGCCGGGTTGTAGCGCATGAAAGGCGCTTTCCAGCAGGTCACGTTGCGTCTCGGCAATCGCTTCAGTACTGGCCAGCGTCCAGTTACGCAGTGCATCGGCGTCTTTACGCACCACACCTTCACCGGAGCAGGGCGCATCGAGCAGAATCGCATCGAAACGTTCTGGCAGTGCCGCGCCAAATACGCGCCCATCAAAATGGGTTAGCGCGACATTACTGACACCGCACCGGCTAATGTTAGCGTGCAACACCTTGACGCGGCTGGCGGAGTATTCGTTAGCCAGAATCGCACCTTCATTACGCATCAGCGCGGCCATTTGTGTGGTTTTGGAGCCTGGCGCGGCAGCCACATCCATGACCTGACGTGCATCGGGCGCGGCGTCAAACAGTGCGGTGACCGGCAGCATTGAGCTGGCTTCCTGAATGTAGAACAGTCCGCTAAGGTGCTCCGCCACGCTTCCAAGAGGCAGGGATTCATCATCGCGCGCTATCCAGAAACCTTCAGCGCACCACGGAATCGGCGACAAACGCCAGCCGTAATTGGCAGTCCGAGTAAGGAAATCGGCCACGCTAATTTTTAAGGTATTAACACGTAAGCTGCGGCGCAGCGGTTGCTGGCTAATGGCGAGAAAGCGTTGCAGTTCGGCGTCGTCAGTCAAGCTGGCACGCATCAGCGCGAGGAAATCTTCGGGAAAGCGATCGGACACGGGCATCTACCGGGAAAAAAAATGAACGCGAAGTGTAACATGCGAAAAAGAATCGGGCAGCCTGGCTGCCCGATTTGCTTAAGGTTGATTAGGGTCCGGAATCGCCGTGCCCCAATTACGCCACTCTTTCGGCGCTTCATCCTGTAGCAGGAAGTGTTTGTTGGCGCCGGCCTGCGGTGCTAACGGCACCGTTGGCGGGGTCGCGAATTGTACGCCACCGCGGATGAACTGCTGGAAGGTGCCGGTTTTCAATACGCCGCCAATCAGGCCGAAATCGAAGTTATAGCCGGAAGCCAGCCAGAACACCGAGTTGTTACGCACCAGATGTTGATATTTCTTGCTGATGCGCAGCGCAATTTGCACGCGGTCCGCCATATTACCCAACGAGGTTCCGGTCACGGTACCCACTTCAACGCCACGGAACAGCACGGGCGTGCCCACCGACAACGATCCGGCTTCAGCGGCATCAACATAAATGGTCAAGCCGTTAAGGTAGCGTGAATCGGTGATCGTGGTTTCCTGCAGTTCAAAGGTGCGCGCCGGTGAACCTTTGCCCGGATCAACGTTGATATAAGGCTGCAGCAGCGTTTCGATATGGTTAACACCCGCCGCGGAAATCTCTGGCGACACCACCGAGAAGCGGCTGCCGATACGCGCGAAGTCCTGCACGTATTCTGGATAAAGCACCGCTTTGGCGTGAACCTGATTGTTATCAGAACTCAGCGCCAATGATTCAACCTGACCAATATTGATGCCGAGATAGCGAATCGGCATACCGGCGGCGAGCTTGCTGGCATCAAAGGTGTGCAGCGTAATCTGGCTGCCAACCGCACGCGCCGCGGTTTCTGAAGAGTACAGCACACGTTTCACGCCTTTCGCCGCCTGCACACCGGTCAGATTATCGAAACTGATCGCGCCTTTAAGCGCACGATTAAGCGGGGACGCTTGCACGGTTAAACCGCTGCCATTGAGCTGCACTTTGGCACCGCCTTCTGCCCAGAACACGCTCTCGTTGGTGAGCAGCTTGCGATATTGCGGCTGGATGTGAATCGAGATTTCAAAGGCATCTGCGCGCGGTACCACATCAACCACTTCGCCGACCTGGAATTTGCGGTAAAGCAGCACCGAACCGGCCTGCACATCCGGCAAGCTGTTGGCGGTGAGTTTCAGCGTAGTCGGCGGCTGTTCGCCGACGATACCTTCTTCCGCACGTTCCGCATCGGCATATAATGGATAACGGTTGGACGGATTACCTTTCGCACCGGGGATCAGGCGAACGCCACCATCTACCCATTCGCGCGCGCTGGCTCCCAGCACCTGCATACCGTCGAGGCCAAACTTCACGTCGAGGCGGCTGTTCACCACAAACTTGCTGTCGGCGTGCACCAGATTACGGTGTTCAGGATTAATCGCCGCTACAAAGCTGATGCCATTTTCATCCAGCGTACGCGAAATTACCTGGCCGATTTTCATGCCATATAGCATTACCGGCTGGCCGGCATCAATACCGTACGTTTCCGGCGCGCTGAGTTTCACCGTCAGCACATCGGGTTTCTGTAGCAGGGTTTCGCTGGCAGGTAACACGGTGAAATGATCCTGCGGTTCGCCTTCACCGGGTACCAGCTCGAAAGTATTACCGGTCAACAGGCTGCTGAGATTGGTGTCGGTCAGGCTGATCTTCGGTGTGCGCATCTCAATGCGAGTCCCGCTGCGCATTAGCCCGGTTACCGAAGGATCCACGGTCAGCTCACCTGTCACTTTACCGCCATCCAGCAGGTTGAGTTTGGTTAAGGTGCCGACTTCCAATCCCTGATACATCAGCGGTGTGCTATCGGCTTTCAGGTTATCGCCGCTCGGCAGATCCAGTTTCACTTGTACGCCGCGCTGACTGCGCGCCAGATCGGGATAAAGCTGGTAGTTGGCATCGACTTCGGCCTGCTGGCCATCATTGGGGGAATCGAAGGCAATCGCGCCGTTAACTAAGGCGGCAAGGCTCTCTAGCTTCACTTTGGCACCGCTCAAGCTGACATCCGCATCAACGCCGGAGACATTCCAGAAGCGACTCTGTTTTTTCACCAGATTGATAAAGCGGCGCTCGATCAGTACATCAATGGTGACGCCATCGGTGCTGTTGTTCAGGCTGTAGTCGTAGACGCGACCGACCGGGATTTTACGGTAATAGACCAGCGAACCGGTGTTAAGCGAGCCGAGGTCTGGCGCACGCAGGTGAATAAGGAGTTCGCCCGTATTCACGCGATATTTCGGTTGCGTATCCAGTGCGGTGAAGTGATCGCTCTCTTTACCTTTGCCCGGCATCATGCCGATGTAGTTACCACCAACCAGGGCGTCAAGTCCGGATACGCCCGCCAGCGATGCTTTCGGCGTTACCAGCCAGAACTGGGTGTCTTCACGCAGGGCATCGCGCATGTCACTTTTGATGCTGGCCTTAATCTGGATGCTTCGATAGTCATCACTCAGCACAATGCCTTGCACCGTGCCCACTTCCACGCCCTGATAGCGGATCGGTGTGCGCCCCGGCACAATCCCGTCGGCGGTCTGGAAGTTAATGGTGATCGTCGTACCGCGCTCCTGATAATTGGTCCACAGCAGCCAGCCAGCGATCAGCAGGGCGATAATGGGCAATAACCAGAACGGCGAAATCTTGCGCTTGTTGCGCAGATTGGCGCTAGTCGGTGTAGTCGGCGTTTCCTGTTGCATGTGCATCCCAGATCAGGCGGCTATCAAGCCACTCTACAGCCATAATGGTCAGAACAACGGCGGCGCCAAAGTAGAAGGCGGCCGGTCCCATGGTAAAAGCCAGTAGCTGATCACGATTGACCAGCGACATGGTTACAGCAATCACAAACAGATCCAGCATCGACCAGCGGCCCACCCAGGTTACGGCGCGCAGCAGGCGAATACGGGTTTTTAAACCCTGTTCGCATTTGAAATGAATACTGAGTAGCAAGGTCAGCATCACTAACACTTTGGTAAAGGGCACCAGAATACTGGCGATAAACACCACGGCGGCCACCGGTATATTGCCCGATGCCAGCCCCAGAATGCCGGAGAAAATGGTGTCTTCGCGGCGTGCGCCATTGACGTACACCACCGAAATCGGTAGCAAATTGGCGGGGATCAGCAGCACAATCGAGGCAATAAGTGCTGACCATGACTTCTGCAAACTGTGGCGACGGCGATAGTCGAGCGGCGTATGGCAACGTGTGCAGCGACCACGTTCATCTGGCACACCGGTTTGATGGCAGTTCAGACACACTTGCCACTCTTCCGGCGGGGAAGTGGGCAACGCTTGCGGATAATAGTGTTCCCAGAGCTGCTCAACGTTAAGGTGAATCAGCGTCAGCAGGCTCAGCACCGTCAGCGCAATATAGGCCACTAAGCCGTAGCCCACTTCCAGCGAGGCGTAATCCTGCACTTTTATAGAGGCCACCGCCACGCCGACCAGATAGATATCCAGCATCACCCACTCTTTGAGCTTATCCATCATCAGCAGGACCGGGCGCAGATTCATACCGAGCGCGTTGCCCACCCACAGATAGAGGATGCCCGCCACGAGCGTCACGGGCGCGCCAATGGTGCAGAATGCCACCATCGATGCTGTTAACGTATCGCCCTGTTGCGCCATTTGAATCACGCCTTCCAGCAGACTGGCGTTAATGCGCATGCCAAGCAGGCGGATATCGACCAACGGCAAGCTAAAGGCGAACGGCATCAACACGATCATCACTACTGCCATGGCGGTGAGTCGCGTCATCGACCAGTCACGACCGCTCTGAATTTGTGCATGACAGCGAGGGCAATAGGCTGTCTGATGTGATTTCACATCCGGTAAGGAAAAAAGGGTATCGCATTGCGGACAACGCTGATAACGTGCGTGGGGCAACGTCTGGCTGATAGCGTGAATTTTCATAGGTGACGCAAGTGCCCATCGTTCGTTACTTTTATCGGCATGCTGAGCAGTGCAAATTTGCCTGCAATATTCGGTGGTACCAGAATTCTCTTATCCACCGCCTGCTAAGGGTATAGTAACTAATAGAATGATTCACCTTATGCGCCTGGATTATTAGTGCTTATTTTAACAACTGAGTGACATCAAGGTCACCACAGTGACGAGTTATGGTTGAACAATGAACAAAAAAGCTTTTTACGAGGATTTGAATCGCGATGTCCGCGCCCTGTTGGCGGGTGAAACCTCGTTCCTGGCCGCGCTCGGCAACTGCAGTGCGCTGCTTTTTGAACGCCTGGAAGGCGTTAACTGGGCAGGATTCTATTTACTGACTGAACCGAACACGCTGGTATTGGGTCCGTTCCAGGGCAAAATCGCCTGCGTGCGTATTCCGGTTGGTAAAGGTGTCTGCGGTACTGCGGTGGCTGAGGATAAAGTGCAATTGGTGGAAGACGTGCACGCGTTCCCGGGCCATATTGCGTGCGACGCAGCCAGTAACGCTGAAATCGTGATTCCTCTGAAAGTAAATGGCACCCTCGTAGGTGTTTTAGACATTGATAGTACGGTTTATTCTCGCTTCGACAACGAGGATAAATCGGGGCTGATGGCCCTTACCGACGGGCTTTGTGAAGTGCTGGCGGGCAGCGACATCGTAAAATTTATTCAGCTGACGCACAGCTAATCGACTGGATCACATAGCATTTGGCGATGTTGTCATTATAATGTCGCCTGTTCATGCCTGCTCTGGTCGGCAAATCCGTTGTAATCAGGAAATTTCATGGAAAATCAACCTAAGTTGAATAGCAGTAAAGAAGTCATCGCCTTTTTGGCGGAACGTTTTCCGCAATGCTTTAGCGCCGAAGGCGAGGCGCGTCCGCTCAAAATCGGCATTTTTCAAGATCTGGTCGAGCGTGTTCAAGGCGAACTTAGCCTGAGCAAGACGCAACTGCGTTCTGCCTTACGTCTTTATACCTCTAGCTGGCGTTATCTGTATGGCATCAAAGCGGGTGCTATTCGTGTCGATCTCGATGGCAACGCCTGTGGCGTGCTGGATGAGCAACACGTAGAACATGCGCGCAAGCAACTGGAAGAAGCTAAAGCACGCGTTCAGGCGCAGCGCGATCAGCAGAAAGCGAAAAAGCGTGAAGCCGGTGCAGAAACCGCTGAACGTCGTCCACGCAAACCTGCTCCGCGTAAAGCTGCCGAAGGTGATGCACCGCGTAAGCCGCGTCCACAGGCGCCGCGTGCGGCCGCTACTGAACGTGCAGACGCACCGCAGCCACCGCGTGCTAAACCTGTCACTGATACCTCAACGTTGCAGCCCGGCCAGAACATCAAAGTGACTGCAGGCAAAGGTGCAATGGACGCTACCATTCTTGAAATTACTAAAGATGGCGTTCGGGTTCAGCTCGCTTCCGGCATGGCTATGATTGTGCGCGCAGAACATTTGCAGTTCTGAAACGGAGGCTGACCCTGGCATGAACAACATTTTAAAGATCGGTATGATCGCGGGCCTGCTTTTAGCAGGCCCCACCTTTGGTGCAGATAATATTACCCGCGCCGACCAGATTCCCCAGTTACACGAAGATCCCCAGCATCCCACCGTCAGCGAACGCGTTACTTCACGCTTCACCCGCTCTCACTATCGCCAGTTCGATTTAAATCAGGACTTTTCAGCGAAAATCTTTGATCGCTACCTGAATTTGCTCGACTACAGCCACAACGTGATGCTGGCCTCAGATATTGCGCAATACGCCGACAAAAAAAGTACCGTTGGTGATGAGTTCCGCAGCGGTAAGCTGGATGTGTTTTACGATCTCTACAATCTGGCGCAAAAACGCCGCTTTGAGCGCTATCAATATGCGCTGAGCGTGCTGAACCGCCCTATGAATTTCACCGGCAATGACACTATTGACATTGACCGGGCAAAGTCGCCTTGGCCAAAGAGCGTTGATGAGCTCAACGCGCTATGGGATGCCAAAGTTAAATATGACGAACTGAGCCTGAAATTGGCCGGTAAAGATGAGAAAGAGATCCGCGAAACGCTGACCAAGCGTTACAACTTTGCCATCCGTCGCCTGGCACAAAGCAACAGTGAAGATGTGTTCCAGCTTGCGATGACCGCGTTTGCGCATGAAATCGACCCGCATACCAACTATCTTTCACCGCGCAATACTGAGCAGTTCAACACCGAAATGAGCCTGTCGCTGGAAGGTATTGGCGCAGTGCTGCAGATGGATGACGATTACACGGTGATTAACTCGATGGTCGCGGGCGGTCCGGCTGCGAAGAGTAAATCGATCAGTGTGGGCGATCGCATCGTCGGTGTCGGTCAGCCTGGCAAGCCGATGGAAGATGTGATTGGCTGGCGTTTAGATGATGTGGTTTCAAAAATCAAAGGGCCAAAGGGCAGTAAAGTACGCCTGGAAGTCTTGCCAGCGGGTAAGGGTGCCAAAACCCGCACCGTTACGCTGACGCGTGAGAAGATCCGCCTGGAAGATCGGGCTGTGAAAGGCACCGTGCATAATGTGGGCAAAGAGAAAGTCGGCGTGCTCGACATTCCTGGCTTCTACGTTGGCTTAACTGACGATGTGAAAGTGCAGCTGCAGAAACTACAAAAGCAGAATGTCGACAGCGTGGTGATCGATCTGCGTACTAACGGTGGCGGCGCATTAACTGAAGCGGTTTCGTTGTCGGGGCTGTTCATTCCGAGCGGTCCAGTGGTGCAGGTGCGTGATAACAATGGCCGCGTTCGTGAAGACAGCGATAACGACGGCATTGTTTATTACAAAGGACCGCTGGTAGTGCTCGTCGATCGCTTTAGTGCCTCGGCTTCTGAGATCTTCGCTGCTGCAATGCAGGATTATGGTCGTGCGCTAATCGTTGGTGAACCGACTTTTGGTAAAGGTACAGTGCAGCAATATCGCTCGCTGAATCGCATCTACGATCAGATGCTGCGTCCGGAGTGGCCAGCGCTGGGTTCGGTGCAGTACACCATTCAGAAGTTTTATCGCATCAACGGTGGCAGCACCCAGCGTAAAGGCGTCACGCCTGATCTGCTGATGCCAACCGGCGTAGAAGCAGCAGAAACCGGTGAGAAATTCGAGGACAACGCGTTGCCTTGGGACAGCGTGAATGCGGCAAGCTACACCAAAACCGGCGATATCGCGCCGCTGGTACCGCAGCTCACCAAAGAGCACGCCGATCGCATCGCGAAAGATCGTGAGTTCCAGTACATCATGAAAGATATTGCGCGTTTCGATGCGATGAAAGAAAAACGTAATATCGTCTCTCTCAATCTTGCCCAGCGTGAGAAAGAGAATCGTGAAGATGATGCACTGCGTCTGGAGCGTATCAACGCACGCTATCAGGCAGAAGGCAAAGCACCGCTGAAGAGCATTGAAGATCTGCCGAAAGATTATAAAGAGCCGGATCCGTATCTGGATGAAACGGTGAAAATCGCTAACGATATGGCCCAGCTGGAGAAATCTCAGCCGGCCACGGTAGGCGCGAAATAACCCATCGGCCTCTCAAATAGCACCGCTTAGGCGGTGCTTTTTTTTTACACTAAAATCGTTATTAAAAGGTGCGAATGCACCGAATTGCGCACTTTGCAGCTTAATGTAAAGTTATGTCTTTTTAGGCACTTAAAGATTAAGGTTGCTTGAAATGCGCAGCAATGACCATAGGATAGATATCCGCGCATTTGCGCGTGCACAACTGAGGAAGATTAACGTTTATGATGCGTATTGCTCTTTTCCTGCTCACCAACCTGGCGGTGATGTTGGTATTCGGACTGATCTTGAGTCTGACAGGAATCCAGTCAAGCAGTGTTCAAGGTCTGATGATAATGGCAGGTCTGTTTGGCTTTGGCGGTGCGTTTGTTTCACTGCTGATGTCCAAATGGATGGCGTTACGATCCGTTGGCGGTGAGGTTATTGAACAACCGCGTAATGAGACGGAACGCTGGCTGATGCAAACTGTCGGCCACCAGGCACAACAGGCTGGCATTGCGATGCCGCAGGTGGCGATTTATCACGCGCCTGACATTAACGCTTTTGCGACAGGCGCACGCCGTGACGCGTCGCTGGTCGCCGTTTCTACCGGCTTGTTGCAAAATATGAGCCGTGATGAAGCGGAAGCGGTGCTGGCGCACGAAATCGCGCATATCGCCAACGGTGACATGATCACCATGACGCTGATTCAGGGGGTGGTGAACACCTTTGTTATCTTCATCTCGCGCATCCTGGCGCAGATTGCTTCCGGTTTCCTGTCGGGTAATCGCGATGGCGAAGAGAGCAGCAACGGTAATCCGATGGTTTACTTTGCAGTCTCAATGGTATTGGAGCTGTTGTTCGGTTTCCTCGCCAGCATCATCACCATGTGGTTCTCGCGTCACCGTGAATTCCACGCTGATGCGGGTTCCGCTAAGCTGGTTGGTCGCGAGAAGATGATTGCCGCATTGCAACGTCTGAAAACCAGCTACGAGCCGCAGGAGCCAAGCAGCATGATGGCTTTCTGCATCAACGGTAAAAACAAATCGTTGAGTGAGCTGTTCATGTCGCATCCGCCGCTCGATAAACGTATCGAAGCGTTGCGCAGCGGTGAATACCTGAAGTAGTCAGTGGTCCGATATACCAGAAATAAAGGGCGCCAGATGGCGCCCTTGCTGTTTTCAGGATTCGGCAGCCTGGCGTGATTGCGTCATGCGCGCCAGGCTCACCACGGCGGCGACAGTGGCAAAGCCACCCGCCAGCAGCAGTGAAGCGTGTGTACCGCTGTCGTTGAACAGATTAAACATCAGCGCGACCAGAGCCGCGCCGCTGCTCTGTCCCACCAGACGCGCGGTGCCCAACATGCCGCTGGCACCGCCGCTACGATGACGCGGTGCTGAGGTGATGATGGTGTGATTGTTGGGCGACTGGAAAAGGCCAAAACCAGCACCACACAGCATCATGCGCCAGATGATATCCACATCGGTTGGTTGATCAGGCAACAGCGCCAACAAGAACAGGCCAGCTGCGAACAAGGCTAAGCCTAATCCGCCCAATAATCCCGCATGGTATTTTTCGATCAGGCGGCCCGCAATTGGTGCCATTACCATGGTTGCCAATGGCCAGGGCGTTAACAGCAATCCGGTTGCCACTTCATTACGGCCCAGCACGTTTTGCAGGAAGAACGGCAACGCCACCATCGCCAGCATCTGCGCGCAGAACGAGCAAATTGAGGTGCCAATCGACAGTGAAAAGAGAGGAATGCGCAGTAAATCCACCGGGAGAAGCGGCACCGGCATGGCAAGTTGACGACGAATAAACACCACCCCGACCACGATGAGTACCACAAGCTCAGTCAGAATCAGCCAGCCATTTTGGCCTTGTGAAAAGCCGGTTAGCGCGGAAATCAGCAGACCGAAGAACAGCGCATTCATAATGGCGCTGGGCACGTCAAATTTCTGCTGCTTCGCTTTCTGGGTGTTATCCGGCAGGAAACGCAACGCCAGCCACAACGCAACGATGCCAAGTGGAATGTTTATCAGGAACAACCATTTCCAGCTGGCGACAGAAAGGATTGCCGCCGCCACAGTTGGGCCGGCCGCGCTGGAGACAGCAACGATCAGCGAATTGATTGCCATACCGCGTCCGAGGAAGCGCTGTGGATAGATGATGCGGATCAGTGCGGTGTTCACGCTCATCAGTGCTGCGCCACCAAAACCTTGCAGCACACGCGCCACGGTCAGCATATTCAGCGATGAGGAGAGCGCGCAAAACAGTGAGGTCGCGATAAACAACGCAAGTCCAACTTGATAAACGCGGCGGTAACCCAGCATATCGCCGAGAAAAGATAGCGACAGCAGCGAGATGACAATAGCGATTTGATAGGCGTTAACAATCCAGATCGATTCGGCTGGGCTAGCGTTGAGTTCACGCGCGATGGTCGGCAAGGCAACGTTGGCAATTGCACCATCCAACACCGCCATCATAATCCCAAGGGCAATGGTTAAGATCGCGCCATAGCGCTGGGGAACGGGCAATCCATCCTGAGCAACAGTAGAGGACATAAGTTAGGTAAGTAAAGGAAGTGAATATCATCATGCTAATCAATTCGCTGCCGAAAAGCATCGCATTCATTGACATAAAATTACGTGGGGATGTGTCACTTTGCGTCAGTCGTTGCCGCCATCAGGCTGAAACGCATATACTGGCGCTTCTGTTCCGTTTTTTTTGAAACACTGTCAAAAAAGGATACGCGCCATGGCGAGCAGCGATAATGATAAACAGCCAGACTCCGTTTCATCAGTGATGAAAGTGTTTGGCATACTGCAGGCGCTGGGCGAAGAGCGCGATCACGGCATTACCGAATTGTCCCAACGCGTGATGATGTCGAAAAGCACTGTCTATCGCTTTCTCCAGACCATGAAATCACTCGGCTATGTGGCGCAGGAAGGGGAAAGTGAGAAATACTCGCTGACGCTCAAGCTGTTTGAACTTGGTGCTAAAGCGTTACAGAACGTCGATCTGATTCGTAGCGCCGATATTGAGATGCGCGAGCTTTCGCGTCTCACCAAAGAAACCATTCACCTCGGCGCGTTGGAAGAAGACAGTATTGTCTACATTCATAAAATTGATTCGCTGTATAACCTGCGCATGTATTCACGCATTGGCCGTCGCAATCCACTGCACACTACCGCAATTGGTAAAGTGCTGCTGGCATGGCGCGACCGCGGTGAAGTGCAGGAGATTCTGAGGGAAGTTGAATTCCGGCGCAGCACCGCCAAAACGATTGTGACGGCAGAAGCGCTGCTGGCGGTATTGGATCAGGTGAAAGTGCAGGGATTTGGCGAAGACAATGAAGAGCAGGAAGAGGGCTTACGCTGCATAGCGGTGCCGGTATTTGACCGCTTTGGCGTAGTTATCGCTGGACTGAGTATCTCGTTTCCGACTATTCGTTTTTCTGAAGAGGCGAAAAATGATTATGTGGCGATGCTGCATCGTGCGGCGCGCAATCTGTCTGAGCAAATGGGCTACCACAACTATCCTTTCTAATATGAAAAACGGGCTGTTGCCAGCCCGTTTTTCACACTTAATTGTCGACCACTTCGCCACTTTTCTTCAGCAGCGGACAATCCGTTACGCCGACAATGCCGCTGTCTGTGTGCAGATACTGTGCCGTGATCATGCCGCGTGCAGTGAGATAGCTGCATTGCAGGCCCAATCCCGCTGCATTCTTGTTGCTGCCGGTGAGTACGCCATAGCCGGTGAGCAGCATCGCTAACCAAATTAATGCCAACAGCATAATCGTCCGAATGAGTAGTTTCATCTTTTCTCCTTGTGATACACAACGCAGCGCTTCCGACGTTGCTGCGAATCTACTGTAACAGCATGCCTCTCTTTAGCTACCGAATCGATCAGAGATAACTGAAAGAGGGTCTCACGGGATAATCTGCTTTCAGCGGCTACCCATTATCTTTTGCGCCGGCAACGAGTAGAATCAGCGGCGGAGTAGATGTTTGATTTTTGACTACAGAGGCAGTTATGAACGAATTAGCCGCAAACACCAGCCCGTTGTTTAACTACGGTGTGCTGACCATCATTATTCTTGTGGCCTTTATTGTCTGGTTTTTCGTCAACCGCGCTAGCGTGCGCGCCAGTGAGCAGATTCGTTTGCTGGAAGCCGTTATCGAAGAGCAAAAGAAACAGAACGCGCTACTGCGCCGTCTTGTTGATGCACAGCCATCCACAGCAAAACCACAAGCGGATGAAGACGCGGATGAAGAACGCGATTTTATTCGGATGATCCCGGAACGTTAAGTTATTGGGATTTATGATGTAAGCGATGTAATGAATACCTGCTACGCACTGAAATGGTGCGTAGCAGGGTAGTGTAGAGTCGTAGAGAAATAATCGAGAACTGCACAAATAGCGACGAAACTGTGCACAATGAATATCAACTAAGATTAATCCTAAGGTGGATTTGTTAAATCAAGCTATTCAATGTTTTTTTCAACATTTAATTGTTGGGTGGATAGTTAAAATTGAGATAAATGCCACCTAATGTTAATGCGTTTATATGGGGCGTTTATTAATTTACTCTCCTGCTTTTGGTGCAAAACAATTAATAACTTATACTTGATAAAACTATTTGTACAAGATTTGAGCAGTGCGCAGATGTTGTGTGGCTGCTGAAATTTTTGGTGGAATATTTTATTGATGCCATATTAGTGCAATATTTTTGTCGTACTTTTAACACCTTAAATTGCACGCCTATAGACATTGCCGCTGCGCTTGACTAAGCGATTATTTGGCGCTAACTACATTGACTGGTAACTCTTTTTTGCGTAGCTAATGCGTCGGGTGTCAATATGTTGCTTGATGAAGTGTATCGCCAAATAACTAATTATGTGCGTCATGTCGATCAGCGTTTAAAAATGGCTTGCCATTAATTTGCGGATATGTGATAACAAATCGTGGGTCAAACGAGGTACAATTCTGTTTATGTATGGCATCTTCAGTAAAGAAGTTACGAGTAAAGACGTTGACGTTGAATACCGCTTCCTTGCCGAACCTTAAATTAGTGCCTCATTCAGTAATGTCTCTGGTTTATCTGTAAGTCTGCCTGCGGGCAATATAATCATTGAAAGGAAATTTGCGAAATGGCAAAGATTAAAGGTCAGGTTAAGTGGTTCAACGAGTCTAAAGGTTTTGGTTTTATTACTCCTGCTGACGGCAGCAAAGATGTGTTCGTACACTTCTCTGCAATCCAGGGCAATGGTTTTAAAACTCTGGCCGAAGGCCAAAGCGTTGAGTTCGAAATCCAGGACGGCCAGAAAGGTCCTGCGGCGGTCAACGTTACCCCAATCTGATTTCGCCCTCAGGCTCGGTGCCATGCACCACTGAAACGAATCTTAAAGCCCTGTTCTGTGAACGGGGCTTTTTCTTTTATCCTTTCTGTCGTCTGGTGACCAGGGTAAACTGCGCCGCGAATCGCTAACCCGGAGTTATCTATGTCTTTGATTTGCCCACTTTGTCATCAGCCTTTACTGCAGCAGGCCACTAGCTTCCGCTGTGATGTGGGGCATCAGTTTGATCAGGCGAAAGAAGGGTACGTCAATTTGCTGCCGGTGCAGCACAAAGGCTCGCGCGAGCCGGGCGATAGCGCAGAGATGCTGCAGGCACGCCGCGCATTCCTTGATGCCGGACACTATCAGCCGCTGCGCGATGGCGTTGCCGGTATCCTCGGTGATCATTTGAAGGGGCAAGCGTCACAGGTATTAGATATCGGATGTGGGGAAGGCTATTACACCGCAGCGATGGCCGATGCGTTACCGCAGGCGCAACTCTTTGGTCTTGATGTGGCGAAAGCAGCGATCCGCATGGCCGCTAAACGTTATCACGCGGTGAAATTCTGCGTGGCGTCCAGCCAGCGTTTACCTTTTGCCGACGCATCTCTGGATGGCGTGGTGCGCATCTATGCTCCCTGTAATGAAGACGAGTTGAGCCGCGTGATTAAATCGGGTGGCTATCTGTTAACGGTGACGCCGGGGCCCCATCATTTGCAGCAATTTAAAGCGCTGATTTACCGCGAGGTGCAGCTGCACGCGGCGGAGGAGAAAGTGTATGCTGGTTTTAAGCAGGTCGATCAACAAAACCTGAATTACAGCATGACGTTGAGCGGAAGTGAGGCAGTGAGCCTATTGCAGATGACGCCCTTTGCCTGGCGTGCGCGCGAAGAGGTGTGGCAAAATCTTGCGGCATCGAGCGTGTTTACCTGCGATGCCGATTTCATGCTGACACTATGGCAGCGTGGTTAACGCGCTTCCACCAGCGTATTGTAGATTCGTTCCAGGTCATCAAGCTGTTTGACGGCAATCAGCAGACGACGCTGCTCCAGCTGCATCACTAAAATGCCATCTTCCGACAGGTTCATACTTTGAATGCGGCGATAGTCGATCCACACGCTGCCAAAAAACAGCCCATTCTCCTTCATCAGCAGCTTCGGGCTGCGAACCCAAAATAGCCAAATCGCCATAAAGCACAGCACCATCAGCAAATTGGTGGTGAGTTGCGTGCCATGTTTATCAATATTGTTCCACAACAGAATCAGCAGCAGCACCACGAAAATAGCGCTGTCGATTTTGTGTCGACGGCGCAGAGCGACGCGAAGTTTGGTAGGACCATTTCGGCGCGGCAGGATCGCTTCATCATAAATGGCGAACAGTACGAAGCCTGCAATCAGCAGAGCGATCAGGGCGTCAGTCAGTGACATAAGATGTTCTTCCTCAATCGAAATTACCTCAACGTTGGCGCTCAGGTAATGCCGCTCTAAAATAGCCGGGAGCCAGGCTCCCGGCGGGGTGATTACAGACCGAGCAGGCCGATCCAGTAACCGAAGATACCGAGGGCGAAGAAGCCCACGATAATCCACAACGCATTCACCTTACGACGCAGTAGCCACATACAGCCAAAGGTCAGTAACAGTGGAATCAAGCCTGGCATCAGCTGATCGAGGATTGACTGGACGGTGGTGACGGTGGTTTTACCGGTCTGGTCGGTGATACGCGATACAACCAGCGGCACGTTCACATGCGTCCACTTGTTAACCAAGGCCCCCATCACAAAGAGGCCGAGAATCGACGCGCCCTCCGTCAGTTTCTGCAGGAAACCGCCGCCCATATCGCTGACGATATCCACACCTTTACGGTAGCCGTACGCCACACCGTAATAACGCGTTAACAAGCGAACCGCATTAAACAGAATGAAGAACAGCAACGGACCCAGCAAGCTGCCGCTCATCGCGATACCGGCACCCAGCGCAGCAAACACCGGACGTACGGTGCCCCAGAAGATCGGGTCACCGACGCCCGCCAGCGGCCCCATCAAACCCACTTTAATGCCGTTAATCGCCGCATCATCAATCGGCGCACCGTTGGCGCGCTGCTCTTCCATTGCCATGGTAACGCCAAGCACCGGTGCCGCCACGTAAGGATGGGTGTTGAAGAACTCAAGATGACGTTTAATCGCCTGTTTACGTTCGTCGTTATTTTCTGGGTAGAGGCGACGAATCACCGGCACCATTGAGTAGCAAAAGCCCAGCGCCTGCATACGTTCAAAGTTCCACGAACCCTGAAACAGGTTAGAGCGCAGGAACACACCGCGGACATCGCCGGGGGTGAGTTTCTTTGGAGTGTTAGTTGTATCAACCATGATTTCACCTGTTCCTAGTCGAGTTCGTTATCGAGGTCATTGTTTGCAGGACCGCTAGTTGCCGCACCTGCAACACGGTTATATTTCGGTGCCAGCTGTATATACAGCACCGCCATCACCACGCCAATCACGCCAAGCGCAACCAGGTTGAAGTTGGTGAAGGCTGCAGTAACGAAGCCAAGGTAGAAGAACGGCATCAGATAACCCGCGCGCATCATGTTGATGACCATCGCGTAACCGACTACCACGATCATGCCACCGGCGATGTTCAGGCCGTTGGTGACCACGTCTGGGATGGAGTTCAGCAGTTCCTGAACCACATGGGTACCCACAGAAATCGCCACGATCAGTGCTGGAATCGCAATACGCATTGCCTGCAATACCAGTGCGGAGACGTGGATCCAGCTAATTGCAGTAAGGTTGCCTTTTTCGGCGGCCTTATCGGCGGCGTGCTGGAAGGCCACGGTGATAGTACGCACGATGATGGTCAGAACCTGACCGGCGGCTGCCAGTGGAATCGCCAACGCGATACCGGCACCGACGCTTTGACCACCGGCAATAACCAGGATGGTCGAGATAATGGAAGCCAGCGCCGCATCCGGTGCAACAGCGGCACCGATGTTCATCCAGCCCAGAGCAATCATCTCCAGCGTACCGCCGATGATGATACCGGTTTTCATATCACCGAGGACCGCACCAATTAAGGTACAAGCCACCAGTGGACGGTGGAACTGGAACTCATCAAGAATCGATCCCATCCCGGCAATACAGGCCACAATAAATATCAAAATGATTTGTAGCGTGGTTATCTCCATTGCATTTCTCCTCTGCAAGGTCTCTAAAATTCGCCCACATTTGCAGGCAAAGGGCGAACTACGGATTGACCTTGGCGATCAGGTCCATCATTTTCAGTCGCTGATCGCTGGACACTTTACGCACTTCCAGTTCGATACCGCGCTCGTTAAGTTTGCGGAACGCGGCGATATCCTTCTCATCGACCGATACCGCATTGTTCACCTGCGTTTTGCCCTGACGGAACGCCATGCCACCGATATTGACTGACTTGATGTCCACGCCTTGCTCAACAATCCTCACCACATCTGTGGGATTGGTGAACAGCAGCATCACCTTGTCATTGCCATATTTCGGGTTGTTCCACACGCGCACCATCTTATCGACATCCACCACGTGCGCGGTTACGCCGGGCGGGGCGACCTGCGTCAGTAGGGTTTTACGCACGTGATCGTTCGCCACTTCATCAGAAACAACGATGATGCGGGTAACGTTGGTCTCTTTCGTCCAGCGCGTGGCCACTTGCCCGTGAATTAAGCGGTCATCAATACGCGCCAGGCCGATTTTCATGTGATCGCCTGGTGCCATCGGCTTTTGTGGCTGAGCAGGCGCTTGCGCCACAACCGGAGCAGGCGCTGCTGCGGCTGAAGCAGGGGTTTCCGTCTTGAGGGCTTTAACGCCTTCACGACCGGCTTCAACCGCGATATGAATCAGTTCTTCCAGTGAGGGATTGTCATCACGTCCCATCAGGGTTTCTACCAACATCGGGATGTTAACGCCGGCGATGACATCATACCCCTCCTTATCCACCACAATGCGGCTGGCCGCGTTGAAGGGACTGCCACCCCAGGTATCGACCAGGAACAACACGCCCTTTGACGTGTCGAGATCTGCCAGCCGTGCCTGATACTTTTCGATTAGCGTTTCTGCATTTTCGCCGGGAACGAAATCAATCCATCCGACATTTTCCTGCTCACCTAACAGCATCTCTGCTGTTTTAAGCAACTGTTCTGCCGCCCAGCCATGTGTACCAATTACAATAGCAATGGTCACTTGCTACCTCCGTTCGCGTGAGAGATTCTCTGGCATTGCCGGGAATCATTGAAAATTACCGTTAGTGTTTCAGGTGGATCGTTAGTTGTGAGATAAAGAAAAGCATCAATAAATAAAACGAAACAATCCGCTACACAGCGATAAGGTCGCGATTTATTTTAGTGATCGAAAAAATAAAATATGTGATGTTTGTCAGCTATTTCGCGCGTAAGGGCGTTAATATGCGCTTTTGTACGATATTCATGCGTTTGCGTAGATATTTGTAAATGTAATAAATTTTTTTGACGCCGTTGATGTAACTGATACATTAGCCATCTGTTTATTACTCAGGAGTACCGGGCTTCAGCTCACCTTTATGGACCGTCACCGACGTCGCTCAACATGTTCTCAGCGCTTTCCTGCGCCTGCTTCCACGCTCTCCAGCGTTATCACCGCCTGTAACGATCTCTCGTCTCGCCCTCTGGTGCAGACTCAATTTCGTGCGCCCTCACGTTCAGTAAGGAGTCATTGATGGAATTTCTCTTCGACCCCTCAATTTGGGCGGGTTTGCTCACGCTGATCGTGCTGGAGATCGTTCTCGGCATTGATAACCTGGTATTTATCGCCATCCTCGCGGACAAATTGCCGCCGAAGCAGCGCGATAAAGCCCGTCTGATTGGTTTGTCGCTCGCCCTGATCATGCGTCTCGGCTTGCTGTCGCTGATTTCCTGGATAGTGACGTTGACGCGACCCCTATTCAGCGTAGGCGATTTCAGCTTTTCCGGACGAGATTTAATTCTGTTGTTCGGTGGTTTGTTCCTGTTATTCAAGGGAACCATGGAACTGCATGAGCGGCTCGAGAGCCGCGGACTCGAACATCAGGGTAATAAGAGCTACGCCAGTTTCTGGGCGGTGGTGATTCAGATTGTGGTGCTGGATGCGGTGTTCTCTCTCGATGCGGTGATTACCGCCGTGGGTATGGTGAACCATCTGCCGGTGATGATGACCGCTGTGGTGATCGCCATGGGCGTGATGCTGCTGGCCTCGAAGCCGCTGACGCGATTTGTTAATGAACATCCCACGGTGGTGGTGCTGTGCCTGAGCTTCCTGCTGATGATTGGTCTGTCACTGGTGGCTGAAGGCTTTGGTTTCCACATTCCAAAAGGTTACCTGTACGCCGCGATTGGCTTCTCCATCATCATTGAGCTGTTCAACCAGATTGCGCGCCGTAACTTTATTAAGCATCAGGAACATCGCCCGATGCGTGAACGCACCGCCGAAGCGATTTTGCGTCTGATGGGTGGACGCCAGCGTAAGCAGTCCGCTACCACAGAAGAGACTTCGTTAACCGAAGCCATGCCGCAGGAAGCGTTTAAAGACGAAGAGCGCTACATGATTAACGGCGTATTGACGTTATCGCAGCGTTCAATTCGCAGCATTATGACGCCACGCGGCAACATCTCGTGGGTGGATGTTTCGCGTCCGCTGGATGAAATCCGTATTCAGTTGCTGGATACGCCACACAGCTTGTTCCCGGTGTGTCGCGGTGAGCTGGATGAAATTATCGGCGTGGTGCGCGCCAAAGAGCTGCTGGTGGCGTTGGAGCACGGTATGGATGTGGCGACCTTTGCCGCTAACACGCCGGCGATTGTGGTGCCGGAAACGCTGGACCCCATCAATCTTCTGGGCGTGCTGCGCCGTGCAAAAGGTAGCTTCGTGATTGTCACCAACGAATTTGGTGTGGTACAGGGCTTAATCACGCCGCTGGACGTGCTGGAGGCGATTGCCGGTGAGTTCCCGGATGAAGATGAAACGCCAGACATCATTGCTGATGGCGACGGTTGGTTAGTGAAGGGCGGCACCGATTTGCACTCGCTGCAACAGCTGCTGGATCATCACGAGTTAGTGAAGGCCGATGAAGATCACGCTTCATTAGCCGGTTTGTTGATTGCCCAGAAAGGGCAGCTGCCGCTGCCAGGCGAAGTGATTGACTTGCCACCACTGCACTTCCAGGTAATTGAGGCGACCGATTACCGTATCGATCTGGTACGCGTCACCAAAGATAAGCCATTCGATCATGAAGAACAGGCAGAGTAAGTGATCTGACAGACGTGAACAAAACGGCCATCCCGCAAGGAGTGGCCGTTTTTTTATGCGCTTAATTGCGCCTGATGCTGAGCCAGCCACAGCGGGAAGTCTTCGATGGGCATCGGACGCGCATAGAAATAACCTTGCAGATGGTCGACGCCACGCTCACGCAGATAATGCGCTTGCTCCGCAGTTTCAACGCCTTCCGCCACCAGCGCAATATTGAGGCGCTGCGCCAGTGAAATCACCATATCCGTGACGGTGGCGTTTATCGCATCAGTACCAATCGCGGCGGTGAAAATCTTATCGATCTTCAGTACATCCGGTTTCAGGTCTTTCAGATAAGCCAGCGAACTGTGGCCGGTGCCAAAATCGTCAATCGCCAGTCGCACACCAATCTCATGCAACTGCGACACCACAGATTGATCGATTATCGGTAAGGCATCACGTTCTGTCAGCTCGACCACCAGTTTCGGCATCGGATTGGCGGGCCACCAGATATTCTGCAGATCTTCCACAATCGCGCGATCGTGGAAATGGCTAGCGGCAACGTTAATGGCAATATGGAAAGAGGGACATTGTGGCAGAGTCGGCAGCGCATCCACCACCTTCGCCAGCACAAAACGGGTTAACGGCGCGATCAGATTTTGTCGCTCGGCCAGGGGAATAAACACGTCCGGCGCAATCCAGCCTTGTCGCTGATTATGCCAGCGCAGCAGCAACTCCATGCCATCGCATTCACCGCTTTTTGCGTTAATCAGCGGTTGGCAATACACCATAAATTCATTGGCTGTAATGCCATAGCTGATTTGCCAGCTAAGGCTCATGCGATTAGCGGTCGCCAACCAGACGATGTAACCAATCAACAGGCTCAACATCAGCGCCAGCGGCAGTTGCGAAGGCAGGGTGTTGAGCGCCAGCCGGGCGGGAGAGGGGCCATACAACGTAATGCTGAATGGATAACGTAGCGACGCCTGATCGTAAGCCACTTCATCTTCTGAGGGCTCGGTTTGCTCGATCAGCGGATTACCGTACTCAAGGCTTTGTCCGCCGACGTTGAAGATCGCACGCTCCACCCACGGCAACTGCGGCTCCAGCAGGTAATCGGTCATCAACTCGATATTGATGACCTGTAGCATCCCTTCTCGGTTATCCAACGATTTAGGCGTCCAGAGCAGCAGCACCGGCGATCCTTTCAACAGATCATCATCCGTGGCTAACATCATGCGCTGATTATTGATGGCTAATTCAGGATAGGTTTGGCTGAAGGAGAGATTTTGCGGGCCAAAAATGCTTGAGCAATAGAGTGTGTCATTTTGCACCAACAGCACGGTGCGCACGGTTTGCAGCGCGGCGATTTTCTCAATCAGCGGATAGCGCACTTGTGCGCAGGGGACGCCAACCAGGCCGAGGGTGTTGTTGGCGGAAACCTCCAGCGGCGAGAACATCCGATCAAACCGTTCAATCGCGCGGGTGGCGAAATTCAGTGACTGTTGCTCAATACGCGATTTCTCTTCGATATAACGAAAAGTCAGCGTCAGGACCAGAACCAGCGAGGCGATCACTAACGCAATAAGCAGTCGCTTACGGCGAAATTGGCCCACAAATTGCTGGGGAACGAGCATCAGTAACCACCTTGCAAAACAAAGATTGAAGCCAAATTAACGTGTAGGTTATCGGCATTGAGGCGGCCAGGTTTAGCGCGGTTGAATAAAAAATACGGCACTAAAAAAAGCGCGGCCACTCAGGGCCGCGCTCGAAATCAATGTATCTGGTTTACTCAGTTGCGGGTAGCAACAGATGCAGAAAAAAATTAACTGTTGCTTTAATCGTCAGCGAAGCAAGTGAAAATGATTAGTCGCACTGGACCTTAATCGCCAATCCACCGCGTGAGGTTTCACGGTATTTGGCGTTCATGTCTTTGCCGGTTTCGTACATGGTTTCAATCACCTTATCCAGGGACACGCGAGGTTCACTGGTGCGGCGCAGCGCCATGCGTGCGGAGTTGATGGCCTTGACTGAAGCGATGGCGTTACGCTCAATGCACGGTACCTGAACCTGGCCAGCGACCGGATCGCAGGTTAAACCCAGATTGTGCTCCATCCCAATTTCTGCTGCGACGCACACTTGTTCTGGGCTGCCGCCGAGCAGTTCCGCCAGACCGGCCGCCGCCATTGAGCAGGCCACACCAACTTCGCCCTGGCAACCCACTTCGGCACCGGAAATCGACGCGTTCATTTTATACAGCACGCCAATGGCGCCAGAAGAGAGGAAGTAGCGGATAAAGATGTCCGGCGTAACAGGTTCGATAAAGTGATCGTAATAGGCCAGCACCGCCGGCACGATACCGCAGGCACCGTTAGTGGGTGCCGTCACCACACGCCCGCCAGCCGCATTCTCTTCATTAACTGCCAGCGCAAACATATTCACCCAGTCGATCACATCCATCGGATCTTTCGAGTGCTTGGTTGATGAAACCAGCAGGCGGCGCAGCGAAGCCGCGCGGCGTGGTACGCGCAATGGACCTGGCAGCACGCCTTCCGTGTTCAGACCGCGATCGATACAGGCCTGCATGGTTTGCCAGACATGGCCAAAATAAGCATAAATCTCTTCGCGACTGTGCAGCGCCAGTTCGTTCTTCATCACTAAACCTGACAGCGACAAACCGCTTTCACGGCAGTGGCTGAGCAGTTCGGTGGCGGAATGAAACGCCCACGGCACGGAAACCTCGTCCAGGACAGGCTGGCCGAATTGCTCCTCATCAACGATAAAACCGCCGCCGATGGAATAGTAAGTTTTACTCAGAATCATCACATCGCCCGCGAAAGCGAACACGGTCATGCCGTTCTCATGCAGCGAGAGGTTTTCACTGCGGAACACCATGCCGCCTTCACGTGGGAAATCCACTTCGCGCGCGCCGTTGGCCAACAGCAGACGTTCGCGCTGCTCAACATCTTTGATGAACGCTGGAATGCCGTCGATATCGACGGTGGCCGGTTCGAAACCCGCCAGACCCATAATAATCGCGATATCGGTGTGGTGACCTTTGCCGGTGAGCGACAGCGAACCATAAACGTCGACCGCGACGCGCGTCACGTCCTGTAATTTGCCTTGTTCGGCCAGCAGATCGACAAACAGTTTGCCCGCTTTCATCGGGCCAACAGTATGTGAACTGGATGGGCCGATGCCCACTTTAAACATGTCAAAAACACTAATCACCGGTGACACTCCTCACAAATCTTATTCTGCACGGCACAAGCCGTTTATGCGGCTAATAGTAATCGTCCATGCCGTATAACGAGCAGCTTTTCGCATGAAATAAACTAATTATAAACCACAGAAATAGTTATCCGTTTGTACCGTTGTGAGGCAGATCGACTTTCGCTCTGAAAGCCTAACCAAGCGGGAGATTTAGGGCAGGGCGATTTGCTGACTCAGCGCGCGGATAATACCGGCGGTCATGCCCCAGATAAAGTAATCCTCATACCACGACAGCCAGACCTGATGTTGGCGATGACCGCGGCGCAAGGTGAGATCGCTATAGCGGCTAAGACGCAGAGCTTCCGCCAGCGGCATGGCAAATGCGCTTTCTACTTCGTCAGGATTGAGCAGCAAAGCAAGATCAGCCGGAATAATGCCAACCACAGGCGTCACGGCAAAACCGGTGCTGCTGGTCACCGGTGGCAGAACGCCGATAATCTGCACCTGTTCCGGCTGAATACCCACTTCTTCCTGCGCTTCACGCAGCGCGGTATGGATGAGCGAAGCGTCAGTGGCATCCTGCATGCCGCCGGGAAACGCCACTTGTCCCGCGTGTTTACGCAGATGCGAGGAGCGTCGGGTGAGCAGCAAGCCAGGTTCCGCGCCGTCAATAACCGGCACCAGCACCGCTGCACGTCGTCCGCTGATGGCGCTTTTCGGGGCATGCAGTGGGGGTTGCAGTACAAAGCGGCTCAGGAACTGCTCAAGCGTTAAATTCATCTCAGGTCTCGTCGCGCAGGCTGGGCAAAATACGGTTCACCTTATGGAAGGTTTCCTGATATTCGGCATTAAGGTCGCTGTCGGCAACTAATCCGCCACCGGCAGCGCAGTAAAGCTGATGGTTTTCCGCAATCAGCGTCCGAATGGTGATGCTGGTATCCATGCGGCCACACAGGCTGATGTAGCCGATGCTGCCACACCACGCATTGCGCCGATGCGGCTCTAACTCTTCAATAATCTCCATCGCGCGGATCTTGGGTGCGCCGGTAATGGAACCGCCGGGGAAACAGGCACGCAGCAGATCGGTTGCGCTCAGCGTTTCAGGTAAACGCGCACGCACGGTACTCACCAGATGATGCACCGCCGGGAACGGCTCGACTACGAAGAGTTCCGGTACGCTGACGCTGCCGGGCACGGCTACCCGACCAATGTCATTGCGCAGCAGATCGACAATCATCAGATTCTCTGCGCGATCTTTCTCCGAATTAGCGAGCTTCTCTGCCTGTAAACGATCGGCTTCGGCATCAGCAAGGCGCGGCAAGGTGCCTTTAATCGGACGCGTTTCAATGTCCTGCTGCTGTAAAGAGAGAAAGCGCTCTGGCGACAAACTCAGCAGCGCACTGTCTGGCAAACGCAGGAAGGCGCTGAACGGTGCGCGATTTGCTTGTGTCAGGCGCAAAAATGCCTGCCATTCATCACCGCGATAGCTGGCCTGAAAACGTTGCGCCAGATTCACCTGATAGCAATCACCCGCTTGAATATAGGCCTGTACCGCGTGGAATCGCTGGGCATACTCCTCAAAACTGAGGTTCGATTGCCACTCGCTGGTCAGGGCGAAGCGGGCGATTTGCGGCGCATGCTGCGCATTTAACCACTGCCAGCGCTGTTCGGCATCGGTTAGCGAAACCAGCGTCAGTTTCTGCAGGTGATGATCGGCAATCAACGCCCAGTCATAAATCCCCACTGCCATATCTGGTGTGTTGAGATCCTGCTGGGCGCGCTGCGGCAGAGTTTCAAAGCGCCGTCCCAAATCGTAGCCAAACAGCCCGAGGGCGCCGCCCTGAAACGGTAAATCAGCAGCAAAAGCGGGCGTGACACCCAGCGCGTCACATTGCTGTTGTACCAGCAGCAGCGGATCAGCGGAGGAATGAACGACCTCATCACCGCAGACAATTTCGGTGCTGGCGCCACGTGTGGTCAGCGTCGCGCGCGGATCGGCGGTCAGAATATCAAAGCGGTTATCCGCGTGGTCGGCCTGACCAGACGTCAGCAACATCGCCCAGCATTGGTGGGCAAGTGGCGCAAAAAGGTGTAACAGCGTTTCGGGCGTATACTTCAGAACGAGGCTTTTTACCATCATGGGACAAATCACTTCAGCAAGCAGGTCGTTAGCCTGGCATATTTTTTTGTTGCTGGCACCCGTTTGTTCCACGTGGTAATAATGCGTCCCCCATGCACCAGGAGTGAATTATGTTTACAGGTCTTCCAGCGTTATCCCATGAACAACAACAGCAAGCGGTTGAACGCATCCAGGAATTGATGGCGGGCGGTATGTCGAGCGGACAGGCGATTGCGCAAGTGGCGCAGGAAATTCGTCAAACTTACAAAGGTGAAGGCATTCGGGCGATGTTCGAAGACGATGAGGATGAAGAAGACGACAACGAATAACGCCCGAACGGATTTACAGCGCAGCGATAATTTTGATTTCAACTTTATACTTCGGGTTCATCAAACCGGCCTGCACGGTGCAACGCACCGGCGCATTGCCCGGTGAAACCCACGCATCCCAGGCGCGATTCATCGCCGGGAAGTCGCTTTTCTCCACCAGAAAAATGGTGGCGTCGAGAATCTTGCTCTTATCCGATCCGACGCGCGTCAGCATGGCGTCAATCACCGCCAACGCATTGGCAGTTTGCGCTTCTGCATCATCATCCAGATTTTCCGGTACGCTGGTGTAATAGACGGTTTGGTTATGTACCACGGCTTCTGACATGCGGTGCTCTGGATCAATACGCGTAATGGTCATGCTGTTCTCCTTTAATTTTGCTGCGCTAGCCTGCCATATCCCGGGGGCGCATGTCATCTGTTGTGGTTGCCCGCCTGGAATCCTGACATAATTACAGTGGTTTTTATTTTTGATGTGAGGAAGTGTGGCAGACGATTTTGCAGCTGATGGCGCACTGGCGCAGGCAATTCCGGGCTTTAAACCGCGTGAAGCACAGCGCCAAATGGCCAAAGCGGTGACCGAAGCGGTTAAAACAGGCGGCGAGCTGGTAGTTGAAGCGGGCACCGGAACCGGTAAAACCTATGCCTATCTGGCGCCAGCGTTGCGGGCGAAGAAAAAAGTCATTGTCTCCACCGGATCCAAAGCGTTGCAGGATCAGCTTTATAACCGCGATCTTCCCACCATCGCTCGGGCCTTGAAGTTCAGCGGCAAAACCGCGCTGTTGAAAGGGCGCTCCAACTATTTATGCCTCGAACGTCTTGAGCAACAAAATCAAACCGGCGGCGATCTCAGCGTACAGGCGCTGGGCGATTTAACTAGCGTGCGCGGCTGGTCGTCAGAAACCACCGATGGCGACGTCAGTAACTGCAACGGTGTGGCAGAAGACAGCCCGATCTGGCCGTTTGTCACCAGCACCAACGATAACTGCCTCGGCAGCGATTGCCCGCTGTATAAAGATTGCTTCGTGGTCAAAGCGCGTAAAAAAGCCATGGACGCAGATGTGGTGGTGGTGAACCATCATCTGTTTCTCGCCGATTTAGTGGTGAAAGAGGGCGGCTTTGGCGAACTGATCCCAGAAGCCGATGTGATGATCTTTGATGAAGCGCATCAGCTCCCCGATATCGCCAGCCAATATTTCGGTCAACAGTTGTCGAGCCGTCAACTGCAGGACCTCGCCAAAGACATCATCATCGCCTACCGCACCGAAGTGCGTGACGTGCAGCAGCTGCAAAAATCCGCCGATCGTCTGGCGCAGTGTGCGCAGGATTTTCGGCTGACGCTTGGCGAACCGGGCTTCCGCGGCAACCTGCGCGACCTGCTGAGCGACAACAACATCATGCGCATGTTTACCTTATTAGATGATGCGCTCGAACTTTGTTACGACGTGATCAAATTGTCGCTTGGCCGTTCCGCGCTGCTGGATGCCGCCTTTGAGCGCGCGGCACTGTATCGCACGCGGCTGAAACGTCTGCGCGCCATTGATGAGCCGGGCTTCAGCTATTGGTATGAGTGCAACAGCCGCCATTTCACGCTGGCGCTTACGCCGCTGTCGGTGGCAGAACGCTTCCGTGAAGTGATGGACAACCGTAAAGCCGCGTGGATTTTCACCTCCGCTACGCTGGCGGTGAATGAGCAGATGAGCCATTTCTCCAGCCGCCTTGGTGTGGATAACGCCACCACCATGATCCTCGATAGCCCGTTCGACTACACTCAGCAGGCGCTGCTGTGCGTGCCGCGCAACATGCCGGAACCGAATCATCCGGGCGGCGCGCGTCAGCTGGCGCGCATGATGAAGCCGCTGATTGATGCCAACAAAGGCCGCTGCTTCTTTCTCTGCACCTCGCACAAGATGATGCGGGAATTAGCCATTGAGTTTCGTGCTTCTATGACCTTGCCGGTGCTGCTGCAGGGTGAAACCAGTAAAGGACAATTGCTGAAGCAGTTCCTTGAGGCCGGTAACGCTTTGCTGGTGGCAACCAGCAGCTTCTGGGAAGGTGTCGACGTGCGCGGTGATGCACTGTCGTTGGTGATCATCGACAAGCTGCCGTTCACTTCGCCAGAAGATCCGCTGCTGAAAGCACGCATGGAAGATTGCCGCCTGCGCGGTGGCGATCCGTTTAATGATGTGCAGCTGCCCGATGCGGTGATCACCCTGAAGCAGGGCGTAGGGCGTTTAATTCGTGATACTGAAGATCGCGGCGTGTTGGTGATTTGCGATCAGCGTCTGGTCTCACGCCCTTACGGCGGCTTGTTCCTTAACAGTTTGCCGCCGACGCCGCGCACCCGCGATATTGCTCGCGCTATCGAATTTGTCCGTCAGCCTGTGGATCACTAATTTGTGCCAGGTTGTGTTAAGATGCGCGCCATTTTTTGACTCTCTGAGGTTGTTATGTCCGCCCGAATTTTAGCCCTGGACACGGCGACAGAAGCCTGTTCTGCCGCGCTGCAAAATCTGCAGCAGATTGATGCCCGCTTCGAAATCGCTCCGCGCGATCACACCCAGCGTATTCTGCCGCTGATTCAGGAACTGTTGCAGGTGCAGCAACTGGAGCTGACCGCGCTTGATGTGCTGGCGTTTGGTCGTGGTCCGGGCAGTTTTACCGGTGTGCGTATCGGCATTGGTATTGCTCAAGGGCTGGCGCTTGGCGCGAATCTGCCGATGATCGGCGTCTCCTCCCTGGCGACTATGGCGCAGGGCGCGTGGCGTTTAACCGGCGCGACGCGTGTGTTGGCCGCGATCGACGCGCGTATGGGCGAACTCTATTGGGCTGAATATCAACGCGACGCAAACGGCGAATGGCAAGGTTCGGAAACCGAAGCTGTGATCAAACCCGAAGTGGCGATGGAACGTATTGCCGCATTGACCGGTGAATGGACGACGGTGGGTACAGGTTGGCAGGCCTATCCACATTTGTTGACCTCACCAGGCGCACCGCTTATCGCCTCAGAGGTGGTGTTACCGGCGGCGGAAGATATGTTGCCGCTGGCACTCAGCGCCTGGCAGCGTGATGAAGCGGTTGCGGTGGAGCATGCCGAGCCGGTTTATCTGCGCAATGAAGTGGCATGGAAAAAGTTACCGGGACGCTAAGTCGCGCGCAACTTATCTGCGCGTGCTCAGTCTAATCAGAGAAATAACAGGAGAAGTGCTATGCCAATAAGTCGTAAAGGGATGTCTGGCGCTCTGTTAGCCTGCGCGATGCTGCTCAGCGGCTGTGTTTCGGTGCCAGATTCAATTAAAGGAAGTTCTGAGCTTCCACAGCAAGATTTACTGCGCGTGATGAATGCGCCGCAACTGTTTGTTGGCCAGGAATCACGTTTCGGCGGGAAAGTGGTTAAGGTAACCAATCTCAACGGCTTAACCCGCGTGGAAATTGCCACCCAACCGCTGGATGAGAGCGCGCGTCCGCGTTTAGGCTCAGCCTCGATTGGTCGCATTTATGCCGACATTCGTGGTTTTGTTGATCCGGTCGATTTGAATAATCAATACATCACTGTACTCGGCAATATTAAAGGCACTGAAAAAGGTGATATCGGTAAGGCCAGCTACAACTTTGTGGTGATCGATGTGCGCGGTTATCAGCGTTGGCATCTGACGCAACAGGTGATGACGCCGCCGGAACCGATCGATCCTTATATTTGGTATGGTCCAACGCGGCATCGTCCGGGATATTGGGGACCCAATCCTTATTGGGGTATGAATCTCGGCCAGCCCGCGCAGGTGCAAACCATCCTCACCGAATAAGATGTTCATTGCGTTATTTACGGCCCGGTCGCGGTGCTTGCGAACGGGCCTTTTTATTGGGCGCGCAACCGATGCGCGAAATTTAGTGATGCGCTTCGCAACCTGAAAATGCCGAAACAGGCAAACTGGTACAATCAGTTAAAATATTGTTAACAACATTGATTGTCGAGGCAGCGATGGCTACGCAACAAGATTATCGGGGTAATTCTTTGAATAAAGTTTGGCTCAAACGCTATCCGGCAGATGTTCCTGCGGAAATTAATGCGGATCGTTACGCTTCATTGATCGACCTCTTTGAGCATGCAACCGAGCAATACGCCGAACAGGTGGCTTTCATTAATATGGGGCAGCCGATGACGTATCGACAGCTGGAAAAGCAGAGCCGCGCTTTTGCTGCCTGGCTGCAGCAAGGTCTTGGGCTGAAGCAGGGCGATCGCGTGGCGCTAATGATGCCAAACCTGCTGCAATATCCCGTCGCACTGTTTGGTGTGCTGCGCGCTGGCATGGTGGTGGTCAACGTCAACCCTCTCTACACGCCGCGCGAACTCAAGCATCAACTGATTGACAGTGGCGCCAGCGCCATTGTGATTGTCTCGAACTTTGCTCATACGCTGGAAAAAGTGGTGGCTGAAACGCCCATCAAGCATGTGATGCTGACGCGCATGGGCGATCAGCTGGCGCCGGTGAAAGCCACGCTGGTGAATTTTGTCGTTAAATACGTGAAAAAACTGGTACCAAAATACCATTTACCGGGTGCGGTGTCGTTCCGCAGCGCCTTATCGCAGGGCGAGCAGATGAGTTATCAACGTCCCACCGTCACCAATGACGATCTCGCTTTCCTGCAATACACCGGTGGCACCACTGGCGTCGCCAAAGGCGCGATGCTGACGCACCGTAATATGCAGGCCAATCTGGAACAGACCAAAGCCACTTACGGCAAGCTGCTGCGCCCAGGTAAAGAGCAAGTGGTCACCGCGCTACCGCTTTATCATATCTTTGCGCTGACGGTTAACGGTTTGCTGTTCCTTGACCTTGGCGGTACTAACCTGCTGATTACCAATCCGCGCGATATTCCCGGCTTTGTCAAAGAGCTGAGCAAGTTTCCGTTTACCGCCATCACCGGCGTAAACACCTTGTTCAATGCGCTGCTCAATGATGCCAACTTCAATAAGCTCGATTTCTCTACCCTGCGCCTGTCAGCCGGCGGTGGGATGGCGGTGCAGAAAGCCGTTGCTGAGCGCTGGGAGAAACTTACCGGGCACTATCTGCTGGAAGGTTATGGCCTGACCGAGTGTTCACCGCTGGTATCGGTGAATCCGTATGACATCACCTGTCATACCGGCAGCATTGGATTGCCCGTGCCATCCACCGATGTGCGCATCGTTGATGATGAAGATCATGAGGTTGCGCCGGGTGAACCGGGCGAGCTGTGCATTCGTGGCCCCCAGGTGATGACCGGCTACTGGCAGCGGGCAGAAGCCACCGATGAGGTGCTAAAAAATGGCTGGCTGCATACCGGTGATATTGTTACCGTTGATAGCGAAGGCTTTATTCGCATCGTCGATCGTAAGAAAGACATGATTCTGGTGTCAGGCTTTAACGTGTATCCTAACGAGATCGAAGATGTGCTAATGCAGCACGAGAAAGTGCGTGAAGCCGCAGCGATTGGCGTTCCCAGCGATCTATCGGGTGAAGCGGTCAAAGTCTGCATTGTGAAGAAAGATCCTTCACTGACGAAAGAAGAGGTACTGGATCATTGCCGTCGCCAGCTTACCGGCTACAAAGTGCCGAAGATTATCGAGTTTCGTGACGAGTTGCCGAAGACCAACGTGGGCAAAATCTTGCGCCGCGAATTGCGTGATGAGGCGAAGCGAGAAGGGCAGTAACGCGCCATTCTCCTCAGGTTAACGCCGGCACAGTCCGGCGTTTTTATTGCTTTTAACAAGGAGCGCTGCGCGTAGTTTGCCGCAGCGAGAAAGACAACGTGAATTACACCCTGATCGACCAAAATGACCAACTGGCCGCCGTGTGCGAGAAAGCACGCCAGCACGCCGCCGTGGCGCTGGATACCGAATTTGTGCGCACCCGCACCTACTATCCGCAGCTCGGCCTGATTCAGCTGTTTGATGGCGACCAGCTGATCCTAATCGATCCGCTTAACATCAGTGACTGGACGCCGTTTGTGGCGTTGCTGCAGGATAAACAGGTCACCAAATTCCTGCATGCCGGTGGCGAAGATCTCGAAGTGTTCCTGCATCGCTTTAAATGCCTGCCCGATCCGATGATAGACACGCAAATTCTGGCGGCTTTTACCGGCCAGGCACTGTCGTGGGGTTTTGCCTCGATGGTGATGCATTTCAACCAAATCGAGTTGGATAAAAGCGAATCCCGTACCGATTGGTTGGCACGTCCGCTGACCGAGCGTCAATGTGAATATGCTGCAGCGGATGTCGCCTATCTGCTGCCCATTGCTCACCAGCTGGTGGCGCAAACCGAAGAGGCCGGCAACATGGCGGCGGCCTTAAGCGAATGCAATATGCTGTGCCAGCGTCGGCTGGATGTGCTGCAACCGGAAGAAGCCTGGCGCGACATCACCAATGCATGGCAACTGCGTCCACGTCAGCTGGCTGCGTTACAGCGTCTGGCAGCATGGCGCCTCAATATCGCGCGTCAGAAAGATATGGCGGTGAATTTTGTGGTGCGTGAAGAGAATCTGTGGAAAGTGGCGCGCTTTATGCCGGGCAGTCTCGGCGAACTCGACCATTTAGGGCTAAATGGCCATGAGATTCGCTTCCACGGTAAAGCAATGGTGGCACTGGTGGCGGAAGCACAGGCGCAGGATGAAGCCACTTTACCGCCGCCGCTGCCGAATTTGATCGACCATCCGCACTACAAGCAGGCGTTTAAAGCCATCAAAGCGCTGGTGCAAAAGGTAAGTGAAGAGAGTGGTTTCAGTCAGGAACTGCTGGCCTCGCGTCGCCAGATCAATCAGGTGCTGAGTGTGTACTGGGGATTGAAAAACGCTTCGCGCACACCGGAGTTAATGACTGGCTGGCGCGGTGATTTACTGAAAGCGGGTATCGACGAGATCCTGCAGGCGCTCTAAGCGCAGCATTTTCCCCTGCGCAATACCGCAGGGGAAAATCAGGAAACCGCTTTAATCATTTAGGAACGTCTTCCGGCTCCGGCAGCGTCACGTTGAGCTCAAGGATAGAAATATCATCCCCTTTTTGATCCAGCTGAACGGTCACCATATCCGGGTCAATTTTTACGTATTTACAGATCACTTCCAAAATATCGCGCTTCAGCTGCGGCAGATAATGGGGCTCACTATCGCCCCTTCTGCGTTCGGCTACGATAATCTGCAGCCTTTCCTTGGCTATATTGGCTGTGTTCTTCTTACGGGATAAAAAGAAATCAAGTAATGCCATTGGTTATCCCCCGAACAGGCGTTTAAGGAAACCCTTCTTCTCTTCTTCAATAAAGCGGAAGGGGCGTTCTTCGCCAAGCAGGCGATCTACGGTATCAGCATAGGCTTTACCGGCGTCAGCGTTTGCGTCGAGGATCACCGGCTCACCCTGGTTAGAGGCGCGCAGGACAGATTGATCTTCCGGGATGACGCCAACCAGTGGAATGCGCAGAATTTCCAGCACGTCTTCCATGCTCAGCATATCGCCGCGGGTAACGCGACCTGGATTGTAACGGGTCAGCAGCAGATGCTCTTTCACGGGATCCTGACTGTTCTCTGCACGACGAGATTTCGAAGAGATGATGCCGAGAATACGGTCCGAGTCACGTACTGAAGATACTTCTGGGTTGGTGGTGATGATCGCTTCATCGGCGAAGTACAATGCCATCAGCGCACCGGTTTCGATACCTGCTGGTGAGTCGCAGACGATAAAGTCGAACTCCATCGCCGCCAAATCGTTCAGCACTTTCTCAACGCCTTCACGCGTCAGCGCATCTTTATCACGCGTTTGTGAAGCCGGCAGAATGTAGAGTTGCTCAGTGCGCTTGTCACGAATCAGCGCCTGGTTCAGCGTCGCATCACCCTGAATAACGTTTACAAAGTCATAAACCACGCGGCGTTCACAGCCCATGATCAAATCGAGGTTACGCAGGCCGATATCGAAATCGATTACGACGGTTTTTTTGCCTTTCTGCGCTAACCCAGTGGCGATGGCCGCGCTTGACGTGGTCTTGCCAACGCCCCCTTTACCCGATGTAACTACAATAATGCGTGCCATAAATGTTGATTTCCTTAACGAAAGAAAAGGGGCTTAATTAAGTGTCTGAATGGTAAGCGCGCCCTCTATCAGGCTGAGGCGCGCCGCTTTACCAAAGAATTCCGCCGGAATTTGATCCATCATCCAATATTCCCCGGCAATTGAGACCAACTCTGCGGCGAGGTTGGTGCAAAAAATCTGGCTGTCGCTTTGTCCGCCGACGCCGGCTAACGCACGGCCGCGCATCATGCCGTAAATATGAATGTTGCCGTCGGCGACCAGTTCGGCACCGGCGCTCACGCTGCTGGTGACGATGAGATCGGCGTTGCGCGCATAAATCTGCTGGCCCGAACGCACCGGCGTATTGACGATGCGGGTTTTACTGGCGGCATCTGCCACCGCTGTAGGGACAATCGGTGCGGCTTCAACTACCGGTTCACTCGCTTGCTTGCGGCTCTCTTTACCTTCGGAAAGAACCGGCAAACCGGCGCGGGCAATCATTTTTTTCAGGGCTTCATCTTTGCAACCGCTGACACCGACGATGCGCAGACCGGTCGCCATCACCGCTTGTTGCATCTGTTTCCAGTTAATGTCGCCGGTGAGCGCTGACACATTCAGTACCACCGGCGCATTCAGCAAAAAGGCAGGTGCCTGATCGATTTTGTCCTGTAGCGCCTGACGAATCACCTCGGGTTGCGAATGATGCAGATGAACGACTGACAGGGTAAAACTGCTTCCCTTGAATTCGATTGGCGTTTGCGACATCTGTGCTGACTCAGTCCTGTTTTACGACCCTTAAATGTACGTCGATAAAATCGGCAATAACATCAAACGGTCAATATTCGAAGTTCTGCAAGCATGTTATAGTTACTGCTATATTCAGGCAAGTGACGCCACCGGTTAATTCGAGTAAAAAATATGTTTTGTGTGATCTACAGAAGCCCACAACGTGAACAGACTTATCTGTATGTTGAAAAAAAAGACGATTTCTCACGGGTACCCGAAGAACTGCTGCGTGGCTTCGGCAAACCCCAGTTGGCAATGGTGCTGTCGCTGGATAAGCGTGACAAGCTGGCTAACGCGGATATCAATAAAGTTAAGCAAGGTTTAAGCGAACACGGCTATTATTTGCAAATTCCACCGCCGGTTGAAAGTCTGCTCAACATTCATCTCGATCAGGGTAAAAAAGATTAATTCAGATTCATCTGTAAATATATCCTGTAGAAATAATCAGTGCTATTTACGTTAATTAATCGCCCGCTTTAACCCTTTATTGCGGGCAATTATCCAGGCGTTTAGCTGATTTTGTTGTATACGATTAACGACTTTTGACAATTTACGCCACGACGGCCGCCCTAAACCCGCTAATATATTCTTCCTCAGCCTGTCGCGTTCCGGCACTGAGCCAGACTTAATCGCCAGAAGCGCTGGCGGCAAACACATCCCAAACACAACCAAAGCAGGGGAATAGCATGTATCAGCATCGTAACTGGCAGGGCGCTCTGTTGGATTACCCGGTCAGTAAAGTGGTATGCGTTGGCAGCAACTATGCGAAGCACATCAAGGAAATGGGCAGTGCCACGCCAACCGAACCGGTTGTGTTTATCAAACCGGAAACCGCCGTGTGCGATCTGCGCCAGCCGCTGTCGATTCCGGCAAATTTTGGTGAAGTGCATCATGAAGTGGAACTGGCGGTGCTGATTGGCTCGACGCTAAAGCAGGCGAGTGAAGAACACGTGGCGAAGGCGATTGCGGGATATGGCGTGGCATTGGATTTGACCTTGCGCGATGTGCAGGCCGGTCTGAAGAAAGCCGGCCAACCGTGGGAGAAATCCAAAGGTTTCGATAATTCCTGTCCGCTGTCGGGTTTTATCCCTGTTTCTGAGTTTAGCGGCGATCCACAAAACACCGAGCTGAAGCTGGTGGTTAACGGCGAGGTGCGTCAGCACGGGACTACCGCCGATATGATCCACAAAATTTTGCCGCTGATTGCCTATATGAGCCAGTATTTCACCCTGCGCGCGGGCGATGTGGTATTGACTGGTACGCCTGAAGGCGTTGGCCCGATGCGATCTGGCGATAAGCTGGAAGTATCGCTGGCCGGCCACGGTATTTCTACTCGCGTACTGTAAAACTTGCATCACCGCACCTGAACCTTTATAAGGTGCGGTTTCATTGCTAACCCGGACCGCCATCATGACTGAACAACCTTTCTGGCAGACTAAACGCCTTGACCAAATGAACGACGCAGAGTGGGAATCCCTGTGCGACGGCTGCGGCCAATGTTGCCTGAATAAGTTGCAGGATGCGGACACTGATGAAATCTACTTCACCAACGTTGCCTGTAATCAACTGAACATCAAAACCTGCCAGTGTCGGAGCTATGAGCGTCGTTTTGAGTTAGAAGAGAATTGCATCAAGCTGACGCGTGAAAACCTTACCAGTTTTGAATGGTTGCCGCGGACTTGTGCGTATCGCGTGTTAGGCGAAGGTAAATCCTTGCCGGCCTGGCATCCGCTGATCGCGGGTTCTAAAAAGGCGATGCATGCGCAGCGCATTTCAGTGCGATTTATTGCGGTGCGTGAGAGTGAAGTGCGGGATTGGGAAGAGCATATAATTGATCGACCTGATCGCAACGGGTAATCATGCAACAGGCAGCTAAGGCTGCCTGTTTTGTTTGTGCTTAACGACCGAACAGATCACGGCGTTTAGGTTTGAACGGTTGTGCAATCAACACCAGCAGCGCCACCAATAGATAAGCGGCAAAAATCACGATCATCCACTGCGGCATGCTCCAGGTCAGGAAAGTCCATCCACGTTCGGCGCAGTCACCGCTGGCCACGAACACTGAAGGCAACCATTTATCCAGCGGTAACCAGCTTGGGAAGCGTGCGGCAAAGTCGCAGGTGACAAACGGATTAGGATGCAGCTGAATCATGGTGTGATCGTAAGAAAGGCGCGTACCTTCAATGGCGCTATAAATCCAGATGAGGATCGCCGCCCAGCGCAGCGGAGTTTTCGGCGCTAGCGCCCCAACAATGCCCGCACCCATCACGCCAAATAGCGCACAACGCTCATAAATACACATTACGCAGGGTTGCAGCCCCATTACGTGCTGAAAATACAAGGCTGTTAATTCAAATGCTAACGCCGTCAGGGCCAGCAAAAGCCAGGCACCCCGTCCACGCGAGCATTGATTCAAATATCGCAACATATTGCTTTTCCTGTAACCGTTAATGTTTCGCAGTGTAAACCAAAAGCGCAACCGTGCCAGCCAGGTAACGGGAAAAAATCATGTACAAAAATGACTTAAGTCGCGTTGAGGCCTAAAAAAATTCTAGCTGGCACCTTATCCGATACGTGCAAGCCGCAGATGCAGCGCAAACGTGTGCTTGTGCAGGCAAATTCCTCTGAATTCAAGGCTGAATTTTGCGCCAGCGCGCGCTTTTAATCGTTTGGCAGGCTATTTCCGCTATAGCCGCTCTGGTATGATGAGTCGCATTACGATAAAGAAAGCAACGAGAAATAAATGCTATGGTGATTAAGGCGCAGAGCCCCGCGGGATTTGCTGAAGAGTATATTATTGAAAGCATCTGGAACAGTCGTTTTCCGCCGGGATCTATTCTACCTGCCGAACGTGAGCTTTCTGAACTGATTGGCGTGACGCGCACCACGCTGCGTGAAGTATTGCAGCGTCTGGCGCGCGATGGCTGGTTGACGATTCAACATGGCAAGCCGACACGCGTTAACGACTTCTGGGAAACCTCCGGTTTAAATATTCTCGAAACTCTGGCCCGACTCGATCATGACAGCGTCCCGCAGTTGATTGATAATCTGCTGTCGGTGCGCACGAATATCTCTTCGATTTTTATCAGCCGTGCGCTGCGTCATCATCCAGAAAAAGCGCGCGAAGTGCTGGAGAATGCGCTGATCGAGGAAGACAAAGCAGAAGCTTATACCGAGCTGGATTACCGCGTATTCCGTGGCTTGGCTTTTGCTTCAGGCAACCCGATTTATGGTCTGATTTTGAACGGCCTGAAAGGATTGTATACCCGTGTCGGTCGTCACTACTTCTCAAGTCTCGAAGCGCGTGAACTGGCGCGTAACTTCTATCGCCAACTGGCTGACCTGTGCGTGGCGAACCCGTCGCAGGAGCAGATTGTCGATAGCGTGCGCGAATATGGTCGCCGCAGTGGTGAGATTTGGCACAAGATGCAGAAGAGCATGCCGGATGACCTGGCCAGCAAGCGATAAAAGAAAAACCGGACTTTTAAAGTCCGGTTTTTTTTGGCCTCATAAGGCTGGGCCGCGCGTGGGCGAGCGATCCAACAACTCCACGCTGCCATCTTCATTCTGCTGTTCCAGAATCACATCAAAACCCCACAAGCGATGCACATGCTTCAACACTTCTTTGCGGCTCTTATCGAGCGGCGCACGTTGTTGCGGCACATAACGCAGCGTCAGCGAACGGTCACCGCGTAAATCGACGTTATAGACTTGAATGTTAGGTTCCAGATTGCTCAGATTGTACTGGGCAGACAGTTGCTGACGGATAGCGCGATAACCCGCTTCATCATGGATTGCGGCAATTTCGAGGAAGTTGTTACGATCGTCATCCATCACCGTGAACAGGCGGAAATCACGCATCACTTTAGGCGACAGGAACTGGCTGATAAAGCTTTCGTCCTTAAATTCGCGCATGGCAAAATGCATGGTCTTCAGCCAATCGGAACCGGCCACGTCCGGGAACCAGTAGCGATCTTCTTCGGTTGGTGTCTGACAGATACGTTTGATGTCCTGGAACATCGCGAAGCCGAGCGCATAAGGGTTGATGCCGTTATACCACTGACTGTTATAGGGCGGTTGGTATACCACGTTAGTGTGACTGTGCAGGAACTCCATCATAAAACGTTCCGACACTTTGCCTTCGTCATACAGATGATTAAGGATGGTGTAGTGCCAGAAGGTGGCCCAGCCTTCGTTCATCACCTGCGTTTGTTTTTGCGGATAAAAATACTGGCTGACTTTGCGCACAATGCGCAACACTTCACGTTGCCAGGATTCCAACAGTGGCGCATTTTTTTCCATGAAATAGAGCAGGTTTTCTTGCGGTTCAGATGGGTAGCGCGATGCCTCAACGTGGACCGACTCTTTCTCTTTACGCGGCAGCGTGCGCCACAGGGTATTCACCTGGCTCTGCAAATACTCTTCACGACTTTGCTGACGTGCTTTCTCTTCCTGCAGCGAAATTTTCTGAGGGCGTTTATAGCGATCCACGCCGTAATTCATCAGCGCATGGCAGGAATCGAGCAGCCGCTCCACTTCCTCCACGCCATAGCGCTCTTCGCAATCGGTAATATAGTTCCGCGCAAACAGCAGATAATCCACAATGGAACTGGCATCGGTCCAGCTGCGGAACAGGTAATTGTTTTTGAAGAACGAGTTGTGACCGTAACAGGCGTGCGCCATCACCAGCGCCTGCATGGTCATGGTGTTCTCTTCCATCAAATAAGCGATGCACGGATTGGAGTTGATGACGATTTCATAAGCCAGCCCTTGCTGACCGTGCTTATAGCGTTGTTCGGTTTCGATGAATTTCTTGCCAAATGACCAGTGTGCATAATTGATCGGCATACCTACACTTGAGTAAGCATCCATCATCTGCTCGGAGGTAATCACTTCGATTTGGTGCGGATAAGTTTCCAGTCCGTAGCTTTTGGCTACGCGGTCAATTTCAGCCAGATAGTCATCCAGCAGTTCGAAGGTCCAGTCGGGTCCATCACTGAGTCGTTTACTGTTGCGGGTTGGCTCGTCAAAGATTGTCGTCATAGCGCACCTCTGTTTTGCAAGCGGCAGGAATAACCTGTCACGATCGTTTAAGGCCTCATCCTGAGTAAAGATGGCCCAATAAAACTGAGCGAACACTTCAATGATAGTCCACTGTCGCCTATCCGAAACTGAATCTCAATCGAATTCTTTTGGCAGAAAATCATTCAAAAAGCGCTAGTTAAGTTGATACTTGTTTCAAATGTTGGTTTTAATTTAATTTGCAGAATAATGCTCTATTTATAAGAGCATTGTATGACTGCGGCGCTTTCTCCTGAAAAAAGTCAAAACCGCTGCCTTCCGCATAATAAATTGCTGATTAAGGGATTTAAGGCATAAAAAATCCTGATTTTTGATGAGTTGCATGATTTTAGTGTGCAGTCAGGTAAAAAACATGTGAAATAAGTCAGTCGAATGTAAGATTTGAGTGGCGGTCGGGTTATGCTGTCTTGGGCTGGGTTAATAGTTAATTATTCTTTTGCTGCGACGAGGGGCTTATGCGCGTAGTGATTCTTGGTAGTGGTGTTGTCGGGGTAGCGAGCGCCTGGTATCTGGCGCAGGCCGGACATCAGGTCACGGTTATTGATCGCCAACCGGCCGCCGCGCTGGAAACCAGCGCCGGTAATGCGGGACAGATCTCACCGGGCTATGCCGCGCCTTGGGCGGCGCCGGGTGTTCCGCTTAAAGCGGTCAAATGGATGTTCCAGCGTCACGCGCCGCTGGCGGTACGTCTCGATGGCAGCAAATTCCAGCTGGAGTGGATGTGGAATATGTTGCGAAACTGCGACATGCAGCATTATCAGGAAAATAAAAGCCGCATGGTGCGTATCGCGGAGTACAGCCGCGACTGCCTTAAAACGTTGCGCGCGAGCACGGGTATCGCCTATGAAGGTCGTCAGGGCGGCACGCTGCAACTGTTCCGCACTCAACAACAGTTCGAAAGCGCCAGTAAAGATATTGCCGTGCTGCGAGAAGCGGGCGTTCCCTACGAACTCCTGGAAGCGCATCAACTAAAAAATGTTGAACCCGCGCTGGCGGCGACGGCGCACAAACTCACCGGCGGTTTACGTCTGCCCAATGACGAAACCGGCGACTGCCAACTGTTTACCCAACGTTTGGCGGAGATGGCTATGGCGGCGGGTGTGACTTTTCGCTTCAACACTTCTGTGGATCAGTTATTGCGTGAGGGCAACCGTATTTATGGTGTGAAGTGTGGCGATGAGGTGATCAAAGCCGATGCTTACGTCGTGGCGTTTGGTTCCTATTCAACGTCGCTGTTAAAAGACATCCTTCCCATCCCGGTTTATCCGCTGAAAGGCTATTCGTTGACCATTCCGATCAAGAACGCCGATGCCGCGCCGGCTTCCACTGTTCTCGATGAAACCTACAAAGTGGCGGTGACGCGCTTTGATGATCGTATTCGCGTGGGTGGTATGGCAGAAATTGTTGGTTTTAACACCAAACTGTTGCCGGCAAGACGCGAAACGCTGGAGATGGTGGTCCGCGACCTCTATCCTGAAGGCGGATTTGTCGAACAAGCCACGTTCTGGAGCGGATTACGTCCGATGACGCCAGACGGTACACCGATTGTTGGGCGTACACCGCTCTCCAATCTCTATCTCAACACCGGTCACGGTACGCTGGGATGGACCATGGCTTGTGGTTCCGGTCAGCTTTTAGCTGATTTAATTTCCGGTCAGAAACCGGCGATTGCTGCAGATGATTTGTCTGTGCTGCGCTACCTGCCAGGTTTTGAGCCACATTCTTCGCCGTTGCGTAACGCTAGCGCGGCGCGTTGAGACCTCAGGGAGAGTAAAAGCATGTCACGTCCAACCGGTGCCACCCTCAATCAACAGGCACTGCGTCATAATCTGGCTGTTGTACGCCAGGTGGCACCGCATTCACGCGTCTGGTCGGTGGTGAAAGCCAATGCCTATGGGCACGGTGTGGCCCGCGTTTGGCAAAGTCTGGCAGAGACTGACGGCTTTGCGCTGCTGAATATGGAAGAGGCAATCTTACTGCGTGAGCAGGGCTGGAAAAAGCCGATCCTATTGCTGGAGGGTTTCTTTCACGCCGACGATTTAGCGCTGATTGATCGTTATCGACTCACTACCAGCGTACACAGTAACTGGCAGATACAGGCGCTGGCTAAAGCGCAACTGTCGGCGCCGGTGGATGTTTATCTGAAAATTAATAGCGGTATGAATCGACTGGGTTTTCGTCCTGAGCTGGCACAGGCGGCGTGGCAGAAACTGCGCGCTTTGGCGAATGTCGGTGAAATGACGCTGATGGCGCACTTCGCTGATGCTGAGAATCCACAAGGATTGGTTGAGCCGATGAAGCGCGTCGAATTGGCGGCGGAAGGGCTTAATTGCTCGCGTTCCCTGTCTAACTCGGCTGCCACGCTGTGGCATCCTGAAGCGCACTTTGACTGGGTGCGCCCCGGCATTATCCTCTATGGCGCGTCACCGAGCGGCGACTGGCAAGATATCGCCAGCACTGGATTGCAGCCGGTCATGACGCTCAGCAGCGAAATCATTGGCGTGCAACAGCTGAATGCGGGTGATGGCGTGGGTTACGGCTATCGTTATCACGCCAGCGGTGCGCAGCGCATTGGCATCGTCGCCTGTGGTTATGCCGATGGCTATCCGCGTCATGCGCCTACCGGCACGCCAGTTAGCGTTGATGGCATACGCACACAAACGCTAGGCGCCATCTCGATGGACATGATGATGATCGATTTAGACCCTTGTCCGCAGGCTGGTATTGGCTCAAAGGTTGAGTTGTGGGGTAATCAGGTGAAAATCGATGAGGTGGCGAAAGCCGCCGGAACGGTGGGATACGAGCTGATGTGTGCGCTCGCCCCCCGCGTTCCGGTTGAGGTTATTTAAGTGCGGTAACGCGACCGTGCATCTTCTTGCTGCAGCGCCAGGCGGTTATCGCCAGCGCTGCGCCGATCAACATCATCAATGCCAGTGACGATTTCTCCGCGACGGGCAATGCCACGATTGCCATACTTCCCCCCGCACCACATGCCATCTGAATAAATCCTTGCAGTGCCGAGGCAACGCCCGCTTGCTGTTGATAGGGCTCCAGCGCGTAGCTGGTGGCGGGGCCGACCGTAAACGCCAATCCGGCGACGGAAACTGCCACTGGAATCATGTACAGCGACCAATGGTTTTGCCACGCCGCGGGTAACAGCGTAGTGCCCATGATTAACAGAATCGCGCCCATTAACATGGTGGCGAAGCCCATCGCCAGGCAGAATGGGCGTCCCGCTTTGCGAATGGTTTTGTTCACGAAGGCGCTAACCAGCATGATCCAAAAACCATTTGCACCAAAAGCGAAGGAGAATTGCAGCGGCGTCAGGCCGCCTTCGGTCATCAGCACGTGTGGCGCTAGCGACACATAGGTGAGCACCATGCCCAGCGCACCAGCGTTAGCGAACGCAAAGGCGAGGAAGCGCGGTTCACGAGCGATGGCAGCATATTGCGCCAGCGGTAGACCTTTTACGCGCAGCGTGTCCGCAGGACGCGTTTCTGGGAGCCACAGCAGAACGATCAATCCGATTACCACAGCATAGCCGCACAGGAACCAGAACGGCATACGCCAACCGTAGGCTTCGGCCAGAATCCCACCCAGCAGGGGCGCCAGCGCTGGAACGATATTCAGTGCACCGTTAAGGAAGCCGTAAGCGCGTGCAGCATCTTCACCGCTGAGACGGTCGCGCACGCCACTAAACGCCACCACTGCGGTGCAGCACACGGCGCAACCCTGAATGATACGGGCGAGGAAGAACACCGGCCACAGCGTGCTTGTCGCGGCAAGCGCGCTGCCAATGATGTAAAGCGCGAGACCGATTAACGCGAGGGGCTTACGACCAAAATTATCCACCAGCGGACCGGTAATCAGTTGGCCGATGCCCATCACTAATAAAAACAGTGGAATAGTGATTTGGATCAGGCTCACCGGGCTGTTAAGACCTTCGGCGATTTGCGGCAATGTAGGGAGGTAGAGATCAATGCCCAGCGGCGCCAGCAGCACCAGGCTGAGAAGTATTAAGGTGAATTTTTGCATGACGAACCAAAACGACCTGTTAAACAAGCCGGAAGGGTAATGACTCTGTGGGGAAAAAGAAAGGGATAAAAAAAGCGATGCCTGCCAAAGCGCACAGGCATCGCCTCGAGGGTATTAGTAAGCGCCGTCGCGACGGACTACTACGCCAGCAGTTTTAAACAGGATCGCGATATCAGTCCACAGTGCCCAGTTCTTCACGTACCAGGAATCAAAGTAAACGCGCGTGTCGTAGTCAATGTCGTTACGACCACTGACCTGCCACAAACCGGTCATGCCCGGTTTGGCCATCAGGTAGTAATCGACGTCACCGGCATAACGCTCCAGTTCAGCTTCAATCACCGGACGCGGGCCCACCAGACTCATTTCGCCGCGAATCACGTTCCACAACTGTGGTAATTCATCAAGGCTGGTTTTGCGCAAGAAGTTACCAATTTTGGTCACGCGCGGATCGTTTTTCAGTTTGAAGTCACGATCCCACTCGGCACGCGCTTCCTCGCTGGTCGCCAGCAGATTTTGCAACACTTCCTGCGAGTTGGTCACCATGGAGCGGAACTTCAGGCACTTAAACTTCACGCCATCTTGCCCAACGCGTTCATGACCATAGATTGCATTGCCACCGTCACGCTTCACCATCGCACACAGCAGACCAAATACCGGTCCCAGGAACAGCAGCAGCATTGACGCCACGACAATATCGAAGGTGCGTTTCAGGAAACGAGAAGAGCGTTTTGCCAGGTTATTACTAACGCGCAGGATCATCACTTCATGGCTGAAGATAAAAGACATGTCGGTGCCATACAGCGGCACGCCGCGCAGCGTTGGGATCACGGAAATCGAACGGCACTTCATTTTAGAAAGGAACTTCAGCCATTTATCGCGCACCACTTGCTGCTCAAATTCGGTGGCGACGATAAATTGCGTGTTGTCACGGTCCATGGTTTGCCAGTTGATGTCTTTCCAGGTGATCACCGGAACGCCGTTAACTTTCTCGTGCTGTTGGTCATCATCCAGCGAGATAAACGCCTGCACGTTATAACCGAGGATCTCTTCGCTTTGCAGCGCCGCGTAGGCTTCCATGGCGTTTTTACCGGAACCAATAATGATAGTTTCCTTTTGCCACTGACCAGCACGGTTGATCGCACGTTTAACGACGGCACGCATCAGCGGCAGCAGCAGCAGGGCATAGGTCCAGCTGAACACCCAAACCATGCGCGAGAAGTCCCATTTTGAAAAGGCAATTAACGCCAAATCAAGCAGAGAGAAAACAAACAGCGTTTTAATCACTTCTTTTAATTCAAACCAAAATGGCTTGCGATAGGTGTAGTGACGCATACGTACCCAGAACCAGGCGGTGCAAAGTACGGAAAGGCTAAATTGAGCAATAAATCGGTATTCAATCTGCTGAGGCGGAATAAAGGTATCCAGTTCGCCCCAAATACCTTGAACAGTGGCGGCAGATAAAAACAATGCCAGATTTAACGCAATTAAATCTGAGAAACTAAGGGCGACTTTTGCGATGAGATTTTTGCGCAGTCCGCTCCACGAGCGGGTTGCATTATTCATTATCAAAGTACTTGCCATAAAACCTGCTCTCTTTTCTTAAGTAAAAGATGGCCTGACCAGAATCAAGTACACGCTCAGGAGTGGTCCGCTGAAAAGTAGAAAGAATAATTCTTTCAGCGAGATATAAGTCAGTGCTGCCATAAGCGCTGCAAGGAAAGGACCGTTTGAGACGTGATGCACGTCACGAAAAGCTGCAGCAACGTTTAAGAGTATGCAGGAATTATTTGACAGAGTTAATATGGAAATAGTCTGAAAAGGAAATAAATGACTAAAGAAATAATTGGCTATTCGATTGAAATCTAAGGTTAAAAGTTAATTAATCGCGAATATAGCGCTTCATTTTAAGACAACTTTTCGGAATGACCGCCATTTCCATCAATGGCGGCACCAGCCAGTCAGGCGGGTTTTTTTAGTACCCACAGGTCCTGTTGCTTGTCATAGTGTCCGATTTGCAGATCGACAGCTTCGCCATCAATCCATGCCGGTACACTGGTTTCAACATCCCAGCCGTCGAGTTGGTCACTCAGGCCGGGATTGGTGTGGCAGGGAATACTCACCGTATCAACGTTGTCAGTATTGAACTCTGCATCAACAATTTCATAACGACCAATCTTCACCACGTGTCCCATTACTTTCTCCCGTATTAACTGGGTTGAATAGTGAGCATAGTCGTTCACACGCAGTTTACGAGCGATAACGCCTCGGATTATTCTTTGTCTTCACTGACGCGCACACCTATTTTCACGATCTGATTGTCTTCTTTTTCCGCTACTGTCCAGGTTAATTGCTTCCACTCCACCTGATCACCGACGACTGGCGTACTGCCCAGCAAACTCATCACCAGCTGACCTAACGACTGCTGATCGTTGGTTTGTTCGTCCAGCTCAAGCCCGTAGATTTGCGCCACGTCGCGCAGGCGCGCTTCGGCATCCAGAATAAAGTCGCCAAAGAAGCGCTGGTCGAGCGATACCGGGGGTGTTTGGCTGAACATTTTCCCTAATGCCGGTAAATCGCGTTCCCGGCCAATCACACAGATAACATCGCCTTCTTTCAGGCGCGTATTACCATTGGGATGCATTAACGCGTTATCACGAAACAGGGCGGCGATGCGGGTTTCGCGCGGCATCTGCAAATCACGCAGCGCTGCACCGACGCACCACTTGTCTGCGCTCAGCTGATAAATGAACTGCTCCCACGGATTCTCGGGATGGATATCCAGACCCACCCGACTGATTGGCGAGGCCGTTGGCGGGACCACCACTTTGGCACGTTTGGCGGCATAGCCCAGCGACGTACCTTGCAGCATCAGTGACACCAGCACCACAAAGAAGGCGATATTGAAGTAAAGCTTGGCGTTCTCCAGGCCAGCCATCATCGGGAACACCGCAAGGATAATCGGCACTGCGCCACGTAGGCCAACCCAGCTGATAAAGATACGTTCACGTCCGGTGAAGCCCTTGAAGGGCAACAGGCCAACCAGAATCGACAGCGGGCGCGCCACCAGAATCAACCACAGCGACAGAATCATCGCCGGTACCGCGATATGCCATAAATCGGACGGCGTCACCAGCAAACCCAGCACAATGAACATGCCGATTTGGCTCAGCCATGCCATGCCGTCAAACGTTTGCAATATACCGTGGCGGTTACGGATGGGGCTGTTACCCAGCAGAAAGCCGCAGAGATACACGGCCAGAATGCCGCTGCCTTCCATTACGGTGGTCAGCGCAAACACGATGATGCCGCCACTCACGGCCAGCAGCGGATATAAACCTTGCGCCAGATTGATTCGGTTAATCAACTGCTGCAGCGCCCAGCCGCCGCCCAGACCTAACACGATACCGAGACCAAATTGCTGCACCAGATGCACCACGAACATCCAGCTCAAGCCCGACTGGCCTTGTTGAATCATGTCGATCAAGGTGATGGTCAGAAACACCGCCATCGGATCGTTGCTGCCGGATTCAATTTCCAGCGTTGAACTGACGCGTTCGTTGAGCCCTTTATCACCCAGCAGCGAAAACACCGCGGCGGCATCGGTTGAACCAATAATCGCGCCGATCAGGAAGCCTTGCATAAGATCGAGCTTAAACAGCCAGGCGGCAGCCACACCGGTTAAGCCAGCCGTGATCATTACGCCGACTGTCGCCAGTGAGAGCGCTGGACCGAGCGCTACCTTGAGGGAAGACGCTTTGGTGCGCATACCGCCATCCAGCAGGATAATGGCCAACGCAAGGTTAGAGACCAGATAGGCGACTGGATAGTTATCAAACGCAATGCCGCCAATGCCATCAATACCGGCCAACATGCCTAACGCGAGAAAGATGACCAAAATCGGAATGCCGAGGCGCGAGGAAAAGGAACTGAGCAAAATACTTGCTGCTACCAGCACGGACCCAATAATAAACACACTGTAAATCATGCTGGTATTCAACGGCGTTCTCCTGCGGCGGGGCAAAAAAGACAAACTGCGGGGGATTCACACAGACAAGGTGGAAAGATAATGCCTTATCAATAGCTTGTCAGCGCTTAATTGCACATTTTTTCATTCTATGGGGTCGCATCCCATATACAGCTAAATTTGTGTGAAAAATCATCAGTAAATGGCAGGGAGTGAGCGGGGCTGCTGTAAAGAAAAAGCCGGTCACTGACCGGCTTATAGATTTAGGCTTCTGCTGCTTGTTTATGGAAAAGTTCTCTAAATACTGGATAGATGTCTTCTGGCTCGCGAATATGTTGGATTGCGAAGTTATCAAATGTCGCTTGCAGATGTTCATACTCGCGCCACAAGGTCTGATGGGCGCGGCGCGTAATCTCGATGTAGCTGTAATAACGTACAACCGGCAGAATATGTTTGGCTAAAATCTCGTGACAAAGCGGCGAATCGTCCGCCCAGTTATCACCATCTGACGCTTGCGCAGCATAGATATTCCACTGCGAAGGGTCATAACGCTCTTTAACCACTTCATCCATCAGTTTCAACGCACTGGAGACAATGGTGCCGCCCGTTTCCTGCGAGTAGAAAAACTCCTGTTCGTCGACCTCTTTCGCCTGAGTGTGATGGCGAATGTAGACTACGTCGACGTTCTTATACGTACGGCTCAGGAACAGATACAGCAGGATGTAGAAGCGCTTCGCCATATCTTTGGTCGCCTGATCCATCGAACCTGAAACGTCCATCAAACAGAACATCACGGCCTGACTGGAAGGTTCTGGCCGCTTCTCGAAGTTTTTGTAGCGTAAGTCAAAGGTATCGATAAACGGCACACGATCAATGCGCGCGCGCAATTCAGCAATCTCTTTACGTAAACGTTCCTCTTCCAGTAACTGCGCCGGTTCGCTGTTTTCCACTTCCGCTAGCGTCACTTCCAACTCGTTGAGCATGCGGCGTTTACCTGCCGTCATCGCTGTGCGGCGTGCCAGCGAGTTCTGTAGTGAACGCACCACGCTAATGTTAGCCGGCGTACCGTTTGAGGTGAAGCCAGCACGGTGGGTCTTATACTCATTCAACTGACGATGCTGATTTTTACGCAGGTTAGGCAGCGCCAAATCTTCAAACAGCAGATCGAGATATTCATCTTTAGAAATCTGGAAGACGAATTCGTCCTGGCCTTCACCGTCCTGACTGGCATTACCCTGACCGCTGCCGCCACCGCCGCCGCCACCTTGCGGACGCTCAATACGATCGTTTTGCACGAAATGATCGTTCCCCGGATGAACACGGTGGCGATTACCGCCGCGACCCTGATGGAAACTTGGCTCGTTGATATCGTCAATTGGAATCGAGACCGATTCGCCGCTCTCGACATCGGTCACCGAACGCTTATTGATGGCCTCGGAGATCGATTGCTTGATTTGCGACTTATAACGGCGCAGAAAGCGCTGCCGATTGACGGCGCTTTTATTCTTACCGTTTAGACGCCGATCGATAAAATAGGCCATAAAAATCCCCCAAACTGCATTGCAAGCTAAGGCCGGGAGAACCCGGCCTCCTGTGGCAGCACCGCAGCGCCGCGACGCTTACAGATAACGATTATGAAGACTTACGCACGCGAAGATACCATTCGCACAGCAAACGTACTTGCTTGCGGGTATAGCCTTTTTCCATCATGCGATCGACAAAATCATCGTGTTTTTTCTGCTCGTCCGTTGAGGTTTTGGTATTGAACGAAATCACTGGCAGCAACTCTTCGGTGTTCGAGAACATTTTCTTCTCGATAACCGTGCGCAGTTTTTCGTAACTGGTCCAGTTCGGATTGCGTCCGCTGTTTTGCGCGCGGGCACGCAGCACAAAATTCACAATCTCGTTACGGAAGTCTTTCGGGTTACTGATTCCTGCAGGTTTCTCGATCTTTTCCAGCTCGGCGTTCAGCGATTCGCGGTCAAATAGCTGTCCGGTGTCAGGATCGCGATATTCTTGATCCTGGATCCAGAAATCAGCGTAAGTGACATAGCGATCAAAGATGTTCTGACCGTATTCAGAATAGGACTCCAGATAGGCAGTTTGAATCTCTTTACCGATGAACTCTGCGTATTTTGGAATCAGGTAGCCTTTCAGGTGCTCCAGATACTTCTCAGCTTGATCCTGAGGGAACTGCTCACGTTCAATTTGCTGCTCTAGCACGTAGAACAGGTGAACCGGGTTGGCCGCCACTTCGGCATGGTCGAAGTTGAACACGCGCGACAGGATTTTAAACGCGAAACGGGTTGAAAGGCCGTTCATGCCCTCATCAACGCCCGCATAATCGTGATACTCCTGCCAGGATTTGGCTTTTGGATCGGTATCTTTCAGGCTCTCGCCATCATAAACGCGCATTTTTGAATAGATGCTGGAGTTTTCCGGCTCTTTCAAACGCGACAGAATTGAGAAGCGAGCCAGCGTTTCCAGCGTTCCCGGCGCGCATGGCGCAGTGGTCAGCTCACTGTGATCCAACAACTTGTTGTAAATCTTAATCTCTTCGGAAACGCGTAAGCAGTAAGGCACTTTGACAATGTAAACACGGTCAAGGAAGGCCTCATTGTTTTTGTTGTTACGGAAAGTGACCCATTCTGATTCGTTCGAGTGCGCCAGAATGATGCCGTTGAACGGCAGAGCAGAGATCCCTTCAGTACCGTTATAGTTACCTTCCTGGGTGGCGGTAAGCAGGGGATGCAACACTTTAATCGGTGCTTTAAACATCTCAACGAATTCCATCACACCTTGGTTCGCGCGGCAAAGAGCACCTGAATAACCGTAAGCATCGGGGTCGTTCTGCGCGTGATTTTCCAGTTTGCGGATATCCACTTTACCCACTAACGCCGAGATATCCTGGTTGTTCTCATCGCCAGGTTCGGTTTTAGCGATAGCAACTTGCTCCAGAATGGATGGCCACACTTTCACTACTTTGAAACGGGTAATATCGCCGCCAAATTCATGCAAACGCTTCGCTGCCCAAGGCGACATAATGGTGCCAAGGTAACGCCGCGGCACGCCATACTCTTTTTCCAGAATATTGGCGTCTTCCTGAGGATTAAACAGGCAAAGAGGATGGTCATTTACCGGGCTGCGTTCACCGTCGGCGCTCAGAACATAAATAGGCACACGCTGCATCAGCGCTTTCAGGCGTTCAGCCAGCGAGGACTTACCGCCACCCACCGGGCCCAGTAAGTAAAGGATCTGTTTCTTCTCCTCCAAACCCTGCGCGGCGTGTTTCAGGTAGGAGACAATTTGCTCAATCGCTTCCTCCATACCATAAAACTCTTCAAATGCAGGATAGCGCCCCATAACGCGGTTGGAGAAGATTCTGGAAAGGCGTGGCTCTTGCGCAGTGTCAACCATCACCGGCTCACCGATGGCCATTAATAGTCGCTCGGCAGCGTTGGCGTATGCACTGCGATCCTGTTTACAGATGGCGAGGAATTCCTGCAATGAGAACTCTTCATCCTTGGCAGCTTCATAACGCTGACGATAGTGATCGAATATATTCATAGCGATGCCCGTCCTTTCGTTTTTAGCACAGGTAAAGGAGCGTAATAAAAGTTTGTAGCAGCTCCCGGAAGATATTCTTTATGGAGTACAGCAACCCTTATGCCAACCTGACATTTTTTTATCGGGATACACAGTTCTTATGGTTACTCTGCTCGTACAAAAAAGTCTCGTCTTACATTTAACTGTAGAAGGCATTCAGGAAACCTGCAGCCACTTTTCTCCTTATTCAAAGGTATATCAATAACAAAGTCTCATAAGCACCGAGGCAATTAACCTAAGCAGGCAGGGCGTGAAGGCACCTCAGATAATTCCCTTCGCTGCGGCCAGAGCATCATTAAACGTTAACCGATCGCAAAAATTTGGTTAGACTCTGCGTGTGATTGTTATATTAATGGACTGAATAAATTGTGAACCAATTCAAACTTAAAGCGCTTGCTCTTGTTGTTCCTTGTTATTTTGCGGCGTTCGGCACTCATGCAGAACCGTTATCTCTTGGCGCTTCGGTCATTTATGCGCAGTCACCTTATCGGGGTGGACAAGACCGCTACCTGCCCATTCCGGTGATTAATTATGAAGGTGAGAACTTCTGGTTCCGTAGCCTGCAAGGTGGCTATTACCTGTGGAAAGATCCCCAAAATCAGCTGTCGCTGACGGTGCTGGGATCGCCGCAGCAGTACGATCCGAAAGACAATGATTTGGGCGATATGAAAGACCTGGATAAGCGACGCATGACGCTGATGGCCGGCGCCAGCTATCGTCATGTTGCCGATTGGGGCATCGTGCGCACGACATTGCTGGGCGATGTGCTCAACAACAGCAACGGCATGATTTGGGATCTCACCTATTTATATCGCTTCGAATTCGGCGCCTTCAGCCTGACTCCAGGCATTGGTGCCATGTGGAATAGCGCCAATCAGAACCGCTATTACTATGGTGTCTCATCACACGAAAGCGCCCGCACTGGCATCTCTGAATATCATCCAGATGATAGCTGGTCACCGTATATCGAAATGAATGCGAGTTACAAAATCACTGAAAACTGGAATGCCAGCTTGTCGGGCCGCTACACGCGCTTCGACAGTGAGATCAAAGACAGCCCGATGATCGATAAGAGTGGCCAGTACACACTCTGGACCGGCATCAGTTATAGCTTCTAATGTTGAATTGAACGCCTCTTAATGAGGCGTTTTTCTTACATTGCACCAATTAGGATCCCCGGAATGGCGCAACAGGAGGAGTTATGAAGACTATTCAATTTCACAATCAATCGATATTACCCGCGATAGGCCAGGGTACCTGGTATATGGGCGAGAACGCTGCGCTACGCAGTCAGGAAGTGGCGGCACTGCAGGCCGGTTTAGATCTTGGATTAAAGGTGATTGATACGGCTGAAATGTATGCGGAAGGCGCCGCCGAGGAAGTGGTCGGTGAAGCGCTACGTGGACGTCGCGAACAGGCTTGGCTGGTGTCGAAAGTTTATCCATGGAATGCCGGTGAAATCGATGCCATTGATGCCTGCGAGCGTAGCCTGCGCCGTCTGCAAACCGATCACCTTGATCTTTATCTGCTCCACTGGCGCGGCAATGTGCCGTTAGAAGAAACCATTCGCGCGATGGAATCCTTACAACAGCAGGGCAAAATCCGTCATTGGGGCGTATCGAACTTTGATCATGACGATATGCTTGAGTTATGGCATGAGCCCGGCGGCAATGCCTGTTTAACCAACCAGGTGCTTTACCACTTAGCTTCGCGCGGGATTGAGTATGATTTACTGCCTGAATGCCAGCAGCGCCACATGCCGATTATGGCCTATTGTCCTTTAGCGCAGGCTGGTCGACTGCGACAGGCGCTCTTTGAAGACCCGCATCTTCAACAGATTGCACAACAGAAGGGCATTAGCGTGGCGCAAGTGATGCTGGCCTGGGTCATACGCCAGCAAGGTGTTTTGGCCATCCCTAAAGCGAGCAGCGTTTCACATGTCGAGCAAAATGCCGCCGTGCTTAACATCACGCTATCTCATGAAGAACTCGCCATCATTGATCGGGCGTTTCCCGCTCCGCAGGCTAAAACAGCCTTGGATGTGGTTTAGCGGCGCAAAAGCGCCGCTTCGTCTTACTTATTAACGATGCGAATCGTCGTTCCCATACGAGAGGGTGATTCACCCGCGCTTTTTAACGGCTTACTAATGCGCGCCGTTTCGACGCAAACCATAGTTTTGTAGCCTTCATTCGGCATGTCGCCCATGCTGCAGGATAACTCTGGGCCTGGATTCCAGGTGACAACGTCACTTTGATAATGGTGATATACCTCAATCTGGCGTTTGCCACCTTTATCGTGAATCACACTGCAATCATCGGCAGCGGTATGAATACGGTCTACCCGGTTAGGATAGCTCTGTTTACCGTCTGATGCGCCAACCGCATTATCGTTAACTTTATCGATAAAACTGTTACCTAATCCACTCACTTCGACCTGCGTAATATCCGTAACGTGGAAGTAGCTGTGCAGCGCCGCCGTGGCTTCATAATCACCGTAGGCTTCCAGTTCAATTTCACAATGTTCAGCTATACGGAAACGAGCCAGAAGGGTGAAATCGTGCGGCCACAGCTTTTTAGTTTGTGCATTGCTTTCCAGCGTAAAGGTCAGTAACACCGCATCTTCATTTTCGTCATGTGCGGTCAGCGTCCACGGCATATTGCGCGCAAAACCATGCGCTGGCTCACCAGCCGGACCAAACCACGGCCAGCAAATCGGCACGCCGCCACGGATCGCTTTACCGGTCGTAAACGGGGTCTTTTCGCTGAGCCAAATGACCGGTTGCTGACCGCTAGGCTGCCACGAGAGCAAATGCGCACCTTGCAACGCTATAGCCGCACGCACTTTGGGATGGCTGATCACCACAATCGGCAAATCACCTACCTGGCGCTGTGACAGATAAGGGGTGATTTGATTCACTACCGGAAGGGTATAAAGCGTATCTTGCATAGTCAGACCTTCTCTTTATCCAGTCGAAAAAAAGGGGCGACCGAAGTCACCCCTTGTCTGTTTAGCTGGTTAGCTTACTTAGAAGCAACCAGTGCAATCAGATCCAGAACTTTGTGTGAGTAACCGGTTTCGTTATCGTACCAGGAAACCAGTTTCACGAAGTTGTCGTTCAGCGCGATACCGGCTTTAGCATCGAATACTGAAGTCAGCGTTTCGCCATTGAAGTCAGTAGAAACGACGTCATCTTCGATGTAGCCCAGAACGCCTTTCATTTTGCCTTCTGACTCAGCTTTGATCACTGCACAAATTTCTTTGTAGGTCGCTGGTTTTTCCAGGCGAACAGTCAGGTCAACAACAGAGACGTTTGGCGTTGGAACGCGGAACGCCATACCAGTCAATTTACCGTTCAGCTCTGGCAGAACAACGCCAACTGCTTTAGCTGCACCGGTAGAAGATGGGATGATGTTCTGCGCTGCGCCACGACCGCCGCGCCAGTCTTTGTGAGACGGGCCATCAACGGTTTTCTGAGTCGCGGTTGTTGCGTGAACGGTAGTCATCAGACCTTCAACGATACCGAAGTTGTCATTGATAACTTTAGCCAGTGGTGCCAGGCAGTTGGTGGTGCAAGACGCGTTAGAAACGATGTCCTGGCCAGCATATTTGTCAAAGTTAGCGCCACGTACGAACATTGGGGTGCTGTCTTTAGATGGACCAGTCAGAACCACTTTCTTCGCGCCAGCAGTGATGTGTTTACGCGCAGTTTCGTCGGTCAGGAAGATACCGGTCGCTTCGGCAACAACGTCAACACCCACTTCGTCCCACTTCAGGTTAGCCGGGTCTTTCTCAGCGGTAACACGGATTTTCTTACCGTTAACAATCAGTGCACCGTCTTTCACTTCTACAGTGCCGTCAAAACGACCGTGAGTAGAGTCATACTTCAGCATGTAAGCCATGTAATCGGCGTCGAGCAGATCGTTGATCGCGACGATTTCGATGTCAGAACGCTGCTGCGCAGCACGGAAAACGATGCGACCGATACGGCCAAAACCGTTAATACCTACTTTGATAGTCATATATTCCACCAGCTATTTGTTAGTGAATAAAAGGTTGGCTGTAAAATTACAAAAACCTTACCAGGCGTCAAGCGGAATCGTGTCAATTGTTGCGACAGGTCAATTCCAACACCAGGAATAATTGGTTGCGCAATCGCTTACGCAGCACCCTTATTGCGCGCCTATGTTACGCCGAATGCGGGCTGAAAAGGGATGACTTTTGCAAAGGGTGATCGCCATCACAAAATCGCGCTGTAGAAGAGAGGTTGGGAGCGTTAGCACGAAAAAAGACCCGATAGATGTTGTACGTTTGTTAGAATACTAGTCGATTTTTTCAGAATGACACTCCGGAACTCAAAATGGCTAAAGACACCGCACCCGACGCAAAAATCGCGCAGCTTTCCGAAATGCAGCGCTATGTGACTCAGCATCGTGGAACGGAGCCCCCTTTCTCGGGCGCCTTACTGCATAACAAGCAGGAAGGGATCTACCACTGCTTAGTTTGTAACTCGCCGCTGTTTCTCTCCGAGACCAAATATGATTCAGGCTGTGGCTGGCCAAGTTTCTATCAGCCTTTCAGTGACGAAGCCATTCGCTACCTGGAAGATGATTCACACGGTATGCATCGCGTTGAGATTCGTTGTGGCAATTGTGATGCGCATTTGGGGCATGTGTTCCCGGATGGCCCGCAGCCGGGCGGCGAGCGCTATTGTGTGAACTCCGCTTCGCTAAACTTCACTGATGAGCAGGGCAATCAGCAAGAGGGCTAAGCATGAAACAGGAATTAGAAGTGATGCTGGAGGCGATGACGCCTGAAGTATATGAGCGACTCTCCGCGGCGGTAGAAATCGGCAAATGGCCTGATGGTGTAGCGCTAACGCAAGAGCAAAAGGATCATTGCCTGCAGCTGGTCATGCTATGGCAAGCTCGCCACAATGACGAGCCGCAACATATGACCATCGGTAAAGGTGGGGATATGGTGACGAAATCAAAGAAACAGCTGAAAGAAGAGTTCGGCATTGAGCCTGATGTCACGCGCATCAATCTGCACTAAAAAGCAAAAGGGCTGGTTCGCACCAGCCGCTCATTTTCAGATTAATGCCGCACCTTGTGCTTCCATCTGAGCGAAAGCAATTTCGCTGTCATCGGGATTCAGATTCACGCCGCGGCAACCCTCTTTGACCACTTCAACGTTGTAACCCAACTCCAGCGCGTCCAGTACGCTGTATTTGACGCAGTAATCGGTCGCAATGCCCAACATCACTAAATCGCTAATCCCGCGCTCGCGCAGCCAGCTGTCAAGTTCTGTCTTGCGGCGATGGCCGTTATCGAAGAAGGCGCTGTAACTATCGACCTCAACATCGCCCCCTTTATGGAACACTGCGTCAATCAGAGTGCGATCGAGATCGGGATGGAAATCTGCCCCAACTGAGTTTTCGATGCCATGATCGGGCCACCAAATTTGCGCTAAACCGTTTAATTCACCCAGCGTGTAAACCGGCTCGCCGGAGATCGAGGCGAAACTACCATGATTTGCTGGATGCCAGTCTTGCAATGCCACAACACATTCACCCCGAGCGCGAAACTCACGTGCAAACCGATTTGCAACGGCAACCGTTTGGTCACCTTCACGCACCGCCATTGGGCCGCCGGGGCAAAAATCGTTCTGAATATCGATGATTATCAATGCCCGTTTCATTCGTTTCGCTCCGTATCAATCTTCGGTCAGTTCGCCGCGTAAATTCTGCTGCATTTTGGCACGAATTTCTGCGCTGGTAAGGTTCTGACTCAACAAAAAGTGCAGTTTGGTCAACGTAGCCTCAACGGTGAGATCAAAGCCGCTGATAACACCCGCATGTTCAAGAGCATTACCGGTGGCATAGCCGCCCATATTCACTTTACCGGACATACACTGAGTGAGGTTGACCACCACAATGCCGCGATCGCTGGCTTGCTGCAGCTCCGAGAGGAAGGCGGCATTTTGCGGTGCGTTACCCACACCGTATGAGCGAAGGATCAACGCTTTCACCGGCTGACGCAGGAAATTACCCACCACGTCAGCGGAGATACCCGGATAAATCGTCACCACACCAATGGGTTGAGGTGTTATGGGGTGCACAATCAGCTCACCATGACCCCGCGGCGCGGGCGGAGTGTTCAACCGACGAATATGAATTCCCGCTTCCAGTAAGGGTGCAAGGTTTGGCGAAGCGAAAGCATTAAAGCCATCAGCATGCGCTTTGGTGGTGCGGTTGCCGCGGAACAGCGTGTTGTTGAAAAACAGCGCAACTTCGTTGATCGGATAATTCGCCGCCACGTACAGGGAGTTCAACAGGTTTTGTTGACCATCGGAGCGCAATTCCGCCAATGGAATTTGCGATCCCGTAACAATGACCGGCTTAGCGAGATTCTCGAGCATAAACGAGAGCGCCGAAGCGGTGAACGCCATGGTATCGGTACCATGCAGAATCACAAAGCCATCGTAGCGATCGTAGTTTTGTTTAATATCATTCGCAATCGATTGCCAATCCTGCGGCGTCATATCCGAGGAATCCATTAGCGGCTGATATTCATGGATAGTGAAATCGGGCATTTCAGGCCGATGGAATTCGGGCATATTGGCCAGTTGCTGCTGTAAATGGCCGGATACCGGAATGTAGCCCTGCGCAGAGCGCTGCATTCCGATGGTGCCGCCGGTGTAGGCTACGTAGATATTTTTCTTTTGCATGAAGGAACTCAGACTTGCCGTAAAACGCGCAGTATAAAGGGATTACCAACGGAAAGCAGCCCGACCAGCGGCCGGGCTGTAAAGATTAGCGTACGTTGCCGCAGTTCAGGCAGAAAGCGTAGCGATTTTGCGGATCGTTAAGGTTATTAAGCAAACCAGGTTGCTGTTTCATTGCGCTCATCACGTCCAGCATGGGTGCTGGCAACCAGATTTTCAGTGCTGCCGGCAACACAGCCTGAGCAGACGCGTTCAGCTGATTCAGCAGCAGATCGATCATGCCCGGATCATCTTGATACCAGCTTAACTCCGGCTTGGCGACCTTCGCCAGCTCAGCAGCTTTCGCTACGGCGTCATCAAAATCACCCAACGCATCCACCAAGCCATTGGCTTTGGCATCGCTACCCGTCCAAACGTGGCCCTGAGCAATCGCATTGATTTCATCAGGCGTTTTATGGCGCGAGGTCGCCACCAAACCGACAAAGTTACGATAGCCATTCTCGATGGTCAGTTGCATCAACTGCTGCACTTCGGTCGGTAGCGCTTTGGTGGTTGCCACATCCGCGAGTGGCGATGTGGCAACGCCGTCGGTATGCACACCCACTGAACTCAGACTGTTTTCAACGGTGTTAATCACACCAAAAATACCGATGGAACCGGTCAGCGTGCTGGGTGCGGCCACGATGTAATCGGCAGGTGTTGAAATCCAGTAACCGCCCGAAGCGGCCATGCCACCCATTGATACCACCACCGGTTTACCGGCATCATGCGCTGCCGCTAGCTCTTCACGAATCGCTTCCGACGCGGTTACGCTGCCGCCGGGGCTGTTGACGCGCAACACGATGGCTTTAATTTTCGGGTCAAGACGCGCATCGCGAATTTGCGACGCGGTGGTATCACCACCGACGTTCCCGGCGCTCTCTTCACCGTCCATAATCGCACCGCTGGCGAGAATCACCGCGATATTGCCATCCTGACTTTGCGGCGGCTGTTTAACGTTATAGTCGTAGATACTGACGCTACGGTAATCGTTGTTCGCCTTGTCCCAGCCAAAGGTTTTAACCAGTTCCTGATCGGCCGCGGCACGCGTATCGAGCACATCCACTAATTTATTGTTCAGTGCATATTTTGCTGTATCGCCCTGAACAGCCTGCAGACCGCTAATGATGCCAGCTGCGCCTGGGAACAGTTGTTCTGGCGTAATCTGACGATTAGCCGCCACGGTGTTCAGATAATTCTGCCACAGCTGGCCAATCCAGCGTCCGTCAGCGTCACGCGCTTCAGGTGACATATCGTCACGCAGGAACGGCTCAACCGCAGATTTGTAAGTCCCAACGCGGAAGACGTGTGAGTTAACTTTCAGCTTCTCCAGCAGGGTTTTGTAATACAGGCCGTTGGTGGCGAAACCGTGCAGATCCACCGTGCCTTGCGGTGACAGGTAAACCTTGTTGGCGTAGCTGGCAATGTAGTATTGCGCCTGGCTGTAGCTGTCGCCGACGGCATAAATGGGTTTGCCAGCATCGCGGAATTCGCGCAGTGCTTTACCAACATATTGCAGCGAAGGTTGATCGCCGCCGGCAAAGTCTCGTAGGTCCAGCACAATACCCGTAATGTTCTTATCGGTTTTGGCCTGGCGAATCGCATCGACCACGTCGAACAGGGAGTTCTCCTGCAGGCGATCGCTGTTCGCGCCTAACAGTTGACGACTGATACGACTTAGACGATTGCTGACGGAAGGTTTATCAACCAGCATACCGCTCAGATCGATTTTCAGTGCGCCTTGCTGTACGGGTTCACTGCTGTTGGAACTGGACACTTGCAGCCAAATCCCGACGCCCGCCAGGATCAAAACAATAAGAAATACATTAAGAATAAATTCCCGAATAAAATTCAGTACCCGCCAGGTCCAGCGGAACAGACCGGAAATAATTCGCCACAATGTGCGCATAAACTCTCCATATTCACGTAGCAGGGCAGCCAGCACGCGGTCTACCCCGATGTCGGGTTCATCCTAAAGAGCGGCGTGCGAAAAGTCAGCAGGAAATCGCGCCAGACTGTTACAAAAGATCGTGCTGTGCCAGGATTAGCCCACGCTTTTTATTCATGGGAGAAGAATAATGGATGCATTGGATTTATTAGTTAACCGCCGCTCGGCGTCTCGTCTGGCAGAACCTGCTCCGGCAGGCGAAGCGCTGCAAAACATTCTGCATGCCGCGCTGCGCGCACCCGATCACGGCACGCTGCAGCCATGGCGATTCATTATTGTCGAAAATGAAGGACGCGAGCGCTTTGGAAAACTGTTAGAACAAGCCGCACGCGACAGCAATCTTGAGCAGAAGGCCATCGACAAAGCCGCTTCTGCGCCATTTCGCGCACCCATGATCATCACTGTGGTGGCACATTGTGAAGAAAATGCCAAAGTACCGCATTGGGAACAGTTGGCATCGGCCAGTTGTGCCGTCATGGCAATGCAGATGGCAGCCGTCGCCCAGGGCTTTAACGGTATCTGGCGTAGCGGTCCGTGGACCGATCATCCATCAGTGCGCGAAGCCTTTGGCTGCCGTGAACAGGATGCGATCGTAGGATTCCTCTATCTTGGTACGCCCCAGTTGAAAGCCAACACCACCGTGGTGGCGCCGGACACCGCGCAGTTTGTCAGTTATTTCTGACAGACAGCGGCCAAATTTTGCGGCAGGTTATGCGCCGTTGCAGATATTGCACAGAGCCTGTGCGAAAGATCGAGGTTAGGTCGTGCAACACTTACCACCACTTGACAGCCAGGCTACCATAGCGGCTTCTGTTCATTGCATAAGGAAGTCGCCATGAGTGAACCTCTTCGATTAACGCAATACAGCCACGGTGCTGGTTGCGGCTGCAAAATTTCGCCGCAAGTTTTGGAAACCATTCTTCAGAGTGAGCTTAGCCCATTTCACGATCCGCAACTGCTGGTTGGAAATGAAACGCGTGACGATGCCGCGGTGTACGATCTCGGTAACGGTACCGCTGTTGTCAGCACCACTGATTTCTTTATGCCGATCGTCGACGATCCTTTTACCTTTGGTCGCATCGCTGCTACTAACGCCATCAGCGATATCTACGCTATGGGTGGGAAACCCATCATGGCGATCGCCATTTTAGGCTGGCCAGTAAATGTACTGAGTCCGGACGTGGCGCAGCAGGTCGTCGAAGGTGGGCGTGCGACTTGTCAGGCGGCGGGAATTGCATTGGCGGGGGGGCATTCTATTGATGCGCCAGAGCCAATCTTCGGTCTGGCCGTGACCGGTATCGTTGATGTGGCGCGGGTAAAAAAGAACAGCGCGGCGCAGGCTGGTTGCCAGCTATTTCTCACCAAACCGTTAGGGATTGGCATTCTTACTACAGCCGAGAAAAAAGGCTTGCTGCGACCTGAACACCAGTCGTTAGCAGCAGATGTAATGTGCCAATTGAATTCCGCCGGGGTTGAATTCGCCAAACTCGAAGGCGTCAGTGCTATGACTGATGTCACGGGTTTTGGCCTGCTGGGTCATTTAAGTGAAATCTGCCACGCTTCAGGACTGCGTGCCGAAGTGATTGCTGCGCATGTCCCCCGTCTGGCTGGCGTCGATGACTACATTGCTGCCGGTGCAGTACCGGGTGGGACCAGCCGCAACTTCGCCAGTTATGGCAAGCACGTTTCTTCGATTGATGATGCCACGCGTGCGCTGCTGTGCGATCCGCAAACGTCTGGTGGGCTACTGGTGGCGGTGCAACCCAGCGCCATCGAGACCTTCCTGCGCTGTGCTGCTGCAACAGGCGTGCAAGTCGCGTCGATTGGTGAGCTGTTTGCTGCCCAATCTGATCATCCTTTGATTACCGTAGTTACCTGACGTTAAGGAACGACGCCATCCATGCGTTTGTTTATTGCCGAAAAACCCAGCTTAGCGCGTGCGATTGCCGACGTGTTGCCGAAACCGCATCGACGCGGCGACGGCTATATTGCCTGCGGGAATGACCAGGTTGTGACCTGGTGTGTTGGCCACCTGCTGGAGCAGGCGCAGCCCGACAGTTACGATAGCCGCTATGCGCGCTGGAATCTCGCTGATTTGCCGATTATTCCGGAGAAGTGGCGTTTACAGCCGCGTCCATCCGTGGCGAAGCAGTTAAAAGTGATTGAAGGATTGCTGCAGCAAGCCAGCACCGTTGTTCACGCGGGCGACCCCGATCGTGAAGGGCAACTGTTGGTAGATGAGGTGCTGGATTACCTGCAACTGTCACCAGAAAAACGCAAAACGGTACAACGCTGCCTGATTAACGATCTCAATCCTTCCGCGGTTGAACGTGCGGTCGGGCGCTTACGCGAAAACCGCGAATTCATTCCGCTGTGCGTGTCAGCGCTGGCGCGCGCGCGCGCTGATTGGCTATACGGCATCAATATGACGCGCGCATGGACGTTGCTTGGTCGTAACGCCGGTTATGACGGCGTGCTGTCTGTCGGCCGTGTGCAGACGCCGGTACTTGGCTTGGTGGTGCGTCGCGACGAAGAGATCGAGAATTTTATCCCGAAAGACTATTTCGAAGTTAAAGCGCACATCGTTACGCCGAAAGAGGAACGCTTTGTCGCCAGCTGGGTGCCGAGCGATGCCTGTGAGCCCTGGCAGGATGAAGAGGGGCGCTTGCTGCATCGTCCGCTGGCGGATCACGTTCTGGAGCGTATTAACGGTAAACCTGCTCGGGTCACGGGCTATAACGATAAACGCGAATCCGATACCGCGCCGCTGCCATTTTCGCTTTCCGGTTTGCAGATTGAGGCCGGTAAGCGCTTTGGCCTCAGCGCGCAGAACGTGCTGGATTGCTGTCAACGCCTGTATGAAACTCACAAATTGATTACCTATCCGCGTTCCGATAGCCGTTATCTGCCCGATGAGCACTTTGCCGGCCGCCACGCGGTGTTAAACGCCATTCAGGCGCATCAGCCTAATTTGACACCGCCAACAGATTTTAATCCCGATCGGAAAAACCGCTGCTGGGATGATAAAAAAGTCGATGCACACCACGCTATTATTCCTACCGCACGTGCCAGTAAAGTGAGTCTGACTGAGAATGAATCCAACATCTATGGATTGATTGCTCGCCAGTATTTGATGCAATTTTGTCCGGATGCGGTTTTCCGCAAATGCGTTATTGATCTCGATATCGGCGGCGGAAAATTTATCGCCAAGGCGCGTTTTCTGGCCGAAGCTGGCTGGCGTGCGCTATTAGGCAGTAAAGAGCGTGACGAGGAGAACGATGGCACGCCGCTGCCCGTCGTGAGCAAAGACGATGAGCTGCTGTGTGAACGCGGCGAAGTGCTGGCTAAGCAAACACAACCGCCGCGTCCGTTCACCGATGCCACTTTATTATCTGCGATGACGGGCATCGCCCGCTTTGTACAAGATAAAGAATTAAAGAAAGTGCTGCGTGCAACCGATGGTTTAGGAACGGAAGCGACGCGTGCAGGCATTATTGAATTGTTGTTCCGCCGCACTTTCCTGGTGAAAAAAGGCCGCTATATTCATTCGACGGATGCGGGCAGGGCGTTGATCCATGCGCTGCCAGAAATGGCGGCCCGGCCAGATATGACGGCGCAATGGGAATCGACGCTGACCCGCATTAGTGAGAAGGCCTGTCGCTATGATGAGTTTATGCAGCCGCTGGTCAGCACCTTAATTGGGTTGATTGGAGAAGCGCGCCAGCGACCGTCGTTACAGGCCTTTCGCGGATTAACTGCGCCTGGACCAAAAAAGAAAACCAAACCTAAAACGGCTCGTCGCAAAACCAAGGAGACAGAGTGATGCGTTATGCAATGATGTTGCTCAGTGGACTGCTGTTATGTAGCACCTCTGCGCTGGCCAACCGCCAGCCGGAAAATAATCGTATGGGTAATACCGATGTGGTGGTGGATATGCCATCAGAAGTGTGGACGCAGGGGCAAAATAATCGTCAGAGTAACTGCATGCAGTGCTGTACTTATGAGAACCGGAGTTATTCCGAAGGCGCGGTGGTTAAGGCGGAAGGCGTGCTGCTACAGTGCGGACGAGATGAGAAGGTGTTAGGAACTAACCCGCTGATCTGGAAGATTATTAAATAAACACGCGTGGCGTATAACGCCACGCTGCTTCTGCTTCATCACAGCTTAAACGTCGACCAAACCGGTGCGTGATCTGACGGTTTTTCCATGCTGCGAATATCGTAATCGATACCGCTTTCAACACATCGCGAGGCGAGTGGTTGGCTCGCCAGCAGCAGGTCAATACGCAGACCACGATTGTCGTCAAAGCCTTTCGAACGGTAATCAAACCACGAGAATCGATCGTTGGTTTCCGGGAACTTATCTCGCCAGGTATCCACCAAACCCCACTGCAATAAGCGATCCATCCATTCACGCTCTTCAGGCAGGAACGAACATTTCCCCGTGCGCAGCCAGCGCTTGCGATTGTCTTCACCAATGCCGATGTCGAAATCAGTGCTGCTGATGTTCATATCACCCATGATCAACACCGGCTTATCAACGGCTAACTGCTGCTCAAGATAGCTTTGCAGGTCACGATAAAACTTCTCTTTCGCCGGGAACTTAGTGGGATGGTCGCGACTTTCACCCTGTGGGAAATAACCGTTAATCACGGTGATATCGCCAATCGGACTCGGGATTTCCGCCATGATCAAACGACGCTGTGCATCTTCATCATCGCCAGGGAAACCGCGACTGACGTTGATCGGCTCAGCTTTGGTCAGCAGTGCGACGCCATAGTGGCCTTTCTGTCCGTGGTAAAACACGTGATAACCCAGTTTACTGACGTCTTCGAGCGGGAACATATCGTCATGCACTTTGGTTTCCTGCAAGCCGATGACATCGGGTTGATGCTGTTCAACCAGCGCTGCTAATTGGTGAGGACGTGCACGCAAGCCGTTGATGTTGAAAGAGACAAATTTCATTTCGCTGCCATTTCTATCCGCAAAAGTATGGCGCGATGGTAACGAGTTTTTTGGGAAAAGTCATGGTGTGAAGCAGGAGAAAACAGCGATTAAAGCAAAAGGGGAGAGTGTAGGAGAGCATGTGATGGTGATGGGAGAAGGATGATTTGACGCGTTGCGTCTCACCCTTCGGGCCGCGCTAAAGCGCGTTGTCTCACGTCGTTCGACTCGAACCTTCTGTCGAAGCTTCTCATCCTTCTCTAAGTGATGAATATAAGTTTAAGGGATTTAAATAAGAGAGGGAGAGCATGTGATGGTGGTGGGAGAAGGATTCGAACCTTCGAAGTCTGTGACGGCAGATTTACAGTCTGCTCCCTTTGGCCGCTCGGGAATCCCACCGGGGATATGACATATTGTGGCTTCAAGCAGAGACGATTCAGATGGTGGTGGGAGAAGGATTCGAACCTTCGAAGTCTGTGACGGCAGATTTACAGTCTGCTCCCTTTGGCCGCTCGGGAATCCCACCACTGGCCTGAATCATTGCGTCTTAAAGCGGGGCGCATCATAACAAATGCGCTCAGCCTGTAAAGCGCCGTCACTGATAATACAAACTGTTTGCCCACTTTTTATGCGCAGCGCTGAAGAGTTGTGCAGTTCAGCGCCGAACTGGTTAAAGAATGATCGTCCGGTTGCCATATACAAACACGCGTTGACCTAACACTTTATACAGTGCACGGCTCAAAACATTCTTCTCAACGTCACGTCCAGCACGCATCATCTCTTCTGCGGTGTAGCTGTGATCGACGTTGATCACGTCCTGCATGATGATTGGGCCTTCATCAAGGTTATCGTTCACATAGTGTGCGGTGGCGCCGATGATTTTCACACCGCGCTCATACGCCTGGTGATACGGACGCGCGCCGATAAACGCCGGCAAGAAGGAATGATGGATGTTAATGATCTGGTTTGGATAGCGTTGCACAAAAGCAGGCGTTAACACGCGCATGTATTTAGCCAGCACGACGTAATCCGGCTGATAGCGGTCAATTTCATCCGCCATGCGGTTGTCATGCTCTTCACGCGTATGGCCTTCGTGGCTCACCATTACAAACGGAATATCGAAACGTTCAACCAATGAGCGCAGCGTTTCATGATTACCGATGACTGCAGCAATCTCCATATCGAGACCGCCAAACGCACTTTTCATCAACAGATCGCCAAGGCAATGCGCCTCTTTGGTCACCAGAATGACGACACGGCGACGGCCCGCACTTTGCAGTTCACGCACCGATCCCGTTGGCAGCGCGCTATCGAGATCGGCCAATAGCGTATTGTCGTTGAAAATGCCTTCCAGCTCTGTGCGCATGAAAAAGCGCCCGGTACGGTGATCGACAAACTCATTGTTCTGCACAATGTTAAGTTCGTGCTTGTAGCAAATGTTGGTGATCTTGGCGATCAAACCTTTCGCATCAGGGCAAATGGTTCGTAAAACTTTTCGTTGGATGGTGTGCGCTTGCATCTCGATCAGAGTCCTGTCAAAGCGATGAATGGTAAAGCCGTTGTGTATCTGTCCAGATTAACCACAACATTTTTTGTATTTTTTATCGGCGCCACAAGGACAGCGATCGTTACGTCCCAACTCAGGCGTTGTTCCGTCAACATAGTACCAGCGTTGATCCTCGCGAAGAAAGCGCGAACATTCGTAGATGGCTGAAGTCCGACCTTTTTCGAGGTAACGCGCAAAAAACGTCACGAAGGCTTCATTCTCATGGCTTCCATGATTACAACGAGTTACATTCAAGCCCAGCCATTCAGTACCGGAAAAACTTTCAGATAATAACGTCTCAAGGTCGCCCGCGCGTTTACTGGGGTGCCAGGTTGCCGCCAACCACGCGGCATCGTTAACAACATAGGCGGTATAGCGTGAACGCATTAATTGTTCCGCGCTGGACGGGTTCGCTTGGCCATTCAGAAAGGGTTGGCAACATACGCTATACTCCTTTCCGCTGCAGCAAGGGCACTTTTCAGACACGTCATCTCCTGGAAGTGATTAAAGTAAATTAAAGCGTGCGCTATGGTAGCCGACTGTCAAGCGTGATGCTACGTAACAAGCCAATCACGAGGTGAGATGAGAAAAGTCAGGATTGGGCTGGCACTAGGTTCAGGTGCTGCCAAAGGATGGTCACACATCGGCGTTATCACTGCGCTAGAACGTGCGGGAGTAGAGATCGATGTGGTGGCAGGTTGTTCAGTTGGCGCATTAGTCGGCTCGGCTTACGTGAATGGTCGGCTGGGCGTGATGGAAAAATGGGTGAGCGCATTTCGTTACTGGGACGTCATCCGACTGATGGACCTCTCCTGGCAGCGCGGAGGTTTATTGCGCGGCGATCGGGTGTTTAGCCACATTCGGCAGCTCATTCCCAACGATCTGATCGATCAGTGTGACAAGCCTTTTGGCGTCGTGGCCACCAATTTAAGTACCGGGCGTGAAGTGTGGTTAACCGAGGGCGATTTGCATCAAGCTGTGCGTGCGTCCTGTAGTATGCCAGGCTTATTGCCACCCATCGCTTACAATGGGTATTGGTTAGTGGATGGTGCAGTGGTTAATCCCGTGCCAATTTCGCTGACGCGCGCTTTAGGTGCCGACATTGTCATCGCCGTTGATTTACAACATGACGCACATCTGATGCAGCAAGATTTATTATCTGTTACGCCGCAAAGCGGTGAAGAAGCGGCGGCCGTTGAAGCGCTGAGTTGGGGTAAAAAATTGCGCCAACGTATTCTTGGTTTGACGCATCGCCGAGCTAATCAAACGCCGGGTGCGATGGAGATCATGTCTACATCAATCCAGGTTCTGGAAAATCGTCTGAAACGTAACCGCATGGCGGGCGACCCGCCGGATGTGCTGATTCAGCCGTTTTGTCCGCAAATTTCCACACTGGACTTCCACCGTGCAGAAGAAGCCATCGCGGCAGGCAAGGCCGCCGTTGAGAAAAAAATGGATGAACTATTACCGCTGGTCCGTGGCAGATAGTCAGGTTGTTCATTCACACGGGTTGTTACTTCAGTTAATTCTGAAAGGCGCAACTGCATTTTATGAACCACTATTGAATAATCTGGTACGCAGGGGGAGAGAATGGAAAAACCGCTAATCGGCAAAAAGATACTCATTGTCGAAGATGAGGTCGTTTTCCGTTCATTGATGGAAAATTTACTCACCAGTCTGGGCGCTAGCACGCTGGAAGCCGGTGATGGACTGGATGGCCTAACTTTACTGTCTGCACAGTCAGTCGATCTGGTTATTTGCGATCTTGAAATGCCGCGTATGGGTGGCATTCCTTTCGTCGAGCGACTTCGCACACGTGGCAACAATGTGCCGATTCTGATTATATCCGCCACCCAAAATATGGCGGATATCGCCCATGTGTTGCGTTTGGGCGTTCAGGATGTGCTGTTAAAACCGCTGAAAAATCTTGAGCGTTTCCGCGAAGCCGTATTTGAGTGCCTCTATCCCTCCATGTTTACCTCCAAGGTGGAGGAGGACGAACAACTCTTTCAGGATTGGGATGCGCTAGTTAGCGATCCGTTGGCAGCGTCAAAATTACTCAAACAACTTCAGCCCCCGGTGCAGCAAACCATCGCCAATTGCCGTATTAACTACCGTCAGCTCACCATGGCGGAGCAGCCGGGTTTAGTGCTGGATATTGCCGCGCTGTCTGAGAATGATCTGGCATTCTATTGCCTTGATGTGACGCGCGCTGGCGATAATGGCGTGTTAGCTGCGCTGTTACTGCGCGCACTGTTTAATGGTTTGTTGCAAGAGCAACTTTCCGGCCAAAAGCAGCGATTGCCAGAGCTGAATGGCCTGCTGCGTCAGGTTAATATGCTGTTGCGGCAGGCTAATCTTAGCGGTCAGTTTCCACTACTGGTGGGTTACTACCATCGCCAGTTGAAAAATCTGATCCTGGTCTCTGCTGGGCTTAACGCCACATTGCATATCAACACTCATCAAATTCAACTCAGTAATGGTGTGCCACTTGGTACTATGGGCAGCACTCATCTCAATCAAATCAGTCAACGTGCCGACGCCTGGCAGTGCCATATTTGGGGCGCCGGTGGCAGGCTACGCTTAATGCTATCGGCCGAAGAATAATCAGACGAATTAAATTTTTCCGCGGGATAAAGACAGGACCAGGGGCAAGCTTTACACTTGGGTAATAGTCTTAATTTCCGCGGATTAGCTCCATCCAGGATAAATCCGTTCAATAGTAACGGTATACTCATTTCGTTTTTAAACCGACATATCAAGTATTAACTTGAACGGCCTATTAAGAGAGGTATTTAGATGTCTGCCTATAAGACTAAAGTAAAAAAAGCGGTAATCCCTGTTGCAGGCCTCGGCACGCGTATGCTGCCTGCGACCAAAGCTATTCCAAAAGAAATGTTACCGCTGGTCGATAAGCCGTTGATCCAGTATGTCGTGAATGAGTGCATTGCAGCAGGCATTAATGAGATTGTGCTGGTCACCCACTCTTCTAAAAACGCTATCGAAAACCACTTTGATACCAGTTTTGAATTGGAATCTATGCTGGAAAAACGCGTTAAGCGTCAGCTGTTGGATGAAATCCAGTCTATCTGCCCACCGCACGTTACCATCATGCAAGTTCGCCAGGGTATCGCTAAAGGCCTGGGCCACGCGGTGATGTGTGCGCACCCGCTGATTGGTGATGAGCCATTCGCCGTAATTCTGCCAGATGTGATCATCGACGAATACGAATCTGATCCGACCAAAGATAACCTGGCAGAGATGCTGACTCGTTATGAAGAAAGCGGTCGTAGCCAGATCATGGTTGAACCCGTTGCTGATGTCACCGCCTACGGTGTAGTTGATTGCCAGGGTGCTGAGCTCTCAGCAGGTCAGAGCGCACCAATGGTTGGCGTGGTCGAGAAGCCTAAAGCTTCTGAAGCCCCATCAAACCTGGCGGTTGTGGGTCGTTACGTGTTGTCTGCTGAAATCTGGCCACTGCTGGCGAAAACGCCTCCGGGTGCAGGCGGCGAAGTTCAGCTGACTGATTCCATTGCAATGCTGATGGAAAAAGAGACCGTTGAAGCTTATCACCTGAACGGTGTAAGCCATGACTGCGGCAACAAACTGGGTTACATGCAAGCCTTTGTTGAATACGGCGTTCGCCATCCAGTATTGGGTAAAGATTTCACCCAATGGCTTGAAGGCGCGGTAGGCAACAAAAAGTAACTCAATAAACACAGGATAATTCAATGAAAGTCACTGTATTTGGTATCGGCTATGTCGGTCTGGTTCAGGCTGCGGTGTTAGCCGAAGTCGGACATGACGTTCTCTGTATTGATGTCGACGAAAAGAAAGTCGAGAACTTAAAGAAAGGCAACATTCCGATTTTTGAACCGGGCCTGACGCCACTCGTTATGTCTAATTATGAGTCGGGTCGCTTGAAGTTCAGCACGAATGCGGAAGAAGGCGTTAATCATGGTGTGATGCAGTTTATCGCTGTGGGTACGCCGCCCGATGAAGACGGTTCTGCCGATCTGAAATATGTGACTGCAGTTGCGCGTACGATTGCGCAGCACATGAACGATCATAAAGTTGTTATCGATAAATCGACCGTGCCCGTAGGTACTGCAGATCGCGTTCGTGCGGTAATGACTGAAACGCTGCAAAAGCGTGATGTGAACATCGCCTTTGACGTAGTTTCAAACCCGGAATTCCTTAAGGAAGGTGCGGCAGTTAACGACTGTATGCGTCCTGAACGTATCGTTGTCGGTACTGACAACGATGAAGTGGTTGAGCTGTTACGCGAGCTTTATGAGCCGTTCAACCGTAATCATGATCGTATGATTTTAATGGATATCCGCAGTGCAGAGCTGACTAAATATGCGGCTAACTGCATGCTGGCAACCAAAATCAGCTTCATGAACGAGATCTCTAACCTGGCAGAACGTCTGGGAGCCGACGTTGAGAAAGTTCGCCAGGGGATCGGTTCAGATTCTCGTATTGGTTATCACTTCATCTATCCAGGCTGCGGTTACGGCGGTTCTTGTTTCCCGAAAGACGTGCAGGCGCTGATTCGCACTGCTGAGTCAATCGGTTACACGCCGCGTTTGCTGCAGGCGGTAGAAGACGTTAACGATTCGCAAAAGAATAAGCTTCCGACCTTTATCAAGCGTCATTTTGGCGACGATCTGCGCGGCAAAACTTTCGCTCTGTGGGGACTGGCGTTCAAACCGAACACTGACGATATGCGTGAAGCCTCTAGCCGCGTGCTGATGGAAACGCTGTGGGAAGCGGGAGCAACCGTGCAGGCGTTTGACCCAGAAGCAATGGACGAAGCGCAACGCGTCTATGGTCATCGTAATGATCTGAAATTGATGGGTACCAAGGAAGCGGCGCTGCAGGGTGCGGATGGCTTAGTCATCTGTACTGAATGGCAAAACTTCCGTGCGCCAGATTTCGATGTCATTAAAAATGCGTTGAAAGAACCCGTGATTTTTGATGGGCGTAACCTGTATGATCCAGAGCGTATCAGCAAACGCGGTTTCACGTACTATGCAATCGGCCGCGGAGCGTCAATTAAAATTGTAGAATAATGAGGGATGTATGAAGTTTCTGGTTACCGGCGCGGCAGGTTTTATTGGATTTCACGTCAGTCAGCGTTTGCTGGCCGCTGGTCACCAGGTTGTCGGTATCGATAACCTGAATGACTATTATGATGTCAGCCTTAAACAGGCCCGTTTAGATCAGAACACTCAACATGCTGATTTTATTTTCGTAAAAATGGACCTGGCGGATCGCCAGGCCATTTCTTCCTTATTCGCTGAACATGAATTTGAACGTGTCATTCATTTAGGCGCGCAAGCGGGCGTACGTTATTCGATTGAAAACCCACACGCTTATGCTGATTCTAATTTAATCGGTCATCTGAATATTCTTGAAGGCTGCCGTCATAATAAAGTTGGCCACCTTCTGTATGCCTCATCCAGTTCAGTATATGGCCTGAACCGCAAAATGCCTTTTTCAACGGATGACTCCGTTGACCATCCTGTTTCACTTTATGCGGCTACTAAAAAAGCCAACGAGTTGATGTCGCATACTTATTCACATCTTTATCAATTGCCCACTACCGGCTTACGCTTCTTCACTGTCTATGGTCCTTGGGGCCGTCCGGATATGGCGCTGTTCAAATTCACACGCGCGATGTTAGCCGGTGAGCAAATAGACGTTTATAATAACGGACAAATGACGCGCGACTTCACCTATATTGATGATATTGCCGAAGCCATCGTGCGACTGCAGGATGTCATTCCGCAAGCTGATGACAACTGGACCGTTGAAACGGGTTCAGCAGCAAGCAGTTCGGCACCGTACCGCGTTTATAATATTGGCAATAGCCAGCCGACAAGTTTAATGACTTACATTGAATCGCTGGAAAAAGCTTTGGGTATTGAAGCGAAGAAAAATATGCTGCCAATGCAGCCCGGCGATGTATTAGGTACCAGTGCTGATACGCAACCCCTTTACAATGCCATTAACTTCCGCCCACAAACTGGCGTAGAGCAGGGCGTCAAGCATTTCGTTGAATGGTATCGGCGCTTCTACCAACAATAGTCAAGCATAAAAAAAGGAAGCCTAAGGCTTCCTTTTTCTTACCTGGTATAAAGTGAGTTAGCGGGTGCTATTCACAACTCGAAGCACTGGAAGGATTACAGCAGGAAATCGTCCAGTTGTTTACCTTGTTCTTCAATTGCTTTTTTAATCACTGCAGGTGTGCGGCCCTGGCCTGTCCAGGTACGGTTTTCACCGTTTTCATCGACATAAGAATATTTGGCTGGACGTGCTGCACGCTTGGTTTTACCCGGAACTTTTGTTTCAGATAATGCCTGTAAAAGATCATTTGGATCAATACCATCAGCAATCAGCATTTCACGATATTGTTCAAGTTTGCGTGTGCGTTCTGCGTTTTCCGCTTGAGCGTGCGTATCTTCTTCGCGACGCTCATTGACCACAACTTCGAGTTTTTCCAGCATCTCTTCCAATGTTTCCAGAGAGCATTCCCGAGCTTGCGCGCGCAATGTACGGATATTATTAAGAATTTTAAGTGCTTCGCTCATTGTCCTAATCTCAAAATATAATAAATGGGAGTTGTTCTGCCGTCTCATAATAGAGGTGCAAAAAAATAACTGCAATAGCCAGATTTAAAAGCAAAACGTAAAATTTTAAAAAATAAGCTTATTGAGAGAGCCAGTTACAGAATATATTTACCCATTTGGGGATCTTTTCTAACTGAGTTTACTCAGGAGTTAGTTTAGCCAATGCTGACTGTGACGCTCTGTCAGTAATAGTGATGAATTAATATCAACTTAAGTGCTATTTTGACAAAACGTGCTCAACACTCAAATGATGAAAAAATATCCTTTTTACGAGTGTTGTTAATTTGAGCAAGTGATAAAAATAATGCATCGCTACTGTTATTCAGGTTTATGATAGACTGCGGCCCATCAGATACAGGCGCGATGAGATTTCCTAATGGCTCAACTCTATTTTTATTACTCTGCGATGAATGCGGGTAAATCAACGGCTTTGCTACAATCATCTTATAATTATCATGAGCGCGGCATGCGTTCTCTGGTTTATACCGCTGAAATCGACAACCGCTTCGGTGCGGGCAAAGTCAGCTCTCGTATCGGCCTTTCGTCTCCTGCATTTTTATATAACGCTGAGACTAAACTCGATCAGGAAATAGCAGACGAGCATGCGAAGAATCCGGTGCATTGTGTATTGGTTGATGAGAGCCAGTTTCTGACGCGCGAGCAGGTTAAAGCATTATCTGATGTCGTCGACAACCTGGATATTCCCGTGTTGTGTTACGGTTTACGCACTGATTTCCGCGGTGAGTTGTTTGTAGGCAGCCAATATCTACTCGCATGGGCCGATAAATTGGTTGAACTTAAAACCATCTGCCATTGTGGCCGTAAAGCCAGCATGGTTTTACGTCTGGATGCAAACGGTAAGCCTTTCAGTGAGGGGGAACAGGTGGTGATTGGCGGTAACGAGCGCTATATTTCGGTATGTCGGAAACACTATAAGCAAGCGATTAATGAAGGTTCGCTGAAAGCCATTTATGGGTCGCATTCGGCACCAGCTTAACGAGCAATTCCCCCATTAAAAAACCCGCCGAAGCGGGTTTTTTTAGTTAAAGCGCTTTAGGCTTTTTTAGTTTTCTTCTCAATTTTCACTTCTACTTTAGGCACTTCAGCTTTCTCGTTGAATGACTCTGAGAATTCACGACCGTAGAAGGTATCCAACATGATTTGTTTAAGCTCAGCAATCAGCGGATAGCGTGGGTTTGCACCAGTACATTGGTCATCAAATGCATCCTCAGCTAATTTGTCCACTTTTGCCAGGAAGTCCGCCTCTTGCACACCCGCTTCGCGAATGGAGGTTGGGATACCCAACTGTGTTTTCATCTCTTCAAGCCACGCCAGCAGTTTTTCAATTTTCTGCGCGGTACGGTCGCCAGCGGCGGACAGTCCTAAATGGTCTGCAATCTCAGCATAACGACGGCGCGCTTGTGGGCGATCGTATTGGCTGAAAGCCGTTTGCTTGGTCGGATTGTCATTCGCGTTATAACGAATCACGTTCGAAATCAGCAGGGCGTTTGCCAAACCATGTGGAATGTGGAACTCAGAACCCAGTTTATGCGCCATTGAGTGACAGACACCCAGGAAGGCGTTAGCGAACGCAATACCCGCGATAGTCGCTGCATTGTGAACACGCTCACGCGCCACCGGATTTTTTGCTCCATCGCGGTAGCTGGCTGGCAAATTTTCTTTCAGCAGTTTGAGAGCTTGCAGCGCTTGACCGTCAGAATACTCATTCGCTAATACTGAAACATAAGCTTCAAGTGAGTGTGTAACCGCATCCAGACCGCCGAAGGCACAAAGTGAACGTGGCATATCCATCACCAGATTGGCGTCAACAATTGCCATGTCCGGAGTCAATGCATAATCCGCTAATGGGTATTTCTGGCCGGTGGCATCGTCAGTCACCACGGCAAACGGTGTGACTTCAGAACCGGTACCGGAAGTGGTGGTGATGGCAATCATACGTGCCTTGACGCCCATTTTCGGGAATTTATAGATGCGTTTACGGATGTCCATAAAGCGCAGTGCCAGCTCTTCAAAATGCGTTTCTGGGTGTTCGTACATCACCCACATGATTTTTGCTGCATCCATCGGTGAACCACCGCCGAGTGCAATAATCACATCAGGTTTAAAGCTGTTCATCTGCTCTGCACCTTTACGTACGATGCTTAGCGTTGGGTCAGCTTCGACTTCAAAGAACACTTCAGTTTCGATACCGTGTGATTTCAGTACGCGGGTAACCTGATCGGCATAACCGTTGTTGAACAAGAAGCGGTCAGTAACGATAAAGGCGCGTTTTGCACCGTCAGTTGCTACTTCTTCCAGGGCAATTGGCAGTGAGCCGCGACGGAAGTAAATAGACTTGGGAAGTTTATGCCACAACATATTCTCAGCTCGCTTGGCCACGGTTTTCTTGTTGATGAGATGTTTAGGTCCCACGTTTTCAGAAATGGAGTTACCGCCCCATGAACCACAGCCCAGCGTCAGTGACGGAGCCAGCTTGAAGTTGTACAGGTCACCGATGCCGCCTTGTGAAGCCGGTGTATTAATCAGAATACGCGCGGTCTTCATTTTGTCGCCGAAATAGTGCACACGCTCTATCTGATTATCTTGATCGGTATAGAGACACGAGGTGTGACCGATACCGCCCATGGTCACCAGTTTCTCTGCTTTATCAACCGCGTCGTGATAATCCTTAGCGCGATACATTGCTAAGGTCGGTGACAATTTTTCATGCGCAAACGGCTCAGATTCATCAACCAATTTCACTTCGCCAATGAGTATCTTGGTATTTGCTGGCACGCTAATTCCGGCTAATTCCGCAATTTTTGTCGCGGGTTGGCCAACAATCGCCGCATTCAAAGCACCATTTTTCAGGATGATATTCTGAATGGCTTTCAGCTCATCGCCTTGCAGCATGTAGCCGCCATGGCTGGCGAAACGTTCGCGGACTGCGTCATAAGCAGAATCAACCACAATCACCGATTGCTCAGAAGCACAAATCACACCGTTATCGAAGGTTTTCGACATCAGGATCGAGGCTACGGCACGCTTGATATCCGCTGTTTCATCGATGACGACAGGTGTATTACCCGCACCCACGCCAATCGCTGGTTTACCAGAACTGTAAGCGGCTTTCACCATGCCCGGACCGCCGGTTGCAAGGATCAGGTTGATATCAGGGTGATGCATTAACTGATTAGATAGCTCGACTGATGGGGTGTCGATCCAGCCGATGATATCTTTTGGTGCACCTGCCGCAATGGCTGCCTGCAGCACAATGTCCGCAGCTTTGTTAGTCGCATCTTTTGCACGAGGATGCGGAGAGAAGATGATGCCATTGCGAGTTTTCAGGCTAATCAGCGCCTTGAAAATAGCCGTTGAGGTTGGGTTTGTTGTGGGTACGATACCGCAGATCAAGCCAATCGGTTCAGCAATGGTAATGGTGCCGAAGGTATCGTCAGTGGCGAGAATACCGCAGGTTTTCTCATCTTTGTAAGCGTTGTAGATATATTCAGACGCAAAGTGATTCTTGATCACTTTATCTTCAACAATACCCATACCTGATTCGGCAACGGCCAATTTGGCCAGAGGGATTCGTGCATCTGCAGCGGCGAGGGCGGCAGCGCGGAAGATGGCATCAACTTGTTCCTGACTAAAATTAGCGTACTCACGCTGTGCCTTTTTTACACGCTCAACCAGTGCATTAAGTTCGGCAACATTAGTAACGGCCATAGTGCTCTCCTGAAGGAAGTTAAACTCTTTTAGTAAACAAGCCTGAGTCCAGAAGTATAGTCACGTATGCTTATATATTGGTCAGGTTGGCAACTGATTTGCCTTTGCTTACTAAAAGGGTTTCCTGGTGAAGATGCTTAAATGTCAGGGAGTGTTTTCGATGCGGTAAGATTACCCCTGATGGGGTAGGTGAATTTTGATATAGATCAAATCATGACTAAGCTGACACCTTTCAGCACTAACTTTTGCAAGTAAAGTTAGCGGAATGTGCCACATATTCTGATCTCAATGGCTGCATCGTAATAACCAAAGATTAACAGCAGCCGAATGTACTGACTTGGAGCCAAACAAGTAGCATAAATTTCTCCCTATGCCTCTGGTTTTTCGCCCGTCATATGAACTACATTAGGCGCGCTTTTTTACTCAGACCTTACCGGAGCCCACTTTGAACCCCGTGCTACTCGATCTTTCCGGCTACATTAAGTTTTTTGTCGGTTTGTTTGCCCTGGTGAATCCGGTAGGCATCATCCCGGTCTTTATCAGCATGACCAGCTATCAGGCGGTGGTGGAGCGCAATAAAACCAATCTCACCGCCAACCTGGCCGTTGCCATTATCCTATGGACCTCATTGTTCCTTGGTGATGGCATCCTGCATCTGTTTGGCATCTCAATTGATTCGTTCCGTATTGCCGGTGGCATTCTGGTGGTCACTATTGCGATGTCGATGATCAGCGGAAAACTCGGTGAAGATAAGCAGAATAAGCAGGAGAAGTCGGAGAGCGCGATTCGTGAAAGCATCGGCGTAGTGCCGTTAGCCTTGCCGTTGATGGCCGGTCCGGGCGCAATCAGTTCGACCATTGTCTGGAGCACGCGTTACCACAGTTGGCAGAATCTGATTGGTTTTAGTCTCGCGATTGCCATTTTTGCCTTTTGTTGTTGGCTGCTGTTTCGTGCTGCACCTTTAATGGTGCGGGTGCTTGGCCAAACCGGGATTAACGTCATTACCCGTATCATGGGCTTATTACTGATGGCATTGGGAATTGAATTTATTGTCACCGGCATGAAATCTATTTTCCCAGGCTTACTGAATTAAAAGAGAGTTATTTTTTATCCGAGATAAATTTTCGATCCAAAATGGTGCATCAATCCGTTTAATTGCACCATTTTGGTTAGTTTATTCATGCGCCTTAACTCCACACGTCCTATATCACTTTTACTACTGGCTCAAGCTTAATCCCGCCAGGTCTCACATCAAACTGTGATAATTATCACAGATAATAACTCTGCCGATGGCCATTGAACTAGCATTAGCGAAAAGTTTGTCACTTGATTGATAATTAATTCTGTGGCAAATGCTTATTTTCATGGTCGAATTCGTAAATATTATATCTACAGAACAATAACGAATAAAACATAGGCAATTATCGCGGAAAATTTATTTTAATCATGGGTTTATGCGATAATTCAGTTAAATAATTAACACTTTTCCTACCCGACCGAACGTGATAAAAGAGAATCTGCTAACATTTTTGGTGTTTAGCTTTGGCGTGCGGGCATCGGTTCTGATAATTTTCGGCACATCACAAATTTTTTATCTGATAGCGACAAATGTGTACGCTTCTTGCTTACAGGCTATCAGGCTTATGATTAAGGTTGATATTTGTTGATGAAATGCATGGTAGCAAAAACGTTCACGCGCTCAGTGCTTGCCTTATGCCTGATGGCAATTATTTCTCAAAGTCAGGCAGCACAAGTGCCTGCCGGAACGCAATTATCCGATTCTCAGCGTATTGTCATTAATAACGGTAGCGAAGTGGCGACGCTGGACCCGCAGAAAGCAGAAGGCGTGCCTGAATCAAATGTCATGCGTAATCTGCTGGAAGGATTGGTTGAAACCGATAATAACGGTCAACTGGTACCCGGCGTTGCCAAACAGTGGCAAAGTGAAGAAGGGCGCATCTGGACGTTTACGCTACGTGACGATGCGCGTTGGAGTAACGGCAAGCCAGTTACCGCACAGGATTTCGTCTACAGTTGGCAACGTCTTGCTGACCCTAAAACCGGATCACCTTACGCCAGCTATTTGCAGGCGGCTCATTTAGAGAACATTGATGCCATTTTGTCGGGCAAAGCCTCGCCCGCTGAACTCGGTGTTAAAGCTCTAGACGATCATCATTTACAAGTCACCCTTTCCGAACCCGTTCCCTATTTTGTTGACATGCTGGCCTACAGCGCGATGAAACCGGTCTATCGTCCGGCGATAGAACAATGGGGCGAGCAGTGGACGCAGCCGCAACACTATGTTGGCAATGGTGCTTTTACGCTGTCCGAATGGGTCGTTAACGAAAAAATCGTTGTTAAACGCAATCCGAACTATTGGGATAATGCGCATACAGTGATTGATGAGGGCGTGTTTTTACCTCTCTCCTCAGAAAACAGCGATATCAATCGCTATCGTAGCGGCGGTACCGATATGACTAACAGTGCGGTGCCGCCGGAGTTGTTTAAAAAGTTACAGCAGGATCTCGGTGATGAGGTGAAAGTCAGTCCGCTGTTGTGCACCTTCTATTACGAGATTAATAACCAAAAAGCACCGTTCAATGACGCACGTGTCCGTAGCGCGCTGAAGTTAACCTTAGATCGCGACATCATTGCGCAAAAGATCATGGGCCAGGGCCAGATTCCTGCCTATGGTTTAACGCCGCCGTTTACCCACGGAATCACGCTTTCTCCACCGGCCTGGGCACAACAAACCCAGTCAGAGCGCAATGCCAGTGCCAAACAGTTATTAGCGGATGCCGGCTTTAATCAACAAAACCCGCTGCGTTTCACGCTGCTTTACAACACCTCTGAGCAAAACAAGCGACAAGCGATTGCTGCCGCCTCCATGTGGCAAAAAAACCTCGGCGCGGTGGTGACATTACAGAATCAGGAGTGGAAAACGCTGCTGGAAACACGTCATCAGGCACAGTACGACGTGGTACGCGCCACCTGGTGCGCGGATTACAACGAACCGTCCACGTTCCTGAATATGTTATTAAGCGGCTCATCAATTAATACTGCGTTTTACCAAAGTTCGGCGTTTGACCAGTTAATGAAGCAAACATTGACCAGCGCAGATGAAGCAAAGCGCGCCGCTCTTTATCAGCAGGCTGAGGCGCAACTCGATAAAGACTCACCGATTGTGCCCGTCTACTATCGGGTTAGCGTGCGGTTGGTTAAGCCTTGGGTGGGAGGGTTTACCGGTAAGGATCCGCAGGACATGCTGGCGTTGAAATACTATTACATAAAGAAACATTGAGTAATGAGCCGATCCGGCGCTACAGTCGGGCGGCACTTTACCGTGGTAAACCCTGAAGGGTGATTAGGGTCTTCGTTCAGACACGCGGAGATCACCTGGAAACGGGGTACGCCGGGCGATAAGTCGACCCGGTAAAGATAATAAAACTGGAGCGTAATAATGAACAACATCACGAAAAAAAGCCTGATTGCTGCGGGCGTATTCGCCGCAATCGGCGCGCTGGCAGGGAATGCCGCGCTGGCAGCAACAGTACCAGCAGGCGTTGAATTGGCAGCAAAACAGGAACTGGTTCGCGGTAATGGCGATGAAGTACAGTCGTTGGATCCCCACAAAATTGAAGGTGTACCCGAAGACAACATCGCGCGTGACCTGTATGAAGGTCTAATCACCAGTGACAGCGATGGCAAACCGGTGCCGGGCGTGGCGGAAAGCTGGGAAAATAAAGATTTCAAAGTCTGGACTTTCCACCTGCGTAAAAACGCCAAATGGTCCAACGGTGAACCGGTCACCGCACAAGATTTCGTGTATAGCTGGCAACGTCTGGTGGATCCGAAAACCGCATCGCCATACGCCAGCTATCCGCAATATGGTCACATCGTCAATGTTGACGACATCATCGCCGGTAAAAAACCCACTACCGATCTGGGTGTGAAAGCAATCGATGATCACACGTTGGAAGTCACGCTGAGCGAGCCAGTACCGTATTTTTACAAGCTACTGATCAACTCCGTTATGTCCCCGGTGTATAAGCCTGCTATCGAGAAGTTTGGCGATCAGTGGACTCAACCGCAAAATTGGGTCGGTAACGGTGCATTCAAACTTGATTCACACGTGATCAACGAACGCGTGACGCTGGTGCGTAACCCGCAGTATTGGGATAACGAGCACACAGTTCTGAATAAAGTGACTTTTCTGCCAATCAACTCTGAGGTCAGCGACGTAAACCGTTACTTCTCGGAGAACGGCAGTGATATCACCTATAACAACATGCCAATCGAGCTGTTCAAAAAACTGCAGCGTGATAACGGTAAAGAGTTGATGGTGAAGCCGTATCTGTGCACCTATTACTACGAAATCAACAACCAGAAAGCACCGTTTACCGATCCACGCGTGCGTACCGCGCTGAAACTTGGTCTGGATCGCGACATCATGGTGAATAAGGTTCTGGCGCAAGGTCAGCAACCGGCTTATAGCTTCACCCCGCCAGCCACCGATGGCATGGAACTGCTGCCGCCGGATTGGTTCAAATGGGATCAGAACAAGCGTAACGAAGAAGCGAAAAAACTGCTGGCGGAAGCGGGTTATACCGCTGATAAACCGCTGACTTTCAACCTGCTGTATAACACTTCTGACCTACACAAGAAACTGGCGATCGCGGCCTCTTCAATCTGGAAGAAAAACATCGGCGTAAACATCAAGCTGGAAAACCAGGAGTGGAAAACCTTCCTGGATACCCGTCATCAGGGCAACTTTGATGTTTCTCGTGCTGCATGGTGTGCGGATTACAATGAACCTACCTCATTCCTGAACATCATGCTGTCTGACAGCAGCAGTAACACCTCGCACTACAAGAGTGCTGACTTCGATAAAGTTATCCACGATGCGGTCAAGGCCACAGACGATAAAGCGCGCGTAGCGGATTATCAGAAAGCTGAGCAGATTCTGGATAAAGACAGCACCATCGTGCCGGTTTACTACTACGTCAATGCGCGTTTAGTGAAACCTTACGTGGGCGGTTACACCGGCAACGATCCGCTGGATAAAACCGTCGATAAAAATCTGTATATCATTAAACATTAATAGCACTCAGGCTATCGATAGTGGCGGTGCTGCGGCACCGCCTTTTTACTTTGTGAAGCAACAGCCTGGTAGGTACGGCAATGTTAAAATTCATCCTGCGTCGGCTCCTCGAAGCCCTCCCGACGCTCTTTATCCTCATTACCATCTCTTTCTTTATGATGCGACTGGCACCCGGCAGTCCATTTACCGGCGAGCGTGTTCTTTCACCGGAAGTGATGGCGAATATCGAAGCGAAGTACCATCTCAACGATCCAATTGGCAAACAGTACCTGAGCTATCTGGTGCAGTTGGCGCATGGCGATTTTGGCCCCTCGTTTAAATACAAAGATTACTCGGTCAATTATCTGGTCGGCCATGCCTTCCCGGTGTCAGCCAAACTCGGTCTGGCCGCATTCTTCCTCGCCGTGGTGCTGGGCGTGACGGCTGGCGTGATCGCCGCCCTGAAGCAAAACACCCTGTGGGATTATGCCGTGATGGGGGTCGCGATGACCGGCGTGGTGATCCCCAGCTTTGTCGTGGCGCCGTTACTGGTGCTGGTGTTTGCGATTACCTTGCGCTGGCTGCCAGGCGGTGGCTGGAACGGCGGCCAATGGAATTACATGTTGCTGCCGATGGTCGCGCTCTCGCTGGCCTACATCGCCAGCATCGCGCGTATTACGCGCGGTTCGATGATTGAAGTGATGCACTCAAACTTCATCCGTACCGCACGCGCGAAAGGCCTGCCACTGCGCCGTATCGTGCTGCGTCACGCACTGAAGCCCGCCATGCTACCGGTACTTTCCTATATGGGACCGGCGTTTGTCGGCATCATCACCGGTTCAATGGTGATTGAGTCCATCTATGGTTTGCCGGGCATCGGCCAGCTGTTCGTTAACGGGGCTTTAAACCGTGACTACTCGCTGGTAATGAGTCTGACCATTCTGGTTGGCGTGCTGACCATTCTGTTTAACGCGATCGTTGATGTGCTGTACGCCGTGATCGATCCGAAAATCCGTTACTGATTGTGGAGCTCGCCCATGATGTTAAGTAAGAAAAACAGCGAAGCTCTGGATGCCTTCAGTGAAAAACTGGAAGTCGAAGGGCGCAGCCTATGGCAGGATGCGCGTCGCCGCTTCATTCATAACCGAGCCGCCTTCATTAGTTTGCTGGTGCTTCTGGTGATCACGCTGTTCGTCGTGTTCGCACCGATGTTGTCGCAGTTCAAATATGACGACACGGATTGGGGAATGATGTCTGCCGCGCCGGATACCGTTTCCGGTCACTGGTTTGGTACCGATTCCTCGGGACGCGATCTGCTGGTACGCGTTGCTATTGGTGGCCGCATCTCATTGATGGTGGGGATCGCTTCTGCCCTGATCGCGGTGCTGGTGGGCACGCTGTATGGCTCACTGGCGGGTTATCTGGGCGGTAAAATCGACTCGGTGATGATGCGTATTTTGGAGATCCTCAACTCCTTCCCGTTCATGTTCTTCGTTATTCTGCTGGTGACCTTTTTTGGTCGTAACATTCTGCTGATCTTTGTGGCGATCGGCATGGTGTCGTGGCTGGATATGGCGCGTATCGTGCGCGGCCAAACGTTGAGTCTGAAGCGCAAAGAGTTCATTGAAGCGGCGCAGGTCGGCGGTGTAAGTACCTTTAAAATCGTGCTGCGTCATATTGTGCCAAACGTGCTGGGCGTGGTGGTGGTGTATGCCTCGCTGCTGGTACCAAGCATGATTCTTTTTGAATCATTCCTCAGCTTCCTCGGCCTTGGTACGCAGGAACCCTTGAGCAGTTGGGGGGCGTTGTTGAGCGATGGCGCCAACTCAATGGAAGTGTCGCCGTGGTTGCTGATGTTCCCGGCAGGTTTCCTCGTGGTCACGCTGTTCTGTTTTAACTTTATCGGCGATGGCTTGCGTGATGCCCTCGACCCGAAAGATCGTTAAGGAGTTTCCCGATGACCATTCATGAATTTCAGCCAGCAATGGCTGCGCGTGCGGGAAACAGTAACCTGCTGCTTGATGTAAAAGATTTACGCGTCACCTTCAGCACCCACGATGGCGATGTCACTGCTGTGAACGACCTCAACTTTTCACTGCATGCAGGTGAAACGCTGGGCATTGTTGGCGAATCCGGCTCAGGTAAATCGCAAACCGCATTTGCCTTGATGGGGCTACTGGCAAAAAATGGGCGCATTGGCGGTTCAGCAAAATTCAACGGCGAAGAGATCCTCAATCTGCCGGAAAACAAGCTGAACAAACTGCGTGCTGAACAGATTGCGATGATCTTCCAGGACCCGATGACGTCGCTCAATCCTTACATGCGCGTTGGCGAGCAGTTAATGGAAGTGCTGAAGCTGCACAAAGGCATGAACAGCGCCCAGGCTTTTGAAGAGTCGGTGCGGATGCTAGACGCCGTGAAAATGCCGGAAGCGCGTAAGCGCATGAAGATGTTCCCGCATGAGTTCTCCGGCGGTATGCGCCAGCGTGTGATGATTGCGATGGCGCTGCTGTGTCGCCCGAAGCTGCTGATTGCCGATGAGCCGACCACGGCGCTCGACGTCACCGTGCAGGCGCAGATCATGACCTTGCTGAATGAGCTTAAGCGCGAATTCAATACTGCGATTGTGATGATTACCCACGACCTCGGCGTCGTAGCGGGTATCTGTGACAAAGTGCTGGTGATGTACGCCGGCCGGACCATGGAATATGGGCGTGCACGCGATGTATTTTATCATCCTGCACATCCGTACTCGATTGGTCTGCTAAGTGCAGTACCACGTTTGGATGCCGAAGAGGGCGAGTCGCTGACCACCATTCCAGGCAACCCGCCAAACCTGCTGCGCCTGCCGCAAGGCTGTCCGTTCCAGCCTCGCTGCGCCTACGCCATGGACATTTGCGCCAAGGCACCGCCGCTGGAGCCTTTCGCGGAAGGTCGCTTGCGTGCCTGCTTCAAGCCGGTGGAGGAGTTAGTATGAGCACCGTAGTCGAAGAGAAAAAAGTCCTGCTGGAGATCGCCGACCTGAAGGTGCATTTCGAGATTAAGGATGGCAAACAGTGGTTCTGGCAGCCACCGCACACCTTGAAAGCGGTCGACGGCGTCAGTCTGCGACTGTATGAAGGTGAAACGCTGGGTGTAGTGGGTGAATCGGGTTGTGGTAAATCGACGCTGGCCCGCGCCATCATTGGCCTGGTGAAAGCCACGGAAGGACGCGTCGCCTGGTTAGGGCGCGATTTGCTAGGGCAAAGCCAGGAACAGTGGCGACAGGCGCGCAGCGACATTCAGATGATCTTTCAGGATCCGCTGGCATCGCTCAATCCACGTATGACTATTGGCGATATCATTGCTGAACCGCTGCGCACCTATTACCCAAAGATGCCGCGCCAGGAAGTGAAGGATAAAGTAAAAAGCATGATGATGAAGGTAGGTTTATTACCTAACCTCATCAACCGTTATCCACACGAATTCTCGGGCGGCCAGTGTCAGCGTATTGGTATCGCACGCGCGCTGATTCTGGAGCCGAAACTGATCATCTGCGATGAGCCGGTATCGGCGCTAGACGTGTCGATTCAGGCGCAGGTCGTCAACCTGTTGCAGAAGTTACAGCGTGAAATGGGGCTGTCATTGATCTTTATCGCCCACGATTTAGCGGTGGTAAAACACATCTCCGATCGCGTGCTGGTAATGTATCTCGGGCATGCAGTTGAGCTGGGCACTTACGATGCGGTGTATAACAATCCGCAGCATCCGTATACCCGTGCGCTGATGTCAGCGGTACCTATTCCCGATCCGGATCTGGAGAAGAACAAACAAATCCAGCTGCTGGAAGGGGAGCTGCCATCACCCATCAATCCGCCATCGGGATGCGTGTTCCGCACGCGTTGCCCGATTGCCGGACCGGAGTGCGCGAAAACGCGGCCGCTATTGGAAGGCAGTTTCCGTCATGCGGTTTCCTGCCTAAAAGTCGATCCGCTATAAAAGAAAACGCCGGGCTATTGCCCGGCGTTTTGCTGTCTGCCGCTTACTCGCGCCACAGGATATGGCAGAGCTTGTGATCCTTTTCGCGGCAAAGCAGGACGCGTGCGAACACATCAGTAATCGGCTCGCCGTCAGCTTCACCCAATCCAATCACCACTTCAGCGAAGAAGTCTGGGTTGAGATCGAAATCAACGTGTTCCTGCCAGTCTTCTGCAGGATCAAACAGTTCTGCGCCACCGCGCTCTTCAAACTGCAGATTGAACAGAATAATGTCAGCGGGATCGAGATTGTCGCCAGCCAGCTCAAGAAAAATATCGTAAGCCTGCTCCAGCGTTTCATCTTCAGTAAGGCGATTATTTAAATCCATGGTCATTCCTGCTTGCCCTAAGGCGGTAATATTTTCGCTCGTTTTACAGTAAAGGACTAAAGAAGTAAAACAGTCGTTCAACGATGCGTTGCCACCAGGCACGTTTCGCCCAGCGAGCGCCATCCAGTAAGCGTGAGCGGGCGATGTAATCATCCTGCACGGTGGCGAGATCGCTGCCAAAGCCGTCATCATCAACGACTAAAGTGATCTCAAAGTTAAGCCACAAGCTGCGCATATCCAGATTAACCGTGCCGACCAAACTCAGTTGCCCATCGACCAGCACACTTTTGGTATGCAGTAAGCCATCTTCAAACTGATAAATCCTCACGCCGGCTTCCAGCAGTTCGGTAAAGAAGGCGCGACTTGCCCAGCCTACCAACAGCGAATCATTGTGGCGCGGCACAATAATGCTGACTTCCACACCGCGTAACGCCGCGGTACAAATGGCGTGCAGCAGGTCATCACTCGGCACAAAGTAGGGTGTTGTCATAATCAGTTGCTCGCGCGCGGAGTAAACCGCGGTGAGCAACGCCTGGTGGATCATATCCTCAGGGAAACCCGGGCCGGAGGCGATGACCTGAATGGTATGACCGCTCTCTTGTTCGAAGGGCATGACGTTGCCATCCGGCGCGGGCGGCAGAATGCGCTTCCCGGTTTCTATCTCCCAGTCGCAGGCATAGACAATGCCCATTGTCGTCGCCACTGGACCTTCCATACGTGCCATCAAATCAATCCACTGACCAACGCCCGCTTCCTGTTTAAAGAAGCGCGGATCAACCAGGTTCATGCTGCCGGTGTAAGCGATGTAATTATCAATCAGCACCACTTTGCGATGCTGGCGTAAATCCATACGTCGCAGGAACACGCGCAGCAGGCTTACCTGTAACGCTTCAACCACATCGATGCCAGCATTGCGCATCATATTGACCCACGGACTGCGAAAGAAGGTGACGCTACCTGCGGAGTCCAGCATCAAACGGCAATGCACGCCGCGACGCGATGCAGCCATCAACGATTCCGCCACTTCGTCGGCTAGCCCGCCAGGATGCCAGATATAGAACACCATCTCGATGTTGTGACGCGCCAGTTGGATATCGCGTATCAGCGCGTGCATCACATCGTCGGAGTTGGTCAGCAACTGCAGCTGATTACCTTTTACGCCCGCAATGCCTTGACGATGGCGGCACAAATCAAATAAGGAACGCGCCACGTCGCTGTGTTCAGTGGCGAAGATATGCCGGCACTGCTTGAGATCGTTGAGCCATTTGGCAGTGGACGGCCACATGGTGCGCGCGCGCTCGGCACGCCGTTTACCTAAATGCAGTTCACCAAAGGAGAGATAGGCGATTATACCCACCAGCGGCAGAATGTAGATGATCAGCAGCCAGGCCATTGCCGAGGTGACTGCGCGACGTTTCATCAGAATACGTAGCGTGACACCCGCAATCAGCAGCCAATAACCAAACAGCAGCAACCAACTGATTAGGGTATAAAATGTGGTCATTAAGTGGACGTCCTGTTCGCGCTTTGTTGTGCAAAGTTTACGTGCTGATCACAGGTAGTGAAACCTTTAATCCTGAATGATGTTTCGATGAAGCTTTCGATTTGGTATTTCCCAACAGATCTTTATAATCCCTGCCGAGTTTAGCCTGTCTGAGAGGATGTGATGAGACGCAGTAAAAATGAAGTGGCACGCTGGAGAATGTTACGTCAGGTACACCGTCGTCGTTCTCGTTGGCTGGAAGGGCAGTCGCGTCGCTATAAACGCATTCACACTATTCGTCATCAGGTGGCGCAGCAGCATCGACGCTCCATCCTGTTTATCTCGCAAATGATTTAACGGCTTACGCGGTCATTATGCACCGCGCAACACCAGCATTATATTGACCATTTGCACTGCTGCGGCCAGCACAATCATCATCACGATGTGCTGCCGAGCGTGGCGCCAGCCTTGCCGACGCCATACCCAAAGTGCTCTGCCGATGAGGGTTAATGCCATCACCAGCAGTAAAACTGACTGCCACATAAATTAGAAGACGCGTTTGAATGGCTTAACCGCGACTTTTTCATAAACGCCTGCAGCGATATAGGGATCATCCTTGGCCCATGATTCAGCGACTTCCAGTGAAGAGAATTCGGCGATAATCACGGAACCGGTGAAACCAGCCGGGCCTGGATCGTTACTGTCCACCGCTGGCAGCGGACCCGCAGCAATCAGTCGACCTTCATCCTGCAACAGCTTCAAACGAGCAAGATGCGCGGGACGTACCGAATTGCGTTTTTCCAATGAATCAGCGGTATCTTCCGCATAAATGACGTAAAGCACGATGGGATACTCCCGTTAGACTTGCCGAAATTGCGTGACACGTTAAGTGATCGTTAATCAGAGTGCAAACGAAAGATAAATACGCAGTCATTCAGCGCAATCAGGGTTAAAAAAGGCCTTTCTACGGGCGCTTTTACATCCCTTATTGAAACTGATTGCTATTTGCATTTAAAATCTCCCCTTCACTCAATGAATATGAATGATATGACCACGTTGACTATGCCTTTGCCTACACGTACCCCTATTGCTGTAATTTTATCCGTGATACTTCACGGTTCGTTGATCGCTGGCATTCTCTATGCATCGTTTCATCAGGTCATTGAAGTTCCAAAAGCGTCTCAGCCCATTAGCGTGACGATGGTCGCGCCGGAGGTGCAACCGGAACCCGCACCGGCTGAGGTCACACCGCCGCCGCCAGAACCTGAGCCAGAGCCAGAAGTGGCACCAGAGCCGCCAAAGGTTGAGCCCGTGCCGATTCCTAAGCCAGAACCGAAGCCGAAGCCGAAGCCAAAACCGAAACCAAAGCCAAAGGTTGAGAAGAAAGTTGAACCGAAACCGCGTCAGGAAGTGAAGCCGCAGGAAAATCCGTTTAAACAGGAAGCGCCGACCACGCAGACGCGCCCAACGACAGCACCAAAGGCGAATCCGACCGCAACACCGAGCATCTCTGATGGCCCGAAGGCGATGAACGTCAGCAAGCCTGCTTATCCGGCGCGAGCGTTTGCATTGCGCGTTGAGGGACGTGTGCGCGTGCAGTTTGATGTTGATAGCGAAGGTCGTGTGGATAACGTTGAAATCTTGTCGGCTGAACCACGCAATATGTTCGAACGTGAGGTTAAGCAGGCGATGAAGAAATGGCGCTATCAACCGGGTCGTCCAGGCAAGAACCTGACTATGAATATTGTGTTCCGCATCAATGGCGGCGCCAATATTGAGTAAGCACTCTTGGTTGAGAGGAAAAAAAGCGGTCAGTTGACCGCTTTTTTGCGTTACAGATCGCTTAAATTGCTTCTGCCGGGCGGCAGAGGGCGAGATTGCCCGGTGTTGTCAACGGCGACGTAGACAAATACCGCTTCGGTTGCGCAGTAGGTCTGTCCGATAGGCTCGGACGATACTTTTTTAATCCACACTTCAACATTGATGGTCATAGAACTGTTGCCGGTACGGATGCAGCGCGCGTAACAGCTCACCACATCACCAACCGCCACCGGTTTTAAGAACGTCATTCCGTCCACGCGCACGGTGACGACGCGCCCTTCGGCAATTTCTTTGGCCTTGATTGCGCCGCCCATATCCATCTGCGACATCAACCAGCCACCAAAAATATCACCGTTGGCATTGGTATCCGCTGGCATGGCCAGAGTACGCAATACCATCTCGCCTTGCGGCGACTTATGTTTTTCGTCCATTGCTCAGTTCTTCTGCAGGTGAAGAGAAGCCCGACGCTGTCGGGCGGAGTGGCATTATTTTTGTTCTTGTTGCGGCATCTGTCGCCAGATATACACGCCGCTCAACAGGGTAAAGAGCAGGGTCAGGCCGGTTAGACCGAACACTTTAAAGTTAACCCAAAATTCCTGCGATAACCAAAACGCAACATAAATATTCGCTAAGCCACAGGCAAGGAAGAAGATTGCCCAGGCGATGTTGAGGTTGCGCCAAACGCCTGATGGCAGTTGCAACTCTTTACCCAACATGGTTTGGATAAGCGGTTGCTTCATGAACCACTGACTATAGAGTAGCGCGACGGCAAACAGAGAATAGATAACTGTGACTTTCCATTTGATGAATTCATCGTTATGGAACACCAGCGTCAGGGTGCCAAATACCGCAACCAGCACAAAGGTGAAAATGGTCATTTTTTCCAGCTTGCGGTAAAGCACCCAGCTAACGACCAGCGCCAGGCCGGTGGCAACGATCAATGCGCCAGAGGCGACAAAAATGTCGTACAGCTTGTAGAAAATGAAGAAAACCACCAGGGGAAGAAAATCGAGTAACTGCTTCATAGCGTTTCCAATTAGGGCAGGAGCATTCAGTTATGGCGCTCGGGTGAGCGCCATAACGATTAACGTAACAGCATATACAGCCGGTACAGATAGATAATCAGCACAGCGGAGACCATATTACCCAGCGCGTTCAACACCACGGAGGCGATATTCGCTGGCAGTACGGTCAGTGATGAAAAGAAGAACATCAGCACGATTTTGGCCAGTAGCCACAGTACTATGGCGGGTGCGATAACCTTAATATTCTTCCAGGCGAGACGCATGCTGGCGCGCATGGCGCCAATCACGCCAAGCTTTTCATTGGCAAGAATCACCGGCGCCAGTGAAAACAGGATGGCCAGAATCACGCCGGGCACCATCAGCACCATAAAGCCCAGTTGCACCAGCAGGGTGATCAGGAAGGTTTGCAGCAGCAGCTTAGGCAGGATTGGCGCAGAAGCACCAATAGCGCGCAGCGCGCTGACACGTTGTCCGCCCGATACCATCGGGATCAGGAGCAGCATGCCGCCCAGCAGCAGCGTGTTGCCTACCAACGCTGCAAAGGTGCCAGCAGCGGAGGCACGCAACAAAATACGCTGCTGATCCGGAGACATATTTTGTACCAGCTCAAACAGCGACGATGCGCTGTCATCTGACTGGCTCAACAACGAGAGCTGGTCTTCACCTGGCGTTAACGCGTGGCCGACGATCACAGTAATGAACGAGGTCAGCAGCGCCAGCAGTAAAATAGTAACCAGCTGATGGCGCAAAAAATTTCCTGTGTCACGGTATAACGAGCTTGCCGTGATAGACATGTAAACTCCTTGAAAGAACCGGATTAATTAACCCGGCGATTGTACATGTTCTACTGGCGTGCTGGCACCCGCATTGCGATAACTTTCTGTCATCTCAGGTAAAGAAGGGTTAAAAAGCGCAGGAAGACCGTAGCGAGCACGGGCGCGATCGCAGGCTTCGTTCAGTTCACCGTTCTCGCCGGACATCGAAAACTCCCGACAGGGCGAAGGGCGCTGCTGATAAATGCCGCAGGAGACGCAGCCGCCGACCTCGCCCTGCAGCGCAACACAGCGCGGCTGGCGTTGGTTGGTACCGCGCATATTGCGCATAAACGGGGTTAACGGTTCGGTTAATTCAACCGGAACGGCACCGGCGCCATCATCGGCTTCGGCCCAGTAAAAAGAGACACGGAAGTGCGCGCAGCATGCGCCACAGGTCACGCAAGGATTTAGTGAATCGCTCATCTGATCGCCCGCCACCTCTAAGGCATCGAACCAAAATCACACAGGGAAAAGGTAAAATAATCACGGCGAAAAATTTTCGCAAGCGGACTTTTATTACGCGCTGTAAAGCCAAAATTGATCTGAATCAATCCATTGTTTTTTAAGTGATTAATTTATATTGATGCAGATGATCTTTTACCAAAAAAGGGGTAAATGTTGTGCCGCATTCAACATTGAGACCCATCTTTATTTGGCAAAGGAGTGATTATGAAACTGGCAAAATGCGCACTGCTGATGGCGCTGGCAATTCCGCAACTGGCTCTGGCTCATGAAGCCGGTGATTTCTTTATGCGCGCAGGGAGCGCCACCGTCCGTCCGACCGAAGGCTCTGACAATGTGCTGGGTATGGGCGGCTTTAACGTAAGTAACGATACGCAGTTGGGTTTGACCTTTACCTATATGGCAACGGATAACATCGGCGTTGAGCTGCTGGCTGCAACCCCGTTCCGTCATAAGGTTGGCCTCGGTGCCACCGGAAATCTGGCCACCGTGCGCCAGCTGCCGCCAACTTTAATGGCGCAGTACTATTTCTTTGATAGCAAAAACAAAGTCCGCCCGTACGTTGGCGTCGGTATCAACTACACCACTTTCTACGATGCCAAATTCAATCAAACGGGTGAGGATGCCGGTTTAAGCGACCTGAGCGTTAAAGATTCCTGGGGCATGGCGGGCCAGGTGGGTCTGGATTATCAAATCAACCGCGACTGGATGCTGAATGCATCGCTGTGGTACATGGACATTGATACCGAAGTGAAATTCAAAGCTGGCGGTGAGCAGCAGAACATCAACACGCGTATTGATCCGTGGGTGTTCTTCTTTGGTGCGGGATATCGATTCTGATCGGCAACCAGAAATGAAGCGGGCGACCAGAAGGTCGCCCGTTGTGTTATTTGATCTGCATATTGTTAACCACAGATTTCACGCCCGCTACACTACGCGTGACAGAAACCGCGCGATTTGCCATCTGCGGTGAGCTAACAAAACCGCTCAGCTGAACTTTGCCCTTAAAGGTTTCCACGTTGATTTCCGTGGATTTCAGCGCTTCGTCATTAAGCAGCTGAGCCTTCACTTTGGTGGTGACTACCGTATCGTCGATGTAACCGCCAGTGCCTTCTTTAGTTGCTGTTGGTGCACATGCGCTAAGAGCCAGCGCCATTACCGCAGCCATCATAAATCCTGCAACGACTTTGAAAAATTTCATTGTTTATCTCCCTGTCTTAGATGATGTTTCGCCGCAACGGGGCGGCGCAGTTAATTGTGGTCTGGCGTTGCGAAATCGGCAAATCGCCGCGTGCAAAAAAGATGAAATTAGCTGATTTATGCCATTTATTGATCTCATTGCGGTTTTAGCTGGCCGGAAAAGCGAAGACTAAGGGGGAGATGGGCAGAGGGATGTTTGTGAGGGTAGTAAGGCCTTATCCGCGTCGACGAATAAGGCCCTGAATGCTTTTAGTGGGTGGCCGCTTTCAGGTCGCTAACAAAGGCTTTCAGTTCGCTCAGCAGCGTTGTCGGATCGTTCTGATTACGCTCGATGATTTTCACAATCGCCGAACCGGAAATCGCGCCGGCCGCGCCCGCAGCGATCGCTTCTTTCACCTGGCCAGGTTCAGAAATCCCAAAGCCCTGCAGCGGTGGGGCTGCGTTAAACTCACGCAGTTTTTCGATCAGGTGATGCAGCGGTAGACTGGCACGATTTTCCGACCCGGTTACACCCGCACGAGACAGCAGATAGGTATAACCGCGGCCATGCGCGGCAATTTCACGCAGCAGCGCATCGTCGGCATTTGGCGGACAGATAAAGATCGGTGCCACATTGTGGCGCATCGCAGCCTGACGGAATGGCGCAGACTCTTCCAGCGGCACATCCGCAACCAGCACCGAATCCACAGCGACCGCCTCGCACTGGGCATAAAAGTTGTCGATACCTTTGCTGAACACCAGATTGGCGTACATCAGTAAGCCAATCGGCAGGTCAGGGTATTTCTGGCGTACGGTGGCCAGCATTTCAAAACACTGCGCCACGGTGGTGCCAGAAGCAAAGGCACGCAGCGTCGCACCCTGAATGGTTGGGCCATCGGCTAGCGGATCCGAAAACGGGATGCCAAGTTCGAGTGCATCTGCGCCGCCTTCCACCAGGGTATCGATGATTTTCAGCGACAGTTCAGGAGAAGGATCGCCGAGGGTAACGAAGGGGACAAATGCGCCTTCTTTCTGCGCCGATAGACGTTGAAACAGCTGATTGTAACGTTCCATCAAATCTCTCCCTTGGCTTTCAAAATATCGTGAACGGTGAAGATGTCTTTATCGCCGCGGCCAGAAAGGTTAACCACCAGCAGCTGCTCTTTTTCTGGATTTTCGCGGATCATTTTCAACGCATGTGCCAGCGCATGTGAAGACTCGAGTGCCGGAATAATACCTTCAGCACGGCACAGCTCTTTGAAGGCGCTGAGGGCTTCATCATCGGTGATCGAAACATATTCAGCGCGGCCGATACTGTTTAGATGCGCATGCTGAGGCCCCACGGACGGGAAGTCCAGACCCGCAGAAATCGAGTAGGATTCTTCAATCTGGCCCTCTTCGGTTTGCATCATCGGGGCTTTCATCCCGAAGTAGATCCCCACGCGACCGTGCTTGAGTGGCGCACCGTGTTCACCGGTTTCAATACCGTGACCAGCGGGCTCAACGCCGATGAGGCCCACACTTTCTTCTTCGATAAAGTCAGCGAACATGCCGATAGCGTTCGAACCACCGCCCACGCAGGCTAACACGGCATCCGGCAGGCGACCTTCACGCTCAAGAATCTGCGCTTTGGTCTCTTCGCCAATCATGCGCTGGAATTCACGTACAATGGTCGGGAACGGGTGCGGGCCTGCAGCGGTGCCGAGCATGTAGTGCGCGGTTTCATAGCTGCCAGACCAGTCGCGCAGCGCCTCGTTACAGGCATCTTTCAGCGTTGCGGAACCGCTATGCACTGGAATCACTTCCGCGCCCATCAAACGCATGCGGAACACGTTTGGCGACTGACGTTCAACATCTTTGGCACCCATATAGATGCGGCACTTCATGCCGAGCAAGGCACAGGCTAACGCTGACGCCACACCGTGCTGACCGGCGCCAGTTTCAGCAATGATCTCGTTTTTGCCCATACGCTTGGCCAACAGCGCCTGACCGAGCACCTGGTTAGTTTTGTGCGCGCCGCCGTGCAGCAGGTCTTCACGCTTCAGATACAGGCGGGTTTTGGTGCCTTTCGTCAGGTTGCTGCACAGCGTCAAAGCGGTTGGGCGTCCAGCATAGTTTTTCAGCAGGTCAGTAAACTCGGCCTGAAACTCCGGATCGCGCTGGGCCTCAACAAAAGCATTTTCCAGCTGGCGCAACGCGGGCATCAGGATTTGCGGGACATATTGGCCGCCAAACTCGCCAAAATAGGGATTCAATAGCGTGGTCATTTTTTCATCTTCCTTATTCGGCCCGCGCGGTGGCGGGCAAGCGAAATTAATAGGCGCGCAGCGTGCGGAATACCGCTGCGACTTTGCTGGCATCTTTGATGCCGGGCGCAGATTCTACGCCGGAATTGAAATCGAGGCCGGCACAGCCTTGCTGCGCGGCTTCAACGCAGTTATCTGCGCTCAGGCCACCGGCTAGCAGCACGTTGCTCAAATCCTGGCCTTGCAGCAAGGACCAATTGAAACGTTGGCCAGTGCCGCCCTGGCCGTTATCAAACACGTAGCGATCAACATGCGGCCAGTCGCGTACAGGTAAGTGTTCTTTGATGCTGAGCGCTTTCCAGATTTTTATTTCTGCCGGCAGCGCCTGACGCAGTTCCGCGACGAACGCTTGATCTTCATCACCGTGCAGCTGAACAGCTGCCAGATTCAATGTCGTGGCTTGAGTGACAATGTCACTTGTGCTGTTGTTGCGGAACACGCCAACATACTTCAGCGGGGCGGCTGCCTGTACCACTTGCGCCTGCTCGCGACTGATTTTGCGTGGTGAGCCTTCGGCGAAGATCAATCCACCGTAAATGGCTCCGGCCTCATGCGCGGCAAGCGCATCTTCGGCGCGAGTCAAGCCGCACACTTTGTTATCACCGAGCAATACGCGACGCACGCCAGCAGTCAGGTCGGCTTCTTCCATCAGCGCAGAGCCAATCAGGAAACCGTTAGCAAAGTGGCTCAATTCACGCACTTGCGCATAGCTATGGATGCCTGATTCGCTAATAACGGTCACGCCATGTCCGAGTCGCGGTGCTAACTGGCGCGTGCGGTTCAGGTCGATGGACAGGTCGCGCAGGTCGCGGTTATTGATGCCGACGACTTTGGCCTCCAGCGCAATTGCACGTTCCAGCTCATCTTCATTACTCACTTCAGTCAGCACACCCATTTTCAGGCTGTGCGCCACCGCGGCGAGCTGACGATATTGATCATCATCCAGCACCGACAACATCAACAGGATGGCATCGGCTTGATAATGGCGTGCCAGATAGATCTGGTAGGGATCGATGATGAAGTCTTTGCACAACACCGGTTGAGTAATGGCGGCGCTAACAATCGGCAGAAAATCAAAATCGCCCTGGAAGTATTTTTCATCGGTCAATACCGAAACCGCAGAAGCGTGATGACGATAAACGCCCGCGATGCTCGCGGGATCAAAATCTTCACGAATCAGCCCTTTGGAGGGCGATGCTTTTTTGCATTCCAGGATGAATACGGTACGTGAACCACGCAGCGCATCGTAAAAGTGACGTGCCGCAGGCTGCAAATCGTTTTGGAAAGTGGCCAGCGGCTGCTGTGCTTTGCGTGCCTCAACCCAGATGGCTTTATCTTGTACGATTTTCTCTAAAACAGTGCCCTTAATACTCATCTCATCCTCTCGCTGCCAGAGCGACAACACGCTCGTAGGCTTGCCCGCTGCGAATGGCAGCGATGGCGCGCTGTGCGTTGTCGCGCAAATCTTCATTTCCGAACACTTTCAGTAACATTGCGACGTTCACCGCAACCGCCTGCTCATGGGCGGGCTGGCCTTTACCCTGGAGTAAACGGGTCAGAATGTCACGGTTTTCTTCCGGCGTGCCGCCTGCCAAGGCTTCTTTGTCATGGAAGCCGAAACCGAAGTCTTCTGGCGTCAGCTGATAGCCGGTGATTTCACCATCGCGCAGCTCAGCAACCTGGGTCGGGCTGTGCAGGGCCACTTCATCCATTCCGCCGCCGTGTACAACGGCAGCACGTTGATAACCGAGCACTTTCAGCGTTTGGGCAATCGGCAGCACCAGTTCCGGGCTGTACACACCAATCACCGCCAAAGGTGGCCGCGCTGGGTTAATCAGCGGGCCCAGCACGTTAAAGAGAGTGCGCGTTTTTAACTGCTGACGCACCGGCATCGCGTGACGAAAACCGCTGTGATACTGCGGGGCAAACAGGAAGCAGACGTTAAGATCGTCCAGCGCCTTGCGTGCTTGTTCGGCAGGCATATCCAGATTGATGCCAAAAGCCGCCAGCAAATCGGAAGAACCGGATTTGCTGGAGACGCTGCGGTTACCGTGCTTCGCCACTTTCAAGCCGCAGGTTGCTGCGACAAAAGCGCTGGCGGTAGAGATGTTAATGCTGTTGCTACCGTCACCGCCGGTACCAACGATATCGGCAAAGGTGTAATCCGGACGCGGGAAGGGTTTAGCATCAGCCAGCAGTGCGGAAGCAGCGCCAGCAATCTCTTCAGGACGCTCACCACGAACTTTCATGGCGATGAGCGCAGCGGCTAACTGCGTCGGCTCCAGTTGACCCGTAATAATGGCGCTAAATAGCTGGTGGCTTTCGGCCTGGCTCAGCGTTTCAGACTGATAAAGTTTTTCCAGAATAGTTTGCATCGTAATCTCCCTATTATTTCGCCAGCGCCCAGGCCAACGTCTGTTCTAACAAGCGCGCGCCCTGGGTGGTGAGAATGGATTCGGGGTGGAACTGGAAGCCACACACCCGGTCGGCATCGTGGCGCACGGCCATCACCATGCCGTTGTAGCTGGCATTAACGGTCAATTCGGCTGGCGTATTGCTGCCAACCAGCGAGTGATAGCGCGCCACCGGCAGCGGATTACTCAGGCCTGCAAACATGCCCTCGCCATCATGGGTGATCGAAGAGGCTTTACCGTGCAGGATCTCGCCGGCCTGGCCAACATGCCCGCCGTACGCTTCAACAATCGCCTGATGACCGAGACAGATACCGATAATCGGCAGACGGCCGCGCAGCGCTTGTAGCAGATCCGGCATGCAACCGGCATCTTTCGGCGCACCCGGACCCGGCGACAGCATCAGAATCGGATTTTCCATCTGCTGCAGGCGATCAATCAGTACGTCTGCGGGAACATTGTTACGGTAAATCACCACGTTGTGGCCAAAGGTACGCAGCTGGTCAACGAGGTTGTAAGTAAAGGAGTCGATGTTATCGAGCAGCAGGATATCGGCCATCAGAAAATCTCCTTGCAGTGATGGGCTGTTGCGATAGCACGTAATACCGCACGCGCTTTGTTGCGGCTCTCGTCCGCTTCTGCCTGAGGCTGAGAATCCAGCACCACACCGGCCCCGGCTTGCACGGTGGCCACGCCGTCTTCAACCCACGCAGATCGGATAACGATGCAGGTATCAAGGTCGCCGTTAGCGGTGAAATAGCCGACTGCGCCGCCGTAGCTGCCACGACGTGTGCCTTCTTTCCCGGCAATCAGTTGCATCGCACGCACTTTTGGCGCGCCGCTCAGCGTGCCCATGTTCATGCAGGCGCGGTACGCGTGCAGCACGTCGAGGTCTGCGCGCAGCGTGCCCACCACGCGTGACACCAGATGCATCACGAACGAGTAGCGGTCAACTTTGGTGAGATCGGCAACGTAGCGGCTGCCCGGCACGCAGATACGTGCCAAATCGTTACGCGCTAAATCCACCAGCATCAGGTGCTCGGCCATCTCTTTATGGTCGGTACGCATTTCCAGTTCGATGCGGCTATCGAGATCGCGATCCAGCGAGCCGTCGGCATGACGTCCGCGTGGACGCGTCCCGGCAATCGGGTAAATCTCAATCTGGCGCGAAGTGGCGTCATATTTCAGTGAGCTTTCTGGCGAGGCACCAAACAGGGCGAAATCCTGGTCCTGCATAAAGAACATGTAAGGACTTGGATTGCTGTTTTTCAGTGTGTCGTAGGCGGCCAGTGGAGAAGGGCATGGCAGCGAGAAACGACGTGAAGGCACCACCTGGAAGATTTCGCCGATGCGAATCGCTTCCTGCATTTCACGCACTACGCTGCAATACTCTTCGTCACTCTGACTGGTGCTGAGCGTCATTTGCTCCACGCGCTGTACTGGCAACGCGGGCGCAGCTTGCGTCATCTGGCCGCGCAGTTGTTCAATGCGGCTTTGCAGACGCTGGAACTCGCTGGTAGATGGGCTGAACAAACTCGCCTGCAGGCGTGCGCTACGCTGTTGATGGTCGATCACCAGTAAGGTTTCGGCCAGATAGAAGCAGTAATCCGGGCAACGTTGTTCATTACGCAGTTCAGGCAGGTCTTCAAAACCGGCGACTAAATCATAAGCGAACAATCCACCGAGCAGCATCGCTTCACGCTCTTCTTCTGGGCTGTTAACCAGTTGCGGAATCAGGCGCAGCGCATCGAACACGGAAAGGGCTTTCAGACGGGAATCTTCATCCTGCATACCTTGCGGCTGGGTGAAATGCAATTCGCGGCCGTCGGGGCGCACGTCGATGCGCACTTCTGATGGCAGCGCCTCGTCCAACAGCGGCAAGATGGCGCGACCATTTTCCGACAGCGCTTTGACAGTGACGATGTTGCCCAGCGCACTGATACGCAGTGCGCTATCAACGATAAGCAGGCTTTTCAGGTTCTGTTTGCTGTCGATATCCGCGGATTCAAGCAGCAAAGTTGCTGGACGTGCGCCGCATAATTGATGAAACACTGCGGCCGGATCTTCGCGGTAAGGCGCGGTACCGGTTATCAACTTCAATGTAGGTTTCGCAATAGCCATAATGGATTCTCTGAATTTCGCTCAAAAAAAAGCCCGCTCGGTGGCGGGCTTAGGTATCAATCTGCACTGCGGTTACGCAAGTTGTGCACGACGACGTCGCCCGATAAAGGGATCATCGCGCCACCAACCATTTAAATGCGTACCCAAAATAGCCATGATTAAATACCCGTTACGTGTGAACTTGTGTACTAGTTAACTGGTTCGGGCGAAAAATGTCAATACCCTTTTTCAGCCAGGGGCAAAATCGTTATTATGCTTGCCGGTTTATGCAGTTGCTGGAGTTATCTTGTCAGACATCGCTCGTTTTCCCCTTTACGATTTACACAGCCATACGCTGGCTTCAGACGGCTTATTGACGCCCACTGCGCTGGTGCAGCGTGCCGTTGAAATGAAAGTCGGTGTGCTGGCTATTACCGATCACGACACGGTGGCGGGCGTGGCGGAGGCGCAGGCGGCAGTGGATCAATACGATCTGCCGATCCGCGTGCTGGCCGGTTTAGAAGCGTCGACGTTATGGGAAAATCATGAGATCCACATTGTGGGGCTGAAAGTTGATTGCCATCATCCTGCGCTGATCGAATTCCTCCACCACCAACATCAAACGCGTCAGGATCGGGCACTGCAGATTGCCGAGCGCCTTGAACGTGCGCGTATCCCAGATGCTCTAGCTGGCGCTCAGCGTCTGGCGCAAGGCGGTTTGATCACCCGTGGTCATTTTGCGCGTTATCTGGTCGAGATTGGCAAAGCCGATAACATGGCGCAGGTGTTCAAGAATTATCTGGCGCGTGGGAAAACAGGCTACGTGCCTCCGCAATGGTGTACAATTAAACAAGCCATTGATGCTATTCATCATTCTGGCGGCTATGCCGTTTTGGCGCATCCGGGTCGTTACGGTTTGTCCGCTAAATGGTTAAAGCGGCTGATTGCGCATTTTGCCGACGTGGGCGGCGATGCGATGGAAGTTGCGCAGTGCCAGCAAGCCCCAAACGAGCGCACGCAGCTGGCAACCTATGCGCGTGACAATCAGTTAGCAGGGTCGCAGGGATCAGATTTCCACCAACCTTGTCCGTGGATAGAACTGGGACGCAAGTTATGGCTACCAGGAGGCGTGGAGCCCGTTTGGGAACGCTTCCCTGAGTTGGCGCCCAGCGTTGCTGTTGCAGACAGGTGATATGAGGTTTTTATGAGTCAATATTTTCACATTCATCCCGACAATCCGCAGCCGCGCTTGGTGAACCAGGCCGTCGATTATCTCAACAAAGGCAGCGTGATTGTTTATCCAACCGATTCTGGCTACGCGCTGGGTTGTCGCCTGGAAGAGAAAAATGCCATGGAGCGCATTTGTCGCATTCGCCAATTGGATGGCAATCACAACTTCACGTTGATGTGCCGCGATTTGTCGGAGCTGTCGACCTATGCGCAGGTGGATAACTCCGCGTTTCGCATCCTGAAAAATAACACGCCGGGCAATTACACCTTCATTTTGAAGGCGACCAAGGAAGTACCGCGTCGTTTAATGAATGACAAACGTAAAACCATTGGGCTGCGCGTACCGTCCAATCCGGTGGCGCTGGCGCTGCTGGAACGCCTCAACGAGCCGATGATGTCGACATCGCTGATGTTGCCCGGCAACGATTTTACGGAATCGGATCCTGAAGAGATTCAATACAGTATTGGCAAGCTGGTGGATCTGATCATCGATGGCGGCACGCTGGGTCAGCAGCCGACCACGGTGATCGATCTCACCAGCGATGCGCCGGTGGTGGTGCGCGAAGGCGTCGGTGACACGCGCCCATTCCAGTAATTATGCATGGTCAGGCGTTGCGTTCTGCGTCTGACCAAGATTTGATTCCAGCCATTTTTTAAAATCCCCGTACGGAATATACAGAGAGACATCTTTTAAGATGACTTTCTTACTGCGCACGTTGGATATTTCATGACTGTAACCCACGATGACACCACCAATAGTTTGGTCAGCATTATATACCGCACCACCTGACATTCCCTGGACGACGCCAGCATTAGATGCCATGGCCATGCAAGGTTTTTTATTCCATTTATTGGTGATAGCGGTACGCGCTAAATTAACGCCACTTGATTCCACAGGCATGGCGGAAATAAAGCTGTAACCGTACATTTTAATCGGTTCCCCGATGGCGCCGCTGCGGAATTTAGCCAGCGTTTCCGGACTGTTTTTATGGTAAATAATCGCGACGTCGCAATAAGGATGATAAGCCTTAACGCGTTGCACGGCGGTTTTCGCCACGTGAGCAGCCGTGAGGCTGTATTCTGGTGTCAGAGGAATAGTTGTGCCGAGGATGCCCATACCCAGCACAGTCGGAATGCCTGTCACGCTCATATCGACGTGTTGCATCGCAGTACGACTGTACTCAGTGTGGCCCACGGAACAACCGCTCAGTGCCAGCGCAGCAAGCGCAGGCCAAAGCAGAGAGGTTTTCATGGCTGTGATCTTCATTAAAGCATGTCCGTAAAATCCCTGGTGAAGACTTTCGACATGCGAATTAAATTCATTCCGTGAATGAATAAACGCGTCAGATCCCGCGCGCGCCGGTTTATATTATCAGTGAAATTACACAGTGTTCGTTAATGCTTTGTTATTTGAACGAATATAAATAGTAAATTGAAGCTAAATTATTATGACGACACACTGGATTTCAGGCTTAAATTTTACACGGTTTTTTCTTAAGAACAATTCATCAAATTTAATATTAATCAAAAAATACAAAAATACAGACTTAATCCAACCTGTAGTGCCAATTAACTATCAATTTAGATTTATCACTAAAGTGAGGCTTATTTAAGTCAGTTAAATAGTTTTATATGCTGTTTTTTGCTTTTAACGCAGTTATTGCGTTCGTGAATGATTATAAGCCTGGCAAGCTCTGCTGCTAAGACAGTCGTGAAAGGTGCTAATGTATCAGTGGGCTAAAGTTGGCAAAATGCTCATGCTAAAAAGCTTAGCGGCAAATGGTAATAATTCAGTGACTTGGCAATGTCGAACGTACGGTTAATGAAGAAGATCTATCAATTAGGCGAATGATTAATACTGAACGGTCGAGCGGACGCTCTTTGCCGGGCCATCTATTATCGGCAGCAAAGGAAAAGGTGTTAACAAAACTTGCGTTAGTGTAAAATCGCGGGCCGCCTGAGATTGCACAAGCGATGCGCAGCGGTAACAGATTCTGATATAGGAATTGGTAATCCCTGTATCGCACCTCTTCTTACCACGACGCCTGGGAAGGCCCGAGAATTTAGGCTTAAAATCAATCTGTTACGATTTCCTTGTTAATAAAATCAATGACTTAACAACAACAAGGTCAACGTTATGGGCAACAATTCGGTGTACAACAATCATAAGGCCGTGAGCAACACACCCAAATACACTACGAAACGTGGTGACACTTTCTACATCAACTTTCGTATACCCTCTGGCAAATTCTTTCGCCAATCCTTAGCTACTGACTCGCTTAAAACTGCACAAGCTACAATGTCGCGGTTGTCTGCCTACATTCCTTTAGTGCAATCAGGGCAGATGAGTGAAGAGGATTTCAAACTGAAGATTGTTGACCTCAAGGCGCTGACGAAACGTGATCTTGATAGTTTGCTGTTCAGACTGCTTGAAACCGATCTGCAAGAAGCGGAAAGAATCCCACAACTTGGATCAATCATTAGGGCTGCGGGACTAAGGCCAGTAAATCCGGCAGATACTATAGAAACAGCGGCAGGTTATGCAGGGGCTGTATCAGATGATTTGATCAACGGTCATCCTTTTAGCGAGAACCTGATTAAGTACATGCTTAAGCACGAAGGTTTTGATCCAGATTCTTTGCCACTTGATGTGATGGCGGCTGGTAGCCAATTGAACATGAGCAGGGCGCAACTATACGAAGCCTATCAAGCGTTTTACTCAAAAGACCTGCCAAAGTATCAGCAAATTGTTCAAGGGCTTAAACAGGGGCTTCCTGTTGTTCCTGAAGTGGGTGAACCCAAACTAGTGGCAGAAGATGAAAGTGGATCTCTATCGCTGTCAGATGCGTGGTCAATGTTCGTCAAAGAGAAGGGTAGCCATTGGGTTAAATCAATCGATAGAGAGAACAAACGATTCTTTGAAATCCTTCTTTACATTGTTGGGGATGTACCTGTATCTGTTATCACCAAGCAAGACATCAGGAAGACACTGGAAGTCATCACGGCACTACCTAAGCGCTTTGCACACCCATACAAAACTATGACTCTTCAACAGTGCATCGATCATGATGTGCCGGAGGAAGATTTGCTTAGTAGCGCGATGGTGAAAAAGCATCTGAAGATTTATAGCTCTTTCTTCAAAGTCTTTCTAAAAGATGAAAAAGACGTTCTCACCTTGGCCCCAACAGAGGGGATAAAGTATGAAGTTAAAGAGAACAGAGGCGGCAACTTCTCAGCGCCTGAGATGAAGCGGCTGGTAGCTCACCTGGACGGCCTCACTGATGATAACTGGCGTAAGGCTTACTTCCTTACCTTATGCCATACAGGAGCACGCCGGGGCGAAATTGCAGATCTAAAGGTAAGTCAGTTCCGCACCGATGAACTAACAGGGCGTAGATACATCTTCATTGAAGGCGGAAAGACCGATCATGCCAAACGACAGATCCCGGTTCATAAAAGCATTGAAGGGATTTTAGAAAAGCTAGCTGAAGGTAAAAAACCAACAGACAGACTTTTTCCTAAGTTCCCAGGTTACAAAGAAGTCACTGATGCTTGGGTAACGATTATGCGCCAATGCAATGCACCAGATTACAATGAGAAGGGGCAAAAGAGACGCGTTCACTCGATCCGTCACTCTTTCATAACCAAGGCTTTAGCACATGCACGACCTGTGCAAGTTCAGATTGTAGTTGGCCATAGCCTTACGGAGTCATTAGGTATAACTGCACGGTACACACATGAGCCAACACTTGAAGAATTGCTTCCAGTGGTCGATGGGATTGATTGGAAATGAGTAGACCCGAATACATTTATAAATACCAAAGTTTAAATGTGAACAGCCTGACAAGCCTTAATTCATCCGAATTGTGGTTTTCAAATTTGTTTAACTTGAACGATCCCTTTGAAGCTAACTATGAATTTACGCCAGAATTGATTTTTGGTCATACTTCAAATTTTGCAAATGTTGATGATACTGTTACACGAATGATCAAAAACTCAGCAGTTTGCAGTTTTACCAAGATTTGCCCTACTGATCCTAGACAATTTAAAACCAACACACTGATGTGGTCGCATTATGCTGACCAGTTTTCAGGCATTTGCTTAGAGTTCAAAACAGAAAGCTTGATCTCTTCATTGAATGAAGATAAGCGATTCTCTATTGTGGATGGAGATGTACAATACACTGATTTGATTCATACTTTCAATAATCCGATTGAAGCGTTTGGAACTGATGTTATGTTTAAAAAACACTTTGCTTGGGATTATGAAAATGAATTTAGAATTTTAGTCCATAAAGACCCATTTAATGGTGATGATAGTTACTGCGCTCAAGGGTTACATGGGTATGATCCAAAATCCATCAATAACATTTTTGTTGGTGGGCGTTTAACAATTCCTCAGCTTCAGTTGCTGAATGTAATTGTTAATAAGGTTAATCCTGACGTTGAAGTATTGTCACTTTCAACAAGTAATAAGTATGCATACGGATTAAACTATTTTGATGACCGTGAAGATTTCTAAAAAGGAAAGGTGCCTTGACTGCATCATAGCTGTTAATCTGGTCTAATCTTCATTTCAATAGGGATAGGGAAACTATGACCACTACAAAACAGATCGTCATCAAGTACAGCTTACATGGTGAAGAAAAGGTCGATGCATTCGATTCAGACGGTTACGACAAGATTAACGGGGTATTAGAGTTCCTGGCTGATAAGTATGTACCGGCACAACTCGTTGAGGCACAACCCCGGGGAAGTGAGAGAAATCAGATTGGAAAAAGAAATCTGATTGAGCATGGTGTGAGTAATGTTTCTTATTTCGATGACGAAGACAGTGTTTGGGTAGAGTTTCAAGATCTCGACTTGAGAAACGTTTAATCGTTAGTCTCAAATGTTTTTGAATGGTGGCAGGGCTCAGTCTGAAAAAGGGGCTTAAAGCCCCTTTAATTTAGCGTAGATAGCGGTCAAATAGTGATTTGAACAAGGCATTCAAAGCTACTTTACTGATCCAGATTAGAGGAAGCAGGTAAGGCTTTGGTTTGCCGTTTCGGTCAAACAAAATCGAATGTAATCGCATTGGTATACCTCACAGCGACTTTACATGGGACCGAATCTGCCACTACAATGCTATTGTCTTATTTCGGATAGTGGCAGATCGGCAACGATAACGCTTCTTCTGAAAACACCTTCAAGGTGTGGGAAAAGCTGGGAGCATTGCAGTGCTTTCCAGCTTTTTTCTTTTCATAATCTCTCCTGTCTGTCTCAACGGTTTAACTCCTCTTTTTAAACTTTCTCACATGCAATTTACCTGTGTCGAGCTGTCACAATGACTATTTGGAATTTTGATAATTTTTTATCCACAGGCTAAGGCGTCAATGTGATTAAGTCTGTGGGTAATCATTATGTAGTGGCTCTTGATGAGGTCTAACCGCAACATGCATGTATTTTATCCTGTCACATCAATCTAACAAGTATTGATTTTCACTAAAAAATGGCTCACGCCGCTGGTTAAAATCCTAAATCCGCACCCGATAAGGCTTGCAATTAGTGTCAACCGCTAAGCACTTTTTTTTCACTTTATGTTTAAAGGCGCTTTTCTTATGCAAATGGAGGGTATTTGACGGATCTAGAAGGGATTTTTGCAAACGAAAATTAGGATTTGAGCTTCTTTACATTAAAATTTTATAAGACTTTGACCTATTCAAATCGAAATTAATCTTCTGTCTCAAATGACATAGCCGCCTTGCAATCCTGGCTTGCTGGAACCTCAACAGAACGGGTTATGTTATGCCCTGTGTAAATGCATAGGGCAGTTCTCCCATTCTCCACACGCTCAACATCAGTTAGCGTTACTTGCACGGCTAATGCATTGAAGCTGATGAAGATGAATACAAGCACAAGTGATCTAATCATTTTCAATTTTCTCCATTTTTTCCTTAATCCATTTAACCAATACAATTATAGCGACACCAATAGCCGCACCTCTGATGAAGGCGAATTCGCCGGGGAACAACTTCGCGGCAACTATGGCACATCCAAACATAACCCCAATCAAGTAAACGAAATAAGCAGCATTTTTGAAGGCTAATTTAGGATTGATAACCGCCTGCCAAACCAGATAGATAAGGCAACCACAGCCAAAAACTTGTAAGAAAAGTGCAGCTAATGGGCTTATAGGGTACATGTCTTCATCTCTAAAGCTGGTAAGTGTGATAACTGGCATTGACATCATCCTGACGGATGTCTAAGTAAGTCTCAGTGACACGAATAGAACTGTGATTCAGCATCTTGCTAACTAAGGCGATGTCTTTTGTATCTTCGTAAATGATACGTGCGCGGGTTTTCCTGGCGCTGTGTGTGCCAACGTTGCGGGAATCACCACAGACTTCTTCACCCGCTGCTTTGAAAGCACGGCTGACGGCTTCACGTGTCACCGGCTTTGCTGCACCCTTCACACGGTTAGACTTGCTCTGGAACAAGAACACATCATCAGGGTTAACCTGGCGGCGCTTCTCGATGATTGAACGGGCAACATCGTTGATCTCGATTGTCTTAACCTTACCAGGTTTCGCAGGCTGATCGCCTTTGGCCTTCCGCGCTGTTTTCTGTTCGTTCAGGCGCAATACATTTCCTTTCACATCGTCGAACTTGAGCGCCAGTAAGTCAGAGATGCGTAGCGCCATGTTGAGATTCAAGCGCCACACATCAGCGTAAGTATCTTGACCGTTGCGGCGTAACACCTTTTCGATCAGTCCGGCTTGTTCTGCTGTCACAGCGTTAACTTTCATCTTCTTCACCCCGCTTAGGTCACGTTACGGAAAGTAGTATTGATCACTAAGTTGATCATTTACAACAACTTTTTAGATCATTATTTGATGATTAAACCCTATTAAAAGCGATTAAATTTCAATTAAATCTGATTAAAACCAACCCCGCGCCGCTGGCAGATCTGCAAAAGGTGTACCCCTTCTTCATTCATCGCACAATAAATATCAATGCAATCAATAATTTACGCAAATTTCCTGTAAACCGTTCACTGTGACAGCTACGGATCAACCTCACCAACCCCGCCAACCTCACCCCACATAAAAAATTCTAAGATAGCTCCCCTTACAGGGCATTAGCCTGGCACCGGCTGCACCTTCCTTGCTCCCATCTTTTACCCAGCTCAAGCGTACAGCTACTTAGCGCCGCATCACAGATGAGAATCATTCTCATTAAAAATCCTGGAATATCCGAGGCTGATCGAGCGCCAGCGGCGCATAAACCCTGCTTAGTTATGCACATTCTCACAATGTTACAGCTAAACGGACATTTGTTATCTGTGACGTATCTCTAAGTCATTGTTTTATAGCACATAGGAAAAGTTAGGTCACAATCTGTTTAAGAAAGTGACGTATGCCGAAGGCGTCCACAGAGGCACAAAGTAATAACAATTAGTGACTATCAATCAGTGGTCAGATCTGCCTTCGGAATCTACGATTTTTGACGCTTTATGGCCTGTTTTCGGTGCGCGAATGTAGACAAGGAAAGGTGTTGCCTAACAGACATTCGATTGTGTGAATTCGACAATCATCCACTGATCACGCTGCAAGCCTTGCTACACCAGACTTTGTGAAAGTTAGCAAAGTGATGAAAGTTAACTTTGAGACTTTTACTTTAACTTTGAACAATGAAAAGTAGGTTTAATTAAGTGGGAGATCTGGCGGGTATGTTCGGGAATACCGCTATGTATTCATGTTAATAACGGTCTATTTAATCTTGCTAATCTGTACGTTATTTTACCGGATTTTTTATTTCATTCTGAGGAGGTAGGGAAGGGCATTGTTAGGCAATCAGAAATGGTAAAAGTATCGTTTTATCCGTAAAGCCGGATTGGATGATAGGTGACAAATTGTCATGCAATAATTTGATCGGTAAATCTTAGGTTTACTATAGAGGGAGGGGTGAAACACCCCCAGGTACTAAACAACCTCAGGGGAGGGGATAATAACCCCCAGGGGGAGGGATGAAAGTACCCCAGGGGGGAGGGGGCAAACCCCCCACTATTAGATCAATTATTAAATTATTTATTAGATCATTTATTAGGAATTACTGAATTGATGGTTTCTTGAACAAGAATTAATGAAGTAATGGTGATCGTTTACTCCTGCTCCTACAGTCGCCCACAGAGCCATGATTGATTGTGCTTACATCGAACGGTTACAAGTTCTACCCTAGCACAATGTAATAGCAGTTAAGCTTTCGATGATCGGTTACACCTCTTCTTCATCTCAACCTTTGATTTGTGTGCTCCCACTGGCTACGCCAATTCATGGACGCCAGACCATGCAGCCAGCTTGCTAATGCCTGGCTATCGTTTAGAAGTGTGCCGCGCTGCTTTCCCTACATTCCACTGTAAGAACCTAAGTTATAGATAACCAAGCTAAATCTAAGCCATTCTGAGGCGCTTTCTAAGTGCTGGTAATACGTTTTCTTACCTTTGAGCTTAGAACGCAGCACAGAGCGTTACAGGTGGGTAGAATTCGATTTGATGATATTTTTGTAAATTAACTTGCATTAAGCCGTAGCTGCTGGTAATCTAAGCGAGCTTAATAAAATAAGTTTTCAAAAAGATTGACAATGAGCCTGTATTCCTGTACTATGAGAAGTAGGGAAACAAAATAATTTTAAAATAGGAGGCTTATTGAAGACCCAAAAAAAGAAAAAACCTGATACTGATTACCTTTCATTTCTTTTATCAGGCGAATGCACAAGGCAATCCCTTCAATCTCAAGCGTTTTACAAACCCGAATCTGCAACTTCTAAGAAAATCCGTGAAGCACTCGCTATACACGCCCTTATTGTCGCGGCTGAAAGGTTGATTGAACTACGAAACCTACACTCTATAACTACCACTTAACAGGAGATCATAACATGGCCTTTGAATCTGGTATGAATCTTAAAATGAAAGCTGAACTTCGTAAGGCGCTATTTGCTGAGGCAACACGCCAGGGAATTTCACCGCCAAAGCTGATAACTAAATTGTTAGAAGCTGAACTACTTAACCCAACTCTAAATGGAGAACCGAATGAATCAAATGAAAGAAAAGCAACATCTGCAAATTGATTATGCAATCTTAGGAATAAAAAAGATCCGCTACAATGGTAAAGATTATAATTTTACTGATGCGCTGAAAACGACTTATGCTTATCTCAAAGGATGGAAAGAAGCCTTCCCAAGTTACAATAAAATAGCTGATGTATTCGGAATAACTCGTGATGCAGCAAAAGAACGAGTGAAAAGCTTAGAAGCTATGGGACTTGTAGAAAGAATTGAAAGGGCAGGGCATTCTAATTACTACTTTGTGAAAGAAATAGATTTTAGTAACGTAAAGGGCCGTTCTTATTCTGAGAACAAAGGAACACGGCAACAAGTCAGAGAGCAAGAAGCTGTTACACAAACTTCCCCGCAAGAGCCACAGCAGTCAGCTACAAACCCCGCTTTACCTTCTGATGTAGTCAAGAATGAACCTGGGTCATCTTCTGATGATAACCAGGACGAACAGCAAACAGAATCGCCCAATGATGTTTATTGTGCTTCGCCCCCTGCAAGTAAAGTTGAACTTGTTATGACGGAAATGCATTTAGATGATTTCGAAGATGGTTATGAAGAAAATGAAGAGCTTGAAGATTGGGAAAGATTAGATAATCCCTCGCCTTCTCAAATTAAACCTTCTTCAATCAGTCAGGCAATGCGCAGTCAACTGTACGGAAAAGATAAGCGTAAGAAAGGCGATTATACAGAACACATACCGTTTTGAGGATAATAAATGAAAGAAAGAAAACTCACTTTACTTGAGCAAGTAATGAGCGCTGAAACGATTGAGGAACTATCAAAGCGCCTCAAAGTTTCAGAAGAGGTTATAGAAAAGCTACAGCAGTTAGCTAAACGATACAGAATAAAATAAATAGGAGGAGAGTTGGGCTATAGAGATCAAAAGGGATTGGAAGATGCAGAGCTTTATTTAGGATTCAATAATAAAAATGATAGGAAGGGCATCAAGAAGGTTAAAAGAACATTCAAGAGTAAGAGCAAGCCGCCTGTTATAAAATTCACCGTTAACGATTCACCAGAGCTTTCACCAGAAGAAAAACTAACAATTGATGAAATCTGTGCTGATAGCGGTGTTTTCTTCAAGCCTCGTAAAAGAAAAACAGCAAAGTTCAATTCTACAGAACCTTGGCACTTTATCTTTCCCGATCTGCATTCCTATCAAGGTTGGCTATACGCGAACCGCCTTACCAATGCAATGTATAGTGGTTATTCAGTTGACGTATTCGATCTGACTGAATCAGGCGAGGGGATTCTATGATAGCTGATAATCCTATTCTATTACACCGCTTGCAGAAGCACAGGTAATACAAACAAATAATTGATGCATACGAAAAAAGCAAAAGCCCTTCCTGTGTGGCAAGGCAATTTATGTTATCAGAATCAGAAGCCGCATTAGTTTGCGGAATCATCCAAACTTTAAAGGAGAATAACAATAATGAATGAAGGAAAAAGCGATGTTAAAGCCAACTTTGACGAATTTTGGGATTGTGTAGGGGATGTGGTTTTCTCACTGGTGCAATCTGATTACAGCAGCACAGATACTTTTCTATCTAACTATGAGTTTGTGAAAGAGAGGTATTTCAAATTCAATGACACACTAACGCCAGATGATAGAAAGTTCTTAGCAGAGAATCATCTTTGTGAATTTGTTGAGTTTCTCCAGTGCAGCACAGCAATTGCGGCAATTGGGGCAACACTTGACCATGTTAGCCGACCGCAGACAGGCGCAGCCATTCACTAAAATGCATAAGTATGCGATAAAGTCGAAATAATCCGTACAGATGAACAAAATTACTTGCATAATTATGCGTTTTCGTGTACAATAATCTTAGGTAGGGATCTTGAAGTCCTTCCAATACAGGTAGCCGCATTCACCTGTGCCTGAAAGAGTTCATGCTCAAACTGCACCAAATTTATTATCGGAAACGATCTTAACGTTCTTTATCTAAAGAAAAAAGTTCCCGTCTTGCGCTTTATAAGGTGTGGCAGCCAAAGACAACATACAATTGAAAGCTTGTATGCTCCTAAAAATTATTAAGGGAATTTGATTCCCTTCTTGTTTAAAAGCGTGGCTATTCAGCGGCGCTTTCACAGAATAACATTATGCCATAATGTTTATGGCTGCCTTATCATTCCGGTAGCCTCTCTAAGAAAGTCATTGCTATAAATGATCATTAGCTGTTCGGCTTCTCTCAGAAATGCGAGAGGCCATTTTTTATTTAAAGGTCTGAAATGAAAAAAGACGTAATTATAAAGAAAGCTACTCCAGATGGAAAAGTAGCTATCACAATGTTTGCTGATCCAGAAATCGCAAACGAGATTGTAAGACTTGCTAAAGAAGCCGCTATAGAAGTTATCGACGGTGGACAGATTGAAACCGTAGCTAAGTCTGCAACTCAAGCTGATGTATTCAGCCGTATTCAAGAGATGGCAGAAGAAATGCACAAAACAAAAAAGGCTACAGTAAAAGAAAAGTCTCTTACTGATCGACTTATCGAAAAGATGAAACAATAACAATAAGGAGTATCATTTAAATGATCGCTTACTCTAATACACCACTGACAATTAAAGACGTGGTATCGCACGAAATCACCGCATTTAGTCGCCGCACAATTAATGTTGCCCTGAAACAGGACTGTGTTCCAGGAACGGTTATCACTGCCGCTGGCGCACTTGTTGGCCCTGGCGCTACATCAGCTTATGTTGTGCTTGAATACGCTAAACAAAGCACTGACGCTGTTAATGTAATGGTAGCTGGTACGAACGTTTGGCTTAAACGCTTTGCACTGCAATGTAATGATGTAGATAAAGCTGTAGAACTGCTTTCCGCTGATCCGGCTGTACGCTTTTCAGATGCTGCAACCCTGCCAACAACCTAATAAGGGAGAATAATAATAAATGGCTAATTTCAATTACTCACAATGGGGAATGACTGATCTTGTTCCTGCATTTTCTCTAACTTCACAGCAAAACTACCTGCTACAGGCTTTGGGTATTTTTGAGAAAGAATCAAGTGCATCTGTTCGCGTAGCATTTGACCGCCTGGCAGAATCAAATCAATCTCTATTAAATACGCCTAAAAAGCGTTATGATTTTTCGCACAATTCTACTGAACTTGGGAACGCTTCTAACTACCTGGTTGAAATCCCTTATTTCCTTCGTCACGATACCATTAGCGCCGCTGATTTCCAGAAAGGAAACCGCCGTGCAGGTCGTAGCGATGATGAAACCTATACAGACATTTTAGGCGATTACATTCAGGCTCACGCTAAAGCACACAAACGCACAGTAGAAAGTATGTACGCTCGTGCTCTTTTCAAAGGTGAAGTGTTCGCGCCTTACAATCCCGAAGAAGATTTAGACGATAAAGCACGTAAAGTTATCGACTATGCTGCAAGCTTTGACGCTCCTTTCATGACCGATACTATTGATTTAGCGTCAAGCACTACTTTCGACGTGTTGGAGGCTTTCAATGGCTATCTTGACCGCATTAATGCTGCCGCTGATGGCCTTTATTCTGACATTACACGTGTTGTAGTGTTTGCGGGTGCTGATGCTTATTCTAAATTGCGTTTCCATCCTTCAATGAAAGAAGCTTTCCAATACGTTAGCCCACTGGATGCAGGAAACATTATTGTGCAGCGCCAGGAACTTTTACCAGCAGTGCAAACTATGTCGCTTCCAGGTCTAAGCGTTGACGTTATCAAGGTAACTAATCCGCTGCTAACTGCATACCTTGCAAGTAATGAGCTAATTATGATGCCAATCTTCCGCGCTGGCACTAACGCTTATCAGCACATCTATTCTCCTGCGTCTACCAATACACGTTTAGCACGAAGTGGTGATCTACAAGAGTATTACTCTTACCTGATCGAGAAAGATTTAGGTGAAGAAGACATTTATAGTGAAGCCGGGATTCTTCCTGTTAACCATGTTACCAACATGACATTGAAGATTACCGCCAGCCTGTAATGCTCAAAAAAGTATTAACTTTCATTGCAATTATTACTTTTGAAATGATTGTAATTGTGTGGGCGGCATCGTCGCCCATTACCCATTTTCTACAGGGGTTATAATAATGAAAATTCAATTTACCGATGAAAGCGGGAGTGTTGTTGTTTGGGATGTGCCAGAAGATAAACTTCAGAGTCTTTTAAATGTTCGTGCCTGTGCAAAGCATTTCGGAATTAACGAAAACACCGCTTGGACACGTATTAAACGTGGCTGGCATGTGCTGTTAGCATTGGCAACAGAAGAACCAAAACAATAAAGCTTTTCGCTTATTAAGCCCTGCCTTTCCAAAAGGGCGGGGCTTTTTTATGCCAACAATAAACATTGCCCATGAAATGGGTTAATTGAAAATTAAACCGCTTTGCGGTCATAAGGAGTTAATAAGATGGCAGGAAATAGAATAGATGCCGCAACACTGGTTAACAGAGTTACGTATCAGACAGACATTGCAGCCTTACGCAGAGTACGTAAACAGATCCGTGATCTGAAAAAGAAGTTTAACGAGTCAGACGAAAAAACCCATAAAGATGCACTTAAACGCACCCGTTTAGAATCCGCAGCGCGTATACGTGAAGCACGTCGAGAAGCCAGAGAACTACGTCGTTTAGGTGCTAACCGTGGTCCAGGTGGCAACCGTGGCGGATCAGGTGGTGGAAGCCGCAGCGGTGGACGTAGCGAAGCTGAGCGCGAAGCAGCACGCCAGCGTAAAGAACAAGAGCGCCAGCAGGCCAAACAGCGCCGCGATGAAGAAAGACGTGTAAGACAGCAGGGAACCCGCAACGAACGTGCTGATCTCATGCGCCGTTCACGTGGTTTCGACATAACCAGAATGCAGGGGCTGAACGCTGAGCAAAGGCATAACGGAATTCGTGAGGCGCACCGTATCAGCGAAGAGTACCGCAACCAAACGATAAGCCTACAGCAGGCAAACGAGGCGCTACGCCAGCAACGCCGCCAGCTTGAAAGCATCGCACGTCAACAACGCCAAGCTAACCGCCGTGCAGGTGTGCCACAGCCACGACACAGCCGCCTTGCAGCAGGTTTAGCGGCAACTGGTGCAGTTGGTGCAATCGGTTATGGTGCTGAACGCCTGACAGGTGCAGCCAGGGAAACACTGGCGGGAAGTATCGAGCGCAACGCAGGACGCCAGCAGCTAAACACACAAGGTGTTAGCACAATTGAAGCTGATGCACTGATCAACCAGGTACGCGCCAGAACAGGTAGAACATTGACCTATGAACAGCTCAGTGATCAGGCTAAGGACTACCGAGAAAAGACGGGGGAGCTTTCATTAGGTAAATGGAATCAGGCTAAGGATGGTTCCTGGTCCCTGGGAAGCGCCGGAGAGATGGCGGATCTTGTCAATGCAGTAACACAGCGCGGCGGGAAAGCAGCAGGGCAGCAGGTACAGCAGAACCTGCAAAACATGAGCTTTACAGATTACCTTGTTTACCTTCGCCAGCTTCAAAAGCAATTCAAGTTCACTGATCAGCAAATGACTTTCTTTGCGGAAACCGTCAACGATGGTTCATTAGCATTGGGCGGCATCGATCAGACAGGTAAAAACTTGGATGACACGATGATGCAGATTGCCCGTTCAGGCCAAAGCCTTACCGATGAACAAAGCAAGAATCTAACTTACCTGGCTAACCTCGGATCAGTCGCACAGTCTGCATCTGATAACCTGGGTGATTCTTTCAGCAGTGCTTTTGCAGGACGTATGAAAGAGTTAGGGATCGGGGCTGATGAAACCCGCCAGAGCTTTGCAGAATTGAAACCTATCATGCGTGAGCTAGGCGAGACTGTAGGCGAAATCACAGCATGGGTGAGTAAACATCTTGGAATGATTCCAGGTAGTGCCTCCTATAATTCAGAAACTTACAAACAGAGTTACCAGGCGGCATTAGATCACAAAGATGATAATCCGTTAGAACAATTTGCCTACAAGCGCTGGAACTCAACAAGCACCGCAGGTGAGGCAGGTTGGAATGATGCAATGGCGGGTAAAGCAATGGATCAGAACTTTATCGGGGCTGATGTAGGGAACAACTTTACTCCGCAGGCAGTCAATCAGAGCAACTACGATAGCCTGATGAATCGTTCTAACCCGTTCAATTTGCAACTACCACCAATCAACCAGAATCTGTCTACTGATGTTCACGTTCATGTCGATGGTGCGCAGCTTATGAAATTATTTAATGGTGTAGCTGATCAGCGCATAGAAAATAGTTGGGATTCGATGACATTCGATATTAATCAGATGACATTCAATAATTGATGCAACCACAAGATGTAGTGCTTATAAGAACATTAGGAATCAACATGGTGTATTTTCGGTTGACGGGGATTGTTTGGTCATTTAGGATTTTCTTTAGAGAGCAGGTGCCGTACTTGCTCCGATGCCTGAAGGGGGCGCTATGACTCACAAGATTGGTCGTGATGCAGAAACTGGGCGGTTCATAACTGTTAAGGAAGCTCAAAAGCGACCTAAAACAACGGTTGTTGAGACTGTGAAATCCCCTAAGAAAAAAGGTAAGTAGTCTGAAGCTGTTTTAATCGTCAACCTCTGGAGATACACATGGCAGACAATTTAAACATTCGACAACCAGTAGATAAGCGATTCATTAATCTTCACGAATCGTGGGAAGTTGAATACTGGACTAAAACGTTTGGCGTCACTGTTGCCCAATTGCGTGAAGCAGTAGCAAAAGCGGGTAATGGTACTGAGAAAGTTAGGCAATTTCTTGGTAAGTAAAACGCGATTAACCTTTAACCCCTCCTTGAGGGGTTTTTTATTGTCTAAAGTTGGGTAACACCTTGTACAACAAAGGAGATTACAAGGTGTTGTACATCCTGTATAATGGGGCCACAGGTTAAGCGTAACCTATTGATTTATAAGATCTAAGAAATCCCAATCCGACGCCTGGGAAGGCGACAACGAGGCTCCATGAGCGAAAAATTACAGAAAGTATTAGCGCGTGCCGGTCACGGTTCGCGTCGCGAAATCGAAACCATGATTTCTGCCGGACGTGTCAGCGTTGACGGCAAACTGGCGACGCTTGGCGATCGCGTCGAAAGTGATAAATCTTTGAAAATCCGTATTGATGGCCATCTGGTGTCCATCGCTGAGTCGGCGACCGAAGTGTGTCGCGTACTGGCGTATTACAAACCAGAGGGTGAACTCTGTACCCGTAACGATCCGGAAGGACGCCCAACCGTGTTTGATCGTCTGCCGCGTCTGCGTGGTTCACGTTGGATTGCCGTCGGTCGTCTGGATGTGAATACGTGCGGGCTGATGCTGTTCACCACCGATGGTGAACTGGCTAACCGTTTGATGCACCCAAGCCGTGAAGTTGAGCGTGAATACGCGGTTCGCGTGTTTGGCGAAGTGGATGACGATAAGATCCGTCAACTGAGCAAAGGCGTGCAACTGGAAGATGGTCCGGCCTCGTTTAAAACCATTAAGTTTGCGGGTGGCGAAGGGATCAACCAGTGGTACAACGTGACGCTGACCGAAGGACGTAACCGCGAAGTGCGTCGTCTGTGGGAAGCGGTGGGCGTGCAGGTAAGTCGTCTGATGCGTGTCCGCTACGGTGATATTCAGCTGCCGAAAGGTCTGCCACGCGGCGGTTGGATCGAGATGGAATTACCCGCGGTGAACTATCTGCGCACTTTAGTCAGTATGCCCGAAGAGACAGTAACCAAAGTCGCAGTAGAAAAAGATCGTCGTCGCACCAAAGCTAACCAAATCCGTCGTGCGGTAAAACGTCACGGTGTGGTGAGCAACAATTCCCGTCGTAATAACACGAAACGCGGTTCCTGATGCGAATGCTGACGCCGCGTTCTGCGGCGTCAGGTTTTACCAATCTATTCCTTGTTGTGCCTGAATGCCCGCATCGAACGCATGTTTCACCGGACGCATTTCCGTCACAGTATCCGCTAAGTCCAGTAAGGTACGATGACAGCCGCGACCGGTAATGATCACGGTTTGCTGTAATGGACGTCGTTTCAGCGCCTCGGTCAGCTCTTCTAAATCCAGATAATCCATGCTCACCATGTAGGTGATTTCATCGAGGATCAGCAGATCGACGCTGTCATCCGCCAGCATGCGACGCGCCTGCTGCCACACCAACTGACACGCGATGGTATCCGTTTCGCGGTTTTGCGTATCCCAGGTAAAACCGGTGGACATCACCTGGAATTCGACACCGTGCTGTTCCAGTAGATTGCGTTCACCATTCGGCCATTCGCCTTTAATGAATTGTACCGCCGCCACTTTTTTACCATGACCGCAGGCGCGCAACGCGGTACCGAAAGCGGCGGTGGTTTTACCTTTGCCGTTGCCGGTGAACACCATCAAAATGCCGCGCGTCTCATTAGCAGCGGCGATACGGGCATCAACCTGTTCTTTCAGTCGTTGCTGGCGTTGCTGATGACGATCGCTCATGCGCTTGCGGGTCCCGCTTTGCGTCCGGGCTGCGCATCAAAGCTGGTGCCGGTTTTACGCCGACTATCATCGCCCATTAAGTAAAGGTAGAGCGGCATCAAATCAGCGGGTGTTTTGAGCAAATTAGCATCCTCTTCCGGGAACGCACTGGCACGCATTTTGGTACGTGTGCCGCCGGGATTAATGCAGTTAACCCGTAAATGGCCGTTTTTATATTCATCGGCCAGCACCTGCATCATGCCTTCAGTGGCAAACTTTGAGACCGCATACGCACCCCAACCTGCACGCCCGGTACGGCCGACACTGGAAGTAGTAAACACCAGCGATCCGGCGTCCGATTTCAGCAGCAACGGAAGCAATGCCTGCGTTAAATAGAAGGTGGCATCAAGGTTAATCTGCATCACATCACGCCAGATTTGAGGATCGAGTTCTTCTAACGGCACGATCTCCCCCAAAATGCCGGCATTATGCAGCACACCATCCAGACGCGGCACCAGCGCAGCGACCTGTTCGGCCAACTGCTGGCAACTTTCTGGTGTAGCTTCAGCCAAATCCAGTAATAAAGAAGTTGCTGGCTGTTGGTTTAACTGGCTGATGGCTTGCTCAGTGGTGTGCAGCGTCTCGGCATTGCGTCCCAACAGGATGACGCGCGCACCATAGCGCGCATAGGTCAGCGCCGCTTCACGGCCAATGCCGTCGGAAGCGCCAGTGACGAGGATGATGCGATTTTCCAGTAGATCGCTTTTCGGTTGATAATGCACAGCGATGTCCTTTGGTTGGGTCAGAAGGTTTTTGGCTTTATGCCTTAATTTGCCGCCCGGTGCAATCACTCTGCCTCGCATTCTGTGCCGCCAGCGGGCATTTCAGGCGACGACAGCGCGCAAAGCGGGTAAACTCAAACTTGTTGTAATTTACTGTTTAATAAGGCGGCAGAATGGATTTTTTCTCCAGTTACGGATTATTTCTGGCTAAGGCTGTCACCATAGTGGTGGCGATCGCAGCTATTGTTCTGATTGTGCTTAATGCCGCGCTGCGTAAACGTCACAGCAGCGGGCAGCTGCGTTTGACCCATCTTGATGATGATTATCGTGAGATGAAAGAAGAGTTACAGCTCGCCAAAATGAAACCGCAGGCGCAGAAAGTATGGCTTAAGCAGCAGAAGAAAGAAGAGAAACAAAAGGCTAAAACCGAGAAACGCAATGCCAAAGCTGGCGTGAGCGAAACACCTAAACCAACACTCTATGTGCTGGAGTTCAAAGGTAGCATGGACGCGAGTGAAGTTGCCTCGTTGCGTGAAGAGATCTCCGCCGTGCTGGCGGTTGCCGCGCCTGGTGACGAAGTGCTGTTACGTCTGGAAAGTCCCGGCGGCGTGGTGCATGGTTACGGCTTGGCGGCTTCGCAACTGCAACGCTTACGCGATGCGGGCCTACAACTGACTGCCGTGGTGGATAAAGTCGCCGCCAGCGGCGGTTACATGATGGCTTGCGTAGCGGATCGTATTGTGGCCGCTCCGTTTTCAATCATTGGATCGATCGGCGTGGTCGCGCAGATTCCAAACTTCAATCGCCTGTTAAAACGTAACAATATTGATGTCGAGCTGCATACCGCCGGTCAATATAAGCGTACGTTGACGCTGTTTGGTGAAAACACCGAAGAAGGGCGTGAAAAATTCCAGGAAGATCTTAATGAAACGCATCAGCTGTTCAAGGATTTTGTGCAGCAGATGCGTCCGTCCCTCGATCTCAACAAGGTGGCGACCGGCGAGCATTGGTATGGACGTCAGGCGCTGGATTTAGGCCTGGTCGATGAAATTGGCACTAGCGACGCGTTGATTATCAAAAATATGGAACGCTTTACCGTGCTGGGCGTGCATTTCGCGCGGAAGCGGAAAATGATGGACCGCTTTACTAGCAGCGCGAGCCTGGCGGCTGAGCGATTGATTCTGAAAATATGGCAGCGCGGTGAGAAGCCGCTGCTGTAAGTGAGCCCGGCAATTGCCGGGCTTTTTTTATGCCAGATGATATTGAGAGGAGAGCTCGACCGCGAGGTGTTTAAACACGTTAAACACCGTGGTGGTTTTGGCGGTAGGCAAGCCTTCAGAATCGAGAAAATAGGGACCGCGAAACACCAATACGTCGCCTTGCTGAATCACATCGTCTGCTTCTAATCCAACAAAATAATTGTCGTGCTGCGTGATTATCTGATTGGCTATTTCCAGTAACATCTGGCGTGAAATAGATTCCGTTGGCCCTGACATTTTACACCTCTTTTTTGACAGCCATTTTTCTCCTTCTATATTACTTGCGAGTCGTCGCGTTCAGCAAATCAGCGTTGCGTCAGAAAAATGGCGCAAAATTAGGCAGAATGCTAATTAAGTTGCGTAACGGATTTTATCAGGTAGAGTGTGGGCGATTCAGCTTTCAGGGAGATCGCACCCGGATGTGTGGTTCTGTCAGATGGAAAACTCGCTCTTAATCATAAAGTTGCAGAAGTCGACGCAATCTGACCTGAGATTATCCCAGCTGCCTTGTAATGCGAAATTGTGGCAGCAATATTGAACCCATTGGGTTTTGGGACCTCCAATTCTCTCCCGTTTATCAGGACGTTTCATTTAGGTAAAGGTACATATGGGTAAATCACTCGTAATCGTTGAGTCCCCGGCAAAGGCCAAAACAATCAATAAATACCTCGGTAATGACTACGTGGTGAAATCCAGCGTCGGTCATATCCGTGATTTGCCGACCAGTGGTTCAACTGCCCGTAAAAGTGCCGACGGGGAAAAAGCGAAGCCTGGCAAAAAGGTTAAGAAAGATGAGAAAGCCGCTTTAGTCAATCGCATGGGTGTCGATCCCTGGCATGGTTGGGAAGCGGATTATCAAATTCTGCCGGGCAAAGAAAAAGTTGTCGCTGAGTTGAAAAATCTGGCAGCTGACGCTGACCACATCTATCTCGCAACCGACCTTGACCGCGAAGGGGAAGCCATTGCCTGGCACCTGCGGGAAGTGATCGGTGGGGACGATAAACGCTTTAGCCGCGTGGTGTTTAACGAAATCACCAAGAATGCGATTCGTCAGGCGTTTGATAAGCCGGGCGAGCTCAATATTGAACGTGTTAATGCCCAGCAAGCGCGCCGCTTTATGGATCGCGTGGTGGGTTATATGGTTTCGCCGCTGCTGTGGAAGAAAATTGCCCGTGGCTTGTCAGCCGGTCGCGTTCAGTCTGTTGCTGTGCGTCTGGTGGTTGAGCGCGAGCACGAAATCAAAGCCTTCGTGCCAGAAGAGTACTGGGAAATCGATGCTGATTTCGCCACGCCGAAAGGCGCCGATCTGGCCATGCAGGTCACACATCAGAATGACAAAGCGTTCCGCCCGGTTAATCGTGAGCAAACTCACGCGGCGGTCGCTATTTTGCAGAAAGCGCGTTATGAAGTGTTGGATCGTGAAGACAAGCCGACCAGCAGCAAGCCTTCTGCACCTTTTATTACTTCAACGTTGCAACAGGCCGCAAGCACGCGTCTTGGCTTCGGCGTTAAGAAGACCATGATGATGGCGCAGCGCTTGTATGAAGCCGGTCACATCACCTATATGCGTACCGACTCCACCAACCTGAGCCAGGATGCAGTGGCGATGGCGCGTGACTATGTTGAAAGCAGCTTCGGTAAGAAATATCTGCCAGATGCGCCCAATACGTATGCCAGCAAAGAGAATTCACAGGAAGCGCATGAAGCCATTCGTCCTTCAGATGTGAATATCGTGGCAGAGCAGCTGAAAGATATGGAAGCCGACGCGCAGAAACTCTATCAGCTAATTTGGCGCCAATTCGTTGCCTGCCAAATGGTACCGGCCCAGTACGACTCCACTACACTGACCGTGGGCGCGGCTGAGTTCAAATTGAAAGCCAAAGGCCGCACGCTGCGTTTTGATGGCTGGACGCGCGTGATGCCTGCGCTGCGTAAAAATGATGAAGATCTAACGCTGCCGCCGGTTGATGTAGGCGACATGCTGGATCTTAAAGAACTGATGCCAAGCCAGCACTTCACCAAACCGCCGGCGCGCTTCAGTGAAGCTTCGCTGGTACGCGAGCTGGAAAAACGCGGTATTGGTCGTCCATCAACCTATGCCTCGATTATCTCAACTATTCAGGACCGTGGTTACGTGCGTGTAGAGAACCGCCGTTTCTACGCTGAAAAAATGGGTGAAATTGTTACCGATCGTCTTGAGTCTAATTTCCGCGAACTGATGAATTATGACTTCACCGCGCGCATGGAAAACAGCCTCGATCAGGTGGCTAATAATGAAGCCGAATGGAAAGCGGTGCTCGATTCCTTCTTCAGCGATTTCAGCCAGCAGTTAGATCACGCTGAAAAAGATCCGGAAGAGGGCGGCATGCAGCCGAACCAGATGGTGTTGACATCGATTGATTGCCCGACTTGCAGCCGTCCAATGGGCATTCGTACAGCCAGCACCGGTGTGTTCCTGGGTTGTTCGGGTTATGCCTTGCCGCCAAAAGAACGCTGCAAGCAAACCATCAATCTGATCCCGGAAAATGAAGTGCTTAACGTGCTGGAGGGCGATGATGCCGAAACCAACGCGTTGCGCGCCCGTCGCCGTTGCCAGAAGTGTGGTACTGCGATGGATAGCTATCTCATCGATAATCAGCGTAAGCTGCACGTCTGCGGTAATAATCCAGAATGTGATGGCTACGAGATCGAGCAGGGCGAGTTCCGTATCAAGGGCTATGATGGTCCGATTGTTGAGTGCGAGAAATGCGGCTCTGAAATGCACCTTAAAATGGGCCGTTTCGGTAAGTACATGGCTTGTACTAACGACGAATGCAAAAACACCCGCAAGATTCTGCGTAATGGTGACGTCGCGCCGCCAAAAGAAGATCCGGTGCCGCTGCCAGAACTGGAGTGCGAAAAATCGGACGCTTACTTTGTGTTGCGTGATGGCGCAGCGGGCGTGTTCCTTGCCGCTAATACCTTCCCGAAATCGCGTGAAACCCGCGCGCCGCTGGTGGAGGAGCTGAAACGCTTTGCCGATCGTCTGCCAGAAAAGCTGAAGTATCTGTCAGAAGCGCCAGCCACCGATCCGGAAGGCAATAAAACGATGGTGCGTTTCAGTCGTAAAACGAAACAGCAGTATGTTTCATCGGAAAAAGATGGCAAAGCCACCGGCTGGTCAATGTTCTATATTGATGGCAAATGGCAGGACGCGAAAAAGTAACTCCTCTTAAGGCCAGCGTCTGCTGGCCTTTCTCTTATCCTTATAGCTAATCGTTCTACATTCTTCCTTTAACTGATATAGTTGTTATAGAACTCTTTTCGTTTCGCTGACTCGCTTTCCCTCCCTCATTGCAATCAAGGCGGAAACACGCCTGCTGGGAATGCACCTCTGTCGCTACCAGGAAGATATAACTATGAAATTGCAGCAGTTGCGTTACATCGTCGAAGTGGTAAATCACAACCTTAATGTCTCATCGACCGCCGAAGGCTTATATACCTCACAGCCAGGCATTAGTAAGCAAGTACGTATGTTGGAAGATGAGCTGGGCGTGCAGATATTTGCGCGCAGTGGTAAGCATCTGACGCAAGTAACGCCTGCAGGCGAAGAGATCATCCGTATTGCACGCGAAGTTCTGTCTAAAGTTGATGCGATCAAATCAGTGGCAGGTGAACATACCTGGCCAGATAAAGGATCGCTGTATGTCGCGACGACCCATACGCAAGCGCGTTATGCGCTGCCGGGCGTTATAAAAGGCTTTATTGAGCGCTATCCTCGCGTCTCTTTGCACATGCATCAAGGATCGCCGACGCAAATTGCTGAGGCAGTTTCAAAGGGAAATGCTGACTTTGCGATTGCCACTGAAGCATTGCATCTTTATGACGACCTGATCATGCTGCCGTGCTATCACTGGAATCGTGCCATTGTGGTTACACCCGATCATCCGCTAGCGGGTAAATCCAATGTGACGATAGAAGAGCTGGCGGATTTCCCTTTAGTCACCTACACCTTCGGCTTTACCGGCCGTTCTGAGCTGGACACGGCGTTTAACCGCGCAGGATTAACGCCACGCATTGTTTTCACCGCGACCGATGCAGACGTAATTAAGACTTATGTGCGCTTAGGCTTAGGCGTTGGTGTGATTGCCAGTATGGCGGTGGACCCGGTTGCTGACCCTGATTTAGTGCGCATTGAAGCTTCAGAGATCTTTACGAATAGTACGACTAAGATTGGCTTTAGGCGCAGCACCTTCCTGCGCAGCTATATGTATGATTTTATTCAACGTTTTGCACCACACCTCACGCGTGATGTGGTGGATGCGGCGGTCGCACTGCGCTCTAATGAAGATATCGAAGCCATGTTCCGCGACATCAAATTACCTTTCAAGTAAATTCCTAACTCATTCTTTTGCCAAGGTGTCCAGTGGGCACCTTCGGAATCCCTTAGCGCTTAGCGCCACGAGTACATCAAAAAAAATCATTATTTTTATGTAAATGAAACATGGGTCACATGTTTTTTCATTGTTATTTATTAAATGCGAATCAGTACACATTTTTTACGATGCTACTTTGCAGCCCGCCAGGAATATTCCCATACTCTAGTTAAGAGTTGATGGAGAAGGGCTTTTTGACTGGGTTACTAAATTAAACTCAAATTTAGAATGGATCTAATTTGTGATTAACCCAAATTTACAATGTAACTATTTAATTAATAGTTATCATGGCAATTAAATTTATCTCATCAATTTTTTACGTTTTGATAAATAGCGTTAATCGTTGTGCTCAATAAAAATAACTGGATTTTCGGTCTTAACAAGTTTAGGATTCGTCCTAAATCTTAATCGTTGTCATCAATCGTTTTATTGAGAGTGATTATCAAAAACTATGAATACGAGAATAACTGTACAGCCGGGCTTCCGGACTAAAAGCACCAAAGTTGAGCGCACTGGCAACACCCGTCGCAAAGCTTGGATGACTGTCTTCGCTGCTTCAGCACTGTTCTGGGTAGTGGTGGCGTTAATGATTTGGCGTATGTGGGGTTAAACCATGTGGGCAAATACACTCAGTCGTAAACATCCGGTATCTGCGCGTCAGCCGCAAACGCCTGCGTGCAAAGTGAAAGATGTGGTTTCCACTGAACCGCAAGTTACGATTCCTACTTCGTGGGAACTCAGTGAAAACCAGCGTAATTTTATAGAATCCTTCATGGATATGAAGTCGAAATAACGCAGCATGCGTTCCGTTCCATATTTAGACATTTAGTCCCTCTTTTTGCCGGATTATCCGGTGGGCAAGTTAAAAGCCCGTCCTTTAACACTCAGCATTAAAAAAACGGTGTCATCAGTACAGCGCTGAAGACGGTGGTCTTTTTTTGCCCGGAATCCGGGAGGGAGTGAATTATGAACATCAATACAACAACGTTATCCTGGTTTAGCGTATATACCTTCTCGCTAGCGTTTTGGGCTGCCGCCTTTTGGGCGATGATTTAGCCTTAACGCAAATTAAATCGAATTCTTTAAATGCCCTGACAAATGTTGGGGCATTTTTCATTGTATTTTAATGTGTCTATTCGTGTTGTTATCAAAACGTTAACGCTAATGTAGTCTATCTTTAAGTTAAACCTTGCAGTCACTGAGGTTTAAAAGAGATCCACTTACATGGAGGCGCTATGTCGTTAACGTTACGCGAGCAGAGTCAGGACACGCTGGATGTTCGGGCAAAAAAATATCACTACTACAGCCTGCCTAAAGCAGCCCAGCAATTGGGCAATATTGATCGCTTGCCCAAGTCTATGAAAGTCCTGCTTGAAAACTTATTGCGCTGGCAGGATGGTGATTCTGTCACGCTTGAAGATATTGAGGCGTTGGTCGCCTGGCAAAAAGATGCTCACGCCGATCGTGAGATTGCCTATCGTCCGGCGCGTGTATTAATGCAAGATTTTACCGGCGTGCCAGCGGTGGTGGATTTAGCGGCCATGCGTGAGGCAGTAAAACGCCTCGGTGGCAACGTCGCTAAAGTTAATCCCCTTTCGCCGGTTGACCTGGTTATTGACCATTCCGTCACCGTGGATCATTTCGGCGACAACCAAGCTTTTGACGAAAATGTGCGCCTAGAAATGGAACGTAACCATGAACGTTACGTTTTTTTGCGCTGGGGACAAAAAGCGTTTAACCGCTTCCGTGTGGTCCCACCTGGCACGGGCATTTGTCATCAGGTCAATCTGGAATATCTGGGTAAATCTGTCTGGCATGAAACACAAGATGGCAAAGAGGTCGCTTATCCGGATACGTTAGTCGGCACCGATTCGCATACCACAATGATCAATGCGCTTGGCGTATTAGGGTGGGGTGTTGGCGGAATTGAGGCTGAAGCGGCGATGCTTGGCCAACCGGTGTCTATGCTGATACCAGACGTGGTCGGTTTTAAACTCACGGGTAAATTGCGCGCTGGCATTACTGCAACTGATTTGGTGCTAACCGTCACGCAAATGCTACGTCAACATGGGGTGGTGGGTAAATTCGTTGAGTTTTACGGTGATGGCTTGGCTGATTTGCCGCTTGCCGATCGCGCGACCATCGCTAATATGGCTCCAGAATATGGCGCGACCTGCGGTTTCTTCCCTATTGATGAAGTCACGCTGAGCTACATGACACTCACCGGCCGCGACGCTGATCAAGTTGAACTGGTTGAAGCCTATGCCAAAGAACAAGGCATGTGGCGAAACGCAGGCGATGAGCCGGTGTTCACCAGCTCCTTAGCACTGGATATGGGTGAAGTTGAATCCAGTCTCGCCGGTCCAAAACGTCCTCAGGATCGAGTATCGCTTGGCGATGTTCCCACTGCCTTCGACGCAAGCAACGAACTGGAAGTTAATCAGGCGCAAAAACCGCATAAAACTGTCAGCTATCGCGACAGCGAAACCGGTGACAGTTATCAGCTGGATGACGGGGCAGTAGTGATCTCGGCGATTACCTCCTGTACCAACACATCAAACCCTAGCGTACTGATGGCTGCCGGTTTGCTGGCAAAGAATGCGGTTGAGCGCGGTCTGATGCGCAAACCTTGGGTCAAGGCTTCGCTCGCGCCGGGATCGAAAGTTGTTTCTGATTATCTGGCGGTAGCGCAACTCACCCCTTACCTGGATGAGTTGGGTTTTAATCTGGTCGGTTACGGTTGCACCACCTGTATCGGTAATTCGGGTCCATTACCTGATGCCATTGAAAGCGCGATTAAAGAGGGTGATCTCACGGTTGCCGCGGTGCTCTCTGGTAACCGTAATTTTGAAGGCCGTATCCATCCGCTGATTAAAACCAACTGGCTGGCTTCGCCGCCGCTGGTGGTGGCTTATGCTTTAGCGGGCAACATGAAGATCAATCTGCAATCTGAACCGATCGGACAAGATCGTCAGGGCAATGATGTTTTCCTCAAGGATATCTGGCCATCGCCGGAGGAGATTGCGGAAGCGGTGCAGAAAGTGACCAGCGATATGTTCCACAAAGAGTATGCTGAGGTGTTTGACGGCACCCCGGAGTGGCAGCAAATCAAAGTCAGCGAAGCGCCTACTTATGATTGGGATGGCGATTCCACCTACATTCGCCTATCGCCGTTCTTTGACGATATGGAGAAAACGCCGAAGCCGGTGCAGGATATTAAAGGCGCGCGCATTCTGGCAATGCTGGGCGACTCTGTAACCACCGACCATATTTCGCCTGCAGGGAGCATCAAGGCCGAAAGTCCGGCCGGTCGCTATTTGCGCACTCACGGTGTCGAGCGCACCGATTTCAACTCCTACGGGTCTCGTCGTGGTAACCACGAAGTGATGATGCGCGGAACCTTCGCCAATATTCGTATCCGCAATGAAATGGTGCCGGGAGTGGAGGGCGGTTATACCAAACACTTCCCCAGCAACGAACAGTTGGCTATTTACGATGCCGCGATGAAATACCAGCAAGAAGGCGTGCCCTTAGCGGTCATTGCCGGTAAAGAGTACGGTTCCGGCTCCAGTCGTGACTGGGCAGCGAAAGGGCCACGCTTACAAGGTGTACGTGTGGTTATTTCCGAATCCTTCGAGCGTATTCACCGCTCTAACCTGATTGGGATGGGGATTCTGCCGCTCGAGTTTCCGGCCGGCGTAACGCGGAAAACGCTGCAATTGACGGGTGAAGAGTTCATCGATGTGGCGAACCTATCACAGCTTAAGCCAGGTGGTACGGTAACCGTGACGCTGACGCGCGCGGATGGCAGTAAAGAGACGCTTGAAACGCGCTGCCGCATTGATACCGGTAATGAACTGACCTATTACCAGAACGACGGCATACTGCATTATGTTATACGCAATATGCTGAATTAAAAAATAAAGCCGGGATGTCCCGGCTTTTTTTATTGGCTTTTGAAACTGTTTAAGACTTCGGCAGCAGGTGACCCATTTTTGCGGCTTTAGTATCGAGATAATGCGCATTTTTCGGGTTGCGCCCGACCACCAATGGCACGCGTTCAACGATATTGATACCGGCCTCGGTCAGAATCTCAACTTTGCGCGGATTGTTCGTCAGCAAGCGCACTTCATTGACGCCCAACAGTTTGAACATATCTGCACACAGCGTGAAATCACGCTCATCAGCGGCGAAACCAAGCTGGTGGTTGGCTTCGACGGTGTCGTAGCCTTTATCCTGCAAAGCGTAAGCACGAATTTTATTCAGCAAACCGATGTTACGTCCTTCCTGACGGTGATACATCAGGATGCCACGACCTTCTTCTGCAATCGCCGTTAACGCGGCTTCGAGCTGAAAACCGCAGTCGCAGCGTAAGCTGAACAGGGCATCGCCAGTCAGGCACTCAGAATGGACGCGCGCCAGCACCGGATTGTGATCGCTAATATCACCAAAAACCAGCGCGACATGGTCGTGGCCGGTTGCCAGTTCTTCAAAACCAACCATCAGGAAATCTCCCCATGGCGTGGGCAGTTTGGCTTCTGCTACCCGTTTAAGCTGCATGTGACTCTCCAGAACCTTCAGAGGATGCGCTATCATCATGATAACGCACGGGCCCAAGTGGCCCGATGAAACTTACGCTATTGTGCCACAACCAGAACTGCTGCCGTTAATCGGTCAGAGTGATTGTAGTGATAAAGCACAATTATCCAAGCCGCAATAGGTATGTTATTCTTTTTTCAGCTAAAGTTATGCATTACGCACGCGTTTATGCGGATCTAAAAGGAAGCGAATGTTAAAAATCATTCAGCGCACCACCCTCGGGGCGTTTTTATTGTTGCTGATGCCGTTAGGCGTTTGGATATCGGGCTGGCAATGGCAGCCCGAGGAAAGTGGCCATCTTCTGCGAGCGCTGTTCTGGATGACGGAAACTGTCACCAATCCATGGGGCATTCTTACCAGTATCATCCTGAGCGCTTGGGTGTTGTGGTGTTTACGCTTTCGCCTTAAACCCGCGATTCTGCTCATCATCATTATGAACGGGGCGATTCTTGCCGGTCAGTACACCAAATCCTCAATTAAAGAGCAGGTGCAGGAACCGCGCCCGTATGTTATCTGGCTGGAAAAAAGCCACGGTATTAACGGTGATGCGTTTTATCAGCTTCATCGCCAACAGCGCGGGGAAATGGTTTCAACTTTGCTGGCCAACGATACACAGTTGCCGCAATGGCTAAAGCATCATTGGGCATTTGAAACCGGCTATGCGTTTCCTTCCGGGCACACCATGTTTGCCGCCAGTTGGGCACTTTTAGCGATCGGTTTATTATGGCCGCGCCGTCACTTTGCCACGGTTGCAGTATTGTTCGTTTGGGCGACCGCGGTAATGGGCAGCCGTTTAGTATTAGGTATGCACTGGCCGCGCGATTTAGTGATGGCAACACTGATTTCCTGGTTGTTAGTGACCATTGCCACGTTACTGGCCCAGCGTTTCTGCGGCCCGCTAACTATCCCACCGGAAGAACATCGTGAAATCGCCCAACGTGATGATGGATTGTAATTACACTGTTCGTCCCCATATGATTGATTGTGCTTGCAGAAAAAAGCGTTAACAGATGTGGGGATAAGCAGCATCGACGGCGGTTTTTTGGCATACTTCTATTGGATAACCTCTCGACAGGACGCATTGTGAAATATTTGCTCATTTTTCTCGTGGTATTGGTCATTTTCATCATCTCCGTCACGCTTGGAGCGCATAACGATCAAATCATCACCTTTAACTATCTGCTAGCGCAGGGCGAATTCCGCATTTCAACATTGCTCGCCAGTCTGTTTGGCGCTGGATTCCTGCTGGGATGGGCGATTTGCGGTCTCTTCTGGTTGCGCTTACGTGTTTCTCTTGCCAACGCGCAGCGCAAACTCAAACGTATGCAGGCTCAGAATGAACAATCTAACGCCGTGACCCCATCACCAACTGCCAGTCGTCGGGATTAATTTTCGATGCTTGAATTGCTGTTTCTGCTTCTTCCTGTTGCTGCGGCGTATGGCTGGTATATGGGCCGTCGCAGCGCGCATCAGGATAAGCAACAGGAAGCCAATCGCCTGTCGCGTGATTATGTGACCGGGGTGAATTTCCTGCTGTCCAATCAACAGGACAAAGCGGTTGACCTCTTTCTTGATATGTTGAAAGAGGACAGCGGTACCGTCGAGGCGCATCTCACGCTGGGTAACCTGTTTCGTTCGCGCGGTGAAGTTGACCGCGCCATTCGTATTCACCAATCCCTGATGGAAAGTGCCTCGCTCAGTTATGAACAGCGCTTACTGGCGATCCAACAACTCGGCCGTGATTACATGGCGGCGGGACTGTACGACCGAGCCGAAGATATGTTTGGGCAATTGGTGGACGAGACCGATTTCCGCATCGGCGCTTTACAGCAGTTATTGTTGATTCATCAGGCAACCAGCGACTGGCAAAAAGCCATCGAAGTGGCGGAAAAGCTGGTTAAGCTCGGCAAAGACAAGCAAAAAGGCGAAATTGCCCATTTCTACTGTGAACTGGCGTTGCAGGCGTTAAGCAGTGACGACCTCGATCGTGGGATGAGCTTGTTGAAGAAGGGCGAGTCTGCGGACCATCAGAGCGCACGCGTTTCAATCATGATGGGCCGGATATTAATGGAGCAGGGCGAGTACGGCAAAGCCGCTAGCCGACTGCAGCGCGTACTTGAGCAGGACAAAGAGCTGGTGAGCGAAACCTTGCCGATGCTGGAAACGTGCTATCAGCGCCTGAACCAACCTGAAAACTGGGCACAATTTTTACAACGCTGTGTCGATGAGAACACCGGCGCTGCAGCTGAGCTTTATCTCTCTGATATTCTTGAGCAGCAGCAGGGCCCGGAAGCGGCACAACTGTATATCAATCGTCAGCTTCAACGTCACCCGACCATGCGCGTGTTCCATCGTTTGATGGATTTCCACTTACATGAGGCTGAAGATGGACGGGCGAAAGAGAGCCTGATGGTCCTGCGCGACATGGTTGGCGAGCAGATCCGCACTAAGCCGCGTTATCGTTGCCAGAAATGCGGCTTCACAGCGCATGCACTCTATTGGCATTGCCCATCTTGTCGCGCCTGGTCATCGGTTAAACCTATCCGTGGACTCGACGGCCAATAATGGCCGAATTTTTTGTCGTTTCATCCCTTATTAGTTACAACATACTTATATGTTTAAAAATAAAAACCACCTCAGCAATGTGCAGTTAGCCGTCGAACAGATAAGTAATGGCGGCAGCGTGATTGTCGGCACCGGCCTGCGCAGGTAGAATGCTTGCCGTTTGTCCATCGCGCCCGCGGGTGCCTGTCACTGAGGAAACGTTATGCCTGTAACCACTTCACCTATTCTGGTGGCACTCGACTATCATGATCTCAACAGCGCACTGCAATTTGTAGATCGCATCGACCCGAGCCAGTGTCGCCTGAAAGTGGGCAAAGAGATGTTCACGTTGTTTGGCCCGTCGGTGGTGAAAACGATTCAGGAACGCGGTTTCGACGTGTTCCTCGATCTCAAATTTCATGATATTCCGAACACCACCGCACATGCGGTAGCAGCAGCAGCAGATCTTGGCGTATGGATGGTCAACGTACACGCGAGCGGCGGTGCGCGCATGATGAACGCAGCACGTGAAGCACTGGTGCCGTTTGGTGATGATGCGCCCCTGCTAATTGCCGTCACCGTGTTGACCAGCATGGATGAAGACGATCTTAAAGGTTTAGGTATTACCTTATCTCCGGCTCAGCAGGCTGAGCGTCTGGCGCGTTTAACCCGCGATTGCGGTCTGGACGGCGTAGTTTGCTCAGCGCAGGAAGCCGCGCACTTCAAGCTGGTAATGGGTCAGGATTTCGCGCTGGTTACCCCCGGTATTCGCCCGGCTGGCAGCGACGCTGGCGATCAGCGACGTATTATGACGCCGCAGCAGGCAAAACTCGCTGGCGTGGATTATATGGTTATCGGGCGTCCGATCACCCAATCCGCTGACCCGGCAGCAACATTGCAGCACATCCTGCACAGTTTACAGGAGGCGTAATGGCTCAGGACAATCGCTTAGTGTATTCGACCGATACGGGTCGAATTACGCATGAAGAAGAGAAAGCGCCGCGACCAAAAGGCGATGGTATTGTGCGTATTCAGCGCCAAACCAGCGGACGTAAAGGGAAGGGCGTGTGTCTGGTAACGGGTATCGATCTGGATGATAGCGCGCTCGAAAAACTGGCGGCCGAACTGAAGAAAAAGTGTGGTTGCGGTGGGGCAGTCAAAGATGGTGTGATTGAGATTCAGGGCGATAAACGCGATGTGATAAAAACGTTGCTGGAAGCCAAAGGTATGAAAGTCAAACTGGCTGGTGGTTGAATAAGTTCGGGCCACTTTATAAGTGGCCCGTTATTAAGTAGATGCGCTGCGTAGCCTGATAATTATAATTTATTTGCTAATCTGATGGCCGATGATGCCGCCGACAGCGGCGCCGCCTACAGTTCCGAGTCCACTACCGTTGGTCAGCACTGAACCACCAATGGCACCGGCACCCGCACCAATTGCGGTATTTCGGTCGCGTTTTGACCAATTTGAGCAGCCGCTCAGAGCGACAACTAATGTTGTTGCCAATATGGCAGCAGTAAGGCGCTTCAGTGTTGTAGTCATTAACTTCTCCTTGAATGTTAACAGCGAGGTAACACCATAAGTATAGATGTTACGCCTCACTCGTCATTTTAAAACGGACCTTTTAATTCACGTTTTGACATGTATTCGGACGATTCCTGTCCCACACTTTTACAGCCTCAGCCACTTTCCGCCGCTTTTACAGCCATTCCTTCCATAACGTTTTTTCTGCCTGCTCCGCACAATTTAGCTATCACAGATTGCAGGAGAGAAAACATGCTGGAAGCGTTAAAACAGCAGGTGCTGGAAGCCAACCTCGATTTACCTCGCTATAACCTGGTCACCTTTACATGGGGCAATGTCAGTGCAGTGGACCGCGAGCGCGGCTTATTGGTGATCAAACCGTCCGGCGTAAAATACGAACAGATGCAGCGCGACGACATGGTCGTCGTTGACCTCGCAAGCGGGGATGTTGTTGAAGGTAAAATGCGTCCGTCTTCAGACACAGCGACGCATCGTGCGCTCTATCTCTCCTGGCCAGAGATCGGCGGCATCGTGCATACACACTCGCGTCACGCTACCATTTGGGCACAGGCCGGACGCGAAATCATCGCGCTTGGAACCACCCACGCCGATGATTTTTACGGCACCATCCCTTGCACACGTCAGATGAAGCGTGAAGAGATTGAACAGGAATATGAGTGGAACACCGGACAGGTGATTATCGAGACCTTTGCACAGCAAGGCATTGAACCAACCGCCATTCCCGCCGCACTGGTCAATTCGCACGGTCCCTTTGCCTGGGGAAAAGATGCGCTTGCTGCAGTACACAGTGCGGTGGTCTTAGAAGAGGTGGCCTACATGGCGCTGCATACTGAACAGCTGCGTACTGAGATACCGCCGATTTCGCAAACGCTACTTGATCTGCACTACCTGCGTAAACACGGTAAAAATGCGTGGTATGGACAGAACTGATCGACAGTGGACACTCAGGCGCCTGTGGGCGCCTTTCTTTTTTTAGTTCTTATCGTCTGGTATGGCGATGCCCATCATAAATGCAAAATGATTTATCAATAAAAATAAAACAGCGTTTCATAAATGGATTTGCGATCACTTTTTTCCCCGTCACCAATCGTTATCTTGATCGCCATGCCATCCGGCAAATCATAACAGCACCTCCCTCTGGCTCAGTTAAGGTGACACAATTATGCATATCAAACGTGCAATCGATAAGATTCCTGGCGGCATGATGCTCATTCCGCTGTTTTTGGGCGCGCTGTGCCATACATTTTCTCCAGGCGCAGGTAAATACTTCGGCTCCTTCACCAACGGCTTAATGACCGGTACCGTTCCGATTCTGGCCGTATGGTTCTTCTGCATGGGCGCATCCATCAAGCTCAGCGCCACGGGTACGGTGCTGCGTAAGTCGGGCACGCTGGTGCTCACCAAAATTGCGGTGGCATGGGTTGTCGCAGCAATTGCTTCACGTGTGATGCCGGAAAACGGTGTAGAAGTGGGCATGTTTGCCGGACTCTCCACATTGGCTTTAGTGGCGGCGATGGATATGACCAATGGCGGCTTATACGCCTCAATAATGCAGCAATATGGCTCGAAAGAAGAGGCCGGCGCATTTGTATTGATGTCATTGGAGTCGGGGCCGTTAATGACGATGGTGATTCTCGGCACCGCGGGTATTGCTTCGTTCGAGCCGCACGTGTTTGTTGGCGCGGTATTGCCGTTTATCGTCGGTTTTGCGTTGGGTAACCTGGATCCAGAACTGCGTGAGTTCTTTGGCAAAGCGGTGCACACGTTAATTCCGTTCTTTGCCTTCGCCTTGGGTAATACGATTGACCTGGGTGTCATCGCACAAACGGGCTTACTGGGGATTATGCTCGGTGTCGCCGTCATTATCGTCACCGGTATCCCGCTGATTATCGCCGACCGCCTGATCGGTGGCGGCGATGGTACTGCCGGGATTGCGGCCTCCAGCACCGCCGGAGCTGCAGTCGCGACACCGGTGTTGATTGCTGAGATGCTGCCCCAGTTTAAACCGATCGCACCTGCCGCCACTGCGTTGGTCGCCACGTCAGTGATTGTGACCTCCGTCATTGTGCCCATCATCACCGCCGTTTATTCGCGACGCGTTAAGCGTTCTCATGTTGCCGTGGGGCAACGCGCAGCCATCAAGTAAGCCCGCTAATGCTTCCCCGGCCGCTGGTCGGGGATATCTCTGGATTTTGCTTTATAAATCAATCTCTCATTTGGTCTGGCCTCACTCTGGATTACGCTGATGTGGCGTTTAACGCACTACATAAACATAAACAGAGGATGAGACAATGACAGTAATTAACCAACCGACATGCAGACTGTTCACCGAAGTTGGACAAACCACACAGCTCGCCGCCTACTATGAAGAGGGCCGACGCACGATGTGGATGATGCTGCGCGCTCAACCCCGTCCGAGTTTCAACCATGAACTGATTGAGGAGATCATGAACCTGAGCTATTCCGCTCAGCGTTCCGGTTTGCCGATTGATTTCTGGGTGACGGGATCGTTAGTGCCACAGATGTTCAATGCCGGCGGCGATTTGCGCTTCTTTGTCGAATGCATTCGCAACAACCGTCGCGAAGCATTGCGTGCCTATGCGCGAGCCTGCGTCGACTGCATCCACTCCGCGGCGCGGGGTTTCGATACCGGTGCAGTCACGCTGGCAATGATTGAAGGCAGTGCGCTGGGCGGCGGCTTTGAAGCGGCGCTAGCGCATCACTTTATTCTGGCGCAGAACAGCGCACGCATGGGGTTCCCGGAGATCGCGTTCAACCTGTTCCCGGGCATGGGCGGCTACTCTTTAGTCGCGCGTCGATCTGGTATGAAGCTGGCGGAAGAGCTGATTTGTGAAGGGGAATCGCACAGCGCGGAATGGTATGAAACACGAGGTCTGGTCGACAAAGTGTTCCAGCCCGGCGATGCTTACCGCACCACGCGGACCTTTATCGATACGTTACGGCCGAAGCTCAACGGCGTGCGTGCGATGCTGAAAGCGCGTCAACGCGTATTGCAGTTATCACGCGCCGAGCTGATGGATATCACGGAGGATTGGGTTGACTATGCCTTCACACTGGAGCCAAAAGACATTGCTTACATGGAACGACTGGTACAACTGCAGAACCGTCATAGCGCATCCTTGCGCAAAGCCGGTTAATCTCGCAGACCAGCGTTAAACGCGGGCAGGATGCTTAGCCAGCCAATGCCCGAGCTGTTCTGCGGGCATTGGTTTTGCATAATAATAACCTTGACGCCCATCGACACCGTTGGCCATCACAAACTTCTCTTCAGCTTTAGTTTCAATGCCTTCGGCAATCACCTGCAGCTTAAGGGCTTTGGCAACCGCGACAATCGCACGGACCAGCGACTGCGCAACAGGTTGCTTGTTGATATTACGCACAAAACTCTGATCCAGTTTAATGGCATCAATAGGGATACGCGCCAGCTGGGACAGCGAGGAGTAACCGGTACCAAAATCATCAAGATGAATTTGCGCACCCAGTTCCTGGAACTGTTTCATCAACATCAGCGCGCCGGCCTCATTCTCGATTAAACAGCTTTCTGTTAGTTCGATATCAATCGGACAATCTTTCAGCCCAGCTTCATTCAGCGCCTGCTTCAGGTCAGTGTAAATGCTTTGATCAATCAGTTGCTTAGCGGAGACATTAACCGCGACGCGCAGATAGATGCCTTCGCTGCGCCATTTAATAATCTGCTGCAGCACATTGAGCATCACCCAGCGGCCCAATGGCACAATCAAACCGGATTCTTCGGCATACGAGATAAAATCACCCGGCGGCACCAAACCGCGTTCTGGTGAATTCCAGCGCACCAGTGCCTCAGCGCTCAGCACGTCGCCCTCGGCATTGAGCTTCGGCTGGTAATGCACCACCAGATGATCCAGTTCGAGTGCTTTGCGCAGGTTGGTATCGAGCCAAAGATACTCAAACACACGCTGATTCATTTCGTTAGCGAACACGCAGAATTTGCCGCGTCCATTCTCTTTAGCGTGATACATCGCGGTATCAGCATTACGAATCAAGCTTTCGCGGTCCTCGCCATGTAGCGGGGCAAGGGCGATACCAAGTGAGCATCCGCTGTAAACCTCGATCAGGCCGATACGGAACGGCTGACGCAGGCGCTCGAGAATGCGCGATGCCATCGCTTCCAGCGCCGCCTGGCTGGTGTGTTCCGCCAGCACCACAAACTCATCCCCGCCAAGGCGCGCCAGCGTCTGGTCTTTGCCCAGGCAGCTGAGAATCGCCAGTGACACGGCTTGCAGCAGCTGATCGCCAAACATATGGCCGTAAGCGTCGTTCACCTTCTTAAAATTGTCTAAATCAAGGTAAACCACGCCGGTTTGACTGCCATTCGCCAGCTCCAGTGCCAGACTAATCTGCTGATGAATAGCATTGCGATTAGGTAAACCGGTCACCGTATCGGTATTGGCCAACACGCGAAGGCGTTCCTGAGCTCGGCGCTCTTCAGTAATGTCGGTTCCTGAACAGATGAGGAAAATTTCATTTTTCCCGCTACCGCTGTGAACGAACTTATTACGAAACAGAAACAGTCGCTGACCTTTACGGGTTTTTATCCAGCGCTCAACTTCGTAAGAACTGCCTTCACGGAAGAAACCGGCGATATTGCGGCGTGACGCCTGCGCTTCCTGCTTGGTCATAAACAGCTGGAATACGTTGCGGCCAATCACTTCCTGCTCTTTCAGCCCGGTGTACTCTTCACTCAGGCGATTGAAGCGCTGAATGTTGCCGCGTTGATCGAGAATGACAATGACTGAATTCGCTTCAGAAACCACTTGTTCTGCGAACGACAAGCCTAGCGTCAAATCGCGCGCGACAGCCGACGTATCGCCCCAGGCAGAAGAGGTGCCTGCCCAGGTAGATTGATTGACTTTGCGGCCGACGAAATGCATCGGAACGGGCTCGCCATGCAGTGACAGCGTGAGGTTAATACTTGAGGTAATGACCGTCATCGCACGTAATAAACTGGCTTGTGCGGGAGTAAGCGGAACCGCCATGTTGGTGTTCGCGTTCTCATCTTCGGCAAAATGCAGAGCATCACTATCTGAAGTTAAACGCCAATGAGGGCTGGTGGTGCCAAACAAGGTATATAGCAATGTTTGCCCTTGTTCATCGGTCATGGAAACTTCCTCCGGGGGAATGCTCAGCGGGCGGTATCTCATTATTTTAGCAACAGTATTCAACCTCCTGCGCCAGCACAAGATGCAATTCAATTATATTTTTGTTTTTACTAAAGAATGGCACGAAAAAGCCCCGACAAGCGGGGCTGAAGTGTTTTAGCACGGGCACTTACCCAGTTTTCCGGCCTGGCTGGGAAAGCGTGCATCGAGGCAATGACGGTGAAAAGCGCGCTCATCCATCGGGGCGAGAGTTGGATGATGTTCACGCATATGCTTCAGATAAGTTTGATAGTCATGAACGCCGACCATTAAACGAAAACTTTGCTGCAATCCCTGCCAGATGCGCTGCCAGCGCGTAAGATTTTGCCCAGATGCTGCGGGTGCGATTGGTAAGCACTGCTGAATATGCCACGCGCCGGTCGGTTTTCTCCAATGATAAATGGACTCAGACATTTCTCACCTCTTTACGCAATGAGATCTCGGATTCATGGGTGGTTGGCACCGCACTGTTGAGCGCACGACGAATCACAAAGAACGCTGCCACCAGCATGGTCACGGCCACCAACATAAAGAAGGCGCACAGGGCCGCGTTAATTTGATTGCTGAAGACGATGGTTTGCATGTCGGCGACGGTTTTGGCGGGCGCGATGACGATACCGTCATCAATCCCTTTGCGGAACTTGTTGGCCTGCGCAAGGAAACCAATCGACGGCTTCTCATGGAAGATCTTCTGCCAGCCAGCGGTCATTGAGGTAATAAACAACCAGGCGGTGGGAATAATCGTCACCCATGCGTAACGCTGCTTCTTCATTTTAAACAGCACCACGGTGCCGAGTATCAGCGCCATCGACGCCAGCATCTGGTTACCGATACCAAACAGCGGCCACAGGGTATTAATACCGCCTAATGGGTCGACGACGCCCTGATAGACGAAGAACCCCCAGCCCGCAACAGCGACGGTGGTGCCCGCCATATTGCCCAACCATGAACGGTTATTGGCCATCGACGGCACTACAGTGCCCACCAGATCCTGCACCATAAAGCGACAGGCGCGAGTACCGGCATCAACAGCGGTCAGAATAAACAGTGCTTCAAACAGAATGGCAAAATGGTACCAGAACGCCATCATCGCGCGGCTGTTAAACACGTCGGTGATGATATGCGCCATGCCCACCGCGAAGGTGGGTGCGCCACCGGCACGCGAAAGAATAGTGCTTTCGCCAACGTCTCGCGCAATACCACTTAGCATCTCTGGTGTTACCACAAAGCCCCAGCCGTTAATTGCCTGCGAAGCACTTTCGACCGTGGTACCAATCAATGCTGCGGGTGAGTTCATGGCAAAGTAGACGCCCGGATCGAGCACTGAAGCGCAAATCAGCGCCATAATCGCCACGAACGATTCCATCAGCATTGCGCCATAGCCGATAAAGCGGATATGACTTTCGCGCTCGACCAACTTCGGTGTGGTGCCGCTTGAGACCAGCGCATGGAAACCCGAAATTGCGCCACAGGCGATGGTGATAAACAGGAACGGGAATAGCGCACCGGAGAACACCGGCCCAGTGCCATCAATAAATTTGGTCACTGCAGGCATCTTCATCTCAGGCATGGCAAACAGAATGCCGATCGCCAGGCCGATGATGACGCCGATTTTCAGGAAGGTGGAGAGATAATCGCGCGGTGCCAGCAGCAGCCACACTGGCAGCGAAGAGGCGATAAAACCGTAGATTACCAGCACCCACGTCAACTCCGTGCCTTTCAGCGTGAACAGCGGGCCCCAATAGGGATCGGCTGCCACGTTGCCGCCGTAGATGATTGCCGCCATCATCAGCACAAAGCCGATTATCGATACTTCCGCGATTTTACCCGGGCGCAGGAAACGCATATACACGCCCATAAACAGCGCAATCGGAATGGTCGCGGCAATAGTAAACAAGCCCCACGGACTGTTGGCCAGCGCCTTCACTACCACCAAAGCCAGCGCCGAGAGAATGATGATCATCACGCCCAGTGCGCCCAGCATGGTGACCACACCGGCGAACGAACCCAGTTCCTGACGCGCCATCTCGCCAAGCGAGCGGCCGTCACGGCGGGTCGAGATAAACAGAATCAGGAAGTCCTGCACCGCGCCAGCAAACATCACACCGACCAAAATCCAGATGGTGCCAGGCAAAAAGCCCATTTGCGCCGCGAGGATCGGGCCAACCAACGGGCCCGCACCCGCAATCGCTGCAAAGTGGTGGCCAAACAGCACCCATTTATTGGTGGGTACATAATCGAGGCCGTCGCTTAAACGCTCCGCCGGCGTACGGCGACGGTCATCCAGCTCAAAAATACGTTTAGAGATAAACAGGCTGTAAAAGCGATAGGCAATGCTGTAGCAGGCGACAGAGGCAATCACCAGCCAGACAGCGTTGACGTGTTCGCCACGGCTGAGGGCCAGCATGGCAAAGGCGCCCGCGCCAACTAACGCCACCGCTAACCAGGTAACACTGGTTTTGACGTTGTTCATGAGTTAACTCCTTGTAGAGACCGGTAAAAGAGGCGATCGAATACAACAAGTTAAAAGTAATGTAATGAATTGTTAACGACAGGCGAAGGCACGAGAAGTGTGAAGCGGAATGCAAATTTAACATTTGCTAAAGCGGACAGAGAGAAATGCGGGATAACGGCTGTTATCCCGCACGTATTCATGCTCAGACGGCTGGGCGAGCAACCACGCTGCGTGTTTCCATGCGTACTTCAGCGATGGTCACATCAATGATGTCAGTTACGCGGTAAGCGACTTCACCTTTAATTTGCACAGTGCCGCTTTCCTGTGAGCACACTAGCTCATCACGCACCGCGTGGATGAATGGCGCAGGGATGAAGGCCACCGCACCATTTTCCTGTAAACGGACGCGCATCCCGCCACGTGACACGTCGATGATTTCGGCGCTGAACTTGCGGTCGGTACCGGCGAACGGCGCGAGGAAGCGTGCGTAGAGCCAGTCGCCGACATCGCGTTCTGCCATGCGGTTGAGACGTCGACGTTCGCTCATGATGGTTGTCAGCGCATCCTGCGGACGGGCAGTGCTGTCGCCGCGCACAATCGCTTTCAGCAAACGATGGTTAATCATGTCGCCGAACTTACGAATCGGCGAAGTCCAGGTCGCGTAGGCGTCAAGACCGAGGCCGAAATGGGGGCCCGGTTCGGTGCCGACTTCGGCAAACGACTGGAAGCGACGAATACGGCTGTCGAGATACTGGGTAGGTTGCGCATCGAGTTCACGACGCAGCTGACGGAAGCCTTCCAGCGTCGTGATCGCCTGCGGATCAACCGTGATGCCATGGCCGGCCAGCACGCCAGCGGCCTGCTCAGCATTGGCCAGATCAAAACCGGTGTGCAGGTTGTAGATCCCGAAGCCCAGTTTCTCCTGCAGCACTTTCGCGGCACAGACGTTAGCCAGAATCATTGACTCTTCAACGATTTTATTCGCGATGCGGCGTGGTTCGGAGATGATATCCAGCACTTCGCCTTTCTCACCCAGAACAAAACGGTAGTCCGGACGATCTTTAAACACCAGCGCGTGGGTTTGACGCCATTCACTGCGCGCCAGACAAACCTGATGCAGCAGGCGAATCTGCTGAGCAATGGCGTCGTTCTCAGGCTGCCAGCTGCCGCTGTTTTCCAGCCAATCGGAAACGTCGTCGTACACCAGCTTAGCTTTGGACTCGATCCACGCGGCAAAGAAATGGGCGTCATCGGCCAAACTGCCATCTTTCAACACGGTAACGCGGCACGCCAGCGCTGGGCGACGCTCGTTCGGACGCAGTGAGCAGACGTCGTCAGAGAGTTCGCGTGGCAGCATCGGGATGTTAAAGCCCGGAAGATAGTTGGTGAAAGCACGTTTTGACGCCAGCTTATCCAGCTCGCTGCCTTCCGGCACGTATGCGGTTGGATCGGCGATTGCGATGGTCAGAATCAGGTTGCCATCGCTGGCTTCTTCCACGTACAGCGCATCATCCATATCCTGGGTGCTGGCGCTGTCGATGGTGACGAAGTTCAACGCAGTGAGATCTTCACGCTGCAAATTTTCGTCGAGCATCTCACCAAAACCGACGTCCGGAGCCTGACGTTCGAGGTTATGGCGCGACAGTGTGACCCACCACGGTGCGAGATGATCGTCCGCAGTGACAATGAACTCGGTCAGTTCGGCATAGAAACCGCGATCGCCTTTCAGCGGGTGACGGCGCATTTCCGCCACCGCCCAATCACCGTTCTGGAAATCGTGGGTTACGCCACGTTCGGCGCGGCACTGAATCGCGTCTTTCAACAGCGGATGATCCGGCACAATGGACAGACGATCGTCTTTTTTCTGCACGCGGCCGACAAAGCGGGTCAGGAACGGCTCAACCAGGGTTTCCGGCTCGGCACTCTCGCGGTCTTTATCGGTGTGGATCACGGCAGAAATGCGGTCGCCGTGCATCACTTTCTTCATCTGCGGTGGCGGAATGAAGTAGCTTTTCTGGGCGTCAACTTCAAGGAAGCCAAAGCCTTTTTCCGTACCTTTAACAACACCTTCGACGCGCGGAGTCTGCGCGTGAAGCTTCTCTTTAAGCTGCGCGAGCAGCGGATTATCCTGGAACATAATTTATATAGTTTCGTGGCCTAAGAGCGGCTGACAGTTTTACGCGAATCGCGTGCGCGCGGCAAGGCCAAAACAGGCTAAAAAGCCGCTTTACGCGGCTTTTTACCTTCTGATAACGCTTTGGTCAGGCGATACGTTGTGAGGGTGCAGCGGCGGTTAATGCCAGCTTCACCGGTACCGATTTTGAGGTCGGGGTGCCGCTGCCGTCGCCAAAGCTGGAGAGCGGCACCAGCGGGTTGGTTTCCGGATAATAAGCCGCAAGATTACCGCGCGGAATGTTATACGGCACCAGCTTGAAACCGCTGACGCGACGGGTCAAACCGTCATTCCACAGCGTCTCAATGTCCACCAGCTGGCCCTCAGCAAAGCCCAGCGACGCCATATCGTCCGGATGGATAAACACCACTTCACGCTGACCATACACGCCGCGATAACGGTCATCGAGGCCGTAAATCGTGGTGTTGTACTGATCGTGTGAACGCAGGGTTTGCAGCGTGAACGGCACCGCAACATCGCCCAACTGCGGGAACAGCGAGGTCGGCAGGGCGGCAGCGCTGAACTCGGCCCGTTTGCTTGGCGTGTTGAAGCGCAACTCGGCCGCCGCGTTACCCAGATAGAAACCGCCTGGCATGTCGCACTTGTTATTGAAATCAGCAAAGCCCGGAATGGTGGCGGCGATGTGATCGCGAATCAGATCATAATTGCCTGCCATCGCCAGCCAGTCGATTTTGTCGCTGCCTAGCGTCGCATGAGCAATACCCGCAACAATCGCGGTTTCGGAACGCTGCGTCTCCGCCAATGGAATGCCGACACCTTCTGAGGCGTGCACCATGCTGAAGGAGTCTTCAACGGTAATGTACTGATTGCCGCTTGCCTGGCGATCGCGTTCGGTACGGCCCAGCGTCGGCAGAATCAAACCTTCATGGCCCGGCACCAGATGGCTGCGATTGAGTTTGGTGCTGATGTGCACAGTCAAACCGCAATGCTGCAGCGCTTCTTCGGTTACCGGTGAATCTGGCGCGGCAGCGGCAAGGTTTCCGCCCAACGCAATCAGCACTTTCACTTCGTCACGCAACATCGCGTTCAGCGCTTCAACGGTGTTATGACCGTGCTCGCGCGGCGGCTCGAAATCAAAATGGGCGCCCAGTGCATCGAGGAAGGGCTTGCCTGGCTTCTCATCAATGCCCATGGTGCGGTTGCCTTGCACATTGCTGTGGCCACGCACCGGACACAGGCCGGCGCCTTTTTTGCCTAACTGACCAAACAGCAGCTGCAGGTTAGTAATTTCGCGCACGGTATCAACCGAGTGTTTATGCTGGGTAATGCCCATCGCCCAGGTGACAATCACGCGTTCGGCACGTTGATAAATCGTCGCCGCTTCACGAATCTGCACTTCGCTCAGACCGGATTGGCGCACAATATCATCCCAGCGCGTGTTATCTACCGCCGCGAGATAGTCCTCTACGCCTTGCGTATTGGCATCGATAAAGGCTTGATCGAAGATCCCTGTTTCACCGGCCGCCAGGCGTGCACGCTGGCGTTCGAGCAGGGCTTTAACCATGCCGCGAATTGCTGCCATGTCGCCGCCGAGATTCGGTTGGTAATAGGCAGAACTAATCGTACCCGCCTTTGACGTGACAATTTCCAGCGGCTTCTGCGGATCGGCAAACCGTTCCAGACCGCGCTCACGCAGAGTGTTAAAGGTGACGATCTTCGCGCCGTGATCGGCCGCATGGCGCAGGCTGTGCAGCATACGCGGATGGTTGGTGCCCGGATTCTGGCCCAGGACGAAAATCGCATCGGCGTGATCAAAATCGTCCAGACGAATGGTGCCTTTACCGACGCCGATACTGCGCTTCAAGCCGGTGCCGCTGGCTTCGTGGCACATGTTGGAGCAGTCAGGGAAGTTGTTGGTGCCCATTACGCGGCCAAAAAGCTGATAAAGCCATGATGCTTCATTGCTGGCGCGGCCGGAGGTGTAAAGCTCCATTTGGTTCGGGTGATCCATCGCCTGCAGGTGGCGAGCAATCAAGGCTAACGCATCGTCCCAGCTGATCGGTTCGTAGTGGTCGGTGGCGCGGTTGTAGCGCATTGGGTGGGTTAAGCGTCCCTGATACTCAAGGAAGTAATCGCTCTGCTGATACAGGGTACTGACGCTGTGTTGGGCAAAAAATTCCGGCTCAACCATACGACGCGTGGCTTCCCACGTCACCGCTTTCGCGCCGTTTTCACAGAAGCTGAAGGTGCTTTTATTATCATCGCCCCAGGCGCATCCGGGGCAGTCAAAACCGCGCGCTTTGTTCATGCGCATCAGGTTGCGCATGTTTTTCAGCGCAGATTTGCTATCAAGGACGAAACGGGTGGTGGCTTCCAATGAACCCCAGCCACCTGCTGCTGCGCGATAGGGTTGAATCTTACGTTTAAATTTCATAGTTGCAGGCTTATTTGTTTATGAGTTGTTATCAGAATATGTCTTCTGTTAGCGGGAAGTGTGCGTCTCTCTTTAAAAGTTGTCTAATTGATTGGTTTAATGGTGCGATAGGCGGCGTTTATCGTGAAGAACGTGACCTAAGTCAAACTTTCCCGGGTGGTAAGGGGTTGCGGTTACGTGTTGCCGAGATAACTGACTAATAATTGCTCTTTCCATTTTGAAAAGGGCACGCAGCATGAAGAATCTGGCCAGCCAAATTCACGCCTTCGGTAAAGCCTTAATGATGCCGATCTCGGTGATCGCCGCCGCCGGGATCTTTCTCGGGTTAGCCGCCGCTATGCAAAATCCGGCCATCACCGGCGATGCTTTCGCCAATATGCAAGTGCCGCAACTGATCATCGGGTTCATCCGCAAAGTGGCGGGCGCGCTGTTCGCCAATCTGCCGCTGTTTTTTGCCGTGGCCAGCGCTATCGGGCTGGCGAAAGCGGAGAAACCCACGGCGGCGTTTGCCGCCGTCATTGGCTACATCGCCATGAACGTCGGTATCAGCTCAACGCTGGCGTCTAAAGGATTAACGGCGGCGACCACCACGCCAGAAGCGCTGCAGAAAGCGGGCATGGACCAAACCGCGGCGATGATGACGTCGGCCGAATATATCGACATGCTCGGCATCTTCACTTACAACATGAGTGTGCTGGGCGGGGTCATTGCCGGACTGATTACCGTGCTGCTGCATAACCGCTTTTACACTCAGCAGCTACCGACGGCGATCAGCTTCTTCGGCGGGCGCCGCTTTGTGCCGATTGTCACCGTGGTGGTTCTGCCGCTGGTCGGCGTGCTGCTGGCCTTAATATGGCCGACTATCGGCGCAGGGATCGCGTGGGTGGGGTTGATGATTGGTAAAAGTGGGCAATATGGTGCGTTTCTGCTTGGTACCAGTGAACGCCTGCTGATTCCCACCGGCCTGCATCACATTCTCAATGAAACGGTGCGCTTTACCCCCATTGGCGGCATGGCAACGGTTGATGGGCAAAGCATCGTCGGGGCGCTCAACATCTTCAACACTTCGCTGACACATCCTGGCGTCATCCCGGACGCTACGGTGCGTGGCGCCACGCAGTTTCTTGCCCAGGGCAAAATTCCGGTGATGATGTTTGGCTTGCCGGCCGCTGCGCTGGCGATCTATCACACCGCGCGACCCGAGCATAAACAGCGCGTCAAAGCGCTGGTGTTGGCGGGTGCGCTGACCTCATTCACCACCGGCATCACCGAACCGCTGGAGTTCTGTTTCATCTTCGTTTCGCCGGTGCTATATATCCTGCATGCGCTGTTAACCGGCCTGTCATTTATGTTGATGTCGATGCTGCATCTGATGATTGGTAACGTGCAGGGCGGCGCGATCGATTTGGTGGTATTCGGCATCCTTGGCGGCAGCAAAACCCATTGGTGGTGGACGATTGTCCTTGGCGTGATTTATGTGCCGATATACTACTACGGCTTCCGTTTTGTCATTACCCGCATGCGCGTGGAAACGCCGGGGCGCGAATCGGACGAGGAGCAGAAACCTGAATTGGTTGCCGCCGATGAACGTACCAAGGTGATCATCAGCGGGCTGGGCGGTGAAGCCAATATAGAGGACGTCGATTGCTGTTTTACGCGGTTGCGCGTGCGGGTGAAACAGATGAATGAAGTCGTTGATCAAACGCTACTCACTACCGGTGCGAACGGCATTAATCGCGTTAGCGAACATGATGTGCAGGTGATTTACGGTCCGCAGGTCGAGAAGATCGCCAACGACGTAAAAACTGCCCTCGGCGTGGCGTAACGCGCTGTCGCTGCGCGTGGCATCAGCGCAGCGACATCCGCCATGATACACTGCTGTTTTCCAGCCAATTCTGCTTTCCATGGACATCAAACAATTAATTTACCTGTGTAATCTGGAGCGCGAACGCCACTTTGGTCGCGCGGCAGAAGCCAGTTTTGTCAGCCAGCCGACCTTGTCGATGCGTTTAAAAAATCTTGAGCGCGAATTAGGGCTGTCGCTGATTAACCGCAGCAACAATTTCGATGGCTTTACTCCAGAAGGCGAGCGCGTACTGACGTGGGCGCGGGAGATTGTCTCGGTATATCAGGGATTGAAGCTGGAAGTGGAGTCGCTCAAGCATGGCGTCAACGGCACGTTGCGGCTGGGTGTGATGCCGCAGTGCAGCGTGGCATTGCCAGCGTTATTAAAAGCGGTGGAAGCGCGATATCCGCAGCTCGATTATCGCGTTGCCGCGATGAGCGCCGATCAGCTATTGGAAGCGCTCAACAGCCACACGGTGGATGGCGGTATCGGCTTCTTTGAACTGACGTCACTGCGTGAGCTGCATTTCCAAACCGCGCTGTTGAAAGATCCAGGCGTCGAAGCGCTGTTCAGTCCGGCGCATTTTCCGGCGCTGCTAGAGCAGGAGAGCATCTCGCTCGCCACGCTGGCCAGTCAGCCGCTGTGTCTGGCGGAGCCTACACGCTATTTTCGTCGCTATCTTGATGGGCAGCTGCGTGAAACCGGGCTGATTCCGCGCGTCATCGTTGAGAGCGCGTCGATCATGCAACTGTTGCAAAGTGCGCAGGTTGGCCTCGGCGTGATGGTATCGCCACGCGGACATTTGTTGCCGGGGCTGATGCAGAATCTGGCGCGGCGGCCAATTGAGATGGCACCGATGGGCAGGCAGGCGGCATTAGTGATTGCCGAGCCGGGCAGAGCATCGCCGCTGGCTCAGCATTTCTTTGATGAAGCGCGCAGGCATCTACCCGATTAACGTGATTCGCCGAGCGCCATCAGCAAGCGATCCTGCCAGCTGGCAAAGGCTACCGCGTGTAACAGCGTAAAGAGGCGTTCGCTGCCCCAGCCGGCGTTCAGCAGCGGCTGCAAATGTGCAGCGCTGAAGCGATCGGGCAGGCGAGTGAGCTGGGCGCTGAGTGAAATCACCGGCGATGTCGTGCTTGCGCTTTCTACATCCTGCAATAGCGCAGCGCGCCATTCATCAGGCACGTGATCAAACTGGCGTCGACAACCCAGCACCCGCGCGCTGACTGCCTGCGCCAATACTTCATCCTGCGCGAAATGTTCGCTTAGCCGCTGCTTCAGGGTAGCGAAACCGTACAGCGCTTGCGCATCATGCACCAGCAGCCACATGGCATCATCCAACCCCTTAATCCCCTGACAGAAGGTAACTGCTGCCAGCTGATCGGCGCTGGCGTAGCGCAGTTGAACCGGTTTTAACGCGTGCTGCCAGTCGTCATTACGCGTAAACAGCTCCGCATTAGCATCTGGCGGCGGCGAAACGCCCGGAATCCAGCGCACCGGCAGGCCCATCATCGCCTGCAAAGACGCCACCACGCGCGACTGATAGCTGACAAACCCCACCAATTGATTCAGCGTGACAATATCAGGCTCGGTTAATCCCACCGCGTCCAGCGCGCTGATGCTATTAGCGGTGATCAGTTCGGGCTGCATCGCCAACTGCCGCGCATATTGGGTAATTTGCGTCAGACGATTATTGCTTTCGCGTGAAGAGTCGGGGCCGGGCAACGGATTAAGTCGGGCAGAGTAGTGGTTGCATAAGCGCTGCACACCGGCGACTTGCGCAACAGTTAGCGCGGTGCTCAGGCGATCGTACAGCGTCAACGTGTGCGTCAAGCTGGTGGCGAGCGTATCGGGAAACAGAAGCTGGCTGACATCGCGCGCGGCCAATAAAGCAGGCTGAAATCGCGAGAGCAGCGGTTGTAACGCTGTCGCTTCCTGTTGCAAACCCAGCAGGAAACGATCTTCGATATAGGCGGCTTCGGGCACCAGCGGTGCGGTGGCGGTGCTATTCGGACGAGTCTGGCTTTCATAAAACCAGTGGTCATGGCCGGGAGAACGGCGTTGTTCCATGGTCATTCCTTTCGCTAAAAACGGACTTGCTGCACAGCGTGCGAATCTGAAAAGCAGGCATACAACAAAGGGCTGGCTTATCGTCGCTGAACGGCTGTCCACGGCAAAAGAATGATGGGGAATAATTAATAGCTTACGAGTATAAGGAGGGATGTTTTGCAAAAGAGGTCGCCATGAATGGCGACCCAACGTAGCTTATTTCAGTTCCAGCTCGTTCATTGCGGCGATGCTGAAGCCGCCATCAACGTGTACCACTTCACCGGTGATACCACCCGCCAGATCAGAGCACAGGAAGGCAGCAGAGTTACCTACGTCTTCGATGGTAACGGTACGACGAATCGGGGTCACCGCTTCGCAGTGTGCCAGCATCTTACGGAAGTCTTTGATGCCTGACGCCGCCAGGGTACGGATTGGACCCGCAGAAACGGCGTTAACACGCGTGCCTTCTGGACCCATCGCGTTCGCCATATAGCGCACGTTGGCTTCCAGCGAGGCTTTCGCCAGACCCATTACGTTGTAGTTCGGGATCGCGCGCTCTGCACCCAGGTAAGACAAGGTCAGCAGGGCAGAATTCGGGTTCAGCATCGCGCGGCACTCTTTTGCCATCGCCACAAAGCTGTAGGCGCTGATGTCGTGTGCGATTTTGAAGCCTTCACGGGTAACGGCATTCACGTAGTCGCCATCCAGCTGATCGCCAGGTGCGAAACCGATGGAGTGAACGAAACCGTCAAATTTCGGCCAGGTTTTTGCCAGTTCGGTGAACAGCGCAGTAATGCTCTCGTCTTCAGCCACATCGCATGGCAGAACAATGTCTGAACCCAGATCTTTAGCAAACTCTTCCACACGACTTTTCAGTTTGTCGTTCTGGTAGGTGAAAGCCAGTTCTGCGCCCTGTTTGTGCATCGCCTGCGCAATACCGTAGGCGATTGAGAGTTTACTGGCAACGCCAGTAATCAGAATGCGCTTACCGGAAAGAAAACCCATAGCTGTAATCCTTTTGGTCATTGTTGTTGGCGGTCGCGATGGTTGAAAAGTAGGCGACCGACGTTAATCTCGTGCGAAGTCTAGCACGTCTCTACAAATGCGGTAAATCGCACCGCGTTTTCCGCGCCTTAACGCTCGCGGCGCCAGGCTTCGGCGGTTAAGGCTTCACCAAAGTGACTGGTGATCAGCCGTTTGGTCAGGTCGTGCAACGGCGAGGCCAAAACATCGGCGGTGCCGCCGCGCTCCACGACTTCGCCGTGATGCATCACCAGCACCTGATCGCTAATGTGCTTCATCATGCCAAGATGCTGCGTGACATAAATATAGGCAATGCCGTGCTTCTCTTGCAGTTCCAGCATCAGGTTCACCAGCTGCGAACGCATGGTCATATCCAGCGAGGCGAGGGCTTCATCGGCGACGATCACTTTTGGCTGCAGAATCAGCGCACGCGCCAGCGCCAGACGCTGCTTCTGGCCCGGTGCCAGCATATGGGGATAGTAACCGGCGTGGTCGCGCAGCAAACCCACCTGGCGCAGCGTGGCGATGATGCGCTTTTCGCGCGCTTCATCATCCAGTTCGGTATTCAGGCGCAGCGGGAAATCAAGAATCTGACTCACACGCTGACGCGGGTTGAGTGAGGTTGACGGATCCTGAAAAATCATGCGAATGCGCTGGCTGCGATAACCGTAGTCGCCGAACTCCAGCGGATGATCGTCAATCAGCATTTCGCCTTCGCTGGGCTCGACCATACCGCTAAGCATTTTCGCCAGCGTGGATTTGCCCGAGCCGTTTTCACCAATCACCGCCAGCGTCTGTTTCTCGCGCAGGGTAAAACTCACGCCTTTCACCGCCTCAACGTGCTGACGACGAAACAGCCCGGTGCGATAGCGATAGGTTTTACTCAGATTGCGCACTTCCAGTAGCGTTTCCATGCTTACTGGCTCTCCATATTCAGTGGGAAATGACAGGCGAACAGATGCGCTTTATTGCCGGTCAGGCGCGGCGTTTCGATACACTTACGTTGCGCATACGGGCAACGCGGCCCCAGACGACAGCCAATCGGCAGGTGTTCCAGCGACGGAATCGCGCCAGACAGCGTATTCAGACGGCTTTTATGCGGCAGCGCGCTACCAAAATCGGGCATCGCCCGGATCAGTGCCTGCGTGTAAGGATGATGCGGCGTATCCATCAACTCTTCACTCTGAGCACTCTCCACCGTTTGGCCGCAGTACATCACATTGATACGGTCGGCCCAGTGGCTCATGGTGCGCAGATCGTGGCTGATCAGCAAAATGGTGGTGTTGTTGTTCTGATTGAGGCGACTCAGCAGGCGGAAAATCTGCGCTTGCGTGGTCGGTTCCATCGCGTTGGTCGGTTCATCGGCGATCAGCAAACGCGGCTGATTGGCCAGCGCAATGGCGATCATCACTTTCTGGCATTCGCCGTCGGTCAATTCGTACGGAAAACTGCGCATGATGTCTTTGTGATCTTTGATGCCGACGCGATGCAACAGCTCAATAGCCCGCACTTTGCGCCAGAACCATAGGCGTTTATACCAGCGGCCTTTGTGGGTCCAGCGCGGAATGGCCTGCATCAACTGGCGCCCAATGCTTTCAGACGGATCGAGACAGGATTGCGGCTCCTGGAAAATCATCGACACGTTATGGCCGATAATGCGACGGCGTTCGCGCGGTGACAGGCGCAGCAGATCGATATCATCAAACACCATGCGATCGGCGGTCACGCGCCAGTTGTCTTTGGTGACGCCGCAAATCGCTTTGGCGATCAGACTTTTGCCGGAACCTGATTCACCCACAAGACCGCGGATTTCGCCTTCGGTGAGCGTCAGATTGATGCGATCAACCGCTTTGACCGGACCGTCAGCGGTCATAAATTCAATGGTCAGGTTACGGATATCCAATAGCGGCATTATTCAACTCCCGCTTCTACTGCGCGACGAATGCCGTCGCCCAGCAGGTTAACGATCAATACGCTAACCATTAGCGCTACGCCCGGCAGCATCACCGTCCAGGGCGCAACGTAGATCAGCTCCAGCGCGTCACCGAGCATCGCACCCCATTCAGGTGAGGGTAGCTGCGCGCCAAGATCGAGGAAACCGAGTGCGGCGATATCCAGAATGGCCATGGACAGCGAGCGAGCAAACTCACTCACCAGCAGCGGCAGCACATTGGGCAGCACCGCATGCCACAAAATATTCAGGTTACGCGCACCATCGAGGCGCAACGCCACCACATACTCTTTTTCCATCTCGTCATGCACAGCAGTATAGATCTCGCGCACCAGACGTGGGATCAGCGCCAGAAATACCGCCAACATCGCGTGTTCAAGACGCGGGCCGAGAAACGCCACCACGATAATTGCCAGCAGCAGCGAGGGAATCGACAGCAAGGTATCCAGCACGTGATTCATTACCGCTGAGCGCACACCGTGCGTGATACCGGCAAACACGCCGAGTACCAGCGCACAAAGCGCCGCTAATACGGTCACCAGCATGGCCGAACCCACGGTGGGCGCCACGCCACTCAGCAAGCGGCTAAGCACATCGCGGCCTAAATCATCGGTGCCGAGGAAGAAAGAAACATCACCATAGCGCGACCACGACGGCGGCAGCAGCTGATAACCGAGGAATTGCTGATCGATGCCGTATGGCGCCAGCAAGCCGCCAAACAGGCACAGAAACAGCAGCATGCCAAAGCCGTACAAACCGATCATGCCGCTGGTATCACGATACAAGCGCTGCCAGCTGCGACGCAGCGTGCTGGGCAGCCGCTTCTCGTCGTAGACATTATCTAAGGGCATACCATTCCTTATGTTTCAACGGATTAAGCGCCGCACCGAGAATATCGGACAATACGCTAACCATAATCACCAGCCCGCCAACCACCATCACACCAGCGGAAATCGCTGCGTAATCCTGCTGACGAATAGCGTTAATCAACCAGCGGCCAAGGCCCGGCCAGTTGAACACCACTTCGGTAATCATCGCTAACGTTAGCATGGTGGAAAATTGCAGCCCAAGGCGCGGGATCACCGGTGGCAGCGCATTGTGCAGCACGTGGCGGCGGATCACTGTGAAACGCGATAATCCGCGTGTGGCGGCCGCTTTGACGTAGTTCTTGTCCATCACATCGCTGGTGCTGCTGCGCAGTAAGCGGATCATCTCCGTGGTTGGCGCAACAGCCAACACCACCACCGGCAGAATCATATGCGTCAAGGCGCTGACCAGCATTTCATGGCGCCATGGCGACGGGCTCAGCCAGGCATCAATCAGTGCAAAACCGGTTATATTTTGCACGGGATAGAGCAAATCGAAACGCCCGGAAACCGGCAACCAGCCGAGCGTTAACGAGAAGAACAGGGTAAAGAGCAGCGCCAGCCAGAACACCGGCATCGAGAAGCCGAGCAGCGCCAGCGCGCTGATGGCTTTATCCTGCCATTTTTTGCGCATCACGCCGGCGCAAATTCCCAGCGGAATACCCACCAGCAGCGCCAAAATAAACGCCATGACGCACAGCTCCAGCGTGGCGGGAAACACTTCGCCCAGCTGAAGATCGATCGGCTGGCCATTGGTACTGGAAACACCGAAATCAAACTGCAGCAGGCCCTTAAACCAGAACCACCACGCATCAAACAGCGAGGCGCCTTCGAGCGGGGCATTCGGTGTGAAGTAGCTCAGGCTGAAGCTCACCAGCGATAATAAAAACAGGGTGATCAGCAGCAGCACCACTCGACGCAAAATATAGATAATCATGCTTATTCCTCGCTGCTCTCATCGCGGTAAACGCCAGCGAATGAGGCGTTACCAAACGGGCTTAGCACTAATCCTTTAATATCATGGCGATAGGCCTGCAAACGCAGCGATGAGGCCAGCGGTAAGACGGGCAACTCCTGCGCCAAAATCTGCTGCGCTTTGTCGTAACTGTCTATGCGCGCCGACAGCTGCTGCGACAACAGCGCATGTTGTAAGGATTCATCAAATGCGGGCGAACACCAGTGCGCGTAGTTGGTCTGCGAACGTATCGCCGCGCAGCTTAACAGCGGACGGAAGAAGCTGTCGGGATCGTTGCTGTCGGTTGCCCAGCCGGTCAGGGTGAGATCGTGATTCATCTCCATTAACTGTGCTTCCTGGAAGCGACCTTCCACTGGCGCGATGGTGACGCGCACGCCAACCTGGGCCAAATCCGCTTGTAACAGCTCGGCGGTTTTCAGCGGGCTGGGATTCCACGACTGTGACGATGACGGCACGACTAAGCGCAAATGCAGATTTTCCAGCCCGAGCGCTTTCAACGCCTCACGCGCTTTGGCCGGATTATATTCGGTCACACGTGCATCATTGTCATACGCCCAGGACGCCCGCGGCAAAATAGAGGCCGCGGTTTCGGCGGTGCCGTAATAGATGGACTCCATCAGACGTTCATTATTAATCGCCAGCGCCAGAGCATGACGCACTTCCGGCCTATCGAGCGGTGGCTTGCGCGTGTTGAACGCCAGATAGGCGATATTCATGCCAGGCCGCAGCGTCATGCGCAGACGCGGATCGTCGCGCAAAATACTCAGCTGGCTGGCGGCAGGATAGGCCAGCACATCGCATTCACCGGTCAGCAGTTTGGATAGACGTCCGGTGCCACCCACGCCTAAGTCAATCACCACCTGCTGCAAACGCGGAACGCCTTTCCAGTACTGCGGATTACGTGCCAGGCGTAAATATTGTCCGGTGCGATATTCGCTCAGCTGGAACGGGCCGGTGCCGACCGGTTCGCGATCCAGCTGTTCCTGCTGGCCTTTAGCGCTGAGATTATTGGCGTATTCATGCGACAAAATCGGGGCGTAATGGGTGGCGATATGCCAGAGGAAAGAGGCGTCAGGGCTGTTCAGGCGGATTTCAACCGTATCGCTATCGAGCTTTTTCACGCTCTGCACTGAATCGGCGAACTGCAGGCTATCAAAGTAGGGATAGCTGCCGCCGTTGACGTTGTGCCACGGATGTTTACGGTCAAACATGCGCGCAAAGCTGAACACCACATCATCGGCGTTCATCTTACGCGTTGGTTTAAACCAGTTAGTGTGCTGGAAGGCGACATCTTTCCGCAGGTGGAAACGGTAGGTTGCGCCGTTATCACGCACTTCCCAACTCTGGGCGAGGTCAGGAATCAGCCGATAGGTATAAGGGTCCACGTCCAGCAGCCGGTCATACAACTGCGCTGCCAGCGTATCGACGACTAAGCCGCTGCTGACCATTTGTGGATTAAAGGTATTAACCGTGCCGTTAACACAATAGACAAAACCGCTGTTGCGGATGTTGTCGGTTGGCGCGGCCCACGCTGACGCGCTCATCATGCTGAGACCCAGCAGCAGAGAGGGGAATAATTTTGGCATAGAACTCAACGATTCTGAGGCAATAGCGAGAGTGTATCCCAAACGTCACGTACACCCCAAATTCGCGACACTTTTGCTGTGTTTTTCGCCAGTGCGGCGATGAGGTAATCACAATATTAGTGTGGAAATGAGAAAAATTCTCAATTAGGGGTTTACAGATGATAATAAGAATGATTATTATTCATCTGCGCTTCGACGGTGGCTCTACCGAAGAAGAGCACGACATTGCTCACATTGCTTCCAGTATTAGTTGCCCGCACTCTGTTGCGGGCTTTTTTTTCGTCCTGTTTCGCGCGGATGCTGCGTTGGCTGCGCGCGTCAACCCTGGTCACATACTTGTGTATGCTCCCAGGGATGTCCTCGCTTGCCGCCTTGCTTCCGCGCGAAACAGTTAGAAAAAACACCGTGCGGTAGGCTAAAAAACCCGCCGCTTTCGTAGGGGCGCCATTCATGGCGACCGATGCACGCTTAACTGATTATGGCGACCTGGCTAATCCTCGTCGCGCGCCTGGATGCCATGCTTTTTCATCATGGCGCGTAACTGGTGATAGGTCACGCGCAACAACTCGGCGGCGCGGCGCTGGTTGTATTTGGCCTGCTGCAAACTCGCTTCAACCAGCTCGCGTTCTCGCTGGTTTTGCCACTGACGTAAATCCAGCGGCAGGGAAGGCAAGGCAGAGTCGACCGCTTGCGCGATGGCGTCGGCTGGCGGCGTGCGGGGCGCGAACGGATTAATGATGATGTTATCCAGCTCATCGTCGGCGCTATGATGGCGATAAACCGAACGCTCAACCACATTCTTCAGTTCGCGTACGTTGCCGGGCCAACGGTGATTCAACAGCGTCAGCTGCGCGCGATCGCTAAAGCCGGGAAAGAGCGGTAAGCCGAGTTCGCGACACATCTGAATGGCGAAATGATTGGCCATCACCAAGATATCACTGCGACGTTCACGCAACGGCGGCAGCTGCACCACATCAAAGGCAAGGCGATCGAGCAGGTCGGCGCGGAATTTTCCGGCGGCGGCAAGCGCGGGGAGATCTTCGTTGGTCGCACAAACTAATCGCACATTCACCTGCAAAGATTGATTACCGCCAACGCGCTCCAGCTGACCATATTCAATGACACGCAGCAGTTTTTCCTGTACCAGCATCGGCGCGGTGGCGAGTTCATCGAGAAACAGCGTGCCGCCATCAGCGCGTTCGAAACGTCCTAAATGGCGTTTTTGCGCACCGGTAAAAGCGCCCGCCTCATGGCCGAACAGTTCAGAATCGAGCAGGTTTTCATTGAGCGCGGCGCAGTTGAGAGAAACAAATGGGCCTTCCCAACGGTTGGACAGGTAATGCAGGCGGCTGGCGATCAGCTCTTTACCGGTGCCGCGTTCGCCAATCACCAATACCGGTTTTTCCAGTGGCGCCAGGCGCGAAACCTGTTCCAGTACCTCAATAAAGTTATTGGATTCGCCTAACAGATTGTCGTTGCCATTTGCCATGATGAAATTCGCCACTGATTAATCAATTTCACTACATTAGGTGATGTTCTGGAAGTTGTAAAATAAATAAATCACCTAAAATCAACAAATTAAAAGTTGGCACGCGAATTGTATTAGTAAAGAGCGCCTCGCGCACCTACATACAAAATTTGAGGAACATCATTATGGGTATTTTTTCTCGTTTCGCCGACATCGTGAACGCTAACATCAACTCTCTGCTGGAGCGCGCCGAAGATCCGCAGAAACTGGTACGCCTGATGATTCAGGAAATGGAAGACACGCTGGTGGAAGTCCGTTCTACTTCAGCCCGCGCGCTGGCAGAAAAGAAACAGCTGCTGCGCCGCATTGAACAGGCTGAAATTCAGCAGGCTGAATGGCAGGAAAAAGCCGAGCTGGCGATCAATAAAGGTAAAGAAGATTTAGCGCGTGCGGCATTAATTGAAAAGCAGAAACTGACCGATTTAATGGTTACGCTGCAGCAGGAATCGACTCAAGTTGAAGAGACGCTGGGTCGCATGAAGGGTGAGATTGGTGAGCTGGAGAAAAAACTCACTGAAACCCGTGCGCGTCAGCAAGCGTTAACGCTGCGTCATCAGGCTGCGTCTTCTTCACGCGATGTACGTCGTCAGCTCGACAGCGGCAAGATTGATGATGCGATGGCACGTTTCGAATCCTTTGAACGTCGTATCGATCACATGGAAGCGGAAGCAGAAAGCCAGCGTTTTGGTAAACCAAAAGGTCTGGATCAGGAGTTCGCCGAGCTGAAAGCCGACGATGAAATCAGCCAGCAGCTGGCCGCGCTGAAAGCCAAAATGAATCGCCCAGAGTGATCGCCACGGGCCTGGTATCAGGCCCGAGTTAAAAGGGTGTCAATGATTAAGGAGAGTCGAATTAATGAGCGCACTTTTTCTCGCCATACCGCTAACTATTTTCGTGCTGTTTGTGGCGCCGATCTGGTTATGGCTGCATTACAGCAACAAACGCAACGGCGGCACCGATTTATCATCCAGTGACCTGCAGCGTTTACAACAAATTACCCAGGATGCACGCCGCATGCGTGAGCGTGTTGAAGCACTGGAAGCCATTTTGGATGCCGAACATCCGAACTGGAGGCAACCATGATGAATGGCCGTAAATTGTGGCGCATTCCGCAGCAGGGAAAAGTGCGCGGTGTTTGCGCCGGTGTGGCGGAATATCTCGACATCCCGGTGCGTTTGTTGCGGGTGATTGTGGTGCTGTCGCTGTTCCTTGGCTTATTTATGTTCACCATTATTGCCTATTTTATTTTGGGCTTTGTGCTCGACGAGAAACCTGCCGATGCGTCGGTTGAACGCACACCGAGCGCACGGGAACTGCTCGACGAGCTGGAAGCCACGCTACACAGCGACGAACGTAACGTGCGTGAGATTGAACGCTATGTCACCTCGGAAACATTTAGCGTGCGTAGCCGCTTCCGCCAAATCTGATTTTTATCCCCGAGCCCGCTAATGGGCTCGCTTCTTCTACATTAAGGTAAGAGGCTCTATGCAAACTCAACGTTTTACTGCTCTGCGCCGTCGCGCGACACCTGCGTTGATGTCGGCGGGGAAATTTATCATCATTAGTGCAGTAACTTACGGGCCTGGCGGTATTGCTGGCTGGGCTGTGAAATCGGTGGCGCGCCGTCCGCTGCGCCTGTTGCTGGCGGCCGCCCTGGAACCGTTGCTGAGCAAAGCGTTCAAACGCTTATCAGCACGATTCATCAGGGAGAACGATGAAAAGACTGCAAAATGAATTAGTGGCGCTGATGAACCGCGGTGTTGACCGTCATCTGCGCCTGGCTGTAACCGGTTTGAGCCGCAGCGGCAAAACCGCGTTTATCACCTCGCTGGTTAACCAGCTTCTCAATGTCCACAGCGGCGCACGTTTGCCGCTGTTTTCCGTGGTGCGCGAAGATCGCCTGCTGGGCGTAAAGCGCGTACCACAGCGCGAACTCGGCACGCCGCGCTTCACCTATGATGAAGGTCTGGCGCAACTTTACGGTACGCCACCGATGTGGCCGACGCCGACGCGCGGCGTAAGCGAAATGCGCCTGGCGCTGCGCTATCGTCCTGATGAATCGCTACTGCGCCACTTTAAAGATACCGCTACGCTGTACCTCGAAATTGTCGATTATCCCGGTGAGTGGCTGCTGGATCTGCCGATGCTGGCGCAGGATTATCTCAGCTGGTCACGCCAGATGGTGGGCCTGCTGCAAGGCGACCGCGCGGCCTGGTCCACCGAGTGGCGCCGTTTGTGTGCCGATCTCGATCCCTTTGCGCCTGCCGATGAAAATCGTCTGGCGGCGATTGCTGCTGCATGGACCGATTATCTGCATCAATGCAAAACCGAAGGGTTGCATTTTATTCAGCCAGGTCGTTTTGTGTTGCCTGGCGATATGGCCGGTGCGCCAGCGCTACAGTTTTTCCCGTGGCCGCAAGTCGAGGAGATGCAGATCAGCAAACTGGCGCAAGCGCCGGCGGGTAGCAACTTTGCCATGCTGCAGCAACGCTTCAACTATTACTGCCAGCACGTGGTGAAAGGTTTTTACAAAAATCATTTCCTGCGTTTCGATCGGCAAATCGTGCTGGTTGATTGTCTGCAACCGCTTAATAGCGGACCGCAGGCGTTCAATGACATGCGTCTGGCGTTGACCCAACTTATGCAGAGCTTCCACTACGGCCAGCGCACGCTGTTTCGCCGCCTGTTTTCCCCGGTGATCGATAAGCTGCTGTTTGCCGCTACCAAAGCCGATCATGTCACCTCGGATCAGCACGCTAACATGGTGTCACTGTTGCAGCAGCTGGTGCAGGACGCATGGCAGAACGCGGCGTTTGAAGGCATTAACATGGATTGCCTTGGTTTGGCCGCGGTACAAGCTACCGAAAGTGGGCTGGTCGACCATCGTGGTGAGAAGTTGCCGGCATTGCGCGGGCATCGTCTTGCCGATGACGAAGCGCTGACATTTTATCCTGGCGAAGTGCCGCCGCGCTTGCCGGGAAATAGCTTCTGGCAGCAACAGGGTTTTCAGTTTGAACAGTTCCGGCCGCAGCAATTGGATGTTGACCGGCCGCTGCCGCACATTCGTATGGATGCGGCGCTGGAATTTTTACTGGGAGATAAATTGCGATGAGCGACGAAACACCTTTAAAAGGGCGGATTGATTTTGCCCGCCCACTGACGGTGGAAGCGGAAAAGCCGCTGCGCGCCGCGCAGACCTTTAGTGCGGAAGCTGAAAATGCCTTTCTTGCCACCGCGGAAGTTGAGCCACTGGAAGAGGGTGAAGGCGAAAAAGTGGTGGAAGCCGCGCTGCGTCCCAAACGCAGCCTGTGGCGTAAAATGGTGGGCGTGGGTCTTGCTATTTTCGGTGTTAGCGTGGTGGCGCAGGGCGCGCAAACGCTGCACGATGCGTGGATGGTGCGCGACTGGTTTACGCTGGGCACCGGCGTGGCCGGTACCTTCATTGTTGCGGCGGGTGCGGGGGCGCTAATTGGCGAATGGCGGCGTTTATATCGTCTGCGTCAGCGTGCCGAAGAGCGCGATATTGGCCGCGAACTGCTGCACAGCCACGGCGTGGGGAAAGGCCGGGCGTTCTGTGAAAAACTGGCGCAGCAGGCGCAACTCGATCAAGCCCATCCCGCACTGCAACGTTGGCATGCGGCGCTGCACGAAACCCACAACGATCGCGAAATCGTCACCTTATACGCTCAGCTGGTGCAGCCGGTGCTGGATCGTCAGGCGCGTCGTGAGATCAGCCGTCACGCTGCCGAATCGACGCTGATGATTGCTGTCAGCCCGCTGGCATTGGTCGATATGGCATTTATCGCCTGGCGCAATCTGCGGCTGGTGAATCGCATCGCGGCGATTTATGGCATCGAACTCGGCTACTTTAGCCGCATCCGCTTGTTCCGCTTAGTGCTGCTCAATATGGCATTTGCCGGGGCTTCGGAGTTGGTGCGTGAAGTCGGCATGGATTGGATGTCGCAGGATCTTGCAGCACGGCTCTCCACCCGCGCTGCCCAAGGGATCGGCGCCGGTTTACTTACCGCACGTCTCGGCATTAAAGCGATGGAATTGTGTCGTCCGCTGCCGTGGCTGGAAGATGATAAGCCGCGCCTCGGCGATTTTCGTCGTGAGTTAATTGGACAGCTAAAAGAATCCCTGGTAAAAAAAAGGGGATAAAGCAGGGCAGGCTGCTAAATAATCAGTACTTGCTTACCTTTCACGCTGTTACTGGCGTGAAAGGTGAAATTATCTGTGTTACATCGCATATTCGGCGGGATTTTTGTTGGTCGCTCCGCTACACTTCTCTCTATCACCTGCCTCAGGCTGTCAACTTTTCCTGACAGGCCTCTTCTGAGGCGCTGCAAGTTAGCGTATTATCATTAAAATCAAAACCTGACTAAGGCTCATCGCAATGCGTTTGGAAGTTTTCTGCCAGGACCGAATCGGTCTGGCGCGCGAGTTGCTCGATCTGCTGGTTGCCCGCAATATCGACCTGCGTGGCATCGAAATTGCGCCACTTGGCCGCATTTACCTCAATTTTACCGCGCTGGAGTTTGAACCCTTCAGCAATCTGATGGCGGAAATTCGCCGTACACCTGGCGTGACAGATGTGCGTACCGTTTCGTTTATGCCGTCAGAACGTGAACATCGCGCGTTGAGCGCGCTGCTGGTAGCAATGCCCGAACCGGTGTTATCCATCGATTTGAAATGCAAGGTCGAGTTGGCGAACCCGGCGGCACAAAATCTGTTTGCCCTCGACGAACAGAAGCTGCGTAACCAAAATGTTGGCACCTTAATTACCGGTTTTAATTTCCAGCGCTGGCTGGAAAACGAACGTGTTGACGCCCAGGCGCAGCATGTGGTGATTCAGGGGCGCGATTTCCTGATGGAAGCACGGCCAATTTATCTGGCTGAAGAAGAGGGGCAAAGTGATCTGCCTGTCGGTGCAATGATCACCCTGAAATCCACGGCGCGTATGGGCCGTCAGTTGCAGAATCTCACCGTGACTGATGAATCCGAGTTCGATCACATTGTGGCAGTCACGCCAAAAATGCGTCAGGTGATTGAACAGGCGCGCAAGCTGGCGATGCACGATGCACCGTTGTTGATTGTTGGCGATACCGGCACCGGCAAAGATATGCTGGCGCGTGCCTGTCATTTACGTAGCGCGCGCGGCAAAAAACCGTTCCTCGCACTGAACTGCGCATCATTGCCGGATGATGTGGCTGAGAGCGAACTGTTTGGTCACGCTGCAGGCGCTTATCCTAACGCGCTTGAAGGTAAGAAAGGTTTCTTCGAACAAGCTAACGGCGGCTCGGTGCTGCTGGACGAGATTGGCGAAATGTCGCCACGCATGCAGACTAAGCTGCTGCGCTTCCTCAATGACGGGACATTCCGCCGCGTAGGGGAAGAGCATGAAGTGCACGTGGATGTGCGCGTGATTTGCGCCACCCAGAAGAATTTGATCGAGCTGGTGCAACGCGGTGAGTTCCGTGAAGATCTGTTCTATCGCCTGAATGTACTGACGCTTAACCTGCCGCCGCTGCGCGAACGTCCTCTGGATATTCTGCCGCTGACTGAAATGTTTGTCGCACGCTTCGCTGACGAACAAGGCTTACCGCGTCCGCGCCTCTCATCGCAACTGACGCCGTTCCTGACGCGCTACAACTGGCCGGGTAACGTGCGTCAGTTGAAGAATGCGCTGTACCGTGCGTTAACGCAGTTGGAAGGTTATGAGCTGGGCCCACAAGATATTGTGTTGCCAGAGCAGGCGCTGGATGTGTCTCTGGGTGAAGAGGCGATGGAAGGTTCGCTGGATGACATCACCAGCCGCTTCGAACGCTCGGTGCTGACGCGTCTCTATCTCTCTTATCCGAGCACACGCAAACTGGCGAAACGCCTGGGTGTGTCACATACCGCAATTGCCAATAAATTGCGTGAATATGGATTGGGGCAGAAGCGTAACGAAAGCGAGTAATCGCACATTCAATTAGCGCACATTCCGTAGCAGCGCGATTTATTACGCAATAAATTGCGCCGCTACGATAGCTGCGACCGGTAATACCGGCGTGCAAACCTACACTTATTCAGATGCGCGTATGTCTACCTGGCTTCCTTCCCGCATAAACACCGGAATCTCACTGAGTGGTGCGGCAACGTTGATGCGCTGCCCGCCCCGATAGCTCTCGCCATTGCGGGCAATCCATTGCTCGCCGGCAGGTAGCCATACTTCACGTTCACGTTGACCAGCATGCAGCACCGGCGCGACCAGAAGATCGCGTCCCAGCAGATACTGATCTTCCACTTGCCAGCTCTCTGGCTGCTGCGAATAGTGATAGAACAGCGGTCGCATTACCGGATCGCCTAATTCATGCGCTTCGCGCATCAAACCATCAATATAGGGGCGCAGCCGCTCACGTTGCATCAGGCAACTTTTCATCAGTGCATAATTCTCCTCACCGTAACTCCATACCTCATTGGGTGAGCCACTGTTGCATTGGGCAATGCCGTCGCGCCAGGCTTCTGCAGGCGCAATCTGCGGTTCGCGATAACCATGCAGACGCATCACCGGACAGAAAACCGCCCATTGGAACCAGCGGATCAACAGCTCATGAAACGCCGGATCATGTATGTTACCACCCTGAAAACCGCCAATGTCGGTGGTCCACCATGGAATACCCGCCATCGCCATATTTAACCCGGCAGTAAATTGATTGCGTAAGGCATGGAACGAGGAGTGAACATCACCTGACCAGGCGAGCACGCCGTAACGCTGGCTGCCCGCCCAGGCGCAGCGCACCAGATTGACGATCTCGCGCTCACCCTGTTGTTGTAGCCCTTCATAAAATCCGCGAGCAAACAGCTGCGGATAAATGTTTCCCACTTCCTGTACCGGTCCCAGGTGATAGCGGTAGTTATCAAAATCGTAGGCGCGATACTCCGGCTCCGCTTCATCGAGCCAGAAGGTGCGAATACCGTGGTCATAATAGTTGCGCTTAACTTCCTGCCAGACGAACTCGCGCGCGGTGGGGTGCGTGGCATCAAAAAAGGTGGTATTGCCCATAAAATCGAGATTAACCGACACACCGCGTTCACTGTTGACCAGCAACCCTTTGGATTTCATCAGACGATAGTTGTCACTTCTGCTGTCAACCGTTGGCCACACCGACACCATGGTTTCGATACCCATCTCCTTGAGTTCCTGAACCATGGCACGGGGATCCGGCCAGTCGCGTGCGTCGAAACACCAGGTTCCCTGATTTGGCCAGTGGAAAAAGTCGATGACAATCACCGAGAGCGGCAGCTGCAAGCGGCGATATTCACGCGCCACCTCCAACACTTCCTGCTGGGTGCGATAGCGCAATTTGCATTGCCAGAAGCCGGTAGCGAACGCGGGCATCATTGGTGCTGTACCGGTGGCGCGACCATATTGGCGCAAAATCTCCGCCGGTGTGTCGCCTGCGGTGATCCAGTAATCCATCTGATCGGTCACCTCGGCCTGCCAGCGGGTGCCGTTTTTACCAAACGTCACTTCGCCGATGGCCGGGTTATGCCACAGCAGGCCATAGCCAAGGTTAGAAACCATAAACGGCACGCTGGCCTGCGAGTTACGCTGTGCCAGCTCAAGCGTGCAGCCTTTCAGGTCGAGGCAATCCTGCTGATACTGGCCCATTCCATAGATTTTCTCATCCGCCCGCGCTTCAAAGCGCACGCTGAGCTGGTATTTACCACCTGGAATCGGCCGAAAGGCACGTGCATCCAGCTTCAGGGCGCTGATGTATTTGTCCTGACTCTTTTCGCTGGCACCAATACCCACGGTGCTGCGCTGACGCCAGAACTCCTCCAGCAGCAACTCCCCGCGCTGATTATAAAAAGCCAGCTGGCCGCGAATATTCAAGGTGGCGGTGATATTGCCGTTACGTAAGCTAAGCGATTCATGATCGCGCTGAATCTCTACCTCGCAAGCAGCAGGCGATAGCAACGCCCAGTCATGATCAATCAGGTCGGGCTGACAGGTGGCTCGTACTCGCAGGCTATGCGCGCCCCAGGGTTCGATGACCAGCGTCTGACGGTCAAATGTCCAGATAATACGCTGGGATTCGGCGCGTAATTCACTCATGACAACTCCTGTGGTTGTAAAAGGGTGGAGGCAGTTGCAGCCGGTTGGGCTGACATCTTGTTCTGATTGATGGTGCGCATGGTGGCATCGTTAAGTTTGTAACCGCGCATTGCCAGCGCGCTTAACAGTGACAGCACGCCGGGAACCACCGAAAACAGCGCCACAATGGCCATCATGGCGGCGGGCTGCTGATGCGGTGCCTGAGCAACGTAACCGCTCAAACCGAGCGTCCAGCCAACAATCGCACCGCTGATGGCCATGCCCATTTTTAATACGGCCAGCAACGTGGAGAAGACGGTGCCATCGAGGCGCTTCCCTTGGCGATATTCACCGTAATCCACCACGTCGGCCATCATCACCCACATCAGCGTGGTAGTGACCTGATAGAAGCTGGAGACGATAAACGTCATGCCGACCAACAGCGCCAGCGATTGAGGCAGGAACACAATGCTGATACTTAATACGCCGGCAGTGATAGCGCTGAGGGTAAAGGCGGTGATTTTATTTAAGCGGCGAGTCAGCAGCTTAGCCAACACGCTTCCGACGCTCTTGCCAATGATATGTGCGGCCAGCAGCCACATGAAGAAGCTGGCATTGCCAAGGAAATATGTGACGTAGTACATCATTGCGCCGAGCCGTACCACACCGAACGAGATATTGCAGAACACCAGTAATGCCACCACGCGCCACTGGTCGTTACGCAACAAATCGCGCAAATCGGCAAGAAAGTTGCCGTGGTTAGCGGGGGCATTGATACGTTCGCGGGTATTGAGGAAGCAGATAAAAAACAGCAGGGTTGCCAGTGTCGCCATAATCGACATTGCTGCGAAGTAACCGTCCAGTTTATTCCCGCCCCCCAGCCAGGTGGCGAGCGGGATCATCAGGAAAGTGGACATGGCGCCGCCCAGCGTGGCAAGGAAGAAGCGCCATGATTGCAGAGAGATACGCTGATTATCATCGGCGGTGATAATCGCCCCCATCGAGCAGTAAGGAATATTAATGGCGGTATACATCAGCATCATCAGGCTGTAGGTCACAGCGGCGTAGATCATTTTTCCAGTGAGTGACAGACTTTCCGGCACGGCATAAATCAGCATGCAACTGGCGCCGAATGGCACCGCCAGCATCAATAACCAGGGACGGAATTTACCCCAGCGTGAACGGGTTCGGTCGGCAACCATGCCCATCGCCGGATCGATCACCGCATCAGCAACGCGTGCCAGCAAAAACAGCGTGCCGACAAAGATTGCGGGCAAACCCACCACATCGGTGTAGTAAAAGGTGAGAAAAATAATGACGTTATCAATGGCAATATGGCTGGCCATATCGCCCAGACCATAACTGAACTTTTCTTTAATCGTTAAGCTTGCTTGCATAAAGACTCCCGCCGGACTTTGAATCGCTTAAGGGCAATTAGCGGTTAGTTATAGGTAGCGAACCGGATAGGAACAATTGCGGGATTTGTTACGGGTTTTATGTTTTTTAATTAATGTGATACGGGTAACAAGAATCACAGCTAAAATGAAACCTTGCGGGAGGAGATGCTACGTATGATGATTAATCAATGGCTTAAAAAGAGAGCGTTATTGATGGCGCCATAAAAAAGCACCGAAGATTGAATCATTCGGTGCTTACTGTTTGATCTACATGACGGGCTTTTCAGTCAGGCGAAAATTACTTCAGCGCAGCCAGTGCCGCATCGTAGTTAGGTTCTTCGGTAATTTCGTTTACCAGTTCGCTGTAAATCACTTTATCGTTTTCATCCAGCACCACCACAGCACGCGCGGTCAAGCCCTTCAGCGGGCCATCCACAATCGCCACGCCATAGTTTTCCTTGAATTCAGCGCCACGCAGTGAAGAGAGGGTGATCACGTTGCTGACGTTTTCGGCGCCGCAGAAGCGTGACTGCGCGAAAGGCAGGTCGGAAGAGATGCACAGCACCACCGTGTTATCCGCTTCACCCGAGCGTTCGTTAAACTTACGCACGGATGCCGCACACACGCCAGTATCAATGCTTGGGAAAATGTTCAGAACTTTACGTTTGCCTGCATAATTAGCAAGGGATACATCGCCAAGATCTTTAGCGACCAGGCTGAAAGGTTTAGCCTGCTCGCCAACTTGTGGGAAGTGGCCTGCAACCGGTACTGGTTTGCCCTGAAAGTGAACAGTCTGAGACATGCGATTTCCTTTTTTAACGATGAAATATCTGACTTTTAAGGTATAGCGCTTGTTTATGACATAATTTTTAAGGGTTTACGAGCGCATACCCTGGCGATAATCGAGCTGGCTCGCATTTAAACGACGGATTTATGGAGAAATAATGAGAACAGTGAAGAGTTATCCGGAAGCCTGGCCGTTACATTCGCCGTTTGTTATTTCACGCGGTAGCCGTACCGAGGCGCATGTCGTGGTGGTGGAAATCGAGCAGGATGGTGTGAAAGGCGTGGGTGAAGCCACACCGTATGCTCGCTACGGTGAAAGCGAAGAGTCGGTACTCAAGCAGATCGCCTCGCAGCTGAGCACGTTGCAAAGCGGGATGACGCGTGAAGCGCTGCAACAGGCATTACCCGCGGGCGCAGCACGCAACGCCATTGACGGCGCTCTGTGGGATCTGGAGCGTCAGCAGCAGGGCAAAAGTCTGGTGCAATTATGCGCTGTGCCACTGGCCGATGAGATTGTCACTGCGCATACCATCAGCATCGATACGCCAGACGCGATGGCCAGCAGCGCGCAGGCGCTATGGCAGCATGGCGCGCGGTTATTGAAGATCAAAATGGACGATCACCTGATCAGCGAACGTTTAGTGGCGATACGCAGCGCAGTTCCGGACGCGACCTTGATTGTCGATGCCAACGAATCCTGGCATGCCGAAGGCCTGGCGGCGCGCTGTCAGTTGCTGGCCGATCTCAATGTCGCCATGCTGGAACAGCCGCTGCCCGCCGCAGAAGACAGCGCGCTGGGCAACTTTATCCATCCGCTGCCCATCTGCGCGGATGAAAGCTGTCATACGCGTGAGAGTTTGCCCCAGCTGAAAGGGCGCTATGAGATGGTGAATATTAAGCTAGATAAAACCGGCGGATTAACCGAAGCGCTGGCGCTCGCAGAGGCCGCGCAGCAGCAGGGATTCGCGATTATGCTCGGCTGCATGCTCTGCACTTCGCGGGCGATTCGTGCAGCGTTACCGTTGACGGCGCGGGCGACATTTGCGGATCTCGACGGTCCAACCTGGCTCGCTGCCGATGTTGAACCGTCTTTGCATTTCTCGCACGGCCTACTTAAACCGCGGGCTGCCAGCGCAGCAGATTGATCATCGCTTCCAGATAGACTTCGGTGGCTTCGTCCACCGAAATCGGCGGCATCTCGGCGGTAATGCATAACAGGCCGAGATCGTCGCACCAGCTCCCAAACGAACCTGGCGTGGCATAACCGACGCTGCTCACCACCGGCAACGCGGTTTGCTGCGCCAGCCACTGCGCTAAATCGCTGTGATGCGGATCGTCAATGCAGGCCAGCGGCTCGTGCCAGGAAACCACCCAGCGTGGTTTTATCTGATGAATCAGCTGGCACAGTGCGCGGGTCTCGGGTTCCGATGAGGGACTGGCCCCGGTTGATAGCACTACATCGCGCTCATCCGCTTCACTGTTCCAGCGATACACCGTATCGCCGTTCTGCCAATTGGCGGCGGGAAAGTTACGGTTGAGATCGACGCCATTAGCGTTTGCGCGCAGCCCCAGCTGACAACCATCGGGATTCACCGCCAGAATAACGTGATGACGGCGCAGCGCGTCCGGCAAGGTGCGCATGGCACCCGATAAGGTGGCAATGGCGGCATTCTCGTCGCCGTGCGTGCCTGCGATAATCAGCCCGCTTTCGGCATCTGCGACAGGTGCAGGAAACCACAGCAGCGGCGCGCCCAGCACCGATTGCCCGTATTGTTGCCAGACAGCGTCCAGCTTGCCGCGCAGCGGACGGGGATGGTATGACGACATGACGTTCCTCTATGAAATGTTTCCAATACCGCCAAAGGCCTACTGGCGCTGAAGGTAAAAAATGTGACCGGGAATCCAGCCTCAAGATAACGGTAAACAGCGTGCGGGGAAATAGCTATATATCAATCAGCAATTTGCGATAAAGTGCCAAAAGTTGCTGGCGACAAAATCTCTTCATGGTCGCCATTTTTTTCGCGTAAAGGAGTGGTGATGAAACTAACGTTCCGCAAGACGCTGGCTGCCTTAATTGTAGCCAGCGCAGTCTCACCCGTATTCGCCGCCAACGTGCCATCGGGCGCACAGTTGGCCAGCACGCAGGAAATCGTTCGCCATATAAAAGATGAACCCGCATCACTGGATCCGATGAAGGCGGTTGGCCTGCCGGAAATTCAGGTGATGCGCGATCTGTTTGAGGGACTGACTAATCAGGATGCCCACGGCAAAATCGTGCCGGGCGTGGCTCAAAGCTGGAGCAGCAACGATAACAAAACGTGGATTTTTACTCTGCGCAAAGAGGCGCGCTGGTCAAATGGCGAGCCGGTAACCGCGCAAGATTTTGTTTATAGCTGGCAACGTTTAGTTGAACCGAAGAACAGTTCGCCGTTCGCCTGGTTTGCCGCATTGAGCGGGATTGAAAACGCTGAAGCGATCACCAAAGGCCAGATGAGTGCCGACAAACTTGGCGTCACAGCGACCGATGCGACCCACCTTAAGGTGACACTGTCACGACCAGTGCCGTGGTTCCCGAGCATGGTTGCCAATGCCGCGATGTATCCGGTCTCGCAGAAAGTGCTGGAAAAAGAGGGCGATACCTGGACATCTCCGGGCAAGTTGGTTGGCAATGGTGCCTATCAACTGCAAGATCGCGTGGTAAACGAAAAAATCGTGCTGGTACGCAACGCCCATTATTGGGATGACAAAAAATCGGTGCTGACGAAAGTGACCTTTATCCCGATTAATGAAGAGTCCTCCGCCACCAAACGTTATCGTGCCAACGACATCGATATCACCGAATCTTTCCCGAAAAACATGTACGCACTACTGAAAAAAGAGTTGCCTGGCGAGGTGTATACGCCGGATCAGCTTGGCACCTATTACTACGCGTTTAATACCGAAAAAGGGCCAACCGCTGATGTGCGCGTACGTAAGGCGCTGTCGTGGAGCATCGATCGTCGCATCATCGCGGAGAAAGTGTTGGGTACCGGCGAGAAACCGGCATGGCACTTCACGCCGGATGTAACTGCCGGTTTCACGCCGATGAAGAGTTATCTGCAGCAACATAGCCAACAGGAGCTGAACGCGCAGGCTAAAGCGTTGCTTACGGCGGCAGGTTATGGACCGAGCAAACCGCTGCATTTGACACTGCTCTACAACACCTCGGAAAGCCATCAGAAAATCGCTATCGCGGTGGCCTCGATGTGGAAGAAGAATCTCGGCGTGGATGTCACTTTGCAAAACCAGGAGTGGAAAACCTATATCGACAGCCGCAATAGTGGCAGTTTTGATGTGATCCGCGCGTCGTGGATCGGCGATTATAATGAGCCTTCTACCTTCCTCAGTCTGTTGACTTCGACTCACACCGGCAACATCGCGCGCTTCCGCAGTGCCGATTACGACGCGGTGATGACCAAAGCCAGCACAGAAACCAGCGTCGCGGCGCGTAACACCGATTACAACAAAGCCGAGCAGATCATCGCCGATGAGGCGCCCATCGCGCCTATCTACCAATATACCAACGGACGTTTGATTAAACCGTGGGTAAAAGGGTACCCGATCACCAATCCAGAAGACGTGGCGTACAGCCGCGAGCTGTGGATAGAGAAGCACTAAATCCAACCACAAGCCAGGCGATCATTCGGGTCGCCTGTCATCTTTGCTCACAGCCTGATGATTGCAACTGGTCTGCGCCACGCTAGACTGTATCGTATTGATTTTAATAGTGAGGCGAGTTCGTGAACGTCATTGAAGGAAAAGCACTGCAAGTATCCGATGCCATCATCGCCTGTCAGCTTGATGGCGCAGGCGGTATGATCCCCATCGAAGATAAAGACGTAATTAACTGCGAACGTCCCTGTTGGTTACATCTTAACTATACCCAACGACAAAGCGCGGAATGGCTGCAAAGTACGCCGCTGATCCCTGATGCGGTGCGTGATGCGCTGGCGGGAGACAGCATGCGTCCGCGGGTTACGCGTCTTGGCGACGGCTTTATGATTGTGCTGCGTAGCGTGAACCATAATGCCGATTCGCGCCCGGATCAGCTGGTGGCGATGCGCGTGTTTATCAACGACAAGCTGATTGTGTCGACGCGTCGCCGCAAAGTGTATGCCATTGACGCCGTGCTGAATGATCTGCAAAACGGTAACGGTCCGGTTGATGGCGGCAGCTGGCTGGTGGATGTGTGCGATGCATTGACGGATCACGCCAGCGAATTTATCGAAGAGATGCACGATAAAATTATCGAACTGGAAGATGCGTTGATGAATCAGGAAGTTCCTGCGCGTGGCGATTTGGCACTGCTGCGAAAGCAGCTGATTGTCATGCGTCGTTACATGGCACCGCAGCGCGATGTGTATGCCAGGCTTGCCATCGAGAAAATGGCGTGGATGAACGATGACGATCGTCGTCGCATGCAAGAAGTGGCTGACCGCCTCGGACGCGGATTGGACGATCTCAATGCCGGCGTTGCGCGTACCTCGATTCTGGCAGATGAAGTGGCGTCAATCCTCGCGGAATCGATGAACCGTCGTACTTATACCATGTCGTTGATGGCCATGATTTTCTTGCCTGCTACCTTTCTTACTGGCTTATTCGGCGTCAACCTGGGTGGCATTCCCGGCGGCAACTGGGCGCTTGGCTTCACCGCCTTCTGCGTGCTGCTGTTGGTGATGGTGGGGGGTGTGGCGATATGGCTGAAACGGCGGAAATGGTTGTAAGGCAGAAAAGCGGAATAAACCTGATCGATATCAATATCCCGCCGGGGCAATCGGGGCAAACTCTTTCCCGCAGGTGAATGCAACGTCAAGCGATGGGCGTTGCGCTCCATATTGTCTTACTTCCTTTTTTGAATTACTGCATAGCACATTTGATTCGTACGACGCCGGCCTATCCGCCGGCTTTTTTTTGCCCGCTTGGCTTGGTCGCATAACCTTTCCTATGCTTATAGGACATTCAGCGACAAGGAGAAAGGCATGCAAGAGATCATTGCCAGTGAACCGATTCCTACCGATCCACTACCGATTCCTGAACCTATTCCACAACCGCAGCCGATACCACCCGCACAACCTCCACACGATCCCGAGTTTCCACCGATCCAGGATCCACCGCCGCACCGCTAATAAAAAAGGCGCGTTGCCGAAGCGACGCGCCTTTTTTCACATCCAATAGGATTATTTAATTTCCAGCACATCCAGGCGCACGCTGAGGTTTGGCGCGTCCTCTTCTTCAGGCTGCCAGCCCGCAGGCTGCACTGGCATGCTTTCGCGATCAAACGCCAAATCACCACCATCCACTACAGCATCACCGTGTTTAATGCCTTTGAAATCGAACAGATTGATATCCGCCATATGCGACGACACCACATTCTGCATCGCAGTGAACATGGTTTCGATGCGGCCAGGGTAACGCTTATCCCAATCGCGCAGCATGTCGGCGACCACCTGACGTTGCAGATTCGGCTGCGAGCCACACAGATTGCATGGGATAATGGGGTACTGACGTGCTTCTGCAAAACGAATGATGTCCTTTTCGCGGCAATAGGCCAGCGGACGAATCACGATATGTTTACCGTCATCGCTCATCAGTTTTGGTGGCATGCCTTTCATCTTGCCGCCGTAGAACATGTTTAAGAACATGGTCTGCAGGATATCGTCGCGATGGTGACCTAACGCGATTTTGGTACAACTCAACTCTGTGGCGGTACGGTACAGAATACCGCGGCGCAGGCGCGAACACAGCGAGCAGGTGGTTTTACCTTCAGGAATCTTATCTTTAACGATGGAGTAGGTGTCTTCGTTAACGATGTGGTATTCAACGCCTTGTTCATCCAGGTAGGCCGGCAGAATATGCTCCGGGAAGCCGGGCTGTTTCTGGTCGAGATTCACCGCCACCAATGAGAAGTTCACCGGCGCGCTCTGCTGCAAATTACGCAGGATTTCCAGCATGGTGTAGCTGTCTTTACCGCCAGACAGACAAACCATGATGCGATCGCCTTCTTCAATCATGTTGAAGTCAGCAATAGCTTCGCCCACATTGCGACGCAAACGCTTTTGCAGCTTGTTAAGGTTGTACTGCTCTTTTTTCGTTACTTCTTGATTTTCTGACATTATTTTCACACTTGAGAGTGAAGGCGAGGGCCGTTAGCGGCTGAAGCAATCTTCAACGGCAATAAACCCTATAAACATGACTGCGTATGGTACGGATTGCGGGCGCGAATGCTAGCCTGAAGTGATCTCTTTTCTGATGCTAACTCAATGCGCTTGAGACAAAAGCGCACACTTTGCCAGAACAATCTGGGGATTTATTGATCTGGGCAAATATTTTTCTCACTCGCCCCTGACAGGATGGCGGAAGTGCTTTTTTTACTTTCTTAAGGTGAGGAGTGGCAAATGCAAACGTACGATATGGTTTTTGAAGAGGCGTGCCGGCTGGTGGGGCAATGTTATCTGGAGCTCGCTCAGCGTGGTGCCGCACCCGAAAAAGAAGTGTTAGCCAGTGAGTTACGCAATCTGCAGCTGCGCTACCGCGAACTCACTGGAGCACCGAATCGGGCGGTCGAGATGGCCATCGTCCAGCTCAAACCCTGTTAAGCCATTAAACAAGCCCGGCCGTTGCGCCGGGCTTGTTCATTTACTCACTCTTCTCGGTTTTTCCCGCTAACTCCGCCAGCCGCTGATAGCGCTGACTGGCGGCTTCCGTCGCATCACGCCATAACTGCGAAGCCTCTTCGGGACGTTGGGTTTGTAACTGGCGGAAACGCTGCTCGTTCAGTAATGCCTGTTCCAGTTCTGAGGTCGGTGGACGTGAATCCAGTGCCAGCGCCGCTTTACCTTGCTCCGCACGCCGAGGATCAAAGCGATAAAGCGGCCAGAAACCGCTGGTGGTCAGCAGGCGCATCTGCTCGTGGCTGTACGCCAAATCGTAGCCATGCTCTTCACAGGGACTGTAAGCAATAATCAACGACGGTCCCGGCCAGGCTTCCGCTTCCTGAATCGCTTTCACCGTTTGATTGAGCTGCGCACCCAGCGATATCTGCGCCACATACACATGCCCGTACAGCAGGGTCGACATGCCGAGATCTTTACGCGCCTTGCGTTTCCCTTGTTCGCCAAACTTGGTTACCGCCCCGAGCGGTGTCGCTTTTGAGGCTTGGCCGCCGGTATTGGAGTAGCACTGTGTATCCAGCACCAGCACGTTGACGTTTTCACTCAGGCTCATCACGTGATCGAGTCCGCCATAGCCAATGTCATAAGCCCAGCCATCGCCACCAATCAGCCAGACCGACTTCTCCACTAATGCATCGGCCGCCTCGGTTAATACTTTGGCTTCGGGCTGTGATAACGCTGAGAGCAGGGCGCGCAGCTGTTCAATTTGCTCACGTCGCCGAGAAAAGGTGACGCCGTCACTTTTCAATTCATCAACTAACGCCGCCGGTAACTGCGCCGCGCATTGATCCAGCAGTCTGAGCGCGCGCTGTTTCTGTTGATCAACACTTAAGCGAAATCCCAAACCAAATTCGGCATTATCTTCAAACAGCGAATTTGCCCATGCCGGACCGCGTCCGTCGGCATTGGTGGTGTAGGGTGTGGAAGGCAAATTGCCGCCGTAAATGGAGGAGCATCCGGTGGCATTCGCAATCAGCAGACGATCGCCATACAGTTGCGTCAGCAATTTGATATACGGCGTTTCCCCGCAGCCCGAGCAGGCTCCAGAATATTCAAACAGTGGCGTAATCAGCTGCGAGGTGCGGATATCAATACGTTCCAACTGTTCGACATTGATCTCCGGCAGCGCGAGAAAGGCAGTGTAATTGACCTTTTCAGTCTCAACATGCTCCAGTCGCGATTTCATGTTGATAGCTTTTATTTCCGGATGCTGGCGATCGCTGGCCGGGCACACTTCCACACACAGGTTACAGCCGGTGCAATCTTCCGGCGCCACCTGCAACACGTATTTCTGGCCGCGCATATCGCGCGATTTCACATCCAGTGAGGCGAGCGTAGATGGCGCATCCTCCAGCGCTTCAGGAGCAACTACTTTGGCGCGAATTGCCGAATGCGGACAGGCGGCGACACAATGATTGCACTGCGTGCAGAGATCGGGCTGCCAAATAGGCACAGCCTCGGCAATATTGCGCTTTTCCCACTGCGTGGTGCCAACCGGCCAGGTGCCATCTGGGGGCAGCGCCGACACCGGCAGTTTGTCGCCCAAACCAGCCAGCATGGCAGCAGTGACGGTTTTAACGAAATCTGGCGCACAGTCGGAAACTAACGGCGGGCGATGCGGACTGTGATCGTCTATCGCCTGAAGCGGTACCTTTTGCAATGCTTGTTGCGCCATCGCCAGCGCTTGCCAGTTCCGCTGCACCAGTTCTTCGCCTTTGCTGCTGTAACTGCGTGCAATGGCGTTTTGCAGTTCAGTTAGCGCACTGTCACCCGGCAGAATTTGTGTCAGCTGGAAAAAAGCCATTTGCATCACCGTGTTGATGCGTGCGCCCAGCTGACATTCTCGGGCGATACGCGCAGCGTTGATCACATAAAATCGCGCCTGTTTATCGTTGAGCTGGCTCTGCACTTCCTGCGGGAGGCGTGACCACACGATCTCAGCGCTGTATGGCGTATTGAGCAGAAAAATCCCGCCCGGTTTAAGCTGATCGAGTAGGGAATACTTATCGATGAACTGCAGCTGATGGCAGCCAATAAAATCGGCTTGCTGAATTAAATAGGCAGAATGGATCGGATATTCACTAACGCGCAGATGGGATACAGTCAGGCCACCGGCTTTCTTCGAGTCGTAGACGAAATAACCCTGCACCTGCCACGGCGTAGCGTTGCCAATAATCTTCAGGTTGTTTTTGCTGGCGCTGACGCTGCCATCGCTGCCTAAACCATAAAACAGTGCCTCGAGCCGCGCGCGATTAGGCACGATATTCGCTTCCAGTGGCAGCGAAAGATGGGTGACATCGTCGTAGATGCCGACGGTGAAACGCGCCGGGGGTTGATCGCGTAGCAATGCGCGAAATACCGCTAATACCGCATCGGGCGCGAACTCTTTCGACGACAAACCGTAGCGACCGCCCATCACCTTCGGCAGCGTTGTACGCTCGCCGCGACTGTAGGCTTCAGCCAGTGCGGTCATCACATCAAGGAACAGCGGTTCGCCGAGCGCGCCGGGCTCTTTGGTGCGATCGAGTACTGCGATACGCTGTGCGGAAGCGGGGATCATTTGCAACAAATGCGCTGCCGAAAAGGGACGATATAAGCGTACTTTCACCAGACCGACTTTTTCACCGCGCTGCAGCATCTCATCAATCGCTTCTTCCGCAGTACCGCATCCCGAGCCCATCATCACTATCACGCGTTCGGCCTGTGGATGACCATAAAACTCAAACGGCTGATAATGGCGTCCGGTATGTTCGCCAAACGCGGTCATCGCTGCTTCAACATGTTGGGTGCAATTGTCGTACCAGCGGTTGGTGGCTTCGCGTGACTGGAAATAAGTATCGGGATTAGCGGATGTGCCGCGAATCGTCGGACGATCTGGCGTTAACGCCCGGGCGCGATGCGCGTTGATCGCCTCGGCGGGCATCAATGCCTGCAAGGTTTCATCGCTAATCGGCACGATCTTATTGATCTCGTGTGAGGTGCGAAAACCATCAAAGAAGTGGATAAAAGGGATGCGGCTGTTGAGAGAGGCGATTTGCGCAATCAACGCAAAATCCTGCGCCTCCTGCACGCTGGAGGCGCAAAGTTGCGCGCAGCCGGTTTGTCTCACCGCCATAACATCGGAGTGATCGCCAAAAATCGATAGCGCGTGCGTCGCCACGGTACGTGCCGCAACGTGCAGAACAAAAGGCGTAAGCTGACCAGCCAGTTTGTACAGCGTAGGGATCATTAATAACAATCCCTGCGAAGAGGTGAACGTGGTCGAAAGTGCCCCGGTTTGCAACGCACCGTGCACCGTAGCAATGGCACCACCTTCAGATTGCATTTCGATCACACGCGGCACATCGCCCCAAATGTTGCGGCGGCCTTCGCCTGACCAGCTATCCGCCAGTTCGGCCATGGTAGAACTGGGCGTGATGGGATAAATGGCAATCACTTCGCTGGTGCGGAAGGCGACAGAAGCCACTGCACCGTTACCGTCGACGGTAATCATAAATCGTCCTTTGCTACGCTGAGAGCCCGTAAAATTTACGGGGGTTATCATTTCAGTTTAGCAAAGCGTTATGATGCGACTTTTTCGTTCGTGTGCTTGCGGGTCTTTAGCGCACAGGTAACTAACATTGGTGATTATTACATCATCTCAAGTGACTGAACGCCCTTGATTTCCATCACTTTATCATAAATATTGTGCATGGGCGTGCGTCGTGACAATGTCACTTCAACGCTTAACTCACACAGACCAATCTCTTCATCACGATTCACCACCGCGATATGACCGTAGCGCACATTTTCACGCTGCAACACCAGCAGCACCAGCGGTACGCTTTTCGGTTTAAGGTGAACCAGTAGCGTATGGTGCCGCCCAATCAGCCAGTGACTGATGCGACGAAAGGTTTCCAGCACCACCAGCGCCAGCACGGTGCCGTAAATGCCAATTTCATACATGCCGCTACCGATCACCAGACCTATAGCCGCAGTGACCCACAAGCCCGCAGCGGTGGTCAAACCTTTCACCACTTGCTTCTGAATAATGATGGTGCCTGCACCGAGGAAGCCCATGCCACTCACCACCTGCGCCGCGATACGGCTGGGATCGAGCGCCACATGATCGCTGACTAACATGTCGGCAAAGCCATATTTCGATACCAGCATAAACATCGCGCTGCCGATCCCGACCAAAATATGCGTACGTAAACCGGCTTCTTTAGCGCGTAACTGCCGTTCGAGGCCAATCAGTCCGCCGAGAATGCCGGCCAGTGCGATTCTGATGAGCATATCCGTCAACATCGTTCTCTCCTTAGTGGTTGAAAAACAACTGTTCCGCCGGGCGAAAAGGGCGGAAATATTTCAAACAGGATAATTCTGCTTGCAAACAATGAAATTAAATTTTGTAAAAAGCTGTGTCGCCTATCGATCCCTCACGGCACCTGACATATGCTGGTGCGACTTTTTCGCTCAATCCCCGGAGCCCCATCGATGAAAGCCGCTCTCTTCCTGCTGGCTGGCGCCACATTGTTACTTTCTGCCTGCAGCAGCAACAGTGATAACGAACCGCCGCAACAAGCTACCGCCGCCCACGTACAACCGCGCGTGGTGATGTCATCAATGGCTGAAGTGAATTGCAGTAATGCTGGGGGATCGTTGGCGTTCTCGCGTCAGTTGGACGGTTCGCGCATTGGCATGTGTCAGTTGGCCAATGGTCGTCGTTGTGACGAACAGGCGCTGATGGGTGGAAGCTGCGCCCGCTAAGGCAGGCGCAGAAGGGTTAAGCGGTCACCTGATTCGGGCTATTTTCACCGCGTTCAAGCTGCTGTAAGTTGCTTAGCGTGGTTTCTGCAATCGCAGTGAGCGCTTCGGCGGTCAGGAAAGCCTGATGGCCGGTGAACAGCACGTTGTGACAGGCGGACAGACGACGGAACACATCGTCCTGAATCACGTCATTCGATTTGTCTTCAAAGAACAGATCGCGCTCGTTTTCATAGACATCCATGCCCAATGAACCAATCTTTTGCTGTTTAAGCGCATCAATGGCCGCCTGCGAGTCAATTAAACCGCCGCGGCTGGTGTTAATGATCATCACGCCGTCTTTCATTTGGCTAAACGCTTGCGCGTTGAGCAGATGGTGGTTTTCCGGCGTGAGCGGACAGTGCAGCGTAATCACATCAGATTCGGCGAACAGCGTTTTAAGATCAACATATTCTGCGCCCAGCTCCAGTGCCGCCTGGCTTGGATATGGATCGAATGCCAGCAGGCGCATGCCAAACCCTTTCAGAATGCGCATCGCCGCGATACCGATTTTACCGGTGCCGACCACGCCCGCCGTTTTGTTGTGCATGTTAAAGCCGGTTAAGCCATCCAGTGAAAAGTTGGCATCCCGCGTGCGTTGATAGGCACGGTGAATGCGGCGATTAAGCGTCATCATCAGACCAACCGCATGCTCGGCCACCGCTTCCGGGGAATAAGCCGGCACGCGTACCACGTTTAAACCCAGCTCTTTCGCCCTGGCAAGATCGACATTATTAAAGCCGGCGCAACGCAACGCGATGTGTTTAACGCCTAACGCCGCCAACTCTTCCAGCACCTCTTTGCTGGCATCATCATTGACGAAAATGCACACCGCATCGCAGCCCGCCGCGTTCTTTGCCGTGGCGGGCGTGAGCAGGAAGTCAAAAAACTGCAGCTCAAATCCAAAGCTCTCATTGACGTGTTCGAGGTATTTCTGGTCGTAATGCTTGGTGCTATAAACCGCAACTTTCATTGTTTCGCTCCTGAAAAATGCAACGTCGGTATCTCAATAGGATAACGTTTTCCGCGTCATTTTGCTGTTCTTCAGCCAGACTAAGAAGCTAACGCCTTCATTTGCCAGGCATAACATGCCATCATTTGGCTCCTCGTCAGGATTGTGTAAAGAACAGGAACGTTAATTGCCATGACGCGTGGCCTTCGCCGAACACTTGCTGCGCTGCTGGCGCTGATACTGCTGCTATTAGGATTGCTGCTGACGCTCACGCAGTGGTTACCGCGCCTGGCCGGTATCTGGCTGCCGGAAAATACTCGCGTGGAGCTCAAGGGGACGCCACGCTGGCATCAGGGCGCGCTGCATTTCCCGGCGGTGCGCTATCTGGCGGGCGATTGCGAACTGGCGAATGTCAGCGATGCGGCGCTGGGCTGGCAGCAAAAGCGCTGGCAGCTCAGCGCAGGTGAAGTTCAACTCAACAGCGACTGCCTGCAATCATTGCCACAAACCGAAGCAAGCGGCACACCGCGCAGCCTGGCTGACTGGCAGAAAATGTTGCCCGGCGCCGATGTGCAGCTTAAAAAAATCATCATCCTGCCGTGGCAGCAATATGCCGGCCGTTTAGACCTCACTTTAGATAACGATGCGCAGCGGCTGCATTATCAGGGCGACAATCTCAACGTCGATGCCCGTTTACAGGGCCAGATGCTGCACATTGCCCAATTGCAACTCAGTCATCCTTTACTGCCCAAACCGCTCAATCTGCACGGCGATGTGACGTTGCCAACCTTTGCCGATGGCTTGCCCGTTGCGGGTGAACTCAGCGCCGACCTCAATGTTGCGCAGTGGCCGCAGCCGTTGGCGCTGGCGCTCAACTGGCAGCAACAGCAAGGTACGCTGACGGTTAAACAGCAGGAGGACGATCAGCCGCTGCTGCAACTGCCGTGGCAGGTTGACGATCGGCAAATTCGCATCACGCAAGGCCAGTGGCGCTGGCCGCAGGCCGGTCAGCCGCTGTCGGGGGGCATGGCATTAACGCTGGAAAACTGGCAGCAAGGGCTGGAAAACACGCTGGTCAGCGGGCGATTCAATCTGCTGACCCAGGGGCGCGGTGGCAAGGGCAACCTGGTGTTGAGCGTGGGTCCCGGCAAACTGAGTTTGACCGATAGCGCCTTGCCGTTCCAGTTGACCGGCGAGAGTAAATTTGCCGATCTGCAGCTGTTTGGCAGCATGCCCGGCTTGCTGCACGGCATGCTGACCGATCCGCAATTGAGCATGAAGCCGGGCGCGTTACTGCGTTTGCGTGGTCGTTTACTCTCGACGCTGGAAGTGGATGAGGCACGTTGGCCTTTGGCGGGCGTGACGGTGGCCTCGCGTGGGATTCAGGGGCGCCTGCAGGCGATACTTAAAGCACACGATCCGAGTTTTGGCCGTTTCACACTGCATCTTGATGGACGCGCCACGGACTTCTGGCCGGACAGCGGCGTGTGGAACTGGCGCTATTGGGGTGACGGCATGATCGCGCCGTTAACCGCCAAATGGGATGTGAAGGGCACCGGAAGCTGGCAGGATACCTTGTTAAGCCTTGATACCCTGAATACCGGTTTCGATCAGCTGGCTTATGGCAATGTGCAAGTCGCTAAGCCGCGCCTGACGTTAAATGCGCCGGTGCGCTGGCAGCGCGATGCTCAGCATCCCGCTTTTAACGGCGGCTTCACGTTAAAATCCGGTCAAACGCAGTTCAGCTACGGTGGCTGGCTGCCACCGTCAGAGCTCAACGTTGAAGCCAAAGGCAGCGATCCCAGCCAGTTTATCTGGCGCGGTCAGCTGACGGCGCAGGACATTGGCCCGGTGCGCGTGCACGGCCGCTGGGATGGCGAACGGCTGCGCGGCGAAGCCTGGTGGCCAGTGCAGTCGTTGACGGTGTTCCAGCCGCTGCTGAGCAGCGATTTGAAGATGCGCATTCAGTCGGGCGAACTGCGCGCGCAGGTAGCATTCTCAGCGGCCAGCGAGCAGGGCTTTGAAGCTGGCGGTCACTGGACGGTGAAAAACGGCAGTCTGTGGATGCCGGACAGTGAAATCAATGGCATCGATTTCTCGCTGCCGTTCCGCCTGAAAGATCATCAATGGCAGTTGGGCCGGCGCGGTCCTGTATCCCTGCGCATCGCCGAAGTGAAAAATCAATTCTCATTGCAAAACATCACTGCCGATTTGCAGGGGCATTATCCGTGGCAGGAACGGCAGCCGTTAACACTGAGCAACGTGAATCTTGATCTGCTGGGTGGACACGTCAGCATGCCCGAGTTACGCATGCCGCAGCACGAAGCGGCGCGCGTCTCACTGAAGGAGATCAATCTCAGCAAGCTGGTAACCGCGATTAAACCCAAGCAGTTTGCCATGTCCGGTAAGGTGAATGGTGAGTTGCCGTTGTGGGTGAATAATCCGCGCTGGCTGATTGAAAAGGGCTGGATCGCCAACAGTGGCCCGCTGACGTTCCGTCTCGATAAAGACATGGCGGACGCAATTGTCAGCAATAACTTTGCCGCCGGCGCAGCGCTGGATTGGCTGCGCTATATGGAAATTTCGCGTTCATGGGCCACGCTCGATCTGGATAACGTCGGTAATCTGGTCATGCAATCGGAAGTGAAAGGCGTCAGCCAGTTCAGTAATCGCCGACAGACCGTCAACCTGAACTACCGGCATCAGGAAAATCTGTTCCAGCTGTGGCGCAGCCTGCGCTTTGGCGATAATTTGCAATCCTGGGTGGAGCAAAATGCCACCTTACCCACGAACAAGGATCCCCAACCATGAGCCTCAGGGCATTACTGGTGCTGGCAGCCTGGCTGCCACTGATCGGCTGCGTGCCACGCATTGAAGTTGCCGCACCGAAAGAGCCGATCACTATCAATATGAACGTCAAGATTGAACATGAGATTCACATCAAGGTGGATAAAGATGTGGAAGCGCTGCTGAAGAACCAGAGCGGTCTGTTTTGAGGATAAGCATGATGAAACGCAAGTGGATCGCGCTGATTGTGGCGCTGCTGCTCATGCCCTCGGCTTGGGCACTCACGCTGGATGATGCGCGTCAACAGGGGCGCGTTGGCGAAACGCTTAGCGGCTATGTGGCGGCGCGGCAGCAGGATGATGAAACACTGGCGCTGGTGAAGCGCATCAACGAAGGGCGCCTGCAGCAGTATCAGCGTGTGGCGCAGCAAAACAACCTTACTGCCAGCGAAGTGGCACGCATTGCCGGCGAGAAGCTGGTGAATCGCGCGGGCAGCGGCGAGTATGTTCGCGGCATTAATGGGCTGTGGCTGAAAAAATAATGTGCATAAAAAAGCCGGGCGCTCAGGCCCGGCAAAAGATGGCGTCATGCCCATTATGGGTGGGCATTCATCACGTTCAAAAATGATTACGCAGCAACAATTTGTTTGATGGCATCTTTCGCATCGTTAGCCGCTTTGGTCGCCACTTCTGGGCCATAAGCGATGCCTTCCGCGAACACGAAGTTCACGTCAGTAATACCAATGAAGCCCAGGAACAGTTTCACGTATGGCGTCAGCAGATCGCTGGCCGTATCTTTATGGATGCCGCCACGGCTGGAGAGGATCACCGCGCGCTTGCCGGTCACCAGACCTTCTGGGCCTGCTTCGGTGTAACGGAAGGTCACGCCAGCACGGGCAATCAAGTCAAAGTAGTTTTTCAACTGCGTTGGAATGTTGAAATTGTACATGGGTGCGGCGATAACCACGGTGTCATGGGCTTGCAGTTCAGCAATCAGTTCGTCGGACAGGGACAGCGCTTCCTGCTGACGTGGCGACAGCGGCGCGTCAGACGGACGCAGTGCGCCAACCAGCTCACCATCCAGCACTGGAACTGGCTGAGCGGCTAAATCACGCACGGTAACCGAATCACCTTTAGCGCGTGCCTGGTCAGCGTAGAAGTCAGCCAGTTGATTTGACTGAGAGTAACCAGCGAGGATGCTTGATTTAAGAACTAAAACGTTGCTCATGATATTTTCCTGTGCGTTACGCGGTTGGCTTACCGCTCAATGCTTTACACTGTACGGAGTTAGCCCGCGAGGTAAAAGCGCAATATTTCGAGATCTATGTTCGAAATAATTGAATAACCTCGCACGTGCCGTTCAGGCAGGTGTTCCAATTTGTGCTATGATGCCGACCATTAATTGCTTGAATCCGCCGGAAAATCATCCGGCCGCTGCAACAACAGGTAACGCATCGCTATGTCATCATCCGTCTCTTCACCTTTAGCCTCCCTTTGGCCGCGGCTCGATAATCTGATGCTGCGCGACAGTCAACGTCTGCGACGTCGATTACTGGGCGCAGCGAAGGTGAAAAATCCTGCGGCGCAGCAGGGCATTGTGGCTGAACTGGAGCCGGAATTTGTCGCGGCGGAGCAGCGCATTGCTCAGCGTACGGCGGCGACACCGCGCATTACTTTCCCGGAAAACCTGCCGGTGAGTCAGAAGCAGCAGGACATTGCCGATGCCATCAGTCAGCATCAGGTGGTGATCGTGGCGGGTGAAACCGGATCGGGTAAAACCACACAGCTACCGAAAATTTGCCTGGCGCTGGGACGCGGGGTAAAAGGGCTGATTGGTCATACTCAACCGCGTCGTCTGGCGGCGCGCACGGTGGCGAACCGCATTGCGGATGAGCTGGAAACCTCGTTAGGCGGTACCATCGGCTACAAGGTACGCTTTAACGATCAGGTAAGTGAAACCACCCAGGTCAAACTGATGACCGACGGTATTCTGCTGGCAGAAATCCAGCAGGATCGCCTGTTGCTGCAGTACGACACCATCATTATCGATGAAGCGCATGAACGCAGCCTGAACATCGATTTCCTGCTTGGCTATCTGCGCGAACTGTTGCCGCGTCGTCCTGATTTAAAAGTCATCATCACTTCAGCGACCATCGATCCGCAACGCTTCTCCCGCCATTTCCATAACGCGCCAGTGATTGAAGTTTCTGGTCGCACTTATCCAGTGGAAGTGCGTTATCGCCCGATGGTGGAAGACGTTGATGACAGCGATCGCGACCAGCTGCAGGCGATTTTTGATGCGGTTGATGAGTTGGGGCATGAGAGTCGCGGCGATATTCTGATTTTCATGAGCGGCGAGCGTGAAATTCGCGATACCGCTGATGCACTGATGAAGCGTGATATCCCACACACCGAAATTTTGCCGCTGTATGCGCGCCTGTCGAATGCAGAGCAAAACCGCGTGTTCCAATCGCACAGCGGACGCCGCATCGTGCTGGCGACCAACGTAGCGGAAACCTCGCTGACCGTGCCTGGCATTAAATACGTGATTGATCCCGGCACCGCGCGTATCAGCCGCTACAGCTTCCGTACCAAAGTGCAGCGTCTGCCTATTGAGCCGATTTCGCAGGCCTCAGCCAATCAGCGAAAAGGGCGCTGCGGACGTGTATCGGAAGGTATCTGTATTCGCCTCTATGCCGAAGATGACTTCCTGAGCCGCCCGGAATTTACCGATCCCGAAATTTTGCGCACCAACCTCGCATCGGTCATTCTGCAGATGACGGCGCTGGGACTGGGCGATATTGCCGCCTTCCCGTTCGTGGAAGCGCCGGACAAGCGCAACATTCAGGATGGCGTGCGCCTGCTGGAAGAGCTCGGTGCTATTACGCTCAGCGAAGACGAAACTTACAAGCTGACGCCTTCGGGCCGCCAGCTCGCCCAGCTACCCGTCGATCCGCGTATGGCGCGCATGGTGTTGGAAGCGCAAAAATTTGGCTGCGTGCGTGAAGCGATGATCATTACCGCTGCACTGTCGATACAGGATCCGCGCGAGCGTCCATCCGACAAACAGCAGGCTTCTGATGAGAAACATCGCCGTTTTGCGGATAAAGAGTCTGATTTTCTTGCCTTCGTGAACCTGTGGAATTACCTGCAGGAGCAGCAAAAAGCGCTCTCCAGCAATCACTTCCGCCGCCTGTGTAAAACCGAATTCCTCAACTATCTGCGCGTGCGTGAATGGCAGGATATCTATACTCAGCTGCGTCAGGTGGTGCGGGAACAAGGTATGCCCGTTAACAGCGAACCTGCGCCGTATCGTGAAGTGCATTGTGCATTGCTGACTGGCTTGCTGTCGCATATTGGTCAGAAAGACAATGAGAAGCAGGAGTTTACCGGTGCTCGCAACGCGCGCTTCTCCATCTTCCCGGGTTCTGGTCTGTTTAAAAAACCGCCGAAGTGGACCATGGTGGCGGAGCTGGTGGAAACCAGCCGCTTGTGGGGCCGCGTCGCCGCGCGTATTGATCCAGAGTGGATTGAACCGCTCGCGCAGCACCTGATTAAACGCAGCTACAGTGAACCGCATTGGGAAAAAGCGCAGGGCGCGGTGATGGCAACGGAAAAAGTGACGCTTTACGGCCTGGCCATTGTGCAGGCACGTAAGGTTAACTACAGCCGCATCGATCCCCGACTGAGCCGCGAACTGTTTATCCGTCATGCGCTGGTGGAAGGCGATTGGCAGACGCGTCACGCTTTTTTCCGCAATAACCTGAAACTGCGCAACGAAATCGAGGATCTGGAACATAAATCGCGGCGTCGCGACATTCTGGTTGATGACGAAACGCTGTTCGCATTCTACGATCGCCGCATCGGCAGCGATGTCGTATCGGCGCGCCATTTCGATACGTGGTGGAAACAGGCCAGCAAAGAGAATCCGGATCTGCTGAGCTTCGATAAGCAGATGCTGATCAAAGATGGCGCGGATAAAGTCAGCCAGCTCGATTACCCCAACTTCTGGCAGCAGGGCAACCTGAAACTCAAACTGAGTTATCAGTTTGAACCGGGCGCGGATGCTGACGGTGTAACGGTTCACATTCCACTGCCGCTGCTCAACCAAATCGAAGAGACCGGATTTGAGTGGCAGATTCCTGGCGTGCGTCGCGAACTGGTCATCGCGCTGATCAAATCGCTACCAAAGCCGGTGCGCCGCAATCTGGTGCCTGCGCCTAACTACGCTGAAGCGTTTCTTGGCCGCGTCACCGCACTGGAATTGCCGTTGCTGGATGCGCTGGAACGCGAATTCCGCCGCATGACCGGCGTCACCATTGACCGTGAAGCCTGGCAGTGGGATCAGGTGCCCGATCACCTCAAAATGACCTTCCGCGTGGTAGACGAGCACAATCGTAAGCTGCAGGAAGGGAAAAACCTGCATCAGCTCAAACTGTTGCTGAAGGGCAAGGTGCAGGAAACGCTGTCGAAAGTGGCCGACGATGGTTTAGAGCAGAGCGGGTTGCACATCTGGAGTTTTGGCGATTTACCACAAAGCTATGAGCAAAAACGTGGCAGCTATCAGGTTAAAGCCTGGCCTGCGTTGGTCGATGAGAAAGATAGCGTAGCGATCCGCCTGTTTGATAACGAAGTGGAACAGCAGAAGATGATGTGGCGCGGCCAGCGTCGCTTGCTGCTGCTCAACATCCCATCGCCGACCAAGTATTTGCACGAGAAGTTACCCAACAAAGCCAAGCTTGGTTTGTACTTCAATCCGTATGGCAAAGTATTGGAACTGATAGATGACTGCATCGCCTGCGGTGTGGATAAGCTGATGGCGGAGGCGGGCGGTCCGGCGTGGCAGCAGGAGAACTTCGAACAGCTGCGCGATAAAGTGCGTGCCGATTTGAATGAAACCGTGGTCACCATTGCCAAACAGGTCGAACAGATTCTGACCTGTGTGTTCAACATCAATAAGTTCCTGAAGGGACGCGTGGATATGTCGCTGGCGCTGGCGTTAGGCGATATCAAAGCGCAAATGAATGGCTTAGTGTATCGCGGTTTCGTGACAGGCAACGGTTGGTCGCGTCTCGGTGATACGCTGCGCTACCTGCAAGGGATTGAGCGCCGCCTCGAGAAACTGCCAGTGGATCCTCACAGCGACCGTGCGCGCATGCTGAAGGTGCAGGCGGTAGAGCAGGCATGGCAAGCGTGGCGCAACAAATTGCCGCCGCAGCGTCAGGATGATGCTGACGTACAGGCGATTCGCTGGATGCTGGAGGAGCTAAGGATTAGCTATTTCGCACAGCAGTTGGGTACGCCTTATCCGATTTCGGATAAACGTATTTTGCAGGCGATGGAGCAGTTGAGTTAGGCGATTCGCCTGTTAGCGGGTCGCCATGAATGGCGACCCTACGAAAGCGGGCATCAATATCACATTAAGGAGAAAAAGGTGGGCAGTGGAGTAAAGCGTCCGCCGCAGGGACAAAAACGCCGGGAGAGTTTTTGAACAACGCATAGCGTTGGCCCACAAAGTGGGCGATCCTCAGGGACGAGGCGAGTAACCGGCGGTCAAGGCTACAGGGATGTATTCACGCCGTCTTTACGCAACGCCCGCCTTTTTCGACTGAAACGCACGTTTGAAGACTGCATCTTATTGCGCCAACTCTTCCAGCTTATCTTTAAACGACGGCACCGCAATCGCGCGGTTATCGGCGCGGTAACGATCGGCCGGTGCCGGTGCTGAGCTTTGCACCGCAATTAACTGCCACTCATCGCCGTTCTTCAACAGCAGCGGTGAACCGCTGTCGCCCGGCAGCGTGTCGCACTGGTGCGATAACACCGCACGCTGTGCCCAGCCGGTAACCACACAATCGCTGTGCGAATAGAGCGTATCCAGATGATCGGCAGGATACCCCGCCTGTGTCACTTTGCGCTCTGTGGTTTTTAACGCTGCGGTCAAATCGCCACGCGAACCCTCAAACAGCGGAATCGGCACAATACCGGACGGCGGATTATGCAAAATAACCAGCCCATAATCGTACGGTGCGGCACCCGGTGGCACAATCCAGCCTTCGCCGTCCGCCTGCAACCTGCGCGCTAAAGAGGGTTCAACGCGCGCATCAATATCATGAATCTCGTAGCGCCAGCCTTTCGCGCTGGCCATAAAACGCAGCGCCACCGGTTTATCAAACTTGCCGGGTGGAGCCAGTAAACAGTGTCCGGCGGTCAACGCCAGATGGGCAGAAATCAGCGTGGCAGTGCAGAGATTACCGCTTTCGGTCTCTAACTGACCAATAGCATCCCAGGGCGCGGCGCTTACGTCGCTGATCGCCTGACGGTGATCTTTGCCAAAGAACAACGTTTTGATGTCTTCCGGGCTTGGCCCGTCTTCATCATCGGCATGTGCTGTGTGGTTAAAACTGAAAAGACCAACAAGTAACAGGATAGCCAGGCGCATAGTTCTCTCAATGGCGAGAATAAGTAGAGGTTATTGTCATCACGCTTGAGCGATAACTATAGTCGGTGAGCGGTGAAAAAGGGAGAAATATTGGAGTAATCAGCGCGCTACAACGACTAGATAAAAAAGCTGGCAGCAACTATGCCACAGAGGATCATCACAATCAGAATAATTTCGAAGCGATAGCGACGCACCATTTTTCGCTACTCCAGTAAATAAACACCCGGCATAACCGGGTGTTTTCAATCATCAATACGGTGTTGGCGCTAAAGGAGTGTCTTATTTAGCCGCTTTTTTCACTTTGTGATGCTTTTTAGCAGCCTGCGCTTTCTGTGCAGCTGGCTTGGTTACTTTGTGATGCTTTTTAGCAGCCTGGGCTTTCTGCGCAGCTGGCTTGGTTGCTTTGTGGTGCTTTTTAGCAGCCTGGGCTTTCTGTGCAGCTGGCTTGGTTGCTTTGTGGTGTTTTTTAGCAGCCTGGGCTTTCTGTGCAGCTGGCTTGGTTGCTTTTTTGTGGTGCTTTTTAGCGGCCTGGGCTTTCTGTGCAGCTGGCGCTTTCTTCTCTACTTTCTTGTGCTTTTTAGCCGCCTGCGCTTTTTGAGCAGCAGGTTTCTTATGATGTACTGCTTTGTGTTTCGCTGGAGCAGCAGTAGTTGCTGCAGTGGCAGGAGCAGCTGTAGTTTCAGCAGCGAAAGCAACAGAAGACATACCCATAGCAGCGGCGATCACCAGTGCAAATAATTTTTTCATTGCAAAATCCTCGAACTATTTTTTCATGTGTAGCCCACTGCGGGGCCGGTGAAAACACTATATGAAAAACAATCGAGGCTTTCCGTGAGGCATTGGTATCGGCGTGTAACGGATTGTACAAAGCGGCGGAAAGGAAGTGAAAAGGGCGGCCGCATGGGCCGCCGCGCAGTTTACTCAGACAGATAACGTTGTTCAAGGTGCTGACGGAAATAGTGCGGATTCAGCGCTTCGCCAGTGGCATTGATCAGCAGCTGCTGCGTTGGGAAACGGCTGCCGTGCTGCCAGATGTTCTGCTGTAACCAATCAAACACCGGCTGGAGCTCACCTTGCTGGATCAGCGTCTCGACCTGCGGAATCGCACGTTTCACCGCCTGGAACAGCTGCGCTGCGTACATCGCGCCCAGGGTATAAGTCGGGAAATAGCCAAACGCACCGTCGGTCCAGTGAATATCCTGCATGCATCCGTCGCGATAGTTACCGCGTGTATCAATGCCCAAAGATTGCTGCATCTTCTCGTCCCACAGCGCCGGGATATCATCCACTTCAATCTCGCCCTCAATCAGCGCGCGCTCGATCTCGTAACGTAAAATCACGTGCGCCGGATAGCTCAACTCATCTGCATCGACGCGAATAAAGCCCGGCTTCACGCGCTGCGTCTGACGGATAAAGTTGTTTAACGCCAGCGCAGGCTGATCGCCCATCAGCGCCACCACCTGCGGATGAATATGCTGCAGGAAAGCATTACTGCGTCCCAATTGCATCTCCATAAACAGGCTTTGCGACTCATGAATCGCGGTAGAACGCGCTTGCGCGACCGGCTGTCCGCGCCACTGTTGCGGCAGATTTTGTTCGTAGCGCGCATGACCGGTTTCATGGATCACGCCCATCATGGCGCTGAGGAAGTCGTTCTCGTTGTAACGCGTGGTAATGCGCACATCTTCCGGCACGCCGCCGCAGAACGGATGCGCACTGACATCTAAACGACCGTGATTGAAATCGAAGCCCAGCGTTTTCATCACGCTCAGACCCAATTGTTTTTGTGATTCGATGGCGAACGGACCCACTGGCTGAGCGATAGGCGTTTGCTGCTGCTTCGCCACGGCTTGTTGCAATAGATCGGGCAACCAGGTTTTCAACTCGCCAAAGGTTTGATCCAGCTGCGCGCTGGTCATGCCAGGCTCAAACACATCCAGCAGTGCATCGTAGCGGGAAACGCCCAGCGCATCGGCACGCAGCTGCGCCTCTTCACGACTCAGCTTTACCACGTCTTTCAGATTGGCGGAAAAACCTTGCCAGTCGTTAGCCGGACGCTGCTGACGCCACGCGTGTTCACAGCGCGAACCCGCCAGCGATTTTGCTTCCACCAATGAAGCAGGCAGCAGCGTCGCTTGCTGCCATGCGCGCTGCATTTCGCTTAGGTTAACCTGCTCGACATCATTCAGCGATTCCTGCTGTGCCGCATCAAATAATCCGCCAAGGCGTTTATCGGTCAGCACTTCGTGCATGAATACGCTCAGTTCGGCCATTGCTTCACCGCGTGCCTGGCTGCCGCCCGGCGGCATGGTAGTTTGCATATCGACACCGGCAATGGCGCCTAAATGGCCAAAGCGGGAGAGACGCTGAAAAGTGCGGCTAAGTTCTTGATAAGCTGAAGTCACGTAAAAAGCTCCTTATGACGGTTAGCGTGGCGCAATGTCCCGCAAGGGTAGATCAACCGGCCAGCAAAAGCGAACGCTGGCGCCGCCTAACGGGCTGCTCTCAATGGAGACACTTCCCTGCATGGCCAGCGCAATAGAGTGCACGATCGCCAGACCTAAACCACACCCGCCGGTGGCACGATCGCGGCTGGGATCGAGGCGAACAAAAGGTTCAAACACGCGGGCGCGCTCTTCCTGCGGAATGCCCGGGCCGTCGTCTTCCACCTGCAAACAGCCCAGCGCGCCATCAAACCATAAGCTGACGCGCAACCGCTGTTGCGCATAACGCAGCGCGTTATTCACCAGATTATCCAGCACGCGTTCCATCAAACGTGTATCAGCGCTGCCAACGTTCTCCAACTGCGGAATATCGAGTGTAATCTGTGTCTGCGGGTTCATGGTTTGCACATCTTCAATATGCACACGCAACCATTGCGCCAGATCGAAGGATTGCAGATGGAGATCAACGCGTGGCCGGTCGAGTCGCGCATAGGTCAGCAGTTCTTCAATCAAACTTTCCAGCTGGCCGACATCGCGGTTCAGTGCAGCGGATTCGGCTTCGGTGAGGTTATCACTCATCTCCAGCCGGTAACGCAGGCGCACCAGCGGCGTGCGCAACTCGTGGGCGATGCCGTCAATCAGCTGTTTCTTGCTGGCAACCAGCGTATTGATGTTATCGGCCATCTGATTAAAGGCCACACCGAGACTGTGCAGACTGGAGGTGCTTTCAAAATGGGTGCGCACGTCCAGTTCGCCACGGCCAAAGCGCTGCGCGGCTTTTTCTAATCGCTGCATCTCTTGCCAGTGCGGACGCAGCCAGATAAACACCGGCAGCGCCAGCGACATGCCGATAAACGCCAGCAGCGCGATATCCAGAATGCGCATCTGGTGCAGGTAAAAAAGGTAGGGGATCGGGCCAACGGAAAGCACATAATGGCTGCGCGGGATGTGCTGCAAGAAGGTGTATTGATCGTCAATCGCGACAATTTCACCGGCGCGCAGGCGCTTCATGTCCGCGTCACCCAGCTGATATTTGCTCATCGGTTCAATATTCAGATCGAACGACAAATCGAGATCGAGGCTGCGAATGGTTTTGCTCCAATCGCGCGGTGGGATCTCGCGCAGTTCGCTACGCATCAGGAACAGCGAGCTGGCCATCAAATCGTTCATCGACTGGCGTCCGGCGCGTTCGGCGGTGAATTTGTACACCAGCCCAACCAGCAGCGTCATCACCAAAAAACAGACGAACAGCAGCAAATAGAACTGAATAAAGAGCTTTCTCATGCGGAGCGGGTATCCCAGGCTTGCGGCGCGAACAGATAACCTTTGTTACGAATGGTTTTAATGCGGAAGGGCTCGGTGGCGCTGTCGTAAAGCTTTTTGCGCAGACGTGAAATCGCCACGTCGATACTGCGATCCATGCCATCGTACGTTACGCCGCGCAGGGTTTTAAGCAGTGCATCACGGTTGAGGATTTGTCCGGCATGATTGGCCAGTTCCCACAGCAGATCAAAATCAGCAGTCGACAGCACAATATTCTCCTCAAACAGCGTCACCTGACGATTGAGCGAGTCAATGGTCAATGAGCCAAAACGCAGCACGCGCTGGGAGCTTTGCATGGCGGGCGCGACGTCTGGTTGGCCGACATGCGCCTGGCGCAGATGCAAACGCAGGCGCGCCAGCAATACAGCGGGTGGCGTGGTTTTGAGGATGTAATCGTTAGCGCCCATTTCCAGCGACAGAATGTGGTTCATGTCGCTGTCGAGCGAGGTGAGCAGCACTATCGGACCTTGCCAGCTGGCACGCAGATCGCGGCACAATGTCATGCCATCTTTGCCGGGTAACATGATATCCAGCATCACTAAATCGGGGTCGTGAAGGGCGATGGTGGCTTCGGCGCGGTCACCGCGCGTTTCAACAATAACTTCAATATCGTGGCGGCCAAGGTAAGCGGCGATCAGTTCACCCACTTCTGGCTCATCTTCCACATAGACGATTTTGTTCATAATTCACTGTGACGGGTGAGAATCTCAGCAGCATAGCTTTTCCTGGTCCTGAGCTCTACGCTACCGCACGAAATATCCCTGCGTTACTGGTATGTATACCGTGAAATGTGCCATTATTAGCGGCGCGTTGTAGCGCAAGGTTCGGAACCGTAACGAAAAACAGGAGGAGTGCGAGGGTGACTGATAAAGAGCTGGCTTCAGCCGGATACAGTGATCGCATCTGCTTCAATTACAGTGATTTTCTTTCCGCTTCCTGTAAAAAACGCTGGAGTTTTGTCGACGCCATCTACGGCGTAATGCCTATTTTTGGCATGGTGACGCGTAAATCAGCGCACAACCTCCAGGCCAGCGACGATCATCTTAAAGATTTAGCATTACAAATCATTTCAACGCAGGTGAGCGACGAGATTAATATTGCGCGTCTCATCACCTTAGCCGAGCAACAACACATCAGTCGCTTTGATATTCAGCTGCCGTATCCGTTGTCAGCGGAGCAGCTTGACGCTATTCATCAGGAATACCGTAAGCCGCTAAATCTGACACAGCAGGATGACCTGCTGTGCGTTTCTATTCCTGTCCAACCGCATTAATTAGCCAGCTGCCACAACGCAGGCAGTGACGCTGCAATCAAAAACACAATCGCAACGCGTTCCAGTTGTGACAACAATTTGTCGCCACGGCCGCCGCGTCGTGCGTATAAAAACAACAGCAAACCCGGCGCGTACAGCACCACCGAAAGCAGCAGATGCAGCGGGCCGGACGCATACAACAGCCAGATGCCATATGCGCTGGCGCCGATGCCGGTAAACATCGCCCAGGGTTTGTTTTGTCCGCGCACCACCTTAATCAGATACAGACCGACCAGCAGATAAGGCACCAAAATCATTTCTGAGGCGATGGTCAGCAGCGTATTGTAATCCGCACCGGTGACGGCGATTAAAATCAGGCAAACCTGGACGCTTCCATTCGTCAGCCACAACGAGGCTGAAGGTGAATTGTGCCGATTCTGGCGCGCGATGCTGCGCGGAAACGCACCTTGCTGTGCTGCAAGGAACGGTACTTCAGCGGCCATAATTGTCCAACTCAGATAAGCGCCGCACACCGAGATAATCAAGCCGACCGCAATCACCGCATCGCCCCAATCGCCCATCAGGTGTTTCATTAAACCCGCCATGGAAGGATTGCGCATCTGCGCCAGCTCAGCACGCGGTATCACGCCTAATGAGAGCAGCGTCACCAGTAAATAGACCAGTAGCGCGGCAAGCACGGCCATCAGCGTGGCGCGCCCGACATCTCTCTTATTGCGCGCACGTGCAGAAACCACCACCGCGCCCTCTACACCAATAAACACCCATAAGGTGATCAGCATGGTCTGCTTCACCTGCTGCCACAGCGACTGACCGAGCTCGACGCCGCTGAAATCAAAGCGGAAGCGATCGTAATTGAACGCCAGCAGCGCCAGCACCACAAACAGCAGCAGCGGCACCAACTTGCCCAAGGTTGCCAGCAAATTAATGCTGGCCGCGGTTTGTACCCCGCGCAGCACCAGACAATGCACCATCCACAGCAGCACGGATGCGCCAAGCATCGCTTGCCAGGTATTGCCATCGCCAAATACCACGCGATCCGGCGTGTCGGTAAAGAAACTCAGCGCGGAGAAAACAATCACCAGATAAGAGACGTTGGCAATGACTGCGCAGAGCCAGTATCCCCATGCTGAGCAGAAGCCCATCAGTTCACCAAATCCGGCGCGCGCGTAAGTGAAGATGCCGCCATCCAACTCCGGTTTCAGCCGCGTCAGTAACAGCATGGCAAGAGAAAGGAAGATGATGCCCACGCCCGTGATCAGCCAGCCGATCAGCAGCGCTGCCGGGCCGGCAACCGCCGCCATATTTTGCGGCAGACTGAAGACGCCAGCGCCGAGCATCGAGCTGAGTACTAACGCGGTGAGCGCACTAAGACCTAATTTTTTATCCAAAACGCCCATCCTGAGCAGCAGAGTATGCTGGGTGGTGACGATTCCGCTAGCGTGTCGCGTGGCAATGAGCCAACTTTGAAACGGAATCCCCTAAAACAGGCGGCAGATTTTACGGAGTGCGATACGGGAAGGCAATGCAAGACTATGCAAAATTGTGCAGAGATTATGCAAACAACAGAAGAGGGCGACGGACGCCGCCCTTAATGAGGATTACTTAAACAGATCGGCGGTGACGGTCAGATTGCCGCCGCTCTGGTTCTGCCATTGACGCGTGATGTGATAGTACTTAGCCCCTTTTGCCACTGCGCGTTTGCCGACTGCTTCAGAGATTTCAGTTGGCGTACCGAAGTGGTCGGAGAAGGTAATGGTATCGAACGGCTGCATCTGCGCCGCGGTAATCGCATTCACTTCCTGTACGCTGCGGCCATCAGCGGTTTTCACGGTATAACGCTCACCGGTTGAACTTTGGGTTTCGAAGAAACGACCCACGTTGCGGCTTGGTGTATCCGAAGAGGCTACGCCAGGAATGGCCACTTTCGTTGCAGCTGTACCGCCTGCGGCGAGCGCTGCTTTGCCGGCTTCGGAATCTGCTGGGATCGAATCAGAGGTGTTCTGCACCTTACGCTCTGGTGCATCAGCTTTATAAACGTAAGCGGTAACATATTGGTTGCCGCCGTTGTTCGCATCAACCTGACGAACAATAAAGAACGATGCAGCACCTTTATTTTTGGCAGCCTTCGCAATCGCTTCATTAACGTCTGGCTGGCTTGAGAAGAAACCGTTTACCGACACGGTATCATAAGGCTCAAGGCGATAAGCTTCTGCTTTCGGCAGCTCTTTCACACCGGAGAAGGTACGGTATTTAGTGGCATCATCGGCTTTTGGTGCATTGGCTTTGTACAAATCAGCCGTTACGCGCCAGTTGCCGCCGTTGCCGTTGCTGTCATTAATACCCTGAACATAGAAAGAGTCAGCGCCTTTAGCATCGGCTTGTTTAGAGATGGCATCTGTTGCATCGCCAATGGCATTGAAACGGCCGCTGATATTAATACGTTCGAATGGTTTCAACGCGGCCGCTTGCTCTGGCGTTAACTCTTTAGCAGCGAACGCATTTGCTGCCAGCAGTGATAACAAGGTTGACGCCAGAATGGTGTTCTTCAGCTTCATAAAAATGATCCTTCGCCTTACGCAAAATGAGTACGAAAACGTGCTGGACTCTTGATGTATAACAGATTAGCCGCTGATTATTGCATGTAATAATCAGCCTGTCTCAGCCAATTTAAGCGCATAAGATTGACAATCTCTGCAGTTTATTCATCAGCCTGTCATTTACTTCTGTTACGGCTCTTTTTTGCACAGTTAACCGGTTAATCTGGTAACACATAGTGCCATAATAGTTAACGCGTTGTTAATTAAAGGTTTTTAAAAATACTTAATTCGACATGACACGATTTTGCGCAGCAGAATATTTTTTAATTCGTTCCAAATGCAGTTGCAAACCGCGGCTTTCAAACGTAGCGCCTGAATATTTGCGTGAATGTCATAAGTAGGCGTTATCGCTGTGGATCGCTGTTCATATTTTCAGTAGGTTATAAAGACTTTGTTACATTGTGCATTTTGCTCATAAAAAGCTGAAACACTGTTTCAGCTTTTAAGTTTTATGCCTCTTACACAACCTCGTCCTTTAATTGTTGAAAGGAAACAGTATGTTAATTGGGATACCCAAAGAACGGTTAGCCAATGAGTCGCGCGTGGCTGCCACGCCTAAGACCGTTGAGCAACTGATCAAGCTGGGATTCAGCGTAACCGTTGAACAGAGCGCAGGACTTCGCGCCAGCTTTGATGATGAAAGCTTTATCGCCGTGGGCGCCACCATTACCCATACCCATGATGTGTGGCAATCAGACATCGTTTTAAAAGTGAATGCGCCTGACGACCAGGAAATCGAATTAACGCGTGCCGGTAGCACGCTGGTGAGCTTTATCTGGCCTGCGCAGAATCCTGCATTGTTGGAGAAGTTGGCTGCGCGCAACGTCACCGTGATGGCGATGGATTCGGTACCGCGTATTTCACGTGCGCAGGCGCTTGATGCGTTGAGCTCAATGGCGAACATCGCCGGTTATCGTGCCATCGTTGAAGCCGCTCACGAATTCGGTCGCTTCTTCACTGGCCAAATTACCGCTGCCGGTAAAGTGCCGCCGGCAAAAGTGATGGTTATCGGTGCAGGCGTCGCAGGATTGGCGGCAATCGGTGCGGCAGGCAGTTTGGGTGCCATCGTGCGTGCTTTCGATACGCGTCCAGAAGTGAAAGAGCAGGTGCAAAGTATGGGCGCCGAGTTTCTGGAACTGGATTTCGAAGAAGAAGCGGGCAGTGGCGATGGCTATGCCAAAGTAATGTCTGAAGCCTTTATTAAGGCAGAGATGGAACTGTTTGCCGCTCAGGCGAAAGACGTCGACATTATTGTGACTACCGCGCTGATTCCTGGCCGTCCCGCACCGAAGCTAATCACCGCTGAGATGGTGGCTAGCATGAAGCCGGGCAGCGTGATTGTCGACCTGGCCGCACAAACCGGCGGTAACTGCGAATTAACGGTTGCCGATCAGGTGACCCTAACCAGCAACGGCGTGAAGATTATCGGTTACACCGATTTGCCAAGCCGCCTGCCAACGCAGTCCTCACAGTTATACGGCACCAACCTCGTCAACCTGCTGAAGCTGCTGTGCAAAGAGAAAAACGGTGAAATCACCGTAGATTTTGAAGACGTCGTGGTGCGAGGCGTGACGGTGATTCGTGATGGCGAAGTGACATGGCCGGCACCGCCGATTCAGGTTTCCGCCGCACCGAAAGCGCAACCTGCGGCACAGCCGCTGCCGAAGGCCGAAGCGAAACCGGTTTCGCCGTGGCGTAAGTCTCTGCTGCTGGCGTTGGCGGTCGTGCTGTTTGCCTGCCTGGCCAATGTGGCGCCGCCTGACTTCCTGTCGCACTTCACCGTCTTCGCACTCTCTTGTGTCGTCGGCTATTACGTGGTGTGGAACGTGAGTCACGCCTTACACACGCCGTTGATGGCTGTCACTAACGCCATTTCCGGCATTATTGTGGTGGGCGCGGTGCTGCAGATGGGCCACGGCGGTTGGGTAACGATGCTGTCGTTTATCGCTGTACTGATTGCCAGCATCAATATCTTCGGTGGTTTCACCGTCACCCAGCGCATGCTGAAAATGTTTCGTAAGAATTAAGGGGTAGCAACATGTCTGGCGGATTAGTTACTGCAGCATATATTGTTGCCGCGATTCTGTTTATTTGCAGCCTTGCCGGTCTCTCGAAACACGAGACCTCTAAGCAGGGTAATATTTTTGGCATGAGTGGCATGGCGATTGCGCTGCTCGCAACTATTTTTGGCCCAAATACCGGAAACGTTGCCTGGATTCTTGTGGCGATGGTGATCGGCGGTGCAATTGGCTTGCGTCTGGCGAAGAAAGTTGAAATGACCGAAATGCCGGAGCTGGTGGCCATTCTGCACAGCTTCGTGGGGTTGGCGGCGGTATTAGTGGGCTTTAACAGCTTCATCGATCACGCTCCAGGCCTTACGCCGGTCATGGAAAATATCCATCTCACCGAAGTGTTCCTCGGCATCTTCATTGGTGCAGTAACCTTCACCGGGTCCCTGGTGGCGTTTGGTAAATTGCGCGGCAAGATCGCTTCTTCTGCGCTGATGCTGCCCCATCGTCATAAAATGAACCTCGCTGCGCTGGTGGTCTCCTTCCTGCTGATGCTGTGGTTCGTGCAAACCGAGAGTACTGGCGCGCAGGTGTTTGCGCTGCTGCTGATGACCATCATTGCATTGGTGTTCGGCTGGCATCTGGTGGCGTCTATCGGCGGTGCGGATATGCCGGTGGTGGTCTCGATGCTGAACTCTTACTCCGGTTGGGCGGCGGCGGCGGCGGGCTTCATGCTGAGCAATGACTTGCTGATCGTCACTGGCGCGCTGGTCGGTTCTTCCGGTGCCATCCTCTCCTACATCATGTGTAAAGCGATGAACCGCTCCTTCATCAGCGTAATCGCCGGTGGTTTTGGTACCGACGTGAGCGTGGGTAGCGAGAGCGATGAAGTGGGTGAACATCGTGAAATAACCGCTGAAGAGACTGCTGAACTGCTCAAAGCCTCTTCTTCTGTGGTGATCACGCCGGGCTATGGCATGGCGGTAGCTCAGGCGCAGTATCCGGTTGCCGAAATTACCGAAAAACTGCGTGCGCGTGGTATCAAGGTTCGTTTTGGTATTCATCCGGTTGCGGGTCGTCTGCCTGGCCATATGAACGTACTGCTGGCGGAAGCGAAAGTACCTTACGATGTGGTGCTGGAAATGGACGAGATTAACGATGACTTCAGCGATACCGATACCGTTCTGGTCATCGGCGCGAATGACACCGTTAACCCAGCCGCGCTGGAAGATCCACGCAGCCCCATCGCTGGTATGCCAGTATTGGAAGTGTGGAAAGCGCAGAACGTGATTGTGTTTAAACGTTCGATGAATACCGGATACGCAGGGGTACAGAATCCGCTGTTCTTTAAAGACAACACGCAAATGCTATTTGGCGATGCGAAGGCGAGCGTTGAAGGTATTCTGCGCGCGCTATGATAAAGCAGGAGGGCGATGTGATTCATCGCCCTGAGTAGCAACAAAAAGGGCGGCCATTGCGAGCCGCCCTTTTTTAATCAATCGTCTTCATCTTCTTCGTCATCATATTCAATCGGCGATTTGAAATCATCCGGCTTGATCGCCAGCAAATCACAACGTAAATGGTCAATCACCTGTTCCGCGGTGTTACCGAGGAACGCCGCTGACAGACCGGTACGACCGATGGTGCCAAGCACCACAATCCCGGCATCCAGATGCGAGGCGATATCTGGAATCACTTCCTCTGGCAAACCTTTCGCCACATGGGTGAACTCTTCGCTGATGGAGAATTTCTGACGCAGCGCTTTCATCGCCACTAAATGTTGGCCGCGAATCGCGTCGTTGTAAACGCTAGGATCAAAGTCGGGAAGTTCAATAGCGATGTTGATGGGCGTAATAGGATAAGCGCCGACTAAATGGACTTCGGTGTGATTTACCATTTCAGCCAGCAGCGTGGTTTCACGAATCAGCTTCTGATTAAGTTCATCATGGTGCGGCTCCTCGCTGGCTAAATTGACCGCAACCACCGCTTTGCCGCCTTCAGGCCAGGCCTGATCTTTCACCATCCAGACCGGACAAGGGCATTTACGCAGCAGATGCCAATCCGTCGGGGTGAATATCACCGCTTCCAGACGATCGTGCTGGTGCGCCATTTTCAACACTAAATCATGCTGATGCGCCAGAATTTCCTGGATGATGGCTTCATATGGCCGATTATGCCAAACCACTTTGATTTCAATCTCAACGCCGGCTTCAATATACGCCTGTGCTTGCTGGCGGATCCATTCGGTACGTTGGCTGATTACGCCTTTACGCATGTTGGAGCGCTCATCGGGCGACAACAGCGTGGTCATTTCATATGAGAAGTCGTAGATAGGCAGGAAAGCTTTGATTTTTCCGCCGATACGTTGATTGAGATAAACCGCACGCCGCAGCGCAGGCTGATCGTCCTGCTGGGCATCAATAGCCACCAGAATATTTTGGTACCGGGACATAAGCCGATCTCCTAAAACCAAAGCAAGTTGGAATAAAGATAGCCTAAGTTTGGACAGGGCAGAAGGGGAAAAGTTGTTGCCGGATCAATAAAATAACTTTTATCAACCCGGCACAGAATTACGCGGCTTGTTCGGTCTGCCCAGCTAATTCTGCCAGCAGAGCGTGGTTCTCGATGGTGATATATTTGCCTTTAACCGCCAACATGCCACTTTTCTGGAAGCGGCCCAGCAAACGGCTAATCGTTTCTACGGTTAGTCCCAAATAGTTACCAATGTCGCCACGCGTCATGGTCAGACGGAATTCACGCTGCGAGAAACCGCGCTGGCCGAAACGACGCGACAGATTCCAGACAAACGCCGCCAAACGCTCTTCAGCATTTTTCTTCGACAGCAGCAAAATCATATCCTGATCGCCTTTAATTTCGCCGCTCATTAAACGCATCATCTGCTGGCGCAGCGCAGGCATTTTACCGGAGAGATCGTCCAGGGTTTCAAACGGAATCTCGCACACCATTGCGGTTTCCAGCGCCTGGGCAAAGCTAGGATGTTTTGCCCCCACAATCGCGTCAAAACCGACCAAATCACCTGCCAGGTGGAAGCCGGTAATTTGCTCGTCGCCTTGCTCAGTGATGGTATAGCTTTTGATGGTGCCGGAGCGGATAGCGTAAAGGGATTTCAGTTCATCACCGGCTTTGAACAGCGTCTGGCCTTTCTGGATCGGCTTTTTGCGCTCAATGATGTTATCCAGCTGATCCAGTTCGTGCTCGTTCAGCGTGAAGGGAATACACAATTGACTGATGCTGCAATCCTGGCAATGGATGGCACAACCGCCAGACTGAATACGTCGTATGCTGCGTTTTTCCTGGATCATATAGTTACGCTCGATGATTATTGACTGCGGTCAATTTTAACATTTTTCCCGACGAAGTGAACTCATCCGAGCAGTAAATGTCCTTAAAACCCCACAAATGTCAGGTATTACGCGGTCTGCGACGAATTAACGAAGGGGCATTTATTGATCTGGAACGTTTTGTTGCCAGGTTTACAGCTCCTTACGACTTATTTCAGCGCAAAAAGTGACAGATGTTTTGCCAATAATCCTTTGCTACTATTTTGCTTCAGCGTCGAAAAGGACGCTTAGGCAAACACCAGGCGAGAGGAAACACCATGAACCTTGATGATGAAAACCTTTTCCGTGATGCCATGGGTGACGTAACCCCCTTAAAAAATTGCGCTAACACCCAGTGGCTGCCTGCGCCTTCGCCCAAAGCGTTGCGCTTGCCGCAGGAAAGTGATGAGCAGGAAAATTATCTTACGCGTGGTTTTCTCGACATCATTCCGCTGAGCACGGCGCTGGAACATAAGGTCGATGGCGTTCAGCAGGGCGTGCTGGATAAACTTCGTTTGGGTAAATATCCGCCCGAAGCCAGCCTCAATTTGCTGCGTCAACCCGTAGAGACTTGTCGTCAGGCGCTATTTAGCTTTATGCAGCAGGCTACCAAACATGGATTGCGCAATTTACTGATTATTCACGGCAAAGGACGCGACGATGAGTCGCATGCCAATATTGTGCGCAGCTACGTGGCGCGCTGGCTGCAGGAGTTTGAACAGGTTCAGACTTTTTGTACCGCGCAACCGAAAGACGGCGGCTCTGGCGCGCTCTATGTTGGCCTGCGTAAAACCGAACAGGCGCGCCTCGAAAACCGTGAACGTCATGCTAAGCACAGTCGCTAACTGTGGAATTTGCGAATAGTCGCCATCAAAACTTCGGCGCTCAGACTTAACGGGCTACCGCTGCGGGTAATAATGCCAACCGGCTCGCCGGGGCCCGGCGAGGCAATCGGCAGCGCGCACAACGCATCGTGATTCAAATCTTCCTTAATGGCGCCAGAAGGCACGAACCACACATAGTCGTAGCGCAGTGCCAGCTGACGTGCCAACGATGTTGACGAGGTTTCGATGCAATTTGCCGGTAACGAACAACCTTGTTCATCCAGCATGTGCTGCGCAATGCGGCGCGGTGCGGTGCCTTCCGGCGAAATCACCACCGGCCACTGCATCGCGCGCGACAACATGACGTTGTCACTTAATAGTGGGTGGTCGGGACGCACCACCAGTTTAAGTGATTCGAGAAACAACAATTCATAGGTCAATCCGGCCATCATGTCGCTGTCCGCCATGCGCCCAATCCCGACATCAAATTCCCCCGCACGTAAACCGGCCAACAGCACGTTGTTGTGCAGCGTGGCGACCTGCACCGTGGTATTGGGTTGTTGCTCATGGAAGCGATCGAGAATTTGCGGCAGCATGCCCATCGCAGCCGTAGTCAGCGCACCGAGTCGAATGACCACCGGTCGTCCCGGCTGCACTGCGTTAAAGCTCTGACCAGCATGATTGAGGGCATCCAGCACTTTCACCGCATGAATCAGGAACTGTTCGCCCAGCGTAGTGAGTTGTGCGCCAAGCCGTCCGCGCTCAAACAGCCGTGCGCCCGCCAGCTCCTCCAGTTCATTAAGCGTCTTCGACAGGGCAGGCTGGCTCAGATTGAGTGTTTCTGCGGCACGGCCTAACGTGCCTTGCTGCGCCACCGCCACAAAGGTATGTAAATGACGCAAGCGAATGCGCTGATTGAAAAGGATATTTTTGTCCATACGCTCAACATAATGAGTTGCGCCGAGTGGCGGCAATGGGAAAACATGAATTATGTTAACTTGCCTGCAAAATTATATTAACAAAATCGCGGCAATGCTACGTTTGTGGCTAACACGCTGTATTGATTGGTAATGCTGAAAACAACATTGTTTGTCGTGTCTTCACAGTTATAAGAATCAACTGCTTAAGATGCTAAAAGTTGAATAGTTCTCAATTACAATCAAAAAACCTGCCAGTTATTGTTAACGATGAGCTATGATAAGCGCCGTTTTTTTTACTAAAACTGATGCCCTAAACGGTTAAAAGTGCAGGAGTCGTTACGTGACCAGCGTTGAAGCAGTAGACGTTCGCCAGCTTATCAATAAGAGTGCGCTTAGCAGCTGGCAGAAGCGCTTAATCGCGCTGTGCTTCGTGGTTGTTGCGCTGGACGGCATGGACATTGCACTGATGGGTTTTATTGCGCCCACGCTGAAAGCCAGTTGGGGCGTCACTAATCATCAACTCGGCATAGTGATCAGCGCCGCACTGATTGGGCTGGCGCTGGGAGCGATAGTTGCCGGACCGCTGGCCGATCGTTACGGTCGCCGCGTGATGATCCTCATCAGCGTGCTGTTTTTTGGCCTCTGGACGCTGGCAACAGCGATGGCGCAGAACATTGAACAGATGATGCTTTTCCGTTTTCTTACCGGTTTAGGGCTCGGTGCAGCCATGCCCAACGTTGGCACGTTGGTGGCCGAATATGCGCCGGAACGCCGCCGCTCTTTCATTATTACTGTCGTATTCTGTGGCTTTACGTTCGGCGCCGCCACAGGCGGTTTTGCCGCCTCCTGGCTGCTACCGCGCTATGATTGGCACTCTGTAATGCTGATGGGCGGCGTATTGCCGCTGCTGGTGCTGCCATTTCTCGTGCGCGGCTTACCTGAATCGGTACGTTTTCTGATTAGCCGCCACGCGCCCGCCGCACGTATTCATGCCATCCTCGAGCAGATGTTGCCGGGCAGCGTGCAGCCGGGTAGCCATTATCAAAGTACTGAGCTGCCCACCGCTCGCAAAGGTTCTGTTGCGACGGTGGTGTCGCGCCGCTATCTGTTCGGCAGTTTGATGCTGTGGGGCGGCTACTTTATGGGGCTGTTCCTGGTCTATTTAATTGGCAGCTGGATGCCTTCGCTGATCAGCACGCTGGGCATGTCGGTGACAGAAGCGGCGATTGTCACGGCGATGTACCAAGCCGGCGGCACAATTGGCTCGCTGTTTGCCGGTTGGTTGATGGATCGCATCAACGCCAATCTGGCGCTGGCGCTGATTTACTTCTGCGGCGGCATTGCCATTGTGGCACTCGGTTTTTCACCTGCGCAGGTCGGCCTAATGAGCGCCATCGCTTTCTTCAGCGGCTTCTGCTTCAACGGTGCCAATACCGGTATGAATGCGCTCTCTGCGAGTTATTATCCTACACATGCGCGAGCAACGGGTTCCAGCTGGATGCATGGCGTAGGGCGCATCGGTGCCATCCTCAGTGCATTTGTGGGGGCAGAACTATTAACGCTCGGCTGGTCATTCAGTCAAATCTTCCTGCTGCTGGCCATTCCTGCCGTATTAACCACCCTCATGCTGGTGCTGAAATGCCGCTTTGGTGACCCGTCAAACCTCGCTGAGTGACAAGGCGATCACAGTTCCGCGAAATTGTTACCCGCGGCAAAAGGGTTGATCTACAGTAGCAACAACCCGTTAGCCCAAGGTGATGATAATGCCAAATTTTCTCAGCAGTGATGCGATTCGTACGCTGTTCTCTCAGGCGATGTCGGCGATGTATCAGCAGGAAGTGCCGCAATATGGCACGCTGACGCAGCTGGTTACCGCCGTTAATGAACGTACGCTGGAAGCCAATCCCGAGTTAAAAAATCGTCTCTCAGCGGCAGATGAGCTAAGTCGCCTGAGCGTCGAGCGGCACGGCGCCATTCGCGTCGGCAAGGCCGATGAACTCAGCACGTTACGCCAGATGTTTGCTGTTATGGGCATGGAAGCGGTGGGCTATTACGATCTGTCGCAAGCGGGAGTACCGGTGCACTCCACGGCGTTTCGTCCCATCAACGACCGCGCTTTGCGCATCAATCCGTTCCGCGTATTCACCTCTCTACTGCGCCTTGAACTGATCGATGATACGGCGCTGCGCGAGAAGGCCGCTGCGATTCTCGCTGCGCGCGATATCTTTACACCGGGTTGCCGCGCATTAATCGCTAAATATCAAGAGCAAGGCGGCTTAAACGCTGTAGATGCCGCCACTTTCGTGCAGGAGGCGCTAGAAACGTTCCGCTGGCATGCGCACACCACCGTAGACAGCGCCACCTATCGCGCACTGAGCCAGCAGCATCGTCTGATAGCCGATGTGGTGTGTTTTCGCGGTTGCCACATTAACCATTTGACGCCGCGCACGCTGGATATTGACCGGGTGCAATCGCTGATGCCTTCACGCGGCATCGATCCCAAAACCCTGATTGAAGGCCCGCCGCAGCGTAAGGTGCCCATTCTGCTGCGTCAGACCAGTTTCAAAGCATTAGAAGAAGCGGTGCATTTTAACGATGGCACGCCGGGCACGCACACCGCGCGCTTTGGTGAGATTGAGCAACGCGGCGCAGCGCTGACGCCGAAAGGGCGTGAACGCTACGATCGACTGTTGGCCGAAGCCGGAACCGGCAGTGATAATCAGCATCACCAGCAACATCTCAGTGCGGTATTCGGTGAGTTCCCTGACGACGAAGAGACGTTGCGTGAACAGGAGCTGGCGTGGTTCCGCTATCGCCTGACTGAGAAAGGTGAACATTTGCCGCCTCGCGCGGGCGAAAGCGTCACGCAGTTACTGGCAGAAGGGCGATTAACCGCCGAACCGATCGTTTACGAGGATTTTTTGCCAGTCAGCGCCGCGGGGATTTTCCAGTCGAATTTGGGCGATATCACGCAAACGCGCAGCGCAGGCAATGCCAGTCGGGCGGATTTTGAAAGTGCGTTAGGCGCAGCCGTGCAGGATGAAATGGCTTTGTATCAACAGATGCAGCAGCGCAGTCTGGCACGGTGTGGCGTAGCGTAAAGGGAAGGTGTGAGCCGGCCTGTGAAGTGGCAGTAACACTTCAGCAGACCGGCTGTTTTTCTTGTCGTTATTGCAAGCGCGAATCACGCACCAGCGTGTACTTCCCAGCACCTAAAAACATAATGGCCAGCGCGCCAAGCAGGTAAAGCGCTTCTGTTTCCAGCGCCCAGGCACCGACATCTGTGCGATGCCAGACGGCGCCCATTTTTACCAGCAGTGTCGCGACAAGCATATTCACGGCAATGATGAACGCCGCAGGGCGCGTCATCAAGCCGATAATCACCATTATGGGTGCCGCTATTTCCCCGATGTAAGCACCGTAAGCGATGAAACCTGGCATTCCTTTGACGGCGAGCATATGCGCAATCCAGCCCACGCCATGCACCACCTTGAACGCCCCATGAAACAGCAGGAGTCCGCCAAACGTCAGGCGTAACAACAGTTTGCCGAAGTCCGGGTGGTCACACATCCGGTTGAACATCTGGTTAATTCCACCAAACATCGTGTTTCTCCGTCGCGCCAGGTTAACGTGTAACCTTAAAACAAATGGTCTCAATGCAGTTAGCCAAAATATTTGATGGAGTTATTCAAAGAATCGCGCCGCGTTTCGGCTTAATCTGCAAATGCTTTCAGAACATGGACATTCGTCCGAGGCCTGCAAATAATGGAACGATGCATTATCAGGGAAGCCGAGATGAAAAATGAACGACGTCTGAGGATCATGACCGCAGAAGGTGAACTCAGAGGTATGATGGACGAAGATCTTTTTGTCTTCAAAGGAATACCCTACGCAGCAGCACCCACTGGCGCTTTACGCTGGCGACCGCCGCAGCCGGTTCAGCCGTGGCAGGATGTGCGTGATGCCACTCAATGGGGCGCAGCAAGCTGGCAGAACCGGCACTACTGCATCGCGGCTGGCGGCGGCGATCCGGGACATATGAGTGAAGATTGCCTCTACCTGAATATCTGGACGCCGGATGTTGAGCCATCGCGGCCCTTACCGGTTATGGTGTGGTTGCATGGCGGAGGTTTTTCCATTGGTGCGGGCAATCTCGATCCCTATCGCGGTAAAGCACTGGCGGCACAAGGCGTGGTGGTGGTGACGCTCAACTATCGGCTCGGTCACTTCGGTTTCTTCTCTCATCCGGCGCTGGATGCGCAATATCCTGCAGGTCGGGTAATCAACAACTTCGCCTTACTCGATCAAATTGCTGCTTTACAGTGGATTCAGCGCAACATTCCTGCGTTTGGTGGCGATCGTCACAACGTCACACTTTTTGGTGAATCCTCCGGCGCACGCAGCGTGCTGTCACTGTGTTGCTCCCCGCTCTCAGAAGGGCTGTTTCACAAAGGCATCGTGCAGAGCGCGTACAGTCTGCCCGATATCCCGCAAAAACAGGCACAGCAGATCGGTTTGCAAGTCGCTGCGCACTTTGATTTGGCGGAAAACGCCAGCCCTGAACAGCTGCGCGAACTGCCCGCCGATCAATTCTGGCCATTAGAACGCCCGCTGGCGCTGGGGCCGGTGCCAATTAGCGGCGATGCGGTACTGCCGAAACCGATGTTGAATACCTTCATGTCCGGCAAGCAGCATCGCATCCCGTTGATGATTGGCAGCAACAGCGATGAAGCCAGCGTGCTGGACTATTTTGGCGTGGATGCCACAGCGGTGTTGCGGCAGATGCGCAGCAAGAATCGCGTCAGTTATCGTCTGATGAAGTGGCTGTACGACATTCATGATGATGCGCTGCTAGGACGTGCGGTGGCGCGCGATATGGCATTCACGGTATTGCCATTGATCGTGGCTCAGGCGCAACACAACATTGGCATGCCCGCATGGCGTTATTGGTTCGATTACGTCTCTGAAAACGCGCGCGATCTCTATCCGCACGGCACCTGGCACGGCAATGAAATTCCCTATGTCTTTAACACGCTCGATACGCTAACGCCGGCGGCGGAACGCAGTTACAGCGCGCAGGATAAAGCATTTGCTAGCGAAGTCAGTGCCTATTGGGTCACCTTCGCGCGAGAAGCGAGCGAATTCAGCTCGCACCTACCCGCAAAGGTTAATTGGCCAGTCTGGCGACCGGCGGAAGATCTGACATTGGCGTTAGGCGATCAGGGCAAAGCGCAAGCGATCGTGAAGGCGCGATTTATGCGTGGACGGCTGCGGTTATTCCGTTTAATGATGCGCAGCCACGTGAAGCTTTCATAAGCCTGCTAATGGTTCAATTAGGCAAATGAATTTTTAAGCCAAATTCGCGACTATCTTACTGATTAATCATCAAAGTGCTTTTTGCTCACCTGCGCCAGTAAGCAATTATTTAGCTTACAAAACCGTTACATTTTCCCCATCCAATGCCGATAAACGCAATATGCCCGATTTTATCGGGCCTCCTTCGCGTTTCACACCAAGGGATTATGTATGGGTATCTTAAAAAATTTCACCATCCGCACCGTATTGCTCACCATTCTAGGGCTGTTTTGCCTGCTGTGGTGCGCCGTTGGGCTGTTTAGCGTCCACTCCTTAAACGCCCTCGGCGAGGGCAACGAGATTGACCGCCAGCTGGTTAATCAAATGACGGTTTTGAGTAAAGGAAATGACCAATATTTTCGTGTGGTTACGCGTCTTTCACGCGTAATGGAAGGTCGTGCGTCAGGTGCAACAGTTACGGCTGATGCTTTTGCACCGGTGCAGCAAGCGCTAGACAATATGAAAAGTCTACTGGCGCAGTTTAAAACCATGGCGCCAGGCCCGATGGACGCGGAGACCGCTGATAACGTGATTGGTAACTGGCAAAAACTGCTGGATGAAGGTATCGCCCCGCAGGTTTCACTGGCGCAGCAGGGCACCGTGGAGGCCTATCGCGCGCAGGCTAATAACGTCACACCACCGCTTAGCCGTGCGTTTGGTGCTAGCGCAGAAGCTTTCAATAAAGCCGCAGGCAGCAAGCTGGATGAGACGCGCGTGACCGTCGATAAGCTCACCAGCATCACTAAAGTGATCATTTTGGTGGCGGTAGTCATCGGTTTGTTTATCCTGCTGTTTACCGATCGCTATCTGGTGGCGATGCTGGTGAAACCGCTCGAGCGCATTCGCAACCATTTCGCCATTATTGCGCAAGGCGATCTCAGCCAGCCGGTGGAAGATTTTGGACGTAACTGCGTGGGTAAACTGGTGCCGCTGCTGCGTGCCATGCAGGACAGCCTGCGTGAGGCGGTTAGTGCGATTCGCAGCGGAACCGAAAACATCTATCGCGGTGCCGCGGAGATCTCCTCCGGCAACAACGATCTCTCTTCGCGCACCGAAGAGCAGGCGGCCGCGCTGGAGCAAACGGCGGCCAGCATGGAACAGTTAACCGCCACGGTGAAATTTAACGCCGACAATGCGCGTCAGGCCAGTACGCTGGCAGAAACCGCCACCGGCACCGCACAGCAAGGTGGTCGTCTGGTGGGTGAAGTGGTCACCACTATGCAAGGCATCTCTGGCAGTTCGAAGAAGATAGCCGAAATCACCAGTGTGATTAACAGCATCGCATTCCAGACCAACATCCTGGCGCTGAACGCCGCAGTTGAAGCCGCGCGCGCCGGTGAACAGGGCCGTGGTTTTGCCGTCGTCGCCAGCGAAGTGCGCAATCTGGCGCAGCGCAGTGCAGGCGCAGCGAAAGAGATCGCCACCTTGATCGAGGATTCCGTACAGCGTGTAGAAAAAGGCTCTGAACTGGTGAGCAGCGCGGGCAGCACCATGCACGATATTCTTAAATCGGTGCAGGATGTGAATGAAATTATGAAGCACATCGCCGCAGCATCGGAAGAGCAGAGCAAAGGCATTTCACAGGTTGGCACTGCAGTTACCGAGATGGACAGCGTCACCCAGCAGAACGCCTCGCTGGTTGAGGAAGTTTCCGCCGCGGCCAGCGCGCTGGAGCGCCAAACCCAGGATCTGCAGGCATCGGTGGCGAAATTCCGGCTGTCAGACAGCGCGCCCGTCAGCAAAAATGTTGTCTCTCCAGCAGCCACGGCGCTGCGTCGTCCGGTGTTGGCAGGCGCGGGTAACACGCAGCCAAAAGCCGCAACTGACGAATGGGTCTCTTTCTAAACCTCAGATAACCACGCCACCAGTTCCGGCAGGAACGGTGGCGCATCTTTTTCCGCTCGCTGTAACAGGCTATACGTTGCGCCGGTGGCCACACTGGCGGCAAACGGCGCGATCAGTCGCCCATGCGCCAGATCATTCTGGACCAATGTGACATCCGCCACCGTGACACCAAATCCCTGAATCGCTGCGCTAATGGCTAAATCCATGGTAGCGAAATGCTGGTTACGTGCCATTGGCAGCACCGCAGCACGCTCAGCCAGCCACAACTGCCAGTCGCGGGAATCCTGCGTGGGATGTAGAAAAGTAAACTTTGCTAATTCGCTAATCTGGCTGGGTGGCGTGACGCTGCTGGCCATCACCGGCGTTAAACGCTCTTCAAACAGGCAAATTGAACCCGCTGGCGAAGGGCCAAATACAATCGCCGCATCAAAATTGTCGAGCTGCGAGCCATGATCAAGCGTGGTGGTTAACGCCACATGGATGTCAGGTCGCTGCTGCTCCAGCGTCACTAATCGCGGTACCAGCCAGCGCATCGCGCAGGTTGGCGCCTTCAGGCGAATCGAGGCATTACTGCGACTGGCTTTTTCCGTGGCATTAACCAGCAGCGTAAAGCCCTGCTGCAGCTCGGGCAGCAGCGCCGCACCTTGCTCGGTAAGATGCAACCCACGCGCGTGCCGGGTAAACAGCGCGAAGCCCAGCCAGCTCTCCAGCGTAGCGATTTTACGACTCACCGCGCCTTGAGTGATGCACAGTTCACTGGCGGCACGCGTCAGGTTGAGATGGCGAGCGGTCACCAGAAACGCGTGGATGGCATTGAGCGGCAGAGCAGAGCGGGACATAACAACCTCAAGCTATGATTTTTAATCATGGCTATTATGACAACAATTCGCTTGTCGACTCAAGCGTCGCACCGTTGAATAGAAATCTACTTTCGCTACGTGGTTATGCAACCGCAAGAGGCACCGATGACCCTGAATAGCAGTGTAAACATCTCTTCCAAACAGCCCGATGTCGGCACGACGATTTTTAGCGTCATCGGCCAGCTGTCGGCGCAACATAAAGCCATCAATCTGTCGCAAGGCGCACCGAACTTCCCCTGCGACCCGCAACTGGTTGAGCTGGTTAGCCAGGCGATGCGTGACGGTCATAACCAATACGCCTCGATGACTGGCTTACCGGCGCTGCGTGAAGCGCTGGCGCAGAAAGTCCACACGCTTTATGGCCAGCAATATGATGCCGGCAGCGAAGTGTTGATCACTGGCAGCGCCAGCCAGGGCATTTATATGGCGATTTCCGCGCTGGTCCATGCGGGCGATGAAGTAATCTTTTTTGAACCGGCTTTTGACAGCTACGCGCCAGTGGTGCGTCTGCAAGGCGCCACGCCAATTGGCCTGAAACTGCAGGTGCCTGATTTCGCCATTAATTGGGACGAACTGCGTGCCACGATTACGCCGCGCACCCGTATGATCATCATCAACACGCCGCACAACCCGAGCGCGCAAGTGCTGTCAGCCGCCGATCTGGAACAGTTAGCCGCGTTAACGCGCAACACCGACATTGTGGTGCTGTCTGATGAAGTCTATGAACACATTCTGTTTGATGGCCGCCAGCACTGCGGTATGGCAACACATCCGGAACTGGCGCAGCGCAGCGTGGTGGTTTCTTCCTTCGGAAAAACCTTCCACGTTACCGGCTGGCGCGTCGGTTATGCGCTGGCGCCGGCGGCGCTAATGGCAGAAATCGTTAAAGTGCATCAGTTCATGATGTACGCGGCCGATACGCCGATGCAGGTGGGGTTTGCTCACTATCTGCAAAACCCGCAGAACTATCTGCAGCTGTCGCCGTTTTATCAGGAGAAACGCGATCGCCTGCTGACGTTGATGCAGGATTCGCCATTTAAGCTGCTGCCGAGCGCCGGTTCCTTCTTTATGTTGGCCAGCTACGGACATTTCAGTGACGAAAGTGATAGCGAAATGGTAAAACGTCTCATCGTCGATCACGGTGTGGCCACCATTCCGTTGTCGGCGTTTTATATGGACGGTACTGACAATAAATTAATTCGCCTGTCATTCGCAAAAGACGACGCAACACTTCAGGCCGGTGCAGAAGCGCTCTGCCTGGTCAAAGGGTAACTTAGGGGTAAATATAATGAAAAAATTGAACGCACTGTTTGTCGCTCTCGGCATGCTGACCTCGGCGCACGCGCTGGCGCAGGAAACCTTACGTTATGGTCTGGAATCGCAGTATCCGCCATTTGAGAGCCGCAACGCGCAGGGCGAACTGGAAGGTTTCGATATCGAACTCGGTAAAGCAATTTGTCAGGTGGGCAACTTCGACTGCAAATGGGTGGAGAGCAGCTTTGATGCGCTGATTCCGGCGCTGCAGGCGAAAAAATTCGATGCCATCAACTCCGCAATGAACATTACCGAAGCGCGTGCGAAAAGCATCGACTTCACCAAGCCGATTTACCGCATTCCGACCATGCTGATCGTGAAAGAGGGCGAGAAGCTGTTGCCAACCGCTGAATCATTGAAAGGCAAAAACATCGGTGTGCTGCAGGGTTCTATTCAGGAAACCTATGCTAAGAAGCACTGGGAAGCGCAGGGCGTAACCGTGACCTCTTACCAGGATCAAAACCAGGTTTACAACGACATGGTCGCCGGTCGTCTTGACGGCACGCTGGTGATGTCTGCTGCGGGTCAATCGGGCTTCCTCGAAAAGCCGCAGGGTAAAGGTTTCGCCTTTGCGGGCAAGCCGGTTGAAGATGACACCATTCTCGGCACCGGGATCGGTTTTGGCCTGCGTAAAGGCGATGCCAAACTGAAACAAGAGCTGGATGCGGCCATCACCAAGGTGCAAACCGATGGCACCGTCACTAAACTGGCGGCGAAGTTCTTCCCAGGAATTGATGTTGCAGCCAGCAAATAACCTGTAAAAAAGGTCGTCAGTTATGACGACCTTTTTGGTTTATTTCGCTGCTAAATAACACAACGCTTCGGCCACCTGATATGACTTCACAAATGATGGAATCGGCAAGAACTCAAAGCGTGAATGGAAATTGTGCGCGCCAGTGAAGAAATTTGGCGTCAGTAATCCCTTCGCTGATAGCGCTGCACCATCGGTGCCACCCCGCATCGGGATCACTTTGGGTTCCACGCCAACCTGCTCCAGCGCGGCAAAAATCAAATCAATGGCGCGACGATCTTCACCAATCGCATTACTGATATTGCTGTACGTATCGTTGATGGTGAGCGCTACGTGGCCGGTGGGATAACGCGCGGCAATCTCATCAGCCACTTCCACCAATTGTTGTTTTTTGGCATCAAAACCCTGCAAATCGAAATCACGAATCGAGGCTTTTAATACCGCGCGGCTAGCGTTGGCCTGCATATCGTTAAACCAGATATAGCCTTCGCGACCTTCAGTATGCTCAGGGGTTTTTAAACGATCAAAGCGGGAGATGAAGTCATGCGCCATCAGCAGCGGATTGACCAACACCCCTTTGCCCGACATGGGGTGCGCGGGCACACCGGTAAACACCAACTCAGCGGCGGCAGCGTTAAAGTTTTCATACACCACTTCACCCAGCTCGCAGCAGTCAATTGTCCAGGCGAAATCGACGTTAAAGCGCTGCTCCAAATCAAGCGCTTTGGCGCCGCGCAGGCCAATTTCCTCATCAGGCACAAACGCCACCACGATATCACCGTGATCACCTCGCAGGTTCTCCAGCAGCGTCATCACCACCGTGACCGCGGCTTTGTTGTCCGCGCCGAGCACGCTGGTGCCGTCGCTAAAGATAATCTCCTGACCGAGATAGGGTTTAATTTCTGGGTGTTCCGCCACGCGCAGCCAGATATCTTGCGTGCTGTTGAGGCAGAGATCTTCACCGCGGAACGTCAGGGTTTGTGGGCGGATATCCGGCGACAGGCCGACATCAACGGTATCAATGTGGGTAATAAAGCCGATACGCGGCGCATCAGGGCGATTACCGGGTTTCACCGCGGTGACCGTGGCGTGCTGGTCAATCACAATATCCTGCAATCCCAGTTCGCCCAGTTCCTTAGCCAGTAACTCCGCCATCGCATGTTGGGACGGCGTACTCGGCAGCGTGGTTGATTTGGCATCGCTCTGGCTGGAAACCGCCAGATAACGATAGAAACGCTGGGTCAATTGGCTGGCAAGTTGGTCTGTCATCACAATTCCTTATTAGCATTGCGGCGTCTGTAGTACGCGTGATGGTTAAATCATGTTATTTATTAGTCAGATGAACACTAAATAACGAAGCTGGCTCATGGAAGTCAATAAAAAGCGAGGATCATGATGAAAAAAATGATGGCAAATCTCACTCTCACTGCAATCGGATTGGCGGTCGCGGGCGGGGTGTCAGCAAAAACGCTGGTCTACTGTTCTGAAGGATCGCCGGAGAACTTTAATCCCCAGTTGTACACGTCAGGGACCAGCGTGGATGCCAGCGCGGTGCCGATTTTCAATCGTTTGGTTGATTTCACCCCCGGCACCACCGAACTGGTGCCCAGCCTGGCAGAAAGCTGGGATATCAGCCCGGATGGCAAGGTCTATACCTTCCATTTGCGTAAAGGCGTGAAATTCCAGAGCAACAAGCTGTTTAAGCCGTCGCGCGATTTTAATGCCGATGACGTGATTTTCTCGTTTATGCGCCAGATGGATGCGAAAAATCCGTACCACAATGTCTCCGGCGGTAACTACGCCAACTTCGAAAGCCTCGAACTGGCGAAGCTGATCACCCACATTGAGAAGGTCGATGACCATACGGTACGCATCACCTTAGCCCACGCCGAAGCGCCTTTCCTCGCCGACTTAGCCTGGTATTTTGCGTCGATTCATTCGGCAGAATACGCCGACCAGATGCTGAAGGCGGGCACGCCGGAGAAGGTCGATATGGAGCCGATCGGTACCGGACCGTTTGAGCTGGTGCAGTACCAAAAAGATTCGCGCATCCTCTACAAAGCCTTCCCGGAATACTGGCAGGGCAAGGCGAAACTTGATCGTATTGTCTTCTCCATCACGCCGGACGCGTCGGTGCGTTACGCCAAGCTGGAGAAGAACGAATGCCAGATTATGCCGTTCCCTAATCCGGCCGATCTGGAGAAGATGCGCACCAATCCAGATTTAACGCTGGAACAGAAATCGGGACTGAATACCGGCTTCCTGTCGTTCAACACCACCAAGGCGCCGCTGGATAACGTTAAAGTGCGTCAGGCGCTGGCGCTGGCCATTAACAAGCAGGCGATCATCGATGCCATTTTTAAAGGCACCGGCACGGTGGCAAAAAACATCCTGCCACCGGACGTGTGGAGTGCGGATAAAGCGTTGAAAGATTACGACTACGATCCGGAGAAAGCCAAAGCGCTGCTGCAGGAAGCGGGGATTAAGCCCGGCACCGAAATCGCGCTGTGGGCGATGCCGGTACAGCGACCGTATAATCCGAATGCGCGACGGATGGCGGAGATGATTCAGGCGGACTGGGCCAAAGTGGGCATCAAAGCCAATATCGTCAGCTATGAGTGGGGCGAATACCTGAAGCGCGTGAAAGGCGGCGAACATCAAGCGGCGCTGATGGGCTGGACCACGGCGACCGGCGATCCGGATAACTTCTTCGGCCCGCTCTACAGCTGCACCTCGGCGAATGGCGGTTCCAACTCGTCGAAATGGTGTTACCAGCCGTTTGAGAAGATCATTACCGAAGCACGCGCTGAGCAGAATCATGACAAACGCGTCGCGCTTTATCAGCAAGCCCAGCAGATCATGCATGACCAAATGCCCGCGGTCATGATTGCTCACTCAACTATCTTTGAGCCGGTGCGCAAATCGGTAAGTGGTTATCAGGTTGATCCGTTCGGTAAACACATTTTCTATCCGGTGGATATCAAGAACTGAGCTACGGCTTCCAGCGCTGGCGCAGAGGTTCCTCGAGCGCATCCAGCTGCTGCAGCAAAAAGGTAAGAAACACATTCAGGGCGGCACTGCGAGGCCGCCCTGATTGCGTCTGTAGCTGCAACGTACGCTGGCTCAGCTGATCAATGCCCACCGAGCGCAAGATCAAACCGTGCGTTTCAGCCTCTTGCAGCACGGTAAACGCGCTACAGATTGTCACTGCCTGCGGCGTGCGCAGTAGAAATTGAAACAGCATCGAGAAGGTATCGCAGGTCATCACCGGTTCAACCAGGCTGCCATTCATATGACTGGCCAGCTCAAACAGTTGTCGCACGGTGGTGTTTTGCTGCGGTAAGGCCAGCGGATAGTGACTCAAATCGGCGAGCGTGACCTGTGGCGCGGTTGCTAACGGATGCGTTTGATGCATGACGATTAATACCGGTGCTGGCCACGAACCCATGACGTCCACGCCACGTTCAGCGTGCAGACTAAACTGCAGCGCCACGTCACACTCACCGTTGCGCAGTGCTTCCGCCACGCCTTGCGTACTCGCTACCTTCACATCAAACAGCACACCCGGATTGTCATGGCGAAAATCAGCGATCAAGCGAGGCATGAGGGTAAACGCCAGCCCATCGGTACAGGCCACGCGGATCAGCGTGCGGCGCACCGCTTTCAGTCCCTTAATCTCTGCCAGCGCGTACTCCATATCCAGCAGATTCTTGCGCACGTGATGCGCGAAGATCTCGCCAGCTTCATTCAACACCATGCCGCGCGCGTGCCGCGCAAACAACGGTACGCCAACGTGGTTCTCCAGCCGCTGAATTTGCCGACTGATAGCCGATACCGCCACAAACAGCTGCTCACTGGCGGCGCTGAGCGAGCCGGTATTGGCTACGGCGAGAAAATAGCGAATTTCACTGCTTAACATGCAAATGCCTCATGGTGGTGCATGCCTCGAAATCGGGCAGGCTAGCTTTGCTTTAAAAGCAAATCTTACTCGATAAATTGATAATTGTGGCAAAGCATTGTTTCCGCAAAGATGCGTTAACGACATAACAATAAAAGACAGGGCAAACATGACAGCACAACAGGCGGTTCAACAGGCCACCGCTTATTTTGACAGCGGGGAGTTTCAGCGTATTTTGGCGCGTCGCGTGGCACAACGCACCGAAAGCCAGCGCGAGGATCGTGACAGCGAATTACAGCGCTATTTGCAGGATGAAATCGGTCCGCAGCTGATTGCGCTTGGCTTCACGTTGCATTTCATCGCCAACCCGGAAGCCGCTCATCGACCGTTCCTCGTGGCGATACGCATTGAAGATCCGGCGCTGCCCACCTTGCTCAGCTATGGCCATGGCGACGTTGTATTTGGCGATGATGAGAACTGGCGCGACGGCTTATCGCCGTGGCAGATGGTTGAAGAGGACGATCGCTGGTATGCGCGCGGCAGCGCCGATAATAAGGGCCAACACTCTGTCAATCTGGCGGCATTGGAGCAGGTGTTTAATGTGCGCGGCGGCAGTCTGGGCTTTAACTGCAAAATACTGTTCGAGATGGGCGAAGAGATTAGCTCACCGGGACTGGCGCAGCTGTGCCAGCAGCATGGCGATCTGTTGCAAGCCGATCTGTTTATTGCCTCTGACGGCCCACGTCTCAACGCGATCCGCCCCACGCTATTCCTGGGTTCACGCGGTGCGGTTAATTTCCGGTTGACCGTCAATGCGCGTGATAACGCCTATCACTCTGGCAATTGGGGCGGGTTGTTGAGCAATCCGGGGACGCAGTTGGCTAACGCGCTCGCGTCGCTGGTCAATGCACAGGGCGTGTTGCAGGTTGATGCACTGAAACCCAACTCTTTAACGCCGCAGGTGCGCGACATTCTTGGCGATATCGAGGTGGGCGGCATGCCAGGCGATCCCGATATTGACGTCAACTGGGGCGAGCCGGGATTGACGCCAACTGAACGCCTGTATGGCTGGAACACGCTGGAAGTGTTGTCATTCCTCACCGGCAATCCGGCGCGTCCGATGAATGCCATTCCGGGCAGCGCCACCGCCGTGTGTCAGCTGCGCTTTGTGGTCGGTACCGATTGGGAAAACCTCGCTCAACATGTGCGCGCGCATCTGCAACAGCACGGTTTTGGCTATGTGCAGGTGGAGTTTATGCGCGGATCGCCAGCGACCCGGCTCGATCCCACCGATCCGCTGGTCAATTGGGTGCTGAGCAGCATGGCAGAAACCAGCGGCAAGAAACCGGCGCTGCTGCCTAATCTCGGCGGTTCACTGCCCAATGACGTGTTCTCTGACATCCTCGGCTTGCCAACCTTGTGGGTGCCGCACTCGTATCCGGCCTGCGGCCAGCACGGTGTTAACGAACATATGCTGAAATCGATTGCCCGCGAAGGCCTGCAGATCATGACGCGCCTACTGTGGGATCTCGGTGAGCAGGGCACGGAACTGGTGGCGCAGCATCGGGCGCACATTGGGGGTGGCCAATGAGTACATTGAATACGGCAATGCCACTGAATACGACCAAACCGAACCTTCATAAAACGCTGTTCGCGACCTGTATCGGTAACGCGCTGGAGTGGTTCGATATTGCCGTGTACGGCTTTTTTGCCAGTTACATTGCGCATGCCTTCTTTCCCACCAGCGATCCGTCGGTCTCGATGTTGCTGACCTTTGGCAGTTTTGGCGTATCGTTCCTGATTCGTCCGCTGGGCGCCATTGTGCTGGGCAACTATGCTGACCGCCACGGCCGAAAAAAAGCGCTGCTGCTGTCGATTAACCTGATGATGCTCGGCGGCGCGGTCATCACTTTTATGCCGAGCTACAGCAGCATTGGCCTGATGGCACCGCTGCTGATTTTGCTGGCGCGTCTGGTGCAGGGTTTTTCTGCCGGTGGCGAATTTGGCAGCTCAACGGCATTCCTGGTTGAGCACTTCCCTGAGCGTAAAGCCTTTATTGCCAGCTGGCAGTTCGCCACGCAAGGGGCCAGTACCTTAATGGCGTCGGCGTTTGGTCTGGGATTGACGCAGATTCTTACCGAAAGCCAGATTCAGGATTGGGGCTGGCGTATTCCGTTCGCGTTCGGCCTGCTGATTGGTCCGCTGGGAATTTACATTCGACGTCACGTCCATGAGCCAGCGAGCTTTGCTGAGCACAAACCGGAAGCTGCGCCGCTGAAGAGCCTGTTTGGTCGCCAGAAGGAACTGATGCTACTGGCTATCGGCTTGATGGTGATCTCGACGGCGGTTAACTACATGCTCAACTATGTGCCAACCTATGCCACCAAAAATCTGCACCTGTCGGGCAGCGTGGCGTTTACCGCGACATTGTTGGCGGGCGTAATTTTGACGGTGGTAACGCCAATGATGGGTCTTTGGGCCGAGCGCGTGGGTCGCGTGCCGCTGATGTGGGGCTCATTGATTCTGCTGATCGTCACTATTTATCCGGCATTCAAGCTGGTGGTTGAACACACCACGCCGACTACGCTGATTCTACTGGTGTGCTGGATGGCGCTGCTCAAGTCGATCTACTTCTCAACGGTGCCGTCGGTGATGGCGGATTTGTTCCCGATTGGCACGCGAGCCAGCGGGATGGCGATCAGTTATAACGTGGCGGTCACAGTATTTGGTGGCTTCGCACCGCTGATTTGTACGCTGCTGATTAGCGCAACCGGTACCAGTCTGGCGCCGGGGTATTATCTGATGGCGATGTCGGTGTTAAGCGGCCTGGCGCTGCTGCGCAGCCAGAAGCGCATCTCCTGATAACCACCAGGTCGCCTTTAACGGCGACCTGGATTTTCCACCTTACGAAAACTGCAAGTAGGCCACGTGCGTCTGTAAAAACTCGTCTAAACCGTGACGGCCGTCGGCGCCACCAATGCCTGATTTACGCCAGCCAGCATGGAAACCTTGCATCGCCTCGAAGTTCTCGCGATTAATGTAGGTTTCGCCAAACTTCAACTTGCGCAGTGCCACCATTGCGGTGTTGAGATTCTGGGTGTAAATCGATGAGGTCAGACCGTATTCGCAGTCATTTGCCAGCGCTACGGCTTCATCAAGGGTTTTAAACGTCATCACCGGCAGAACCGGGCCAAAAATCTCCTGCTGCATGATCTCCATATCCTGACGCACGCCCGTGATGATCGTTGGCTCAAAATAGAAGCCTTTGCCGCCTGCACGATTGCCGCCCAATACCACTTTTCCGCCATCCGCGACGGCGTTCGCCACTTTCTGCTCAACGCGTTCCAATGCGGCCGCAGTGATCAGCGGGCCCATATCGATATCATTCTGCTCGGCCGGATTACCATACTTCACCTGCTGCATGGCGGTGGTCAGCGCGCTGATAAAACGATCGTAAATGCCTTCCTGCACGTAAACGCGCTCAGCACAGTTACACACTTGTCCAGTGTTGATCACACGGGAGCTGACGATGGCTCTGACCGCCAGATCAAGATCGGCGTCATCCATCACGATAGCCGGCGCTTTTCCGCCCAACTCCAGTGACACTTTGGTCACATTTTTCGCTGCGGCTTCCATGGTGGCGATACCGGCGTTGACGCTGCCGGTGAGGCTCACCAGGCCGACCTTCGGGTTGCCTGCCAGCTCCTGACCAATCTCAGGACCATAACCATAAACAACGTTGATCACGCCCTTAGGCAGGCCAATGTCATCAATAATTTGTGCGAATATCGCTGCATTGTTGGGCGTCAGTTCACTGGGTTTAATGACGATGGTATTGCCGGTTACCAGCGCTGGTGCGGCTTTGCGCGCAATCAGGAAGAAGGGGAAGTTCCACGGCAGAATGCCGGTGGTAACGCCAATCGCTTTCCTGAACACGAAGATATTTTCGTTGGGACGATCGCTGTTCACGATTTCGCCATCGTAACGGCGTGCCCATTCGGCCATGTAATCAAGATAATCGGCGGTAAACATGACTTCGGTTTGCGCCAGGCCCTGAGTTTTGCCTCCTTCAGCAACGATAGTGGCGGTTAATTCCGGTTCACGCTGACGAATAGCGACGGCAATTTTGCGCAGCCAGTTGCCGCGTTCAACCGCAGGTAAGGCCTCCCATTCCGGCTGCGCCACCTCTGCGGCATCAATCGCCAGCGCGGCATCGCGTTTACTGCCTTCCGGCACGCGTGACAGTAACGCTTCGGTCGCCGGGTTAATCACTTCTATCCACTTGTCATTGTGATCGGCAACAAACGCGCCATTTATATAATGTTGATGGTGTGTTGTCATATGCAGGTTCTCCGCGATCGGTTTCGTTAAAGATTTGTGAAGTGCAGAGTGAAACAGATCAGGGTGTTGCACCTTTTTGCTATTGCCAAAGCGGTCGGAGGGATGGCAAAGAAGGGAAGAACAGCACGATAGACGCAGCATTCCTGGCGAAATGCCGCGCTTTCAGCGGGTTAACCAAAAAAAGTGATTGTTAATTTCTTGTCAGGAACCTGGCATCGCCGCGCCGCTGGCAATAAACCACACCAGAAAACTGACGCCAGCGATGATGATGGCAATAGGGAAAAGCAGTCCGATTTTCATAGTCATCCCGAGAGTTAAGCGATCTGCACGATCGCGCGATGGGTTTTCATCATACTGAACAATTGGAATTGGGTTGCATCGTCAACCTGACGGAGATGCTCACCTTTCTGATAATGAATGGCGTGGACATGACCCAGCTGTCGCCAGACCACAATCACCGAAGCGAGCAGAGCGCAATTCTCTTCGCTCTGCACGCAATCCAGCGTGGCGTAATGTGCCTCATCTAATCCATTGATAAAGACGTTCAGCGCGTGCGCTGGCACGATAGCGCGGATGTCATCCAGCATCACACGGCTCACCGATTGTGACAGCAAAAGCCGCAATCTTTTGGTATTCATCTCAATCCTTCGTCCTGATGATTTTCCCAACGTTATACGGATTTAATGCCTGCGGGGAAAGGCTGACAGACGGCTTTGTGTAACTGCCATGTTAACTGTTGCAGTGGCAGTGAATCAAAAACTGTGCTGATCGACACAACATATTAGAAAAATAGGCTGAATAATAAGACACTTATAAAAATTAACGTGTGACCTGCCTGCAAATGCGATTTTGTGATCCTTATGTTGATGACCCACCGAATTTTGCCAGCAACCTCCGCTTTCCGGCAGCCATCCAAAGGCTGATGAAAAGCTGCCCACCGTAGACTGCCGGTAATCGGGAAACCGCCGGTTTCCTGTTGGCCTCAACCTTACGAAGGAATAACAATGAACAGTGCCATTATTGCAGGTATTTTCTGGCATCTGGTGGGTGCCGCCAGTGCCGCCTGTTTTTATGCTCCATTTAAGCAGGTGAAAAAGTGGTCTTGGGAAACGATGTGGTCGGTGGGCGGCGTCATGTCGTGGCTGATTTTACCTTGGGCCGTCAGTGCGGTGTTACTGCCTGACTTCTGGGCGTATTACGGCAGCTTTAGCTTCTCTCAACTGATGCCGGTGTTTCTGTTTGGTGCCATGTGGGGCATCGGTAACATTAACTATGGTTTAACCATGCGCTACCTGGGCATGTCGATGGGGATTGGTATCGCCATTGGTATCACCTTGGTGGTGGGAACCTTAATGACACCGCTGCTGCAGGGCCGCTTTGTTGAGCTGTTCAGCTCGCCAGGCGGACGTATGACGCTGCTCGGCGTATTTGTCGCGTTGATTGGTGTGGGAATTGTTTCGCGTGCCGGTTTGCTCAAAGAGCGCGCGCTCGGCATCAATGCCGAAGAGTTCAACCTGAAGAAGGGGCTGATTTTAGCCGTAATGTGCGGCATCTTCTCAGCGGGCATGTCGTTTGCGATGGATGCTGCAAAGCCCATGCATGAAGCCGCCGCGAATCTCGGTATCAATTCTCTTTATGTCGCCTTACCAAGCTATGTGGTGATCATGGGTGGTGGCGCGTTAGTCAATCTGGCTTATTGCTTTATCCGCCTGGCAGTGAAAAGCGACCTCTCTGTACGCCGTGATTTCTCAGTTGCCAAACCGATGTTACTCGCCAATATCGCCTTTGCCGTGCTAGGCGGCACCATGTGGTATTTGCAGTTCTTCTTCTATGCCTGGGGACACGCCAAAATCCCGGCACAGTATGATTTCATCAGCTGGATGCTGCATATGAGCCTTTACGTGCTGTGCGGTGGTTTGGTTGGCCTGGTGATGAAAGAGTGGAAGTCGGCGGGTCAACGTCCGGTACGCGTTCTTTCTCTGGGTTGTGTGGTAATCATCATTGCCGCCAATATCGTTGGATTAGGCATGGCGGCCTGATGAAAAGCCTGGCGCTGCTGCTGTGCGTCAGGCTTTGACCTTTTCAGTTGAGGGTTCACGATGCGGCAGGAAACGCTGCCGCCACGCACTGGGTGTCAACCCGGTTTCCCGCGTAAACACCACCGAAAAATAGTTACTGTCATCGAAGCCACAACGTGCGGCCACTTCACTGATTAAGCAATCCTGCGTGCGTAGTAAATACTTAGCTTGGCACAGCTGTAACTGCCGCAAATAATGCCCCACGGTCATGCCGGTTTGCTGGCGAAACAGTTGTTTTAACGCCCGCTCGCTCAACTGATTCTGTTGGCAAAATACGGCCAAATCGAATGGACGGCTGATGGCGCCTTGCAGCGCCGACATCAGCAGATCCAGCTGCTCACCTTCAGGCAATGCCCAGGGTCGATCGGCAGCATAACCGTGACGGCGTAAAATTAGCGCAAGTTGTAAAAACAGCGCTTCGGAGAGTTGGATTGATAACGAATCACTTTTGCGGCTTTCGCGCTCCAACTGGCTAATCACGCCACGCGCCAACGCCATGCCGCGCGTGGTCAAACGCCAGCAGCCTGGCGAATCCTCTTCTTGCGGTGGCAATAATTGGCTCCAGTCGAGGCTAAGACGGAAACGATCACGACAGTAAAGAATGTTATCCAGCGCCAAATCGTTGACGCTGTCGTAGCTGTGGCAGTCGTTATCGTGAAGGTAAAAAACGTCGCCGCAGGTAATCAACCATGGACGATCGTTTAATACATGCAGACCGTTGCCACGCCAGACGATAACGATTTCACTAAATTCATGGCGGTGCGGAGGGAAGGAGGGTTGCGGCATACGCTCGGCCACCGCAATCGGCAAATTGGTGGCCGGGAAATAGTCTTCGCGCGTTAAAATCAGCGACATGAGGAAACGCTCCAGTTATAGCATCTGCTGGCGCTCCGCTCTGGGCGCGCAGCCAAATTCTCGCTTGAACAGCGTGGAAAAGTGGTTACTGTCACCAAATCCACACTGATAGGCGATGTCTGTTATGCGCATATCGCTATGGCGCAGTAAATGCCGCGCCTGTAACAGGCGAAGCCGATTAAGGTAACGCTGCGGTGTATTGCCGGTTTGCTGCTTCATCTGGCGGTGCAGGGTGCGCAGCGACAATGAAAAACGATCGGCTAATGCATCCCACACAATCTCTTCACTGTAGTGCTCATTGAGCCAGTCGAGCAACCGATGCAAGCGTGCTTCCTGATCCTGAGATTGATCGTTGTGAGCCGCTTCGCGCAACAACACCAGCAGTTGCAGAAAAAGCTGCTCCTGACGTGCGTGACGCTCCAGTGACCACAACTCATGCTGCTTCATCTGCGTAACGATTTGCAGCGCCTGCGCCATCACTTTGTGATTAATGCGCCAGTGCGAAGCGTAATGGTCCTGTTCTTCGCGCGGCAATAGATCCTGCAAACCCGAAAGAAAACGGAATGCTGACGGACTGCGATACAACACATTGGTCAGACACAAATTTTCCGTTTGTTCATATAGGTGGCGATCGTGATCGCGTACGAAGCACACGCATCCCGCAGATAAGGCTTGCGGCTGACCGTTAAACACATGAATACCTGAACCTTGTTCAACCAACACAATTTCATGGAAATCATGATGGTGCTCGGGGAATGCCTGCTGCGGCACACGCGGTTCAATGGCGATGGCGTAATTCCCTTCAGGGAAGAAATCTGCGCTATGTAGAACGGTCATGATTCGCCTCTTGATTAACTTTACCGTTGCCGAGTCTACGCAGGCGCCAAGCACCTTACCTTGAATTTTCACCTTAGTGACGCAGGAAAATGGCTAATTTTTCAAGATCTCACCAGCGTTTAACGGAAATGCGGCAAGGCTCACAACTCTCTCCTTGTGTGGTTCTGTGAGCTTTCTCACGAACTTCTTTGTCAGTCTGCCAGCGACTATTACGCACTGGCAGTTAGGGGAAGGTGGCTAAAAGCAGAGATTTCTAATCTGTAGCCATCTCATCACAGGAAGAACACGCCATGAGTATGCGTAACATTGTTGCCATTGATTTAGGCGCATCCAGCGGGCGCGTGATGCTCGCACAATGGAGTTCAGCGAATCAGCAGATCAGCCTGCGTGAAGTTCGTCGCTTCACCAATCAGCGCGTGCGCCGTGCAGATTATGATTGTTGGGATTTAGACCGGCTGGAGCAGGAAATTCGTTTGGGGCTGGCCCAGCTAGATGATGAAGGCATTTTGCCGGACAGTATCGGCATCGATACCTGGGGCGTCGATTTGGTCTTACTGGATGCTAACGGCGAGCGTGTCGGCGAAGCGGTGAGCTATCGCGACAAGCGCACAGAAGGACACATGGCTCAGGCCATTAACGACCTCGGCAAAGGTGCTATCTATCAGCGCACCGGCATTCAGTTCTTGCCTTTCAACACGCTTTATCAATTGCACGCCCTCCATCAACAGCAACCAGATTGGCAGGCGCAGGTGCAGTATGCGCTGATGATTCCAGACTATCTGCATTATCGCCTTACTGGCCAGATGAACTGGGAATACACCAACGCTACCACCACCCAGCTGCTTAATATCCATAGCGGTGAATGGGACAGTGATTTGCTCGCCTGGGCAGGTGTACCCGCAAAATGGTTCGGCAAACCGACCTCACCGGGCAATACGGTAGGTTACTGGACCAGCGCCAGCGGCAACAAAATTCCGGTCATCGCGGTTGCCACGCACGACACCGCGAGCGCCGTTTTAGCAACCCCCTTAATGCAGGATGATGCCGCTTATCTCAGCTCTGGGACCTGGTCGCTAATGGGGATTGAGAGCCTGCAACCCTGCGTCAGCACTGCCGCGCTTAAAGCCAACATTACCAATGAAGGTGGGGCAGAAGGCTATCGCGTTCTCAAAAACATCATGGGATTGTGGCTGCTGCAACGTGTCTGCACCGAGCTGCAAATTACCGATCTCTGCGCGTTGATAACAGAAGCGGCACAGGAAATTGCCTGTAATGCGCTTATAAACCCAAACCACAGCCGTTTTATCAATCCAGACAGCATGGTTCAGGAGATTCAAAACGCGTGCGCCGAACAAAATATGCCCATTCCGCAGACGCCTGCCGCGCTGGCGCGCACCATTTTTGACAGTTTGGCCTTGCTGTATCGCCAGGTGATGGGTGAACTCGGCCAACTGCGCGCCGCGCCGCTGCGCCAACTGCATGTGGTGGGTGGTGGCAGTCAGAATCCGCTGTTAAATCAATTATGTGCTGATGCCTGTCAACTGCCGGTATTGGCAGGACCGATTGAAGCCTCGACGCTCGGTAACGTCGGCTGCCAGTTAATCGCCTTGGGCGAACTGCGTGACGTTAGCGATCTACGACGCTGCATTAGCCAAAACTTCCCGTTAGAAAAATTTGAACCGTTGAACAACAGCGCCTTTGCTGCCCATCAGGCACGCTTTGCGGCGCTAAGCCAACCTGCTAAGGAACTTGCATATGACTAAGCTGATTGAACAGGCCTTCGAACTGGCCAAACAACGCTACGCCGCAATTGGCGTGGATGTGGAACAGGTAATGGCGCAGCTGGATGGCATTCCGGTCTCGATGCACTGCTGGCAAGGCGATGACGTGCGTGGTTTTGAAAATCCGAACGGAGAACTGACCGGCGGTATTCAGGCCACTGGCAACTATCCGGGACGCGCCCGCAATGCCGATGAGCTGCGCGCTGATGTTGAAAAAGCGATGTCACTCATTCCAGGTGCAAAACGTCTTAACTTGCATGCAATTTATCTGGAGAGCGACAAGCCGGTCGAACGTGATGCGATTGAACCGAAACACTTCAGCAACTGGGTTGAATGGGCCAAAACCCATAAGCTAGGCCTTGATTTCAATCCAAGCTGCTTTTCACACCCGTTGAGCGCGGATGGCTTTACGCTATCACATGCCGACAAAGGCATTCGCCAGTTCTGGATCGATCACTGCAAGGCCAGCCGCCGTATCTCAGCACATTTTGGTGAGCAGTTGGGCACCGCATCCGTCATGAATATCTGGGTGCCGGACGGTATGAAAGACCTCACAGTCGATCGACTGGGACCGCGCCAACGCCTGGCGAGTGCGCTTGATGACGTGATCAGTGAAAAACTCAATCCCGCGCATCATATCGATGCGGTTGAGAGCAAACTGTTTGGCATTGGTGCGGAAAGCTACACCGTGGGTTCCAATGAATTCTGCCTCGGTTATGCCAGCAGTCGCCAGACCGCACTGACTTTGGATGCCGGCCACTTCCACCCAACCGAAGTTATTTCCGACAAAATCTCCACGGCCATGCTCTATGTGCCTCGCCTGCTGCTGCACGTAAGCCGTCCGGTTCGCTGGGACAGCGATCACGTGGTGATTCTCGACGATGAAACACAAGCCATCGCCACCGAGATCGCGCGTCACAAACTGTTCGACAAGGTGCATATCGGCCTGGACTTCTTTGATGCGTCTATTAACCGCATCGCGGCCTGGGTAATTGGTACACGCAATGCCAAAAAAGCGCTGCTGCGTGCGCTGCTGGAACCCACCGATCAGTTACGCAAGCTTGAGAGCGAAGGGGATTACACCGGACGTCTGGCGATGCTGGAAGAACAAAAATCGTTGCCGTGGCAAGCGGTGTGGGAAGCCTGGTGTCTGCGCCACGATGTCCCTGCTGATGCCAGCTGGCTGAGCGAAGTCCGTCATTACGAACAACAAACACTGCGTCAACGTTAAGGGACACACCATGCAAAATATTCTCTCTTCCGCTTTTGTTCAGGGAATGGTTAAAGCGACCAGCGACATGTGGTTGAAGGGCTGGGATGAACGTAATGGCGGCAACGTCAGCCTACGTTTACTGCCGGAAGAAGTTAAAGATTTCACCGGTGATTTCTATGCAGAGCCGCGCTGTATTGAACTGACAAAACCCGCGCCGGCGTTGGCCAATGATTGGTTCCTGGTCACCGGGTCGGGCAAGTTTTTCCGCAATGTACAAATCGACCCGGCCGATTGTCTGGCGCTACTGCAGGTGGATGACAAAGGCTTGTCATATAAAATCCATTGGGGGTTGAGTAACGGTGGCTTGCCAACATCAGAACTGGCAGCCCACTTCCAATCGCACAGCGTGCGCAAACAGATCTCAAATGGCGTTGATCGCGTCATTATGCACTGCCATGCCACCAACTTTATGGCGCTGAGTTATGTGGTGGATCTGGATTCCGCACGCTTCACACGCCTGCTGTGGGAAGGCAGCACTGAATGTCTGGTGGTGTTCCCGGATGGCGTCGGCATTCTGCCATGGATGGTGCCAGGCACTGATGGAATTGGTCAGGCTACGGCTGATGCGATGGCGAACCACAGCATTGTGATGTGGCCGTTCCACGGTATCTTTGGCGCGGGTCCAAACCTCGATGAGACCTTTGGCCTGATCGACACTGCGGAGAAATCCTCCGAAGTGGTGGTGAAAGCACTGTCGATGGGTGGAATCCGTCAAAGCATCACCACAGAGCAGCTGATCGCGTTGGGTGAACGCTTCAACGTCAAGCCGTGGCAAGCGGCTCTGCAGGCGGAACGCAGCGATGTTGCGTAAAGCCTTTGTGATGCAGGTGCATGCACACTGCCACGATGAGTATCTGCGCCGTCATACGCCAATTTGGCCGGAGTTGGCCGAGACGCTGAAGGCGCATGGCGCGCACAATTACGCTATCTGGCTGGATGGTGAACGCAATCTGCTGTTTGCCAGCGTGGAAATTGAGTCTGAAGCGCGTTGGGAAGCAGTAGCAAAAACAGAAGTGTGTCAGCGCTGGTGGGCATCAATGAAGGATTTAATGCCATCTAAACCGGATAACAGCCCGGTGAGCGCGCCATTAACACCGATGTTTTTCCTACCTTAACGCTCGTTCGCCTCACGCGTAGTATTGAGGCCATAAATTCAGGCCGACAGGGAAGTCGGCCTGAATTTTATTGGGTGCTCAATTCACAATATCCCGCGAGAGCGGGCCAGATTGCCATTTGTGTATCCACGATCTGGTCAAGATCGCTGCGATTAGCACCTTCACGAGCACGCACGGACATTCCCTGCAGTAAGCACGCGAGATAGCTGGCTAAGATTGCACTATTGGCACATTGCGGTAACTCGCCGCGCTGCTGCCGGGTATCAAGAAATGCTTTCAACGCGGATTCCTGCGCATGATGCTGCTGCGCCAGCATTTGCGCCACTTCTTGTGAACCAGAAGAAAGTGCGCTCGAGGTACAAATGAAGAAACAGCCTGCTGGCTTATCACATTCAGTGAAGCACGCGGCAGTTGCACGAAAATAAGCTTCAATAGCCGTTTTCACATCTAATGCATCATCATTCAATACTGCGTTACGCTGCGTGCTAAACGTTTCAATATATCGCTGCATCGCCGCACGGAATAAACCTTCTTTATTTTCAAACTCAGCATAAAGCGTTGGGGCTTTAGCGCCGGTTGCGTTAACCAAATCGGACAACGAAGTGCCTTCATAGCCATGCGCCCAGAACAACATCAATGCCTTGTCCAGGGCATCGTTGCGATCAAACACCTTCGGGCGGCCGCGCGTTTTCCTGTTCACCACATCGTTAACTTCTGTCATTGGGCACCTCAAAGCTAAGTAACACCCAATTAAATTACCGATCATTAAATAAATATGCAAGCGCAGCGCGAAATGAGCCTGTGCGTTTTTATCCGTTCGTGCTTTTGGCTGACGAAAGCACCCAAATGGATAAGTCAAAAAGGGCCGCGAAGCCCATAATCACGCCACTTTCAATTTAAATAACGACCATTAATAAAATGATTGACGCGCGCACCCTTTCAGCAGTAGCATTTAATTAACGGTTGTTAACTTAATTATGACCGACCCCAATTCATCTGTTTAAGAGAGCAAAATTATGAAAAGCATCAAACTGACCCTGGCCGCATTAGCATTGTCTTCAATCGCGTTTGGTAGCATGGCTGCAGACCTGGTAAACGCAGCGCCGCTGAATCAACAACAAGTTGGCGTGATTAGCGCATCGGGCAGCACCAACCTGACCTCGCTGGAGAATCAGCTAGCGGAAAAGGCCAATGCTGCCGGAGCAAAGTCTTTCCGCATCACTTCGACCTCTGGCAACAACAAGCTAAATGGCACAGCAGTAATTTATAACTAAGAGAATAGTGCGGAGTGCGATGAAGCATTCCGTGAGAAGTGATTAAAAGGCTTCAGAAGATACACCTTCTGAAGCCTTTTTTTGTTATCCGTTGGTACGGAGTTGCGGGTAGCGACGGAAGATAGCGATACACCACAACAGTGCGGCAAGGCCAATGATGCCGCCGACGTTACCGACATCAGACATTTGCATATGCAGACTGACCTGGTTGCCCAGCAGCGCACCCGCGCCGATACCGATGTTATAAATACCCGAAAACAGGGACATCGCGACGTCTGTCGCATCCGGTGCCAGCGCTAAAACGCGTACCTGCATCGCCAACCCAATCATCATCATTGCCATGCCCCAAACGATGCACAACACGGTGATCGCGGCGGGACGGACTGCGGCAAACACCAGCAAGCCCATACATAGCGTGATCATCGCAATCGCGGCGATCAGCATTGCCGAAGGAAATTTATTCCCCAGCGTACTAAACAACACGCTGCCGATAATTCCCGCCGATCCAAACAGCAGTAAAAGCAAGGTGGTGAAATTATCGTCGGCATTGGCAACAATCTGCATAAAGGGTTCGATGTAGCTGTAAGCGGTGTAATGTGCCGTCACCACTACCGTGACCAAAATGTACATCGCCACCAGCGCCGGACGGCGGAATAGCATCGGCACGCTGCTCAGTGACCCGGTGTGCTCGCTCGGCAGACGCGGCAGTATGCGCATTAGCAAGATCATCAACACCAGGGCGGAAAGGCCGATCATGCCGAAGGTGGTGCGCCAACCAAGATATTGACCAACGATACGACCAATCGGCACGCCCAGCACCATCGCCAGCGCGGTACCGGTTGCCAGCATACTCAGTGCCTGCGTTTTTTTCCCCGCCGGCGCCACGCGAATCGCTAGCGAAGCGGTAATTGACCAGAAAACGGCGTGCGCTAAGGCAATACCGATACGTGAGATAACCAGTGAAGTGAAATCCCATGCCACGGAAGAGAGCACATGGCTGGCCACAAACACAATGAAGAGCACCGCTAACAGCAAGCGTCGCTCAATGTTGCGGGTTAGCAACATCAACGGCAGCGACAATAAGGCCACAACCCACGCATAGATAGTCAGCATGATGCCGACGTCAGCAGTTTTCATGTCATAGCTGGCGGCGATATCCGACAGCAGGCCGACCGGTACGAATTCTGTGGTGTTAAATACAAAAGCAGCAATGGCCAGCAATACAACGCGTAGCCAGGCCGTTTTACGGGAAACAGTAGTAGATTGCATGGATTTCAAATCTGTCAGACGGCGAGTGAAAGGGCGAGGTGGCACCCCATAAAGTGACCTGAGTCACAAATTGACGCTATTGTGGAGCATTAATGAGCGGAGGGAAACCGTTTGTCGGGATTTTATTACTGAATATTTTTTATCGCGAAAGTGGTTGTTAATAGCCTGAGGTTATTAGGCTTTCTGCTTACAACGCGAGAGTGACTTAGAGCGATAGCAGTGGGAAAGAGGCGACTGGACCCGACGACGGTTTTGCAGCGTTAAGGTCCAGTCATTATTACATTTAAATTTATTGTTATTGTGTAACGCCTCAGTCGTGCTTAACAAAAGAGCTTAAGCACATGGCCATTCTCAAATCATGATTATCAGAGTCGCACCATGTGTTTTAGTGCCACGCTATTTTGAGTCGTCATGTTTTTTTTTACATTAACCGGACAGCAATGCTCGCAGCCCAGCGCGCTGGCATAAAATTTACGGGCTTGCTGAATGGCGGCATTTGGCGTGTAAAAAGTACCAAGAAAACGGCGTACCTCATCGGCGGGCAAGAACGGGCAACCCGTTGCATGTACTACATGGTTGTCGTTATAGCCGGCGTGCTTATCGACGTAATAATAGCGTTCCATCTAACGTCCTCATTGCTGTGAAATAATAAAAGTCTAACTATTGTTGGAATGGAATGAATTATAGCGATGAATGGACGTTTTGTTTTATCTGGGACTGTGAGATCGGCCCATGGCGTGATTGAGAGAAGAGAACGGGGCACATCAGCCCCGTTTAACAGATGAAAGGTATTACAGTTTTCGGCACTGCAAACGCCAACCGACCAGCAAAGCCATTAATAATAGCAGGCTAATGAATGCGGTTACGCCCATCCAACCGTAACTGTGCCAGAACACGCCGCCCAACGTACCCGCCACGCTGGAGCCAACGTAATAGCTGAACAGATAGAGTGAAGATGCCTGGCCTTTAGCACGACGCGCACGCGGGCCAATCCAGCCGCTGGCAACAGAGTGTGCCGCAAAGAATCCGGCGGTGAACAGCATCATGCCGGGCAAAATCAGCCACAGTGAGTCAAACGCTGTCAGCAGCAATCCCGCTAGCATAATCGCAGTAGCGCCGATCATCACGGGAGCGCGCCCAAAGCGGCTGGTCATCGCACCCGCTTTCGGGGAACTCCATGAACCCGTCAGATAGACCACCGAGAGCAAACCCACCACTGCCTGGCTCAGCGACCACGGCGCGCTTAGCAGGCGATAACCGATATAGTTGAACAGGGTGACGAACGCGCCCATCAGCAGAAAGCCTTCAGCAAACAACAGCGGCAGACCTTTATCGCGCCAGTGCAGACGGAAATTGATCAGCAAACTGCGCGGACGTAATGAGGCCGGACGGAAATGACGTGACGCGGGCAAAATTTTCCAGAACATCAGCGCGCCCGCCAACGCGAAGCAACCAATGACGCCTACCGCAACGCGCCACGAGAAGAAATCGGTCAATACACCGGTTAACAAGCGTCCGCTCATGCCGCCTATCGAGTTACCGCTAATATACAGTCCCATGGAAAAGGCGATGACGCGCGGATGAATCTCTTCACTTAGATAAGTCATGCCAACGGCAGCAACACCGCTCAGCGATAACCCAATCAGCGCGCGCATCAGCAAAATCCCTTGCCAGCTGCTCATGGTGGCGGAAATCAAGGTACAGATGGCGGCCAGCATTAACGCGGTAACCATTACCGATTTACGCCCAATCGCATCCGACAGCGGACCAGTAAACAGTAAGCCCAGTGCCATTAAGCCGGTCGATAACGAGAGAGAAATGCTGCTTTGCGCCGGGGAAACGCCAAATTGCTGCGAAAGCACCGGCAGAATGGGCTGCACGCAATAGAGCAGGGCGAAAGTAGCAAGGCCGGCGGAGAACAGGGCCAGCGTCACGCGCATAAACTGCGGCGATCCGCGTTCAATCCATTCTGAAGGGGTTGTAGCTGGAGCAGGCTTTACGGATAACTCGTCTTCATCGAGTATCACCGCCTGGGAAGAGCGACTCACGGAACATCCTCGTTTAAGCAATCATGGCGTTACTGTAGGAAAGGGATAATAGGTTGTACAATATATTAATAATCTCAAATAAGACGTTTAAAATATGAATATAGAGTTGCGCCATTTACGCTATTTCATTGCCGTCGCGGAAGAACTGCATTTTGGGCGGGCCGCGCAGAGACTCAACATTTCGCAGCCGCCACTAAGCCAGCAGATTCAGCAACTGGAACAGGAAATTGGCGCGCAGTTGTTTACCCGCACCAATCGCAGCGTACAAATCACGCCCGCCGGTGCGCTGTTTTTACAGGATGCGCGAGCCATTTTGCTGCAGGTCGAACAGGCTGCCCGTCGCGCTGCGCGCGTGCATACGGGACAGGAAGGTGAGTTGCGTATCGGCTTTACCTCCTCAGCTCCCTTTACCGGCCTGGTTTCAGATGCGTTGTATCAATTCCGCCAGCGTTGGCCGGAAGTGCACATTCAGATGCAGGAGAACAACACGCGGCAGCAACTGGCGCCTTTGCACGATGATCGACTGGATCTTGGCGTGATGCGCAATACGCCGCTGCCCAACGATTTGCAGCACCGCGTATTACTGCGCGAACCGCTGTGTGCGGTGGTGCATTGGGCGCATCCGCTGGCCGATGCTGAGTCGATTTCTATTCAGGCGTTAACCAATGAGCCATTTGTGTTTTTCGATCCGCAGGGTGGCACCGCGTTATACGGTGAAATCCTGGCGCTGCTGCATCGCTATCAAATTAAACCCTTTATTACTCAGGAAGTGGGCGAGGCGATGACTATTCTGGGCCTGGTGGCAACAGGGCTGGGCGTGTCGATTCTGCCGGCGTCATTCCGTCGGGCGCGTCTGGCCGATGTGGTGTGGATCCCTTTACAGGAGAGTGACGCGATTTCTGAGGTTTGGTTGGTCTGGTCGGCGACGCGAGAACCAACGGCGCAAATGACCAACATGATGTCGCTGATGCTGCAAAACGCGGAGAATTAACCCAACGCATTAAGTTGGGTGCAAAGTTTATGTGCGATAAATCACATTTCTAATCAAATATTTGACGTTCCCAGCCAATCTGCATCACCATAGCTGTTGTTTATTTAGAAGCGCGAAAATAATGGGAGTAGGGCGTGAATCTGTACAGTCAACCTGGTCATATTGATCAGATAAAACAGACCAACGCAGGTGTGGTTTACCGACTGATTGACCTTTACGGCCCGATTTCGCGTATTGAGCTATCTAAACGTGCCCAGTTAGCGCCCGCCAGCATTACCAAAATCGTGCGTGAAATGCTCGATGCTCATCTGGTACAGGAAACCGAATTTCAGGAACCGGGCAGCCGCGGTCGCCCAGCGATTGGTTTGATCCTCGACACTCTCGCCTGGCACTATCTCGCCGTACGCATTCAGCCCGGATTCATTACGCTGACGCTGCGCGATCTCAGCAGCCGTGCATTGCAGGAAGATCGTTTGCCGCTGCATGCCACCGCCGAAAAACCGCTGCTGCAAACCTTGCAGGAGATGGTGAATGACTTCTTTATTCGCCATCAAAGCAAACTGGAACGGTTAACCGCCATCGCCATTACCTTGCCGGGTTTGATCAACGCCGCTTCTGGCATAGTGCATCGTATGCCGGGTTACGACGTTCAGGATATGCCGCTGGCAGAAACCCTGGCGCAGCGCACCGGTTTACCGGTGTTTGTGCAGCATGACATTTCTGCCTGGACGTTAGCCGAAGCGTTGTTTGGCGCATCCAGTGGCGCGCAACACGTGATTCAGATAGTGATTGATGAAACCGTCGGTGCCGGCGTGATCAGCGGCGGACAATTGCTGCATAAAAATGGTCGAACGCTGGTGGAAATAGGCCATACGCAAATCGATCCTTACGGCCAGCAATGCTACTGCGGCAATAACGGCTGTCTGGAAACCGTCGCCAGTATCGGAAGTTTGCTTAATCTCACGGCACAGCGTTTGCCGTCGCAGCCCGACAGTTTATTGCATCACACGCCGTTGACGATCGAAAGCTTATGCGAAGCGGCACAGCAGGGTGATCGCTTGGCTCGCGATGTGATTGCTGGCGTAGGACATCATATTGGCCGCATGCTGGCGATGATGGTAAACATCTTTAATCCTCAACAAATCCTTATCGGTTCGCCGCTAAATAAGGCCGCTGATGTGCTTTTCCCTGCGGTGAGCAGTACCATTCGTCAGCAGGCATTGCCTGCTTACAGCCGTGAAATCCAGCTCACACCAACGGCTTTCAGCGATCCTGGCACCTTTGGTGGCGCTGCACTCATAAAAGATGCGCTCTATAGCGGCCATTTATTGGTAAAACTGTTGCAGGGATAATTAAAGCTCACCTTAAGTTTGTCCTAACGCAATCTGCCCGTGAAAACATTTCCTTAAACTGCCTCCTTCGCACGTTACACATCGCTTTAATGAAGGAGGAAAAGGGTGAAAACGCTTTTTGTCACCGGTACCGACACCGCGGTGGGTAAAACCGTGGTATCTCGCGCGTTATTGCAGTGCTTTGCCAAAGCGAATTTATGCGCTGCAGGTTTCAAACCTGTCGCCAAAAGCGCGCAACTCACACCTGAAGGCTTACGTAATAAAGACGCACTGTTGTTACAACAGGCTTCGGGTCTCACGCTTACTTATCCCGCCGTTAATCCTATCGCTCTGGAAGAGGATGAAATCAGCACCAGCTCGTCGCTAAGCATTGATTATTCATTGCTTAGTCGCAGTCTTAACGATTTGCAGGAGCGCGCCGCTCGCGTGGTGGTGGAAGGCACCGGCGGCTGGCGCAGTTTAATGAATGACTTGCAGCCTTTATCGCATTGGGTGCGTCAGGAGAATTTGCCGGTTGTGTTGGTTGTCGGGATTAAGGAAGGTTGTATCAGCCACGCTTTACTGACCGCCGAAGCTATTGCTCAGGATGGGTTGCAGTTGGTGGGTTGGGTGGCAAACCGTATTAATCCCGGTCTGGCGCATTACGCTGAAATTATTGATGTTCTTAGCAAAAAACTGGGCGCACCTTTATTAGGCGAGTTGCCTTACCTGCCGCGCGCTGAGCAACGAGAATTGAGCGGCTATCTGAATATTGCGCTGCTCAATACGAATGTTTCGCACGACAACAGTGCAAAACCCGCCGCCTGATGAAACAAAAAGCAGCAAATGATCAGTGGCTGAACCTAAGATTTCAGGCTCAGCCATCCTCTCAGCTAAATTATTTCCTTTCATTTTCAATTTATTACCTCGATATTTTTGCTTAAGCCCATCCTCTGGCGTGATTCATGCATCAGCTGCTCTGATGAATATCTTGCCGGAGCACCTGTATGTCGCAATCAGATGAGAAAGGTTTGTTATATGGGCTGAATGACCATATTGGTCCATTGCCTGCATTTTGTGCCGCATTGCAACATGTGCTGGCCAGCGTAGTTGGCATCATCACGCCGCCGCTCATTATTGGTTCCGTATTGGGATTACAGGCGTGGATCCCTTATCTGATCAGCATGTCGCTGTTAGTTTCTGGTCTCGGTACGTTCCTGCAGGCACGCCGCTTTATGGGCATTGGCGCAGGCATGATCTGCCTGCAAGGCACCAGCTTTGCCTTTCTGGGCGTGATTCTGTCGGGCGGACTGATGGTAAAAGCGCGTGGCGGATCGCCTGAAGAGATCATGGCGATGATTTTTGGCTGCAACCTGGTCGCGGCGCTGATTCCAATGTTTATTAGTCGTTGCATCGCGCCACTGCGTAAAGTGTTGACGCCGGTCGTCACCGGCACCGTCATCACGTTGATTGGTATTAGCCTGATTAAAGTTAGCATCACCGATTGGGCCGGCGGGCATAACGCCACCAATTTCGGTGCGCCTGGCAATCTGGCGCTGGGTGCCTTGACGCTATTGGTCATTATTGTACTTAACCGTTCGCAAAATCGCTGGACGCGGCTGGTTGCCGTCGTGGCCGGTATTGCCGCGGGCTGTATCGCGGCGGCCTTTACCGGTCATCTCAGCCTTAAGCCGATGGCGGATACGCCGTGGCTGGTCTTGCCAGCGCTGTTCCGTTTTGGTTTTGCTTTTGACTGGACCATCTTCATTCCCATCGCGCTGGTATCGGTGATTGCCGTGATTGAAGCGGTGGGCGATCTTACCGCGAACTGCATGTTGTCGCGCCAGCCGATTGAAGGCGAAGCATTTGAGCGCCGCATGCAGGGCGGTATTTTCGCCGACGGTATCAGCTGCTTACTCGCCGCCGTTTTCTCCGCATTTCCTAACACCACCTTTGCGCAGAACAACGGCGTTATCCAGATGACGGGTGTCGCCAGTCGTTATGTCGGCATGGTGATCGGCGTGATGCTGGTGCTGCTCGGCATGTTCCCGGCGATTGGTTATTTGCTGCAGCAAATTCCACCGCCGGTGCTGGGCGGCGCCACCATTGTGATGTTTGGTAGTGTGGTCGCGGCCGGTATTCGCGTTATGACGCAAACGCCGCTGGGGCGTCGTGAAATGCTGATTGTTGCCGTATCGTTTGGTATCGGTCTGGGCGTCGAAGCGGTGCCTGAGGTGCTGAAACAGTTCCCCATGCTAGTGAGCAATTTATTTGGTCATGCGGTGACCACCGGCGGACTGCTGGCGATTATGTTGAATATCGTCCTGCCTTCAGAGCGCAGCGAAGCGATAGGGACAGAAACGGCTGAGGAATCGCGTTAACTGAGCGCACGGTATGAATGAGCCGAGGGGCATATGGCAGAGGAGTAAAGCATCCCGCGCCAGGGAAGGCGCGGGCTGAGCCTCAGGGATGATTTATGGCGACTTTACGATCTGCCATATGCCCCTCGGCGACTGCTCGAAGAATTAAGGATTCAACCGACGGCGCGTACGTCCAGAACTGAGGTAATCCGCAATATAGTCCTGCGATATCTCACCACTGTAGCGGCCTTCTTCATCAACGATTGGCATCCACACCGTGTTGTGTTCATACAGTTTCGATAGCACCACGCGCAGGTTCTCTTCCGCTTTACCCGTCACTTTAAAGGTATGCAGCATCTCTTCGCAGCGGCCAGTGGCTGCACGCGCTTCCCGACGCTTCACAAAGCCTAGCGGCTTGCCATCTTCGTCCACTACGGTGACCGAACGCATATCGTTATCGTCCATGGTCGCAAAGGCTTCCTGTAATGGCGTATTGCGCTGCACGGTAATGGTGGGTTGTTGATCGGTGACATCGCCGGCCTGCACCAGCAACAACCGTTTCAGCGTACGGTCCTGACCAACAAATGAGCCAACAAAATCGTTCGCCGGTTTGGCTAACAGCTCATCCGGGCTGGCGCACTGTACAATTTTTCCCTGACCAAATACCGCGATGCGATCGCCGAGTTTTAGCGCCTCATCGATATCATGGCTGACCAGCATCACGGTCTTCTTCAACTGACGCTGCATCTCAAGGAATTCATTCTGAATCACTTCACGGTTAATCGGATCGACCGCGCCAAAAGGTTCATCCATCAGCAATACCGGTGGATCAGCAGCCAGCGCGCGAATCACACCGATACGCTGCTGTTGACCGCCGGACATTTCACGCGGATAGCGATGCAGGAACTTGGTCGGATCGAGCGCCACCATGCTCATCAATTCAGTGGCGCGTTCGCGGCAGCGTTTTTTGTCCCAGCCCAGCATGCGCGGCACCACGGTGATGTTTTCTTCGATGGTCATGTTCGGGAACAGACCAATCTGCTGGATAACATAACCAATATTGCGGCGCAGGGTGACGGTGTCTTGTCCGCTGGTATCTTCACCGTTGATCAATATCCTGCCGCTTGAGGACGGGATCAGGCGGTTAATCATCTTCAACGTCGTGGTTTTGCCGCAGCCAGAAGGGCCGAGCAGCACGCACATTTCGCCTGCAGGTACTTCAAGGCTGACGTTATCCACGGCATTGAGTGACGTGCCGTTCTTTTGCGTAAAGGTTTTCGTCAGGTTTTCCAGTTTTATCATTATCGAATCCCCTTAGGAGTCAGCGCCGACTGCAAACGGTGCAGCAGCCAATCAAGCACAATCGCGAGCAAACAAATCATTAAGGCGCCGGCAATTAACATGCGCACATCGCTGCCGCTGATGCCGTCGAGCAGTTGCAGGCCCAAACCGCCGGCACCAATCACCGCAGCAATCGCCATTACACCTACGTTCATCACCACCGCCGTACGAATACCACCGAAAATCACTGGCAGCGCCATTGGAATTTCCACCCAGCGCAAACGTTGCCAGAAGGTCATGCCAATGCCGCGACCCGCTTCACGCAGGCCCGGTGACAAATTCTCCAGCGCGGTGTGGGTGTTACGCACAATCGGCAGCAGCGAGTAGAGAAACACGGCCGTAATCGCGGGAAGGGCGCCGATGCCCTGACCGATCATCGAAAACAGCGGAATCATCAAGCCGAACAATGCAATGGTCGGAATGGTGAGTACAATGGTGGCGATGCCGAGCACCGGCGTAGCCAGCCACTTAAAGCGCACAATCAAAATGCCCAGCGGCACGCCAACGATAATGGCGAAACCAACCGCGACCAGCACCAGCCACGTATGTTGCCAGGTCAGCGTCATCAAGGTGTGCCAGTTATTCATGATGTAATGCAAGGTATCCACAGCGCCTCCTTACAGCATGTTCTTAGATTGAAGGAAATCACGCGCCACCTGTTGCGGCGACTGGTGATCAATATCGACACGCTTGTTCATCTCGGTGATCGCTTCGTCGTTAATCAGCGCTGAAAGCTGATTGAGTGCCGCATCTAAACCTGGATGGCTCGCCAGCACATCCTGACGCACCACAGGCGTGACGTTGTAACTCGGGAAGAAGTGCTTATCATCTTCTAACACTTTGAGTTCAAACCCTTTCACCCGTCCATCCGTGGTGTAGATCAAACCCGCATCAACAAAGCCATCGCGAATTGCGTTGTAGACTAAGCCGGGATCCATCTGGCGAATCTGCGGACGATCGAGTGGCATGTTGTAGGCTTTCTGCAACGGCTTCAGGCCATCTGAGCGACCCGAGAATTCCAGATCCAAACCGAGTTTCCAGTTGTGGTCCGGGTCGTTCTTGCGCACCTCTTCCAACTTCGCTACCAGTTGCGACATGGTATTGATGCCTTCTTTGTCCGCACGATCGCGTTGCATGGCAAACGCATAGGTATTGTTCATGGGTGCCGGATTGAGCCAGACCAGGCCTAATTTCGCATCCAGCGCTTTTACCGTTTTATAAGCGTCTTCCGTCGACATCGGCTTATTGATGTGATTAAAGATGATCAACGAGGTGCCGGTATACTCCCACATCATATCAATCTGTTTGTTGATCATGGCGTTACGGCTAATGGTGGTGGCGATATTGGTCTTCGGGATCACCTGAAAACCTTTCTTCTCCAACCAAATTACCGTCATCGCTGACAGAATATGCTGCTCGGTAAAGCTCTTGGTTGCCATGGTAATCGGCGTTGCAGCAGCGGCGCTGTGGCTAATTGCCAGCGTCGCGGTCAGTGCCAGCGCAGTATGTTTTACCCAGCGCGCCAGCTTGTTGGCAGTGGCCATCACAAAACTCCTTGTGTTAAGCCGCAGAGTGCGGGCTGAGATAACGTCCCAATGCTGCGAGCAGCATGTCGAGTACCAGCGCAACCAAAGCAGTCGCAACTGCGCCGAGGATTAGCGTAGGGAAGTCGTTAAGGTAAATACCGGGGAAAATCAGCTCGCCAAAGCTACTGGCGCCGATCAGGAATGCCAATGGCGCGGTGCCGACGTTGATCGCGGTGGCAATGCGCACGCCCGCCAGAATCACCGGCAGTGCATTGGGGATTTCCACCTGACGCAAACGCTGGAACTTAGTCATTCCGATACCGTTGGCAGCTTCGATCAGTGACGGCGGTACCGCGCTCAAACCGGCAAACGTATTGCGCACAATCGGCAGCAGCGAGGCGAGGAACAGGGCAATCAGCGCGGGACGATCGCCAATACCGACAATCACCATCGCCAGTGCCAATACCGCCAACGGCGGCAGGGTGTTACCGACGTTAAAGATTTGCATCACGTATTCAGCCCAGCGACGGGCGAATGGACGACTTAACAAAATACCGCTGGGAATGCCCACCAGCAGCGCAAAGAGCATTGACCAAAACACTAAAAACAGATGCTGCTGCCCGAGGTAGATCAAATCTTCCCGGCGATCGCGCAGCGTATTCAGCCCCAGCCCCCATACCAGCAGGGCAATCACCGCGACAATCGCGAGCAATGCCAACCCAGCGCGGCGGGCGAGCGATGCATTTTGCATAGCAAGTGTCTCCCTGATTTGAAAAATCGTTCGATATGGTTATGTCATTCCCGGGATGGCGGCGCAGTGCAAAAAAGAACACATACGAAAATCCTTCACCCCGTTAAATTGCAGTTAAAATGACTGTTAGCAGATGCTTTTTCAGTGAATAACTGGAAAGCACCGCTTAGACCTATAGCAATGCTTGACGATAAGCGCCAGTTTTTGCGGCAAAATCAGACAGATAGAAATAATAAAAAACCGCATTCAACCCGCATGGAATAAGGCATCATCTGACAATAAAAAATATTCATCGAAATAAGTGACGGCGTAACATACAGGCGCACGCAGAGGAAACTGGTCCGGTGAATTTTCAGCTAGCCTTGTAATAAATTAGGGAGACGTATGACTGAAACTGCAGAATTGAACACGCAACACCGCCACTGGGTTCTCGTCGGCTGCATGCTCGCTATGTTTATGGCGGCAATTGAAGTCACCATCGTTGCCACCGCGATGCCGACTATCATTGCCGATCTTGGCGGTTTTTCGCAGTTCGGCTGGGTATTTTCCATCTATTTGCTGACGCAAGCAGTGAGCGTACCGTTGTATGGCCGATTGGCTGACATGTGGGGCCGCAAACGGCTGCTGTTTATTGGCGTTTCGCTATTTTTGATCGGATCAATTCTGTGCGGATTCGCCCACAGCATGACGTGGTTGATCCTGTTCCGTGCCTTTCAGGGCTTAGGCGCTGGCGCGATTATGCCGCTCACCTCCACCATCGTGGCTGACGTTTATTCGCCGCGCGAGCGAGCGAATGTACAAGGCTGGCTTTCCAGCGTCTGGGGCGTCGCGGCGATTATCGGTCCGCTGAGCGGCGCGTGGCTGGTGCAGCACTTTAGCTGGTCAGTCATCTTCTGGGTTAACGTGCCGATTGGCGCGATCGCGATGCTGCTGCTGGCGCGTTTTCTTCCCACGCGTGAGCAAAATCAGCAAACCACGCTCAATCTCACCGGCAGCTGCTGGCTGATGATTAGCGTGACCGCGTTGTTAGTCGCGCTGTTGCAGGCAGAGGTGCTCGGCTTCTGGCTGCTGCCGTTCCTACTGCTGGCGCTGATCGCGGCATGGCGCTTAAAGCATCATGAACAGCGCGCCGATGCACCGCTGTTCCCGCTGGAAATCTGGCGCAGTCGGCTCATCGTTGCTGGCAACGTCGGCAACCTGATTATCGGTGCCAGCATGATGGGTATCAGCGCCTTCCTGCCAACGTGGATTCAGGGCATTACCGGCGGCACGCCGCTACAGGCGGGCAGCGCACTGGCGATGATGTCGATTGGCTGGCCGCTGGCGAGCACCTTAAGCGGCAGATTGATGCTTATCACCTCGTATCGCTTCACCGCACAGATGGGCGCATTGTTGCTGATTACCGGCAGCGCATTACTGCTGTTGCTGCGTAGCGATAGCTCAATCATGCAGGCAGGATTTACCGCGTTTGTGATTGGTACCGGCATGGGCATGACCAGCACGACTTTTCTGGTGTCGGTACAAAATCATGCGCATTACGATATTCGCGGCATTTGCACCGCATCTATCATGTTTAGCCGCATGATCGGTTCGGCAATTGGCACGGCGTTATTAGGCGCGGTGCTCAACCTGAATCTGTCGCTGCGTCTGCCGCAGGCGGAAGATCCGATGCAAAAGATCATGTCACACGAAAGTCGCCAGGCGCTGCCAGAAGCGACGCTGCATGACTGGACCGGGCAAATCGCCACCTCATTGCATTGGGTATTTGTAGTGTCGTTGCTGATTGCGCTGTTAACACTGTGGGTCGCGTGGATGATGCCGCGGCAAAGGCCGGAAGTAGAGTAAAAGCAGGGCGGCTATCAAGCCGCCCGAAGGGTTACTGCGCTGGCGTATCCTGAGAGCTGCCTGCACCGTCTGGCACGCTGCTATCACCATCACGGCCATTTTTCTTGTAGACGATTTTCTGTGTGTCGTTTTCACAATGACCCACCACCTGTCCGCCCACCTGATCGGCTTGATCATTGGCCACGATATCCAGCGTGAAGTCAGATTCGGCGACGCCGTTGTTAATGATTTTTTTGCTGATATCCGCTTTGACACTTTCACAAGAAGCCTGCGCCAATACCGGTAGCGCGAGCATCGCCATCAGCAGAACTGCATTACGTTTTTTCATCATTCACTCCTTTGGTCAGAATTCCTGTAAAAACTATAGCAGTGATGGCGGATTAAGGTGCAAGCGGGCGTCCGGTCCGGCGATCAAGACAACGCAGCGTGTTGGGTTCCCAATAAGCATTCACGTTGTAGCTTTTCTCGCAGGAGTCGCGGGTATCAAAGGCTTTGTCCGCTTTATCGAACTCTTTCTCCACGCGCGTATTCACTTTATTACGCAGGTTTTTGGTATCGTTCCACTGCTCTTTGCTCTGGCGCGCGGCTTCATTGCTCGATGCGCTGCTGCCATCTTCAATGATCAGGCGATCGGTTTTGGCAGAAGCCAGCGGCGCAGCCAAAAACAGACTTGAAGTCAGCACGGTCGCCAACAGGGCGGAAAACAGTTTTTTCATCGTCATTTCCTTCAGTTAACACCAGCACAGCCGGGATCGCGGCTGTAACAACTATGGGCGCTAGTATATCATCGCTGCTTCTTTGCTCACCAGTGGTGAGCGCTTTGTTTAGCTTAGAGAGAGATTTTCTATGCTGGTTAAAACCGCCTTGCTGTTTTTTATCACTGCGATTGCGGAAATTGTTGGCTGTTTCCTGCCGTGGCTGTGGTTAAAGAAGGGCATGACGGCCTGGCTGCTGGTACCGGCGGCGGCGAGCCTGGCGCTGTTCGTCTGGTTATTGACGCTGCATCCCGCAGCCAGCGGACGCGTCTATGCGGCCTATGGTGGCGTTTATGTGCTAACGGCGCTGATATGGTTACGCGTGGTGGATGGTGTGAAGTTAAGTACGTGGGATTGGGTCGGCGCGTTGGTTGCTTTTAGCGGTATGCTGATCATCGTTGCTGGCTGGAGCCGTGTTTAAGGCGTTCCGGGAAATCGTAGGGGCGCCATTTATGGCGATCGGGTGCGCATTACTGCGCACCTTACAAAATCGCATTAACCTTTATGCACCTTCAAACCTGCAGTGGTTTGCGTTACCGGCATAATCTCCAGCGTATTGATGTTGACGTGCTTTGGCAGCGTGGTGACCCAATAGACCGCTTCCGTGACATCGTCTGCTGTCAGCGCGGTCGTGCCTTCATACACCTGTTCGGCTTTGCCATCATCGCCCTTAAAGCGCACATTGGAGAATTCAGTGCCACCCACCAAACCGGGTTCAATATCGGTCACGCGCAGCGCGGTGCCGTGCAGGTCGGTACGCAGGTTCAGGCTAAACTGACGGACAAACGCTTTCGTCGCGCCATACACGTTGCCACCCAAATAAGGCCAGCTGCCCGCAATCGAACCGATATTTACGATGTGGCCGACGTTGCGCTCTACCATGGCAGGCAGCACGGCGCGCGTCATGTACACCAAACCTTTATTGTTGGTGTCGATCATATTTTCCCAATCTTCAATATTGGCTTTGTGCGCAGGTTCCACGCCCAACGCCAGACCGGCATTGTTAACCAGCACATCAATATCGCGCCATTCAGCGGGCAGGGAAGCGATCACTTCATCGATGGCCGCGCGATTACGCACATCCAACTGCACGGTATAGAGATTGTCGCCCAGCTCCTCTTTCAGCTCTTTTAAACGCTCAGCGCGACGGCCGCTGGCGATCACTTTGTGACCTGTAGCAATGAAGCGGCGGGTGATACTTTGACCAAAACCAGCGGTTGCGCCAGTAACAAAAATAATCATCTCACTGTTCCTCAAACGATTTCAGGTTATCAGCCACACCTTAGCATTAACCTCTAACCCGTGCTCATGAAAACCAAATGCAGCTTGTTGCAGGATTTTTCCTGCACGTTAGCAGTGCAACAGCGCACCACAAAGACGCACATCTGCGGGCGATAAACACACTATGCCCGGCAAAAGTTGCCTCGCTATAACATCGCAACCGTTTGCTAATCCAGGCAACCGGTTGCGCATACGATTGCCAGCAAGCTTGACACATAAATCAGCCGAATCAACCTATTATATTGAATTTAAACAGTATTATTTCTTCTTTGCATTGGCATGCACTTTGCAAACTATCTTTAAGGCAATTACCTGCACATAAAAAAGTACCAAGGAACCGTTATGCCTTACGCACCCGAAACGCTGCTGCGCGCCAGCTTCTTTGATTTCACCGATCTGGCCGCGCAGCCGGATGACATCGCTGCCAATGCGCGCTATCTCGAAGATGGGTTATTAACGCTGCGGGACGGCAAAGTGGTCAGCCTCGAAAGCTGGCAGATTGCAGAAGGCCGTGTGGATCCCACGCGCGTCACCGATCTGCGTGGCAAACTGATCGTGCCCGGCTTTATCGATACCCATATTCATTACCCGCAAACCGAAATGATCGGCGCCTTTGGCGAACAGCTGCTTGAATGGCTTAATCAGTACACCTTCCCGGTGGAAAGCCAATATCACTGTCCCCATCACGCGGCTAAGATGTCGGCGTTCTTCCTGCATCAGCTGTTGTCTAACGGCACGACGACTGCGCTGGTGTTTGGCACTGTGCATAAGCAATCGGTCGATTCACTGTTCAGCGCGGCGCAGCAGCTGGATATGCGGCTGATTGCCGGCAAAGTGATGATGGATCGCAACGCGCCGGAAGAGCTAACGGAAACGCCAGAAGAGAGCTATCAGCACACGCGAGAACTGATTGAACGCTGGCATCAACGTGGTCGCCTGAGCTATGCACTCACGCCGCGCTTTGCGCCAACGTCCTCGCCGGAACTGCTGGATAAAGTGCGACAGCTACGCGAGGAGTTTCCTGATGTGTGGATGCATACGCATTTAAGTGAAAACCAGCAGGAGATCGCGTGGGTAAAAGCGTTATTTCCAGAGCGCGAAGGCTATCTCGATGTCTATCATCACCACCAACTCACCGGCAAACGCAGCGTTTTCGCGCACTGCCTGCATCTGGAAGACAAAGAGTGGCAATGCCTGCATGACACCGATTCATCGATTGCCTTCTGCCCAACCTCAAACCTGTTCCTTGGCAGCGGCTTATTCAACATCAAACGCTGCTGGCAGCAGGGCGTGCGCATGGGCATTGGCACCGACGTTGGCGCGGGTACCACCTTTAATCTGCTGCAAACGCTGGGCGAAGCCTACAAAGTCGGTCAATTACAGCAATACAAACTCAGCGCCTGCGAAGCGTTCTATCACGCTACGTTAGGCGGGGCGCATGCATTGGATCTCGATGATGTGATTGGCAACTTTAACTGCGGTAAAGAGGCTGACTTTGTGGTGCTCGATCCGGCAGTATCGCCGCTGCAGAAGCTGCGCAACGCCAACAGCAAAGACATCTGGGAGCGACTATTTGTAATGATGACGCTGGGCGACGACCGCAACATCGCGCAAACCTGGGTGAGCGGCAAGCCGGTCTGGCAGCGTGAAAGTGAGGAGCAAATCGCATGATTCAGTTCTTACTCAACAATCGTTTAATCACCGAACGCGCACTTGATCCCAACCTCACCGTGCTCAACTATCTGCGCGGTCAGTTGCAGCGCCGCGGCACCAAAGAGGGCTGTGCGTCCGGCGATTGCGGTGCCTGCACCGTTACGCTCGGAAAAGTGGTGAATGGCAAGATGCAATATCAAGCGGTCAACAGTTGTTTAACGCTGGTGAGCAGCCTGCAAGGCAAGCAGTTGATCACGGTAGAAGATCTTAAACAGGGCCGCGAGCTGCATGGCGTGCAGCAAGCGATGGTCGATTGCCACGGCTCGCAATGTGGTTACTGCACGCCAGGTTTCGTGATGTCGCTATTTACCTTGCAAAAAAACAGTGATGGCTGGAATCGTCATCAGGCGGAACAGGCATTAGCCGGCAATTTATGCCGCTGCACCGGTTATCGTCCAATTATGGATGCAGCGCAGCAGGTCTGTGAACAACCTCATTCGGATGTATTCAGTGCTGACGCAGAATCGTTAGTGCAGCGCTTACAGGCGCTTTGCAGCGAGGAAGTACAGATCATTGAAGCCGATGGCAGTCGTTGCTATGTGCCGAAAACAGTAGCGCAACTCGCCAATCTCTATCTGAAACATCCCGAAGCCCAGCTGGTGGCTGGCGGCACCGATCTGACACTGCAAATTACCCAACAATATAAGCGCCTGCCGCTGCTGATTGCGCTGGAGCAGGTAGATGAGCTGAAGGCTTGTCATGAAGATGAAACGCATCTTTTTCTCGGTGCCGCCGCGTCGTTGCACCATTGTTATCAGTTCCTGGCGCAGCACATCCCGGCATTTAGCACCATGCTAGAGCGTTTTGCCTCACTGCAAATTCGTAACCAAGGCACTATCGGCGGCAACATTGGTAACGCATCACCCATTGGCGATTGTGCGCCCATGTTGCTGGCATTGAACGCCATATTGGTTTTACAGCAGGGCGGAAAACTGCGGGAAGTCCCACTCGATCAATTCTTTATCGCGTATCGTCAAACGGTATTGCTGCCAGGTGAATTTATTCGCACTATCACCATTCCTAAAGTGACAGTGTCACCCAGCTTTACCGCGTGGAAAGTGGCTAAACGACTGGACGACGATATTTCCGCGGTGTTCGCCGCTATCAATCTGCACATCAAAAACGAGGTGATAGTAGAAGCACGCCTGGCCTTTGGCGGTATGGCGGCCACACCGAAACGTGCGCTGGCGGCTGAAGCAGAATTGCTCGGCCAGCCACTGAATCTCACCAGCATCGAAAAAGCCTGTGCTGCGTTGGCTGTTGATTTCCAGCCGCTGAGCGACTTCCGTGCCAGCGCTGATTATCGTTTGCAGGTAGCACGCAATCTGTTGCGACGCTATTACGCCCAGGCGTCTGGCGAGTTGACCATTACGGAGGTGTCGCGCTATGTCTCATAATCGCCCGGAATTGAACGAGACGCTGCTGAAAACCCAGTTCGCCACCGCTATGCAAACGGGCGTGGGCCGCAGCAACAAGCACGAAAGTGCCGATAAACATGTCTCCGGTGAAGCGCTGTATATCGACGACAAGCCCGATCTGCCAGGATTGCTGCATCTCTGTCCGCGCCTCAGCGAGCACGCGCACGCACGCATCACCAAACTGGATGTTCAGCCGTGTTACGCGGTGCCGGGCGTGGTCAGCGTGCTGACCTGGCGCGATGTGCCGGGCCTCAACGATGTTGGTCCGCTGGAGCCAGGCGATCCACTGCTGGCGCAGGAGTACATCGAGTATTTAGGTCAGATCGTGATCGCCGTTGCGGCTGATTCGCCTGATGCGGCGCGTGCTGGCGCAGCAGCGGCAATTATTGAATATGAAGCGCTTCCGGCAGTGCTCGACGTGCGTGACGCGCTGGAACAACGCTTCTTTGTACAGCAGCCGCACATCCATCAACGCGGTGATGCTGAAGCCGCGCTAGCGCGCGCATCGCGCCGCATTCAGGGCGAGTTTCACATTGGTGGGCAGGAACATTTCTATCTGGAAACCCAAACAGCGCTGGTGATCCCTGGTGAAGATGACAGCTTGCAGGTTTTCTCTTCCACGCAAAACCCTACGGAAGTGCAAAAGCTGGTGGCGGAAGTCATGGGCATCACCATGAATAAAGTCACCATTGATATGCGACGCATGGGTGGCGGCTTTGGCGGCAAAGAGACGCAGGCGGCGGGTGTGGCTTGTTTATGTGCGATTGCCGCGCGCCAGCTGCGCAAACCGGTGAAAATGCGCCTGGCGCGCCGCGATGACATGCAGATCACCGGCAAACGTCATCCGTTTTTTGTGCGTTACGATGTCGGCGTCGATGACGATGGTCGCTTCTGCGGGGTGAAAATCGATTTGGCCGGCAACTGCGGCTATTCACTTGATCTTAGTGGATCGATTGTCGATCGCGCGATGTTCCATGCCGATAACGCCTATTACCTCGGCGATGCGCTGATTACCGGCTATCGCTGCCGCACGCATACCGCCTCAAACACCGCTTATCGTGGCTTTGGCGGCCCGCAAGGCATGGTGGCGATAGAGCAGATCATGGATCACGTCGCACGTGAAGTGGGTCTGGATCCGCTTGAACTGCGTAAGCGCAATTATTACGGTAAAACCGAACGCAACATCACCCATTACCATCAGCAGGTGGAAGACAATCTGCTGGATGAGATGACCGAACAGTTAGAAACCAGCAGTGAATATGCGGCACGCCGCCGCGAAATCAGCACCTTTAACGCCAGTAATCGTTTTATGAAGCGCGGATTGGCGCTGACGCCAGTGAAATTTGGCATCTCCTTTACCTCCAGTTTCCTCAATCAGGCAGGCGCGCTGATTTTGATTTATACCGATGGCACGGTGCAACTCAACCACGGCGGCACCGAAATGGGCCAGGGCTTAAACACCAAAGTGGCGCAGATTGTGGCGGAAGTGCTGCAGATTGATATTAGCCAGATTCAGGTCACCGCCACCGATACCGGGAAAGTGCCGAACACGTCACCCACGGCGGCTTCCAGCGGTGCCGATCTCAACGGAAAAGCGGCGCAAAATGCCGCGCAAATCCTGCGCGATCGCATGACCGGGATGCTGTGTCAGCAACATCAATGCTCTGCAGAAGCGGTGAACTTCAGCAACGGCATTGTGCGCGTTGGCGACAAACATTTCACGTTCGCTGAGGTGGCGCAGCAAGCATGGCTTAATCAGGTACCGCTTTCCGCTACCGGCTTCTACAAAGTACCCGGCATTCATTACGATCGCGTCGCCGGACGCGGTAAGCCTTTCTATTACTTCTCCTACGGCGCGGCCTGCTGTGAAGTTTTGGTGGATACGTTGACCGGCGAATACCGTTTGCTGCGCGCCGATATTTTGCATGACGTCGGCGCGTCGCTGAATCCGGCCATCGATATCGGCCAGGTTGAGGGCGGTTTTGTGCAGGGCATGGGCTGGCTGACCTGTGAAGAGTTGGTGTGGAACGACAAGGGCAAATTGCTCACCGATGGCCCAGCCAGCTACAAAATTCCGGCGATCAGCGATGTACCCCGTGATTTACGCGTCAAGCTGGTAGAGAACCGCAAAAATCCGCAGGACACGGTGTTCCACTCCAAAGCGGTGGGCGAACCGCCCTTCATGTTAGGCATCGCCGTGTGGTGCGCGTTGCAAGATGCAGTTGCCAGCGTCGATAACTATCGTCGCCATCCGCAACTCGATGCACCAGCCACGCCGGAGCGGGTGTTCTGGGGGATTCAGCGCTTATCAGGAGCGGACCATGATTTATCATGACTGGATCAGCGTGTTACACCGCCTGCGCGAACAGCGCGAAAGCTGTGTGTTAATCACCGTGCTCAGCGAGCGAGGCTCAGTGCCACGCGATCGCGGCAGCAAGATGGTGGTCAGCGCCAACGACACCTTTCTGACTATTGGTGGCGGCCACCTCGAATATCAATGCATCGCGCAGGCGCGTGAGATGCTACAGCAGCGCTGCACACAGCCGCGTAGTGAAGAGTTTGCGCTGGCTGCGCGTCTTGGCCAATGCTGCGGCGGTCACGCCACGTTGTTGTTTGAGCCGCTGATGCAGCAGCAGCCTGAAATTCAGGTGTATGGCGCAGGCCACGTTGGTCAGGCGTTAGTGAATGTGCTCGCGACCTTGCCGTGCCACATTACGTGGATTGATAGCCGCGCCGCGCAGTTTCGTGCGGTGCCGCCCGGCGTGACGGTGCGTCAGGTCGAGGATCCCATCGACTGCGTGCAGGAAGCCGCGCCCGACAGCTACTTTGTGGTGATGACCCACGATCATCCGCTCGATCTGGCGCTCAGTGAAGCAATCTTGCGACGGGGGGATTTTCGCTATGCCGGTGTTATCGGCTCCGCCACTAAAGCCCAGCGTTTTCGTTATCGCTTAGAAGGCAAAGGTATTGCAGCAGATTCCCTCGCACGTCTGCGCTGTCCGATTGGATTAGCGGATGTGAAGGGCAAGTTGCCGGCGGAAATTGCCGTGGCGGTAGCGGGGGAAATCATCAGCGTTTATCAGCAGCAGGCCATAAGTTGTTGAGTGACGAGGAAACTGCCAGGATAGAAACATCCCGCCGCCGCCGTGCGGCGTTGCTGATTATCAGGAGCGATAATGAATTCACGAGCCAATCCTTTTTTTACCGCCAGCACCTTGCCGTATCAAACCCCGCCGTTTGACCAGATTCAGGAAGAGGATTTTCTGCTAGCGCTGCAAGCGGGTATTGAAGAGAAACGTCGTGAAGTGGCGGCGATCGCCAGCAATCCTGACGCGCCAACCTTTGCCAATACCTACGAAGCGCTGGAGCGCAGCGGCCAGCTGTTGCAACGCGTTAATCTGGTTTTTGGCGCGATGACCTCCGCCAACACCAGCGACCGTCTGCAGGAAATCGATGAACTGATTACGCCGCAGCTCACCGCGTTAAACGATGAAATCTGCCTTAACAGCCAGCTGTTCGCTCGCCTCGATACGGTTTACCAGCATCGCGGCTCACAGTGCCCAGATGCCGAAGCGATGCGTCTGGCGGAAGTGACCTGGCAGCATTTCCAGCTGGCAGGCGCCAGCCTGAGCGAAGCGGATAAAACCCAGCTACGCGCCTGCAATCAGGAGCTGGCGAGCCTCAGCACCCGATTCGGCAATAAGTTGCTGGCCGCCACCAAAGCCGGTGCTTATGCGGTGAGCGATGTTGCGGCGCTGGCCGGATTAAGTGAGGAGGAGTTAGCGCATGCCAAAGCGGCAGCCGAAGCGCGCGGTTTACACGGCGAATGGCTGATTGCGCTGCAAAACACCACGCAGCAACCGGCGCTGCAATCGCTGGAAGTGCGCGCCACGCGTGAAGCGCTGTTCCAGCGGGCGTTGACGCGCAGCGAGCAGGGCGATGATCACGACACGCGCGACATCGTATTACGCATGGCGCAACTGCGCGCGCAGCAGGCGAGTTTGCTCGGCTTCAAAACCTATGCCGAGTGGAGTATGCAGGATCAGATGGCGAAAACGCCGGAGGCCGCCTTTGCCTTCATGCGCAATATCGTGCCTGCCGCGCGGGCACGCGCGGAACGCGAAGCCGCCGATATTCAGCAAGCGATTGAAGCCGCACATCATAGTTTCCCACTGCGCGTCTGGGACTGGAATTTCTATGCCGAACAGGTGCGTAAGGCGCAATACGCGCTGGATGAGAGCCAAATCCGCCCGTACTTTGAGCTGAACAACGTGCTGGAGAAAGGCGTATTCTGGTCGGCCAGCCAGCTGTTTGGTATTCGCTTTAGCCCGCGCCACGATCTGCCGGTTTATCATCCGGACGTCAACGTTTACGAAATTTTCGATGCTGATGACACGCCGCTGGCGCTGTTCTACACCGATTTCTTTAAGCGTGATAACAAAAGCGGCGGCGCGTGGATGAGCAATTTTGTCGACCAAACCACGCTGCTTGGCACCAAACCGGTGATTTACAACGTCTGCAACTACCCCAAGCCGCAGGCTGGCCAGCCCGCGCTGCTGAGCTGGGATGAAGTGATCACCCTGTTTCATGAGTTCGGTCATGCGCTGCACGGCTTGTTCGCCACCCAGCGCTATCCGAGCTTGTCGGGTACCGCCACGCCGCGCGACTTTGTCGAATTCCCGTCGCAGATTAATGAGCATTGGGCCAGCAACGAGGCGGTGTTTGCCAACTATGCGCGTCACTATAAAACCGGTGAGGCGATGCCTGCCGAGTTGCGTGACAAGATGGTGCGCGCCTCGAAGTTCAATAAAGGCTACGACATGACCGAGCTTCTGGCGGCGGCGCTGCTGGATCTGCAATGGCATTCGTTAACCACACAGGACAATCCGCAGGACGTCAGCCACTTCGAGTTGCAGGCGCTGGCCGCCGAAAACATTGCGCTGGCGGCGGTTCCACCACGCTATCGTTCAAGCTATTTCCGCCATATCTGGGGCGGCGGCTATGCAGCCGGTTATTACGCCTATATCTGGACGCAAATGTTGGCTGACGATGGCTATCAGGCCTTTGTCGAGCGCGGTGGATTGACGCGTGAAAACGGCCAGCAGTTCCGTGAACATATTCTGTCACGCGGCAACAGCACCGATTTGCAGCACCTGTGGCTGGCGTGGCGCGGCAAAGAGCCGGAAATCGGCCCAATGCTGAAAAACCGTGGTCTGGAGGAAGCGTAACGATTCTTTATAGGGGCGCCATTCATAGCGTAATGCTCGTCAGTTAAGCAGCGCATTGGCTCTGCGGGGGGTTACCTGGTCGCCATGAATGGCGACCCTACAGGCGTTACAGCGATGGTGATTCAGAAATACGCATTGATGCTGCAGCGTGGGTGTTGAGGCGACATCCGAGCCCGCTGAACGAGTGAAGGATTCCAGGACGAGTCGCAGGGATGCGGCGAGAGGCGGCGCTGAGCAGGAGCGAATCGCCGCCGGTCCGTCAGGAATCGTGAGCGAGTGAAGGAACCGCGTAGCGGCGGGCTGGGCTGGCGCAGGGCCGCGGAGTGCAGAGGGCGCGGCCTGTCGCCCTCTGCTCGGTCGCCGCACGGCATAGCTGAAACTGCCCCAGCCGATAGCGAACGAAAGTCGCTCGGCGCTTAGCTTAACTGATCGGCACTACGCCATTCATGGCGACCCGGTTCACCCGAGCGGCCCGCCTTCAATCGTATCGCACATACCGGCCAGCACGCGCTCGCCGGTTTCGTTTTTCAAGTCCGCATACCACGCCGCCGTCACCGCCGCGTCTTTCGCGTGGGTGACATCGCAGCGTTTGCGCGCTTTTAGCACCAAATCTTTGGTGCGATCGACGCGACGTGTTTCATAGCGCAGTAGCGCATCCTCAATCCCCAGCGAATGCGACGCCAGCGTCTGCGCCAGCACAATCGCATCTTCCATCGCCGCACAACCGCCTTGCCCAATATCCGGCGTGGTGCTGTGCGCCGCATCGCCGAGTAACGCAACGCGACCTTTAACAAAACGGCTAAACGGTTCGATATCGTGGATTTCCACGCGGTTAGTGGTTTCGGGATTGAGGCGTTCAATCAGGCGCTGCACCGGGGCGGCCCAGCCGCTGAAGTAGCCCTTGAGATCGCTTTTCAGCGTCGCGCGATCTTCCGGCAAGCCTTTTGGAAGCGGCACATCGAAGAAGAAGTAGAAGCGATTATCGCTGACCGGCATCAGCGACACGCGTTTGCCTTCGCCGACAAAGGTGGTCCACTGATCGGCGGGCGCAATCGCTTCATCAATCGTCACCAATCCGTTCCAGTTTACGTAACCGGCGTAACGACGCTCTACGGTCTCACCGAGCACATAGTGGCGAATCACTGAGTGCGTACCATCGGCAGCAACCAGGAAATCACCCTCGGCCTGGCTACCATCATCAAACCAGGCGGTGACGCCATGCTCGGTTTGCTCTACCTGCGTAACGCGTTTGCCAAAGCTGATGCGCGAACGTCCGTAGGTATCGATCAGCATCGCCTGCAATTCGGCGCGCGCCACAGGATAGGGGTATTCACCCACCTGTTGCACCAGCGGTTTCATGCTAAAGCGGGTGAGCGTGCTGCCGCTATGCGCATCGTTGTAGGCCATAAATGCCATGTTGCCGCCCAGCGCGCGCAAGGGCTCTTTCATGCCTAATGCATTGAGACATTTCACGCCGTTGGGCCAGATGGAGATTGCGGCACCCACCGGCTTCATCTCTTTCACTGCTTCAAACACCGCCGTATCAAAACCCGCTTTCTCCAGCGCAATCGCAGCACTCATACCGCCAATGCCCGCGCCAATCACAATCGCTTTCATATCCGTCTCCTTTGCTATGCATTGGAGATTGCAACTTTTGTACCAGGTTGTGTGACTGGCCAGAATGCATCTAACTCATTGATAATAATAAATCATGTCAGTATCACAGGCTGTTGCGCTGCACTAACATGGCGCAGCGCACTGCACTGCAGCAGGGCAATTTGTGCGCGCGTGTGAATCGAATGTTTCAACATGGTAATTGGCTACGCAACAGCCATACTCTTTACACCCTTTCTGCGAGGAATCATTCATGAAATGGATAATGGTTTTTGCCTTGCTGTTCAGCGCCAGCGTGCTGGCACAGCCGGAATGGCAGCCCGAGCGAAAAGCGCCGCTGGTGCAATTCACCCCGGTAGCTGCGAAGTGCGATGTGTCGTCGTGTCAGCAAAACTGCTATGTGCAGCAATCACAGTGTAAAAATGATAATAACGGCGGCTGTGGCTCGCTAGCACAAATTTGCGTGCAAAAATGTACCAACCAGTGTCGTTAAAGGTGATGCCGCGACGCATGCGTCCCGGTCAGCGAAGACTGTTGTCCTCTTTAATGCGGCGGTCGAGTGCGAAGGGCGCAGAGGTGGCTTGTGCAAAAAGGGCAGTGGCAGCGGGATGCCCGGGATTAAGGATGGCGTTGTCTTCGCCGGTGAGAATGCTCGGTACCGTCAACAGCAAAGGAAAGCCACCTTGCAGATTGAGGAACGCGGCACCAATCGCCTGCGTCTCTTCCTGCTGCTGATACGTTTCCCAATTGACCGGCAACTTACTGCTGTCCAGCGCCATGATTTCACGCTCAGGAATCGGCAGGGTAAAAATCACAAAGCGGCTCTTCTCCAGCATGGCTTTACCGGCGTGCACCACCAGTTCTAGCGTGGCGAGCGCCTTCGAGCTGCTGAGATACACGGTCTTAATGCCCGGCGGATTCCAGCGTCCACCCCATTTTTCAGCGCCAGCGCCGCTGAACGCATCGCTGGCGTACTCTTCTTTCACTAAACGATAAAACAGTCGGTAGGGCGCATCCGGTTCCTTCCGTGGCGTCATTACACAATTACTCCGTGTTCCAGGCGGCCAATCAGCGTTAACACCGCATCGCAGCCCGCAGGCGTGCTCAGCATCTCCATGGGCAATGCATCATCCAGTGCCAACGCAGGTTGATACATCCAGTGCATAGCAGCGTCAACGTCACCGGCAAATAATTGCAGCACGGCATCCAGAATTTCGAACACCTGATACACCCGTGCGCCTTGCTCCACGGAGAGCTGCGACCCGGCTTTCTCACGGCGGCGATACGTATTGCGATCGATCGAGACCATTTGGGCAACATCCAGCGGCGTCGCTTTCAGTACCGTTGCCGCGCGCTCAACGATGCCGACGTCCAATCCTTCGGTGATCAGTTGGTGTGCTTTCAGCGGATTACGCGGCAACCCCATTTGATCCATAAAAGAGCGATGGACGTGTTGGATCAGCGTGGGATCGAAGACGCGCGCAGCATTGCCGTGATTGAATGGCGATGCAGTTGTCATAACAACCTCCTGATTAATGTTCATTTGAACATTTTGATAGCTCAAGTGTACATTACCGCGCAGAGGTTGTCATTTTTTGTACGCCCGGAAAACTCACCGGCTGCTAGTCAACAATAAATAATGTTGCCCCGTTCACGGTTGAAGATCGGTGCGCTTCTGCATTGTCCGCAACCTGATAACTGACACCCGGCGTGAGCGTGAAGGAACGACCATCATCCAGTTCGGTCACCATTTCCCCTTCGAGACACAGCAGAATATGGCCTTTGCTGCACCAATGATCCGCCAGATAGCCCGGTGAATACTCCACCATCCTCACCCGAATATCACCAAAGTGCTGAGTGCGCCACAGTGCAAAGCCTTTATCGCCGGGATGGGTTTCAGGCTCGACGTCGTTCCAGGTGGTGATGCCGAAAGGAAGCTGATTGATCTGCATGCGGATATCCTTAAAGAGGTAAGACTTCCATGATTAGCAGCGAGAGGGCAATTAAGCCAGTAAAATCAACTCACTTCTTCGCACAGCTCGCTGATGATCCCTGTAGCGTTATGGGTGACTCGCATGATGCGGTTCTTCCTGAAAAACCGTGGGATTAAGACCGGTGAGTCCGTGCAACCGCGCCAGATTGGCGCAGCCGCGTTGCAGTTGCTGCGCGCATTCGCTGTCGCTCCACCCGAGTGTCATTGCCATTATCTGGGCGATCTCCTGCACCAGCGGCGCGCTAAGTTCACCACAAATCGCCAGCGCGGTACGGCGCACCAGCAAATCCTCCAACTGACACACCTGTTCATGCTCAATCAGGTAGCGCAACTCGAGATCGCTGTAAGCGGCGTGATGCCATCCCTGGCTCATGCCGCGCTTTCGCCGATGTCGTGTCGGCTCATCCGGGCCGTCACTCTGCGCTCGGCGCTGCGGATGGTGCCCAACACCGCCGCCTGTGAATGCAATATCTGGTCTGGAATTTCGCTGGCTGAAGGTTTATGCGAACCTGGTCGCCATGAATGGCGACCCTACAGCCGTTACAGCGATGATGATTCAGAAATACGCATTGATGTTGCAGCGTGGGTGTTGAGGCGACATCCGAGCCCGCTGAACGAGTGAAGGATTCCAGGACGAGCCGCAGGGATGCGGCGAGAGGCGGCGCTGAGCAGGAGCGAATCGCCGCCGGTCCGTCAGGAATCGTGAATGAGTGAAGGCACCGCGAAGCGGCGGGCTGGGCTGGCGCAGGGCCCGGAGTGCAGAGGGCGCGGCCAGGCGCTCTCTGCTCGGTCGCCGCACGGCAGTACTGAAACTGCCCCAGCCTGTGGCGAACGAAAGTGGCTCATTGCTTAACTGTTCGGCATTAGAACACATAGTGCGAGGCATTTTTCAGCAGGCGGTCACGCTCGGTAACCGACTCTTTGACCAGCGTAAATTCGCCGGTTTCAAGATAACGCAAACCGCCGTGGTTCATGCGCGATAGCGCGCCGCTGGCGGCTTGGCACCAGTCACCTTTTTCCACCAAAATCGCCGGAATCCCCTGCAACGCCAGCTCACGAAAAGTACTGATGCCGTTGATGCCGCCGCCGACAATCAACACCGGCGTAGACGACCGCAGGCGCAGGGCGTTCAGCCGGTGTTCGCGGGTTTTAATGTTATCCATGAGATGCTCCAGTTCCAGTACGCCTGCATGAGATCGTAGTCGCTGGAGCAGTATTAGAGGACGGAAGATGAACTAATTGTTATGCAAACCATCTGTGGTTGTGATTGTGTTCACTTAAAGGGTGTTATTGGTCTATAAAACCGAGGTTCAAACGTTGCTGTGCTCAAGCAACTCAGCACATCGGAAATGTCTTTTGCAAAACAGGAATGAATTCATGCTCATCACTTTTAGCGGATTACCCGGCACCGGCAAAAGCACCATTGCACGGCTATTGGCGCAGCAGCTTGGTGCGGTTTATTTACGCGTGGATACCATCGAACAGGCGCTGCGATCGGGAGAAGAGAGCAAGAATGCTATCGGCCCGGAAGGGTATTTCGTCCTCTACGGATTGGCGCGCGAGAATTTGCTACTCGGTTCCACCGTCATTACCGACTCGGTAAACGACTTGCAACTGATCCGTAATGCTTATCGCGATATCGCCTTGTTAAGCGGCTCGCCGCTGCTGGAAGTCGAAGTGATCTGTTCCGATCGCAACAAACATCGCTTTCGCGTCGAAAATCGCGTTTCCGATATTAAAGACTTGAAGCTGCCGGACTGGCAGGCGGTTGAGCAGCGAGAGTACCAGCCATGGGAACGCGATCGCCTGCAGCTTGATAGCGCAATCCTGTCGGCCCAGCAGTGTGTGGATGCCATTATGCAAGCGCTCCCACTTTCATTTGAAACTCAACAGCGCGTTTAAATGTGAGCAGCGTCATTGTTTAAGTGTTTAATGATTGTTAAATGCTCCGCTTTTGTTATGAATGAATAGGAATTAAGTTTCGAATGAAACATTCAGGTTAACAAATCGGAGCATCTCATGAATCACACTTTCACTTCATTGCAACAACCCGATGATTTCAAACACAACGTTCGTCAGATGAAAAGAGCGCTGAGAGAGCAGATCGGCGATGTCGAAGGTCTGTTTAAACAAGTCAAAAGCAAAATCGTGAGTGAAATCGCCGCTGCTCGCGCGGAAGAGGCGCGAAACGGCAGCGCGTGGCCACAAATAAGCCAGGATGATATCGCCGCAGGACGCATCAGTGATGAGGTGAAGGATCATATTCGTCGACGCGGATGTGTGGTGGTTAAGCAGACTTTCCCGCGCGATCAGGCGCTGGCCTGGGACGCGTCGATGCTCAAGTATCTTGATGACAATGATTTCGACAACGTCTACAAAGGGCCGGGCGATAACTTCTTCGGCAACCTCGACGCATCACGTCCGGAAATCTATCCGATTTACTGGAGCGATGCGCAGATGTCAGCGCGCCAAAGCGATGCCATGGCCCAAACGCAATCTTTCCTCAATCGCCTGTGGAAGTTTGAATCACGTGGCACGCGCTGGTTCGATCCTGATGTCAGCATCATTTATCCCGATCGTATTCGCCGCCGTTTACCGGGCACCACCTCAAAAGGCCTCGGCGCGCACACCGATTCGGGCGCGCTGGAGCGCTGGTTATTGCCGGCGTATCAGCAGGTGTTCAGTAAAATCTTCACCAACCAGTTTGATCAATACGATCCCTGGGATGCGGCGCATCGCACCGAAGTGAATGAGTATCAATCGGGCACCACCACCAAGTGCTCGGCATTCCGCACTTTCCAGGGCTGGACCGCGCTGTCGGATATGCAGATTGGTCAGGGCTTACTGCATGTGGTGCCGGTGCCAGAAGCGATGGCCTATATGCTGCTGCGTCCGTTGTTGAAAGATGTACCGGAAGATGAGCTGTGCGGCGTTGCGCCGGGTAAAGTGCTGCCCGTTTCCGCGCAATGGCATCCGGAACTGATTGCAGGATTGTGTTCTATTCCCGCGTTGCAAGCGGGGGATTCGGTCTGGTGGCACTGCGATGTGATCCACTCGGTCGCGCCGGTAGAGGATCAGCAAGGCTGGGGCAACGTGATGTACATTCCCGCCGCGCCGCTGTGCGAGAAAAATGCGGCATACGCGACAAAAGTGGCGCAGGCGCTGTCCACGGGTGCGTCGCCAGGCGATTTCCCGCAGGAGGATTACGAAACGCAATGGCGCGATCGTTTCACCCTCGACGCGTTAAATGCCAATGGTCGCCGCAGTCTGGGCTTGGGTTAAATTTCTGGTAAGCTTGGCAAAAATTTCACAACAGCGGGTGTTATGAACGCACGTCATCAGCAGATTATCCACTTGGTTAGCGAGCGCGGCAGCGTCAGCGTCAATGAGCTGGCGCACATCACTGGCGTCTCGGAAGTGACGGTTCGCCAGGATCTCAATCACCTGGAGAAAGGTGGCTTTCTGCGCCGCGTGCACGGCTCTGCCGTGGCGCCAGAAAGTGATGACGTGGGTGCGCGAATGCAAACCCGCTTCGCGGTGAAAAAGCGTCTGGCCGAGTACGCGGCATCGTTGGTGAACAGCGGTGAAACGGTATTTATCGAGGGCGGCAGCACCAACGCCTTACTGGCGCGTGAACTGAGTGAACGCAACGATATCACCATCATTACCGTGAGCCATTACATTGCGGGCTTGATGCGCGAAAAGGGCGGCGATGTCATCATCCTTGGCGGTCTGTTTCAGAAAAGCAGCGAGTCGGTAGTGGGGCCGCTGACGCGTTTATGTATTCAGCATCTGAATTTCCACAAGGCGTTTATCGGGATTGATGGCTGGGATGCGATCACCGGCTTTACCGGCCGCGATATGCTGCGCTGTGACGTGGTGAATGCCATCATGGAAAAACCCACGCACACTATCGCATTAACGGATTCTTCTAAGTTTGGCCAGATTCATCCGTTTGCGCTGGCCCCCACGCAGCCATTTAAACAGGTGATCACCGATGCCGAGCTGGCGCTTGTTTATCAAAAGGCGCTGCAGGAGAAGGGCGTGGAAGTGAGTGTAGTGTCGTAAGGAAAAGTAGCGTCGCCAATGCCTGTGAATGCAATATCTGGTCTGGAATTTTGCTGGCTGAAGGTTTATGCGCACCAGGTCGCCATGAATGGTGCCTCTACAGGCGTTACAGCGATGATGGCTAAATAATGTGCATCATTGCTACAGCGTGGGGGTTGAGGCGACATCCCAGCCCGCTGAGCGAGTGAGGGATTCCAGGCCGAGCCGCAGGGATGCGGCGAGAGGCGGCGCTAAGCAGGAGCGAATCGCCGCCGGTCCGTCAGGAATCGTGAGGGAGTGAAGGCACCGCGTAGCGGCGGGTTGGGCTGGCGCAGGGCCCGGAGTGCAGAGGGCGCGGCCAGGCGCTCTCTGCTCGGTCGCCGCACGGCATAGCTGAAACTGCCCCAGCCTGTGGCGAACGAAAGTGGCTCATGGCTCAACTGTTCGGCATGACGCCATTTATGGTGACCCATTAATCAGCTGACCATTACCCCACCAGCGCTAGTGCCGTCACTTCATCGGTAATCAACCCCGTTACCAGCCCGCTCGCCAGCACCGCGCGAATGGCATCGATTTTACTGCTGCCGCCCGCCAGGGCGACAATCTCAGCGCGATGCGAAAGATCGAGATCCACCGACAAAGTGCGTGCCGTCAGGTTGGTGCGGATCATCTGTCCGTTGGCATCGAAGAAGTGACCCAGCAGTTCGCCGACCGCGCCGGATGAGGAGATATCATTGATCTCCGCTTCATCAATCATGCCCGCTTCAACCAACTGAGCGGCGGGCTCCACGGTACCAATTCCCACCAGTTTGACTTCACTCTGCGCCGCCATGGCAAACACTTCGCTCACGCCGCGCTGCGCCAGTAGCACGTCGCGGTCTTCCTGAGTATTCGCAAAAAAAGGTACCGGCATCATGTAAGCCTGCGCACCGGTTTTCTCAGCAATGCGATGCATTACATCGTGGGGATTGAGCGCGTAGTTGCGCGTTAAACAGCCGAGCAGTGAGACAAAGCGCATATGTGGTGCATCGATACGCGGCAATTGGTGGATGGCGGCGGAAAGGGTGCGGCCATGTCCCAGACCCAGCGTGGTAGAGGGCGACGCGCTGAGCAGGTTACGCAGGTAATCCGCGCCCGCCATGCCCAATGCGCGCACCGGTAAACCTTCTTCACCGAGATCGGGCGCGACATGACAAAAGTTCAGGGCGAATTTCGCACGCAGCCGATCTTCTAACGCGACGCAGGCGACGATATCGCCATCAATCGACACTTTCACCGCGCCTTCTGCCACCATGCGCGCAATCATACGGTGCGTTTTCACCGACGGCAGCCCGAGTCGTTTCGCCACTTCCGCCTGCGTTAAACCGCCGACGTAGTGCAGCCAGGCGGCGCGCAGCGCCAGAGATTCGTCGCGTTCAGTCGAGGTTGGTGCCGGTTTCATTGTTTGTACATCCTGTTAATTAGACAAATGCAGATCCTGCACGCCGGTATCAATATGTCCGGCCCAGAAGGCGACGCTCTCGGCGATCTCGGCCACCACCTTGCTGTCGGTTGGCTCGCGTTCTTTAAAACTCAGTTCAAGGCAGATTTCATTATCCTGCGCACCGCCGCGCGCCAGTGCATCTAACAGCGGCTGCGGCTGAATGCGGCCGCCGGTATTGTACTGCAAGGTAAACGGTCTGTGTCCGCCTTTGTCCAGCATGCTCTGTTTAATATGAATAATCGGCGAGTAACGCGGCACCGCTTCCGCCCACGCGTAGGGATCGTAATCGCGCGGGTCAGCGGACGTGACATCACCGTGATCGATATCCGCCATCATCCACATCGGCAGCGCCAACGAGGCTGCGCTCAAACGCTGCTGCAGCGCTAAGCACGCCGGAATAGTTTCACCAAACTCGCGGCCCACGCTCATCGGTTCCCAAAACAGGTATTTCAATCCGGCGGCTTTGGCATGTTCGGCAACGTCGGCCCAGCAATCCATTGCGATATCGATCAGCGTCTCACGGCGCGCAACATCGTTGAAATCCTGCTGAGTGAAGATGGCAAACTGCGATCCCACCGCGTCACCGCCCAGTTCCGCCGTGATATCCGCGAAGGTTTTAAACCAGTCAACGTAATAACGGCGCACTTCAACGTCAGGATGGCCAAAATGGTTGAGACGGCCATAAGGCCCGGTCATGCCGGACGTCACACGCACGCCGGTTGAACGCAGCGCCTGCTGCATCCGGCGCGTCATGCGCGTGATGGTCGCCGCGGGCCAGCCGGGATTAATGAATTCGTGTGTTAGCTGCAGATCACGAATACGGATTTGCTGCGCCACGGTGGTAATCAAATCGTGCGGATCGGCAAAGCGGTTCACTAGCGGGTTGGTGTTCAGTGATAGCGTTAACGGCATGATTCACCTCTTATCCAGCATGCGCACGCAGCGGCGCGGGAGCAGCAAAGGTGGCGTTGAACCACTGTGTGAAAGCCTGTTGCTGTGCATCATCGAGGTGCAACTTGTGCTTGGTGCGGCGCCACAGTACATCTTCGGCCTGTTGTGCCCACTCGTTTTCTACCAGATAGCGCACCTCGGCTTCGTACAGTTGCCCACCAAAGTGACGGCCAAGATCGTTCAGCGCAGTGGCGTGACCGATCAGCTTATCGATACGCGTGCCGTACAGTCGCGCATAGTGTTTACGCAGCGGCTGCGGCAGCCACGGCCAGCGCGCTTTGACCTGTTCTAAGAAACTGTCGAAATCGGCATGAGGCATATCGCCGCCCGGTAACGTGGCGGCACGCGTCCAGTCCGCGCCCATATTGGGGAAGAATGGTGCCAGTTTCTGTACCGCGTGTTCGGCCAGCTTGCGGAAGGTGGTGATTTTGCCGCCAAAGACATGCAGCAGCGGGGCATTTTGCTGATCGTCGAGATCAAACACGTAATCACGCGTCACCGCCGAAGGATTGCCTTTACCGTCATCAAACAGCGGACGCACGCCGGAGAAGCGCGTGATCACATCGCTGGCGCGCAGTTTCACCTTGAAGTAGCGATTCACCACGTCGATAAGATATTGCTGCTCGCTGTCGTCGGCGGTCACCGCTTCCGCTTTGCCTTGCCACGGAATGTCGGTGGTGCCGATCAGCGCTTTGTCGCCTTCGTACGGGTTTATAAAGATCACGCGCTTATCGGTGTTCTGCACCAGATAAGCCTGCTGACCTTCCCAGAATTTCGGCACGATGATGTGCGAGCCCTTGACCAGCCGCACGTTGCGACTGCTTTTGGTGTGCGTCACCTGATTGACGATATCCAGCACCCACGGCCCGGCGGCGTTCACCAATACTTTGGCAAACACGGTGCGCGGCGTACCGCTGGCATCCTGCAGGGTAATTTCCCACTTACCGTGATGACGTGTCGCCGCCACGCAGCGCGTGCGCGGCAGAATAGCGGCGCCGCGCTCGGCGGCATCCAGCGCATTCAGCGTCACCAGCCGCGCATCATCAACCCAGCAATCTGAGTATTCGAATCCTTTGCTGTAATTATCCAGCAGCGGAGCACCTTCGGGATCGCGCTGTAAATCCAGCGAGCGCGTGCCCGGCAGTTTCTGACGGCCGCCGAGGTGGTCATAGAGAAACAGGCCGAGGCGCACGAGCCACGCCGGGCGATCGGTTGGGCTGTGCGGCAAGACAAAACGCATCGGCCAGATAATGTGTGGCGCGGCGTTGAGCAGCACTTCACGCTCGATCAGCGCTTCACGCACCAGACGAAACTCGTAATACTCCAGATAACGTAACCCGCCGTGTACCAGCTTGCCGGAACGCGATGAGGTGCCCTGCGCGAGGTCATCTTTCTCACACATCATTACCGATAAGCCGCGGCCGGCCGCATCACGCGCAATACCGGCACCGTTGATACCGCCGCCAATCACAAACAGATCCAGCATGTGTTCACTCATGATTTACTCCTCAAAACTGTTTTAGCGCGTGCCAGGCGGCAGGCAGATCGTTACGCATCTGCTGATAGGTGTGGAAAAGCGGGTCATAGCGCTGCATCAGTTCGCTAGCGGGCGCTTCTGGCGCATCCAGTAGCGGCACAACCCAGGTTTTGACGCAGCTCTCCATCGACGGATAAGCGCCAATCGCCACCGCCGCCATCATCGCGGCACCGGCCGCGCCGGCTTCGTCACGCTGGCTGATGCGCACCGGCGCACCAATGCAGGCAGACAAAATCTGGCGTAACGGCTGCGAACGCACCGCGCCGCCGGTTAAACGGATTTCGCCCGGTAAACTGCCCATCGCCTGATAACAATCGCGTGCCGCAAAACCGATGCCTTCAATGACCGCCCGCACCAGATCGCCAAAATTGTGGGTGTAACTCAGGCCGGTAAAACTGGCGCGCGCCTCGGCATTGACAAACGGCCCGCGCTCACCAGCAATCGAAATATAAGGGTGATAGAGCAGGCTGCCGGGTTGCGCCGCATTGAGCCAACGATCGATATGGCTCACCAAACGGGCATGATCGATTTCGCAACCAAAGCTGTTAAGCAGTTCGCTGGCGAGATTCAGCAACCAGTCGAGATTGAGTGTTGATGCCATGTTGGTTTGCACCTGCGTGACATATCCCGGCCAGGGTAGCGGAATCACGTAGCCGGTTTGCGCCGGATTAAGCCACACGTCGTCAATGGTGACGCTGCGCAGATGCACGCCGGTTGATCCAACAATGGAGCAAGCGGTATTGGCTTCGCCGGTGTGCACACCCGCGCCAAGCGCGGTCATCGCCATATCGACATAGCCGAGGCAGACAGGTGTACCGGCACGTAAACCGGTGGCCTGCGCTGCTTCAGCGGTTAACGCATGGGTGGTTTCGGTGCCTTCAATAATCTCCGGCAGCAGATGGCGACGCTGTTCCAGCCCCAACGCGGCAATCACCTGGTCGTCATAACGCTGGTGGCGGAAGTTACCAAAGGTAAAGCTGGCCTCGGAAGGGTCGGTGGCGCGAATGCCAGTGAGGTTGAGGTAGAGCCAATCTTTGCAGTGCAGCGCCACTTCGCTGTTGGCTAACAGCTCGGGATAAAAGTGATCCATGTGCGCCAGCTGCGCTCCCTGCTGGCAGGTGTTGAGTCCGGTGCCGGTGGCGCTGAAGCGTGCGGCGGCTAACGGATGCTGATTGAGTTTTTCTACCGTCGGCGCCGCACGCGCATCCAGCCAGATCCACGCATCGCCAACCGGGTGATTGTGCGCACCTACCAGCCAGCTGCCGTCGCCTTGTGCGGTGACGGCTACCGCCACAACACGCGCGGCGAGGTTGTCGATGCGCTCACTCAGATTGCGAATCGCCGTGACCGCATCCTGCCAGGTTTGGCTCATTGACTGCTGCGCTGCGCCGCCTTCGCTGCGGTAATAACGGTTGCGCACCGATGCGCATGCCAGTTGCGTGCCTTCCAGATCAAACGCCACCGCTTTAACCACCGAGGTGCCGGAATCCAGACCCAGAATGATATCGCCACTGTCCACATACACCTCCGAAAGAAGAAGAGTTCAGTTCAGCGTCGCTACCGCCTAAAGCTGTTAACGACCTGTGATGAATTTGCTAAATAATGTCTTACACCACTTCTCACTGAGATAACATATAAGCTGTATTATTTTTCGATAAAACCAATAAATTTCACTCTGGATAGCGAAGGCGATCACGAATTAGGTGTTAAAACCTCACGATGAGAAATGATGAAACAGGTTAAAAAGGCTTGTGGAGCGAGGCTAAATGCAGTTTGTGACGTGACCGACATCATTTAAGCGATCCAGATCGCTGTCCTGAAAAAATTGCGCGACACCTGTTGACAATTTAGTCACATCAGCACAATTCTCATCACACAAGTTATCACACTTATAACATTATCAGCGCGAATATCGCAGCTGATGTCAGTGAGAGGTCATGTTATGTCCGATGTCTCAATCCAGGCCCAGCAAATCTCACGTAAGCGCGTCCGGCGCTATACCGCCATCGGCGTGGTGGTGATCGCGGTAATCGCCGCGATGGCACTCGACACGAAAGTCGTCAAAATGGGCTCCGCCGACGACGTGCAGGAGCAGGGCTTCTCGCCCGACAGTTATGGTCAGAAAACCTTCCCAACGATTCAGCAGGATGTGATGTCACGCGCAGTCGAGGCAAAAATCGTAGCCGACGCGCTGCAAACAAATCAGCAGGAAGCGGTGCAAAAATATGGCGTGGGCGCACCGCTGCCGGTATTCGCCATTAAGTTCGCAGGCGTGGTGCAAGCGGGCCAGATGGGCATCTTTCCGCTGAAAATCGATGGCTTACCGGCAGATATGCAAGTGCGGCTACAAACCGGTCCGGCGATTACCGGCACCGACCTGCGAGACGCCAGCGGCAAGATTCAGTTCGGCGATTTCACTAATCAAATCGAATATCAAAATGCCGGTTCGGCGATCAATCGCGCGATGAAAAGCGCGGTGCTCGACAAGCTGGATCGCGATGCGTTACCGGGCAAAACCGTGCAGGTGGTTGGCGTGTTCCGCTTACTTAACGCGAAGAACTGGATGGTGACGCCGGTCAGCATGGAGGTGAAATGAAACCGTTCAATGTCAATCCCGCCTTGCTCAAAGGTGAAGTGATCCTGCAGGCGCGCAACGTCAGCAAAATCTACGGCTCCACACACGCGCTGAAAGGCGTCAATTTCGAAATTCGCCGCGGCGAAGTGACCACGCTGTTTGGTGAGAACGGCGCGGGTAAATCGACGCTGATGAAAATTTTGTCTGGTGTAATTACGCCAACAACCGGGGAAATCTTATTACACGGCGAGGAGAAGACCTTTCGATCCGCCACCGAAGCGCGTGACTGCGGCATCTCGATTATTCATCAGGAGCTCAATCTCGCGCCGAATATGAACGTGCGCGACAACATCTTTATGGGGCGCGAAATCTTGAAGCCGGGCGGCGTCGATTATGCCGAAGAAGCGCGCGTGACGGCGCACCTGATGGCCGCGCTGGAAGAGGAGATCGATCCGCTGACGCCGGTAGAGAACCTGCGTCTTGGCCAGCAGCAGATTGTGGAGATTGCGCGCGCGCTGTCGGTCAATTCGCAGATTCTGATTATGGATGAACCGACCTCGGCTCTGAGCGCAGCGGAAGTGGCGGTGCTGTTCCAAGTGATCCGCGATTTAACCAGTCAGGGTGTGGCGATTGTCTATATCTCGCATCATCTGGAAGAGGCGCTGGAAATTACCGATCGGGCAGTGGTGCTGCGCGATGGCGTGATGACCGCTTATGCCAAACGCGATGAGATCGATCTGGAGTGGATCGTGCGCAACATGGTCGGCGATCATTTTGATCTGGGTTCGCCGCCACAGGGTTACGACTTTGGGCTACCGGCGCTCACGGTGCAGGATCTGACGCTGAAAAGTAAAACCGGCATACGGCTGGTGGATAACTTATCGCTGGCGGTACAAGCCGGAGAGATCGTCTGCATTTACGGCCTGATGGGTGCGGGCCGCACCGAGTTGCTGGAGTGCATCGCCGGACGCTTGCATCAAAGTAGCGGCCACATTCTGTTGCAGGACACCGAGATCTCCTCGCTCAACATTTCCCAACGCATTGAAATTGGGCTGGCGCTGGTACCGGAAGATAGGCAGCGCGATGGCCTGGTGCAAACCATGTCGGTGGGCGAGAACCTGTCGCTCGCCAGCATCGGCGACTTTGTGCGCGGGCTGGTGCTCTCCAGAAGCCGGGAAAAACAGCTGGTCAATGACAGCATTCGCAACGTCACGGTGAAAACCGCCGGCGGTGAAGCGGCGATTGGCTCGCTCTCCGGCGGTAACCAGCAAAAAGTGGTGATTGGCAAAATGCTCGCCACGCGTCCGAAAGTGATTTTGCTGGATGAGCCGAGCCGCGGTATCGATATCGGCGCGAAAGCGGAAGTGTTTCGCCTGTTAGCCGAGAACGCCAAAAAGGGGCTGGCGGTGGTGTATACCACGTCGGAAGTGGGTGAGTGCCTGAGTATTGCGCATCGCATTGTGGTGATGAGCAAAGGGCGCATCTCTGCCATCTTCGACGCGAGCGTCAGTAAAGAACGCATTATGGCCGCTTCAGGCGAGTCTCTGGTGGCATGACATGAAAAGTGGAGCAAAAGGTATGAGTGACAGAACACAAACGCTGGATACGCCGCCGGTGATAACCAGGAAAAAGAGCGACAAGCAGCTGAATGTGGCGCGTCTGCTGCTGGAAGGGCGCGCATTTATCGCGCTGCTGGTGATTATCGCCACCTTCTCCTTCCTGTCGCCTAACTATTTTACCGGTGCCAACTTCCTGACCATGGCGTCACATGTGGCGATCTTCGGCTTACCGGCGATTGGCATGCTGCTGGTTATTCTTAACGGCGGCATTGATTTGTCGGTGGGATCCACGCTCGGTCTGGCCGGCGTGATGGCTGGATTTATGATGCAGGGCATCAATCTGGAAGCGCTCGGCGTGGTGCTCTATCTGCCAGTGTGGGCAGTGGCGATCTTAACGCTGGTGGTGGGGGCGCTGGTGGGCCTGGTGAACGGCGTGCTAATCGCCTGGTTCCGCGTCCCGGCCTTCGTCGCCACGCTGGGCACCATGTATGTGGCGCGCGGTATTGCGCTGCTGATCACCAACGGCCTGACCTACAACAAACTCTCCGGTAGCGACGCGCTGGGGAATACCGGCTTCGACTGGCTCGGCTTTAATCGCATCTTCAACATCCCGGTTGGCGTGTTGGTGCTGGGCGTGGTGGCGCTGGCCTGTGGTTTCCTGCTCAGCCGTTCGGCATTTGGTCGCTGGCTGTATGCGTCCGGCGGTAACGAACGTGCGGCCGATCTGTCGGGTGTGCCGGTGAAACGCATCAAAATCAGCGTCTATGTGCTATCCGGCGTCTGCGCCGCCTTGGCGGGACTGGTGCTCTCCTCACAGCTCACCTCGGCGGGGCCAACCGCCGGTACCACTTATGAACTCACCGCGATTGCGGCGGTAGTGATTGGTGGCGCGGCCTTAACAGGTGGACGCGGCAACGTGCGCGGCACGCTGCTTGGCGCATTTGTGATTGGTTTTCTCTCTGATGGCCTGGTGATTATCGGCGTCTCTGCTTACTGGCAGACGGTGTTCACTGGTGCCGTGATCGTGCTGGCGGTATTGCTCAACACTCTGCAATACGGACGGCGCGCTCGCTAACTCACGTGCGCTGTTTCAGCAGCGCGCGGATATCCGTAAAACCTGTACCCCTAATAATAACGGAGCACCAACTATGTTCTCAAAACGTCTCTTCATCGCGGCCGCAGCTATGGCCATCACCACGTTTGCTGCACCCACCTGGGCAGATAACGGGTTAATGACCATCATCGTTAACGATCCTTCCAACCCTTACTGGCTGACAGAAGGTCAGGTAGCGCAGAAGGCCGCTGAGAAGCTTGGCTACAGCGCCAAAGTCAGCGCCCACAAAGGCGATACCAACACTGAAAGCCAGCTGATTGATACGGCAATTACCAACAAATCAAAAGCGATTATTCTCGACCCGGCGAATGCTGATGGTTCGGTCGGTTCGGTGAAAAAGGCCATCGCCGCCAACATTCCGGTATTTATCATCAACGCCGAGCTCAACCAGAGCGGCCTCGCCAAAGCGCAGTTGGTCTCTAACAACGCGCAGGGCGCGGCAGTCGGTGCGATGGAGTGGGTGAAGCAGGTGGGCGATAGCGCTAATTATGTTGAGCTGGTGGGGCCGCCGTCGGATAACAATGCCGCCACCCGCGCCAACGGTTTTGATACCGTGCTGACGCAATATCCCACGCTGAAAAAAGTGGGACAGGAAGTGGCAAACTGGGATCGTACGCAGGGCTTCAACAAAATGCAGTCGCTGCTGCAGGCCAATCCCAACATCAAAGGTGTGATCAGCGGCAACGACGAAATGGCACTGGGCGCGATCGCGGCGCTTAAAGAAGCCGGTAAGCTGAATCAGATCAAAGTGGGCGGTTTTGACGGTTCGCCGGATGCAGTTGACGCAGTGAAAGCCGGTACGCTGGCCTATACCGTAATGCAGCCGGTGGCGCAGTTCGCACAGAAAGCGGTTGAGCAGGCGGACAGTTTCCTGAAAACCGGCAAAACCGGTGCGGCCTCCGAGAAGCAGCTGTTTGACTGCATTCTGATCACCAAAGAGAATGCGGGCAACTTCGCTTCGCCGTTTGTGTTGAAGCAGTAAGTTAAACCTGGTCGCCATAAATGGCGACCCTACAACAGACCTATGCGGATTTTGTAGGGTGCGCATTTATGCGCACCAGGACAATTTGCCAAAACATGGTTTAAACGCTGTAATAAGTGCCGAACCCGCTTTTCGCTTCACACCGGATGAAATATGGCGCACAACCCGCAGGACTCTTCCCTTAATGTGTTTATGGCCGAAGCCTTACCCAGCGATAGCCGTCAGGCGCGCCAACTGGCGCGTCGCCAGTTAATCGCCGAAGCGGTGATGGCCGAAGGGGCGATCCGCATCGAAGATATCACCGAACGCTTCGGTATCAGTTTGATGACCGCGCATCGTGATATCGACGAAATGGTAGAACGTGGCTTACTGCACAAATCGCGCGGCGTGGTGTCTGCTACGCCAACCAGCCTGGTTGAATCCAGCGATATCTATCGCGCCACGCGTCAGCTGGAAGAGAAACAGGCGATTGCCGATGTGGCCGCCACCTATCTCGAACCGGGACAGGCGATTTTCCTTGATGATTCCACTACCGTGCTGCAAATGGCGCGGCTGCTCTCGGCACGCGCGCCGCTAACGGTGATCACCAACTCTCTGACCTTAATGAACGAGCTGCGTAACGGCCGCGATATCACCCTGATGGGGCTGGGCGGACAGTTTTATCACTGGTGCAATGCGTTCATGGGCCGCATGACACGGGATGAAATTGCCAGCCTGCGCGCCGACGTGTTTTTCGTCAGCATGTCAGCGATCATCGACGATGCAGTGTTCCACCAATCCGCCGAAACGGTAGAGACTAAGCGCGCGATGTTTGACGCCGCGCAGAAGCGTATTTTGATGATGGATAACACCAAGTTTGAACGTCGAGCGTTGCATCGCTTTGCTCATCTGAGTGAATTTGATGTGGTGATTGTCAATCAGGGCACGCCGGTGCCTATTTTGCGCCGTATGCAGGATTTAGGCGTGAATGTCGTTGTTGCACCGATGAAAACGCACAGCGCCTCCATTCTCTAGGGGCGCAATTTATGGCGACCGATATTTACATCCGATAATTTACGTTAATTTAAATAACTACAAACTTGATTGCTTTTTTTAGTTTCTTTAACACTCTTGATAAATATTCAGGGGTTTCCTGGCTATTAATTTCCCAAACTGCTCTAAGTTTATATTTTGGCCCTATTTCAGAATGATGAGGTATCTGATGCTGATTAAACTTAAACGCACACGAACGCATGATGAGGACAGGAATCTGGCAATGTGGCTCGCCACTGCTGCCGGCGTGCTCAACGCGATCGCCTTGGGGGCGTTTGGCTTTTTCCCCTCACACATGTCAGGGAATACCTCACAATTATCCAGCGAAGTGTCGAACGTTAATTTCCGCGATATCACCTTTTTGGCCACTATCCTGTTTGCCTTTGTTTGTGGTGCGGTCACAGCGAGAATGGTGGTGATCAGCGGTTTAGCGAATGGCAATCGTATTATATTCTGCCAAATACTGTGGGCTGAAGGGCTTGCTTTAATCGTGTTATCGCTGTTTGAAATGTTCTTTTATTCATCGGCTAATAATCGCGAAGTCATTGTGATTCTGGGCTTCCTGATGGGCGTACATAATTCAACGTCAACGCAATTATCCAATGGCCGCGTACGTTCAACCCATATTACCGGCACGCTGACAGATGCGGGGATATCCCTGGCATCCGTAATAGCCGCGCTGTTTCGCCGCGATCCGTCGAAAAACATCTCGGGCCAGAAACGTCAGTTATGGACGCATCTGACCACGATTTTCTCCTTCCTGATTGGCGGTATTGTCGGTTTGCTGATGTTTAAACATCTCGGTTTTAAAGCCATGGCGATGGTGGGTGGCATATTAGTGATTGTTGCCACGCTGGCGATGGTCAGAACCGTGGTGCGCGTAAAAAACAACCGTTCGCTGGCGTTAAAACCTTCCAGCAAATGATTCTGCCAGCGCCAGTAACGCCGCATGAACCGGACCGCTGGTAATGCTCGGGATAACAGAGGCATCGACAACGTAACCATTCTCCAGGCCGTGAATGCGCAGACGGCCATCCACCACTGAATCGCTGGCGGTTTTCCCCATCTGGCAGGTGCCGACTGGATGATGATGGGTGATCACCGCGCGGGCGATAAAGTCATTCAGCGCGGCATCATCCTGAATCTCCGCACCTGGCAGCCACTCTTTTTCCCGCCACGCATCTAAAGCCGCATCGCTACCAATCTGACGGGCGATTTTCAACGCTTTCAGGAAGGTTTGGCGATCGTAGTCCGTTTGCAAATAGGCGGGATCGATCAGCAATTGATCGCGGCTATGCGCGCCAGTCAGGCGAATCTGGCCGCGACTGGTGGGCCGCGTTACGCCGCACAGCAAGGTATAAGTGGTACCGGGTTGCGGTTGCGGGAAACTTTCGGCCACTGAAGGTGCGCAAACGCAACCTAATACCACATCGGGTTGAGCATCGCGTTCGCGGATATCCGCCGCATTGAGATACATCAGTGATTCCGAGTGCTGCAAGCGGGTTGGGGCGATCGGTTGCCGAGCCAGCCAGACGTTACCCGCCGCCAGCAGGTGATCATGTAGATTCTTGCCGACCTGATGCAATGGAATCTGGCAGTCAATGCCAGACTCAGCCAGTTCGCTGGCGCTGCCAATGCCCGAACGCATCAACAAGGCTGGAGAAGCCAAAGCGCCCGCTGACACAATCACGGTGCTGGCGCTTAAGGTCAATGCTTCACCGTTACGGTGGCACTCCACAGCGCGAATACGGTGGTCATCAATCAGCAGCTTTTCGACCTGAATATTGAGCAGGATACTGAGATTAGTCCGCTCACGCGCGGGTGTCAGCCAGGCATCGGCGGCAGATACGCGTTTGCCGTGGCGAATGGTCAGCGAGTTGGCCGCTACGCCGCACAGCTGCCCGCCATTGTGATCACCCAACCAGGGCACACCCTGATTCAGTCCTGCCTGCATATAACTTTTTACCAGCGGATGAACATCTTCATCAGGCAGCCAGACATCAAGCGGGCCGGTATCGCCATGTACAGCGCTGGCACCCTGAGAAAAGCGCTCACTTTTAATAAACCACGGCAGTAAACCTTGCCATGACCAATGATCATCGCCGGTGGCGTGTGCCCAGGCGGCAAAATCGTCTTGATGACCACGCACATGCGCCATCGCATGCAGGCAGCTGGAACCGCCCACGACGCGCCCGCGCGGCCAGGGGTGAATACGATGGGCGGTACCCGCTTGCGGTACGGTGGCATACTGCCAGTCGTAACATCGTCCCTGAATCCGCGGCCACATGGCTGGATTAGCGATGTCAGGATCGGTTGGCCACGCGCCCGCTTCCAATAGAGCCACCTGGCAATCCGGATTTTCTGAGAAACGTGATGCCAATACTGAACCTGCCGAACCCCCGCCAATAATCAGCACATCGTAATGCATTGCTTTTCTCCCCGGTTAAAATGCTCAGGCGTAATCCTTCTTCGAAGGCGCAAAGCCCAGGCGACTGATGATTTTTTGCTGAACCACTGCAAGGTGCTGCCACATGGCGCGCTCGGCACCGTCGGAATCACGGTTGGCGATGGCATCCGCGATTTGATGATGTTCACGATCGCGCTGTTCAATACGCTCCTGCGTGGTCTCTTCGTCGCTTTCGGCGAAGCGCAGACGGCTGTCGCTGGCAACCTGATTGAGTAATACAAACAGTTCACTCACCAGGCTATTGCGAGAACCCACGGCAATGGCGCGGTGAAAACGCTGATCGGCTTCGCTGGGCGAGATATTGTTGGGCGTGCTGGCCGCGGCTTTTATCGCGGCAATTTCTTCCGGCGACGCGCGCAGGGCAGCAAGACGCGCTAACGCCGGTTCAAGCATCATACGCATCTCCATCACTTCCAGCGGATTGGTGGAGCGCACCAAGTCACTGCCAATAAAGGTGCTGACCGGATCGACCGAAGCCGTTACGGCAACCGGCTGGGTTCTGGGCTTACCGGAGGTGATACGACGTCCCGGGCGCGCGGGAGGAATATCACCGCGATCGCGCATCATCTGTAGTGCAAGGCGCAGCAGATGACGCTTTACATTGAGTTTTTCTGCCAGCACGCGCTCAGCAGGTAATCCACCCTTCGCGGATTTAAGTTTGCTGATTTGCGTGACCAGCTGTTCCAGCTTCTCCTGCTGCTTCTCTTTGACTGGCGAGCGTTCGGTCTGCGAAACGTTATTGGTTGTCATGGGCGTTCCTGTCATTGTTCTTTTCCGCTATAACCGGAGTAGGGATGTTGATGATCTTTGCCATGCAACCAATAAAAATGGTTATTGTAATAATTATGAGCAAAAACAGATCACTAAATTCTCAACTCGTCATTATCTGACGCAGTAGAATCACGATTTCCCCATCATAACCGAAAAAAAAGCGCGCACAAAACCATTTATGAATTGGTTGATTTTTAAGGTTGAGAAACACAGTATGTTAACGTGCGCCGCGTACGTAAGGCGCGCCTAACGCCGCAGGCAAGCTAGCGCGACGTCCGAACAACAGCAGCACCAACATGACAGCAATAAACGGCAACATCTGAATCACATCGGTGGGTACATCGATGCCCAATACCTGCAAGGCAGTGGTCATTGATAAGCAGCAACCAAACAGCAGCGCACCGGCCAGCACCCATAATGGTTTGCCGCGCGCCAGCATCGCCAGCACAATACCGATAAAACCGTTGCCTTGTGTCATAAAGGGGACAAAGATCCCCGCGCCAATTTGTGACATAAATGCGCCGCCTAGCCCCGCAAACATGCCGGTGATCACCACCGCAATGGTGCGGGTGCGTAACACGTTGATACCTGCGGCATCCAGCGCAGCCGGTTTATCGCCGGCCGCCTGGAGATACAGTCCGGCGAGAGTGGATCGATAGATCCAGGCAAACAGCGGTACCGTAAGCACGGCCAGATAGACAACCAGCGGCTGATTAAACAGTACCTGACCAACCAGCGGAATCTGATGCAAACCGGGAATTGCCCAGCTATCGACGTTACCCAAACGGGGATACGTACGGCTGAACTGGAAATAGTGCAGCAGGGCGGTGGCGCCTTCTGCGCCGAGCGTTATGGCAATTCCTACCACAATTTGATTCAGCCGCCACCAGACGCACAGCAGCGCCATCAATGCGCCGGTCAATCCACCGCCGAGTGCACCGGCCAGCAGGCCGAGCCCCATCGACTGACTTTGCCAGGCAACATAAAAGCCAAGATAACCCCCGCACAACATCATGCCTTCGAGGCCGATGTTCAGCACACCCGCTTTCTCGGAAAGCTGCTCGCCCAATCCCGCCAGCAACAGCGGTACGCCCGCGATGACCGCGCCGAGCAGCAGTGATGTCAGGAAGCCAACCGTAAACAGATCCATGTGCTACCCCTTTTTCTGGCGTTGACGCTGTTCAACGCATTCGGTTAACCCCAGTACCAGCATCAAGACGGCAACCGTCACCAGGGTGAAATGGTTCGGAATATCCATGCGCCGGGCGGCGCTTTCGCTGCCGATGGAGAGCATTGAGAACAGGAAGACAAACGCAATGGTGCCAAAACCGTTAAAGCGCGCCAGAAACACCAGAGGAACCACCACCAATCCGTAAGCGGGATTCCAGTCGGCACGTACGTTGCCTTGAACGCCCATGATCTCTACCGCGCCGCCTAATCCTGCCAGCGCCGCCGACAGGGCAAACACCGCCAGCGTCAGTAGGCTCACCGGGATTCCGGCATGAATTGCCGCCTGCGGATTGGCTCCCACCACGCGGAGTTGCAGGCCGAAAGCGCTGCGCGTCATCATCCAATGCACCGCTAAAATCGCCACTAAACCAATCAGTAAGCCAGAGGAGATATTGCTGCCAAACAGCGCCGGTAAGCGATCCTCCCACGGCAAGGTGCGGGTCTGGGGCACGGTCGTGTTGGGATCAAAAAACACCAGCTTCACCAGTACGTTGGCCAGCGATATCCCCAAAAACGACATCATCATAGTGGTGATGATTTCATTGATGTTTTGCCACGCCTTCAACAGGCCCGGCAACAGCGCCCAGATAGCGCCGACCACCACGGCGGCAAGCATCGCCAACAGCAGCGTAAGCCAGACCGGCACGCCCCAGCCAATCAGTGCGGGAGCCAGCGCGGAAGAGGTGACTGCACCGAGCAGAAACTGCCCGTCACCGCCGAGATTCCACAGCCCGGCGCGAAACGCCACAATCAGGCTGGCGGCGATCAGCAGCAGCGGCCCCATGCGCGTCAAGGTGGCAGCCAGACCGGACGGCGTGAACAGCCCTTTACGCACAATATAGGCGTAATATTTCAGCGGGTTAACGCCCATCATCAGCAGCAGGCTGCCGGTGATCGCCAGCGCAATCAGCAACGGCAGCACGGAATAGGCCAGACGCATCAGCCAGACTTTCGTCCACGAAGGCAGCACCACCGCTGGCGATGACAAGCCGGTTTGTTCGGATTGACTGTTCATCAATGTACTCCACTCATCAGTTCACCCACGCGCGAGCGGGCGCGGGGATCGTTTTCGACCACGCCAACAATCTGGCCTTGTGACATCACCGCGATGCGGTCGGCGAGTTCCAAAATCTCTTCCAAATCGGTGGAAATCAGCATCACGGCGCTGCCGGATTCAGCGGTTTCGCGGATTCGCCGGCGCGTTGAGCGAATATTTTGTAAATCGAGGCCGTAGGTGGGTTTGGAGAAGATGACCGCGCGCGGCGTGCCCCCCAACTCGCGTGCCAGCACCGCTTTTTGAATATTGCCGCCCGAAAGCTTACCAATCGGGGTATCCGTTTGCGGTACGCGAATGTCGTACTCGCGAATGCGCACGCGACTCCACTCGGCGATGGCAGCGGTTTGCTCAATGCCGTTGCGCCAGAAAGGGGGATCGCCGATCTGCTTGAGCAGCAGATTGGTGGCAACCGGAAAAGTCCCCACCGTCCCTTCGCCCAACCGATTATCGGTGACATAGCGCAGACCGCGTCGCCGCCGCTCACCAATCGAGTCGCTCTCAATGGACGTGCCATCCAGCCAGATGCGGCCGCTACTGAGCGGTCGCTGTCCGGCAATCGCCTCAGCCAGCTGTTTCTGCCCGTTCCCATCAATACCGGCCACGCCGATGATTTCTCCGGGCCGAATGCGCAATTCAATGCGGCTCACCGGCATCAGCGCGTCATTAACCTCCAGCGCATGGATTTCCAGCACCGGACTGGCATCGTGCTGACAGCTACTGCTGCGCTCGCGGTGTTCGGCTTCACGACTCTGAGCCGCATCAAGATTAAACATCAGTTGCACCACCCGACGCGTGGCTTCTTCGCGGCTTAACGCACGCAAGCTATCGGGGGTGATTTCGCCCACTTTGCGGCCAAGGCGCAGCACTGAAATGCGGTCGCCCCAATCCAACGCTTCATTTAATTTGTGGGTGATAAACACCACCGCTAACCCTTGCGCCACCAGACGTCGCATGAGCTGCCCCAGTTCGCTGGCATTCTGCGGTGTAAGCATCGCGGTGGCCTCATCCAGAATCAGCACCCGGCTGCCGCGGAGCAGCGTGCGCACGATTTCAGCCTGCTGCTGCTCGCCGAGTGACAGCGAACCGGCGGTCGCATAAGGATTGACCTGCACGCCAATCTCTTTGCTGACGCGCGCAATTTCCTGGGCAAAACGCGCGCGCGGCGGGCGCTTCCACCAACGTTCGCCCAGCACAAAGTTATCGACCACCGAAAGGGAAGGCACCATCATGGAGTGTTGAAACACCGTGCCGATACCCAAGTCCAGCGCCCGCTGTGGCGAGTGAATGCTTTGCTGCTCGCCAGCCAGCGTGATGCTGCCTTCATCAGGCTGCAACAGGCCGGCGAGCATACTCACCAGCGTCGATTTTCCCGCGCCGTTTTCACCCAGCAACACATGAACTTCTCCCGGCCACAAGGCGAAATCGACCTGATCGTTGGCGACAATGCCGGGAAATCGTTTGGTAATCTGCTTAACCGACAGCACGGGCGCGATATCACTCATAATGGGCTCCGGTAATTGAATCGATTTAGGATTTTCCGCTGTTCAATAAATCATGCAGCGATTTAGCATCATATTCCGCCGGCACTTTTATTGTGCCGGCAATAATTTGTTGCTTGATTTGTTCAACGCTCTGCCAAATATCCCCAGGAATATGATCGGTCTTTAATAAGCTGATGGAACCATCGGCTAATGAGGTTTTGTAGTTGTGGCTGCCATATTTATCGGCTTTTAAGTCGGTAATCATGGCACTAAATACCGGCGTGAGGTTCCATAACACCGAACTTAATAAATTGCCTTTATCTATTTTTGATTTATCGCCAATCACGTCGATGAAATAGACTTTTCCGCCATCGGCGGCTTTGGCGGTTTCAACGGCCTGCAACATGCCAAAGCTGGAACCATTACCCTGACCAAAGATGATATCTGCACCGGCGGCAATCACCGACGCGGTGACGCGTTTGCCGCCCGCCGCATCGCTATAAGCGGCAGGGCCGATCACCGCGTAACGGATTTTAATCTGCTCGTTAGTTGCGCGGGCACCGCGAATAAAAGCATTTGATTGCGCATTCCATGAAGGCGGTTCGCCCGAGACCACCATGCCGAGCGTACCGCTGCGGCTCATTTTCGCCGCCAGCACGCCCGCCAGATACGCGCCTTCATGGCCACTGACGGTGTAATCAGCCACCAAACCGGATTTCAGTGCAGCTGGACTGTCAGTCACTGCCACTGGCACGTTGTTCTGCGCACCAATCTCTGGCGCGGCTTGGTTGTAGCCGCTGGCGTGCGCAATCAACAGCTGAGCGCCATCGTCGATCAAATCGCGCATCGCCGGACGCACATCGCCGTAACTCAAATTTTCTGCCACCATCACTTTCACACCCTGTTTTTCCCCGGCGGCTTTAGCGGCATCAATGCCTTGCTGGTTCCAGCCAAAATCTGTTCCCGGCTCGGGAGAGAGTATCGCAATGGATTTAATATCGGCAGCCTGGCTGCTGACGCAATAAAATAAACTGATAAACAGCGCGGAGCGAACTAATTGCCAACTTCTCATCATGGCATTCCTCATTAATTGTTGTTGACATCAGGTTAAATTAAATAAATATTCACTTTGTTAACTCATCACTTTAATTACGACGAGATCAATGATGCGAATTCAGTGGCTAATAAGTTTTGCTGTTATTATTTCCGCTCCGCTGTGGGCACAGGAAACGCTGCATGTGGCAAGGGGAACGCAAGGACTGGATAAGTTTGTTATCGCCATTAATAACCAGGGCAAACAAGCGTTGTCGTGTGAGGTGGCGACCGCCCATTGGTATTCGGTGGCATTGGGGGAGGTTACGCCTGGCAAATCCCTGCACACCACGCTGTGGAAAAACAGCGGCAGCGGCGAGGTGTTTATCCTTAATCAGCATCAGGATCGCATGCCAGTACAGCGATTTTGGTGCGGCCAGCAGGGTGCCAGTTGGCAGACGCGCTATCAATTTACGCTGCCCGATCGTCGCCAGTTGCGACCGCACTCGCTTACCTTTGCCTGTCGCGCTGGAGATAAAACCACGCAATGCCAGGCTTCCCGTTGATGTTGCATACTGTTTTGCCGCCATTCTCTCCTCCGCACAAATGATTAACGGAATGCACAGTGTAATCACAGGGTTGCGTTGTTACGCGCACCACCCTTACACCGGTGCATTTCATTAAGCTATTCACACAACCAATATGCAACCAATATTTTTGGTTGAACCATATCATTTGGTTATCACTCGTCTGCAGGTCATACTAATTTCCAGTGACGGAAAGCGGCACAGGGGATATCTATAAGATTCAAACATTAAACCAAAAAAATTTATATCTATTAATTTCAACGTATTAATCACAGGTCGCATCGGCTTTCACCGCTGTTATTTCAGCATTTTACGCAGTCAATTTCACGATTAACCAATCACCCCACAACCAATTTTAATGGTTGAAATGTTTGTGCTGTTATGTTTTTCTGGCATCACCGGGATCGCCAACACCAGAGGAAACCCGGAAATGGTTGAGTAATTGGTTTAACTGTTCGACCCGTCGTGAAGAGGTCTTTGCGGCGTGACAGATTCTCAAACTCAGGGGGTAGCCAGTGGAAGCGATGTTGAAAGGCGTAGCACAACAAAAACTGAAAACCGGCGCGGAGTTCAAAGCTTCGTTAGATGATGGTCGCCAGTTATGGGTTAACGGCAAAAAACTGGAGAAAGTCACGGATGAGCCGGCGCTTGCTGCGGGTGTCGACCTATTGGCATCGATGTTTGATGACCAGTTCACCGCAGAACATGCCGACGCCACCACCGTCACCGACAGCGTGACTGGCGATGTCTACAGCCGCTCCTGGCAAATCCCTCGCACCATTAGCGAATTGCAGGATCGTCGTAAGATGATTGAGTACACCTCGCTGAAAACCGGCGGCACCTTTGGTCGTCCGCCGGATTTGGCTCCGGCAATTGCGGTGGGTTTATATGCCTATCTGCCCACCTTTAAAGCTAAAAAATCCACCTTCGATGGCTGCCAGCCGGATTTCGCTGAAAACATTGAGCGCTATCTCGCTTATGGTCGCGACAATAACCTTACTGCATCCGAAAGCCTGACCGGTCCGCAAACCGATCGCTCCTCTCCGAAAGCGGGTGAAGCGTCACTGCTAAGGGTGAAAAGCATTGAACGCGGCGGCATACGCGTCTCCGGTGCAAAAACCGTCGGCTCGATTGCGGCGCAGGCCAATGAAATCTTCTTTACCAACCTAGGCGGCATCCAGGAAACGCCCGCGGAAGCCTGTATTTGGGGTTCCATCCCCATTAATTCCGACGGCATTCGCATGATTTCACGTGAAATGGTGTCGCATCCGCAAGCCGATCCCTTTGACCATCCCATCGCGCGACTGGGCGAGGAGGCCGATCAGTTCATCATCTTTGATAACGTGTTTGTGCCGACTGACCGTATTTTCAATCTCGGCGATCCTACGGCCATGCAATATTACGGCCCGGTTTGTACCTTTGCCCACTGGCACGTGCTGACGCGTCTGGCAGTGAAGGCCGAGCTGTTTGTCGGGGCCGGACAATTGGTGCTGGATGTGCTCGGCACCGGTCGCATTCCTGCGGTGCAGGCGATGCTCGGGGAACTGATTGAGTATGCGCAGACGCTGCGCGCCTTCGTCTATGCCGCCGAAGCCAAAGCGCAAATGACCGAGGGCGAAGTGATGGCTCCGGATGTCGGCATGTTAACGGCGGGGCGCCTCTATTCGATCCAGCACTATCCACGCATCATCCATATTTTGCAGGAGATGTGCGGACAGGGTTTGGTGATGCGCTTTGGCAAAGCCGCGTTCGACAATCCAGATATTGGCCATTACCTGCACGACTTGTTGGTGGGTCACGGTGCCAGCGCGATGGAGAAAGAGCAATTAATGAACTTTATCTGGGATATGACCACCAGCTCCCTGGCAGGGCGCGTGGCGCTGTTCGAAAACGTGAACTCCAGCCCGGCACCGCGCCTGCGTGCGCGCCTGTATGAAGAAGTAAAACGCGATGTCTTTGTTGACCAGGTGAAGAAGCTCGCCGGTTTGGCGTAATGCAGCCGCAGGGTCGCCCTGTTTGGCGGCCACACGTCACTGACGGGTAACGGAGAATCGCATGTTTAACAACTATGCAGACTATGACGGTCTGGGACTGGCTGCGCTGATTCGTCAGCGGCAGGTCAGTGCAGAAGAAGTGCTGGAAACCGCGATCGGCCTGTGTGAACAGGGTAATCCTACGCTGAATGCGGTGGTGCATCCCGCATGGGAACAGGCGCGCCAGCAGCTGCGGCAGGGTTTACCCGATGGTCCGTTTGCTGGTGTGCCGATGCTGATCAAAAACACCGGTTTTGAGGTCAACGGCCAGCCTTTATCCAGTGGTTCGCACTTATTCAGTGACGTGGTCTCTTCGCAGGACAGCACGCTGATTGCGCGTTATCGCCGGGCGGGATTGCTGCTGCTCGGCAAATCAAACACCCCGGAGTTTGCCTTGAGTTTTACCACCGAGCCTCTGGCTTACGGTGCTACGCGCAATCCCTGGGATCTCTCGCGAACACCAGGAGGATCCTCCGGCGGCTCGGCGGCGGCGGTCGCTGCCGGATGGATGCCGCTGGCCAATGCCTCTGACGGAGCCGGTTCCACACGCGTTCCGGCGTCACATTGCGGCCTGTTTGGTTTTAAACCCAGCCGCATGCGCAATCCGCTTGGCCCGGTAGCGGTTGAAGCGATTGCGGGGATGTCGACGCCACACGCCGTGAGCTGGTCGGTCCGCGATAATGCCGCGCTATTGGATATCAGTTCGGGCGCAGATCGCGGCGATCCTTATGCTGCTCCCGCCAGCCCACACAGTTACCTTCAGGCCGTAAGCCAGGCGCCGCGCCCGCTTCGTATTGGGTTGATTAGCCGTTCGCCGTTGGGGAATCCCATCGATCCCGAGATTTTGCAGGCGGTTAACCAAGCGGCCAACTTATGCAGCACGTTGGGCCATCAGGTTGAACCGGCTGAATGTCGCTACGATGCCGAAGCCTTGATGCGCGCCTGGCGCATTATTTTGGGCGTCAACGTTGCCAATGGCATGAACAGTTTTGCCGCGGCGCGCGGCATCAGCGATCCGCTGTCGCGCCTAGAGCCGGTTAACCAGCAGTGGATCAGAGAAGGGCTTAACTGGCGCGGTACCGACTATTTGTGGGCGGTAAACCAACTACACGCCTGCGCCCGCGCCATGGGACAGTTCTTCAGTCAATACGACATTCTGCTGTCGCCGGTCACCAGCGAAGTCGCGCCGTTACTGGGTGTGATGCACGGTGATACCGAGGATCTTGATGCTTTCTATCAACACTTCTGGCAGCACGGTCCCTTTACCTGCGTATTCAATGCCGCTGGCTGCCCGGCGATGAGCGTTCCGCTAGGTATGTCGAGCGCGGGATTACCCATCGGCGTCCATTTTGGCGCGGCATTTGGTGATGAAACCACGCTGTTTTCGCTCGCCGGTCAACTCGAACAGGCGCAGCCCTGGTTCCATCGTCGCCCCCCCTTTAACAGGAGTTCCCATGTCTCTGTCTGAGCAGGCCATTCTGGCGCTAACGGCCCGTGAAGTGGCGTCCAAAGTGCAATTGGGTGAATTAACCGCCAGCGCGGCAATTGAAGTGCGTCAGGCACATATTGCGCGCCGCGAACCGGCTATTTTAGCGTGGGAAACCTTAGCCAATGAACAGGCATTACAAGCGGCACAAGCGCTTGATGCACGACGAGAAAAAGGCGCACTCGCGGGCGTGGCGATCGGGGTTAAAGATGTGATTGATACCGTCGACCTCGCGACCGGCTACGGTTCGGCACTGTACCGCGGATTTCATCCCGCGTGGGATGCCAGTTGTGTGGCATTGGCGCGCCGCGCTGATGCCGTGATCATGGGTAAAACCGTCACTACCGAATTTGCCATGGCCAGCCCGAATCAAACCCGTAATCCGCATAATCCCGCACACACGCCGGGCGGTTCATCGAGCGGTTCCTGCGCGGCCGTCGCCGCTAATATGGCGCAGGTGGCTTACGGTACGCAGACTTCTGGTTCGATTATTCGTCCGGCCTCTTATTGCGGGGTGGTGGGATACAAACCGAGTTTCGGCACCATTAATAGCACCGGTGCCAAAGTGCTGGCGCATTCGCTGGACACCATTGGTGTGATTACCCGTAACGTGCGTGATGCAGGCTTTGCCAGCGCGGTGTTAGCCAGCCAACCAGCGTTGAACGTGGCAGAGGCGTCTGCAGCTCCGCGCATTGCCGTGTTCCGTTCTTCAAACTGGGCGCAGGCGCAGAGTGAATCACAATCGGCGGTGGAGTTTGCTGCCTCGCAATTGGCCGCTGCCGGCGCGCACGTGAGTGATATCGCCACGCCGCCCCATTTCGAGCACCTGTTCGCTATGCACGATGCGGTGATGGGGTGGGAAGTGGCGCATGCGCTGGCATTCGAGCATCGTCGCAGTGAAATCAGTGATGTCACCCGCCGTTTTCTCGATTTCAAAGCGAAATCCACCTTTGCGCAGTATCAGCAGGCGCAAGCGGCACTCAGCGAGTGGCGTCACAGGATGCAGAGTCTGATGGCAGATTTCGACCTGATTTTGACGCTGGCGGCGCCCGGTGAAGCACCAGCAGGATTAGCCGCTACTGGCGATCCGGCCTTTAACCAGGTCTGGACACTGCTGCATACGCCGTGCATTACCGTCCCGGCCACGCGTGGCCCCAAAGGCTTACCGGTAGGCATTCAACTGGTGGGTCGCATTGGCGACGATGCGCGTCTGCTGCACGGCGCAGCGTGGATCGAAGACCATTTAGCGGTTAATCAGGATTTTACAGGGGTGGTATGAAACTCACTGCGTCAGCTGTTTCGCCTTCACGCAGTAATCAACTGATTCAGTGGGGCGGCCTCTTTGTGCTGGCTGCTGCCATTTCTCAGTTGCTGACGCTGATCAACTTCCCGGCTGCCGCACTGTTAGGTTCCATGCTGGCCGGCGTCTGTTTTGCTGTGAGCGGCAATGAGCGCCGCTTATGGCGGCCGGTGTTTCTGCTGGCGCAAGGGGTGGCCGGTTGCTTGATTGCCACCAATTTAACGCCCGTGATTTTGCTCTCGGTCATCAGTAACTGGCCGATCTTATTGCTGTCGGTATCCGCCACGCTGTTATTTTCATTTTCGATCAGTTGGGCACTTCGCTATTTCGGCAATGTGTCGGCAGAAACGGCGATATGGGCCGCTATGCCCGGTATGTCGAGCGCCATGGTGATAATTGCTTATGAACGTAACGCCGATGGACGGGTGGTGGCGTTGGTGCAATACATCCGACTCGCTTCAGTGGTGTTGGCCGTAACGCTGGTATCCCATCTTTTCGCGACGCCCGCCACCGTGATCAGCAGTGCGAGCTTGTTCAGCTTTACACCAATTGCCCTCAGCGCCTTAGGCAGTACGCTGGCCATTGCCGCACTTGGGCCGCTGGCAACGCGTTACCTCCGTTTTTTACCGGCGGCAGCGATGATGGTGCCGCTGATCGTAGGCGCGCTGCTGAGCGCTAGCGATGTCTATCATATGACGCTGCCCAGCTGGGTGCTGAATCTGGCGTTTGCCGCCATCGGATTGGAGGTGGGACTTAAGTTCACGCGCGAAATTCTGCTGCGCCTGATTCGCATGATACCGCTGGCGCTCCTGGCTTCACTGGCGTTGATTGCACTCAGCGCACTCTTTTCACTGCTGCTCAGCTATTTGATGAACGTCGATCTCCTGACGGCGTTTCTGGCGACTGTGCCAGGCAGCATCGACTCCGTGGCGATTGTGGCGATTGCCAGCCACGTTGATGTGACCTTTGTACTGGCGTTACAAACCGTGCGCATGTTTGTGGTGGTATTGGGCGCGCCTTTTTTTGTGCGGCAACTGCGCCGGTTACCCGGCTGGGAACGAGAGGAACTGAAATGACAACCAATGAAATACCCCTGGAAGAGCAGTTTAAAAGTGCCATGCGTCAGTTAGCTACGGCGGTAAACATTATTACTACCGGCAAAGGAGAAGGGCGCCGCGGGATGACCGCCTCGGCGGTATGTAGCCTGACGGTGACGCCACCGATGGTGCTGATCTGCGTCAACCATTTTGGCGAAGCGCATCGCGCCATACTGGAGAACGGGTCCTTTTGCGTCAACGTGTTAAATGCCGACCAACGCTTTCTGGCGGATATCTTTGCCGGTCAGGCGGGCGTCCCTCCCAGTGAGCGCTTTCATCATGCAGACTGGAGCGAACTCGCCAGCGGCGCACCGGCGCTGGATGATGCCTTAGTGAATCTCGACTGCCGCATTGCAGAACGCGTGCAGACCTCCACACATAGCGTATTTTTTGGTGCAGTTGAAGCGATTCGCTTTGGTCATGCACATCCACCGTTACTGCATTTTGATCGTCAATATTTCTCTCTGGCGGCGCCTGGCATCGCCTGAATCTCATCTGCACGAGGAGCATAAGATGGCTGTAAGTGATAGCGACTTAGTAAAAGGTTGGCAGCATGTTTTGAACTTGTGTCAATTAAAGGCGGGCGAGCAGGTCACCATTCTCACCAGCACCGATTCGCATCCTCAGGTAGTGAATACCTGCGAAATTGCCTGTGGGTTATTGGGGGGTGTCGTCACGCGTTTGATGCTGCCACCGATGAACGGCGAAAAGGCGCTGAGCCCGGATAAATCGGGTTATGTTGGTAAAACGGCACTGGAAACCAACACCGTGGCGCTGAATGCGCTAAAAAGCAGCGATCTGATTATCGATACAATGCTGCTGCTGTTTTCGCCAGAGCAGGAAGAAATTCTCAAAGCCAATACGCGCATGCTGCTGGCGGTTGAACCGCCGGAAATTCTGTTGCGTTTGCTGCCCACTCTGGCCGATAAACAGCGTGCATTGGCTGCAACCCAACAGCTGCAGCAGGCGAAGACCATGACGGTAACCTCAACGGCGGGTACCCACTTTAGCTGCGCTTTGGGCGATTATCCGGTGTTAACCCAATATGGCTTCTCCGATGCGCCGGGTAAGTGGGATCACTGGCCAAGTTGCTTCATCGCCCGCTGGCCAAATGAGGGCAGCTCAAATGGTAAAATTGTTATTGATAGCGGCGATATCCTGTTGCCGTTCAAACGTTACGCGCGCGAGCCGGTCACGTTGATTATCGAGGAAGGTTACATCCGCAGTATTGAGGGCGGCTTTGACGCGGAGTTTATGCGTAATTTTATGGATTCATTCAACGATCCAGAAGCCTACGCCATGGCACATGTAGGCTGGGGATTAATGACGCGCGCCCACTGGAGCACACTAGGCTTGTACGATCGTCAAGCCACCATCGGCATGGATGCACGTGCCTTCGCCGGAAACTTCCTGTTCTCCAGCGGCCCGAATACCGAAGCGGGCGGAACGCGCGATACCCCGTGCCATCTTGATATCCCTCTAAGAAACTGTTCGCTGTCGCTGGATGGCGTGCCGATGACCATCAACGGCAACGTCATGGCCGAAGATCAGCGTTAAACAAGTCACCAGGTGCGCATCCGTGCGCACCTGACATTAAGCACGATTCTCTGCGCGCCAGTACCACCATTAAATAAGAATTTTTACCTTCCGCCTGATACCAAAACACCTTAAATTCACGCCGACGAGCAGTGCCAGTCATTACAGATTGGGTATTTTAACAACAATCAAATAAACACTTTTGCATGCCATAAAATAATGGCAGTGAGGCTTTGTATGCTTTTAAAACGCAGCTGTAAAATTGCTATGGTTATGTTGGTGATGTTTTCTGTGACCGCCTGCGGTATGTCGCATCGTGGCCGAAACACCGCGATTGGCGCTGGCGTCGGTGCGGTAGGCGGGGCGGTTTTAACCGGCGGCAGCACCTTCGGCACGCTCGGCGGCGCAGCCATCGGTGGTTTAATTGGTCATGAAGTGAGCCGTTAATTTAATGACGGCCACATGATAAGTGTTGGCAAAAATAAAGTAATGGGCGTATTTGATTACCGCTTTAAATGATTAACTTGTAAAAAAGTCGCTCAAGGGCGGCTTTTTTTTACCCTGTTAGCCGTCTGTTCCCACCGCTTAAGAAATATAATGCCGTGCAAGGTCGATGATTAAGTGACGAATTTCGCGGTTGTTGACGTATCTTAATCCAACTCTTCTCGACACATTTCCAGGCCACATTAAGTAATGAGTGTTTCAACCGGCATCTCAATGAAAATTATGGCTGCACTCAGTTCAACGCTGATGCTTGCCTGTGTTAAAGGCCTCGGCGGAAACGTGCCCGTTGGCGAAGTCATCTTTTTCCGTTCGTTTCTCGCCATGCTTCCTTTACTACTTTGGCTGCGACTGCAAGGAGGGGTGAAAGAGGGGATAAAGACCTCAGACGTCAAAGGACATTTTTTGCGTGGGCTAGCAGGAACTGGCGGCATGTACCTGAGTTATCTCTCTCTACTCTACATTTCCCTGGCCGATGCCACGGTGCTTAACTACGCAGCACCGCTTTTTACCGTTATTCTTGCAGCTATTATTCTGCGCGAAAGGGTGAAATTTTATCGTTGGATAGCGGTGCTAACAGGGTTCGCGGGCATTGTGGTGATGCTTTCAGGCCTGATCGCTTTTTCCGGTTCCTCAATCAGTTTTGCTTCTTCTGCAGGCGTGATGCTGGCAATCGCCGCCGCGGTATGTACTGCGGGAGCATCGATACAAATCCGCTTTCTAAATAAAACAGAAAAACCCGGTGCCATCGCTTTCTGGTTTGCGGTCATGACCGCTTCAACATCACTGCTTACCCTCGCTGCCGGTTGGAAAATGCCTGATAGCCGTGAACTGCTGTTACTCGTCGGCTGCGGTTTGTTTGGTGGAATTACGCAAATCCTTCTGACGCTCAGTCTGCGATATGCAGACGCTTCATTGCTTGCACCATTTGATTACACCACGCTGATTTGGTCAGTATTGATTGGCTTTATGTTCCTCGGAGCATTACCGGGGATTAATACCTTTGCGGGTGCGGCGCTGGTGATGGCGGGTGGGTTATTTTCCGTCATTGGCGAGCAGCGGCAGCGAAAAGCCACAAATCTTCAGTTACCTTAGTTTTCAACCGTTGTGTAGTTTGGGGATTTCGCTTAGCAGCGTCAGCATCTGAGGATCTCAACATAACCAATCCAACGAAATATCCGCATCTTCGAGGCGGACATCTGAATTTAGCCGTTACAAACCAATGTCTATCCCTGTTGATAATGTCACCCTGATTTCCCATTTGTTAATGTCACTTTGTGCTCTTTTCTGATGAAGAGAAAAGGGCAGAGAGCTCATTTTTTCAGGCTGGATTTAAAGAGTGACGGCTCAGCCAGTACAGGATTGATTGCCCTGAGTTGTTCCTGAACCTGCGCCTGTCTCTTAGGCATATGACGGCTGCGTTTTCTCTTTCCTGCGGCCTCCAGTTCATCCTGCTTTTCCTGCGCGAGCTTCAGCACCGCGCCCAGCCTTTTGTTTTCAACGATGCGCCCCTGGCTGATGCACTCCAGCTTGTCGAACATCTGATATTCCAAGATTCTGCTGCCGTGGCGAAATGCGAGCGTGCCGTCCGGATAATCAAAAGCAAGGATTTTCTCTCCGGCAATGCGTGAGTTTTCCTCCGTAGGTTCTACAAGATATATGATTTTATCGTACTGAAAAGTCAGTGATTTTGAGAGCGTGCGCAGTGTCTGCCAGGCGAAGACATCGTCCAGCTCCGGACCACTCTCTGTAACAGTTCGATGCAGGTTTTTGGGGTATTTTGCCGGTCTGGCAAAGCGGCGGTTGAAGTCGCTGATGAACGTTTCAATCCAGGCGTTGGCGTTATCAATGCCGATGATGTTCTCCAGCCGCATCTCCTTAACCAGCCGATCCTGCAGCGTCAGGTTAGCGCGTTCGACCCGGCCTTTGGCCTGTGAGCTGTTGGCACAGATAAGATCAATGTTCAGCTCGTGCAGCGCGCGTCCGAACTGCGTCATGCCAGTACGTCGTGTTTCGGCCTGGCTGACGCGAAATACTGCGTGCTTATCGCTGTAAAACGCCACCGGCTTGCCGTGTTTATCGATGTAATCGCGCGTGGCCATCATGTAATCAAAAGCTGATTCACTCTGGCAGAAGCGCAGGTGCATCAGACGACCGGTTGCGTCATCAATGTAAACCAGCAGACAGCATTTTGGTGCGCGGCCTTCGAACCAGTCATGGTGAGAGCCGTCGATCTGGATAAGTTCGCCGAGACAGTCACGCCGGTGACGAGGCTGATAAACTCGAGGCTGACGGCGAGCGTGCGGGATCCAGAGTCCGTCAGCAGTCATCCAGCATCGTAGTGTTTCAACTGAGATCGCAATCCCGTGACGCTGCTGGAGCTTTTCTGCGGCAAGTGTGGGGCCGAAACCGACGTAATTTTCGCGTAGCAGCGTCAGTATCTGGCAGCGCAGCGCATCATTAATCCGGTGGGTGCCAGGTTTACCGCGACGCGCGTTCGTCAGCCCGGCAGCGCCGAACTCGCGATAGCGTTTCATCAACCGCTGAACCTGACGTTCAGTGAGCTGCAACTGTGAAGCAGCATCACAACGACGCAGGCGTTTTTCGATAACAGCCTGAATCACGGGAAGACGGTGAAGTTCTTTGTTCGACATGGTCACCAGCATCAGCAGAGATCTCCCAGAAAAGATGGCAAAAGCGCCGTATCTGGGTGACATTATGAACTAGCTAAAAAGTGACATTATCAAATAGCACCTACAACCAAAGGGCGCATAATGTATATTATGTTAAATGAAGTATCTAAGCGCGCACCCAAATCACCATCAGCTCATCACCTGCTTTCTTACGACTATCCAACAACAATCCGTAAACCGCTATAACCCGGTTACCGGACTGTTGAATGAAATTTGTGGCAACAACGTCGTTATCTGCGCCCTTTAATCACTGATGCCTTCCAGTTGAAATCGCTCACTTCACTTTCTTTCAACGATTCAGGTTTCTTCCGGCGCGTCGGTGTTTTCCTGGCCTTTTCAGCCAGCGCTTTCTCTTTGGCCAGTTTCGTCGTCATAATCTGCTGCCGGGCTTCCGCCGTGAACTCTTTCTCTTTCTTTGCATCCGGCTCTTTGCCGGTGCGCTGGCGATACTTCTCCATCAACCCTTTAAACGCGTCCTCTACTGCAACGCGTTCACTCAGATTGAATTGATCGATGGAAATCATTTTCTTGTCGTTCATAGCGTACCGTCCAATAGTGATTTTCTGGCAACAAGTGTACAGCATTTAACGGCAATGAAGATCGCACCATTGCCGCCTGCGTGGCTTTCTTGTAACCTTTGCCGTCAACATTTTAAGGATTTCCTATGAACGATCATCGCTCCAAAGATCCCTTGCACGGCATTACGCTTGAGATGCAAATTAATGCGCTGGTCGCCCATTACGGTTGGGCCGAACTGGGTAAGCTTATTAATATCAACTGCTTTAAAAGCGATCCTAGCGTTAAATCGAGCCTGAAATTTTTGCGCCGTACGCCTTGGGCGCGTGCCGAAGTTGAGGCACTGTATCTGGATTCGCTGGATGATTTTGCTGGCGATAAGCCAGATGATTCAGCGCCAAACCCCTGGACAATCGGCCGGGATAAGTAATTTTTGCCGATAAACCAGGCAGCGCTACGTGAATTCTCAGCTGTTATTCCCCTGCTCTTTTTACAGAATTCACGTAGCGACGTCATCTTAACGTCCCATATTTCCGCTGTGCTGTACTTCTCATCACTTCCTAACCTTGCCAACGTCATCACATTTTCCAATGGCTGATCGTATTGTAACTTTCTATTCTGCATGACAATATCGCTACATGTATATACATGTACCACCAAGAGAGTTCACCTCACACTAACAATAATTCCCCACTTTTAGACGCTTCAGCGAGGAAACTATGTCAGCCGAATCACCTGCAGCAGATTACGCCGGCGCAGAGAAACAGCGCCTGTCAGAAACGCGATCCATTGATTTCATTCCTCCGAGCGAACGCCACGGACATCCTTTTAGCCAGTTCACCCTGTGGTTTGGTGGCAACCTGCAGATTACCGCCATTGTGACCGGCGCGCTGGCCGTGGTATTGGGCGGTGACGTAGTGTGGTCGATAATCGGCTTGCTGGTTGGGCAAGTGATTGGCGCGGTGATTATGTCACTGCATGCGATTCAGGGCCCGCGCCTCGGACTGCCGCAAATGATCACCAGCCGCATGCAGTTTGGCGTTTATGGTGCGGTGATTCCGTTAGTGTTGGTTTGCATCATGTATGTCGGATTCTCTGCCAGCGGCACAGTATTGGCCGGACAGGCGCTCGCCAGGCTGATCAATACCAGCAATGCTTTAGGCATGATCCTTTTCAGTGCGATTATCGTCGTCATCGCGGTGCTGGGATATCGCGTGATTCACAAGCTCGGTAAAGTGGCCAGCGTAATTGGCGTCCTCGCCTTCGTTTACCTGTTTGTCACGTTGCTCTCAACCCATGATCTTTCCGCGTTGTGGCAAAACCAGCATTTCACGGTCGCTAACTTCTTGCTTGCCGTTTCGCTGTCGTCGTCATGGCAGATTGCTTTTTGTCCGTATGTCTCTGACTATTCGCGCTATTTACCGGCGAATGTCTCGGCAAAGAAACTGTTTAGCTGCGTGTTTTTTGGCACCGTTTTAGGTACACAGGCATCAATGACGTTAGGTGTCATCGTTGCAGCCATTGCCGGCAAGGCTTTTTCTGGCAACGAGGTTGGCTATATTGTCAGTTTAGGCAGCAGCGCAACTATGGCGATGGTGATCTATTTCGCCATTTGCTTCGGCAAAATCACCTTTACCACGTTAAACGCCTACGGCAGTTTTATGTCGCTCACCACCATCGTTTCTGGTTTCCGTCAGAAAACGGCGTTGAGCCGTGGTGGTCGCATTGTTTTTGTCGTCTTGATGGTGACGATTTCTTGCGTCATTGCGCTGATTAGCGAACCGGCTTTCCTGAAATCCTTCACCCATTTCCTGCTGTTCTTACTGGCCTTTTTTGTGCCGTGGAGTGCCATTAGTCTGACGGATTTCTATTTGATTACCAAAGGAAAAGTTGATGTGCCGGCGCTTTCACAACCCAATGGACGTTATGGCCGCTGGAACTGGGCAGGCATTATTGTTTACTTCTGTGGCGTGCTGGTACAGTTGCCATTTATTGATAACCCGCTGCATCACGGTTCGTTAACCTGGATTTTTGCCGGTAATGATGTGTCGTGGGTGATTGGCTGGTTTGTCACCGCGCTTCTGTGGTTAGTCGCTAGCAACGTCGATCGTCGTGGGATGTGAACGCAATCTTTACGCTCAAATATGTGACACCGTCACGCAAGCTGCATTAATGAATAGCGCTCACAAGTGCTTGCAACTTTGAGCGCATTATCATTTAGCTAACCCGCCGCTACACTTTAACCATGCTGCACTTACATGGAGATAAAGATGAACGATCAATTTGACGGCAATGGCATTTTCCCCAAAGGGCCTAAAAACGATGCATTTGCGCAATATTTTACCGGGACCAGCTATCTGAGCATGTTGACGACAGAAGGCGTCAATATCGGCAATGTGGTGTTTGAACCGGGCTGCCGCAATAACTGGCATATCCATCATGGTGGCGGGCAGATTTTGCTGGTTACTGGCGGGACGGGTTGGTATCAAGCGTGGAATCAGCCAGCGCGTCAGTTAGTGGCTGGCGATGTGGTCAACATTCCGGCGGGATTGAAGCATTGGCATGGCGCATCGGCGGATAGTTGGTTCGCACACATCGCTATCGCAGTACCAGCTGAGGGCGCTTCCAACGAGTGGCTTGAACCGGTTTCTGATGAAGAATATAAGCAACTATAGGTTCTGCTGCGGATCACTTGCTTCGTAGGGGCGCAATGAATTGCTCGAAATCGCCCCCCTACGAATAAATCAATAACTCACCACGGTCACCCAATTGGCATCACCGCCAGCTGGAGCTTCGCCAACTCGCTTCAGCCCCCCGCTTTCGGCATTAATTTCATAGCTGCCGGTAACCGCACTTTTCTCGCCGCTGGCAATCAGCCAACGTCCATCATCGGTAATCGCCATACCACGCGGCTGTTTCTCGACTTGCCAGCTATCAATCAACGTCAGTTTACCGTCAGCCTTATTCACACGATATCCGCTAATCGTGCTGCTGGTGCGCTCGCTGACATACAGGAAACGTCCATCCGGCGTCAGGCGAATATCGGCTGCCCAGATACGTGGCGTGGTGTCGCTGTAGCCCGGCGGACGCTCTTTGCCATGTTCAAGTTGGTATTTTTCAGCCACGGCATTCGGTGTCTCCGCCACTTTCACCAGTTCTCCACTGGCTTCTCGACGGAACTGGGTAATGATGCCGCCCATTTCGCCGATGTTGTAGAGGAAGTGATTATCCGGCGATAACACGGAATGGCGCGGCCCATTCTCAGCAGCCGTTTTGACGTAACCGTTCCCCAGCGACGTCAGTTCACCCTCAGCACTAAGTTTCAATTGCAGCACGCGATCGGTGCCGAGATTACCGACATAAGCGTTGTTACCGCTCGCATCAACAATGACTGAGTGCGCCGCATGCCCGGTTTTATAACTGCCGATCGGCGGCGCACTCACCTTGCCGTCGTTATTGAGTCTGTAAACCTGTACTACATCGCCATCATAGGACGCACCAAGCAGAAATCGTCCCTGCGGATCCGTACTGATGTAGGGATAACTGGCCGCGGCAGTCACACGGTTCAATTGGCTCAGGTCGCCGGTTTTGCTGTCGATATTCCAGCTCACCAGTTGCAGCGGTGTACTGCGAATCGCGGCGTACAGATGCTTATGATCGGCGCTCAGTGCCATCGGCATCACTTTACCAGCGGCTTGAGTGTGTCCCAGCAACTGTAACGCACCGGTTTGCTCGTTCAGCGCGTAGCGCGCAATGGTGCCATCATTAGCTTCTGACACGTAAACAAAGGTTTGCGCCATCAACGGTGCGCTGGCGGCCATCGACGCCAATAGCGTCACCGCGCGTAGTCGTTTCTTCATACTGCTTCCTTAGCGCACTAATGACGGACGTTTGGCATCATAGCGCCAGTTATCAATCAAAAATTGCATTCCCAACGCGTCGTTACGATTTTTATCCGGCAGCGCGTTATAGAGCGCATGCGCTTGTTCGATGCGATCCATATCCAGCTCAATGCCCAATCCCGGCCCCGGCGGCAACTCCAGATAGCCATCGCGGATCTGCGGAGGTTGACGCGTAAGCTGCTGACCGTCCTGCCAAATCCAGTGAGTATCAAACGCGGTTTGACGGTCGCCCGGTGCAGCTGCACCAAGGTGCGCGACCATTGCCAGCGATATATCAAAATGATTGTTGGAGTGGCAGCCAGTGGTCAGCCCCCATTCATTGCATAACTGCGCCACCACGTTGGCGTTACGCATCGTCCAGAAGTGCGGATCGGCGAGAGGAATGTCAATGGCATTCAGTTGCAGCGCATGATGCAGTTGACGCCAGTCGTTGGCGATCATGTTGGTGGCGACCGGCACGCCGGTGGCGCGGCGGAACTCCGCTAAGGTTTCCCGCCCGGAATAGCCCTGTTCTGCGCCGCAAGGATCTTCAAGATACGGCACCTTTCCAGCCAGCTGCTTGCCAAAGCGAATCGCCTCATCCAGCGACCAGCTGGCATTAGGATCCACGGTTACGCGCGCTTCAGGGAACCGTGCGAGCAGCGCTTCCACCGTTGCCACTTCCTCTTCACCTGTTTGCACGCCGCCTTTGAGCTTGAAGTCGCGGAAGCCGTATTGCTCAACCGCCGCTTCGGCCAGTCGCACCACGGCATCGCTGTCCATCGCCGCCTCATGACGCAGACGGAACCAGCCATCTTGCTCCTGCTCTCCCGAGCGATAGTTCATATTGGTGCGCTTGCGATCGGCGATGTAGAACAAATAGCCCAGCACCGGAATGCGATCGCGCTGTTTACCGCTGGCCAGCAGATCCGCCACCGGCAGGTTAAACAGCTTTCCTTGCAGATCCAGCAGCGCCGCTTCTATGGCCGCTGCGGCGTTGTAAAATTTCTCCGGATTCATCTGCGGAATATGAATATCGTTGGTATGCGAGGTTTGCAGCTGGCGCGCGTCGCTGCTGAACAATTGGCTTAGCGTGGCGTTAAGGCGCAGCAACGAGCTGCCTTCAATCATCGGTCGAAATTGCTCCAGCAGGTGCAACGTCGATGCATGACACGGCGTTTCGCCGACGCCGGTATGTCCGGCGGAATCGGTTAAAATCACGATGATGCGCGTGAAATAGCAGTTATGGGCGCCACCAATGTTCAATAGCATGCTGTCGTAGCCGGCAACCGGCACGATGCGCATCGATTTAATGACTGGACTGTCTGACATGGTTTCTCTCCGTGTGACCGAATGCGGGTGGAACAGGCTTGCGACGCAACAGCAAATAAAGTCCGGTAACTGCTGACACGCTGGTCAGGGCATAAAGTCCGCCGGTGGTGCTGCCGGTGTGCATTTCAAGATAGCCGAATACGGTTGGCGCAAAGAAGCCACCGAGGTTGCCAATCGAGTTGATCAGCGCAATGCCGGGAGCGGCAATGGATGCCGGTAATTCGCTTTGCGGTTGCGGCCAGAAGAATGCCGCGCTCACTTTGGACCCAATGCAGGCCACAATCATCGCCACAAAGCCAAACCATGGCGTGCCAAGCGTGGCCATAAAGGTGCCGCACGCGGCGATCAGCATAGCGATGCCGAGCCCTTTATCCAGCTTATTGCGATAGCGATCGGTGGCTTTACCCAATAGAAACAGCGCGACGATAGCGAACAGCCACGGAACGGCGGTCAACAGTCCGGTTTCAAAACTGTTGAAGCCCTGAATGCGCTGAATGATTTGCGGTAGCCAAAACACTAACGTGTAGCCGGTCATGGTCATGGTGAAGAAAATCAGGCAGTAAGACAAAAGACTGCGATCGGTGATCAAGCCCCATCGGCCATGGCTAACCGCATGCTCCTCGCGAACCTCATCTTCCAATGCCAACTGTTGCGCCAGCGCCTGTTTCTCCGCATCGCTCAGCCACTTCGCGCTGTCCGGTTTAGAGACCAGCACAAAGGCGGCCAGTAAGCCGATCACGATCGATCCACCGCCTTCCATAAACATCACCCATTTCCAACCCGCGATGCCGCCAACATCATGCATCATCAAAATGGCGCCGGTGAGCGGACCAGAGAACAGAAAGGCGCTGGCTGTGGCACTCAGCACCATCGCGGTGGCGCGTCCTCGCCAGGCGTTCGGCACCCATTGACGGAAGTAGAACAGCACGCCGGGGAAGAAGCCCGCTTCCGCTACACCGAGCAGGAAGCGCAGCAGATAGAAATGCAGCGGCGTACTCACGAAACCGGTCAGCACGACCACCATGCCCCACGTAATCATAATGCGCGTGAGCCACACACGTGCGCCGAGTTTCTTCAGCATCATGTTGCTCGGCACTTCAAACAGCGCATAGCCGATAAAGAACAGTCCTGCGCCTAAGCCGAAAGCAGCAGCGCTGATACCTGCATCAGTTTGCAGTTCGGCTTTAACGAAGCCAATGTTTGCCCGGTCAATTTGATTAACGATTAACATCAACGCCAGCATTGGAATGATGCGGCGGAAAAACTTACCGATGGCTGAGGCAATATGCGCGTCATGATCGGGTGATAATTCATATTGTTGTTGTGTCATGCGTCACCTGTAGGGATAAAAGCATCCCTATAGATATACGCAGCAGAGGGAGCCTGCGGGTATGTGGCATTGCCCGAGACCGCTTAGGCAAACGCCCTATGATTGTTAAAATTCATGATGTTATATTAATTCGCGTCGAAAAGTTTACGCCTGGTTTGTGCGCTGGCTCACGACGGGATGCACCCTTCGCGTCACCTATTAACGTAAGGAATCCGTTTTTCGTTTTTTGGCGCGTTTAACATCCGTTTTTAAAAATAAATTATTAGTTGCCACACTGCGTGTCAAAGAACGACCAATTGACTCTCGCATTTCAGGAAAGTCTGCGTATATTGCATTTCGATTTAAATCATCATTGATAACATCAGCAAACTGCTCCATCACCATGGCGGGTTTAACGATTTTCAATTCCCGTGCGAGTTTAATCAGACTGTCTCTATCAGGAAATTTTTTGCTTTTATTTAACTTCAGGGCCAATTCATTATCGGTAGTTGGATAGATATGTGTATTTACCACATCATATAATGGCGATAACTTGGCTGTGCTATGGTTGGTTGCAGAATATAATAAAGAGAAATTTTTTAAATGCGCATTACCATTTCCCACCATGCAACTAAACAATACATAACGCCAGTAAAGTTCTACTTGAGACTGATCGCGAGTAAAGAGACTCACGATCTTACCCCCCGTTTCATAGGACCCATTATATTTATGATCGGCTGACCTGCCTGAAAGCACACAAAAATCTTCCATCGCCAACCGTTTATCATTCTGAATATCAAACCGTTCCATGATAAACAGCTCTTTATTATCTGAGAGCCAAAAATCAGCGACGGGTAACCCACACAACCTGGCTAACGACATGCAGATAAACTCATTTTCTGCCAAACGCGGATACTCCTCATCACCGGTTTTCGCTATCAAATTAGGATAAAGAACGGTGCCGCGACTCTCTGTACTGATCATGACTTTCGGTTGAACGCCAGAAATCGAGGTCTGCAATAAATATTTATTTAGCAGATATTGAAATGCACTCTCTTTAAGATCCCAATGAAGTAAATCATCTAATTTTTCCGGCGATGGACACGGCAGCTCAATATCACTCTTGTAGGATAGCGCACCAATACCGGTATCCTGCTGTAAAGCCAGGAACAGCATGTCGCTAACATGACCTACATAACGCCGTAAACGCTCAGCAATATGATAACGAACATAGCCTTCCGGAATGTTCATCTCAAAAATATTAAATAAGCGGCTGGAATTATAGCTTAGGCGGTTTGCGGGTTGCATGGTCATCGAAGCAGCGTGGACATCAGAACCCGCATAGCTAAAATTATAACTGCCGTGTTCGTGCAGCAATCTGCCACTTAATTCGCCACCGCTGTAGACATCAATATGACGAATCGGTCGAGCAAGCTGGTTAAAATCAGTCATCATCAAACAACATCTCCAGTTCATCCATCTGTGGTAAGCCCGCTGACTGCACAGACAACACCAACTCAAGCGCATTAAGATACAAAGTGAGCGCTTTGAGGGAACCTGAATAGGCGCCGTTTTCAATCTGTGAAATAACCGTGCGATGAACGCCTGCACGCGTTGCGGCATCGGCTTGAGTCCAGCGGTTAGCCTTCCGCCTTTCCCGGCATTTGGCTCCTATTGCTTGCAAACCAGGCAACATACCCTCTCCAGTGTTGTTATATGATAACAATGACTGTATTATCACCATAATGTTTCTATATGACAACATTTAGTTCAGCTTAAGTGATCTTGTTTCCTTTTCCTCGTCTACACTTGCCTCACGTGAAAACGCTAATAGAGGTAAAAATGTCGCAATCTAATCAACGTAATCAAGCTTGGCTATTAGCCTCACGCCCTGATGGTGAACCGGTAAAAGAGAATTTCCGCCTGGTGGAGCAGCCGATTCCTGACGTGAAGGAGGGCCAGATCCTGCTGCGCACGCTTTATCTTTCACTCGACCCGTATATGCGCGGACGCATGGATGACAGCAAATCCTATGCTGCACCCGCTGAACTCGACCAGCCGATGGTCGGCGGCACGGTGAGTGAAGTGGTGGAATCTAAACATGCAGATTTCCAGCAAGGCGATGTGGTTCTTGCGCAAAGCGGCTGGCAAAGCTATGCGGTTTCGGACGGAAACGGCGTGGCGAAACTGGGCGATCTGCCCCATCCTTCCTGGGCGCTGGGCATTCTCGGTATGCCGGGTTTTACTGCCTATATGGGCTTGATGGACATTGGTCAGCCTAAACAGGGTGAAACCTTAGTGGTTGCCGCGGCAACCGGCCCGGTCGGTGCCACGGTTGGTCAGCTTGGCAAACTTCAGGGCTGCCACGTTGTAGGCGTCGCTGGTGGCGAAGAGAAGTGTCGTTATGCGATTGAGAAACTCGGTTTTTCTGCGTGTATCGATCACCACCGCGAAGACTTTGCCGAACAGCTGGCCGCCGCCTGCCCGGACGGCATCGATATCTACTTCGAAAATGTCGGCGGCAAAGTGTTCGATGCGGTATTCCCATTGCTGAACACCGCGGCGCGCGTGCCGGTATGTGGCCTGGTTTCGGGCTACAGCAGCCGCGAATTACCGCCGGGGCCGGATCGCACCCCCCAAATCATGGGCGGTATTCTTAAGCGTCGCATTCGTATGCAGGGTTTTATCATCTTCCAGGATTATGGCGATCGTTACCCTGAATTCCTTAAAGCGATGACGCCGCTGGTGGAGCAGCAAAAAATCCACTACCGCGAGCACATGATCGACGGACTGGAAAACGCACCACAGGCGTTTTTCGATATGTTGAACGGCAAAAACTTCGGGAAAACCGTGGTAAAAGTCGCGCTGTAGGGTAAAAAGTTAAAAATTCATCATTTAGCACAGCCGCAAGTCCAGTAAGGCTTGCGGCGTTTTTTGGCGCTTCGCTTGTTCAAATATTGTTAAGAACTTTGCAGAGATTACTGGTAATCCATACAGATAAGGTTCAGGATGGTCACTCATCCTGGATTAGCACCCACGGCAATTCACCCTCAATCTGAGGGCACGTTATGAATTTTTACTCAACAGAAACCGTTTGCGCCTTAACCGGTGCCAACCGCGCTAATTTGCGTCGCTGGTTGCGCGGTGGATTAATTTCTGAGAATCACGTTAATAAGGATTGGAGCCGACATCAGGTTGATGAAGTGCTCGCCATGATGGCATTAACCGCGGGTGGCGCCACGTTGTGGCAAATCTATCAGGGCAGACATTGCGGACTTGATTACTCATCATCGGGCTGGGTGGCACGCCGCGGCGATCTGTTACGTCAGCTGGAACTAGGTTCTGACCGCGAACTGGCACGCACCGTGCGCAATCTGTCGGGCGATTACAGCAGTGACGATTTCGTCAATGTGCTGATGAAACCGCTCAATCGTTGGCTGCGTGATGATACGCGTCGCGGCGCATCGCGTAGGTTAACGCGCTTTCACGAAGCAATCGTTCATCACAGCGACTGCGTAAAACGCGCTTCATCGCGTCAACAGCAGATGCCGCTGTTGCTTGAAGTGGTAAGCACAGGTGATGAGACGGAAGTGTGGCTGGAAGCCATTCGCCTGACCGGACAAGGATTCTGCGTCGATGTGGATCAAACCTCACAACCGATACGGTACGACTCAGAAAGCCGCCACAATCATCATTTGTTATGGTGTGGTGCCGGGATCAGCGAAGAGCGAATGACGCAGTTTCAGCGCGGATTACGTTCTGGTAAAGCCGTAATGCTCAGCGGTCCCGATCGCAGCATCCACCCTGCCGTCGCTCAAGCCAGGGTCGCTTAGCCGGTGCATTATGCACCGGCCCGTTTCCGCTTACTTTTTCCCGCACTTTACTTATTCGAAAGACGTCGTTAGCCAAGGCAACAACGGTTAAATCTGGTCCTTCCCTCTTCTGTTACGCTCTCGCCTCCCAATCAGGAGGATCCATGAGTTCATTAATCGATATTTTCACCAGTCATAAAAGCGAGCGCAGTTTTACCGACCATCCCATTGAGGATGCGGTGCTGGATCGCATCATTTCGGCCGCGTATCGCGCCCCAACCTCGGTGAACTCGCAGCAGGTTTCTTTGGTGGTGACGCGCGATGCTGAAAAACGCGCACAAATCTCACAGATTGCCGGCGGCCAGCCGTGGATTGCCAAAGCGCCGGTATTTATTACGCTGGTGCTGGATATGCATAAATCGCGTTTGGCGATGAACGCTATCGACCGCGAGCAGATTGCCCAGCAGAGCATTGAAAGCATTGTGTCAGGCTCAACCGATGTGGGTATTGCGTTGGGTTCTATCATGGCGGCAGCGCGCGCGGAAGGCCTGGGCATTGTACCGATTGGCGGCATTCGTCGTGAACCACAGGCGTTGGTCAGCTTACTCGATTTGCCGGCATACACCTTCCCGGTGGCGGGCGTTGTGATTGGTCATGTCGATCAACCTGCACATCAGAAGCCGCGTTTGCCGCTGGCAACCTTCCGTCATGAAGAGCGTTATCAACGTGATGGACTGGAGCAGCACATTGCTGATTACAATCAGGAGATGGTGCAGCATTGGAAGAATACCGGACGTGAAGATGGCGAGAGCTGGAGCGAAAGCGTGAGCGGCTATTATCACAAGATCTATTTCCCGCATGTGTTGGACGCGCTGAAAAAGCAGGGATTTGGCACCGACAAGTAACCTTGATTCCCCGCGCAGATGGCGCGGGGAAATGAAATTAGCGCCCTTTTTTCTTACGTCCCGGCTGGGCAAAACGCTGACGATTGGCCGGCTTTGCGCCCGCTTTCTCGCCTGGTTTTGCTGCGCTCGCTGCCGATTTTTTTGCGGCTGCCGCAGGTTTCTTCTTCGCCTGAGTCTTCTGCGTTTTTTGGTCTTCGGATGACGAGTCTTCAATCAATTTGAAGAGGTCGATCAGTTCATCATCGGTGAGATCGCGCCACTCGCCGAGCGGAATCCCTTTCAGGCTGACGTTCATGATGCGCGTACGCTCAAGTTTGGTGACTTCAAAGCCAAAATGCTTCGTCATACGACGAATCTGGCGATTCAGCCCCTGAACCAGAATAATGCGGAAGACAAAGGTCGACTCTTTTTTTACTTTGCACTTCTTTGTCACGGTGCCGAGCATCGGCACGCCCGCGCCCATTCCGGCAATGAACTCATCGGTGATCGGCTTATCGACGGTGACCACATACTCTTTTTCGTGGTTGTTACCCGCACGCAGGATTTTATTCACCAGATCGCCGTGGTTGGTGAGAAAAATCAGTCCCTGCGAATCTTTATCCAGACGACCAATCGGGAATACGCGCTTGCTGTGATTAACGAAATCCCCGATGTTGTCACGCTCACCCTCCTCCATGGTGGTGATAATGCCAACCGGTTTGTTGAGCGCAATCAGGACTAAATCTTCTTCGTCACGCGGCTCAATCAGCTGACCGTTCACTTTTACTTCATCCCCCGCAAACACCTGCGCACCGACGGCAGCGCGTTTACCGTTAATGAAAACGTTGCCTTGCTCGATGTAACGATCGGCATCGCGGCGTGAGCAGATACCGCTCTCGCTGATGTACTTGTTCAGGCGTGTGGATGAGTTAGGCAGCATGGTTCCTCCGAAAAAAAACGGACTATACAGCAACCTTAGGCGTTGGTTAAGCATCGCGACAATCATCAGCATTTCTCTCACCACGATGTAACAGCACACTAACAATGTGGTTGTTGTCATTGGATCGATCAGCGACAATCCGCACCCATCGTTTTTTCTTATGACAGAGTGATTCCGCAATGACAAAACAGCCATCGGTGACGTGGATTTCATCCGTGCGCACCTTTCTGGCCCGCCTGTGGCCCCCTCCGTTACCGGGAGGCAAAAAGCAGAGGGTCATTGCCAGCATTGGCGCGGGATTAGGTCTGATGATTACCAGCTTGACCAGTCACTGGTTGCTGGGAGAAGTAAATCTATGGTTTGTCGCCCCGATGGGCGCTTCGGCGGTCTTGCTATTTGGCCTGCCGAATAGTCCGCTGGCGCAGCCGTGGTCAATTGTGGGCGGCAATCTGGTGGCGGGTGTCATCGGCGTCACTACCGCGCTGCTTGTTCCCCATCCTGCAATGGCATGCGGCATCGCGGCATGCTTGACGATAGCGCTGATGTTCCAGCTGCGCTGTCTGCATCCACCGAGCGGCGCGGTGGCGCTGACAGCAATTCTGGGCGGTAATGGCGTCCAGCAACTGGGTTATCACTTTATTCTGACGCCGGTATTGTTGAATTCGGTGTGTCTGGCATTGCTGGCGCTGGTGTTTAACAATCTCGCCGGCCGCCGTTACCCGCATCCACTGGCGACAACGGAGACCAAAGCGCCGCCCGTGGTGATTGACGTGCAGATTACGCGTGAAGACCTGCATCAGGCACTGGAAAGCGGTGAAGTGCTGGATATAGATGAGGATGATTTGCAGCAGTTGTTGCAGCGCGCCGAAGAGATTGCGATTCATCGTCAGCGCGGGCAAATACCAGCATCATAACCATGAGTGGCATACGCTCGCACGTAATGTAGCGGCGCAATTTATTGCGCAATAAATTGTACCGCTACGGACTGTGCGATAAGTGAATTCAGAACTTAACCGATCGGTATTACGCCAGTGATGGTGCCCAGCTGACTTCCCCGCCATAACCCGTCACGCGTAGCGATTCGCCCTCTATCTCAACCACCGCAAATGGCACCTCGTCGGCCCCATCCAGCATTCCTTTGAGCGTATAAAAGCCTGTTCGACCGATACGTGCAAAGCCGCCGCGGTGATCGTGTCCAGAGAAACACCCATGTATGTTGTAACTAGAAAGCAGTTCTGCCAGCACACTGCCGTTGAGCAAGTTGTGGCTATTATGCGGTGCCAGCGGATAATGGCCGAACACCACCACCTTTTCCCCTTGCTGCTGAGCCTGTTGCAACTGCTGTTCAATCCACATCAGCTGCTGCTTGCCTACCGCGCCGTTCCATGGTTTCGCCTGCGGCTGCTGGCGCTCCGTCAGGTCCACCAGCATCGCCTCCGCCTGCGCGCGATCGTCACCGTTCTGCGTGTTGCAATAGAGACTGATATCGTTGCCGTCATAAACAATAAAACGCCAGCCCTGCAATCCAAAGGCGTAATAGCTTTTCGGCAGCGCGGCGGCTTCATTGAGATGTTGCGCGATGGTCTGCGCATCGTGATTGCCCAGCACCACCACATGCGGATGCTCGAGGCGATGGTAAATCGGTAATATCGCCGCGTAGCTGCTCCACTGGCGATCAACTAAATCACCCAGCGTGACGACAAAATCCAGCGGCTGCTGATTCAACACCTCAATTGCCTGCGGCAGCTTACGCAGCGCGTGGCGATAGTAGAGATTTTTAGCAATATCGGCGTCGATGTCAGCATACTGCGGATCGGCAATCAAACCAAAACGTAGCGTGCCACCGAGCGGTGCGCGACGCACATCAGGCAAGGCATAGAGTTTGGCGACATCGCCCAGCAGTTCACGCTGTAATGGGGTCAGCGGATGCGGATAAGACACGAAAAGCACTCCTTAGCGAATACCGGCACGCATAAACGATTGAATGAACTGACGCTGGAAAATCAGGAAAAGAACCAGCAGCGGCAAAGTGGTCATCAAGGTGGCCGCACCAATCAACGCCCATTGCACGCCCTGCTCTGGCGCCGAGAACAGTTGCAAGCCGACGGTCAGCGGCCGCACGTTGACGGAATCGGTGATCACCAGCGGCCAGAGGAAATCATTCCAGTGAAAGCTGATCGACACCAGTGCAAACGCCACATAGATCGGCTTGGCCAGCGGGATGTAAATCTTACGCAGAATGTAAAAGCGGCTGGCGCCTTCTACTATCGCCGCCTCTTCCAGCACCAGCGGGATGGCTTTGAAGGTTTGCCGCAGCAGGAAGATGGCGAACGCCGAGGAGAAATACGGCAGCGCGATGCCGGTGAGCGTATCGCGTAAACCCAGCGCACCAATGGTTTGGTAGTTGTTCAGCATCAGCACGTCGGGACTGATCATCAGTTGCAGCAGAATCAGCGCAAAGATGGCACCCGAAAATTTCAGACGAAAGCGTACTAACGCATAAGCGGCCATGGTTGCCAGAATGAGTTGCACCACCACAATCATCAGCACCAGCAAGCTGGTATTGAGAAAGTAGCGACCAAATGGCGCGGCGTGCCAGGCATTCACAAAGTTCTGTAAGGTTAGCGGTGAAAAGAGCGAGAAGCTCGCCTGATCGGAAGCCGGATGAATCGCTACCCAAAACGCCACCAGAATCGGTAAAAACCACAGCAAGGCGGCAAGCCCAATAACCGTGTTCAGCCACAGACGACCAAAAGTGATTGTCGGCTTCATTGGTAATGGGCTCGCTTGTCTAACAGGTTGAATTTCAGCAGCGCAATAGCGGCAAGGATCACCAGCAACACCACCGTCATGGCGGCAGCCGCGGGCATATCCCAGAAGCTAAAGGCGGTACGATAAATATAAAACAGCAGCAAGCTACTGCTGTTATTCGGTCCACCATTGGTCATGGCAATCACCTGATCGACAATGCGGAAGGCATTCATCGAGGCATTGATCAGCACAAACAGCGTGGTGGGCATCAGCAGTGGCCACTGCACGCGACGGAAGAAATAGCGGCGCGAGGCCCCTTCTATCTGCGCGGCTTCGCTGAGGCGCGGATCGATCTGCTGCAAAGCGGCGAGATAAAAGATCATAAAGAAGCCCGCTTCGCGCCACACTGAAACCGCCATCAGACAGTACAATGCGCTGCCCGGTTCGCCGAGCCAGTTAATGGCCGGTAGCGAAAACAGCGCCAGCAGCTTATTCAGTAACCCAAGCTGCGGCGTATAGAAGAACAGCCACAAATTGGCGATGGCGATCATCGGCAGCAGCGAAGGAATAAAGAACGCAGAGCGCACCAGCGCATTGGCACGCATATGGCGATTGACCGCCAGCGCCATCAGCAGCGCCAGCGTTACCGCCAGCGGAATAGTGATCAGCGCGTAGCGCAGGTTATTCCACAGCGACTGGATGAAGATATCGTCATCTAACAGCGCGAGATAGTTATCCAGCCCAACAAAATGCGCGGGACGACCGTTACGCGCTGCGCTGAACAGGCTTTCCCACACAGTCGCGACCGCCGGATAGTGCGTGAACAGCAGCAAAAAGCTCAGTGCCGGCAAAATCAGCAGATAACCATACAGCTGCATCGACCATAACCGGGAAGGACGAACCGGCGCGACGGTGAGAATCGTGCTCATCATTATTGGTAAGGCTTCAGCAGACGATCGGCTTGCTTCTGCGCGCCTTCCAGCGCTTCGGCTGGCGTTTTCGCCTGCGTCACCGCAGCTTCTACCGCGTGATTGAGCGCATCCTGAATCTGCACGCTGTTATAGGTAGAGAGTTCCGGTTGGGCATACTTCAGCTGTTCACGCGCCACCAATGCCTGCGGAACGTCTTTGACGTAATCCTTCATTACCGTGGTATCCCAGGCCGCTGGAGACGTCGCAACATAACCGGTGGCGATACTCCAGCGCGCCGCCTGCTCTGGCGACGTTACCCAACGGATAAATTCCATCGCCGCTTTCTGCTGTTCTGGCGACGCATTTTTGAAAACATACAGGTTGCCGCCGCCGGTTGGGCTGCCGCGCTGGGTTTTTTCCGGCAACATCGCTACGCCGAACGGAAATTTCGCGTTATCACGCACGTTGGTCAGATTGCCGGTCGTCGTCACCATCATCGCGGTTTTGCCGCTGATGAAGTCCTGCGGTGTGGTGCCCCACGCAATTGCGCCTTTAGGCGAGACTTCCTCTTTCTGGCCGAGATCGTTCAGCCACTGCAGCGTTTCAACGTTGCCCGGCGTATTGAAGTGAACCGCAGTGCCTTTGCCGTTATCCAGACGACCGCCATTTGTGGCGGACAAGCCCTGGAAGTTCCAATAGCCGTTTGGCGTAGACGGAATCTCGATGCCCCACTGGCTAACGCCATTGGCATCCTTGATAGTGAGTTTCTTACTGAACGCCACCACCTGCTGCCAGGTGGCCGGCGGCGTATCGGCATTCAAACCGGCTTTTTCAAACGCCTGTTTATTCCAGTACATCACCACGGTCGAACGCTGGAACGGTACGCCCCACACTTTGCCATCAATGTGGCGCAGAAACGCCGGATAGAAACTCTCGATCCATTTTTTGCCTGAATCGCCCTGCGCCAAATCGCTGGCCGCCACAATCGCACCGGCATCAATCAGTGAATAGGCTTCGATATCGCCAATCACCGCCAGCTGCGGCGCGTTGCCACCGCGAAATGCGGTCAGCGCTTTGGTTACGGTGGTGGCGTAGTCACCGGTATACACCGGCTGGATGCTCACGCCCGGATGCCCTTTCTGGAAATCCGCCACCAGCGCATCAACGGTATGACTGACTTTGCCCCCCACCGCGATCGGATAATACATTTGCAGCTTGACCGGTTCGGCAGCGAACGCCGACGCAGTAACGGCGAGCACTAAAGCAGAAAGACGTGAATATCGAATCGCAGACATGATTTTCCCTTGGGCAAATGACAACGGTTAAACGGCATATTTTTTCTGTGAGGCAAACATTTGGCGCTCGGCATCCGCACAGCGCTTCCCGCTCTTGCTGTAAAACAGATATTGCCGCGCGGCGGACCACTGCAATCCCACTTCACTGCCATCGGTGAAGCGCTGCATGCCAGGCACTTTGACCGTCAGCGGTGCGCCGAAGTCGGCAAGATTGCACACCAGCAAAGTATCAGCCCCCATATATTCAGCACTGATCACCCGCGCGGTCAGTGCCGCCTGTTCTGCAGCGATCAGCTGGATATCTTCGGCACGCAATCCAAGACTCAGCGGCGCGTCGCGGTATTCCACCACCGGCGCGGTGAGGGGCAGCAAATAGTGATACGCGCCGTGCTGCTGCAGCGGCAGGATATTCATCGGCGGTGCGCCAATGAACTGCGCGGCAAATACGCTGGCGGGATTGTTATAGAGATCGTCCGGCGTGCCGTGCTGTTCGATGTGGCCATCGTTGAGCAGGATAATGCTGTCGGCCATGCTCATCGCTTCGGTCTGATCGTGCGTGACGTATAACATGGTCAAGCCGAGTTTTTTCTGCAGCGCGCGAATTTCACGGCGCATGCTTTGACGCAGCTTGGCATCGAGATTCGACAGCGGTTCATCCATCAAACACAGCGTGTTATTGGCGATCACCGCACGGCCTAGCGCCACACGCTGCTGCTGCCCACCGGAAAGCTGCGACGGCAAACGCTCCAGCAGCGTATCCAGCTCCATTAACGTGCTGACGTCTTCGAGGCGTTGGGCAAATGATCGTTTCTCCTCGCCGCGCGCTTTCAAACCAAACAGCAGGTTCTCGCGTACGTTGAGGTGCGGAAATAGCGCATAAGACTGAAACACCATCGAAAGCTTGCGCTGGGACGGCGGCAGATGGGTGATATCGGCGTGTTTAAAATGGATTGTACCGCGATCGGCGGTTTCCAGTCCGGCGATGGTGCGCAGCAGCGTCGATTTGCCGCAGCCCGATGGGCCGAGTAGCGCAACGAAGCTCCCTTCTGCCGCGTCAAAGCTGATGTCATCCAGGGCAATTTTCTCGCCCCAGGCTTTAGTGATGTGATGTAGCGAAAGGTGGCTCATGCATCCGCAATCCAGAAATCAGAATGGCGGTAAGCTAGCGGAAGGAAATGAAGGATTTATGTCATTGCGGTGACTGCGCGGTTAAAGGATGCGCAATAAATTGCGCCGCTACGGATGTATGCACGTATTTGTAGCGGCGCGATTCATCGCGCTAATTTGTTTTTTACTGATTAAAATAGTGCTGCTTGAGTATCGCAGCGCCATCATCAATCGCTTTCATCAATATCTTTTCACTGGTGACCGCATCACCCGCCTCTAACGCTTCCAGCAGACGATCGTAATTATGATGCCCCTTTACCACCTCGGCGGGCTGCGGATAAAGATAGTTAAAGCACGGACCAATCTGCACCCAAAGTTGCTCAATCAGTGCTTCAAGCGTGGGCATTTGCGCAAAGCGGTAGAGCGTAAAACGAAACGCGCGATTGGCTTCTAACGCCGCTTCCGCATCCCCACTTTGCTTGGCTTGCATGTAGCGCGCGCAGAGTTTTTTCAGCTCGGAAATCTGTTTTTTCCCCACAAATGGCGTCGCCGCTCTCACCGCTAAACCTTCAAGCTGCTTACGAATCAGGGTGATTTCTTCAAAGCGCTGGCGCGACATATCGGGAACCAGAAAAGCCGCAGCCGGCGTGGCATCCAGCGCACCCGCAGAAACCAGACGTAATAATGCTTCGCGTACCGGCGTGATACTGGTGCCAAGCTGCGCCGCCAGATCGCGCGTCACCAGCCGTGCGCCAGGTTTTAACTTGCCGACTATCAGCGCGCTGCGCAGTGACGATTCTACCTGCGCGGTCAAACTCATGCGCTGCGCTTTATCCATTTCGATCATTCGTTGAGAGCCTTTTACTGAAATTCGCAAATGGTAAGTTATTTTTAATGTTTTATTGCCAACCTGCCAGATTATAGGATATATCATGTATTACAAATAAGCACAGTCTTGATTCTGGCAGTATCCACTCTTTTCACTACCTTGCCGCTGGCAAATTTGGGAAATGTTATGAGACTACCTGCAGTGAAGTTTGCCACCACCGCGTTGCTATTTGCTCTGATGCCAACCGTACAGGCCGCAGAACTCACCATTGGCCAACCCACGTCTGCCACGGCGATGGATCCCGGCTTTCTGAAAGAATCTGCCACGCTGGTGGATAACCTCTTCGATACCTTAGTGCGCCGCGCCGATGACATGTCATTACAGCCGGGCTTAGCCACTGAGTGGAAAGCGATTAACGAAACCACCTGGCAATTTACCCTGCGCCAGGATGTGAAATTTACTGATGGCGAGCCGGTGAATGCCGAAGCGGTGAAATTCTCTCTCGATCGTATTTTAGACCCCGCCAATCACGCGCCGACCATCTCCTATATCCGCACCATCAAATCGGTGGAAGTGATCAACGATTATCAAGTGCAGATCCATACCAACGGCCCGGATCCATTGCTGCCGACACGCATGAGCCGCTATCCGGCTTACATTGTGCCACCCGCCTATGTGAAAAAAGTGGGTGCCAGCGAGTTTGCACGTAAACCGGTGGGCAGCGGTGCCTATAAGCTCGATAGCTTCATCCCGGATGAAAAAGTGGTGATGGTGGCGAACGAAACTTACTGGCGCGGTAAACCGGCCATCGACCGCGTCACCTGGCGCCCAATTCCTGAAGCCACCGCGCGTCTTACCGCGCTGCTGACCGGCGAAGTGCAGCTGATTGAAAGTGTACCTGCCGATTTAGTGCCGGCGCTGAAAAATCGCCCGAACGTCGAGCTGGAACAAGTAAAAGGCGGCGGGCTGACGATTTATCTCGGCCTTAAAGAGGATGAGAAGCCGCTGAGTGATGTGCGCGTACGTCAGGCGCTGTCGTTAGCCTTGAATCGCCAGGCTTATACCCAGCAGCTGCTGCACGGTTTCGGCACGCCAACCGGCACCATGGCAGGCGCTAATGACTTCGGTTATCTGGCGGTTCCGGCTACCGCGCAGGATGTGGCGAAAGCCAAATCCCTGCTGGCAGAAGCCGGTTACGCCAACGGCTTTACCCTGCGCTTCCAGGCACCGCGCCGTTACATCGCCAGCGCCGACGTAGCACAAGCCATCGTGCAGGATTTAGCGGCAATTGGCGTGAAAGCCGAACTGGACGTGCCGGAATGGTCGGTTTATACCCAGCAGGTCGCGTCACAGAAGCAGGCACCGATGTACATGCTGGCGTGGGGCTCCACCCAAACTTTAGATGCCGATGCCGCGCTGTTCCCGATTCTGCGCAGCGGCGAGCCCTATTCCACCGTCCATGATGCGGAGCTGGATAAGCTGCTCGACCAAAGTCGTCAGATTGTTGATCCCGTTGCGCGCAAAAAAGTGTTAGAGCAGATTCAGCAACGCGTCGCTGAACAGCAGCCGCTGCTGCCGCTATACCGTGAAGACACCTTGTATGCGCACAGCACGTCGCTCAACTTCAAAGGCCGCGTCGATGCCCGCATCCCGCTGTTTGACCTGAGGCTGAAATGATTTCACCAGGCACCGTGCTGCAGCGCCGTCCGCGCCGCCTGATTTATGGCGATGCGGTGATCGGCAGTGTCTTGCTGATCGTGGTGATTGCCGCGGCGCTGCTCTCTCCGTGGTTGCCGTTGCCTGATGCATTAAGTAACAACCTCAATGAGATGTTCCTGCCGCCGGGCAGTTCCGGCGCGCAAGCCACGCATTGGCTCGGCACCGATCAACTGGGCCGCGATTTGCTGGCGCGAATACTCTCCGGCACGCGCTTGTCGCTGCTGGTGGTATTGGTCGCGGCAGCAATTGGCGCGGTGATTGGCGTCGCGCTCGGCATGATCGCCGGTTACGCCGGGGGTTGGGTTGATGCGCTGATCATGCGCCTGATCGATATCCAGTTGGCGGTGCCGTTTATTCTGTTAATTCTGCTGGTGATTGCGCTGATGGGCGCATCGCTCACCAACATCATCGTGATTATGGGCTGCACCAGTTGGGCGATATACGCCCGCGTGGCACGCGCCAAAACCTTAGAAATTCGCGAACTGGAATACATTCAGGCGGTGCGCGCCATGGGCTTTTCCCCACTGCGCGTGCTGTTGCGGCATATTCTGCCCAATCTGCTAACACCGCTGGTGGTGCTGCTGACGCTGGATATCCCGCGTTTAATCGTGCTCGAAGCCTCGGTGGGTTTTCTCGGCATGGGCATTCAGCCACCCACGCCAACGCTGGGCAATCTGATTGGTGAAGGCCGCTCTTACATGCTGCTGTCGCAATGGCTGGTGCTCTATCCCGGTTTGGTGATTGCGGCGCTGGTGATTGGCTGCAACCTGCTCGGCGATGCGCTGTTACGTCGCACGCATACAAGGTTGGATTGAGATGCTGAATATTCTGCTTAATCGCCTTGGCCAATCGGTTTTAGTCTTGCTTGGCGTGTCGCTGCTGATTTTTTTCAGCCTGCATATGACGGGCGATCCGGCGGCGCTGATGATGCCGCCCGGTTCCAGCCAGCAGGAGATTGCTACTTTTCGTCACAGCATGGGCTTTGATCGTCCGCTGCTGTGGCAATACAGCCATTACCTCGGCGGCGTGCTGCACGGCGATTTTGGTGAATCGCTGCGTTACAGCCAGCCGGTGCTGGCGCTGATCGCCGAACGTTTACCCGCAACCGCGCTGCTAGCCGTCAGTGCGCTGGCGTGGAGTTCGCTGCTGGGTTTGTTGCTCGGCATTATTAGCGCCCTGCGACCACACAGCCTGTGGGATTTGCTGTGCCGCCTGCTGGCCTTCTCCGGTCAGGCGATTCCGGTGTTCTGGCTCGGACTGCTGCTGATTCTGCTGTTTAGCCTGAAGTTACAGTGGCTGCCGTCCAGCGGTTACGGCACCTTCGCCGCGCTGGTGATGCCGGCGCTAAGCCTCGGCGCGTTTTACATGAGCGCCGTGGCACGCCTGACGCGCGCCAGCCTGCTGGATGTGCTGCAACAGGATTATATCCGGACCGCGCGCGCCAAAGGGCTCAGCGCCTGGCGCATCGTGGTACGCCATGGTTTGCGTAACGCGTTGATTCCGGTAATCACCGTGCAGGGCATGTATTTCGCCTCGCTGCTCGGCGGCGCACTGGTGACTGAGATTATTTTTGCCTGGCCGGGCATTGGTCGTCTGGCGATTCAGGCGATTCAAAACCGCGATTTCCCGCTGGTGCAGGCGATTGTATTGCTCGCCGCAGTGGTGTTCGTGGCAATCAATTTGCTGATCGACCTGCTCTATCTGGTGCTGAACCCGAGGATTCGTTTATGAGTCGCCTTGATGCCACCTTAGATCTGCTGAGTGAACTGACGCGCTGGCCGAGTGTGGCCGGTCAGCTCTCTGCGCAGCGCGGTCTGGCCGCCTGGCTGGAACAGTGGATGGTGGCGCATCTCGCGGCGACAGTGATTTTTCCGGTCGCGTCGCAAAATGGCGACGCCCCGCCGCTGGTGCATGTGCGCATCGATAACGGCAGCGACAAAACCGTGGTGCTGTACAACATGTACGATGTGATGCCTGCGGATGAGGCAGGTTGGGATGTGTCGCCGTTTGTCGGCGGCGTGTGCGAGTGGCCTGAACTCGGCCAGGTGTTTGTCGGACGCGGTGCTGAAAACAACAAAGGCCCGGTCGCCGCTTTGCTGATCCTGCTGCGCGAACTGCAGCAGCGCCAGCAGCTCGACTTCAATATCGAAATCCTGCTCGAAGGTGAAGAGGAAGTCGGCAGCGGCGCGCTACGTCGCTATTTAGCGCAACAACCTTGCCCGATTGCCCCCGCGGAAGCCGTGTTGTTTCCGTCACTGTGCGAATACGGCGGCGGCGCGCCACGCGTTTACCTCGGCTTTACCGGACTGGCCAGCGGACGCCTCAGCGTCACCGGTGGCGCGTGGGGCGGACCGTCGTCGGCAATTCATGCCAGCAATGCCAGCTGGATAGCCAATCCGGCGTGGCGCTTAGTCAACGCGCTGAATGCCATTGCGCCTGCTGAACACAGCGGCGTGCTGGCATGCAAACCAACGGACGATGAGGCGAATGCCCTGCTAACCACAGTCGCCGCAGAATTTAGCATTGATGATGAACTGCACTTCCGTCGCAGCCAGCGCCTGATGATCGAAGGCGACACGCTGAGCTGCCTGCAAACGCTGCTCGGTAGCGCGGTCCTAACGCTGGCTGAACTGCACAGCGATCCGCCGGGCGGACGCGGCGTGATTCCGTTCCGTGCCAGCGCTGAATTGGCGTTCCGCATTCCGCCGGGCTTCGATCAGGATGCGATGATTGAAGCCGCGCAGCAGCGCCTGGCGCAACCTGATTTAGCCGGCAGTGAACTGCAACTGTTCGATCGCTATCCCGGCGTGCGCTTTAGCCGCAACGCCAGCGGCGTCGATGCCTTGATCGCCAGCTATCAAACGCTGGGCGCGGCACCGCAAATCTGGCCGTGGGCGCCAGGTTGTGCGCCCGCCTACGCCTTCGCGGCCGTCGCGCCCGCCTTTCTGATTGGCGGTTTAGGCCACGGCGGCAACGCGCACGCCGTGAATGAATTTGTCACGCTGGCAGGACTCGAACGCTTCCAGCAATCCATGAGCTTATGGCTCAACGCATTCAATGATTCGGCCATTGGCCGGGTCGCGCCACACCAGGGAAACACCGCAGTACACAAAAATAAAGGTCGTAAATAATGAAATCAGTAGAAGAGTTTGAACGCGTTCCGCTCGGCTTCTTCCCCACGCCTCACGAGCCGCTGCCGCGGCTCAGTGAGGCACTTGGGATTACGCTGACGATAAAACGTGATGACTACAGCGGCTTCGGCGGCGGCGGCAACAAAGTGCGCAAGCTGGAGTATCTGATGGCGGAGGCCTGCAAAACAGGCGTGAATGTGGTGATCACCACCGGCGGGCATCAGTCGAACCACGCCCGCATGGTGGCCGCCGCGGCGCGCAAGTTTGGTATGCGCCCTGTGCTGGTGCTGCGGGGCAATCCGCCCGCCAGCTGGCAAGGTAATCTGCTGCTGGACAAGCTGTTTGGCGCCGAGGTGCAGTTCCTCGATCCCGACGGCTATTTCTCGCAAATTGAAGGCGCAATGCAGGCGCACGCTGATGCAGCTATTGCGCAAGGTGAAATCCCGATGATTATTCCGCTGGGTGGCGCGACGCCACTCGGCGCATTGGGATATGTGCGGGCGGTGGAAGAGATGACGGCGCAGTTGGCACCCAGCCAGACGCCCGCACCCGATTTCATCGTTGCGCCCACCGGTTCCGGCGGCACGCTGGCAGGCTTGCATGTGGGTACGCGTCACTATTGGCCCCATACTCAGGTCATTGGTGTAAGCGTTAGTGCCAAAGCCGACTGGTTCCAGCCGCGCATTGCTGGCATGGCGCAGGATTGTGCCGATCTGCTGCAATGGCCGCAGCAGTGGCAGCCGGATGATATCTGGATAGAAGATAGCTATGTCGGTCAGGCGTACGGCGTGCCATCGGACGGCGGCATTGCCGCCATCTATAAACTCGCCCAGTTGGAAGGCGTGCTGCTGGATCCGGTCTACACCGGCAAAGCGATGCACGGCCTGTTCGCACTGGTGGAGCAAGGGCGTATTCCGCAGGGTTCGCGCGTTACCTTCGTGCATTGTGGTGGTTCTCCGGCGCTCTATCCGTTCGCCGACCGACTGCTGGAGCAATAATGGAAGCCTTATTGCGTGTATTGGATGAAGCCACTGTCGCGCAATTGGGTGGCGGTGATGTTGCTCTGGCGCTGGAAGACGTCAAAACGGTGATCCGCCTGATGCGGCTTGGTGAAGCACAGATGCCCGCCGAAAATCACATCGACCTTGGTACGCCACTCGGTAAAGCCTATGCCTTACCGGCGCGCGTCGGCGGAATTTACAATGCCGCTGGCGTGAAGTGGACCGCACATCGTCCGCAGCGACCTGATGTATTGCCCGCCGCATTAGCGTTAACCTTGATTAATGATGCGCAGAGCGGCATTCCGCGTGGTTTATTGGCCAGCGGCGCATTAACGGCTGCCCGCACCGCTGCGGTGAGCGCGCTGGCATTACAGCTGGCCGCGCCGCGTCCGGTGAAACGTGTGCTGCTACTCGGCGCCGGTCTGCATGCTCAGGCGCATCTCCGCATGCTGCAGCAGCTGTTTCCGCAGCTGGAACAGATTGGCGTGTGGAATCGCTCGCCATTCAAACTTAGCGCGTTGCGCGAAGTGCAGATCGAAACCGATCTGCCACTCGCCTTAGCACAGCCTTATGACGCAATACTGACCTGTACCAGCGCAGACCAGCCGATTGTCGATGCCACAGCAGTGCGTCCCGGCAGAATGATTGTGCAGGTCGGCTATCACGAAGTCAGTTTTGCCGCGATTAAAGCCAGCAGCAAAGTGATGGTCGATGCGTGGGGTGATTTCGCCCAGCGCAGCGCCAAAAGCCTGTTCCAGATGTTCCGCGCCGGTGAGTTTCGTGAGCAGGATGTAGCAGCCGACCTCGCGGCGCTGCTGCTGGATAACTGGCGGCCACAGCACGATGACAGCGTCTATTTTTCCTCGTTTGGCCTCAACGTCTTTGATATCGCCCTCGCCGCGCGCGTCTTGCTGGCAGCCGAGCACGACGAACTCGGTTCGCTACAGCCGCTGTTTTCAGGAGTTCTGCATGATCATTGATGTGCTATCACTGCATCAGCGCCTGGCATGCGGCGAAGCGTTTCTGTTGATCGATGTGCGCGAATTTGCCGACTGGCAACGCGGCACATTACCCGGCGCACAGCACTGCAACGTCTACGACTATTTTATTGAGGATGGCAGCGAGCAAGGTTTAGCGATGATGGCAGCAGAAGCCGCCACCGCGCTGCAACCGATGTTTACCGCCTATCCCGGTGCCACGCCGGTGTTTTTCGAACAGCAGGTTGGCATGCGTTCACCACGCGGTGCGTGGTTCGCATGGCTGCTCAAGCGTGAGGATGCCCTGATTCTGGATGGCGGCGTTGATGCATGGATCGCCGCGGGATATGACCTCAGTCCGGGATTGGGCTTGAGCCGCACCGTGGCGCATCCACCCACAGTTAGCGCCCCTGCGTGGAATAACGATGTGGTTTGCAGCCGTGAACAGGTTTTAGCGGCGGATGGCGTGGCGATAATCAACGTTGATGCGCGTCGTCCCAGCGAGTTCGATGGCAGCTTTGCACATGCCTGCTGTCAACGCGCTGGACGCATTCCGCACGCACAGCTGCTGTTTTGGGAAGAGGTCATCGCCGACGGCCATTACTTACCTGCGCAGGAGATTGCTACACGCGCCGAGGCCGCTGGATTAAGTAAGCACGCGCAGTTGCAGGTCTATTGCCATCGCGGTGCCCGCGCCGCCACGGTATGGGCGGCGTTAACGCTGGCGGGCTATGCACATGTCTCGGTGTATGTCGGTTCCTGGCATGAATGGGCCGAGCATCTCGATCTGCCGCTGTTACACGGCCGCTAACCGCAGCGCCAGCGCCTGCTGAATGTCGGGCGCGGCGGCGAGCAGTTGACGGGTGTAATTGTCCTGCGGATGATTAATTACGCTGGCGGTCGCACCCGATTCCACAATCTTGCCGTGATACATCACCACCACGCGATCGCATAACTGGCGCACCGCGCTGAGATCGTGGCTGATGAACAACACTGATAATCCCAGCGTATGCCGCAGCGTATTGAACAGCGCGAGAATCTGCCCGCGCACCGATAAATCCAGTGCCGCCACCGCTTCATCCGCCACCAGCAGCTTCGGTTCCATCGCCAGCGCGCGCGCAATGGCAATACGCTGACGCTGCCCACCTGAAAACGCGCCCGGCAGGCGTCCGGCATGTTCGGCTTTCAATCCCACTAGCGTCAGCAGTTCTTTGACCCGCTCATCCACCGCGGCACCTTTGCGTAGCTGCCAGACGCGCAGCGGTTCGGCGATCTGCTCTCCGACCGGAATTTTGGGGTTCAGGCTGGCATAAGGATCCTGGAAAATAATTTGCGTATGGCGACGTAAGGTATGGAGCTGACGCCCTTGCAGGTGCTGACCTTCAAAGTGTACCTCACCGCCATCTGCCGCAATCAGGCCAATGGCCGCGCTGCCCAGCGTGGTTTTGCCGGAGCCAGATTCACCAATCAGCCCGACAATTTCGCCCTGCGCAATCGACAAATTGGCCGGATACAAAACGGTTTGTCGTTTGGCCGGCCACAGCGGCATGCGGCGCGGCAACGGATAGCTTTTACTGATGTCACGCAGCACCAATAGCGGCGGCTGTACCACCGGCGCGACCGCTTCCGGCATCTGCGGCGCCGAGGCAGCAATCAATTTCCGCGTGTAGGGATGGGTGGGCGCGCCCAGCGTATTGAGTACCGCGCCCTGTTCAACCAGCTGCCCTTGCTTCATCACGCAAACGCGGTCGGCGTAGCGCGCCACGACGGAGAGATCGTGGGTGATCAATAAGATCCCCATGCCCATCTCTTGTTGCAGCGCCTGCAGCAGCGCCAGAATTTGCGCCTGAATGGTGACGTCTAGCGCGGTGGTCGGTTCATCGGCAATTAACAATTCAGGCTGACCGCTGATGGCGCTGGCGATCATCACACGTTGCCGCATTCCGCCCGACAGCTGATGAATATATTGCCGCGCACGCTGCGCCGGATTGACGATGCCGACGCGATCCAGCAGCGCAATCGCTTCCTGCTGCGCCTGTTTCCAGCTGAACTGACGATGCCGCACCAGCACTTCGGCAATCTGCTCACCAATACGCAGCGTGGGATTCATGCTGGTCATGGGTTCCTGAAATACCGTGGCGATGCGGCAACCGCGTAGTTGCTGGGTGGTGCGCGCATCAAGCGTCTCGCCATTAAACACCACACGACCGCCACGCTGTTGCACGCCCGCAGGCAGTAAATTCATCAATGCCAGTGAAGTTAAGGTTTTGCCGGAACCCGACTCGCCAACCAGCGCCAGGATTTCTTTGCGCTCGAGATGAAAGGAGATGTTATCCACCAGCAAGCGGCGATCGTGCGTGTGCAGTGAGAGATTTTCAACCGAGAGCAAGCGTGCGTCTTTCATCTGGCAGGATTCTCAACAAGGAAAAATACAGGATATATCCTGTACCTGGCGCGAACAAGATCGTTAGGTTATGCCACTTCGCGTTATGGAATAAGGCTGATTGCTGGCAGGCAAAGCGCGAAGGCGCCTCACCCCAGCCAAATTGACACGACATTGACCGCTACTGCGACAAACTCAATATGGTACGAATGTTCTGCGCGGTCGTCGCAATAATATCTATCGCACCCGTGCGCAGTGCGCCAAGGATCGCCATCGCTTTGGTGTTCTCGGCGGCAATAGCGATCACGCAAGGGATTTTACGTAACTCATCAATGCTGAGTCCAATAACACGATCGTTCATCACGGTATCAACGTGTTGTCCCTGAGCATTAAAAAAGTCATAGCCGGCGACATCCCCGGTTACGCCCTGATTAACGCTGGCGTCGATGATTTCATGCGGCGTAAACCAGCCGAGTTTCACCATATAACTGTTTTCATTCATGTCGCCGATGCCCACCAACGCCACATCCGCTTTACGCGCGCGGTCCAGCGTCTCTTTGATGGTGCCGTTTTGCATAAAGGCATCACGCAGCCCACGGTTCTCAACATAGGCGGGCGCATACAGCGTTTCGCTGATGCCACCGAATTTCTTCGCCATACGGCGGCTGATGTGATCCGCGTTGATGGCATCGCCGGGACGGTGCGTGCCGCCAATGCCGCTAATGAACAGGCAATTCCGCGTCTGGACCTGACCGGGATAATCGGCGACAGCGGCGACGTTGCGCCCTTGCCCCACGGCGACAATCGCGTCGTCTTTCAACGACTGCGCTAAATGTGACGACACCAGTGCAGCAACCTGACGACGTTGCTCCTCCTGATCGGGCTGATCAAGCGCAATGAGCGCACGTTGCAGTTGGGGGAAACGATTTTTCAGCTGTTGTTCGAGGCGGGTGCTGAATACAGGATGGTAACGCACATTGATTTCGACAATGCCCTCTTCACGAGCACGTTTCAGCAATCGGCCGACTTTAATACGAGAAATCCCAAACTTACGCGCAATCTCCTCCTGGGTGATTTCGTCCTGATAGTAGGCGACGGCAATTTCCGTCAGCAGCTCGGAGTCCTGAGAAAGCGTGTTTTTTTCCATCCGTAACCTGTCTTGTTTGGGTGTTATGTTAAGATGCTGCAAGCGTACCACGTAGGGTGCGCATTTATGCGCACCTGGTCGCCATCAATGGCGACCCTACAAAATACCGGCTTAATGTGACTTTGGCAGGGAGTTATATCATTGATACGACTCGCTTCGCCAGACAACAGCGCCGCGAGTCGGTCGAGCGTCACGCTTAGCGTTTGATGGCGTCGATTTTCAGCATACGGGCAATCACGATATCCAGCTCTTTCTGATCGAAGATTTGCTTCCAGTCTGGCTTCACAATCTTCTCACGACCGTATTCCATAGCGATCATGCAGGCATCCGAGAACGGGTTGGTGGCGCGGAACGCCACGGCCAGCGCGATCTGAATATGGCCATACAGCATCGCTTTGGCCGCTTCTTCCGGCACGCCGCTGTGTTTTACGGTTTCATCCAGCGCTTCTTTCATAAATGCGCCGACCATACAGGCCACGGTTTCCACCAGCGTCGGTTCCAGATACGCCAATTGCGTTACGGTCACCCAATGCACTTGCTCAACCGGGCCATACATCACGCTGATCACGTTGCTTAGCTCGGCTTTCTGCTCATCAGAACCGGTTTCATACGATGCTGCCACATGCTGAATGGCTGCAATACCGCCGAACGCATCGGCATGTTCTTCTTTGGTGTAACGCTCAAGGAACACCGACGGATGGCAAGGATGCGCCACCGCGTATTCAATGCCATCACGATGCGCGATCAGGTTTGCATACGCCGCCGCCGGATCCAGCGTCAGCAGAATCGCGCCCGGTTTCATCTGTGGCACCACGCCTTCAGACACTTTGCCCAGGACGATATCGGGCACCGCCAGGATTACCACGTCACTCAATGGCACCACTGACGCGGCGTCAGAGAGTTCGCGACCTTGTGCGCTGACCTGCTCTTGCGCCTTGGGTGAATTCTCACAGTAAAATACCTGGTAAGCGCTTTTCTGGAAGTTAGCAGAAATACGCATACCCATTTTGCCGCCCGCGCCAATCACGGTGATGGTTTTCAGTTGCTCGCTCATAGTGTTACTCCTGATCTTGTTTACTGCGTAAGAATTCAACGGTGCGGCGAGTCCATTCGGCTTCTCGCTCGCAGGTTACAGCGGCATCGTCTTGCCACGGCAACCAATGTTCGACGATTTGGTTAATGCCTTTATCCGCCGGGCGCACGCTGGCGATCATCCGGTCGTAATCCAGCAAGCCTTCGCCCATCGGGCAGCCGGCAAAGGTAAAGCCGACCCAGCCATCACGGCGCGTGAAAGCAAAGTCTTTAATGTGCAGATTACCGACACGCGCAGCGGTGTTGGCAATCACCTGCTCTGGCAATTCGAGTCCGGCGACACAGTTAGCGGGATCGAGACATACACCGAGCCACGGCGACAGAAACGTATTGATCACCGACATCATCGCGCCGCTGTTCACCTGCTCGTATGTCTCCAGACAGAGACGCACCTGCTGACGCGCAAAATCTGGCAACACGTTGGCAATCAGCTCGGCGGCCTCGTCAAGCGATGGACGGTGATCGGCGGTGTAGAACATCGAACGTATTACGTGCGCATCAAGGATTTCCGCCATATGCAGATAACGGCGCAGATGCTCAGTGCCGAGGCCGCGCGTGCCGAGTTCCAGCGTGATGCCCAGCGCATCGGCCTGCTGACGCAACGTCAGCAGTTGTGTGTCAGACCAGCTTTCAATCGCCGGATAGTCGCAGATTTGAAACACTGACACATCGAGATCGGCGGTCTGCTGCAGCATCTGCTCCAGCGTCAGCGGATGAGGTACTTTCGACGACATGCGCCAGAAAAAGGCGTAGGTGCTGAGTCCGATACGGCTCATTAACGGCGCTCCTGAGCCAGCTCACTGGCTTCATCAATAATGTGGGCCAACGCCTTCGGATCGTGGGCAAAGCGCCCAAGGAACAAGCCATTCACGTCCGCGCCAAGGCGCTGAATCAGTCCCGGGCCGGCACTGCCGCCGTAAATAACTTTCAGGCTGATACCAGGCGGCGTGGCGAGCTGCTGCAATCCGGCGCACACCGTGCGGATGTAGCTGTCTGGTGCTGGTTGCGGCGCACCGATCGCCCATTGCGGTTCGTAAGCGAAGAACACTTCACCTTTTAATCCCTGCTGCGCAGACTCGGCCAGCGCTTCGGCAAGCTGCTGCTCGCACAGCGCTATCGCCTGCTGCGGTTCCGCCTGCTGCTCTTCGCCGATGCACAGCACCGGCGTTATGCCGTGGCGCAGCGACATCGCCACTTTAGCGGCGATTTGTGTCTTGTCTTCATGGAAGTGACGACGGCGCTCAGCGTGACCAATTTCTGCCAGCGAGCAGCCTAGTTCCTGCAACATACTGGCGCTAACCTCACCGGTCCAGGCGCCGTTCTCTGCCTGACAAACATTCTGACCGCCGAAGCGCACCGGCGTATGCGCGAAAATCTCGGCAACTGCAGGAATGGCTGGATAAGCCGGTAACACAAACAATCCGACGTCGCCGCTTTTCACCGCCTGATGCTCGGCTAATGCCGCCACATCGCGACACCATTGCAACGTTTGTTGATAGCCGAAGTACATTTTCAAACTGACGCCGAGCCAGATTTTTGGCTGAGACATGCTTCAAGCTCCTTGTTCAGATGCACTGTGTTCTTTTAGCAGATCGCCGACAGTATTGACGATTAACGCCAGCGAAATGGCCCCGGCATCCGGCGTGCCGACACTTTTTTCTGCCAGCGGACGCGCACGCCCCATTTTCGGTACCAGTTGGGCAGTGTCCTGTGCGGCTTTATCGGCCACCTGCGCTGCTGCTAACCAGGCGTCGGTTAACGAGGCACCTGCGGCAACCGCCTCATTGAGGGTGTCGCTGAAGGGCACCAGCACATCAACCATGGTTTTATCGCCGACGCGCGCTTTACCAAAGTGCATAATGCCTTCTTTCGCCTCACGTACACCGGTTGCCACACGCTGTGCGTCTGGCACCTGACGATCGCCCAGCGCGGTACCGAGCGCAGTGAGCGCCACCCCCCACAACGCGCCAGATGTGCCGCCGGCTTTATCCGCCCAGGCATCTGCCGCACGGCACAGCAAACTGCCCGCACCGGCGCCACGCGCGGCGACTTCACGCGCTTTCTCTACCGCGCCCAACACGCCACGTTCCATGCCAATACCGTGGTCGCCATCACCGGCCACCGCATCGATATCACCAAGACGCTCAGCGTTACGTTGTAACATTTGCGCCACTGATTCGAGCAGCTGCAGCACGCGTACCGCGCTCTCTTGTGATTCGGCCGTTGCTGCTGGCAAGGCTTCTTCAGTGCTTTCAACAAGCTCAGCGGCGCTCAACGGTTCGGCAACCAATACGCTACCTTTGCGGTAAGCTGGCGTATTGGTCGGCGCGCGCCACAAGGTCTCCAGCTGATCGTCCAGCCACATCAGCGTCAGTGATGCACCGGCCATGTTAAAGCTGGTGACAAACTCACCGACGTCTGGCTCAACCACCTGCAGCCTGGCAGCCTGAAGCAGTTGTGCGACACGACGGTAGACGACAAACAGCTCTTCATATTTCACCGAGCCTAAGCCGTTGAGGATCACCGCCACCCGCTGACCGTCGGCCTGCGGAATATCGGCTGGCCGTTCATTGAGTAAACGCTCCACAAAGATCTCTGCCAACTCATCCGCGCTCGGCATGTCGGTCTCTTTAATCCCCGGCTCGCCGTGAATCCCCAGACCCAGTGCCATACGCCCTTTTTCCACTTCGAACAGCGGATGTGAGGCACCCGGCAGGCTGCAACCAGAAAATGCCACGCCAAAAGTGCGCGTGCGCTGATTGGCGTGCTGCGCCAGTTGCAGTACCTGTGATAAATCGTGACCCGCTTCGGCGGCAGCGCAGGCGGCTTTGAACACGCACAGATCGCCAGCCACACCACGACGTTTCTCCAGCTCATCTTTACCCGCGCTGGAGATATCGTCCGTCACCGCCAGCACTTCGCAAGCAATGCCTTCTGCCCGCAGGCGCTCACACGCCTGGCCGAAGTGCAGCACATCCCCGGCGTAGTTACCGAACATCAGCAACACGCCCGCACCGTTATGCGCCGCACGTGCCACGTTGTAGATCTGCTGCGCCGACGGTGAAGCGAATAAGTTACCCATCGCCGCGCCGTGTGCCAGACCTTGTCCAACCAACCCGGCGAATGCCGGATAGTGGCCGGACCCGCCGCCCACAATCACCGCCACCGTATTCTGCTGACTGCGGGTGCTGCGCACCACGCCTCCGGCAACCTGACGGACTTTATCGGCATTAGCGGCGACAAAGCCTTCAATGAGCTCAGCGGCAAAGGCTGAAGGTTGGTTAAACAGGTACGTCATATTAATGCTCCTGAGCTAAAGAGGTCGGCTGCGACGGCGAGCGACGGCGGTTAAGTAACAGCATGAGTAAGGCTGACAGCAGCATGAATCCACCCACCACAAACATCGGCAAGGCATAGCTGTTGGTCGCGTCATGCAGCGCACCGGTGATGTAGCCTGCGGAGAAGCCCGCTACGTTTCCTACGGTATTGATCAGTGCAATCGCTGCGGCGGCAGATGCGCCGGTCAGGAACTGCGTCGGTAAGGTCCAGAAGTTTGGCAATGCGGCGAAGATCGCGCTGGCGGTAATCGCAATCACCATGATGGTGGTGAAGGGCGAATCCATATACAGCGCCAGCGGTACGCTGATGCCGCCTGCCAGCGCCGGGATAGCGATGTGCCAGGTTTTGCAGCCGCGACGCGTGGCATCTTTCGACCAGAAGAACATCACTGCCGCTGCGATCAGATACGGTACGCCGGTAATCAGTCCTTTCTGCATCACATTGAAGGTGGTGCCAAACTGCTGCTGGAAGCCGGCGATGATGGTTGGCAGGAAGAATGCCAGCGCATACAGGCCGTAAATAAAGCCGAAGTAAATCAGGCACAGCATCCAGACGCGGCCATTGCCCATCACCGAACGCAGGCTGTGTTTTTGATGGCCCTGCTTCTGCTGATGTTCGGCTTCCAGTTCTGTCGTTAGCCAGGTCTTCTCTTCAGCGGTCAGCCACTTAGCCTGACGCGGCGAGTCCACCAACCAAAACAGCGCGGCGATGCCAATCAGAATCGCGGGAATCGAGACACCCATAAACATCACGCGCCAGCCTTCCATGCCAAACAGGCCGTGCTGCTGAATCAGTGACGCGGCTAATGGCGCACCGAACACCACCGTCAGCGGTTGGGCAAGATAGAACAGCGACAGGATTTTGCTGCGATGGCGGCCCGGCACCCACATGCTGAGATAGAGAATCGCACCAGGGAAGAAGCCAGCTTCGGCGATACCCAGCAGCAGACGCAGCGTATACAAACCTTCCACACTGCTCACCCAGGTGAACAGCAGCGAGACAATGCCCCAGCTGATCATGATGCGCGCCAGCCAGCGGCGAGCGCCGAACTTATGCAGCGCCAGGTTGCTTGGCACTTCCAGCAAGATGTAGCCAATAAAGAAGATGCCCGACGCCAGACCAAACTGCAGCGCGGTGAGGCCAAGGTCTTGCGTCATGCCATTGGGGCCGGCAAACGAAATCGCGGTGCGATCGAGGAAGTTGATGAAGAACATCAGCGCCACGAACGGCACCAGGCGCCAGGAGATTTTTCTGATGGTGGATTGCTCCACCGCCGTCATTGTTTGTTGGTTCATAACGCACCTCCACGACGTGCGTGAGTGATCATTTCTTTATGTGGTGTTGACCAAACGCCAAAGGAGCGCTGGCTGCAGGAGTACTGAGAGGTACGGTGTAAATGACACATGTTCGAGTCCTCGATGGGTCTTCTTGTACATTGGTATAGTCATGCGAACATATGAACACTACACGGATAATTGTGCATCTCTCAACTGCAACACGCGAAAGTGTGAGCAGGCTCATGAGATTTGATTTTGGTCAATTTATCGGATTATTACGCCCATAAGCGCGGGCAGCGGCCCTCTCACGGGGATCAGGAAGGGTTTCATATGCGATTCCGGCTGCAATTCATATGAACAACCATTGAACATATGATTGATTTTATGGCACGCTAACCATGAACATCTTCTCGCCTGCTGAACAAACGTGCAGGCGTCATTGCAAACCCTGCTGGAGAACGACGATGAAAACGATCGCAATTGGCGCCGATGATGCGGCTATCGAATTGAAAAACGTGATTAAAAAGCTGCTGGAAGAGAAAGACTATGTGGTAACGGATTACACCAATGACGCGCAAAACGACCGTCCGATGTACCCGGATGTGGCATTTGCTCTCGCCACGGCCATTCAGAAAAACGAATTTGAGCGCGGCATTCTGCTGTGTGGCACCGGCATCGGTGTGGCGATTGTCGCCAACAAGGTAGAGGGCGTGCGTGCGGCGCAGTGTCACGACACCTTCTCTGCCGAGCGTGCTCGCAAGAGCAACAATGCGCAGATCATGACTATGGGCGCACGCGTTATCGGGCCTGAGCTGGCGAAAAATATCGTCAATGCCTGGCTGGCATCGGAGTTTGAAGGTGGTGGCTCAACCGCCAAAGTTGAGAAGATCGGTTACTACGAACAAGTATCCCACGCTAAATAAGCGCCGACGTCGCACCTCTGGAGAACTGTATGTCTACACGCCGGGAAAGAGCCAACGCCATTCGCGCTTTGAGCATGGATGGCGTACAACACGCCAATTCGGGGCATCCGGGCGCCCCGATGGGCATGGCGGATATCGCTGAAGTCTTGTGGCTCGATTTTTTGCAGCACAACCCCCGCAATCCCAACTGGGCTAACCGTGATCGCTTTGTGTTGTCGAACGGTCACGGCTCAATGCTGATTTACAGCCTGCTGCACCTGAGCGGTTATGATTTGCCGCTAAGCGAATTAAAAAATTTCCGTCAGCTGCACTCTAAAACGCCAGGCCACCCGGAATACGGCTACACCGCGGGCGTTGAAACCACCACCGGCCCGCTGGGTCAGGGCATCGCTAACGCGGTCGGTTTCGCCATCGCTGAGCGCACGCTGGCGGCGCAGTTCAACCGTCCGGGTCATGACATCGTAGACCATAACACCTACGTGTTTATGGGCGACGGCTGCATGATGGAAGGCATCTCGCACGAGGTGTGCTCCATCGCCGGCACCCTGAAGCTGGGCAAACTGGTGGCCTTCTATGACGACAACGGCATCTCCATCGACGGTCACGTCGACGGCTGGTTCACCGACGACACCGCCAAACGTTTTGAAGCCTACGGCTGGCACGTGGTGCGCGGCGTGGACGGCCACGACGCCGACGCGATTAAGAAAGCGGTGGAAGAAGCCAAAGCGGTGTCCGACAAGCCTTCGCTGCTGATGTGCAAAACCGTGATTGGCTTCGGCTCGCCGAACAAAGCCGGTACGCACGATTCGCACGGCGCACCGCTGGGTGCCGATGAAATTGCGCTGACCCGCAAGCAGCTGGGCTGGAACCACGGTCCGTTTGAAATTCCTTCCGACATCTACGCGCAGTGGGACGCCAAAGAAGCCGGCCAGGCGAAAGAGTCCGCGTGGGACAAAAAGTTTGCCGCCTACGCCGCTGCGCATCCGGCGCTGGCCGCGGAGTTCAAGCGTCGCGTTAACAACGCGCTGCCAGAAAACTGGGCCAGCGAGTCGCAGAAGTTCATTGAGCAGCTGCAGGCCTACCCGGCGAAAATCGCCAGCCGTAAAGCCTCGCAGAACGCGATCGAAGCCTTTGGTAAAATCCTGCCGGAATACCTGGGCGGCTCCGCTGACCTTGCGCCAAGCAACCTCACCATGTGGTCCGGCTCGAAGCCAATCAACGAAGACGCGGCGGGCAACTACATCCATTACGGCGTGCGCGAGTTCGGTATGACCGCGATTGCCAACGGTCTGGCGCTGCACGGCGGCTTCCTGCCGTACACCGCCACCTTCCTGATGTTCGTCGAGTACGCGCGCAACGCCGCACGCATGGCCGCGCTGATGAAAATCCGTCAGATTATGGTCTACACCCACGACTCCATTGGTCTGGGCGAAGATGGCCCGACGCACCAGCCGGTTGAGCAGATGGCCAGCCTGCGCGTGACGCCAAACATGAGCCTGTGGCGCCCGTGCGATCAGGTTGAATCGGCGGTGGCGTGGAAATACGCCATCGAACGCGTTGACGGCCCGTCGGCGCTGATCTTCTCGCGTCAGAACCTGGCGCAGCAGGATCGTACCGCTGAGCTGCTGGCTAACGTGGCGCGCGGCGGTTACGTGCTGAAGGACAGCAGCGGCACGCCGGAGCTGATCCTGATCGCCACCGGTTCGGAAGTGGAACTGGCGGTGAGCGCTTACGAGCAGCTGACGGCAGAAGGCCGCAAGGTGCGCGTGGTCTCCATGCCCTCCACCGACGCCTTCGACAAGCAGGACGCGGCGTACCGTGAATCCGTGCTGCCGAAAGCGGTGGCGGCGCGCGTGGCGATTGAAGCGGGAATCGCAGATTACTGGTTCAAATACACCGGCCTGAACGGCGCGATCGTCGGCATGACCACCTTCGGTGAGTCAGCGCCGGCGGATCAGCTGTTCAAAGCGTTTGGCTTCACCGTTGAAAACGTGGTTAAAACGGCGAAATCGATTCTGTGAGAGTGAAGCGGCGTCCCGGCGGGACGCCCTTCTTACTGCGCGGTAATACGAATGATTTTTTGCGTCATGCACATGGCGGAATCAAACGGGCTGGTATTGCGCACGATTTTTACCATGACGCTGGCGCCAACCCAAAGCTGATACAGGCTTTCCGCCACACGGCCTGGTTTATCATCGATAGCCAGCGAACCTTCTTCAATCCCCGCTTCTAACGCTTCCGCCAGTCGCGCGATGATGCCTGCAGTGCCTGTCTGTAACGTGGCTCGCATGCTGTCAGATAAGTCAGCGACTTCCGCGCCCAGCTTCACCGCCAGACATTTGCCCTGACAATCGGAGAACGATTGCGATTCACGCCATAGCTGCCAGTAGTTCATCAGGCGCTGCGCCATGGTAAAGCCCGGCTGGCTTAAGGTGCTATCAAGCTCGGCCAGATAATCCTCAAAATAGCGCGCCAGCATCGCGACGCCAAAAGCTTCTTTTGAGTTGAAGTAGTGATAAAACGAGCCTTTCGGCACACCGGCATCGGTGAGGATTTCATTTAATCCAACCGCAGAAAAACCCTTGCCAGCCATAATGCGTTGGCCGGTGGCAAGGATGTGATCGCGGATTTCATTGCTGTGCAATTGAGATGAAGTAGTCATAGCGTTAGATTACCAAATACTAGACCAGTCGTCTATGCGACACTCAGGCATTTATCACTGCGATAAGCTGTATGCCGCTTTTACGATGAAGGCCGCAAGCCCTCTGGGCTGTGACGTGAAAATCGCAGGGTTACGTTTAATTCCGTCACGGTACTGTTGGCGCATTCCGCCCTAACCGTTCCCGCTGCGAAATCAACGCGCAATTTTCCATTGCCACCGCCGCCCAGCGGGGTTTTGCCTTCATAGCACTTTTATTGAGCCAGTTGCTTAATCAATTGTTGCGCCGTCTCTGCTGAAGAGGTTGGATTTTGACCGGTAATCAGCAGGCCATCACTGACGACATAGGAGCTCCAGTCCGCGCCTTTTGAATAAACACCGCCCTTTGCAATCAGTTCGTCTTCCACCAGGAAAGGCACGACCTGAGTCAAGCCGACCGCCTCCTCTTCACTGTTAGTAAAGCCGGTGACTTTCCGTCCTTCAACCAGCGGTTTTCCTTCTGGCGTTTTGACGTGACGCAGCACGCCCGGTGCATGACAGACCAAGGCGACGTGTTTATTTGCGGCCAGGAAACCTTCGATCAGCGCGATGGAATGCTGATCCTCGGCTAAATCCCACAGTGGGCCGTGGCCGCCTGGATAAAACACGGCGTCGAAATCGGCTGGGGATACGCTGTCCAGACGAACGGTGGAGGCGAGTTGCGCCGTGGCTGCGCTATCCGCTTCAAAGCGATGCGTTTGCTCTGTCTGGAAATCGGGCTCATTGCTTTTAGGATCTAACGGTGGGTTGCCGCCTTTTGGTGATGCCAGCGTAATTTCTGCGCCGGCATCTTTGAAGGCGTAGTAAGGCGCGGCCAGTTCTTCCAGCCAGAAACCGGTTTTACGTCCGGTGTTACCCAATTGGTCGTGTGAGGTTAGTACCATAAGAATCTTCATTGTAAATCTCCTGCTTAATGGATGTTGACACCTTAACTAGACCAGTCGTCTAGCGCTTGAGTTCAAACTAACAGCTAATAGACCAGTCGTCTAGCATTAAGATTATTTTTTACTGAAATGAAATGCTCGCCCTGTTTCTTACCTTTCGATCAGCTTAAGCGTAATCTATCCCGCTTGCCCTTTCTCATGGAACTGGAGGAATGATGTCCACCTTACGTTTGTTAATCTCTGACTCACACGATCCCTGGTTTAACCTTGCAGTAGAAGAGTGTATTTTTCGCCAGATGCCGACAACACAGCGCGTACTGTTTCTCTGGCAGAATGCCGAAACGGTGGTCATTGGGCGTGCCCAGAATCCGTGGAAAGAGTGCAATACGCGGCGGATGGCAGAAGACGGCATTAAATTAGCACGACGCAGCAGCGGCGGCGGTGCGGTATTTCATGATTTAGGCAACTGCTGCTTCACCTTTATGGCTGGCAAACCGGAATACGACAAATCGGTGTCCACGGCGATTATCCTGCGTGCGTTAGAGCAGCTTGGCATCCCAGCTGAAGCCTCTGGCCGCAACGATATCGTGGTGAACGTTGATGGCGAGGTGCGCAAAATCTCCGGTTCTGCCTACCGTGAAACGCCGGATCGCGGCTTTCACCACGGCACATTTTTAATGGATGCCGACCTTTCGCGTCTCGCCGATTACCTCAATCCGGACATCAAAAAATTACAGGCGAAAGGGATTTCCTCGGTGCGTTCGCGGGTGGCCAACATAGCCGATTTGGTGCCAGGCATCAGCTTTGATGCGATTTGCCGCGAGGTGATTGCCGCCTATTTCGCTTACTACCAGGAACAGTGCGAACCGGAGCATATCTCGCCCAGCGCCTTGCCTGACCTGCCCGGTTTTCAACAGCAGTTTGCACGTCAAAGCAGCTGGGAATGGAATTTTGGTCACGCACCGGACTTCTCACATCTGCTAAATGAGCGCTTTGTCTGGGGCGGCGTAGAGATTCACTTTGATGTGGAGCGCGGCGTGATTTCTCGCTGCCAAATTTTCACCGATAGCCTGAATCCCTCGCCATTAGAAACGCTGGCGTTACGCCTGCAAGGTGCGGTGTATCGCCCGGAAACCATGCTGGCGCACCTGGAGCAATTGAAAGCGGAATATCCTGAGCAGCTTAATGAACTGAGCCAGCTGGAAAGCTGGCTAGTGAGTAGCGTGAGCTAAAACGTGGGCCACGATTGATGGCGTAACGTGTGTCAGTAATCATCCCGCGCGGGCATTGTAGCGGCGCAATGTTTGCGCGATTAATTGCGCTGCTACGGTGTGTGCGCTCATTGAATGCAGCGCTCAACTTTTCTCTGACTGCACAACCAAATCAGGTTCCTTGCCCACCAATATTAACGTCAGGCTGAAAGACAGGATAAGGGCAATGGCGACGCCGGAAACGGCCCAGATAAAATACGGCCCGATATAGGCAGGCAAACTAAATATACTGGAAAGAATGTAACCATATAAACGGACACCAAAGAATCCAATAAAAGCAGAAGCCAGCGCACTGGAGACCGTAGCAGCGATAAAGGCTTTTTTATAGCGCGTTAATACCCCAAACAGCGCCGGCTCGGTGATACCTAATAACGCTGAAATCGCGGCTGAAAGGGTAACCACTTTATCCTGACGATGTTTAGTTAATGTCCAGATGGCAAATGTCGCGCCCGCAATCGACATATTTGCCATAAACATCATCGGCATCAACATGTCATAACCACGATCGCTGAAGTTCTGTAGCGCAATCGGTGTCATCGCATGATGCATGCCGGTCAGCACCGCAACCGGGCGAATGGCACCCACAATCAATCCTGCAAAGCTGGCTGAGATACTGAATAAGCCTTCAATAAACAGCGCCAGACCTTTACCGAGCCAAATACCCATCGGGCCAATCACCACTAACGCGGTCAGTGCCGTAAGGAACAGCGTTAAGGTTGGGGTAAATACGGTTTTCAACACCTCAGGCATAATACGGTCCACCCCGCGGTGGATATAGCTGAGTGCCAGAATAGAGAAAATCACCGGGATAACGCTGGAGGCATAATTGAACACCGAAACCGGCAGCACGCCCATTAACCAGAATGCACTTACTGCGCCCTCCTGATGTGCCGCCAGCGATTTGGCCGCGTCAATTAAAGAGGGATACATTAAACAAGCCGCCACAGCAGCGGCTAAATACTCGTTGGTTTTGAAGATTTTGGCGGCGGAGACCGCTAAAAAGAACGGCAGGAAATAGAACACGCCGCTGGCAATTAAATCAATCACCATCACCGTGTCACTTTTGGCCGAAACCAGCTGTAACGCCACCAATCCGGCCAGCAAACCTTTAATCATCCCTGCGCCAGCAATGGCGGGAACAATCGGACCAAATACGCCCGATACGGTATCCATAAACAGCGATATCAGACTTTTGCGCGCTTTCTCGTTTTGCGCGGGCTGCACATCATCGTTATTTAAGACCGGAACGATTTGCTCATACCAGCTATTGACCTTGGGACCGATAATAATCTGAAATTGTTCGCTCTGCATTTGCGCGCCCAGCACGCCGGGCAAGGTTTTAATTTCGCCCTGGTTAACTTTATTGTCATCAATAAGGTCAAAGCGCAAGCGCGTCATGCAATGCCAGACTTTATTGATATTATTTTTCCCACCCACTAAGTGAATTATATTTTTTATTACTTCCTGCGTTCCCATACGTGCTCCTGAGGGAAGAAAAACAGCCTGATGAAATCTGCACTGGATGGTAATAAATGCCACCGAACAAAACAAACCAATAAATCATGACTGCGATCACAAAACCCGTCGCAACAGGTGCTTTGAGTTTTATAATGCCGAATTGGTCTGTTTTTTTACAGCAAACACTCTATTTATCTGACCAATATTTATTATCTGAAAAAGGGTTTGCGTCTCAATAAAAACCCGGTAATGTTACGCCAAAAATAGCTTATCAACATGCCTTGATATTGCGTGCAGTCACTGCACGACAGGAGTATTTCTCGTGACCCCAACCCTTATTGAAACTATTGAGTGTTTTATTACTCGCCCCGATCGCCATAATCTGATTACCGTACGTGTCACCACCAATAAAGGAATTACCGGTCACGGCTGCGCTACCTTTCAACAGCGTCCCTTAGCGGTTAAAACCATGGTGGATGAGTATCTTTCACCCTTATTAATTGGACGCGATGCCAACAATATTGAAGACCTGTGGCAGATGATGAACGTTAACGCCTATTGGCGTAACGGGCCGGTCACCAACAATGCCATTTCGGGCGTTGATATGGCGTTATGGGATATTAAATCGCAGTTAGCCGATATGCCGTTATATCAACTGTGGGGCGGTAAAGCGCGCGATGCGATTGCAGCTTACACACACGCCAGCGGGGAAACGCTGGAGGAACTCTATACCTCAGTTGATAACGCATTAGAGCAAGGCTATCGCCATATTCGCTGTCAGCTGGGTTTTTACGGCGGAACGCCTAAAGCACTCAATGCCCCGGAAAATAGCACGTCCGGCGCTTATTACTCGCAGCAAGAGTACATGGCCAATACGGTCGAGATGTTTCGTGCGTTAAGAGAGAAATACGGTCATCGCTTTGAAATTCTGCATGACGTGCATGAACGCTTATTCCCACAGCAGGCCATTCAGCTGGTAAAACAGCTTGAGCCGTATATGCCCTATTTCCTTGAAGATGTGCTTCCTCCCACACAAACCGGCTGGCTGGAGCAGCTGCGTCAGCAAAGTGCGGTGCCGTTAGCGTTAGGCGAATTATTTAATAACCCAGCGGAATGGCACGCGTTAATTGTGAATCGTCGCATCGACTTTATTCGTTGTCACGTTTCGCAGATTGGCGGCATTACGCCGGCGTTGAAACTGGCTGCGTTATGTCAGGCATTTGGCGTGCGGCTGGCATGGCACGGACCGGGCGATATGACGCCAATTGGCGTAGCGGTCAATACGCATCTGAATATTCATCTGCACAATGCGGCGATTCAGGAATTTATTCCGCGCTCAGCGCTGACGGATGCCATTTTCCCTGGCGCGCCGGAAATTAGAAAGGGCTATCTCTATCCGCCGCAAGCATCAGGTATTGGGGTCGACTTCGATCAAGCGTTAGCGGAAAAACATCCGGTGGTTTATCGTCCGCATGAATGGACGCAAAGTCGCCTGCCAGATGGCACCATTCACACACCGTAAGTTAGCGCTGTTGCTGGCGGAAACGCAGATTATCCGGGTTATGCGGAATCAGATAGGTGCAGGTGTAGTTAATATCAATGATGTCGCTGATTTCATATACCTGCCCGCCCTGCAAAATTCCACGATTAATAATGTGCATCGCCGGACTGCCTTTTTTACAACCCAGTAGCGTCGCCTGTTCGCGGTCAATGCTAATCGCGCGATAGCTGGTGAGTAAATGTGAGATATGGTAGCCTTTGGACAATACATATTGCTGTATCGAGCGCTCAATCATGTCACCGTTAAGATCGGTAAATAAGGTAGCTGGCATACGCGATATTTCAATCTGAACCGCCACATTATCGACATAGCGCAGGCGGGAAAACTCCCAGATAAAGGCGTCGTCGTTAATGGCGAATATTTGTTGCTCGTCACTGTTCGGGCGTCTTTTACGCAGGCTGATTGAACGGTAATGCATCTGATCAAAGCGCTTTTCAGTGATCGAATTATAAACCAGCGGGTTATTACGCACCGTCTCGTTAATCCAGATGCCTGATCCTTGCACGATACGCACCGCCCCGATACTGACCAGCTTCTCCAGTGCTTGACGGATAGTGAAACGCGATACGCCATACTCTTCGGCCAGCTGGCGTTCAGGCGGTAATTTGCGCGGTGCGGAAGTCTCTTCCTGATAAATTTTGCTCAGCAAATCCTGGGTAATGAACTCTTTCTTTTTCATTGAATTACCCTCCTCCAGAGTTTAAGCGAACGATGATAACACGATGTTATGTGGAGGAATTGCCTGGTGCGCATGAATGCGCACCCTACGAAATTATCGCAGGGTCGCTATTCATGGCGTAATGCTCATCACTTGAGCCTGCGCTGAGCGGTGTACTGACACCGCAGAGGTTCCGCCCGCCAAATATCAGGCAGTTTCACAACGCGTTATGCAGGCGTAACAGCGATGATGGCTAAATAATGTGCATCATTGCTACAGCGTGGGGGTTGAGGCGACATCCCAGCCCGCTGAGCGAGCGAGGGATTCCAGGGCGAGCCGCAGGGATGCGGCGAGAGGCGGCGCTGAGCAGGAGCGAATCGCCGCCGGTCCGTCAGGAATCGTGAGCGAGTGAAGGCACCGCGTAGCGGCGGGCTGGGCTGGCGCAGGGCCCGGGAGTGCAGAGGGCGCGGCCAGGCGCTCTCTGCTCGGTCGCCGCACGGCAGTACTGAAACTGCCCCAGCCTGTGGCGAACGAAAGTGGCTCATTGCCTAACTGATCGGCATTACGCTATTCATGGCGACCTCACTCGCCCTTCTGCACCAGAAACGCAATCAGCATTGCATCCCTCTCTCCCGTCAGCGCTGGCAAGGCCGCGGCATCGCTCACAGAATCGCCTTTGTGCAATCGTTCATCACCCATACGCACAATACCGTCAAGCACGGTAACCCAGCTGGAATAACCTGCACGCTGTGGCGCCTCCACCTGTTTGCCGCGCTCCAGTTTCAGGTCATAAATGTATACCGCCTGATTCAGCGCCAGCGGTGCCGCGCTGCCGTGCGGCCCTGCCAGCAACGTCCATGCGTTTACCGCCGCACCGTCCACGCGAGTAAAAGTATTGACCTGCGGAACACCTCCGGTTTGCGCTGGACGAATGGTCGCCTGCAGCATTTCGGTTGCGACAAAAGGTGCAGACTCGGCAACACGCATCCCGCTACCGGCACTCAGCAGCAACGCACGTTTAGCGTTGAGGGAATGCGTTTCACCCTGTTCGGTGCTGTGCAGCAACGAACCGCGCCAAACGTAGCTGAAAATCTCACTATCCTGATGCGAATGCAGCGGGATAGTAGCATCCAGTTGCAGCGTCATTTGATCGACGATCGCCAGCGCTCCAAACGCTTCATCGGGACGCTGGCGACGAATGGTAAAAGGACCGTATTCAAACAATTGATCGCGTTGAGCGCGCAGGATGTTCATCGTGTTATGCCTCGATAAATTCTCTTAGTCCTCCATCATAGTGGTCTGGAAAAGCATGAACAGCAGGAAAAACTGCTCGCTTAAATCAAAAAAACTGAATAACGGTCAAGTGCTGAAATAATAAGGTTTTGGTAATGTTTTTATTCATCGCCAGCACAGATTTAATTGCGTAAAATAACCGCTCAATTTTGTGAGGGTAATAATCATGAACCGTAGCGAACAGATCCTGGCCGCCGCCGAACAATGCATGCGGCAAAAAGGTTTTCACCAGACGTCGATTCAGAATATTGCCCGTCAGGCCGACGTCAGCATCGGTTTAATTTATAAATATTATAAAAATAAAGACGCGATCATTGAGGCATTAGTCATCAGTGTGGTACAGCGGATGATCATGCTACTGAATGCCGACTTTGAACGTATCGCGCATATGAAAGGGCACTATCACGAAGCGGAAGATATTGTGCCGGCGGCAGTGGAAAACAGTATTATTCTGCTGATGGAAGTGTCGTCTGAAGCCACGCGCAATAATCGCATCCAACAAATTATGTTCGATGCCTGGCATGAGCTCAAAAATAACTTTATCGCTCAGGAGCACGCGCTGCATCCCGAGCAGGAGGCCAATGCCATTCACACCCGTTTATATGTGATGTCGCTGATTATTGACGGCATCATTATTCGCCGCTGCATGAAGCAGCGCGACATTGCGCCGGGCTTTATGCCATTTTTCAATGCGGTGGTGAATGACGTCTATCCGCACGGTGCGGTGTAGATTCAGCCGAACAGATGCTGGCTGAGAATGCCGTTCACCCGCAGCATTTCATTGTGATCAAGGTCGCTATCGCCGAAGGCGCGACAGGCTACGCCATCCACCAGCAGCAATAAAAACTGAATGCGATTGGCGTGCTGTGTTGGGTCGATATCAGGTTGTTGCGCGGTAAAAATAGCCTCTAACTCAGCAAGTAATAATTGCTCTTGCTGAGCAAGAATGGCACGCACTGATTCATTACGCGACGCCTCAGAATACACTTCCAGTAATAATTTCCGGTCCTGACTCGGCCAATGCTGCCAGAAAGGCGAATCGGCATTGATAATATCCTGCGTCGATTGTTGCGACGGTAAATATTGTACTAAAAACAGGCGCCAATTCTGCGCGATGCTTTTTATTGTTTCCGTCACAATAAGCTCTTTACTGCTAAAGTAACGATATATTTGCCCTGCCCCTAACGTTGATTCGCGACTAATGTCCGCCATGCTGGCGCCATGAAATCCGGAGCGACTAAAACAAACTTTGGCTGCAGAAATAACTTGCTGCTGACGCTGTAAGAGAAAATCGTCATGTTCAGAGTGAATCACATTGGCTCCGAAAAATAATTTATCGTTTTAATCGCTTTATCATACGCGATGCCTATCCGGTGAGAAACCCAGACAATGTTTCCAATTCTTGCTTGCCCGATCGCAGGCGTTGTAGCGGCGCAATTTATTGCGCGATAAATCACGTCGCTACAAAATGTGCCATTATTGCGTGCGCATTATTTCAGATTCTTTCAACGCCGTGCCGCCGCCCATCACTTTATAGAAGGTGATCAAATTCAGGTAGTAGGCTTGCTGCGTACTCACCAGACTGGTTCGGGCGCTGTACAGCGTGCGCTGCGCAGTCAAGGCATTCAGATACGTATCAACGCCGTTGCGATAACGCAGATCCGCCAGATGATAATAGGTTTGCGATGCCGCTACATTATGCTGTTGACTGCTGAGCTGATCGTTGATGGTACCGCGACGCGCCAGCGCATCCGCCACTTCCTGGAAGGCGGTTTGCACCGCTTTCTCATACGCCGCCACGTAATACTCTTTCTGTGCTTTGGTGTATTTCAGGTAAGAAACGTTGTAGCCGCCCTGGAAAATCGGCAGCGAAATGCTCGGTGCAAACGACCAAATGCCCGCTCCGTTTTTAAACAACGTCGACAGATCGGCACTGCCAACGCCACCGCTGCCCGTCAGCGTAATGCTCGGGAAGAAGTTGGCACGCGCCGCGCCTATACTGGCGTTGGCAGACTTAAGATTATGCTCGGCTTGCAACACATCAGGACGATTCAGCAACGCATCCGACGAGACGCCCGCCGGCACCTCACGCAAGGCGTTACCAATCGACTCAATGCTGTCAGGCAACAGATTATCCGGCACGCTGCGACCCACCACTAAATCCAGCGCATTTTTATCCTGCGCCACCAGCGTGGTGTAGCTGGCGACATCGGCCTGCGCGGATTGATAGGTGGTTTCCGCAGAGGAGACATCCACCATCGAAGCGATTCCATTCTCCATCTGCTTACGCGTGACCTGCCACGATTGTCGCGCGCTCTCGGCGGTCTCTTTGGCAATCGCCAGATTGCTGCGATCGGCGGCGAGCTGCAGCCAGTAATCCACGGTGTTGTACAACACCGTCAGGCGGGTGCTGCGTGCACCCTGCAGCGTGCCGAGATAGGTTTCATACTGCTCGCGCGTCAGGCTCTGGTTTTTGCCAAACAGATCGAGTTCAAACGCACTGACGCTGCCTTCCGCTGAGTAGCTGTTGCTGATGGCGGTTTGATTGCCTTCGCCGGTCAACGCGCGTGAACGCGTACCGCTCACGCCGGCGCTGAGGGCCGGGAACAGATTGGCGCGCTCTTCGCCATATTGTGCATGCGCGGATTTAACGCTGGCTACCGCTTCACGCAAGTCGCGGCTGCTATCCAGCGCCATCGCCACCACCTGACGCAGTTTCGCGTCGAGCACATAATCCTGCCAGCTCAGGTCGCGGTAGTTGCTGGCTTGCGTGCCCTGCAATGAACGATAGGCGTCACCGCTCGGCATCTGGCTGCTGACCGCGCCTTGCGGGCGGTCATAGTGCGGATCGAGCGACACACAACCCGACAGCAGCGCGGGAACCAACACCATTAAGAGTTTTGCAGACATGTTATTCCCCTGCCTTCGCCACAGATGCATGATTATCGTCATGCGGAATTGTCGGGAAGACGCGACGCACGAGAACAAAGAACAGCGGTACGAAGAAGATCGCCAGCAAGGTGGCGGTCAGTGTGCCGCCAATGATACCGGTACCAATCGCAATACGGCTATTAGCGCCCGCGCCGGTGGACATCGCCAACGGTAATACGCCTGCGGTAAATGCCAGCGAGGTCATGATGATGGGACGCAGGCGCATTGATGCCGCGTGCGTCGCCGCTTTGACCAGGTTTTCCCCTTTGCGGTAATTGTCTTCGGCGAACTCGACGATCAGAATCGCGTTCTTCGCCGACAAGCCAATGATGGTTAACAGCGCCACCTGGAAATAGACGTCGTTTTCCAATCCGCGCAGGCTGATCGCCAGCAACGAACCGATCACGCCCAGCGGCACCACCATCATCACCGAGAACGGCACCGACCAGCTTTCATACAACGCCGCCAGGCACAGGAACACCACAATCAGCGAGATGCCATACAGTGACATCGCCTGGTTACCGGAGAGTTTTTCCTGATAGGACAAGCCGCTCCACGCAAAAGTGGTGCCCGCTGGCAACTTCGCCGCCAGTTTTTCCATCGCGCTAATCGCATCCCCGGAACTCTTGCCTGCCGCCGCCGAACCTTCGATCTCATAGGACGCCAAGCCGTTATAGCGTGACAGCACATCCGGGCCGTACGCCCACTCCGAGGACGCAAATGACGCAAACGGCACCATAGTGGTATTGCTGTTGCTATCACTGCCGCGCACATACCAGTGATCGATATCTTCTGGTTTGCTGCGGAACGGCTGATCGCCCTGGATGTAGACCTTCTTCACGCGGCCTCGATCGGTGAAGTCGTTGACGTAGCTGCCGCCAATCGCCGCACTGAGCGTGTCGTTGATGTCGCTAATGGTAAGACCCAGCGACTGCGCTTTTTCATCGTCGATATTGACCTGCAGCTGCGGCAAATCCGGCAAGGTGTTGGCACGCACCGCACTGAGCAACGGATCCTGATTGGCTTCGGCAATCAGCTGATTGCGCATCTGCAGTAACTGGTCGCGCCCGGTGCTGCCACGCGCCTGCAGCTCAAAGGTGAATCCGTCTGACTGCCCTAAACCGGATACCGCGGGCGGCGACAGCACGAAGATCTGCGCATCACGAATGCTGGCCAGGTTCGCCATTGCACGCGCGGCAATCGCATCGGCACTGTTTTCTGGACCTTTACGCTCACTCCAGTTCTTCAGCGAGATAAAGCCAATCCCGGCGTTCTGGCCGCTGCCGGCAAAGCTGAAGCCGTTCACCAGCATGCTGACGTTGACGTTGTCTTTTTCTTTGGTGGCGAAATAGTCCTGCACCTGACGACGAACCGCGCTGGTGCGGTTTTCCGTCGCGCCCGGCGCCAGCTGATATTGCACCATGATGTAACCCTGATCTTCGGTCGGCAGGAAACCGGTCGGCAACCGCATATACATCACCGCACACCCGATCAGCAGCACCGCATAGAGCAGCAGATAGCGCACCGACCTGTGCAATACATGGCCCACGCCGTTGTGATAGCGCGCCTGCACGCGCTCGTAGCTGCGATTAAACCAGCCGAAAAAGCCCTTTTTGCCGCCTTCTTCGTTGTGCGGCTTGAGCAGCGTGGCGCACAGCGCTGGCGTCAGGGTTAGCGCCACAATCACCGACAGCACCATCGATGAAACAATGGTGATGGAGAATTGACGGTAGATAACGCCGGTTGAGCCGCTAAAGAACGTCATCGGCAGGAATACCGCCGACAGCACCAGCGCGATACCAATCAGCGCGCCGGTAATCTCTTTCATCGATTTCTCGGTGGCCTGACGCGGCGGTAAACCCTCTTCGCGCATTACACGCTCGACGTTCTCCACCACCACAATCGCGTCATCCACTAACAGTCCGATGGCGAGCACCATGCCGAACATGGTTAAGGTGTTGATCGAGTAGCCGAACAGCGACAGCACGCCAAAGGTTCCCAGCAGCACCACCGGCACGGCAATCGCCGGAATTAGCGTAGTGCGGATGTTCTGCAGGAACACGAACATCACGATCACCACCAGAATCACCGCTTCGATCAGGGTTTTCACCACCTCTTCAATCGAGATTTTCACGAAGTCGGTGCTGTCGAGCGGATACGCCACTTCATAGCCCGGCGGCATGCTGCTGCGGAACTCGTCGATGGTGGCTTTCACCTGTTCGGCGGTTGAAAGCGCATTGGCGCCGGACGCCAGCTGTACCGCGATCCCTGAAGCCGGATGACCGTTTGCCAGCACGTTAGCGCTGTAATCCTCATCACCCATTTCGACGCGGGCCACATCGCTAAGATGCACCACTGAACCGTCGCTTTGGCTTTTCAGCACGATATTACGGAACTGTTCCGGCGTTTGCAGACGTGAACGCGAACGCACGGTCGCCACCAGCTGCTGCTCTTTGCTGGCCGGTTGTGCGCCCAGCTGACCGGAGGAAACCTGGGTGTTCTGGCTCTCCAGCGCGCTTGTCACATCGGATGGCATCAGCGAATAAGAGGCGAGTTTGGCGGGATCGAGCCAGATGCGCATGGCGTATTCGGCGCCAAACACCTGCACGCTACCAACGCCCGGCACGCGCGCCAGCGTATCTTCCATGTTGCTGACCATGTAGTCAGCCACATCGGCCGAAGTGCTTTTGTTGGTGTTATCGTACAGCGCCAGAATCAGCAGGAAGTCGCTTTGCGCCTTCTCCACCGTCACGCCTTGCGCGGTGACAGAGGTCGGTAAGCGGCTTTCGGCCTGCTGCACTTTGTTCTGCACCTGCACCTGCGCAATATCCGGGTCGGTGCCCTGCTGGAAAGTGACGTTGATTTTTACCTGGCCAGTCGAGGCGGTGCTGGTGGAGTCGAAATAGAGCAAGCCGTTGAGGCCGGTGAGTTGCTGCTCGATCACCTGCGTGACGCTGCTTTCCAGCGTTTCCGCCGACGCACCGGTGTAAGTGGCCTGAATACTGATCTGCGGCGGTGCGACGTCGGGATACTGCGCAATCGGCAGGCTTTTAATGCTGAGCACGCCAAACATCATGATGCAGATGGCGATCACCCAGGCGAATACCGGGCGGCGAATAAAGAACTGAGCCAACATAATTACTGGCCTCCGCTGCTGGCGCTTTTCGGCGTCACTTCAACCGCTTTCACCGTCATCCCGGCCTGCACTTTGGCGGTGCCTTCGACAATCAGTTTGTCGCCGCGGTTTAAACCGCGGGTGACGAGCCAGGTGTTGCCGATAACACGATCGGTCACCACTTCCCGGCTCTGCACTTTGTTCTCTTTATCCACCACCAGCGCCGTGGCGTTGCCTTTAGCATCACGCGTGATGCCCTGCTGCGGGGCCAGAATCGCCTCGTTTTTAACGCCGTTGGTGACGCTGGCGCGCACATACATGCCCGGCAACAATTCATGCTGCGGATTGGGGAAGATGGCGCGCAACGTAACGGTTCCGGTGGCTTCATCAACCGCGACTTCGGTCAGTTCCAGCTTGCCGGGATGATCATAATGGCTGCCGTCTTCCAGTTTTACCGTCACTGGCACGGCATCGCTACTCTGCTGGAGGGAAGCCTGCTGACGTTTCAGTTTCAGCAGTTGCACGCTGGATTGCGTGAGGTCGACATAGATCGGATCGAGCGCACGGATGGTCGCCAGCGCCGTGGTTTGCGCCGAGGTTACCAGCGCGCCCGGCGTCACCGACGAGATGCCGATGCGGCCAGAAATCGGCGCTTTGATTTGCGTGTAGTTGAGGTTGATGCGGGCGCTTTCGACTGCTGCGCGATATTGATCAACCGACGCCACATTCTGTTGATAGGTTGCCAGCGCATCGTCAGCATCCTGACGTGATACGCCGTTCTCTTTCACCAGTGCGGTATAACGCGCGGATTTTAACTGGCTGCTTTTAACTAACGCCTGCGCATTTTTCAACTGCGCAACGGCCTGGTCGTAACTGGCCTGATAGCTGGCCGCATCGATTTGATAGAGCACCTGGCCGGCTTTAACTTCATCGCCTTCGGTAAACAGACGCTTCTGGATGATGCCATCCACTTGCGGACGCACTTCCGACACCATGCTGCCCACCACGCGTCCGGTGAGTTGGCTCTCGAGCGTCACCGACTCGGTTTGCAGCGTTTTCACGCCAACTTCGGTGGTCATATCGCCCGTTGGTGGGGCGCTATTCTGGTCGCAGGCGGCGAGCAATAACACCAGCCCGGCGATGGCCGTACGCTGAAAATTCTTCATGAATAATCCTGTAGTGAACGTTCATTCTCAATCTTGAGTTTACCAAATCGCAGATACGGGCGTATGTCAGGAAAATGAAAAGAGATCTCCTGAAAAGCGGCAGCAGAATAGCTTCCTCTTTGATTGAAGATTTTTTAGTGGTTAAATCGCGATAGGTTACAACGTGTTGCCAAATATAATGAGCAACAGCAGCAAATGCAAATGATTATTATTTACGATATGGGTGAGCGTTAGCCCGTTGCGCGGTCTTGCATGAACGTCGTAGGGTCGCCATTCATGGCGACCTTAATCCAGGTGCGCATTAATGCGCACCCTACAAAATAACAAACCAGCACGCACTGAAGCTTCATAGCGTCCCCGGCCAGCGCACTCGGCGCGGCTTAACTGAAAAGCATCCAGCCAGCAAATGCGACCTTAATCCAGGTGCGCATTAATGCGCACCCGACGAAAGATCACGTACCACCTTTAACGCCAGCTGCGGGCTGGTTAAGGGCTGACTATCCGGGCTAAACAGCCTGGACGCCGCCGTCATGGAAACCTGGGCCAGCGCCACATGATCCGCGCCCTGCTGTTTGCCGTCTACCACCGCTTGCGCAATCATTTGCAGATACGCCTCCTGCTGACCCGCCTTAAACGCCGCCCATGCACCAGCAATCAGCTGCACATCAGGATGCTGTTCCACTGGCAGCGTCGCTGGGCAAAACAGTGCGCGCGTCGCCGCCAGCGTAGATTCCGCCGCACACAGCACCAGCGATTTTCCCGGCAATCGCTGTACTTCATCGGCCAGCATGCGATCGGTGCGATACACCGGGCAATCATGTCCCTCAGCGTTAAAACCATCGGCAACCGGCCCCAGCGTCGAGCAGGTAATCAGAATCGCGTCGAACCACGGCGTCAGGCTGTGTAACAACTGTTCCAGCTTGTGCTGTTGCGGCGCGGTCATGCCTCCCGCCAGCTCGGCTTCGGCCAGCAAATGCGGCATCACAATATGACTCAATGAGCCGTTGCTCATGCCCAATGAGTGTGCGGCGTCATCAAAAATAGCGATGTTACTGGCGGCGGTATGCAAACAGGCGATGGTCATAAAATCCCTTATTAGTGGCGTCTATCATTGAGAATCACTATATCCTGGCGTAGAAACAAAAAAAGGCGCCGCAGGGGCGCCTTCGTCTATTGTGTAACGATTACTTCAAACGGAATGCCACGACGCTGTCACCCGCCTGGGTGCCGAGCGAACCGTGACCGCCTGCTGCAATCACCACGTACTGCTTGCCGTCTTTGCCCATAAAGGTAGATGGCGTGGCTTGTGCGCCAGCACTCAGCTCGGTCTGCCACAGCAGTTCGCCGGTGGTGCTGTCGTAGGCACGGAAGAAGTTATCCGCGGTTGCACCGTGGAACACCAAATCCCCTGCGGTCAGCAATGGACCACCGTGCGCTACCATGCCCATCGGGAAACCGATTGGGAAGCGGCCAGGCAAGAAGCTGGTCTTCAGGTTTTTGGTCACGCCCACGCGACGCAGCCATTCGGTTTTACCGGTCTTCAGATCCACGCCCACCATGCGGCCCCAAGGTGGGGCAACACAGGGAATGCCCAAGCCTGACGCCAACTGCTGGATGTGAATCGCGTAATCACCGTGGAAGTTTTCGTTCCAGTATGGCGTGCCATCTTTGGTGAACAGGCGCTCGGTGGCGGTCTGCTCGCTGCGTTTGATCAGGTTGTACTTGTAGGCCAGACGCACGGGCGCGGCAATCAGCATTTGACGCTGCGGATCGACCGCGACAGAACCCCAGTTGAACACACCAATGTTGCCAGGGAAGATCAGCGAACCGCCTTCGGTCGCTGGCGTCCACGGATTGCCGTCATAGCGCAGGCTACGGAAATCCATGCGGCATGACATCTGGTCAAACGGCGTGATGCCCCACATTGACTTCTCAGTCAGCGGTTGCGGGATGAAGTTCAGGCTGGAAACCGGCTGGGTCGCCGCAAATTTCTCACCCGCGACGCCACCTTCGGTGGAAACCTTCACCTGGTTCACCGGATACACCGGCTGGCCGGTCAGGCGGTTCAGCACAAACAGGTTGCCGGTTTTGGTCGGCAGGATCACCACAGGCTGCTTCTGACCCTGATAATCGATGTCCACCAGCGAAGGCTGTGACGGATTATCGCGGTCCCACAGATCGTGGTTAGAGCTCTGATAGCGCCATTTGAAAGCACCGGTTTGCAGATCAAGTGCCACCAGCGCATCGCGGAACTTCTCGGTGTTGCTGTTCGGATCGCGTTCAATGCCCACTTCATCCGGTGAAGCGTTACCAAACGGCACATACACGACGCCGTTTTTCAGGTCAGCACTCAGCGTGCCCCACGCCACTGGCGTGTCCTGCGGGTAGTTTTGACCGGCAGCGATTGGCGCGGTGTTTTCTGGGTTGGCCGGATCAAAGTTCCAGACCAGACGACCGCTTTGCACGTCATACGCACGAATCACGCCCGACGGGTTGCCGCTGTTGAAGCCGTTGTCCATCACGGAACCGCCAACGATCACCAGCTTGCCTGCCACCAGCGGTGCGGCGGTTTGCATCAGCGCATGTGGACGCACTTCACCCATGTTGGCATGCAGATCAACCACACCGTTCTGACCGAAATCAGCACACGGTTTGCCGGTATCAGCATCCAGCGCGATCAGTTGCGCATCAGTGGTCGCATTGAAAATACGCTTACGGCAGATGGCCGGCGTCGCTGCGCTATCCTGCGCGGCCACCGGCGTTTCTTCGTAGTAGCTGACGCCGCGACAGGTTTGATGCTGCTGCAGGTAAGAGCGATCTTTATTCGGTGTGAATTTCCACTTCACCGCGCCGGTTTCCGGATCAAGCGCATGCACTTCGTTATGCGGCGTACAGAAATACAGCATACCGTTGGCTTTCAGCGGCGTGGCTTCGAAGGTGTATTCGGTGGCATCCGCATCCTGGCGCAGATCGCCTGTGTGATACGTCCATGCAACTTCGAGGTTTTTGACGTTCTCTTTACTGATCTGATTCAGCGCCGAGAAACGCAGGCCGTCGGACGATCCGCCGTAAGCGGTCCAGTCGTTAGCCGCGCCCTGCTCGCTGTTCTGCGTGCGGGCGTTGCTGATGGTGCCTTGCTGTGGAACCGGATCGTAGAAGCACAGACCAATCACCACCACAATCATGATAATGACGGTGCCGCCAAGGAAGCTGTGGAAACGGCGTTCGCCACGGTACAGCGGTTTCACCACCCACGGCATCGCCAGCCACAGGCCGATCACGCCAAACAGGTCACCGCGTGGGATCCACTGCCATTTATCAAAGCCCACTTCCCAGATAATCCAGGCGAGCGTAATCCACATCAGCACCGCATACAGCGCCAGCGCACTGCGCTGGTTGCGGAACAGTAAAATTGCGGTGATGAGTAATCCCACCGCCATCAGCGCATAGAAGGCGCTGCCGCCCAGCATTAACAGCTTGCCGCCCATATACAGCAAGGCAATCGCCAGAATCGCGAGCACGATACTGGTTAGTTTGTTAACCATGCTAATCCCTCAACCATTTTCATCGAAAAACCTCAAAAATAACCCCACATAAAATCAACAGAATTTTAACTTACGTTACCGTTTAGTAAAAACCCGTTGCGAGGTGTGTCGTTAGCTCCGCTAATGAATGTAGTTTGGCTAATGGCTGCTAGCTACCGCCTCGCTCAATGTGTGACTGAAATCACGTTTCATTTTCGTTGAGAGAATTAATCATTAGTCAGGAAAATTCGCATTTTTTGATAACGCAAAATGGCGAGGATGCGCGATTGGGTGGCTTTTGCGCCTCAGACATAACCTTGTGCGGATTTGTTACTACGCCCGTTGTTGGAGAAAACTTACGCTGTTTTCTTTTTACCCGGGAAACGTTATGAAAATCACTTTATTAGACAGCTCATTGTTGTTCCTCGCGGTGACGTCTCACGCCGCCACAAACGAACTGATCGTGGGCGATCAAAAAGGCAATGCTCGCGCGGTGATGTCCGCCGCCGGGGAGCTCAACAATGTGCCTTATGCAATCAAATGGTATGAGTTCCCCAACGCAGCACCGCTGCTGGAGTCGCTCAACTCACAGCATCTGGATGCCGGTTTGGTCGGCGATGGTCCGCTGTCGTTTGCCGTAGCCGCAGGTGCGCAGATCCGCGCTATTCAAGCATCGCAATATCTCGGCAATGCCGTTGTGGTGAAAAACAATAGCGCCCTGCACAACATCGCCGACTTAAAAGGCAAAAAAGTGGCGACGGTGAAAGGATCGTCCGGGCAAAACATGGTACTGAATGCGCTGCATGAAGCAGGCTTGCCTGACGATAGCGTCAGTTTTGTCTTCACCACGCCGTCGGAAGCCACGCTGGCGCTGGATAATGGTGCGGTGGATGCGGTGGCAACCTGGGAACCTTATGTGTCTTTTGCCGTGGCACAGTCCGGCGATCGCATTGCCATCGACGGTAAAAATTCCCCGGTTTCAAACTATCTGGTGGCAACCGATAGCGCTATCGCTAATAAGCGTGAGCAGCTCGCCGACTTCCGTCAGCGCCTGATCCGTGCACGCGCTTGGGGCGTGGCACATCCCCAGGCCTACGCCAGCGAGATCGCCAAACTGCTGCGTCTGCCAGATGAGGTAGCGCTGAGCAAAGTGCAGCGTGAAAACAACGCGCCGGTTGAGGATTACGCTTTGGTGGAAAAACGCCAGCAGCGGGCCATTGATACGTTCACCCGCGGCGGCCTGATCACACCCGGCCTAAAAGCCGACAAACTGGTAGACGCCTCCTTCTTTAACGCCAACGGAGCCGCCAAACCATGATGAACCTGGCACTCTACCTCGACTCCGGAATTCACCAGGGCGGCTGGCGTCATGCCGATTCGGCTGCAACCGGCGGCAGCAACTGGCCGCTGTACCGCAAAATTGCCCAGCGCGCCGAAGCCGCGAAGCTGGATATGATTTTTGTCGCTGACAAGCTGGCAATTGATGATGTTTACGGCGGTCATCTGGCGCACACCGTTCAGCATCGTCAGGTGGGCTGGTCTGAACCCTTAACATTATTAGCCGCACTGGCGGCGGTTACAGACCATATCGGCCTCGGCGGCACCGTTTCCTCCTCCTATTCGGTGCCTTACACCACGGCGCGACAGCTGGCGAACATTGACCATATCAGCGGCGGACGCGCAGCGTGGAACGTGGTTACCTCGCTGAGCCACGCCGAAGCGCGCAACTTTGGTCGCAGCGAACACTTCAGCCATGAAGATCGCTATCGCCGCGCGGCCGAATTTATCGATGTCATGAAAGCGCTGTGGGACAGCTTTGAAGAGGACGCGCTGATTCTGGATAAAGCGCAGGCGCGCTTTGCCGACCCGGCACGCTTCCATCGGCTCGATCATCAGGGGGAATCTTTCGATGTGCAGGGCCCGCTTAACCTGCCGCGTCCGCCGCAAGGTCATCCGGTAGTGATTCAGGCTGGCGTGTCGGAAGCCTTTATCGATCTGGCAGCGCAACAGGCGGAAGTGCTGTTTGTGGTGCAACCCAATCGGGAACGTGCGCAGCATTTCTACCACATCCTGAAACAGCGTGCGCTGCAGTATCAGCGTCAGCCCGATCAACTGCGTATTCTGCCCGGCATGGTGCCGATTGTCGGCAACACGCAGCGCGACGCAGAGGAGCGTGCAGAGTATCTGAAATCATTGATCACCGTGGAATCGGGCCTGAGCTTTGTCTCGGCCAGCATGAATATCGATCTGTCGCAGTATCCGATTGATGGTCCGGTACCTGATCTGCGTGAAAAAATCACCGGCAGCAAAGGCCGTTTCCAATATGTGATTGCCAGCGCCATTGAGCAGAAACTGACGCTGGGTGAAATGGCGAAACGCTACGCCGAGAGCTTATCGTTCCCGGCCCCCACCGGCACCGCCGACACGATCGCGCAGCAAATGACTGACTGGTATCAGCATCAGGCCTGCGACGGTTTTGTCATTCTGCCCACCTATATTGACGAGAACGAAGACCGCTTCCTCGAACAGGTGGTACCGCGCCTGCAGGCCGCGGGTGTATTCCGCTCTGAGTATCAGCCAGGCACGCTGCGCGATCGTTTAGGCTTAGTAAAGCCGGAAAATCGCTTTCACCGTTCATCATCAATTGAAATAACTTAATTAATCATTAACACGCCGCTGCGATTATTCCTGGCAACCTTTATTGCAGCGGCGAGAATAAGCGTGCTTTTATTGCATTTTTATTTCCGCTGTCTTTATTTAACCTTCTCTAAATTGATTAGCCATTGCGGCGCAATGACTTTTTGAGATTTTCCTCAGCCTGTTTACGCTGATTTAGCGTGATATAAATCACGTAACTGCTCTGCGGCAAGGCCGCTAATAAAAAGAAGGTGATGATGATCAGCGCAAATTTCTTTTATCGTAAATTACGTTTTCCTTTTAAACTCACACACGCTGCTTTTAAGTTTCCGGTTGCCAATGCGCGAGCCCGACAATATCAGGTAATGTCACCTGAGCAGACCATTGACTTGCTGCTCAACAACGACGTGCTGTCGGTAAGCCGCTATGGCGATGGAGAACTGGAAATGACCTTATTTAAAAATATCGGTTTTCAATCTTTCGATGAACGTCTCTCTCTTCGCCTGAAAGAAATTTTGCGGCGCGGAAGTCAGCCGAAAAATACCTGTTTATTGTGTATGCCCGATGCCTTTCGTGGTACTGGGAATATGCGATTTGGTTCGGCCCTTTTCTGGTTTTTTCATAAAGCGTTTTATTTTCGCCATTATGAAGCGTTATTAAAGAAAGATTACCGCTACGGCAACACCTCCGTTACGCGTCCCTATCATGATTATAAAGATAAGCAGCAGGCAGAACGCGTGTTTAATAAGTTCAAACAGCTGTTCAGCGATAAAAAAATATTAGTCGTGGAAGGTAGCGGCACGCGTCTCGGCATCGGTAACAATCTGCTCGCGGGTGCGCGGGATATTAAACGCATCACCACGCTGAATCGTAACGCCTTCTCGGTTTACAACGATCTCTACAGCTCTGTACTGGCGCACGCACGCGATTACGATATGGTACTGATGTCGCTCGGCCCCACAGCAACGGTACTGGCTTACGATCTCAGTCAGCATGGCATTCGCTGTATTGATACCGGGCACATTGATATCGAGTACGAATGGATGCGCAGTGCCGCGCGTGACAAGGTGCAGGTGGCCGGTAAGAACGTCAATGAAGTGGGTGTTTTACTCAGTGACGAGGCGCGCGATGCCGATGAACATTATCGCCAGCAGATCTTGCTGCATGTTGGGCTACCGCAGGAGGCGGTGCTGTCAGCGATGGTTATTCCTCCGCCGTTGGTATAATCCGCCGCGCAAGCAATCGCAAAAACAGGGTAATGTGAGTTTGCTGGAGAATACTTGCGGCGATAAACGGCGTTTACACCGCTTTTAGAGGCTGTGCCGCTGGCAAAATGCGCGGAGATCGGAAGACTGAAAATCCGCCAGATTGGCCATCAGCTTCTCCAGCGGCCAGTTCCACCAGGCAATCGCCTGCAGCTGCGCGGCAATATCCGTAGCGAAACGTGCACGAATGACTTTGGCTGGCACACCACCCACAATGGTATAAGGCGGCACATCTTTGGTGACCACTGCACCGGCAGCCAGCACCGCACCATCACCCACCGTCACGCCCGGCAGCACTATCACGCCATGACCTATCCACACATCATTGCCAATCACCACGCGTTCGGCACGTCGGGCAGCAAAGAAGTCATTATCACGCGCCGCCTGTGCATCATAGTATTCCGGGCAATAGGTAAAACGGTGCTGCGAGGCGCGATCCATCGGGTGATTGGGCGCGCCAATCCGCACATGATTGGCAATGGCGGTAAAGCGGCCAATCTGCGCATCGGCGACACAGCAGTGTTCTCCCAGATAGGAAAAGTCGCCCAGTTCGCTGTATTCAATGTAGGTTTCGGCCAGCACTTCACATTGCGCGCCAATCTGGGTTTCGCGCATGCGCACGCTGGGATCGATAACGGTATGTTGCAGTTTTGCCGGTTGCACAGCAGCGAGTGCCATAATCAACGCTCCGTAGTGGTCAGATGTCTGGATGACGGGTTGCCACTGGGCAACCGCGAGCCATAACTCTACAGCGGCAAAATGACAGTAATGCTATTGTGCCCATCTGCGATTGGCGATTTGAGGAAAGGGAATGAGAACACCGTGGTCAATACTGGCGCTATTGTGGTCAGCCGGATCGGCGTCCGCCGCACTGCCCGCTGACATCAAAGCCGGTGATATTGTGCAAGTGCAGTTAGCGCAACTCCATCCGACGCAGGCCGCAATTGGCTATCGTCAGCTGGATTACAAGCAGCATCGTTATGAAGCCGAACCGAAAAAGCTGTTTGATGATTATTGCGAAAGCATGGGGCAAAAAGGCGTCGACACATTTGATGGCAAATCGCGTCTCTCGCAGCCCAGCAGCTTTCGCTGCAAAGCGCCGGTCGGCAGCGCGCCTGGCCCGATGAAAACCGCAGTGATTGCACCGGATAATGTGCTGTACCTCACCGATGGTCATCATACTTTCAGCAATTTCGCCGATATCGCCGGTCTTAACACGCCGGTACAGGTGCGCATCACCGATGATTTCCGCAACCTGAAAACCATGTCCGCCTTCTGGCAAAAAATGGAAGCAGCACATCTGACGTGGCTGGATACGCCGTCTGGCAAAATTCAACCGGATGCACTGCCGAAAGAGCTGGGTCGCCAGCATATGCAGAATGATGAATACCGCTCGCTGGTCTATTTTGTGCGCGATATTGGCTTTGAGAAAGAGCAGAATCCGCCGCCGTTCCTGGAATTCTTTTGGGGAAAATGGCTGGAAACGCAGCTCCCCCTGAAGAACTTTGACCTCAATAATCGCAGCGGTTACGCCAAAGCACTGGAAACCATCGCAGAGAAGATGACCAGCGTGCCGAAAGACACGGTCATTGCTCAAGGGGATAGCGGCCCGCTCACTGCGGAGCGCCTTGGTGCGCGCAAGAAAGTGAACGAGAAGAAGCTGGATAAGCTGGTCTCCGACAACGGCAAATTGACGTGGGCCTTCGCGCACTAATGTCTTTGCAGGCGGAGGTGCTCTCCGCCGTTAGGCGCGGTTGCAGTTGCAGATGAAAAGCATTCTCAATTAAGCTACGGCTCTTTGCCGCCTGGGCGCGCTTTTCTCTGGAACATCCCAATGAACGCTACGCCAGCACCAATAAAAATTTTGGTGGTTGACGATCACCGCAAAATCCGTGAACCGCTTGCCACTTACTTGCGTCGTCAGCACTTTTCTGTGGTAACCGCAGAGGATGCCGCCTCACTTTGGACGCTGCTACGCACCGCGACGTTCGATCTGATTGTGCTGGATGTGATGCTGCCCGACGGCGACGGCATGCAACTCTGTCAGCAAATTCAACGCCATTATAAAACGCCGGTGATCCTGTTAACCGCGCGTGATGCTCTGGATGATCGCGTGACGGGCCTTGAACTGGGCGCCGATGATTACGTGATTAAACCTTTTGAACCGCGTGAGTTGCTGGCGCGGATACACACGGTGCTGCGACGTGCCGATCGCCGGCCTAATCTGACGAGTGAAAAAACGTCCCCTGCGGTGCAACCCGTTCACTTTTCCACGCTGATATTCAATCCCGCCTCGCGTCGGGTAAGCAATCAACAGCAGCAAAGCGTTCGCCTCAGCACCATGGAAGCCAAACTGCTGTCGGCCTTTCTCGCCGATCCGTATCAGGTGTTGAGTCGGGAAGCGTTGATGGATCGCTGCGTCACGCCGGGCAACGAGGTGTTTGATCGTGCCATCGATCGTCAAGTGAGCCGCCTGCGAATCAAACTGGAGCAGGTTCTGCCCGGCTGCGTGCTGCTGGATACGGTGTGGGGCGAAGGCTATCGCTTCACCGCTGAGGTACAAACGGTGCAACCGATCACATGCTAAGCACGCTATTGCCAAGGCGCATGATGAGCCAGCTTGCCGGGCTGATGATTGTGGCTTTGCTGCTGGCCAATCTCGCTGCCGTTGCCGCTACGCAATTGCTGGGCAATTTACTCACGCCTTCTACCCGCAACATTGCCGTCGAGCGCGTGGTGCTGGCCTACCACGAAAGCCTGGCGGGCGCAGAGAACGTTGCGTTAACGCGCGCGGACGGTGCCCGTTTTTGGCTGGCGCAGCGTCCGGAAGTGCAGGACATTGCGCTGCGCGATGAGGAGCAACGTCTGCGTGACTCACTGGTTAATCAGTTAAAATTAACCACGTCGGCCAACGTCACCCTGCAACTCGAAAGTGCTGATGGCGGCCTGGCGCGCAGGCATATTTTTAGCGCGGCGCGCCATGAGCCGTTGCGCCTGCGCGTCACCATTGCCCTGCCGGATGGTCGCTACTTTAATAGCGTGCAATCGGTTATGCCCGCTTATGAATGGACGCAGCTACTGTCATTTTCCCTGCCTATCGTGAGCGTGCCATTGCTGCTGCTCAGCCTCTATTTTATCTATCGCGTGGTCAGACCGATTCGGCGCTTAGCCAGCGCTGCCGATGCCATTAGTCGTGGCGAATGGCGCACCACGTTGCCGATCACCGGGCCGCAGGAATCGCGGGAATTAACCCAGGCTTTTAATCTCATGCAGCTTAGGCTGGCGCGTCACCTGGATAGCCGCACGCGCATGCTGGCCGCGATGAGCCACGACCTCAACACGCCGATCACCGAATTACGCTTGCAGGTGGAGTTGATGCCAGAGGGTGATGCGCGTGATGACATGCTGGAAAGCCTGAATGAACTGCGCGCCATGGTGCATGAAACCTTGCATTTTATTCGCGGGGAGGTGCAACACGCGCTGCCGCAGCGCTGCAATCTCAGTCAGATGCTGGCCGATTTAACCCGCCGTTACCTGCTGCTGGGGAAAGCCGTCACCTGGCAAGGTGAGCCGGATATTGAGCTGATGTGTCGTCCGGTGGCGATCAAACGCGCGCTGAGTAATCTGATTGAAAACGCGTTGCAGTATGGCGGCGATGCCGTGCTAACGCTGACGCAACTGCCGGGCTGGGTGCAAATTGAGGTGCTGGATCAGGGCGCGGGCTTGTCCGCTGAACAGCTGGAGCAAGCCTGCGAACCCTTTGTACGTTTCTGCGACACACCGCGCACTGAGAATACCGCGGGCGGCGGTTTAGGCCTCGGATTAGCCATCGCACAATCGAATATTCATGCGCACGGCGGGGAACTGACGCTGGCGAATCGTCCCCCGGCCGGATTATGTGTCACCGTTATGCTGCCGGATGGCATCAGAAGCTGAGCGTCACGCCACCCCAGAAAGTGCGGCCGTAATTGACCGTACCATAGGTTTCATCATCCAGTCGTTTGTCGCCGATATTGTAGATGGCGCCGTTCAACGTCAGGTTGTGCGTCAACTGATGTGATATACCGAGATCGGCAGTAAGGTAATCCGGCGCCGCGTCTTCCGTGACGCTAGTACCGTACTCTTTGCCGTAATAGTTAGCGGCAGCCCACAGCTGCGTGGCTTCGGTGACATGCCATTCGCTGCGCAGGCTGGCTTTGTGTTTTGGCGTCAACGCCAGCGGTGCGCCACGATTGCTGCCACTTTTCTGCTCGGAATCGAGCCAGGTATAGTTCCCTTTCAGCGACACATCCGAGGTAATTTTCCAGCTACCGGTCAACTCCACGCCGCGGATTACTGCTTTGTCGATGTTAACGCGATCCATGATGATGTAGCCGTTCCACAGCTGATCGGTGGTCACGGTCAACAGCTTGTCTTTAAAATCGTTGTAGAAAAAGGTCGCGCTGGCCGAAAGATCGTCGCGGTTCGACCACATCGCCGACAATTCATAGTTGGTGCTGGTTTCCGGCTTGAGATTTGGATTACCCAACATCGCAAAGCGATTGCGGCGCAGTACCGCATAATCTTCGATCACCGCACGAATTTCCGGCGCTTTGAAACCACGCGCTACGCCACCTTTCAGCGTCCATTCATCGCTGACATACCAGATGCCGTAAATGCGTGGGCTGTAGTGGTTGCCATATTGCTCATGATTATCGAGACGCAAGCCGCCCGTCAGCGAGAAGGATTCCAGCATGCGCCACTCATCTTCGAGGAACAGCGCACGCTGCACCACGCTATAGCGATGATTGACGCGCGTGCCGTCGCCCTGATTCCAGTCCTTCAGCGTATTTTCCTGCCACTGCGCGCCAGCGGTAGTCGTGTGATAGGCGGTTGGCATCACCAGCTTGGCATCCAATACGCTGTTTTTGATGGTCGGTTTGCGGCCATAGACATCGGATTGTGACGGGCTGGCGAGCCCTTCGCGGCTGGTCTCTTCCTGAGAAAATGCCAGCGTCGAGGTTGCCCATCCCCAGCGCCCTTCATGCGCCAGCGACCAGTGGTCGCGATTATTCTTCTGTTCACGCGTCGCCCAGTTGGCGCTTTCACCTTCGCCGTTTTTCAGGCGGCTCACGCCCCCTTCCAGCGTAATGTCGTGCTGAGCGTTTGGCGTAAACACGAGGCGTGCGGTGATATCACGATGATCGGCTTGGGTATAGCCGTTGGTATTCTGCACGTCATCATCACCCTGACGATTCAGATAGCGTCCCCACAACTGTAACCCGAGACGATCGGCAATCAGCGGACCATTCAGGTAGAACTGATTGTTACTGGCATTGCCCTGATCCTTGTGCTGGCGCACCGCATAATCCCACGACAGCGAGCCGTTCCACTGCGGCGTGACTTTACGCGTAATGATGTTGATCACGCCGCCAATCGCATCGGAGCCATACAGCGATGACATCGGCCCGCGGATCACTTCAATACGTTCAATGGCCGAAGCAGGCGGAATGAAGCTCTGCTCATAACCGCCGTTGCCGTTAACGCGCGAATCGCGGCCGCTTTGGCGCACGCCATCCACCAGAATGAGGGTGTAATCGCCCGGCATGCCACGAATCGAGATATCGCTTTCATTGGCACCACCGATCACCGCCACGCCTTCCACCTCTCGCACCGCATCGGCCAGATTATTAATCGAGCGCTTACGCAGATCGTCGCCGTTGATCACCGTGACCGAGGCCGGTGCATCTTCCAGACGCTGTTCAAAACCGGAAGCGGTCACCACCATGGTTTCAGCGGTGTTGTCATCATCAAGGGCTAGCGCCGTGGCGGGCAGCAGCATTGCCATGCAGGCAACAGAAAGGGGTTTAAGAGCAAAAGTCGGTTTACGCATGTTCAATTAGGGGTGTAGTTGAAAACGCGAATCATACTCATGCGCATCGGTGAAAGTTGGACAATGTTGGACAACTTTCCCATGAGAAAATGAAACGGGCGCCTACTGCACGCCCGTTAAAGAGGTTTACACCAACTCGCAGTTTTTTACGTCCGCAGACGGCGCCAGCAGGTTTTTATCAAAGGGGCGCAGTTCCGTAGCCTCACGAATTCGCATCGGCCAGTCGGGATTGGCCAGCGCACTTTTGCCAATCGAGACATAATCCGCGCCCTGCTCCAGCGCCTGTGCCGCCGTGCAGGCATCACTTAATGCACCATTGGCGATAATCGGCATATTGGGTGCCGTCTGACGCGCAATTTGCACCAGCGACAGCGGCGAATCGGCAAACGCGGGCTGCAGCGCGTCATATTCTGTCAGGTGCAGATAATCCACGCCGGCCTCAGCGATCGCGGCGAATACCTGACGTGCGCCCGCTTCGCCTTCCCGCCATTTGTGATGGAAATCATTCACTTTGCCCTGCGAGAGGCGAACGCCCACGGTAACATCCTTACCCACGCGCTGGCGCACCGCCGCGATGACTTCCAGCGTTAGAGACAACCGGGCAACAATATCTCCGCCCCAGCGATCGCGGCGCTGGTTGGTGTAATCGGTAAAGAACTGGTCAAGCAGATAGCCGTTTGCGCCGTGAATTTCGATGCCATCAAAACCCGCTTCGTCGACGGCCCGCGCAGCAGTTTGCGCAAAGTTGTCGATCACCTGCAGGATCTGTTCTTCATCCATTTCACGTGGCAGCGGATAGGCACCATGACCGTGATAGAAACCCAATTGTTCTCCACGCGGCTGCACCGCTGATGGCGCTAACGTATCCGGTCGGTAGATATTGCCCTGAGAAATCGCACCGGCATGCATCAACTGCGCAATGATTTTTCCACCACGTTGATGCACCCGATCGGTGATCGCCCGCCATCCGGCACGCTGTTTGGCGTTGATCAGACCCGCCTGAAACGCATAGGTTTGTGACCAGGCTTCATCGATATAGATGCCTTCAGTGATGATGGCGCCAAATCCGCCGCGCACGAAGCGCTGATAGTATTGCTGCATACGCTCGCCCGGCACCCCATCGACACTGGCGGAGATGCGCGTCATCGGCGCCACCATGATGCGATTCTTCAACGCCAGCTGGTTCAGTGTCCCGCACTGAAAAAGATGTTTATCACTCATATTGCTCTCTGGATGCGGATTATCTACAGAGCGCAGTATATTCTGTCACTATGAGGCCAAAAATGGCCAATGATGATACGTCTGCATAACGGAAATCGTTACAATGAATTCAAAGGATGTTGAGGTGTTCCTGATGGTCACCCAGACGCGTAGCCTGACGCAGGCGGCGCGGCGAATGAACACCACGCCGATGACGGTATCGCGCCGGCTCGCTTCACTGGAGGAAGATCTTGGCGTGCGTTTGTTGCATCGCACCACCCGCGCCATCGCCTTGACGGATGAAGGCGAAGAGTTTCTGCCCTACGCCAAAACGCTGGCCGAGACCGAACAGAGCGCGCGCAATCTGTTCTCGCCGGATAAACAGGGCGCCACCGGCCAGCTGCGCATCACCGCGCCTTCAGGCTTTGGTCGCCGTACCATTATTCCTTTGCTGCCCGCGCTAATGGCGGAAAATCCCGAACTGAAGATCGATTTTCAGCTCAGCGACAATGTCACCGATATTGTTGGGCTCGGCTACGATGTTGCCATTCGTATCGCACCGCTGCGGGACTCACGTTTAGTGGCGCAGCGACTGGCGGATAATCCACGCGTGCTGTGTGCCTCACCAGACTATTTAGCGCGCTGCGGCACGCCACACATGTTGGCCGATTTGCATCAGCACAACTGCCTGCGTTTATCCGGCGTGCCGCAATGGAGTTTTATGATCGACGATCATATTTCCAGTGTCAGCGTTGAAGGCCGTTTCAGCGGCAGCAATGTGGAAGGCGTACGCACCTTATGCGTATCGGGCAGCGGCATCGCGCAACTCTCGGCGTGGGATGTGCAGGAAGAGTTAGCGGCGGGTGAACTGCGTGAGATTGCCTTACGAGATGCACAACCGCAGTTGCTTGGCGTCTGGGCGCTGTTTCCCACTGCCCGCCATCTGCCAACCCGTGTCACGGTATTCCTGAATGCCTTGAAACAGGCGATGCAAACGCGCGCGTGAACATTCAGATAATGCGTACGGCGAACGGGGTTATAGTGGCGTATTCATTACGATCACGGAGGCCACCAGTGAAACCTGAAATCCATACGCTCGCTTCGACAGAAATCTACCGCAACCGCTGGTTGACCTTGAAAGAGGATAAAATTCAGCGTGCCGATGGCAGCGAAGGCATCTATTCGGTGATTGAGAAGAGTGATTTTGTGGTGATTTTGCCGGTTGAGCACGATCACATTTATGTGGTGGAGCAATTCCGTTATCCCCTTGGCGAACGTACCCTCGAGCTGCCACAGGGAAGCTGGGAGCTCGTGCCCGATGCCGCGCCTGAAGATCTTGCCGCCGGCGAGTTGTTAGAAGAAACCGGACTGATTGCCGGGCAGCTCTGTTACGTGGGTTATCAAAAGTTAGCGCAAGGCTACTCCGCGCAGGGCTATCACATTTATCTGGCGCGCGAGTTAACGTATCAGGGGCAAAAGCTTGATGCAGAAGAAGTGGGATTGACTGCAAGGAAAATCACCCTCGCTGCGTTTCTTGAACTGATCCTGGCAGGAAAGATCAGCGATGCGACATCGGTCACTGCGTTTTTGTTGGCGCGGGCGAAAGGATTAATTGATTGATCTAGTTACCTTTTTTCATGGTGCACATGAATGCGCACCCTACAAAACCCCAACTACCTGGCGCACACCTTGTAGCGGCGCAATTTATTGCGCGATAAATCGCGCCGCTACGGAATGTGCGGTGATTAATATGGGGTTTAACTGATCGGCATTACGCCATGTATGGCGACCCATCATAAGCATTACACTGCTGCAATCTCTGCCAACACCGCTTCTGCCTGCGCGTTATTGACCGCTACGCCATCAATAAATAGTTGGCGCTGTTCACCCGGCGGCAGCGTAACCCTCAGTGCTTGCCATGCCGGCTGGAAGCGGCCATTGCGCTGGAAGTTAAGGTGAATCGATGACGCATCACTGCGCATTTCCCAGTTCAGCCACAGCGCGTTGCCCTGCTGGTAACCCCAACTTTCGCCATCATCCTCAAACAGTACGCCGTTGCTGACGCCCTTACCTTTGATTGGGAACAGGTGCAGCGTGCGACAATCATCCGACGCTGTATCGACATGGCGCAGGCGCTCGCTGAGCGGCAAGCCCGCACCGGCGCGCACCAGCATCGGCTGGGTTTCCAATGGCGCATCCAGTGTGATCCACTGACCGCCGCTGTACCATTGCTGACTGGCAAAATCATACCAGCCGGTTTGGTTGTCGGGCAGCCACAGACGACGCGCGCGCTGACCGGGCTCGACCACGCTGGCCACCAGCAGATCGCGGCCCAACATAAACTCGTCGCACTCGGCAAACGTCTGCGCATCCTGTTCATGATCGAGGAAGGTGGGACGCAGCATCGGCTCATCGTCAGCATGCGCCTGCCACAGCAGCGTGTAGAGATAAGGCAGCAGACGATAACGTAGCTCAATGGCGGCGCGGATCGCTGGCGTGGCCGCCGGATACATCCAGGGCTCATTAACGGTGCGATCGTCATTCCAGGAGTGAATGGTGAAACGCGGATGCATCACGCCGTTCTGCACCCAGCGCACAAACAGTTCTGCGTCTGGCTTATCGCCAGAGAACCCGCCAACATCATGTCCCACGTTGTACAAGCCGGATAGGCTCATGCCCAATCCCATGCGGATGTTGTAACGCAGCGTGGTCCAGTTGGTGCGGTTATCGCCGCTCCAGGTTTGCACATAGCGCTGCATCCCGGCACAACCTGAACGTGAAATCAGGAACGGCCGCTTCTCCGGCGCAAAACGCTGTTGCGCTTCCATTGAGGCGCGCATCATTAACAGTGGCATGACTGGGCGAATGTGTTTGATGGCAATGGGCGTGCCGAAACCGTGGCAGCGCGCTTCGCCATCCCACACTTCATATTCGTTGTTATCGTTCCAGGTGGAATCGATGCCCTTTTCCAGCAGCTGTTTGGTGACATTTTCCTGCCACCAGGCGACAGCTTGTGGATGGGTAAAATCAAGATGTGACCCTTCGTCATCCCAGAACACCGAACGCTCCGGCGCATCCTCTTCAGAATCGCGAATGAACAGACCTTGCTCCGCCACTTCGTTGTAACGCGGATGATCCTGCAACAAGCACGGTTTGATATTGGCGGCGAGGCGCAAGCCTGCGTCGTGAAATGCCTGACTCATCACTTCGGGCTGCGGTACTTTGTCGTAATTCCAGTTGAACACGTAACGCTTGTTGTTAATTGAGGTATAGCCGGATGAAAGCTGGAACGAATCGCACGGAATATCATGCTCTTCACACAGGCGAATGAAGTTCATCAGCTGGTTTTGCGCATCCGGCGCATCGGTGTAATGCATGGTCGACCCGCTGTAACCAAGACTCCATTTCGGGCCGAACAGCGTTTTACCGGTCAGCCGCACGAAGGCTTTGGTGATATCCAGCACCTTGTTACCGACAAACAGGTAATAGTCGATATCACCGCTTTCGGCCTGCCAGCGGCGGTACGGCTGGTGATAATTATCGAGCTCATTACCCAGGTCAAACCAACTGCTGCTGAGGTTATCGTAATAAAGACCAAAACTAACGTTGTCGCGGCGTGTGATGGTAAATGGCACATGCTTATACAGCGGATCGGTGGAGGCCGCGTTGTAGCCCATCGCATCCAGGTTGCGCATCTCATAGCGTTGCCCGTTACGCTGCAAATCGCCGCTTTTTTCACCCAGTCCGTAATAGCGATCGTCATTCATGCGGCACTGATAGTGCGCCACGCCATCGCCGTGCGCGTTAATTTGATAAGCGCTGGTGGGACGATCGCAGGTCAGCAGTTGCCATACGCCGTGGCTGTCGCAATATTGCCACTCCAGCGCCAGCGGCTGATGCACAATCACCCGCAGCTTATCGGTGGCCACCACCAGCGTATCACCCTCCTCTTCCAGCGTGAACGACGGCAAGGCGAAGCCCACCAGGCTGTCGCGCTGACGCCCTTCCCACGGCACATCGCTTTCTGGTGCGATGCTCCAGGTGCGATCGAGGCTATAGGCGCCCTGACGTTTAATCACCACGCGGAACAGGCCCGCATCCAGCACATACAGGCACAGCGTGTGTTTGCCATCGACGGTTAACGCCACATGGTGCGCATCGGAACCGGCTAATGACCAATGTTTTAACGTTTTCATCGTTACCTACTTTTTCATGCGCGCTGTGCGCGACGTTCAGCAATAAAAGCAATCAGGAATACTGCGCCAATCAGGTCGAAGAAGCCCATGGCGACAAATAGCGGATTAAATCCAATGGTGTCGGCGGTAACACCGATCAGCAGTGAGAACAGGAAGCTGGAGATCCAGGCGAACGAGCCGCGCATACCGTTGACGGTGGCCATCTGGCCTTTATCAAACTTCTCCACCACCAGCGCGCTCAGCATGCAGGAGATGATCTGATGACCGAAACCACCAATTGAGATCAGCGCAATCGCGACGTAAGGATCTTTGGTGACCGCCACCAGCGCTAACGACAGCATCAGGAAAGCGCCGGTTACCGAACTCGCCACCACCGAATTGACCTGGGTGAAGCCAAACATTTTGGTGTAGAGCCGCGTCAGGTAGCCGCTGGCCGCACTGCCTAAATCTGCGGCGAGAAACGGCAGCCAGGCGAACATGGCGATCTGTTTCAGATCCATACCCAGCTCTTTAGCCAGATAAAGCGGTACCCAAAAACTCAACACGCCCCAGGCGGGCTCGGCCATAAATGCGGGAATGGCGATACCGTAAAAACGTTTGTTTTTCGACACGGTTTTCAGCGCGGTAAAGAACGGCAGTTTCACCGCGGGTGGCTCGTTGTCCTGACGAATAAATTCCAGCTCTGAGGCCTGCAAATTGGGATGCTGTTCGGGATCGCGATACAGCAGCCACCACAGCACCACCCAGCCCAGCGCCAGGCAGCCGGTAAACAGAAACGCGCCCTGCCAGCCAAACGAAGCATGGGCAAAGTAGATAATCGGCGGTGCCAACATCGCGCCAAGCGAGAAACCCACGCCCGCCCAACCGGCGGCGATGGGACGCTCTTTTTTCGGGAACCATTCGCCAATCACTTTGGCGTTAGCGGGCGTTGCCGCCGCTTCTGCGCCGCCCATGACAAAACGCAGGATAGCCAAATGCACCCAGCTGGCCGCGCCAGCGTGGCACAAACAGGCGACAGCCCAAACGGTGGCGCAGATCAGGAAGCCGACTTTTAGACCGATGACGTCGATCAGCCAGCCACAAATCGGTTGGAAGAAGGTATAAGCCAGCTGGAATGCGCCGACGATCCACGAATATTGTTCGGTAGTGATGTTGAGGCTGGTTTTGAGCTCGGGGGCCAGCAAGCCCAATGAGTTGCGGGTGATGTAGTTGACCGTGACGCCAGCTAAGAACAGCACCAACACCCACCAGCGTAAATTGCGCAACGTGCGCTTGGTGCCTGCGGCAGTTATCCCTGGATTTAAACTGCGATTCATCGGGTTCTCCATTAGTGAGTCATTTCTAACCATCCGCCAGGAGTGAACCACAGTCGCCAAAAGTGGTCGCCAGCTTAATCTCGCAATTGTGATCTGGTTAACCAAAATTACTCACCAGGTTGACTTGCCCCCACAAAGAGCAGAGTTTTGCCTCTTAATCGCGTGATCAGTGCTTGATGCAACACGCTGACAAAAAATATTGGTCAACCCATTCTAAATGAGGTAACAACATGAAGCAGACCTGGCGCTGGTATGGCCCCAACGATCCCGTCTCTCTTGCCGATGCGCGCCAGGCGGGCGCAACCGGCATCGTCACCGCACTGCATCACATCCCCAACGGCGAAGTGTGGACAGTAGACGAAATCATGCAGCGCAAGGCGCTGGTGGAAGCTGCAGGATTGGTGTGGTCGGTGGTGGAAAGCGTGCCGATTCATGAAGAGATCAAAACCGGCAGCGGCCGCTGTCAGCACTGGATCAGCAACTATCAGCAGTCGCTACGCAATCTGGCGCAGTGCGGCATCAAAACCGTGTGCTACAACTTCATGCCGATTCTCGACTGGACGCGTACCGATCTCGAGTATCTGCTGCCGGATGGCGCCAAAGCGCTGCGCTTTGATCAGATTGAGTTTGCGGTGTTTGAACTGCACATTCTGCAACGTCCCGGTGCAGAGCAGGATTACACCACGGAAGAAATTGTCCAAGCCGCCGAACGCTTTGCCAGCATGAGTGAAGCGCACCGTAACCGCCTGATGCGCAACATCATCGCCGGTTTGCCGGGTGCTGAAGAAGGTTACACGCTGGATCAGTTCCGCGCCCAGCTGGCGCGCTATGACGGCATTGGCAAAGCCGAGCTGCGTGAAAATTTTGCCACTTTCCTGCGCGCCATTGTTGCGGTTGCTGAAGAGGTGGGCGTGCGCATGGCGGTGCACCCGGACGATCCGCCGCGCCCCATTCTTGGCCTGCCGCGCATTGTTTCCAACGCTGACGATCTGCAGTGGATGATCGATACCGTCAGCAGCCCTGCCAACGGTTTCACTATGTGTACCGGCTCGTACGGCGTGCTGGCACAGAATGATTTAGCCGGCATGGTCAAGCGCTTCGGCCCGCGCATTTACTTCGCGCACCTGCGTTCCACTCAACGGGAAGATAATCCAAACAGCTTCCACGAGGCCGCGCATTTGGGTGGCGATGTCGATATGTTTGCAGTGATCAAGGCGATTGCCGAAGAGGAGCAGCGGCGCAAAGCCGCAGGCCAGGAGGATTTGATTCCGATGCGCCCCGATCACGGCCACCAGATGCTGGATGACCTGAAGAAAAAAACCAATCCCGGCTACTCGGCAATTGGTCGACTGAAAGGTTTGGCTGAAATTCGCGGCGTCGAACTGGCGATTCACCGCGCCTATTTTGCTCAGGAAGCTCAATAATGCGCTTTATGGATGAAGATTTTCTGCTGCAGAGCGACATCGCGCGGCGTTTGTACCACGACTTTGCCGCAGATATGCCGATCTACGATTATCACTGTCACCTCAATCCGCAGGAGATTGCTGAAGACCGTCGCTTCGCCAACCTCGGCCAAATCTGGCTGGAGGGCGATCACTACAAATGGCGCGCCCTCCGTGCCGCGGGCGTGGATGAGTCGTTGATTACCGGCAAGAACACCAGCGACTACGACAAGTATCTCGCCTGGGCGCAAACGGTGCCAAAAACCCTCGGCAACCCGCTCTATCACTGGACGCACCTGGAACTGCGTCGGCCGTTTGGCATCACCGATACGCTGTTTGGCCCGGATACCGCGCCTGCTATCTGGCAGCGCTGCGCGGAACAGCTGGCGACGCCGGCGTTTTCTGCGCGCGGCATCATGCGCCAGATGAAGGTGCGCATGGTGGGGACCACCGACGATCCGGTTGATTCGCTGCACTATCACCGCCAAATCGCCGCTGACAGCAGCTTTGATATTGATGTCGCGCCGAGCTGGCGTCCGGACAAAATCTTCAAAATCGAGCTGGAGGGTTTTGTCGACTATCTTGCTCGTCTGGAAGCCGCGGCCGATGTCGCCATCGACAGCTTCGATGCGTTACGCCGCGCGCTGTTGCGCCGCCTTGATCACTTCTCTGCCCACGGTTGTCGCGCATCGGATCACGGTATCGAAACCCTGCGCTTTGCGCCGGTGCCGGACGACAGCGTGCTCGATACGATTATGGCGAAACGTCGCCGTGGCGATCTGCTGGAGGAAACTGAAATCGCCCAGTTCAGCAGCGCGGTGTTGGTGTGGCTTGGCAGTGAATATGCGCGGCGCGGCTGGGTGATGCAGCTGCACATCGGCGCGATCCGTAATAACAGCACACGCATGTTCCGCCAGCTTGGGCCAGATAGCGGGTTTGATTCGATTGGCGATAACCCTATTGCCTGGCCGCTGGCGCGCCTGCTGGATGCGATGGACATCAACGATCAACTGCCGAAAACCATCCTCTACTGCCTTAATCCACGCGATAACGAAGTGCTGGCCACTATGGCAGGCAATTTCCAGGGCGCGGGCCTTGCCGGCAAAGTGCAGTTCGGTTCTGGCTGGTGGTTCAACGATCAGCGCGACGGCATGTTGCGTCAGCTGGAGCAGCTGTCGCAAATCGGTTTACTCAGCCAGTTTGTCGGCATGCTGACCGATTCGCGCAGCTTCCTCTCCTACACGCGCCACGAATACTTCCGCCGTATTCTGTGCAATCTGCTGGCGCAGTGGGTAAAAGAGGGCATTGTGCCGCATGATGAGCCGATGCTCGGCAGCATGCTGCGCGATATCTGCTTTAACAATGCCGAACGCTATTTCGCGCTGAACGCCCGGTGATTACGGCCTGGTGACTGCACACCGTGACCAGGCCGCTTCTTATTCGCTATGCTATAGTGCGCGTCTCTGAGTGAGGCTGTATCAGAGGTTGTGAACCCATTAACACACAGAAAAGAGCACGATGAAAACTCAAACTTCAGCACAGCGCCCTTATCAGGAAGTCGGGGAAATGCTCCGCCAGATGATCACGCAGAAGCAGTATGCCGTGGGCGAACGGCTGCCGCCGGAGCGCGAACTCGCGGCGTTGCTGGATGTGACGCGCACGCTGGTGCGTGAAGCGCTGATCATGCTGGAGCTGGAAGGATTAATCGAGGTGCGTCGCGGTGCCGGCATCTTTGTGATTCACGATTCGCCGCAGCAAGCGGTTTCACTTCACAAGGCCAGCAACGATGCCGGACCGTTTGAAATGTTGCAGGCGCGTCAGCTGCTGGAGAGCAATATCGCCGAGTTTGCCGCGCTACAGGCCACGCGCGAAGACATCATAAAGATGCGTCAGGCGCTGGAGCTGGAAGAGAAAGAGTTGGCTTCAGGATCGGTCAACCAAAGTGAACACGGCGACCGCAATTTCCATCTGGCCATTGCCGAAGCCACCCATAATAGCATGCTGGTTGAGCTGTTTAAGCAATCCTGGCAATGGCGCGAAGATAACGTGATGTGGAGCCAGCTGCATCGTCATCTGGTCAACAACGATTACCGCAAACAATGGCTCGACGATCACAAAAAGATCCTCGCAACGTTGATCAAGAAAGACGCGCGCGCCGCCAAACTGGCGATGTGGCAACACCTGGAAAACGTGAAACAACGTCTGCTGGAATTTTCAGACGTTGATGATATTGATTTCGATGGTTATCTGTTTGAATCCTGGCCGCTGTACGCGACCCGCAATCCCAACAGTTGATGCGGTTGGTCGCCAGCAAATTAAAGGTAAAGCCATGCTACGGGAAAACTTCAACGATCTGATTTATTTAGTGATGGTGGCGCGCGAATGCAGCTTCACGCGCGCTGCGGCCAAATTAGGCGTGTCACAATCGGCGTTGAGCCACTCGATCCGCGGTCTTGAAGAGCGATTAAATACGCGTTTATTAACGCGCACCACGCGCAGTGTCGCGCCGACCGAAGCCGGTGAAAACCTGATTCAAAGCGTGGCACCGATGATGGCCGATATTGAGAAAGCGCTGCTGCAACTGAGCGATAATCAGGGGAAGCCGTCGGGGAATATTCGTATTACCGCCGGCGAACATGCACTGTCTTCCACTTTGTGGCCGTTGCTAAAGCCATTTTTGCAAGCCTATCCGCAAGTAAATGTCGAACTCTCTGTCGATAACACCTTAACCGATATTGTCAGCGGGCGTTTCGATGCCGGGGTGCGCTTAGGCGAGAGTATTGAGAAAGATATGGTGGCGGTGCGCATTGGCCCGGACTGGAAAATGGTGGCGGTGGCATCGCCTGACTATCTGCAAAAAAACGGTATCCCGCAGACGCCTTATGAATTGCAAAATCATAACTGTATTAATATGCGTCTTCCCACGCTCGGCGGATTATACAGTTGGGAATTCAGCAAAGATGGCAAAGATATTCGCGTTAAAGTTGAAGGGCAGCTGATCTTTAATAATCTGGCCTCACGAATTGATGCAGTGCTTTCCGGCATGGGTATTGCCTATGTACCCGAAGATACCGTCAAACAACACATTGCCAATGGCGAACTGCAATCCCTGCTTGAAGACTGGTGCGAACCTTTTAGCGGATATTATCTGTATTATCCGAGCCGCAAACAGCACACCGCCGCATTTGAGAAATTGATTGAAGCGATAAAATATAAGGGAATGAATTAATACTCTCAAGCAGGCACGCATGAATGCGCGCCTTGTTCCATCTTAGGATTGCCATTGATGGCGACCAGAATAGCCTTCTTACTTCTCCACGCTTAGCGCCAAATCTTTCGCCAAAAAGAACGGTCTCAGATAAGCCACGCTGTTCGACAACGGCAAGATTTCATCGCTCAGCTGAATACCGATCGTTTCCCGCAGATAACGGCGGCGGGTTTCGATGCGCTGCCATAGCGCCGGATAATGGGTGCGGATACTGGTTTGTAGCGCCGTATCGGCCAGCACCACGCACTCTTCGGCGCTGGCCCCGTTATAGCCGGGCACGGACGGGATGATATCAATCTGCAGCATCATGCCGCTTTTCAGCAGTTCAGTGGAAGCGTGATAAATCGGCGAAGACATCCACTCTTCATCCGCCACCAGATGTCCCGGATTGAGATGCCAGCCGAAACGGGCTTTGGGCAAAATTTGTTCGATCAGCGCATACAGCGCGCCACCGCTCATGCCGCAACGAATATTTTCCAGCCAGCCGACCACTGCGGAGAAATAGGGTTTGGCGATGCGCTCCAGATAATCTTGCTGGTCTGGCGGCAGTTCGCTTTGTTCGGCAATGACAAAACCGCTACGGCTGGAAAGGCCGCCTTTGTAAGCGGTCGTCAGAGAAAGCGGATCGCCGCGCTGTACTTGTTTGTAGCTGGGATAGAGATTCGCCTTGTCGAAACGGCTGCCGGTGGCCGCGATAGTCACCACCGTATTGTTCTGCCCTTCCGCGGTGAGCAACGCACCCAACTCGGTTTCACGCACGCCAACCTCAATGGCATTCAGCGCATCCAGCATGCAATTTGACGCGAGATTGGCACCGTATTCGTAATGCGCAATTTCATTGGCATTGCAGGTGGTGCGTGCGCCGTTATCGCCGATAAACAGGTGGACGGCATTTTCTACAACGGCGTCGTCTTTCAGCGTGCGCGTGATCGCTTCCACAATGAAGTACGGTAAATCAAACATTGTGCGCCCCTTGCCGGCGGCTGGCGTGAACATTTTCCAGCCAACCAGCCCGACTTTATTGCGGGTATCCAGGCCAGCGTCTTTGAAAAGACTTTCCAGCGGCGCTTCATTATCCATCGGCTGGTTGGGCAGCGAGAAGTACGGCGTATGCACCAGCGTGGCAGGGATGCGGGAAAAGCGTGCCATCTTGAGATTTTCATTGCCTAGCACCAGCGTGCAATCTCCGCTCTTATCCAGCAGCAGCAGCCCTTCTTCGAAACGCGGGATAAAGCCGCTGAGATATTCGAAATTGCCGCCGTGCTCCTTGTCGGCATAGATCACCAGCGTGTCAAAACCTTCACGCTGCATGCCCGCCAGCAGCGCGTTTTTGCGCTGCAAAAGCGTGTCATCCGAGAGAAAAACCGGTTCAACATCACTGAATTTCACCGGCGCGGAGATCGGCCCGAACGTGATTGCCATGATGCACTTCCTCGCAGTAAGAATGAGATGAGGATAGTAGCGTTTTTAGCGCAGCGGTTTTTGATCCAAACGAAAAAAGGCGGAGGGGTGAGCTCCGCCTTGTCTCAAGTTCCGATCAGTGTGCCTGACCGGTCAGTTGCATAAGGGCAACGATGATTTGAAGAATGATGCGGACGATGTCCAGCAGCAATCGAACAATTTCAATCACTTTCCTTCTCCTCTGAGAGGAGCGCGCCTTTCAGCTGCCGAGGCTTTGACTCCACCCGCCGACCGCCTAAGCACAATTGTGAGGAGTGCTGAGCGGCTCTCATTGTGAAAGCCACAGGCCAGCACCACCTGAAACCTGCCGGGATTTGACTATCCGCGCCCCTGGAGTCATCAGCAAAACAATGAGGCTTCGCTCGTCACTCAACACCTGTATAACCATACAGTATTATTGCAAAACTTGAAATATCTCGCCGCACATTTTATCATCGGCTTTGTGAGGAGTGCTGAGCACCCCGTTCGCGACGCGGTTACCCGCCGAATAGCGAACATAAAAAAAAGGATTTGGCTTAACGCCAAATCCTTTTTTATTGCCTGCGATGGCTTATCGGGCGGAACTGATTCGCCAGACGCTATTTCCCGCATCATCCGCAATCAACACGCCGCCTTGCTGGTCGGTGGCTAAGCCCACCGGTAAACCACGCACCTGCTTCTGATCGTCGGTAAGAAATCCGGTTACCACTGGCTGCGGCTGTCCCACCGGTTTACCGTTTTCGAATTTCACCCACACAACCTGATAGCCGTTGAGCGGCGTGCGGTTCCAGCTGCCGTGCTCGCTGATAAATGCCCCGCCGCGATACTGCGGCATATTATCCGCACCGTAGAACAACAGGCCGAGTGGTGCAACGTGCGAGCTCAGGGCGTAATCCGGTTTGATCGCCTTCGCCACCAGGTCCGGCCGTTGCGGCTGCGCGCGCTCATCAACGTGCTGGCCATAATAGCTGTACGGCCAGCCGTAGAAGCCTTTGTCCTGCACCGACGTCATGTAATCCGGCACTAAATCAGAACCGATTTCGTCGCGTTCATTCACAATCGCCCACAGCTTGCCGCTCTGCGGCTCCCACTGCAATCCAGTTGGATTGCGCAGGCCGCTGGCATAAATCCGGCTGGCACCGCTGGCCGCATCCACCTCCAGCACCGCCGCGCGGCGATACTCTTCGCCAATGCCGTTTTCCGTCACGTTGCTGTTGGATCCCACGCCAACATACAACTTGCTGCCGTCCGGGCTGGCGAGCAGCGATTTGGTCCAGTGATGGTTAATCGGTCCACCCGGCAGTTCGGTCACTTCCACCGGCGGCGTGCGGATCTCAGTTTGTCCGGTTTCATAGGGGAATTTCACCAGACTATCGGCATTCGCCACATACAAGGTATTACCCACCAGCTGCATACCAAACGGCGCCGTCAGGTTATCAATGAAGCGATGTTGTTCCCATTTACCGTTAACGTTACGCAACAAGGTAATGCGATTTCCCCCCTCGCCGCCTTTGCCAGACGCTTTCTGCACAATGCCCATGATCAGCTGTTTAGGCGCGGTGGTCGGTTTAGGCATGCCATTGGATTCCGCTACCAGCACATCATTGTTAGGCAGCACCAATACTTGACGTGGATGCTGCAAGTTATCGGCGATCTTTTCGATCTTCAACCCATCCGCCACTTGCGGCATCTCTCCGGCTTTCCACGGCGTGCCTTCCGGCACCTGCATCGGCGGCATAAAGAAGTTCTGCGCCTGCGGCAGTTCAGGATTCGGCCCAATTTGCTTTTGTGGCTCAATCAGCGCCCCGTCGTCACAGGCGCTCAGCAACATCGCGATGGCTACCGCGCTGAGTAGGTGTTTCATACGCGACCTCCTTGTGTGCGACGTTCGCGCAGCACCAGCTGCACGTTCGCGATCAGCAGCAGCGCCACCACCAGCGTCGACAGCGTTATGCCCATTGGCACCACGGCATACGCATCGCGGCTGTGAATAAAGGCATTGACCACCGCCAGCACGATCGCCAGCAGCGACAGCCAGAAATGGGTTTTTTCATTCGGCCGCGCGCCGCGGAATAAATAAACCAAACTGATTAAACGTGGCAGGATGGCCAGCACCAGACCGAGAGTGATCAGCCAACTGGCAGATTTGGTCCACATGATGACGAAGGTTTGCAAATAGAGGATATCGAAAAACCAGGCGGCAACAAAAAAGCCCAGCGGCAACGGTTCCAGCAGCGTATACAACGTCACACCGAACACCGATCTTCCTGAGGTATGAAACATTACTCTCTCCCTTTTACCGTATTGTCATCAGAGGCTGCACGCGTTTCGCTTTTTTGAAACAACGTGCAACCACCTGTGAAATATTAGTAAAGATAAACAGTAACGTTTAACACTTATCTAACATGCTCAAACTTAAGACTTATCTACCGGCAGGGTTACCCAATAACCGGGCTGATACGGCAATGGCAGAAACTTTTCATGAAACTCACGGAACGTGGCGTCCGGATCGAGATCGGCAAACAGTTCAGGATGCAGCCACTTCGCCAGCGCCTGGATCGCGACAAACTGATACGGGCTGTCGTAGAACTGGTGCCAGATGGCATGCGCGTTACCGTTATGCGCCACCGGCAGCGTTTTAAAAGCATCACGCATCATGAGCAGTTGCAAACGCGCCGCCGCTTCTTTGACATCCGCACCCGGACCCACGCCAACCCATTTGCCGACGGTGTTGTAGTTTTTCCAGTTCGCGCCTGTGACCACCACCACATCCGGACGGCTGGCGATGATCTGCTCTGGATTGAGCGTGCCGAAGGTGCCCGGAATCAGATCTTTGGCAATATTACTGCCACCCGCCAGCTCAACCATCTGACCAAAGTTCTCGTTACCAAACGACATGCAGCACTCATCTGTGTAACCGCCAGCGCGGTCAATCATCACTTTCGGGCGCGTACCGTTAAAGTTCTTCAGGCGATCGGTCACCTTTTCGATTTGCGCACGACGGAACGCGACGATCTGTTCCGCGCGCTGCGGATTGTTGACCAACTCGCCCATGATGCGAATGCTTTGCTCGGCATGTTCCATCGGCTTCTCGCGGAAGTCGATAAATACCACCGGCACGCCCACCGCTTGTAACTTCTCGATCAGCTTACCTTCATCGGTTGCCGCTTTAGATTCGAGGTTCATCAGCACCAAATCGGGCTTCAACGTCAGCGCCTGCTCGACGTTAAAGGTGCCATCTTTCGCACCACCAAAGGTCGGCAGCTTTTTGATCTGCGGATATTTCTTTTCATACGCCATATAGCCGTCGTAATCGGCTTTGTGGAAATCATCACGCCAGCCAACCACGCGCTGGAACGGCGCGGCGGTATCAAACGCCGCCAACAGATACATCTGACGTCCTTCACCCAGAATGATGCGTTTGGACTCCTCTTTCACTTCAACCTGTCGTCCCGCCACATCAGTAATTGTTTTAGCAGAAGCGTGACTCGCCACCGCCAGTAGTCCCAGTGCAAACAGCCATGTTTTCATTCGATCTACCCGTAATGAGAATGATTATTATTAAATTTCACGGCGTCACTATTACCTGGCTGACGGAAAATGAAAAGCCCTCGAGACACATTTTTTTACATTCAGCCGCGTGTTCACCACTGTGCAATCGCTCACAAAACGCCCCTCATTCGTGAAAACGCTCACAGCATGCCAGGCAAATGCACAATTAATCGCCGTTCTATCCCGCGCTTTGGCTAATGCGTAAACAAAATGTGAACGCTAAATTACAAAATGAAACGGCGTTTTATTTTTCATGTTAATGCCCAGTTTGGGCATGCCAACGAATTGACGGAGGAGTTACCGTGAAGATCAGTGCCATTGATGTCACCCTGTTTAGCTACCCTACGCGCCGCGTCTCTGACAGCGCCGGGCATTCCCATCCGGGCGCAGAGACCGATGCCCAAATGGCGCTGCTCACCCTCACCAGCGAAGATGGCGATTGCGGCTATGCCTTCGCCCCTGCAGAAGTGATTCGTCCGCACGTGGTTAACGCCTTCTTCCGTAAAGTGCTGATTGGGCAAAATGCTTTTGATCGCGAACGCTTGTGGCAGGATTTGGTGCACTGGCAGCGCGGTAGCGCCCATCAGCTCACTGAACGCGCGTTATCCGCAGTGGAACAGGCGCTGTGGGATTTGATTGGCCGCAAACTCAAGCAGCCGGTGCATAAGCTGCTCGGTGGCTATCGTGAGAAAATTCCGGCTTACGGCAGCACCATGTGTGGCGATGAGCTGGAAGGCGGATTATCCACTCCCGACGAATATGCGCAGTTTGCTGAAAAGCTGGTGGCACGCGGTTATCAGGCCATCAAATTGCATACCTGGATGCCGCCGGTCTCGTTCGCCCCTAGCCCACAAATGGACATCAAAGCCTGTGCCGCGGTGCGTGAAGCGGTCGGTCCGGACATTGCCCTGATGCTCGACGGCTATCACTGGTACAGCCGCAGCGATGCGCTCACCATTGGTAAAGCGCTGGAAAAACTCAACTTCGCCTGGTTCGAAGAGCCGATGGAAGAGGAAAGTATGGCGTCGTACGCCTGGCTGGCGGAAAACCTCAGCATTGACGTACTCGGCCCGGAAAGTCTCGGTGGCAAGCATCATAGTCGTGCCGATTGGGTACGCGCCAGTGCCTGTGACATTCTGCGCGCCGGAGCCAACGGCGTCGGCGGCATCTCCGCCACCATGAAGGTCGCCAGCCTCGCCGAAGCCTTCGGCATGGATTGCGAAGTGCATGGCAATGGCGCCGCCAGCATCGCGGTAGTCGGTGCCATCCGTAACTGCCGCTGGTACGAACGCGGTCTGCTGCATCCATTCCTCGATTATGAACAGCCGCCCGCCTATCTCAACTCGCTAGTTGACCCGATGGATGCAGACGGTTTCGTCCATCTGCCAACGCGCCATGGCCTTGGGGAGGACATCAATTTCGCGTGGATTGAGACGCATACGCTTAATCGCTGGTAAGCGCCAAACACAAGCAGTACGGCAAAAAACTATAAACCTCTGACCTGCTGGACTTTGCTTATGAATCTAGTACACCGATGCAGAGCGTGGTGCGCCGCGCTGCTGCTGCTCACCTGCAGCCCGTCATTACTGGCGGCCACGCCGGACGACCAGCTGATCGTGGGTATGAACATGAACAACTTACTCACGCTGGATCCTGCCGCCATGACCGGCAACGAAGTGGTCGGCATTGTCGTCAATCTCTACGACGGTTTAGTCGAGTTGGATCCGCAGCAGCTCACCAGCGTGCGACCCGCGCTGGCGGAGCGCTGGGAGATCAGCCCCGACAACCGACAACTGACCTTCCATTTACGTGACAATGTCACCTTCCACTCCGGCAATCCACTGAGCAGCGCCGATGTGATCTGGTCAATGCGCCGCGTGCTGCACCTCAATCTGGCGCAGGCGTCGGTGTGGAAATCTTACGGCTTCAGCAAAGAGAACGTGGACCAGATGATCACCGCGCCGGACGCGCGCACGGTGGTGATTCGCCTACCTAAGGCCAACGATCCTAAGCTGGTGCTTTACTCACTGGCGGCGCTCGGCAGCATGGTGGTGCTTGACAGCAAAACCGTGCAGGCGCAAGCAGTGAATAACGATTGGGGTAATCGCTGGCTCACCACCCACGAAGCGGGTTCCGGGCCGTTTCGCCTTGATGTGTGGCAGGCCAAAGATGTGCTGCGCATCAGCCGCGATGCCAACTACTGGCGCGGTGCGCCTAAGCTAACGCGCGTGGTGTTCCGCCATCTGCAGGAGTCGCAAACCTTGCGCCTGATGATGGAGAAAGGCGACCTCGATATTGCCAGCAACATGGCGATCCCCGATGTGAAGGCGTTGCGTCACGACCCCGACCTCACCATCGATGCGGTACAAAAAGGCACGATTTATTACCTGGCGATGAGTATGAAGGACGATCACTTCGCCCATCCGCAGGTGCGCGAAGCGCTGCGTTATCTGGTGGATTATCAGGGGATTAACAAAACGCTGATGGCCGGCTACGGCACGCTGCATCAGCGGCCAATTCAATCCGGCATGCCGGCGACGCTGCCCGATCCTGGCTATAAGCTGGATGTGCCACGCGCCAGGGCACTGCTCGCCGCTGCGGGGTATCCCAACGGCTTTGATACCACGCTCCGCGTGTTGGCCGATCAGCCGTTCCTCAATGTCGCCATCGCCATTCAGTCCACGCTGATGCAGGGCGGAATTCGCGCCAAAATCATCACCGGTACCGGCAACCAGATTTACGGTGCCATGCGCGAGCGGCAGTTCAACCTGCTGGTGGGACGCGGCGGCAGCGGCGTGGAGCCGCATCCGCACTCCAGCCTGCGCGCGCTGGTGTATAACCCCAATAACGCCGACAGCGCGCGACTCACCAATTTTCAGGGCTGGCGCACCGGTTTCTATGATGCGCAATTGAACAGCATGATCGATAAAGCGCTGCTGGAGCGCGATGTAAAACAGCAGCAGCAGGATTATTTCGCTATCCAACAGCGCTACGACCAGCTGATCCCGGCGCTCATGCCGATCTCACAAATGACGGATTCGGTGGTGGTAAACAATCGGGTGCAGGATTACGTGCCGCATCCATCGGCCACCACCTTCCTGCGTGACGTATGGAAAACGCCAGACAGTCTGGCAGGAGGTGCGCAATGAAGCTGACAAAAAGTCACTGGCGACGCTTGCGTAGCCGCACCGTACAGGTGGCCATCACCCTGTTTGGCCTGCTGCTACTGACCTTCTTTATCGGTCGCGTGATGCCGCTTGATCCGGTGCTGGCGATAGTCGGGCCAGATGCCGATCACAATACTTATCAGCAGGTTTATCATCAACTCGGCTTCGATAAACCGCTGTGGGTGCAGTTTGGTATCTATCTGCAAGGCCTACTGCACGGCAATCTTGGGCTGGCGCTGCTGACCGGACAACCGGTGATCAACGACATCCTGCGCGTCTTCCCGGCCACGGTGGAGCTGGCGACGCTGGCGATTGTGATTGGTACCGGCCTTGGCGTCCCGCTCGGCGTATGGGCTGCCGCGCGCCGCAACAGCGTGATTGACTATCTGGTGCGTATTATCAGCCTGGCGGGCTATTCAACGCCGATCTTCTGGGTGGGTATGGTCGGCCTGCTGCTGTTTTATGCCCATCTCGGCTGGGTCGGCGGCGCCGGCCGCGTCGATTTCAGTCTGGATGGCATTGTGCCGCGTCGCACCGGTTTTCTGCTGATCGATGCTTTGCTGGTGGGCAACTTCACGGTGTTCAGCAATGCGCTCAATCATCTGATTCTGCCCGCGTCCCTGCTCGGCTTTCACTCGCTGGCTTATATCAGCCGCATGACGCGCAGCTTTATGCTGGCGCAACTGTCGCAGGAGTTTATTTTGACGGCGCGGGTGAAAGGTCTTAGCGAATGGCAAGTCATTTGGCAGCATGCGTTCCGCAATATTTTGGTGCAGCTGCTGACGGTGGTAGCGCTGGCGTACGGCTCGCTGCTGGAAGGCGCGGTGCTAATTGAAACCGTGTTCTCGTGGCCCGGTTTTGGTTCCTATCTCACCGGCAGTTTGATGCTCGGCGATATGAATGCGGTGATGGGCTGCGTGCTGGTGGTCGGCCTGATTTTCGTGCTGCTCAATCTGCTCTCTGACCTGCTCTATCAGGTGTTCGATCCGAGGACCAAAGTATGACGATTTCTCTTGATACGCCACTAGCCAGCCAGACGCGCGAACGGCTGGCGCGCTGTCGCCGCACCGGTGCACGTATTGGCCATTTTCTCTGGCAAATGGCGCGCAACCCGTTAACCGCAATTGGCGGCGGCATCATTTTGCTGCTGCTGGTGGTCGCGCTATTTGCCCCCTGGATCGCGCCCTATCATCCGCTGATTCAGGATCTCAATAATGCGCTGACGCCGCCCAACGCGCAGCACTGGTTTGGCACCGATGAATTTGGTCGCGATATCTTTAGCCGCCTGGTGTGGGGCGCGCGCATCACGCTGTATATCGTGTTGCTGGTGTCGATCACGGTTGGCCCGCTAGGTCTGCTGCTCGGCGTCACCGCCGGTTACTTCGGCGGCAAAGTCGATAGCGTATTAATGCGCGTCACCGACATCTTCATCTCCTTCCCCAGCCTGGTGCTGGCGCTAGCGTTTGTCGCCGCGCTCGGTCCGGGACTGGAACATGTCGTCATCGCCATCACGCTCACCGCCTGGCCGCCGATTGCCCGACTGGCTCGTGCTGAAGCATTGTCGCTGCGTCAGGCCGATTTTGTCTCGGCAGTGCGTTTGCAAGGCGCGTCATCGCTGCGCATTTTGTGGAAACACATTGTGCCGCTGTGCCTGCCGTCGGTGATTATCCGTATCACCATGAACATGGCGGGCATCATTCTTACCGCTGCCGGGCTGGGTTTTCTCGGTTTGGGCGCGCAGCCACCGGATCCGGAATGGGGTGCGATGATCGCCAGCGGCCGCACCTACATGCTTGAGTGTTGGTGGGTGGTGACGGTGCCGGGTCTGGCGATTCTGATCAATAGCTTAGCGTTCAACTTCTTAGGAGATGGCTTACGTGACATCCTCGATCCCCGCAGCGAATAGCGCTGCTCCGTTGCTCGACGTGCAGGATTTACAGGTCAATTTCGTCAATGGCCGCCTGGTAACGCCCGCGGTGCGGGGCATCTCCTTCCAGTTGGGTAAGGAGAAACTGGCGATTGTGGGCGAATCCGGTTCGGGCAAATCCACCGTGGGCCGCGCGCTGTTACAGCTGCATCCGCGCAGCGCACAGGTCACGGCACAGCGCATGCAGTTTGGTGACGTGGATCTGCTGCGCGCCACGCCGAAACAGATGCGTGCCATTCGCGGCAAACGCATCTCAATGATTATGCAGGATCCGAAATACTCACTAAATCCAGTGGTACGCGTGGGTGAGCAGATTGCCGAAGCCTGGCGCAGTCATCATCCCGGCCAGCGTGACGTTGCGCGGCAACGGGCGATGGAAATGCTTGAAGTGGTACAGGTGCGCGATCCGGGGCGTATCTATCAATGTTATCCGCACGAGATTTCTGGCGGTCAGGGACAACGGGTGATGATCGCCATGATGCTGATTACCGATCCTGAATTGCTGATTGCCGATGAACCCACTTCGGCGCTGGACGTTTCAGTGCGTTTGCAGGTGCTGGCGCTGCTGGACGATTTGGTGAAACAGCGCGGCCTGGGGCTGATTTTTATCAGTCACGACATCAATCTGGTGCGGCGTTTCTGTGACCGCGTGCTGGTGATGTATGCCGGCCGCGTAGTGGAATCATTAGCCGCCAACGAGCTTGACCACGCCCAACATTCGTATACGCAAGGCTTACTCGCCGCGCTACCGGACATGGATCAGCGGCGCGCGCGTCTGCCCGTGCTGCAACGTCAGGCCAGCTGGCTACAACCCTAAGGAGCGACGATGAACGAGATGATCCGCATAAATAATCTCAACCTCAGTTTTGGCGAGGAGGAGCGGCGTAATCAGGTGCTGTTTGACGTCAATTTGTCGATTCGTCAGGGCGAGATTTTTGGTTTGGTTGGCGAGTCGGGCTCCGGCAAAACCACGGTGCTGAAGTGCCTCGCCGGGCTGTTTACCCATTGGCAGGGCGAACTGGCTATCGATGGCGTGCCGCTGGAGCATCGTATCGCTCGCGAACGCTGCCGAAGCGTGCAGATGGTGTTTCAGGATCCCTACGGATCGCTGCATCCGCGCCATACCCTTGGCGACATTCTTGAGGAGCCGCTGCAGATTCACGGTATCGGCCAGCGCCAGCAGCGGGTAATCGCCATGCTGGAAAAGGTCGGCCTGAACCGTGCGTGGCAGACCCGCTATCCGCACCAGCTTTCGGGCGGGCAACGTCAGCGCGTCGCGATTGCCCGGGCGCTAATCCTCGAACCGCGCGTGCTGCTGCTGGATGAACCGACATCGGCGCTGGATGTGTCCGTGCAGGCCGAGATCCTCAATCTGCTTAGCGATTTGCAGCAGCAGGAGAAGCTCACCTATTTGATGGTCACGCACGATCTCGGTGTGGTCGCGCATCTGTGCCATCGCGTGGCGGTGATGCAGCATGGCAAAGTGCTGGAGACGCTGGATGTCGATGCGCTGGTAAACAATCGCGCGCAAGTGGCGTATACGCAGATGCTGGTGGATGCGAGTCGGCAGGATAACGGGGTTTTAGCGTAAGGGCGCCATGGATGGCGTAGTGTTCGTCCTTTAAGAGATAAAAATCCTAATTACCGAGCGCACACATTGTAGCGGCGCAATTCATTGCGCGATAAATCGCGCCGCTACGAAATGAGCGGTGATTTGATGCTGCGCTTAACCGATCGGCATTACGCCATTTATGGCGCACCCTTTCGACAAATAGCGTGGGAACCTTACTGCGTCAGTTCATGGACACTTCTTATTCTGCCTGAACGCATTCATCCGCTAATACACGCCAAAAGCCGCCATTCGCCGCGCCCACTCTTTTCAGGCGGTGAAGTGACTGTAAAATTTTAAGATTACGTTCAACTGTCCTGCTACTCACGCCCAGTTTTAGCGACAGTTCAGCAATCGTCATCTCAGGTGAATGATGCAGAGCAGAGAGTATTTTTTCGGCGGTTTTAGAAAGTTTGACCGTTTTTTTCTCCGACATTTTCTCCGACATTTAGACAACATGTGATGGGGAAAATGAGATTTAAAATGCGGCAGGATGAAAACAACAACGCCAGGTTTCCCTGGCGTTGTTAAACGCGTCTGATTTACTGCGTCAGTTCACGGACAAAGCGAGCAATTTCCTGATTCTGGCCATGCTCAAACAGCGCGTGCTGTAGACGTGGTCCGCTCAGCGCGGTTTTTACCAACTCAGGATCAATGGCGCGCAGCGAATCGAGGTAATTCTCTTTCAGCAGCGCCGCTTTTACTTCGTTCAACAAGCCTGCGTTACGTACCTGCGGCTCTTTACGCTCCGGCGGATAGCCGTGTCCTTTTTCGCCGGTGAAGGCTTTCTCGAAGATAAAGCGCAGGTTGAGTTCCGCACCCCAGCCAAAGCCTTTGGCGAACGGCAGCGACAGTGCGTTACCGTTGTTAATTTGTGCAAACAGGTAGGCATCGGCGGGATCAATGCAGTAACCACACACCACGCCCGGATGCAGGTTAAGCGACATCAGCGCGCCCTGCCCGGTGCCGCAACCAGCAACCACAAAGTCCACCGCTTTGCTGTTCAGCAGCACGTTGGCCATGATGCCGAGGTGAATGTAGGTGAGATGGTGGTCCTGTTCGTCGCTCATGCCGACGTTAAACACCTGATGCCCGAGCGGTTGCGCCACAGACTGAAGCTCTTTCAACACCGTTGCGTTCTTCGCAGCCTGGCTGTTTTCCATCATCAAAGCGATTTTCATGATCCATCCTCAGATTAAATTGAAACACCGTTTCATTTTAATCAAAGATCGTTAAAATGCAGCCTCTAATTGCCTTTTTGACTGTGAGTTAAGTCACACATTCGCGATGCAACCTGCAAGGAGAAACCATGTTTATCTATAAAAGCGCAACCCAACTGGACGATTTAGGCAACGGCGTAACACGCCGAATTCTGGCGCATGGCGGCACTATGATGGCGGTGGAAGTCACTTTTGAGAAAGATGCCATCGGCCCGCTGCATCACCATCCGCATGAACAGCTCACCTACGTGCTGTCCGGACGTTTTGCCTTCACCATTGATGGCATGACGAAAGAAGTCAGCGCCGGCGATACGTTGTATAAAGCGCCGAACATGGTGCACGGCTGCGTGTGTCTGGAAGCGGGCGTATTGCTGGATACCTTTACGCCGCAGCGCGAGGATTTCCTGGCGGCACCGTAACGTACCGCCAGTAAGATTAGCGGGAAGCCCACCAAAGTCGTAGCTTCAGACCCCAACCGCTGGTCCAGCCACTGCTGGTGCTGATGACTTTACCCTGATACAACACGATAAAGGTCGGCGTGGCCTGGATAGCCCAGCGCTGGCCAATCGCCCCGCTCTCATCATTGATCGCCACACCTTGCAGCCCTTTCTTCTCTAGCCAGGTCGCCACGCGCGCATCACTGCCGGAACGCAGCGCTACGCTGACCACCTTAGTACCCGCCTTGCTCATCGCCGCCACGGTTGGCGTGGTGAGTTTGCACACGCCACACCACGTCGCCCAGACGTACACCAGCAGTGGTCGATCATGACTGAGTTCAGCCAGATTCACCTCGCCTTGCAGCGAGGTCAGCGGCTGTTGTGCCAAATCAGCAGGCAGCTGCGGCGCGCGCAGCCAATCCATGCCCCACAACACCGCTGCCACAAGCAGCACCAGCAACAGCGCCTCACGCAGCCAGCGCTTTAATCGCCTCATTGCTTCGCCTGCAACGCGCCTTTCACGGCGGCGTCCAACTGCGCGTACGGCACCGCGCCGCTGATCATCTGATCACCAATCAACGTGGCTGGCGTGCCCTGTACGCCGAGTTGCTGGGCCAGCGTCAGGTTGCTGTTGATGGTATCAAGGCTCACTTTGCTTGGCGCTTTCAGCGTGATTCCGGTTTTCGCCAATGCGGCTTCAATACTGGCCTGATCATGGTTGCCCTTTTTCGCCATTAAACGTTCATGCAATTTGAGGAAGTTCGTCGACTGCTGTTCCCACACGGTGAGCGCCAGACGTGCCGATGTCAGCGAGGTTTCAGAACGATACGGCAGCGGTTTAATCACCACCGCCACTTGCGGATAGGTTTTCAGCAGCTTTTCAATATCAGTTTCAAATTTCTTACAAAACACGCAGTTGTAATCGGTGAAGTAGACCAGCGTCAGCGCCGGCTTGTCAGCACCAATACGTGGTGAACCGGCGTCATTGAACAGCGCATCGCGGTTTTTCTCCACCATCTGCGCCACCACATTTTGCTGCTGTTGCGCCGCTTCTTTATCGAATGCATCAGCCGCTTCCGCCAGAATCGATGGATTCTGCACCAGAGTTTCACGGATCAGCTGTTTAATGCGCGCTTCCTGTTCAGGGGTAAAAGGCGCCGCCGCCAGCGCCGGCACAGCAAGGAACATCAGTGGCAGTAACAGGGATTTCTTCATTATTTTTTCGCCTCAGAGAGAGTGGAGATCACTGCTTCACGACTCAGCAGCGGTGACAAAATCTGGCCTTGCGGCAGTGCCGGGCCATAAATTTGGTTAAAAGGGATCGCTACGCGATCGCGGCGTTGCAGGAATTCACCGATCGCCGGATCGGGTTGCGTCCAGTCGCCGCGCAGCAGCACCACGTCATCGGTTTTTAGCGCCGCACGCACATCGGGCTGATTCAATACGCGGGATTTATTCACTTTGCAGGTAATGCACCAGTCAGCGGTGACATCGACAAACACACGTTTATCCTGTTCGAGCGCCTGATGGATCGCCGCTTCGGTCAGTGGCTGCCAGTGCAGCGTCTCCTCTTCCGGCGAGATACGCGTCATCAGGAACAGTGCGCCAGCCAGCGTCAGGGTGATAAACACCACGCCCGCCTGCTGCAACGCCCGGCGTTTCACCAGCCAGCCACACAGCACAAGTAGTAACAATCCCGCCAGCCCCCCTGCGAAGGTGTTGCCCCAATGTGGCACCAGCAAGGTCACCAGCCAGAACGTGGCGATCAACATAAACAGGCCGAGCACGGTGCGCAGATGCACCATCCAGCGCCCCGGACGCGGCAGGCAGCGAGCCATGCCCGGCAGCGCCGCTACCAGCAGCCACGGCAAACTCATGCCGACGCCGAGTGCGACAAACAGCAGCCACAGCTGCGGCAGCGGTGCCGTCAGCGCATAGGCTACCGCGGTACCAAGGAACGGCGCGCTGCACGGCGTGGCGAGCAGAGTGGCAAACGCGCCCTGGCCGAAGTGACCCAGCAAGCCGTCGCCGCCCTGCGTCGCCAGTTGGGTATTCAGACGGGACGGCAAGCGGAAATGCAGCAGGTCAAACAGGCTGGCGCTGAACAGGAACATCACCAGCACCATCACCAGCAGGAAGCCGCTGCTCTGGAACTGAATGCCCCAGCCAAGCGCCTGACCACTGAGCCGCAATCCCGTCATCAGCAGCGCCAACAGCAGGAAGGAGAAAATGATACCGGCGCTGGACGCGAGAAACTGCTGGCGCGTCTGACGCTGCGTTTGCCCCTGCTGCTGAACCAGGCTGCTGAGCTTGATCGCCAGCACCGGTAACACGCACGGCATCAGGTTGAGAATCAAACCGCCAAGCAGCGCCAGCAGTAACACCGACCCTATAGTTTGCGCCGCAGCGCCTGACACCAGCGTTTGCGCGCCAATATGTATTGCGCTTTGCTGCGCAATGCCAGCATCGGCAACCACCAGCGACAGCGTTTTGCCGCGCAGATCCGGTGCCGTTTCGCCCCATTCGTCCGTTACCGCCACGCGCGCATTGAGGATGTCGCCATTCACGCTGATGTGCGGTGCGGCCAGCATGCTGCCCGGGGGATAATCGAAGAACAGTTCCGGTTTTTGCCAGCCGCCTTGACGCTGCGCGCGGATCTGCAGCTCGCCATTCACAAAGCTGGCGTCTAATTGATCGGTCAAGCCGCTCGCCGCCGGGATTCGCCCCATCGCTTCGGCAAAATCGCGGGCAAAACGGGTGTCAGCGGGCTGCCTCAGATCGAGGCTGAAAGGGAAATCGGTGAGGATGCAGACATCGCTACAGGTTGAGAGCGTCAGCGTACCTGCAAGCCGTGGGCTCGACACGTTCGCCAGTGCGATCGGTAGCGTGATATCGCCTTTGTAGCCTTGCGTGGTCAAGCCGCTAACGTCAAAACGCTCGGGCGCAGGCCAGAACCATTGCGCGTTGACATCTGGCGTTTGCCAGCGGATTTCAGGCGCTACGCCGCCTTCACCTGGCGTACGCCAGTAGGTTTTCCAGCCGGGTTGCAGGCGAATGTCCAGCAGCAGTTGCTGATTATCGTTGTGGCTGGCGCTACGCAGGCGCACTTCCGCGTGGCTATTTTGCGCATTGCGCAGCCAGCCGCTATCTGCTGCCTGCACGGTGATGGCGCAGCTCGCCAGCAGGAGCAGCACGCTCCTGATCAATACATACATGTGAATTCTCCAGTGAATAACAGGGTTTACGCGATGCAACGCGCAGGTGTTATTCCCGGAAGACGCAGAAGGTCAGATGCCGCCGTCGCAGAGGCGGAAACAGCGGTGCGCGGCGGTAACCGACGGACGTGGTGGTTTGTCTAAAGGTGGCGATCAGCGCTAAAAGCAACAGCAGGAAAGGCAAGGCGGTATCGAGGATTGGCGCGGCGGCACTCAGCGATTTGGCGCTCAGTGCGCAAGGCTTTTCGCTGCCGCCGGCATCGTCACTGCTGTTAGCGTGTGCGGACGCGCTGACCTGCGCTACAGGCGCAGAAGGCAAATTGAAGCTGCGCTGGACGAGACAAAAGGCCAGCACCAGACAAACCAGTGCCAGTATCCATTTTGCGCGTGATAGCGAAATCGTCATGCCGCAGCCTCAGAGAAAAGTGCGGGCATTTTAAGCATCTACAGCAGAAACACCAAGCTTTGCAGTGTAAACTTTTGTCTTTGTGGTGCGGTGCGGGTTTAACGTAGGGTCGCCATCTAGGGCGTAATGCAGGTGCACATGAATGCGCACCCTACGAAACCCAGTTACGTAGACGTTGGGTCGCCATTGATGGCGACCTGAATAATCACGGTATGCGGGGCTACACAATATCATCCACGACGCCGCCATCGACGCGCAGCGCAGCACCGGAAGTGGCTGACGCCTGTTTCGAGCAGACATACACCACCATATTCGCCACCTCTTCAACCGTGGCAGCGCGCTGGATCAACGAACCTGGACGCTGGGCCATGACAAACTCTTTCGCCAATTCTTCCAGCGGCTTACCGGTGCGTTTCACCTCATCTTCCATCATCGCGGCAAAGCCATCGGAGAGCGTTGGGCCCGGCAACACGCTGTTCACCGTCACTCCGCTGCCCGCTGCCACTTTCGCCAGACCGCGCGCCAGCGAGAGCTGTGCCGTTTTACTCACGCCGTAATGCAGCATATCGGCGGGAATGTTCAATGCTGACTCCGATGAGATGAACACCACACGGCCCCAACCGCGCTTCACCATCTCCGGTAATAGTGCCCGCGACAGGCGCACGCCGGACATCACGTTGGTTTGCCAATAGGCATCCCAGGTTTCATCATCCACGTCATAAAAATCTTGCGGACCGTAAATCCCGGCGTTATTGACCAGAATATCGATCGGCGGCAATCCATTAAGCAGTTGCTTAACGCCCTGCGCACTGCCGAGATCGGCGACAGCAGTATGAATTTTCGCCCCCGCCACCAGACCGTTAAGCTTCTCGCGCGCCCGGCTGACCGATGCTTCACTGCGTCCGTTTAGCACCACTTCCGCTCCGCTGGCAGCCAGACCTTGTGCAATGGCAAAACCGATGCCGCCGGTAGAGGCGGTTACCAGGGCAATTTTTCCGTGTAAATCGATATTCATAAAGGTTTCCTCTGTGAGCGTAATCACAAAAGCCTGGTTGATGCTGGCGAATATGCATTGACAAATCATGCGGTTATTGTCACGGCAAGGGATCAACCTCTGCCTGAACTGCACGCCGTCCCGACCACCCTGCCACCGCAAACGCCATGATTAACAATAGCAACAACACCGGAGCGAAACTGCCGATACCGAGATTTTGTAGCAACACGCCGCCCAACATGCCGCCAGCCGCAATTGCTACATTCCATGCCGTCACCAACATGGACTGTGCGACATCAGTCGCTTTATCCGCGCGCATAACCATAGCGGTTTGAAACAGCGTGGCCGCACCGCCAAAAGCCAATCCCCACAACCCGACCGCCAGCCATATTCGTAGCGCACTGACCACATTCAGTTGCAGTAGCAGCGCCGCAATGATGAAAAGGCCGATGCTCATCATCATGAGCGGCTGTAAAAATCGATCCACCAACAGGCCGGTGATGGTGATACTGATCAGCGAGCAGATGCCAAACAGCAGTAATATTGCGTCGGTGCGCGCCATCAAGCCCTCATATTGCAGGAAGGGAGAGATGTAGGTGTAGAGAATGTTGTGTGCCACCACGAAGCACAGCACTAGCGCCAGCACGCTGCGTACGCCGGGCAAACGTGAAACGGTGCTGAGAGACATACGTTGTCGGGCCGGTTTCCCAGGCTGCTCCGGCGCCGTGAGACGCAGTACCCACATCAACATTAGCGACAGCCCGCTCAGCGCCATAAAGCTCAGTCGCCAGCCGATGATATTACCGACAAAAGTCCCGAGCGGGACGCCGACCGAAAGCGCCAGCGGCGTGCCTGCCATCGCAATAGCAATGGCCTTGCCTTTTTTTCTGCTGGCGCCATAGCCGCCGCGTAGCCCGCCAGCAACGCCCACAACACCCCCGCAGCAGCGCCCGCGACGCCGCGCGCGATCAGCAGCAAAACGTAATTGTTAGCCAAGGCGGTGATCAGATTCGCTGCGGTAAAACCGGCCAAGGTGAACAACAGCAGACGCCTCCGCCGCACGCCTTGTAACAGTGTCATCAATGGGATGGCAGCCAAAAATGAGCCCACCGCATACACCGTTACGCTTTGCCCAGCGGCAGCCGCCGAAATGGCCAGGTCCTGCGCCATCGGCGTCAGCAATCCAGCGGGCAGCGCCTCAGTAACGATGGTGACAAATGCCGCCAGGCTCAGCGCCAGCAGCGGGATTAAGGGTAACTGCGCGCGCATTGCTTCCTCCCTGATGGGTGGTAAATTATCTCCCCATGCCGCGCGACCATCATCTCGCCACCCACTAATCGCTGGTCGTCCAGCGCCTGCTGTATCACCGCCTGAAGTAAATTCTGCATACTTTTCTCTTCTGAATAATGAATCGCTTCACAGTAGTCACTTCTCTATTGCGGAAAAAGCGGGGTATATTTCTCGACTTAACGGACATATATGTCCGCAATGGTGAGTTAACATGGACAGTCTGAACAGTTTTGTGGTTTTCGTGCAGGTGGCTGAGACCCGCAGCTTTGTTGCTGCGGGTCGGCATTTAGGCCTATCCGCCTCGGCGGTGGGCAAAAGCATTGCGCGGCTGGAGGATAAACTTGGTGTGCGGCTGTTTCATCGCAGCACACGCAGCATCACGCTTACCGCTGAAGGCTCGCTGTTTCTGCAGCGCAGTCGCCGTATTCTGGCCGAGATTGAAGCTGCTGAAAGTGAATTGTCGCAGGCGGCTGGGCGTCCAGCGGGGCGTCTGAAACTGAGTTTGCCGATTGTTGGCTCGCTGATCTTGCCGGTGTTAGGTGATTTTATGCGGGCATATCCGGATATCCAGCTCGATCTGGACTTCAGCGATCGCGTTGTCGATGTGATTGCCGAAGGTTATGACGTGGTAATGCGCGGCGGCCCGCCAACCGACTCACGGCTTTCGGCACGCAAACTGGGGTATGCCTACTCCATCGCGGTGGCATCGCCGGAGTATCTGGCGCGTCATGGCGAACCCAAAACACCCGAAGAGCTGGCACAGCATGCTTGTCTACACTATCGCTTCAACACCACCGGCAAACTGGAGCGCTGGGTGCTGCGCGGCTATGAAGATGAAAAGGAACTGACGCTGCCCACCACCATGATTTGTAACAACATCGAGACCCGCGTCTGCTTCGCTTTGCGCGGCCTGGGGATAGCCATGCTGCCAGACTTTTCGATTCGCGAAGCAGTAGCACAAGGAACGCTGCGCGAGGTATTAGGCGAATTCGCCTGCCATCGCAACGTATTCCATTTGTTGTGGCCGGCCAGTAAGCATCCGTCGCCAAAAGTGCGCGCGCTGATTGATTTCCTCAGCGCGCGGGTATTTCAGCCCGATGCCGACCAAGCCGGTTGAACGTTGACCGGCAGTCGCAGTTGCCGCTGCAACCAGGCGCAAGCTGCCGCTTCATCGGGATGACGCGCATTCAGCTGCAATACCGGACCCAGCGCCATCGGCTGCGCAGTTTCTGCCAGCTTACGCAACTCCGGCAGATACTCGGCGCCCGGATGACCTGGCATGCGATCGGTTAAACGCGCTTGATAGCGCGCCACCGCATCATCCGGCGTGATCGCCAGCCACAGCTCCAGCACCCGCGTCACGCCCGCCTGCTGTAATCCCTGCTGCAACACCTCTTTTGGCTGAAAGCCAAACCAGGCATCGATAACATAGATGCAGCGCGTCGGGGCTTGCGCCACGACTTTCCAGATCGCCTGATACGCCGCACAACCCAACTGGCGATTACGCAGGCGATCCACCGGCGCAAAGCTGGCCATAAACGGCTCTTTCAGGCTATCCAGCGTCAGCACAGGAAAGCCGAACTGTTCCGCTAGCGCGCGCGTCAGGGTGCTTTTGCCGGAGGCCGGAATGCCATTCACCAGCACCGCTATCTTCTCTTCAGTGTCGGTTGTCATAGGATGTCTATCACCTCCGCGGCACTGCTGGCATTGCGTAAGCGTACCAGCGTTTCCTCATCTTCCAGCAGGGTGACAATCGCGCGAATGCCCTCTTCAATGTGGGCGTTGCTGTCTCGCGCGCCGAACATAATCACGATGTCAGCTTTGTCGCTGCCGTCGAATGAGATCGGCTCATCCAGCACAATCATACTGAAACAATCTTTCAGCACCCCGGTTTCCGGCCGCGCATGAGGAATGGCGATGCCCTCCTCAAACACGTAATAGGCGCCATGCTCCAGCGTGTTAGCGATCACCGCTTCCGGATAACTGGCCTTGATGTAGCCGCCGTTTACCAGCGGCAGCGCGGCCAACGCAATCACCTCGCGCCAGTCCCTGGCGCTGATCCCCACCTGAATCGCACTTGCCTCCTGCAGCAGCTGTTTAATACTCATACTGCCTCCTTAAAATGATTTGCGAATGGTGTTGCGCAATTCATCGATCTTGACGAACAGCGGATCAATTTCCTGACGAAAGCGGCTGCTTTTCGCAAAGATATTTAATGCGCGATTATATTCCAGCATTAATTGTTTCTGCGTGTCTTTCGCCTGCGGATTATTTGCCAACTGTTGTTCCAGCTCGCTTATTTTACCGCTGATGGTTTCAGCCTGAAGATCTATTTCCTGTGAATCCTGGCTCTTATTATCCGAGCCCTTTTTCAAGAATCCAAACATAGCGTCTCCTGCCCCGAATGGCGCCGGGCACCTCAGGTTATTACATCATGGGTGAATCGAAATTAGCGGAACAGCTGAATCTTTTCGACCAGAACATTGGTCACGGCATCGTTGGCCGGTACAAGGAAATTACGCACGCTGTCGTTGACCTTGCCCTTCTCAAACGTCTGCTTGCAGTTGGCTACCCACTGCACATTCATCTCCGTACCGACATTCACTTTCTCAATGCCGCTGCGTACCGCGAGGCGCATATCTTCATCGCTGACGCCGGTACCGCCGTGCAGCACCAGTGGGGTTGCGGTGGCGTCTGTGATATCCGCCAAACGCTGATGCTGAATATGCGCTTTACCCGTGTACAAGCCGTGGACAGTACCAATTGAGATAGCCAGCATATCGACACCGGTTTCCTCAACGAAGCGTTTAGCATCATCCACGGTAGTGAACGCCGTTTCGCTCATCGCCACCACTTTGCCATCTTCTGAACCGCCAATTGCTCCCAGTTCCGCTTCAACAGAAACATGCAGCGGGCGTGCCATATCAATAACACGGCGTGTATTGGCGATGTTCTCTTCAATCGGCAAATGTGAGCCGTCATACATAATTGAACTGAAGCCCGCATCCAATGCGGTCTGAATGGCGTTTAAATCAGAACAGTGATCAAGGTGCAAACAGGTCGGTACATTACGACTTTCCGATAATGAACGAATCGCATCGACTAATAATTTATGTCCGAGATATTTCGCTGTACCGGTTGAGATCTGAATCATTAATGGACTATTGGTTTTCTCTGCCGCGGTAAAAAAGGCGGGCAGCATTTCCAGACAGTGTAAATTAAAGGAACCCAGCGCTTTAAAATCACGTTCTTTAGCCACCTGTAACAGATCGGTAAAGTTATAAAGTTTCATGGAGCTTTTCCTCATGGGATTTAGATTTCGTGGATTTTCCGTTAACAAACCAGGCGATAAGGGTAATAAAGGCAATAAACAGCGCGACGAACAGCCAGTTATTTTGGAATGCGTGGCCGAGCACCAGGCCGGTACTGATCACATCGGAATCACTGAAGGTGACGCCGGTAAAACCGTAGCTTTCCAGCATCGGCACCAGAATCGCCGGCAGGAAGGTGATGAACAGACCGTGAACGAAACCGCCGATCATCGCACCGCGACGACCACCGAGCGCATTACCAAACACCCCTGCGGTACCACCAGCAAAGAAGTTAGTTAGCAGCCCTGGCAGAATCATCGCCAGACCAAACATCGGGAAAACCAGCATGCCAACAACCGAACCCAGCGTGGTCGCGAGGAAGCCGACAATCACCGCGTTCGGGGCATACGGGAACATCACCGGGCAGTCGAGCGCTGGTTTAGCATCCGGCACCAGACGCATAGCAATACCGCGGAAGGCTGGCACCAGTTCATTGAGCAACAGACGTACGCCGCTATACAGTACGAACACGCCGCACACGAACTGAATTGACTGCATAAAGGCATACATCAGGTAATTCATGCCGTTGCTGTATTGGCCGATAAATTCCGGACCCGCGGCGACCGCAGGAATCAGGTACATCGGCACCATCACCACCGCCATCGACAGATAGGTGTCCTGCAGGAATTTAAAGTTGTCGGGCAGTTTGAGATCTTCAGTGGAGCGCGAACCTTTGCCCACCACTTTCGCCACCGCCGCCGTCAGCAGATAGCCGATGGTGCAGAAGTGGCCGAGCGCCACATCGTCGGAATCCGTAATGCGACGCACCACGGGTTGCGCCAGCGCCGGCATCACCACCGCCATAATGCCGCCAAAAATGCCGCCGGTAAGGATCAGAGGTAAACCTGTCAGCCCCGCTTTATAGCCAATCACCGCACCGATCGTCGCCATCCACAGCAGCGCCTGACCCGTCAGGAAGATGTATTTGAACGGTGTCAGACGCGCGATGATGATGTTGACGATAAAGATCACCAACAGCGTCAGCGCCACTTCTGAACCCAGCTCGCGGTTTGCTAACCCGGCAATGGCGGCAACGTCAGTGATATAACCCTGCATGCCAAAACCGTGGGTAAAAATGGTGTTCAGGAAGGTCAGCGTACCGACAATTATGTTGATACCGGCCATCATAATTAAGAAACCGAGCAGGGTTTTAAAAGTGCCTTCCACCACCTTACCCGCCGATTTTTTTTGCAGCAGCAGACCAATCAGGGCAATAAAGGCGATCAGTATTGATGCCTGCCCTAATAAGTCTTTTACCAGGAAGTCGATCACACTATTCATGGTTAGCAACCTTTAAATTACGTTCTTTCATAAACGCCACGATTTTCTCTTCAATTTCCGCTTTGTCTGTCAGCTTGTTGAGAATAATCACCCGCTTGATCTGCTCCGGGCTGGCATCGGCATTTAACACATCAGCAAATGCTTTCTGGGTTAAAATCATGTCGGATTTAAAGGCGTTGGCTTCAGAAATGGTGGTGTGATCGATATCCGCATCGATTTCGAGTTTCTTTAATACCGACTTGGCGCTCATCTCAATCGCAAAGCTTGAACCCAGACCACATCCACAGACACATAATATTTTCAGCATGGCTATTTCCTCACAGAATTTGCAGTTGTTTAGCGAGTTTATAATGATGCCCTTCAGTATCGACCAGGCGTTTTTTCATGCTTATTAAATCAATCGGAATCGGTCGATTACTACCATTAATAATGACCGCTTTATTGCGCATTCCCGACTGAATACAACGCGCGACTTCACTGGCCATAATGGTGCCCTGATATATCTCTTCACAGGTGGGATCGCCATTACGCAGGCCATAACCGATGATTGTTTTACGAATACGTACACCAATTAACGGTTCAATTTGTTTAATTAAGGTATCGATGGCGCCCTGAAAGCCCGGCGAATATTCGCGGGTATAGCCTTCTGAGCACAAAATAATCACGCTGTTCTGTGCCGCCAGCCGCTGCGTGATGCGCGTGGCCAGTTCTTGTGGCGCAATCTGGCATTCGGGAATCAGCGCAAAATCCGCATTAGATTTAATCGCCGACTGCAAGGTTAATTCACCGCAATATCCCCCAAGCAGTTCCACCATAAATACGCGGCCGGTTAACGCACGGCCGGTATTGCGTAATTTTGCCACCTCTTTTAATACCTGCTCACAGGCAGTGGAAAAACCGATGCTGTAATCACTGCCAAAGACGTCGTTATCAATGGTCATGCCGACGCCAAAACAGTTGACGCCAAATTCACTCAGCGTGTGCAGAAATTGTAATGACCCATCACCGCCGGCCATAATTAATACATCGATGCGCAACGACTTAAGATGTTTAGCGATCATTTCATATTCAGGGCGAATTAATTTCCTGCTGGTTCGTCCTGACTGCATAACCGGAATAGAAGCGATAGCGTAATCCACTAAATCACGTTGAGATATTTCCTGGTGATTGTTTTCCAATAAGCCTGGAATGCCGCCATTGAATAACACCATTTCGGCCTGGGTTAGGCGTGATATCTGATACACAAAGTTATTAATCCCGGTTACATCACCACCGCTGATCACCATGCCAATTCTCATTGTCATCATCCTTTATGCTGTGCGTCTGGAATTCATTCTTCCGTTTAACCGAGTTGTTATTTGCAACAGACATCACACTTTTGCCATGTATTTACCAGTGATGATCATTGACAGCATCTTAATTAGGTTTAATTTTGTGACTTAAATCACATGGCACTTATACGCTCAAATTAAAAATAATGATAGAAATCATATGCTTATATTTATTTTACGCAGTAAAACCAATGGCGCTAATTAACGCCCTTCCCGCTCTTTTTCTTTCGATCTATTTTGTGATTTCCCGCGCACTTTTATCGGTTTCTGACGATTATTCCGCAAAAGTTAAAGGGATAATGATTACGTGCGTTATTTACGTGTCAGGTCCAGTGAGTGATTGACTCAATGCAGCTGCGCTTGTCCAATACCGTGGCTGATAAAGAATAAAGAAGAGAGAAGATGAGTATCCAGAATGACATGTTGCGTAAGTTGGCTGACGTGGTGAGCGGCAAACAGCTATTAACCCATGCGGATGATAAAGCCTGGTACTTAAAGGGATTCCGCATCGGGCGTGGCGAAGCGCTTGCAGTGGCGTTACCGCAAAGCCTGTTGCAGCTGTGGCAAACCCTGCAGGTGTGTGTGGCGCACGATGCGATCGTTCTGATGCAAGCATCAAATACCGGCGTCACCGGCGGTTCAACACCCGACGGCAATGATTACGACCGCGATATTGTGATCATCAGCACCCGCCAACTCAAAGGCGTGCAGGTGATCGATCAGTCGCGTCAGGTGATTGCCTTTCCCGGCACCACCTTGACCGAACTGGAGCACACCTTGCAACCGCTGGGCCGCGAGCCGCATTCGGTGATTGGTTCGTCCTGCATCGGTGCCTCGGTGGTTGGTGGCATTTGTAATAATTCTGGTGGTTCGCTGATTCGGCGCGGCCCCGCTTTTACCGAAAAATCACTGTTCGCCCGCATTCACGATGATGGTCGTTTAGAGCTGGTCAACCATCTCGGCATCGAGTTGGGCGAGACGCCGGAAGCGATGCTGGAAAACCTGACGCAGCAGCGCTATCAAACCGGCGATCAACCCGACTGGCAAGGGAAAATCTGGGCCGATGATTACGCCGACCGCCTGCGTGATGTGGCAGCCGACTCCCCAGCGCGTTTTAATGGCGATCTGCGTTACCTGCACGACAGCGCTGGCAGCGCCGGTAAAGTGGTGGTGTTCGCCGTGCGCTTACCCACTTTTGAAGCCAGCGCCGGCAGCGATACCTTTTACATCGGCACCCACGATGAAAGCGTGCTGGTGTCACTGCGGCGTTTCCTGTTAACCCGAATGAGCGACCTGCCGCTGCAGGCAGAATATATCCATCGCAACGCCTTCGATTTAACCGTGCGCTACGCCAAACATATGTATCTGGCGATCCGCAAACTCGGTCCGCAGGCGATCCCACAGATGATGGCGAATAAAGCCAAATGGGATGTGCGCGTCAGTCATCTGCCGTTCCTGCCGCGCAATTTTGTTGATCGGGTGCTGCAATGCTTTAACCAACTGACACCGAGCTTTATCGCGCCGCGCATCATGGATTATCGCAGCGAATATCAGCATCATCTGATGATCAAAGTAGAGTCGCCGCAAACCGCCGAGTTACAGGCATTGTTGCAGCAGTTCTTCGCTGACCAGCAAGGCGGTTTTTTCCATTGCGATGCCCGCGAAGCGGCAGATGCCTTTTTGGTGCGTTTCGGCGTGGGTGGCTGCACCATTTCCTACTGCGATGCGCTGGGATACAACCCCAACGAGCGGCTGGTGGCCTTTGACGTGGCGCTGCGCCGTAATGATGACGCGTGGCGCTTAACGCTGCCGGATCATCTGGCGGCGCAGGTGCAGGTTGATTCATGTTGCGGTCACTTTTTCTGTTTCGTAAATCACCAGGATTACGTGCTAAAACCGGGCTACGACGCCAAAGTGTTTAAAGAGGAGGTGAAGCGGTATCTGGCGCAGCGCGGCGCGAAATATCCGGCTGAACATAATGTCGGGCATCTTTATCAGGCTTCATGCGAGCACGTTGAGCACTGGAAACAGCTTGATCCCACTAACAGTTGTAATCCAGGGATTGGCAAAACCAGTAAGAAGAAGTTTTGGTTGTAGATTTGCACGAACTGTAGCGGCGCGATTTATCGCGCAATGCCTTGCGCCGCTACAATGTGTGCGTAGGGTAATGGGGATTTTCATCTCTCAAGGGGCTGGCATTCTGACATTATCCCTGCCCGTAATAAGCATTAACGCCATGTTTACGTTCGAAATGCCGATTCATTAAGTCCTGATTCATTGGCCGCAGCCGGGGATTAATAGCGCGCGCGATCCATGCCATTTTTGCCACTTCCTCCATGACCACCGCATTGTGCACAGCCTCCTCAACGTTAGCTCCCCACGCAAAGGGGCCGTGTTGATACACCACGACGCCTGGAGTATGCAAAGGCGGGTTATTCCCCATTGTTTCGATAATAACGTTACCTGTATTCAGCTCATACTCGCCCTGCACTTCATCAGTGCTTAGCGGACGTGAGCAGGGAATATCACCCAAAAAATAGTCTGCATGGGTAGTGCCAAGCGCAGGAATACTCAATCCGGCCTGCGCCCACGCGGTGGCGTGAGTGGAATGTGTATGAACCACCCCACCGATTTCGGGAAAGCGCTGATAGAGTGCCAAATGGGTTGCGGTGTCTGATGATGGACGATACTTACCTTCAATCACTTTGCCACTCATGTCGACGACCACGATATCGTCAACCGACATGTTTTCGTATGCCACACCGCTCGGCTTAATCGCCATACATTGCCGATGGCGATCAATGCCACTGACGTTCCCCCAGGTAAAGGTAACCAGCCCATGACGCGGCAGCGCCATATTGGCTTCAAGCACCCTTTGTTTAAGCTGCTGCATGGTTCTCCTCCCATAATCCAGCATTGACCATCCGGGTGATTACCCAGTCACGCGCGGCGATCACTTCAGCGGTTGGGTCGGCTGAGTTTTCGCTCCACATTTCGATGAGATAGGGTCCGCAATAGCCACCGCGTTTCAGGGTGCTGAAGCAGCATTCGAAATCTACGATGCCGTTACCAAAAGGGACATTTTTGAACTTACCTGGCAGCGTGTCTTTAACGTGCACCGCGACAATATGTCCACTTCCCGACGCTAACTCCATGGGTACATCGTTATCCCAGGCGGATAGATTTCCGATGTCCGGATAGAGTTGAAACCAGGGATTATTCAGATAATGCGCATATCCCATGGCTTTGCTGATGGAGTTCATCAACGGATAATCCATGATTTCCATCGCTAACGTTACCTGCGCACGACTGGCCATTTCGACGGCAAGCCTCAGTCCTTCCCGAAAGCGTCGACGGGTTTCATCATTCGCCTGCTGGTAATAAACGTCGTAACCCGCCAGCTGGATGACGCGAATGCCAACATCCTGTGCCAACGCAATCGCTTTACGCATAATCATCAAACCTTGCTGACGCAAAGTGTCATCTTCACTTCCGAGCGGAAAACGACGATGCGCGCTGAGACACATTGAAGGAACGCGTATTCCTGTTTGTGCCACCGCCTGAACCAACGCCAGCCGCTGCTGTGCGTTCCAGTCAAGTCGTGTCAGGCGAGCATCCGTTTCATCAATCGACATTTCGACAAAGTCAAAACCGAGACTTGCGACTAGCCGCAATCTTTCTAACCAGCACTCCCCCGCAGGGAGTGCTTTCTCATAGATGCCAAGAGGGACCTTTTTGTCTAACATCTCTCCTCCTCATCCCCACAGCTGGGCAATGGCATGTTTAAACTGGCGTGCCGCTGCCACCGGGGAATCCGCGTCTCGTATGCTGCGTCCGGCAATAAATACATGTATCGGAATACCTTTGAACAGGGGTAAATCCTCAATGGCTAAACCACCGGTTACCGTAACCTTGAATTGCATATCGGCAAGTCGATTGATGGCGCTGATATCCGCATCACTCCAGGCTACACCGGCCGCCTGCGCATCCCGACTACGGTGATACACAACCTGTTCAATGCCTGCCGCTCGCCATGCCTCAGCCTGTTCCCACGTCCAGAATCCGGTTAATTCAATCTGTACGTCACCACGGTATTCACGCGCTACCTCCAATGCGCCTGTAATGGTGTTGATATCCGCGCAGCAGATCACCGTGACCCAATCTGCGCTGGCCGCAAAGCACATACGTGAAAGAATTTTCCCGGCATCGGCAATTTTGGCGTCTGCTAATACAATTTTATGGGGATAGAGCGCCTTCAGATCGCGCACCGCTCGCACACCTTCTGCCACGCAAAGGATGGTACCGACCTCAATAATGTCGACCTCTTCAGCAATTAATCTTGTGGTGTTGTAGGCTTCTGCAAGGCTTTGATTATCCAGAGCAACTTGTAACATTGGTAATGAATGAGACATGCAATACTCCTTATGCGGCTTACGCCGTAGCGTGGTCTATCAGATCCAATACGTCCTGCTCGCAACGGCAGGCGCGTAAGCGGTTAAAATTGGCCTCATCCGCAAACAATTCGACGATTTGCATGATGCCCACTTCCTGGTGAGCATGGGCATCCACTGCGGCCATTGTGATCAAAATATCTACAGGATCATTCTCTTCATGGTTGAAAACCAGTGGCTTACTCAGCGTCACCAGCGCAAAGCCTGTCCGTTTTACGCCCTCTTCAGGCCTGCCATGCGGCATTGCCAGTCCCGGGGCGATGACAAAATACGGGCCGTGTTGCTGCACACCATTGAGAATCGCCTGGTAATAACGCGGCTCTACAACTTCTGCCTTTACCAGCAAATCAACGCCGATTCGTATCGCCTCTTGCCAGGTTTCTGCCGTTGCCTGAAGGCGTATGGCGTTGTTCTCTACCAGTGAATCACGTAATTTCATTGCCTCTCCTTACTGCATATCTTGAGGAAAATGCTCACGAATAACGGCGATGAGTTTGGGGCCAAAGTCCGCAGCGGATAACATATTGCGCACGCCAACGACATGCTTGTTCCCCGTTACCGTGATTTCACCGGCAACATGTGTTGAAGCAATAATAATGTCGGCACCGCTCAGTTCGCTCTTGTACTCACCCACCGCGCAACTGTTGACGCTATGGTTAATGCCTTCCTGTGTGAGAAACTGATCGACCTTCATTTTCATGATCATCGAACTGCCTTGCCCACAGCCGCAAACGGCCAGAATGCGTACGGTCATAATCTCAACTCCTTAATTAGTAGAGGCTTGTGTGAGGGATTTCTCCGCATCTTCTTCCTGGCGTAACGTGCGGCCAGCAAACGCCATGTACAGCAAGGCAATCACAATGATGACGCCCATAAACCACAGTCCCAGCGTTAAACCCTGCATGACCGGCGGCGCCAAAATCGACCAATCTGCCATGCCCATCCAGGCACTTAATCCGGTGATTTTTACCGCCCAGACGCAGCCAAAGATTTCAAGCATCCCCATCACCAGACAAATTTTTAGCGCCGCTCGCCAGCCGCCGAAATGGTTAGCAAACACACCGATGGTGGCGTTAGAGAAAAACATTGGAATAAATCCGGGGATGATGAGCAGCGATGAGCCGCAGGCAATAAGGATGCCAACGGCAATCAACTGACCGAGAGTTCCCCAGATAAAGCCCCATACCACCGCATTCGGGGCGAAGCTATAAATGGCGGCACAGTCAATGGCGAGCACAGCACCGGGAATTAAGCGTTGGGATATGCCGTTAAAGGCTTCGGAGAGTTCTGTCACAAACATGCGTACGCCCTGCACGATGACGAAAATCGCCACCGCAAACTGAAAGCCAGTTTGCAGAATGTAGACTGTCCAATGGGTCTTACCTGCCATGCTCTGCATGACATCAATGCCGAAGGAGCCAAGGATGATGCCGAAAAACAGCGTCATAACAATGGCCGTTGAAACAATGTTGTCATGGAATATATTGAGCCAGCCAGGCAATTTGAGCGCCTCAACGCTTTGCTCTTTTTTACCTAACCACGGGGCGATTTTGCAGGCAATCCAGGAGGCAAGCTGCTGCTGATGACCGATGGAGAAGCCACTGTTTTCGGTGACGGCTTGCGTCGGTTTGAACATCATATTGGAGGTTATCCCCCAATAAAGTGAGACCAGTACGGCCGTGCAGATAATGGTTGTCCACATCGAATAGCCATAAATAAAGAAGAACACCGCTATCAACCCGGCCTGCTGGAACATAATGTGTCCCGTCAGCATAATGGTGCGAATGCCCGTTACACGACGCAGCAACACATAGCCAATATTGAGTGCCAGTGCTAACAACACGGCATAACCAACCCAACTGTAGGCTCCATCCATTCTTTCAATGGTTGCCATCATTGAGGCGTAGGTATCTGAGATGGCGCCCTCAATGCCATAAACCTGCGACATTTTTGCTACCACGGGTTTGAAGGTACTGATCAGAATCCCTGACCCAACTTGAAGCAGCATAAAACCGATAATAGTTTTAATCGTGCCTTTGATAACGATGCTGGCACTTTTGCGAAGTAACACGTATCCAAGACACGTCACCAGCCCCAGTAATAAGGGGGCATTTGTCATCACCTGGTTAAAAAAGATGGTAAAGGCGTTGTAGAGGATCTCCATACAGCTCTCCCTTAAATAGTCGCTTCCTGTTTGAATGAAAACAGGCCGAAATACTGCTCCCCATCACTCTACCCATCACAAAAAATCATAAAAAGATCACAAATGATTATTTGTGATATATCGCGCAAAATCTTTTTCATTCCAAAAACCAAGTTTATTCGACTACAAGACATGTCTCTATTTCACTACCAATCATATTGATAGGCTTATTTTTGTGAAAAAGCTGGCAGGTTTAAGCATTTACTGGAAACAGGAGAAGATAAAGAAATAAAAAAACCGCTTTTAAAAAGCAATTTTTGCTGACAATATAAATCATATAAAATCAAATTATGATTAAATATGATTTATATTGATAGTGAGGAGCCAACTGATGAGTAAGATAGCAACAATTACCCGCGAATCATGGATACTGAACACCTTTCCTGAATGGGGAAGCTGGTTAAACGAGGAAATTGAGCAGGAGGTTGTGGAGCAAGGCACGTTTGCCATGTGGTGGCTGGGCTGTACCGGTATTTGGTTGAAGTCACAAGGTGAAGCGAATATCTGTATCGATTTCTGGTGCGGCACCGGCAAACAAAGCCATGGCAACGGGTTAATGAAGCAGGGACATCAGATGCAACGGATGGCGGGAGCCAGAAGCTTACAGCCCAACCTGCGCACGACACCATTTGTACTCGATCCATTCGCTATTCGCCGTATCGATGCCGTGCTCGCAACACACGATCATAACGACCATATTGACGTTAACGTTGCCGCCGCGGTAATGCAAAACTGCCCGGATGATGTGCCGTTCATCGGCCCACAGAGCTGCGTTGATTTGTGGATTGGCTGGGGAGTGCCTGCCGAGCGATGCGTCGTGGTGGTTCCGGGTGATATTGTGAAAATTAAAGATGTTGAGATCCATGCGCTTGACGCATTTGATCGTACCGCGCTTATTACCTTACCCGCAGGCGAGAAAGCGCAGGGAAAACTCCCCGATGGCATGGATCAACGCGCCGTCAACTATTTGTTCAAAACGCCTGGCGGAACGCTCTATCACAGTGGCGACTCGCACTATTCCAATTACTACGCGAAACACGGCAATGAGTACCAGATTGATGTGGCGCTCGGTTCCTACGGTGAAAACCCCCGCGGTATCACGGACAAGATGACCAGCGCCGATATTTTACGCATGGCCGAAGCGTTAAATACTCAAGTGGTGATCCCTTTTCACCATGATATCTGGTCAAATTTTCAGGCAGACCCGCAAGAGATTCGCATGCTGTGGAACATGAAAAAAAATCGACTCAACTACGGTTTTAAACCTTATATCTGGCAAGTGGGTGGCAAATTTACCTGGCCGCTGGATAAAGATCAGTTCGAATATCACTACCCGCGCGGCTTTGATGATTGCTTTAGCCTCGAACCGGATCTGCCCTTTAAATCATTCCTGTAATGCTACATAGCCGGGTACGCCCGGCTTTTTCCTTTAGACGATTCACGCTTTATCAAATATCATCTTTAAAAATCATCTCTTATCGGAACTCCGCATGACTGAAGCACAGCGTCATCAAATTTTGCTCGAACTACTACAGCAAACAGGATTTATTACTGTTGAACAGGCTATGGAAAGTCTGGCTATTTCACCGGCTACTGCGCGGCGTGATATCAATAAACTGGATGAAAGCGGCAAGCTAAAAAAAGTGCGTAACGGTGCGGAAGCGATTAGTCAGCAACGCCCTCGTTGGACGCCCATGAATATTCATCTGGCACAAAATCATGATGAAAAGAGTCGTATTGCACACGCTGCGATGTCGTTAGTGGCGCCGGGAGAAAGTGTGGTAATTAACTGCGGTTCGACTGCCTTTCTACTCGGTCAGCAGATGTGTAGTAAACCGGTACAAATCATTACTAACTACCTGCCGCTCGCCAATTATCTTATCGATCATGACCACGAAAGCGTGGTGATCATGGGCGGCCAGTACAATAAAAGCCACTCCATCACGTTGGGGCCTCAGGAGAGCGAAACCTCGCTGTATGCCGGGCATTGGATGTTTACCAGTGGCAAAGGGTTAACTGCAGAAGGTCTGTACAAAACGGATATGCTGACCGCGCTAGCCGAGCAAAAGATGCTGAACGTGGTGAGTAAACTGGCGGTACTGGTGGATAGCTCAAAAATAGGCCAGCGCGCTGGCATGCTTTTCAGTCGGGTTGAACAGATTGACCTGGTTATTACGGGTAAGCAGGCCAATTTGGAGGTAGTAAAGAAACTGGAGGAGCACGGTGTGAAAGTCATTCTGGTTTAAATGCTGATGCCAACGTCCCCGGTCAGAGAACCGCATAACCGGGGACGTTAGGTCATTATTTCGCGTACGCTTCAGTGGAAATCGTCAAGGTCACATCATCGCTCACGGCGGGCACATATTTATCCAGTTTGAAGTCTGAACGCTTAATCACGCCGCTGGCATCAAAACCAATCGCCTCTTTCTTCACCATTGGATGCATACCTTGCTGATTCAGCGTGGCATGTAACGTCACCGGCTTGGTGATGCCTTTCAACGTCAGGTTACCTTCCACGTCGAACTTGTTATCGCCCTTCGCCACCACTTTGGTGCTGTGGAATACCGCTGAAGGATATTTCGCGGTGTCGAAATACTCCGCGCCCAGGAACTCTTTGGTCAGCGCCGGTACATGGGTATCAATTTGCGTAATCGGCAGCGTGACATCAACGCGCGACTGCTGTGGCTGATCCTTATCAAACACGATGGCGCCTTTGCTGTTAGGGATGTCGGCGGTGGGATGTGAGAAGCCAAAGTGCGTCCAGGTAACGATGACCGAGGTGTGCGCCGGGTCGAGATCATAATGCATTGCCGCAGCCTGTGACAAAGGGGCGTATAGCGTAGCCGCCGCCAACAGTGGCAGCGCAAGGCGAGTAACGTTTTTCACTAGCTGTTCCTTTTAGATCGGGATAATCCAATGAGTTTCGCCTGTTAACCGGCAACTAACCAGTGAAGAGATTTGCTGGTGACTGTCAAATATATTCAAAAATATCAGTAGGAAACTGTTCAGGTGCGATACAGTTTATCCTGTCTCTTTTTTCACCAGAATCAACCAGCGATGCCGTTCTCGCAGCAGGAGATAATGAAGTTTCGCCAGTTGCGATAGCGTCAGCGCCTGAATCGCCGCGTGATTGAGCGTTGCTAAGCCTTGCTGCTTGCGCAGCGTTTCAATCGCCTGTTCGCCATTGTCTTTGCCTGCGCATTGCGCCAGTAGGCTGGTCTGCCGGGTCTTCAGCATCTCTGGCGTTAGCGCGGCGATCTCCGCCATACTTGCACGCATAAATTGCTTGCAGTGGCTAAGCAGTGCGCGCCACGCAAGGTCCGGCGATTGCAGCGCCAGCACTAATCCATCGACATCCGCCACCCGTTGATAGCGCGCGGAAACCACGTATCCAATCTGTTGATCCACCCGCAGCCGCTGGAAAAAACGCGTTTCCAGCATCATCGCCAGCACCCGTAACGTTGCCAGGCTGGCATCGTCAGCGTGCGGCAACGGCATAAACAGCAGCAGCGCGTGATCGTGCCCGTCGCAGTTGATGGGCACAATGCCGCGCTGTAGGCGCGCGGGTTTTGCATAGCGCGCCAGTTCGGGCGTGAAGTCACTCAGCAAATGCGCCACGCGCTGGCGTAATGCGCTATCTACGCCACACCACGCCGCCAGCCATTGCGGCTGTTCCCTCGGCCGCAGCAAGCGGGTCGGCAATGCCGCCAGCAACTGACGAATCACGATGGAAGGATTTGATGCGGCGGGTTGCTGCAGCACGGGTGCATCTAACGCCAGCAAGGCCTGATGCACGCTCAGCAAAGCGCGATCGGCGGCTGCAGGCAAATTGAGTACTAACTGCCAGCTGCCCTGTTTTTGCTGCCAGCTCCCGCTGCCACCTGCATGGCGTAACTCCGCCAGCACCGGGCGCAACAGGCGCTGGCGAGACTGCGCTTCTTCTTCGCTCAATGTCTGATAAAACGCCGGACGCAGCAGCAGCGTCTCAACCTGACTTATCGGCGCGATTAACGGCAGCGGCTGCGCCACAGGCGGCAGTCGGGGTAAAGTCATCGTTGTTGAGCTGGGGAAGAAACCAAAGGTTGCGGGCCTGGTGACGGCAAGGGGCTGTGGCAGCCAATCGGCTAGCTGTAGCGTGAATCCTTGCGTCTGATAAGGCTCGCCGCTGTGCTGCTGCTGAGTAAGCAATCGCGTGCGCGGTTGGTCCTGCAACGCGGCGACAAAATGGCTGAAGTTATCAGGCAGTGCACATCCAGGTGCGAAGCCAAGCGCCTGCCCACGCAGCTGTTCCAGCGGCGACAAGGCGGCAAAATCTTGCTGCACCAGCTGCGCGTAATGCTGCAACTGCGATGCCTGGCACTGCGTCACCGCTGCCAGATGCTGCCAAAAGTGATATTCAATGCGTTGCGCCGCTGTCGATGAAAGCTGCTGAGCGCTGAAACGCAGCGTCAGCAAAGCGCGTTGACCCTCTCGCCACAGCCATTGCACCTCAAGCGCATCGCAAAGTTTTTCATTCCGCAGCTGCGCCATTAAGCTGCCCGGTGCTTCATCCTGCCAGAAAGCACGGATTAGGGTGACGTTGTCACGCAACGCCCGTTCATCACCCTGCAAAAGCAGCGTGATCGAAAAGTTTTCGTCGCCCGGCAGAGATAGAATTTGGTCGCCTGGCAATAGCCTCGGTTCAAGCACCTCGGACGTTTCGCCGCCTGCTAAAATCCTGCCGCCCACTCTCTGTGCGAGCTGGGTCAGTTCATCCAACGTTTGCGGGCCTTGAAGCCAAAGCTCAGTGTTATTAGCGCGATAGAAACGATAATGGAATTCACGTAAAGCAGATTGCAGTTCCGTGACATTGTCACCAAAAGCAGCGCGATTGCCGACGCGGAAACGTTTGAAACGCCCTTGCAGCTTATCGAGTACGGCTGCTTCGCTCAGCGTTTCGCCATGGCGTTGTAGCAGCTGAAATTCGGCATCAATCACCGCTATTTCCTGCTGGATGGTAGGCAACGTTAATAACGGTGCCGCCAGCATATCGCACAGTCGCTGAGCGCCAGCCGATAGCGCCGCTGCCGGCAGCTGGCAGAAATAGGCGCTGCGGCTTAATTGCGTGGTGGCATTCACCTGGCCGCCCTGCTGCTGCACCCATGGCATCAGGCGATCATCGCCGCTGAAATTTTCACTGCCGCAAAACAGCAGATGCTCCAGCAGATGCGCTAAACCCGGCCAGCGATCCGGCTCATCCAGGCTGCCCGCACGCACGCGCGCCAGCACCGCCGCCTCACGCGCGCCCGGGTGATGATGCAAATGACAGCGCAAGCCGTTGGCGAGCGTAATCTGGCGCGCGTTCATCAGGTGACGCGTTGCTTAAAGATCAGTTCGGAGTTGCTGCGATTGCGGAACTGCAGCTGCTGAATTTTGATGTCACTGCAGTTGGCTTGACGCCGTGCTTCGAGGATCTTGCCGTGATGCGGCGATTTGCTGCAGACCGGATCGGTATTGTCTGCATCGCCCGTTAGCATAAAGGCCTGGCAGCGACAGCCACCAAAGTCTTTTTCTTTCTCATCACAGGAGCGACAGGGTTCCGGCATCCAGTCAAAACCGCGATATCGGTTGAAACCAAACGAGTTATACCAGATGTCGTCGAGGCTGCGTTCCAGCACCGACGGGAACTCGACCGGCAGTTGACGCGCGCTGTGGCACGGCAATGCGGTGCCGTCCGGCGTGACGCTGAGGAAGATCGATCCCCAACCGCCCATACAGGGTTTTGGACGCTCTTCGTAGTAATCCGGCGTGACAAACAACAGATTGGTGAGGTTGCCAGTGGCGTTCATGCGTTGACGATAATCCGCCACCACCGCTTCGGCATTGGCGATCTGTTCGCGCGTCGGCAGCAATCCTTCACGATTAAGCTGCGCCCAGCCGTAGAACTGGCAGGTGGCCAGCTCGACATCGTCGGCTTCCAGTTCGATACAGAGATCGATGATTTTGTCGATCTGATCGATGTTGTGGCGATGCAGCACAAAGTTCAGCACCATCGGATAGCCGTGCGCTTTCACCGCTTTTGCCATCTCCAGCTTCTGCTGGAAGGCCTTCTTCGATCCGGCCAGCGCGGCGTTCAGCGTTTCATCACTGGCCTGGAAACTGATCTGGATATGATCGAGCCCGGCGTCAGCAAAGGCGTCGAGTTTTTTCGCCGTCAGGCCAATACCGGAGGTGATCAGATTGGTGTAGAAACCGAGATCGCGCGCGGCGCGGATCAGCTCCGGCAAGTCTTTGCGCGTTAGCGGTTCGCCGCCGGAAAAACCGAGCTGCACGCTGCCCATGGCGCGCGCCTGGCGAAACACCTCAATCCACTGTTCGGTGGTTAGCTCTTTCTCCTGCTGGGAAAAATCCAGCGGATTGGAGCAATACGGACACTGCAGCGGGCAGCGATAGGTCAGTTCTGCCAGCAGCCACAGCGGCGGCGTTACGCTTTTACTCGGGTTCACGACACTGTATCCATTTTTGTTCGATGGCAGATTGCAGGAACTCTTTAACGTCATCACCGACGCCGCCCGCTTCCGGGAAACGCGCATCCAGCGTGGCAACAATCGCCGCCACATCCTGTTTGCCATCCACCAGTTCAAGAATCGCCGTGGCGGTTTCGTTCAGCTTGGCCATGCCTTCAGGATAGAGCACGACATGGCTCTCTTGCGCCGCTTCCCACTGCATGCGGTAACCGCGACGGAAAGCAGGAATCACATTATCTTTCATAGTGTTATACCAATCTTGTGCTGTGCCAGGACACCTGATCGGTGACCGTATGATAAGGCGGACGTTGCAGCGCATATGCCATGGTCATGGCATCCAGCATGGTCCAGAGAATATCGAGCTTAAACTGCAGGATCTCCAGCATGCGGTTCTGCTGCTCGGCGGTGGTGAACACCTCAAGCGCCAGCGCCAGTCCATGTTCGACATCGCGGTTCGCCTGGCTCAGGCGGCTGCGGAAGTAGAAATAGCCTTCCTCTTTGATCCACGGATAGTGCTGCGGCCAGCTGTCGAGACGTGACTGATGAATCTGCGGCGCGAACAGTTCAGTCAGCGAACTGCACGCGGCTTCCTGCCAATTGGCACGACGCGCAAAGTTCACGTAAGCATCCACTGCAAAGCGCACGCCCGGCAGCACCAGCTTTTCGGACAGCAACACTTCGCGATCCAAACCCACTGCTTCACCCAACTGCAGCCAGGCTTCAATGCCGCCTTCGTTGCCGTTGCTGCCGTCGTGATCGAGGATACGCTGCACCCATTTTCGGCGCGTCGCCGCATCCGGGCAGTTAGCCATGATCGCCGCGTCTTTCAGCGGGATATTGGTTTGATAATAGAAGCGGTTCGCCACCCAGCCCTGAATCTGCTCACGCGTCGCGTTGCCGTTGTGCATGGCAATGTGGTACGGATGGTGAATGTGGTAGAACGCGCCTTTGTCGCGCAGCGCCTGCTCAAACGCGGCGGGCGATAACGCTTCAGTAATGATCACGATGCAATCTCCTGCAGATGAATCGCCATACCATCCCAACTCACTTCAATGCCCTGCTGCGTCAAATAGTCGCGCTGCGATGATTGCTCATTAAGGATCGGATTGGTGTTGTTAATGTGAATCAAAATCTTGCGCCTGGCCGGTAGCGAAGCCAGCAACGCCATTAAGCCTTGTTCTTCGGCCAGCGCCAGATGCCCCATCGCTTTGCCGGTATTTTTACCCACGCCGGTGGCGAGTAATTCGTCGTCCTGCCATACCGTGCCGTCAATCAACAGGCAATCAGCCTTTTGCAGCCACGGCATAATCACCGCATCGGGCTCGCCGAGTCCCGGCGCGTACAGCAGCGTTTGGCCGTTCGCGGTGTTTTCAATAAACAGCGCCACGTTGTGGCCCGGCAGCGGCCGATCGCGATAGGGCGAATACGGCGGCGCGTTACTGAGAATCGGAATCGCGGTGAACTGCAGGCTGTGGCACACGTCGACGCGGAACGGTTCCAGCGGGGTTAACGCATGATGCTGCAAGCCACCGTTCCAATGCTGCAGCATGGTGAAAATCGGGAAACCACTGGTGAGATCGCCATGCACTTCCTGCGTACACCACACCTGATGCGGGCAGCCTTCGCGCAGGCTCAGCAAGCCGGTGGTGTGATCGATTTGGCTGTCAGTCAGAATGATGCTGCCAATCGCCGTGCCGCGCAGTACACCCTGTTTAATTAATTCTGGCGTGTGGGCAATTTGCTGGCTGATGTCCGGCGAGGCGTTACACAGCACCCAATCTTCACCGTTATCACTGACGATGATCGAAGATTGCGTGCGCGCCTGCGCCTGAAGAGTGCCATTACGCAGGCCGCTGCAATTGGCGCAGTTACAGTTCCACTGCGGGAAGCCGCCGCCAGCCGCTGAACCGAGGACTTTAATAAACATGAACGTTGACCAGAGAGAGAGAACAAAATGCCCGCACGAACGGCGGGCAGAAGTCTTAGCGGTTGGAGATGTACAGAGTCACTTCCAGGCCCAGACGCAGGTCAATAAACGCAGGTTTTTTCCACATAATATTCTTCCTCATAAAGTGAAAACGCAGAGAAATCTCTGCTGGAGAGGATTGCTGCTGTGACGTAGATCACATTGCAATCCGTACGCGCGCAGATGTTGCGCTAATGTAGCGAGCAGATCAACCCTGATTCGGTAAGGGAATGGTGCTAATCCTGCCAAATGTGTTGCAACACGCGCTGCCAGTTGCCCCATGCGAGCTGCTCAAGTGCTGTTTGATCGTAGTCGAACGAACGCAACAACGCATAAAGATGCGGTAATCCGGTCACATCTTTCAGCGCCTCAGGCACGCTAATGCCATCAAAATCGGAGCCCAGCGCCACATGATCGCGGCCCATTATCGCGATCAGGTGTTCAACATGTTTAACAATTTCGATCAACGGCGTGTCGCTGTCGCGTTTTCCGTCGCTGCGCAGAAAAGCGTTACCAAAATTCACGCCCACCACGCCGCCGCTGTCGCGAATGGCGCGCAACTGATCATCGGTGAGATTGCGCGGCTGTGGACAGAGCGCGTGCGCATTGGAGTGCGTCGCTACCAGCGGCGCGGTCGACAGCCGTGCGGTGTCCCAGAAGGCTTTCTCGTTCATATGCGACATGTCGATCAACATACGATGGCGATTGGCTGCCGCGATCAGTTGCTCGCCTTCTGCGCTCAAGCCCGGACCGCTGTCCGGTGAGTTGGGGAATGATCCGTTCACGCCTTCACCAAAGCGATTGGGCAGATTCCAGAACGGCCCGATGCTGCGCACGCCCGCTTGATAAAAGGCCTCAAGCGCTGCGCCATCGCCATCAAAGCCGTCCGCGCCTTCGATATGCGCCACCAGCGCCAGCACGCCATCTGTGCGACAGGCCGCGATGTCCGCGGCGCTAAGGCAGAAACGCGCCCGCCCGGCGGATTGCGCCGCCAGCGTTTTCAGGATGTCGAGCTGCTGCCAGAGAATCGTTAGCGGGTCGAGGTTTTCTTCCGCTCGCTGCGGCGCGACCTCTTTCACATATCGCAGTGGCGGCACAAACATCGCGAACAGACCACCGGCAAAACCGCCCTGCTGCATGCGCGGAAAATCGAGGTGGCCCTTTTCGATGCCGTGAAAAAATGCCTGCGCCGGATCATCGCGATGATGCAGCCATAGATTGAGAAGCAGGTCGTTATGACCGTCGAAGGTTTTTAGCAACATGAGGCGATCTTTGACGAAACAACATGCCGCTATGCTACGCGCGCGCTGCTGTTTCGCCAAATGCGGGCGCACAAAGGGTTAGTTCTGCGCAACCTTTAAGCCGTGATAAAAGGTGGGTTTCACATCAAGCGGCTTCTGGATTAAACCGTATTTCTGATAGAAATCGGCGGTCTCTTGCTGCTGGCTGATGGTGGCCTCGTCAATGCTCTGCCAGTGCGATTTGCGGCGTGAGAAGGATTTCGCTGCCGCTTCTTTTGGGAAGCCGATGATTTTTGCCAGCGTGCTGGAATACTCATCAACATGGCTGTTGGCCCAGCGATCGGCGGCGGCTAACCGGTTGACGTAATCCTGCAGCGCCACGCGTTTGGCCTCATCTTTCAGCGCTGCATCGGTGGCGGCGAGGAAGCTATTGCCGCTGGAAAGCCCGACGCCGTTAACCAGCACGCGGCCGGTATGGGTGACTTCCGCCAGCGCGGTGTAAGGATCCCACGTTGACCACGCATCCACCGATCCGTTTGCCAGCGCGATGCGCGCATCCGCCGGGGTTAAGAAGCGCCACTTAACCGCTTTATCGCTGACGCCCGCCTGCTCCAACGCCTTAAGCGCTTCAAAGTGGCCAATCGATCCGCGTCCGGTGGCGATATTTTTTCCCTTCAGCTCGGCAACGGTTTTGATGGGCGAATCGAGGCTCACCAGCACCGCCAATCCTTCGGGCACCGACTTACTCACCGCCACCGCTTTCACCTGCGAACCGGCCGCCAACGAGAACAGCAGTGGCGCATCGCCGATAATACCGGCATCTACCGCGCCGGCATTCAGCGCTTCCGCCAGCGGCGCCGCCGCCGGGAACTCAGCCCATTCGATTTTATAATTGAGGTTGTTTAACTGCTGCGCCGCGGCCATTTCGGCGTGCATATTCCCTTTCTGATCGGCAATGCGCAGCGTCACGGTTTCTGCTGCCGCCGCGCCGCTGGTGGCCAAAATCATTAGTGCCAAAGCTGCTCTTTGCATTGTGTTTTATCTCATGGTGCAAAACCCCAGCCTAACCCGCGCACGCCAAATGACCGATGCCGATTTCGCATGAGAATTGCCGCCTGGCGCATATGGACGTTAGAGCAAATAACCGCACATTTTGTAGCGGCGCAATTTATTGCGCGATAAATCGCGCCGCTACAGATTGAGCGCGCGGAATGAACGGCATTCTGTCAGTTATGCGCTAAGGATTGTCAGCAATCGGCGAGCCTATGGCGGCGTGGTAGGTAACACTGAAACCACACCACAAGGAGATCGTTATGCTTACGCAACCCGCTGCAAAATACCGTCCATTTCCGGTCATCGATTTACCCGATCGTCAGTGGCCATCGCGCCAGCTGACGCAGGCACCCCGCTGGCTCTCTACCGATCTGCGCGACGGCAACCAGGCGCTGGCGACGCCAATGGACAGCGCACGCAAACTGGAGTTCTGGCAACTGCTGCTGCGCTGCGGCTTTAAGGAGATTGAGGTGGCGTTTCCAGCAGCATCGCAGACAGATTATGATTTTGTGCGCTTGCTGATTGAGCAGAACCACATTCCAGACGATGTGGCGATTCAGGTGCTGACCCAGGCACGTAGCGATCTGATCGATCGCACCTTTGACGCGCTGCGTGGCGCGCCCAACGCCATTATTCATCTGTACAACGCCACCGCGCCGCTGTTCCGTGAACGGGTGTTCCGTCAGAGCAAAGCCGAGATTATTGAACTGGCCTGCGCCGGTGCGCGACAGATCCGTGCCCGCTGCGCAGCACAAACGGCGACTGCGTGGACCTTCGAGTATTCACCAGAAACCTTCTGCTTTACCGAACCCGACTTTGCGCTGGAAATTTGCGAAGCGGTAGCGGTGATTTGGCAACCGGGGCCTACACGTCCAATGATCATCAACCTGCCCGCCACCGTTGAAGTGAATACGCCGAACGTCTATGCCGATCAGATTGAGTATTTCTGTCGCCACTTCAGCCAGCGATCGCAGGTGTCGATTAGTGTGCATCCGCATAACGATCGCGGTACCGGCATCGCCTGTGCGGAGTTGGCGATGCTGGCAGGCGCCGATCGCGTAGAAGGCTGCTTGTTTGGTAATGGCGAACGCACCGGCAACGTGGATATCGTCACGCTGGCGCTCAACCTTTACACCCAGGGCGTGGCGCCGCAACTCGATTTCAGTGATATCCAGCAGGTGCTGGAAGTGGTAACACGCTGCAATCAGTTACCGGTTCATCCACGCCATCCTTATGCCGGTGAACTGGTGTTTACCGCCTTCTCTGGTTCGCATCAGGATGCGATCCGTAAAGGCTTTGCCGAACGCGCACAACGCGAAGAAACGATCTGGCAGATGCCGTATCTGCTGCTCGATCCGCTGGATATCGGCTGCAGTTACGAAGCGGTGATCCGGGTGAACAGCCAATCCGGCAAAGGCGGCGCAGCATGGCTGCTGGAACAGAATCATGGATTGCAGCTGCCGCGCGGATTGCAACAGGATTTCAGCCGCCTGGTGCAGCAGCAAACCGATCGACACGGTCAGGAGATGACACACCATGCGTTATGGCAGCTGTTTTGTCAGCATTACGGTTTAACCCAGCCAGTGCGACGTTTGCTGGAAGCGGAAAGCCACAGCGATGATAAAGGCGAAACGCGTTTCAAAGCGCGGCTGCAACAAGGTACGCAGCAGGTAACGCTGGAGGGCAAAGGCAATGGCTTGCTCTCTGCCGCCGTCGCCGCATTGCGCCAGCGCTATGATGTGGCCGTCACCATTGAGGATTATCACGAACACACGCTAGGCAAACGCAGCGATAGTCGTTCGGTGACTTATATCAGCTGTATTAATGCACGCGGAGAACGCGCGTGGGGTGTGGGCATTGATAACGATGTGGCGCGCGCCTCATTGCAAGCGCTGCTCAACGCAGCGCACGCTTCTCTGCCACAGGAAAATAGTTCACTGGCGTAACGCCGAGCACGCGGCGAAACATCGCGCTGAAAGCGCTCGGGCTGTCATAGCCGAGATCGAGCGCCACCGTCAGCACGCTTTCACCTTGGGCTAAGCGGGTTAACGCCACGCTTAGCCGCGCGCGGCGCACCCAGTCGCTGAACTGCAAACCGGTTTCGCGACTGAAATGGCGCGCCAGCGTGCGTTCCGCCACGCAAAGTAGAGCCGCGGCGCGGGCCAGCGTCCAGTTTTCGCCGGGTGCTTCCTGGATCTGCTGGCACAAACTCAGCAAACGATCGCTTTCCGGCAGCGGCAAGCCAAAGGGCAGCACATCCATCACGCGGATCTCATCGAGAATCAGCTCGTAAATGCGCTCTGCGCGGCTGCCGGGAACGTACTGCTCCGGCAGCGTCAGCGCGCTCACGATCAACTCGCGCAGCAGGGGCGAAATCTGCACCACCTGACAACTGGCGGGCAGATCGGCGCGCGCGAGCGGATCGACAAACAGCGTGCGCGCGGCCACTGCACCAACGATATGCAGCGCGTGGCGTGTTCCCGCCGGCAGCCAGACGCCGCGACTCGGCGGCACAATCCAACTGCCGTGCTGCGTTTCAACCTTCACCACGCCGCTTAGCGTATGGATCAACTGTGCGCAGTGGTGGAAATGCCACGGCTCCGCGTCGCCATGCGCATAATCGTGCGCAAAGGGCACCAGCGGACGGTAGGTGAAGTCGAAATTGAGTCGCGCACTCATGTTAGCGCTTCAGGTATTGATACACCGCCGCCAGATCCTGCTCGCCGTAGCCAGCATCCACCGCCTGCTGCCAGACATCCACGATATTTTCCAGCGCCGGCAGTTTGCTATCACCCGCCGCGTCCAGCGCCAGTTTGGCGTCTTTCAGCGCCCAGACCAGATGCATTTGCGGGGTAAAATCACCACTGGCGATCATGCCGAGTTTCATTTTGGCGTACGGTGTAGCCAGCGGGCCGCCATCCAGCACTTTCCACAGATCGTCGGTGCTGAAACCAAACTCTTCCGCCAGGCGTGTGCTTTCCGCCAGGCTCTGCATCAGACCAATCAGCCAGCTATTCACCACCAGCTTCATGCGCGAACTGGCACCTGCTGCGCCCAGCCACTGTGTGCCTTTACCGATCGCGGCAAAGACCTGCTCAGCAGCCTGCGCCTTGCTCTGATCGCCACTCGCCATCACCAGAATTTGTGCATTTTCTGCGGGGGCTTTAGTGCCGGAAACCGGTGCATCGATAAACACCACGTCCGGACGTGTGCGGTTAATTTCCGCGATCAGTTGATCGGTGGCGTCCACGCCGATGGTGCCCATCTGGCACACTGTCGCGCCCTGCTTGAGCGCGCTGCTGGCCGCGTTCAGCGCCTCGCGCGTGGTATCGCCGTCGGCGAGCATGGCGATCACCACATCCGCACCCTCAACCGCTTGCGCTGCGCTGTCAGCCAGCGTGATACCTGCGTCCAGCAGGTCTTCGCCTTTGGCACGCGTGCGATTCCAGCCGCGCACCGTGAAGCCTTTTTTCAACAGGTTGGCGGCAAACGCATGGCCCATTGCGCCCAATCCCAGTACCGCTACCACAGGTTGTTGACTCATATTCCCTCTCTTTTATGCCTTCAGACAAAACCGCCAGACTGACAGAATTTCCCTGAGGCAGCCAGGCCAGAGATGCGATGAGAAAACATTTTCAACACCGCAAACAGTAATAATCCGTCATACTATTAACGCTTTTCAAACAATTGAAAAAACGATTAACATACGCGCCATTAATGTTCCACTTGGTACATTCCACGCCCTTTTTACGGTCTTTCATAATGAAAATAGCTTTACTGCGCCAGGCTTCATTACTGATGTTGCCTGCGATGTCGCTGGCGGCTGGCGCTGCCAGCAATACTATGGTGGTGAGTGCTGCGCCTGCAGCGTCCGGCCTTTCTGAGCTCGACACGCCCGCGGCGGTCAGCGTGGTGTCTGGCGACGATATGCGCCACGCCGCACCGCGCGTGAATTTGTCAGAAAATCTCGCCAGCGTGCCCGGTTTGCAGATTCAGAATAGGCAAAACTATGCGCAGGATTTGCAGATTTCAGTGCGTGGTTTTGGATCACGATCGACGTTCGGCCTGCGCGGCATCCGTATGTACGTTGATGGGATTCCCGCCACCATGCCCGATGGCCAGGGACAAACGTCCAACATCGATATCGGCTCGATCGATCACATCGACGTGCTGCGCGGCCCCTTCTCCGCGTTGTACGGTAACTCGTCGGGCGGGGTGATTAACGTTGAAACCGAAACCGGACAGCAACCGACCACGCTTGAAGCCAGCAGCTGGTACGGCAGTTACGGCAGCTGGCGCAACAGCGTGAAAGCCAGCGGTGCAACCGGCGACGGTACGCAAGCCGGGGATGTCAATTACACGGTTTCCGCCTCGCGCTTTACCACCCACGGTTTTCGCGATCACAGCTCGGCGCAGAAAAATCTCGGCAACGCCAAGCTTGGCGTGCGCATTGATGATGTCAGCACCCTGACGCTGCTGTTCAACAGCGTGCACGTTGAAGCGCAGGATCCAGGTGGTTTGACCGCCGAGCAGTGGAAAGATAATCCGCGCCAGGTAGCCAGCAACGTAACCTTGTACGATGCGCGTAAAACCGTCGATCAGACGCAAGCGGGACTGCACTATCAGCGCCAGATGAGTGAAAACGACGATCTCAGCGTGATGATGTACGCGGGTGAACGTGAAACTACGCAGTATCAATCGATTCCCAAAGCCACCCAGTTGCGCGCAGGTTATCCCGGCGGCGTGATTTCGCTGTCCCGCCATTATCAGGGCATTGATACGCGCTGGACGCACCGCGACGCACTGTTCACCCTTCCGGTGACCTTCACCGCCGGCCTCGACTATGAAACCATGACCGAGAAGCGCAAGGGTTATCAGAATTTTAGCGGCGACGAATTGGGCGTACAGGGCGATATGCGGCGTAATGAACGCAACCTGATGTGGAATCTTGATCCCTATCTGCAAACTGCGTGGCAGCTGACCGATAAATTATCGCTGGATGCGGGCGTGCGTTTCAGTACCGTCAATTTCGACTCCAACGATTACTACGTTACCGCCACCGATCCTGATGACAGCGGCAATCGTCGCTACCATCGCTGGTTACCGGCGGCTGCACTGAATTATGCGATTGATAACAGCTGGAACGCCTACGTTTCTGCCGGTCGCGGTTTCGAAACGCCGACGCTGAATGAGTTGTCGTATCGCGCAGCCGATCAAGCCGGACTGAATCTCAACTTGCAACCCGCCACCAGCGAAACCGTTGAACTGGGCAGTAAAAAACGTATCGGCAATGGCCTGCTAACCGCTGCGATTTTCCAGACCGACACTAAAAACGAGATCGTTTCGGACAGCAGCTTTGAAGGCCGCACCAGCTACAAAAACGCCGGTGAAACGCGTCGTCGCGGCTTAGAGCTGGGCCTCGACCAGCAGTTCGGCGAGAGCTGGCGTTTCAAAGCCGCATGGACCTTGCTGGATGCCCGTTATCGCTCTAACGTCTGCGGCACCGAAAGCTGCGACGGCAACCGCATTCCCGGCATTGCCCGCAACATGGCTTACGCCGGCTTGGCTTACGCGCCCGATCAAGGCTGGTATGCCGGAACCGATGTGCGCTACCTGAGCGATATCGCCGCGGATGATGAGAACGATGTAAAAGCGCCGTCTTACACCGTGGTTGGCGTGAACAGCGGTTATAAATGGCTGGTGCAGAACTGGACGCTGGATCTGTTTGGCCGCGTCGACAACCTGTTTGATCGCAACTACATCGGTTCGGTGATCGTCAATGAAAGCAACGGTCGCTACTACGAACCGGCGCCAGGCCGCAACTACAGCGTGGGTCTGACAGTGAGTTATGCGTTTCAGTAAATAAACGCGTTCTTACGGTTGAAATCCAGGCCCTGCAAGCTTATTGCGGGGCTTTTTTTTGCGCAAATATTGTTCACCTCAATCAATCGTACTATCGTGATGTAGCAACATAACTACATGCCATGGAGGTCTTTATGACAGTGACTCGTATAACTAGTCGAGCATTTAATCAGGAAGTTTCACGTGCCAAGAGAGCCGCAGAAGAAGGCCCGGTCTATATTACTGACCGTGGCAATCCTGCACATGTTTTACTGACGTTTGAAGCGTATAAGAAACTCACTGGATCAAACAGAAGCATCGTTGAATCACTGGCCATGTCAGACGGCGTTGACATCGACTTTGAGCCTGAACGTGTAACCATCAACACCAGGGATGTGGAGTTCTAATGCGTTATTTGCTGGATACCCATGTTATTTCTGAACTACGTAAGGCAGGGACGCCTAAAGCCAATCCTCAGGTCGTTGCCTGGGCCAAAACCATTGATGCAGATGAGATGTTTATCTCAGCATTAACATTGATGGAGATCGAAAAAGGCATTCTGAAATTTTCCCGGAAAGACCCACAACAAGCTCATCATCTGCAACGTTGGTATCAAGAGCAGGTTCTCACTGAATTTGCCTGGCGCACACTTTCGATTGATAGCGCTATTGCCCGCCTTTGCGCACAGCTACATATTCCCGACGAACGCCCGCATACCGATGCGCTGATCGCAGCGACGGCCATTTATCATGATTTAATTCTGGTCACTCGAAACGTACAGGATTTTGACACGACTGGCGTGATGCTGCTGAATCCGTGGCGGGCATTGTAGGGCAGACATACATGGCGACCTGCAAACCAGGTGCGCATCAATGCGCACCCTACGAAAACCCAACTCTATATACGTAAGGTCGCCATTGATGGCGACCGAAGTTGTCTTTTACTTCAGCAACGCCAGCACATCTTCAGTTGTGCCGGTTTCACCCAGACGCGGGAAGATGCGCTCAACGCTGTTTTTGTGCGTTTCGGCATCCAGGCACGTCATCGCATCGGTTGCCAGCGTGACGTTGTAACCTAATTCATATGCCTGACGCGCCGTCGATTCCACGCCAATGCTGGTGGCGATACCGCAAACAACCACTTGCGTGATGCCACGCTGCTGCAGCTGCTCATGCAAATCCGTGTTGTGGAAGGCGCCCCAGGTTTTTTTGGTGATGGTGATATCGCCACGTTGCTGCGCCACATCCGGCACTAAAGTGGCCCAATCGGCCGGCAGTTCGCCAGCGTGTTTAGGCTGTTCATTACGGCCTGGCGCACCGCCCGCTACGTTGACCAGCACCACCGGGCGCTTTTGTCCACGAAATGCATCGGCCAGGCGCGCTGAGCGCTCAATCACTTCATGCGCCTCTAACGGTGCGACAGGTAACGCGACAATGCCGTTTTGCAGGTCAATCACAATCAGCGCGGTGTTGTCGTCAAGGGTAGTTAAAGCCATGTTGAGTCCTCTCAGGATTATTGGTCAGCAAGTCGTTGCAGTAAGGGAATGGCGGCCAGCAGCGTTTGCTGTTCGTGGGCATTGAGCTGCGTCGCGATGCTGTCCACCAGCCAGTCATCGCGCTGTGCGCGATTGGCGGCGATCAGTTGCAGGCTCGCAGCAGTGGGTTGATAGCGCGTTTTACGGCCATCCAGCGGATCGGCGGCACCCTGCACCATGCCCAGCGTTTGCAAGCTGGCCACTGTGGCGCCCATCGACTGCGTGCGCACACCTTCAAGCGTTGCCAATTCAGTGACCGTCATTGCGCCATCGCGTACCAGATAACCGAGTACCGACACCTGCGGCCAGGTGAGATCGCCCGGCGGCGCAGATTCCCGCAGGCGACGCGCCAGTTTGCCATTGATGCTACGCAGTAACGCGGCCGCGCTATTTAGGTCGCTCATGGCACCTTCTCCTTAGTGATGAGCCGCGAGTATATAAATACGAAGGCAAACTGTGTAGTTTACCTTCGTATCAATTTGTAATTGCGCGCGCTGTCAACGGGTTTCGTAGGGTGCGCATTGATGCGCACCGGGTGTTCGTCGCCATGAATGGCGAACTGCCAAACAGTTTAGCGCCCATCACATCACCGCACATTCCGTAGCAGCGCGATTTATCGCGCAATGAATTGCGCCGCTACGGGCGCTGCAGATAGTGAATCAAACTGTGAAACCGCAGCGGCGTGCTGAGAGGATTGCGGTAGCTGTGCGGTGTATCGGCGGCAAACTGGCTGGCCTCGCCAGAGAGCAAGCGGCGCCAGGTGCCTTCCACGCCCAGCAACAATTCGCCCTCCAGCACCACAACCTGCTCAATCACTCCGCTTTCATGCGCCGATGAATCGCTCTGCGCGCCACCCGCCAGCGTAACTTCCAGTAGGTCAAAACGCAGTGTGGCATCGTACGGCAGCAGCGGCTTGACCTGCATCTGCGCATTGGGCTGGCTGAATGTCGCCGCGCTGCCCGGTGGGTGATCGCTGCCCTGCACAAAGAAGGAAAACGGCACGTTAAAGCCGGTGGCGATTTTCCACAGCGTCGCCACCGTGGGGCTCGATTCACCGCGTTCAATCTGGCCAAGCATCGCTTTACTCACGCCGGTGCGATCCGCAGCCAGCGTCAGGCTCCAGCCGTTGGCCTGACGCAGTTGCTTCAGCGCCAGACTCAAATATTGATGCAAATTTTCCATGTATTCTCCCAAAAGCTCGCGCGCAGTGTATCACTTGTGCGCTATAACGCTCCATGCCACAATGTGCGTTATAACGCACAACCGGATGTGATCTGATGACAACCGCCGCCTCACACAGCGCCTTCTCTTTCCCGATGCTGATTTCAGGATTTATCGCCGTGCTGGTCGGCTACAGCAGCACCGCGGCACTCATTTTTCAGGCAGCACAAGCGGCTGGCGCTTCGCCAGAACAGATTGGTGGCTGGTTTTCAATGTTGGGCATCGGCATGGGACTGGCGTCATTTGGCTTGTCGTTGTGGACGCGCATGCCGATCCTCGCCGCCTGGTCAACGCCTGGCGCGGCGCTGCTCGCCACCAGCGTGCAGGGTTTGACGCTGAATGAAGTGGTTGGCGTGTTTGTAGCGACTAACCTGTTGATTGTGTTATGCGGTATCACCGGCCTGTTCGCCCGATTAATGAATTACATTCCACAGTCGCTGGCAGCGGCGATGTTGGCCGGGATTCTGCTGAAGTTTGGCATCAGTACGTTTAGCGGGTTACAGAGTAATTTCGCGCTGTGCGGCAGCATGTGCCTGGTATGGCTGATTAGCCGTCGCTGGCTGCCGCGCTACGCGATTATTCTGGCCTTGATCGCGGGCGTGCTGGTGGCGCTCGGTCAGCAAGCAATCCACTTTCCGCCGCATGCGCTGGCGATCAGTCGGCCGGTATTCATCATGCCGCAGTTTACTCTGACGGCGCTGATTGGCGTCGGTTTACCCTATTTTCTCGTGACGATGGCATCGCAAAACGCGCCCGGCATCGCCACCCTGCAGGCGCACGGCTATCAGCCGCCGGTGTCCGCGCTGACCGGCTGGACTGGATTTATCGCCTTAGTGCTGTCGCCGTTTGGCGGCTTTTCGGTGTGTATTGCCGCCATTACCGCCGCCATCTGTATGGGCGACGATGTCGATGCCAATCCGGCGCGCCGCTGGATGGCGTCCGCAATCGCCGGCGTGTTCTATCTGTTGACCGGCCTCACCGGCGGATTGATTGCCGTGATGCTGAGCGCCCTACCGCCGGTGTTGATTGCCACACTGGCAGGACTGGCGCTGCTGGCGACGCTCTCCGGCAGTTTGCAGCGCGCGTTAGCCGAGCCCGATCAGCGCGACAGCGCCATCGTGGCGTTTCTGATCACCGCCAGTGGCATTTCGCTGCTCGGCATCGGCTCCGCCTTTTGGGGTTTGATCGGCGGCATGCTGACGTATTTGATCCTTTCCCCGCGCAGCCGCGCTTAAAAATTCAACAATCTTCTCTGCACGCGGGAAAAACGCCCTGTTTTTCCCCCTTTATCAGCCGTTTGATTTGTCTGCATTTGGCTTAAGATCACTATTATCGCCAAAAACACACACTGTTCTGCCTCAGACAACCACCGATAAGGGCCCAACGAGTGGCAAAAACTTTTCTGCGCAGCGGCAATCTAGATACGTTACTGGCACTGGGTGAAAACGGCCAGCCGGTCTGGACGTCCGCGCTGCAAATCCGTGAAACCTTGCGCCTGCGCCGCCAAACTACGCTGGCCAATTGCCTCGCGATTCCGCAGGTTAACGAGCGCGGTGACCGCCTCGATTGGTATGCCCCTTTTAACGGCAAAGTAAAATCCTGGCTGGGTGCCAGCGATCATGAGCGCCGTCAGGCGCTGGAACTGCTGACGCTGAACCAGCAGGATCTGCTGGCGCTGAGCCTGCGTGCGCGCGACGCTGAGAATCCGGCGATGCGCTTGTTTGGCGCGCTGCTGAGCAAAACCCTGCAGTTCCCGGATCAGCAGTACGTTTATCTGGTGGATGGCAAACCGGTGATCACCTTCTGGGGATTTGTCGATCCGCAGGCGCGCTCACGCGATGACGCATTGGCCTGCCTGCGCGATTCGCTGGAAGATGAACTGCCACCGCTGCTGCCAGACCCGCCAGCGCCCGCTCCGCTGGTGGTTGCGCCGGTGATTGCGCCGCTGATCGACGTGCCGCCTGCCGCTGCCGAACCGGTGAACGAGCCTGAAGCTGAAATCGACGCACCGGTGGCTGACGTCATTCCTGAGCCCGTGCCTGAACCCGCACCCGAACCTGTCGCGCCGCCCCGTCGCGCCTTTGCCGTACGTCCGCTGATGCTGCTGTTGCCGGTTGCCGCGGTCGTCGCCGCTGGCGTCGCCTTCTGGCTGCACAGCGCGCCGCAACCTGCTGCGACAACGGGGGTAGACAGCGCTGTGCCGAGCAGCAAGCCGTCTGCCGTCATGGTTAACGCGGAAAAACTCGCCACCACCTTGCCGCAAACTGCCGCGACCGTCATCGCCGCTGCGCCGGTGGCCGCGCCTGCCGCACCGCCTGAAGTGGTGGCAGAACACACCGAACCGGCCAAAGCCGATGATCTGGTGATGACCACTGACGATGCACGCGTTGGCTCGGTGAAATTTATCAATGGCACCTGGCGCGTCACCTTGCGTCAAACCAATCTGCCAACTGGCAAGCCGCCAAGCCTGCGCTATCAGATCCGCAACGGCAAAGGCACCGCCACCATTACCCAGGGCGACAACATCCGCTGTAAAGCCGATGTCACCGCCGCGATGACCACCGCCGGCAGCATGGAAGTGCGCAGCCGCTATACTGCGACGTGCAGCGATAAATCGCGTTACCGCATGCCCGAACTGGTGTGTAAAGCCGGTGATGGCATCGCTAGCTGTACTGCGCAATACGGCGCAGATCAGGTGTTCCCGTTGACGATTAAGCGTGAGAGTAAGTAAACATGTTGGCTCCCCTCATCGATGACAAACAGAAAATCACGCTGATTGAAGATAGCGGTGTGCAGTTTCTTGATTTTGGTTTGCGTTTACCTGCGTTGCAGGCACGCCGCCAGTTCGTCCGCCAAACGGCGAATGGCCCGCTGCTGCGCCTCAACGTTGACGGTAACAGCGGCAAATTCCTGCTCTTCCCGGAAGATGGCGGCGCGGCGGAAGTGGTGCGGCCGGAAACGGATATCGCGCTGGCCGATTCACTGAAACTGCTGGCGCAGCAGTGGCTACCGCTGCCGGTGCTACGCTGCACCAGCGGACGTCGTTTTATTGGCGGGCCGGATAACTGGGCGCGTTTGCATCTGGCACCGCTGACGCAACCCGACGCGGCGGGCAACACCCATCGCATCACGCTCGCTTTTGATACGCGCATTGTGTCAGAACAGGATGGCGGCGAGCAGCACGGCTTAAGCAAAGCCGATGCGCAGAATGGCGTCAGTTTCGCCCTCGCCTGGCACAATTACGAGCTGGGCGAATTCCTTGATCACACGTGGGTTGATGGCTGGCTGCGTGAAACCTTTAGCCAGCAGGTGCATGCGCTGGAATCGCGTCGCGAACAGGAGCTGAATCAGGCGCTACGTGAATTTGAATATCAGGCGCACTACCTTAATCTGCTGGAACTGCTGGGCGAACAGCTCGATCTGGCGGAAATCACTATTCAAGCGGCGTCACATCAAACCCCGGCGGTTAATGTCGATATCATTCTCGACGTCGGCAACTCGCATACCTGCGGCATTCTGGTGGAAGACCACGCCGAAGAGAGCAGCGGCCTGCGTCAAACCTATGAGCTGCAGCTGCGCGATCTCTCCGAGCCGCATCAGGTTTATAACGAGCTGTTCGATAGCCGCGTGGAGTTTGCGGAAACGCGCTTTGGCAAAGCCAATTTTTCGCTCGAGAGCGGCCGTGAAAAAGCGTTTATGTGGCCGTCATTGACGCGTGTAGGACGTGAAGCCAGCCGTCTGGCGCTGCTGCGTGCCGGTACCGAAGGCAGCACCGGTTTATCCAGCCCACGCCGCTATTTGTGGGATGAAGCGCGCTATCAGCCAGGCTGGCGCTTCAACGCCAACGGCAGCAGCGATGAGCCGCAGGCCACCGCATTGCCGTTTACCTTGCTGGTCAATGACGAAGGCCAGCCGCTGCACGCGCTGGCGGAAGACGATCGCTTACCCGTGTTCTCAGCCAGCTACAGCCGGAGTTCGCTGATGACCTTTATGCTGTGTGAGCTGCTGGCGCAGGCGATGATGCAGATGAACAGCGTAGCGCAGCGCCAGCGCATGCCGCAAAGCCAGGCGCCACGCCAGCTACGTCATGTGATTTTGACGCTGCCCTCCGCCATGCCAAAGCCGGAGCGTGAGATTTTCCGTCGCCGCATGCAGGAAGCCATCGCGCTGGTGTGGAAAGCTGAAGGCTGGCATCCGGCCGAAGAGCCCTTTACCGCCGCCAGCCAGGCGCACAGCCTGCGTCCGGTGCCGGACGTGCAGATGGAGTGGGACGAAGCCACCTGCGGCCAAATGGTGTGGCTGTTCAACGAAACTCAGGTCAACTTTGCCGGTCGCGCAGAAGATTTCTTTAGCAGCATGGCGCGTCCGGATCGTCCGCGTGAAGTTGATGAGCTGCCAGGTAAAAGCCTGCGCATCGCTTCAATTGATATCGGCGGCGGCACCACCGACTTAGCTATTACCCAATATCGCCTCGATGACGGCCAGGGCAATAACGTCAAAATTACGCCGCGCTTACTGTTCCGCGAAGGCTTTAAAGTGGCGGGTGACGATATTCTGCTGGATGTGATTCAGCTGTGGATTCTGCCAGCGCTGCAGCAAAGTTTGCAGAAAGCCGGTTTGCAGCTGGCTGAGCCGCTGATGAACAAACTGTTCGGTCACGACAGTCGCATGGATGGACAGGCCACACTGCGTCAACAAGTGACGCTGCAGCTGTTTATTCCGCTGGCGCAGGCGGTGCTGGAACAGTATGAAAACTGGGATCCGCTCGACAGCCACAGCGAAATCAACGCGCTGTTCGGCGAGCTGGTGCCACAAAAGCCGGCCATCAACGTGATGGCATTTGTAAACGGTGAAATCCAGCGCACGCTCGGCAGCGACAGCCGTTTCGATCTGCTCGACGTGCCGTTGGTGGTCAGCATGGCGCAACTGCACGGTGAGTTCCTGCAACACCGCATGGCGATTATTCCGGCGCTGCGCGCGATGTGCGAAGTGGTGTCGCTGTACCAGTGCGATGTGCTGTTGCTCACCGGTCGCCCATCACGCTTCCCCGGCATTCAGGCGCTGGTGCGCCATCTGCAACCACTGCCGGGCAGCCGTATTTTGTCGCTGGAAGGCTATCACACCAGCGACTGGTATCCGTTCAACAAACAGGGGCGCATCGATAACCCGAAATCCACTGCCGCAGTGGGCGCGATGTTGTGCTTGCTGGCGCTCGATTTGCGCCTGAGCAGCTTCTGGTTCCGCGCCGGTGATTTCGAACCTTACTCCACCATTCGCTATCTTGGCGTGCTGGATGAGACCAGCGCGCTGAGCGACGACAATCTGTGCTACAGCGAGATCGATCTCGACAGCAGCAGCTTTGCGCTGGATCGCAAAAGCAGCTTCCGCATTCGCGGCAATGTCTGCCTCGGCTTCCGCCAGCTGGAAAACGATCGCTGGCCGGCCTCGCCGCTGTATAGCCTGAGCATTGTTGATCCGACGCTGGCGCGTCAGGTTGCCGGTGAAAGCGTGCTGCGCATCAAGCTGGCAGTGCAGCCGGGACCGGATAATCTTGGCCCGGAACGCTTAGTGCTGAGCGATGCACGCATGGATGACGGCACGCGTGTGCCGCTGGAACAACTGAGTCTGAAACTGAACACGCTGTCTGCCACCGGCAACGCGAATGCGCAATATTGGATCGACAGCGGGAGCGTCTGCAAACGATGAGAACTGCCAAAAAAGCCTCGCCGGTAACGCCTGCGAAACGTCTAAGCCTGATGCAGGAGACCCTGGACGGCGCGCTGAACTGGGTGGAAACCCATCAGGCGCACGCCCCGCGTCTGGCGATGGAAGCCGAAACCCTGACGCTGCAGCTGCGCCGCGCGCGCGTCGAAAGCCATGCGCTGGCGCGTCAACTGGCGCGCCCGGTGACGCTGGCGCTGTTTGGTCAGTCGCAGGCGGGCAAAGCCTGGCTGCTGAGTGAAATGGTCGGCGATGCGCAGGGCCAACTGATTGCGCGACTCGGCGATAAGACACTGAATTATTTCCAGAATATCAATCCCGGCAATGTGGATTTCGCTATCGCCACCCGCTTCAGCCATCTGCGCGAAACGCAGTCAAATGCCTGGCCGCTGGAGATGACGCTGCTGAGCGAAGTGGAACTGATTCGCCTGATGCTGGCCTGTGCCAACACGGACCTTCAGCCTGACACGGCACAGATCGATGCCGCACTGCAGCGGTTGCAGCGCCATCGTCAGGATGAACTGCAGCCGGGACTGGACAGCGATGCGCTGATCACGCTGTGGGCGTGGAGTCGTCGTCACCATCGTCATGCCGACATGCTCGATCGTCACTTTTGGCCGCAGGCGGTTGCGCTGGCGCCGTGGCTCAGCGTCGATGACCGCGTGCAGCTGTTTGCCCTGCTGTGGCCGGGTCAACACGCGCTGAACGAAAGCCTGCGCGACCTGATGCACTTACGCCACCAGCTGCGCCACGCACCGCGCGTATTAGCGCCGCTTAGCCTGCTGGCGGATGACGCCGCGCTGCCAGCGGAAAAACTGATTGGCAACGATGCTGATTGGCTGGAAATGATTGAAGTGTGTCCAATCGTCGCCAATCGTGTGGGAAAAGCGCAGCATGTACCGCTCGGTTTGCTGGCGCTGCTTACCCTTGAGATCACCCTGCCGCTGAGCTCCACGCCGCGTCAGGCGCTGTACGATGATGCAGATATGCTGGAGCTGCCCGCGCCGGGCACACCCGCCGATCGCGCCCAGCAAGATGAACTGGCGCAGTTGCGGAAACGCGATCCGCTGCGCGCCACCCTGCTGGAACAGAAACGCGCGCTGATGCCAGGACTGTACGCCGCGCGTCAGGGCATCGATTTGATGCTGATTTGTACCGCGGCCAGTCAGCGTCAGGACACCGATGTCGCCGCCAGCGCGCTGCGTGAATGGCACATGCATCAACCGATCGCCGCCAGCGGTGAGAAGCCGCGTCTGATTTGGGCAATTACGCCGCATGATGCGCGCTATCAGCAACAGCAGATTAACGTCGATGAAGCGGTGCAACGGCAGATTGGTCAGCCGGGTCAAAGCTGGGGGTCGATGTTGGCGCTCGATCGCGCCGGTGTCGATCGCATGGGCAGCTGGTTGCAGGATGAGATGCAGCCGGAAGCACGCCGCGATCGTCTGGCGCAGCAACTTAGCGCCTTGCAGCAGAAGTTGGTGGAGCGTTTGCAGCCGTGGACCGAGTCCACAGCCACGCCCGAACAGGCAGCACGCAAACAGGCCATCTCCGATACGCTGCTGAAATGTTTGCAACATCGTACCGGATTGCACGGTGAACTACTGGAGCGCCTCCAGCCTTCACGCGAAGCGGTACGCCAGCTGTGGCTGAGTCAAAGCAGCAGCACCCATATTCAGCACAGCGCCAAAACCGCGGCGGCTGAGCAGAGTTATTTTGGCATTGGCTTCGAGTTCGATCTGTTTAAAGATGAGCCGGTGGCCGCCCCTGAGCCGCGCAGTTCAGGTGGTCAGCGCGATCAGCAATTCCCGCAGCAGGTCTTTGCGCTGTGGCTCGAGCATTTACGTCAGTTGCCGGAAAGCCGCAGCCTGCTGGCGTTGCTCAACGTTGATAAACCGACGCTGGAGATGCTGGTAGAGGAGTTAATTACCGCCAGCTTCCGTCTCAAGGTGCTCAGCAAACTGCAGAGCGCGCTCAACGAGCCGGATGCGCAGGCTAGCGCGCATGAAGCGCGAACCGATCGCCAGGTTTCACGCGCCATGACAGTGCTGGGTGATTTTGTCGCGTGGCTGGGCTTTTTACAGCGTCCGGAAAGTGAACGTCCGGAGAGTCGCGTCAATCGCGGTCAGACGATTTTTGCGCGTCCGCCAGCGCCAAGCGTTAGTTTCTCGCCGGGACAGCGTTTAACCCGTCTGTCGGTCGCACCCGCCAATCACACTGCTTACTACATTTATGACTGGCTGGTGGGGTTGAATTCGGTGATCGTTGAGAATAATGGCTATACCGGCGGCGGCGATCTGCCTGCCAATGCGCGGCAGATGCTGGCGATTTTACTGCTGCCGCTGCACGCCTGATTTACGCCTCTCGTACCAGGCGCAGCTCGCCTTGCAACTGCTGCTGCGCCTCTTCAAGCAGCGCCAGCAATGGCGCAAACTCGCCACGTTTGCTGGCGTCATCGGCATGCACCAGATAGAACGTCGCAGGCAGCGCCATACCGCCGGTTAGCCAATCCCACATGGCATCCAGATTATTGCCAAAATCCATCGGGCAAGCGCTTTGCTGCGCCAGCGCGCGATAAAACGCCTGGCGGTCCGGTAAGTGTTGGAAGTCAAAATGGAGCGTCAACATGGTTAAGGCACCTGTTTGAAGCTGCGATAGTGATCGGTGGTGAGGAAAATCAGGCCATCGGAAGAGTAAAGCAGACGATCGGCATCGCGGTGACCGCAATCGTAATTGACGTCGGCTTCATACCATTGTCTACCCGGCTGCATCGGCAACCGTCTTTCACGATTACTAAAGCGATCGCCACCAATGGCGCGACCGGGCAAGACTTCGCACAAGTTGCCTTTGCCTGGATTCCAGCCCTGATGACGCGCTTCACCTTTGGTGAGATAGAGAGGAGGTAATTGATGATGTTGTTGCAGCCAACGCGCCACGGTATTGGCATCGGTGAGTTGCGAAATATCGGGGTGGCTTTTTGCCCATTTGTTGGACAAGTGCGGTTTTAACCCGAGCCACAGCGCGGCCAGGATCAGAATTAAGGCAATCCAAAGTTTCTTCGACATAGTGACATCCTGAATAACAGGACGACGATAGTAGCAGATTTAGGGCAGTGAATTTACAGCGGAAAGTAACGCGGGCCAGCCAAGCTGGCCCTGGCGGGGTGTTACTGCATTGCGCTGGCGGTTGGCGCGGCGTGACGACGCCATGCTCCCGGCGCTACGCCATATTGGCGTTTGAAGCTGCGGTTAAACGACTGCTGTGAATCGAAACCAAGTGAAATCGCGACGTTGAGAATCGGCTCGTTGCTGGTGGTCAAACGGTCGGCCGATTTTTTCAATTTCTTGTTACGAATGTATTCACCCAGTGGATAGCCGGTGTGCTCTTTGAACATCCGCTGTAGGTGCCACTTCGAGTAGCCAGCGCGCCCTGCTACGGTGTCCAGATCCAGACGTGCTTCAATGTTGTTATCAATCCAGTCGATTAGATCGTGAATAAATGCGTCGCTCATCATGCCATTCTCTCCCGTCGCCTCGGCGAACAGTATCAGTATCAGTATCAGTTGCAATTACACTTTAAGGGTGACCGATGTTGCCATTTAATGCAAGTTTTATTAGTACATTAAATGCCGCACAGCATGTAGGGGCTTTGCTCGCTGTGCAACGCAATGATCAAAACCGCACATAAAGTGTATCAGATATTCTTGCAGTTGCAGTTTGCACAAGCCTACACTCATCGCGTTTTAATGCAATCTTCAAAGTTGCAGATTTTTCGTACGTCTCCTTTCTTTATTCACCAAAGCGGAATAACAACAATGCATCTGCAAATAAATGGGGTTCGTCGGGCGGTAAGCCTGTCAGGAGTGATGTTGCTGGGAAGCCTGCTGGCCGGTTGCGATCGCGGTGTAGCGCAAAATGCCCCGCCACCGCCGCCCGAAGTGAGTGTCGCGCAGGTGGTAGAACAGAAAGTTAGCCAATGGGATAGCTTTAATGGCCGCTTCGAAGCGGTGCAGAGCGTGCAGCTGCGTCCGCGCGTTTCAGGCTATATCGATCAGGTCAATTATCGCGAAGGCGAAGAAGTGAAAAAAGGTCAGGTGCTGTTCACCATTGACGATCGCACTTATCGCGCCACGCTGGAACAGGCGCAGGCCGAGCTGGCCAATGCGCGTAGTCAGGCCACGCTGGCACGCAGTGAATCGGCGCGTACCGATAAGCTGATTGGCACCAATGTCGTTTCACGCGAAGAGTGGGAACAGCGTCGTTCTGCGGCCAATCAGGCGCAGGCCAGCGTATTATCCGCGCAAGCTGCGGTGGATATGGCGCAGCTCAACCTCGATTTCACCCGCGTTACCGCGCCGATTGAAGGTCGCGCTAGCCGTGCGATGATCACCACCGGTAATTTGGTTACCGCCGGCGACAGTGCCAGCGTGCTGACCACGTTAGTCTCGCAGGATCGCATGTACGTCTACTTCGACGTGGATGAAGCAACCTATCTGCATTATCAGGCGATGGCGCGTAAAGGTGAAAATCGCGGATCGCTGCCGGTGGAAGTGGCGCTGACCGGCGAAGAGGGTTTTCCGCATCGCGGCACCGTGGATTTCCTTGATAACCAACTGACCGCCAGCACCGGCACCATTCGCATGCGCGCCTCGCTGGATAATCAGCAGCGTCAGTTCACGCCGGGCCTGTTTGCACGCGTGCGCTTGCCGGGCAGCGCTGATTTCACTGCGCTGTTGATTGACGATAAAGCCGTACTAACCGATCAGGATCGTAAATACGTTTACGTGGTCGATGCGCAAGGCAAAGCCCAGCGCCGCGATATTCAGGCCGGTGAGTTAGCCGATGGTCTGCGCATTGTGCAGCAGGGCCTGAAACCCGGCGACAAGGTCATCGTTAACGGCTTGCAGAAAGTCTTTATGCCTGGCATGCCGGTGACCGCTCAACCGGTGGCGATGCGCTCCGCTCAATAACCTTCGAGACTGCCTTTTATGGATTTCTCCCGCTTTTTTATCGACCGCCCGATCTTCGCTGCGGTGCTGTCGATTCTGATCTTTACCACCGGACTGATCGCCATTCCGCTGCTGCCGATCAGTGAATATCCTAACGTGGTGCCACCCAGCGTGCAGGTGCGCGCGGAATACCCTGGCGCCAACCCCAAAGTGATTGCCGATTCCGTGGCCACGCCGCTGGAAGAAGCCATCAACGGGGTGGAAAACATGATGTACATGAAGTCCGTGGCCGGTTCCGATGGCGTGCTGGTCACCACCGTGACCTTCCGTCCGGGTACCGATCCGGATCAGGCGCAGGTTCAGGTGCAGAACCGCGTGGCGCAGGCCGAAGCGCGTCTGCCAGAAGAAGTACGGCAACTGGGCCTCACCACGCAGAAAATGTCGCCGACGCTGACGCTGGTGGTGCACATGTTCTCGCCGCACGGTAAGTACGATTCACTCTATTTGCGTAACTACGCCACGCTGAAGGTGAAAGATGAACTGGCACGCCTGCCGGGCGTGGGTCAGATTCAGATCTTCGGTGCCGGTGAATACGCGATGCGCGTCTGGCTCGATCCCAATAAGGTGGCGGCGCGTGGCTTGACCGCTTCCGATGTGGTCAGCGCGATGCAGGAGCAGAACGTACAGGTTTCTGCCGGCCAGCTTGGCGCTGAGCCGCTGAAGAAACAGAGTGATTTTCTGCTGTCGATTAACACCCAAGGCCGTCTTGAAAGTGAAGAGCAGTTTGGCAATATCATCCTGAAAACCGCCGACGACGGCACGCTGGTGCGCCTGCGTGACGTGGCGCGTATTGAGATGGGTTCCGGCAGCTACGCATTGCGTTCGCAGTTGAACAACAAAGATGCGGTCGGCATTGGTATCTTCCAGGCACCGGGTGCCAACGCCATCGACCTGTCGAATGCGGTGCGCGACAAAATGGCCGAACTGGCGACCCGCTTCCCGGACGATGTACAGTGGGCTGCGCCTTACGACCCCACCGTGTTCGTGCGTGATTCGATTCGCGCCGTAGTGCAAACGCTGTTCGAAGCGATTGTGCTGGTGGTGTTGGTGGTGATTCTGTTCCTGCAAACCTGGCGCGCCTCGATCATCCCACTGCTGGCGGTGCCGGTTTCGGTGGTCGGTACTTTCAGTATCCTCTATCTGCTGGGCTTCTCGCTCAATACCTTAAGCTTGTTCGGGCTGGTGTTGGCGATCGGCATCGTGGTGGATGACGCCATCGTGGTGGTGGAGAACGTCGAACGTAATATCGAGCAAGGCTTGTCGCCGACGGCGGCGGCGCATCAGGCGATGCGCGAGGTGTCAGGACCGATTATCGCCATTGCGCTGGTGCTGTGTGCGGTGTTCGTGCCGATGGCGTTCTTGTCCGGTGTGACCGGTCAGTTCTATAAGCAGTTTGCAGTGACGATTGCTATTTCCACGGTAATTTCCGCCATCAACTCGCTGACGCTGTCACCGGCGCTGGCGGCGCTGCTGCTGAAGCCGCATGATGCCGCGAAGGATATGCCGACGCGCATTATCGATCGCCTGCTCGGCTGGCTGTTCCGACCGTTTAACCGCTTCTTCCAGCGCAGTTCGGATGGGTATGAATCGCTGGTCGGCAAAACCTTGCGGCGCCGTGGCGCGGTGTTTGGCGTATACGTGCTGCTGCTGGCGGGTGCGGGCTTTATGTTCCACACCGTGCCGGGCGGCTTTATTCCGACCCAGGATAAGTTGTATCTGATTGGCGGCGTGAAGATGCCGGAAGGATCGTCGCTGGCGCGTACCGATGAAGTGATTCGCAAGATGAGTGAAATCGGCATGAACACCGAAGGCGTGGCCTATTCGGTTGCTTTCCCCGGCCTGAATGCGTTGCAGTTCACCAACACGCCGAATACCGGCACGGTGTTCTTCGGCCTGAAACCGTTCAACGAGCGCACGCGCAGCGCGGCGGAAATCAATGCCGAGATCAACGCAAAAATCTCGAAAATCCAGCAAGGCTTTGGCTTCTCGATTATGCCACCGCCGATTTTGGGTCTGGGACAAGGCTCCGGTTATTCGCTGTATGTGCAGGATCGTGCGGGCCTGGGTTACGGTGCGCTGCAAACGGCCATTAATACACTGACGGGAGCGGTATTGCAGACGCCGGGCATGATGTTCCCGATTTCATCCTATCAGGCCAACGTGCCACAACTGGATGTGCAGGTGGATCGTGATAAAGCCAAAGCGCAAGGCGTATCTTTGACCGAGCTGTTCAGTACGTTGCAAACCTATCTGGGATCGTCTTACGTTAACGATTTCAATAAGTTTGGTCGTACCTGGCGCGTGATGGCGCAGGCGGACGGCGATTTCCGCGATAGCGTGCAGGATATAGGCAATCTGCGCACCCGCAACGATCGCGGCGAAATGGTGCCGATTGGTAGCATGGTGAATATCACCACCACCTACGGCCCGGATCCGGTGATTCGCTACAATGGCTATCCTGCGGCGGATCTGATTGGCGATGCCGATCCGCGCGTGCTCTCTTCGGCGCAGGCGATGCAGAAGCTGGAAGAGATGTCCACGCAGGTGCTGCCGAACGGCATGAACATTGAATGGACCGACCTGAGCTATCAGCAATCAACGCAGGGCAATACCGCGCTAATCGTTTTCCCGGTCGCGGTTTTACTGGCGTTCCTGGTGCTGGCGGCGCTGTATGAAAGCTGGACCTTGCCGCTGGCGGTGATTCTGATTGTGCCGGTAACCATGCTCTCTGCGCTGGTTGGCGTGTGGCTCACCGGCGGCGATAACAACGTGTTTGTGCAGGTTGGGCTGGTGGTGTTGATGGGGCTGGCGTGTAAGAACGCGATTCTTATTGTCGAGTTTGCGCGCGAGCTGGAGATGCAGGGCAAGAGCATTGTTGATGCGGCGCTGGAAGCCTGTCGTCTGCGTCTGCGTCCGATCGTCATGACCTCGATTGCCTTTATCGCCGGTACTATTCCGCTGATTCTGGGTGAAGGTGCCGGCGCCGAAGTGCGCGGCGTAACCGGGATTACCGTGTTCTCAGGCATGCTGGGCGTGACGCTGTTTGGCCTGTTCCTGACGCCGGTATTCTATGTGACGCTGCGTAAGCTAGTGACGCGCAAACAGCCTCAAACGGAAGTCCAGACCGCGTAAAAGTAAAGTGTGAAGTGAACAATCCGGGCCGATGTGCCCGGATTTTTTTATGGCTGGAGTTCGGGGCAATAAAAAAGGTCGCCATGAGTGGCGACCTTACGGGATTGGTGCGGTTTTAGCGGCCTTTTTTGCACAGATCGGCGAGTTCAAGATCGGGCAGTTCTTCGCAGTTGCTGGTGTCATTATGCTTCAGTTCGGCCAGCGCATCCGCTACGGTGCGGGTTTCCAGGACTTTCAGCGAGGCCTCTTCCGCCTCTTCAGCTATCGATTTGAAGTACCAACACAGGTTGGCACTGACCAGACAACGCGGTGCCACGTCTGGACGCGACGCCCAGAGTTTTTTGTCTTCGATCACCGACGTATAAATGTCACGCAGTGTGATCTCCGCAGCCGGGCGGCCCAGGTGAATCGAGCCGGTGCGGCCAAGTGTCGAGACGATAATGCCGTCACGCGTGAGCGGAACCATAAGTTTCCGAATGAAACTGGGGTTCGCTTCAAGACCATACGCCAATATGGCGCTGGTCGAGCGTTTGCCCAGTTGCTCCGCCATCGCTACGCTCAAAACCATCTGCAAAGCTGTCGGGAAGCGGTAATCAAGCATTTCAATATCCTGAGTTGCGGTTATCTGGTTGTTTTTATGCCGCGACAGTGAGTGATCAATGAGCAATAAATATAACAAACACTGTTGCTTTTTAGAAGCCAACGCCGGTGATCCTGGCACGTATTCACCATTTTACTGGGCGGAAACGCACAGGCTGCTTAATTTATCACTCCCCTTGCCGATGGTGGGCTGGCATGCGGCAATTTCTGTTTCAACACCATCACCAACAGCACGTTGACCAACGCCAGCAGGCACAATATCCACAACGTCGCATTGCCACCAAGGTGCTGAAACACATAGCCGCAAAACAGCGGCGTCAGCGCTTGTCCAATCAATGCGGGACGCGCCATGCGGCCCACCACAATTGCATAAGCCTCTGGTTTGACCATCACCAGCGGTAAAGTTCCCCGCACAATGGCACGCAAACCATTTCCGGCGCCGTACAGCACCATGCTGAGCACGGCAAACTGCGGATAACAGGTCAGCAGCAGTAAACCGAGCGCCACCAATCCTACCGAGAAAAAAGTGGTCCAGATGGGATGTCCGCGCTTAAAGGCGATATCAACGATGCGCGAAGCCACCTGACACGGACCGAGAATTGCGCTGATGGCGAGAGCCGAGGCCAGCGTATGTCCGCTGGCTTGTAGCAAGGTGATCAGCTGCACGGAGATTGCCGTCATGATTACCGACGCGAGGGTAAAAATGCTGCACAGCAGCCAGAACAGCGTGGGTGCGAGTTCGTTGTCATCAGCGGAAGACGTGGATTTAGCGCTGGCAACTTTCCCCTCGGGCGCAGGCAACGCATATAAATAGGCGGGTAACACCGACACGCACAGCAGTCCAGCGATAGCAAAACAGGCACCGCGCCAATCCAGCCAGTGAATCAGCAGCGCGGTGCCTGGCCACACTAACGTGGTGCAGAAACCAGAGATCAGCGTGATGCCGGTAATCGCGCCGCGCGCCTGGCCGCCATACAGCGTGCCGAGCGTTGCAAACAGCGCGTCGTATAATCCCATCGCCATACCTATGCCGATAATCAGCCAGGCACATAAAAACAGCGGTAGATTATGGCTCAGCCCCATAATCACCAAACCCAGCGCCATCACCGCCCCGCTCGCCGCCAACAATGCGCGACCATAAGAACGAAAAATCAGCCGACCAGTTAACGGCGCCAGCAAGCCGGAAACTAACATGCCGAGCGACAGCGCACCGTACACCCATTGTTGTGACCAACCGGTTTCCGCCACGATGGGATTGGCCATAACCGCCATTAAATAAAAGGATCCGCCCCATGACAGGATTTGCACGAATCCGAGCGTAATGATGGCGGGTGCGGGGGGTTTTGGCTGTGGCTTCACAACGTTTTCCGTTAGCAGGCAAAGCATTGTTATAACACGTTCATCCCGCTGGAAAAATCCTGAGCATTCCTGGCTGACGAAATCCGCGCATTGCACTGGCAGATTCGCACCTAAGCGAGTAAGCTTATAAGTATGTTGTAACTATTAAGGTGTGTTATGGCTCGCTACGATTTGGTTGCCGATTTACATGAGTGCGTGAACGCGCTGGAAGCGGGTTTAAGTCAGTTGCGTCAGCAGATTGAACAGCAGCCGCTGCTGATTGCGCGCGTGTTTAGCCTGCCGGAAATCGAAAAGGGCCGCGAGCATGATGAAATTGAACGCATCGCGGTGACGCAGCACCTCGGCAAAACCGCGCGTGAGATGGCGCTGTCGCACTATTGCCGCCTGTTTATGCAGCATCAATCCGAAAAGCTCAGCACCAAAGCCGCCGTGCGTTTGCCGGGGGCAATCTGTATCGAAGCTGAAGGTGATATACATGAACAGATCACCCTGCAGGTGGTGGAGATTAACGCCCTGAAGCAGCGGCTGGAACAGTTAATCACGGTAGATTCGGGCTTGCCGAGCGAGGCGCGCTTTGAATTCGTCCACCAGCATCTGCGCGGATTAATTACCCTCAACGCCTATCGCAGCGTAACGCTCCTCAACTCGCCCGACAGTTTGCGCTTTGGCTGGGCGAATAAAAACATCATCAAAAATGTCACGCGCGATGCGGTGGTGGAACAGCTGGAGCGCAGCCTGAAAGCCAATCGCGCTCAGGCGCCGTGGACGCGTGAACAGTGGGCGGAGAAAGTGCAGCAAGAGCTGGAAGCGATTCTCGCCTTACCCGCCGGGGCGAAGCTGAAAATAAAACGTCCGGTAAAAGTGCAGCCTATTGCCCGCGTGTGGCGCGCCAGCGAGAAGAAACAGGTGCAGCTTGCCTGCCCTTCCCCGTTGCTGGTGCTGTGCCGCGATAAGACGCAGGTTCCAATCCTCGGTGAGCTATTGAATTACGATGCGGAGAACGTTGCGTATCGCCATAAACCGCTGGCCGAGCCGCTGCATCTGATTATTCCGCGCCTGCATTTATGGAGCGATCGGCTGGCATAAATTTATTTTTAAATCGCTGCATCCAATTAGCATCCTGCCCTCGTATATCAATGTGTGAGCAACTTCTTCGCTCCCTACTACGAGGATTTAAGATGAAAAAGCTAATCAGCATTGCAGTCGTATCCGGCACCTTACTGTTCACCACAGGCGCTTTCGCCGCCATGGACAATGGCTCGGTGATGGTGGGCGGCGCAGCGATGTCTCCGCAAAAAAATATCGTCGAAAATGCGCTTAATTCTAAAGATCACACCACCTTGGTGGCGGCAGTGAAAGCCGCCGGTCTGGTGGAAACCCTCGAAGGCAAAGGTCCATTCACGGTGTTTGCGCCGACCAATGCCGCCTTTGCTAAATTGCCGGCGGGCACCGTGGATAATCTGGTAAAACCAGAGAACAAAGCCACGCTGACCAGCATCCTCACTTACCATGTGGTGGCCGGTAAATACGACATGAAAGCGTTGGAGAAAAAGATTAAACAAGGTGGCGGACATGCCGAGCTAAAAACTGTCAACGGCCAGCCGCTGTGGATCATGAGCAACGGGCCACATAACATTCAGTTGAAAGATGGTCAGGGCAATGTGGCCAATATCAGCACTTATGACGTCAACCAGAAAAACGGTGTGATTGATGTGATTGATACCGTCTTGATGCCTAAGTAATTGCCTATACTCGGATGGGGCATTTTAGCCAACCGGGAAGATGATGGATAATAGGCTTGCAGAACGATTAGACAACTTATTGCCGGCGATCGCCCGAGGTGACCGCCGCGCATTTGAACAACTGTATCGACTCACTTCGCCGCACCTTTTCGCTCTCGCCCTGCGAATGTTACGTCAGCAAGGTTGGGCGGAAGAAGTGCTGCACGATTGTTATCTCACCATCTGGCACCGTGCCGCCTCTTACGATGCCGCCCTCAGCGCGCCGATGACATGGATGACGCACATTGTGCGCAATCGCTGCATTGACGGGTTGCGCAGCGGGCAAGCGCGCCTAACGCTGGATGCCGAAGAGTTTCACGATCTACTGCAAACAACCACTGAAGACGAACAGAATAACTGGCACGATCCGGCGCAAGCCGATCGTCTGCGACACTGCATTGGCCATCTGAGCAGCGAACAGCAGCAAAGCATCACGCTCGCCTATTATCAGGGGATGTCCCACAGTGATATTGCCGCCTGGCTGCAACAGCCGGTTGGCTCGGTAAAAAGCTGGATACGCCGCGCGCTGGAGCATCTGCGGGAGTGTGTGGGCCTATGAACGATAAATTACATGATGATGCCTTATCGGCGGAGTACGCGCTGGGCACGTTAAGTGGCCTTGCGCGCTTACGCTTTGAACGCAGGCTGCGCAACGAGCCAGCGCTGGCGACTAATGTCGCCCGTTGGCAAGCCGTGCTGGCGGGCCTTGATAATCAGCTTGCGCCCGTTATGCCGCCTGAAAAGGTGTGGAAAAAAATTACGCTGAGCCTGCCTGAGAAAAGTGGGCAGCCACCTGCACGCCGCTACGTGGGTTGGATGCTGGCAGCCAGTATTGCGGCCATCGCGCTGGTGGCCTCGCTCTTCCTGCAGCAACCCACATTAACGCCGTTAACGGTATTGAGTGATGCACAGCATCGTGAACAGTGGGTGGTCAGCGCAGATAGCAAGCTGGCACAGCTGAGCCTGACGCCGTTACATCCGGTGGCGCTGACGACGAGTCGCAGCCTTGAACTGTGGTTGATTCCGGTGGGCAAAGCGCCGATTTCACTCGGTTTAGTCGATAACCAAAACACCACGGCTATCACGCTGAAAGATCGAGAGTTAGCGCGTTCCAGCATGATTGCAATCAGCCTGGAACCGCAAGGCGGATCGCCCACCGGCCAGCCAACCGGGCCGGTGTTGTACAGCGGGCAGCTGTAAATAACCGCACATTCCGTAGCGGCGCGATTTATCGCGCAATGAATTGCGCCGCTACGATGGGTGCTATGTCTCCCAACTTTTAACAGCAGTTTACTGCTTCATGCTGCCCACCATCTCTTCCGGACGCACCCACTCATCGAACTGCTCTTCAGTCAGATAGCCCAGCTTCAGCGCCGAGCCTTTCAGCGTCAGGCCTTCTTTATGGGCTTTCTTGGCGATTTCCGCCGCTTTGTCATAACCGATATGGGTATTCAGCGCCGTCACCAGCATCAGTGATTCGTTCAGCAACTGATCGATGCGCTCGCGCACCGGTTCAATACCCGTCGCGCAGTGGTGATTGAAGCTGTCCATACCGTCGGCCAATAAACGCACCGATTGCAGGAAGTTGTGAATCACCATCGGACGGAACACGTTGAGCTCAAAGTTGCCGGAGGCGCCGCCAATATTCACCGCCACATCGTTGCCCATCACCTGACAACACAGCATGGTTAGCGCTTCGCACTGGGTTGGGTTCACTTTGCCTGGCATGATGGAGCTGCCTGGCTCATTTTCCGGGATCGCCAGTTCGCCGATGCCGCAGCGCGGACCAGACGCCAGCCAACGTACGTCATTAGCAATTTTCATCAGCGAAGCCGCCAAACCTTTCAGCGCACCGTGCGCATGAACCAGCGCATCGCAGGTCGCCAGCGCTTCAAACTTATTCGGCGCGGTGACAAACGGCTGTTTCGTTAGATCGGCCAGCGCTTTCGCTACGCGTACCGCATATTCCGGATGGGTGTTCAAGCCGGTGCCGACCGCAGTACCGCCCAGCGCCAGCTCGGCCACGTGCGGAATACTGTTTTCAATGTGCTTGAGATTGTGCTCCAGCATCGCCACCCAGCCGGAGATCTCCTGACCGAGCGTCAGCGGTGTCGCATCCTGCAAGTGGGTGCGGCCTATCTTGACGATATCTTTGAATGCGTCGGATTTCTCACTCAGCGTCTTTTTCAGCACCTGAATCTGCGGAATCAGCTGCTCCCGCACGGCGATGACCGCGGCCACGTGCATGGCGGTGGGGAACACATCGTTGGAGCTTTGGCTTTTGTTCACGTCGTCATTCGGATGCACCAGACGCGCCATGCCACGCTCGCCGCCAAGAATCTCACTGGCGCGGTTAGCCAGCACTTCATTCATATTCATGTTGGTCTGCGTGCCGGAACCGGTCTGCCAGATCGCCAGCGGAAACTCATCGCTGTGTTTATCTGCCAGCACTTCGTCGGCGGCGTTGAGAATCGCTTGTGCACGATCGGCCGGTAATAAGCCGAGATCCTGATTGACCTGCGCGGCGGCGCGTTTGGTCAGCGCCAGCGCATGCACCAATGCCACCGGCATCTTCTCGGTTGAGATTTTGAAATGTTCCAGCGATCGCTGGGTTTGTGCGCCCCACAACTTATCCGCCGGTACTTCTATCGGTCCCATTGAGTCTTTTTCAATGCGATTGGCTGCCATGACTCCGTCTCCTTAGCTCAGATTTTGAGGTTTCCGCTCTAAACGCCTTCCCGCGACGCCATTGAGCGAGCAAGATTGTCACATACAAGAATTTAACATTATGGGAGGCTATCGCCTTTATTGCACATGTTCGTGTATTTTCTATGGCACTTTCTGCTTTAATAAGCCTATTTACTTACGGTTATTAAGGGTAAACGATGCAAAAATTGAACAATTCGCTGCAAAATTACGCCTGGGGCAGCAAAACTGCGCTGACCGAACTCTACGGCATCGAAAATCCACAAGGCTTGCCGATGGCGGAATTGTGGATGGGCGCGCACCCGAAAAGCCCCTCAACCGTTGAGATTGACGGTGAAGCGCGTTCGCTGCGTGAGGTGATTGAGGCCAATAAAACCGCCACGCTGGGCAAGGCGGTCGCTGAGCGTTTCGGTGAGCTGCCATTTCTGTTTAAAGTGTTGTGCGCCGATCAGCCGCTGTCGATTCAGGTGCATCCCAGCAAAGCCGCTGCCGAAGAAGGTTTTGCCCGTGAAAATGCCGCCGGCATTCCACTCAGCGCCGCCGAGCGTAACTATAAAGATGCCAACCATAAGCCCGAGTTGGTGTATGCGTTAACGCCCTTCCAGGCGATGAACGGTTTCCGCGAGCTGCATGAGATTGTGTCATTGCTGGAACCGGTGGCCGGTGCGCATCCGCACATCGCCCATTTTCTTGAGAATGCCAACGAAGCCAACCTGGCAACACTGTTTGCCACGCTGCTTTCGCTGCAAGACGAGGCCAAATCGCGCGCCATCGGCGTATTGAAATCAGCACTCAATGCGCATGAAGGCGAACCGTGGCAGACGATTAAATCCATCGCCGCCGATTATCCGGAGGATAGCGGCCTGTTTTCCCCGCTGCTGCTTAATGTGATTACGCTGCAGCCGGGCGAAGCGATGTTCCTGTTTGCCGAAACGCCGCATGCTTATCTGAAAGGTGTGGCGCTGGAAGTGATGGCGAACTCCGATAACGTGTTGCGCGCCGGTCTGACGCCGAAGTTTATCGATATCCCGGAACTGCTGGCTAACCTGAAATTCCAGGCGAAACCGGCCGCCACGCTGCTGACTCAGCCACAGCGCGACGGCGAAACGCTGAACTTCCCGATTCCGGTAGAAGACTTTGCCTTTGCCATTCATGGGCTTTCCGCTGCGCCGCAAGCGCTGGCACAAAACAGCGCTGCCCTGCTGTTCTGCATTGAAGGTCAGGCGATTATCGAGAAGTCCGGTCAACAACTGGTGCTGAAACCAGGGGAATCATGCTTTGTGGCCGCAGAAGAGTCGCCGGTGAACGCGTCGGGCACCGGACGTCTGGCGCGGGTGTTTAATACGCTGAACTGAGATCCGGCTGACGCTGCCAGCATTAACTGCTATTCTTTCAAACTATTAATTTAAAACGCCTGCGGGCGTTTTTCTTCACCCGTCGCGCACCGACCAGCGGCGTGCGGACGCAAGGATAAGGACGACACAGCGATGAAAAAGACCAAGGTTGCCGTAGGTGTAATTGTGGCGCTCGGCGTGATTTGGACTGGTGCTTCATGGTTTACCGGTAAACAACTGGAAAGCCATATGGATGAGATGCTACAGAATGCCAACACGCAGCTGAATGCCTACGCGCCGAACAGCCGTTTGACCCTGAGCTATCAGGACTATCAGCGCGGCGTGTTCAGCAGTAAAACCAAACTGGTGGTACAGGCTAGCTCGCAAACCAATGACAATCCGCTGTTGAAGCCTGGTCAGAGCATTGTGTTGAACGAAACCATCGATCACGGTCCTTTCCCGTTTGCGCAGCTAAAGCGTGGCAGCCTGATCCCAAGCATGGCGTCGGTGCATACCGAGCTGGAAAACACCGATGCGGTGAAGAAACTGTTTGAACTGACCAACGGCAAATCGTTGGTTAACGCTGATACCCGCGTCGGCTACAGCGGCGCTACCGATACTGACCTCAACCTGCTGGCGGTGGATTACAACAACGCACAAACCGGCGATCGTCTGGCGACCAACGGCGGCACGCTGAACATCAGCGCGGATAGCAAAGGTGACAAAGTCAGCCTCGACGGCGATTTCTCCAGCATCGCGGTGACCCGCAAAAACCAGGTTGAGATGCCGGTGCTGTTCACGCTGAATGGTCTGAAACTGAGTGGCGATACCCATCTCAGCCCGGAAGGCGTGCGCGTGGGTGATCAAGCGATCTCTCTGGATAAACTGGATGCCAGCATCAACGGTCAGGAAGGTTTGTCGCTTGAGAAGCTGAAAACCACCTCTTCCTTCGATAATAAAGAGGGCAAGATTGGCGGCCAACTGGATGTGAACGTTGACAAGATTACTCTGCAGAAGCAGCCGTTTGGTGAAGCTAAACTGGCGATGAAATTTGCTCAGTTTGATGCGCAGGCGGTGAAAGCCTTCTCGGACACCTATAACGCGCAAATGCAGGATCTGCTGAACCAGCCGGGCGTGGCGGAAGATCCGATTCGCTATCAGGCTAGCGTACAAACCATTCTGCGTAATAACCTGCCAACGCTGTTGAAAGGCTCACCAACACTGAGCATCGCACCGCTGAGCTGGAAAAATGACAAAGGCGAAAGCACCTTTAACCTCAACGTTGGCTTTAACGATCCGGCTACCGTAACCGGCGAAGCGCAGAGTTTGGGTGCCGCGGTTGATCGCGTGTTGAAAACCCTCGACGGTAAATTAACCATCAATATGCCGATGGCTACCGAAACCATGCGTCATGTTGGATTGGCGGAAGGTTATCAGGGCGATGATGCGCAGAAGCTGGCGGATCAGCAGGTGAAAGGTTTAGCGGCGATGGGCCAGATGTTCCGCCTTACGCAGCAGCAGGATGACAACATCGTCACCAGTCTGCAATACGGCAACGGTCAGGTCACGATGAATGGCGACAAGATGACGCTGGAGCAGTTCCTGTCACGTTATATGTTGGGCGCACCGACCAGCGAAGGTATGCCAGAGTAATCATCAAGACGGGGTAACGCCCAGATTACCAAGCGCACAAAACGTCGCGGCGCAATTAATCGCGCCGCGACGGAATGTGCGATGAGTTGATGCAGTGCTTAGCAGGTATAGCCCCTTAGACTTCCCCACGTATCAGCTGCGGCGGTACGATCAAACTTTGAATCTCCGCTTCCGGCTGCGACAGCCGCTGCATCATCCGCTCCGCCGCCCTTCTTCCCACATCACGCGCTTCACTACTGACAAAGGTCATGGTGGGATCGTGCAGTTCACGCTGCGGATCATCATTGAATCCCACCAACGCCAGCTGCTGCGTGTAATAACTATCTACCGCGCCCTCGCCGAACGTCCGCCCACAACGTAGCGCGCCAAAATAGCAACCCAGCGCGGTACTGCCGTTATACGCCAGAATCGCCGTAATACCGGGATGCTGACGCAACAGCGCCAGCGTCAACGCGGATACACTTTGCTGCCGGTCGTCGCACTCAATAATCCAATCAGAGCGAAACGGTAAACCGTATTGCAGCAAGGTGGCGCAATAACCGCCAATCCGCTCGGCGCGCGTCAAAGACGATCCCAATCCGCCCATCCAGGCGATGCGCTGATGTCCCTGACGAATCAGGTATTCGGTCGCCATGCGCGCCGCCTGACTGTTATCGGGACGTAATGAATCAACATTGTCCAGGCTGCTGGCGCGCGAGGCGCAGACCAGAGCAATGTTTTGCTCTTGCGCCAACGGCACTAACGTTTCCGCCTGCACCACCGCGCCGCCGAGCACAATGCCCTCGGCGCCCTGCGCCACCAGCGTGTCAAAGCAGCGTTTAAGATGCTGGCCGTGCTGACCGCTTTGTGTCAGCACCAGCACTTTGCCCTGCTGTTCCAGCACTTCGCTGAGTCCAGCGGTCATCGCGGCATAAAATGGCTGGCTGAGATCGCGCACGATCAGGCCGATCACGCCGCTTTCGCCGCCGCGCAAAATCGAAGCCGAGCGATTACGTACGTAGCCAAGCTGCTCAATAGCCTGATTGACGCGCGTGGCCGTGGCGGGCGAGATACGCCCTTTGCCGGAGAGCACCAACGACACGGTAGAGACCGACACCCCGGCGACCAACGCCACATCATGAATAGTGGTTTTCTGCTGGGACATAGTGTTCCGTTACCGACGTCCAAATCCAAAGAGGTAAAACGTTACACTGATTCCACCAAAAATAAAGTCTGCAATTAGTCACTCTTTGTGATTATAGCCACAAAAATAAGTGGTAAAACGTTTTATCATCCTTGACCTCATTGAAGCCTTTCACTTTATTGCCAGGAGAGTCTATGTCCGCCAGTCGCCCCAAAATGTCACTTTGGGAGTTTTTCCAAAGTCTGGGTAAAACCTTTATGTTGCCCGTTGCCTTGCTGTCGTTTTGCGGCATTTTGCTGGGGATCGGCAGTTCACTCAGCAGTCATGACGTCCTGACGCTGATTCCCCTGCTGGATCAGCCGTTGCTGCAATATCTGTTTATCTGGCTGGCGAAGATCGGTTCATTTGCCTTCAGCTATCTGCCGGTGATGTTTGCGATTGCCATTCCTCTAGGGATGGCGCGTGAGAACAAAGGCGTGGCGGCGTTTGCCGGCTTCGTTGGCTATGCGGTGCTAAACCTGAGCATCAACTTCTGGCTCAACATCAACGGCATTCTGCCCACCACCGATGCGGCGGTGCTGAAAGCCAATAACGTACAAAATATTCTCGGCATTCAGTCAATCGACACCGGTATTCTCGGTGCGGTAATTGTCGGTATCGTGGTGTTCTGGCTGCATGAGCGCTTCCACAACATTCGTCTACCGGATGCGTTGGCATTCTTTGGCGGCACACGCTTTGTCCCGATCGTCACGGCGATGGCAATGGGCGTGCTGGGTCTGGTGGTTCCACTGATTTGGCCCTTCTTCGCTCGCGCCATTACCGGCCTCGGCTGGGTAATTAACAGCGCAGGGGAATTTGGCCCGATGATCTTCGGTACCGGCGAACGCCTGCTGCTGCCGTTTGGCTTGCAGCATATTCTGGTGGCGATCATACGCTTTACCGATGCGGGCGGTACGCTGGACGTGTGCGGCAAAAGTGTCAGCGGCGCATTAACCATCTTCCAGGCGCAGCTGGCTTGTGCCGATACACACGGCTTTGCCGAGAGCGCCACGCGCTTCCTGTCACAAGGTAAAATGCCGGCCTTCCTCGGTGGTTTACCGGGTGCGGCATTAGCGATGTATCACTGCGCCCGTCCGGAAAACCGTCACAAAATTAAAGGCCTGCTGATTTCCGGCGTGGTGGCTTGCGTGGTGGGCGGAACCACTGAACCGCTGGAATTCCTGTTCTTGTTCGTCGCACCGGTGCTGTATCTGATCCACGCGCTGTTGACCGGTTTAGGCTTCACCGTGATGGCGATGCTGGGCGTCACCATCGGTAACACTGACGGCAACGTCATCGACTTCTTCGTCTTCGGCGTGTTGCACGGCCTCTCCACCAAATGGTATTGGGTACCCGTGATTGCTGCGGTGTGGTTCGTGGGTTATTACGCCATCTTCCGTTTTGCTATCAGTCACTTCAATATCAAAACGCCAGGCCGCGAAGTGGAAAGCAACAGCGTGGCGCAGCAGGTTAATCGCGCGGCTGTCGGTAAATCCGGCTTTAACACCCCGGCGATTCTGTCAGCGCTGGGCGGTGTGGAGAACATCGCGTCCCTGGATAACTGCCTGACCCGTCTGCGCATTACCGTAGTCGATATGAGCAAGGTGGATGATGCGACACTGAAAGCCAATGGCGCAATTGGCGTGGTGCATGTCAATGCCACCAATCTGCAGGTGGTGATGGGTCCGCAGGTGCAGTCCGTCAAAGATGAAATGGCGCACCTGATGAGCGCGACGGTGTAATGATGCAGGATTTCGATTTCAACAGCGTGGTGGATCGTCACGGCAGCTGGTGTACGCAGTGGGATTTCGTTGCCGACCGTTTTGGCGTGGCGGACTTGCTGCCGTTCACGATTTCCGATATGGACTTCGCCACCGCGCCTTGCATCATTGCAGCCCTGCAACAGCGGCTTACGCACGGTGTATTTGGATACAGCCGCTGGCAGCATGATGAGTTTATCTCCGCACTTCAGCACTGGATGCACAGCCGTTTTGCTACTGAAGTCCCGGCTGAATCACTCGTTTATGGCCCGTCAGTGATCTACATGGTGGCGCAATTGTTGCGCCACTGGACGCAGCCGGACGATGAAGTGCTGATTCACACGCCCGCTTACGATGCCTTTTACCACACCATCACTGGCAATCAGCGCCGTGTGCTGGCGCTGCCGTTACAGCGTCACGGCAACGAATGGGTGTGCGAGATGGCACAGCTTGAACGCCTGCTGGCGCGGCCGCGCTGCAAAGTCATGCTGTTGTGCAGTCCGCACAATCCCAGCGGAAAAGTGTGGCATGAAGACGAATTGCGTCAGATGGCGGCGCTGTGTGCCAGGCATGGGGTGAAGGTTATCAGCGATGAAATTCACATGGATATGGTGCTGAGCGATGTGCAGCATACGCCGTGGAGCCAGGTTGCGGAATCCGCCTGGGCGTTGTTTACCTCGGCATCCAAGAGCTTCAATATTCCGGCGCTGACCGGCGCGTGGGGCATGATTCCCGATGAGCGCGATCGTCAGGCTTGGTTCCATGCGTTGAAGCAACAGGATGGCTTATCCTCACCGGCGGTAATGGCGCTTGCTGCCACCATCGCGGCTTATCGCGATGGTGCGCCGTGGCTGGATGCGCTGCGCGCTTATTTGCGTGGCAACCTGCAGCATATCGCGCAGCGACTGAATGCGGCGTTTCCGCAACTCAATTGGCAGCCGCCAGCCGCGACATACCTGGCGTGGATCGATCTTAATCCGCTTGGCCTTGACGAACAGGCGCTGCAACAGCGTCTGATTCATCAACACAAAGTGGCGATCATGCCCGGTTCCACCTACGGTGCCGCGAGTCGCGGTTATTTGCGTCTCAACGCCGGTTGCCCGCGTAGCAAACTGGATGATGGACTGGATCGCCTGATCGCCGCGTTAAAATCGTTCTGAAATGCGACGGATGCTGATTAATTCAGCATCCGTTTTACTGTTTGCGCAAATCGCTGGCGCTGTTGCGCAAGATGTTTTTATAATCCTCTGCACTTTATGAAACTTAAGCGAGTGCGCCATGATTGATCTAAAACTCCCCCTTACCGACATTCACCGCCACCTTGATGGCAATATCCGCGCACAAACCATTCTTGATTTAGGTCGTCAGCACAATCTTGCGCTCCCCGCTGATTCGCTGGATGCCTTGCGTCCGCATGTGCAGGTCACCGCCAATGAACCGGATCTGGTGAGCTTCCTGCAGAAACTCGATTGGGGCGTGAAGGTGCTGGGCGACCTTGATGCCTGTCGTCGTATCGCGCTGGAAAACGTAGAAGATGCGGCGCGCGCCGGTATTCACTATGCCGAGCTGCGCTTCTCACCGGGCTATATGGCGATGACGCATCAACTGCCGATTGCAGGCGTAGTTGAAGCGGTGATCGATGGCGTGCGTGCCGGCATTCAGCAATACGGCGTCGATGTGCGCTTGACCGGTATCATGAGCCGAACCTTTGGCGATGAAGCCTGCCTGCGTGAACTGGAAGGTTTGCTGGCGCATCGCGATGGCATCACCGCTGTTGATTTGGCCGGCGACGAGTTAGGTTTCCCCGGCAGCGAATTCCTCAGCCACTTTAATCGTGCGCGTGATGCTGGTTTCCGCATTACCGTCCATGCCGGTGAAGCGGCAGGCCCGGAAAGTATCTGGCAAGCGATTCGCGAGCTGGGCGCTGAGCGTATTGGTCACGGCGTTAAGGCGATTGAAGATCGCGCGCTGATGGATTTCCTCGCCGAGCAACGCATTGGTATTGAGTCTTGCCTGACGTCGAATATTCAAACCAGTACTGTTTCGTCGCTGAGTAGCCATCCGCTGAAAACCTTCTTGCAGCATGGCATTCTCGCCACCATTAACACGGACGATCCAGCCGTACAGGGCGTAGAGCTAGCACACGAATATGAAGTCGCGGCACCGCAAGCAGGATTGACGGCGGAAGAGATGCGTCAGGCACAGGATAATGGCGTGACCATCGCGTTCCTGAGTGATGCAGAGAAAGCCGCGCTGCGCGCACGCGTGGCGGGATAAAAAAAGTGCGCATCAATGCGCACCTTTTAATGTAGGGTCGCCATTCATGGCGACCGATACTGAATTATCGCAGTGACATGGTCTGGCGCTTCTCGGCGGACTGCAAGCCCAGCTCGATCAACTCCATCACCTGAATGGCCTCTTCTGCCTGTACCGGATTGGCACCTGTACCGGCAATCGCATCACGAATCCCTGCGTAGTACGCCGGATAGTTACCCGGCAGCGTCAGTAACTCTTTTTCCACCATCACATCGCCTTCCGCCAGCGTCAGCGTACCGTTGCGCATGTCGTAGCCCCAATCTTCCTGCGGCGGACGTTCACCCGCTTTCAGACGATCTTCCTGCGGATCGAGGCCGTATTTCACGTAGCTGCCGCGCGTGCCATGCACCACAAAGCGCGCGGATTCCGCCGCCACCAGCATGCTGGCGTGCAACACCACACGGCGTGTTGGATAGGTCAACACGGCATGGAAGTAATCGGTGGTTTGCGCGCCCGGGCGCAGTTCCGCCATATCCACGTTGATGGCAACTGGCGTGCCAAACAGCTGCAGCGCCTGGTCCAACACGTGCGGTCCAAGATCAAACCAAATGCCGCTGCCCGCACCTTTCATTTCACGCCAGCGTTGACGTACTTCTGGGCGGAAACGGTCAAAGTGGGATTCGAAATAACGCACTTCCCCCAGCGTGCCGTCGTTCAGCAAAGACTTCAGCGTGAGGAAATCGCTGTCCCAGCGACGATTATGGAACACCGACAGCAGCAGACCTTTGGCTTTTGCCAGCGCATCCAACTCACGCGCTTGTGACAACGTCACGGTAAAGGGCTTATCCACCACCACGTGTTTACCGGCGTTAAGGGCCGCTTTAGCTAACGGGAAATGGGTGTCATTCGGGGTCGGAATAACAATCAGTTGCAGTGTCGGGTCATCCAGCAGCGCTTGTGGATCGGACACCACTTGCACTGACGGCCAGTCAGCATGCACTTTGCTGGCATCGCTGCTTGAGATCGCTGCCAGCTCAACATCCGGCGTACCGGCGATCAAGGGTGCATGAAAGGTTTTGCTGGCAAAACCGTAGCCGATTAGGCCGACACGTAGTTTATCGCTCATTCTCATTCCTCTTGTTCGTTTCCTGACTGATTTAAGACGAATCAGACTATAAGAACAAGGCGGAATCACCTGAAAACTCAGGAAATAGCACTCCGTGCGGATTGCCAGCTCTCATGAGCCACTAATGCATCCTGCGCATCCTGGCTGCGGCGGCGGAAGTCGCTGGGACTGACACCCACGCGTTTACGGAACACACGCGAGAAGTAGAGTTGGTCATCGTAACCCACTTCACGCCCCACGGAAGCAATCGGTTCCTGGGTGGTTTGCAGCAGCAGTTTGGCACGAATCACGCGCTGATCTTCACGCCAGCGCAGCAGGTTAATGCCCATTTGCTCACGAAACAGATGCGCCAGGCGTGACGGCGACAGGCAAACATGGCGCGCTACGTCTTCAATCTTCACTTCACCTGCCAGATGGTTGGTGACGTACTGACAGGCTTCAATAACGCGCGGATCGCGTATTTGCTGATGGCTGCGCGGATCCTCTTCTACCGCACGCAGCAGTAAACGCTCCAGCAGGTTCATCGCCAACTCTTCGGCGAAGCGGCGTCCGGAGTTGTGCGTTTGTTCAATGCTGGCGAACAGGCGATCAAACTCGGCACGCTGCGCTTCCGACAGACGCAAGCGCCCCACGCCCTGGCTTTCATCCTGCCACTGCAACCAATCGGTCCAGTAGGCACGCGGACGGAAATAGACCCAGCGATGGAACCAGCACGGGCTGTCTGGCGCGCGACCATAATAGTGCGGGGTTTTTGGTTGAAACAGCAGCAAATCGCCCGGTTCGCAGTCGAAGGCGGATTCACCATCAAACACCCGCCCCTGACCTTTAATGGTCAAATTGAGAATGTAGCCTTTCATGCCGTGCGGACGATCAATAAAGAAATCGAGCGCGTCATTGGCATTAATCGGCGTCAATCCGGCCACCAGCCAGGCATTGAACGCATAGCCCGGCAATAAGGGATTCTGCTGCTCACTTGGGGGTTCACGGTGGTACATACTGCCCTCACTTATCGCGTGAAATGCACTGAGCATGCCCGCCATCGGGCACGCTCAGCCTTGGTTATCAGGCGGCTTTACTTTTCTGTTTGTAGCGGTCAAAAATCACCGCCGCTAACAGTATCAAACCGCGCACCACATACTGTGAGAACGGCGAGATATTCAATAAATTCATCGCATTCTCAACGGTGCCGAGGATCAAAACGCCTGCCACCACATAAGAGATTTTGCCAATGCCGCCTTTCAGCGAGACGCCGCCCAGTACGCAAGCCGAAATCACGATCAGCTCGTAACCGAGAGAGGTCATTGGCTGGCCGCTGGTCATGCGCGAAGCCAGAATGATACCCGCCGCCGCCGACACTAAACCGGACAGGATGAAGATAATGATGCGTGTGCGCACCACCGGCACACCCGCCAGACGCGCGGCTTCTTCGTTGCCGCCAATCGCCAGCGTGTTGCGGCCAAAGGTGGTTTTATTCAACAGAAAACCGAACAGCACCATGGTAGCGAGGGTGAGCCAGATGGGTGCCGGCACGCCGAGCCAGTTGGCGTAACCGAGGGTAAAGAAGCGCTCATCTTCAATTCCCACCGCTTTGCCGTCGGAGAAGATGTACGCCAGGCCGCGCACAATCTGCATGGTTGCCAGCGTGGTGATCAAGGCGTTGATTTTCAGCCGGGCAATGACGAAGCCGTTAATAAAGCCGGTTGCCATGCCAAGCACTAAACCTGCTGCCACGCCAATCCATAAACTTTCGGTCATGTTGATCACCACTGCGGTGACCACGCCAGCGCAGGCGATCACGGAAGCCACGGAGAGATCAAAGTCACCGGAGGCCAGGCAGAACAGCATGCCGCACGCCACCATGCCGGACATCGACATCGCCAGGCCCAGCCCTTTCATATTGATAATGGAACCAAAATTTGGCACGAAAATGGCACAGACGATAAACAGCAGTGCGAACACCACCAGCATGCCGAAGTTGTCCCAAATCCGCCCAAGTTGCAGCCCGTTGCGCTGCACCGGTGGCGTGTTGGAAGTGGTAGATGAAGCCATTATTGCTCTCCTTTACGTCAGGCCACGGCGGCCGCTTGCGTTGTTTTCGGCATCGCCAGGCTCAGCGTCAGCTGCTCTGTGGCCGTGTCATGGGGTAATTCTCCGGCGATTTCGCCTTCACGCATCACCAGGATGCGATCGGCCAATCCCATTACTTCGGGCAGATCGCTGGAGGCAAACAGCACCGCAATCCCTTTCTTCGCCAGTTGGTAAATCAGGTTGTAGATTTCGTGTTTAGCACCAACGTCAATGCCGCGCGTAGGCTCATCCAGCATGATCACGTTCATCTCTTCCGACAGCCAGCGGCCCAAAATCGCCTTCTGCTGGTTGCCGCCGGAGAGGTTCATGATCAACTGCTGCGGCCCCGGCGTTTTGATGTTGAGGGAACGAATATGGATATCGGCGTTTTTCGCCTCCCAGCTCGGTTTGATCAGGCAACCGGCGTTGAGATTGTGGCGACGCGCGCTGATGTTGATGTTATCGCGCACCGAATGCACCGGAATGATGCCCTCAGATTTGCGATCTTCCGGGCACAGCATGATGCCGGCGCGAATCGCATCAATCGGTTGGCGAATGTTGAGCTTTTTGCCATCCAGCGTCACGGTACCCCCGCGCAGTTTGGTGGCACCAAACAGCCCTTTCATCAGTTCGCTGCGCCCTGCGCCCACCAGACCAAACAGGCCGACGATTTCACCGGCGCGCACCGTGAGCGAAATGGGCATACGCACGCCCTTTGCCTCTACCGCGTCCAGCTGCAGACGCACCGGGCCCAATTCACGCGGCGCGTAACCATAAATATCCCCCAGATTACGTCCCACCATCGCTTGCACCAGATCGTCGTGATGGGTGTTTTTCATGTCGGTGAAGGTGCGCACGTAGCGACCATCTTTAAACACGGTGATGGCATCACTGAGTGCAAAGATCTCCTCCATGCGATGCGAGACGTACAGCACGGTGCGGCCCTGCTCACGCAACTGGCGAATCACGCGAAACAGATGATCGATCTCGCGCGCCGACAGTGAACTGGTTGGCTCATCAAAGGCGATGATGCGCGCATTGCGCGCCAGCGCTTTGGCAATCTCCACCATCTGCCACTGGCCAAGCGACAGATATTTCAGCGGCATATCCGGATCGATATCCATCCCCAGATTTTTCAGCTGTAAACCGGCTTCATAACGCAGCAGTTTGCGATTAACCAGTCCACGTTTGTGCGGCAACTGACCGAGATAGATGTTCTCCGCCACGCTCATTTCGGGTATCAGATGTAATTCCTGATAAATGATGGCGACGCCCGCATCCAGCGCCTCCACCGTGTTGCTAAATCTCTTTGGCTGGCCCTTGATACGAATCTCGCCACCAGTCGGCTGGTAGCTGCCGCTGAGGATCTTCAACAGCGTCGATTTACCGGCACCGTTTTCCCCCATCAGCGCGTGTACTTCACCGGCACGGCAGCTGAACGAAATGTCCTGCAGCGCTTTCACGCCGGGAAAGGTTTTACTAATGCCATGAAACGACAGAAAGGCAGGATCAGTGTTCATGGGAACTCCTTGACGACTTAATGCGTGTAGATCCTGCACACTTCGTAGCGGCGCAATTTATTGCGCATGGCTACCGCCAAAAATCGCGCGATAAATCGCGCCGCTACAGAGGGTGCGTGATATCGAATCGGAATTACTTCAGCCCTTTCTTATCCAGCTCGGCTTTGAAGTTATCGCGGGTAATCAGCACCACATCGGTGACTTCGGTGAACTTCGGCGGCTCCTGATCTTTGGTGACCCAGTTGTAAAGCATTTCACTGCTCTTATAACCGTGTACATCTGGGCTCGGCAGCAGCGAACCATAGAAACCGGTGGCTGAACCTTTCGACAACTCACTCACCGCATCAACACCGTTGATACCGATACCAATCACGTCCGGCGCTTTAAAGCCCTGACCTTCGGTGGCGCGAACGCCGCCCAGCACGGTGTTATCGTTCATGCCGAGAATCAGCCAATGTTTCACTTCCGGATGCTGCACCAGCAGCGAGTTACCGGCATCAAATGCGCCGGGGATATCGTTGGATTTGGTCGGGACCTGATAGATCTGTTTCTCCGGGAAACCGGCGGCTTTCAGGGCGTCCATGGAACCGCCGGTGCGACGACGCGCGGTGTCGAGCTCATTGGCGGTGATCGCCATGACGCCGGTCTCTTTTACATCCCAACCGCGTTTCTGCATCTCTTTATAAAGCTCTTGTCCCTGACGCTCGCCGATTTTGGTCGCCGCCATCATGACTAACGGCACAGTATCCATCGGCTTGCCTTTGGCGGTGACAAACTGGTCGTCAACGGCAATCACTTTCAGGCCATAACCGCGAGCCTTAGCAACAATTGCGGAACCCAGCTTTGGATCCGGCGTACAGATGACGAAGCCTTTCGCACCGCTGGCAGCCAGGCTGTCAATGGCATTTAGCGTCTTCTCACCGTCGGGCACGGCAATTTTAATCACTTCGAAACCCAGATCTTTGCCGGCTTTATCCGCAAATTTCCATTCGGTCTGGAACCAGGGTTCCTCCGGCTGTTTGACGAGGAAACCGAGTTTCATGGTCTCGGCGATAGCGGATTGTGACATAACCGCGGCGAGACCTACTGCCGCCAGCGCTTTAGTGAATTTATGCATGATGCTCTCCGGCACAATGATGTTTAAGGCTGTTATTAGCGAATCGGTGTAAACGCTACCAATCAAATATTTTTGTGGGGTACAGCTAAAAATTCAGCGCGTTAGCACACATGTTGTACAAAGGCTGTGCAAACGCTGGGCTAGTTGTAGCGGGAATGGAAAGGAAAAATGTAGAGCGGTATCACATCTCAAAACGATGACAAAATCCTCCATACATTCAGCAAATTTAACCGGTCGTTAACTTTTGCGATGGATCACACATCTCCGCCGATGGCAGAAAAGTTCATATTCTCAGCGACTGATGACTAACCGCTTCTGCCGCCCCATTCCAGGATAGAGCCAGATAACTCACACAGGAGAATCCCAATGGGTGCTGGCACCATAACAATTGGGCTGGATTTCGGCAGTGACTCGGTGCGGGCGCTGGCCGTGGACTGCCACAGTGGTAAAGAACTGGAAAAAGCGGTGGTCAATTATGCGCGTTGGGCCAAAGGTGAATTTTGCGACGCGCACGCCAACCGCTTTCGTCACCATCCGCAGGACTATATTGATGCGCTGGAACAGGCGATTGTCGAGGTAGTCAACGCATTAACACCCGAACAGCGCGCAGCTGTGGTCGGCATTGGCGTCGATTCCACGGGCTCGACGCCTGCGCCCATCGACCGTGATGGCAACGTGCTGGCGCTGCGTCCGGAATTCGCCACCAACCCGAACGCGATGTTCGTGCTGTGGAAAGATCACACCGCGATTGAAGAAGCCGAAGAGATCAATCAGCTGTGTCGCAGCGGTCGTTTCAACGATTACACCCGCTATATTGGTGGCGTGTATTCGTCGGAGTGGTTCTGGGCCAAGATACTGCACGTGTCACGCGCAGACGCTGCGGTACGTGACGCGGCAGTGTCTTGGGTGGAACTGTGCGATTGGGTGCCGGCATTGCTCAGCGGCACCACCGCACCCGCACACCTGCGTCGTGGACGCTGTGCCGCCGGGCACAAATCACTGTGGCATCCGGAGTGGCAAGGTTTACCGCCCGCTGACTTTTTCAACGCGCTTGATCCGCTGCTGACCGAACAGCTCGATTCTCCGCTCTTCACCCAAACCTGGACCGCCGACGTGCCGGTTGGCACGCTCAGCCGCGCATGGGCGCAGCGCCTTGGTTTATCGGAAAAAGTGATTCTGTCGGGCGGTGCCTTTGACTGCCACATGGGCGCCGTCGGCGCGGGTGCGCAACCTTATACGCTGGTGAAAGTGATTGGCACGTCAACCTGCGACATTTTGATTGCCGACAGCGACACCGTCGGCGACCGCGCCATTAAAGGTATTTGTGGTCAGGTTGACGGCAGCGTAATGCCAGGTGCGATTGGCTGCGAAGCCGGTCAATCCGCGTTTGGCGACATTTATGCCTGGTTCAGCCGCCTACTCGGCTGGCCGCTGCAGCAGGCCGCGCAGCAGCATCCGGAACTGCAGCCGCAGTTAGCCGCGCTGCAAAAAGATCTGATCCGCACTCTCACCGAAGCCTGGGCTGCTAACCCGCAACTCGATCATCTGCCAGTGGTTCTGGACTGGTTCAACGGACGCCGCACGCCGGATGCCAATCAGCGCTTAAAAGGCGTGATTACCGATCTCAACCTCGGCACCGATGCGCCCGCACTGTTTGGTGGCCTGATCGCGGCAACGGCGTTTGGCGCACGCGCCATTATGGAGTGTTTTGAACAGCAGCAGATTCCCGTGCAGAGCATCCTGACGCTCGGCGGCATCGCGCGCAAATCTCCCGCCATCATGCAGGCGTGCTGCGATGTGATGAACCGTCCGCTGGATATCGTTGCCTCTGACGAATGCTGTGCGCTGGGCGCCGCCATTTTTGCCGCCGTGGCTGCGGGCGTGTATGCCGACGTGCCAGCTGCCCAGCAGGTCATGGCCAGTCCGATTGATGTGACGCTGCAACCCAACGCCGAACGCGTGGACGCTTATCAGCAACTTTATCAACGTTATCAACAATGGTGCCAGGCCGCTGAACCGCAGTATGCCGCTCGCACCGCATCCGCTCAGTAAAGGAGAGATTTTATGGAACAGCACAACGCACAACAGGTGTGGTTTGTCATTGGTACACAGCACCTTTACGGCGCGGAAACCTTGCGTCAGGTGGAGCAGCACGCTCGCCAGGTGATGGACGGATTAAATCAGGCCGGCACATTACCGGTGTCGCTGGTGCTCAAGCCGCTGGTGAAATCACCGGACGAAGCGCTGGCACTGTGCCGCGATGCCAACCACGACAACCAGTGCGTCGGCATCATTACCTGGCTGCACACCTTTTCTCCGGCCAAGATGTGGATTGGTGGCCTGAGTATCCTTAATAAGCCGCTGCTGCAATTCCATACCCAGTTCAACGCGGAGATTCCGTGGGACAGCATGGATATGGACTTTATGAACCTCAATCAAACCGCGCACGGCGGCCGCGAGTTCGGCTTTATCGGCGCGCGCATGGGGCTGCAACACAGTGTTGTCACCGGTCACTGGCAGGATAAAGCCAGCCAGCAACGCATTGGACGCTGGATCAATGCCGCATTAGCGAAACAGGCTAGCCAGCAGCTGAAAGTGGCGCGCTTCGGTGACAATATGCGTGAAGTCGCCGTTACCGAAGGCGATAAAGTTGCGGCACAGATTCAGTTCGGTTATTCGGTGAATGGCTGGGGCGTTGGCGATTTGGTCGAGGTGGTGAACAGTGTCAGCGACGGCGACGTCAACGCGCTGATCGATGAATATGAGAGCCAATATCGCTTTACCGAGGCCGCCGCCGTCAACGGCGACAAGCGTCAAAATGTATTGGATGCCGCACGTATTGAGCTCGGCCTGAAACGCTTCCTTGAGGCTGAGGGCTGCAAAGCCTTCACCACCAACTTCCAGACGTTGCATGGCATGACGCAATTGCCGGGTTTGGCGGTGCAACGCTTAATGGGCCAGGGCTACGGCTTTGCCGGAGAAGGTGACTGGAAAACTGCCGCGCTGCTGCACATTCTCAAGATACAAGCGGGCGCACGTGCCGGCGGTACGTCATTTATGGAGGACTACACCTATCACTTCTCACCGGGCAACGATTTAGTGCTGGGTTCGCACATGCTGGAAGTGTGCCCGTCCATCGCCAAAGAGGAAAAACCGCTGATTGATGTGCAGTTCCTCGGCATTGGCGACAAAGCCGATCCGGCGCGCATGATCTTCTCCACACCTGCGGGACGTGCGGTGAATGCCAGCGTGATCGATCTCGGCGATCGTTTCCGTTTGCTGGTGAATGTGGTGGATGCCATCGAGCAGCCAAAACCGCTGCCAAAACTGCCGGTAGCGCGTGCGCTGTGGCGTGCGCAACCGTCACTGGCCACCGCATCTGAAGCATGGATTCTGGCCGGCGGCGCGCACCATACGGTGTTTAGCCAGGCGCTGGATTTAGATGATATGTATCTGTACGGCGAGCTGAACGGCATTGAAGTGCTGGTGATCGATGAGGAAACACGCTTACCGGCGTTTAAAGATGCCCTGCGCTGGAATGAGGCCTATTACCGCTTAGCGCGTTAAAGTTTAAAGGATTAATCAAGGCCGCGATGATTCGCGGCCTTTTTATTGGCTGAGGAATTCGCACTTATCAGTCTGAAAAGGTGGGCGTTACGTAAAGACGGCGTGAATACATCCCTGTAGCCTCGGCCGCCGCATCCTTGCGGCGGACGCTTTACTCCACTGCCCACCTCTTCCTCCTTAGTGGAAGTAGGTAGCCGCTTTATTAATTAGCGATGACATTATCCACATGGTCAGGAAAGGCCAGCCCGAAGAGCAAAGCGTCCGAGCCAGGATGGCGAGGCCGAAATGCATGGATGCAGGGTTTCTTTGCGATCGGGCTGGTTTTCCTGGCCTAAGCACCCAATCCCACCGCCACAAAGCAAACCAGGTGGCCATGAATGGCCACCCTACGAAAGTGAGCAAGGCGAACAGCAGATTACCGATGGCGGCACTAAGCCCATCCCGACATTGCGCAATAAATTGCGCCGCTACAACCGGGCAGAAAGCTTAGGTTTACTGCCCGAAACAGCGATGAAAGTGTCCATTAGGCCGGGAAAGGCCAGCCCGAAGAGCAAAGCGTCCGAGCCAGGATGGCGAGGCCGATCTGCATGGATGCAGGGTTTCTTTGCGATCGGGCTGGCCTTTCCTGGCCTAAGCAGCCGTTCCCACAGCCACAAAGCAAACCAGGTGGCCATGAATGGCCACCCTACGAAAGTGAGCAAGGCGAACAGCAGATTGCCGATGGCGGCACTAAGCCCATCCCGACATTGCGCAATGAATTGCGCCGCTACAACCGGGCAGAAAGCTTAGGTTTACTGCCCGAAACAGCGATGAAAGTGTCCGTAAGGCCGGGAAAGGCCAGCCCGAAGAGCAAAGCGTCCGAGCCAGGATGGCGAGGCCGATCTGCATGGATGCAGGGTTTCTTTGCGATCGGGCTGGCCTTTCCTGGCCTAAGCAGCCGTTCCCACAGCCACAAAGCAAACCAGGTGGCCATGAATGGCCACCCTACGAAAGTGAGCAAGGCGAACAGCAGATTGCCGATGGCGGCACTAAGCCCATCCCGGCATTGCGCAATGAATTGCGCCGCTACAACCGGGCAAAAAGCTTAGGTTTACTGCCCGAAACAGCGATGAAAGTTTCCATTAGGCCGGGAAAGGCCAGCCCGAAGAGCAAAGCGTCCGAGCCAGGGACAAAAACGCCGGGAGCGTTTTTGCACAATGCAAAGCATTGCCCGCTAGCGGGTAAGCCTCATGGATGAGGCGAATACTTGCGAAGCCGAACTGCATGGATGCAGGGTTTCTTTGCGATCGGGCTGGTTTTTCCTGGCCTAAGCACCCAATCCCACCGCCACAAAGCAAACCAGGTGGCTATGAATGGCCACCCTACGAAAGTGAGCAAGGCGAACAGCAGATTGCCGATGGCGGCACTAAGCCCATCCCGACATTGCGCAATAAATTGCGCCGCTACAGCCGGGCAGAAAGCTTAGGGTTAACTGCCCGAAACAGCGATGAAAGTTTCCATTAGGCCGGGAAAGGCCAGCCCGAAGAGCAAAGCGTCCGAGCCAGGGACAAAAACGCCGGGAGCGTTTTTGCACAATGCAAAGCATTGCCCGCTAGCGGGTGAGCCTCATGGATGAGGCGAATACTTGCGAGGCCGAAATGCATGGATGCAGGGTTTCTTTGCGATCGGGCTGGTTTTTCCTGGCCTAAGCACCCAATCCCACAGCCACAAAGCAAACCAGGTGGCCATGAATGGCCCCCCTACGAGGTTAAACGCTTAACCGGCGCGTTCTTCTGGCGATCCCACATCACCGTTAATAAGCGTTGCAGCGCGATAAAAGCAAACAGCAGAATGCCGATGGCGATCTTTGTCCACCACGAACTCAAGGTACCGTCGAAGTTAATCCAGGTCTGAATTAAGCCCTGAATCAACACGCCGAACAGCGTGCCCAATACCGTGCCCACGCCGCCAGACAACAAGGTACCGCCAATCACCACGGAGGCAATGGCATCCAGCTCTACGCCCAATCCCGCCAGCGCATAGCCTGCCGAGGTATAAATGGAGAACACAATGCCCGCCAGCGTTGCCAGCGTGGTCGACAACATATAAATCTTGATGGTAGTCGCGCGGGTGGAAATGCCCATCAGCTGCGCCGAGGTCAGGCTGCCGCCAATCGCATACACCTGATTACCAAAGCGCGTGCGGTGCGCCAGAATAATGCCGCCAATCACCACTACCAGCATAATCACCGCCAGCAAACTCAGCCGCCCGCCGCCGGGAATTTTCCATGCCAGACTCGACAACGTGCTATAGAGCGGATGATCGATAGGGATCGAATTCTCCGAGACTAAATAGCTACAGCCGCGCAGGAAAAACATTCCTGCCAGCGTAATAATGAAGGCCGGGATTTTCAGCGCATCAATCAGCCAGCCCATCATCGCGCCAAACAGTGCGCCCATCGCCAGCACCAACGCAAACGCCAGAAGCGGATCGAGATGATAATCACCAATCACCCGCGCCAGAAACACGCCGCTAAAGGCGATCACCGCACCTACCGACAGATCAATCCCGCCGGATAAAATCACGAACGTCATACCCACGGCGATAATACCGAGGAAGGCATTATCGGTCAGAATGTTACAAATCACGCGCGTTGAAGCGAAGCCGGGAAACTGGCTCAGGCAAAACAGATAACCCGCCACAAACACCAGCAGCGTGATCATCAATGGCAGATGACGTTTAATCATTTCGGGCGTCTCCGTTTCAAGATGGCAATAAAGCGTGGCGACTGCAGCAGCAGCACGCACATCACCACCACCGCTTTAACGACCTGATTGAGTTCAGGCTGGAAGCCTGACAGCAAAATGCCGGTATTCATGGACTGGATAATCAGCGCGCCAATCAATGACAACACCAGATTAAAGCGCCCGCCCATGAGCGAGGCACCGCCTATCACCACCGCCAGAATCGCATCCAACTCCAGCCATAAGCCGGCGTTATTGGCATCGGCACCGCGAATATCCGCGGCGACAATCATCCCGGCAACCGCCGCGCACATACCGCTAATCACATACGTCGACATCACCACCAGCCAGCCATTTACACCGGCATTGCGCGCCGCACGCAAATTAATACCCACCGCCTCGATAAACAGTCCGAGCGCGGTTTTACGCGTCAACAACCACACCACCAACGCCACCAGCAGCGTAATCCATACCGGCACCGGCAACAGCCACAATGACCCGCTACCGAACCACGCCAGACTATCGCTGTTAAAGGTCACAATTTGGCCTTGGGTAATCAGCTGCGCCACGCCGCGTCCCGCCACCATCAAAATCAAGGTGGCGACAAAAGGCTGAATTTTTAGCAGTGCCACCAGCACGCCGTTCCACAAACCGCACGCCAGGCCAGTACCCAGCGTCACCAGAATAATGAACGGCAAACTGTGCCCCGACACGGTCAAGGTTGCCGCCGTTGCGCCCGCAATCGCCATCACCGCGCCTACCGACAGATCGATGCCGCCAGTGGCAATCACCAGCGTCATGCCAATCGCCAGCAGCGCAACCGGCGCGGCGCGATTGAGGATATCAATCGGACTGCCGAACAGGCGTCCATCCTGAATGTGGATGGCAAAAAAGTTATTCGCCACCAGGCTGTCCACCAGCAGCACCAGAATCAGCGCTACGATCTGCGGCATGCCGGGCGGCAGCTTCGGCTTACGCCGTTCGGGTTTGTCATGTGTCATAGGGGATTCAAGCATGTTGTGCTCCTCCATCGGCGATGGCATTGACGATCGAAGCCACCGACAGCTGCTCCAGCGGGATTTCGGCCACCTGCTTCAAATCGCGCATAATCAACACGCGATCGGCATAGCCCACCAGTTCTTCGAGTTCAGAGGAGATAACCAGCAGCGCCAATCCGTCGGCGCACAAGGTTTCAATTAAGCGAATGATTTCGGCGTGCGCACCCACATCAATTCCGCGCGTCGGCTCGTCGAGGATCAGGAATTGCGGTTTGGTCACCAGCCAGCGCGACAGCAAGACTTTCTGCTGATTACCACCGGACAATAGCTCAACCGGTTGATCGGCATGCGGTGTGCGAATACCGAGGCTTTTGATAAAGCGTTCAGCGATCTCCTGCTGCTCACGACGCTTAATGGGGCGTAACCAGCCGCGCTGCGCTTGCAACGCCAGAATGATATTTTCGCGGACCGATGCTCCGCCAATAATACCGTCAGTTTTGCGATCTTCCGGGCAGAACCCCATGCCGAGCCGTGAGGCCTTGGCGGGCGTGCGAATGGTTTGCTGTTTGCCTTTGATGGTTGCGGTCCCGCGATCGGCTCGGCGGATGCCAAACAGCACTTCGGCGGTTTCCGTACGACCGGAACCCAGCAATCCGGCCAGCCCCACCACTTCACCCGGTCGTACCTGCAGGTTGAACGGTTCAATGGTGCCCTTCTTGCCGTAATCCTCAAACGACACCACCGGCTGATTGCTGCGTAACGTGCTGCCCTGCCGCTGCAACGCAGTTTCCAGCAGCTCGCGGCCGAGCATCAGTTTAATCAGCTCAATCTGCGGCAGCGTGGCGGTATCGCGCGTGGCGATAAACTGCCCGTTGCGCAGCACGGTAATGCGATCGGTAATGCGGTAAACCTGGTCGAGGAAATGGGTAACAAAAATCAGGCTCATCCCTTTGGCTTTTAGCTGCGCCATTAGGGTAAACAGCATCTCAACTTCGTTGGCATCCAGGCTGGCGGTGGGTTCATCGAGGATCAGCACCTGCGCCGAGAGATCCACCGCGCGACAAATCGCGATGATCTGCTGCATCGCCACCGAGTAATGCCCGAGCGGACGCGTCACGTCGAGCACAAAACCGTAATTGCGCATCAGCACATCGGCATCACGCACCATACGCTTGCGATCAATCATGCCAAAGCGACGGGGTTCCCGACCAATGTACAAATTATCCGCCACCGACATGTTCGGCAGCAGATTCACTTCCTGATAAACGGTGCCAATGCCCATTTCCTGCGCATCGGCGGTATTGTGGGGTGTTATCGCTTTGCCATTCAGGGTCACCGTACCGGCATCGCGCGTGTACACGCCGGTCAGCACTTTGATCAGTGTGGATTTACCCGCGCCGTTCTCGCCCAGCAAGGCCATGATCTCGCCCTTGCGGATGCTGAACGAGACATTATCCAGCGCCTTCACGCCGGGAAAACCTTTGCTGACGCCGCTGATAGTCAGCAGTGCGGTTTCATCGGAGGTGCTCATCAGGTTCTACCTCGCCTAACGTCATCAAAAAACCGCCCCGCGGGGCGGTTGCGGGGATCAGTAACCCATGCCTTTTTTGGTATCGAGCTGCGCCTGCGCGGTATCCGGCAGATACAGTTTCGATTCTGTTTTGATGATTTTCGGCGGCATCGTGCCGTCTTTCTTGAATTTCTGCAGCGCGTCGAAGGCCGGGCCGGCCATGTTTGGCGTCAGCTCCACGTTGGCATTGGCTTCACCGGCAAGCATCGCTTTGTAGATATCTGGCACGCCGTCAATCGAACCGGTAAGGATATCTTTGCCTGGCTTGAGGCCCGCTTCTTTGATCGCCTGAATAGCACCGATCGCCATATCATCGTTGTGCGCATAAACCATGCAGATGTTTTTGCCGTTGTTTTCAGCTTTGATGAAGCTCTCCATTACCTCTTTACCTTTGCTGCGGGTAAAGTCACCGGATTGCGAACGAATCACTTTGATATTGTCGTGGCCGGCGATGGCTTCGGCGAACCCTTTCTTACGGTCAATCGCCACGCTGGCACCGACGGTGCCTTGCAGCTCTACCACGTTACATTTTTTGTCTGCGACAGTTTTCACCAGCCAGTCACCAATCAACTTGCCTTCCAGCACGTTGTCAGCGGTGACCACCGCCATGTACAGCGATTTATCTTTCACTACGATGGCGCGATCGAGTAAGAACACCGGGATTTTGGCGTCTTTGGCTTCTTCCAGCACCGGCTCCCATCCCGTTTGCACCACGGGCGCAATAAAGATGGCATCCACGCCTTGCGCTATGAACGAGCGTACGGCTTTGATTTGGTTCTCTTGTTTCTGCTGGCCATCGGCGATTTTCAGGGTGATGCCGCGCTTTTGCGCTTCACTTTTTGCCACATTGGTTTCTGCTGAACGCCAGCCAGATTCCGAGCCAACCTGTGAGAAGCCCACCGTCATATCAGCAGCCAGCACCGACGTACTCAGTGCCGAACTCACCATGGCGGTTAAGAGTAAACGTTTCCACATAGTTTCATTCCTCTGAAGGGAGTGTGTTGTAGGGGTACAAAACGCGAATTAAGCCTGGCTGAAAAGCGCGGAAACAAGCGCGACACACCTCACAAATCAGAGTGAATTAAAGGAGTTACGAGAATGAGCAAAGTCGAGATGACAGGGAGATTATGGATAAAATGCCTGCGCAATATTACGCAGGTGGTTAAATAAATGTAATAAACAGAATCGGTTATGCGTCAGGCCACTGGAAACGATTACAACGGATGCGTAAAGAATGGTTATTGCCTGAGCAGACATACATTTATCGGTTTTGTGATTGCTCGCACAGATTGTGAGTGGCAGTTTCATGGCATGTACATAAATTTGCCGACCAGTAAGGAATAATTAACGGATTTATCAGCAGTACGATCGGAAATACCTATTATAGAGACGGATAAATAAGGGCTTTCCTGAATGGGTTAAATAGTGTGAGATTTTCTCACAAGCCCACTAAATAGCGGCTTAAACCTGGCTTAAAGTGCACTTTTCATGCGCGTTTAAAACACTTAAACGCCAAAAAAGTGTCGTTTCATGAGCGAATTAGCGCATGTTGTCTGAATTTTGTATTTTTTTGTGAGGAGTGTATGGACTCTCGCGGCGTGCTCCCTATACTTGGGCACTTCCGAGTACTTTATATTTAAATGGCAATCATGACTGCGTTAGATTACCTGCTGAAATTCCGCAAAGTGAATAATCTCGATAGTCTGGAAAAACTCTACGACCATCTTAATTATTCGCTGACTGATGATAACGAGATCATCAATATGTATCGCGCTGCCGACCATCGACGTGCTGAATTAGTCTCTGGCGGACGTCTGTTCGATATGGGCCGCGTGCCTAAAACCGTTTGGCGTTACGTGATCTAATTGATTTATCCCCCTCTTTATCTGCGCTCTTGCGTTGTCCAGGTCGGGCGTGCCCCGTTTGGACATGATACGCTCTGCATCGCCCTCTTTTCTGTAAACAGGATCTTGTCGATGACCGAACAGGTTTTCCCGCCACGTATTGCTGGCTGGCTATTGCTGCCGTTGGCGTGGCTGATTATGACCATGCTGACCAGTGCGCTGGTGGTGGCAATGTATTTGAGCCCGCTTTTCAATCCCGAATTACGTACTACGCTGTTTTCACACGGCGGCACCTTACTGATGCAATGGTCAGTCTCGCTGCTTACTGCTGCGGTGGTGTGGGCTTATAGTATTTGGGTGTGCTGGATTTTCTGTAAACGTTCGCGTCGATTACCGCGCCACTACATTCTGTGGCTGCTCATGACGATTCTGCTGGCGCTGAAAACCTTTGCCTTTACACCGGTTGCAGATGGCAAAGCGATACAGACTTTGCTGCTGTCGCTGTTGGCAGCGGCAGTGTTTGTCCCCTATTTCAAACGCTCTCAGCGCGTAAAACAGACGTTTACCCAGCCATAATGACGTGAGTTTCGTCAGCAATTTAATTCTGAGTGCTCTTGACGACCACACAAACCGCGTGAAGGTTGAGATGCACCTCTCGATTTCGGATAATAGGCGCCTTTCGGCTTCCCAGGTTAAAAAATGACCGATTACTTACTTCTCTTTATTGGCACCGTGCTGGTGAACAACTTCGTGTTGGTCAAATTCCTCGGCCTTTGCCCATTTATGGGCGTGTCAAAAAAACTGGAAACGGCCATTGGCATGGGACTCGCCACCACTTTCGTGATCACGCTGGCGGCGATCTGCGCCTGGCTGGTGAATCACCTGATTCTGGTGCCGCTCGATCTGGTTTATCTGCGGACCATGGCTTACATCCTGGTGATCGCAGTGGTGGTGCAGTTCACCGAAATGGTGGTGCGCAAAACCAGTCCGTCGCTTTATCGTTTGCTCGGAATCTTCCTGCCGCTGATTACCACCAACTGCGCGGTGCTGGGCGTGCCGTTGCTGAGCGTCAATCTGAATCACACCTTCCTGCAAGCGGCGCTGTATGGCTTCAGTGCTTCGCTGGGCTTCTCGCTGGTGATGGTGCTGTTCGCTGGCATGCGCGAGCGTTTAGTTTTGGCGAATGTCCCCGCACCGTTTAAAGGCAACTCCATTGCGCTGATCACCGCCGGTCTGATGGCGCTGGCCTTTATGGGCTTCACCGGGCTGGTGAAATTCTAATGACCGCGATTTGGATTGCTATTGCAGTACTGGCTGCGCTAAGCCTGGTGTTCGGCGCCCTGCTCGGTTACGCCTCGCGTCGCTTCGAGGTGGAAGAAGATCCGATTGTTGAACAAATCGATGAGATTTTGCCGCAGAGCCAATGTGGCCAGTGCGGCTATCCTGGCTGCCGCCCGTATGCCGATGCGGTGGGCAACAACGGTGAAGCCATCAATAAGTGCGCGCCCGGCGGCGAGCAGACCATGCTCAAGTTGGCCGCGCTGCTCAACGTGGAACCGCAACCGCTCGACGGCGGCGAAGAAGTGTTGGAGCCGATACGCACCGTGGCGTGGATCGATGAAGCGAACTGCATTGGCTGCACCAAGTGTATTCAAGCTTGCCCGGTTGACGCCATCGTCGGCGCCACCCGCGCCATGCATACCGTGCTTAGCGATGTCTGCACCGGTTGCGATCTCTGTGTTGCGCCTTGCCCGACTGACTGCATTGAGATGCGCCCAGTTGCCACGACTACGGCCAACTGGAAATGGAATCTCGACACCATTCCTGTACGGGTAATCCCGGTAGAAACCCATGCTTAATCTGTTTAACCTGTTCCGCAAAGAGAAGCTGTGGGATTTTCAGGGCGGCATTCATCCGCCGGAAATGAAAACACAGTCCAACGGTACGCCGCTAAGCCAGTTACCGCTGCCTGAGCGCTTTATCATCCCATTAAAACAGCACATCGGCCACGAAGGCGAGATTTGCGTGTCGCCTGGCGACAAAGTGCTGCGCGGCCAACCGCTGACCTTTGGCGGCGGACGCATGTTGCCGGTACACGCGCCGACTTCCGGCACCATCGAAGAGATTGCACCGCACATGACGGCGCACCCGTCGGGCTTATCGGAGCTGTGCATTTTCCTGCGCGCCGACGGCGAAGATCGCTGGACCACACTCCATCCGCAGCCCGATTACCGCGCGCTTACGCGTGAAGAAACAGTAAAACGTATTCACGATGCGGGCATCGCCGGTCTGGGTGGCGCGGGTTTCCCTACCGCGACCAAACTGCGCGGCGGCCTGCGCGGCGTGAAAACGCTGATTATCAACGCCGCCGAGTGCGAACCTTACATCACCGCCGATGACCGCTTAATGCAGGATTGTGCCGCCGAAGTGCTGGAAGGCTGCCGCATTCTCGCGTGGGTGTTGCAGGCTGAACGCGTGCTGATTGGTGTTGAAGATAACAAACCCGAAGCAATTGCCGCGTTGAAGCAGGCATTGGGTGGCGATCGTGAACTGCAGATTCGCGTCATCCCTACCAAGTATCCTTCTGGCGGCGCGAAACAGCTGACTCAGATTCTCACCGGCCTCGAAGTGCCACACGGCGGACGTTCCACCGATATTGGTGTGCTGATGCAGAACGTCGGAACCGCGTGGGCGGTGAAACGCGCCATCGTTGACGGCGAACCGATCACCGAACGCGTGGTGACCTTAACCGGCGAAGCGCTGGCACGCCCGCGCAACGTTTGGGGACGTCTCGGCACACCCGTGAGCCATCTGCTGCAGCACGCCGGTTTTACCCCGGGATCGCGCCAGATGGTGATTATGGGCGGTCCGTTGATGGGCTTTACCCTGCCGTCACTTAACGTGCCGCTGGTTAAAATCTCCAACTGCATTCTGGCCCCTTCCGCGAGCGAAATGGGCAACGATCAGGAAGAACAATCCTGCATCCGCTGCAGCGCCTGCGCCGATGCCTGCCCGGCTAAACTGCTGCCGCAGCAGCTGTTCTGGTATAGCCAGGGCGGCGATCACGAAAAAGCACGCGCGCATAATATTGATGACTGCATTGAGTGTGGTGCCTGCGCCTACGTGTGCCCGAGTAACATTCCGCTGGTGCAATATTATCGCCAGGAGAAGGCGGAACTGCGCGCCATCGATCTCGAAGCGAAACGCACCGCCGAAGCGAAAGCGCGATTTGAAGCACGCCTGGCGCGGCTGGAACGCGAAAAACAGGCGCGTGAAATGCGTCATGAACAGGCTAAACAACGCGCAGCGCGCAGCGATCAGGGTGAACTTGACGCCGCCGTAGCTCGCGTGAAAGCGCGTCAGGAAAAGACTCCGGAGCAAGATGCGGCCGAGCGCGAAGCACGTCATGCGCAAGCCTTAGCGCAGCAGGCTGAGAAGCAAGCCGAAACCCAGGCGCTCAGTCGACAGTACGGCGATCCGCGTAAAGCGGCGGTGGAAGCAGCAATTGCCCGTGCTAAAGCCAGGAAAGCGGGCGCACCGGCCGCTGAAATAGCGCCTGCGGAACCGGAAGTGGACGCGCCAACTGCTGAAGTCGATCCGCGCAAAGCCGCCGTTGAAGCCGCGATTGCCCGTGCCAAAGCGAAAAAAGCCGCCGCTGCCGCGCAAGCCGTTGAACCGGCACCTGCCGAGCCGGAAGCCGTCGCGCCAGCGGCAGACGTCGATCCGCGTAAAGCTGCGGTTGAAGCCGCCATTGCCCGCGCCAAAGCGAAAAAAGCCGCCGCTGCCGCGCAAGCCGTTGAACCGGCACCTGCCGAGCCGGCAGCCGTCGCGCCTGCGGCAGCCGTTGATCCGCGTAAAGCCGCGGTTGAAGCCGCCATTGCCCGCGCCAAAGCGAAAAAAGCCAACGCTGCCGCGCAAGCCGTTGAACCGGCACCTGCCGAGCCGGAAGCCGTCGCGCCTGCGGCAGCCGTCGATCCGCGTAAAGCCGCTGTTGAAGCCGCGATTGCCCGCGCCAAAGCGAAAAAAGCCGCCGCTGCCGTGCAAGCCGTTGAACCGGCACCTGCCGAGCCGGCAGCCGTCACGCCTGTGGCAGCCGTCGATCCGCGCAAAGCCGCGGTTGAAGCCGCCATTGCCCGCGCCAAAGCGAAAAAAGCCGCCGCTGCCGCGCAGCAGACTGAAGCAACATCTTCTGAAGTGGAGGCTGCTGCCTCTCCTGACTCCGCCGACCCACGCAAAGCGGCCATTGCCGCTGCGGTCGCCCGTGCCAAAGCGCGTAAAGCGCAGCAGCAGCCTTCGAATACTGAGGATTAAATGGCTTTTCGTCTCGCAAGTTCGCCCTATACCCACAACCGCCGTAGCACCGGCAATATTATGCTGCTGGTGGTGCTGGCCGCGCTGCCTGGTATGGCCGCGCAGTGGTATTTCTTTGGCGTTGGTTTTTTAATTCAGGTTTTGCTGGCGACCGCCACCGCATGGGCCACTGAAGGGGCGATTCTGCGTCTGCGCAAAACGCCGGTGGTGCCGACACTCTCTGACAACTCGGCCCTGCTCACCGCGTTGCTGCTTGGCATCAGCCTGCCGCCGCTTGCACCGTGGTGGTTGGTGGTGCTGGGAACGATTTTCGCCATCGTGATTGCCAAACAGCTGTACGGCGGTTTGGGGCAAAACCCGTTTAACCCGGCGATGGTGGGTTACGTGGTACTGCTGATCTCCTTCCCGGTACAAATGACCAGTTGGCTGCCACCGGACAGCTTACAGGCGATCAAACCGGGCTTACTGGATTCGCTCAGCATGATCTTCACCCACCACACGCTGGCCGGTGAAACCATGCAGCAGCTGCAACTCGGCGTTGATGGCGTCAGCCAGGCAACGCCGCTGGATACGTTTAAAACCGGGCTGCGCGCTGGACACAGCGCAGATCAGTTGCTGGCTGAGCCGATTTACAGCGGCGTGTTAGCCGGGTTGGGGTGGCAATGGGTTAACCTCGGTTATTTGCTTGGCGGCGTGCTGCTGCTGGCGAAAAATGCCATTCGCTGGCACATTCCGGTCAGTTTCCTCGTCTCGCTGGCGTTCTGCGCCACGCTGGGCTGGGTGTTTTCACCGGAGTCGCTTAACTCGCCGCTGATTCACCTGTTCTCCGGTGCCACCATGCTCGGCGCGTTCTTTATCGCGACCGATCCGGTGACCGCATCGACCACCAATCGCGGACGCCTGGTTTACGGTGCGCTAATTGGTTTGCTGGTCTGGCTAATTCGTAGCTTTGGCGGCTATCCGGATGGCGTCGCCTTCGCGGTATTGCTGGCGAACATTTGTGTGCCGCTGATTGATTACTACACCCAGCCGCGCGTTTACGGCCATCGCAAGGATTGAAGATGATCGAAGCTATTCGTAAAAATGCGGTGACGCTGGCAGCCTTTGCGGTGATCACCACCGGCGTGACGGCGGTGGTCAACTATGTCACCAAGCCGACGGTGGAGCATCAGACGGCGCTACAGCAGAAAAATTTGTTAGATCAGGTCGTACCGACCGATCTGTATGACAATCACATCCAGCAAGAGTGTTTTCTGGTGACCGATGCGCTGGCGCTAGGCAATGATCGTCCGCACCATCTCTATGTCGCGCGCAAGGGCGACCAGCCGGTGGCGGCCGCGCTTGAGACCACTGCGCCAGACGGCTATTCTGGTGCGATTCAGATGTTGGTCGGCGCCGATTTCCACGGCAAAGTGCTGGGCGTACGCGTGGTTGAGCATCATGAAACGCCGGGCCTCGGCGATAAAATCGAACTGCGTATTTCAGACTGGATCAACAGCTTCAATGGCAAAGTGATCCATGGCGCTGATGACAAAAATTTTGCAGTGAAAAAAGACGGCGGTGAATTCGACCAATTTACCGGCGCAACCATTACGCCTCGCGCGGTGGTGAATGCCACCAAGCGCACCGCGCTGCTGATTGAAACACTGCCTGCGAAGCTCGCTTCGCTGCCTGAATGTGGAGATGCAAATGAGTGAAGCGAAGAATTTACTGGTCGGCGGCCTGTGGAAAAATAACTCCGCGCTGGTGCAGCTGCTCGGCCTGTGTCCGCTGCTGGCGGTGACCTCTACCGCCACCAACGCCCTCGGTTTAGGTCTGGCGACCACGCTGGTGCTGACCATCACCAACAGTTCGATTTCTGCCTCGCGTCGTTGGGTGCCGGCCGAAATTCGTATTCCGATTTACGTGATGATTATCGCCTCGGTAGTGAGCTGCGTGCAGATGCTGATCAACGCCTACGCGTACGGCTTATATCAGTCACTCGGCATCTTTATCCCGCTGATCGTCACCAACTGCATCGTGGTGGGCCGCGCCGAAGCAGTCGCCTCAAAGAGCAGCATTCCCCTCTCCGCGCTGGACGGGTTTGCCATCGGCATGGGCGCAACCTGCGCGATGGTGACACTGGGATCGATTCGTGAACTGATTGGCAGCGGTACGCTTTTCAACGGTGCGGACCAATTGCTCGGTCCTTGGGCGAAAGCGCTGCGTATTGAAGTGGTGCATTTTGATTCACCGATGCTACTGGCGATGCTGCCACCGGGTGCCTTTATTGGCCTTGGCATGCTGCTGGCGGGCAAGTACCTTATCGACCAGAAGATGAAACAGCGCGCTGCCACTCGTGCGGCGGCGCCTGAAGCTGAGCCGCAAGGCGCAACCGGGAAAGCGGTGTGAATAAAGAGAAACGCGCGCAGATCCTTACGCGCCTGCGTGATGAAAATCCGCATCCGACTACCGAACTGAACTTCACCTCACCGTTTGAGTTGCTGATTGCGGTGTTGCTTTCCGCTCAGGCCACCGACGTGAGCGTCAATAAAGCCACCGCGAAGCTCTATCCGGTGGCGAATACGCCGGCAACGATTCTGGCGCTGGGCGTTGATGGCGTGAAGGAATACATCAAAACCATCGGCCTGTTTAACAGCAAGGCGGAGAACGTCATCAAGACCTGTCGCATTCTGCTGGAGCAGCACGGCGGCGAAGTACCGGAAGATCGTGCGGCGCTGGAAGCGCTACCGGGCGTCGGGCGTAAAACCGCCAATGTGGTGCTCAATACCGCTTTCGGTTGGCCTACTATCGCCGTCGACACCCATATTTTCCGCGTCAGCAATCGCACCCGCTTTGCGCCGGGTAAGAACGTGGAAGAAGTGGAAGATAAACTTCTTAAGGTAGTGCCCGCGGCGTTCAAGGTTGATTGTCATCACTGGCTAATTCTGCATGGTCGCTATACCTGCGTGGCGCGTAAACCGCGCTGCGGATCCTGTCTGATCGAAGATCTGTGTGAATTCGACGCCAAAACCGAATGGTGAAACAGCGCCGATAAGCAATCTTGCCCTCGCTTATCGGCAGTTTGGCGATCCTGCCAGCGTACTTACGCTGGAACCTTTCCCTTTATCGCCCTGCGCTGCTGGCCTGCTGCGCGTGGCCATGCAGTTTGCCCCCATCAATGCTTCTGACCTGATTCCGATTACCGGCGCTTATCGCCATCGCGTTACGCCACCATTGACTGCCGGCTATGAAGGCGTCGGCACGGTGATTGCAGCGCCGCCCGCTTACCATCATTTGCTCGGTCAGCGTGTGCTGCCTTTGCGCAGTGCCGGCACCTGGCAACGCTATGTCGATTGCGATCCGCAGATTGCGGTGCCGGTTCCGTCCGACATCAGCACCTTGCTTGCGGCACGCGCGTATATCAATCCGCTGGCGGCGCTGCTGATGCTGAAGCAGTGGTCGCCAGCCGGTAAACGCGTCCTGATCACCGCAGGCGGTTCCGCTTGTGCCTTGTTACTCGCGCAGTGGGCGCGGCACATGGGCGCGATCGCTATCACCTTAGTGCATCGTGCGCCGCAACATCGCGCGCGCCTGCAAAAACTGGGTATTGCTGCGCTGATGGAATCGCAGCGTAACGAGATTGCCGCTGCCGCGCAGCGGTGCGATCGGGTGTTTGATGCGGTGGGCGGTGAAATCGGTCAGTTGATTTGGCAATCGTTGCCCGCAGAGGCACAGTTTGTGGCTTACGGCGTGCTGAGCGGTAAGCCGGTGCAGGTGAATGCGTCACGTCCAGCGCTGCACTGGTTCCACATTCGGCATACGCTGGAAGATTTAGCGCATCAGGATTGGCAACATCTTTTCATTCAACTCTGGCCGCTATTGCGTGCAAGTGATTGTGGCGAAGTGGCGCTTTTTCCATTGGCAAACTGGCGAGAGGCTATTCACTGTTATCACCAATCGGGGCGTGACCGTAAGCCATTGTTGCAACTTAATTAAGTACAGCATCCCATCATCGTAGCATTCCGTAGCGGCGCGATTTATCGCGCAATAAAGTGCGTAATGCTCGTCAGTTAAGCAGCGAACTGGCTCGGGGAGGGGTTACCTGGTCGCCATGAATGGCGCCCCTACAGGCGTTACAGCAATAGTGATTAAGAAACAGGCATTGATGCTGAAGCGCGGGTGTGGAGGCGACATCCCAACCCGCTGAGCGAATGAGGGATTTCAGGGCGAGCCGCAGGGATGCGGCGAGAGGCGGCGCTGAGCAGGAGCGAATCGCCGCCGGTCCGTCAGGAATCGTGAATGAGTGAAGGCACCGCGAAGCGGCGGGATGGGCTGGCGCAGGGCCCGGGAGTGCAGAGGGCGCGGCCAGGCGTCCTCTGCTCGGTCGCCGCACGGCATAGCTGAAACTGCCCCAGCCGATGGCGAACGAAAGTGGCTTGGCGCTTAACTGATCGGCATTACGCAATAAAGTGCGCCGCTACAATCTGTGCGCTGCGTCATTTCGGTTTTCACACCTCAACTGACCAGCATTACCTCACCCTTCACGTCGCTGCGGCTGCCTGCAGCCAGGCAACCACCAGCGGCGATAGGCGATTTTGCAGCGCAGCCCGCTCGGACTGGAACAAGGTGGCGACAAAGAATGGGTGATCGATTAATTCAATGCCGCGCACATCGCCTGCCAAATCCCATGAGGTGATCGTTAAATTCTTCGTTGCCAGCGCCTCGCTGAATTCGGCGTTGACGCCAAAGTTGCAGTGATAGCCCTCATCGCTCTGCAACGCGCCATACGCCTGCGCGACACGTGAACCCGGCTGGAAAGTGACGGTTCCACGCTTTTCCACCAGCGAACACGCCAGCGGCGCAATTACCCAGCGGCCAGTGGGATCGGTTTCCGCATGCGCAGCATCTTCCCAACCCAACACATTGCGCGCGTACTCAACGATGGCGTACTGAAATCCGCCACACGAACCCAAAAAGGGCTTCCCGTTTTCACGCGCCCAGCGAATGGTGGCAAATACGCCATCGTCATTGAGATAAGGACTTCCCGGCACCAGCCAAATCGCATGGTAATCGGTGAGGGGGTGCTGATCGAGCTCTGGCGTCGCGATCCAGTCAGCGCTGACATTAAGAGAGAGCGTTTTTGCGGCCAGTTGTACGGCGGGAGGGATGGCCTGATGCGCAACAGCATTAGCACGGTAATCGCCAATCAGGGCGACACGAATCATCTTCGTCATGACTACGTCCTTTCAGGGAAAAAAGGAGGTTACAGCAAAGTTATCCTGCTGTCTAAGCGGCTAAAACCTGTGTTTGTGCTGTTTTCATTTAAACGCATTGCGCGTAGTGCTGCATTTTTATCTGGCAAAGAGTGCGCCCTATCGCTGTTTTATTCGTCAGATGCCAGCTGCGCAAACGTTTACTTCTTTTGCTCCTTTAATTAATTCGCAGTTTTGTGCGCAGGATCAACAAATTAGCGTTCTGGAATCTTTCGACTGCTTATTACGCTCACCAATCAACCTGTTGTGCTTATATTTTGCGCAATAACAATTCTATTGTCTGTATAATTTATGAACATTAGCGATATATTCTGGCAAAGCTTCTCCGAGCAGTTTACATCAGGAAAATGATCCTCCTGCTCTGCATTTTACACCTTTGTCCTGATATAATGCCTATCAGCGACATTTAACACTGATTTACAACTTTGTATAGCGGCATTAACCCTACCTATTGCACGTATTTCAGCGCGTAAAAAATGCTTGCCCTGATGGACTGATTCAGCCAAATTAGTCGCCGTTTTTCCTTTCTAATAACAATGTTGCGCGGGATTACCCAGCCCGACGCAGACTTAATTCCTGTCGCAAAACAGGCTATGTTAAAACTGAGGTACAAGTGTCAACTGCAAACAAACACACTGATGAGGCACCAAGCCTCAATGCTTTTAAGCAACCCAAAGCGTTTTATCTGATCTTCTCCATCGAACTGTGGGAACGTTTTGGTTACTACGGTCTGCAAGCCATTATGGCGGTTTACCTGGTGAAACAGTTGGGCATGTCCGAAGCGGACTCCATTACGCTGTTCACCTCGTTTAGCGCACTGGTGTATGGCCTGGTTGCCATCGGTGGCTGGCTCGGCGATAAAGTACTCGGCACCAAACGTGTCATTGTTCTCGGCGTGATTGTGTTGGCGCTGGGTTATGCGCTGATTGCCTTCTCCGGCCATGACACCTCAATGGTGTATATCGGCATGGCGACCATCGCCGTCGGTAGCGGTTTGTTTAAAGCCAACCCCTCTTCCCTGCTCTCGACCTGTTATGAGAAAGATGACGCGCGCCTCGACGGTGCCTTCACCATGTTCTACATGTCGATCAACATCGGTTCACTGTTCTCAATGATGCTGACACCGTGGCTGGCCGCCAAATATGGCTGGGGCGCAGCATTCTCGCTTTCGGTTGTCGGTTTGGTCATCACGTTACTTAACTTCCTGTTCTGCCAGCGTATGGTGAAAAACTACGGTTCTAAACCCGATTTCGCCCCGCTGCAGATGGGTAAACTGCTGATGACGCTGGTTGGCGTGGTCGCACTGGTTGCACTGGCGACCTGGTTGCTGCATCACCAGAGCATTGCGCGTATGACGCTGGGCGTAATCGCGGCGGGTATCGTGTTGATCTTCGCTAAAGAAGCCTTTGCCCTGAAAGGTGCGGCACGTCGCAAGATGATCGTGGCTTTCCTGCTGATGGTAGAAGCGATTGTGTTCTTTGTGCTCTACATGCAGATGCCAACCTCACTCAACTTCTTCGCAATCCGCAACGTTGAGCACGCAATTCTCGGCATCACCTTTGAGCCAGAACAGTTCCAGGCGCTTAACCCGTTCTGGATTATGCTGGCAAGCCCGATTCTGGCGGCGGTGTATAACAAGCTCGGCGATAAAATGCCGATGCCACATAAATTCGCCTTCGGGATGGTGCTGTGCTCAGCGGCATTCCTGGTATTGCCGTTTGGCGCTAAATTTGCCAACGAAGCCGGTATCGTCTCGGTTAACTGGCTAATCCTCAGCTATGCACTGCAAAGTATCGGTGAGTTGATGATTTCCGGTCTGGGCTTAGCGATGGTGGCGCAATTGGTACCTCAACGTCTGATGGGCTTTATCATGGGATCCTGGTTCCTGACCACCGCGGGTGCGGCCATGATTGCCGGTAAAGTCGCGAATCTGATGGCGGTGCCAAGCGATGTCACCGATCCGCACACTTCACTGGCAGTTTACAGCCATGTGTTCCAGCAGATTGGTATTGCGACCGGTGTGATTGCCCTTCTGATGTTGATCACCGCGCCACTGTTGAACCGCATGACACAGGACGACAGTCAAACTCAACTGAAACGCGCTAACGCGAACCAGTAACTGAAAAGCCGGGCTTGTCCCGGCTTTTTTCTACCCGCCATTTCTCCATCATTCACATTTCCTTTAATGATTTCTGCTCATCACACTTCGCTTTTTACTCACTTAACTTCATGATGTCCGCTCACTGTTAATCAGAGTGGAAAAATCATGGACAGGTTTGATGAGCTAGAGGTGTTTGTCACGGTCATCCAACAAGGCAGTTTGGCCAGCGCGGCGCGCTTGTTACAACGCTCGCCTCCGGTTATCACCCGCACGCTCAACACCCTCGAAGCGCGTCTCGCTACCACCCTGATTGAACGCACCACACGCCAGCTGGCGCCGACCGAGGCCGGCTGGCAGCTGTTTGAGCAGGCGCAACGCGTGCTCAGCGATTATCAGCGTGCCATCGACAGCGCTCACCACAGCGGCCTGCATGGCCTGCTGCGTTTAACAGCGCCGGTGCAGTTTGGCCGTCGCCACATGATGCCGCTGGTGAACGCCTTCCTGCAGCAGCATACTGAGATGCAGATTGAAGTGGTGCTAAGCGACAGCTATCAGGACCTGATTGAAAACGGCCTGGATATTGCGCTGCGCATTGGAGAATTGCAGGACTCTTCAATGGTGGCGCGTCAGGTTGGCAATGTACGTCCGACGCTGGTGGCCAGCCCTGACTATCTGCAACGTGCTGGCACGCCCTCTCATCCCGCTGAACTGGCTCAACATGCCTTAGTGGCGAGTCTGCGTCATACGCGCGAGTGGCGTTTTTCCCAGGATTTGCGCGTGAGAATCACGCCGCGTCTGCGCGTTAACGATGTGGAGAGCCAGTTGGAAGCGCTGCGCAACGCGCACGGCATCGGACGGCTGTTGTCGTATCAGGTTCTCGACGATATCCATAACGGAAAACTGATGCAGTTACTGCCTGAATGGGAACCGGCGCCGCTGCCGGTGCAGTTAGTGACGCAGCGCGTGAAGAATATGACGCCAAAAGTGAGGCGATTTTGGGATTTTGCGCTTGAAAAGCTGCCGTTGCTGCCATGCTTTGCGCAATAAACCTGAACGGTGACCGCAATTCCTGATCACTGTCACGGGTAAAAATGACGGGCAGACTTATGCTGCTTCGTTGACCACCACACTCAAGGAGAAGCCATGATGAAACTCTATTGCAAGCCCGGTGCCTGTTCGCTATCACCGCATATTGTCGCGTTTGAATGCGGACTGGACTTTACACAGGTGAACGTTGACCTGCAGAAGAAAGTGACCGAGCAAGGAGAGGATTACTGGCAGATTAACCCGAAAGGACAAGTGCCGGCGCTGCAGTTTGATGATGGCAGCATCCTGACCGAAGGCGTGGCGATTGTGCAGTATCTGGCGGATCTTAAGCCGGATCGCAATCTGCTGGCGCCCACCGGTAGCCTGACGCGCTACCACACACTGGAGTGGTTGAGTTTCGTCAGCAGCGAGCTGCATAAAACCTTCAGCCCGCTGTTTCGTCCGGATACGCCGGAAGAGTACAAGACCATTGTGCGTGCGCAGCTGGAGAAGAAGTATCAGGCGGTGAACGAAGCGTTGCAGGATAAACAGTGGCTGCTGGGATTACGTTTCACCGTCGCTGATGTGTATCTGTTTGTGGTGACGCGCTGGGCCAAAGCTATCAAGCTGGATTTAAGTGGTTTGGATGCGTTAGAAGCCTGGTTTAATCGTGTTGCTGAGCGTCCGGCGGTGCAGGCAGCATTGAAAGCGGAAGGTTTGGTTTAACAGAAAGGGCCGGTGTTAAAACCCGGCCTCTTTTTGCTATTACAGCTTTTCTGCCGCGAAGTGCTGCGTCGGTTTGGCAATCGCATCCTGTGCCGCCACCAACTGCAATTCATACTCACCCATTTCATGGGTTTTTAGCATCACTTCATATACCGCAGCAGTGATGTGTTCTAGCGCATCCTGCAGCGATTTGCCGTGCAGCAGATCAACCAGCAGCAGCCCGCTGGTCAGATCGCCCACACCCACCGGCTGACGCACGCCAAAGTCCACCAGCGGGCGGCTAATGTGCCAACACTCTTCGGCGGTCACCAGCAGCATCTCAAAGCGGTCACTGCGACGTCCGGCGCGCGCAAGATGCTTCACCAGCACCACTTTCGGGCCTTTGCTAATCAGTTCACGCGCGGCAATTACCGCCTGTTCGACGTTAGCAACCTCATGGCCACTGAGCATCTCCAGCTCCAGCAGATTCGGCGCGATGATATCGCTGGCGGGCAACGCCATTTTGCAGTGGAATTCCGCCACACCCGGCGCCACGATGCAGCCTTTTTCCGGATGGCCCATTACCGGGTCACAGAAGAACCACGCGTTTGGGTTGGCCTCTTTCACCAGACGAACGATCTCCAGAATCTGTTCGCCCTGCTCTGCCGACCCCAAATAGCCACTCAGCACCGCATCACAGGTCTTCAGGCGATCAACCGCCGCAATGCCTTTAACGATGTCGGTCAAATGCGTGGCGGGCATCACGGTGCCGGTCCAGTGACCATACTGCGTGTGATTAGAAAATTGCACGGTATTCAGCGGCCAAACGTTTGCGCCCATGCGGCGCATCGGGAATTCGGCAGCGCTGTTACCGGCATGTCCGTAAACAACGTGAGATTGAATTGCGAGAATATTTTTCATTTTGCCCTGTACTGCTGTCTTGCCATAAAAAAGGGCCGGAAACCGGCCCTCAACGCTTACTGCCAGTTAATCAGGCAGTAATGTTTTTTACCGCGACGCAACAACGTGAAACGTCCAAACAGTTTATCGCTATCGCTGAAACGGTACTCGGCGTCTGACTGTTTTTCGCCATTTAGCGAGACCGCATTTGAACCGATCATGGTGCGCGCCTGGCCACGTGATGGCACCAGCTCCGCCGCCACCAGCGCCTGTTGCAGATCGTCTTCTGCCGTCAGCGTGATGGTTGGCATGCCGTCCTGCGCCAGCTGCTCAAAATCCGCTTCGGTCATGGCACTCAGGCTGCCGGAGAACAGGCTCTCGGTGATGCGTTTCGCCGCGGTTAGGCCGCTTTCGCCGTGCACCAGACGCGTCACCAGCTCAGCCAGCACGTACTGCGCACGTGGCGCTTTGCCGCTGTTTTTATCTTCTTCTTCCAGCGCATTGATCTCTTCTATGCTCATGAAGGTGAAGAACTTCAGGAAGCGATAGACATCCGCATCTGCGGTATTAATCCAGAACTGGTAGAACTTGTACGGACTGGTTTTTTTCGCATCCAGCCACACCGCGCCACCTTCGGTTTTACCGAATTTGGTGCCATCGGATTTGGTGATCAACGGTACGGTTAATCCCCACGCCTGCTGCTGATGCAGGCGACGCGTCAGGTCGATACCGGAGGTGATATTGCCCCACTGATCGGAACCGCCAATCTGCAGCACCACATCGTGACGCTTGTTCAGTTCGGCAAAGTCATACCCCTGCAGCAGGTTGTAGGAGAACTCGGTGTAGGAGATGCCCTGATCTTCGCGGTTCAGACGCTGTTTCACCGCTTCGCGGTTGATCATCTGATTCACCGAGAAGTGTTTACCGATGTCACGCAGGAAGGTCAGCACGTTCATGCCGCCAAACCAGTCGTAGTTGTTGGCGGCGATGGCGCTGTTGTCGCCGCAATCAAAGCTCAGGAAAGGCGCAACCTGGTTGCGGATCTTGTCCACCCACTCGCCGACGGTTTCAGCGGTGTTAAGTTTACGTTCTGCTGCTTTAAAGCTGGGATCGCCAATCAGACCGGTGGCACCACCCACCAGCGCGACCGGCTTGTGTCCGGCATCCTGAAAACGTTTCAGGCAGAGCAGCGGCACCAGATGGCCCAAATGCAAGCTATCAGCGGTAGGATCGAAGCCGCAATAGAGTGCAATTGGCCCTTGCGCCAGTCGCTCTGCTAACGCTTCTTCATCCGTTACCTGGGCGACTAAGCCCCTTTCTTGCAATTGTTGTATCAGGTTACTGCTGGTCATCACTGACTCCAAATTGATCAGACTGCACCTAGGCTGGTACACAGCTTTCCGCTGACGTGCGGAGACGAAAAAAAAGAGGGCTATAGCATAAAGCGCTGACGCCAACTGCGCCAGCGTTGAAAGGGGATAAAACGCAGTTTTACGGGGCTAAACGGTCAATCGACCAGCCATTGTCATTACGCTGGTAGAGGAAGCGATCGTGCAGGCGATGTTCGCCGCCCTGCCAGAACTCCACGGTGTGGAATTTGACGCGGTAACCGCCCCAGAAACTGGGCAGCGGCACATCGCCCTGCTGGAATTTCTGTTTGAGTTCGAGGAACTTGCCCTCCAGCACGCCGCGGGCAGAGATGCGGCTCGACTGCTTAGACACCCACGCACCAATCTGGCTATCACGCGGACGGCTACTGAAGTACTTCAACACTTCCAGCGGCGACAGCTTTTCCACTTCACCGAGCACCATGACCTGACGCTCAAGGAAGTGCCACGGGAAGTGCAGCGAAATACGCGGATTCTCTGCCAGCTGCAGCGCCTTACGGCTGCCGAGATTGGTGTAGAACACCATGCCTTGCTCATCGTAGTGCTTCAGCAGCACGATGCGCTGATATGGCTGGCCGCTGCTGTCTACGGTGGCGACCGTCATCGCCGTCGGATCGGGCAACTGGGCGATGCAGGCCTGCTGCAGCCACTGCTCAAACAGCGCCAGAGGATTATCGGGCAAATCTTTACGTCGCAGCCCGCCGCGGGTGTATTCACGACGCAGATGGGCAATATTTTGCAAGCTGTCACTGTCGCTCATGCTGTTTCTCTTTTTCTCACGTTTACTGAACGGCGTTATCCGCGTTCTGCAATTCACAATCATTAATCACGATTTTGTTATTACGTTCAACAAAAGCGCCATTGCCTTTTGACCAGAAGACGTAAGTGCCGTCGCTGTAACGCGCACCGGAGGCCGAGACCGTTTGTGCCAATGTCAGTGGCTTGCCATCCAGGATGAAGCTCACCTGCTGCTTCGCATTATCCTGCGTCACCGTCAGCGGCAGCGTGCCGCACTGGTAGCGCAACTGTTGCGGCGCTGGCTCCTGATTATGCACCATGCCGCAACCACTCAATATCGCAATACTACTCAGCACCACTATGCTTTTTTTCATCTTCACCTCTTAACGAAGGGGGCGGGGATTGGCCGGATAAATCGCGCCCAATACACTCATATCACGCGCGCCGGTGACCGCGGGCAAGTTGCCCGGTAATCCGTTTAGTGTGCGAAACGCCAGCCAGGCAAAGGCCAGCGCTTCCATATCATCACCACTGATGCCCGCTTCGTCGGTGGTACCGACTTCGGTACCCGACAGATGCGTAGCCAGGCGCGCCATTAGCAGCGGATTTCGGCTACCTCCGCCGCAGACCAACAGACGATCGCAACCGTGGTTGAGCTGTACCTGCTGGGCGATGGTCAGCGCCGTCAGTTCGGTTAGCGTGGCCTGGACATCCTGCGGTGCCAGCGCCGGGAAACGCTGCAACTGTTGCTCAATCCAGCTGAGATTGAAATATTCGCGCCCGGTGCTTTTCGGCGGCGGCAGCGCGAACCAGGGATCGCTTAACATCAATTCCAATAGCGCCGGGACCACCTGACCGCTGCGCGCCCAGGCAGCCTCTTTGTCGTACGGTAAGCCTTTATTCCGCCAAATCCACGCATCGATCAGCATATTGCCTGGGCCGGTGTCAAAACCGCGTACGGCCTGGCCCGGGATCAACAGTGAGAGATTAGCAATGCCACCAATGTTCAACACCATGCGGCGCTCCACGCTGTCCATTAACAGCGCCTGATGGAAGGCGGGTACCAGCGGCGCGCCCTGCCCACCGAGCGCCATATCACGACGACGGAAATCACCGATCACCGTTACGCCGGTTGCCGCCGCAATCTGGTTGTTATCACCGATTTGCAGCGTATTGGGTGCATCACTTTGCGGCTCGTGCCACACCGTTTGCCCGTGACAGCCTATCGCCATAATATCGCTGGCTTCCAGCGACTGCTGGTGCATCAAGGTCAATACCGCTTCGGCGAACAGCTTGCCAAGACGCGTATCCAGTTGCCCGAGCTGCGATAGCGTCAATGTTTGTCCCTGGCAAATGGCCAGCACCTGCTGACGTAGTTCCTGTGGAATGGGATGACAATAGCTGGCCTGCTGCGCCACCATATGTCCATCAATCGCCGCCAGCACCACGTCTACGCCGTCAAGGCTGGTGCCAGACATCACGCCAATATAGCGTCCTGATTTCATAGCGGTTCACTCCCTTAATATCATCTGGCTTAAGCCTGGCAAATTACCGAGGCTAATTCTATGATAAAATTCCGCTTTTCAGCGTCACTGCGCAGTGCATTCCAGCTAAGAAATATATTCGTCACGTAATTGAATTTTTGTTGAGGGAGGATGGTCTATGCTTCGCCCCAGCCGCGTTTTATACGGACTTAGAGTCAATTGCCGGTTTTCTGTCTTATACTCTGTGCAGTACAGGATGAGAAATATGGCGTTATTTTGCATTAAGGAGCGTTCTGATGATTAAGCGTTTTGTAGCCGTGGCGTTAACCGGCTTAACTCTGGCAGGTTGTGCCAATGACAGCACCCTTTCCGGTGACGTTTACAGCGCCAACGAAGCTAAACAAGTACAAAGTGTTTCCTACGGCACGCTGGTATCGGTTCGTCCGGTGAAAATCCAGGGCGGCGATGAAAACAACGTGATTGGCGCGATTGGTGGTGCCGTGCTGGGTGGTTTCCTCGGTAATACCATCGGCGGCGGTAGCGGCCGCAGTCTGGCCACTGCGGGCGGTGCGGTACTCGGTGGCGTAGCCGGTCAGGGCGTTCAGGGTGCGGTCAACAAATCTGACGGTGTCGAGCTGGAAATCCGCAAGGATGATGGCAACACCATCATGGTGGTGCAGAAACAAGCGGCCACTCGCTACTCGGTTGGTCAGCGCGTAGTAATGGCGTCAAACGGCAGCCAGGTTACCGTTTCGCCACGTTAAGCGTACAGATAAAAAAAACCGACGCCTTGCGTCGGTTTTTTTATTTCTCGCGGTTGTGAAATTCGAGAATGTTTTTTTCCAGCCGCGCAATCAGCGTCACCATCTGATTAATCTCTTCCAGGCTGATGCCGGAAAGAATGTCGTCACGCGTCGCATCAATCACATTTTCAACCTGTTCAATGATTGGCTCCGCCTGCTTCGTCAGCTTAATGCGCTTGGCGCGGCGATCGTTGGCGCAGGTGGCGCGGGTGATCAATCCCTTCTCTTCCAGCTGATCCAGCGTGCGCACCAGAGAAGGTTGCTCAATGCCGATCGCTTTAGCCAGCTGAATCTGTGACTGCTCTGGCGGGAGTTGATGAATATTGTGTAACGTCACCCAGTGTGTTTGAGTCAACTCAAGCGGTTTCAAACGCTGATCGATCAAAGCGCGCCAAATGCGCACCAGGCGAGACAGATCGGTTCCCAAGGGCGTATCCATTGCATCTCCTTATAATTAGCTTGCTAGCTATTAAGCCAGATTTTACACTATTCTGCGAGTTTACCTGGCAAATTACAAATACCAGGCCAGTGCATACGCTGGCTGTCTAAACTCTATTGAGATGATTCCCGGTCAAAAGGATGATGACACGTGTCCCTAACCGCTTTTTCCCCCAGCGCCCCGCTTACCGACCTGGTTTTCGGTGCGTCGCTGTTTTTCCCTCCGCTTTTTAAAGCGGTGTTGCTCGGTTTCTTTTTCTGGCTAATGATTCACCCGCTGATTCGCGGCTGGATCTACTCCGGCGATGTCTGGCATCCCACCTTAATGGATCTTTCCCTGTTTGTACTGTGCGTTGCTGGCGCATTGTGGTTACTGAGCCTCGGATAAATCACCATGAAATTCAACCCTTTTAAGTATTTTTCCACAGTAGTGCTCTTTGCGCTGGCCCTGCTTGCCGGCTGGTGGATGTGGAATTACTACATGCAATCGCCGTGGACGCGTGACGGCAAAGTGCGCGCCGAACTGGTGGATATCACGCCGGACGTGTCGGGACGCATCATCGCTCTGGCGGTACGTGACAACCAGTTCGTGCATAAAGGTGACGTATTGCTCAAGCTCGATCCGGTGCCGTGGCAAATTGCGCAGGCCAACGCCGAAGCGCAGTTAGCCAAAGCGCAGGCCGATCTGGCTAAAGCGCAGCATGAAGCCAATCGCCGTGCCAGCCTGCCGCGTAACGTCATTTCGGCGGAAGATATGGATGCCGCGCGTTTGACTGCCAACGCCGCCACAGCGAGCGCTAAAGCCGCGCAGGCGAGCCTTGATCAGGCGCGCTGGAACCTCGATCAAACCACTCTTACCGCGCCTACCGATGGCTGGATCAGCAACCTGACGCTGCGCACCGGCAACTATGCCAGTGCGGGTACGCCGCTGTTTGCGCTGGTGGACAGCCATTCTTATTACGTAATGGGTTATTTCGAAGAGACCAAGCTGCGCCATATTCAACCCGGCGCTGCGGCGCAGATTGTGCTGTACAGCAACGGCGCTCGCTTGCAGGGTAAAGTAGAGAGCATCGGACGCGCCATTTATGACCAAAGTGTCGCCAGCGATGGCGGATTGGTCCCGGATATTAAGCCCAACGTACCTTGGGTCCGCCTGGCACAACGCGTGCCAGTGCGTATTCATCTGGATGCGTTGCCGGATGGCGTAACGCTGGTGGCGGGCACCACCTGTACCATTTCTATCGCCCACTGAGGTCATGATGAACGTTCAGTGGCTGGCCTGGCAAAATTTGCCGTGGATAAAAGCAAGTTGGGCCGAGTGGCGCTACGCGCTGCGTAATGGCATCGCGATGTGTCTCGCGTTAACCATCGCCTATGCGCTGCAACTCGATGAACCTTATTGGGCTATGACCTCGGCGGCGGTGGTCAGTTTCCCCACCGTCGGCGGTGCCATCAGTAAAAGTCTGGGCCGAATCGTCGGCAGTTTGCTCGGCGCTACCGCCGCGCTGGTGATTGCCGGACATACGTTAAACGAGCCCTGGCTGTTTGCCTTCTTCATGGCCGGTTGGCTGGCGTTCTGCACCTGGATCGCCAATCACTACCAAAACAACGTGGCCTATGCGTTTTCGCTGGCGGGGTATACCGCCGCCATCATTGCCTTTAGCAGTGTCAACATCACCGATGTTACTCAGTTGTGGGATATCGCTCAGGCGCGCGTTTGTGAAGTGATCTCCGGCATCCTGTGTGCCGGATTGATGATGATGATTCTGCCCAGCACCTCTGATGGCAACGCACTGATGAGTTCGCTGCGTCAGATGCATGCGCGCTTGCTGGATCATGCGGTGTTATTACTGCAGCAAGGCAGCACCGATAACGTGCGTACCGCGCATGAGAACGTTATCAGCCAAATTCTCACCATGAACCTGCTGCGCATTCAGGCATTTTGGAGCCACTATCGCTTCCGTCGCCAGAATAACGTGCTGAACTATGTGCTGCATCAGCAATTGCGTCTGACCAGCGTACTCTCCAGCCTGCGCCGCATGTTGCTGAATTGGCCTGACGCGCCACCCGAACTTTACGACGCTATTGCCAAACTGCTGCAGGAACTGGCGCAGCCGCAGTGTGACAAATATCGTTTGGCGCTAATTTTGCGCGGCATTACGCCAGCGGCAACCGGTGATTACCGGCAGCGCGCTTTCGTCCAGCGACTGCGCTATTTCTGTTGGGTCTACCTCAACGTCAATCGCTGGATTCGCCTGATTGAACGCGCCGATGCCGACACGCGTTTTCAGCCGCCTTATGCGCCTTCACTGGCGCGCGAGAGCGACAGTGCGGAAGCCGGCTGGAGTGCACTGCGCACCTTCAGCGTGATTATGCTGGGCTGCGCCTTTTGGATCACCACGCAGTGGGATTCCGGTGCCGCGGCCCTGACGCTGACCGCCATCGCCTGTGTGCTTTACTCTTCCGCCCCTTCGCCCAGTGGCAGCGTAACGCTACTGCTAAAAACCTTGCTGTGGCTGTCGCTGTTTAGTTTTGTGCTGCAGTTCGGTTTGATGGTGCAAATCAGCGCGCTGTGGCAGTTTTTGTTGGTGCTGTTCCCGCTGCTACTCACCTTGCAGTTGTTTAAACTGCAGCAGAAGAAACGTGCGGGGATGTGGGGGCAATTCATTGTTTTTATGGGATCGTTTATTGCCGTCACCAATCCGCCAGATTGGGATTATCAAAGTTTCCTGAATGACAATCTCGCGAAGGTGTGTGGCGTACTGCTGGCGTGGCTGGCGTTTCAGGTGCTGCGTCCCAGTTCCGATGCGCGTCGCAGTCGCCGGCATATTCGCGCCCTGCGGCATGCGTTTCTCGATCAACTGCGTCGCCATCCGCGTCAAAGCGAAAGCCACTTTGAATCGCAGATTTATCATCATATCAGTCAGTTAAGTAACAGTCGCGACGAGCAAGCGCGCGTCTGGCTGCTGCGCTGGGGCGTGGTGCTGCTCAACTGTTCGCATATTGTCTGGCAACTGCGTGAATGGCAGCCCACTTCCGCTACGCTGGGACGGATGCGCGACAGCAGCCTGCAAAATTTACAAAGGATTATCAGCCTGCGCGGCGTGCATCACACCGCGTTGCAAGCCACGCTGGATGAGCTGGAGACCATGATTAACCAATTGCAGCAGCAGCCCGAGCGCGAAGCCAATATGCTGGCTGGCATTTTGTGGCGATTGCGCTGCTCACTCGCGCAGCTTGCGCAGGCGGTGCCGGATTGATCACTGACAATATTGCGTGGTCTGGCGATTAAAGTCTTCCTGCAGTTGCAGCAGCGATTTGTGTCCTTCAAAACGGGTTTTATCCTGATCGGACATCGGTTCGATCACCAACGCCTTCTCTTCTGAGGAGTAGATAAAACGCCGACTCAAAGTGGTGCCGGTGAAACTTTTGCCCTGAATACCGCCGCAAACCACCGTCATCGCATGTCGATAGGTTTCACTGTGCAAAAAATTGGTTTCGGTCGCGCTGCGTAATACGTTTTGACAGCCCTGGGCTTCGAGACGCTGCAGTGTGTGCTGTGTCAGCCATTCACGGCCACGGGCAATCTTCTCACAGGTTACGCGCAGTGGATTGGTATCGATAGTGCGTTGTAATTGTCGACTGGCATCCAAACGTAACTGCGTATCATTCGGTTGATCGCAACCCACCAACAACAAACATAACAGCATTATCCCACGCGTTTTCATTCCTGCCCCTGAGCATTTATTCCTGAATCAATATCATAGGACGGAAAAACCGCTGAGAGTAGTAAGAAAATGGGTCAACTTTTTTCAGGTAGGGTGAAAAAGGGCGACAAAAAGTTGCCGCCCTCAGCGTTAAATTACGCCGCAGGCAAAACGCGCCCCGCCGCCGCCAAGCGGTTGCGGATGATCGGCATGATTATCGCCGCCGACATGCACCATTAAGGCTTTACCTTTGATTTCACTCAGGGATTTGATGCGCGGCGCGACGACCGGATAATTCGCCTTGCCATCTTCTGTCACGAACAGTGCAGGTAAGTCACCAAGGTGTCCGTCGGCATACGGGCCAAGATGTTTGCCGCTGTTTTGCGGATCGAGATGTCCACCTGCCGCTCCCGCTGCCACGGTTTTCCCATCGGATTGACCGGGTTCACAACTGCCTTTGGCATGCACATGGAAGCCATGAATGCCGGGTTTGAGTCCGGTTAACGCGGGTGTAAATTGCACACCGTACGGCGTTTCGCTGAGAGTAACTTTGCCAATCACCGCCCCGATACCTTGTGCCGTGGTTTCATGCAGCGTGACCTCTTCCGACGCAGCCTGCGCGCCAGCGGCGCAAGCCACAGCCAGCATAACAATGAGGGTTTTCTTCATAACGTCTCCTTACGGTTAGATTCCCTTTAAGCCTGGACTGCTTTCATCCAGGCTGCCGTAATTTGACGCAGCTTTACGCTTTAGGGCACATCATAACCGATGGCGGCTTTGCGAATGCGGAACCACTGCTGGCGATCAAGCGTTAACTGGCACGCCCCGACCGCTTCTTTAACACGTTCGATTTTGCCTGACCCAATAATGGGCAGCGGACGACTTGGCAACTTCATTACCCATGCATAGACCACTTGCTCGATATTGCTGGCGCCAATCTCTTTTTTCACCTGCTCCAGCTCATCACGCAGGGGTTGATAATGCGGATCGTTAAACAGTCGGCCGCCGCCGAGGCAAGACCATGCCATCGGACGAATGCGATTCTGCTGACACTGATCGAGCGAGCCATCCAACAGCGAGGTTTGCTCCAGCGGAGAGATTTCCAGCTGGTTAGTGACCAGACTGAACGGCAAACGCGATTGCAGCAGCGTGAACTGTGAAGCGGTGAAGTTGGACACACCGAAGTGGCGCACTTTGCCGCTCTGATGCAGCGGCATAAAGGCTTCTGCAATCTCATCTGCGTCCATCAATGGATCCGGACGATGAATCAGCATGAGATCGAGGTAATCGGTATTGAAATGACGCAGGGAATTTTCAGCGCTGTGCAGAATGTGACTGGCTTCAGTGATGTAGTGGCCGATGCGGTGTTCAGGTTTTGCACGCGTGGCAATGCCACATTTGGTGACGATTTGCAGCTTCTCACGCAAGCCTGGAGCCAGGCGCAGCGCGTCACCGAAGGCGGCTTCACATTGGTAATCGCCGTAAATGTCGGCGTGATCGACGGTGGTGATGCCCAGCGCCAAATGGTGCTCAATAAACGCCACCACTTGCTGCGGCGTCATGCCCCACTCCATTAAACGCCAGTAGCCAGCAATCAGCGGTGAAAAAGACGGTCCCTGCGGTGCAATAGCCTGCGGTTGTAACATGGTTAAACTCCCTCAAACACGGATCCAGATGACGAAAGCGGGAGTATAACGGAAAGGCAAATCATCGTTTTCTTAAAACAGTTCCGGTTGTTGTGGATCATGATCTTCATCCACTTTCTGCTGCCGCTGCAGGCGCAAAAAGCGTTGCCGGCACAAGCGCAGCACATCGCGCTTTTGCGCATCGCTGAATTTCATCCAGTTAAAGCGCTCTTCCCGGCTACGTAAACACCCACGACAATAGCCACGCGCGTCACTCTGGCAAATGCCGCGACACGGACTGGGTACGGGGAAGAACTCCAGTTGCTCGGCCACATCAACTCCGCAATTAACATCTGACTTAACATTGATAACAGCTTAGTGACATTGTGCAAAGAGTAAACGTGAATTGCTCATTATGCCCCCACGGCCACCTCTGGTTACGACTGTTTACCAAATAGCCAGCGTTTACAGAATTTAGAGTGCGCATGTTTAATCTTCGTTAAGGTTTTCCTCATCTTGTCTTCATAGGATTGTCACATTACTCCTCAGCGTCGAATTTTCATGAGATTTCCGAACACATTTCAGTGCAGTAGCAGTGGATTTAACCTTATTGCTGCGCTGTTCTTCGCCTTGATATTGAATGCCCTTTTCTTGCTGCGCGCATGGGAAATGATCCCTTATGATCATCCCCACGATTATCTGTTCGCTGCCAGTATCCCTGTAGTACTAGCCTCGGCTTTCTATTTTATTTTCTCGCTTGCTGCGTTGCCTTATATCCGCAAGCCGTTGCTGATTGTGCTGGTCGTCGTTAGCGCGGCCGCCAACTACTTCATGCACAGTTTTGGTACGGTGATCGACACCAATATGATCCAAAACGTATTTGAATCCGACCCGCAAGAGGCCGGTGCGTTGATCAGTAGCCGCTATGTAATATGGATGTTGTTGATGGGGATTGTGCCGGTAGCGCTGATTTGCGGCGTGCGTTTTCATCAGGGACAACGATGGTGGTGGAACTTACTGCAACGCTTAACGGGCGCATTGGGAGCAATATTAGTGATATTGCTAATGGCAGCGCTGTTCTACAAAGATTACGCCTCGCTGATACGCAATAATAAAAACCTGATCAAGATGATTACCCCGGCCAATATCGTTAGCGGTACCGGCCATTATGTCGATCAACGTTATCTGCAAGGTAGCCAGGCGCTGGTGAAACTCGGTGAAGATGCACATAAAGGTCCGTTAATCTCCGCAGCAACCAAAAAAACGCTGGTGGTGCTAGTCGTAGGGGAAACGGCGCGCGCCGGGAATTTCTCGTTGGGCGGTTACGCGCGAGATACCAATCCAGAACTGAAAAAACAGCAGGTAATTTATTATCGCAACGCCAGTTCCTGCGGCACAGAAACCGCCATATCGGTGCCCTGTATGTTCTCCAATATGCCACGCGCGCATTACGACGCTAATCTGGCGCACCATCAGGAAGGCATGCTCGACATCCTTGCCCATGCGGGCGTGAGCGTGCTGTGGCGCGAGAACGATGGCGGCTGTAAAGGCGCCTGTGACCGCGTGCCACACACCGATATGACACAGTGGAAACTGCCACAATATTGCCATGACGGATTTTGCCAGGACGATGTGTTGCTGCATCGTCTTGATAACTATGTTGATAGCCTGCACAACGACAGCATTATTGTACTACACCAAATGGGCAGCCACGGTCCGGCCTATTATCAGCGCTATCCAGCTGAATTCCGCCGCTTTACGCCCACCTGTGACAGTAAGCAGATTCAGGATTGCGATCATCAGGCGCTGGTCAATACCTATGACAACACCTTGCTGTATTCCGACGCGATGCTAAGCCGCACCATTGATAAGCTGAAAGGCCTGAGCGATCGCTTCAATGTAGCCTTGGTCTACCTCTCCGATCACGGTGAATCTCTTGGCGAGCGCGGAATGTATCTGCACGGTGCGCCTTATCTGTTTGCCCCTACGCAGCAGACACACATTCCTCTGCTGTTGTGGATGTCACCAGGTTACGCGGCGGTCAATCACATTAATGAAGCCTGTTTACGCCAGCAAGCAGCCGACGAAAACGTATCGCAAGATAATCTTTTCCATACGGTTTTAGGCATGTTCAATGTCCAGACCCAGCAATATCAGCCACAGCTGGACATGATCAGATCGTGCCAAACGGCTGCCTGAAGGTTGCGTTAGACTGACTGGTCTAATAACCTGCAACCCATGAATAAGACTCAGCCACGCAACGATACCCGTGAACACCTGCTCGCCATTGGCGAGCAGGTTTGTTTACAGCGCGGTTTTACCGGCATGGGATTGATCGAGATGCTGGCGTTGGCGGACGTCACCAAAGGCTCGTTTTATCACTATTTCGGTTCGAAAGAAGCCTTTGGCGTGGCGCTGATTGAGCGCTACTTCACCCACTTTCAGCAACAGATCGATCAGCAACTGAATCTGCCAGGCCTCACGCCGACTGAACGCCTGTTAGCGCATTTTCGATATGGCGAAAGGCTGTTTATCGAGCAGGGCCATATTGTTGGCTGCCTTGGCGTGAAGTTATCAGCGGAAGTGTGCGATCTCTCTGAACCGATGCGCGATGCGCTGCAACAGGGTGCGAATGCCATCATCGCAGCCTACACACGCTGTTTAACCGATGTGGCGGCTGAGCAGGCATTGCCCTATGACCAAACTCCGCAGCAGCTGGCGCATCGTTGCTACTTGTTGTGGCTTGGGGCCAGTTTGCAGAGCAAGATTTCCCGAGAATCAGGTCCGATTAGCCTGGCGCTCGACACCATCGAACAGTGGCTGATGAGTCACTGATTTTTAAAAATCCGCGTTACTAGACGACCGGTCTTCCTGGAGCAATCATTATGGCGAGTAAGCAGCTGTTCTCCCCACTCAAAGTGGGCGCGATTACCGTACCGAACCGCATTTTCATGGCCCCGTTGACGCGTCTGCGCAGCATTGAGCCGGGCGATATCCCAACGCCGTTGATGGCGGAATATTACCAACAGCGCGCAAGCGCCGGTTTAATCATCACCGAAGCCACTCAGATCTCTTTCCAGGCGAAAGGTTACGCCGGCGCGCCGGGTCTGCACACACAGCAGCAAATTGCCGCGTGGAAAATGATTAACGAAGGCATTCATGCTGCTAAAGGTCACAGCGCCGTCCAGCTGTGGCATACCGGCCGCATTTCGCATAACAGCGTGCAGCCAGAAGGCAAAGCGCCTGTCGCACCCACCGCGCTGGCGGCGGGTACGCGTACTTCCCTACGCGCCGCGGATGGTTCTGTCTATCGTGAAGACACCTCAGTACCGCGCGAGCTGTCAGTGGCGGAAATTCAGCAAATCGTAAAAGATTTTGGTCAGGCCGCCGCCAATGCGCGCGATGCCGACTTCGACCTGCTGGAGCTGCATTCTGCGCACGGTTATCTGATGCACCAGTTCCTTGCACCTGACTCAAACCAGCGTACCGATGAGTATGGCGGTTCGATTGAGAAACGTGGCCGTTTCGCGCTGGAAGTGGTGGATGCAGCAATTGCCAACTGGTCTGCCGACCGCATTGGGATTCGCGTTTCGCCAATCGGTGCCTTCCAGAATCTGGAAAATGGCCCGGACGAAGAAAAAGCGGCGCTGTGGTATATCGCCGAGCTGGGCAAACGCGGCATCGCCTATCTGCACCTATCTGAGCCTGACTGGGCGGGTGGACAGCCTTACAGCGATGCCTTCCGCGAGAAAGTGCGTGCGCTGTTCCCTGGCGTCATCATCGGTGCGGGTGCCTACACCGTTGAGAAAGCCGATGATCTGATTGCTCGCGGCCTGATTGATGCGGTGGCGTTTGGCCGCGACTTTATCGCTAACCCGGATCTGGTGGCGCGTCTGCAGCAAGATGCCCCTCTCAACCCGCAACGTCCGGAAAGCTTCTACGGCGGCGGTGCGGAAGGGTATACCGATTACCCCACCCTGTAAGAAAATGGCTGCCGCCGTGGATTGGCGGCAGCGTTGTTTCATCAGTGTGTATACTAAGTTGTCTTGTCATTCACTGATGACGTTTTAAAAAAGAGGATGTTATGCGTTTACTTCACACCATGTTACGCGTTGGCGATTTGCAACGTTCCATCGACTTTTACACCCGCGTGCTCGGCATGCGCGTGCTGCGTCAGAGCGAAAACACCGAGTACAAATACACGCTGGCGTTTGTTGGCTATACCGAAGAGAGCGAAGGCGCGGTGATTGAGCTGACATACAACTGGGGCGTGGACAAATATGATCTCGGCAACGCCTACGGCCATATCGCGCTGGGCGTGGACAATGTGGCCGACACCTGCGAACGCATTCGCAGCGCCGGCGGCAACGTGACGCGTGAAGCGGGTCCGGTGAAAGGCGGTTCTACCATTATTGCGTTTGTTGAAGATCCAGACGGTTACAAAATCGAGCTGATTGAAAATAAACATGCCGGTCACGGCTTAGGCAACTAATGTTGCTCGTCAGCCTGCTAATTGCAGGCTGACTTCCCTCTCCTGCTGCACCCTCCTGCGATTTTTGCCATAATGCGCGCTGCCCTATTTATTGCCATGAGATCCTGATGTCTGAATCGAACGCTTTAAACGCTCTCCACCAACGCTTCCGCGGTTTTTATCCTGTCGTGATCGATGTTGAAACCGCTGGTTTCAATGCACAAACCGATGCACTGCTGGAAATTGCAGCCACAACGCTGAAAATGGATGAAGACGGCTGGTTGCATCGCGATGAAACGCTGCACTTCCATGTGGAACCGTTTGAAGGCGCCATTCTCAATCCTGCGGCGCTGGCGTTTACCGGTATCGATCCCACCAATCCGCTGCGCGGTGCGGTAAGCGAATACGAAGCGCTGCATGCGATTTTTAAAATGGTACGCAAAGGCACCAAAGACAGCGGCTGTAATCGCGCCATTATTGTGGCGCACAATGCCACTTTCGATCTTAACTTTGTCATGGCGGCCGCAGAACGCGCCAGCCTGAAACGCAATCCGTTCCACCCTTTCGCCACGTTTGATACTGCGGCATTAAGCGGATTAGTGTTGGGGCAAACCGTATTGGCGAAAGCCTGCAAAGCAGCGGGAATGGAGTTTGATAGTACGCAAGCGCATTCGGCGCTGTATGACACCGAGCAAACCGCGACGCTGTTCTGTGAGCTGGTGAATCGCTGGAAACGCCTTGGTGGCTGGCCATTGGCTTTCAGTGAAGAACCCGCTGACGACGCGTCCGTCGAATAGCCAAAGAAAAGGCCGACATGTGTCGGCCTTCTGCATTATTCCGCTTCTTTATACTTCTCAGCGGTCTCTTTCAGCAGCGGCTGAAGTTCGCCGCGCTGGAACATTTCCACGATGATGTCGCAGCCGCCGACCAGCTCACCATCAACCCACAGCTGCGGGAAGGTTGGCCAGTTCGCGTATTTTGGCATTTCAGCACGGATATCCGGGTTCTGCAGAATGTCCACATAGGCGAAACGCTCGCCGCATGCGGAAAGCGCCTGCACGGCCTGCGCCGAGAAACCGCAGCTTGGCAGCTTCGGAGAACCTTTCATGTACAGCAGAATCGGGTTTTCTGCGATCTGACGCTGAATTTTTTCAACAGTACTCATTATTGCCTTCCTTAATCCTTCACTTCGTGTTTGTTTATTGTAGCGATTTCGCTCCCGTACTGAAAACGGGATTTTGTGTTTGCGCCTGCTAATCGCCATGTTTGTTAAGTCAATTCATGACAAATAACATTTTCATATCATTAATTGGCATTAATAAATTAATAATTAGCAATAGTTTCGCTGGGTTAACCAGCTGAAATCGCTCATTTTTGCTACAGAATCAATCTGGTAACATATTAATGGAAAAAGGCCTTACCTTTTGGAAAAAAAGTGGATTAGAATTGCCTCGGCGCTGGTCACTTGATCAGATTTCTCTCACTTTGCCGCAGTCTGTGTTCATTCAGCCTGCTTAACCTGTAACCGGATTATGCGTCTACTAATTACGCTTTTCATACTGGCTTTAGCCCAACTGTTCTTTAATGTGGCTGCTGCATCTCCGCATGCACCCGTTAATGCCAGCTCGCTCAAAGCAGAGAAAAAGAGCGCACGTGAAGACGAGCGCCGCAAACGACGTCCGGTGAAAACCACCACAAAAAAATCGCGCCTGACTGCTGTCCAAAAATTCAAACTAAAAAAACAGACCAAAACAGAAACCGCGCTGCACAAAACCACCAGCAAAAAATCCCCGCTGAAACTTACCGCTAAGAAATACGGTCATCAACGCCTGGTGAAGAAATCTCCCGAAGTGGTGGTTGATGACGAAGCGGTTGCGCTTACCGGCATTAAAATGAGTAAGTCGCACCGCCAGCGTTATCAAAAAGCGCGTGAAACGGCGATGACCAAATTAATGGGGCAACTCGGTAAACCTTATCAATGGGGCGGCACCTCGCCACATACCGGTTTCGACTGCAGTGGATTGGTCTGGTACGCCTATAAAGATCTGGTGAAATTCAAATTTCCGCGCACCGCCAATGAGATGTATCACTTGCGTGATGCTTCCCCGATCAAACGTGAAATGCTGGAGAAAGGGGATCTGGTGTTCTTCCGCATTAACAATCGCGGCACCGCTGATCATGTTGGCGTTTATCTCGGCAACGGCAAATTCATTCAGTCGCCGCGTACCGGCAAAGATATTCAGATTAGCGCTTTGGGAGAGGATTACTGGCAGAAACACTATGTGGGCGCGCGTCGTATGATGACGCCAAAAACCATTCGCTAATTGTTGCGCAACAAACAGAAAAAAGCCGGATGCTGCACACAGCTCCGGCTTTTTTGTTAATGCATGATCGCGGTAAAACTGAAGGCGATAATCATCAACAGTGCGCCAACAGTGGTCATTAGCGCCAGCTTCAGGTCAGTATTCATCACAACTCCTTAGTCACACAATTAATGGGGTTAACGCGATTTTCGCACAGCAATCGGCAAAAATCTCGTGTTATCCGCGCGGGCTTGTTAGAATCGCCGCCTTTCGTTGCGCAACAGATTTTGCGCGTGCTGTATTTTCAGCATAATGAAGTGATTTCGTCTGCTATAACACCCCGTTTTGCCCGCCTTTTGGGCTGTAAAAGCGTTAGCAGACGCAAACGTTTAACAATATACTTATCAGTGAGTTGCGATAAGCCCAGGAGTACCATTTTCATGGCAACAATTAAAGATGTCGCAAAACGCGCAGGTGTCTCAACCACCACGGTTTCGCATGTCATCAACAAAACGCGTTTCGTTGCGGAAGAAACGCGTAACGCCGTATGGGAAGCGATCAAACAATTACACTACTCGCCAAGTGCCGTGGCGCGTAGTCTCAAAGTGAATCACACCAAAACCTTAGGTCTGCTGGCAACGTCCAGTGAAGCGCCCTATTTTGCTGAAATTATCGAAGCGGTGGAGAATCGTTGTTTCGAACGCGGCTATACGTTGATTCTCGGCAATGCGCACAACGATCTGCAAAAACAGCGCGCCTATCTGTCGATGATGGCGCAAAAGCGCGTCGATGGTTTGCTGGTGATGTGTTCTGAATATCCGGACGATTTACTGCAAATGTTGGAAGAGAACCGCAATATCCCGATGGTCGTCATGGATTGGGGTGCTTCGCGCGGTGATTTTACCGATACGGTGCAGGACAACGCGTTTCAAGGCGGCTATCTCGCCGGGCGTTATCTGATTGAACGTGGCCATCGCGATATTGGTGCCATCCCTGGCCAGATGGAGCGCAACACCGGCGGCGGACGTCACGCAGGATTTCTGCAGGCGATGAACGAAGCAGGCATTACAGTGCGCCCAGAATGGGTGGTTCAGGGCGACTTTGAACCTGAATCCGGTTATCAGGCAATGCAGCAGATTCTTAACCAGAAACAGCGCCCAACCGCCGTGTTCTGCGGCGGCGATATTATGGCGATGGGCGCAATTTGTGCCGCCGATGAGATGGGTTTGCGTGTACCGCAAGATATCTCGGTGATTGGTTACGATAACGTGCGCAACGCGCGCTATTTCACGCCTGCGCTGACCACCGTACACCAGCCTAAAGCCGAACTGGGTGAAAAAGCGCTGGAAATGCTGTTGGATCGCATCACCAGCAAACGTGAAGATCCACAAACCATCGAGGTTCAGCCTACGCTGATTGAACGTCGTTCAGTGGCGTACGGCCCATTCCGCGATTATCGCCGCTAAGCTGACACTTCGCTGAGCCATTCGTGGTTCAGCGTTTCAGCATCCCCCAGATAAGCCAGTAACCACTCAAGCGCCGGCGACGTGCGTTGTTCAGCCCAGCTGACGCAGCACGGACTATCAGGAAAGGCTTGCGGCAGCGACAGTTCGACCAATTTATGACTGTCCAGCAGCGGACGCGCCAAATGGCCCGGCACCATTCCAACGCACAATCCTGCCAACAAACACGCCATCCCGGTTTCCCATTCTGGCACCACCAGCCGCCGCTGATTATCTAGCGTCCAGGTCATACGGCGCGGCAATGCACGCGACGTATCTTCCAGCACCAGAGATGGCCACGCTCGCAACGTTTCATCATCCAGTTCAGTGCTGTTAACCAGTGGATGATCCGGGCTGACCACACAACGCCAATTCAGCGCGCCCATATCCTGAAACGCAAAACGTCCACCGACGGGAATTGCCTGCGTGGCGCCAATCGCGACATCTACCCGGCCATCGGCTAATGCATCCCACACTCCGTTAAACACTTCGTAGCTGATAATCAACTCCATATCGGGAAAATGACGATAGAAGTCCTTCACTAATTGCCGCGTGCGCTGCGGTTTTACAATGCAGTCAACCGCGATACTCAATTCACCGCGCCAGCCATTCGCCAGTTGTTGACACTGCCTACGCGTTGCCAGCATTTTTTTGATAACAGATCGCCCTTCACGAACGAAGTGCTCGCCGGCTGGTGTCATGACCACTTCGCGATGCTGGCGCTCAAACAGCGGTACCGCCAACCAGGTTTCCAGCTGACGCACGGTATAGCTGACGGCAGAAGGCACGCGATGCAGCTCCTGCGCGGCCGCGCTAAAACTGCCGGTGCGCGCCACGGCATCCACCACTTCAAGCGCATATTCTGACCACATATTTTTGCCTTCAAAAAATTTAACAGCTCCATGCAAATATTAGCGTTTCACAAAGCGCGTTGCATCCTTTTACACTCCCGGCGTTCAACCTGCCCAAAAGAGAATCAACATGTTGTCGTCTAAAGCATTTATGCCTTATCTCGCCGTGCTCAGCATGCTCGGCTTTCTTGCCACGGATATGTATTTACCCGCCTTTGGCGATATGCAGCGTGATTTTGCTAGCGCACCCGGCACTATCAGCGCCAGCTTAAGTCTGTTTCTCGGCGGTTTTGCCTGTGCACAGGTATTTTGGGGGCCGCTGTCGGATCGTTATGGACGTAAACCGATTTTACTGGCGGGTTTAGCCATCTTCGCCCTCGGCTGCCTGGGTATGCTTTGGGTAACCGACGTACGCCTGATGTTGGCGCTGCGCTTTGTGCAGGCCATTGGCGTGTGTGCTGCAGCCGTGAGCTGGCAGGCGTTGGTGGTAGATCACTATCCAAAAGCCAAAGCGAATAAAGTGTTTGCAACGATTATGCCGCTGGTTGCGCTGTCTCCTGCGCTGGCACCACTGCTTGGCGCCTGGCTTATCAGCCACTTCCACTGGCGCAGCATCTTTATCACGCTGACATTGGTCGCGGTGGTACTGCTGATCGGTACGCTGCAGTTAACGTCGGCTAAGCGCGAAAAAGTGGCCGGTGGTACACAACCTGGCTGGTTAACCTTACTGGGCACGCGCGTCTATAGCGGTAACGTCTTGATCTATTCTGCTTGCTCGGCGAGTTTCTTCGCCTGGCTGACGGGATCACCTTTCATTCTCGCCGCTGCTGGCCTGACACCGGGCGATATTGGCCTGAGTTATATTCCGCAGACTATTGCGTTTTTAATTGGCGGTTTTGGCTGTCGCACGCTGTTAAATCGTTATCAAGGTGCACAACTGTTGCCATGGTTGCTGGTGCTGTATAGCCTGAGCATCCTGAGCCTGTTTGTTATCGCCTTAATGCCTTCAGCGCCGCTGTTCGTATTACTCATGCCATTCTGCGGCATGGCGCTGGCCAATGGCGCGATCTATCCGATTGTGGTTGCCAGCGCATTAGCGCCCTTCCCGCACGCCACCGGCAAAGCGGCCGGATTACAGAACTTGTTCCAGTTAGGATTGTGCTTTGTCGCCAGCCTGTTGGTCTCTGCTGGCCTTGAGCAAGCGCTGTTTAACACGACTTTAGTGATGGTGGCCACCGTGGTACTGGCGTGGGCGGGGTTTGTCTGCCAGCGAGCAGTAAACGCACAAAGTGATATTGCCCACACTTCCCGTCCCTGCGAAGATAATCATTAAGGCAACGATTTTCGTTAGCAAACTAACGATCACCCGTTGAATATTGACCCACGTGAGCATATACTCAGTGGGTCAGTAATTCTGTATTAAATCAATAATATAAATGTAATACCTTTAGCGACCCTGTCGCGGGATGGCGTCTGCACGATACTCCAGTGTTACGTCCAACTTTTCTATTCAAATTCATACCTCTGTAAAACGTCGGATTTTTGGCGCACGGGTTTTCCGTGAGTTCTCTCACAGGTCTTGGGAAATTGGCTATTCTTTTTCTCAGGTTCAGATCGGAAGGTGATGGAGAAGCTATGAGTTCATCTGTTATAGAAGAAGTGAGCCTTGAAGAAAACCACTGGTATCGGATCGTCAATGAACTGCTAGAGCGCGCAGATATTGCAGTTAATGGCACTCGTCCCTGGGATATTCAGGTAAAGCATCCAGATTTTTTTAAACGCGTTCTTGAAAACGGTTCTCTCGGCTTGGGTGAAAGTTACATGGACGGTTGGTGGGAGTGTGAACAACTCGATATGTTCTTCCATCGCGTATTAAAACATCATCTGGACCAACAATTACCGCGGCATTTTAAAGATACGTTGCGCATTGCAGCTGCGCGTCTCACTAATTTGCAATCAAAAAAACGTGCCTGGATTGTCGGTAAAGAACATTACGATCTCGGCAATGATCTTTTCTCATTAATGCTTGACCCTTATATGCAATATTCCTGCGGCTACTGGAAAGATGCCGAAACATTGGAAAATGCGCAGCAGGCAAAACTGGATCTGATTTGCCGCAAGTTACAACTGGAACCGGGCATGACGCTGTTGGATATCGGTTGTGGCTGGGGCGGGCTGGCAGAATATGCGGCGCGCCACTATGGCGTAACGGTGCATGGCGTGACGATTTCAGCCGAACAGCAAAAAATGGCTCAACAACGCTGTGAAGGTTTAGATGTCACTATTTTGCTGCAGGATTATCGCGATCTTAATAATCAATATGATCGCATCGTCTCCGTCGGTATGTTTGAGCATGTCGGGCCGAAAAACTATGCCACTTATTTTGATGTTGCTGACCGCAATCTCAAGCCAGACGGCATATTTTTGCTGCACACCATTGGTGCCCTCACGACAGATATGAATGTCGATCCGTGGATTGATAAATATATCTTCCCGAACGGTTGTTTGCCGTCGGTTCGACAAATCGCGGACGCCAGTGAGCCACATTTCGTTATGGAAGACTGGCATAATTTTGGCACGGATTACGATACAACGTTAATGGCGTGGTACGACCGTTTTCAGGCTGGCTGGCCGCAACTGGCCGAGAAATATGGCGAACGTTTTAAACGGATGTTCGATTATTATCTCAATGCCTGCGCCGGTGCGTTTCGTGCCCGTGATATTCAGCTGTGGCAGGTGGTGTTTAGTCGTGGCAAGGATGGCGGATTACGCGTTGCGCGTTAATGCGCATCTGGAAATGAATCAAGGCGCCGCATGGCGCCTTTTTAAACCGCATTATTCTGCGCTATCAAGCTGCGCCAGTGCGGCGGCTTCACGCTGCGCTAAAACGCGTTCAACCGTTTCCACAATCGCTTGAGTATGAGGATCAATCTCAATATTGACCTTATGACCAAACTTCTTCGCGCCTAGCGTGGTGCGCTCCAGCGTTTCTGGAATCAGATGCACACAGAATTTGCTTTTCGTCACGTCGCCCACGGTTAAACTGATTCCATCGATGCCGACGAAACCTTTATGCAGAATATATTTTATCTGCGTGGCGTCCTGTAATTTAAACCAGATTTCGCGGTTGTTTTCTGACTGGATGATTTTGCAGATTTCCGCCGTGGTCATAATATGGCCAGACATTAAGTGACCGCCAATTTCATCGCTAAACTTCGCTGCACGCTCAATATTCACAACATCACCCACCTTTAATTCACCCAGGTTGGTAATGCGCAATGTTTCTTTAATCAGATCGAAGCTAACCAGATCGCCGTTAATCTCGGTCACGGTCAGACAGCAACCGTTATGTGCCACCGATGCGCCCAGCGCCAGTCCCGGTAACAGATCGTCCGGTAAGCGCACAATATGGGTACGAAACAGATCTTTCTCTTCAATGCCGACAATTTCTGCCGTGCCTTGCACAATTCCAGTAAACATAATCTCAGCCTCTGCAAAGTTTGCGTCAGTTTATCACAGCTTGTCGGCGGCAGCTTAATTTGGCGGGGTTCAAACTTTACACAACTTGCTAAACAAAATGCGATCAATGTTTGGCGGAAGCTAACACTGCCGCTACACTATGCCGCGCATTCTTTGGGGATTTCGCCCCACTCTCTTCTTTAATTAAGCAGGTGTTACGTGCAGAAGTATTTTACAGAAGCGCGTCAATTGCTGGCCCTCGCGATTCCGGTCATCCTTGCTCAGGTAGCCCAGACTGCGATGGGATTTGTAGATACTGTTATGGCCGGTGCGGTAAGCGCCACGGATATGGCCGCCGTTGCTGTCGGCACCTCTATCTGGCTTCCCGCCATTCTGTTTGGCCATGGTCTTCTACTGGCTTTGACGCCTACCGTTGCGCAACTCAACGGTTCAGGACGACGCGAACGTATCGCGGAACAAGTGCGCCAGGGTTACTGGATGGCAATGGCTGTCGCGCTGTTGATTATGGTCGTGCTGTGGAACGCCGGTTATCTGATTAACACCATGCATGACATTGATCCCGAATTGGCCGCGAAAGCTGAAGGATACCTCCATGCATTACTGTGGGGTGCGCCGGGTTATCTGCTGTTCCAGGTGATGCGCAACCAATGTGAAGGTTTGTCGAAAACCAAACCGGCGATGCTGCTCGGCTTTCTCGGCCTGATGGTGAACATTCCGCTTAACTATGTCTTTATTTACGGCCATTTTGGTATGCCGGCCCTGGGCGGCGTAGGCTGCGGCGTGGCGACAGCATCGGTCTATTGGGTGATGTTTTTGGTGATGCGCTTCTGGGTGAAACGCATGGCAAGTATGCGCGACATTCGTATGAAAACGCGCTGGTCCGCACCATCACGCGCCATTTTGTCACGTCTGTTCACGCTGGGTTTGCCGGTGGCATTAGCGCTGTTCTTTGAGGTCACGCTATTTGCTGTGGTCGCGCTGCTGGTATCACCGCTCGGCATCGTGAAAGTGGCTGGCCACCAAATCGCGCTTAACTTCAGTTCATTGATGTTCGTGTTGCCCCTTTCACTTGGCGTGGCAACCACCATTCGTGTTGGCTATCGACTCGGACAAGGCTCGGCCGAACAGGCGCGCGTCGCCGCCTGGACCGGACAAGGCGTGGGCATCAGCATGGCAGGTCTCACCGCGCTGTTTACCGTGATTTTCCGTCACGATATCGCCGCACTTTATACCACCAATCCGGAAGTGATTACCCTTGCCGCGCAGTTGATGCTGCTGGCGGCGATCTATCAATTCTCAGATTCGATTCAGGTGATTGGCAGCGGTATTTTGCGCGGGTATAAAGATACGCGCTCGATCTTCTTTATTACCTTTATTGCTTATTGGGTGCTGGGATTACCGGTAGGTTATGTGCTGGCGATGACGGACTGGGTATTACCGAAATTAGGCCCAGCCGGTTTCTGGTGCGGCTTTATTATCGGCCTGACTTCAGCGGCAGTGATGATGATTTGGCGTATCCGTCGTTTGCAGCGCTTACCTGCACAGGTCATCCTCGCGCGTGCTGCACGCTAAGTGGCTGAAGGCACATAAATTGACGGGTAATGGCGAAAAAAACGACGCATAGCACAGTTGCTGGTCAGTCGTGGGGGAAAAACACTTTTTCCCCTTGCCAGCATCACGACCTGCCGTTAATATTCGTCCCCGCTGTCGTCCTGACAGCGTGTTGCGCTCTTAGCTCAGTTGGTTAGAGCACCACCTTGACATGGTGGGGGTCGATGGTTCGAGTCCATTAGAGCGCACCAAGTGCGTCCGTAGCTCAGTTGGTTAGAGCACCACCTTGACATGGTGGGGGTCGGTGGTTCGAGTCCACTCGGACGCACCAATTATTGAATTTCCTGAATGCGCTCTTAGCTCAGTTGGTTAGAGCACCACCTTGACATGGTGGGGGTCGATGGTTCGAGTCCATTAGAGCGCACCACTCTGGTTTTATCTCCTTGCGCAACACCCTTTTCTTGATCTGCATCGTCTTTCTTACGCCGCTTTTATATTGGTTTTCGCATACTTAGCGACTATACTATGCCGCGTTGTTCCACCTGAAAGGTTTCAGCGCTAACGTGCCTATGCAAACAACTCCAATGATTTGCGCAACACTGATGACTCAGTTCCCTCGCGTACTGCATAACTTCTCTGCACGCTTTGCTTTCGTCTCCTATTCTTATTTCTGTGAAATCCGTTCCAACACCATAACTATTCTCACTTCGGTGCCATGCGCATCGAATTCCGACCTTTATCATCCATCACAACTTATAGAAAACCTGACATGAAAAAGACCAAAATCGTTTGTACTATCGGTCCAAAAACCGAATCTGAAGAGATGCTGACCCAACTGCTGGAAGCAGGCATGAACGTGATGCGCCTGAACTTCTCACATGGGGATTACGCTGAACATGGTCAACGCATCACCAACATGCGTGCCGTAATGGAAAAAACCGGTCGTCAGGCCGCTATTTTGCTGGACACCAAAGGTCCGGAAATTCGCACCATGAAACTGGAAGGCGGCAACGATGTGTCGTTGAAAGCTGGCCAGACCTTCACCTTCACCACCGATCAGTCGGTGATTGGTAACAGCGAACGTGTTGCCGTGACCTACGCCGGTTTCACCGAAGATTTGAAAATTGGCAACACCGTGCTAGTCGACGATGGGTTGATCGGTATGCAGGTCACTGAAGTCACTGAAAACTCGGTGGTGTGTAATGTTCTGAACAATGGCGATCTGGGTGAAAACAAAGGCGTGAACCTGCCGGGCGTTTCCATTCAGCTGCCTGCACTGGCGGAGAAAGATAAGCGCGACCTGATCTTCGGTTGCGAGCAAAACGTTGATTTCGTCGCCGCTTCGTTTATCCGTAAGCGTTCTGACGTGCTGGAAATCCGTGAGCACCTGAAAGCGCATGGCGGCGAGCACATTCAGATCATCTCGAAAATCGAGAATCAGGAAGGCCTGAACAACTTCGACGAGATCCTCGAAGCGTCAGACGGCATCATGGTTGCCCGTGGTGACCTCGGCGTAGAAATCCCGGTTGAAGAAGTGATCTTCGCGCAGAAGATGATGATCAAGAAGTGTAATAAAGCACGCAAAGTGGTGATCACCGCTACACAGATGCTGGATTCAATGATCAAGAACCCACGCCCTACTCGCGCGGAAGCTGGCGACGTCGCTAACGCCATCCTTGATGGGACTGATGCCGTGATGCTGTCGGGTGAGAGTGCGAAAGGCCGCTATCCGCTGGAGTCGGTCACCATCATGGCGACCATCTGTGAGCGTACCGATCGCGTGATGAAATCCCGCATCGATTCGCTGCAAGACTCACGTAAGCTGCGCATCACCGAAGCGGTTTGCCGCGGTGCGGTTGAGACGGCAGAGAAGCTGGAAGCACCACTCATTGTTGTAGCCACCGAAGGCGGTAAATCAGCCAAAGCCATCCGTAAGTATTTCCCGGATGCCACCATTCTGGCGCTCACCACCAACGAAACCACCGCGCGCCAGCTGATACTGAGCAAAGGTATCGAAACGCATCTGGTAACTGAAATTGCCTCAACTGATGATTTCTACCGCATTGGTAAAGAAATGGCGCTGGAAAGCGGATATGCGCAGAAAGGCGATGTTGTGGTGATGGTTTCAGGTGCATTAGTACCAAGCGGAACGACAAATACCGCTTCCGTACATGTAATCTGATTAGCAACTGAATTTTTATTAAAAAGCGCCTTTTGCAGGCGCTTTTTTTATTGCTGTCGTAATACAAAAGCCAGAAATTTCCAATCGAAATTAACTATTCAAAATCTCGTATGATTAAGGTTAGTCCGATTAAATCTCTCTGTTTTAGCTAATTATTTTCATCATCTTCTGTTAAATGCTGTTTCTTTGAGCGAACGATCAAATTTAAGCATGTTCTCATCAAAAATTTATTCTCAACTCAAAAAGCTTTGTGTAATACTTGTAACGCTACATGGAGATTAACTTAATCTAGAGGGTATAAAGAATGAATCGTACTAAACTGGTACTGGGCGCGGTAGTCCTGGCTTCAACTATGCTGGCTGGTTGCTCAAGCAACGCTAAAATCGACCAACTGTCTTCAGACGTTCAGACTCTGAACGCTAAAGTTGATCAGCTGAGCAACGACGTGAACGCAATCCGTTCTGACGTTCAGGCTGCTAAAGATGACGCAGCTCGTGCTAACCAGCGTCTGGACAACCAGGCTCACTCTTACCGTAAGTAAGAGTTCTGGTTTGAAAAATGGTGCCCATGTGGCACCATTTTTTTTGTCCTGATTCTGCGTTTCTCTGGTCCGGAATCAGGGTTGCGCTTCCGCCGCACCTTTCGCTTCAGCACCCTTCTCCGTCGGCACAGTGCTCTCATCTGTTACCGGCTCACCACTGCTTACCAGCACTGGCATGCCTGAACGTCGTGCTATCACTTCCTTAATCAACGCCGTATCGCTCTTGTCGCTCTTTGAGAAGGCTTTCAGCTGCGCAGACTGCGCAATTGGCATGGTTTGCGGATCGTCCTTATCATTGCGTGATAAAGGCTGATGCACTTCAACGTAGCGCTTACCGTCGGGCTCAATCGCATACTTGATTGGCTGATTGATGACCTGCACGCGCGTGCCTTTCGGCACGCTGTTGAACAACGCTTCAATATCATCAGGACGCAGGCGAATGCAGCCAGAACTCACGCGCATGCCAATACCAAAGTCGGCATTGGTGCCGTGAATCAAATATTGACCAGTGCCGCGCGCCAGACGCATGGCAAACAGCCCCATTGGATTATCTGGCCCTGCAGGTACCACGCCTGGCAAGGTGATGCCCTCTTTGGCATAGCGCTTACGGATATTGGTGGTCGGCGTCCAGGTAGGATTAGGGATTTTCTGGCTGATACTGGTGACCATGGTTGGCGTCATGGCGCCCAACTGGCCAATACCAATCGGATAGACCACAACGCGATCTTCACCTTTCGGATAATAGTAAAGCCGCAGTTCTGCGAGGTTGATGACAATGCCTTCGCGTGGCGCATCGGGCAGCAGCATCTGCAGCGGCACGGTTAATTGTGTGCCGGCCTTTGGCAGCCAGGGATCAACGCCTGGATTCGCTTCCAGCATGCCCAGCATGCCTATCTTATAACGCGCTGCAATGCTTTCTAACGGCCGTTTGTCATCCGGCACAGTGGTAAGCGTATTCTCGCCAATTAAACGGCTGTTATCGGCTGGTAGGGGATAAACGGTTGCAAATGCAGGTGCAGAGAGTCCGCAACAGGACAACAGCAATGCACCGGCTAATCGTAAGGCTGGTTTCATGCAATTTTCTCTTTGTCGGATAGAACAGACCCCGGTCAAGCCGGGGTCTGGGGAGTGTAACTTAGCTGAGGGTCTGAGCGTTATGCCGGATCGCGCGGATCATCGCTTCAAGCCCCTGCGAACGCGAGGGAGTGAGATGTGAGGTCAACGCCAATTCGCCGAACCAATGACGCACATCGAGATCGAGAATCTCTGGCGCCTTAAGCCCTTGATACAGGCTAAATACCACTGCAATCAAACCCTTAACGATGGCGGCATCACTGTCACCTTCTAAGGCGATGGTGCCATCAGCCTGCGGGGTCATGCGGATCCACACCTGGCTTTGACAACCTGAAATCACGTGTTCTGGCTGCTGCAAGCTTTCGGAGGATTCTGGTAATTTCCCACCGAGTTCAATGATGTAGAGGTACTTCTCTTCCCAGTTAGCGCAACGGTTAAAGTTACGTACCAGTCTCTCTTTATCTGGCAAATTCGCCATGGATCACTCCTGAAATCTGCTCAACCGCCCAGCAGACGATGAATACGGGTCAAACCTGCGGCCAGGCGATCGGCTTCTTCTTCGGTGTTATACAGCGCGAAGGAGGCTCGACACATTGCCGGCACCGCATAATGACGCATCAGCGGCATCGCGCAGTGATGGCCAGTGCGGATGGCAATACCGTATTGATCAAGGAAACTGCCGACATCAAACGCGTGATGCTTGCCAAGGTTAAAGGCCACCACACCGCTGCGACTGTCTGGACCGTAAATCACCAGATCCGGCACCGAAGCCAGTTTATCCAGCGCATAACGCATCAGCATCGATTCGCGCTGATGAATCACATCCAGGCCCAGCTCAGTAATCCACGTTAACGCCGCACCCAAACCAATGATGCCACCGGTATTCGGCGTACCCGCTTCAAAACGCCAAGGCGCAGTATTCCAGGTGGTGCCAGTGGGCAGCACTACCTCAGAAATCATTGAACCACCACCTTCCCACGGCGGCATGATCTCCTGCAGCGCTTTACGCGCGTACAGCACACCAATGCCGGTCGGGCCATAGATTTTATGGCCGGAGAACGCGTAGAAATCGCAATCGATATCCTGCACATCCACCGCGTAATGCATCACCGCCTGCGCACCGTCCACCAGCGTAATCACACCAGCGGCTTTCGCTTGCGCAACGATCGCTTTCACCGGGTTAACGGTGCCGAGCACGTTAGAAACGTGTGTCACTGCCAGCAAACGCGTACGACTGTCGATCAAGCCGCTCAACTGCTCCAGCGCCAGTTCACCCTGCGTATTCAGCGGCAGTACGCGAATCTCTGCGCCAGTACGCTGCGCCACCATCTGCCATGGCACGATATTAGCGTGATGCTCCATCTCAGTGATGATGATGTTATCGCCCGGCTGCAGCTGACTGCCGCCCCAACTGTTCGCCACCAGATTGATGGCTTCCGTGGTGCCTTTGACGAAGATGATCTCTTCGGGCGATGCAGCATTGAGAAAACGCGCTGCCTGATGACGCACGTTCTCCATGTCGGTGGTCGCCTGGGCGCTCAACGAATGGATACCGCGGTGCACGGCCGCATAGCCGTGCTGGTAGAAATAACTTTCCGCATTGATGACTGCGAGCGGGCGCTGTGCGCTGGCCGCGCTATCAAGGTAGGCCAGCGGATGTCCGTTGACCTCACGTTTCAGAATCGGAAATTCCGCTCTGATGCGTTCGAGATCGAAACTCATGACTCAACTCCCGGAATACGCGCGGCAATGCGCTGCAGCACCACCTGACGCAGTACCGGATTCTCCAGCGTTTCGGTGAGTTCAGCGGCAAATGCATGGATGATCATACGCTGTGCGGCAGTCTCATCGATGCCGCGCGAGCGCAGATAGAACATCTGCTCTTCATCAATTCGACCAATGGTCGCACCGTGACTGCACTTCACGTCATCAGCATAGATTTCCAGCTGCGGCTTGGTGTCCACTTCAGCCAGGCGGCCCAGCAACAAGTTGTTGTTGGTCATCTGTCCATCGGTTTTCAGCGCATGCGGTGCCACTTTAATCATGCCGTTGAACACCGCACGGCCTTTATCGCGCGCGATGACTTTGTGCATCTGACGGCTAATGCAGTGGCCTTTATTGTGCTCCAGATAGCTGCGGGTATCGCACACTTCCTGATTCACCGGCAACGACAAGCTGTTGATCGCCAGATTGGTATTTTCGCCGTTCAGCTGTGCACTGGTGTTGTGGCGCGATAAGCCTGCACCCAGCAGGAAGCTGGTGGTGCTTACATTCGCGTCACGTCCCATCACCACATCATTGTGCGCGAAGTGGTAAGCCTTCTCACTCTCAAATGACAGTTTGATGTGCTGCAGTTTGGCATTATCCGCGACGTCAAAAGTGAAACGCGCGCCGGTGAAGTGCGCCACATCATTCAGCGTCACATAGTGCTCAATCACTTCCGCTTCTGCGCTGGCTTCCAGCTGCAGATGGTGGCGATGGTGCACGGTATTGGTGCCCGCATCCTGGCCGCTGGTGATGTGCAGCAAATAAAGCGGTTTCGCCGCCGATTTGCCACGCGCCAGACGAATGGTGGTGGCTTCTTCCGCCAGGCTTTCAGTCAGATGCAGGAACACTTCCGGCTGAATCGGTGCCGGCAGCGGACGACGCTCAGAGGCTTGCGCATGCTGAATCTCAAACAGGCCAGTATCGCGGCTGCTTAATTCGGCCTGAAAAAGTCCGTCAACAAACACCAGACGCACCGCATCAATTGGCAACGCCAGCGCATCAACTTGCTCAGCGCTGATTTCTTGCGGCTGAGGCAGGACAAACTGCTGCGCCAGCAGGACATCAAGCGGCGTATATTTCCAGTTCTCGTGCTTACGCGTCGGCAAGCCGACACGCATCAGTTGCTGCCAGTGCTGCTGCGCCTGTAAAGAGCGCACGTCGCCGCGCGATTCAAACAGGTGATGCCACTGCTGCAGGGCGTTATCACTCTTGGTCGGTAAGCCAGCCATAGCCTTGCTCCTCCAACTGTTTCACCAGTGAGAAATCGCCAGATTTAACGATCTTGCCCTGATACAGCACGTGCACGTGATCCGGTTTGATGTAATCCAGAATACGCTGGTAGTGCGTGACGATGATGAAAGAGCGCTTACCGTCGCGCAGGCTGTTGACGCCTTCTGCCACGATTTTCAACGCATCAATATCCAGACCGGAGTCGGTTTCATCAAGGATGCACAGCTCAGGTTCCAGCGCCGCCATCTGCAGGATGTCGTTACGCTTCTTCTCACCGCCGGAGAAGCCGACGTTCACTGAACGGGTCAGCAAATCTTCCGGCATTTTCAGCAGCTGGATTTTATCTTCGATAAAATCCTGGAAATCGAAACGATCCAGTGGCTCCTGCTCACGGTATTTACGTACCGCGTTGACTGAAGTCTGCAGGAAGAACTGGTTGCTGACGCCCGGGATTTCTACCGGATATTGGAACGCCATGAAGATGCCTTCGCCGGCACGCTCTTCTGGCTCAAGTTCCAGCAGATCTTTGCCTTTAAAGGTAACCGAACCGCCAGTGACTTCGTAATCTTCACGACCAGCCAGCGTTGCAGACAGGGTACTTTTACCTGAACCGTTTGGTCCCATAATCGCGTGGACTTCGCCCGGTTTTACTTCAAGGTTCAGACCGCGCAAAATCTCTTTGTCTTCAACGCTAACCTGCAAATCTTTAATGCTTAACATACTCTTTCCTTCACATTGCTTCCGGCAACGGGCATCAGCCCACACTGTGCTCAAGGCTGATCGCTAACAATTTTTGCGCTTCCACGGCAAATTCCAGTGGTAGCTCGGAGAAAACGTCTTTGCAGAAGCCGTTAACGATCATGGAGATCGCATCTTCTTCGCTGATGCCACGCTGCAGGCAGTAGAACATCTGATCTTCACCGATGCGCGAGGTGGTGGCTTCGTGCTCCAGATGGGCGGTGTTGTTGCGCGTTTCCACATACGGGAAGGTATGCGCGCCACACTCAGCACCAATCAGCATCGAATCACACTGCGTAAAGTTACGCGCGTTGGTGGCGGTTGGCATGATTTTCACCAGGCCGCGATAGGTGTTCTGGCTCTTACCGGCAGAAATACCTTTCGAGATGATGGTTGACTTGGTGTTTTTACCAATGTGAATCATCTTGGTACCGGTATCTGCCTGCTGGCGGCCTGCGGTCAGTGCGACGGAATAGAATTCACCAATCGAATAGTCACCGCGCAGAATGCAGCTTGGGTATTTCCAGGTGATCGCCGAACCGGTCTCAGACTGTGTCCAGGACATCTTGCTGTGATCGCCTTCGCACAGCGCACGTTTGGTCACGAAGTTGAGGATACCGCCCTCACCTTCACCGCCCGGGAACCAGTTCTGTACGGTTGAATATTTCACTTCCGCATTTTTGTGAATGATCACTTCTACCACTGCGGCGTGCAGCTGATAGGTGTCACGCACCGGTGCAGAGCAACCTTCGATGTAGCTGACGTAGCTGTCTTCATCGGCGATCAAAATGGTGCGCTCGAACTGACCGGTTTTTGCCGCATTAATACGGAAATAGGTCGACAGCTCCATCGGGCAACGTACCCCTTTCGGGATGTAAACGAAGGTGCCGTCAGAGGCCACAGCGGAGTTCAGCGCGGCAAAGAAGTTATCGTTTGGCGGCACCACAGTACCGAGATACTTCTGTACCAGCTCTGGATGATCGTGAATCGCTTCGCCGAATGAGCAGAAAATAATGCCCTGCTTCGCCAGCTTATCGCGATAGGTGGTTGAAACGGAGACGGAGTCGAAAATCGCATCCACCGCCACTTCACGACCTTCACGCACCGGAACGCCTAACTGATTAAACGCCTCTTCCACTTCCTGCGTCAGGTATTCGCTCGACGCAACGCTGCCAGAAGTTTGAGTGGCGCCGGGTTCAGAAGCACAGCTGTCATCGCAGTTGCCGCAGGACGGCGCGGAGTAGTAGCTGTAATCCTGATAATCCAGTTTTTCGTAATGCGCTTTCAGCCAGTGCGGCTCTTCCATTTGTTCCCAGGCGCGGAACGCCTTAAGACGGAATTCAAGCATCCATTCAGGTTCGTTACGTTTGGCCGAAATGGCACGCACCACATCTTCATTGATGCCGTGGGCAAATTCGTCGGTTTGTAACTGGGTAAAGAAGCCCTCTTTATAATTGAGCTTACCTTCCCACATTTGTACATCGTCAGATGCTTCGCTGTGTCGTGACATATTTCACTTACTCGACGCCAAAGCTTTCACCGCACCCGCAGGCGTGTTGAGCTTTAGGGTTGTTGAATTTAAAAATCTGGTTAAGACCTTCGCGGACATAATCCAGCTCGGTACCGTCAACAAACGGCATCGCCTGAAGTGGCACAAAGAGTTTTGCGCCGAATTGCTCAAACTGCAGGTCGTCATCGGCCGGATCTTTTACCAGATCCATAACGTACCCAAAACCGGCACAGCCGGACGTTTTCACACCCAGTTTCAATCCCTTGACTTCAGGGTCTTGATCTACCAGGTTAAGAATCTGTTTTGCTGCCGATTCGGTCAGCGTGAGCCCTTTCCAGACGAAATCTTCGGGTGAAAAAGAGTCGGCATTTACTGATGACATTGTGCTACCTCGTATGTCTGGGCCTTTTCAGGCTATCCCCCTATGGTAGTGATATCAGATATCACTTCAACCTCTTGTTTTGCAGGGATAATCATCTCGTGCTGTTTTTTACAGCTGCTTTATTAAGCATAGTCGCTTAAAAGCAGATTGAGGAAGGCATTCCCGTGCGCACCTCCCTCTCGTAACCTATTAAATTGCCGAAAAATTTCTTAAATCAATTTTACGTTTCAATCACTATTGATAGGTTACGCCTTTCCACCATGTAAAGAAATTGTTATTGCCGATTTTAGTAACAGGCAGAGGAAATCAATAAAATTTCACAGCGGGAATTGCATTCCTGACGCGGTTGAATATGATAATGATTATCATTAACCAATTTAGGTGGCGATATGACGCTTACCGTCTCAGCCTGGTTACAACATAAAATCGACGAATATAAGTTTTCGGTACGCGACATCACCGTTGACTTCTACATGGCTCAGGCAAAGCTCAATCGCACCGATTGCACCCTCGAACAACTGCGTCGCTTTAACGACACCTGTCTCGATATGGCAGAAATCTGCGAATTGAATGGCGACGATCACAGCTTTTTACATGCCATGGGTAAGCTCCATCACCGCTTAGTGCAGGAGATGGGCAACGCCGACCGTGATCGTTTGTTTCGTATTCAAGCCTACCAACTGGCGCGCCTGTCGTTAACACGCTTGTGTCATCAACTGGCACTCAGCGGCGAATGGGATCAAGCCACCCGCCTGCAGAGCGACTTCGTCCGCCATGCAGGCTGGATATTCTAATCCAGCTTTGTGACGTCTCCTACAATTTGTTTACATCATTTCCAGCAAGGCTTGCAGTGGATGACGCATGCCATTGCCTTCTGCGCGTTTCACCTGGCTGCGACAGGAAAAACCGGTCGCCAGGCAGCGTTGACGCGGCAGCTTTTGCAGCTGCGGATGCCAGGAAAGCTCATAAATCCCCAGCGAATTCTCCAGGTTTACGCTTTCATGGCCATAAGTCCCCGCCATGCCGCAACAGCCCACATTGACGTTTTCCAGCTTCGCGCCAAAGCGTGCAAAGATGTTTTGCCACTGAGTCGGCGTGGACGGTAGCGCGGTCACTTCGGTGCAGTGCGCAAACAAATACCAGGCTTCGCCGCTGGCGGTTTGCTCCGCGCGTTCCGCCAATGCGCTTTGCAGCCACTCATGCACCAACTGCACGTTGAACTCTCCACGCTGCTCGCCCAACACCTGAAGGTACTCATCGCGATAACAGAGCACGGTCGCCGGATCGACGCCGACCATCGGCATACCCAATTTCGCCACGCGGTTGAGTAAATCGGCGGTTTTGCTGGCGGTACGCGCAAAGCGCTGCAGGAAGCCTTTCACATGTTGCGCCTTGCCATTTGGTGAGAAAGGCAACAGTACCGGGCGATAACCGAGCTTTTCAATCAGCTTGATGAAATCGGTCACCAGCTGCGCTTCGTAATAGCTGGTAAAAGGATCCTGCACCACCAGCACGCAGTTTTCACGCTGCGTAGAATCGAGCGCTTCTAACTGTTCCAGCGTCAGGTTCATCGCCGGATGGCCGCTCAATTGCTGCTTAAGACTCGGCGACGACAGCAGCGGCAAATCCACCATACCGATGTGCGTTTTACTCAGTTCACGCACCCACGGCTGCTTGAGGAAGAAGTTAAACATCTTCGGCGCTTTGGCCATCAGCGGTGCATAACTCTCCACGGAAGCCACCAGATGATCGCTCATCGGACGCAGATAGCGGGTGTGATAAAGCTGTAAAAATCGTGAACGGAAATTCGGCACATCGATTTTGATTGGGCATTGTGTCGAGCAGGCTTTACACGCCAGACAGCCCGACATCGCCTCTTTCACTTCGTGCGAGAAATCATATTCGCCCTGATTCGCGTGCCAGGTATTACGCGTGCGCTGAATCAACGTACGCAAGCTGGCGCCCTGTTTTGGCAACGCCTGCTCCAGCTGCGTCGGATCCACGCCCTGCTCAGAGAGCAAGCGCAACCATTCACGCGTCAACGTCGCGCGCCCTTTCGGGGAATGGATGCGGTTGCGGGTAATTTTCATGGACGGGCACATCGGGCTGCGCGCATCGAAGTTAAAGCACAAACCGTTGCCGTTACACTCCATTGCGCCGCGCCATTCATTACGCACGGTGACGGGAATCTGCCGATCGTAAGTGCCGCGTTTTACCGCATCAACCGGCATCATCGGCTCGTCGCTGCCGAGCGGCGTACAGATTTTGCCGGGGTTCATACGGTTGGCGGGATCGAACGCTGCTTTGATGCGGCGCAGCTCATTGAACAGCGTTTCGCCAAAGAATTCAGGGCTGTATTGCGCGCGGAAACCTTTGCCGTGCTCGCCCCACAATAAACCACCGTAGCGCGCGGTCAGCGCCACTACTTCATCGGAGATCTGCTTCATCAGCAGTTCCTGCTGCGGATCGCACATATCCAGCGCCGGACGCACATGCAGCACGCCGGCGTCAACGTGACCAAACATGCCGTAGCTCAGACCGTGGCTGTCGAGCAACGCGCGGAAATCGACAATATAATCAGCCAGCTGCTCTGGCGGCACCGCGGTATCTTCAACAAAGGGGATGGGCTTGGCGCGCCCTTTGGCATTACCCAGCAGGCCAACCGCTTTTTTGCGCATGTTATAGATACGCTCAATGCCGCCCAAATCGTTACACAGTTGATAGCCGATAACGCCGCCTAACTGCTGCACCATCAGTTCATCTAAGCGCTGGCACAGCGTGCCGATCTGCTGCTCAATCAATTCACCATCATCACCGGCAAACTCCACGATATTGAGGCCAAGCATCTCCTTGTCTGGCACATCGGTTATCAATTCATTCACCGAATGCCAGACAATATCTTCGCGCGCCAGATTAAGCACTTTCGAATCGACGGTTTCCACGGACAGCGCTTTGGCTTCCACCATAAAAGGCGCGTTGCGCAGTGCCGAGTCGAAAGAATCGTATTTGATGTTCACCAGGCGGCGTACTTTCGGGATCGGCGTGATATCCAGCCGCGCTTCGGTGATAAACGCTAACGTACCTTCTGCACCGCACAGCAGACGCGTCAGATCAAACGTCTGCATATCGTCACTGAACACATGACGCAGGTCGTAACCGGTTAGAAAGCGATTGAGCTTGGGGAATTTTTCTAAAATCAGATCGCGCTGTTCACGACAGCGGCTTAACACCTGCTGATAAATGCGGCCTTCCGCCGTTGGCGTATTCGCCAGCTGTTCCGCCAGCGCAGTCGGCATAGCACGCGTATCGAGAATATCGCCGCCCAGCAGCACCGCCCGCAGACCTTCCACATGATCGGAGGTTTTCCCATATACCAGCGAACCTTGTCCCGATGCGTCGGTGTTGATCATGCCGCCTAACGTGGCGCGATTGCTGGTGGAGAGCTCCGGCGAGAAGAAGAAGCCATACGGCTTCAGCCATGCATTGAGTTGATCCTTTACCACGCCCGCCTCAACACGCACCCAACCTTGCTCGGTGTTGATTTCCAGGATGCGGTTCATGTAGCGCGACATATCCACCACGATGCCCTGGTTCAACGACTGACCGTTGGTGCCCGTACCGCCACCGCGCGGCGTAAACACCAGGCTGGTAAAGCGAGTTTCCCCCGCAAGGCGTGCAATTAACGCCACATCCGCCGTGGAGCGCGGGAACAACGCCGCATCAGGCAGCAGCTGATAAATGCTGTTGTCGGTGGAAAGCGAGAGACGATCGGCATAGCTGGTGGCGGTATCACCGGTGAAGCCTTGCTCTTTTAAGGACTGCAGGAATGTCAGCACCAGTTGAACGAGGCCCGGAGCCTGAGAAATCTGTGGGATCATTATTGAGTGACCGAGATGTTGTAAACGTTTGCGTCGTGATTTTTTTCAGCCCTTGGTTTTATCATACTTTTCTGCTGCCTGCTGTTTTTTCAGGAAAGCGCACCGCTGTCGCTGCTTTTCCTGTTTAATTTTCAGGAAATAGATCATCATTAATCAGGGCTGTTCAGCCCCACTCTGAAGGATTCAATCGAGGTTAACCGTTGTGATGAAAAACCTGCAACGCGGTATGGATTTACCGCAAATGCTGTTTTCACTGATGTTCATTCTGATCATGATCATCGCCTGTCTGTGGGTAGTGCAGCCCTTTATTTTGGGCTTCGCCTGGGCAAGTATGGTGGTCATTGCCACCTGGCCGATGATGATTCGTCTGCAACAGCTTTTATGGGGGCGACGCTCACTGGCGGTCATCGCCATGACCATTTTGCTGTTACTGCTGTTTATTATTCCTATCGCTCTGCTGGTGAGCAGCCTGATTGATAATAGCGCGCCCGTGATCGCCTGGGCGACACAGCGCCATTTGCTGATGCCCGATTTAGCCTGGCTACGTGAGATCCCCTATGTCGGCAGAAAACTCTACTCCAGCTACCACAAATTAGTCGATGGCGGCGGTGCCGCAATGCTGAACCAGGTGCAGCCTTATATTGGTCGGACTACGGGCTTTTTCGTGGCGCAGGCCGGACATTTTGGCCGCTTTATGATGCATCTCATCGTCATGCTGCTGTTTAGCGTGCTGCTCTACTGGCGGGGCGAACAGGTGGGTCACGGCATTCGTCATTTTGCTTATCGCATGAGCGGACGGCGTGGCGATGCCGCGGTATTGCTGGCCGGTCAGGCCATTCGTGCCGTGGCGCTGGGCGTGGTTGTCACCGCGCTGGTTCAAGGGGTGCTCGGCGGTATTGGTCTGGCGATTTCCGGTATTCCCTATGCCACGCTGTTAACCGTGCTGATGATTCTGACCTGTTTAGTGCAGCTCGGGCCGCTAGTGGTATTGGTGCCAGCCATTATCTGGCTTTACTGGAGCGGCGATACCACCTGGGGCACGGTGCTGCTGGTGTGGAGCTGCGTGGTGGGCACGCTGGACAGCGTATTGCGTCCGGTGTTGATTCGCATGGGCGCCGATTTGCCGATGATCCTCATTCTCTCCGGCGTTATTGGCGGGTTGATTGCCTTCGGGATGATCGGACTGTTTATCGGCCCGGTGGTATTGGCGGTCTCTTATCGACTGGTCACAGTGTGGATGCATGAAGCGCCCGAACCGGATGACGATATGCAAACCGCCATCGAAGCGCTCGCCGATCATGAAGAAGAACAACCCTAAGCGCAAACAGGCCGCAGAGGCGAATGCAGAGTGGGCGTAGGAATACGCCTCACTTTACCCACTGCACTTTCACCGTTTTAGACTGGCCTTACTTTAACCGCCCTAATGCGACCGTAACTTTCATCGTGACAATAAATTTTTTCCATTAGCAATTTTTAAGAAAAAACGCAGTTTTAAGCCATTTAGGCGGGATTCACTAATGGAATGATTATTTTTACAGCTGAAAGCGGGGTTAAAAGTGAGAAAAAACACCTCAAAAGGTTATCAGCTTTAAACTAATAAGAGGATTCTTAAAGACGTCGACCAGCCTGATCAATAACATGTTTCCTATGTTTGGAATCAAGCTACTGATTTTTAAACAACCTTATTCCCCTGAGTAAAGTAAAGAATTGCTGTGTGTAGTCTTTGCCCATCCCCTGTGATGGGCTTTTTTTTGCCTTTAAAACAGGCAAAAATAAGGCCAGCAGAGCTGGCCTTAATGAATTCAGCGCGGACAGATTAGAATCAAGTCTAATGCCTGCACATTGCCGTTAGGTTAATGTTTCGCAGCATTCAGTTCTGCTAAACCCAGCCAGGTTTCGACCACGGTATCCGGATTGAGCGACAAACTATCAATGCCCTGCTCCATCAGCCATGCCGCAAAGTCCTGATGATCCGACGGGCCCTGCCCACAAATGCCGACGTATTTACCCTGCTTCTTCGCCGCTTTGATCGCCATCGACAACAGCGCTTTTACCGCATCATTACGCTCATCAAACAGCGCGGACACCACGCCAGAGTCACGATCAAGGCCCAACGCTAGCTGCGTCATGTCATTAGAACCAATTGAGAAGCCATCGAAATGCTCGAGGAACTGCTCAGCCAGCAAGGCATTAGAAGGGATCTCACACATCATGATCACTTTCAAACCGTTTTCGCCACGCTTCAGGCCATTTTTCGCTAATTCGGCTACCACCGCTTCGGCTTGATCGACGGTACGCACGAACGGAATCATGATCTCAACGTTGGTCAGTCCCATTTCATTACGCACCCGTTTCACTGCTTCACACTCCAGCTTGAAGCAGTCGCGGAAGTTGTCAGCGACATAACGACCCGCGCCACGGAAACCAAGCATCGGATTCTCTTCTTCCGGCTCATAACGCTCGCCGCCGACCAAATTGGCGTATTCATTGGTTTTGAAATCCGAGAGACGCACAATCACACGCTTCGGCGCAAACGCGGCGCCCAGCGTGGCGATCCCTTCAGTCAAACGGCCGATGTAAAACTCAATCGGGTCATCAAAGCCTTTCATCATTTGACGAATCTGTTGCTGCAACTCTGGCGTTTGCTGATCAAATTCCAGCAGCGCTTTCGGATGCACGCCAATCATGCGGTTAATGATGAACTCAAGACGCGCCAAACCTACACCTTCGTTTGGCAAGCAGGCGAAATCGAAAGCACGATCCGGATTACCGATGTTCATCATAATTTTCAGCGGCAGATCCGGCATGGTATCGACCTGCGAACTGGTGACGTCAAAGTCCAGCAGTTCATCATAGACATAACCGGTATCGCCTTCGGCGCAGGAAACCGTCACTTTGTGGCCATCCTTCAGGTGATCGGTCGCATCGCCACAACCCACCACCGCTGGAATGCCCAGTTCACGCGCGATGATCGCCGCATGGCAGGTACGACCGCCGCGATTGGTTACGATTGCCGAGGCTTTCTTCATGATCGGTTCCCAGTCAGGATCGGTCATGTCGGTCACCAGCACATCGCCTTTTTCAATGCGGTGCATTTCACTGATGTCATGGATGACTTTGACTTCACCGGCTCCGATGCGATGACCAATGGCCCGGCCCTCGACCACCACTTTCCCTTTACCCTGCAGCGTGTAGCGTTCCATCACCTGACCATTGGAACGCACCGTTTCCGGACGCGCCTGCACGATAAACAGTTTGCCGGTGTGGCCATCTTTCGCCCACTCAATGTCCATCGGGCGTTTGTAGTGCTGTTCAATCAGCACCGCTTGTCGCGCCAGCGCTTGTACTTCGTCATCGGTTAAACTGAAGCGATCGCGCTGTTCCTGCTCGACATCTTCAATCCGCACCTGCTCGCCATGTTCTTGTGAATCCGCGTAAACCATGCGTAGCTTTTTCGAGCCCATGGTGCGGCGCACAATCGCCGGACGATTGGCTGCCAGCGTGGGTTTATGCACGTAAAATTCGTCGGGGTTGACCGCGCCCTGCACCACCATTTCACCCAAACCGAAGGCTGAGGTGATAAACACCACTTGATCAAAGCCCGATTCCGTATCAATGGTAAACATCACGCCTGACGAAGCGAGATCCGAGCGCACCATGCGCTGAATACCGGCCGAGAGCGCGACGCCGCGATGATCGTAGCCCTGATGCACCCGGTAAGAGATGGCACGATCGTTAAATAAGGATGCATAAACGTGCTTCACCGCGATGATCACCGCGTCATAGCCCTGCACGTTCAGGAAAGTCTCCTGCTGACCCGCAAACGAGGCATCGGGCATATCCTCGGCGGTCGCTGACGATCGCACCGCAAAGGAGGCCTCATCATCATCAGCAGAGAGTTGTTCGTAAGCGCTGCGAATCGCCGCTTCCAGCTCAGGCTGGAAAGGTGTATCGATCACCCATTGACGAATTTGTTTGCCCGCTTGCGCGAGTTCTGCAACATCATCAACATCCGTTTTATCCAGCAAATCATAAATACGCTGGTTCAGTCCGCTTTGATCGAGAAACAGATTAAATGCGTAAGATGTGGTCGCATACCCGTTTGGAACGGAAACGCCCAGCGACGACAAATTAGTAATCATTTCTCCGAGGGAAGCATTCTTGCCTCCCACCCGATCAACATCATGCATGCCAAGCTGGTTGTACCAGAGCACTAGCGACTGTTGGTCTTGATTGGACATTGAGATTATCCTTTTAAATGATGTGAATACACATGGAACATTTTGCTGTTCGCCAAACCAGCCTGGCACAACCCATTAATAAAGACTAAGTGTTGAATCGTTAAAGCAGGAAAAGAATGACAAAATAGGATTAGTACTTAGAATTAATTGAGTTGCGCAACCGCGTTATTTCACGCTAATGGATTGCCACAACGATATTTTTCCCTTTTTCAGAGGGTTAGCGATTGATTTTTGTTGCGCAACGCCTTCAAACTTTATTTCATGCGCGAAAAGGAAAATGCGCGAAAATATCGCTTTTCGAAACAGCATTTCATATTAAATTGTTTATTCGCTGATGCAGCTTTGTGAGCACAATAGCAGACAATATGGATATTTCATTTTACTATTATTTAAAATGAAATATTGTTATCGATTATTTGGGCATTGGTACGCAAGAGGATATTTCGCACTATGAACACTGAACGAAGCGTATTCTATATTTCTGATGGCACCGCGATTACCGCCGAAGTGCTCGGGCATGCGGTACTGTCGCAGTTTCCCGTGATGATCCATAGCGTGACGCTGCCGTTTGTAGAAAATGTGCAGCGTGCCCAAGCCGTTAAGGCACAGATTAACGCGTTGTATCAGCAGAGCGGCGTACGCCCAGTGGTGTTTTTTTCCATCGTCACGCCCGATGTCCGCGAAATTATTTTGGAGAGTGAAGGCTTTTGTCAGGACATCGTACAGGCGCTGGTGGCACCGTTGCAGAGTGAGCTAGGTGTAGCCTCGATGCCGGTGGCACACCGCACGCACGGTTTAACCGCCAGCAACCTCGGCAAATATGACGCGCGTATTGCGGCCATCGATTACACCTTAGCGCATGACGACGGCATTTCCCTGCGCGGCCTGGAAGATGCGCAGGTGATTTTGCTCGGCGTATCCCGCTGCGGTAAAACGCCCACCAGCCTTTACCTGGCGATGCAGTTTGGCGTACGTGCCGCCAACTATCCCTTCATCGCCGATGATATGGATAACCTAAAGCTCCCGCCGGCGCTGCGTGCGCATCAACATAAACTTTTTGGTCTGACCATCGATCCGGAACGTTTGGCTGCAATTCGTCAGGAGCGTGCCGAAAATACTCGCTATGCCTCGCTGCGCCAATGCCGACTTGAAGTGGGCGAAGTGGAAGCACTGTTCCGTACTAACCAGATTCGTTACCTCAACAGTACCAATTATTCAGTAGAAGAGATCGCCACTAAAATCCTCGATATCATGGGCCTGAGTCGTAGCATGTATTGACCGCACATTCTGTAGCGGCGCGATTATCGCGCAATACATTGCGCCGCTACGATGCATACACGGTTTGACGGCCCTTTTGCACCTATATCACGATCGTAAAGCCTGGCTTCCGTCTGCCGTGATGACCTTTGTTTTTAGCAGGTTGAATTCGCAGGCTATTAGTTTATTGTGACCACCATCACTTCCCGGTATTTCACCGTTGCGAAGAACAAATTTTGAGAATCCCAATGAACAAGACTGATGAACTGCGTACTGCGCGCATCGGTAGCCTGCTGACTCCGGCTACGCTGGCTCATGAACACCCTATTTCGGCAGAGATTGCTGCTAACGTCACCGCTTCTCGCCAACGCATTGCGCGCATCCTGACCGGTGAGGATCCGCGTCTACTGGTGATTATTGGCCCTTGCTCGCTGCACGACCCAAAAGCCGCCATTGACTATGCTGAACGTCTGAACGTACTGCGTGAGCGCCATAAAGATCGTCTGGAAATCGTGATGCGCGCCTATTTCGAAAAACCGCGCACCGTGATTGGCTGGAAAGGCCTGATCTCCGATCCCGATCTGGATGGCAGCTACGATGTGAACCGCGGTATCGCTATCGCCCGAAAATTGTTGCTCGATATCAACGCGCTGGGCATGCCAACGGCCACCGAATTCCTCGATATGGTGATCGGCCAGTTTATTGCCGATCTGATCAGCTGGGGCGCGATTGGTGCGCGCACCACCGAAAGCCAGATTCACCGTGAAATGGCTTCCGCGCTCTCCTGCCCGGTCGGTTTTAAAAACGGCACCGACGGTAATGTGCAGATCGCCGTGGATGCGATTCGCGCCGCACGCGCCAGTCACATGTTCCTGTCACCGGATAAAAACGGCCAAATGACCATTTATCAAACCAGCGGCAATCCGCATGGTCACGTGATCCTGCGCGGCGGCCGTCAACCGAACTATCACGCCTCAGATGTGGCGGCAGCCGCCGCCAATTTACGTGACTTTAATTTGCCTGAGCAGTTGGTGATCGACTTTAGCCACGGCAACTGTTTGAAGCAGCATGGTCGTCAGCGTGATGTTGCTGATGACGTGGCCGCACAAATCCGTGCGGGATCGCGGGCGGTGGCCGGCGTAATGATTGAGAGTTTCCTGCAGGAAGGGAATCAAAAAGTAGTGAGCGGTGAAGCGCTGACGTATGGCCAGTCGATCACCGATCCGTGCCTCGGCTGGGAAGACAGCGCCGAGGTGCTGGCGAAACTGGCTGCCGCAGTCGACAGCCGTTTTTAGTATCGCTTAGCTGGAACAACTCACTTCCAGCGTTTTGCCCCACTCCGGTGGCCGTTGGCGCAACTCCGCGCTGACGGCCGCATCGCTAAACGGCTGCTGTAATGCACAATGCAGCGTTTCCAATGCGGTTATCTCACCGTTTTCCACCTCTTCAATCACCTGCTGTGCCAGATAATTGCGTAATACTAGCGCCGGATTGGCCGCCTTCATCACCGCCTGACGCTGCGCATCGCTGGCCTCATCTTGCAACAAGCGTTGGCGATAGTCGCTGTACCAGCGATCAAAGGCGTCGCGATCGATAAACTCATCGCGTAACGGCGAACGGGTTTCCTGCTGCTGCGTCTCGCTCAGCATGCGGAAGGTCAGCGTGTAGTCACTGTGTTCCGCCGTCATCATCGACAACAAGCCGGTCAGCAGCGTGTTGTCGTTGGCATCTGCCGTCAGCAAGCCAAGTTTGGCGCGCATTTTCTCGCCCCAAACGCGCATCAGCGCGTTTTCATAATGGCCGAGCGCCTGTTTGAGTTGCTCGGTGGTCATCAGACCCGACAAAGCATGTGCCAGACGATTGAGGTTCCACAGACCAATCATCGGCTGATTTTCGAAGGCGTAGCGGCCCTGATAATCACTGTGATTGCAGATGTAATTCGGCTGATAGTCGTCGAGAAAACCGTATGGGCCGTAATCCAACGTTAAGCCAAGGATCGACATGTTATCGGTATTCATTACGCCGTGGGCAAAGCCCACGCTTTGCCAATGGGCGATCAGGCTGGCGGTGCGCTTGACGATATCGGTGAACCACAGCACGTAGCGATCGGCCTCGTCTTTAAGCTGCGGCCAGTGATGGCGTATAGCGTAATCCGCCAACAGGCGCACTTTGTCTTGTTCACCGCCGTAATAGAAATGCTCAAAATGGCCGAAACGCAGATGGCTGTCTGCGATGCGCATTAACATCGCGCCGCGCTCCTGCGTTTCGCGCAGCACTGGCTCATCGCCAATGGCTAACGCCAGCGCGCGCGTGGTCGGAATGCCAAGATGATGTAGCGCTTCGGAAGCGAGAAATTCTCGCACGCTGGAGCGGATTACCGCGCGGCCATCGCCCATACGCGAATAAGGCGTCAAACCTGCCCCTTTTAAGTGCCAGTCGAGCTTACGACCATTCGCCAGCTGCTGTTCGCCGAGCAGGAGGCCGCGTCCGTCACCCAGTTGTCCTGCCCAGACGCCAAACTGATGACCACTGTAAACCTGCGCCAGCGGCGACATGCCCGGCAACAATCCGCGTCCTGACCACACATCGTGCCCGTTGCCTGCGAACAGCGCATCGTCTAAACCCATCTCCTGTGCCAGCGGCGCATTGTGATAAAACAGCCGTCCGCCCGCCAATGGGGTTGGGTCCAGCGCGGTGTAGAATCCGGGTAATTCTTGCTGCCAGCTATTAATAAATTGCATCGACACTCCTGAAGGTGCGCTTAAACAAGGCACCAGCATTGAGTTTTAAGATAAAGAAGAGTGTAACGCCGACACGGCGCGGAAGACAGGCGAAAGGATGACGGCTATGAAGGCGTGTGTAAATTCAGATCGGAATAGATCAGATCGTTCAAACGCTCGGCCTGTACCACCGGGAACAGGCTGCCTTGCAGTTGCGCACCGGTTAACGTAGCCATTTTTTCCATTATCTGATTATCGTCAATACCGCAAATAATGATCTGCTCTGCATACTCAGAGAAATTATTGATAACTGTCTGAATAAAAGGCGTAAACGATGCACGTTTGGCCAGCTCCTGAATAAAGCCTTTATCCAGTTTTAACACGCTGAACAGATTATCGTACACCGCCGTTGCTGGCGCCTTGCCTGCTCCAAATTGTGAAAGCGATAAGCGAAATTCGCGCTGCAATGCAGCTAACAACGGATGAGATTTACCCAACGATAATTGCGGAAACGTTTCGCTGATATCTAAAACAATAAAGGGAATTTGTCGGAATTTCCTTAGCAGAAATTCGCTGGCTAAAAGTGTATTAGCCATGGAATCATCAATACGAACCAAAGCGGTAATTTGATTAATCTCAAAAAAGTCGCGGTACTTTTCCAGCAATGAAAGCTGGCTCTGCAGCAAACGTAATTGCTGTGCATCGTCCAATTGTGGCAATAGCAAATCCTGCGGCAGCGTAATAGGTGCACTGTCGTGGACGAATTGCGTCACCAGCTCGACCGCAGTCAGCTGGCCCGCCAGAGAGTAAACTGGATAAAACCAGGTTTCCGACTGATAGTCGGCAGACAAATGGACTTTCATTGTTCAAGCCAGAAGTAATGGCAATTGGCGCATCGTATATCAACGAATACCACCAGGCAATAGGACCAAACGTTTGAAGAGGTGCCGTTTTAGGTCTTATTACGCCGATTTAAGCCGTAAATAATACTTAAGCCAAATAAGCCGGGGTTAATGTCCATACCCATTAAATAAATTTAGCTTTATTAATAGTATTAAATCGATGGCGGGTAAAGTGCCATTTTAAATGATAGTTAAATATCGGCACGATTCGGATTTAATTCAGGGTGAGATAACCTTTCTTTTCTCGCGTCTTTTATTCAGCGTAACCAGCGCTATTTAGATGCGACGGGCCTGCCAAAATACTTTTCGCCAGTAAACATTATCCAGCGAAGAGCGGATCACGCCTTGACTGGTCGAGGCGTGAATAAAGGTATTGTCCGTATCGTAAATACCCACGTGCAAACCGTTTTCTCCGCTGCCGGTTTTGAAGAACACCAGATCGCCAGGCAACAGATCGCCTTTGTCGATACGCGTACCAATGTCGGTTTGATCGCTGGTCGAGCGCGGCAACTGCATGTCGAACTTATCGCGGAAGGTAAGATAGACGAAGCCTGAACAATCAACGCCACCGCGGCTTAAACCACCGTAGCGATAAGGCGTGCCACGCCAGCGGCTCAGTTGATCGTTAAGTTGGGCTATCACGGTGATGGAATCAGACAGGCGACCATTAGGCGGCGGCGCATGATGGCTACAGCCCGCCAGCAACAGTGCCAGAATCAAAATTGTCAGTCGCATCAGCATTTTCCTTCCTCCCTCGCCCGGCAAACACTTTAGCGGCAAAGCGCCACGGCACGCAATCATCTCTCAGGGAATAAACAGCAGCGGACCTTGCGCGGTAGCGATTTGTTCAAACGGGGTTTGGTAAAGCGGTGTTAATTGCGCAGCGGTCAGCACCTCGCTGGCTCGGCCCTGACGGACAACCGCGCCCTGATGCATTAACCACACGCGATCGGCATGGCGCAGGCTGTGATTGAGATCGTGCCCGCTGGCAACAATCGCCAGACCGCTGCAACAGAGTTCGGCCAGCAGCTTATCGACCGCACGTTGCTGCGCCACGTCCAATGCGCTCATGGGCTCATCCAGCAGCAGCAGTTTGCCGCGTGGATTGATCGCCGGATGAATCTGTAACACCACGGCAGCCAGCCGTACGCGTTGCCATTCGCCGCCGGAAAGGTGCGTAAGGCTGCGCGTCAGTTTATCCAGCAGGCCTAACTGAGTCAGGACGGCCTGTAAAACGCGGTCTGTTTCCGCCGCCTGTGCGGTGATATGCATGCGTAAGTAGTGCCAAACCGGCATTTGCCCCGGTGCCATCTGCTGCTGCGGCAACCAGCCGCGCAACTGGGCTAATGCCGCTCCGTTCAACGCAGTCAGCGGCGTGCCATCAAGCAGAATACTGCCTTGACTCGGCAGTAAACCCGATAGCACGTTGAGCAGCGTACTTTTGCCAGCACCGTTGGGCCCAACCAGATGCACTAACTCACCGGCAATGAGGCTAAGTTCAACGGGAGCCAATCGCCCTGCGACGTTGGCTCCCTGACACTGCAATACCATTTACTCGGCCAGCGCCTGCTCAACGCTTTTCAGAATGATGGGATCGTCCGGCGTCATGTCCGGAGAGAAGCGCGCAATCACTTTGCCCTGCTTGTTGATGAGGAATTTCTCGAAGTTCCAGAGGATATCGCCTGGTGCTTTCGGCGCGCGGCCTTTGCTCTCCATACGTTCCAGGAATCCGCTGCCCTCGGGACGTTGCGCGACCGGCTGCGCCGCCGTCAACTGGGCATATAAAGGATGACGATGCTCGCCGTTGACGTCAGTTTTATCGAACATCGGGAAAGTCACGCCATACGTGGTGCTGCAGAACGTTTTAATCTCTTCGTTGCTGCCCGGTTCCTGCTCAAGGAACTGGTTGCACGGGAAGCCGAGCACGCTGAAGTTCTTATCCTGCCAGGCTTTCTGCAGCGATTCTAACTGCTCATACTGTGCCGTCAGGCCGCATTTTGATGCCACATTCACTACCAGCAACACTTTTCCTTCATATTCCGCCAGCGTGGTTTTTTCGCCGTCTAACGTAACCAGTTCTGTTTGATAAATGCTCATAGTCGATTCCTGTTGTTGATAACAAGTTGCCAGCCAAAGCTAGCGCGAAGACTTCACTAATAACACGATAAACAGCGGCGCGCCGAGCGTGGCAGTGACCACACCAATCGGCAGTTCGGCGGAGGTGAGCACCAACCGGGCAATAATGTCTGCGCCAAGTAACACTGCTGCACCGGCCAATGCCGCAGCAGGCAACAAATAACGATGATCGCTGAAACCGCTAAGACGCAATAAGTGCGGGATAACCAGGCCGACAAATCCGATCGCGCCGGCCATTGCCACGCTTACGCCAACCAGCCATCCCATGGCTAGCACCAGCAGGTTACGCCATAGCAGCAGGGGTAATCCGAGCTGACGTGCCGAGGTTTCGCCCAGCGCCAGCAAATTTAGTGTGCGCGCGGTAGCAATCAGCAGCAGTGTTACCGGCAGCAGCGCCAGCATCATCCAGCCGTAACGCCAGTCGATACCGCTAAAGCCGCCCATCATCCAGTACATCAACTGGCGCAGATCGAGGCTGGTGCTAAAATACACCGCCCACGTCATGATGGCGCTACAGATAATGCCGAGTGCCACACCGGTTAATAGTAAGCGGCTAACCGAGAGTTGTTGGTGAGCGAAATGCAGCAAAATCAACGTGATCAGCAGCGCTCCGGCCATCGCCGCCAGTGCTAAGCTCCATAACGAACCGTTGCCGAGCATGACGCCTAACACCAAACCAATCCCCGCCCCGTTAGAAACACCGAGTAAGCCGGGTTCAGCCAATGGGTTGTTGAACAGCGCCTGCATCACAACGCCACACACCGCCAGGGCCGCGCCGACCAGCAACACCGCCAGCGTGCGCGGCATACGCAGTTGCCAGACGAACAGTTCGCCATCCGCCGAAAACCATTGTGGGGGTGAAATCCAACTGTCACCGGCACACAGGCTTAGTCCAATGAGCAGTAGCAGCAGCGCACTGAGTGCAATAAGCCAGCGCTGGCTGCGGCGATTTGCCTGATGAGCAAGCTGATCCAGCAGAGTCATAGATAAGATTGGCTGAGAAAACAGAGATTTGATTGTAGTGGGATTGCAGCAAAAAGAAAGCGGCGCTGTGGTGGCGCCGCTGGAGAAGCATTACTGATGTGGCGGAATCGGCTGACCGTGGTTATCACGCGGTTGCTGATTATCACGCTGGTCGTGATGCTGCGGCTGCGGTTGTCGCTGTGGCTGACGCTTGTCATCCCGGTGGGGCCCATTGCCCGGATGCTGCGCCTGCCAGCCGTTACCGTTCCAGTATCCGTGCGGACCTTTGGTGCCAATGCGCTGGTTATGATGCTGTTTCCACCATGTTGGCGCACGCCAGTCGTAACCATCCCAATAGTAGCCACGCTTATCCTGGTCGCCGATATGGATCGAAACACCCGGCGTGTTGATGTTAACGGAAACATTGGCGCTAGCCAGCAGCGGCATACCTAACAGGATGCTTAATAAAAGTGCTGTCTTTTTCATCAGCTGAACCTCTTTTTATGTGATGGCGCTGTTATAGCAAAAGTGTTGACGCCGTCACTATCGGTGTGAGCCGATTTTCACCCTATTTTCCGGATACTTACGAAATCCTTACATCATGAATAAATCGTGTAGGGCGGACAAATTCAAGGCAAAAAAAAGGCCGCTAAGCGGCCTTTTTGTCGTACTGAAATTAGTCAGCATCCTTGGGTGTCGCGTTCTCGACGCGACTTTTCAACTTCTGTCCCGGACGGAATGTCACCACTCGGCGCGCGGTGATAGGAATATCTTCCCCCGTCTTCGGGTTACGGCCCGGACGCTGGTTTTTGTCACGCAGATCAAAATTACCAAATCCGGACAGTTTTACCTGTTCTCCGTTTTCCAAAGCGCGGCGAACCTCTTCAAAAAAAAGTTCCACCAACTCTTTGGCATCGCGTTTGCTCAACCCGAGTTTTTCAAACAGGTACTCTGACATTTCAGCTTTTGTAAGCGCCATAGGTTCAATCCCTCAAGGTTGCCTGGAATCGCTCTTTTAATGCCGCAACACATTTGGAAACGGTCGCGGCAATCTCCTCTTCTTCGAGTGTCCGGCTGGTATCCTGCAAAATCAGGCTAATCGCTAGGCTCTTTTCGCCTTCGTTTACGCCCTTACCACGGTACACGTCAAACAAGTTTACGCCAACTACCTGATTTACGCCAACTTTCTTACACTCCGCAATGATATCTGCTGCAGGGACGTTTTCAGCCACTACAACAGCGATATCACGGCGGTTTGCCGGGAAGCGGGAAATCTCGCGCGCATCAGGCAGGACGCGGTCTGCGACCTTATTCCAAAGCAGTTCAAACACTAAGGTGCGACCGTTAAGATCCAGCTTACGTTCCAGCTCTGGATGAACCACCCCGATAAATCCGATTCGTTCGTCCTGTAAATAAATGGCGGCGCTTTGTCCTGGGTGCAGCGCCGGATTGGCTTCCGCACGGAAAGAAATCGCATCAAGTTTACCGGTCAATTCCAGCAGCGATTCTAAATCGCCTTTCAAATCATAGAAGTCAACTGTCTGACGCGCCAGATCCCAATGCTCTTCATAGCGATTACCGCTTAATACGCCCGCTAGCATAAGATCCTGGCGGATACCCAGATCGGCCTGTGTATCAGGAACAAAGCGCAAACCGCTCTCAAACAGGCGTACACGGCCCTGCTGACGGTTTTGGTTATACACCACCGCGCCCAGCAAACCGGTCCACAGTGACAGGCGCATGGCCGACATATCACTGGATATTGGGCTTGGCAGGATCAGAGCCTCTGCGCCCGGATGCAGTAACTGCTGCAGTTTGGGATCGACGAAGCTATAGGTAATCGCTTCCTGATAACCTTTATCCACTAACAGATTTTTCGCCCGCTTCAGCGAAAGATTGGCTTCACGATGCTGTGTCATGATCAGACTGGCTTTCACCGGCACATCAGGAATGTTGTTGTAGCCGTATACGCGCGCCACTTCTTCCACCAGATCTTCTTCGATAGCCATATCGAAACGCCAGCTTGGTGCAACAGCTTGCCACTCGCCTGTGCCAACCGTCACTTCGCAACCAAGACGCGTCAGGATGTCCGTGACCTGATCGTCAGCAATTACGTGACCAATTAAACGGTCGAGTTTTTCACGGCGCAGCGTAATGGTCGCCCGTGGTGGCAGCGCACTCGCGTCAGTTTGATCAATCACCGGACCCGCATCGCCGCCACAGATGTCTAGCAATAGCTGCGTGGCACGTTCAATCGCTTTGTGCTGCAGTGCCGGATCAACGCCACGCTCGTAACGGTGCGATGCATCGGTATGCAGACCCTGGCGACGTGCACGACCGGTAATCGCTAGCGGATCAAAATAGGCACATTCGAACAGTACGTTTTGCGTCTCTTCATTCACGCCCGAATGCTCGCCACCGAAGATGCCACCCATCGCCAGCGCTTTATGGTGATCGGCGATCACCAGCGTGTCGCTGCTGAGTTTGGCTTCTGTGCCGTCCAGCAACGTCAGCACTTCGCCCTCTTCTGCCATACGCACCACGATACCGCCGTCGAGGCGATCGAGATCAAAGGCGTGCATTGGCTGGCCAAGTTCCAGCAGCACAAAGTTGGTGATATCGACCACAGGATCGATTGAACGAATGCCACAACGACGCAGCTTTTCACGCATCCACAGCGGCGTAGCGGCTTTCACATTGACGCCTTTCACCACACGGCCGAGATAGCGCGGACACGCTGCGGTGGCATCGACCCGAATTGGGAAAGTATCGGGGATGGTTGCATTGACCGGCTCAATGGCTGGCGCCGTCAACGGCAAACCATTCAGCACGGCGACATCGCGTGCAATCCCAATGATACCCAGACAATCGGCGCGATTTGGCGTGACGCTGATTTCGATGGTGTTGTCATCCAGCTGCAGATAGCTGCGGATGTCGGTACCAATCGGTGCATCAGCCGGCAGCTCGATAATGCCGCTGTGATCGTCGGAAATACCCAGCTCAGAGAAGGAGCAGAGCATGCCTTCAGAAGGCTCGCCGCGCAGTTTTGCCGCTTTGATTTTGAAATCGCCTGGCAGGACAGCGCCGACGGTCGCCACCGCCACTTTCAGACCCTGACGACAGTTGGGTGCGCCACATACGATATCCAACAGGCGATCGCCACCGACATTGATTTTAGTGACACGCAGTTTGTCAGCGTTCGGATGCTGACCACACTCAACCACTTCACCCACCACAACACCGTGGAAAGCGCCAGCAACGGGATCTACACCGTCCACTTCAAGGCCAGCCATGGTGATTTGCTCAGACAGCGCAGCGCTGTCCAGGGCTGGATTTACCCATTCGCGTAACCAGAGTTCACTGAATTTCATTGGATAACCTGCCCTTATTTAAATTGTTTGAGGAAACGTAAATCATTTTCGAAGAAGGCGCGCAGATCGGTCACACCGTAGCGCAGCATGGTGAGGCGCTCCATGCCCATGCCAAAAGCAAAGCCCGAATAGATTTCTGGATCGATGCCTACATTGCGCAATACGTTCGGATGCACCATGCCGCAGCCCAGCACTTCCAGCCACTTGCCGTTTTTACCCATCACATCCACTTCAGCAGACGGTTCGGTGAACGGGAAGTAAGAGGGACGGAAGCGTATCTGCAGGTTCTCTTCGAAGAAGTTGTTGAGGAAATCGTGCAGAGTGCCTTTCAGGTTGGTGAAGCTGATGTCTTTATCAACAATCAAACCTTCCATCTGATGGAACATCGGCGTGTGCGTCTGATCGTAGTCGTTACGATAAACGCGGCCTGGCGCGATGATGCGGATTGGCGGCTGCTGGTTTTTCATGGTGCGGATCTGTACGCCAGATGTCTGGGTACGCAGCAAACGCGTGGCATCAAACCAGAAGGTGTCATGATCGGCACGCGCCGGGTGATGGCCGGGAATGTTCAGGGCATCAAAGTTATGGTAATCGTCTTCGATTTCCGGACCGGTCACCACCGCAAAGCCCAGTTCGCCGAAGAAGTTTTCGATACGATCGATGGTGCGGGTTACCGGATGCAGACCGCCATTCTCAATGCGACGGCCAGGCAGCGAGACATCGATGGTTTCTGCAGCGAGACGTGCGTTCAGCTCAGCGCTTTCCAGCGTTTCTTTACGTGCGGTAAGACGATCCTGCACTTGCTGCTTCGCCTCATTGATCACCGCACCCGCTGCCGGACGCTCTTCTGCCGGCAGTTCACGCAGGGTGGTCATTTGCAGCGTCAAATGCCCTTTTTTACCCAGAAATTCGACGCGCACGGCGTCCAGAGCAGCGATATCCGCCGCCTCGTCAATGGCGGCCGTGGCACGCGCCACCAGATCTGCGAGTTGGGACATGATTTCCTCTTCTTCCAGCCGGGCTGGTCAGTTCTCGTTGGGATCAGATGATCCGATTAAGTGTCGCCAGAAACAAAAAAGCCTCCACGAGGGAGGCTTTTAGCGCGATTTTTCGTTTCTTTTCTTATGCGCAAAAGCCCCTGATGTTCAGGCGCTAAAGTAAAAAAAGAAACGGAAAATAGCAGCATTCATGCTTGCGTTACCTTGTCATATTTAGAAACCGCACTATTGAAATGCGCAGCGACCAAAATGTCAATCTTTTGCGTGAGTTGCGGGTAATAAAAAAGGGAGCAAGCTCCCTTTTTCAACTGACTTACGCCAGAGCTGATTTTGCTTTTTCAACAAGTGCAGTAAATGTCACTTTGTCGAATACAGCGATGTCAGCCAGAATCTTACGGTCGATTTCAATAGAGGCTTTTTTCAGGCCATTGATGAAACGGCTGTAAGAGATACCGTTCTGACGAGCCGCAGCGTTGATACGCGCGATCCACAGTTGACGGAACTGACGCTTACGTTGACGACGGTCACGGTAAGCATACTGACCAGCTTTGATAACAGCCTGGAAGGCAACGCGGTATACACGTGAACGTGCACCATAGTAGCCTTTAGCTTGTTTTAAGATTTTCTTGTGACGTGCGCGAGCAATTACACCACGTTTAACGCGAGCCATGTGAGCTCTCCTATATCATATTCTGTGATGCCCTATCCCCTGCTGGCCGAAGGCCGGTACGCAAAGTTATCAGGCAGATTTATAAAAAGTTTACTTATGCGTACGGCAGGCAGGCAATAACCAGACCCAGATCGCCTTTAGACACCATGCCTTTCGGACGCAGGTGACGTTTACGCTTAGTAGACTTTTTAGTCAGAATATGACGCAGGTTCGCGTGCTTACGCTTGAAGCCGCCAGAAGCGGTCTTCTTGAAGCGCTTAGCGGCGCCACGTACAGTTTTAATCTTTGGCATTTTTACAAATATCCACTTCGCATTGTTAATAAAATGAATCAGATAGGCGAATAAAAATCCGCACAACGCAAGCGTTGCGCGGCTTTATTACTTGAAGGCCTACTGTTTCTTCTTAGGAGCGAGCACCATGATCATCTGACGACCTTCGATCTTCGAAGGGAAGGATTCGACAATCGCCAAATCCATGTCTTCACACAGATCTTTACGGACGCGGTTAAGCACTTCCATACCGATCTGCTGGTGCGCCATCTCACGACCGCGGAAACGCAGCGTGATTTTGGCTTTATCGCCCTCTTCCAGAAAGCGAATCAGGTTGCGTAGTTTGACCTGATAGTCGCCATCATCGGTACCAGGACGGAATTTAATTTCCTTAACCTGGATAACTTTCTGCTTCTTCTTCTGTTCCTTAGAAGACTTGCTTTTTTCATAAAGGAACTTGCCGTAATCCATAATACGGCAAACCGGTGGTTCGGCGTTCGGGCTGATTTCAACTAAATCTACGCCAGCTTCTTCAGCTTTCTCAATGGCTTCACGCAGGGTGACAATGCCAAGTTGCTCACCTTCGAGGCCAGATAAGCGCACTTCGGTGGCTCGGATTTCGCCGTTGATACGGTTCGGACGTGTTGGTTGTACTCGTTTTCCGCCTTTAATAACCTTTTTCCTCTAATTGGTGAAGATGTCGGCTGCGAATCTCTTGTTGCAGCTTCTCAACAAACACATCTACGTCCATGCTCCCAAGGTCTTTACCACGGCGGGTGCGCACGGCAACTTTGCCTGCTTCCACCTCTTTGTCACCGCAAACCAGCATATAAGGGACGCGACGTAATGTGTGCTCGCGGATTTTAAAGCCTATCTTCTCGTTTCTCAAGTCTGCTTTGACACGAATGCCCGCATTCTGCAATTTCTTTGTCAATTCGCTGACATATTCTGCCTGACTGTCAGTGATATTCATCACCACAGCCTGCACTGGCGCCAACCAACTCGGGAAGAATCCAGCGAACTCTTCGGTCAGGATGCCGATAAAACGCTCCATTGAACCGAGAATTGCGCGGTGAATCATCACCGGTGTCTGGCGATCGTTGTTTTCGCCGACAAAAGTCGCATCCAGGCGCTTTGGCAGGGAGAAGTCTAGCTGAACGGTACCACACTGCCAGGCGCGGTCGAGACAATCGTACAGTGTAAACTCAATTTTAGGGCCGTAAAAGGCACCTTCTCCCGGCTGATATTCGAATGGAATGTCATTCTCTTTCAGCGCTTCTGCCAAATCGACTTCCGCACGATCCCACATTTCGTCGGTACCGATACGTTTTTCCGGACGGGTCGACAGTTTCACCACGATTTTTTCAAAACCGAAGGTGCTATACATGTCGTATACCATGCGAATACAGCTGTTCACCTCATCACGTACCTGATCTTCAGTACAGAAGACGTGAGCATCATCTTGGGTAAAGCCGCGTACGCGCATCAGACCATGCAAAGCACCCGATGGCTCATTACGATGGCAGCTACCAAACTCCGCCATACGCAGCGGCAGATCGCGGTAGGATTTCAGACCCTGATTAAAGATCTGAACGTGGCCTGGGCAGTTCATTGGCTTGATGCAATACTCACGGTTCTCCGAAGAGGTGGTGAACATCGCTTCTTTATAGTTCTCCCAGTGCCCGGTTTTTTCCCACAGCACGCGATCCATCATGAACGGACCTTTCACTTCCTGATAGTCGTACTCTTTCAGCTTGGTACGCACAAACACTTCCAGCTCGCGGAAGATGGTCCAGCCGTCATTATGCCAGAACACCATGCCAGGCGCTTCTTCCTGCATGTGGTAAAGATCAAGCTGCTTACCAATTTTACGGTGATCGCGCTTCGCCGCTTCTTCCAGACGCTGCAAATAGGCAGCCAGCTGCTTTTTATCCGCCCAGGCCGTACCGTAAATACGCTGCAGCATTTTGTTATCGCTGTTGCCGCGCCAGTAAGCCCCGGAGATTTTCTGCAGTTTGAAGTGATGGCAGAAACGCATATTCGGCACGTGCGGACCACGGCACATGTCGATGTATTCTTCATGGTGATACAGGCCAGGACGATCGTCGTGGCTGATGTTCTCGTCAAGAATGGTGGTTTTGTAGCTTTCGCCACGCTCAGCAAACACATCACGTGCTTCCTGCCAGCTCACCTTTTTCTTAACGACATCGTAATTGCTTTCAGCCAGCTGGTGCATACGCTTTTCCAGCAGCTCAAGATCTTCCTGGGTCAAGGTGTGTTCCAGGTCGACGTCATAATAGAAACCGTTATCAATCACCGGGCCGATAGCCATCTTGGTGTTTGGCCACAGTTGCTTGATTGCATGCCCTAACAGGTGCGCGCAAGAGTGACGAATGATTTCTAAACCGGCGTCGTCTTTGGCGGTAATAATGGCTACCTGAGCATCTTCGGTGATCGGATCAACGGCATCGACCAACTCGCCATTCACGCGACCCGCGATACAGGCTTTCGCCAAACCCGGTCCAATATCCAACGCAATATCCATCACGCTGACCGGACGGTCAAAGCTGCGCTGGCTGCCATCAGGAAGAGTAATTACTGGCATTTCATATCCTTAATTGCAGTGGTAAGCCACACGAAAGCCTACATGCAAAAATCAGTTTCGTAGTGTGTTACCTGGCGTGATGTCAGACCCACATTGTCGGAATGACGCCAGGAGTGTAAAGCGGCGATGATAATAGCAGCTTTCACCGCCGATCAAAACCCGTGCTGAGATTCGCTAAGCTAAAGAGAAATAAAAAAAACCGCTGCGAGGCACAGGCCTGGCAGCGGTGATCCCTATTCGGCTCGCTTACATTGAGTATGAGAGCTGGATAGTGGTTTTGGTATCAGTACGATCCGGCGCAGATTCTGGCGGATTGTTGTTCCAGGTCACGTTGTAACCCAGCTTCAGCGCGAAGTGCGCATTAATTGCCACCTGCAGCGCGGTTTCTGAGTTCAGCGTGGTGTCTTCACCGAAGCTGCTCAGCACGGAAACACCCTGGATAAATTTGGTGGTATCCGTCAGCTGCCACTGATAGCTCACCGCACCATAGCCGAGAGCTTTGGTTTCATGGCCGCCATCATGGAAATCGTCGTAACGCACACCCGGACCGACTTCAGCACGCAGTGAGTGAACAGGACCGTTGAGGAACTGGCGACCGTAACCAGCGGTCAATACGTCGCGGGAGTCATAACCGTTGAAACGATCACTTAACCAGCTTGCCTGACCAAACAGGTAATCGGCGCTGTTGAGGTTATAACGGCTACGACCACCAATGTTGTAGGTCTCGGACGAACGCTCATCGTTAGAGGAGTTGTTCGAGGCGTTACCCCACAAGCTCCATGCAGTATTGGTTTGGTACCACGTCATGTTGGTAGCGGCACTCAGAGAAGAGCTGGTGGTGTTACCGGTTTGAGCCAGATAACCCGCTGACGCACTGCCTTCAAACGGTTTTTTTGCCGTAGAAGGATCATCCATGGAGGTGAAAACGGCGTTATCTGCAAATGCCTGGTGACAAAATGCTCCAGCAGAGAGCAATAAAACAGCGGACAGCTTGTTAAGGGCTTTCATTAAAAATAATCCGTACGACAGTTTAAAAAACGAAGAGTTTGAAGCGTTTCTCCGACCAAGCAATGCAATTTAGCGTAAGTTTTGTAAAAAAGCATGTACTCACAAAAAAAGCCAGGAAAGCCGCTGAAGCGCTCATTTAATGGGATTCTTCCCATTTCCGTTGCGCATTATAGGGGGCAAATAACCAAATAACAGCTTAAGGACAACAAGAAATATCCGAAGTGCAACGCGGTAGATTGATGCGTCATTTCCTCCCAATAAACTGCTCGAAATTCGCTCAATCCTGCTTGCTGGTCTACGCTGAAATCTGTTCGATAACAATGAGGTGAATGATGAGCGACCATGATGTAAAACGTTACATTGTCACGCTGAAATACCAAGAGAACGGACTCGGCGACCTGCAGTCGGTTAATAGCGCCATGATTAATGGCGGATACAGCACAACGTTAACGGATGATGAAGGCCATCCGCATGAGCTTGGCACCAATAGCTTTGGCACGGTCAGCGCCTTAGAGGAGCATGAAGTCGCTGAACAAGCTGCGGGATTTGCCCAAATCGCCCTTGACCATAAACCTGAAGTGGCAGTGACAACGCTGGACGCGTTTCTGAAAAAACAATCCTGACACGTTGCAAAAAACGGCATCGAGGTCAAATTTGCTGAAGTTTTGCGCGTTACAATCGAACTCACGCAGCGAACCAAGAGGATTACCCGATGTGGTCAGCCATTAGTCGTCTGTTAAGCGAGTACGCCGGTGATGCCCAAATCACCGACCATCAGGAACTCCCCGGTGGCGATGTGCATCCCGCCTGGCGTATCCGGTATGGCGAGTTAGATGTGTTCGTCAAATGTAACACCCGCGATATGCTTACGTTGTTTAGCTGGGAAGCCGATCAACTTGATCTGCTGGCACGCACGCAAACTGTTCGCGTACCGAAGGTTTATGGCGTGGGCAACGATCGAGATACCAGCTTCTTGCTGCTCGAATATATTCCTCCCGAACCGTTTACCGAACAGAGTGCCTTTCAACTCGGTCAGCAATTAGCGCATCTGCACCAATGGAGCGAGCAACCGCAATTTGGTCTCGATTTCGACAACAACATCACCACCTCGCCACAGCCGAATAGTTGGTTACGCCGCTGGTCAGTTTTCTTTGCTGAACAGCGCATAGGTTGGCAGCTGCAACTGGCTGCTGAAAAAGGGGTGCATTACGGCGATACCGAGCTCATTGTCGATTGTGTGCAGCGCACGTTAGCCAACCATCATCCGCAACCTTCTTTATTACACGGTGATTTATGGCCCGCCAATTGTGCAGGCAGCACAAGCGGCCCGTGGCTGTTCGATCCTGCCTGCTATTGGGGTGACCGGGAATGTGATTTGGCGATGCTGAGTTATTATGCTGACCTGCCGCACCAAATTACTGATGGCTATCACGCGGTTTGGCCCCTTGAAGACGGATTCTCACAACGTCAGCCGGTCTATCAGCTTTATTACCTGCTTAATCGCGCCAATGTTTTCGGCGGCAACTGGACGGGCGAAGCGCAGTTCGCTATCGGCCAGTTGTTAGATGAAGATGTGTTGGGAGAACGTCAGGCCAGACCGGCCTGACGCTTTACAGCATGCCGAGTAACTTCAGCACAAAGTAGCCGGCAATAGCGATAATGATTGGCAAAATATAGAGCGGGAAAATCTGCAAAAAAATGGTGTGGCGCGGGATATGGATCTTCTCTTCCAGCTGTGCACGTGTGCGCCCTTCACTGCCTTTGGTCTGTTCCAGAATCAATTGATCTTCAATCCCCTCTTTGATATGGCGTGACTGACGCCACATGCGTGCGCCCGAAGCCTGCAAAGCAATGCCCACGAAAATCAGAATGTAGATCAGCCAAAAGCCAATGTTCGCGCCACCATTAAATTCCGGCACCGGTGAGTTCTGCCAGAAAACATTCAGGAAAGGCGTATTGAACTTCACCATATCGACCATGACATGGACAAAATCCAGCATCACGGCATCAATGCCAGGCTGCTTTTCACTGTGCTTAAACATAAAACCCAGCAAAGAAATAATAGTGGATAACAATGCTGGTATAAAAATCACCCAGCCAGCCACTCGCTTGAGGATGGCGATGCGGCCAGCCTGTTGGTAAGTCATGGTGTCTCCCTGAACCGAAATAGTTTTGCCTAAGTCTACCTGCACTACTGCAAATTTTCCTGAAAAATGCGTGGCCTGCCACACATCGGCTTTCGACAGCACTCGTGATAAGGTAAGCCAAATTTTAAAGGGAGCTGTTGTATGTCATATCGTCGTCCCGTAATGGCCGCCATCTTTGATATGGACGGATTGTTAATCGACTCAGAACCGCTGTGGGATCGGGCGGAGTTAGATATTTTCGCCAGCCTGAATGTGGATATCTCTCGCCGTCATGAGCTACCGGATACTTTGGGTTTACGTATCGATCAAACCGTGCGCATGTGGTTTGAAGCGCTGCCGTGGAGCGGTCCGGATCAGCAAGAAGTCACGAACCGCATTATTGCGCGTGCGCTGGCGCTGGTAGAAGATACGCGCCCGCTGCTGCCAGGCGTGGAACAGGCGTTACAATTATGCCAGCAACAGGGTTTGAAAATCGGTCTGGCATCCGCTTCGCCGCTGCACATGCTGGAGCGCGTTCTGGAGATGTTTGACCTGCGCAAATACTTTGATGTGCTGGCTTCGGCTGAAACCCTGCCATACAGTAAACCGCATCCGCAGGTCTATCTCGACGCCGCTGCCAAACTGGGCATCGATCCGCTTAACTGCGTGACGTTGGAAGACTCCTTTAACGGCATGATTGCCACCAAAGCCGCACGCATGCGTTCGATTGTGGTGCCGGCGCCCGATCATCGTGCTGATGCCCGCTGGGCATTAGCCAATGTAATTCTTGATGATTTAACCCAGCTCAAACCTGAGCATCTGCACGGTTAATCACAGCCCGCACAACGCGGGCTTTTTTATGCAACTTGATCGCACACGCAAATAAATAAAACATCGTTTCATTTTTATTGAATTACCATCTCATCCTGCCTAAGATGCCCAAAGACCCGCATCGGGACCACTTCCATTGACCCTTGAGAGGCCTGAGATGGACATTCGTCAAAGCATTCATAGCGAGCATGCCAAAACCCTGGATACCGACGGCTTACGCCGCGAGTTTTTGGTCGACAAAATTTTCGACGCCGACAATTACACCCTCACTTACAGCCATATCGATCGCATCATCATTGGCGGCGTGATGCCCGTGCAGAAAGCGGTAACCATCGGTCATGAGGTGGGCAAACAGCTGGGCGTCAGTTACTTCCTCGAACGCCGCGAGCTCGGCGTGATTAACGTTGGCGGACCGGGTTTAATTGAAGTGGACGGCAATACCTGGGAGATAGGTAATCAGGAAGCGTTATATGTCGGGCAAGGCGCACAGAGCGTGATTTTCCGCAGCAGCGATGCCAGCCGTCCGGCGAAGTTTTACTATAACAGCGCGCCGGCACATACCCATTATCCGGACAAAAAAATCACCCTCGATGAGGCAGTAAAAGCCACGCTGGGTGATGCCGCCACCTCGAATCGTCGCACCATTAATAAATTCATCGTGCCCGACGTGTTACCAACCTGCCAGTTAACGATGGGGCTAACGCGCCTTGACGATGGCAATCTGTGGAACACCATGCCATGCCACACCCACGAACGCCGCATGGAAGTCTACTTCTACTTTGATATGGCCGACGACAGTGCCGTGTTCCACATGATGGGCCAGCCGCAAGAGACGCGTCATTTATTAGTGCATAACGAACAAGCTGTAATTTCACCGAGTTGGTCAATTCACGCGGGCGTTGGAACACAGCGTTATACCTTTATCTGGGGCATGGTGGGCGAAAACCAGGTATTTGATGACATGGACCACGTCAGCATCAGCGCGCTGCGCTAACAAGGAGCGAATTATGATTCTTAACGCATTTAATCTTGATGGCAAAATCGCGCTGGTCACCGGCTGCAATACCGGGTTGGGGCAAGGCATGGCGCTAGGTCTGGCGCAGGCAGGTTGTGACATTATTGGCGTCAATCGCGCAGGACCAGATGATACGCAAGCGAAAGTTGAAGCATTAGGCCGCCGTTTTTGGGCGATTCAGGCCGATCTTACCAAACCCTCCATTGTGCCGCACATTGTTGAACAAGCGGTGGCACATGCCGGACGCATCGATATTCTGGTGAATAACGCCGGTATTATTCGCCGCGAAGATGCGCTCAACTTCAGCGAACAGGATTGGGACGATGTGATGAACATCAACAGTAAAAGCCTGTTCTTCCTGTCGCAGCAGGTCGCAAGGCAGTTTATTGCACAAGGCAACGGCGGCAAAATCATCAATATTGCCTCAATGCTCTCGTTCCAGGGGGGCATTCGCGTGCCTTCCTACACCGCATCAAAAAGTGCGGTGATGGGTTTAACGCGCCTGATGGCTAACGAATGGGCGAAGCACGGTATCAACGTCAACGCTATTGCACCAGGCTATATGGCCACCAACAATACGGAACAACTGCGCAGCGATGAATCACGCAACGAGGAAATTTTGGGCCGTATACCCTCAGGTCGCTGGGGCATCCCGGACGACATGATGGGCCCGGTTGTGTTCCTCGCCTCTGGCGCATCGGATTATGTGCAGGGTTATACTTTAGCGGTCGATGGCGGTTGGTTAGCGCGCTAACATAACCCATTCTTTTCCCGCGTCATTGTGACGCGGGAAAGTGAAAAATATTAACGCTTCGTTACAGCGTCACCATTCTCATTCACTGGATAAATCCCTATACTGGATGCATCGACAGTTTTATGCAGCCAGGTTTCATCATGACGGCCGAAGGCCATATCATTTTTGCCATTGCCAGCGCCATTTTTGCCAAGCGCGCGGAGCTGACGCCAGTGCTGGCCAGCGCCGATTGGTGGCATTTAGTCCCTGCTGCGCTGCTGACCTGCCTGCTACCCGATATCGATCACCCCAAGTCCGTTTTAGGCCAGCGATTGAGGTGGCTGTCGCACCCCATCGCCCGCGCCTTTGGTCACCGTGGTTTTACCCACAGTTTGCTGGCGGTCGCGGTAAGTTTGTGGCTATTCCAGATCAATGTACCCGCCGATTGGTTTCTTCCGGCCGATGTATTGCAAGGTATGACGCTTGGTTATCTTAGCCATATCGTCGCCGATATGTTAACGCCTGCAGGTGTGCCGCTGTTGTGGCCTTGTCGCTGGCGCTTTCGGTTGCCGATACTTAAAAGCCAGAAAGGTAACCAACTGGAGCGGGCACTTTGCCTGGCGCTGGTCGGGTATGCGTTGTGGTTCCCGCCCGGATTGCCCTCTTTTGGTGCCAATGGATGGCCGGAACAGCTCTTCAATACGCTACAAAATGGCGTCGGTCGGCTGGTTAATGGTCAAAACGGTCAATAACCAGCCGAATCAAGAGATAAAGTTATAAACCATTCCTTTTGGGTATAAGTCTGCCCCGTTCTGAACTGATAACATTCTCAATATTCCCTAACGGGGACTTACTGTTTTTCGTGCCATTCCAACGGGATGGCATGTCACACTCTGGAGTTGAGCATGGATTTTCCCCTAATCATTAATATCGTGGCGTTTATCGCGCTGCTGATTTTGTTGAACCGCATTGGCAACCAAAGCTGGAGCTTGTCAAAGCGCGTGCTGACCGGTTTAGTATTTGGTGTAGCATTCGGTCTGGCACTGCAAACCATTTATGGCGAAAACAGCCCGACGGTTAAAGCGTCGATTGGCTGGTTCAACATCGTCGGTAACGGTTACGTTCAACTGTTGCAGATGATTGTGATGCCGCTGGTCTTCGCCTCGATTTTGAGCGCGGTGGCCCGTCTGCATAACGCCTCATCGCTGGGAAAAATCAGTGTGCTGACCATTGGCGTGCTGCTGTTTACTACCGCGATCTCCGCTCTGGTCGGCGTGTTAGTGACTGGCCTGTTTGGTCTGAGCGCCGAAGGTCTGGTGCAAGGTGTACAGGAAACCGCGCGTCTGAGCGCGATTCAGAGCAACTATGTTGGCAAAGTAGCTGACCTCAGCACGCCGCAGCTGCTGCTCTCCTTCATCCCGAAAAACCCGTTTGCCGATCTGGCGGGCGCCAATCCAACCTCGATCATCAGCGTAGTGATTTTCGCCGCGTTCCTCGGTGTAGCAGCGCTGCAACTGCTGAAAGATGACAAGGTGAAAGGCGAACGCGTGCTGGTGGCGATCGATACCCTGCAATCCTGGGTGATGAAGCTGGTGCGTTTGATTATGAAGCTGACGCCGTACGGTGTGCTGGCGCTGATGACCAAAGTGGTGGCCGGCTCCAACCTACAGGACATCATTAAACTGGGTGGTTTCGTGGTGGCCTCTTATCTTGGTCTGGCGATCATGTTTGCCGTGCACGCGTTGCTGCTGTCGGTCAACGGCATCAACCCAATGCGCTTCTTCCGTAAAGTCTGGCCGGTGATCACCTTTGCCTTTACCAGCCGCTCCAGCGCAGCCAGTATTCCATTGAACGTGGAAACGCAGACACGTCGCCTTGGCGTGCCAGAATCTATCGCCAGCTTCTCAGCCTCATTCGGTGCCACTATTGGTCAGAACGGTTGTGCCGGTCTCTATCCCACTATGCTGGCAGTGATGGTTGCACCAACCGTTGGCATTAACCCGTTCGACCCAATGTGGATTGCCACGCTGGTGGGTATCGTAACGCTGAGTTCTGCCGGTGTGGCCGGTGTTGGCGGCGGTGCAACCTTCGCCGCGTTGATTGTACTGCCAGCGATGGGCCTGCCAGTGACGTTAGTCGCGCTGCTGATCTCCATCGAACCGCTGATCGATATGGGCCGTACCGCGCTCAACGTCAATGGTTCCATGACCGCCGGTTCACTCACCAGCCGCTGGCTCGGTTTGACCGACAAGAAAGTGCTGGAGAGCGACGAACACGCCGAATTAGCACATCGCTAACTTTCCTCATCACGACAACGGCAGGCCAGTGGCCTGCCGTTTTTTTATCCCCCCTTCTCCCTAATCCCCCTCAATTATGGCGGCTGCGTCAGGATAGCGTTAAGCATGGTAAACAGACGAAAAATCGGCCGCTTTTTGCTTGAGTTTTACCAGTGAAAAGCCAATTCTGCTGTAAGTCACAGCAGGAGAATCACCGATGAAAACAGTTATCGCCTCGGTGCTGGCGTTAACCTTGTTAACACCAGCTATCAGTTTCGCCCATCCCGGCGGTTGGGGCCCCGGTCCAGCTCCGCATTGGGGTGGAGGTCCGCATTGGGGCGGCCCCGGCCCGCTGCGTTTCTTACCGGAAGCGGCAACGGCAGTATTGCTAGGCGGCCTGACCTATTACATGCTGAACGGCAATTATTATCAACGCCAGGGCGACACCTACGTGGTGGTGCAACCGCCTGAAGCCCCACCGGGCGGTGGTATGCGCGTGCTGGATTTTAACGGTAAGCGTTATTACGTGCAGGAGGGTCATTACTACCAGCGCGAAATCGGCGGGGATTATATTGAAGTGCCACGCCCTTACGGCTTATAAGTGCCACAACGAAAAACGGCCCGTCAATGACGGGCCGTTTATTATTTATTCTGCTGCGTTTACTGAGCCGCTTGCGGATCGGTATCGTAGTCTTTACAACTCTGGAAACCATAATTCATTACGCGACCGGTGTCGCTATAGCTCACGAAGTAGGTCTGCGGTTTGCCATCACGCTCGCCAATCACATAAGTCTGGCACGTACCACGTGCGTGAACCATGGTGATTTCGGTAGAGGCTGGACCGGCAATCTGGCGAACCTGATCACGCGTCATGCCTTTTTTTACATCCTTCACAACCGGTTTGGTTACGTAGCTTTCAGCTTTGTCATAAGTCGTACAACCAGACAGGGCTGCCAGCGTCATAGCGGCAGCGATACATCCCATCACTTTATTCATGTTGTTGTTCCTCGTTTTTTTGTCCATGTGGAGTAAGCCTGGAACATAAATCCAGATTTATCAACTTTATGGGATAAATTTAGCCAAATTCCGAAGCGTTAGGATTTGGTAAAAATGCTGTGTTGATGCGCTACGGTTCGTATAATCACCCGCGAAAAAATACCTATAGTAATGAATAAAGACAGAGGATGAATGACACCTGCACCTTCTCATCGGCTAATTTATGCCATCACGCTGGGCCTGCTCGCTGCGCTCGGGCCACTTTGTATCGATCTTTACCTGCCTGCGCTGCCTGAATTAGCGCGCGATCTGCACACTGAAACCGCCACGGCGCAGCTGAGCCTGACGGCGGGTCTGCTCGGTTTGGGGGCTGGTCAATTGCTGTTTGGGCCCATGAGCGACAAATTTGGTCGCCTCCGTCCGCTGCTGTTATCGCTGGTACTGCTGTTTATTGCCTCAATTGGCTGTGCGCTGGCAAAAGATATTCACTCGCTGCTGGTCGCGCGTTTGTTCGAAGGATTGGCTGGCGCGGGCGGCGCGGTGCTATCGCGAGCCATTGCACGTGATATGTACAGCGGCCATGAACTGACGCGTTTCTTTGCACTGCTGATGTTGGTCAATGGCTTAGCGCCGATCGGGGCGCCGGTGCTGGGCGGTGCCTTAATGACGGTGCTTAACTGGCGCGGCATTTTCGTGGTGCTTGGCTGCATCGCCATCGTGCTGATGGTCCTCGCACGCTGGAAATTGCATGAAACCTTACCACCTGAGCGCCGCAGTCAGGGATCGATCTTTTCCGCCTGGGCGGCGCTGGGCCAGGTCGTCACCCATCGTCAGTTTATGGGCTTTTGTCTGACCCAAGGTTTTATGATGTCCGGCATGTTTGCTTACATCGGTGCCTCACCGTTTGTGCTGCAACAGTTGTACGGACTGACTCCGCAAGCCTTCAGCTTCTGTTTCGCCGCCAACGGGCTCGGCTTGATTATTGCTTCACAAACCAGTGCGCGCCTGTGTCCGCTGTGGGGTGAATATCGCGTATTGAAAGGCGGCCTGACGCTGGCGTTTGTCGCGTCGAGCGGCTTGCTGCTGGCGGGACTCACCGGTGCTGCGCTGCCGATTATGTTGGTCGCCCTGTTCTTCACCATTGCCAGTAATGGCGTGATCGCCACCACCGCCTCATCGTTGGCGATGCAAAGCCAGGGTCAACGTGCGGGTAGCGCATCGGCCGTAATAGGCGTTTGCATGTTCACCTTTGGCGCCATCAGCGTGCCGATCACCGGCCTGGGCGGCACCTCGGTGGTGAGCATGACCGGCACCGTCTTTGGCTGCTTTATGCTGGCGATGGTGTCGTTTAATGTGCTGGTGCAGAAGTCAAAAAACGCCTGATTTGCCAGCAAATAACCTGAACAATAAGCCGTGTGGCTTGTTGTTTGTGGGGAGAGACGTTAGCTTTAGCAGATGATTCGTATTGTGCCGTCAGGCTACTGACTTGAGGAGAGGTTCATGTCACTGCAACAAGAAATCATTGAAGCCCTTGGTGTAAAGCCCGTTATCGACCCGCAGCAGGAGATCCGCGTCAGCGTGGATTTTCTAAAGTCTTACCTGAAAGCCCATCCCTTTTTGAAAACGCTGGTGCTTGGCATCAGCGGCGGCCAGGATTCGACGCTGACCGGCATCTTGTCGCAAACCGCTATCCGCGAACTGCGTGAAGAGACCGGCGATAATGATTACACATTCATCGCCGTGCGTTTGCCGTATGGCGTGCAGGCCGATGAGCAGGATTGTCAGGATGCGCTGGCGTTCATTCAACCCGATCGCACGCTGGTGGTGAACATCAAAGAAGCGATTCTGGCCAGCGAACGTGCGTTGAAAGACGCGGGTATCACAGTGTCAGATTTCGTACGTGGCAATGAAAAAGCGCGCGAGCGCATGAAAGCGCAGTACAGCATCGCCGGTATGACCAAAGGCGTGGTGGTCGGTACTGACCACGCGGCGGAGGCGATCACCGGTTTCTTCACCAAGTACGGTGACGGCGGCAGCGACATCAACCCCATCTTCCGCCTGCATAAAGGCCAGGGCAAACAACTGCTGAAAACGCTGGGCTGCCCGGAACACCTTTATCTCAAACATCCAACGGCTGATTTGGAAGACGATCGTCCAGGTTTACAGGATGAGGTGGCGCTCGGCGTAACCTATCAGCAAATCGATGCTTATCTGGAAGGCAAAACCATCGATGCCGCTGCGGCGAAAACCATCGAAGGCTGGTATCTGAAAACCGAGCACAAACGTCGCCCGCCGATCACCGTGTTCGACGACTTCTGGAAGAAATAAGCGCGTTACGTTTCCCGCCGTCGGTGCGGGAAACTTTCTCATCGCCGCTGACTGGCGAGAAAAAGCACAGTTTGATACACTGGATGAACAACCAGTAATTGGAGTGTGCTTTGGTCAGACGTGCAGCCAGCCACCGCCTCGATTTCGATGCGGCAGCAATCTATCAATATCCCGAACATTTACGTCAGTGGCTGGAAGGTTTACCCAATCAGCCCGGCGTATATACCTTTCACGGTGAAAGCGAAAATCTGCCGCTGTATATCGGCAAAAGCGTCAACCTGCGCAGTCGGGTGATGGCGCATTTCCGTACGCCGGATGAAGCCAAAATGCTGCGTCAGGCAAGACGTGTCACCTGGATCCCCACGGCAGGCGATGTCGGCGCGCAGTTGCTCGAAGCGCAGATGATCAAAACCCAGCAGCCGTTGTTCAATAAGCGCCTGCGCAAGAATCGTCAGCTCTGTTCGCTGCAGTTGGGTGAGGGTCCACCGCAGGTGGTGTATGCGAAGGATCTTGATTTCTCGCGCTCGCCCAATCTTTACGGCCTGTTTCGCAGTCGTTTCGCCGCGCTGGAGAAACTTAAAGCCATCGCCGATGAGCAACGCTTGTGTCATGGCTTGTTAGGATTGGAATCACTACGTCCAGGACGCGGCTGTTTTCGTGCCGCCCTAAAGCGCTGCGCCGGTGCGTGTTGTGGCAAAGAGTCGGTTGCTGAGCATCAGCAGCGTTTGCATGCGGCATTAGAGCAGATGCGCATCATGTGCTGGCCGTGGCAAGGCCCGGTTGGCATGGTTGAAAGTGGAACAGACATCACCCAAATCCATGTTATCGACCATTGGTTTTGGCTGGGATCGGTGAGTAACGAAGCCGAAGCCCGCCAGCTGCAGCGCGCCTCACACGGTTTTGATCATGATGGCTATAAAATCCTCTGTCGCCCGCTGCTCTCGGGCGTGTTCCCGCTGATCGAGCTATAAAAAAACCGCCAATGTTGCCCAAAGCTTCTCACGCTATGGACAACGTCGGCGGTCTCTATTCAATTAACCCATAACTTATTCAGCATCAGCTGGCGGTGGCGGAGTTTTGCCATCATGCGGGCCTTTCTCGGTCAAACGCTTTTCAAAGTTGGCGTTGTACTGTTTCTTCTGCTCAGGAGTCAGTACGTTATAAATCTTGTTCTGGGTTTCCATCATCTGCAGCGCACGATCTTTCGCATTGGCAGTCATTTTCTCGGCCTGCGCTTCGGCTTTCGCACGATCAAACGTATCGGAAGCGATAATGGCATGGTCAGCACGACGCTCTTCCAGCGACGGGCGTTTCATCTCTTTGTGACCATCACGCAGGATGGTTTTGATCTGCGCTTTCTGCGCATCGGTCAGGTTCAAACCTTTAAACATCATCTCCATGCCATGATGACGCATTGGCGGTTTGTGCATCGGTTTTTCGCTGCCTGCTGGCGGCGGAGTCAGGTTGTCTGCTGCTGCATGGACGATATTTGCAGCACCAAGAGCCATTGCGGTAGCCAGGAACACAGAAGTTAATTTACGCATAATATTGTCCTTACTTATCAGTTTAATGACGACAGCCTGTGTCGCGTCTTCGGAAACAAGCATACGACGCTGAACGTCAACTACTCAGAGGCTGAGTAAAGCCCTGAAAGCATAAAAGACAGAGATTGGGCAATCATGGAGAGAAAGAGAAGAAATGCGTGAGGAATTGAAAAAGTTTATGACAATCAAGGGAAAAACGCAGGAATTAAGGAGGAGTGTAATGGTCTTGTCGATTTTCAGAAAGGGAAATATCGGGCTTTAATCTCGTTGCTCGCCAACGGCGCATCTAAACGCATCTCCTCCGTGGCAGGGCCGCCATACAGGGCGAAGTGCTGATCAGTCAGGGATGTAAACGCACAGGTCGTCGCGGCGCAGTACATTGCGCCGCGACGACCTGTGCGATGATTTTCTGCTGAGCTTAACTGATCGGCATTACGCCATCGTATGCAACTGCATCACAACGCCAGCGCCTGCGTCTGTTCATTCTCTTCCACCAGCATCAGCCCGGCGCGCAATCCTGGCGCAACATTGGGGTTGGGAAATAGCACGTACTCGCGCGCCTGCTGCACGTAGTAGCGTCTGTCACCCTCTTCCGCCAGCAGTGTACCCTGCGGGAAAGCGGTAAAGTTTAGCGTCTCCGATCCCATGTGTAATACAAACTTGTCACCGTGGCGGGTAAGCTGCTGCGCTACGCGATAATGACGCGGTTGTTCATGCACTTCTGGCAACGCATCGCCATACAGTAACGCCGCCAGCGCCCGGTGCACGCCGCTAAACTGACTCAGATCGTTCTCACCAAATGGCAAAGCCTTGCCGAGTTCCAGCGTGCAGCTCGCCGCATCATGGTGTTCGCAGCTGTAATGGGTGAAAGTGCCGCCCGGTGAACGATGGAACACCAGCGCTTCCATTTCTGCTGCCGCCAGCCAGTGCATAAAGTCTTCGGGCCACGGATTAGGATTCAGCGGCATCACACCAAAGCGCGCATGATACGAACCGCGAATGGCGGTATGTAGATCGAGGTGCCAGCGCACTTCGTGATCGAGACAGGTGCGCCAGAAACTCTCCAACTCTTGCTCCAGCTGCAATGCACGCTGCGCTTCTGGCACATCGGCCACTTGCTGCCAGCGTCCGCCAAACAGGCGGTTAATATCATGTTGCTGGTAGCGCTTGCCGCTACGCAACGCAGCCGGATTGCCCAAAATCACCAACAAGCGCACTGCCAGCGGCTTCTCGCCCTTCAACAGCGGCGTCAGTAACAGATTGAGCATTTCAACCGGCGCGGTTTCATTACCGTGAATGCCCGCAGAAAGCACCAGCGCCTGCTGCGTTGGCGTATGCGGCGTGAGGGACATCAGTCCCTCATTATGCCATTGCCAACTGAGATGGTCGTTGCTGCCCTCTCTTTGCTGTGGCGGCTCACCAGACAACGTCTGCTGTAAAAAATCCTGCATGTTCACTCCTTTTTAACGTCTTGGGGCGAACCTCTCGCCCGGCGTTAACGCTGAAACGCGTAGACACTGCCTAAGTCTAGCAGCTTCGTCAGCTCATCCAGCGCGGTGCGCCCTTCCCGCAGCAGTTGCGGATCGGCTAAATCCGCCTGGGTTAAGCGATCGCGATAATGGCGATCGACCCAATCGTTGAGCGTGGCAAACAGACGATCGTTCATCAGCACCGCCGGATTCAACGCCTGCCGTTCGGTTTCGGTTAACACCACACGCAGGCGCAAACAGGCCGGTCCACCGCCGTTAAACATACTTTCCCGCAGGTCGAACACTTTCAGTTCACGAATCGGCCCGCCGCTCTCCACCAGCTCGCAGAGATAACGCCACACGCCCGCATGCTGGCGCGACTCTTCCGGCAGCACCAACAGCATGCCGCCGTCCGCACGTTGCAGCAGTTGGCTGTTGAACAGATAGGTGTTCACCGCATCCGTCACCGACACGTTATCGCGCGGCACTTCAATGGGCTGGAAACCGCTCACCCGCGCGGCGAGGTCGCTCAGCAATTGCGGTTGATTAACAAACGCATCCTGATGGCAGAACAGCACCTGCTGATTGCTTACGGCAATCACATCATTATGAAACACACCCTGATCGATGACTGCCGGATTTTGCTGGGCAAACAGCGTGCGCTGCGCGTTAAGCTGATGTAAACGCGCCACCGCTTCACTGGCTTCCCGCGTTTGGCGCGCCGGATAACGTGCCGGTGTCGCGCCCTGCTGCTGGCCATCGCGGCCATAGATAAACAGCTGCACGCCCGCATCGCCATAATCACTGCCGAAGCGGTTGTGATTGGCCGCGCCCTCATCACCGAACTGCGCCACCTGCGGCAGCGCATCGTGCACGCTGAAGTGCTGCGGATTGCGGAAAATCGCGCGCAGCAGGTCGGCGGTTTCCGGCGCCTCAATGGCGCGATGGAATTTGTTATTTAAATTGGCAACGGTGAAATGCACGCGACCATCGGCGCTATCTGCCGACGGAGATACCGTGGCCGCATTGGCCACCCACATCGCCGAGGCTGAACTGGCCGCCGACAGCAGCTGTGGCGCGCTCTTCGCCGCCTGTGCCAGAACCTGCTCATCGCTACCGCTAAAACCGAGCTGGCGCAGCAACGGCAGATTGGGACGCTCATGCGGCGGAATGACACCCTGCACGTAGCCCATATCCGCCAGCGCTTTCATCTTCAGTAAGCCCTGCTTTGCCGCCAAACGCGGGTTAGAGGGCTGCAGCTGATTGCGCGTTGAGGCTTCATTACCAAACGATAATCCAGCGTAGTGATGCGTCAGGCCGACCAGCCCATCAAAGTTAGCTTCAAACGCTTTCATTATTTCGCTCCCTGCGGTGAGAAATCGAGGCCCGGCGATAAGCTGCCCGGCAGCGCCATCGCCGGGCTCTCAAGCGATGCCATTGGCCACGCGCAGTAATCGGCGGCGTACCATGCGCTGGCACGATGGTTACCTGAAGCACCAATGCCACCAAATGGCGCGGTACTGGCTGCACCGGTCAACGGTTTGTTCCAGTTGACAATACCGGCGCGCGCTTCCAACAACAGCAGATCAAACTGCGCGCGCTGCGGCGAAATCAATCCACATGACAGCCCATAACGGGTGTTGTTGGCGATAGCAATCGCCTGCTCGAAGCTGTCGTAACGAATCACTTGCAGCAGCGGACCAAATACCTCTTCATCTGCTAAATCATTCACTTCGGTGACATCAATGATGCCCGGCGTGATGATGGCACTGTCGCGATCCGGCCAGTGCATACCGAGCAACACCTTTCCGCCCTTATCCACCTGCTGCTGCCATGCGGCAAAAATATGTCCCGCCGCAACGGGGGAAATCACGCTGCCCATAAACGGCTGCGGCTCGGCATTCCACGCGCCGGGCTGTAAGCGTGCGCTAACGTCAACCAATCGCTGCAGGAAGGCATCGCCCGCCGCGCCGCGCTTCACCAGCAGACGACGCGCGCAGGTGCAGCGCTGTCCAGCGGTAATAAAGGCCGACTGAACGGCGATGTGCACCGCGCCATCCAGATCCGCGGGATCTTCAACAATCAGCGCGTTGTTGCCACCCATCTCCAGCGCCAGCATTTTTTCAGGTTGTCCGGCAAACTGGCGATGCAGGTGATAGCCGGTGGCGGCACTGCCGGTGAACAGCAGGCCATCAATTTGCGGCTCATTGGCCAGCGCCTGGCCGGTTTCACGACCGCCCTGCACCAGCGCCATCACGCCTGCAGGTAAACCCGCTTGCTGCCACAGCTCAACGGTTTTCTCCGCCGTCAGCGGCGTCAGTTCACTCGGCTTAAACACCACGCAGTTACCGGCCAGCAAAGCCGGCACGATATGCCCGTTTGGCAGATGACCGGGGAAATTATACGGACCAAATACCGCCAGCACGCCGTGTGGACGATGGCGCAACGAGCTCTCGCCGTCGGTCTGTTCGCCGGTGCGGCTGTGATAGGCCTTAATCGAAATGGCGATTTTATTGATCATCGCCTGCACTTCAGTCAGCGTTTCCCAGCGCGGCTTGCCAGTTTCCTGGGCGATAGTTTCCGCCAGCGCGGTTTTATGCTTTTCAAGCAAACGGGCAAAGCCTTCTACCAGCGCCTGGCGTTCCGCAAAAGGTTTTCTCGCCCACAGCGGAAACGCCGCGCGAGCCGCTTCGCAGGCTTCGGCCACTTGCGCGCCCGAAGCCGCTTTACCCTGCCACAGCGTTTCGCCGGTGACCGGATTGTGTTTATTTAAGGCGTCAGCGCCGCCGGTCACCCATTGACCATTAATAAAATGCGTCATGCTTTTTTCTCCTCGCGACACAGCGTAACCACACGCAGCTCATCGCCAATGTTGCAGTGCAGCGCCGCGCGCTGGGTCTCATTAAGACGTATCGTGCCGGATGCCATATCCACCGGCAGCAGCGCCACGCGAAAATGCTGATAATCGCCGTTAGCCACCAGACACAGCGGCCAATTGTCATCGGCGTCACCGCTTTCCGCAGTCAGCAGACGGCTCTTACGAATGGCGCGAATGCGATCGATTTCGCACTCCAGCGTCGGACCGCCGTCAAAGATGTCGACATAGTTGAGATAGCGGAAGCCCTCTGCCTCCAGTACCGCACGCGCGGGCGCAGTCTTCGGATGGACTTCGCCAATCACTTTTTGCGCCGCTTCAGACAGGTAATGAATGTAGAGCGGATGTTTTGGCATCAGCTCCGCGATAAAGGCTTTTTGCCCGGTACCGCTGAGAAAATCGGCTTTGCTGAACTCCATGGAGAAGAAGCGACTGCCAACGCTGTCCCAGAATGGCGAATGACCGTTGTCGTCGCTGACGCCACGCATCTCCGCCACCACGTGTTGCATAAAGCGGTCGCGAAAGTTGGCCATAAACAGAAAGCGCGATTTCGATAACAGATGGCCGTTTTTGCCATCGCGGTAATCGGGATCGAGGAACAGCGTACAGAGTTCGCTGCTGCCGGTGTGATCGTTGCTCAGCGACAGCGTCGGTAAGCTGGCATAGACATTCAGTTCTTTCGAGGCGTGCACCTGCGTGCCGACGCGGAAATTGTACCAGGGATCCTGCAAACCCACCGCCGCTTCAATGGCGCAAATGCCGACGGCTCGATTGTCTTCACTGTCGGCCAGCACAAACACATAGCCTTGTTCAGCGGGCGGCAGCGCACCTTGCCAGGTCAGCAGCGAACGCTCAATACGGGCTTTGAGCGTATCGCTATCCGCAGGCAGCGAAGTTAAGCCGCCTCCGGTTTTGCCCGCCAGCGACAACAACTGCGCAAGATCGTCACGTTCGACGGGGCGAATCACCATCATGATGTGGCTCCTTTGAGCACGCGTTCACAGGCACGTTCGAAGCGCGCTAGCCCTTCTTTGACTTCGCGCTCGCTAATATTAAGCGCCGGCGCAAAACGCACCACGTTAGCGCCAGCAATCAGCACCATCACGCCCTCTTCAGCCGCAGTAAGGTTGAACTGTTTGGCTTTGCCGGCGAAATCATCGTTCAGCACCGCGCCAATCAGCAGCCCTAGCCCGCGCACTTCTTTGAACACCGGCAGACGTCGGTTCAGTTCTTCCAGTGCGTTAACAAACCATTGATGACGCTCGGCCACGCCCGCCATAAACGCCGGTTGGTTAATTAACTCCATCACTTTGCCGGCCACGGCGCCCGCCAACGGGTTGCCGCCGTAAGTGGTGCCGTGCGTGCCGACACCCATCACCTGCGCCAAATCTTCGCGCGTCAGCATGGCGCCAATCGGGAAGCCGCCGCCCAACGCCTTGGCGGTGGTCAACACATCCGGCGTTACGCCGTAATGCATGTAGGCATACAGCGAGCCGGTACGACCCACGCCGCTCTGTACTTCGTCAAAAATCAGCACTGCATGGTGTTTATCGCAAAGCTCACGCAGCCCGCGCAGGAATGCGGGATCGGCTGGCAGCACGCCGCCTTCACCCTGAATCGGCTCAACGATAACCGCGCACGTTTGGTCATTAATCAGCGCCGCCGCAGAGGCCAGATCGTTGAAATGAGCGTGCTCCACCGCCGGCGGCAGCGGCGCAAAATCACGTGAATAGGCGGGTTGTCCACCCGCCGTCACGGTAAACAGCGTGCGACCGTGGAATGCATTATTAAAAGCAACGATGCCATTTTTCTCCGCACCAAAACGATCGTGCGCGGTTTTACGAGCCAGCTTTAATGCCGCCTCGTTTGCTTCAGCACCGGAGTTACAGAAGAACACACGATCGGCAAAGGTGGCATCAATCAGCTGTTTGGCGAGGCGCAGGATCGGTTCATTGGTATAGCCGTTGCCGGTATGCCACAGTTTGCCCGCCTGCTCGGTCAGCGCCTGTTGCAACGCGGGATGCGCATGACCCAATGCGTTAACGGCTATGCCACCGGCGAAATCGATATAATCTTTACCTTGCTGATCCCAGAGCGTTGACCCTTCAGCACGAACCGGAACAAAAGCAGCGGGTGCATAAACTGGCATCATCCATTGATCGAAATGTTGACGTGAAACCTGCAGTGACATAGCCCATTCTCCTGCTCCACACCCGGTGAAGCTTTTGTTTTAAAATTGTTAATAATGTTAAGTGACAGCTCTACTGTATATTGCAGTTAGCGTGCCAGCTAGCTGCAAAATTGCATAAACGGCTTACCACTACGAAATATCAATAACTTAACAACTCTTACTATTCACTTTAATTGCATAAAAAGTGAATACAAGTCTGATGGGGGTTGAATGGCAGCCATTTATTTAGCGGATTTATGCATCGGCAAAATGAAATATCGCTTTTGTGATCGCACAGGAAATATTTCGCCAAATTGAAGCGATAAACGCCCCTTTTTGGGGCGTCACGTGCTTGATTGGTGCAGAAAAGCATTAGCGCGGTGCAGATAAGGCCATCAGCTAATTAAATGGCTTTTAACATTTCAATTGCCGGATTGAATATTATTTAGCCAATCCATTCTTAAATGAACGCTAAATAACATATTGTGACCAAGGTTATTATCAGAACAGAAATAAAAAGACACAAACACATGAATACGTTAATTACCCTGCTAATGATTAGCGGGATTCAGATATCTTCTATTGAACAATAATGCATAGGCTTGTGCTATTTCACGAACAAGCTACTGATGTTATTTACGCATCTTTAAATTTAAAATAATTCATACAAATCATAATGTTAACTATTAAACTAATCATCTCCCCTCTCATTTTATGGATAAGTTTAATCAATAAAGAATTCCACATAATGGAATTTAAGATTAAAAATCACACAAAAAGTTAACCAGAAATATTTAGTTACATATATTGCACTGTCGATCTTGAACCTTTTGTGTCATTTTCTTTTCACCCCGAAAATGGGGACAAAATTAAAAAATATTACAGGGTAAAAATTAAATGATGAAGCGCTCCTTACTGGCAGCAGTAATGCCTTTACTGCTGGGACTTTCTTCGGCTCAGGCCGCCGAAATCTATAACAAAGATGGCAACAAACTGGATCTGACTGGCAAAATTAACGTCTCGCATCTGTTTTCTGATGACGATGCATCAAATGGCGATAAGTCGTCTTATACCCGTCTGGGTTTTAAGGGCGAAACCAAGATCAACGACCAGCTGACCGGCTACGGTCAATGGCAATATCAGTACAGCCTGAGCAATTCTGAAGGCGCTGATGCGCAGTCAGGTAACAAAACCCGCCTGGGCTTTGCCGGTCTGAAATTTGGTCAGTTTGGCTCTGTCGATTATGGCCGTAACTATGGCCTGATTTATGACGTACTGGGCTACACCGATATGCTGCCCTTCTTCGGCGGTGATCAAGGTTACTCTGATGGCTTCCTGTCCAGTCGTTCTGGTGGCGTGCTGACCTGGCGTAACAAAGATTTCTTCGGTCTGGTAAAAGGCTGGAACGTTGCGGCACAGTATGAAGGCAAAAACGATCGTAGCGATCCGAGCATTGCTGTGCGTCGTTCGAATGGTGATGGCTTCGCCCTCTCCACCTCATACGATTTCGATTTCGGTCTGAGCCTGGTCGGCGCTTACGCCAGCCTGGATCGCACCAATGCGCAGAACCAGGCCTTACGTGGCGAAGGCGAGAAAGCACAGCACTGGACTGCGGGCGTGAAATACGATGCTAACCAGATTTACCTGGCCACTATGTATGGCGAAACGCTGAATGCCACGCCAATCAGCGGCGGCTTTGCCAACAAAGCTGTGAACTTTGAAGCGGTTGCGCAGTATCAGTTCCTGAACGGTCTGCGTCCTTCCGTCGGCTACGTGCAATCGAAAGGTAAAGAGATTGAAGGTATTGGTGATGTCGATCTCACAAAATACGTTGCGGTAGGCGGGACTTACTACTTCAACAAAAACATGTCTGTGTATGCGGAATACAAAATCAACCTGCTGAAAGACGACAATGCGTTGAACATCTCATCTGATGATGTCTCTGCGGTAGGTTTGGTGTACCAGTTCTAAATGGCCGTTCCCTCATTGCATATCCGGCTGTGTCGGCTGGATATGAGCAAAGGGCAGCGTAAGCTGCCCTTTTTATATTCTGCACACACCGATTACGGCGCCAGCAAATCAAATCGATTGTTATCGCCTTGTTCCAATGAGAAAGGCGGTTGCAACTCCAGCACGATCTCATTCGAGGTGACACGATTCTGTTTGCTGTCTTCTAACACTACTGACAAGCGATAACTATTACGTGCGCCTGGCGAACTATCCCATGCGGGCAGAATCACACTCCAGCCCTGCGGATCGCTGGGATTGGCACCTGGCGTCAGGCTCAGCGCCTGCGTATCGCCCTCCCACATCACTTTAGCGATCGGATTGGTACTGCGGATCTGCAGTTTCAGCGGCAAACTTTCTCCGCCATTCAACTGCCACGGCGGTGTGGCGAGAAACACCGACAGCGTTTTACGTTGGCGATATTCCAGCACCGGCGTATTACTGCGCGTAACGTTATCGTAGCGACTGCCACGCAGTGAATGCGCGGCCGCGACGTTATCCGGACTCAACTGCTGGCTGAGCGCCACGCCAAAGCGATAGTTAAGGCGCAAGCCAAGTTGATCCTGGCTCTCACCGCTATCACTGGTTTTATGGCTGGCTGATAAGGTCACCAGCGGCACCGGCGTATACGTGACGCCAAAGGTCAACGCAGCCGGATTGTGGTAGCGATTACCGGAGCTAAACAGATCGACGTTATCGCCAAGATATTGCTGCCAACTCACCGACGCGCCGAGTTGACGATACTGCGGCAGATAACCTTGCGTGGTGAAATCGTAGCCGCGCGCCATACGCTGCTGCTGGAAAGGATTGCGATCCTGCCAGCCTGATAGCGGCGTGTAATAATTGGCGGAGAAACGCAGATAATCGCCCCACGCTTCCGTACCAAGCGAAGCGCGTTGCTGGCCGCTGCTGAACATGCGATCGACAAAGCCGTTATAACCCAGCAGCCATTTGCCCGCCACCCAGCGTTGTCCAAGGCCAACATTGCCCACCAGCCCGTCATCGGTTTGATGAAAACCGACCTGACTGAAGGTCAGATAGCGGTAGTTATCCGCCCACGGTGTCAGTAGCGAAGCACCGCTGCCGGTAAAGTTACCCTCGATATCCACGTTAAAGTCGATCTGCGCATTGCCATAGGGCGACAGCAGCGACTGACCTTCATTTTCCAGTCGATTTCCTACTTCATCGCGGAAATGATTGAAAGCCCACAGACCGGCCTGCTGACCTAATGGATTGTCAGCCGTGCTGTTCTGGCTGGCTTCACCGATGCTTTTCGCAATCGTTGCCAGCTTTTTGTTGAACGCTTCCGTTTCATCCTGATAACCCAAAGCGGGCAGCTGATCGGCCATTTTCTGGAAACGTGTGGGATCGCTAAACGGGGCATCTGCGAGTTTAGTATCAGAAATCAATGCTAGCGCGGGCGCGGATGCGGCAAGTGCTGCAATACCAGAGAGATAACGCACGCTTTTGAGTGATAACAAAGTAAATAACATAGCTAAAAGAGAGTTCGACCCGGTTCAGAATTAGAGATGGCTCACAAAACTGCATAAGTCTACCCTAGCATATTCTGATGCAAGTGCCGGAAATGTCTGGATTCGATTAAGACAATACCGAGTCGAACGTGGTTTTGTAGGGTGCGCATTCATGCGCACCTGGAGGAAACATCAGGAGAAGATTAACCCGCCATCCACATTAATGGTCTGGCCGGTGATGTAACGCGCATCTTCAGAGGCGAGAAACGCCACCAAGCCGGCAACATCTTCAGGCTGCCCTGCACGCTTCAGCGGTATATTTTCTACCCACTCCGCCATCAGCTCCCCTTTGCCATATTGCTTTTTATCACTGCTGAGGATCTCGCCCCACACACGATCGTTGTAGTCCCACATTTCACTCTCAATGATGCCGGGACAAAACGCGTTCACCGTGATATGCCACGGCGCCAGCTCCAGCGCCAGGCTCTGAGTAATACCAATCACGCCCATCTTGCTGGCGGCATAATGCGGCGTATAAATGAAGCCCTGACGTCCCTGACCAGACGAGGTGTTGATCAGGCTGCCGCTGCCCTGCTTAACCATATACTTTGCCGCTTCACGACAACACAGCCACACGCCGGTGGTATTCACCGCCAGAATCTTCTCGAAGTCGCTTTTCGGCATCGAATCGAAGCGATCGATGGTGATGACACCGGCATTTTGAATCGATACATCAATGCTGCCAAAGCGTTCAGCCGCCTGCTGATAAAGCTGCTGCACTTCGATCTCATTGGTTACATCTACCTGTAACGCCAGAATCTCACTGCCAAACTGCTGTTCGAGAACCTGCGCGGTGCTGAAGACGCGATCGGCATTCGACACCATCACCAATCGTGCCCCATCGCGGGCAAAGCGTGCGGCAATACCCGCGCCAATTCCGCGGCATGCGCCCGTAATCACCACCGTCTTTCCACTAAAATCGCGTGTCATAGTGCCTCCTGTTATCCATGTGTCGCTTCAGGCATGGCGGCCGATTGCTGCTTTTTTTCATGTCTGCGCAGCAGCACCACCTTACTTTGTAATTTTTGCTGGAACTGGTCGATCACCACGGCGGTGACAATCACTAACCCTTTAATGACCATTTGCCAGAAATCGCTGACGCCCATCATCACCATGCCATCGGCGAGGAACACGATGACAAAGGCCCCGATAATCGATCCCGATACCCGACCACGTCCGCCAGCCAATGCCGTACCGCCCAGCACCGTGGCGCCGATGGCGTCCATCTCGAACATGTTGCCGGTCATCGGATGCGCAGTTTGTAGCTGCGACGCCACAATCAATCCCACCAGCGCGGCACACAAACCGGAAAAGGCATAAACAAAGACTTTGACTTTGATGATGGGCACACCTGCCAGGCGCGCCGCCGATTCGTTGCCACCGGTGGCGTAGATGTAGCGGCCGAGCGGTGTTTTACGTGTCAGATACAAACCCAGCAGCAGGAAGCCGAGCATCATCCATATCGGGATAAACACGCCCAGCACCGACCCCGAACCCAGCAAAGCAAAGCCGGTGTTGCCGAGCGCCGGTGTGCCGACGAGGTTGGCGTAAGTGCTGCCGTCGTTAAACAGCAGCGCAGCGCCACGTGCGACGTACATCATGCCGAGCGTACAGATAAAGGGCGCCACGCCGAGTCGCGTCACCACGGTGCCATTAATCAGTCCCAGCGCAATGCCGAACAGCGCCACCACCAGAATCACTTCGGGCACGTTGAAAAACAGGACATTGCCGCCCCACAGCGGCACGCCATTGGTGAGCAGCGCGCCCGCCACCATGCCGCAAATGCCCGCCACAGCGCCCACCGAGAGATCGATGCCACCGGTGAGAATCACCAGCGTCATGCCGATCGCCAGCAACCCGGTGATCGCCACATGCTGCGTCATAATCAGCAGGTTGGAGGTCGTGAGAAAGTTAGGCACCATAAAGCTGAAGAAGCTCACCACAATGAATAGGGCAATAAAGGTGCGCGCCTTAAGCAGGTACATATAGAACAGGTATTTTTGATTCATCGTCTTACTCTCCAGCGGGCTCAATCATGCGGCGTTGAGGCGCTAATCAGGGCTTCGCGCGTGACCACCGCGCGCGGTAAGTCGGCGGTGATGCGACCATCCGCCATCACCAGAATGCGATCAGCCAGCGCCATTACTTCATCCAGCTCGGACGAGGAAAACATCACCGCCAATCCTTGCTGCGCCAGGTTGCCAATCAGGTGATAAACGTCAGTTTTTGCCCCCACATCGATGCCGCGCGTCGGCTCATCCAACAGCACCACTTGCGGCCCGGTCATCAGTGCTTTGCCAAGCACCACTTTTTGCTGATTACCCCCGCTTAAGGACGTAATTGGCAGCTCGGGATCGCTGACTTTGATGGCGAGATGACCAATCATTTCATCGACGCGGCGCTGCTCTTTATGCGGATTGAGCATGCGCCAGCAGCGACGAAAGCCACGCAGACTGAGATCGCTGAGCGTCATGTTGGCGGTGATTGACATGAGCTGCACCACGCCTTCGGTTTGACGATCTTCCGGCACCAGCGCGATGCCTTTTTTCAATCGCTGCTGGAAGCTGCGTTTCTCCAGCGCTTCGCCGTTGAGACTGACGCTGCCCGACTGACAATGCATCATGCCAATCAGCCCTTTGAACAGCTCCGTGCGGCCCGCGCCGAGCAAACCGTAAATGCCAATCACCTCGCCTTTACGCAGCGAGAAAGAGACATCATTGAGCTTGTAGCCGCCGTTTTGATGCAGAGCGGTAAGCCCGTTCACGCTGAGTATCGTTTCGCCTTGCGTTGCCGGTTGATAATCGAAGTGCTTTTTCTTATCACCCACCATCTGCTCAATGATCCACGGGATCGAGGCGTCGCGAACGTCACGCTCGCTGATGAAACGTCCATCGCGGAAGATGGTGATGTGATCACCAATCTCCATCAGCTCTTCCAGGCGATGCGAGATATAGATGATGGTGACGCCGCGCCGTTTTAGCTGGTCGATAACGTTGAACAGCACCTTCACTTCTGACTGACTCAATGCGCTGGTCGGTTCATCCATGATCAGCACGCGCGTGTCCTTAGATAACGCACGTGCAATCTCCACCAGCTGCTGATGGCCGATACCGAGTTCAGCCAGCGGCGCATAGGGATCAACATCCAGTTCCAGCCGCTCCAGCAGCGCTTTGGCGAGTGAGTATTGATACTTCTCGTTGATCACGCCGCGCTGGAAAAACTCATTGGCCATAAAAATGTTGTCCATCACGTTCATGTTGGGAAACAGGTTCAGCTCCTGGAAAATAATGCTGATGCCCTGTTTTTCCGCCTGATGCGTGGAGCTCAGCGCCACCGCCTCACCATCCAGCAGAATTTCGCCGGAGGAGGGGATCTCGACGCCAGCCAGCATTTTCATCATGGTGGATTTGCCCGCGCCGTTTTCGCCAATCAGCACGTTGACCTTGTTGCGATAGACGCGGTAATTGACCTGATCCAGGGCGGTAACGCCGGGATAAATACGTGACACATTGCGGGTTTCGATAATCACATCCAGCGGCCCGTCGGGCGGGATTTGCGACATAGCCCTCTCCTTATTGCCGGGTGATTTGCGCCGGTGTGATATCGGGCGCCTGCTGCGGAATGTCCCAACTGCTGAACACGCCAGCAATCGCCACTTTGTCGCCCACTTTCGGCTTAAATGCCTGCATCATGTCGGATGCCTGCTGATTGATGGTGCGACCGAAATCGCCAAACATCACCTGATCATTGAAGTCCTGATAGCTGACGCCTTTGTAAACATCACGTAATGCAGTACCGCGAATAATTGGCCCGGTTTGCACCGTTACGCTGGCACCCGAGACATCTTTCAGCGTCATCTTGCCGCTGCGCGAGGTGGTATTCACTGCCGTTACCTCGCCATTCAGGCTGACGCTGAATACGCAGGGATTCTCTTCCTGACTGCGATAGCCGTAGGTTTTACAAGCGCTATCAAAATCCGTGGCCGACTGGAGCGACTTCATCAGTTCTGCCAGCGGTTTCGCGTCATGGGCAATTTGCGGTACCAGCTTTTGCTGCCACATCTGCGTGATATTGCCCATGTTGGCATTGGGCGGATTTTTCAGGTCGGCCAGCTCCTGCTGCGACACAATGCGGCAACCGCTAAGGATCACGACAGGTAGCAGTAACCAGAGTCGTCTGTGCATCACATTCTCCTGGGCGCCCGGTGACCGGGCGCACCGCGTTGATTACGACTTGAAGTTAAAGTCCTGCACGCCTTTGGCGTTGTCTGGCGTAATAAGAATGCCGCGGAACATGACGCGCTGCTTCTCAGGCTTGGTGCCTTTCTGAATAAAGTTGTCGAGGTCGGTTACGCCCTGCGCGGCGATGGCTTGCGCCTGCAGCATTACCGTGGCTTTCAGGTCGCCTTTCTCCACCGCATCACGTTCATCATTGCTGCCGTCAATGCCCACCACGATGACATCGCTACGGCCCGCCGCTTTCAGCGCCGCAATCGCGCCCAGCGCCACCGGTCCGTTACCGCAAATCACCCCTTTCACATCCGGATGTGCCTGCAGGATGCTGTCCATAATGCGTTTGCCGTCAATCAGCGTGCCTTTCGCATCCTGACGCGCGACACTTTTCATGTCTGAATATTGGTCGAGAACCTGGTGGAAGGATTTGGAACGCGTGACGCAGTTGTTGTCGGCAAGGTTACAGGTGAGTTCAGCGTAGCTGCCCTTTTCACCCATCTTCTCAACAAAGACGTTCGCCACGTCGGAACCGGCCTGGAAGTTGTTATGAGTGATTTGTGCCAGCGCCACGTCATCCACCGGAATTTCGCGGTTAATCAGCACCACAGGAATTCCGGCATCTTTGGCTTTTTTAATCGCCGCAACGCTGGCGGTGGAGTCGGCGTTATCCAGCACAATGCCCTGTACTTTTTTACCGATGGCGGCATCAATCAGTTCACTTTGCTTTTTCACATCTTCGCCATGCGACAGCACGCTGGTTTTATAGCCCAGCTCTTGCGCTTTGAGGTTGGCACCTTTGGCTTCAGAGGCGTAATACGGGTTATCCAGTGAGTTCACCAGGATCATGATGGTGCCCTTTTCGGCAGCGAAACTGGCTTGCGCGATCAGGCAACTGGCAATGGCAGTCAACAGCAGGGTAGGTTTTTTCATGGTGGTTTTCTCTTTGTTGTATTTGCAGGGTCAGCCGTTCTGGTGTTGGCGCGGCGTTACCAGATGGTAAAGCCACCGTCGATCATCAAATCTGCGCCGGTGATCATGTCGCTGCCGTTGCTGGCGAAGAACAGCACCGCAGCGGCGATTTCGTCGGTATAGGCAAAGCGTCCCAGTGGGATGAGTTTTTTCATCTGTTCGCCCTTCTCACCGCGCCAGGCTTTTTCACCCATTGGCGTCAGCACCACGGTGGGCGACAAGGTGTTGACGTTAATGCGATGCGGAGCAAACTCTTTGGCCATCACTTTGGTCATGCCGAGCAGGCCGGCTTTGGCAGAGGTGTAGGCAACGTGGTTGTCGATAGCGATGGATGCCGCCTGCGAGGCAATGTTGATGATTTTGCCGCCGTTACCGGCACGCACCATGCGTTTACCCGCCGCCTGCGAGCAGAGGAAAGGCCCAGTGAGATTGACGTCAATCTGCTTTTGCCACTCGGCAAAATCGGTTTCTAATACCGGCTGCAACATGACGTAGCCCGCGCAGTTCACCAGAATATCGATCTGGCCATAATGCTGTTCGACGTGATTGAATGCCGCGTCAACCGAGGAAGGATCGGTTACGTCACAGCACACCAGCAGCACGCGATCGGCCGCAAACTGATCCTGCACGCCAGCCACTTTGTCGCTTTCGAATGGCGGATAGAGCAGCGCCAGCCGCGCCCCTTTCTCCAGCAGCATGGCGTTACTGGCCATCGCAATCCCGCCTAGCCCGCCAGTGACCACCGCCACTTTCCCGGTTAAATCCTGCTCAATGTTCACGCCGTAGCGCAGGTTAACGTCATATTCCCCACTCATTCACTCACTCCTTTCATCATTACGCTACGACCAGGTTTACCGCTGGCAGGATTATCGTTATTACAAATATCATTTTCGAACAAAAATATAAGCTATCGATAAATAATGGTTTGTGGGGGAGATCAAATTTCATACAAATTGCAGCAATAAAAATTATCCCCATGATTTTATTGAATTTGAAAAAATGACGGCATGTGGCGCATGGATAGAGTGGCTAACGGCTTTCTGCGAAATCAATCGCATAGCTAATTATTATTTTCATTCGAAAATCATCATTTCTGGAAGCTGCCTCGCAAATGGCCAAAACGCAGAGTAAAATCAGCTCGGGTTTACTTTTTGGTGGAATCAGACCGTGATTGGAAAGAGGGAGCATTTCGATTGAAAAGCAAAACTGAGCAGTTGGCTGATATGCAGCAACGCCGTGAGAAGATTCTGGAGATGATCCGCGAAGACGGCACCGTCACGGTAAAAGCGTTAACAGATACCTTTGGCCTGACGGAAGCGACCATTCGTACCGATCTGCGCATGTTGCAGCAAGAGGGGCACGTGCAGCGTTATCACGGCGGCGCTACGCTGATGACCGGCAAGCGCAATACCGGCGCGATGCTGCTGGAGCGTCAGACGCATCTCGATGAAAAACAGGCGATTGGCCGACTTGCCGCACAGTATGTTGAAAATGGCGATACGGTGATTTTCGATTCCGGCACGACCACCACGGCGATTGCCGAAGCGATTAGCCATATACGCCGGTTGTCAGTGATCACGACCGCGGTGAATATTGCGCTGAAGCTGGGCGGTGAACCGGGCATCAATATTTTGCTGACCGGCGGCACCTTCAAGTTTCCTACGCTATCGACATCGGGAGAGAAAGCCGCCTCGTTTTTCGAAAACGTCCTGGCGGAGAAGTTGTTTCTTGCCACGGCGTGTATCTCACCGCGTTTGGGTTTGAGCTTTCCTAGCGAGACCGATATCAAGGTTAAACTGGCGATGATCAAATCCGCCAATACCGTCTATGTGGTGGCCGATTCCAGCAAGATTGATAAGGTTTCGATGTTCGCCTTGCCGTGCGACTGGAGCCATATTCACTATCTGATTACCGATAGCGGCATTACTTCGGCGCAGATCGCGGCGTTTGAGGCGTTGGGTGTACAGGTGCTGGTGGCGGAAGCGGAAGGGTTGAGAAAACGTGCGGCATCGTGATTTTACTGCACGCTTTGACCAGGTGGGCATGCATGCCCACCCTACAAAACGGCGTAGGGTCGGCATTTATGCCGACCGCTAGCCAAAACATTAAAACCCTAAGCTATCCAGCAGGTCATCAACCTGATCCTGGTTCGCGACCACGCCGGGTGCATTGGCATGGATCTGCGGACCATTCAGCAGGCTGGTCGCATCCTTACGGGCTGCGGCGTTGGCTTCTGGCATATTCTCCAACAGCACCATCAACAGCTGACGCTCGATCTCCTGGATCACATCCATCATGCGCTTGATCACCTGACCGGTAAGGTCCTGGAAATCCTGCGCCATCATGATTTCGAGCAACTGCTTGTTGGTGTACGACGTGTGTCCCGGAACGTCAGTCAGGAACTGGCGCGTATCCGAAACCAACTCGCGCGCATCTGTCAGTTCAATCGGATTTTCAAACCACGCATCCCAGCGGCCTTTCAGCTGGTTGGCGTTGGCTTCCATTTGGTCCTGGTGTGGCTGCGCTGCTTCAACGCAGTTCAACGCACGTTCAGCCGCTTGCGCCGTCATTTGCACAACATAATCCAGACGATCGCGCGCGTCAGGAATTGCTTCCGCCGCTTCTGCTATTGCCTGGTCTAACCCCAGCTCACGCAGACTGTCGCGCAACATGCGCGTCAGGGAGCCGATGCGGGTAATAATGTCGTGTGCCGAGGCTTCTTCGGTTGATTTCGGAAGGTCGCTCATCACATCTCCTTACATACCCAGTTTTTCGAATATTTTGCCTAACTTCTCTTCCAGCGTGGCCGCGGTGAACGGTTTCACCACGTAGCCGCTGGCGCCCGCTTGCGCTGCTGCGATGATGTTCTCTTTCTTCGCTTCCGCGGTGACCATCAGTACCGGCAGTTTATTCAGCGTGGCATCGGCACGAATGGTTTGCAGCAGTTCCAGACCGTCCATGTTCGGCATGTTCCAGTCTGAAACCACGAAATCAAAGCCGCCTGCACGCAGTTTAGTCAGGGCATCGACGCCGTCTTCTGCTTCTTCGACGTTATTGAATCCAAGCTCTTTCAGCAGGTTACGGACGATACGACGCATCGTATTGAAGTCATCCACCACCAAAAAGCGCATATTTTTATCAGCCATATCTACTCCCGTGTTGTCTCGTCCAGCAGGACGGGCTTGTTAAATTCGCAATGCCTGTCCGGCGCTAATTTTCGCCAGCATGTGCTGACTGATGTGGCCCAAATCGACCACTTCACTGGTGCCGCCCATCGCAATCGCTTCGCGCGGCATGCCAAATACCACGCAGCTGGCTTCATCCTGGGCGATGGTCCAGGCGCCGGCGCGATGCATTTCCAGCATCCCGGCCGCGCCATCGTTACCCATCCCGGTCAGGATCACGCCAACCGCATTTCGTCCTGCATGGACCGCCACCGAACGGAACAGCACATCAACCGATGGCTTGTGTCGGTTCACCGGCGGACCGTCATTCAGTTTCACCACATAGTTCGCGCCACTGCGCGCCAATTCCATGTGCATCGCGCCTGGCGCGATATAGGCATGGCCCGGTAAAATACGCTCGCCGTCTTCCGCTTCTTTCACGGTGATCTGGCACAGTTTGTTCAGTCGCTCGGCAAACGAGCGGGTAAAACCCGGCGGCATGTGTTGCGTAATCAGCAGCGCCGGGCTGGTCGCCGGCAGCGGCTGTAATACATGGCGAATCGCTTCGGTGCCGCCGGTGGATGAGCCGATGGCGATCAGCTTTTCACTGCTCAGCAGCGGCCCCGCTTTCAGCATCACCGGCATCGGTGCAGAGGCCCGCACATGCAGTTTGGCGCGCGCGGCGGCGCGAATTTTATCGGCAATCATCTGGCTGTAGGCCAGCATGCCTTCACGGATGCCAAGCTGTGGCTTGGTGACAAAATCCACCGCACCTAACTCCAGCGCGCGCAGCGTCACTTCCGATCCTTTACCGGTCAGCGAGGAAACCATCACCACCGGCATCGGACGCAGGCGCATCAGCTTCTCGAGGAAATCGAGGCCATCCATGCGCGGCATTTCCACATCCAGCGTCAACACCTGCGGGTTGTACTGTTTGATTAAATCCCGCGCCACCAGGGGATCTGGCGCACTCGCGACCATCTCCATATCGGGATGGCTGTTGATGATTTCCGTCATCAACTGACGCATTAGCGCAGAGTCATCCACGCACATCACGGTGATTTTGCTCATCGTCTTTCCTTGCTCAGTCCATAGACTGTCTGTCCACGCAGCCAGAACTCTTTACTGATCTGACTAAAGTTCTCTGAATGCCCGGCAAACAGCAGACCGCCGGGTTTCAGCAGGGGCACGAAACGGCGCAGAATCTGTTCCTGCGTCTCTTTATCGAAATAGATCATCACGTTGCGACAGAAGATCGCGTCGAACGGACCCGGCAACGCCCAGTCGTTGGCCAGTAAATTCAGTTGCGAATAGTTCACCATGTTGGCGAGGTCGGAACGCACGCGCACCATGCCTTCGTGCGGGCCAGTGCCACGCAGGAAAAAGCGCTGCAGCTGCGACTGCGATAACGTGCGCAGCTCTTCCTGGCGATAGACGCCCGCCACGGCTTTTTCTAACACCTGCGTATCAATATCGCTGGCGTGTACCTGGAATTTACCCGGACCGGTGCCCAGCGTTTCTGCCAATGTCATGGCGATGGAGTACGGCTCTTCGCCGGTTGAGGCGGCGGTGCTCCACACGCTGTAATTCCCCGTGCGCTTACGCGCATGATCCGCGAGGATCGGGAAGTGATGCGCCTCGCGGAAGAAAGAGGTCAGGTTGGTGGTCAGCGCGTTGATAAACGCCTGCCACTCAGCACTGTTTTGGTCGTGTTCCAGCAACGCCAGATAACGACCAAAGTCATCGATATTCAGCGTGCGCAGACGACGCACTAAACGGTTGTAAACCATCTCGCGCTTGTGGTCGGCCAGCACAATGCCCGCGCGCTGATAAATCAGCTGGCTAATACGACGAAAATGAGTATCTGAGAGCGGTAAGCGCTGCACCATTTGCGAGAGCAGCGATGTCGCTTCACTTTGATCCAATAACGTCGATTTCTTCATTTCAGGTCACCCGGCAACAAACTGTTTAAATTGTGATACTGCGGTTGCTACTGTGCTGCCAGTCGCGCCATTCTCATGGGCCGCCTTGCGGCGGCCACAAGGATTAAAAGGTTTCCCAGTTATCGTCAGTGCTACGTGCGCCTGCAGGTGCCAACGTTTTTGGCGCACCAGAACGCAAATTTTTTGCCGCTGTAGATACGTTAACGGCCTGAACGACAAATTCTTTACCTATATTGAACACCGCAACCGACTGTTTCAGTCGGCTTGCCTGATCTTCCAGCGCGGCCGCCGCGGTAGCAGACTCTTCTACCAGGGCTGCGTTCTGCTGCGTCACGCGATCCATCTCGTTCACCGCCAGGCCAACCTGATCGATACCACGGCTCTGCTCGTCCGACGCCGAGGCGATTTCGCCCATGATGTCGGTGACGCGCGTGACCGCATTCACGATGTTGGTCATGGTTTCCCCGGCGCTCTCCACCAGCACGGAACCGGTGTTGACGCGGCTGACCGAATCTTCGATCAATCCTTTAATCTCTTTCGCCGCCTGTGCGCTGCGCTGTGCCAGACTGCGCACCTCACCCGCTACCACGGCAAAACCCCGTCCCTGCTCACCGGCGCGCGCAGCTTCCACTGCGGCGTTCAGTGCGAGGATATTGGTCTGGAAGGCGATGCCATCGATCACGCTGATGATGTCAGCGATTTTCTTCGAGCTGCCGGTGATCTCTTTCATGGTGGTGACCACGCCATCCACCACTTTGCCGCCCTGCTGCGCGGTTTCAGAGGCGGTGAGCGCCAGTTGCGATGCCTGACGGGCATTTTCAGCGTTCTGCTTCACCGTAGCGGTCAACTGCTCCATGCTGGCAGCGGTCTCTTCCAGCGAAGCCGCTTGCTGCTCGGTACGCGAGGAGAGATCGTTGTTGCCCATGGCGATTTCGCTGGCCCCGGTGTAGATCGCATCGGAACCGTCACGCACGATACGCACCGTCCGCGCCAGTTCGTGCTGCATCTCTTGTACTGAGGTCAGCAGTTCGCCCATCTCATTGCGCACACTGATTTCCACCTGCTGCGTCAAATCGCCACGTGCAATGTGACGAATGTGCTCGATGCTCTGCTTCAGCGGACGAATCAGCACCGTGCGCATGCCGCTCCACACCAGCGCAATCACCAGCAAGGTCACCAGCAGCGTGCCTACCACCAGCATGATGGAACGGGTGTAGGCCGCTTCATTTGCCTCAATGCCTTTGTTCGCCAGCACGATGTTGTAACCCATCCAGGCGTTGTAATCCTTGGCAAATTTGTCCTGGAATCCTTGCGTCGGCTGATCAACAAACCCTTTAAAATTTCCGCTACCGAGGAAATCGATCAACTCACCCAGTGCACCCCGATAGGCGTTGTAGTTAGCCTGCAGCGTCAGCACGTTCTCTGCCTTTTTGCCCTTTTCAGACAGGTTGGCGTTAAATTCGGCAAAACCCTCATCAGCGTGCTTCAACTCCTCGCTCGCCAGCGCCACCAGATCTTTCACGGTTGCGCCTGAGCCAGCCTGCTGACTGTCCAGCAGGTATCGGATGCCCGCACGGTTCAGCGTATTACGCGCCTGAACCAGCGATACCCATGAGGTGCCCATTGCCCGCTGCAGCGTGCTCAGACGCTGGTTATAGGCAAAATTATCTTTATCGGCTTTTACCGTGGAGTAGAACACCCCACCGGAAAACAGCTGCAGTAAGGCAAAGAGCGCCAGCACGCACAGCAGGCCGGATACAACACGAATACGACTTAACATAAACACCTCATTGGTTGGCGGATCGCTCCTGTTATCGGCTTTCCTGAGGGGATCTTTATGTGTGTTAGAAGGGGTTGGACCAGCGGGGATGAAGGAGGTCGCCATGCATGGTGACCCTAGGGATGAGGTACAGGTTTTGTAGGGTCGGCATTCATGCCGACCTGCTACTCAGACGTTAAAACGTTTCCCAATTACCTTCCGCCACCGGCGCGCTCACCGCTTTGCGCGGGACGCTGACGGCCTGACGCACCTTTGGCTGCGCCTGAGTGGCGCGCGGAATGCGGAATACGGCGACAGACTGGCTCAAACGGCTCGCCTGCTCTTCCAGTGACGCGGCGGCAGAGGCTGACTCTTCTACCAGCGAGGCGTTCTGCTGCGTGACGCGATCCATCTCGGTCACCGCTTGCCCTACCTGATCGATACCGCGGCTCTGTTCATCGGATGCCGAAGCAATCTCGCCCATAATATCGGTAACGCGCGTAACGGCGCCGACGATATCATTCATGGTTTCTCCGGCGGTGCCGACCAGCTGCGAGCCGTTATTGACGCGATTTACCGAGTCTTCAATCAAGCCTTTGATCTCTTTCGCCGCTTGTGCACTGCGCTGCGCCAGGTTACGCACTTCACCTGCCACCACGGCAAAACCACGGCCCTGCTCACCGGCACGCGCGGCTTCAACCGCCGCATTCAGCGCCAGGATATTGGTCTGGAAGGCAATGCCATCAATCACACTAATAATGTCAGCGATCTTCTTCGAACTGCCGGCAATATCCTGCATGGTACGCACCACACCATCAACCACCTCGCCGCCTTTGCGCGCGGTGTCGGAAGCGCTGAGAGCCAGCTGTGAGGCCTGACGCGCATTTTCCGCATTCTGTTTCACCGTAGCGGTCAGCTGCTCCATGCTGGCAGCGGTTTGCTCCAGTGAAGCGGCTTGTTCTTCAGTCCGCGCCGAAAGATCGTTATTACCGGCGGCGATTTCGCTGGCTCCGGTGAAAATCGCATCGGAACCATCGCGCACATTGCCTACGGTGCTGACCAGCGACTGCTGCATTTCATGCAGGCTACCGGCCAACTGGCTCATTTCATTACGCCCTTCCACCACAATGTTTTGGGTGAGGTCGCCTGCGGCGATATGGCGAATATGTGCCAGCAACTGATGCAGCGGCTGAATCAGCACGCTGCGTAAGCCGAACCAACAGCCAACAATGACGACAATCACCACCAGCGCCACAGACGCCAGCAGCCACATCATGGTGTGGAAGGCACGCTGATTTTGCGCCACGCCTTCCGCTGCCAGCGCACTTTGAGCCGTGCGCCACTCTTCGTAGGTGGCTTTCATCGCCACTTGTTTGGCTTCAATGTTCTGCGCAAACATCCCTTGCAGATCGTTGGCTTTCAGGCGTTCCAGCATCGCTTTGAGTCCGTCGTTAAACGCGGCATAGTTCGCTTCTAATTTATCGCGCAACGCATCCGGCAAGCCCGGTGTGGCGGGGGAATCGTAGTAACGTTGATAGTGGCCTGCGGCAACATCGAGCTGCTTTTCAGTCTGGGCAATTAACGCGCCCAACTGACCGCCATTGGCCTGCGCCGCCATGGTGCCCTGCATACGCAGCATGGCGCGGTTGAGCACCGTGCGGGTTTGGTTCAGTTCAATCCAGGCATCGGACATCGCGCCAACATTGTTGGTTGAGATCTGCGCCACCGCAAACGCCTCTTTATCTTTTTGTAAGGCAGACCAGAACAAGCCTCCCGACAGTAATTGTAAAGCGCCAAAAACCAGTAATACGGCAAGTAAACTGGTCACTACATTGATTCGTTTTAACATGGGATCTCCAGGGATTCGTTTCAGCTTCCCCCGTTATCGACCAATATTCTGAATTTTTCAGGGTGCTTAAGCGACTTTACAAATTAAAACTCTGCGTTTAAGTATGATTGCAGTGTTTTATAACTAAAAAAATTAACAGTAAAAAAAATGCGCCTTTATCGACGGAGCGATAAAGCCGCATTTCAGGGTTGTTCTGGTCGCCATGAATGGCGACCCTACGGGTCAATCGTGTAGGGCGGCATTGATGCCGACCGGACTTTCAGCGAATTAAAACGTTTCCCAGTTACTGTCACCCGCCGCCGCGGTCACCGCTTTACGTGGCGTGCCCAGCGCGGGCGGGGCGATCTGCGGATGGCGCACACCGGCTCTCGCCTGCGGTTGCGCTTGTGCCGCGCGCGGTACGCGGAATACCGCGACGGACTGGCTTAAACGGCTGGCCTGCTCTTCGAGCGATGCCGCCGCCGCGGCAGACTCTTCCACCAGCGAGGCGTTCTGCTGCGTCACGCGATCCATCTCCGTCACCGCCTGACCGACCTGATCGATACCCCGGCTCTGCTCATCCGACGCCGAGGCAATTTCGCCCATGATGTCGGTCACACGCGTTACCGCATTCACGATATCGCTCATGGTTTCACCGGCGGTGCCAACCAAGGCTGAACCGCTGTTCACCCGGTTGACAGAGTCTTCAATCAACCCTTTGATCTCTTTTGCCGCCTGCGCACTGCGCTGGGCCAGATTACGCACTTCACCGGCTACCACCGCAAATCCACGTCCCTGCTCACCGGCGCGCGCGGCTTCTACGGCCGCGTTCAATGCCAGAATATTGGTCTGGAAGGCGATGCCATCAATCACACTGGTGATATCGGCAATTTTCTTCGAACTGCCTGCAATGTCGCTCATGGTTCGCACCACGCCTTGAACCACGTCACCGCCCTTCTGCGCGGTTTCGGAGGCACTCAGCGCCAGCTGTGACGCCTGACGCGCGTTTTCCGCGTTCTGCTTCACGGTGGCGGTCAGCTGTTCCATGCTGGCTGCGGTCTGCTCCAGTGAAGCCGCCTGTTCTTCGGTGCGTGCCGAGAGATCGTTGTTGCCGGCAGAGATTTCGCTCGCCCCGGTAAAGATGGCGTCCGAACCGTCACGCACATCACTCACCGTACGCACCAGCGACTGCTGCATCTCATGCAGGCTTTCCGCCAGCTGGCTCATTTCGTTGCGTCCTTCAACCGCGATGCTTTGCGTCAAATCACCCTGCGCAATGTGCTGAATATGCTGAATGTTATCGTTAAGCGGCTTAATCAGGATGTTGCGCATGCCGAACCAGCACAACATAATCACCGCCACGACCAGAGCCATCACCGTGCCTAACATCCACATCATGCTGACATAGGCGCTGCTGTTCGCTTCAACTCCTGCTGCCGTTAAGCGATTCTGGTCAGCGCGCCAATTGCGATACTCCTTGAGGAACGCACTTTGACTCGGCGCGACCGGCACTTTGCCCGCCTGCGCCAGATCTTTCGCTAGCAGCGCATCCTGCATCTCACCCAGCGCGCTGGCATAAGCCGAATAGGTTTCATCCAGACGTTTGTTGAGCGCGACATCCTGTCCCGGCGTATCCGGTGTGGCTTTAAACAGCGTGTAGTTATCTGCGGCATCTTTCTGGAAGGCTTTGCTGTCGTCGTACAAACCGGCGATATCCGCTTCGGTACCGGTCAGTTTACTGGTTGCCATGCGCAGTTGAATGCGGGTTAACACCACACGGCTCTGATTGAGGCTCATGTAGGCATCATTGATAGCGGCAATGTTTTTGCTCGCCAGTTGTGAAACGTTAAAACTGTTTTTGTCATCGCTCAGCGCTTTGAAAAACAGTGAGCCGGATGCCAGCTGTAAAAAGCCAAACACCAACAACACCAGCAATAAACTGGTGACAACGCGGATTCTCGTAAACATAGTTTGCCCTGGAAAAAGAAGAAAAATAATGCAGAACAGTTATCGACCAGCGGCGGAGAATATTGAGGAAAACAGCAGGTTTTTTTCGCGGATTTGTTATTGATTTTTAACGAGTTAATTCACGTACGTGATGATAACGGGCCGCCGCAGCGACCCGGTGTTTTTATTACGCGGTACGCAGGTTATCCACCAGCGCCATCTCTTCGCTGCTCAGCAGCTTTTCGATGTCGACCAGAATCAGCATACGCTCACCCAGCGCGCCCAGACCGGTCAGGTACTCGGTGGACATGGTGACGGCGAATTCCGGTGAAGGGCGAATCTGCTCTTGCGTCAATGACAGTACGTCAGAAACGCCATCAACCACGATACCCACCACGCGCTGCTCAAGATTCAGCACGATCACCACGGTGTTCTCGTTGTACACCACATCCGGCTGCGAGAATTTCACGCGCAGGTCGATGATCGGCACGATCACGCCGCGCAGGTTAGTTACACCTTTGATGAACTCCGGCGTGTTGGCGATACGGGTTACCTGATCGTAGCCACGAATCTCCTGCACTTTCAGAATGTCGATGCCGTACTCTTCGTCACCCAGTGTGAAAACTAAGAATTCCTGGCCCACGGTTTCGCCAGCGATTTTGGTCACGGTTGCCATGTCAGTCATTTTTTTACCCTTTCGTTATCTATTACGCTGCGGCACCGGCCACACGCTTTTCACGGTTCAACGATTGCAGTGCTGAGACATCCACAATCAGCGCCACGCTACCATCGCCCAGAATGGTGGCGGCAGAAATGCCCGGCACTTTGCGATAGTTGCTTTCAAGGTTTTTCACTACGACCTGATGCTGACCAATCAACTGATCAACCAGCAGCGCATAGCGACGGCCTGCGCTTTGCAGAATCACCACGATGCCTTGTGTGGCGTCGGTTTTGGCGTTCTGCACCTCAAACACATTCCACAGTTCCACCAGCGGCAGATATTCGCCACGCACTTCCAACACGCGCTCGCCACCGGCCAGCGGTTTCAGCTCTTCCGCGGTCGGCTGCAGCGATTCCATCACCGCGTTGAGCGGCAGAATGAACACTTCGTTGGCCACGCGCACGGACATGCCGTCAAGGATTGCCAACGTCAGCGGCAGCAGGATGCGAATGGTGGTGCCTTTGCCCTGCTTCGAGGAGATTTCGACGTGACCGCCCATCTCCTGGATATTCCGTTTCACCACGTCCATGCCGACGCCGCGGCCAGACACATCGGTCACTTGCTCCGCGGTGGAGAAGCCCGGCGCGAAGATCAGCATACCGACTTCTTCATCGCTCATGCTTTCGCTGACCGGCAGGCCAGACGACAGCGCTTTGGCCAGAATACGTTCGCGGTTCAGACCGGCACCGTCATCGATCACTTCGATGCAGATGTTGCCACCCTGATGTTCCGCAGACAGCGTCAGGTTACCCACCGCTGTTTTGCTGGAAGCCAGACGTTTTTCCGGGGTTTCGATACCGTGATCGAGGCTGTTACGCACCAGGTGCGTCAACGGATCGATGATGCGCTCAATCAGGCTCTTATCCAGTTCGGTCGAGCTGCCAAGCAGCGTCAGTTCCACTTCTTTGCCCAGCTTGCTGGCCAAATCGCGAACTAAACGCGGGAAGCGACTGAAGACATACTCCATTGGCATCATACGAATCGACATCACCGATTCCTGCAGATCGCGGGCGTTACGCTCCAGCTGGCCCATGCTGTTCAGCAGGTCGCCATGTGCCACCGGATCTAACGCGCCGGAACGCTGCGCCAGCATCGATTGGGTGATCACCAGTTCGCCGACCAGGTTGATCAGCTGGTCAACTTTCTCTACTGCAACGCGAATGCTGCTGGATTCGCTGCCTTTGGCCGGTGCGGCTGCACGCTTAGGTTCGCGCTTCACCGCGGGGGTGATATCGGTTACGGTCGCGGTTTGCACCGGTTCAGCGGCCACTTTAGCCACTGGGGCGTCGGCCACTGCTGCCGCGCCTGCCGGGAAGTGGATCTGTGCTTCATCGAGCACAAAGCACAGTACCGCGACAATGTCATCTTTGCCGACGCCATCAATGGTGACGTCCAGCGAGTTAGCGCCTTTCACCACATTGCTGACCGTACCAAGATTGCCGAGCTCTTCCAGCATCAGCTCCGGCTCTTTCTCTTTGAGGTCAATCAGCTGCAGACGCAGGCCTGCAGCTGCAGCCGGAGCCGCGATGTCAACGACTTCGGCGACCTTTGGCGCTTCAGGCGCAATGCCTTTCGCTTCCAGTGCCAGCTGACGCAGCGCTTCGCAGATGTATTTAAAGCTTTCTACGTTCGGCTCCTGCGCCGTTTTATAGGCATCGAGCTGTTCTTGCATAATATCTTTGGTTTCCAAAAACAGGTTGATGATATCGGTGCTGAGCTGCATCTCGCCGCGGCGCGCACCATCCAGAATGTTTTCCAGGATGTGGGTGGTTTCCTGTAAAACCGTAAAGCCAAACGTACCGGCTCCGCCCTTGATGGAGTGGGCGGCGCGGAAGATGGCATTCAACTGCTCGGAATCGGGCTCCTGGGGATCGAGTCCCAACAGGTGTTGCTCCATATCCGCTAACAGCTCATCGGCTTCATCAAAAAACGTCTGGTAAAAATCGCTGATGTCCATGCTCACGGGATCACCTCGGCTGTGAGGGTTGGTCTGGTGTCACCACGCTCGCCGCGGGCGTTGCCGCTGCCGCAGGTGCCGTTGCAGCAGCCGGCGCAGCCGGTGTCGCAGTGGAACCTGTTGGGGCAGTCGGCACAGCCGGTACGGCGGGTGCGGTAATGTCGGGGATAATTTGCGCCGGGTCGCTGACCTGAACGGCATCGCTCTCGGCATTCTCTTTTTCAATTGCCGCTTCGGTGTCGTGATTCAACACCAGCAGGCTAATGCGGCGATTGACTGCATCATTAGCACCACGGTTTTTCAGCTTCATGGTGTCGGCCATACCGACCACACGCAGCATTTTGCTGCCGTCCAGCCCACCGATCATCAGCTCGCGGCGTGAGGCGTTGGCACGATCTGCCGACAGCTCCCAGTTGCTGTAGCCGCGATCGCCATTGCCATACTGGATATCGTCGGTGTGGCCTGACAGGCTAATTTTGTTTGGAATATCATTCAGTACCGGTGCAATGGTGCGCAGGATGTCGCGCATATACGGCTCGACGTCGGCGCTGCCGGTTCTAAACATCGGGCGGTTCTGGCTATCAATAATCTGAATGCGCAGCCCCTCTTCCACCATGTTAATAATCAGATGCGGGCGCATTGCCTTAAGACGCGGATCGGCTTCAATCAGCTGATCGAGCTTTTCACGCAGGCGATTCAGGCGAATCTCTTCCAGCTTTTTCTTCTGCGCATCCATATCGACAATTTTCTTTACTTCACCCTTTTGCTGCGTCGGATCGTCGCCGCCACCGGGGATTGGACTTTCACTGTCGCTACTACGTTGACCGCCGGTTAATGCCACTTTCAGCGGCGTTTTAAAGTATTCCGCAATTTGGACCAACTCTTTGGGGCTGGAGATGGAGAGCAACCACATCACCATAAAGAACGCCATCATCGCCGTCATAAAGTCGGCATAGGCAATCTTCCACGAACCGTGGCTGCCATGGTGACCTTTATGTTTGCGCTTTTTAACCAGCACAATAGGGCGATTGCCTGCTTTCATGAATTCTCATCCGAAGTTTGTTTCGCCGGGTTCTTGGCGTTACGCACGTGCTCTTCCAGTTCAGAGAACGATGGACGCTCGGCGGAATAGAGCGTTTTACGACCAAACTCGACCGCAATTTGCGGCGCATAACCGTTGAGGCTTGAGAGCAACGTCACTTTCACGCACTGCATCATCTTGGTGGTTTCGGCACATTTCTGACGCAGCACGGAGGCCAGCGGCGAGATAAAACCGTATGCCAACAAGATGCCGAGGAAGGTACCGACCATCGCATGGGCGACTAACGCACCGAGTTCTGCAGCCGGACGATCTGCTGAGGCCAGCGCATGTACCACGCCCATTACGGCGGCGACGATACCGAAAGCCGGTAAGCCATCACCCACTGCTGATATACTTTGCGCTGGTACTTCGCACTCGTGCTCGTAGGTCTCAATCTCTTCATCCATCAGCGCTTCGATTTCAAACGCATTCATATTTCCACTGACCATTAAACGCAAATAATCGGTAATAAAATCGACTAACTGTTTATCGGACAAAATACGCGGATAGTTAGCGAAAATTTCACTCTGGCTGGGATCTTCAATATCGCGCTCTAATGAAAGCATGCCTTGCTGACGTGATTTCGCCATCAGGCGATAGAGCAGCGCCATTAAATCCATGTATACCGCTTTGTTATATTTCGAGCCGCGCATTAACAATGGCAGCGCTTTTAATGTTTTCTTAATCGATTTGCCATTATTACCGACTAAAAAAGCACCAATACCGGCACCGCCGATAATGATCAGCTCCGCCGGTTGATATAGCGCGCCTAAATGTCCGCCGACCATCGCGTAGCCGCCCAACACGGAGCCGACGACCACGATATAACCCAGAATTATCAGCACAAAAAATCCTTACGTCCGTAACGTGTTGATGGAAGTTAAGCCAGAGAGCCGCAGGTGTTATTCGTTTATCGCAGGCAAAAAAAAAGCAGCGGTATTAACCGCTGCTGGATATTTTCCACGATGCGAACAAACTTAAACGGCGCGTTTAACCTGTTCATCCAGCAGTTGTGGAAAGGTATCGGCAGAATCTGCAGAAAGTTTACGTCTTTTTACGGCACGTGATGGCGGCTGGCAAAGGCTGCAGACAAAGCTGCCCACTGGCTGATGTGCGTGGTTAATAAAGCTTCCACCGCAGCACTTACAGTCAGAAAGTTCCAGCATGCCACTTTCAACGAATCGCACCAGGGTCCATGCACGCGTTAGCGCCAACAGCGGGCCCTCGTCCGATTGCGGACACTGCTCAAGATACAAACGGTAAGCTTTAATCACCGCTTCAACACCACTGTTCAACCCGGTTTTCAGCAGGAACTGCCAGGCGTTGCAGAACATAGAGGAGTGAATGTTTTGTTCCCAGGTCATGAACCAATCCGTAGAGAATGGCAGCATGCCTTTCGGGGGTGGAGCACCACGCAACTCTTTATAGAGTTTAATCAGGCGACCGCGGCTTAGCTGAGTTTCACTCTCCAGCATTTGCAGTCGTGCGCCCAACGTAATCAACTCCATTGCCAGCTGAATATCGCGCGCTTCCTGAACAATACTTTTTTCAGTCATTAAACTGCCCTCTTCTTCGCAGAGACGTCATCTTTAGACGCACTTCGCAATAAGCGGCTGGATAATAAAATACCGGTATGGATTTGCTGCAAGTCATCAACGCGTGACTCTTGAGTCAAACGATTAATGTGGTTGTGGTCGGTAAAGCGGAACTGGCAAACCAATTGGTTGGTCTCCGCTAATTTAACCATCTCAGGTAAGGTTAATTGTGACAATGCATCTGCCATCGACTCATCGATGCCTAAACGAAACATTGCTGAAGCTTTTTCCTGGTTAATTAAACGCTGAGCAAGAAGCAAATATGACAAGTTGATGTCATATATATGTTTTAGTAATTCTGATGTACCCATTTTTTTCCATCCTGATAGACGCGACACATATACGGCCACAGAATTAAATTGTTCTATGGTTCGGGCTGCTGGTTGGTAAATCTAAAGATGGCAAAAAATAATCAGGCTTGAGCCAACGCATCCTTCACTTTCTGTTTGGATACTGATCAGTAGTAATCAAAACTCCAGGCCATTCTTTGCTTGAGTTGTAACCATCTTCCGTGACGTCTGCTTACAGTTTTTAAGACTATTCCGAAAACAACGCAAATCTATATCGTCTGATTTCGACATACAACGTGAGTGGCGCGAAATTTTAGATAAAGTGTGATCTGCGTCACACTTTTAAGGCAAATTTTTTCCTAAACCTTCAGCGCTGCTTTTCTGTTGTGCGTTTTTTGCACGAATCCTGATTATTTCCCTGATATTTTGCTAATCGGAGGCCGATTTTAGGCTCTGTGGCAGATTGTCGTTACCACACGATCAGTTATCTGTTTTGTTGCGATTACAGTGCTATAACACGCTACATAAAATACTATCTGCAGCATAATACTCCGAATCAAAGCAAAATTATTCGCTTCTAAATTAATCACTTACAGGGAATATTGCCCGCCAGTACTAAAGCGAGGCGCTAGCGAAGCGTGAAGTCTGGGCGCAGAGCGCCTGGGAACTGTCAGTGGATCGTAGGGAGTGTTTAGCGCATGGCAAGGGATGTAACAGGGCGTTACATTAGAGAAATGAATGAATAGGCGTTTTTTCGGTTTGCTACGCGAGAACTATCGGCGTACCAGCGCGGAACTTTAGGGTGAGAGCAAAAAAAAGCTTTTTTTTCTATTATCGGGCGTTTTTTAACCAAAAGGTGCGCTTTTTACTGATGAATCAGCGCATTCACGCTTAATAAAATGAAATCGATTTCGTGAAGTTAAAGTGGCGCGTGGAAACGCTGTGCAGCGCAGCGGAAGTTCAAAAGACGCGCGATGAATCGCGCCGCTACAGAGCGTGCGAATAATGGGCGAAATGCTCAATGTTTGCATTTAGCGTAGCGGCGCAATTTATTGCGCGGTGAAGGATAAGGGCGCGCATTTACGCGCCCTTTTTTAGCGGGCTTACGCTAATTTAGGAAAGGTAGCGACCTTATTTTCCGTACCGTGATCGTCACTGCGCACCGGCAAGGTATTTAAATCTTTCAGAATGCTTTCACGCCAGTGCGAAATATCCTGTTTGCGCAACACCGCCATCATGTCGTTATAACGCGAAATACGTTCGGTACGCGGCATGGTCAACGCGCGATCCAGCGCCGCGGCCACTTCATCACGATCGTAAGGGTTGACGATCAGCGCCGAGGTCAGCTCATTTGCCGCACCGGCAAAGCGCGACAGCACCAGTACACCTGGATTATCCGGATCCTGCGCCGCCACATACTCTTTCGCCACCAAATTCATGCCATCACGCAATGGCGTAATCAAACCGACGTTGGTCAGACGGAAGATCTTCATTAATAAACGGCGGTCAAAGTGTTGGTTGAGATAGTAAAGCGGTGTCCAACCCAGCGTGCCGTATTTGCCGTTAATGCGCCCCGCTTCCGTTTCCAACTGATGACGGATGTCCTGATAGGCCTGAACATCGCCACGTGAAGTAGGCGCAATTTGCGAATAGCGGATTTTGCCACGATGCTGGGGGAAGTTCTCCAGCAAGGCTTCGAAGGCCAGGAAACGCTCCGGTAATCCTTTGGAATAATCGAGACGCTCGCAGGCAATGATGTTCTGCAAATCCCCGAGATCGCGTTTCATTGCCGCCATTTTCGGTGGCAACGGTCCTTCTGCCATCTCTTTAATGGTATCCGGCTCAATACCAATCGGATAGACCTCGGTCATAAAGGTATTGCCGAAAGCTCGGTGCTTTTTCTCACCTTTATTCTGCAACTGCGTTAGCTGGCTCAGGCTATCAAGGAACGCCACGCGGTCAGAGTCTGTCTGGAAGCCCAGCAGATCGTAATCGCACAGCATTTCCAGCAGTTCCTGATGCGGTGGCAACGCATTGAAGATCTCTGGCGTCGGGAACGGGATGTGTAAAAAGAATCCGATGCGGTTATTAATGCCCAGTTTGCGCAGCTCGGCAGCAAACGGCAGCAGGTGGTAATCGTGGATCCATAACACATCGTCTGGCTTCAGTAAGGGCTTCAGACGCTGCGCCAGCAACGTGTTCACCCGACAGTAACCTTCCCATGCTTCGCGCTGATACTGCACCAGATCGAGGCGATAGTGGAAAGCGGGCCAAATGACGGTATTCGAAAACTGCAGATAATACTGATCGTAATCGTTTTGATTCAGCGGCAGTGACGCGTAGGTAATTCCGTCTTTTTCGAGCTGAGAGAGCTCTTCATCCTCATCTTCTCCTGAGAATTCGCTGATCTCTCCGTTCCAGCCAAACCATAATCCTCCGGTATCTCGTAGAGCATCCAAAATACCGACAGCAAGCCCGCCTGCGCTGGCCTTGCTACCATCGGGAATCGCGATACGGTTAGATACGACGACTAAACGACTCATAACCTAAACTCCTTACCAACATTGTCATGTTCTAGTTGTAATAATAGTTGTTCAAGCCAGTGCCATACGGCCTCAACGCTGTTGAGGCGATAGCGTGCATGGCTGGCCCCTTCACCGACTTTGACAGAAATTCCCTGCATGGCGTTCACCACCAGAAATCCCTTTTCATCTGTCAGGTCGTCTCCCACAAATACCGGAATGCGTCCGGCAAAAGGCGCTTCCTGCATAAACTCACGCACGGCTGCACCTTTATCAATGCCCTGTGGCTTGAGTTCCACCACGCATTTGCCCGGCTGGAGCGCCAGTTCAGGAAAACGGGCGACGGCGTCTTCCGCCAGCTGCATGATGGCGTTTTCATACTGCGGCGCATTACGGTAGTGCAACGCAAACGCCATGCCCTTCACTTCTAAAAGCGTATCAGGCCACTGATCCAGCGTGTGCTGCAGTTCGGTTTGCAGCGTTTGCGCAATATCCCCCGGCAAGCTGTGGCGATGAACGGCGCCCGCCGCATCGCGGCGTTCTGCGCCATGTACACCAGCGGCTGGGGCTTTGAGTGGCGCCACTAAGACATCGAGTTGCGCAATCGGACGTCCGGAAACCAGCGCTAACGCGCCGTTGCTGAGTTGGGAAATTTGTTGCAGGAGCTGGCGTACCGAGGCGGGAATAGAGACCGACTCGGGCTGCGACTGAATCGCTGCCAACGTGCCGTCGACATCAAAAAAGAAGGCATAAAGTCCGCCACTTAACGACGGCAAGGTGCTGTTCTGATTAACCGCGGGGGTCACGACTTTTCTCCTGTCTTGTGGAATGTACCATTACAGGATGTTCGGAGGCTGGCGGGGCGATCGAGGCGGTAACAACCGCAGAATTGTATGCAAGGAGGTTTTGCAGATAACACGGCATTTCGATAGATAACTCTCCACAAACAAACATCATTTGAACTCACTCGCCAAGCTTACTGCGAACATCGTCAGCTTTAAGTGTAGACACAGATCACGATATTGCCAGATATGCGCGGCTTCGCTATAGGATAAGTGGCCGTTTTAAGCTTTATGCCGCAAAAGAATCACCTTATCGTTTTTTCATACGCTTCGCTTATTTTGACCACCAGCGCTGCCATGGTCCGCCTCATTTCCCAGATTAAGCCGACTTGCATCCTTCGCGAGGATTATCATATGGTTCGTTTACCGTGCGGCCACAGCGCGGAAAGAGAGCCCTGGGCAACATTTATCACGGCTTTTAGATGAATTCAGGCAGGAATCCGGACGATGGAAAACCGATCGACATCACATTTTTCACCTGTCATGGCGGGTGAAAGCGCATGATCCCACAAAGCTACAGCCAACGCGTTCACTTCTATTACTGCATTCTGGTCGCCCTCAAAATCAACGCCAAAACGAAGAAATCTGGCGGCGTACGCGGCAAGAATAACTTTCTGCTGAAATGGCTGCGTAATGCGCAGAACAACACCATTTTTCCGTCGGATATCACCAGCGAGATTGAGTGGTTGCGCGCCAAGATCATCAGCTCCGGACCTGATACCGATCTGGAACCGATGCTGCAATATGTTTACGACACGGCAAAACGTGCAGAGACGATGCGTTTAGGGTCGTGATTTCTCCTGTTTATTCCGCTAAGCAGAAACCGCGGTTTTATTGAGGCAACGCAATATCTGCATCTTCATTACCACGTAAATCTGGATACGGTTAAATCTTCTTATCTTGATGAATTTAATCGAAAAAACTCAAATCTGGCATCTACGTGAAGGTAATTAATATGATTAACAGAATGATCCTCAATGAGACCGCCTATTTCGGTGCGGGCGCTATTCATTCGATTGTCGATGAGATTCATAAACGCGGTTTTAGCAAAGCATTGGTGGTGACCGACAAAGATCTCATCAAGTTTTCTGTCGCCACCCGTATCACCGATCTGTTGACACAGCACGACCTCAGTTTCGACATTTACGACGAGGTGATCCCCAATCCCACCGTCGATGTGGTGCATGCGGGGGTCGACGCTTTTCGTCGTTCAGGCGCCGATTATCTGATCGCGGTGGGCGGCGGCTCGCCGCAGGATACCTGCAAAGCCATCGGCATGATGATCGCCAATCCGGAGTTCAGCGACGTACGCATGCTGGAAGGCGGTGCTGCCACGCGCAATCCTTCCGTGCCGATTATTGCGGTGCCAACCACCTCAGGCACCGCAGCCGAAGTGACAATTAATTACGTCATCACCGATGAAGAGAAAAAACGTAAGTTCGTCTGCTACGACCCGCATGATATTCCAGCGATTGCCATCATTGATCCCGACATGATGGCCAGCATGCCCGCCAGCCTGAAAGCGGCGACCGGCGTAGATGCACTTACCCATGCGATTGAGGGCTATATCACGCGCGGCGCGTGGGAACTCACCGACATGTTCCACCTCAAGGCGATTGAAATTATTGGCCGCTCGCTGCGTGACTCGGTTAAAGGCGTGCCTGCCGGCGTAGCGGATATGGCGCTCGGCCAGTACATCGCCGGAATGGGCTTCTCGAATGTCGGCCTGGGTCTGGTGCACGGCATGGCGCATCCGCTGGGCGCGTTTTATGGCACGCCGCACGGCATCGCCAATGCCGTACTGCTGCCGCATATCATGGCATTCAATGCCGAGCATACCGGCGAGAAATATCGCGCTATCGCCCATGCGTTAGGCATGGAAGGTGCTTATGCGTGTTCATTAGCCGATGCGCGTGCGCTGGCCATTGATGCGGTGATCTCCTTAAACCATGATATCGGTATTCCGCTAAGGCTGCGTGATATCGGCATGCAGGAACAGGATGTGGAAGCATTAGCCGCCGCCGCCTTCGCCGATGTCTGTACGCCGGGCAATCCGCGCGAGTGCAGCGTGGCGATGATCGCGTCACTGTATCGTGAGTTGTTCTAATTACGTGTATACCCGGTCGCCATTTATGGCGACCCTGGCGGTTTAGCTGGTGCGCATTGATGCGCACCAGGCAGAAGCGTTAGGCATAAATAACCGGCTGCACACATCATCCTTATCAATTATTTAATTCATGCCACTATTCACTAAACGCGAAATAAAAGTAATTCCGCACATCGAAAGAAAATATATTTAACCCGGTACGCTTGCAGCAATGGGATGCACGCTTAGTATTAATCAGGCGGCATGCAGTTGATGGGCGCAAGGCAAAGTACACTCCTTCCCTCCTCCATTTCTTATCGTTACTCATTATTTTAACTATCCCTGTTAATTCTCTTTCTCCATTTTTATTTTTTTTGAGGTGAGCTATGTTTCGACACGTAAAACAGTTGCAATTTACCGTGCGCGTTAATGCACCCAATCCCGGTCTGGCCAATTTATTACTCGAACAGTTTGGCGGTCCGCAGGGCGAACTGGCCGCTGCGATGCGTTATTTCACGCAGGGTTTAAGTGATGAAGATGTAGGCCGTCGTGAAATGCTGATGGATATCGCCACTGAAGAGTTAAGCCATCTGGAAATTATCGGTTCGCTGGTCGGCATGCTGAATAAGGGTGCGAAAGGCACGCTGGCGGAAGGCAGTGAAGAGCAAGGCGCGCTCTATCGATCGATTACCGGCGCGGGTAATGACAGCCATCTGACCTCGATTCTGTACGGCGGCGGCCCGGCATTGACCAACTCCGCTGGCGTACCCTGGACCGCGGCCTATATCGATACCATCGGCGAAGTAACGGCGGATCTGCGTTCTAACGTCGCTGCCGAAGCCCGCGCCAAAATCCTTTATGAACGCCTGATTAATCTCACCGATGATGTCGGCGTGAAGGACGCGCTGGGCTTCCTGATGACGCGTGAAGTGGCGCATCAGCTGTCGTTTGAAAAAGCGCTCTACTCCATCCACAACAACTTCCCGCCGGGCAAACTGCCACCGATTGAAAAGTATGCCCACACTTATTACAACATGTCTCAGGGCGACGATATTCGCGGCAGCTGGAATTCGGACGAGAACTTTGATTATGTAGCCGATCCTCAACCCGCGGTGGATGGCGGGGATGGTTCAGCCAGCGTCACGCTACCCGCCGGGCAGTTGAGCGATCTGGACACGCTTGCGGCGCGTACCGCTTCACACCCCGATCTCAATCCGATCACCGGCGCGGAACCTGGCAGTAAAACGCCACTGACTCAACAGTGATTCCTCATGATTATCATCAGGTTGCCATAAATGGCGTAATGTTCGTTAGTTAAGCGTGAATCGGTCACCATGAATGGTGACCCTACGTTTACAGAGCTGGGTTTTCGTAGGGTGCGCATTCATGCGCACCTGCATAACCAGGCAATGATTTGCTTAAGTGAGCGGCATTACGCCATAAATGGCGACCCTGCCTTTGTTTGCCGTAATTTTCGTTTGGTGCGCATTCATGCACCTCTGGCAGATTAATCCGGAAAGTCCCCTTTATTTCAGTTACGCGGCTTGGTTACTGAGGGATGTGCCATAGTTAATGTTGGTATAAATAAGAAGGATTGCTCGATTATGTTCGGTTTTATAACTTCCCTGTTCGGTAGCCCCGAATCATTACTGCAAGTCATGACGCGGCAGGACATTCAGGAATCGATTGAGGAAGGCGATAGAATTATTATTGATGAAGATGGTAACGCTTCGGTTAATCCATTGAGTCCTGAAGTGCAGCGCGATTTTGCCGAGCATGTCAGCACACTGAAGGATATTTAAATGGGTACGGCGATATTTATGGTAATGATGGTGTGCGGCTATTGGTACACCAGTCGCGACATGTCGAGTCGCTTAAAAATTAAACGATCCTTTGGCTGGGATGTCTATTTTCTCATTGCCCTATATGGCTGTATTTTTGTTCTGCAAGGCGTGCTGGCGACCGCGATCATCTGGCTGATCCTGCTGGCTGCATCGGGCGTGAACAATGCCTTTGCCCTAACCTCGGCAGAGAATGTGCACTGGAACGTCGATTTCATGACGTGGAGTTTTTTAGGCATCCAGGCGCCGGTGGTACTGATGTTGGCCTTTGCCATTCTGTTTTGCATGTACCGTTCCAATTGGGCGGTCAGCGCCCGGCTCAACGCGATAGGACGTAAGGAGCTTTATCAGCGCCTTTCCCGTTCCAACGGCATTGAGCAACTGCTGCTGCAGTGCATGGAAGAAGGTGAATTGGCTTGGGTGACGCTGAAATCGCGCCGTATCTATATCGGGATGATCCATGCCGCCACCTTTGAATACCCTAATACCGCCAATATCGTGTTAATTCCGATGCTGAGCGGTTATCGCGATCCACGCACGCTGAGCCTGGCCGTTGAGCATAATTACAGCCAGTGGTACCAAAATCACAACATCGATTTTTCCTCAACACCTAAAAGTGTGCTGGAGTTTCGTAAAGTGATTATGGTGCATCAAATAGAAAGTTTGTCACTGTTTGATCCTGCCAGCGCCAGTGCATTAGCGATGGATAAGCAAAGCGGTAATAAACGCAAATGGATCAGACGATCCGCGTCTAAACGCGATTATCCTTAAAAGTAGTCTCCAACTATGCTGGCTTAAACACTGAATTGCTTTACGTTGCTGAGCCAGCACGACTTCATTACGCGTGAACATAATAAGGGCATCATAATGGACTTTAAAAAGTTCGAGACCACTCTACAGCTGTGGGGGGATTTACACTTCACGGGAATAGAATTACAACAGCGTGATAATAAAAGCGAAATTTACGCCACCGGCACCAATAATCATACGCAGAGTCAGCTGTATATTTGCACGCTTTCTACCGAGATCGCTTCACATATACAGTTAAAACAGTTTCGGACGTGGTTGCATAGAATTAATATTGGCAAAGCGAAGCGCCGGTTGGCTCTCATTGCGAAGGATTGACAATATTGTCCCCGCGTGGGGGGACAGAGCGGAATATCAGGCGTCGTCAGGCGTATAGCCCACCACTATTTCCAGTGTCTTGCGCAGCACATCGGCTTCGGCATCACTTTCTGCGGTTTCCAGCGCCATAATCAGGCAGAGAATAATCGATTTATTACTGACGCGTCCTTCGGTGGCCAGCACGTGGCGGATAACCCTATCCAGCACTGCAGATTCATTTCTTAATGTGCTATCTGCATTGCGAAAATGCTCGGCCAGCTCGGTGTCAGGCAGTGCAGCATAGAGGTTGTGATTTTCCGACATAATTTCAGTCCCGTGATTGCGTATATGCTCGAATCTATATGCCTAAACGCGAGCCAATCGGTCAATGTTTACGATTGTTGCCAGACTGTTCATTATTACCAAACAGCTGAAGAACGTTGTCTCTCTGCGGCTGCTCTTCCCGGCGCTTTTTCCCCGCCGAAATACTGTTGCGCACCTCGGTGATAGCGGCAGTGATGGCCGCACGCTGTTCGTCATTCGAGCTCTGTTGCTTCATCAACATCAGCTGATCCATCAGCGCCTGGGTATTGACGGGCCCCGTTCGCTGCAAGAGCGCCAGCGCCGCTTCGCCAATAATTTCATCGATTATTTTCTGGTGTTCACTTCTATTCATAACGAATTATTCATAACGAATCTCTGATCGCCGCTTCGCCCCGGTGCGGGGCGAAGACAGTGTGGGAGCGTTTTCAGAGTAAAATATTTATACTTGTACAAGTTTGACGTCTGACTGGCTCTCAGCTTTCGCGGTCGAATAATAAGCCAATCAGCTGATGATAATGATGCTCTTCTTCCGCATTAGCAGCCAGTTCCAGTCTGCGCAGCAGCTTGGTGCAGAGCGATTTGCGGTTGAGATTACGGCCTTCACGCAGGATTTCAACCACGATCTGACCCAATGTTTCCTGCTGCGATGGCAGCGACGCTTTGCTGAAGTAGTTGGCAATGGCCTCGACTGAACTCGGCGTGTATCCGTTCTGACGCATAATTGACCCCAATAAATGAAAAAGTTAGATCATTTGACCTAAGTAAAGTTGTACAGGTAGCAAAAAGCTGTACAAGGAGCTTACTCAAGTTGTTAGGTGGGGTTTGTTGCAAAAAGTGCTAATAAGTGTGAATTAGGATAATTGGAAAGCTTTTATTTCCAAATCAATGAGCTCAGCGCCGAAAGTTATCGACGCGTGAGCCCGCTGGGATAGTTAATTGTCGTCGGTGTCTGCCGAGGGCAGTCTGACACTGCCTTCCTGACGACTCAACCCGCGTAACGCTGAATGGACACGATTATCGCTGCCCGCCGGTTGGCGGTGCGTGAGCAACCATTGCTGGGCCTGGGCAATGCGTTGCAGCTGTTCACTGTTTTGCGCTTTTCTCGCCATGCGCGCGAGCTCTGCCAACAGTGATAAGACACTGACTTCCTCGCGGCGCACCAGTAGCGTATAGGCGGCTTCGCCGATAATTTTAGGTTGCGAATCTGACATCTTCTACCTCCTGAGAATATGGGCTTACGCTTGGTTCTCAGTACTTACTATAGATCATCGGCGTAGCGCCTTGTTAACAGAAAGCTCTGGTTATCTTGGGTTTTTGTTACTAACACGTTATGGTAATTGCCGTTCGGTTGCCGTGCTCGCACCGACGATGTGATTAATAACAAGAATTAAGCAAGGAAATCTGGCATGGAGTTTACCATACGCAAAGCCAAGGCAGAGGATGCAGAGCTGCTGCACCTGCTGGGGCGCATGACCTACAATGCGCATTTCAAACATATGTGGGTTTCCGCAGAAGAACTGGATGCCTTTATCGACAAGGAATATGGTCTGGCAGAGCTGAATAGCAGCTTAGCGGCGCCCAATGAAAGCTGGCTGATTGCCGAGACCGACAAGCCCATTGGCTTCGCCAAAGTCACCTGGAACACGCCGGTGCCGGATTCTGGCATGAGCGGCGCGTTGCTGAATAAGCTGTATCTCAATCCGGAAGAAACCGGGAAAAACTATGGTCGATGGATGTTTGAGAGCATCATCAATGAGGCGCGTGACAAACGCGAAGGCTATCTGTGGCTGGAAGTGTTAGGCAATAACGTACGCGCTCGAAAGTTCTATGAAGCCTTTGGTATGCAGCACATCAAAGACATTCCGTTTGTCACCGCCTCGCAGCAAAGCACGATGCAGATCATGGGGATGATGATTTAAGCGCAGCAGCAGGCCGTTTTCTGCAGAATAAATTCTCTTTGCTACCAACTGTTTTGCAGATCATTGCCTGTTCTGGCTTGATCAAACTGCCCAATCGATATTACTGTATACATATACAGTAACGATTTGAGATCGCAGCCATGCAGTTTTTTCAGCCCGCGGAAATCCGCGCCATTTTAGCGTTACCCTTGTTCATCAGCCGCGTGCCCTGCGGCTTTCCGTCGCCCGCTCAGGACTACGTAGAACAACGCCTCGACCTCAACGATTTTTTAGTGGATCACCCCAGCTCTACCTACTTCATCAGAGTCAGCGGTGACTCGATGATCGACATTGGTATCAATGAAGGTGACATGCTGGTGGTGGACAGTTCGCTCAAACCCAAACACGGTGACATTGTGGTGGCGTCGCTTTCGGGTGAGTTCACCGTGAAACAACTGATGTTACAGCCTTACCTGCATCTCAAACCGATGAATGCCGCGCATGCGATTATCGCCATTCCTGACGCCGATGAGTTCGAAGTTTTCGGCATCGTTAAACACGTGATTAAAACCATAGGCCGCTGATGTTTGCCCTGGTGGATGTGAACTCCTTTTACGCCAGCTGTGAAACGGTGTTTCGCCCGGATCTGCGCGGCAAGCCGATTGTGGTGCTGTCGAATAACGACGGCTGCATTATTTCCCTGAGCCGAGAGGCCAAAGCGCTGGGCATCAAAATGGGCGCGCCCTACTTTAAACATCGCGAAGAGCTGATGCGCCATAAGGTGGTGGTGTTTTCGTCCAACTATGCCTTGTACGGTGATATGTCGCGCCGCGTGATGGAAACACTGGCGCTGATATCCACGCGCGTGGATGAATATTCCATCGATGAAGCCTTCGTTGACGTCACCGGCATCAATGCCTGCATGACGTTCGAACAGTTAGGCTGCGATATTCGCGATCGCATTTATCAAGACACTCATCTGCGCGTGGGTGTCGGCATTGCGCCGACCAAAACCCTCGCCAAGCTCGCCAACTGGGCTGCGAAACGCTGGACCAAAGCCGAGAACGTGATGGATCTCTCCTTGCCCCGCCGCCAGCGCGAGTTGATGAAACTCGTTAAGGTCGAAGAGGTGTGGGGCGTGGGCCGTCGCTTATCGCAAAAGCTCAACCTGATGGGGATTACCACCGCGTTGCAATTGGCTGAAACCCCGACTGCGCTCATCCGTAAACACTTTGGCGTGGTGCTGGAGCGCACGGTGCGTGAATTATGTGGCGAGTCTTGTCTGGCGTTTGAGGAGGTGATTCCCAATCGACAAAATATCCTCTGCTCGCGCTCGTTTGGTGACCGCATTACCGAATACCAGGATATGCGCGAAGCCATCGCCAATTACGCCGCACGTGCCGCAGAGAAGTTGCGCAGCGAGCGGCAATATTGCCGTCATATCGGTACGTTTATTCGCACCAGTCCACATGACCCGCATCATCCTTATTACGCCAATGCGGCCAGCCAAACCTTGATTACGCCCACGGCTGACAGTCGCGATATTATTCAGGCCACGCTCAACTGTTTAGATCGCATCTGGGTTCCCGGTAAACGATATATGAAAGGCGGTGTGATGTTGGGTGATTTCTTTAGCGATGGCGTGGCGCAGTTTGATCTGTTTGCTGAGTATCAGCCGCGTCATAATAGTGACCAGCTGATGGCACTGATCGACAAAATGAATGCCCATCAGCGCGGCGCGTTATGGTTTGCCGGACAAGGGATTCAGAAACCCTGGTCGATGAAGCGCGAGATGCTATCCCCGGCCTACACCACCCGGCTGGCGGATCTGCCGGTGGCGAAGTAACCGCTTCACGCTTGAATTACACGCATGCCAATGCGATATTCAGGCCCTGACACAGCCACAGCTTAATAACATCCGGAGAACCTATGGCGAATGAAGAACGCGTAAAAGAGCTGGAAGAAAACGTTAGCCGACTGGAGATTGAAGTCGCTGCCTTGCGCGAGTTAATGATTAAGCAAGTGGCAGTTAATAACATCACCTTCAAGGGGAAATATGACGAGGTGATTATTCAGCTGGCGAAAGAATATGAAGAACGCGGCTTAGAGGACGAAAGCAATAGCCAGATGCATGAAGCGCTGCGTCAATATATCAAGTACCAGCTGCCCGCAGTGGAATAAGCCCATTATTCTCTCTGCTCATCTGACAAAGGCAGCACCGTCACGCCTTTCGCACCATCACGCCCTTCACGCTTTGCCCGGTACAAGGCGTGATCGGCGTACTCCAGCAGTTTCACCGCGCTGAGGCTGGCGGATGTGGCGGTGGTCGCGCAGCCGGCACTGAGCGTGACAAAGCCTTTGGGCGAAGAATCATGCGCAAGCTGCTTTTCCCTCACCGCGTCAACAACCCGCTGGGCAATGATCATCCCCTCATCGAATGAAGTATCAGGCAGGATGAGCGCAAACTCCTCGCCGCCATAGCGCGCGGCCATATCGGTTCGCCGCCCGGCCACGTTAGTTAACACCTCACCGATCACTTTCAAACACTTGTCCCCGGCAATATGGCCGTAAGTGTCGTTGTAGTGCTTAAAGAAATCGATATCCATCATAATCAGCGAAAGCGGTTTACCGCTTACGGCGACATTTGCCAGCGCGTCATGCAGGAAACGATCAAATTCCCGGCGATTTGCCAGACCGGTTAAACCATCAACATGCGCGAGTTTGTTCAGTGCAAGATTGGCGTTGTGCAGTTTGTCGCGCAGGCGGTGCAGCTCCTGCTGATAACGCAACACGCGACGCGCCTGACGCAGCTGGAAGGTGCCGAGTAGCATAATGGTCAGCAGCAGGATGATGCTGAGCAGAATATCCTGCGCCCGACGGTTGACCCATACATGGAAGAGATCGTCGCTGTTGTAACCGGCCGCGACAATAATAGGATAGCGATCGGAACGCGCAAAACCAAAGATACGCGGTTGATCATCAAGCACCGATTTCCATTGCCCGCTACCGCGATCCATTTTGGCCAGCATCTCCTGAAACAGCGGACTGGACGAGAGATTTTTTCCGATGAAACTGTCTGGCATCGGGCGGGCATACAGCACGGTGCTGTCAGCCAGCATTAACACCAGCACATCACGCGCACCAAGCTCGTAATAGCTGTAGAAACGACGGAAGAAGTCAACTCTGATGGTGGCCAGTAACACGCCCTTAAATCCACCGCTGGCATCACTGACGCGCAGGGAAACGGGGATCACTAACTCGCCGGTGCTGCGACTGTTGATCACCGGGCCGATATGCACGCTGTTGCGGCGATTATTGCGCTGAAAAGCAAAGTATTCGCGATCGGAGTTATTGATATTGTTGGGCATGCGTTGCGCAGAGGTCGCAATCCACTTGCCGTCTTCATCGTAGTAGAACAAGCCGTGCAACTGCGGCAAGCGGCGTTGCAGCTCGCGCATGGTATTACTCAGATCAGCGCCCTGAATACGCGTTGCGAGCTGTAGCTGCAGATCACGCTGAACCTGACGCAGCGACAGTTCCGTCTGCAAAAAGGTGTCTTCCGCCTGACGCGACTGTGATAACGCCAGATTCATCGCGGATTCCTGCGTCTGACGCACCGTGCCAAGCCAATCTTCACGCAAGGTCCAGATGCTCATGCTGGCCACCGTGATCAGCAGCAGCATGCCCGACAGCACAATGCTTTTCAGCAAACCCGCATCAGATGTTGTCGTGTTGTCCGTTTTTCTTTTTAACTGCATTTTGTCCTCTGTTTTCCGCACACAACAGAGTTAAGCAGGTAAACAGCGCTTCAGTAGACGATTAAGGTTATTTTTGGCACCATCGATAACTCATATGACCAGTAACGAAATATTACTGTAGTATGGCTCCACCACACTCAGTGGCAGCAACACAGCACGCGTTTACGACGAGATCATTCGGTAGTGGCATCTACCAAGCCCGCTTAGTGCGGGCTTTTTTTATTGCGATGCGGTTCAGCGCGGCAAACAATATGCCGCGCTAAATCGTTAAGCCGCGACGGTCAGCGCTTTTTTGCTGCGCGACCACACGCGATGGGATGCCATCAAGGAGAGGAAATCCGCCATAAAGGTGCCTTCGGCTTTAACGTCTTCCACCAGCCCTTCTTCAGCCTCGTTATCCTGCACGTTGAACTGTGCTTTAAACCGGCGCGCATCACCGCTCAGACCAATGACTTTGAGATGCTTGTATGCTTCCAGCAGGAAATAGCGCGCATCACCGCTCAGCAGCAACGCATCAATATTGCCATCTGGCACAATCACCGCATCAAAGGTCAGAGAAGGAAGACCGGTAAAGGTGGCGTCAACCGGCAGTACCGATCCGTCATCCGCCAGCACTTGTCCCATGTGCGCCGCCAGAATTTTGGCATGCACACCCTGCGCTTTTAGCGCCTGCAGAATCGCCAGCACGTCGGCGGCTTTTACCCCGTCACTCAGCAGTAACGCGACCTGACGGCCTTTAATATCGCCGCTCGGTTGCGCATACAGACTCAGGCTGTCATCTTTCTGCAGGCCGTTCACATCCTTCGGCGGAGCGGTTTTAAGCTGTTCATCACTGAGTTTCAGGCCCAGATTGGTGGCGACGGCCTGCGCCAGTGTGACATCAATTTGTAACAGATGATCGACCACACGTTCGCGAATGTAAGGACGCGCCACCTTACTCAGCTCAAATGAGTAGGCGCCGATAATATGCTGCTGCTCTTCCGCCGTCTGACTTAACCAAAATAGCCGTGGCTGCGAGTAGTATTCGCCAAACGACGGGCTACGCTCACGCACCTTGCTGCCTTCCACCCGCTCCTGGTAGCTCTCAAATCCACCCTCTTTGGCCGCAGGCGGAACTTCGCGTGGCCAGTTGTTATTGATGGAGTTCGGTTCGTAGTTGGCCGGGTTGGTATCGATTTCCGTGCGATGCATGCCCTGGCGCTGGAAGTTATGGTACGGGCAAACCGGACGGTTAATCGGAATCTCATGGAAATTCGGCCCACCCAGACGGCTGATTTGCGTGTCGGTGTAGGAGAACAAGCGGCCCTGCAATAGGGGATCGTTGGTGAAATCCAGCCCCGGCACGATGTGGCCCGGATGGAACGCCACCTGCTCGGTTTCGGCAAAGAAGTTATCCGGATTGCGGTTGAGCACCATTTTGCCCACCAGCTCCACCGGCACCAGCTCTTCAGGAATCAGTTTGGTGGCATCAAGAATGTCGAAATCGAATTTGAACTCGTCTTCTTCAGGGATCAGCTGCAAGCCCAGCTCATATTCCGGGAAATCACCCGCTTCAATGGCTTCCCACAGATCGCGACGGTGGAAATCAGGATCGCGACCGGTCAGCTTCTGCGCTTCATCCCACAGCAGCGAGGCTTTGCCCGCTACCGGTTTCCAGTGGAAGCGCACAAAAGTGGCTTTACCCTCGGCATTAATCAGGCGGAAGGTGTGGATGCCAAAGCCTTCCATGGTGCGGTAGCTGCGCGGAATGCCGCGATCCGACATCGCCCAGATGACGTTGTGCAGCGTTTCCGGCTGCAGCGACACATAATCCCAGAAGGTGTCGTGCGCACTCTGCCCCTGTGGAATTTCGTTGTGCGGTTCGGGTTTCACCGCATGCACGAAGTCCGGGAACTTATGGGCATCCTGAATGAAAAACACCGGCGTATTGTTGCCGACTAAATCAAAAACGCCCTCATCGGTATAGAACTTGGTGGCGAATCCACGGATATCGCGCACGGTATCGGCCGAGCCGGCGCCACCCTGCACAGTGGAAAAACGCACGAAGACGGGTGTGATTTTTTCGGCATCGCTGAGGAAGCCCGCTTTGGTCAATTTTTCCATGGAACGATAAGGCTGGAAATAGCCATGCGCCGCTGAACCGCGCGCATGCACGATACGCTCAGGAATACGTTCGTGGTCAAAATGCGTGATTTTTTCGCGCATGATGAAGTCTTCAAGCAGTGTCGGACCGCGTGAACCGGCGCGCAGCGAGTTCTGATCGTTGGCGATGCGGGTGCCCTGATTGGTGGTCAGGTCGGCGTTTTCGCCATTTTTACGATACTCGTCGAGCTGCTCAAGCTTGTCGTTTTGTGTTGCGGGTGCTTTAAGGCTGCCGGGCGCGGTGGGTTGTTTGCCCGGTGGCGTCGGTTCGGCCGCGGGTTTATGTCCGCCGCCTTGCGGCGCTAAATCGCCTAAACCCGGCTCAGAGGTTTCCGGCCCTTTGTGCGGCGCGGCATGGGTTAAATTTTGTTCTTTTTTATCTTTCGACATGTTACATGCTCCTCCAGTTAAGACCCTATTAACTGTAGAGCAAAAATAGCGTTAAAATTCCGCTTCGCTTATAAATGATGTTTAAAGAGATTAATGAGGTTGATGTAAGGTGAGGTTATTTTAAGCAAAAGGTTAATTGGTTTTTAAATAATGAGATTAATCCTGATAAATACCGTTGTGTTTTTATCAATTGCCGCTGCGTTTGTCGTGCAGTCGCGCGTATTTGTGCCAGACTTGAAACAGAGAAAGCACGATAAAACATGGAGAACGTATGAGACATATCGTTTTAGCTTCGGTAATAATGATGTTCAGCGTCGGTGTTAGCGCAGCGGAAGGTGGCTACAAGTCAGGCGAAACCGCACCGCCACAAAACAATCAGGATGCGGGTTTTAAGGGTTCAGAAGATACCGGTCAAACACCCATATCGCGTATTCGGGATTTCCGTCAGGGCGGCTATGTCACCCTTGAGGGTCATATTATTGAAAAACTTAAAGGTGACAGTTATAAATTCCGTGATAATACGGGAACGATCACCATCAATGCCGAAAAGTCAGCGTTCAAAGAAAAAACCTATTCCGCCGATGATAAAGTTCGCGTCAGCGGAAAAGTGTATGGTCGTGGGGAACAAACCACATTGAAAGTATCACGTATTGATGAACCCTAAAGGTTGATTGATATAATCTTTACGTCTGCTGGGTGAGAAAGCCGTTTTGGCCTTCTCACCTTTTTACGCTTGCACCGTTCATATTGCGCAGCACATCATCGATTTCACATATAAGTTTTTCGCCATTCCTAAGGCACTATTTTGCGGGTATATTAGCTCGCATGTAGTGAATAGAACTCGTAAGAGTCTGAATGAGTTTTTATGGATAGAACGATTTATATTGTTGACGATGACCCCTCTGTCATCAACGCGCTGCAAAATCTTCTGAGCTCAGAAGGCTATCTGATCGCGACCTTTACTTCCCCCACGGAATTTTTGCATCAGCCGCATTACAGTACGCCGAGCTGTTTAATTGTCGATATGAACATGCCGGGTCTGGACGGTTTTGATGTCTCGCACGATCTCACCGCGCGCGGATACACTATTCCCACCATTTTCCTGACCGGCTTTGGCACCATTCCCCTGAGTGTCAGAGCGATGAAAGCCGGTGCCTTTGAATTTCTTACCAAACCGGTGATGCCCGATGATCTGATGCAAGTGGTAGCCGATGCCATGGCGCTGGCCGAAAAAAGCGCAGCGCTGTCACAGGAAAAAATCGCACTCACCGGGCGTTATCACTCTTTAACGCCACGAGAAAGGGAACTGATGCAGTTTGTCATTCGCGGTCTGTTAAATAAACAGATTGCCGCAGAAATGGTAATCAGTGAAATTACGGCAAAAGTGCATAAACGCCGGGTGATGGAAAAAATGGCGGTGCGTTCGGTTTCAGAATTGGTCAGAGCCGCTGAAAAACTCAACTTACTGCAAGATGAATAACGCCACGCGTTATATTGTAGGGTAATAACGGTGTGACGCTTCTCCCGCAAAATAGTGCGGGAGGAGAAGAAAAACTATTTATCAGTATTCACCGGCAACGTAAACCAGAATATGCTGCCGCCCTGCGGACGATTTTCCGCACTCAGTATGCCACCATGACGTTTAATTATTTCGTTACTGATTGTCAGGCCCATTCCCATCCCTTCCGCTTTTGTCGTATAGAATGAGTCAAATATTTTGTCAATAACCTCGGCTGATAAGCCGGTGCCGTTGTCAGCTACCTCAATACGAATAACTTTAGGATCAGGGTTGGATGATGAAAGTCGCAATAACCGCGTCCCCGGATGATCGGCCATCGCTTCAATGGCATTAATGACCAGGTTAAGCAGCACCTGTTGAATCTGTACGCGCTCGCAAAAGACCTCATCACATTCTGCTTTGATATCCAGCTCTAACGAAACGGAGCGGCGCTCCAGTTCCAGACGCGACAAGGTTAAAATATCGCGTGCCAGCAGATGCAATCTGGCGGGTCCATACTCTGCGACGTTATTACGCGTGAGAGACTGCAGACCGCGAATAATTTCGCCGGCCCGCTGCCCTTCGTTGATAATTTCTTCAAGGCTCTGGCTGGCCTTATCCAGCTGGACCGGATCGCGCTTTAACCAGCGCAGGCTGGCGCCCGCATTCGCCACAATCGACATCAGCGGCTGATTGATTTCATGGGCAATAGAAGACGTCAGCTGTCCTACCGTGGTGGCCCGCGCAACGCGTGCGAGCTCTGCCTGCGCAATCCTGACGGCATCCTCAGACTGACGCTGCGCGGTGATATCCGTCAGCGTACCGAAATATTCAGCGACATCCGGCCAGTTTTCCACCGGCTCACCGATGCCCTTGATATAACGGCATTCACCGTCATCACGGATAATGCGGAATTCAGCCTGCATGCTCACGCCATTCGCCACGCTGGTTTCAATCAACGCCTTCAGGCAGAGAATATCGTCCGGATGTACCCGCCGCTGAAACTCCGCCATTGAGGTGCTTACCTGCCCAGCCGGCAGCCCCATGATGCGTTTATATTCGTCCGATATCAGCTGGATATCCGGCGCCAGATGCCAGTGCCAGGTTCCGGTATGACTGATTTTTTCACCGAGCATCAGCGATGTCTGGCTGGCGCGCAGCTGTTTTTCAATTTTCCGACGCTGGATGTTCTCTTCCACCAGCTCGGCATACAACCGTGCGGTTTCCAGTGAAACCGCGGCCTGCGCCCCTAACATCGACACAATTCTTGAGTGCTCAGCGGTGAAGACCTCCGGCATCAGCCGGTTTTCCAGATAGAGCACCCCCACCATTTGTGCCTGACGGAACATCGGCACACACATCACCGCCGCACCGGAGGCAACCAGATAGTTATCCTGACTAAATGGACTGAACACTTCCGGTCTTCCAGTACGAATTTCCTGTCCGGTGCGGATCACCGCCGAGAGAATTGACAGCGGCAGATCGGTCGCAACCGGCAATTCCTTCACGATCTTAACTCTGACACCTTCCACCGTGGAGGACGCTCTGGCCTGTATTTCAGGTACATTGCCGTCAATGAGACGAATCAAAATACAGTGCTGAGCCCCGGCGCGCTCCACCAGCATCATCATCAAAATATGGATCAGCCGATCAAGATTGATTTCTTCGGTTAACGCGCGCATGGCGGTCACCATGCTCTGCACGTCGCTGATCGCCGCGCTTTGCTCAAACGTCACGGTGTTTAATGCGGTTTGTGGATGTTGTGTCGCCAGATGGGGATAGTGCATTTCAAGTTGACGAACTTTTGCCCCCGCGCCCCAGCGATCCCATGCAACAAGGGCGCCCTTAATATAGCCATCGGCGGCGAATGCCATGCCCCGATCACTGGCACAGCGCGCAGCAAGCTCACACGCCAGAGCATTGATATGATGGAACTGACCTTTGCGCGACAGTTCGATGGCGTTTTCATAGTGCTCAAGCGCCGATCCACTCTTATCTTCCAGCCTGAGCAATTCGGCACGCAGCAGCGCCGCTTTATCGGCAAAGGTGCCAGGATTCTCCGATGACCAGGTAATGATCCTTTCAAGATGGCGTTGCAGTTGTTGCCACTGACTGTCATCAACCTCATTCGGTTGCCGCGGTATCGTGAGTGACAGCGCGCTATACAGATGAAAATCCAGCATATGCACATGACCGGGAATAACGTCAGTCAGCGGTGCAGCATCAGCGAACTGGCCGTGGGCAGCGGCATATTCACCGGCAAAAAAATGGGCCATGCCTTTATACAACCGCGCCCAAAACTGCATCAAAAACGGCGGTTCAATGGCATTTTCCGGTTTAACCACGTTTAACGCTGGCACCCTGAAATCATCGCCGGACAACGTCTCGCCGGTAGGTTTACGTAAGAACATCACGTAATCCAACTGCATACCGAGAATCACTTCCACATCGCGATATTGCGCTTTGCGTACATAAACCATGCCGCGCATGATCGACGTATGCACCCCATCAAGATGGTCACCGCGCGCCAGGCAATTCATCGTGAGATGTCGCAGCGCCAAACATGCCGATGTGCGATCGCCGATATCCACCGCGACGTCAAAGGTGGTTTTAGCGCACTCAATGGCGTAACTCAGCGGCATGGTCCACACGCTGACCTGATCCAGCGGCATTAACGTACGCGCTTTGTAGCTGACGAAGTCGTGTTTATACACCAGCTCACGGGCCAGCAGCGCACTGGCAAATCCGCGGCTGTATTCGTCGTACTGATCGCCACACACCACGCCGTACCACGCCAGTGCCAGCGTGGATGCACCGCTGATGCCTTTGTCCATCGTCAGGTGCAGAAGTCTGCACAGGATAATGAACTGTAGCCTTGGGCTGATAAAGGCCGCGAAAGTACTGGCACTGGCCATCAGGTTCATGACGGCTTCGGTTTTGTGGCAGTTCAACCGCGGCAGTGAACGAAAGCGCGTGTAAGGATTTTTCCCTACATCCTCTTTCAGCAGCAGCCTGGCGGCATCGCACTCAGCTTTATCCGGAGAGCGGTTTAAATGAATGCCAAAAACCGCCAGCCAGGCTAAGGCGGTTTCCAATGCCAGTTGGCTGTCAGACTGCCGCATATGAATTTCAGCAATCAGCGTGGCCGCTTCGGCTTTATCTGTTACCGCACCGGGTGTGGCGAGAATCTCTGAACTCAACGCTAACGCGCCCGATAAATTGCCGTTTAAAAATTCACACTCCGCTTGCTCAAACAAAAATACGCCACTCTCCTCCTCGCCTGACAGGGCATTGAGCAATCGGGCGGTTTGCAAGAAACGCAGCGCAGACGCGTAATCCCCCATAATTTTCGCTCGTCGGGTCGCATTCAATAACAGCTGACAGAATGCAGCGGCTTCCGGCATCAAAAGTGTGCGGTTTTTCAGGGTGATGGTGTGGTGTGCGGCACTAAACAGTAGCGTATGCGCGCTATCCTCGCGGGATGCCTGCAGGTAATAGCCGGCGGCGGCGTAGTGAAAATCATCTTTTACTTCAGGCGAGAGCAACGTCAACGCGGCCTCATGCATGCTGTCATGCATAAAGGTGTAGGTGTTCTCTATCAGCGAGACAAGCCGGGCGTCAACGGCGGGTAATAACGTGGAGTGAATGGCAGTCACGGGTGTGCCCAGAATGCCGCCCAATATCTGCAGATCGCCCGTACTGCCGATGCAGGCCAGTCGGCCTAACAGCTGGCCCACCGGAAGAGGCAGCAATTGCAGCTGTTGCAGCACGCTGGCGGCAACGTTAGCGGTGTAATGGCTGTGTTTCAACGCCTGCGGGTTATAGCGCCATTTATGCGATGCAACGTGCGTGATGTGATTATCGCGCACCGCCTGGCGATAAAATTCTCGCGTGGCGAGCGGATTACCGGCGGTTTTTTCATGAATAATTTGCGCAAGCTCTGCCGTCTCCGCGCTGCGGGAGTGAAAAAGCCCGGCCAGCCAGCTGGCAATATTTTTCACCGACAGCGGCTCGGGCGTCACATCCACAATGCGGGTGGCCGCCGCACGAATACGATCAAGACTGGCTGAGATCGTCGGACACGGCAACGAGGCGCGATCGCGGTGAGAAATCACCAGCAATAAGGGAATATCTTCGCTGGAACGCAGCAGATTCTGCAGCAGCTGCAAGGTCGCCTGATCGGCCCAATGCACATCATCAATCAGCAGGATCAGCGGTCGCCCCGGCACCGTAAAGGCTTTCACCAGGCTGCATGCCACCAGGTTCAGACGATTGCGTGCGTCCAGCGAACGCGCATCCGCCTGTACCGTGGCTTTCTGGTTGAGCAAGATGCCCAACTCAGGCACCAGATTGACCGCCAGTCCGGCATAATTACCCAGTTGGCGCGCAATATGTATTTTCCAGCGCGTCAACTCGTCGGCTGGCAGCCCGAGCAGATGCAGCGTCAGCGACCGGAACGCCGAGGTAAAAACCGCGTAAGGCAAAATGGGTGAGTGCTGATCGGCTTTGGTCACCGTTAGCAGCGCATTTTTATCCCGCAGAATTTTTAGCGCCGAGGCAATCAGGGACGATTTTCCTGAACCGGGCACGCCACCGATCGCCACCATGCAGTGTTTACCGCTGCTGCTCACCTCATCAAAAGCCGCCAGCATCTCACTGGCCTGAGCATGATCGCTATACAGTACGTCGGATAACAGTGTCGACGTCGGCATATCCTGTAATCCTAGCACGAAGGATTCCACTAAACCGTCAGGCATCAAATTTGACTCACAGCGCCGGAGATCGGCCAGCACGCCTTCGATCGTTTGATAACGGTGTTCGGGTGATTTAGTCAGCAGCCGTAAAATAATCGATGAGAGCACCAGAGGCACATCTTTGCGCAGCAAATGGGGCGGCAGCGCTTCGGAAGCAATGTGATGATGCACCCATTCAGCCACGCCGCCATCGGCGCTGCCATAGGGCAGCCTGCCGGTCAGCAGCTCATAGAGCACGATGCCGAGGCTGTAGAGATCGCTCACCCGGCTGACAGCGTGCGCGGTGCGCGAGGTATGTTCGGGCGACATGTAGGCCAGCGTTCCACCGGTAATCGATGCACGCAGCGGCTGCTGTGAATCGGTTTCCTTAAACGCCAGGCCAAAGCCACCGAGGAGCACGTCACCTTGGTCGGTGAAGAAAAAATTAGCCGGCTTGATGTCGCCGTGGACCACGCCTTGCTGATGCAGCTTACTGAGTGCGGTGCACAGCAGGACGGCGCAACGGGTCAATTTGTGAATTTTACCCGCAGGCAGGCGCAGATAATCAGCCAGCGTTCGGTAGCTGAAAGCGCCGTAAATCAGGGCGTAGCGCCCATGATATAGCGTGTGTCTGAGGGGTTTTAGCGCCCAACCTTCCGCTAATGAGCTGCGCAGCGCGTACTCATTTTTCAGCAACTGAGTAACCTGAAAATCGGCCTCTTCTGCCGCAGCCGTGGCCAGAATGAAGCACTCATCGGAAATAAGATGTCGGCATTCGAGCCATTCAACCTGCCCTTCCTGAGCAAGAGGCGTGAAAACAATGTCGTCGCTGAGTACCAGCCCCGCGTCATCCGAAATATTTAACGACAGGAAAAGCGTGCTCATTGGCGCGCAGCCTGGGAGGGCAACGCCTGGCGGATATGTTCAAACAGCAGGTCGATATCAATGGGCTTTCGCATAAAGGTTATCGCGCCTAAGTTGATGGCATACCAGAGCATATTTTCATCACCGTTGCCGGAGATGATGATGCCGGGAGGATTCTTAAGATGTTTTACCAGCTCGCGAAACAATTCAAAACCCGACATGCCTTTGAGCTCAACATCAATAATGAACAGCGCAGCATCTTTCAGCGCCATTTCGTCCGCTAATAAAGCCTCAGCCGACTCAAACGCCTGCGTTGCGTAACCTTCCGACTGCAGCAGATTGGTCAGACCACTGCGAACAGTTCGTTCATCATCAACAACGACAATGCGCTGCGACAGCTGCATGCTGTTTTCCTTAATTATTATTCACTCCCTGCGGTGCGTCCTTAGGGGGTTTTGTCACCGGAGGGTGGCGGCGTGCCACTGATTTTTGGGACACATTCGTGACGGAACCAGGCCAGCGTCACCGGTTGACGGTTAATCAGGCGTTTGCACAGCGGGATAATCTGTTCGCCGACCAGCATACCAAACAGTCCCAGCAGCGCAATCACCGGCGGAGCCGGGGAATTGACGTCCATGACGGCATAAATGATGCCGACTAAAATGCCGACGGCGAGGGAAATCGCATAGGTTTTTAGCATCGTTATCCCGCCTGTTTAGGGGTTAGCGTGGCGGGTAGTGACGGCTGCTCGGCGGCAATCAAGCGCTGAGTATTAGGGTGCAGCGCGGCGGAGGCCGTTGGATGCGTCAGTTTGCCGCCCAGCGAACTGCCAATAATCATGCCCAACAATCCTACTAACGCCACGGCGGGCGGAGCCGGCGATCGCACGTTGAGTAAGGCGTAAATCAGGCCGATAAACACGCCCGCAGCCAGAGAAATGAGTAAAGGACTCACAGGTCCTCCTTGCAAAAGAGGCAGGCGAGCCCAAAACGCGCTCGCCTGGAGGACGAATTAGCGAACTGGCGCGGCAACCGGAGCCAGAGTGCGATGCTCACTCTTCTGACGCGAAGGCGCTTTGTGCACCATGGTGTAAGCGTAATCAACACCAATGCCGTAGGCACCTGAGTGCTCTTTAGCGATATCCATCACGGCGTTATAGGTCTCTTTGTGCGCCCAGTCGCGCTGCCACTCCAGCATCACCTGCTGCCAGGTGACGGGAATAACGCCAGCCTGAATCATGCGCTGCATGGCATAGTCGTGGGCTTCTTTGGTGGTGCCGCCTGAAGCGTCCGCCACCATATAGATTTCGTAATCGCCTTCCAGCATGGCGCACAGCGCGAAAGTGTTGTTACACACTTCGGTCCACAGACCCGAAACCACAATTTTCTTTTTACCGTTGGCTGCCAGCGCATCACGCACTTTCTGGTCGTCCCACGAGTTCATGGAAGTACGCTCGAGAATGTCCTGACCTGGGAACACATCCAGCAGCTCCGGGAACGTGTTACCTGAGAAGCTCTCGGTCTCAACGGTGGTCAGCACGGTAGGAATGTTGAAAACTTTAGCGGCTTTAGCCAGCGCTACCACGTTATTTTTCAGGACCTGGCGGTCGATTGACTGCACGCCAAAGGCCATTTGTGGCTGCTGGTCGATAAAAATGATCTGGCAGTTTTGCGGCGTCAGTACTTCAAGTTTGCTCGTCGTCATGATGTTTTGTTCCATTGAGGTGAATGTCTGGACGCAGTGTAAGAACCTTCGGGCAGGCAAACTATTATCTATAGGTATAACTATACGGAGGTATACCTATCCTTTTGTATAACTAGACGCTTTCCCGCGCCCCTGAACATAATCCCTAACACGCAGTTAACCTGCGAAATCGGCAGGACATCTCATTCAGGAGGTTTTATGGTTACGTTAGGTAAAGCAGACATCATTTTGACCAATGGCCGGTTTCATACCGTCGATCGCGGCAATCCGATTGCCGAAGCCGTGGCGATGCGCGAGGGTAAATTTCTCGAAGTAGGCACTCTGGCCGAGGTGATGCAGCATCACTGTGAAGGCACCAAAGTGATTGACCTTAAAGGCCATACTGCCGTGCCCGGCTTGAACGACTCGCACCTTCACCTGATCCGCGGCGGCCTGAATTACAACCTCGAATTGCGCTGGGAAGGCGTGCCCTCCATCGCGGATGCCCTGCGCATGCTGAGAGAACAGGCGCTGCGCACGCCGTCGCCACAGTGGGTGCGCGTAGTGGGCGGCTGGACCGAGTTTCAATTCGCCGAGCGTCGCATGCCTACGCTGGATGAGATCAATGAAGCGGCGCCCGATACGCCAGTATTCATCCTGCATCTGTACGATCGCGCCCTGCTCAACCGCGCCGCGTTAAAGGTGGTGGGTTACACCAAAGACACGCCAAATCCACCGGGCGGCGAGATCCAGCGTGACAGCAATGGCAACCCAACCGGCATGCTGATTGCGCGCCCGAATGCCATGATCCTCTACGCCACACTGGCGAAAGGGCCGAAACTGCCGCTGGAGCAGCAGGTGAACTCCACACGCCAGTTTATGCGCGAGCTAAACCGTCTGGGCCTGACCAGCGCGATTGATGCCGGCGGCGGCTTCCAGAACTATCCCGAAGATTACGAAGTCATTGCTGAGCTGCATGAGAAGAAGCAGATGACGCTGCGTATCGCCTACAACCTGTTTACCCAGCGTCCGGGCCACGAGCTGGAAGATTTCGAAAAATGGACTGATATGCTGACGCCGGGCCAGGGCAGCGACTACTTCCGCCACAACGGCGCCGGTGAAATGCTGGTATTTTCCGCCGCCGATTTTGAAGATTTCCTCGAACCGCGTCCGGATCTGGCGCCAGGCATGGAAGATGAGCTGGAGCGCGTGGTGCGTCATCTGGTGGAGCACCGCTGGCCGTTCCGCCTGCATGCCACTTACGATGAATCGATCAGCCGCATGCTGGATGTGTTTGAAAAAGTGAACCGCGACATTCCGTTCAACGGTCTGCATTGGTTCTTCGACCACGCCGAAACTGTGACGCAGCGTAACCTTGACCGTATCAAAGAGCTGGGCGGTGGCATTGCCGTACAGCATCGCATGGCTTTCCAGGGCGAATACTTTGCCGAGCGTTATGGCATTGAGGCGACCCGCCACACGCCGCCGGTGGCGCGCATGCTGGAGACCGGCGTGCCGGTAGGTTTGGGAACCGATGCGACCCGCGTGGCCAGTTATAACCCGTGGACCGCACTTTACTGGCTGGTTTCCGGACGAACCGTGGGCGGCATGCAGATGTACGACGTTAACGCCCGCCTCGATCGTGATACGGCGCTGATGTTGTGGACGCAAGGCAGCGCCTGGTTCTCCAGCGAGCAAGGCAAAAAAGGCCAGATTAAAATCGGTCAGCTGGCCGACATGGTGGTACTGAGCAAAGACTACTTCAGCGTGCCCGAAGAGGAGATTAAAGGCATTGAGTCCGTGTTGACCATTGTCGACGGTAACATCGTGTATGCCGCAGGATCGTTCAGTTCAGAAGCGCCGCCATCGATTCCAGTGCTGCCGGAATGGTCGCCCGTGGTCAAGGTTCCCGGCCACTATCGCAGTGCGCCGCCCGCTGCAAATACCCGTGTCGGCATGATGCAACACGCGCATCACTGCAGCGGCCCGTGCGGCGTGCATTCCCATTCTCACGAAATTGCGCGCGGTGCTAACCTGCCGGTTTCGGAAGAGAACGCCTTCTGGGGCGCGCTCGGCTGCAGCTGCTTCGCCTTCTAAACCATGAAAAATTCACTCTCTCAGCCGCCTCGCATTGATGCGGGGCTGTTCTTCCTGCGGCTTACCGGCTGCCTGCTACTGCTTCACGTGCATGGCCTGCCGAAAGTGTTTCATTTCAGCGAAGAACTGACGCGTATTGAGGATCCGTTTGGCCTGGGTCCTTACATGAGTCTACTGCCGGCGATATTTGCTGAAGTGGTCTGTCCGCTGTTTATCCTGCTCGGCGTCTTTACCCGACTGGCCTGTCTGCCCATCATCGGTGTGTTACTGGTGGCGATGGTGTTTGTCCATCCCGACTGGAGCATAGCGGAAGGCCAGTTTGGCTGGCTGCTGCTGATCATTTTCACGACGCTGGCGCTCACCGGCGCGGGACGCTGGCGCCTTTTCAGCGCGGGATCATCGGAGGTGGCACGTGGCGCAGGTTAATGATGTTCATGACACGCCTGAGGCGGATTTACCAGCCGTACCGCTGACGGTTTCACCGTGGCAGCCGCTGCGTCAGCGAGTATTCCGTATGCTGTGGATTGCCACCGTGGTGTCCAATGTCGGTTCATGGATGAACGACGTAGGCATCAACTGGACCATGCTGACTCTGAGCGCCGATCCGCTCTCGGTGGCGCTGGTGCAAGCCGCCAGCAGCTTACCGATGTTTCTGTTTGCACTGCCGTCTGGCGTGATGGCGGATATCGTTGATCGCCGTAAATATCTGCTGTTCTCACAGATTTGGGTATTCATTGCCGCAGCCGGCCTGACATGCCTTTCCTTTGCGGGGCTGGTCACACCGCTGGTGCTGTTGATTGCCGCTTTCCTGCTCAGCACCGGCGCGGCGATGAGCTCGCCACCTTTTCAGGCCATCGTGCCGGATTTGGTCAGCAAGGAAGAACTCGGCCCCGCGATTGCGCTCAACTCACTCGGTATCAATATCAGTCGCGCTATCGGCCCGGCGCTCGGTGGCTTGATCCTGTCATTTGCTGGTCCGTGGATGGTGTTTTTGCTCAATGCATTATCGGTACTGGGTGTCTTTATCGTGCTTTACGTTTGGAAAGCGCAGCCCAGTGTGCAGCGCCTACCACCGGAACACTTCTTCCCGGCGGTACGCGCGGGCGTACGTTATGTTCATGCCGCGCCGGTACTGCGCAATGTGCTGGCGCGTACCATCGCCTTCTTTGTGTTTGGCAGTGCTGGCTGGGCATTATTGCCGCTGGTGGCTCGACGTGAACTGGGGCTCGGGCCGGGCGGCTACGGCGTTATGTTGGGTTGCATCGGCATGGGCGCAATTTGCGGCGCACTGCTGTTGCCGCGCCTGCGCAAACGCTTTAATCCGGATCAATTGATGGTGCTCGCCAGCATCATGTTTGCTGCCACTATGCTGGCGCTGGCGTTTATTCGTCACGTCTGGCTGCTCAATGCGTTTGAGTTCTTTACCGGCTTTGCATGGATCGCCGTGCTCTCCACGCTCAACCTTGGTGCGCAACGCAGCGCCGCCAAATGGGTGAAAGCCCGTGCGCTGGCGGTCTATCTGACCGTGTTTTTTGGCTCGATGACGTTAGGCAGCGCCCTGTGGGGACAACTGGCATCAACATTCAGCATTCCCTTCTCACTGTCTGTCGCCACCGTCGGCATGCTGCTGGCCAGCCTGACGGTGCTGCGCTGGCGGCTCGATCAAGATCCGGATCTGAACCTCGATCTCAGTACGGTTAACGATCCCTTGCCCGAACTGCAGATTCGCCACGATCGCGGGCCGGTAATGGTCAGCTATCACTATCAAATCGACCGTAGCGATGCGCATGCTTTTGCGGTCTGCATGCAGGATATGCGTCGTGTCAGACGGCGGGGCGGCGCGCTCAATTGGTCTCTGTATGAAGACATGCTGCAGCCCGGCATTTTTGTCGAGACCTTTGTCGTCGGCTCATGGATGGAACATTTGCGGCAGCGCGAGCGTTACACCATGAACGATCAAAAGATTCAGAACCGGGTGCTGGGTTTCCATCAGGGCACAGACCTTCCGGCAGTACGTTATCTCGTGGCGCCTGAATAAGGCGCTCTCATCAATCAACATCAATAAGGCACAAACATGAGCACATTTAAGACGCAAGATGGTACAGCCATCTATTTCAAAGATTGGGGCACCGGCAAGCCAGTGCTGTTCAGTCACGGTTGGCCGCTCGATGGGGATATGTGGGACAGCCAGCTTAATTTCCTGGCGGAGAAAGGCTACCGCGTAATCGCTTTCGATCGCCGTGGCTTTGGTCGTTCCGATCAACCGTGGGAAGGCTACAACTACGACACCTTTGCCTCTGATATCAATGACCTGATCACCCATCTGGATCTGCAAAACGTGACGCTGGTCGGTTTCTCGATGGGCGGTGGCGATGTCGCGCGCTACATCAACAATTACGGTACCGCCCGCGTGGACAGTTTAGTGCTGTTAGGTGCGGTGACACCGATTTTCGGCAAAGCCGCCGATTATCCAGCAGGCGTCGATTTATCGGTGTTTGAGGGCATTCGTCAGGGCTTACGAAAAGATCGTGCGCAGTTCATCAGTGATTTTGCGACGCCGTTCTACGGCACCAACGCCGGTCAAACGGTTTCACAAGGCGCGCTAACGCAGACATTGAATATTGCCCTGCTGGCCTCGCTGAAAGGCACCATTGATTGTGTTACCGCCTTCTCTGAGACAGATTTCCGTCCAGACATGGCGAAAATCGACGTTCCTACGCTGGTGATTCACGGCAGCAACGACCAGATCGTGCCATTCGAAACCACCGGGAAAGTTGCCGCCGAAATGATCGCCGGGGCGCAGCTGAAAGTGTATGACAATGCCCCTCACGGCTTTGCGGTGACGCATACCGATCAGTTGAATGCGGATTTGCTGGCGTTTCTGCAGTCACTGTAACGGGAATGACCTTGATCGGCCGGTTTGACCGAATGCCAATCCGTTAAGCACGGCTTAAAATTACCCCACGCCGTAGCGGCGCGATTTATCGCACAATGCATTGCGCCGCTACAAGTCGTGCGCTCGGCAAGTTACGTTTTCACCTCTTAGCTCAGTGTGACTGAATACCTATTGCAGCGCGGTGGCGGCGAATTTTTCTAATGCCGCCCCGTCGAGTCGATAACGAACCCACTCATTTAAGGGCAGCGCATCAATACTGAGATAGAACTCTCTGGCCGACTGATCCCAATCTAACGCGCTCCACTCAATACGATTGCACTGGTGATTAACCGCGTGCTGCGCGACATACTGCAGCAGCGCTTTACCTGCGCCCAGTCCGCGAAAATTGGGCGAGAAGTACAAATCTTCCAAATAGAGTCCGCGACGCCCGAGCCATGCCGAGTAGCTACTGGTAATCACGGCATAACCGGCGGTTGAGCCATCAATCTCACACATCAACGCTTCACTATTACTTTCGGGAGTGAATAGCATCTTTCTGATCTCTTCAGCGGTAGCTGATGACTGCTGCAATCCATGCTCATAAACCGACAACTCAGCAATCATGCCGTAGATGGCGTCCGCGTCTTCAGGATTGGCTGGCCGAATCGTTATCTTCATTCATTATTTTCTGACTTAATCATATTGATGCTACCCAGCATAATGGGTATTGTTCGATGAAATAAGTGCAATAAAATCAATGATAGGTGAATTTCATGCATCATGTTCTGCGTCGACTGGACTTGAATCTCCTCCCCGTTTTCGACGCAGTTTTCAGACATCGCTCGGTCAGGCTGGCCGCGATTGAACTCAGTTTGAGTACCTCTGCGCTAAGCCACGCGCTCTCCCGATTACGTGAATTTTTTAACGATCCTCTGTTTTATCGCGAGGGCCACAAAATGTGTCCCAGCGTCTATGCCTGTCAGCTGGCGCCCTATATTGCCGAAACGCTAACCGGGCTAAATCGGCATCTCAGCCCGGTGCAGCCTTTTAATCCCCTAACCAGTGATGTCTGTTTTAGAATTGCGGTAACGGATTACACCGCTTTTTGTGTATTTCCGGGGCTGATGCATGCGCTGACAACGACGGCACCCAACCTGAGTTTTGAACTCTGCCATTTACCGCATAATCCGGCACTGATTGAATTACTCGCCGGTGAAATCGATATGGCGCTAAGTTTTAGCGAGCCGGACGGCATGCATCATCCCGATCTGGAAGAGACCGATTTATTCAGTGATGAATTTATTGTGGTTAGCAATGTGCAACGTTCCAGTCTGAGCCTGGAGGAGTATCTTGCTGCTGGGCATCTGGTCGTTACGCCGTGGAATGAAAAACAGGGATTACTGGATCCCCATCTTGAACAGATAGGTTTTAAACGTCGCATTACCATGAGAACACCATCAATGCTTAGCGCGCCGTTTATTGTCGCAGAAAGCGAACTTCTGATGGCGATCCCCTCATTCGTGGCCGGCAAAATTAAACAGGCCGCAGGGGTGAAAACGTTCAGGCTGCCGTTTCCAGCACCCAGGTTCACGGTGAAAATATATTCACACAAACGAAGCGGTAAACGAGAACCGACCGAATGGATTAAATCCATGATGGCCAGCACGATGAACGAGGCAGAGTACCGCTTTGAGGAGTAATACTGCGGACCCTGTTTTACTGGTCTAAAAATCGGCCGTTATAATCGGATTCAATCTTGTAATGATTGTCGTAACGGCCAAAAAGACGATAGCGATTTAAGGCAATGCGGTCGTAACAATAATTGCTGATAACGTCAGGCATAAACTGCAATACCGCCAGGATTCGCCACGGCCACGGCATACATTGCATGATGCGAAATATCGCCTGCGCGCGCAGCCAATGGTCATGGTCTTTCATCAACACAATGCTACGGATATTGTCATCCGGCAGACCGGCAAAACGTAATAGCGCCTTCCCCTGCTCACTCTGAACCGCCGCAAAACGTATATGGCGCGGAATACGGTGACGAAGTAAAAAAACTACCCACGCGTTGCACAATTTGCATACGCCGTCGTACAACACGACCTGTTCTCCGGGATTGATATACGGGGGAGTTGTCATCACTGGCTCCTTAACCACGCAGAGTGTCCCAGCAAAACAGGACTCACGTTTACGCCGCCTGCCACTCCGCCACCAGCGTATTAATCAATTCAGCGGCCGGCATATCCCGCGCCAGTGCCGCGCCCTGTCCGGCCCACTGCGCGCCAAATCCGTGTTCACCTTTGGCTGCGGCTGCGGCTGCCAGCGCCTTGCCCAGCGCATAGGCCAGCGGATAAGGCGGAATGGTCTCCTGCGCGAAATGACGCGCCAGATGGCAGAAATCGTTCGTTAGACATCTTGCCGATCGGCCGGAAATGGCTGCGATCATTTCGGTCCTGTTCGCCTGCTCGCTTTTTAACGCCTGACGATACGCCGCATTGGCGGCTGATTCCGGACACAAGATAAAAGCCGTTCCCAGCTGCACACCGACCGCACCCAGCTTGAGCATGGCGGCAATGCCCGCGCCATCCATGATGCCGCCCGCTGCGATGACGGGCAGGCGCGACATCTTGCGAATCGCCTGCACCAGCGTAAAGGTGCTGAGCCGCTGATCTTCACCTGCCGGATCGAATACCCCGCGGTGACCGCCCGCCTCAATGCCCTGCGCCACAATACAATCGATGCCTGCGGCTTCAATGGTGCGTGCTTCCGCAACGTTAGTTGCACTTGCCAGGGTAATGATCCCGCGACGTTTCAAGCGCTGCACCACCGCGGCGGACGGCAGACCAAAATGAAAGCTCACTACGGCAGGCGCGGTTTCCAGTAGCACTTCCAGCATTGCGTCGTTATCTAGGAATGTGTGATAAATCTCCGCCAGCGACTCAGGCAGTGCCGCTTGATAGCGGGCAAAAACCGGCTGAAAGCGTTGAATCCACGCCTGTTCCAACCGTGGATTGCGCTGCACCGGCGCGTGACAGAAGACGTTAACGTTGAGGGGTGCGGCGGTCAGGGCGCGGGTTTTACGGATCATGATCGCCGCCTGTTGCGGCGTTGAGGCGCCCACGCTGATCGATCCCAGCGCGCCGCTGTTACTGACCGCCGCCGCCATTTCCGGCGTGGAAACACCCGCCATCGGCGCCTGAATAATCGGATAGACGAGATTCAGCGTTTGACACCACGTTTTGTTCATCATTTACCTGCTTAATTCGCGATGCGTTACCACATTGAAGCCCTCTTCACTCTGCGGCGCAACGAAGTAGCTGCTTATCAGCGCAAACTGCGCATCGGTAGCAGCAAAGTCGTGCTGACCGGCGGCATTGCGCGCCTGCAGCCGCGTTTTGCAAAGCGCATCGGGCACATCGAGGAAATGCAGTTGATGTTCAGCCTCGGCGCTGTTGATCACCGCCTTCATCCACTGACGTTGACCAACGGTGTTGGCGGGGAAATCCAGCACCACCGACACGCCACATTGCAACAGCGAGATGAGATGAGGCGTCATCGCATTGCGCAGCTTACCGGCACAGCGCACGTAATCCGCCACATCCTGCATCTCTTCAGCAAAAAGATGGGCCAGCCACGCATCCTCGCTAACGATTACCGCACCGGTTTCCTGCGCCAGCTGATGGGCCAGCGTTGATTTTCCAGCGGCAATTTTGCCGCACAGCAGATGTAATACAGGACGAGAGGGGGACGCACACGCAGATGGCATAGAACTGCTCCAGATAAGATGACGCCTTACCATGCCGCGATTTTCCTGCACAGTAAAGCAGGCAGCTACACTTAAAACATCTGTCCCTACAACAGGAGAATGCAGATGCATAAAATCGACTTTCCGGTCAGCAAGGCACGGAAATATCTGGAGCCGGGTCCGGTGGTGTTGTTGAGTTCGCAGTTTAAGGATCACCGCGACATCATGACGCTTGGCTGGCACACCATTCTGGAGTTCTCGCCGTCGCTGGTTGGCTGCATGATTGCCGGCGGCAATTACAGTCATGACCTGATCCGCCAGAGCGGCCAATGCGTGATCAACGTGCCCTCGACTCATCTGGTGGATAGCGTGGTGGCGATTGGTAATAGCCACGGCGATCGTCTCGATAAGTTTGATGCCTTTAAACTGACCCCCGAACCGGCAAGCGTGGTCAATGCGCCATTGATTGATGAGTGTTTTGCCAGCTTCGAGTGCCAGCTGTATGACGATTCAATGGTGGATAACTACAACTTCTTTATCTTTGAGATCGTCAAAGCGCATGTAGCGGAAACGCCGGAGTTTCCGCCGACGCTGCACTACACTGGCGAAGGACGCTTTAGCGTGATGAGCAATGTGTTGCTCGACAAGCGCGGCGACTTTAAGCCAGAAATGTTAATTTAACTGCTTGAATTGAAATGGGCTTGCCCCCACTTTGATCCTTTCGTCCTGACAGGAGTAATTATAATGGCAACCGAATATGCGGTGATCGCGGGTGGCTGTTTCTGGTGTACCGAAGCAGTGTTTAAAGATGTGATTGGCGTGGAGTCAGTCGAGAGCGGTTATACCGGCGGCGCGCGCCCGAATCCCACCTATGAGCAGGTGTGCAGCGGCGCGACCGGCCATGCCGAAGCGATTCGCGTGGGTTTCGATCCGGCGCAGGTGAGCTACGGCGATCTGCTGGATATCAGCTTTGCCACGCACGATCCTACCCAGCTTAACCGCCAGGGCAATGATATTGGCACCCAATACCGTTCGGCGATTTTCCCGGCGAACCCTGAGCAGGAAGCTGAAGCCATTGCCGCCATTGCACGCGCGCAGGAAGGCTTGAGCGATCCGGTGGTGACCACCATCGAGCCGTTGAAAGAGTGGTATGCGGCGGAAGGTTATCATCAGGATTATTGGGAAGGCGCAGGCCAGCGCAACGGTTACTGCATGGCGGTAATTCCACCAAAACTGCAGAAGCTGCGTAAGAGTTTTGCGAATCGCGTCAAATCAAGTTAATTCCGTAGCGTAGGGTCGCCATTCATGGCGACCAGGTGCGCATAAATGCGCACCCTACGAATTTAATGCACATACCGTAGCGGCGCGATTCATCGCGCAATACATTGCGCCGCTCCCCTCTATGCGCGCGCAGGAAGATCCTCGCATGACGCCTTTTTGGCGACCTTGCCTCTTTTATCCGTCATAATACTCGCCCTCTTCTCATCCGAGAGCGATCATGTCTTCTCCACAGCAAGGAATCGCGGCGCGCAAGCAGCCGATGAAGCTCAATACGCTGGTCACTTTGATGCTCAGCGCAGTGATTGTGCTGGTGCTGCTCAGCGTACATATGTTCTATTTCTTCCAGATTGGCGCTGCGACCCGCGCGCAGCTGGAAGATAAAGCGATGGCCGTGGCGCGCACGCTGGCCGATTCACCGGAAATACAGCGCGCGCTGGCGTTTCCGCCGGACGGCACACGTATTCAGCCGATCGCCAAAGCGGTTGAAGAGACCAATAACCTGCTGTTCATTACCGTCACCAACATGGACGGCATTCGCTATTCGCATCGCAATCCCGAGCTGATCGGCAAACACTTTATCGGTGATGACCTTGAGCCTGCGCTGCGCGGCCATGAAAACGTTTCGGTGAATAAAGGATCGCTGGCAAAAGCGCTGCGCGTCTTCACCCCAGTTTATAACGATCAGCATCAGCAGATTGGCGTGGTGGCGATTGGCATCTCGCTGGATGCCGTTTCGGTGCAGATCAATGAGAGCCGCTGGAGCATCCTGTGGACCATTTTTATTGGCACGCTGGCGGGCGCCATCGGCACCTTTGTGTTGGTGCGCGTGCTGAAACGCATTCTGTTCGGCCTCGAACCTTATGAAATTTCCACCCTATTTGAACAGCGCCAGGCGATTCTCAACTCGCTGAAAGAGGGCGTAGTGGCGATGGACGAACAGGCGCAGGTGACATTGGTGAATCAGGCCGCGCGGTCGTTGCTTAACGAGTCGATGGGCACCATCAGCGGCGAGCGCATCTACGATGCGTCGGTGATTCATGATCATCTGCGCGATGTACTGCACAGCGGACGCGCGCGCCGTGATGAAGAGCTGAATGTGAATGGCCGCGTATTGCTGAGTAACACTGTACCGGTGCGCAGTCAGGGACGGATTATCGGCGCGGTCTGCACCTTCAGGGATAAGACGGAAATCAGTCAACTGATGCAGCGTCTGACGGGCATGGTAAACTACGTCGATGCGCTGCGTGAGCGCTCACACGAATTTATGAACAAGCTGCATGTGATCCTTGGCCTGCTGCACATGAAAAACTACACGCAGGTGGAAAGCTACATTCTCAAGACGGCCAATAATTACCAGACAGAGATTGGTTTTCTGCTCGACAAGATTAAGTCGCCGGTCATTGCCGGTTTCTTGCTGAGTAAAATCAATCGTGCGTCAGATTGTGGCCATCGCCTGACCATCAGCGATGCCAGCTTCCTACCCGATAGCGGCAATGAGCAGCAGATGGCGGCGCTGATCACGGTGATCGGTAATTTGATTGAGAATGCACTGGATGCCATGAGCGAGCAGGTTGAAGGCGAGATTCACGTGATGTTGCACTATCAAAACGGCTGGCTGACCTGTGAAGTGAGTGACGATGGTCCGGGCATTGAAGCCGATCGCCTTAGCACCATTTTTGAAAAAGGCTTCTCCACCAAAGGTGAAAACCGCGGTGTCGGGCTGTTTCTGCTGCAGCAGCAAACCGAGAATCTCGGTGGCAGTGTAAGTGTAGAATCAGAGCCCGGCGTGTTTACCCAATTTTTAGTCCAACTTCCCTGGGATGGAGGAAACCAATCCGCATGATCAATGTGTTAGTGGTCGATGATGACGCCATGGTCGCCGAGCTTAATCGCGCGTATATCGGCCAAATTCAGGGCTTTCACTGTTGTGGCACCGCCTCAACCTTGAAGCAGGCGAAAGAGATCCTGTTTAACAGCGATACCGTGGTCGACCTGGTATTGCTGGATATCTATATGCAGCAGGAGAATGGCCTCGATCTGTTACCGGAGTTGCGAACGGCGCAGAGCGCGGTGGACGTGATCATCATTTCGTCGGCGGCCGATGCGGAGAATATCAAAACCTCGCTGCACTACGGCGTGGTGGATTACCTGATCAAACCGTTCCAGTTCCCGCGTTTTGAAGAGGCGCTCACCGGCTGGCGGCAGAAGAAATCGCTGATGGACAATCAGCATTACTATCAGCAATCGGATGTCGATCTGCTGATCCACGGCAGCCCGGCGACGCAACACGATAATAAGCGCCTGCCGAAAGGCTTAACGCCGCAAACGCTGCGTACGCTGTGTCAGTGGATTGACGCGCATCCGGGTCACGAGTTCTCCACTGATGAGCTGGCGGCTGAAGTGAATATTTCGCGCGTATCCTGCCGTAAATACCTGATTTGGCTGGCACAGATTAATATTCTGTTCACCAGTATTCACTATGGCGCCACCGGGCGTCCGGTGTACCGCTATCGTTTGCAGCCGGAATACCATTCGCTGCTGCAGCAATATTGTCAGTAACGCAGCTGCCAATTGAAATCGAGCTGCTGGAAGTGGAAGTGATGCGGCGAGGAGCAGATAATCTGCCGGTCGCGCGTGACAAAAACCGCGTCGATGTCGGGCTGGTCAGCGAGCGTCGCCAGCCCTTGCTCGACGCCCATGCCATAAAGCAACGTGGTGTAGATATCGCCATCAATCGAGCGATCGGAAATCACTGTCACACTCAGCAGTTCGTTATCAAGAGGATAGCCTGTTTGCGGATCAAAAATATGGTGCCAACAGCGATCGTCCAACTCGAAGTAGCGCTCATAAATCCCCGACGTCACCACTGATTTTCCCTGCACCTGCAGCACGCCTAACAGTTCATCATCGCCACCAAACGGCTTTTTCAGGCCGATACCCCAACCTTGCGGCTCATGCGGCGGCGAGCCCAGCGTTTGCACGTTACCCCCCAAATTAATCAGCGCCTGCTGTACGCCCTGCTGACGTAAAAACGCCTGTACGCGATCGGCGATATAACCTTTGGCGATGGCACCAAGATCGATCTCCATGCCCGACTGTTGCAAAAACACCGAGCGCTCAGCGGGATTGAGTACCACCTGATGCGGGTCGGTTAGCGCCAGCAGTGCGGCGATCTCCTGCGCGGGCGGCACGGCGCGACCGTGAAAACCGATTTTCCAGCGCTTCACCACCGGGCCGATGGTGAAATTAAACGCGCTGTCCGGCAGCAAACTCACTGCGTGCGCCACGCTGATCAAGGCAAACACCGGTTCGCTAACGATCACCGGATGACGGCCTGCGGCGTGGTTGATCGACATCACTTCGGATTCGGCGCGGTTGACGGTGAACAGGTTTTCTTGCTGTTTAATCAGTTGAAATACGTGGCGGGCAAGCGTGGGATTGTCATCAAACAATTTGAGCAGAATGGGCGAACCCATGAGTACGGCAGAGTAAGAAAAGACGCCAGCGGTCATTGCATGCCTCTAATGAAAACGATGCCCGCACAAGGCGGGCATCTTTACAACTTAGTGTCCTAGCGCCAGTTTAGCGGCATTGTGACCGGCTTTGATACCAAAGATGATGATATCGGCCACCGCGTTACCGCCGATGCGGTTCGCGCCGTGGATACCGCCCACCACTTCACCTGCCGCCCAGGCGCCTGGAATCACCGCTTTCTGCGCATCCAGCACCGCGGTATCGGTGTTGATTGTCACGCCGCCCATGGTGTGGTGCACGCCCGGTGCGATGCGAATCGCAAAGTACGGACCTTTGTTCAGCGGGTGACGTAGCGCGGTTTTACGACCGAAGTCTTCGTCATCCTGCTTCGCCACAAACTCATTGTAACGACCGAGCGTGGTTTGCAGCGCTTCCTGATCCATATTGAGTTTCACTGCCAGCTCGTGCGGCGTCGGTGCGCTGATCACGAAACCTTTGGCGATATACTCATCAGCCGCTTTGTTATTGGCGCGTACCTGCTCATCAAACACGATCCACGCACTTTTCTCTGGCAGCGCGATGATCTCAGCGGAAACTTTGTCACGGGTTTCCATTTCATTGTAGAAACGCTGGCCCGCCTGACTGACCAAAATGGCCCCGCCACCGCGCATCGCTTCGGAAATCAGGTACGACGTGGTTTGCTCAACCGTTGGGTGAATCTGGATTTCGCCCATATCGACAGTATCCGCACCGATGTGCTGCAACATCGCGATGCCGCTGCCGGTGGCACCTTTATGGTTGGTGGTCACGAAGCCGTCCAGCTCAGGACGATATTTCACCACCATCTCGCGGTTAGCACTGAAACCGCCGGTGGCGACAATCACGCTTTTAGCGTTAATGATGCGGCTATCGTTGTACTCATCGACCACTTTCACGCCGCTGACCGCACCGTTTTCCACCAGAATTTCTGCCACCGAGGTTTCCAGCAGCACTTCGATATTGCGCTGATTAACGTTCTTCACCAGGCCGCTGATCAGGAAGCCGCCGACTGCAGAACGATCTTCCGGACGGTGCGTACGATCGATGCTCATGCCGCCGGTGATAGTGATGTCACACAGCTCGATCTCTTTCGCCGCCAGCCATTCAATCGCTTCAGGTGCCTGCTCAACAAACTCGCGTAGCAGCACCGGATTGTTTTTGAATTTTCCGCCCTTCAGCGTCTCTTCGTAGAACAGTTCTTTACTGTCTTCAATGCCTTTCAGCTTCTGATAACGGGTTTCTGCCGCGTTCATGCCAACCGACGCTTTGATGGTGTTACCGCCGATGGTTGGCATCTTCTCGATGATCACCACGCGGGCGCCATCATCATGTGCCTGAATCGCCGCCGCCAGACCGGCACCGCCGGTTCCTACTACCACCACATCATAATTCACCGGTGCGTTCGGGTTACCGCCCTCTTCAATCACATACTCTTTGCTTGAGGTGGTCATGGCACGCGATACCGCTTTTTTCAGCGCTTCACTCTGCGTGGTGGCGCCGGTAATGGCATCGACATGCGGACTGTTCGCCACCAGAATGCGCTCACGCAGGCTTTCAAAGGTGCTGGTGAAGTCGACGTCAAGGCTCGGATCCGGCACCAGCGAGATGTCGGTAATACGGTCGGTGTCGAGCGTCACGTTAATTTTCAGCTTCAGCGCTTCGGCTTCCACTTTCGCCTGATAGACGCCGGCTTTGTATTTACGGCCGGTATCGCTGACGTCGCGGATCATCGCATCCACCAGCGAGAAGCGCCACAGTGGTTCCGGGATGGTCAGCTCTTCGCGCTTGGTGCTGTCGATATACAGCTCCATGTGCTGATTCTTGATAACGCGATCGGTCCAGTCCGGATAGGCGATGCAGGCTTTACCCACGGCAACCAGATCGAAACCGTGCTCTAGCGCGTTCTCGGCATCTTCTTTATTCACGATGCCGCCAACGCCAATAACCGGTACTTTCGCCAGGTTGGGTGAGCGTTGCGCCAGATATTTGGTGATCAGCGGCGTTGGGTCTTTGGTGTCGACAATCGACGGACGCAGCAACTGGCCGACAGAGAAGTGAACGTAATCCAGACCGCGTTCCGCCAGTTTTTCCAGCAGATACAGCGTGTCGTCCCAGCGGATGCCCGGTACTTCCAGCTCTTCCGGTGAGAAGCGATAACCGATGATAAAGTCTGCCGCGGCGAAGCGGTCAGCCATTTTGTGGGTGATCTCCAACACTTCGAGTGGGAAGCGGGCGCGATTGTCGCGGCTGCCGCCCCATTTATCGTCACGCTGGTTAGAGTTTGGCGAGTAGAACTGCTGGATCAAATAGGTATTCGCACCGTGGATCTCTACGCCGTCAAAGCCGGCTTTAATCGCACGGTTCACTGCGTCACCAAACTTGGTGATCATCACGTCCACTTCTTCTGCAGTCAGCGCTTGTGGCGTGGTTGCACCTTCACGCGGTGCGGCAATGGCGCTGGGCGCAACCGGCGTTTTACCGCCGATCAGCGCGGGTTCCACCATGCGGCCGCCATGATAAATCTGCAGAACGGCTTTAGAACCTTGTGATTTGATGGCATGGGCGATTTTCGCCAGGCCGGGGATTTTGTTATCGCTATCAATACCGAGCGCGCCAGGGAATGCAGGGCCGCGATTATCGACAAAGCAGCATTCAACAATAACGGTGCCGATGCTACCGGCACGGACGCGATAATATTCGACAAGGTCACTGGTGACACCGCCATCGTAATAGCCGGTACAGGTGGTCATGGGGGCCATAACCAAACGGTTTTTAAGCACCGCACCTTTCGGCAATGTCAGCGGATTAAGAATCGGGGTGAGCGTATTCATGATGAGCAACTCCAGAATTAAGAAATTTTGTATTCAATTCTTTGGCAGTTCGGAGGAATTTTATATTTATTTGAGTGGTCCGACTTCATGCCATAAATATACCATTTAATTTACTTACATAACCTTATTCGTTAGTTATATAAGTTTTACGCATGAAAATAATATTTGATGCTAATTGCTGAAAGCTGCGTTCCGCTAAGTTTTAACCAAGACTTGACAAAAATCAACTTTTTCCTTACATTTAAAACAAAACCAGTCTTATCATAAAGATAAATCACCGCCCTTCTCTGTTTTTTGCTTGATTTGTTGCGTTTCGTTTGCCTTGCACAGTTAATTTTCACCTTATGGTTCATTTATTAACAGGCGCATGCTTAAAGCAAAAAAACCACCGATAAATTTTATTGATCTGGATCAAAATAGATATTTTAATTAATCGCATCATATTCACATTCAATAGATAATTCGCGTATCGAATTTTGAAATCAGCGATTTATTAAAACTCAGTTTTAAATGTCACGGCTAATCTGCTACAAGGGTTTTGTAACTTAAAAAACCATTTAGTTCGGGGCGTATAAACGCATTCTCCATAACTTGCAGACCAAAACTATGAACACACAAACAACCCAGAGTGAATCCCTAACAGCGCCCCCTCCGGCGCCGGGGAAAAAGAACCGCCTGTTTATGTTGTGCCTGCCAATTATTGTGGCTGTGCTGTTGCTGCTGGTACCGACTCCTGCGGGATTGGAACCTTACGCCTGGCACTTCTTCGCGATTTTTGTCGGGGTTATTGTGGGACTGATTTTCGAGCCGTTGCCGGGCGCCGTTATCGGTTTGACCGGCGTGGTGGTGATTGCGCTGTGCAGCCAATGGGTGCTGTTTAGCCCGGCGGAACTGGCCGATCCCAAGTTCAAAACGGCAGCACAGTCCTTTAAATGGGCAGTAAGCGGTTTCGGCAACTCTACGGTCTGGCTGATCTTCGGTGCCTTTATGTTCGCCGCGGGCTACGATAAAACCCAGTTTGGCCGCCGACTGGCGCTGATTCTGGTGAAATATCTGGGTCGCCGCAGCCTGACGCTCGGTTACGCCATCACCTTCGCTGACCTGTTGCTGGCCCCGTTTACGCCGTCAAACACGGCGCGCAGTGGCGGTACCATTTATCCCATCATTGCTAACTTGCCGCCGCTCTACGGTTCAAAACCGAATGACCCAAGCGCGCGTAAGATCGGTTCTTACCTGATGTGGGTTGCTATCACCGCCGCGTGTATCACCAGTTCGATGTTCCTTTCTGCTCTGGCACCTAACCTGCTGGCGCTGGCGCTGGTGAAAAGTGTGGTGGGCTTTGATATCTCGTGGGGCATGTGGTTCCTCGCCTTCCTGCCGCTGGGTGTATTGCTGATTCTTACCATGCCTCTGCTGGCTTACTGGCTTTATCCGCCAGAAGTGAAAGTCAATGATGAAGTGCCACGCTGGGCGACCGCTGAATTGGCAAAACTGGGCAAGCTGAAACGCAATGAAATTCTGCTGCTGGGCTTCGTGGTTGCTGCGCTGATGATGTGGATCTTCGCCACCGCATGGATTGAGCCCGCGATGGCCGCGCTGTTGGTCATCGTACTGATGCTGTGGACCGGTGTACTGAACTGGAACGACATCACCAGCAATAAAGCCGCCTGGAACACCTTTGCCTGGTTCGCCACACTGGTCGCGCTGGCCGATGGCTTAGCCCGTGTGGGCTTCATTGCCTGGCTGGGTAAAGAAGGTGCGATGCTGCTGCAAGGCTACGATCCACAGGTTTCAGCGGTGGTCCTGTTAATTGCCTTCTACCTGCTGCACTACCTGTTTGCCAGTACCACGGCGCACACCACCGCGCTGCTGCCCGCGATGCTGACCATTGCTGCCTCTATCCCGGGTATCAATATGCCGGTGTTCTGTCTGATGATGTGTGTTTCTCTCGGTGTGATGGGCATTATCACCCCGTACGGCACCGGCCCAAGCCCGATTTATTATGGTAGCGGCTATCTGCCAACTAAAGATTACTGGCGTCTGGGTACCATCTTCGGCGCGCTGTTCCTGGTTCTTCTGATGGTTGTCGCCTATCCATGGATGGTGATGATGTTCTGATGATGTTGCTTCGATGTTAAAAACGGAGCCGCGCATTACCGTGAAAATGTTATGATACTCGCCAGTCAGCCCTGCGGAGGGCTGGCGAGAGAAAACCAAATAACAGAACGCCTAATTTGTCGCCCGTCATGCTGGCGGGCTACACGAAGCTAAGTGAGCCAACATGTCGAACAAACCCTTCTATTATCAAGATCCCTTTCCTCTCGCCAAAGATGATACCGAATACTATCTGCTGAGCCGCGATTACGTTTCTGTGGCTAACTTCGATGGCGAAGAGGTGCTCAAAGTCGATCCCAAAGCGCTGACGCTGCTGGCGAAGCAGGCATTCCATGATGCCTCCTTTATGCTGCGCGCCTCGCATCAGGCGCAGGTCGCGTCGATTCTTGCCGATGACGAAGCCAGCAAGAACGACAAATACGTCGCCCTGCAGTTCCTGCGCAACTCGGAAATTGCCGCCAAAGGCGTGTTGCCAACCTGTCAGGATACCGGCACCGCCATCATCATGGGCAAGAAAGGTCAGCGCGTCTGGACCGGCGGCGGCGATGAAGCCGCACTATCACAAGGCGTCTACAACACCTTTATTGAAGATAACCTGCGCTATTCTCAGAACGCCGCGCTGGATATGTATAAAGAGGTGAACACCGGCACCAACCTGCCGGCGCAAATCGACCTGTACAGCGTTGATGGTGACGAATACAAATTCCTGTGCATTGCGAAAGGTGGCGGTTCCGCTAACAAAACCTATCTGTATCAGGAAACCAAAGCGCTCATTACCCCCGCGAAGCTGAAAAATTATCTGGTCGACAAAATGATGTCGCTGGGCACCGCAGCCTGCCCGCCTTATCACATCGCGTTTGTGATTGGTGGGACTTCCGCAGAAAGCACGTTGAAAACGGTCAAGCTGGCCTCAACGCATTACTACGATTCGCTGCCGACCGAAGGCAACGAACATGGCCAGGCTTTCCGCGACGTGCAGCTAGAAGAAGAGTTGCTGAAAGCCTCGCAGGAGCTGGGCCTGGGCGCACAGTTTGGGGGTAAATACTTCGCGCACGATATCCGTGTGGTGCGTCTGCCGCGTCACGGCGCATCTTGCCCGGTTGGCATGGGCGTGTCCTGCTCCGCAGACCGTAACATCAAAGCCAAGATCAACCGCGAAGGCATCTGGATTGAGAAGCTGGAAGACAATCCAGGCCGCTATATTCCGGAAGCGCTGCGTCAGCAGGGCGAAGGCGAAGTGGTACAGGTTGATCTGAACCAGCCGATGAGCGAAATTCTGGCCCTGCTGTCAGCTTATCCCGTCTCAACCCGCCTGTCGCTGAACGGAACCATCATTGTGGCGCGCGATATTGCCCACGCGAAGTTAAAAGAGCGTATTGATAACGGTGAGGGTTTGCCGCAGTACATTAAAGATCATCCGGTGTATTACGCGGGTCCGGCGAAGACGCCAGAAGGTTACGCCTCTGGCTCCCTCGGCCCCACCACCGCAGGCCGTATGGATTCCTACGTTGATCTGCTGCAGGCCAACGGCGGCAGTATGGTGATGCTGGCCAAAGGTAACCGCAGCAAACAGGTGACCGATGCGTGTCAGAAACACGGCGGTTTCTACCTGGGAAGCATTGGCGGTCCGGCAGCGGTGCTGGCACAGCAGAGTATTAAGAGTCTGGAATGCGTGGAGTATGCCGAACTGGGCATGGAAGCGATCTGGAAGATTGAAGTGGAGAACTTCCCGGCCTTCATTCTGGTGGATGACAAAGGTAATGACTTCTTCCAACAGATCCACAATAACTGTGCCGCCTGCGTGAAGTAATATTTCCCGCGTGCCATTTCTTAAGCCGTTATCATCGCGATAGCGGCTTTTTTATTGCGATATGTCTGGCGAAGAGTTCATCGAATAAGGTAGGTAGCAGCGTTAAAAACGGAATTGACTCTCCAGCTGACGCAGCGTTTCCATGCGCTGTGCCGTGGCGATTTCACGCGCCTTCACTTCCAGCAGCAGGTCAGCATCATTCTGACCAATCACATACACCACCTGACGGCCAGGCAGATTAACAGTAATAATATTTTGTTCCACACCGTCCAGCATCTCATCATGCTGTTCCAGGAAGTTATACAACGTGTTCATGGGTTCTCCTTAAAATTGGTGTGGCATTTTGCCGAATTGCCCTCTTTAAAGAACACAAGACCTGGCTTAATGATGTCGTTTCATCAGAAATTTCTTGTGACGCCATTATCTTGCCCCAGCAAGATGACCGGCAGATGAAAAGGCAGCAGGATTGCCCCGCTGCCATTAGCCATCAGAAGAAACCCAGCGGTTGCGTGCTATAGCTCACCAACAGGTTTTTGGTCTGCTGGTAATGATCGAGCATCATTTTGTGGGTTTCACGGCCGATACCTGATTTCTTGTAGCCGCCAAACGCCGCGTGGGCCGGATAGAGGTGATAACAGTTGGTCCACACGCGACCGGCTTTAATCGCGCGGCCCATACGATAGGCGCGGTTGATATCGCGCGTCCAGACGCCTGCACCCAGACCGTAAATCGAGTCATTCGCGATAGCCAGCGCTTCCGCTTCATCTTTAAACGTCAGCACGCCGACTACCGGCCCAAAGATCTCCTCCTGGAATACCCGCATGCTGTTGTCACCTTTGAGTAACGTCGGCTGAATGTAATAACCGCTGGCAAACTCTTCACCAATTTTTTCTACGCCGCCGCCATGCAGCACTTGTGCGCCCTCTTGCTGCGCAATCTCCAGATAGGAAAGGATTTTATCGAACTGCTGCTGCGACGCCTGCGCACCAATCATGGTTTCGGTATCGAGCGGATCGCCACGTTTGATGGTTTTGATGCGCTTCATCACCGCGGCCATAAACGGTTCAAAGATCGATTCCTGCACCAGCGCGCGTGACGGACAAGTACAGACCTCACCCTGATTGAGGAAGCCCAGCACCACGCCTTCTGCGGCTTTCTCGATGAAGCTCTCTTCGGCATCCATGATGTCTTCGAAGAAGATATTCGGCGATTTTCCGCCGAGTTCAACGGTAGAGGGAATCAGACTTTTTGCTGCCAACTCCAGAATATGACCGCCGGTGGCGGTTGAACCGGTAAAGGCGATCTTGGCAATGCCCGGATGCGAGGCCAACGCTTCACCCGCTTCTTTACCGTAGCCGTGCACCACGTTAATCACGCCCGGCGGCAGCAGATCTTTGATCACGTCCATAAACAGCGTAATCGACAGCGGCGTTTGCTCGGCCGGTTTTAGCACCACGCAGTTACCTGCGCCCAGTGCCGGCGCCAGTTTCCATGCCGCCATCAGCAGTGGGAAGTTCCATGGGATGATTTGCCCTACTACGCCCAACGGCTCGTGGAAGTGATAAGCGGCGGTAAACTCATCAATTTCAGCGGCGGTACCTTCCTGTGCACGCACGCAGCCAGCAAAATAACGGAAGTGATCTACCGCCAACGGCAGATCCGCCGCCAGGGTTTCACGTACCGGCTTGCCGTTATCCCAGGTTTCGTTGACCGCGATATATTCCTGATTCTCTTCCAGCCGGTCAGCAATTTTCAGCAAAACCAATGAGCGCGCCTGCGGCGAGGTTTTGCCCCACGCATCAGCGGCGGCCTGCGCGGCAGCCACGGCGTTATCGACATCAGCGCGGTCCGAACGCGGAAACTCGCCAATGGTGGAAGCATTAATCGGTGAGGTGTTGACGAAGTAGTTGCCGTTAACCGGCGCAACAAATTCGCCGTTGATAAAGTTGCCATAACGCGATTGCAGAGTAATGAGAGAACCTTGTTCTCCCGGAGCAGCGTAACGCATGGTGTTTCTCCTTGCGGACAGAGTGGCGATTAACAACTAAGAAACCTGTTATTAACATTGAGCGATCAATGCCAGCCTGTCAGATCGCCGCACAGGAAACTGTGACCGCGCCGAGGGAAATATGGCGCACGGCGTGACCTACAGATAAATCCGAGTTTTCCCACATATGCAGCAAAAAGCGGAACATGGGCGAAATATGTGGTCAATATGAAGCAGGATACTAACCAGGAGAAACAGATGTTGGCTTCAGCCCTGACGTTAATGCGCGCCAAAGCGAACTTTGTTCAGCAATTTATCCGCAACCCGCGCAAAATGGGCAGCATCACGCCCTCTTCCGCCGCGCTGTGCCGCACCATGTGTGATGCGGTGAATTGGGATAACAGCCTGCGTATCGCCGAACTCGGCGCCGGTGATGGCGTGCTCACCCGCCACGTGCTGGCGCGCATGTCGCCGCAAGCTCAGCTTGATGTGTTTGAAATTTGCCCGGAACTGGTGAAAAGTCTGCGTGGATTGCCCGACACACGCATGCAGGTGCGCGCCTGTTCGGCGGAATATCTCGCCGGGGAATATGACGTGATTTTTTCTGGTTTGCCGCTGCTGTCACTGCCGCCCGCCACGCGCGACAACATTCTCAGTGCGGTGCATGATGCGCTGGGTCCCCACGGCGTATTTGTACAGTTTCAATACACCTCGTTTACCCAACCGAATCTGTCACGCTACTTCACCTGGGAACGCCAGCGGGTGCTAAAAAATATGCCACCCGCATGGGTTTATCGCTGCACGCGTCACTACGCGCCCTGAGCCTGCACGCGCGGCTGCGGCCGCGTTTGCAGCCAGAAGCTGCGCAATAATTCGCGCGACCAATCTTCGCCCGCCAACGGCGTCCCATCGTCACTCACCTCCGCCGGCAAACAGGCGGTCATGATGCTGTGGGTAAACTCCGGATGGAACTGCACCGACATCGCCTGAGGTGAATAACGCAAAATCTGACAGCTATCCAGCGCCGAGCTTGCCAGCACTTGCGCATGCTGCGGCGGCGTCAACACCGATTGCCGATGTGACAACCACGCCTGAAATTCGCCCGGTAAATCAGCCAGCCACGGATCGTTGTTCGCCTGCGCGCTGCGCGTCAGCGACTTAAGTCCTCGCTCCCAGCCATTGGGGTTATCGCCCACTTTGCCACCCAGCGCATACGCCATCAGCTGGTGTCCGTAACACACGCCAAGCAGCGGCAGATCCGCCTCCAGCGCGCCACGAATCCAGGCGGCAGTGCGTTCGCTCCAGTCAGCATGATCGGTGACCATCGCCCAGGAGCCGCTGAGGATCGCGCCACTGACGCGGCCAAAAGTCGGTAAATCATCGCCCAGATGCGGACGCACAATCACATAGTCATCAGGCTGCAGCTGCAGCGCGTCGATAAACCACCGGGGTTGTTCACCAATTTGCGCCACCACCTGCGGCGGCGGAACGTCGAGTTGAATCAGAGCAAGAGGTAAAGCGCGGGTATGTGTCATGCCGAATACGGTCCTCATTATGGTCGCCTTTCGGACGTTTACTCTGACAGTAAATTACCGACATGTCTTATTTTTTTCCTGCATGAGCTAATGCTCCCTCGAAAAAAAAGTCGTCGGTAGCGCCCGAATTCGCTGGCTTCATGCCATCATTAGCCGGTGATAATTCTGATTACCCGTGAAGGAAGACATTGTGGCAGTGCGGCATTTACTTATGGTTTTGATGGTGGTTTCCATCTGGGCTTTCAATAACGTAGCGGTAAAGTGGGGATTGCTGGAACTTCCTCCGCTGTTTCTCACCTGGATGCGCTTTGTCGTGGTGGCGATTGTGCTGGTGCCTTTCTGTCGCATCACGCGCGCACAGCTGCCGTGGCTGCTGACGCTGGCGTTCACCTTCGGCTTTATGCACTTCTCGCTGCTGTTTGTTGGCATGCGTTACACCGATGCCGGTACCGGCGCCATCGTGGTGCAGCTCGGTACGCCGATTGCCATGCTGTTGGCGATGGTGATTCTGAAAGAGAAATTGCGCTTGATACAGCTGATCGGCATCGCAATTTCATTGAGTGGCGTCGCAGTATTGTCGGGCAGCCCAACCATTCCGGCATGGTGGGTGCTATGCATTCTGCTGTGCAGCGCCTTCGGCTGGGCAATCAGCAATATGATTGTAAAAAAATCGCCGCCGATTAAGCCGCTCACGCTCACCGGTTGGATCTCCTTCCTCGCGGTGCCGATTGTTGGCGCGGCCTCATGGCTCACCGAATCAAACCAGATTTACGCGTTAAGCCACGCGGGCTGGCGCGGCTGGTTTGGCATTCTGTATAGCGCCCTCGCCTCGTCGATTGTGGCCTATACGCTGTGGTACGCGTTGCTGAAGAAGTACAACGTCAACCTGATCATGCCTTATTCGCTGCTGACGCCGGTGCTGGCGGTGTTGATGGGCGTGCTGGTGCTCGGCGACAGCATGAACAGCTTCAAAATCCTCGGCGCCTCATTGGTGGTGCTGGGCACCGCGATTGCGGTGATTAACCTGCGTAACCTGCGCATGCACGCGCGTTTCCCGCGCTTACGCCGCCGTTAAATTCCCTCTGCTATGCTTGAGTCTCGCGCGTTATCCGGAGACTCAACATGGATTCTCAACGTGCTGCCGCACTCTGGCAGCAAATGTGGCAGGGATTGCGAGGCACGGCCCCGCTGCCCGCGCTTACCTTTCTCCAGCCCGATACGTTCTCGTCTGCCTTCGCCGTGAGCGAACTGGCGGCCACCAGCACGGGCCTCGCTTGCCAGGCGCTGAGCGATCTGCTCGGTCAATCCACGCCGGTCAGCGTCAACGTGCGTCTCGCCTCGCGCTGGTTTCAACACAGCCTGATCCCGCTCAATCGCCCGCCCGCTGCTCTGTGGGACGAATTCGCCGGTGATTATGCCTGCGCTGACGGCTGGATCCGTCTGCACACCAATGCGGCTCATCATCGCGCGGCGATGGAGCGCGTGCTTGGTCAGCATGCGAATCGTGCCTCGCTGGCCGCCGCGGTCGCACGCTGGTCCGCCACTACGCTGGAACAGGCGGTGATTGATGCCGGCGGCTGCGCCGCGCAGATGCGTAGCGAAGCGCAATGGTTGCAGCATCCACAAGGCCGCGCCGTGCAACAGGAACCGCTGATCGCGCAGCAGGCAAACGGTGAAGCAGCGATCCCAGCCTGGGCGTTATCGCCCGCGCGCCCGTTGCTCGGCGTGCGGGTGTTGGATCTCACCCGCATCATTGCCGGGCCGGTGGCGACGCGCTTTCTTGCCAGCCTCGGCGCCATGGTATTGCGCATCGATCCGCCCGACTGGCACGAACCGACGCTGGAAGAGGAGATCACCTGCGGCAAACGCTGTGCGCGGCTTGATATCAAATCGCGCGCCGGGCGTGAACAGCTGCGCCACCTGTTGCAGCATAGCGATGTGCTGGTACAGGGTTATCGTGCTGATGCATTAGAAAAACTCGGGCTGGATGCCGATGCACGCCGCAAACTCGCGCCTGGCTTAGTCGATGTAAGCCTGAATGCATGGGGTTGGAGCGGGCCTTGGCGCAACCGACGCGGATTCGACAGTCTGGTACAGATGGGCTGCGGCATCGCCGAACAGGGCATGCACTGGAGCGGCAGCAATAAACCAACGCCGCTGCCGGTGCAGGCGCTTGATCACGCCACCGGTTACCTGATAGCCGCCACGGTGCTGGAAGGTTTGCGTCAGCGTTTACGCCATGGCGTCGGCTGGCAGGCACGTTTATCGCTGGCCCGCACCGCGCGGCTGTTGCAGCAGTGCGGTGCCGCGCCAGAGAATGCGCAAAACGGTATTCATGCGCAGCGTGATGATGTGCTGAGCAGCGTTGAGTTCAATCAGTGGGGCATTGCGGAGAGATTGCGTGCCGCGGCTTATTTGCCCGGCACGCCAATGATCTGCGCGACACCGGGCGTGAAGCTCGGTAGCAGCGCAGCAAGCTGGTAACGATTAGGCTTCGTCGCCCTGCTCTTCGTTCAGCTCGTCGTACATCGCCTGAATCGCCTCACGGCTCAAGGCCGCTAGCGTGCGATAAAACGCCGTGGTCGCATGCGCTTCCACTTTGCCCAGGAACGCGCCGCACCACGGCAGCAGGTACTCATCAAACAGCGCCAGCTGCGCGGCGGATTCATCTTCTGCCGACTGATCTTCCAGCCACGATGCCGCCAGCAGCAGCACGCCAAAGTGATCGGCTGGCGCTTCGCTCAGCGGCATGCCACGAGCACTGAGGAACGCACGCACGTCCGCTTCAGCGACACCGTTCGGCCACTGTGACGCATAAGGCGGCACGCTGCACTCGCTGCCGACAAACAGCGCATTATAGTCGGCGGCCAGCGCCTGCGGATCGCTATTCTGCTGCAGACGCGTCAGCAGTTCATCCTGCTCCAGCGGCCACTGCTGTTGCAGTTTGCCTTCACGCAGCAGAGTGAACAGCGGTACCAGCAGCGGATCCTGCGGCTGGCGATTAAACAGCGAGCCGATAACGCGGCAGAGAATGGAAAACTCATTCATGCAACAGAATTCCTTGAGGCAAAAAAGTTAAAAATCAGCAAATTCAGCAATGTGTTTGCCGGTACGCTGTTCGAGGAAATCGAGCAGGCGACGCGGCGTGACATTTAACACGCGATCTTCAGGAAAATCCACTGCGCTGGTGATGCGCAGACAGTGCTCAAAATGTCCCAGCGTAAAGGCCGTGTGTGAATCTGAGCCAAAGGCCAGACGGCCACCGGCATCGCGTACCGCTTCGGCAATGGCGCGGCAATTCGGTTCGCTGCCCGGACGCGAATGGGTAAAGGAGGAGTTGTTGATTTCCAACGCGACATCATAATGCGCGGCGGCTTCAGCAATCGCGCGGATATCTACCGGGAATTTCGGGTTGCCTGGATGGGAAATGATATGCACCAGCCCGCCGGCCATCGCGGCAATCATCGCTTCAGTGTGATGCGCTTTGTCACGCGGCGCATAAACCGGTTCATGGAAGCCTGCGACAATCAGATCCAGCGCATCAAGCATCGGGCCGCTGCAATCAATCTCGCCCTGCTGATTTTTAATGTTGGCTTCAATACCACGCAGTACGCCGACGCCATCAATCACGCGCGGCCAAATACGCATATTAATGAAGTGCCAGTGGTGCGGTGCATCGGCCATATCGGGTCCGTGATCGGTAATCGCGAATAGCTTTAGGCCATTTTGTTTTGCCTGCACCACATAATCGTGCAGCGTGCTGTAAGCATGCGTACTGGCAACGGTGTGCATATGTAAATCAACGGGATACATCTTCATCTCCTGACCAATGTGCATTAATAGCCGCGTTGGCGATCAACCAAACCGCCCGGCTGTTTACCCTGCTCAAGCGCAAGTATGGCATCCGCAATGTAATCCATCGCCTCGCCAGGCAAAGTAATGGCCGCAGTATGGGGCGTGATTGTGACATGCGGATGAGACCACAACGGATGATGCTGCGGCAATGGCTCGGTCTGAAACACATCCAGCGCGGCAGCCGCCAGTTGACCACAATGCAGTGCCGCCAGCAGATCGTCCTCTACCACATGTGCGCCACGCGCCAGGTTAAGGAAGTACGCGCCTTGCGGTAATGCGCTGAGCAAGGAGCTGTCGATTAAATTTGTGGTTTCCGGCGTGGTGGGCAGCAGGTCGATGAGCACCTGTGTGCCACTCAGGAAGGCATCAAGCTGTTCACGGCCATGGAAGCTTTGCACACCGTCGATGTGCTTCGGCGAACGGCTCCAGCTGCGCAGCGGGAAGCCCCATTGACGCAGGCTTTCGAGCACGCTACGCCCCAGCACGCCCGCGCCGAGCACGCCAATGGTGAAGTTCTCGCGATCGAAGCCGTCCAGCTCCTGCCACTGCGCCTGCTGCTGCAGTTGACGATATTCAGCGAAACGGCGGAACCAGCCCAGCACGCACCAGTTAGCGTACTCCTGCATCTGGCGCGCCATGCCGGTATCTTCCAGACGGAATAACGGCACGTCGTCTGCCAGCATCCGCGGATTATCGCGCAGCTGTTTGAGGATTTCGTCCACGCCCGCGCCCATGGCAAACACGCCTTTCAGCGGGCGGTCCACCAGCATTTCAACCGGCGGAGAACGCACCACGGCATAATCGGCCGGTGCAGTGTCGTCCGGCTGCCAGCAGCGCACGCGCGCCCCCGGTAAACGCTGATGCAAGCCGTCGAGCCAGCCCTGGGGCGCCAGCGACGGGTGATACCAGATAATCTCCATACGACTCTCCTTTTTTTGCTTAAGCCTCAGGCAAATAGCCGAACAGGGCAAGCAAAAACCTTAGCCTTGATGCAATTTCTCGCGTGATTAATTCCGGGTGCTTCACATTTCCGCCGCTGTGCGAGGCTAAGCGGCGCGATAGCGACTAAAGTTGTTCGGGTGGTCAATGCGTTAGCACACCACCTTTTCGGACAAGGAGAAAAACCGATGATAAAAAATGCCGTATTCACGCCCGCGCGTCTGACCTTTTTACTGAGCGCCGCTCTGCTGGCCGGTGCCAGCGCCGCGCACGCCGACGATCAAAGCCGCATGCTCAGCAACCAACCGCAGCCACCGGATGTGCGCCTGGGACCGTTGTTCAATGCGGTACAGCAGGCTAAATTTTATCCGGACCAAAAAACCTTCGCCGATGCGGTGCCGAAATCTAATCCCTCTTCGATTCTGGCCGACTGGCAGATGCAAAAAAACCAGCGCAACTTCGATCTCAAGCACTTTGTCGATAGCAACTTCACGCTACCAAAAGAGGGAGACAAATATGTGCCGCCTGCCGGGCAAAGCCTGCGTGAGCACATCAACGGTTTATGGCCGGTGCTGACGCGCACGGCGCAGAGCGCCAGCCAGTACGATTCGCTGCTGCCGCTGCCAAAACCTTACGTCGTGCCTGGCGGCCGTTTCCGCGAAGTCTATTACTGGGACAGCTACTTCACCATGCTCGGTCTGGCGGAGAGCGGTCACTGGGATCGCGTGCAGGATATGGTGGAAAACTTCGCCACCGAACTCGATAAATATGGCCATATCCCCAACGGCAACCGCAGTTACTACCTCAGCCGCTCGCAGCCGCCGTTCTTCAGCTTGATGGTTGACCTGCTGGCGACGCATAAAGGCGACGATGTCTATCGCCAATACCTGCCGCAGTTGCAGAAAGAGTACGATTACTGGATGGCGGACAGCGACAAAGTCGCTGCCGGACAGGCCAGCAAACGTGTGATCAAACTCAGCGACGGCACGCTGCTCAACCGCTACTGGGACGATCGCGATGCGCCGCGTACCGAATCCTGGCTGGATGACGTTAACACTGCCAATAAAGCGCCAGAGCGCAACAAGCAGCAGGTCTATCGCGATCTGCGCGCGGGTGCGGCGTCAGGCTGGGATTTCAGTTCGCGCTGGTTCACTGATGCGCACAATCTGGCGTCCATCCGCACCACGCAGTTGGCACCGGTCGATCTCAACAGCCTGCTGTTCCACCTCGAACAGACATTGTCTAAAGCGTCCAAACTGGACAAGCAGGATGACAAAGCCAAACAGTTTGCGGCGGATGCCGAGAAACGTCAGGCCGCGATCAATCGCTATCTTTGGGATGACAAAAAAGGCTGGTACGCCGATTACGACTTCCAGAAGAAGCAGGTTCACCCACAGCTGACCGCCGCGACGCTGTTCCCGCTCTATATGCAGTTGGCCGGCGACAAGCAAGCCGCACGCACCGCTGCAGCGGTGGAGAAACAGCTGCTGAAACCGGGCGGACTGGTGACCACCACGGTGAATAACGGCCAGCAATGGGATGCGCCAAACGGCTGGGCGCCGCTACAATGGGTGGCGGTGGAAGGTCTGGAGCATTATAACCAACCGAAACTGGCGCAGCAGATTGGTCAGCGCTTCCTGCAAAACGTGCAAGCCACCTATGACAAGGAGCACAAACTGGTGGAGAAGTATGTGGTTGAAGGCGCACAGTTGGGCGGCGGAGGCGGCGGTGAGTATCCGTTGCAGGATGGTTTCGGCTGGACCAATGGCGTGACGTTGAAACTGCTCGACAAGTACTGCCCGAAAGACAAAACCTGTAACAGCGCCGGTGATATTCCTGATATGCCGGCGTTAACCTCCACGAAGTAACCTTGTTCCTTAGCCCGGGTGAATACACCCGGCAACCGCACAATCCGTAGCGGCGCGATTTATCGCGCGTAATAATGGCGGCATTATGCCCATCCAAAGAATGCGCAATAAATTGCGCCGCTACGGATGCTTCGTGCCACCTTGTGCATTTTTCTCATACCCTTCTTACAACAAATTCACACCTTGAAACACACCTCGCAAAAGATAATAATTCTCAATCTAATTTCTATAGTCATTCTCATTAAAACAACAGGAACCTCTCATGACCTCGCTGTTTACCCTTAAACGTGGCCGCGTGCTGTGTGCGCTGGCGCTGGCTTTACCGGCTGCCAGCTTCGCCGAAGAGTCGATTGTCGTCACGGCGCAACCGCAAGAAAGCGCCACCTCACCGACGCAGGGTTATCTTGCCACGCGTAGCAGCGGTGCCAGCAAAACCGATCAGCCGCTGATTACCACACCGCAATCCATCTCGGTGGTAACGCGTCAGCAAATGGAAGATCAGGGCGCACAAGATCTTAATCAGGCACTGGGCTACACGCCGGGCGTATTCACCAACTTTGGCGGCGCGGCCACGCGCTACGACACCATCGCGCTGCGCGGTTTCCACGGCGGCGATGTCGATAACACCTTCCTCGATGGCCTGCGCGTCATGAGTGACGGCGGCAGCTTCAACATCCTGCAGGTGGATAATTGGTTCCTCGATCGTATTGATGTGATTAAAGGTCCCTCTTCCGCGTTGTATGGCCAAACGGTGCCGGGTGGATTGGTGAACATGGTGAGTAAGCGTCCACAGTTCGCCGAAGAGGGCCATTTCCGCCTGTCGAGCGGGACGAACGCCACCAATAGCGCTGCGTTTGATTACACCAACGCCATTAACGATCAGTGGGCATTTCGCTTAACCGGCATCACGCGCAACAGCGATACGCAGTACGATCACACGCGTGAAGAGAAGTACGCGATTTCACCGCAGCTGATGTGGCAGCCAAGTGAAGACACCAATTTAGTGTTGCGCGCCTACCTGCAGAAAGATCCCTCTGGCGGCTATCATGGATCGGTGCCAGCAGAAGGCACGCTTTACAGCCACAATGGCCGCACGTTGAGCGACGGCTTTTACGAAGGCGACAGCGCGCTCGATCAGTTCAAGCGTCGTGAACAGATTTATAGCTATGACTTTTCCCACCGCTTCAACGAAGTATGGTCGGTACACTCCACCGGCAGCTATAGCCACTCGAATACCGAGCTCGATCAGGTGTATCAAATTGGCTGGAATGCCACCAATCCAGACCTGTTGAACCGCTACTTCTCCGGCGAGCGTTCTTCGCTCAGCGCATGGGCTAACGACAACCAGTTGCAGGCCGATTTTGCGACGGGCGCGGTCCAGCATCGTGTGACGCTGGGCGCGGAGTATCATCGCTATAAAAACGACATTACTGAAGCCAGCGGCGCCGCCAGCGCGCTGAATGCGTGGAACGGTGAAGAAGTGGGCATCATGCCGGACTTCTCCTGGACATCGCAGACGCGCCGCTACTATCAGACCGGCTTGTATCTGCAGGACGAGTTGCAGTTGGATCGCTGGCATCTGGACTTATCGGGCCGCTATGACCGCATCGTCTCGGAAAACGGCACCAGCCGTCGTCAGGACGATCACATCAGTGGCCGCGCCGCGCTGTTGTATGCCTTCGACAATGGTATTTCACCTTACGTGAGCTGGAGCCAGGCGATTACGCCAGCTTCATTAACCGATCCGCAGGGCAATCAGCTGAAACCGACCACCTCTGAGCAGTATGAAGCGGGCGTGAAATATCAGCCGGTGGGCACGCGCGATATGTATTCGATCGCGGTGTACGATCTGACGCAGGACGATGTCGCCAACCGCAACGTGCAGGACGGCACGTACACGCCGTCGGGCAAAGTGCATTCGCAGGGCATTGAGCTGGAGGCGAGTAATCAGCTGACACCGCGCTTCAGCACCATCGCGGGCTACACGCTGAACCATCTGCGCTTTAAGGATTCCGTAGACGGTAACGAAGGCCATACGCCGTATGTCACGCCGAACAGCATGGCGTCGTTGTGGGGGCATTATCAGTTTGATTACGGCTTGAGCGCCGGTGCCGGTGTGCGTTATATCGGTAAGCAATGGGCCGATAACGAGAACACTACGCGTTTGCCATCCGTGACGCTGTTTGATGCGTCGGTACGCGCGGATCTTGGTGCGTGGAATTCGCAGCTGAAAGGCGCCTGGCTGCAGGTTAATGCCAACAACCTGACCGATAAAAAATATCTGGCCGCCTGTTACGGCACCGGTTACTGCTATCGCGGGGCTGAGCGTACCGTGATGGCCACGGTGGGCTACGACTTTTAAGCAGGCATAAAAAAATCCGCCATCCTTTGCGGGATGGCGGATTTCATCAAATCTCTGCGCGGTTAACTTCGCACTTTACGGTAGATCCACAGCACCACAATGGCGCCAATGACCGCCACCACGAAACTGCCGAAGTTGAAACCATCAACTTTACCGAAACCAAACAGGGTACTGATCCAGCCACCGACAACCGCACCTACCACACCCAGCACCACGGTAATGATAAAGCCGCCGCCATCTTTACCCGGCATAATCCACTTGGCGATAATCCCGGCAATCAGACCAAAAATAATCCATGAAAGAATACCCATTTACTGCTCCTTACTTTATTAATCAATGTGTTCACCGCAACAAGTATAGCCGGGATTTTTTGATCTGCATCGCAATTCAGCACAGTAAATCATCGTTCGCAGGCTAAAGCTTAGCGAAGCGTCGCCGATAACAGACGAACAGCATTGTCAGTCGTGAAAATAATAATCGGATAAGTGGAGCAGGACGTGGGTGAAGCCGATAAAGAACAATACCTCAAGCGAGGCACGTTAGCTGTTTTAGGCGTGATGAAAGACCTGTTGCGTTTTCAAACCCTGTTGATGGTGAATTTCTCGCGCGGTCAGTTTATCAGCCGCTTGCTGTCAGCCGATGAAGATCAGGTGATCTTTGACCTCGGCAGCAACGCGCTGGATAACGATTTAGCGCTGCAAGGTGGCGAAGTGAATATCGCCGCCGAAACGCACGGTGCCAAAGTAGAATTTGGTTTAACCGGTTTACAGCGTATTGAATTCGAAGGCTTACCTGCTTTTGCCGCTTCACTACCCGAACTGGTATGGCAGATTCAGCGTCGTGAATTTTTCCGCGTCAATGCGCCATTGGAACCGGTTTTTTATTGCCACAGCCAGTGGCCGGACGGTCGCACGGCGCGTTTCCGCCTGCAGGATCTCTCATTAGGTGGCGTGGGCGTGCTGCTGGACGAAGCGCTGCCGGAAGGCCTTAATCGCGGCGATACGTTTAAAAAGCTGCGCGTCGATCTGGCTGAATACGGTCATTTTGAGGTGACGGCTCAGCTGCTGCACATTGGTGAACGTACCGTGGTGACCAGCAAGAACGACACCCGTGTTACACCGCGCCTCAGCTTCCGCTTTACCGCCATCGAACCGATTCAGGAACGCCAGTTACAGCAGGTGATTTTTGCGCTGGAACGTTTGGCACGTGACAAGGCGAATCGTTTCCAGTAATCCCGCTGCGCATCGTGCAATCGTAGGTCGCCATTCATGGCGACCGCCTGGTCAATGCGGCTGAAAACGGCAGCGCGCCACCGCATCCAGCCAGCCTTGATAATTTTCCTGCATGCTTTGCGCCTGTTCCTCACGCGGCATGATCACGCTGCCGCCCTGTAACGCCTGCATCTCACTGCCCTGCTGCCACCAGCCCAACGTGCGGCCCGCCAACAGGGCCGCACCCAGCGCTGAAACCTCTGGCGTCGGCACGCGTTTCAGCGGCCGCTGCAACACATCGGCTTGCATCTGCATCAACCAGCTATTTTCTGTGGCGCTACCATCCACGCACAACGCAGGAAGTTGCACACCGCTGGCCTGCTCCATGGCAAAAAACACGTCGGCGATCTGGAAGGTGATCGATTCCAGCGCCACGCGCGCCAGTACCTCTGGCGTTGCCGCATCGGTTAGCCCGCACACCATGCCGCGTGCTTTTAAATCCCACCAGGGCGCACCCAGGCCCGAGAGTGCTGGTACAAAATAAATACCCTGATTGTGTTCGCTGCGCTGCGCCAGCGCGGTGAGCGCTCGCGGATCATTGATGCCCAGCATGCGGCCGAGCCACGCCGCACCGGAACCGGTGTGCGTAATGTTGCCTTCGAAGGCATAGCGCAGCGTGCCGTCGTGCCACGCCACCGTGGTGCTGAGGCCATTTTCCGTTAGCAGCGGCGTTGCCATCGACATCATCAGCGATGAACCGGTGCCGTAAGTGGCTTTGACCACCTCTTCGCTGCCGTTGCGCTGGGCTTGCAGCGCAGCGTGCGAATCGCCGATGCGTGACAAAATCGGCGTGCCGGGCGCTAAACCGGGAATATCATTGCGTGTTACCACGCCTTGCGCGCTGGCGGAGGCCACAATCTGCGGCAATGCCGCGCGCGGAATATGGAACAGCGCCAGCAATTCATCATCCCAGTCACCGCTGTGCAGATTGTAGAGTTGAGTGCGCGCCGCATTGGCATGATCGGTGACGAAGCTTTCGCCGTCGCTCAGCTGCCAACTGAGCCAGCTATCCACCGTACCGATGCAGAGTTCTCCCGCCTGCGCGCGTGCTAATCCATTTGGCAGCGTCGCGAGCATGCCAGTGAGTTTGCCGGCCGGAAACATCGGGTCGACCGCTAATCCGGTGAGTCCAGTGATGCGCGGCGCTTTACCCGCCACGCGTAAGTCGCGGCAAAAAGCCTCTGAGCGGCGATCCTGCCAACTCACCAGCGGAGTCAATGGCTCACCGTTATGTCGCTGCCAAATCAGCACCGATTCGCGCTGGTTGCTGATCGCCACCGCTGCTACCGCAGCACCTGAGCACTGTGCCAGGCAATCGCTTACGGCCTGTTTCACCGCCTGCCAAATCGCCAGCGGATCCTGCTCCGCCAGTCCGGGCTGTGGATGTTCCAGCGTCAGCGGCTGGCTACCGCGTGCCACCACGTTTCCGGCGCGATCCACCGCAATGGCTTTAGCGTTGGTGGTACCTTCATCAATTGCCAGTATTAACGAACCTGCCATCTTTACGCTCCTGCACAGATGCGCACTGCACTCTTCACCACGCTGGCGGCATCAATACCGTGACGCGCGCGGGTTGAGGCGCGATCGCCCGCAATCGCGTATTCGCCATCGGGGATGCCTAAACGCAACAGTGGAATGCCACAACCGCCTTCCGCTAACACTTCAGCGACCAAACTGCCGACGCCGCCGTTGACGTTGTGCTCCTCCACGGTAATCACCGCTGGATAGTGATTTAACAGCTCGCGCAGCTGTTGGGTATCACAAGGTCGAATCGATGGAATGGCGATCACACCCGCTGTAATGCCTTGCTCATGCAGTTGCTCGGCGGCGTGAACCACCTCGTGAACGGTGGAGCCCATCGCCACCAGTACAATGTCATGACCTTCACGTAAAACATCGATTTGGCCCGGACGGAATTGATAGTTTTCATCGTGCAGCTGTGGCAGATCTTTGCCATCGAGACGGATATATACCGGGCCGACGTGGGCCAGCGCATACTCAATAATCTGGCGGCACTCCAGCGGACAAGAAGGCGCATAGATTTCGATGTTGCCGAAGCCACGCATCACTGCAATGTCGTCGATGCTGTGATGGGTGCTGGCGAGCGGGCCGTAACTGGCCCCGGCATTCAGGCCAAACAGTTTGACGTTGGTATTGTTGTAGCAGACATCAACTTTGACCTGCTCATTGGCGCGAGAAACCAGGAACGGCGCGGCGTTACAGGTAACGGCGACTTTGCCACCAATCGCCAGGCCAGCGGCGGTGCCGACCAGCGTTTGCTCCGCGATACCAACGTTGATCAGGCGATCGGGAAACTCCTTGATAAAAGGCGCAATTTTGGCGGTTGAGGTGGAATCGGCCACCACCGGCACTAAATCGACGCCGCGATTAACCGCATCAATAAATGCCTCGACCATTACTGTCGCCAGGTGTTTTGCATTACTCATCTTTCAACTCCTCCAGTGCCAACTCAATCTCTTCCCCTTTCGGTACGCGGTGATGCCATTCCGGTTTGCCCTGAATAAAGGAGATGCCGAAGCCTTTTTCGGTATGCGCCACAATCACCTGTGGCTTGCCGCCGTTACGCGGCAGGTTTTCGATGGCCTCCACCACAGCAGCCATGTCATTGCCATTGCACTCGCTCACGTCCAGACCAAAGGCGCGCCATTTATCCGGCAGCGGATCGGTGTTCATGATGTCGCGTGTATGGCCCGCCAGCTGCAGCTTGTTCTTGTCGTTGATGATCACCAGGTTATCGAGGCCGTAATGCGCCGCGACCAGCGCCGCTTCCCAGTTACTGCCTTCTGCCAGTTCACCGTCGCCGGTGACGACAAAAATGCGTCGGTCGCTGTTATCTTTTTTCGCGGCCAAGGCAATGCCAACTGCCACGGGTAAACCGTGGCCCAGCGCACCGGTGTTCAGCTCAACGCCCGGCGTTTTTTGTCGTACCGGATGGCCGGGAAGGTGCGAATCTGAATGCTGATATGTCGGCAGCCATTCGGTGGGGAAATAACCGGCTTCTGCCAGCACGCAGTAATAACCACCCACCGCATGACCTTTTGACTGGATATAGATATCGCGCTGCGGATCGTTGGTACGATCGGGCGCGCAGTTAAGAATGCGGAAATAGAGCGCGGTGAGGATCTCCACCTGAGAGAGATCGGCACCGGTGTGACCGCCCGCCGGGCTGCCCGCGTTCAGCTGGATAATGCGGCGGCGCACGGCGCGCGCTTTCGCTGCCAGATCCGCTACCGAGTATTTGAAAGGATTCATAGACACCTCTGAATTTTAAAGCACGGATGAATATTTATTCACAATGATGAAAAAAAGGTGCAGACAATCAGCGCCTGCACCCAACCGATTAACTTTTTGCCGGGCTACCGCCCTCCTCAATCAGCGCTTTCTGCGCCACTACTGCCGCTTTCTGCTGCATACGGCTCTGCATTTGGTCGATGATCACGGCCACGATAATGACGATGCCTTTGATCACCATTTGCCAGAACTCGCTAACGCCCATCATGATCAAACCGTCCGCGAGGAAGCCGATAACAAAGGCACCAATCAGCGTGCCGAGAATAGTGCCGCGTCCACCCGCCAGCGAGGTGCCTCCCAGCACCACGGCAGCAATCGCGTTCATTTCAAACGACGTCCCGTTCGCCGGATGGCTGGCCACCAGCTGTGACGAGACCACGATGCCGGCAATCGCCGCGCAAAAACCGGAGATGGCATACACCCAGATTTTTACGGACTTCACTTTCACACCCGAGAGCTCCGCGGCGCGTTCGTTATCGCCGATGGCGTAAACCTGGCGGCCAAACGGCAGACGTCGCGCAACGTAAGCGATCACCAACGCCAGTAGCACCATCATCCAGATGGCCCACGGCAAACCGAGGAAATAGCCCGCGCCAATCTTGTCGAATCCGGTATTTCCCAGCATGTCATTGCCCTGCAGGCCGGGAAACGTTTCGCCGCCCGAGGTGAGCATGGCCGTGCCGCGCAGGATGTACATGGTACCGAGCGTGCAGATGAACGGCGCCACGTTGTAACGGGTAATGATCCAGCCGTTTGCCGCGCCAATTATCCCGCCAATCAGCAATACAATCGGCACAATCACCCACACGCTGGGGAAGATGGCGATGCCAAACATCGGCAGCACAATGCCTTTGGTAATCAGCCAGCCGGCAATCATGCCGCACAAACCGAGCGTGGCACCGATCGAGAGATCGATACCTGCAGTGATGATGACAAAGGTGATGCCGAGGGCGAGGAAGGCGTTAATGGCGATGTGTTTCACCATGATCACCATGCTGCCGACCGCGAGGAAATCCGGCACCGTAATAGCGAAGAAACCGACAATCAAAAACAGCGCAATAAAGGTGCGCAGTTTTAGCAGCAGCAGAATCAGGCTTTCGCGTGAGTTAAAGGCTTTACCAGGCGATGCGAGCGCGAGCGCGCCGTTGTTTTTCATATCAGAACCCTTGTGCGCTTGCTTTAACCAGCGCCGCCTCTTCCGCTTCAGCGCGCGGTAGGTCAGCAGTCAATTTGCCGCCAGACATCACAATGATGCGATCGGCGACGGCCATGATCTCTTTCAGGTCGGAAGTCGAAAACACCACCGCAATGCCCTGCTCCGACAGCTTGACCATCATGCGGAACACTTCGGCTTTGGCTCCGACGTCAATACCACGACTTGGCTCATCCAGGAGCAACAAACGCGGATTGGTCAGCAGCGAACGGCCAATCACCACTTTTTGCTGATTGCCACCGCTTAAGGCGCTGATGGCAACGTCTGGCGAAGAGATCTTAATTGCCAGATTGCCGACAGTGCTGTTCACCACTTCGCGTTCGGCCTGTTCAGAAATCACAGTGCGATGTGAAAGACGTCGCCACAGGCTGGCGATGGTCAGATTACTCGCCACCGATGAGATGGGAAAAATGCCCGAGCGTTTACGATCTTCCGGTACCAGACTCATGCCCATGCGGATGCGTTCAGCGGTTGGCAAACGCGTGGGCAGCGGTTTGCTGTCGAGCCACAGCTTGCCGAGATAATTGCGTTGCGTGCCGAGTAGACACTCAAACAACTCGGTGCGCCCCGCGCCCATCAAACCGTAAATGCCGACGATCTCACCAGAACGCACCTGAAAACTGACGTCATCCACCAGCGTGTTGCCGTTGGGGCTGACGCAGGTAATGTGTTCCGCTTCCAACACCGCTGCACCAAACTGGCGATGCGTCGGCAGGAAGGTGTTAACCGGATCGCTACCGAGCATTTCATGCACAATCCACGGCACATCAATATCGCTAACCTGCGCTTCGGCCTGAAAGCGCCCGTCGCGCAGAATGGTTATCACATCGCCAATCGCCATCAGCTCTTCCAGCCGATGCGAGATATAAATGATGGAAACGCCCTGCCGCGTCAGCTCGCGGATTACGCGAAACAGGATCTCCACTTCGGTTTTGCTCAGTGCCGAGGTGGGCTCATCGAGGATCAGGATGTCGGCGTCTTCCGCCAGCGCTTTGGCGATCTCCACCAATTGCTGTTGACCGACTTTTAGGTTGCCGACCTTCTCATCCGGCGAAATCGGCTGATCGAGTCGCTGCATCAGCGCGGCAGTTCGGCGTTTCTGCTCGGCTTCATTAATGGGCCTAATGCCGCTCTGGATCTCACGGCCAAGGAAAATGTTCTCCGCTACGCTGAGGTTTTCAAACAGGTTGAGCTCCTGATGCACCATGCCGATGCCGTGGTGCGCGGCATCACGCGTGCTGTGAAACGCCACTTTGTTGCCGTTGAGGAACATTTCACCGCTGCTCGGCTGCTGCACGCCGGCGAGAATCTTCATCAACGTCGATTTTCCGGCACCGTTTTCGCCGATGATGACATTGACTTTGCCGCGCCACACGCGGTAGTCCACCCGGTCCAGCGCTAACGTGCCGGGGAACAGCATCGACATCTGGTTGGCCTGCAGAATAATCTCGTCGCTCATTATGGATTCCCCTGCTGCAGGTGAACCGCCACCACATCATCCACCGTGCCCGCGCCCATACTCACCGCCAGCAGCGCCTGCGCCGGTTTGCCCACCCAGCTGGCATCCACCGTCGGCAGCTGCTTCACCGCATGGCGGTTGAGCGCTTTGGTCAGCTGCGCGTATTGCACCTGATTGGTGAACTCTTCGAAGCGGAATCCAGCTGCATCGCGAATGGCGTTGCCGCGCAGCACCGGGCCGATCAATACCTTCACCGGTTTACCGTTAATGGTGAGGGTGAGGCTGCGCTCCCGTTCATTGCTGTGATCAAATGCCGTCACCGTGCCCGCCGCGCGCACAAACACGCTCTCGCTGCCGCCCGCTTTGACGGTGTGGCTCTTGGTTTCCATGTCTGCCCAACTCAGCGCCTGCTTCTCTGCCGGCTGCTGCACGCGGCTGGTCCAGCTTGATTCCGCGATCTGCTGCGGCGTTTGATCGCTGTACCCCGGCTTGGCATGAGGATCTTTCGGCATGATGGGCTTGCCGTCTGCATCAAGATCCACCACGGTGCAGGCGGCTAACATCAGCGTCAGCAGCGCGACCAACATGCCGCCCAGCGCTTTCCCCTTCATGCCGACCTCCACCTTATTGCGCCAGCTTGAAGGTTTTCAGCTTCGAGGCGTTGCTGTCGTCAATTAGCACGCAATCCATCAGCTGCTTCTCTTCTTTCTGCGCTTTACCATTCTTCAGGTAATAATCCACCTGCTCGACGGCCATTTGCGCCTGATCCCAGCCCGGCTGCAGGACGGTGGCTTTGATGTTGCCTTTATTTATGATGGAGTCACGGGTGTAATCGCTGCCGTCAAAGCCGACAATGATCACATTGGTTTTACCGGCCGCTTTCAGCGCCGCTTCCGCACCCAGCGCCATAGTGTCGTTACCCGAGATCACACCAACGATGTTGGGATTTTTCTGCAGGATGGTTTCCATGCGGCTGAAGGCTTCGGTCTGGCTCCAGTTGGCACTCTGCTGTGCCACCATTTTCAGGTCGGGATAATCATCCAGCACGTCGTGATAACCCTGTGAACGTACGCCCGCGTTGGTATCCGACTCTTTGCCCAGCAGCTCAACATAATCTCCTTTACCGTTCAGCAGTTTGGCGAACTTCTCCGCGCCGAGCTGCGCGCCCTGATAGTTGTTGGAGACGATCTGTGCCACGGCGATGCCGGTTTTGTTGATTTCGCGGTCGATGAGGAAGGTCGGAATACCCGCGTCTTTGGCTTTTTGTACCGGGCCAACCGTGGCATCAGCGCCGGCGTTATCCAGGATGATGGCTTTGGCTTTGCGCGCAATGGCGGTTTCAATCAGCTGGTTTTGCTTGTTGACGTCATCGTCATGCGATGCCACCAGCGTGGTGTAACCGAGCGCTTTGGCTTTTTCCTGCGCACCGTCGGCTTCGGCTTTAAAGAATGGGTTGTCATGCGATGGCGTAATGATGGCCAGCAACCCCTTATCCGCTGCCAGCGACGCCGCTGACATCATCATGATAGAAGCAAGTAGAGAGACTTTGAGGACAGAGGCTTTCATTTGTTATCTCCGATTGAATATATATTCAATTGCGATTTTATATGCATAATGACTATGCGCTGGCTTTCTGAGCACGTCCAATGCCCAATCGTCAAAAAGCGAAAACGATCACAAAATGTTCTGCGTTGTTATTTATGACCGGCTGATTAACAATACCAGGCAGATTAAGAGAGAGAAAAAACCATGGCAAAACAGGATGAACAGCGGCTGATGGTGAAAATCGCCACGCTTTATTATGTGGAAGGCAGGAAGCAGTCCGACATTGCGCAACTGCTGAAGCTGTCGCAATCCTTTGTCTCGCGCATCCTCAATCGCAGCGTGAAAGAAGGGGTAGTAAAGATCAGCGTGGTGCCGCCGGCCAATGTGTTTCCCGAACTGGAAAAAACCCTTGAGCAGCTTTATCAACTGCCGCAAGTGATTGTGGTGGATGTGCCAGATCAGGCTTCTGCGTTGCAGATCAAACAGGCGATCGGTTCCGCCGCCGCGCACTATCTGGAAACACGTGTGCGTGCCGACGAGCTGATTGGGATCTCTTCATGGAGCGGCACGATCCGTGCCATGGTCGATGCCCTTCATCCGTTGAGCGCGCCGTGTAAAGGGGTGATTCAACTGCTGGGTGGCGTGGGGGCCAACGGCAATGTGCAGGCCACTATACTGACACAGAATCTTGCGGCACTGCTGGATTGCCCGGCGTGGCTGCTGCCATCGCAATCGATTGAACATTCGGTGCAGGATCGCCAGCGTTTGTCGGTCAATCCCGATGTGGCGGTGGTACTGGAGAAGTTTGATCAGGTGGATCTGGCGATTGTCGGCATCGGCGATCTTGAGCCCTCCGCCCTGCTGCGCAATTCCGGCAACTATTACGATGGTGAGATGCTACAAACGCTGGCCGAGCGCGGTGCGGTGGGCGATATCTGCCTGCACTATTTCGACGCCGATGGTCAGCCAGTGCTCAGCGCGGCAGAAGATCCGGTCATCGGCATGGAGTTAGAGCAGGTGAAACGCTGCCCGCAGGTGGTGGCGTTAGCGGGCGGCAAAGAGAAGGCCCAGGCGATCCGCGGTGCGTTACGCGGCGGTTACGTACAGGTGTTGATTGTCGATTATCCGACGGCGAGATTATTAGCAGAGGGTTAGCGTGGTGCGGTTGTTGATAAGGTCGCTATGAATGGCGACCCTACGAACATTAACCGATGGTGCGATAGGCGGTGGTGACTTTCCACAAATAGCGCGGGGCCTGCGCCGCTGGATGCTTGTTCTGCACGTGCTGGTAAAACTCATTCGGCGTCATGGAATTGATCATCGCAATGGCGCGGTCGCGGTCACGCGAGAAGGTGCGCAGCAAGGCGCCCGCACCGTTGGCATAGGACACAATGGTGGCGTAACGCAGGGTCAGCGGATCGCGGATACCGGCTAACGCGGAGTCCTGCAGGATTTTAAGGTAGGCCGCGCCGATATCGATGTTCTTCGCCGGATCGCGCAACTCAGAAGAGGAAGGCTGACCATGACGGCCCTGAGTGCGATAGACTTCGCGGCCCGCAGTAGAGGCCTTGATTTGCATCAGACCGACCGCATTGGAACGGCTCACTACGGTGGGATTGCCGCCGGATTCGACACTAATAATGGCGCTGATTAACTTCTCATCAACGCCATAATGACTGGCGGCATCTTCGGTAAACATTGACCATGCATCATTCACTTTCGACGGCGGTGCCTGGGTTAACGGCGTATTCTTTTCGGGCAGTGCCGGTTTTTCCGGCTCGCTTGAACAGCCAGCAAGCAGCAGTGCAGAAAGCATAAGTAGGCGAATTTTCACTGATTTTTGGTTCCGCAATAAGGTTGGCGCAAGCTATCATACCTGGCGCAGCGCGATGCAAAATTACCGTTTATCCTAAATCGTTAAAAACCCTTACGCTACCGTGACTGTGATAACGTATTTCGTCATCATCGGCCAGCGACTCTAAGCAGGATGGAAGTTATGGTTACGCCCCGCACGCTACGTCTCATCGCCCCTTCAGGTTATTGCCACAATCAGGATGCCGCCCAACGCGCGGTGAGTCGTTTAGAGACCGCAGGTCATCACCTTGAGAACCTTTCAGCGATCGCCCGCCGCTATCAGCGTTTTGCCGGTGATGATGCACAGCGGCTGAATGATATTAATACGTTGGCAACACTGGATACCCTGCCCGATATCGTGCTGGCGGTACGTGGCGGCTATGGTGCCTCACGATTACTGGATAAGATCGATTATGCGGGCCTGCAACGTCGCTTGCTTGATCAGCCGGTGGCGCTGTGCGGACACAGCGATTTCACCGCGATTCAACTGGCGTTACTGTCGCATAGCGGGCTTATTACTTTCAGTGGCCCGATGCTGGCCGGTAATTTCGGCGCAGAGACATTATCTGATTTTACCCTATCGCACTTTTGGCAAACGCTAACATCACCTACAGTTAATCTGAGTTGGCGCAGCGAAAGCCCGGACCACGGTCGCTGGCAAGGCACCTTGTGGGGCGGCAATTTAGCGATGATTTGCTCGCTGATTGGTACGCCGTGGATGCCGCAAATCGAAGGTGGCATTTTGGTGATCGAGGATGTGAACGAGCATCCGTTCCGCATCGAACGGATGCTGATCCAGCTGCAGCAAAGTGGCATCTTGTCACGCCAGCAAGCGATTATTACCGGCAGCTTTACCAGCACCACGCTGTCGGCGTACGACAACGGTTTTGATTTTGCCACCGTGTGGCAGCGCATCCGTGACGAGTTCCAGATTCCGGTGATCAGCGATCTGGCTTTTGGCCACGATGCCGATACTGTGACATTGCCGCTCGGTGCCAGCGCCACGTTGCAGATTGAGAAGGGAGAAGCACAGTTCGCCTTCACCGGCCACCCGACATTGCGCTAACGTTTTGCCGCAGGAGACCGACATTGAAGCCACTGTACGACGACTTGTGGATCTCCACCCCAGAATTCCCCGCTGAAGAGACGGCGAGTGATTTAATGATGCATGGCTTTATGCTGTGCCATCCACGTGGCAATTTATTGATTGGTCGCGTGGAGCATCCGCTCGACCATGAATTCATCAATGATGCCGGCGGTATTATTCGCCACTATTTCACCCACTGGCATGAAGCCGCGCCAGGCGCAATCGCTATTCAGCAACGCTTTAATAGCGCGCTTTATTGTCACAGTCGTTCGCTGGGTCCGGTCAGTTTGGTGATTGAGCCTGACGAAACCTTCACCCAGCAAGAGACGCACTTCGGCGATTTTCACCTGTTGCCAACGCCCGGTCATACGCCCGGCAGTAGCAGCTATCTCTATCACTCGCCGCTGGGCCACACGTATCTTTTCGTTGGCGATACGCTTACCCGCGACTACAACCGCTGGATCAGCGTGCTGATGCCGGAAAGTAATCCCACCGAATTGCAGCAGTCGCTGGAGCTTTACCGCTCATTGCGTCCCGATGTGGTGTTAATGAGCACCACGCGCGGCCATCTTTCATGGGCAAAAGTGAACTTGCAGAGCTGGCTCGCAGCGATTGATGAGGCGGAACAGTCACCGCTGGATCTGCGCCAACGGCAACTGATTTAAGTCACGAGTGAGGACGTGCGCTGTCGTCGTCGCGTTCCAGCGAAAGAATCTGCGCGTCACGTTGATCGGTGCGGCTACAGGGCAGCAACTTGTTGCTGTTGGCATAGACGAAGAAGGTTTCATCGTTATTTTTATTCACGATTAGCTGATCGCCATTGCGAAAACGGGTGATGGCGACTTTGTCACCGCCTTTCAGGCTGGTACGCTGCTGTCCGGCAGCAATCTGGAAATGGCGCGTGGGCCACATTAAAGTGCTCAAACCATATTCGGCACGCGATACCGTCATAGTGGGACGACCGGGACAGGTGATTTGATATTCGGTTTCGCTCCAGGCGGGCGCAATCTGACAAGCCAGCACGCCAACGGCCATTATTATCGCCTTCATTGGATTCTCCGCTGAGGTTACATGATGATTTCGTTGGTATTTTCTACAGAAGGGTAGCACATATTGAATGCCAGGCAGCAGAAAGATGAAGACGTAATGGCATTGCTGCTGCGGTAAGTCTTTCGACTTAACAGCAGCAATGCCATTTTACAGAGTACGCGACGGGATGGTAGGGAAGAGGAAACTACTCAGCAGCCACTTGTGCCGCGACTAACATCAATGCCAGCCCGGCCTCGTCGGCATCAAAACGCTGCATTACTTCCTGGATGGCCGCTACGCAGTTCATGACCTGCTTTTTTTTGTCGGCTTCTAATTTGTCAATCGCGTGCTGAAGAATCATTAAACTCGCTTCTTCTTCTTTCATTCATTTACCCTTGTTTTGCTTACCTGATGCGCAACGCTGGCAAGAATACCGTTTCTCTGCTACTAAAGTCACCCCTTAACATTCCTTCCGCTTAACGATTATACAAATGACAAATGGGAAGCAGCGTCAGACCTGCTATGATCCACTTATCAGTACGCATTGGCGTGCCATTGCAAACCAGGGAAAGAAGCAGGTGCTCATGTGGCGAATTACGGTTGTACTCACCCTTTTAGTTTTAGCTGGCTGCAGTTCCTCGCCGAAAGGTGTCGATTGTCCGGGCGAAGTGTCGACGATTTATGGACAATCGATGGGCAATACCCAAGCGCGCATCTTTGATTTGGTGAGCGCCTTCGCTGTGTCGCGCGATGGGGTAAAAGTGCAAAGCGGAACGTTGCACTCCACCGATCGTTTTCAATATGTGCCCTCGGCCGTCACCGCTGAAGGCCTGTACGCGCAGCGTTTGTCGGATAAACAATTCCGCCTGATCAATCCCTATCAGAACACCATGATCACCTGGACGTGCCCATAAGCCGTGCGTCGCAGCGCGAGATGGTTTATTGTCTGCCCATCTCACGCTGCGGACCTGCATGATGGAAAAAAGTCTGGATAACAACGGCTATATCGATTTCCCCTTCCCGGCCACCACCAATACTAATGGCACGCTTAATCCCTGTGGATTTGACCTCACGCAGGAAACCGATCGTATTGATGAAATCAGCGCAGGTAAACATTCCGAAAATATGCGGCGTCTGCTGGAAGAGGTGAATTTGCAGGATGGCTTGTTTATGACGCTCGCCTGCGATTGGCAGCAGCGTGAAGATGGCGTGTGTGGTTTTATCGACGTGGCGTTTCGCCCGACCATCGCTGGCTTCAACACGGAAGAGACGCAAAATCTCGATCGGGCGTTTGAGATCTACCTGAGTCGGCAAGAGAAGCAGCACAATATGCAGAGTGGCACGCTGATCAATTACGCACGTGCCGTGCTCGATTGGGGCTGGTCACCGCTGCAGCAGCGCCATCTGCGCTATGAGAAAGTGACCATACGCTACTATTGCCAGCAAGCCGATGATGCCGAATGGTGTTTTGATCATCTGCGCCACTTTTTGGTCAGCTGGTATCCGGCTTATCGTGGAAACGAATAGCTTTCTGCAAGAGACAGAATTTTCGCGTACTGCAAACTGCTGTTACAACCTTTACCGCTGCGTCATTTGCTGACTACAGTTTCTCTGACTACGCTTTACAGGACATTCACCACTATCAGGGAGTTATTATGAGCGACAAAGCGGAAGCAAAATTGAATGAAGCGGCAGGTGCCGTACAGGAAAAATTTGGCGAATTCACCGGCTCACGCCGCCAGCAAGCTAAAGGCGCGGCGCGTCGTTATCCGGCTCAGGCCAGCTATGCGGTTCAGGACGCAGCGGATTGTGTGGTGAAATCGGTACGCGATAATCCCGCGACCGGCCTGGCAGTTGCAGCCAGCATTGGTGTGATTGTCGGTTTTCTGCTCGGACGGAAATAATCCGTCAAAACGGGGCCGTGCTGGCCCCGTTACTCGTTAATCTGTAACGCTCAAGCCTGCGAACGCCGCGCCTTATAGCGTGCAACCATGGTCATCAGCGCCTGGTATATCAATCCCGCATACAAGCTCATCACGATTACCATGCCAAACTCTTTACCCTGCGCCTGCCACGACACAAACCACATAAAAACGCCCCACAACAGGGAAAACAGCAACCAGCCTTTGACGAACTTGATGACACCTTGCATACCACCTCCTAAATCGTAAGCGTTGAAGATAGCGGGTTAATGGGTAAGACACACTGTCGCTAACGCTTAATTGCTATCGATTTCAAATTTCTGCGAAAGGGAATGTAAACCAGAGATGATGTAGACTATTGCGCACGCGTCGTATATCGCCTTCGGCGTGTTTATGTTTGAATTCCCGCCAACACTGTCCGGCATGTGGTTGAAATGAATTACTTAAGCAAGATACAAAATTTTATTGAGGGCAACACGGTGCTTTCGGCCGCTTTTAGCCTGCTATTACTGATGTTTGCCGGCATGATTGCTCATCTTATCTGTAAATTCTTTATCGTTAAGGTGGTCAGAAAGGTGTTCTTCAGCACGCACAAGAATCAGGTGCCGCTGGATAAGGACGTCAGGCTGTCGGAGAAGCTCTCCAACTTTATCCCGGTGATCACGGTTTATTACCTGCTGCAATTTATGCCGGATTTACCTGAGCATTTGCTGATAGCGATAAAGACCATCTGCGGCATTTTGTTCTTCGTCTATTTATCGCTGTTCTTTACCGAAGTACTGGAGATTGTTAATAACTCCTATTCGAAAAAAGCCAAACGCAAGAATCACTCGATCAAAGGTTATATTCAGGTCGGCAAAATTCTGGTGCACATTATTTCGGCGATCATGATTCTGGCGATTATGTCGAATAAATCGCCGGTGATTATTATCTCCAGTTTGGGTGCGGTCGCGGCGGTATTGATGTTGGTGTTCCAGCACACGCTGATGTCGCTGGTGGCCAATATTCAGGTTTCATCAAACGATGTGTTGCAACTTGGCGACTGGATTGAGATGCCGGATAACGGCATCAGCGGCGAAGTGATCGATATCGCGCTGCACACCATCACCATTCGTAACTGGGACAATACGCTGTCGCGCATCCCCACCAAAAACTTCCTCACGGAAACCTACACCAACTGGCAAGCGATGTTCTCTTCGGGCGCTCGCCGCATCATGCGCAGTTTTCATCTTGATCAGATGTCGATACGCTTTCTCGATCACGACATGGTGCAGCAAATGAGCCAAATCCGTGGCGTCAGTGAGCAACTTTCAGCACTGATGGATGGCCGCGATAGCAATGCAGTAGGCGAACGCTGGTTTGCTGAAAACGGCATTACCAATTTGACGGTATTTCGTAAATACCTGACGGCATGGCTGTCGCAGCGCGATGATATCAAAAAGGACATGTATATCGTGGTGCGCGCCATGAAACCGTCGCCTGAGGGCTTACCGGTTGAAGTGTATTGCTTCACCTCGTCAGTGCTGTGGGTGGATTACGAGAACTCCCAGTCGGCTATATTCGAATATATTTACGCGATAGTGGGTCACTTCTCGCTACGGATGTACCAGCAGCCGGGCGGCAGCGATTTCTGGCGGTTGTCGCAGGAGCGGGCGCAGTTGGCCAAACCCAATGAGCAGCAAGTCGATTGATGCAAGCCATCAAAACGGGAGCCCATGGCTCCCGTTATTTTTTTGATAGTGAGTGAATGCATTTCGCTGATAACGTGACTGAGAAAACGTTGATTTTACAACTTTATTTATTCCACCTCAGCATGTAAAATTCCCATCCATTTTGAATATAATGATGTCGCCATGGCTAACATTTCAGTATGTTAAAACTCTTCTCTCGTTTTTTATCCGTTGGCATCATTAACACGTTGATACATTGGATGGTGTTTGCCGCTTTGTATTCTATGAATACTCGTCAATGGCTGGCTAATCTAATGGCTTTCAGTGTCGCCGTGACATTTTCATTCTTTGCTAATGCACGCTGGACCTTCAAAACCGAAGCCACAACACTTCGCTATGTAATGTTTGTTGCTTTTATGGGCATGATGGCTGCAGGTATTGGCAGTTTTGCCGATCATACGCAAATCAATCCGATTATTACGCTTATTTCATTTTCTCTATTAAGCTTAATATTTGGCTTCATCTATTCAAACTTTATTGTTTTTAAGGTGAAAAAGTGAAAATTTCTCTGGTTGTTCCCGTTTTCAATGAAGAAGATGCCATTCCCCTATTTTACCGTACCGTTAAAGAAAAACTCTCTTCTTACGATCTCGAAATCATCTTCATTAACGACGGCAGTAGCGATAAAACAGAGCAGATTATTCAGTCACTTCGGGATGATGACGAGTCTGTGTTAGTCATTAGCTTAATTCGAAACTTCGGTAAAGAAGCCGCATTGCTCGCAGGCATTGAGCATGCGAGTGGTGATGCAGTGATTCCGATCGACGTTGACCTTCAGGATCCTATTGACGTGATTCCCCTGCTAATAAAAAAATGGCAGGAAGGCTGGCCGATTGTATTAGCAAAACGCATTGATAGAAGTAGTGATAGTCATTTTAAGCGTCAAACTGCCGCATGGTTTTACAAGCTACACAATAAAATCAGTTCACCAAAGCTTGAGGAGAATGTTGGCGATTTCCGCTTACTTTCCCGCGCCACAGTAGAAAACATCAAGCTGTTGCAGGAACGAAATCTGTTTATGAAAGGTATTCTAAGTTGGGTTGAAGGTGATGTTGCCATCGTAGAATATAGCCGCTCAGCGCGCGTCGCAGGAAAACCCAAGTTCAACGGCTGGCGACTTTGGAATCTGGCTCTTGAAGGACTAACCAGTTTTTCAACCTTTCCGCTAAGAGTTTGGACCTATATTGGGTTTATGGTTGCAGCGTTGTCTTTCCTTTATGGGGCATGGATGATTGGGGCATGGATGATTATTGATAAAATAATCTGGGGAAACCCTGTAGCAGGTTATCCATCATTGCTGGTATCAATACTCTTTTTAGGTGGAGTTCAGTTAATAGGGATAGGTGTATTAGGTGAATATATTGGCAGAATATATATTGAAACCAAACATAGACCTCGATATATAAAAAAGGAAACAAATGACTAACATATTTAGAAGCAACCTCAAAGTTTATATTTTTTTAGCTGCCGCTTTGTTTGCCTGCTACAGTCCTGTTTTTCTCTCAAGCTATGCTTTTTCTGATGATTGGTACTATTTGTTCAATTCTCAGAGTGATCCCGCAAGCATTTTTAAGTGGGACGCCCTTTCAGGAAGGCCAGCATATGGCGCTTTGCGCTTCCTGTTTTCTTTCCTGATATTCAGTGTCGATTCATTAATACTGCTAAGGTTGTTATCTGTTTTTACTCTCATAATACTGAGTTGTTATTTATACAGATTCATCACTGAGAGAGGGATTCTAAGAAATAATTTTCAGCGAGTGATATTCTCTTTAATAATTTGTTTGCTGCCCTCTTTTCAGGTATTCAACGCCTGGTCAGTGTGTTTTCCGTTTGTCACATCTATTCTTCTTGCGGGATTAAGCTACTCGGCCCTCACTAAATTGCGTGGTTTTATCGGAATTGCCTTGTCAGCCTTGCTGATTATCCTGTCCTTTGCTATTTATCAACCCACCGCAATGTGTTTCCTTTTTTTTGCCTTTATGGATACCTGTCTAACCGCACGGAAAGTCGAAAAAAAGCAACTGTTGCGCATTTTTGCCATGATATTCTTTGGCATGTTGATGGCATTGATATTAGCCAAATCTGTACCGCAGCTGTTGTTTGGCGAGACACTGTCAAGAAGTAACATTACTTTTGACGTGGTTGGAAAAATAAAATGGTTCTTTGCTGAACCCTTAAAAAATGCCATCTGTAATTTTGATACCGGCAGAAAAGCATTATCAATCATTATTTCTCTCATCTTTATATTCATTGGATTGAATAAGATTAAAGATCATGGCAAAGAGAAAGTCGTGTTATCTTTGCTGTTCGCTATTGCAGCTGTGACACCAAACTTGCTCGTCACTGAGAGTTGGGCAGCTTACCGCACTATAGTGGCGATCTCGTTGATTACCACATCCTGTTTCCTGCTCGGGCTTTTCTTTATTATCGATAAAACCAGATATTCACGTTATATCGCTATTTTGCTTCCTGTCGCTGCCGGATTACTCGCAGCCAGTAATATTAACGAGGGCTTTTCTTCGCCTCAGCAAAAAGAATATGCGCTTTTACAGGCCGAGATCACTAAAGTCGTCCCAAAAGAGTTTGATGGCGCCCTTTACTACCGATTGAATACTGAAAATTTGCCTAAAATTGCAAAATCATCGAAATATGATGAGTTTGGTTCTTTATCTTTGGGTATGCCCTGGACATTTGCAGGTATGGCATTCACCGTGAAAAAAGAGACGGCGATGAATTTCATTCTACCTGTATCACCTGTGCTTACCGGTAATGAGAACTGCACAGGCAAGTGTATGATCATTGATGCTCAGTCGGTGCTGGCAATGCAATAAATTTTAGCCGCGGTAACCGCGAATTGCAGATTAAAAAAAACGGGAGCCAATGGCTCCCGTTATGCTTTCTGCCTGAAGGGCAAATTACATGTTGCTGATGATTGCGTCACCAAACTCTGAACATTTCAGCAGTTTAGCGCCTTCCATCAGACGTTCGAAATCGTAAGTCACGGTTTTGTTAGCGATAGCGCCTTCAACACCTTTCACGATTAAGTCAGCCGCTTCGAACCACTCCAGATGACGCAGCATCATTTCTGCTGACAGAATCACTGAACCTGGGTTCACTTTATCCTGACCTGCATACTTAGGTGCCGTACCGTGGGTCGCTTCGAACAGTGCACATTCGTCACCGATGTTCGCGCCAGGGGCGATACCGATACCGCCAACCTGAGCCGCCAGGGCATCAGAGATGTAGTCACCGTTCAGGTTCATACAGGCGATTACGTCGTATTCAGCTGGACGCAGCAGGATTTGCTGCAGGAAGGCATCGGCGATCACGTCTTTAACGATGATCTCTTTACCGGTGTTCGGGTTCTTGAACTTCATCCACGGGCCGCCATCGATCAGCTCGCCGCCGAACTCTTCTTTCACTAACTGGTAGCCCCAGTCTTTGAAAGAACCTTCGGTGAACTTCATGATGTTGCCTTTGTGAACCAGGGTCAGAGAATCACGATCGTTGGTGATGGTGTATTCAACCGCTGCGCGCACCAGACGTTTAGTGCCCTCTTCCGAGCATGGCTTAACGCCGATACCGCATTGCTCAGGGAAGCGAATTTTCTTCACGCCCATCTCTTCGCGCAGGAACTTGATCACTTTATCCGCTTCTGGCGTGCCCGCTTTCCACTCGATACCGGCATAGATATCTTCTGAGTTTTCACGGAAGATCACCATGTCGGTCTCTTCTGGACGCTTAACCGGGCTTGGTGTGCCTTTGTAGTAGCGAACTGGACGCAGACATACGTACAGATCCAGCTCCTGACGCAACGCAACGTTAAGAGAACGAATACCACCACCGACTGGGGTGGTCAGCGGGCCTTTAATAGCAACGCGGTATTCTTTGATTAAATCGAGGGTTTCCTGCGGCAGCCAGACATCCTGGCCGTAGAGTTCTACTGATTTTTCGCCGGTGTAAATTTCCATCCAGGAAATTTTTCGCTCGCCGTTGTAGGCTTTCTTCACAGCGGCATCAACCACTTTCAACATTACCGGGGAAACATCAACGCCGATACCGTCACCTTCAATGTAAGGAATAATCGGGTTATTCGGAACATTCAGTTTTCCCTGATCCAGGGTGATTTTTTGACCTTCCGCCGGAACAACTACTTTGCTTTCCATCAACCTCTCCTTCGAGCGATTTTTTGTTAATGATTTGTAAGATGCGGGTCAATACTACTTGATTATTTCCGCTACGCCAATCACCGTAGTTTCGCGCTATAATGCGCCGAATGTTTCTGACTGCAAAGCCCATGCGAAAAACTTCTCAACGAATTCACCAGGATAAGCGTGCGAACGCCCCGGTACGTAAGCCCATGCGCCGCGATGCCCGTCCACAAGGCCCAAGACGCGTCATACTCTTTAACAAACCATTCGATGTCTTGCCACAATTTAGTGATGAAGCTGGACGCCGCACGCTGAAGGATTTTGTGCCGGTAAGCGACGTTTATGCCGCAGGCCGCCTCGATCGTGATAGCGAAGGTTTGATGATTTTAACCAACGATGGCGCACTGCAGGCCGCACTGACGCAGCCCGGCAAGCGCACCGGGAAAGTCTATTTTGTGCAGGTGGAAGGGGCACCGCAGGAATCAGATTTATCCCCATTACGCAGTGGCGTGACGCTGAAAGATGGCCCAACTTTGCCGGCGGGCGTGGAGTTAGTGGCCGAGCCTGAGTGGCTGTGGCCGCGCCAGCCGCCGATTCGCGAGCGCAAAGCGATCCCCACTCGCTGGTTGAAAATCACCCTGTTTGAGGGGCGTAACCGGCAGGTTCGCCGCATGACGGCACATATCGGTTTTCCGACGCTGCGCCTGATTCGCTTTGCGATGGGCGAACATCAGTTAGGCGATTTGCCGCCGGGTGAATGGCGCGACATCAGCGCAGCCATTTAATAACTTTTAGTTAACAATTTCGGAGGAAGGATGTTTAAACCTCATGTAACCGTCGCCTGTATGGTGCAAGCACAGGGACATTTGCTGGTGGTCGAAGAGCGCGTGCATGGCCGCATCACCTGGAATCAGCCCGCCGGGCATCTTGAAGCCGATGAAACCCTTCTCGAAGCTGCGCAGCGTGAACTGTTTGAAGAGACGGGCATCGACGCCCAACCCGAATATTTCCTTGGCGTACAGCAGTGGATTGCGCCGGACGATACACCTTTTGTGCGTTTCCTGTTTGGCCTCGATTTGGCCGAAAAAGTCGAGACTTCGCCGCACGATCGTGACATCGATTGCTGCTGGTGGCTGCCGCCAGAGCAGATTCTAACGGCCAATCGCCTGCGTTCGCCGTTAGTGGCAGAAAGCGTGCGGCTGTGGCAACAAGGCGAGCGATATCCGCTGCAACTGGTCGCGCCGTTCCAGTGGCCGTTTCATGAGGGTGCGCGCCCCGCTTCTGCATGATAGAATGCGCCGCCTGTTTTTATTGTAATTTAAGAGTGCGTCATGTCTGACAACAGCCAGAAAAAAGTGATCGTCGGAATGTCCGGCGGCGTCGATTCTTCCGTTTCCGCCTGGTTACTGCAACAGCAGGGCTATCAGGTAGAAGGCCTGTTCATGAAGAACTGGGAGGAAGACGATGGCGAGGAGTATTGCACCGCCGCCGATGATCTGGCCGACGCACAAGCCGTGTGTGACAAACTCGGCATCAAACTGCACAAAATCAACTTCGCCGCTGAGTACTGGGATAACGTGTTCGAACACTTCCTGGAAGAGTACAAAGCCGGCCGCACGCCGAACCCCGACATCCTGTGCAATAAAGAGATCAAGTTCAAAGCCTTCCTCGAATTCGCGGCGGACGATCTCGGCGCAGACTTCATCGCCACCGGCCACTATGTGCGCCGTCAGGATGTTGACGGGCAAAGCCGTCTGCTGCGCGGCCTCGACGGCAACAAAGATCAGAGCTATTTCCTCTATACCTTGAGCCACCAGCAGATTGCGCAAAGCTTGTTCCCGGTGGGCGAACTGGAAAAACCAGAAGTGCGCCGCATCGCTGAACAGCTTGATCTGATCACCGCGAAGAAGAAAGACTCTACCGGTATCTGCTTCATCGGCGAGCGCAAGTTCCGCGACTTCCTCGGCCGCTATTTGCCTGCGCAGCCGGGCGAGATTGAGACCGTTGACGGCGACATCGTCGGTGAGCATCAGGGTTTGATGTATCACACGCTCGGCCAGCGTAAAGGCCTGGGCATTGGCGGTCGTAAAGAGAGCAATGACGATCCCTGGTATGTGGTCGACAAAGATGTGGCGCGCAATCGCTTGATCGTCGCGCAAGGTGGCGAGCATCCGCGCCTGATGTCAGTGGGTTTGATTGCCCAACAGCTGCACTGGGTCGATCGCCAGCCGATCACCGCCCCACTGCGCTGTACGGTGAAAACGCGCTATCGCCAGACCGACATTCCATGTGAAATCATTCCACATGGCGACGACCGTATTGAAGTCCGTTTTGACGAGCCGGTTGCGGCCGTCACGCCAGGCCAATCCGCCGTGTTCTATCTCGGTGACGTGTGCCTTGGCGGCGGCATTATCGAACAACGCCTGCCTCTGGCAGAAGCCTAAGGTCGGCGCTGCCCGACGCGATGACAGGAGTTAAGCGTGGCTAAGAACTATTATGAGATTACGCTGGCGCTGGCGGGCGTATGCCAGGCCGCCCATGTGGTGCAACAGCTCGCGCAGCAAGGACATTGCAATAACGCGGCACTGAATGTGTCGCTGCGCAGCCTGATCGATCTCAATCCCGGCTCGACGCTGGCGGTGTTTGGCAACGATGAGGCCAATCTGCAGTTAGGCTTAGAAACGTTGATGGCCGTGCTGAACAGCAGCAACCGTAAAGGTGCTAGCGCGGAACTGACCCGTTATACGCTGAGCATGATGGTGCTGGAGCGTAAGCTACACGGCAATAAAACCGCGATGGATACGCTGGCACAGCGCATTAGCCAACTCGACCGCCAGTTAGCGCATTACGAGCTGGAATCGGACACCATCACCAGCGCGATGGCCGGCATTTATGTGGATGTGATTAGCCCGCTGGGCCCGCGCATTCAGGTAACGGGTTCGCCGCAGGTATTACAGAATTCACAAGTGCAGAGTAAAGTGCGCGCCGCCCTGCTGGCCGGCATTCGCTCTGCGGTGTTATGGCAGCAGGTTGGCGGTGGCCGTCTGCAGCTGATGTTCTCGCGCCAGCGTCTGCTGGGCGAAGCCAAAACCATTTTATCCCGCCTGGGCCCGGCGTATTAAGCGCTGCCCTGGCATCATTGTTAAACGATTCAGGAGTTGCACTGATGGAATTATCCTCTCTGACCGCCGTTTCACCTGTCGATGGTCGTTACGGCGATAAAGTCAGCCCACTGCGCGCCATTTTCAGCGAGTTCGGTTTGCTGAAATTTCGCGTTGAGGTTGAGGTTCGCTGGTTACAAAAACTGGCTACGACTGTAGAGATCAAGGAAGTTCCTGCATTTGATGCCGACGCAAACGCTTTCCTTGATGCCATTGTCGCCAATTTCAGCGAAGAAGACGCGGCACGCATTAAAACCATCGAGCGCACCACTAACCACGACGTTAAAGCCGTGGAGTATTTCCTCAAAGAGAAAGTGGCCAATGTGCCCGCCTTGCATGCGGTGTCTGAATTCATCCACTTCGCCTGCACCTCAGAAGATATCAATAACCTGTCTCATGCGCTGATGCTGGAAACCGCACGTCGCGATGTGATCGTGCCGTTCTGGAACCAGCTTATCGATGCCGTTAAAGGTCTGGCGCACGAATACCGTGACATTCCGCTGCTGTCGCGCACCCACGGCCAGCCCGCGACGCCGTCGACCATGGGTAAAGAGATGGCGAACGTGGCGTACCGCCTGGAGCGCCAACTGCGTCAGCTGAGCAAGATTGACGTACTGGGTAAAATCAACGGTGCGGTCGGCAACTACAACGCCCACATCTCTGCTTATCCGGAAGTGGATTGGCATCAGCTGAGCGAGCAGTTTGTGACCTCGCTGGGCATCACCTGGAATCCGTACACCACGCAGATTGAGCCGCACGATTATATCGCTGAACTGTTTGACTGCATCGCGCGCTTCAACACCATTCTGATCGACTTTGATCGTGATATCTGGGGTTACGTCGCGCTGAATCACTTCAAACAAAAAACCATCGCCGGTGAAATCGGTTCTTCCACCATGCCGCACAAAGTGAATCCGATTGACTTCGAAAACTCCGAAGGCAACCTTGGCCTGGCCAACGCGATGATGCAGCATCTGGCCAGCAAACTGCCGGTTTCACGCTGGCAGCGCGACCTGACCGATTCTACCGTGCTGCGTAACCTGGGCGTAGGCATCGGCTATGCGCTGATCGCCTATCAAGCCACGCTGAAAGGCATCTCTAAACTGGAAGTGAACCGCGATCGTCTGCTGGATGAGCTGGATCATAACTGGGAAGTGCTGGCTGAGCCGATCCAAACCGTGATGCGTCGTTACGGCATTGAAAAACCGTACGAGAAGCTGAAAGAGCTGACGCGCGGAAAACGTGTTGATGCCGCAGGTATGCAGACCTTTATTGACAGTCTCGACCTGCCGGAAGAGGAAAAAGTGCGTCTGAAGCAGATGACGCCAGCCAACTACCTCGGCCGTGCAATTCAGATGGTTGATGATTTGAAGTAATGCGTTAACCAGGCGCGTTTCGCGCGCCTGGTTGTTCTCTGGTTTAGCTGCCTTCGCATATACTCTTTCCAACATCACTACGTTGGAAGCTAAGGAAATACTATGCGTGTTCTGGTTGTGGAAGATAACGCGCTGCTGCGACATCATCTCGCCGTGCAGTTGCGTGAAATGGGCCATCAGGTCGATGCCGCAGAAGATGCCAAAGAAGCGGATTATTTCCTGCAAGAGCATATCCCCGATATCGCATTGGTGGATCTCGGTTTGCCCGATGAAGATGGCATGTCGCTGATCCGTCGCTGGCGCACCGATGCCGTTCGCCAACCGATTCTGGTATTGACCGCGCGCGAAGGTTGGCAAGCCAAAGTTGAAGCGCTGGAAGCCGGGGCCGACGACTACGTAACCAAACCGTTCCATATCGAGGAAGTTGCCGCCCGTTTACAGGCGCTGATGCGTCGTAATAGCGGACACGCTTCGCAGATTATCTCCATGCCGCCGTTCCAGGTCGATCTGTCACGCCGCGAACTGACGGTGCAAGACGAACCGGTGAAACTCACCGCTTTTGAGTACACCATCGTCGAAACATTGATTCGTAACGCCGGTAAAGTCGTGAGCAAAGATTCGCTGATGCTGCAACTCTATCCCGATGCTGAATTGCGCGAAAGTCACACCATCGACGTGCTGATGGGTCGTCTGCGCAAAAAAATTCTTTCACTCTATCCGAGCGAAGTGATTAACACCGTGCGCGGCCAGGGCTATCGCTTTGATCTGTGATTTATGACGTGGTTACAACGTTTACGCCCTTTTTCACTCCGCGCCCGTTTTTTGCTGGCGACAGCGGCGATCGTGCTGTTTCTGTCGCTCTCCTACGGCATGGTGGCCGTGGTTGGCTACGTAGTCAGCTTCGATAAAAATACTTATCGCGTGATGCGCGGCGAGAGCAATCTGTTCTTCACGCTAGCACAGTGGCACGACAATCAACTCACCATCGGCCAGCCGGAGCGCATGACGCTCAATTTCCCCACCTTGGTATTTATTTACGATGAGCACGGTAAGCTGCTGTGGCAACAGCGTGACGTGCCGGACATCCGAACCAAGATTCATCGCGAATGGCTGCTCAAACCTGATTTTTACGAAATCGACACCAGCACGCGTACCAGCATGGCGGCGATGGGAAATAACACGCAAGCGAAAGAGCGGCTGCATGCTCTGGATAGCGACAGCAACGATACCTTTACCCACTCGGTGGCGGTTAACCGTTACGATGCCACGACCAACTTACCCGCGCTGACCATCGTGGTGGTCGATTCGATTCCACAAGAGCTACAGCACTCTGATGTGGTGTGGTCGTGGTTTAGCTATGTGTTGGCGGCCAATCTGTTGCTGGTGATTCCGCTGCTGTGGCTGGCGGCGCACTGGAGTTTGCGTCCGATTGGCGATCTTACTTCGCAGGTGCGCGAGCTGGAAACCGGGCAGCGCGAGAATCTCAATGATAATCCGCCGCAAGAGCTCCGTAGCCTGGTGCGCAATCTTAACCTGCTGCTGACTAACGAACGCCAGCGCTATACGCGCTATCGCACTACCCTTTCAGATGTCACCCACAGCCTGAAAACGCCGCTGGCAGTGCTCCAAAGTACGCTGCGTTCCGTACGCAATGGCAAAGAGTTAACCATTGAAGAGGCCGAACCGGTGATGCTGGAGCAGATCAGCCGCATCTCGCAGCAAATTGGCTATTACCTGCATCGGGCCAGCATGCAGGCCGATCACAATCCGCTTCAGCGTGATTTGCATTCGGTCTCGGCGTTACTTGATAGCCTGTGTTCTGCCTTGAACAAGGTCTACCAGCGCAAAGGCGTGGCGATTACGCTGGATATCTCGCCAGAGCTCACCTTTATCGGCGACAAAAATGATTTTATGGAAGTGCTGGGTAACGTACTGGATAACGCCTGCAAATACTGCCTCGAATTCATTGAAGTCACCGCGCGCCAAACCGACAAAACGCTGCATCTGTTTATCGATGACGACGGGCCTGGTATTCCGGAAAACAAACGCGACCTGATCTTCGTGCGCGGTCAGCGCGCTGACACGTTGCGCCCAGGCCAGGGATTAGGTTTAGCCGTGGTGCGCGACATCCTCGAACAGTATGCCGGTCAGGTGATCGCCACGACCAGCCCGCTCGGTGGCGCGCGCATGGAAGTCATTTTTCAGCGACAGGAAGTCGAGCATCACCGCGAGTAGAATGGGACGCGGGCTGTTATACTTGCCATCATTCTTTGCAGCAAACGGACGCCTTATATGGACTATCAGCTCGACATCAACTGGCCCGACTTTATTCAGCGCTACTGGCAGAAACGCCCGGTGGTGCTTAAACGGGGTTTTAAAAACTTCGTCGACCCTATTTCTCCAGACGAGCTAGCCGGTCTGGCAATGGAAAATGAGGTGGATAGTCGCCTTGTTAGCCATAACGAGGGCAAATGGCAGGTCAGCCACGGTCCGTTTGAGAGCTACGATCATCTCGGCGAAAGTAACTGGTCGCTGCTGGTGCAGGCGGTAAACCACTGGCATGAACCTTCTGCTGCGCTAATGCGCCCGTTCCGTTTCCTGCCCGACTGGCGCGTTGACGATCTGATGATCTCCTTTGCCGTTCCCGGCGGCGGCGTGGGCCCGCATTTTGATCAATACGATGTGTTTATCATTCAGGGCACTGGCCGTCGTCGCTGGCGCGTGGGTGAAAAAGTGCCGTTGAAGCAGCACTGCCCGCACCCGGATCTGCTTCAAGTGGAGCCTTTCGACGCCATTATTGATGAAGAGATGGAGCCCGGCGATATTCTTTATATTCCGCCTGGATTCCCGCATGAAGGCTATTCGCTGGAAAACGCCATCAACTATTCGGTCGGTTTCCGCGCGCCAAATGGTCGCGAGTTGATCAGCGGTTTTGCCGATCACATGCTGGCTAACGAATTGGGCAGCTATCGCTACAGCGATCCGGATGTGCCATCGCGTGATTGCCCATCGCAAATCCTGCCGTCGGAACTGGAAGGTATCCGTCAAGTGATGATGGATGTGATTAACCAGCCGGAGCAGTTTAATCAGTGGTTTGGCGAATTCATTTCCCAGTCGCGTCACGAACTGGACGTCGCCCCGCCGGAGCCGCCTTATCAGCCGGATGAAATCTATGATGCGTTACAGCAAGGTGATGCGCTAACGCGACTCGGCGGCCTGCGCGTGTTGACCATCGGCGATGTGGTGTTTGTCAACGGTGAATCCGTCACCTGCAGCCATCCGCATGTGCTGGCAGCATTGGCGCATAATCACGTGCTGACGCTGGAAGATTTCGGGGATGCGCTGGACGATCCTTCACTGCTGGCGCAGCTGGCAGCGTTGGTAAATAGCGGGTATTGGTTCTTCGGCGAGTAAGCTACTTTTCGGCCGCCATGAATGGCGGCCCTGCGTTGTAAGGTGCGCATTTATGCGCACCGGTTACTGTCACTTCTTCTGCCCCGCCAGCTCAGCCAAACGCACAATTACCTCCACCGACTGCGCCATCACATTGAGTGAGGCGAACTCGTGCTTGCCGTGATAGTTGTAGCCACCGGTGAACAAGTTCGGGCAAGGCAATCCTTTCCACGATAGCGCAGAGCCATCGGTGCCACCGCGAATGGGTTTGACGTTCGGTTCAATGCCACAGTCGCGCATCGCCTGCAGCGCCAGCTCAATAATGTGCGGGTGCGGTTCAACCTTCTCACGCATGTTGCGATAGCTATCACTGATCTCGACTTTTATCGAACACTCGCTTTGCAGCCCTTGGCTCACGCGCTGGCCAATCTCTTCCAGCAGCTGTTTACGCTGGGCATAGCTGTCGGCATCAAAATCACGGATCAGATACATCAGCTCGGCATGCTCAACCGTCCCTTTGATGGTATGCAGATGGAAGAAACCTTCATAACCGTCGGTATACTGCGGCTTCTCTTTGGCTGGCAGTTCAGCGTGGAAGCGCATTGCCAAATCCAGCGCATTAACCATCACATTTTTGGCGCTGCCAGGATGCACGTTGTTGCCGGTGATTTTAACCATCGCGGTGGCAGCGTTAAAATTCTCGAACTCAAATTCGCCGAGATCGCTGCCATCGACGGTGTAAGCCCAATCGGCAGCGAAACCTTCGACATCGAAGTGCGACGCACCGCGGCCAATCTCTTCATCCGGCGTAAAGGCCACGCGAATCGCCCCGTGCGGCGTATCACTGGTTGCCAGACGCGCCATCGCGGTCATGATCTCGGCGATACCGGCTTTGTCATCGGCACCCAGCAGGGTTTTGCCATCGGTGGTGATCAACGTATGACCAATGAGCTTATGCAGGATCGGGAACATCACCGGCGACAGAATTTCATCGCCGTTGCCGAGGGCGATATCGCCACCACGGTAGTTTTCGATAATCTGCGGATTGACGTTTTTGGCGGTGAAATCCGGAGACGTGTCCATATGCGAAATAAAGCCGATCACCGGCGTAGCCCAATCGACGTTTGCCGGTAAAGTACCCATTACGCAGCAATGATCGCTCAGAGAAACATCAACAAAGCCTAGCGCGATGAGTTCTTCCTGTAATTGACGCGCCAGCGCCCACTGCCCTTCACTGCTTGGCACCTGTCGTGCCTGAGGTTTTGACTGAGTTTCTACTGCGACATAACTGAGAAAACGCTCAAGTAATTGATCCATCTGTCATCCCTCTAAAGAACCTGCGTCATTATCATGGTGGCCTACTGCCGCCATGTTGCGTCAAATCATTATCCTTCAGGTTAGCTCTCTCAACGGGAATTGCGTTGAAAATTCGCTCACTGTTGCCTGTCCGACTTTCCCGTTACGCATACTCCGGCATTTTTCGGAGTTTTCAAGGTAAATCCGTGGCAAAACATGGCATTGACACATTTTTGCGGTATCATCGCGCCCTTCATCACCGCAAGCCGTCAACCGCGGCTATGCTGTAACCTGATTCACCATCAGACTGAGTGACTAAAATGACGCAAACACGCGCTCCCGCGCTGGTTACGCTTTCTGGCATCAGTAAAGCTTTTGATGGCAAAACCATCATCTCCGACTTCGACCTGACCATCCGTCACGGCGAATTCATCACGCTGCTCGGCCCTTCCGGCTGCGGAAAAACCACCATTTTACGCCTGATTGCCGGACTGGAAGATGCCGATCGCGGTCACATCACTCTTGATGATAATGACATCACCGATCTGCCGGCCGAGCATCGCCACATCAACACCGTGTTTCAGAGCTATGCGCTGTTTCCGCATATGTCGGTGTTTGAAAATGTCGCTTTTGGCCTGCGTATGCAGAGAACGCCATCAGCGGAGATCATCACGCGCGTTAACGATGCGCTAGCGATGGTGCAGCTGGAGAGCTTTGCCGATCGGCGTCCGCATCAGCTTTCTGGCGGTCAGCAACAGCGCGTGGCCATTGCACGCGCGGTGGTCAACCGTCCGAAAGTACTGCTGCTGGATGAGTCGCTGTCGGCGCTGGATTACAAGCTGCGTCGTCAAATGCAAAACGAGCTAAAAGCGCTGCAGCGTAAGCTCGGCATTACCTTTGTCTTTGTTACTCACGATCAGGAAGAGGCGCTGACCATGTCCGATCGTATCGTGGTGATGCGCGATGGCCGCATCGAACAGGACGGCACACCGCGCGAAATCTACGAAGAGCCCGCCAACCTGTTTGTAGCGCGCTTTATTGGCGAGATTAACGTGTTCGATGCCGAGGTGCTAAACAGCGATCATGCGCCCACCATCCGCGCCTGCGTGGAAGGCCGCGAATGTGAACTGCAGTGTGATTTTCCGGTGAGCGTGGGCGATAAGCTACATGTGCTGCTGCGTCCGGAAGATCTGCGCGTGGAAGAGATCGATCACGACAGCCGCAGCGATAATCTGATCGGCTATGTGCGCGAGCGCAACTATAAAGGCATGACGCTGGAATCTACCGTTGAGCTGGAGAACGGCAAGTTGCTGACGGTGAGCGAATTCTTCAACGAAGACGATCCCGATTTTGACCACTCGCTGAACCAGAAGATGGCCGTCAGCTGGGTAGCAAACTGGGAGGTGGTGCTGCCGTATGAAGTTGATGCGTAACCGTCTGCAGAACGTCATTGTGCTGCTTATCGTCAGCTGGCTGACGCTGTTTGTGCTGCTGCCCAACATGATGATCTTCGCCACCAGCTTCCTGACGCGTGACGATGCGCATTTTGTCAGTATGGCCTTCACCCTCAACAACTACACGCGGCTGCTCGATCCGCTTTACGCCGATGTGCTGCTGCATTCGCTGAATATGGCGTTTATCGCCACGCTCTGTTGCCTGCTGCTCGGTTATCCGTTTGCCTGGTGTTTGACTAAGCTGCCCGCGCGTCTGCGTCCGCTGATGCTGTTCCTGCTGATTGTGCCGTTCTGGACCAACTCGCTAATCCGCATCTACGGATTGAAAATTTTCCTCAGCACGCGCGGCTGGCTAAATGAATTTTTGCTGTGGATCGGCGTAATCGACAAACCGTTTCGCATTATGTACACCTCAGAAGCGGTGATTCTGGGGCTGATCTACATTCTGTTGCCGTTTATGGTGCTGCCCCTCTACTCCAGCCTGGAAAAGCTGGATAAATCCTGCCTCGAAGCGGCACGCGATCTTGGCGCGAATAAAGTGAAAACTTTCTGGCGCATCATTTTGCCGCTGACCATGCCGGGCATTGTCGCCGGGTGTCTGCTGGTGTTTATCCCGGCGATGGGCTTGTTCTTCGTGGCGGATTTACTGGGGGGCGCAAAAAATTTGTTGATTGGTAACGTCATTAAGAGCCAGTTCCTTAATATCCGTGATTGGCCGTTCGGTGCCGCCACCAGTATTGTGATGACGCTGCTGATGGGGCTGATGCTGCTGGCTTACTGGCGTGCGGCGCGTATGCTGAACAGCAAGGTGGAGCTGCAATGATGGCGCGTTGGTTACGCAGCGGCTTCATGACCGTGATTTATGCCTGGTTTTATATCCCGATCATCATTTTAATCGTCAACTCCTTCAACAGTTCGCGCTTCGGCATTAACTGGCAGGGCTTCAGCACGCAGTGGTATCGCCTGTTGATGAATAACGACAGCTTGATTCAGGCGGCACAACATTCGCTGCTGATGGGCGTACTCTCCGCCAGCTGCGCCACCCTTATCGGCTCGCTGACCGCTGTCGCCCTGTATCGCTATCGTTTCCGCGGCAAACCGTTCGTCAGCGGCATGCTGTTTGTGGTGATGATGTCGCCGGATATCGTGATGGCAATTTCACTGCTGGTGCTGTTTATGCTGCTGGGCATTTCGCTCGGCTTCTGGTCGCTGCTGTTTTCACACATCACCTTCTGCCTGCCGTTTGTGGTAATTACCGTCTATTCGCGCCTAAAAGGGTTTGATGTACGCATGCTGGAAGCCGCCAAAGATCTCGGTGCCAGCGAAGTCACCATATTACGCAAGATTCTGCTGCCGCTGGCGCTACCGGCCGTCGCAGCGGGTTGGCTGTTAAGCTTTACGCTGTCGATGGACGATGTGGTGGTTTCGTCGTTCGTCACCGGGCCGAGCTTTGAAATCTTGCCATTAAAAATTTATTCGATGGTTAAAGTTGGCGTGTCACCCGAAGTGAATGCGCTGGCGACAATTTTGCTGCTGCTGTCGCTGCTGTTGGTGGCGCTCAGTCAGCTGCTGCTCCGTGATAAAACCAAATAGAGGATAATCGATGAAAAAATGGTCTCATTGGCTGGCGGCTGGGGCGCTGGCATTGGGCATGCAGAGCGCGCAGGCAGATGACAGCAAAACGCTCTATTTCTATAACTGGACCGAATATGTGCCACCGGGGCTGCTGGAGCAGTTCACCAAAGAGACCGGCATTAAGGTGATTTACTCTACCTACGAATCCAATGAAAGCATGTATGCCAAGCTGAAGACCTGGAAAGATGGCGCCTATGATTTGGTGGTGCCTTCAACCTACTTCGTCGCCAAAATGCGCCATGAAGGCATGCTGCAAAAGATTGATAAATCTCAGCTCAGCAACTTCAAAAATCTCGATCCTAACCTGCTGAATAAGCCGTTTGATCCTAACAACGATTATTCGATTCCCTATATCTGGGGTGCAACGGCAATTGGGATCAACACCGATGAAGTGGATGCTAATAGCATCACCCGCTGGGCCGATTTGTGGAAGCCGGAGTATAAGCAAAGCCTGCTGCTGACCGACGATGCGCGAGAAGTGTTCCAGATGGCGCTGCGCAAGTTGGGCTATTCGGGCAATACCCGCGATCCAAAACAGATCGACGCTGCCTACGAAGAGTTGAGAAAGCTGATGCCGAACGTGCTGGCGTTCAACTCCGATAACCCGGGCAACCCGTTTATGGAAGGCGAAGTGAACGTTGGCATGATCTGGAACGGTTCGGCGTATGTTGCACGCCAGGCGGGCACGCCGCTGCAGATTGTCTGGCCGCAGGAAGGCGGGATTTTCTGGATGGATAATCTGGCGATTCCGGCTAACGCGAAAAACCGTGAAGGCGCGCTGAAGCTGATTAACTTCCTGCTGCGCCCGGCAGTCGCAGCGCAAGTGGCGGAAACCATTGGTTATCCTACGCCAAACCTGGCGGCGAAGAAGTTGTTGCCGCCGGAAGTAGCCAACGATCCTTCGCTTTATCCGTCAGCCGACGTGATTAAAAACGGCGAATGGCAGAATGATGTTGGTGATGCCAGCGTGCAGTATGAGACGCTGTTCCAGAAGTTGAAGGCGGGACGTTAATCACTTGTAAGGTCGCTATTCATGGCGACCTGGAATACCGGGTGCGCAAAAATGCGCACCCTATAATTTTCTCTACTTATACAACCCACGCAAGAATGTATGCACAAACTCCGGCACCACTTCGCTGGCTAAGCCGTAATGACGCTCGGCAAACTCATTGCCGACCTGGCTCGGTTCCAGATTCAGTTCCACGGTATGCGCGCCCTGCAGTTTCGCCTCATGGACAAACCCGGCGGCGGGATAGACATGGCCTGACGTGCCAACGGCGATAAACAGATTCGCCTGCTCAATCGCCTGATAAATCTCTTCCATCCCCAGCGGCATTTCACCAAACCATACGATGTGCGGACGCAACATTGCCGGGAACTGGCAGCAGGTGCAGCGATCGTCCGGCGTTAAATCTTCGGTCCAGTCCAGCACTTGTCCGCTGTTCACACAACGCACCTTCAGCAGCTCACCGTGCATATGCAGCACGCGTTGGCTGCCGGCACGTTCGTGCAGGTTATCGATATTCTGCGTCACCAACAGGAAATTATCGCCCAGCACCTGCTCCAGTTCTGCCAGCGCTTTGTGCGCAGTGTTAGGCTGAATCTCTGACTGCTGCAGCTGTTGACGGCGCGCATTGTAGAACGCCTGCACCAGCGCAGGATCGCGCTGAAAACCTTCCGGCGTGGCGACATCTTCCACGCGGTGCTCTTCCCACAAGCCATCGGCGGCACGGAAAGTGCGAATCCCCGACTCGGCGGAAATACCCGCGCCAGTCAGCACTACCACGCGCGGTTGCGGATGCGCAGCCAGTTCAGCTTTGCGATCGCGCTCGAAGATGCGTTGGCGAAAGCGCTGATGCACCTTGCGGCGGTTTTTTTTGTCGCGGGCGAGTCGTAGGCGGCGGCGCGGTATGCGCATAAAAGCTCCTTATCTGCGGCGTTTATCGCCGCGCTTCGGGTATTTTTCGGGCCAATCTGCCCGATAATAGCAGCCGCACGGCGGCTGCGTTTTATCTTTACTGACCGCTGAGCACGCGGGCCGGATCGATACGGCTGGCGCGCCGTGCCGGATACCAGCTGGCAATCAGGCTCAGCACAATCGCGGTGCCCAGCACCGAAATCACATCAATCCAGTGCAGTTCAGACGGCAGAAAATCGATAAAGTAGATATCGCCCGCCAGCAGCTGATGCCCGGTAAGGTGCTCAAACACGCGCATCACCGGCGTGAGATTGAGCGCCACCAGCACGCCAACCACCACGCCGCTGACGCTGCCGAGCAGGCCAGCCAGCAAGCCGTACCAAATAAAGATGGCGCGAATCAGGCCGTCTTTAGCGCCCAGCGTGCGCAGCACCGCGATGTCGCTGCTCTTATCTTTTACCGCCATCACCAGCGTCGAAACGATGTTAAAGCAGGCCACACCAATCACCAGCACCATGGCTAAATACATAATGGCGCGAATCATCTGGATGTCACGGTACATGTAGCCGTAAGTGCCAATCCAGCTCTTGATATAGACGTAAGAGTGCGTCACTTCACCGGCGTCACGCACCAGCTTCTGCGCCTGGAACGGGTCGTTCATCTTCAGCGCAATACCGCTGACGCTGTCGCCCATATCCAGATACGTCTGCGCATCGGCCAGCGGCACCAGCGCCAGGCTGTGATCGAGCATGCCGCTCAGTTGCAGCACGCCGCTGACCTGCAGACGAATACGTTTCGGCTGCAGCAGTTTATTTTCGCCATCATTATTCGGAATCATGATGGTGATCCAATCGCCCTGTTTGACGTTAAGCGATTTGGCGATGCCGCCACCAAGGATGATCTGTTGTTTGCCGGCCGCGAACTGCGACCAGGCATCACCGGCGACAAAGCTCGGTAAGGCGCTAAGCCGCGATTCCTGCTGCGGATCGACGCCTTTTACCTGTAGCGCTTGCAGCTTCGCGCCACTCTCAATCAGCCCGGTAAAGTTGATGTACGGCGCAGCCGCAGCAATGCCGGAAACCTGTTCAATGGGGGCGATCATCGGTTGCCAGTGGCGGAACGGCTGATTAACCGGTTCGATTTCACCGTGTGGCACCACCGCTAGAATGCGGTTATTGAGCTCACGTTCAAAGCCGTTCATGGCGCTCAGGCCGATGATCAATACCGCCACGCCCAGCGCGATGCCAATGGTGGAAATGATGGAGATCAGCGAGACCATGCCACCACGCCGCCGTCCGCGGCTAAAACGCAGCCCGAGCAGCAGAGATAATGACGAAGCCATCAGATCACTCCCAGCGTCAGTTGGTCGCTCAGCTCACCGTCGCGCATCTCCATTTGACGGCTTAGGCGTTTCGCCAGTTGCAGATCGTGCGTCACCACCAGGAAGGCGGTGCCCTGTTTGACGTTCAGCTCGCCCAGCAGTTCAAAAATCGCGTCGGCGTTACGGGCATCGAGGTTACCGGTAGGTTCATCGGCCATCACCAGACGCGGACGATTTACCAGCGCGCGGGCAATCGCCACACGCTGACGTTCCCCACCCGACAACTCAGAAGGCCGATGCGCGGCACGCTTTTCCAGCCCAACCGCCGCCAGCATTTCACGTGCGCGGGATTCCGCTTCCGCTTTGCCAATTTTGCCTATCAGTAGCGGCATCGCGACGTTCTCCAGCGCGCTGAAGTCTGGCAGTAAATGGTGGAACTGATAGATAAAGCCCAGCTCGCGGTTACGCAGCTCTGCTTTGGCGGCTGACGACATGGCGTTCAGCGATTTGCCATCAAAAACCACATCGCCCGAGGTCGGTGCATCCAAACCGCCCAGCAGGTGCAACAAGGTACTTTTCCCTGAACCGGAGCTGCCGACAATCGCCGTCAGTTCACCCGGCTGCAGACTGAAAGCGACATTGCGCAGTACATCGGTCTGCACGCTGCCTTCCTGATAGCGTTTGCACAGGTCACGACACTGCAACAAAGGAGTATTACTCATAACGTAAAGCCTCAGCGGGTTGGACGGCAGCAGCGCGCCACGACGGATAAAGGGTAGACAGCAGCGCGACGGCCATCGAGACCAGCGCAATCGTGATCACCTGCAACACGTTGATGTCGACCGGCAGCGCCGCGCCATCAAGGAACAGGCCAATCACCGGCATCAAATTATTGAGCTGGCTGGCGAGCAGCACACCCAGCAGAGTGCCAAGCAGCGCGCCAATAATCCCGGCGCTGGCGCCCTGCACCATAAATACTGCGACAATCTGACGACGGGTTAATCCCAGCGTTTGCAGAATCGCCACTTCGCCCTGCTTTTCCATGATCAACAGGCCAAGCGAGGTAATGATATTAAAGGCCGCTACCGCGATGATTAGGCTCAGCAGAAGGCCCATCATGTTTTTCTCCATGCGCACCGCCTGGAACAGATCGCCTTTACGCTCACGCCAGTCTTTCCACGTCAGGCCATCTGGCAGCTTTTGCTGGCTGAGCGCATCAACGCTCAACGGCTTATCCAGCCATAAACGCCAGCCGGTGATATTGCCGAGCGGGTATCGCATCACGCGTGACGCATCTTGCTGGTTGACCAGAATCTGATAGCCATCAACTTCGCTGTTTGCCGCATAAGTGCCCGCCACGGTGAAAATACGCTGACTCGGCAAACGCCCCACCGGCGTGAACTGACTGACCGACGGCACCATTAAACGCAGCTGATCGCCGCGCTTTACGCCGAGCTGCGCGGCAAGTTGTTCACCGAGGATGACGTTATATTGGCCGGGTTGCAGCACGCGTTGCTGCGTGTTAACGAGGAACGGCGTCAGCGGATCTGCTTCATCAGGATTGATGCCAAGCATCACGCCCACCGAAACGTTACGCGCGCTCTGCAATACCACATCCGCAGTAGTCAGCGGAGCCATGCGCTTGACGCCTTGCAGTTTGAGGCCCTCCGCCGGCAACGCTTTCGGGTCAATGCTGCCCTTGTCGCTGGTGACCAGCGCCTGCGGCATCAGGCCAAGGATATTCCCTTCCAGCTCGCGCTCGAAGCCGTTCATCACCGATAACACGGTGACCAGCGCCAATACGCCGAGCGTAATGCCGATAGTAGAGAGCCAGGAGACGAAGCGACCAAAGCGGTCTGAGGCACGTCCACGCATGTAGCGCAAACCGATGAATAACGCGACTGGTTGATACATGAGATCCGTCTTGGCAGTTGCCTGAAAATAAGTAGTGGGATGATAAAGGAGGTGCCTGCTTTATGAAACCTCTAACCCTCTGAGTTAGCGGCAAAGTTGTGTCAAAAACCGTATCAGCCCAAGGTTATGCATAAATTTGCGACAAATTAATGATGTTATTTGTACGTTTATTGGTCATGGGCTGGCGTAGACTTATTGATGAAACACCGATGGCGACGAGGAGTACACCATGTTCAAGTTCCCCAAAAACAGTATTGTGAAACACAAATCGGGTGAAATCAGAGGCGAGATTGTCAACGTTTTTGAACAGGGAGATGCGCCAACCGGCTATTACGTGAAGTGGGACGACGGCAATCACAGTTACCATCTGGAGAAAGAGCTGTCATGGGCCAATGTTGATCGTCCACGGATGCACTACACCCAGCAATCGAGTAAGTGATTTGTGGTCGCCATGAATGGCGACCCTACGTTATTTCATCATGAATGGCGCCCCTTCGCGTTTTTGTAGGGGCGTCATTTATGGCGACCAGGCAGAAACTCCGAAACGACAGATGATCCTCAGGGCGGATTATGGAATGATGACGCCCTGTAATCCAAGGAGAGAATGTCGAGATCCCATGTCGGAACAGAGTCGTTATACCCTGCCAGTCAAAGCCGGCGACCATCGCCAGCTCGGCCAGTTAGTCGGCGCCGCGCAAGCGCTTGAGTGTGCCAGCATCACCGAACGCCACAGCGGTCCGGTGTTGATGATTACCCCGGATATGCAATCTGCCCTGCGCCTGCAGGAGGAGATACGCCAGTTCACCGATCTGCCGGTCACCCATCTCGCTGACTGGGAAACCCTGCCCTACGACAGCTTCTCGCCGCATCAGGACATCATCTCCGCTCGCCTCTCTACGCTGTATCAACTGCCCAATTTAACGCGTGGCATGCTGATTATGCCGGTCAACACGCTCATGCAGCGCGTCTGTCCGCACAGCTTCCTGCACGGCCATGCGCTGGTGATGCAGCAAGGGCAAAAACTGTCGCGCGATGCGCTGCGCGATCAGCTGGAGCAGGCCGGTTATCGCCACGTTGATCAGGTGATGGAGCACGGCGAATACGCCACGCGCGGCGCGTTGCTCGATCTGTTCCCAATGGGCAGCGATCAGCCCTATCGCATTGACTTCTTTGATGACGAAATTGATAGCCTGCGTCTGTTTGATGTTGATACCCAGCGCACGCTGGAAGCGGTCAATGCCATCAACCTGCTGCCGGCGCATGAATTCCCGACCGATAAAGCCGCCATCGAGCTGTTCCGCAGCCGCTGGCGCGAAACCTTTGATGTGCGTCGTGAACCGGAGCACGTCTATCAACAGGTGAGCAAAGGCACACTGCCCGCCGGGATCGAATATTGGCAGCCGCTGTTCTTCGAGCAGGAACTGCCGACGCTGTTCAGCTACCTGCCGGGTAATACGCTGCTGCTCAACAGCGGCGATTTGCTGGCTAGCGCCGAGCGCTTCTGGCTTGATGCCAACGCGCGCTTTGAGAATCGCCGTATCGATCCGATGCGTCCCTTGCTGGAGCCGGTCACGCTGTGGCTGCGTCCCGATGCGCTGCTGAGCGAACTAAAAGCCTGGCCGCGTATGCAACTCAGCAGCGAGACGCTGCCGGAGAAAGCGGCGAACACCAACCTGGGTTATCAGCCGCTGCCGGAATTAACGGTGCAGGCGCAGGCCAAAGCGCCGCTCGATCTGCTGCGTCAATTCCTCGAACAATTCAGCGGTCAGGTGATTTTCTCGGTAGAGAGTGAAGGCCGCCGCGAAAGCCTGCAAGAATTGTTGACGCGCATCAAATTGCGTCTGCACGCTATCGATCACGTTGATCAAGCCGCCGATCAGCCGCACAGCTTGATGATTGGCGCCAGCGAGCGTGGCTTTATCGATACGCAACGCCATCTGGCATTGATCTGCGAAAGCGATCTGCTCGGCGAGCGCGTGAGTCGTCGGCGCCAGGATAATCGCCGCACCATCAATCCCGATGTGCTGATCCGCAACCTTGCCGAGCTGCATCCCGGCCAGCCGGTAGTGCATCTTGAGCACGGCGTCGGGCGTTATATTGGTCTGACCACGCTCGAAGCTGGCGGCATCGTCGCCGAATACCTGATGCTCTCCTATGCTGGCGACGCCAAGCTGTACGTGCCGGTTTCGTCGCTGCATCTGATTAGCCGCTATGCCGGCGGTGCGGACGAGAATGCGCCGCTGCATAAACTCGGCAGTGATGCCTGGTCACGCGCGCGGCAAAAAGCGGCCGAGAAAGTGCGCGACGTGGCGGCGGAGCTGCTGGATATCTACGCCCAACGCGCGGCCAAAACCGGCTTCGCCTTTAAGCACGATCGCGATCAGTATCAGTTGTTCTGTGAAGGTTTCCCGTTTGAAACTACGCCGGATCAAGGTCAGGCGATCAATGCGGTATTGAGCGACATGTGTCAGCCGCTGGCGATGGATCGCCTGGTGTGCGGTGACGTGGGCTTTGGTAAAACCGAAGTGGCAATGCGTGCCGCCTTCCTGGCGGTTGAGAACGCCAAACAGGTCGCGGTGCTGGTGCCGACCACGCTGCTGGCGCAGCAGCATTACGACAACTTCCGCGATCGTTTCGCTAACTGGCCGGTGCGCATTGAGATGCTGTCGCGCTTCCGTACCGCTAAAGAACAAACTCAGGTGCTGGAGCAGGCGCGCGAAGGCAAAGTCGATATTCTGATCGGCACGCATAAGCTGCTGTCGAACGACCTGAAATGGCACGATCTTGGCCTACTGATCGTGGATGAAGAGCATCGCTTTGGCGTGCGTCACAAAGAGCGTATCAAGGCGATGCGCGCCGATGTGGATATCCTGACGCTCACCGCTACGCCAATTCCGCGTACCCTGAATATGGCGATGAGCGGTATGCGCGATCTGTCGATTATTGCCACGCCACCGGCACGACGCATGGCGGTGAAAACCTTTGTGCGTGAGTACGATAGTCTGGTGGTGCGCGAGGCGATTCTGCGTGAAGTGCTGCGCGGCGGCCAGGTTTACTATCTCTATAATGACGTGGAGAACATCGAGAAAGCGGCGCAGCGGCTGGCCGATCTGGTACCGGAAGCGCGTATTGCCATTGGGCATGGTCAGATGCGCGAGCGCGATTTGGAGCGGGTGATGAATGATTTTCACCATCAGCGCTTCAACGTGCTGGTGTGTACCACCATCATCGAAACCGGTATCGACGTACCCAGCGCCAACACCATTATCATCGAACGCGCCGATCACTTTGGTCTGGCCCAGCTGCATCAGTTGCGTGGCCGCGTAGGACGTTCGCACCATCAGGCCTATGCGTGGCTGCTGACGCCGCATCCAAAAGCCATGACCACCGATGCGCAGAAGCGTCTGGAAGCGATCGCTTCGCTGGAAGATTTAGGTGCCGGTTTTGCACTGGCGACGCACGATCTGGAGATTCGCGGTGCCGGAGAACTGCTCGGTGAAGATCAGAGCGGCCAGATGGAAACCATCGGCTTCACATTGTATATGGAGCTGCTGGAGAACGCGGTCGATGCGCTGAAAGCAGGCCGCGAGCCGTCGCTGGAAGATCTTACCAGCAATCAAACCGAAATCGAATTGCGTATGCCTGCCCTGCTACCGGATGATTTTATTCCGGATGTAAACACCCGTTTGTCGCTCTACAAGCGCGTAGCCAGCGCGGCGGATGCGCAGGATCTGGCGGAGTTGAAGGTCGAGATGATCGACCGCTTCGGTAAACTGCCGGATGCTGCGCGTAATCTGCTGGATATCGCCGGGTTGCGCTTAGTGGCGCGCGAGTTGGGGATTCGTAAGATTGAAGCCAGCGATAAAGGCGGTTTCTTCGAGTTTGCGCCGCAAAATCAGGTCGATCCGGGTTGGCTGATTGGGCTGCTGCAGAAAGATCCCCAACAGTGGAAGCTGGATGGTCCAACCCGTCTGAAATTTACCCGTGAAATGGCCGACCGAAAAATTCGTATGGAATGGGTGCAGGGATTTGTCAGCGAACTGGCGAAAAAACGGGTTTAATGCCGTAGGGTCGCCATACATGGCGTAATGCTCGTCAGTTAAGCATGCGCTGAGCTGTGCACTGACACCGCAGAGGTTCCGCCCGCTAGGCATCCGGCAGTTTCAGAACGCGTCAAGCAGGCGGCCGGGCTAAGGTCCGAAGGCGCGGACCTTAGCAATCCGCGCCTGCGCCGTCCTCGCTGTTCCCTCGCTTATCCCTCCGGCCTGACGGACCGCGCGGATTCGCCATCCCTGGCTCATGCCGCGCTTTCGCCGACGTCGTGTCGGCTCATCCGGGCCGTCGCTCTGCGCTCGGCGCTGCGGATGGCGCCCAACACCGCTGCCTGTGAATGCAATATCTGGTCTGAAATTTCGTTGGCTGAAGGTTTAAGCAAACCTGGTCGCCATGTATGGCGGACCGACGAAAAAAGCGCCTTGCGGCGCTTTTACGTTACGGCTGCTGTGATGCATCTTTGCCCAATTAGGCCTGATTCGAATTGAGTATTAGCTGACCATTTCGGTCGAGTGGAATGCGGGTGCCAGGGTCGTTTTCCATGCGGATTTTGCCCTGCTGGTCGCCTATTTTATAGGTCACATCATAACCCAGCATTTTTTCCTGTTTATCGTATACCGTTTTGCAACGTTGCTCGTTGGTGGTGTATGTATCGCGATCCTGCAACGCACCCTGCACCTGATTACCGCCGTAACCACCAGCCAGCGCACCCGCTACTGTAGCGACATCGCGTCCGCGTCCGCCACCAAACTGATGGCCCAACACGCCGCCTGCTACCGCGCCCAGCACCGAACCGGCAATACGATTCTCATCCTGTACCGCACGACGATGGGTTAAGGTCACGTTGCGACACTCCTGTCGCGGCTGTTTGATGCTCTCTTTGATCGGTGTTGCCGACAAGACTTGTGCAAACTGCGGGCCGCGATCGAAAACATCCATGCTGGCGACAGCGGCAACACCTAACGCTGCTGCTACGCCGATACCGATACCCGCTAACATTGATTTATTCACAGGAATGTCCTCCTGAAGGTTGTTACCGCGCATTCCTGCCGCTACGAAATCCTGTGTAGCCGAGGCATAACCGGCGTGCGCGCCGCGCCGTGTTTGTTGGTAATAAGTTTTACAGATGGACCGTAATTGCAACATCAGATTAATGGAGGAAACGCAGCGGAAACCCATCAGGGCCAGCTTTTAGGAGAGTTCTGAGAGCGGGTGAAATCGTGCCGTAATCTTAAGCTGAACGTGGATTTTTCAGCGGCTTACGGCAGCTAGCATAGCGTGGGGCGGCATTACACCGCCCGGGAATCATTAGTGCAGCTTGAGGCGCGGACGCAGTACGCGGTTAAGACTGCCGACCAGCATCATCAACCCGGTCTTGAAGTATCCGTGGAGCGCAATCTGGTGCATACGATATAGAGAGATGTAGACAAAACGCGCAATGCGCCCTTCCACCATCATCGATCCGCGCATCAGGTTGCCCATCAAACTTCCTACGGTGCTGAAGCGGGAGAGCGATACCAGCGAACCGTGATCTTTATAGACATAGGCTTTCAATGGCTTGTCTTTACGCTGGGCGAGAATATTGTCCAGCGCCCGCGACGCCATCTGGTGCGCCGACTGCGCACGCGGCGGCACAAATCCGCCACCCGGCAGCGCGCAGGATGCGCAATCGCCAATGGCATAGATGTCGTCATCCAGCGTAGTTTGTAACGTCTCTTTCACCACCAACTGATTGATGCGGTTGGTTTCCAGGCCGCCAATCTCTTTCAGGAAGTCTGGCGCTTTAATACCGGCCGCCCACACCATCAGATCGGCATCAATGAATTCGCCGCCTTTGGTATTCAAGCCCTTTTCTGTGGCGCTGGTTACCATCGTTTGCGTCAATACACGCACGCCGAGCTTAGTCAGTTCCTGATGTGCCGCGGCGGAGATACGCGGTGGCAACGCCGGCAGAATACGTTCACCGGCTTCCACCAGCGTGACATTCAACGAGCTGCTATCCAGACCTTTATAGCCGTAGCTGTGCAGCTGTTTCACCGCGTTATACAGCTCTGCGGAGAGTTCCACACCGGTGGCGCCGCCGCCGACAATGGCAATATTCACTTTCTCCAGGCTGCCTTCGCTGGCCGAGAAACGCAGGAACAGGTTAAGCATTTCGTTGTGGAAACGACGTGCCTGATGCGGGTTATCGAGGAAGATGCAGTGATCTTTTACCCCCGGCGTGCCGAAGTCGTTTGAGGTACTGCCGAGCGCAATGACCAGGCGATCGTAGGCCAGCTCACGCTGCGGCACTAATAACGCACCTTCCGCGTCGCGGATTTCGGCCAGCTCAAGGGTTTTGCTTTCACGGTTGATTTGCGTCAGCGATCCCAGTTGGAACTGGAAGCCATGATTACGCGCGTGGGCCAGGTAGCTCAGCGCATCAATCCCTTCGTCCATCGAACCGGTTGCCACTTCATGCAGCAGCGGTTTCCATAGATGGCTGTGGTTACGATCGACCAGAATGATCTCGGCTTTCTTCTTGCGTCCCAGCTTGTGACCGAGCTGCGTTGCCAGCTCTAAGCCACCCGCACCACCGCCGATGATAACGATTTTTTCCATAGATGTAGTCAACAAAGACCCCCTCAAAGTTGTAAACCAATAGTTAATTAATGGTTAATAAAAACCTTAATAAACATAGGGTTGGCGACGTTAAATCGCGAGCTGAGGGCAGAATATCACGGCGTCGGAGACATCACATAAGAAAATTGATGTACATCAATCTTTCAGCTGAATTATCAGAATGTTACACATTTTATGCGCCGCATCACACGGCGCGCTGGCGATCAGGCGAGGAGTTTGAACGCTTTGATGCGCTGTAAATGCGGCGCGATGTTCTTGAATTTATGGCTGGCTTCGTCATCCCAGATGATTTCATAGAACGGATGCAGATGCCCCGCACTGCGCTGATTATCCAGCGCTTCATCCTGACGAGAGAGAATCGCCAGGCACTTTTCGCGGTTCTTTTCACGAAAATCGCTGACGCACTTGGTAGCAATATCGAGATACTCTTCCGGACGATCGATTTTGCCTTCCATATTTTCAAACGGGAACAAATTAGGATTGAACATCACCTGACGCATGCCGCAGAGAAAACCAATGCGCTCGGCCCAATACCCACCCAGCCCAACCCCGCATATCAGCGGATGCGCATCATCGCCCTGTTGCAGCAGCTTGTCGCACTCTTTCAGCAGAAACTGCATGTCGTGTTTGGGATGGCGAGTGCTGTAGCTCACTAATCTGACGTCCGGGTCGATAAACTGCAGCTGCAGCACCTTTTCATGGTTGCCCGGACTGTTGGAATCAAAACCGTGCAGATAGATGATCATGATTATCCTCAGCGTGGAATGAAATCCGGGCAGCGACGCTTATCTGCCCGAGGCTTTGTGCGCCAGCCAGCGCTCTTGTAACGCGCTTAACTGACGCTGATTTTGCCGCCAGCGATCGCTTGCCAACAGGCTTTGACGGGTTAACCGGCCTTGATGGTATAACTGTGTAACGCGCTCTGCCTCGATCGGCGTCAAGTTATCCAGCACGCTCACCGCGCCCGCGCGCTGATTGCACACCAGGATCATATCGCAACCGGCATTCAGCGACTGCTGTGCGCGTTCGGAGTAGCTGCCCATCACCGCTGCGCCTTCCATTGATAAGTCATCAGAGAAAATCACGCCGTTGAAGCCGAGCTCTTTACGCAACACGGTTTGCAGCCAGTACGGCGAACCGCTGGCGGGCAACGGGTCCACCTCAGTATAGATAACGTGCGCCGGCATCACCGCATCGAGGAGTTGCTCGTCAATCAACTGCTTAAAGATCGCCATGTCATGCTGACGCAGCGTCGCGGCATCGCGAGGGTCGCGCGGCGTCTCTTTATGCGAATCCGCGCTGACCGCGCCGTGACCTGGGAAATGTTTACCGGTGGTTTTCATGCCCGCTTCATGCATGCCGTTGATAAAACGACGCGCGACCTGCAGCGCGATGGACGGATCTTCATGGAACGAACGATCCCCAATGGCCGCACTGATGTGACCAATATCCAGCACTGGCGCGAAACTGATGTCGATGTCCATGGCGATCATCTCTGCCGCCATTTGCCAACCCGCCTGCTGCGCCAGTTCACCCGCAACGTTGAGATCGTGTAGCGCGGCGAAAGATTGCATGGCCGGCAGCTGCGTGAAGCCGTCGCGGAAACGCTGTACGCGGCCGCCTTCCTGATCCACCGCCACCACCAGACGATGACGCGAAGCAGCGCGAATCTGGCGCACCAGCTCTGCCAACTGCTCGACATCGTGGAAGTTGCGGGTAAACAAAATCAGCCCGCCCACCAGCGGATGCTGCAGAATTTCGCGCTCTTCGGCGTCCAGCTCATAGCTTTCGACGTCGAGCATCAGCGGTCCAGGCGTGTTCATGGTCATGTTTAAAATCCTAGGTTAAAGATCGTGCCAGCTGGCCTGCGCCAGCTGTAGTAATGTGTCATCCTGGCTCTGCTCGGCACGCAGCTGATACCAACTGGCCATCAACAATTGCAGCCACGGCTGCCAGCGCTGCATCTGGCGCGCCAGCGCTTGCTCGTCCAGATGGGCCTGTGCAGCATAACCGCTAATCCACGCCGATCGCGTATCACCATCAACAGCACACACCGCCGCCAGTTCCAGCGCCACGTCGCCGTCGGCGGCGTATTCCCAGTCGATCAGGCGTAATCCGGCTGGCGTAGCAATCAGGTTACCGGCATGCACGTCCATATGCAGTGGCGCAAGGCGCAATGGCTGCGGTTCGCCCTGCTGTAATAAGCGCTGCAGACGACGCTGCCAGCGCCAATGACGCTGATGGCAAAGCTGCCAATAGCGCTGCAGCAGCGGCGCTAAGCGTAAACGATAGCCGGTTAACGGCTGTTGGTGCAGACGCTGCAGCAGCAGCAAAATCGCCTCTCGCTGCGCGTTAAACTGCGCGGGCGTGAGCACCTCGCCCGATAGCCAACTTTGTAGCAGCCAGGGATCGCGCCACGCCAGCGGCTGCGGCCCCAACTCCGCGTGCCTAAGCCGCTGCAACACGCGGTATTCGCGCTGGCGATCAACAAACGGAATCACCTGCGGCGGCGCACGTCGCGCCAGCAACTCGCCCTGCGACGTCTGCACGCGCACGCTTTGCCCGCTCAGTCCCGGCAGCGCGAAAAAATGACCGGCAGCTTGCGCCGTCGGCCATTGTTGCTGAATCATTTTTTGCAGCTGGGGATCAGGGTTGAGCAACACCGTTTCCTGACCAGATGATTTCACCGGTCTGCACCAGCATCAGCTGCATTTGCAGCGTCGGCGCTTTCACATCGCCCTTCGCATTGCTGTACAGCACATACTGCGCGTTGACGTTGCGTGCCAGACCAATCGCTTTACTGCGCGAATTAAGGCTGTCATCTGGCGATAAGCCCAACGTCTGCTTGGCCTGCGCCAACTGCTCTGGCGTGATCAGCGTGAACTTGCCGTTATTGGCCAGCGCATTCTGGATCGCGTCGGTGGCTTTGTCAGTTTGCAACGCGCCGTTAGTGCTGTTCTTAATGCGATCCACCAGCAACACGCTGCCCGGATTCACGCCTGAAGATTGCACCATTTTACCCACCAACGGTTGTACGCTGGCGTCCCAGTTAATGGTTTTTAGCTTCGGTGGCTGCGGCACAGTTTGCGGCGGCGGCACAGGCTGCGTTGGCGGCTCTACCGGCTGAGTAGGCGTGGTCGGCTGCGTGGGTTCTACCGGTGCCGGCGTCTGTTGTTGCACAACACAACCGGTGAGCATTAGCGCAAACAGCAGCGCGCCCGAACGTTTAATACTGCGAATCACAGCTTACTCCTTAAAGATAAAGATAGAGACGCACCTTACTGGCGGTCGGATTGCCCATTTGTGAAGCCACTTCTACGCTACCATGCGCCGGTACGATTTGGATCTGCGCTGGCTCTTCCGGCGTAATTTCCAATCCTTTATCGTCGTACCAGTAGAAACGATAGTGTACTTTCACCGGCGTTTCACGCTGGTTGTACAACACGCTCATGGCACGCTGCTGACCATCTTCTTCGGTCAACTTAGGATCATCAGTAATAATACCCGCGGATAACACCGCCGATTCCATTACCAGCGACTGTGAAGTATTAATCATCGGCTTATCACTGCTGCAACCCGCAAGGGTTAGCAACAGCAAGCCACTCAGCCATTGACGCATCACGTTGTCCGCCTGAGTTAGATGGCCAGCATTGGGCCCAGCGGCTGACCGCCGACCAAATGCATGTGGATGTGATAAACCTCCTGACCGCCGTGACTGTTACAGTTCATGATCAGGCGATAACCGTCTTCGGCGATGCCTTCATCACGGGCAATTTGGGCTGCCACGGTGATCATGCGGCCCAGCGCCTGCTCGTGCGCGGCCTGCACATCGTTGGTTGTTGCAATCAATACATTGGGGATGATCAGAATATGGGTGGGCGCTTTGGGCGCGATATCACGGAAGGCGGTGACCAGTTCGTCCTGATAAACCACGTCGGCGGGAATCTCGCGACGGATGATTTTACTGAAAATGGTTTCTTCAGCCATGGTGCATTTCCTTAAGCCTGAGTTCAGTCAGGCAGTATGCGTGAGGAATTCCATTTCTTTCAACCTCAGGACCACATTTCCTTCATTAAATGGCTGCCTTTAAGCCGATTTCTCACCTGAACCTCAGTGTGCTGGACCTCGCATTTCTAACACTTCATTAACCACAAAAATGAAACGCTGTTTTATAAATTAGAGATATCACAGCATTTTCTTTGTAATTTTGCCACTCACCTGCGAGTCATTGCGAAATAACGAAGGTTTGCCGGCTTAAGCCGCTCTACTTTCAATCCAATCCGAGCAAGTTGTACGGAGTAATGAGGGATGTGTTTACCGACTTATTCAAGGAGAACCTGCCATGCGCTCTCGTAAGATTGGCCTGGGCCATTATCTCGCCTATGGGTCCGGGGATTTCCTCGGTGCAGGCACCACGGCGTTAACTGCCGCCTGGCTGCTCTACTTTTACACCACTTTTTGTGGGCTCTCGCCGATACAGGCCACCTTCATTTTCGCCGCCGCCCGCGTGCTGGACGCGGTGGTAAGCCCGCTAATGGGCTTCCTGACCGATAACTTTGGCTCGACCTGGCTCGGCAAGCGCTTTGGTCGTCGCAAGTTCTTTATCCTGCTCGGCATCCCATGTGTGTTCAGCTACAGCCTGATGTGGGTTGGCGACATGAGTTTCTGGTGGTATCTGCTGACCTATCTGCTGTTCGACATCGTCTACACCATGATTCTGGTGCCTTACGAAACGCTGGTGCCGGAGATGACCGATGATTTCAAACAGAAAACCCGTTTCTCCGGCGCGCGTATTGGGCTGGCGCAGCTGTCGGCCATTCTGGCGGCGTTCCTGCCGGGCGTACTGATTGGTTGGTTTGGCAAAGAAAATCCCATCTCCTTCTTCTATGCCAGCCTGGTGTTCTCCGTGATTTGTGCGCTGGTATTAACGCTGGTCTGGCTGTTTACCTGGGAACGCGATCCGGATGATTTCTCCGCCGAATCGCGCCGCGCAGAGCAGGAGAAATCACAGCTGACCTTGCTGCAAAGCCTGAAACGCCTCTACACCGAGTTGGCCTCAACGCTGCGTATTCGTATTTTCCGCCAGCATCTTGGTATGTATCTCGGCGGCTATATCGCGCAGGACGTGTTCAACGCGGTGTTCACCTGGTATGTGGTCTTTGTGCTGATGCAAAGCGCGCAAATCGCCTCCAGCTTGATGGGCACCATGGCGGTGATGCAGTTTATTGCGGTGATGGCGATGATTCCGCTGTGTATTCGCCTTGGACCTGCGCCCGCGTACCGTATGGTGGTGGTGCTGTTTGGTCTTAGCGCCCTCTCCTACGCCGGATTGTGGTACACCGGCATGAACGACAACTTTGCCTTACTGGTACTGATTTCTGGCCTCGCAGGTCTGGGTCGCGGCGGCATCAACTATGTGCCGTGGAATACTTACACCTATATCGCTGATGTCGATGAAGTGATTACCGGTCAGCGCCGCGAAGGTATTTTCGCCGGCATCATGACGCTGACGCGCAAAGCCTCGCAAGCGGGTGCGGTGATGTTCGTCGGCATCGTATTGCAGCTGGCTGGATTCTCTTCCGGCCAGGCCACGCAGGTGCCTGCTGTCGGCCATACCATTCTGGCGATTCTGAGCGTCGGTACCCTTTGTGTGCTGGCCTGCGGCTTCATTATTTCACTGCGCTTCAAACTCAACCTGCAAACCCACACCGTATTGCGCGAAGAGACGTTGAAGATGCGCGAAGCCGGGCGCGTGGTGCCAGAACGCATTACGCCGCAGGCGCGGGGCATCGTCGAAATGCTGGCGGGCATGCCGTATGAAAATCTGTGGGGCAACAACAACGTCGGTTATCTCAACCGCCACAAAGCGGCAGCGCCGCCGCTGCCGGCTCAACCAAAATCTTTACCTTCTCTCTCTACCCTGATTAACGATAGGAATGAACCATGACTGTATTTCCTGTAAAGCACAGCGCGTTATTGCGCCAGCCGGAATATCTGTTGCCACGCACCGAACTGGTACAGCTCATTCAACGGCTAACGCAGAATCTGGTAAACATTACCGATCATAGCGGTGAGTTTTTACTGCGTCTCGATGATGGTCGCGTGATCGATACCAAAGGCTGGGCCGGTTGGGAGTGGACGCACGGCATCGGTTTGTACGGCATGCTGCATTATTATCAACAGACCGGCGATCAGGCGACGCTGAAGATTATTGATGATTGGTTCAGTACGCGGCTGGAGGAAGGCACCCCGACCAAGAACGTCAATACCGTCTGTCCATTCCTGACACTGGCTTATCGCTATGAAGAGACGCGAAATGCAGCGTGGCGACCGGTGCTGGAGCGTTGGGCAGAATGGGTAATGTATGATATGCCGCGCACCGAACAAGGTGGATTGCAGCACATCGTTTACAACAACGAGAACACCCAGCAGCTGTGGGACGACACGTTAATGATGAGCGTGATGGCGCTGGCGAAGATTGGGCAACTGCTGGATCGCCCGGAATTTGTCGAAGAAGCCAGCTATCAGTTCCTGATTCATACCCAATATTTGATGGATCGCCAAACCGGCCTGTGGTTCCACGGCTGGACGTTTGAGGGGCGGCACAATTTTGCTAACGCACGTTGGGCGCGCGGCAACAGTTGGGTCACCATCGTCATTCCTGACTTCCTTGAAATGATGAATTGGCCGGAACATCACGCCACGCGTCGTTTTCTGCAGCAGGTGCTGGAGAGCCAGGTAAAGGCGTTGCGTGCCTGTCAGCACAGCAGCGGATTATGGCATACCCTGCTCGACGATCCCAACAGCTACCCAGAAGCCTCCGCGACCGCCGGGTTCGCCTACGGCATTCTAAAAGCCGTACGGAAACGTTATCTTCCGGCTGAGTATTTACCCGTTGCAGAGCGCGCACTGCGGGGTGTGGTCGGCAATATCGATGAGGATGGAGAGTTGAAACAAGTGTCGTTCGGCACGGCAATGGGCAGCGATCTGGAGTATTACCGCCAGATACCGCTTACCTCGATGCCGTATGGCCAGGCAATGGCGCTACTGTGTTTAACGGAATATTTGCGCGTTTATTTATAAATAAAAAATGCCCTCATATGAGGGCATTTTTACGCACCGAAATTAAAGTGCGTTGAAGCGGCGGCAGAGGAGGAAAGCATCCCAAGCCATGGATGGCTTGGGGCGAGCCCCAGGGATGGTTTATGGCGTCTTTACGATCTGACGCCGCGTCATCGCACCGGCTCTGCCGGCCAACTTAGGTTACATACTGCGGATATAGTCATCCATTTCGGTTTTCAGGTTATCGGATTTAGTGCCGAAAATCGCCTGAACACCGGAACCTGCCACCACCACGCCACGTGCGCCAAGGCTTTTCAGTTCCGCCTGATCAACCTTACCGACATCCGCCACGCTCACACGCAGACGGGTAATACAGGCATCAAGATTAGTGATGTTCTCTTTACCACCAAACGCGGTAACCAATTTGCCTGCCATTTCACTGCCAGTTGCGCTGCTCTGCTCCATCGCAGTGTCCTCACGGCCAGGTGTTTTCAGGTTCAGTTTCACAATCAGGAAACGGAATACGCTGTAGTAAATCAGGCCGTAAATGATGCCCACAATCGGGAACAGCCAGATTTTGCTGCTGTTACCACTCAGCACGATAAAGTCGATCAGACCGTGTGAGAAGCTGGTGCCATCACGCATGCCAAGCAGAATACAGATTGGGAAGGCCAGACCTGCAAGAATCGCGTGGATCACATACAGAATCGGTGCCACGAACATGAAAGCGAATTCGATCGGCTCGGTGATACCGGTCAGGAATGAAGTCAACGCGGCTGAGATCATGATGCCGCCCACTTTGGCGCGGTTTTCTGGTTTTGCCGTGTGCCAAATGGCAATCGCTGCTGCTGGCAGACCATACATTTTGAACAGGAAGCCGCCAGAGAGTTTGCCTGCAGTTGGGTCGCCCGCCATGTAACGTGGAATATCGCCGTGGAACACCTGACCTGCGGCATTAGTGAATTCACCAATCTGCATCTGGAAAGGAACGTTCCAGATGTGGTGAAGACCAAACGGCACCAGCGAGCGCTCAATCAGGCCGTAAAGTCCAAAAGCCACAACCGGATTTTGATAGGCTGCCCACTGCGAAAATTCCTGAATCGCCGTACCGATTGGCGGCCAGATGAATGACAGCACGACACCGGTGAAAATCGCGGCCAGACCGGAAATGATCGGCACAAAGCGTTTGCCGGCAAAGAAGCCGAGATACTCAGGCAGTTTAATGCGGTAGAAGCGGTTGAACATATACGCCGCGATGGAACCTGCGATGATGCCGCCCAGTACGCCGGTATCAGCCAGATGCTTCGCTTCGATTTCCGCAGCGGAGATGTGCAGCACCAGCGGTGCGACCACTGCCATGGTTTTCACCATAATGCCGTAAGCAACCACGGCCGCCAGCGCGGAAACGCCGTCGTTATTGGTAAAGCCGAGAGCCACACCAATCGCAAAGATCAGCGGCATATTGGCAAACACCGAACCACCCGCTTCGGCCATAACGTGGGAAACCACTTCCGGCAGCCAGCTGAAGTTTGCTGAACCAACACCTAACAAAATACCGGCAATCGGCAGAACCGATACCGGCAACATCAGCGATTTACCTACTTTCTGCAGGTTCGCAAATGCGTTCTTGAACATAGAAACTCCTGAGTATGAGTGCAATTTTTTGCGCAATGCGCATGGCTTAGGGGGAGGATCCTTCGCCGGGGTGACGCTAAGCGTCTTTTGATTTATTACGAAGAGTAAAATAAATCGCTAATTGTTAAATTGACGGCCATCACATTTCGTTAAGGATGGGGCTTTGCTTTCAGTCATTTCTTACTGACTTGCGCTAATAAAAAACAATAAAACACTGCCTGCGCCCTTTCAGGCACAGTACAGTTGAATGTTTTCTGATTAATTACAGCATTTGAAATAAAGCGGTTAACCGCCGAGACGACTCATCGGGATGTGGAACAGGCGGGAGAAGTTTTCCGTGGTGGCAGCGGCCAACGTTTCGATATCAACGCCCTTTACTACCGCCATATAATCGGCAACGTCACGCGTAAAGGCCGGTTGATTCTCTTTACCACGGTGCGGTACCGGCGCCAGATAGGGCGAATCGGTTTCCACCAGCATGCGATCAAGCGGCACATAGCGCGCCGCCTCGCGGATCTGCTCGGCATTGCGGAACGTCAGAATGCCGGAGAAGGAGATATAAAAACCGAGATCAAGCAGCTTAGCGGCGGTTTCTTTATCTTCGGTGAAGCAGTGCAACACGCCGCCGCACTTCTCCACTTGCTCTTCGCGCAGAATCGCCAGCGTGTCTTCCCGTGCATCACGCGTGTGCACAATGATCGGTTTATTTAGCGCGATGCCGGTACGGATGTGCTCACGAAACGAGGCTTGTTGCTGCGCCTTGGTTTCCTGCTGATAGAAGTAATCCAGTCCGGTTTCACCCAGAGCTACCACGCGATCTTCGGCAGCCAGGCGGCGAAACTCTTCAACGTCATATGGCGCTTCCTGATTCAACGGGTGCACGCCACACGCCAGCGCAACGTTTTCACGATCGCCCACCAACTGTTTAATTTTGTAGTAATCCGGCAAGGTGGTGGCAATCGCCAGCATAAACTTCACATCGCGCGCCGCCGCTTTAGCGATGACATCATCCAGATCGCGATGATGCTTTTCATAATCGAGGCCATCAAGATGGCAGTGTGAATCGACAATAAACATAGTTATCTCTTATTTCGCTTAGCCGACCGTGGCTGGAGCCAATAAACGGCTCCAGGCGAGTAAACGATCGGTCAATATTAACTCTCGGTTGAGCGCGGCCACATGCAGTAACTGTTCGCGGCATTTCATCCACTGCTGCGCGCTGCTATTCAGCGCACCGCTATTCATCTGCTGTGCCAATTGCGTGACCACATCCGGACGATCGCCATTGCTCAGCCACTGACTCGCCCCCTGCTGCACTTTCATCGCATCTACCAGCAGCGAAATCAGCCAGCTGAGACGTTCAGCAACATCGTCGCTGTTCAGCGCCGGTAACAGCTGCAGGATATCGCCGTTAAGCGCTTTGATCAGCGTTTCACACAGCGTTTCACGCGCCTGCCAGCGCTCGGGCTGTAACAGCGTCAAGGCGGCTGCAGGTGCGCCATTAGTTAAACGCAGGGCGGCGCGCAGTTTTTCTTCCGGCTGCGGCTGCTGTTTCTGCAACCACTGCAGGCTATGTGCCTCTTCCGGCGGTGACAGATGCCACGTCATGCAGCGACTGCGCAGCGTTGCCAGCAGGCGTGAAGGTTCACGCACGCAGAGGAAAAACCAGCAATTCGCCGGTGGCTCTTCCAGCGTTTTGAGTAACGCATTGGCGGCAGCTTCCGTAAGCTGAGCGGCATCGGGCAGCCATACGATCTTTGCGCCGCCTTGCTGGGCAAAGTGATACAGCTTTTCAGTGACATCACGCACCGCATCAATACCCAGTGAAGATTTACCCTTGTCGGCTTCCAGGCGATACCAATCCGGGTGTGTGTGCGCCTGCATTAACTGGCAGCCGTGGCAATGACCGCAGCTTTTCAACCCTTCCGGCTGCAAACACATCAGCCAACGGCTGACGCCCCAGATCAGCGCATCGTCACCCATGCCTTCAATGGCCTGCACCAGCAACGCGTGATGCGCCTGACCGCTTTGATGGCGCGCAATGATCTGTCGATAAGGCTGATTCAGCCACGGATACCAATTCATGCGGATTGGCCTGCCAGCCAGTTACGCAATGCGCCTTGAAGTGACGATGTCACGTTTTCGATATTCTGCGTCGCATCAATGGTAAGGATGGAGGAATCCTTAGCGGCTAAGGCCAGATAGCGTTCACGCGTGCGCTCAAAGAAACGCAACGATTCCTGCTCGATACGGTCCAACTCGCCGCGTGCGCGCGCGCGTTGCAGACCAATTTCTGGCGTCACGTCGAGATAAAGTGTGAGGTCGGGGCGGAAATCGCCCAGCACCGCATCGCGCAGCGTGGTCATTAGCTGCGCATCCAGGCCACGGCCGCCACCCTGATAGGCTTGTGAAGAGAGATCGTGACGATCGCCTATCACCCAGGCCCCGCGTGCCAGCGCAGGTTTAATTACGTTCTCGACCAGCTGTACGCGTGCTGCGTACAACATCAGCAGCTCGGCTTTATCCGTCACCTGTTCGCCATCAATGCCCTGTTTGACCAACACCCGCAGCTGTTCTGCCAGCGGCGTGCCGCCCGGCTCGCGCGTAAAGACGACATCATTAATACCGTGTTCATGCAGTACGGTAACCAGCGCATCGCGCGCGGTGGTTTTACCTGCACCTTCCAGGCCTTCAATGACGATAAACTTACTTTTCATTTTTTTCCTTCATTGCCAGCCTGTAAACCTGCACCGCTTTGTTGTGACTGGCCAGATTGGTGGTAAAGGTGTGCCCACCTTTGCCATCTGCGACAAAATAGAGGTAATTGGTCTTCTCCGGATGTGCAGCTGCTTCGAGGGAAGCACGGCCCGGCATCGCAATCGGTCCCGGTGGCAAACCGCTAATGGTGTAGGTGTTGTAGTCGGTTGGCGTTTCCAGATTTTTACGCGTTAACGTGCCGGTATAGCTGTCGCCCATACCGTAAATCACCGTGGGATCGGTTTGCAATTTCATACCGGTACGCAGACGGTTGATAAACACCGACGCTACGCGCGCGCGCTCTTCACTCACTCCGGTCTCTTTCTCAATGATCGACGCCATGGTAACCAGATCCTGCTCTTTCTTGTAAGGCAGATTGTCCATGCGCCCCTGCCAAATCTCATCAACCAGCTTGTTCATACGCGTGTGCGCACGTTCCAGCAGCGCCACATCACTGGTATTGGCGGTGTAAAGATAGGTATCTGGGTAGAAGCTCCCTTCCAGCTGGCTCACATCAAGTTTGAGCGCAGCGGCGACGGTGGCAAATTGATCGTCGGTCAGCGTGTGTTTCAGGTATGGCGCTTTACGCAGTTCTGCTAACCACTCGGTAAACCGGGAACCTTCAATGAAACGCACCGGGAATTGTGCTTCTTTACCGCTTGCCAGCAGTTGCAGTAGCTGTCGCACCGTCATGCCGGTTTCCAGACGATAGGTACCCGCCTTAAAACGTGCCAGTTCCGGCTCCAGTTTCAGCAACGGCCCAAACCAGATGCTTTGAGGAATGATGTGCTGGCTTTCCAGTTGCGCTTCCAGCACTACGCGACCGCTGCCCGCGGGCAAGGTATAGATGGTTTCCTGCTTCAGTGTTAACGGCGTATCGGCTAAACGTTCAATCTGCCAATAGCTAAAGGCGGCGGCAAGTCCTGCGACCACCACAGCGCCTGCAAGAATTTTTTTCATTCGAGTCATGATGCTTCCATCGTCGGGCAACTGGCGCGCAGTTGCTGATACAGCGAACGTGCGATAAACGATACGTCGTCAATTTGTCGCACGGGTAAAACCGGCATCAGGGCGTTACAAATCACCACTTCATCGGCGTTCAACACTTCGTCCCTGCTGCCATCAATAAGCTGACAAGTCTGGCCATTCGCGGCCATCTGCGCCATCAGATAACGACGCATAATCCCATCCACGCCAGCCTGTTCAAGATTCGGCGTATAGACGTTGCTGCCTTTGCGCCAGAATAAATTGGCCGCACAGCATTCCACCACCGTCCCGCCAGTGTCAAGCACCAGCGCTTCGTCGCCGCCTGTCTGGTCAAGATGCTGGCGAATCATAACCTGCTCAAGCCGATTCAGGTGCTTCACTCCGGCCAGCAACGGGTTGCGCGCCAGACGTATTGGGCTGGTGTGGAGCACTGCACCCTGCTGTTGCAGCGTAGCGTAATGCTGGGGCCACGGAGCGCGCGCGATAATGCGGGTTGGTGAGTGGCAACCAGCGCGGCTGTAACCGCGTCCACCTGCGCCCGGCGTTAAGATAACTTTCAATACCGCCTGCGCTTGTCCCGCAGCGGCCTGGCGCATTTCTGCTGAGAGTTGCAGCAAATCAGGCGCATCCATTATCAACCGGGCGCAGCTATCCTTGAGACGCTGCAGATGCGCTTCCAGCATAACAACATTGCCGTTAATCACCGCGGCGGTAGTAAAGCAGCCATCACCAAATTGCACCGCGCGATCGCGTGCTGAAAGCTCGGTTTGCTGTATGCCGTTTATCCACATATTGGCCACCTTGAATACCGCGGTAGAAATATAAAAAAGGCCCGCATTGCGGGCCTCTGTATGGCTGAGGAGCGATTATACCTTGCGGAAGATCAGCGAGCCGTTCGTGCCGCCAAATCCAAAGGAGTTACACAAGGTGTACTCCAGTCCGCTGACCTCGCGCGCCGTATGCGGCACGAAGTCCAGATCGCAACCTTCGTCAGGATTGTCGAGGTTGATGGTCGGTGGAATCGCCTGGTCGCGCAGCGCCAGAATCGAATAAATCGCTTCTACCGCACCCGCAGCGCCCAGCAGGTGGCCGGTCATCGACTTGGTAGAGCTGACCATCACACTGTGAGCCGCAGCACCAAACACCGATTTAACCGCCTGCGCTTCCGCTTTGTCACCGGCTGGCGTCGAGGTGCCGTGCGCGTTGACGTAGCCAATCTGGTCAGCGTTCAGCTGTGCGTCACGCAGCGCGTTGATCATCGCTGCTGCTGCACCTGAGCCGTCTTCCGGAGGTGATGTCATGTGATAGGCATCGCTGCTCATACCGAAACCAATGATCTCAGCATAAATCTTCGCACCACGTTTTTTAGCGTGTTCGTACTCTTCCAGTACGATAATGCCAGCACCATCACCCAACACGAAACCGTCACGATCTTTATCCCACGGACGGCTTGCCGCCTGAGGATTGTCATTCCGCGTGGAGAGCGCACGAGCAGCACCAAAACCGCCTACACCTAACGGCGTACTGGCTTTCTCCGCACCACCGGCCAACATCACATCTGCATCGTTATACGCAATGATACGTGCCGCATGACCAATGTTATGCACACCGGACGTACAGGCAGTTGCGATAGAGATGCTAGGACCTTTCAGGCCGTACATGATGGTGAGGTGACCTGCAACCATGTTTACGATGGTAGAAGGCACGAAGAATGGGCTGATTTTGCGCGGTCCACCGTTGACTAGCGAGCTGTGGTTATCTTCGATTAAACCCAGGCCGCCAATGCCAGAACCGATTGCCGCACCAATGCGACCAGCATTCTCATCGGTTACGACCAGACCTGAGTCTGCCATAGCCTGAATACCAGCAACGATGCCGTATTGGATGAAGTCATCCATCTTGCGCTGATCTTTGCGCGAGATGAAATCATCGCAATTAAAACCTCTTACTAAGCCCGCAAATCGCGTTGCGTAGGCACTAGTATCAAAATGGTCGATCAGGCTAATGCCGCTCTGACCGGCAAGGAGAGCACTCCAGGTAGACTCTACGGTATTGCCGACAGGAGACAACATGCCAAGACCAGTCACAACTACACGACGCTTAGACACGCACGTCCTCCAGGGAGGGAAAAAATAACGCTATGTGGGGCAAACATAAAACTCAGGCGGTCGAGGTGACCGCCTGAAGATATTCATTAGCCTTTATGGCTATTGATGTAGTCGATCGCTGCCTGAACGGTAGTGATTTTCTCAGCTTCTTCGTCTGGAATTTCGGTATCAAACTCTTCTTCCAGAGCCATTACCAGCTCAACGGTGTCAAGAGAATCTGCACCAAGGTCTTCAACGAAAGAAGCAGTGTTAATCACTTCGTCTTCTTTAACACCCAGCTGCTCAGCTACGATTTTCTTAACGCGTTGTTCGATATCGCTCATACTATTTAATTTCCTATCAAAACTCGCTTTCGCGATGGTTTTCGTAGTGTATAAAATGTTGAAAAAGATGCAACAAAATCCCGGCTGGTCGAACCACGATTTTGCGTTATTCTGCGGTGTTTACCGCAGATAAAGCAAATGTTTTCGTGATTATCAGACCATGTACATGCCGCCATTGACATGAAGCGTCTCACCCGTGATGTAGGCTGCTTCGTCAGAGGCTAAGAATGCAACAGCATTGGCAATCTCCTGCGGGTCACCTAAACGACCTGCAGGAACTTCTGCCAAAATACCGGAACGTTGATCTTCGTTCAGTGCACGCGTCATGTCCGTCTCAATAAATCCCGGAGCCACGACGTTTACAGTAATGCCACGTGACGCAATTTCTCGCGCCAGTGATTTGCTAAAGCCAATCAAACCTGCTTTTGCTGCCGCATAGTTTGCCTGGCCCGCGTTACCCATGGTCCCAACTACAGAACCGATGGTAATGATACGGCCTACGCGTTTTTTCATCATGGCACGCATAACCGCCTTGGAAAGACGGAAGACAGATGTCAGGTTGGTATCCAGGATATCCGCCCACTCATCATCTTTCATGCGCATCAACAGATTGTCACGCGTAATGCCTGCATTATTGACTAAAATGTCCACTTCGCCAAATTCGGCGCGAACTTGTTCGAGGACGCTCTCAATTGAGGCTGCATCAGTAACGTTCAGCAGCAGGCCTTTGCCCTTGTCGCCGAGGTAAGCACTGATTGCTTCCGCACCGCTTGCACTGGTGGCGGTACCCACCACTTTCGCACCGCGCGCAGCCAGCGTTTCCGCAATGGCGCGACCGATACCGCGGCTTGCACCGGTAACCAGCGCTACTTTACCTTCAAAGCTCATGTTTTTCCTCTTATTCCTGTGTAAGCGCCGCGCTCAGTGAAGCAGAATCGTTCACGGCAGCAGCACTCAGGCTATCCACAATTCGTTTGGTCAGACCGGTCAGGACTTTCCCTGGACCGACCTCCAACAGCTGCTCAACGCCCTGTGCAGCGATAAACTCGACCGATTCGGTCCAACGTACTGGGCTATAGAGCTGACGCACCAGCGCGCTACGAATCGCAGCACCTTCAGTTTCACACTTCACGTCGACGTTATTTACCACGGGCACCACCGGTGCACTGAAGGTGATGGCTTCAAGCGCAACAGCCAGTTTATCGGCTGCGGGCTTCATCAACGCACAGTGCGATGGCACGCTGACCGGCAGTGGCAGTGCACGTTTGGCACCGGCAGCCTTACATGCCGCCCCTGCACGCTCAACCGCTTCTTTATTGCCAGCAATAACCACCTGACCTGGCGAGTTGAAGTTAACCGGTGAAACCACCTGACCTTGTGCACTCTCTTCGCAAGCTTTACGGATTGAAGCATCATCCAGCCCAATAATGGCCTGCATGGCGCCGGTACCTTCCGGTACGGCTTCCTGCATCAGCTTACCGCGCAGCTCAACCAATTTAATGGCATCAGCAAAATTCAACACGCCGGCACAAACCAGCGCTGAGTATTCACCCAGGCTGTGACCTGCCATCAACGTTGGTTTTACCGCATTTTTGCTTTGCAATACGCGATAGATAGCCACTGAAGCTGCCAGCAACGCAGGCTGCGTCTGCCAGGTTTTATTCAGTTCTTCAGCCGGTCCCTGCTGGACCAACTGCCATAAGTCATAACCCAGCGCATCAGAAGCTTCACGAAAAGTAGCTTCAACCTGCGGGTTTTCAGCAGCCAAATCGGCTAACATGCCGACGGTCTGCGATCCCTGTCCTGGGAAAACATAAGCAAATTGCGTCATCTTTCGTTCCTGTCAATCAAAAGCGAACCAGCGCAGAACCCCAGGTGAAACCACCACCAAAGGCTTCCAGCAGAATCAGTTGTCCCGGCTTGATACGGCCATCACGCACCGCTTCGTCCAGTGCACTTGGCACTGACGCGGCAGACGTATTACCGTGACGATCCAGCGTAACCACAACTTTCTCCATGCCCATGCCGAGCTTTTTGGCGGTTGCGCTAATAATGCGCAGATTCGCCTGATGCGGCACCAGCCAGTCGAGCATTTCACGATCAAGATTATTGGCTTGCAGGGTTTCATCAACAATGTGCGCGAGTTCAGTCACGGCCACTTTGAAGACTTCATTGCCCGCCATCGTCAGGTATGCAGGTTCATCCTGGTGGGCACGATCCTGATACGGCAGCGTCAGCAATTTGCTGTAACGTCCGTCGGCGTGCAGATGGGTAGAAAGAATGCCTGGCTCTTCGCTCTGGCTTAGCACCACAGCACCGGCGCCATCTCCAAACAGAATGATGGTGCCACGATCGTTAGGATCAAGCGTTCGCGCCAGCACGTCAGCACCGATCACCAGCGCATGCTTCACCACACCATTTTTGATGTATTGATCGGCAACGCTCAGTGCATAGGTGAATCCCGCACAGGCAGCGGCCAAATCGAAGGCAGCGCAATCGTTAATCTCCAGCATTTGCTGGATCATGCACGCTGAACTTGGGAAGGCGTGACTGGAAGAGGTAGTCGCCACAATAATCAGGCCAACGTCGCTCGCATTCACACCCGCCATATCCAGCGCGCGCTGTGCGGCCGTGAAGCCCATGGTCGCAACGGTTTCTTCCGGTGCTGCAATACGACGCTCGCGGATGCCGGTACGAGTAACAATCCACTCGTCCGTCGTTTCAACCATTTTTTCCAGATCCGCATTGGAGCGAACCTGCTCAGGCAAATAACTGCCGGTACCGATAATTTTGGTAAACATCTACGCTTTGTCACTCCTGGCTAATACAGTGTCAAGGCGCGCCGCAATCCTTTGTGGGACTTGCTTTCGCACCGTCTGCTCTGCCTGCTCTATCGCCACGGCAAATGCGCGTTGATTCGCCGCACCGTGGCTTTTGATCACTGTTCCGCGCAATCCTAACAGACAAGCGCCATTGTACTGGTCGGGGTTGAGGTGGCCGAAACGCTTTGCCAGACGCTTTTGAATCCAGCGTCCCAGCAATTTTAACCACCATGCCCGTTTTTTTCCTTCCTCTGACGATTTGAGCAAAGAAAGGAACATTCTTACCACGCCTTCCATGGTTTTTAGCGTGACGTTACCGACGAAGCCATCACAAACCAGCACATCCGTCTTGCCGGTGAGGAGATCGTTCCCCTCAAGATATCCAATATAGTTGATTTGCGGTGATGCTCGCAGCACAGCAGATGCGGCGCGGATTGTTTCCAACCCTTTGGTCTCTTCCTGACCAATATTCAGCAGCGCAACACGCGGCTGAGCGATCTCCAGCACTTCTTCGGCCATCACTGCGCCCATGATCGCAAACTGCACCAGCATCGCGCTATCGGATTCGACGTTAGCGCCGAGATCCAGCACCACCGTTTTACCCTGCTGCTGATGCGGCAATACCGTCATCAACGCCGGACGCTCAATGCCATCCAGCGGCTTGAGCAACATTTTCGCCAGGCCCATCAGTGCGCCGGTATTTCCCGCGCTGACACAGGCTTGCGCTTTCCCTTCTTTGACCAATTCTAACGCCACACGCATTGAACTGCCGCGGCTGTTACGAATCGCCTGAGAAGGTTTGGCATCACTTGCAATAACCGATTCGGCAGGAATAACCTGCACACGCCTCTGTAACGAGGAATCCGCTTTGGCAAGAAATGACGAGATGATGTCGGGATCACCGACCAGAAGAAGAACCAGCTCCGAATGAGAGGCCAGTGCCTGCAAGGCTGCAGGCACTGTCACGCAAGGACCGAAGTCCCCGCCCATGGCATCAACTGCCAGGGTCAAACGTGTCAAGGTATCGCCTTGTGTAATCGCGAGGATTACTTGGTGATAACCTTGCGACCGCGGTAGTAACCATCCGCAGTGATATGGTGACGCAGATGAGTTTCGCCAGAAACTTTATCTACTGACAGAGCAGCAGTGGTCAGAGCATCGTGTGAACGACGCATACCACGCTTAGAACGGGTTGGTTTATTCTGTTGTACGGCCATGGACCTTACTCCTATTACTTACGCTTTAAACTGGCTAATACGGCAAAGGGATTTGGCTTTTCTGCCTCTGGAGGCAGTTGACCAAATACCATGTCCGCGTCGGACACTTCACAGTGTTCAGAATCATGCACCGGAACCACGGGCAGGGCGAGGATGAGCTCATCTTCGATCACTGCCAGCAAGTCGATCTCACCAAAATCATTGACATCAACTGGCTCGTAGGCTTCCGGTAGTGCCTCAGCCTGATCATCAGAAGAGACAGGGCTGAAGCAATAGCTTACGTGAACATGACGTGGAAACGACTGGTTGCAGCGTTGACATGACAGAGTCACCTGCACTTCGGCTGTTCCTTGCAGAACGGCGAGGCGCTGGTTATCAACCGCAAACGACATATCGCATTCAACTTCACTGTCCACACTCACGACCGTTTCGGCCAAGCGCGCCACCAATTCAGGTGCATAAACACCATGATAATCAAGGCGTTTTTGCGCGGCGCGGACCGGATCGAGCGTCAGGGGTAATTTTACCTTTTGCATAGGGCGCGCATATTAACTTTGTAACGTCATAGAGTCAAAGAAAAAGGCCGGTTTACGGCATCTTTCACCCGTTAGTCGCATCCAGTGCGGCGCATAGTTTAAAATGACTGTCATCTTTACGCTATCTATTCTGAAAAAAAATGATGACACCTTTAGTTTTAGCTTCTACCTCCCCTTTTCGTCAGGCGCTACTGAGCAAACTGGGCCTGCCTTTTATTACTGCGGCCCCTGATTGCGACGAATCACCACGCCCACATGAATTCGCTCCCGAGCTGGTGCAGCGGCTGGCACTAGCCAAAGCGCAGGCGCTCGCCGCACGTTACCCGGGCAGTTGGATTATCGGTTCCGATCAGGTCTGTGTGCTAAATGGTGAGATAACCGGCAAACCGCATACCGTGGAGAAAGCCTGCCAGCAACTCGCGGCCGCCAGCGGCAACGCCATCACCTTTTATACCGGGCTGGCACTTCTGCAACCGCAGAGCGGCAAACAAATGGTCATTTGCGAACCCTTTACCGTGCATTTCCGCGAGTTAAGTGCCGAAGAGATTCGCGGCTATGTTGAAAAGGAACAGCCGCTGCAGTGCGCCGGCAGTTTCAAAAGCGAAGGATTGGGAATTTGTTTATTCGACAGGCTGGAAGGTCGCGATCCCAATACTTTAATTGGCTTACCGCTGATCGCGCTGGGTGAGATGTTAAGAGCGGTGGGCATCAACGCATTATGTTGATGCCCAAAAATCAGGCTTTTTTCTGACGCAATTGCGCGAGGCAATGTTTCAGGGCGCCATCCAGTGGCGCTTCCATCCGCAGCACTTCTCCGGTGTTGGGATGGGTGAAAGTTAACGCTGCCGCATGCAGGAACAAACGCGATAAGCCCGTCGAACTCAATTGGGCATCAAAGTCGCGGTCGCCGTAACGATCGTCAAAGGCGATCGGATGACCACCGTGCAGCGTATGCACACGAATCTGATGGGTGCGGCCCGTTACTGGGCTGGCTTTCACCAGGGTGGCGAAACCAAAACGCTCTTCCACTTTAAACCGCGTCTCTGAAGGCTTGCCGTCCGCACTTACTCGCACCACTCGCTCGCCACTCTGCAAAATATTCTTCAGCAGCGGTGCCTGCACCACTTTGAGGTGCGAAGGCCAGTCACCGCGCACCAGCGCCAGGTAATCTTTTTGCATGCCCTTCTCGCGCAGTTGCTCATGCAGCGAACGCAGCGCCGAGCGCTTCTTCGCCACCAGCAGGATGCCAGAAGTATCGCGATCGAGGCGATGGACCAATTCCAGAAAACGCGCTTCCGGACGCAGCGCACGCAGCCCTTCAATCACACCAAAACTCAATCCGCTGCCACCGTGTACCGCCGTGCCCGACGGCTTGTTCAGCACTATCAGGTAATCATCCTCATAAAGGATGGCATTGGTGAGCGCTGCAACTTTATCCAGCTTGGGTGAAACGGTATTCTCTTCGCGCTCGGCAACCCGCACCGGCGGAATACGCAACTCATCGCCATCCTCCAGCTTATATTCCGGTTTCACGCGTTTTTTGTTCACCCGCACTTCGCCTTTACGCAAAATGCGATAAATCATGCTTTTCGGCACACCTTTTAGCTGGGTGCGCAAAAAGTTATCAATTCGTTGTCCGGCATTTTCAGCCGTGATGGCGACATACTGTACGCCGGGATTCTCTGTTTTCATGGCGGCGATTCTAATTAGTGTCCCTGGATAGCGCCACCCCTTTTTCTGTGCTTAACTCTCTCTTTGTCGCGTCATGAAGCGGTGAAAATGGTGACATTTTCAGCGATGCGATGATTAGCCCTGCAAATGAACAGGTTATGGATGAATAAACTTCTCAGCTTGGCAAAAGTCGCCTTGCTATATGTTGGTGAGCAATGGAATAATGCAGGTGTTTCTGCCTGGAAAGATTCAGGCAGGAAAAAGAGCGAAATAAGTCATTTTGCCGGATTGAACGGACACGCAGCAATGGCGTAAGACGTAATGTTAAATCAGGCACTTAGCGGGCTGCGGGTTGCGGCCTGGACGACAGACTAGGATGTGTGGATTTTTGAATACTCTGTAACATTTCCACCTTCAGGCGCTGGATTTCCTTATGAAAAACAGGCCACCGACAAGATTTGCGCCCCTTTAGCCGCCGACAACCGTGAGGTTGACGTCAGTGCATTAAGACACGGGGCCATCGGTTGATTCTCGTCCAGGGTAACGATGCCCGCAGCTAGATCACTCATGTGAGAATAACGAGTAAGTCACGATGAAAAGAATGTTAATTAACGCAACTCAGCAGGAGGAGTTGCGCGTTGCCCTGGTTGATGGACAACGTCTGTACGATCTGGATATTGAAAGTCCTGGACACGAACAGAAAAAAGCCAACATATACAAAGGTAAAATCACCCGCGTTGAACCCAGCCTTGAAGCTGCATTTGTCGATTATGGTGCAGAACGTCACGGTTTCCTCCCTCTGAAAGAAATTTCCCGCGAATATTTCCCTGCCAATTACAACGCACATGGTCGTCCGAATATCAAAGATGTGCTGCGTGAAGGTCAGGAAGTTATCGTTCAAATTGATAAAGAGGAGCGCGGTAATAAAGGTGCAGCACTTACCACCTTTATTTCTCTCGCCGGTAGCTATCTGGTATTGATGCCGAACAACCCACGCGCTGGCGGTATTTCACGTCGCATCGAGGGTGACGATCGTACCGAGTTAAAAGAAGCCCTTTCCGCACTGGAACTTCCAGACGGCATGGGATTAATCGTCCGTACTGCGGGCGTGGGTAAATCAGCCGAATCACTGCAGTGGGATCTCAGCTTCCGCATGAAGCATTGGGAAGCCATTAAGAAAGCCGCAGACAGCCGTCCCGCGCCGTTCCTGATCCATCAGGAAAGTAATGTTATCGTGCGCGCTTTCCGCGACTATCTGCGTCAGGATATCGGTGAAATCCTTATCGATAATCCAAAGGTATTGGAGCTGGCACGTCAGCACATTGCTGCACTTGGCCGTCCAGACTTTAGCAGCAAAATCAAACTGTACACCGGTGAAATCCCGCTGTTCAGCCATTACCAAATTGAATCGCAGATTGAATCGGCCTTCCAGCGTGAAGTGCGTCTGCCGTCAGGCGGCTCGATTGTTATCGACAGCACCGAAGCACTGACCGCCATTGATATCAACTCCGCACGTGCTACCCGCGGCGGTGATATTGAAGAAACCGCGTATAACACTAACCTGGAAGCGGCAGATGAGATCGCTCGCCAGCTGCGTCTGCGCGATCTCGGCGGCCTGATTGTTATCGACTTCATCGACATGACGCCAGTGCGCCACCAGCGCGCCGTGGAAAACCGTCTGCGTGAAGCGGTACGTCAGGATCGTGCCCGTATCCAGATCAGCCACATTTCACGCTTCGGTTTGCTGGAGATGTCACGTCAGCGTCTGAGCCCGTCACTGGGTGAATCCAGCCATCACGTCTGCCCACGCTGTAGCGGCACCGGCACCATCCGTGATAACGAATCGCTGTCGCTGTCTATTCTGCGTCTGATTGAAGAAGAAGCGCTGAAAGACAACACCAAAGAAGTTCATGCGATTGTTCCGGTACAGGTCGCCTCTTACCTGCTGAACGAAAAGCGTGATGCCGTGAGTGCCATCGAAAAACGCCAGGGCGGCGTGCGTGCCATCATCGTGCCAAACGATCAGATGGAAACGCCACACTACTCTGTGCTGCGTGTGCGCACTGGCGAAGAGACGCAAACGCTGAGCTATCACTTGCCGAAACTGCACGAAGCGGAAATGGCGCTGCCTTCAGAAGAAGAGCACGCTGAGCGTCGCCGTCCAGAGCAGCCCGCATTGGCAGCCTTCGCGATGCCTGATGCACCGCCAGCGCCAGTTGAAGTCGTTCAAGAACCTCAGCCCGCAGCAGAAGCGAAAACCAAACCTGTGGTTGCTGCGCCTGCGGTAACCAGCACCGGTTTCGTCGCCCGCCTGCTGGGTGGACTGAAGAAGCTGTTTGCCGGTGATGCGCCAGCTGCCGCGCCAGCTGAAACCCAGCAAGAAACACCCGCTGTGTTGTCTGCCGCTGAATCTGAGAATTCGCAGCAGCGTGGCGAGCGTCGCAACAGCAACAACCGTCGCAACAACCGCCGTGAACGCACACCGCGTAATGGCGAGAATGGTCAGGTGCGTGAAGGCCGTGAACCACGCGAGCCGCGAGAAGCGCGTGAGCCACGTGAAGCGCGCGAACCGCGTGACAATCAGGACAACCGTCGCAACAAGCGTCAGAACGAACCGCGTGAAGCGCGTCCAGTACTGAGCGATGAAGCGCTTGAGCAGCGTGATGAGCAGCAGCAACAGCGCCGCGAACAGCGTGCCGATCGCCAGCGTCGTCGTCAGGAAGAGAAACGCACTCAGCCGCAGGATCAGAAAGCCGCTGAACCGGTTGTTAAGCCCGATGTCGTTGACGAGAATGTTGCGCAGGAAGAAGAACGTGTTCAGGTAATGCCGCGTCGTAAGCAGCGTCAGCTGTCACAACGCGTCCGTGGCGGTGATACCGGTGACGTCGCCGCTGAAGCGCCAGCACCTGTTGTGCACGAAACCCCGGTGGAAACTGCGCCGCGCGCTTCGTACATCGAACATCCAGAAGCCAGCAATGACGAGCAAGATGATAGCGATAACCGTGATAGCGCCAATATGCCGCGCCGTTCACGTCGTTCACCGCGTCACCTGCGCGTAAGCGGTCAGCGTCGTCGTCGTTACCGTGACGAGCGTTACCCAACGCAGTCTGCAATGCCGCTGGAATCTGCTGCTGCATCACCAGAAATGGCGTCAGGCAAGGTATGGATTTCTTACCCGGTAGCGCAAGCGCAGGAAGAATACACCACGCAAGATGCGATGCATGAAGTGTCGGATTACGGCTACCAGCAAACCGCAGATGCCGTGGCTCAACCCGCTACTGTTGAACCGGCCGTTGAACCGGTTGTTGAGCAGGTTGCCACTGATGAAGCCGTGCATCAGGCTGAACCGCAGGCGCACACTGATGTGCCGGTGGTGAATACTGATGACGTCACGCCGATTGCTGCGCCCGTCAACGAAGAACCTGCGGTGATTTCTGCTGCTGATGAACAGGTTGCACAGGAAACCGCAGCAGAAGCGGAACCGGCGGCCGTCGTTGAAGAAGCGAAGCCTGAAGTACGCGAAGTGGCTGACGTTGTTGAGCAGGCACCGGCAGATGTATCGCCAGCAGTTGAAGCGCAGGTTGAAGAAGTGCTGGCTACACCAGTAGCGGCTGATGCTGAAGTCACCCCAGTCACTGAACCTCATGCACCGGTTGCGGCACGTGATACCGCAGTGACCACGGTTGAGACGCGCTTCAAGCATCACGCTACCGCTCCAATGACCAAAGCACCGGCACCGGCGTGGGAATCTGAGCCGGTTCGCAACAGCGACTGGGTCCGTCCGCCGTTCGACTTCGAGGGCCGCGGCTCTGCAGGTGGTCACAGCGCGACGCATCAGGCAACCGCACCGGCAACCCGTCCGGAAAGCGCGTAAGCTTTAGCAAGTCAGTAAACATCGAACCCCGGCCAGTCCGGGGTTTTTTATTGCCTGTTATTCAGGCAAAAAAAATCCCACAGCCTCGAAAGGCGGTGGGCGAAACTAAGCGCACCCGGTTAAAGTACGCTCAAAGGTTCAGGTCTATTACGAATTAAGCTGGAACAGTGACAACTTCGACATATCAGTGAAGGTTTTATACGATGCCTGCAACGCCGTTTGCTGCATGGTGTAGCTCGAAATGGCTTGGGTGTAATCAACCTGCACCAAATCCGTCATTTGCGAAGCCATAATGGTGTCGCGGTCATCACCTTGCGCATCCAGTGTATCCAGTTCAGCCAGCTGTGAACCCACCGCCGAACGCACTGACAGCACGTTGTTTAATGAGTTGCTCAGCCCACGGTTGGACTTATCCATCGCATCCTGGAATACCTGCTTGGTTGCATCATCAGCCTCATCCTGCGGCGTCTTTAATGCAGCAATTGCACTATCGAGCATATTGAACAGGTTCGTTTCGCTCGCGCTACCGTCCGGCTCAACCTTTGAGTTGCTGGTAATCGACATAAACACCGACGAGCCGGTGCTGCTAACCGCCATCGTACGGCCATCATCCACTTTCTGTGTAATGGCATCCGCGCCGCCGACGTAAGAGACGCCCGCTGGTGCACCTGCGTCACTAAACGGTGCGACATCAGTTTGATAGCCGGCAAAGATGTAACGGCCATTACCATCACGGCTATTAGCCTGATTCAATAACTGTGACCGGATACCTTCTAATTTAGTGGCAATCGATGCACGGTCATCATCACTCAAGGTGCCGGTTGAACCATAGACGATCATGGTCTGCGCATCCTGGATGCTGCTGGTCACGCTGGAGAGTGCATTCTCTTCCATCGACAAGCTCTGATCGGCAAAGCTGCGTGCCGTAGCATACTGGCTACTTTTCGCCTGCGATTGGGAAAGCACCACGGCGCGTGAGGCGGCGATGGGGTCATCTGAAGGATTGCTAACACGCAGCCCGGTAGAGAGCTGCTCACCCACTTTTAACCACGAGGCTTGCGAATCGCTAATACCGCGCACCTGCTGGTTAAAAATCATATTGGTACTTAAACGCATGGTTTTATCCTCTATGCTTAGCCGCGGATGCCCATCAGCGCATTAAAAATGGTACTCGCCGTTTGCAGCACTTGCGCATTCGCCATATAGAACTGCTGATACTTAGTCAGGTTAGAATACTCTTCATCGAGGTTGACGCCTGACACTGACTGCTGGCGATCGCTCAACTGCGTGACCACGTTTTGCTGGGTGGTACTGGCGGTTTCCAGCGTGCTGGTTTTGTTACCGACGCTACTAACAATGCTGGCATAAGCCTGGGCAATGGTCGCATTGCCATTCACCAGCTTGCTGTCCTGCAAATCCAACAATTTCTGCGCATTACGGTTATCACTTTCACCGCTGGTCGCACTGGATGCCGCAGCAATTTGCGACTCATCGGTGATCGCCACCGACATACCAGCAATGACGTTTTGAACCGGCTTGACCAGGAAACTGTCTTTCGCGTTAGGTGCAGGTGAGGTGCTCACCGTCAGTTTCAGGCCGTCAAAATTGAGGGTACCGTCGGTCGCATCAGGCGTAACGCTAAACTTCACGTTGTCAGACATGCGAGTTACCGACCAATTACTGCCGTCATAACTCACGGTGTAGTTAGAGGCTTTCATTGCGCTGGTATCTGACCAGGCAGCAGTAACGGTAGCCGCTGAGGTATTTTTACTGTTACCCACCACGGTTGGCGAACCGATGTTGAAGAAGTCGCCCCCTTGATCGCCGTTGCTGTCATACCCTTCGCTGTGCACGGTATTGAAGCTTGTGGTGAACGCCGCGGCTAACTGACCGAGCTGATTTTGCGCGCTATCCAAATCCTGCGAGCGGAACGCCAGCAAACCGCCAAGTGAACCGGTGGTCAGCGTTTTCTCCGGGATCTCAACGTTACCCGCCTGCTTATCGACATAGCCGACGGTGGTTCGCGTTGAATCACTGCTGGATGGCATTGCCACCAAACTGGTGGAGTTTTTGCCATTCACCAGCGTCACGTTGCCCATTGAGACGATATAGCTACCGTCCTGTTGGGATACGTTCACGCCAACCACATTATTCAGGCTATTCACCAACTGATCGCGTTGATCTAACAAATTATTGGGTGCCGCACCGCCGCCGGTGGTGAGCTTGGCGATCTGGGTGTTGAGGTCAGCGATCTGGCTGGTGAAGGTGTTGATCTGGTCAACGCTTGAAGCAACGTCGGTATTGACGCTGTTCTGCATATTATTGAGATATTGCGCCGTGGTCTGAAACTGATTCACCAGACCTTGTGCATAGCTCAGCATTGATTGACGTGCCGACGGATCGTTGGCGTTGCTCACCACGTTCTGGACGTTGGTAAAGAAGCTTTGGATTGAGGTCGACAAGCTGGTGGTTGACGTCGACAACAGATCATCAATGTTAGAAATTTGGGTGTATTGCGTATTCACAGCGCTGTAATTAGCGCTAGAGCCGCGCAGCTGAGCAGTAATGAACTCATCGTATTCACGCTGTACGCCAGAAAGCGTCACACCGTTGCCGTAATAGCTGTTGCCCTGCAAGGTGCTGTTCGACTGCGACAGAATCGCCGTCTGACGCGAGTAGCCCGCTACCGTGTAATTGCTGATGTTGTTACTGGTGGTGCTTAATGCAGCCTGTGCGGCGCTCAGCCCACTCATCGCTGAGTTTATTATGCTGGACATCTCGGTTCCTTAATTTCCCGTTAACCGGGCTGGCAGTCATCAATGCGATTGCGCGGACGGTGAAGGCCCGCGGCATGTGATTGTTATCGGCGTGCTTAAGTGAAACTTGAGAGCAAAAATCAGAACAAATCGGTGATATCGTTGCTGTACGCCTTCACCACTTTTTCGCCCATGTTTTTGAATTGCTGGATCATTCCCACCAATTTCTGCGCGTACTTTGGATCGGTAGCGTAACCGGCAGCCTGCAGAGCGCGGGCGCCCTGCTCCGCACTCGGCGCGTTGGCAACAGCGGCATAGCGAGGGTTATTAGAAAGCAGTTTGACGTAGTCGCTGAGTGCTTCCATATAGGAGCCATACACGCGGAAGCTGGCGCGCACTTTTTTCGCAGCGCCACCTTCATATTCGGTGGTCATGATATCGGTGGTTTGCCCCTTCCAGTCGCCGCTGGCCTTAATGCCAAACACGTTGTAGCTCGGCTTGCCGTCGCGCGTCAGTATTTGACGCTGGCCCCAGCCCGATTCCAGCGCGGCCTGCGCCAGAATCAGGTGATGCGGAATACCACTCTGCTGGCTGGCGACCTGCGCCGGCTGCGCCAACTGGGCGATAAAGTCGCTACTGTCGCTCGGCAAACTGCTCGGCGAAACCGGCAAGCGCGGCACCGCTTTACGCACCATCTGCTCCAGCTGATTCGACGGCAAGTTGCTATAGATGAAGCTATTATCCAGCTTCATCGGCACCGTGCCGGCGGTTTCGTCCGGCTCCTGGGCTGGCTGCATCTGTTTCACGATGATATCAGCCATACCCAAGCCGCGTTTACCGATGTCCTGCGCAATCTGCTGATCGTACATGGAGGTGAAAAGACGCGTTTGATCGTTGCTCAGCAGGCCATCCTGCGGCAGCGCGGCACGCATACTTTTCATCATCATCTGCACGAACATCCCTTCCACCTGCTTGGCCACCTGCATTGCCTTCCCTTTCGGGTCGGCGGCGGCTTCACGTTTCAGGTCGTTCAGCGAGCGGCTGTCGTAAGCCGCATTCACCAGCGATTGCGTATCGTTCATCAGATAATTTCCAGTTTGGCGCGCAAGCAGCCCGCACTTTCCATCGATTGCAGAATCGACATCAGTTCAATCGGTGACGCACCCAGCGCATTCAGCGCACGCACCACGTTGTTAAGGTTCGCGCTGGAGTTAACACGTTGCAGCGCGCCGCCACTCTGACGCAGATCGATCTGGGTGTTGTTGGTCGTCACCGTCTGACCACCGGCCAATGGCGTATCAGGCTGACTGACGTTCTGCTGCTGATTGACAGTAACCGATAGGTTGCCCTGGGCCACGGCACAGGTATTCAGCGTCACTTCGCGGTTCATCACCACCGAACCGGTACGTGAGTTAATAATCACCCTGGCATCTTCCAGCGGTACCGAAACATCCAGGTTCTGAATCTCTGCCAGCAAACGTACCTGCGAACTGTTATTCGGCGACACGCGGATCTGCACGGTACGTGCATCCAGCGGCTGCGCCGAGCCAATGCCACGGCTGTTGATCGCGTCAGCGATGCGCTGCGCCATGCTGAAGTCTTCATTATTCAGCTGCAGGTTGATGGTGTTTTGGCTACCAAAGTTGCTCTGCAGTTCACGTTCCACCGTTGCACCGCCGGTAATGCGCCCCCCGTTCAACTGGTTGACTTGCACGCTGCTGCCACCCGCAGACGCACCGGCGCCGCCGACGAGGATATTGCCCTGCGCCAGCGCATAAACCTGGTTATCGACGCCTTTCATCGGCGTCATCAGCAGCGTACCGCCGCGCAGACTTTTGGCGTTACCCAGCGAAGAAACCACGACATCGATATCTTGCCCCTGGCGCGCAAACGTCGGCAGCCTGGCGGTGACCATAACGGCGGCCACGTTTTTCAACTGCATGTTGGTGCCGGCCGGCACGGTAATGCCGAGCTGAGAGAGCATGTTGCTCACCGTTTGCGTGGTGAACGGGGTTTGCGTGGTCTGGTCGCCGGTGCCATCAAGGCCCACCACCAACCCGTAACCGATCAGCTGGTTATCACGCACGCCCTGCACTGAAGTGAGATCGCGAATGCGATCAGCATGAGCCATTACGCTGAAACCGAGCAGCAAGCCCAGGCTCAGGCGGAGCAGAGTCGTCATATTCATTCTTACTACCTCTTACATCGGCGAGACGTTCAGGAAGAAACGCTGGAACCAACCCATCGTCTGCGCTTCATTGATATAACCATTTCCGACGTACTCAATACGTGCATCGGCCACCTGCGTAGACAACACGGCGTTGCTGGCGCTGATGGTGCGCGGGTTAACCACGCCCGAGAAGCGGATGAACTCGGTGCCTTGGTTAATTTCGATCTGTTTCTCACCGACCACGCGTAGGTTGCCGTTCGACAACACCTGATTAACGGTGACGGTGATGGTGCCGGTAAAGGTGTTGTTGGCCGTTGCGCCACCTTTGCCTGCGAAGTCATTTTTGCCATTGGCATCAAGCGTGGCTTTTTCGCCACCGGCCCCCACCAGGCCACTTAAGCCGGTTGGAATACCTGTAACACCAAAACTGTTGCTGCCATCGCGACTGGCGTTGGCGGACGAGCTTTTGCTGGCGCTGACGTTTTCCTGCAAGGTGATCGTCAACGTGTCGCCAATGTTGCGTGGACGGCGATCCTCAAACAGCGGCTGATAGCCGTAGTTAAGCGGCGCGACGCCCTGAAAGATGGAACCGTTCACCACTGGCGGCGCGGATGGCGTCGGCTCAGCTGTGGTCGACCCATGTACCAGTGGCGTGCGCGGCACTAACGCACAACCGTTAAGAGTGAGTAGCATCGTGGCTACCAACCAATGACCAGGCTTGAGAATCACTTGCTTCGCCACGGAGTTCTAACCTTTTTCATGTTGCTTGATCAGGCCAGCAACGCTGGCCCAACGACACCAGCATTACAGCTGGGTTAACTTCGCCAGCATCTGATCGGAGGTGCTGATCGCCTTGCTGTTGATTTCGTAAGCGCGCTGCGTCTGAATCATGGTGACCAGCTCTTCCGCCACGTTGACGTTCGAGGTTTCGACATAGCCCTGATACAGCAGACCTGCGCCGTTCTGGCCTGGCGTACTCTGCGTCGCCGCACCGGATGCCTGCGTCTCCTGATAGAGGTTTTCACCCTGACTATTCAGGCCCGCATCGTTCATGAAGGTGCTTAGCGTCAGCTGACCGACCTGCGCCGGGTTCGTCTGGCCCTGCTGCGTCACGCTCACCACACCATCACGCGAGATAGTGATGCTGGTAGCGTTAGCTGGAATCGTAATGCCTGGCTGTACCGGATAACCGGCGTTAGTCACCAGCTGACCGTTCTGGTCCACCTGGAACGAACCATCACGGGTATAGGCTGAGGTGCCATCCGGCATCTGCACTTCGAAATAACCCTGGCCGTTGATCGCCACGTCTTTCGAGTTGCTGGTTTGCGACAGGTTGCCCTGCTGATGCAGACGTTCGGTGGTGACGGGACGCACACCGGTACCAATCTGCAGACCCGACGGCAGCGTGGTTTGCTCCGACGACTGGGTGCCCGGCTGACGCAGGGTTTGGTACATCAAATCTTCAAATACCGCGCGCGAACGTTTAAAACCATTCGTGCTCACGTTCGCGAGGTTGTTGGAGATGACGTCCATGTTGGTTTGCTGAGCGTCAAGACCGGTTTTGGCGATCCATAAAGAACGAATCATGGTGTTTTCCTTACGCCTTAGCTGCTCATATTGAGCAATTGATTGGCTTTTTGTTCGTTTTCATCGACGTTGGAGATCACTTTCATCTGCATCTCAAAACGTCGGGCGTTGGCGATCATATCGACCATGGTTTCCACCGGCTTGACATTACTGCCCTCCAGTACGCCAGGCATCACGGTGACGGTGGCATCGTTCGCCAGAGCCGCCCCGCGCGTTGCCTGCGCTTGCTGGGTAGGACGGAACATGCCGTCATCACCACGCTGTAACTCATTACCGGTGGCGCGCACCAGTTTCAGTCGGCCAATCTGCACCGTGGCGTTCGGCGCATCACCCGCGTTACGCGAGGTGATGGTGCCGTCGGCGGCAACCGTCAGTTCGGAACCTTGCGGTATGGCGATCGGACCGCCATCGCCCATCACGGGATTGCCCTGAATGGTCAGAATACCGGTCGAGCTGATCTGCATGTTGCCGTTGCGGGTGTAGGCTTCAGAACCGTCAGCGGTACGCACCGCCAGCCAGCCATCTTGCTGTACTGCCACATCCAGCGGGCGGCCGGTGTTGTCCATCGAGCCTGGCGACATATCGGCGCCAGGTGTTGAAGCGGCAACCAGCGTACGCGTCGGCAGCGACCAACCGCTGACCGGTACCGCGCGCAACGCGTTGAGCTGTGCACGGAAGCCCGGCGTTGAGGCGTTGGCGAGGTTGCTGGCCGTCACCGATTGTTGATCCAACGTCTGACTGGCCGCGCCCATTGCGGTATATATTGCGTGATCCATAAAGCAATCCCGTTAGCGAATTAACGTAAGTTAACCAGGGTGTTAAGAATCTGGTCCTGAGTTTTGATGGTCTGGCTGTTAGCCTGATAGTTACGCTGCGCAACGATCATGTTTACCAGCTCTTTACTCATATCGACGTTGGAGGCTTCCAGCGCACCTGAAGTCAGGTTGCCGTAAGTGCCCGTGCCTGCCAGACCCACTGCGGCCTGACCTGATGAGCTGGTTGCTGACCAGACGTTGTCACCTTCAGACTTCAGACCTTCCGGGTTAGAGAAGCTCGCCAACACGATCTGACCCAACAACTGGGTTTTCTGGTTGGAATAAGTGCCGGTAATGGTGCCGTCATCGTTGATGGTATAGCTGGTCAAATCGCCCGGCTGATAGCCATCCTGCGTTGGGTTACCAAAGGTGGTGGCACCGGTGTTTTGTTGCAGGCTACCCAACATGCTCATGCTGATGTTCATGCCATCCGCACCGTTGGTGCCGCCCACAACCAGGGTAGCCAGTGAGGCGCTGGTGGTCGCGGTATCCGCAATCGCGGTGCCCGGGTTAGCCGGATCGTCAATCATTTTTGATACGCCGGTCAGCTTACCGTTAGCATCAAACTTCATCTGATAACCCAGGTTGTCGCCAGCTGCGGTGTTACCGACTTCATTACCTGTGGTGGAGTCAACCATATGCACAGTCCAGGTGTTATCCGCCGTTTTGATGTAGTACATATCCAGCTGATGATCGTTACCCTGCGTGTCATACACCGTCATGGTGGTTTTCGCGTTGTAGCTGTCAACGTTGGACTTATCAAACGTGGTCACACTTGGCGTGGTGCTGGTGGAGTTCAGGTTCGCAACCTGGGTGGCGGTCGTCGTCGCACGTGCGCCCATCTGCGTGGTAGGGATACTCAACGCAACGGGGTTGGCACCGGTCTGAATGGTTGGCGGTGTGCCGCTGGCCGGATAGCCGGAGACGTTCAGACCTTGGGTGTTCACCAGGTTACGGTTTGCATCCAGCGTGAACTGACCGTTACGCGAATAGAACACGCCGCCGCTGGCATCGGTCATGCGGAAGAAACCGTTGCCGCTCAGTGCTACATCCAGCCCACGACTGGTTGACGTGGTACTCCCATCACCAAAGTCCTGGATGACGGCGGCAACTTTAGTACCCAGACCTACGTTAGAACCGGCAAACATATCGGCAAAAGCAATGGTGCTGGATTTAAAACCGGCTGTGGCGGAGTTGGCGATGTTGTTACCAATCACATCCAGGTTGCTGGAGGCAGCATTCAGGCCGCTCACCGCTTGTGAAAAAGACATGTAATTTCTCCTGCTAAAAGGTTAATCAGAGAATCTGACGAATTTCATCGAGGGTCGCGGAGCCCATGGTGCCGAGATCCAGTTTTGTGGTGCTATCCGTGGTGCTCACGCCATTGACGTAGGCATAGTTCAGCGGCTGCGCCACCAGTTGCGTGCTGCCATTGCTGGCGGCCAGTGAGACAGAATATTTGCCATCCGCGGCGGTAGAGCCGTCATCCATTTTGCCGTCCCACGAGAAGGTGTGGACGCCTGCACTCAGTTTGCCGAGGTCGATGGTGCGGACCGTCGCGCCATTGCTGTCTTTTATGGTGACGCTGGTGGCGGTAGACGCGCTGGCCAGTTCCACACCAAACGGCGTAGTTGTTCCACTGCCCACCAGCACCTGAGAACCATTGACCATCACGCCGTGCCCAATCAGCGTTGAACTCTGCAACGACTGACTGGTGGTGATCTGGCCGGAGATAGATCCCAGCGTGGTATTCAGTTTTTCAATACCACTCAGGGTGTTGATCTGTGCCAGCTGCGTGGTGAGCTGACTGTTATCCATGGGATTGGTCGGATCCTGGTTTTTCAGCTGCGCCACCAACATGTTGAGGAACTGGTTCTGCAGGTCAGCGGAAGAGTTACCGCTCGACGCACTGCTGGAGGTCAGTACCGTTGGGTCCAGACTGTCTTTAATCCCTACTGCTACGCTCATATTCGTTCTCCGTTACTGACCGATGGTGAGGGTTTTCATCATCATTGACTTCACCGTGTTCAGCACTTCAACGTTGGCCTGATAGCTGCGCGACGCTGACATGGTGTTTACGGTCTCGGACACGACATCAACGTTGGGCATCTTGACGTAGCCCTTCTGATCCGCCAGCGGATTGCCTGGGTCATACACCAGTTTTGCCGGAGTTGGATCGTTAACCACGCCCGCAACCTTAACGCCGCCGGTCGCTGCACCTTGAGCGGCGTCGGTCTGGAAAATCACCTGCTTCGCCACGTAAGGCTGGCCATCAGGGCCGGTTACGCTGTCGGCGTTTGCCAGGTTACTGGCGCTGACGTTGAGGCGCTGTGATTGCGCTGTCATCGCAGAACCGGCGATATCAAAGATATTCAGCAATGCCATGCTTATTGCCCCTGCAGAACGCTCATCATGCCTTTGATCTGGCTACTGATGAGGGTGAGATCGGTTTGGTATTTCAGGCTGTTATCAGCAAACTGCGTACGCTCGCGATCCATATCCACGGTGTTGCCATCCGCGGCAGGTTGATCGGGAATGCGGTACAGCAGATCCAGTGACGGCTGAGAGTTGGTTTGCGCTTCAATGTGGCGTGAGGACGTCACATTCAGCGCCAGACTGCTGCCTTCGGCGCGGCCGTTTTGCATGACCTTGCTCAGTTGGCTGGCAAAGTCGATATCCCGAGCCTGGTAACCCGGGGTATCGGCGTTGGCAATGTTTGACGCCAGAATTTCCTGACGCTGAGCACGTAGGTTTAACGCTTCTGTACCAAATCGCAGCGCGGCATCGAGTTTGTCGAGCATGCTTCCTCCGCGAATGAGAATTTCGAGCTGACAGCTTAAGTCGACAAAAGCAAGGGTGATCGTCTGAATAACAGCAAAAATCACGGCTATTTTTGACATTGATTTTTTTGCGCAGGGCGTAGACTCAGTGCCATCTTCTCGTCAGGAGGCGTTATGCGCAGATATTCCACCTTGCTAGCCACCGTTTTGCTGGCACTGGCGCTACCCAGTTATGCCGCGGACCTTACCGCGCAGTTGACCCAATTTTTTAAAGCGCGCGATCCACAACATGCCGCTGGCATGACGGTCGTTGTGCGTACTCCGCAGGCGCAGTGGCCAAGCTGTGAAACGCCTGAACTGCAACTTCCGGGGAATAGCCGTCAGTGGGGCAACATCAGCATCGCCGCTAACTGCGATCAAAATCGTCGCTTCTTGCAGGTTCAGGTGCAGGTCACCGGGCAATATCTGGTGGCAAGCCGTCAGGTGGCGCGCGGCAGCAATCTCAGCGCCACTGACTTCCGTCTGGAAACCGGCCGACTGGATGAATTGCCGGCACGCGCGCTGGTTGATAGCAGTGGTGTCATCGATGCCGTTGCGCTGCGTGATATCCCGCCGGGACAGCCAGTGACCGCCACCATGGTGCGTCAGCCGTGGCGTGTAAAAGCCGGTCAAAATGTGATGGTAGTCGCGAGTGGAAACGGGTTTAATGCCAGCAGCGAAGGACGTGCGCTGAACAACGCCAGCGCGGCACAAATGGTGCGCGTGAGGATGGGAAATGGTCAGGTTGTCAGCGGTCGCGTGGACGCAGATGGGAATATTCTTATATCGCTATAAAGCGTTAAAGAACCCTGTTGTTCTGCCGATAGAGATATCAACAACGACATTACCCTATGCTGATTCAGTTGGCTGACCCCCAACTGACCTTACAGGAGCCTTACCATGAGCATCGACAGAACGCAGCCTACTAATCCGGTTAGCACTGTTCAAACACGCGACAGCAACGACAACAGCGGCAAAGTGCGTCAGAGCGCTACGCCCGTAGCCAGCACCACCACTGAAAGCGGTGCGGAAGTGAAGTTGAGTCCGGCGCAGGCGCAGCTGATGCAGCCTGGCAGCAAAGACATTAACACAGCGCGCGTTGAGCAGCTGAAGACGGCCATTCGTAATGGCGAATTGAAAATGGATACCGGTAAGATCGCCGACGCGCTGATCGCCGATACCAAGGCGTATTTAGAGGGTAACTAATCCCAATGGACAATCTGCTGATCACCTTAGACAAAATGCAGGACGTGCTGACTTCTCTTGCCGTAGTAATGGATGAAGAACAACAGCAACTTTCTGCCGGCCAGATTAATGGCAACATGCTGCAGCGTATTTCTGAAGACAAAAGTGCGCTGCTGACCACGTTGAATTATCTGGACGAAATGCGCCGCACCACCGAGAAAACGCTCGGCACGCAGGCGCCCTATGGTGATCACCGCGATCGTGAAAGCCGCTGGATGCGTATTCAACAGCACACGCGCCGGTTGCGCGATGCCAATACGCACAATGGGATTTTGTTACAGCATCAAATCGGCTTCACTAATGAAGCATTAGCGGTATTGCGACCGCACCAAACCCAGGCGTTTTACGGCCCGGATGGTTTGGGTAAGGGTCAGGCGACGCTAAGTCGTAAAGGGTAGAAAAAGTGGGTTTGAAGAGGCTGCTATCTTTTGGGATGGCGGCCTTTTTGTTGTGTGCGGGACCTGCAGCATCTGCCGCTGCCGGGCGGTCCTCGCGCCGCTTACGCGGTACCTTCAGCTTCAACGTTGTGCCGACGGACCGTTCGGGATCGGGCTTCCTGCCCGGCCCGAACTGAGTCCCGCATCCATGTGGGACTCTCCTGGCCCACCGTTTACGCTTCAGCGCTGCGGATTGCCCTTACGCAGCGGCAGACGCTGCATGTCCGTTAAGAGAGTGCGGCCTTTAAACCATAGTGCGGCGCGCGAAATCGCGCGGACGGAAGCCCAGCAGGCCGAGCATCACGAAATACGCCCCGCCACCGATGGCACAAACTGCGGCCAGGCGAATCAGTCGCCACCACATCTGCCCCTCTTCCCATGCCGGCATCACCTGCAAAATACCCAGCAGCGCTGCGGCCATCACCACCACCGCAATCAGCAGACGCGACAGGAAACTAAACCAGCCCGGCTGCGGCTGGAAGATATCCTGCTTACGCAGTTGCCAGTACAGCAATCCGGCATTCAGGCAGGCGGCTAAACCGATCGACAGCGACAAACCGGCATGTTTGAGTGGGCCGATAAATGCCAGGTTCATCAATTGCGTGACAATCAGCGTCACGATGGCAATTTTCACCGGAGTTTTGATGTCCTGACGGGAATAAAAACCGGGTGCCAGCACTTTCACCACAATCAAACCCATCAAACCTACCGAATAGGCAATCAGCGCACGCTGCGTCATCAACGCATCAAAGGCGGTGAATTTGCCGTACTGGAACAGCGCAACCGTCAGTGGACCGGATAAAATCCCCAGCGCGACGGCGCTCGGCAACGCCAGCAGGAAGCAGAGGCGCAAACCCCAATCCATCAGGCGTGAATACTCTTCCTGATTGCCGCTGGCAAAACTCTTCGCCAGCGAGGGCAGCAAAATCGTGCCCAGCGCCACGCCCAGTACGCCGGAGGGAAACTCCATCAGACGATCAGCGTAGTACATCCACGAAACCGAGCCGGATACCAAAAATGAGGCGAAAATAGTGTTAATGATCAGCGAGATCTGGCTCACCGACACGCCGAGAATTGCCGGCCCCATTTGACGCATCACGCGCCACACACCCGCATCGCGCAGATTCAGGCGCGGCAAAACCAGCATGCCAATCTTTTTAAGATGCGGCAGTTGATAGCCCAACTGCAGCACGCCGCCCGCCACCACCGCCCAGGCCAGCGCCATCACCGGCGGATGGAAATGCGGCGCGGCAAACACCGCGAAACCAATCATGCTGACGTTCAGCAGCGTCGGTGCAAACGCCGGGACTGAAAACCGGTTCCAGGTGTTAAGGATCGCGCCCGCCAGCGACGCCAGCGAGATCAGCAGAATATAAGGAAAGGTGACGCGCAGGAGCGCGCTGGTTAAGGCGAATTTATCGGGCGTATCGGCAAAACCTGGCGCCGTCACCACAATTACCCAAGGTGCAGCGATCATCCCCAACACGGTCACCACCGCCAGCACCAGCGTTAATAAACCGGAGACGTAAGCAACAAACACGCGCGTGGCATCTTCGCCCTGCTTGCTTTTATATTCCGCAAGAATCGGCACAAATGCCTGGGAGAACGCGCCTTCAGCAAAAATACGACGCAGCAGGTTCGGCAGTTTGAAGGCAACAAAGAAGGCATCGGTGGCCATTCCTGCGCCAAAAACGCGCGCCACAATGGCATCTCGGGCAAAGCCCAGTACGCGGGAAAACAAGGTCATCGAACTGACCGCAGCCAGCGATTTCAACAAATTCATATTGAGTGGCGCATCCTGAAAAGTGTCGGAGAAATGAGCGACTTAGCGCGGACATCCCGTGATGTCCGGCGATAGTCTACTGCCACGGCGGGAAATGACCAGCATTGAGTGTTACAAGGAATTATTCGCGTTCGGCATCGCGCCACAATTTTTCCACCAGACGCTGCGCCACTAGCGCTTGTTCGCCACTGGTTTCAGGCATCGTCTGATTTTCTACGCACTGAATAAAATGGTGTGCCGCACCACTAAAACCGCGCTGGGTAAGATGACTTTGCCACGCGGGCGGTACATCACGCACGATACCGCTGCCGTTCTCCTGCTGCCAGTCGCGCATCTCATTAATTTCAATGTAATCTCCGTCGCAGATCGCGCTCACCACTTCACGTTGCGTACCAGCACGACGATGCATACTGGTGGTGATTTGCAGCGTGCCAGCGGAAAAATGGTGTTCGGCGTACAGCATCGCGCCATCATCATTGGTCTCAATGTGTCCCAATTCACGCGTCAGGGTGCCGCCCGCCAGCCACAGTGCGGTATCCACCACGTGCAGATAATCGTCCAGCAAGGTAAAACGCAGATCGTGCGGGCCGACGCTATCGGCGCGGTGCTTCTCGATGCGCAGCGAGGCGGCACGCGGCATTTCACTTTTTAGCTGCTGGTAACGCGGCGCAAACCGACGATTAAACGCCACCATCAGCTTGCGTTTTTGCTTGTGCGCCAGCGCCACCAGCGCTTCGGCCTGCTGCAGGGTTTCGGCTAATGGTTTATCCACGCAGACATCTTTGCCCGCCAGCAACAGCGCTTTAACCACCTCGAAATGGCTGGCGGTGCTGCTGTGGACAAACACTGCATCACTGGCGGCCGCCAGCGCATCCAGTTGACCAAAGTAAGGTATGCGATAGCTATCGCAAATGGGCTGCGCCTTTGCCTGATTGGGCGAAAACGCACCGGCAAGCTGCCAGCCACTGGCCTGCGATAACACCGGCAACCACGCTTTTTGCGCGATTCCACCCAAACCCACAATGCCAATTCGCAGCGTCATCTCAGCGCTCCTTTTGCAGCAGCTGTTGCAGTTGCGACTGCAACTGAGCAACCGTTTCTTCAAGTTGCGCGACACGCGCCGTCAAATCGTCACTGTCACTAACGGTTTCTGCACTGGCCGCCTCTTCCACCACGTCGCCACCAAACAGATGCATATAGCGACTCTCACGTTTACCCGGTTCGCGCGCCATACGCACTACCATTGGCCCCTCATCGCGTGTGATTAAACCGTTTAGCGTTTGCTCGACTTCGTTCATATCACTAAATTCGTGCAGACGACCGCTGCGGGTACGCAATTCGCCAGGCGTCTGTGCGCCGCGCAGGAACAGCAGCGTCAGTACCGCCACTTCAGCCGGACTCAATTGTAGATTTCCGAAGGCTGAATTGCAGAAGCGTTGTTCATATTTGCTGACGCGCTGACCAAAGCCGTTATTGGACGTCACCAAATGCTTTTTCACCAGCTCATCAAGCTGCGCTTGCACTTCCATCTCGCTGAGGTTCAGCACCGGTTCACGGTTGGATTTCTGATTACAGGCGGTGACGACGCCATTGAGGGAGAGCGGATACTGATCCGGCGTGGTGACCTGCTTCTCCAGCAGGCAACCAATCACGCGCAGCGCCTGCGCTGATAAGGCCATTTTCATTGCGTTAATCCTTTTTTTATTGTCCACGGCGATCCGGGTTCCACTCCCGCCAGGTCAGCGCTGTGAGCACATGATCCTGCCAGCGCCCATCAATCAATAAGTAATCTTTGGCGTAGCCCTCTTTTTCAAACCCAAGGCGCGCCAGCAGATCGCCACTGCGCTGATTGTGCGGCATGTAGTTGGCCATAATGCGGTGAATACGTTGCTGTCGTTGCATATAGCGCAGGGTGGTGTTGAGCGCTTCAAACATCAGTCCCTGACCTTGCCATTTCTCGCCCAGCGAATAGCCGAGATAGCAGGCGTGAAACGATCCGCGTAGCACGTTGCTGTAATTAGCAACACCACGCACTTCAGTCTCTTCTGGGTCCATCAGCACAAAATAGTAGGCTGAGCCCTGTTTGTGCATATCAGCAATCAGCCCGAGGCGCGCTTGCCAACCCGAAGGGTAACAATGGCTTTCATCGCGCACTGGCTCCCAGGGTTTTAGAAATGCACGATTTTCAGCGTAATAATCCGCTAATCGCCAGGCATCGCGTTCATGTACTAAACGCACCACTAAGCGATCGGTTGTGAGGCGTACGCGTGGGCCAGCAGAACGATAGCCAAACATCATGACTCCTGAAATCCATAACTTAAGAAAGATGTACGCCAGCGGCGATACGCCTCACTATAACCGTCACCCCGCTTGCGGTAAAACCCTTGAACGCGTTCCTCTGGATTCATCCTGATTTAGGATTAATATTTCTGCGGATTCGATGAAAAAATATCATCCTGAGAAAGCTGTTTTTCGCCCCTGCGCAGGCGGAAAATAGACCAATTGGTCTCTTATCTCCTCTCACTTGCTCAGGAATTAGCATGTCTCGGGTTGCGCGGGCACGACGCCTCGGTAAAACATTTCTCTTAGTGGATAACATGTTGGTGGTAATGGGATTTTTCGTGGTATTTCCCCTTATCTCTATCCATTTTGTCGAACAGCTAGGTTGGGCCGCGTTGATGGTCGGCATTGCGCTTGGCTTGCGCCAATTCGTCCAGCAGGGATTCGGCATCTTTGGCGGTGCCATTGCCGACCGTTTTGGTGCACGTCCACTGATTGTCACCGGCATGCTAATGCGCGCGGCGGGTTTTGCCTGCATGGCGCTGGCGCATGAACCCTGGCTGCTGTGGTTCGCCTGTTTGCTTTCCGGTCTTGGTGGCACGCTGTTTGACCCACCACGCAGTGCGCTGGTGATGAAACTGGTACGCGCACGCGATCGCGGCCGCTTCTTCTCGCTGCTGATGATGCAGGACAGCGCCGGTGCCGTGCTTGGCGCTCTGATTGGTAGCTGGCTGCTGGCGTGGGATTTCCGTCTGGTGTGCTGGGTCGGCGCGGCAGTGTTTGTCAGTGCTGCGCTGTTTAACGCTATTTGGTTACCCGCGTGGCGTATCTCGACAGAACGCATTGCGATGCGTGAAGGGATGCAACGCGTCTGGCAGGACAAGCGCTTTCGCCTGTATGTGCTGACCTTGACGGGCTACTACATTCTCGCCGTACAGGTGATGTTGATGCTGCCGGTGATGGTGAATCAGGTGGCCGGTGCGCCCGCTGCGGTGAAGTGGATGTACGCGATTGAAGCGCTGCTGTCATTAAGCCTGCTTTATCCGCTGGCGCGCTGGAGTGAGAAGCGCTTCCGCCTGGAAACGCGTTTGATGGCCGGTTTGTTCCTGATGACCTTCAGCCTGCTACCGGTTGGCATGACCGACTCGTTGCCGTCGCTGTTTATGCTGATCGCCGTCTTTTATCTCGGATCCATCATTGCCGAACCGGCACGTGAAACGCTTAGCGCGTCGCTGGCCAGTTCACGCGCTCGCGGCAGTTATATGGGCTTCAGCCGCCTCGGCCTCGCGATTGGTGGCTTAATTGGCTACTCCGGCGGTGGCTGGATGTTCGACATGGGCCAGCAATGGGCGCTGCCCGAACTGCCGTGGATGCTGCTGAGCAGCGTTGGCATGATCACTCTTTTGGCACTTTGGTGGCAGTTCCAGCCGCGTTCGGTGGCACCCGCAATTTTCAGCAGCTAGTTTGCCCCTGCCGTAGATCTCTTCCATACTTCCCGCACGTCAGAAAAAAGGGTGACCTCCGTCACCCTTAGAACCACAGGAGAAACGGGATGAAACTCTACATCTACGATCACTGCCCTTTCTGCGTCAAAGCACGCATGATTTTCGGGTTAAAAAATCTGCCGTTAGAACTGATTGTTATGCTGAATGACGATGAGCAAACGCCGAAAAAACTCATCGGCCAGAAGATGGCGCCGATTCTGCAAAAAGCCGATGGCAGTGCTGTACCAGAAAGTATGGATATCGTACGGCTGGTGGATAAGTCCGATCATGAGCCGCTGCTCAACGGCAAAAGTAATCCTGCCATCAGCGACTGGCTGCGCCACGTAAATGGTTACGTGAATAAGCTATTGCTACCCCGCATTGCTGATGCCTCCTTCGCTGAATTCGCTACGCCGGAAGCGCGCAGCTACTTTAGCGAGAAGAAGCAGGCCAGCGTGGGTGATTTCACCGAGTTGCGTAAACACGCGCCAGGCCTGATCAAAAATATCAGCGATGACCTGCGCCAGCTAGACAAGCTGATCGTCAAACCGAATGCGGTTAATGGTGAGCTTTCCGAAGATGATATTCATCTGTTCCCGCTACTGCGTTCATTGACGTTGGTAAACGGCATTGAATGGCCAAGCCGTGTTGCCGATTATCGCGACAATATGGCGAAACAGACTCAGGTCAATTTGCTCTCCTCTATTGCCGCGTAATTCCTATCCCTAGAGAGGCGCTACGGCGCTTCTCATCTCTCTCCTGGTGACACGTGCCGCTGAATCAGGCAGGCTATCGCTGTTTTGTTTTGCCGTTTCAATCAGGATGAGGACATTATGAAAAAGGCGTTTCCTGGGCTATTCGCCCTATTTTTTGCCGTGCTACTCAGCGGCTGTAACCAATTGACGCAATACACCATCAGCGAACAGGAAGTGAATCAAGCGCTGCAAAAACGCAATAACTTTGAAAAAGATATCGGTGTTTCCGGGCTGGTGAATGCGCACATTGTGCTGAGCGATCTCAACAGTCAGATTGGTCGTGAAGAACCCGGCAAAATCACGCTCTCGGGAAAAGCCAATATCAATGTCAGCTCACTGTTTGGTCCACAACAGGCCGAAATGCTGCTGAAAATGAAAGCGCAACCGGTCTATAACGCGCAAGAAGGCGCGATTTATCTGCATGATATGGAGATTGTCGATGCGCAGGTGCAGCCAGAAAAAATGGCCTCGATCATGAAAACCCTCACGCCCTATCTTAATGCGTCGCTGAAGCGCTACTTCAATGAGAAACCGGCCTATGTGCTGAGCGCAGATCGCAGCAAAGGCGAAGCGCTGGCGAAAAAACTCGCCAAAGGGATTGAAGTCAAACCGGGGCAATTAGTGATTCCGTTTACCGAATAATCCGCGTAACCGCACCTTCGGGTGCGGTTTTTGTTTGTCACGATAAAATCCCGTGCAAACGGTTGCCCACATCCTTATGATTACTCCCCGGCCTAAACGTGCCTCTCGTTTTCTTCTCAGCCGGAGTCTTTTTGAATGACAGCCCAACCTCAGCAAATCACTATTCGCCGCCCTGACGACTGGCACATCCATCTGCGTGATGGCGCGATGCTCAACGCCGTACTGCCGTATACCAGTGCTGTAAATGGACGTGCGATTGTCATGCCAAACCTGGTTCCACCGGTTATCAGCGTGGCCGCAGCCGTGGCTTATCGCGAACGCATCATGGCCGCATTACCTGCTGAGCATGCTTTTACTCCGCTGATGACCTGCTACCTCACCGATTCACTCGACCCCGATGAGATCGAACGCGGCTTTCGTGACGGCACGTTTACCGCCGCCAAACTCTATCCTGCGCATGCCACCACCAACTCCAGCCACGGCGTCACCAATATCGCCTCGATTGCTAAGGTGTTAGAGCGCATGCAGCAAATCGGCATGCCGATGCTGGTGCATGGCGAGGTAACCGATTCTCACATCGATATTTTTGATCGCGAAGCCCGCTTTATTGAAACCGTGCTGGAACCGCTGCGTAAGCAGTTCCCGGCGCTGAAAGTGGTGATGGAACACATCACCACCAAAGAAGCGGCGGAATATCTGGCAGCCGGTAACGATTTGTTGGGTGCCACCATTACGCCGCAACACCTGATGTTCAACCGTAACCACATGCTGGTGGGTGGCGTGCGTCCACATCTTTACTGCCTGCCGATCCTAAAACGCAATATTCACCAGGAAGCATTACGTCAACTGGTCGCCAGCGGTAATCGCCGTGTCTTCCTCGGTACCGATACTGCGCCGCATCTGCGTCACCTGAAAGAAGCGAGCTGTGGCTGCGCCGGGGTGTTCAATGCGCCAACCTCGTTGCCCGCTTACGCTACGGTATTTGAGGAGCTGAACGCGCTGGAACATTTTGAGGCTTTCTGCTCGGAAAACGGGGCGAATTTCTACGGCCTGCCGCTGAATGAGGGCACCTTGACGCTGGTACGTGAATCCTGGAAAGTAGAGGAGAGCATTGCACTGGCGGATGACACATTGGTACCTTTCCTCGCCGGTGAAACGCTGAACTGGCGTATCAAAGAATAATTTTCTGCTGCTTGCCTTCGGGATAATTATACTGTACAAATAAACAGTATATTATTCCGGAGGCTTCTATGCGTGTTGAAATTACCGTAGCAAAAACTTCGCCCCTTCCTGCTGGTGCACTTGATGCACTCAGCGTCGAACTGGTCCGTCGCATTACGCACGATTTCCCTGATGACGATCATCACGTCAAAGTACGTTACGCCGGCGGCAACCAACTCAGCGTGTTTGGTGGCTGCAAAGAATCACGCGAACGCATCAGCGAACTGTTACAAGAAACCTGGGAAAGCGCGGACGACTGGTTTAATAACGATTAACTGCCACTGTGCCGTTTTTGCCGGGTTTCGCCACCCGGCTTTTTTGTTTTTATTTCCCTCTCGCCAGAAAAACTTCCTGCATCTAGACTCATGTTAAGCGATCCCCTATTCTTGCCTCGTCATGCTTATAGGAGGTGTTTTACATGACTACTGAAAAACCAGAAGAGGCGATGACCTTTGGGGAATTGCTGGCATTTATTGCTGAGCAACAGCGCCGCTTAACCGTATTAGAAAATGCTTTTGCCACATTGACCTTCTGTCTCGACGATCGCGCCAATCAGTTACTGGTACACAATCTGACGTTGGAAGCACAAAATCAGAACCATGACGAGCAGTTACAGCAGCATTTTACGCGGCTGGCTGAAGAGATTCAGAAACGTCATGGCATGCTTCCCGCTGAGCCACACGCATAACAGTGCCGCATTTTTTGGCTTAACGTTTCCCAACATTAAAGCCGATAACCTCGTCAGCACTCGCCGTAATATTTGCAATAAAATGCCTGAGTCCTCGGGCATTTTATTATTCCCTTTAATGGCTATTTTGAGGACGTTTATTTTTACTCTGTTTAACTTCGTCATACCTTTTAACTATTGCACTCGCTAATTCATGTTATAATTGCTTCGCTAGTGCACGATACAGCCGCATTGAACCTCAAGAAGCACTTCGTTTAACGAGTAATACGGAGGTTATAATGGACAGAAATAAAGACGTCATCCAGACTCATCCATTGGTAGGATGGGACATCAGCACCGTAGACAGTTATGACGCCATGATGATTCGCCTGCACTCGCTCTCCTCGCAGGATCAGAAAGAAGAAGAAGCTGACGTGGGCCCGACCTACTGGCTGACTACCGATGTCGCCAGACAGTTTATCTCCCTACTTGAAGCTGGCATTGCAAAAATAGAGTCCACTGAGCAGTACCTACGCGACAATCAAAAGCATTAATTTCTACTATCGCGTGAAAGGGCACCCAACAGGGTGCCTTTTTCATGGGCGCTCTCTTTTGATATGCTGTTGAAAAATTTCGCCGTTTTGCTGGAGTGATGTGGTTATGGTTTATGATCTGATTGTGGTGGGAAGCGGTTCGGTTGGTGCAGCCGCCGGCTTTTACGCCACTCAAGCTGGTTTATCCGTGTTGATGATTGATAGCGCCCATCCCCCACACAGCCAAGGCACCCACCATGGCGAAACCCGCTTGATTCGTCATGCTTATGGTGAAGGTGAACGCTATGTGCCGCTGGTGCTGCGCGCTCAGACACTGTGGGATGAACTGGAACGTCAAAGCGGCGAGCGCATTATGCATCGCAGCGGTATCCTTAATTTAGCACCGCTCACCTCCTCCTTTATTCAAAATGTCATTGATAGCGCGAAAGCGTGGCAGCTGGATGTGAAAATCCTGCAGGCCGATGAAGTGCGTGCACGCTGGCCGCAATTCACAGTGCCGGATGGCTATATCGGTGTATTTGAACCCCACTCGGGTTTTCTCAAATGCGAGCAAGCGGTGCGCAGCTGGGTGCAACTGGCGGAACAGGCTGGCTGTGCGCAACTGTTTAATTGTCCAGTGACGGAAATTGGCCGCGATGGCGATCTGCAGCAGGTCACCACAAGCGATGGCATTTTCCGCGCACGTAAACTGTTGGTCAGCGCGGGAACCTGGGTCAGTCAGTTGGTCGCCGATCTGCCGGTCACGCCCGTGCGTAAAGTTTTTGCCTGGTATCAGGCGGACGGTCGCTATAGCGAGAACAACAAATTCCCAGGTTTTACCGTGGAGATGACCGACGGCAGCCACTTTTATGGCTTCCCGGCGGATAACAACGCGCTAAAAGTAGGACGTCATGATGGCGGCCAGCTGATGCAAACACCGGAAGATCGCAAACCCTTTGGCAGCATCGCAGTGGACGGTAACGAGTCCTTTAATTTCTTGCGTAAATTCCTGCCGGGCGTGGGGGTCTGCTTGCATGGCGAAGCCTGCAGCTATGACAACACGCCAGATGAGGATTTTATTATTGATACGCTGCCGGATGAGCCTAATCGCCTTATCATCACCGGTTTGAGCGGACATGGTTTTAAATTTGCCAGCGTGCTGGGCGAACTCGCCAGTGAGTTTGCGCAAAATAAACCGTTCTCTTTTGATATCAAGCCATTCTCGCTCGCGCGATTTAACTAATTCTTGCGTGTCGGCGTAATGACGCGCCGGCACACTTGACGTAAGTTGACATTTAATTACCTATATAGACATTCAACTCAAGGATTTGCCGCATTTGGTGTAGCCAATATGCCCTATCCCGTAATTACCCTTGTCTTTTAAGTCCTCCCTTCAATTATCCTGACTGAGTTTTAAATAAACCCTCATTTATTCCGAAGGTGATTTCCGACTTTATAGAAAAGTAAGGTTAATTGATCTTTCATTGCAAAATGTAGATGCTGATTACCACTTATTTCATTCTGCTGGATATTCATATGTGGCGTAATTCCACACAGCATTTCGGTGCCGTCTCCATTTTATTGCATTGGCTGATGGCGCTGGCTATTTACGGCATGTTCGCGCTGGGTTTATGGATGGTCGGATTAGGTTATTACGATGGCTGGTATCACGACGCACCAGAAATTCATAAAGGTGTCGGCATAATGCTGTTTGCTGCATTACTGCTGCGTCTCGGCTGGCGTTTTATCTCGCCGCCGCCAAAACCGCTGTCGAGCTCTTCGCCTTCCGTGCAGCGCAGCGCCAGCGCCGCGCACTGGATGTTATATGGCTTGCTGCTGGTGCTGCTGTTTACGGGTTACCTCATCTCCACCGCCGATGGCAAACCGATCTCAGTATTTGGCTGGTTCGACGTTCCCGCCCTGTTTAGCGGTGCCGCGCAACAAGCGGATCTGGCAGGTGACGTTCACCTTTGGCTGGCATGGGGTTTGGTGCTGCTCTCCGCCCTGCACGCGCTAGCTGCCCTGAAACACCATTTTATCGACCGTGATGTGACACTGAAAAGGATGTTGGGTTACCGCATCCCGTTAACCTCTGAAAAGGAAAAGTAACATGCTAAAGAAGACATTATTGGCAATAGCCGCGGCCGGATTATTGAGCACAAGCCTAACGGCCAGCGCGGCTGACTATAAGTTTGATAAGGAAGGCCAGCACGCGTTTGTTCAGTTCCGCATTCAGCATCTGGGCTACAGCTGGTTATACGGCACCTTTAAAGACTTTGATGGCAGTTTCACTTTTGATGAAGCCAATCCCTCGGCAGATAAAGTCAACGTCACCATCAATACCAATAGCCTCGACACCAACCATGCCGAGCGCGACAAACATCTGCGCAGCGCGGATTTCCTCAACACCGGTAAATTCCCACAGGCAACCTTTGCCTCTACTGCGGTGAAAAAAGAGGGCAAAGATTACAAGATCACTGGCGATTTAACGCTGAATGGCGTGACCAAGCCAGTGACGCTGGATGCAAAATTGATCGGTGAAGGTAAAGATCCGTGGGGCGGCTATCGTGCAGGATTTGAAGCGAGCGGTGAAATCGTGTTGAAAGAGTTCAATATCAGCAAAGATCTCGGCCCGGCATCGCAGAAAGCTGAACTGATTATTTCAGTGGAAGGCGTGCGTAAGTAAAGCAGTTACAGCCTGAAGTTGGATGGCTTCAGGCTGTGTTGCGCTTATTTTTTATCTGGCGCCGGAATCGCCATCGTCATGTTCAGCAAACCACGTGATTTGTTAAACACCTTGTTGCCATTTTCACGGCCCGCACGGCGTGCGCGCTGTTCTTCTGGCGACAACGTTGACTCTTCCATGCAGATTGGGCTGCAGCAGTTATTGTATTTTTCAGCGCAGCTGGGGCACTGAATAAACAACAAATGACAGCCATCATTGATGCAGTTGGTATGGCTATCGCAAGGCGTGCCGCACTGATGACAGCTGGAAAGAATATCATCGGATATCCGCTCACCCATGCGTTCATCAAAAACAAAGTTCTTACCTTTGAAACGCACCGGTAAACCCTGCTCGCGCGCCCGACGGGTGTATTCAATAATGCCCCCTTCAATGTGATAAACATCATTGAAACCGTTGTGCTTCATCCAGGCGCTGGCCTTTTCACAACGAATACCGCCAGTGCAGTACATGACAATTTTTTTGTCTTTCTGATCCTGCAACATATCAATGGCCATCGGCAACTGATCGCGGAAGGTATCCGCCGGCACTTCCATGGCATTATCGAAACGCCCCACTTCATATTCGTAGTGGTTGCGCATATCGACGAACAGCGCATCGGGATCGTCAAGCATCGCATTAACGTCAGCCGCTTTAAGATAAGCGCCCACATCGCTCGCATCAAAGCTGTCGTCTTCAATCCCATCCGCCACAATGCGCTCACGCACTTTAAGGCGCAGTACCCAGAAAGATTTACCGTCATCATCAAGCGCAATGTTCATACGTAAATTATGCAGAGCCGCATCGAAAGCATAGAGCGCTGCCTTCATTGCTTCATAACGGCTTGCCGGCACGCTGATTTGCGCGTTGATACCTTCATGCGCGACATACACGCGGCCAAACACCTTGAATTTCGTCAACTCAACGTAGAGGGCATCACGGAACGCTTTAGGATCGGCAATCTGGAAGTATTTATAAAAAGAGACTGTGGTACGTGGTTCGGTTTCCGCCAACATACGTTCTTTCAGCTCTTTATTGGAAACAAGGTTATGTAACACTGGCATGGTGTTCGTTCCTGTTAGCAATCAGAGAAATTTAGCGCGCGTATGATACCTGAAGCGTGAGGCAAAATCTTTGGTTTGTTAAGCCTGACGGTTACGATTACCGGCGCATTAGTGCGTTACAATTGCGTTTTCGTGCGTATATGTGCTGCCGGATAGCCCTCCGCAGTCTATGCTTGATTTCAGCCAGAACGAAAAAATGGCATAATCACAAAAAATTACAGAAACCGGACTCTCTGGCATAAGACGCAGGATACTGACATTTCCATGACTCAACTTCCCCAACTCACCCGTGAACTGCTTCATCCGCGCTACTGGCTTACCTGGCTTGGCATTGGTTTTCTTTACCTGCTGGTACTGCTGCCCTACCCGGTACTGCATGCGATTGGCTGTGGGCTTGGACGCATTGCAATGCGCTTTATGAAGCGCCGTGTAGAAGTGGCGCAGCGCAATCTGGAAGTGTGCTTTCCTACTATGCCGACCAACGAGCGTGACGCGATGGTGAAGCATAATTTCGAATCTGTGGGCATGGGGCTGATTGAAACCGGCATGGCATGGTTCTGGCCGGACTGGCGCATTCGTAAATGGGTGACCACCAGTGGCCTGGAGCACGTTTCCAACGCACTGGCTGAGAAACGCGGCATATTATTAATTGGCATGCACTTCCTCACTCTGGAGTTGGGGGCGCGCGTATTTGGTATGCACAATCCAGGCATTGGCGTGTATCGCCCCAACGACAATAAATTGATCGACTGGCTGCAAACCTGGGGCCGCATGCGTTCGAATAAAAGCATGCTTGACCGCAAAGACCTTAAAGGCATGATTCGCGCCATGAAGAACAACGACATCATCTGGTATGCGCCGGACCATGATTATGGCCCGCGCAGCAGCGTGTTTGCTCCCTTCTTTGCGGTGCAGGACGCGGCGACAACCACCGGAACCCATATGTTGATTCGTCTGGCAAATCCTAGCGTGGTACCTTTCCTGGCACGACGACTGCCGAACGCGCGTGGTTATGAGCTTAAAATGATGCCTGACATCCGCGATAAATTTGCCCTGGAATCAGAACTCGAGACCGCTGTGGTAATGAATAAAGTGGTAGAAGAGACGGTTCTGCTGGCTCCCGAGCAATATATGTGGCTGCACCGCCGCTTTAAAACCCGCCCGCAGGGGCAGCCTTCCGTTTATTAAAAGTGAGTCGGGGCGCAGATGGCGCCTCGATTTTCCCCTCGAAATTTGCCTTATCACATGACATTCAACGATCTTCTGTTAATGAAGTGGTACCAGTCTTAACTTAGGCTGATCGTGGCATTAGCGCCGATGTTAGTCACATGAGAATCCGCAAATTAACCCGGATGCCCTAAAATATTTATCTTTCAACATCAGGGCTGACCGTAAAATCCAGCATGTTATTGATTCTGGGTTTTCCAACGCATTAATATTTACTCATCATTTTTGTGCCACTACGGCCCTGATTTTGAGCACTTCCAGGTCTATTCCTATTTAATATCCCTAAACTCTTCGACTTCACTTATCAATGTAGTAAAATTAACTTACGAAACAAGGTATTGTCCTAATAAAAACACTCATATTCCATTTAAATAAAATAAAGCACCTTCTTATATCATTATGGAATTTGTTCGTGAAATCGATTCCAGCTAATTTCGGTCATGTCAGTTAGCACGTTAAGTCGCTTTTTTAAAAAATATAAAAAGATTACACACAGCAAATATATCTCAGGACAAATCTAAAATGAATAAAGGCATCTACTACTACGTAACGATCAGTACCGATCAGGAAGGTTATCATCTTCTACATCGAAAAGAGTGCAAACGGCTACCGGTAAAGGAGGATATGGTTTTTATTGGCACTCTATATAATTTAAATCAGGCACTATCAACCGCACGTATTAATTTCAAAAAGGTTAAGCCCTGTATTAAATGTTGTATTCGTTACTCAGCTCCAATTATTCATGACTCTGTACGTCCGGTATTACACTTTCCTCAGAAATTAATCTGACTGGTTGGGCGGTTGAATTTCACTCAACCGCCCAACCGATATTCCCTGCCGCCCCGCACTTCCTGATTTTTCGTCTATTCTTCTGTGAAATCCTTTTTTTTCCTATGGAGTTGATGATGAGCCTGTTTAGCACCCTTGAAGAAGCCATTGAAGCCGCTCGCGAAGAGTTTCTCGCCACCCAACCTGAAATCGCAGAAGAAGATGCCAGCGTCAGCCAGTTTGCCCTGCAGAAGTACGTGATGCAGGATGGCGACATTATGTGGCAGGCAGAATTTTTCGCTGAAGAGAATGGTCAGGGTGAATGCCTGCCCATTTCCAGCGGAGAAGCCGCGCAGGCAATATTTGACGGCGATTTTGATGAAGTCGAACTGCGTCAGGAGTGGCAGGCAGAAAATACGCTGCACGAATGGGACGAAGGCGAATTCCAGCTAGAACCACCGCGTGACCTGGAAGAAGGCGAAGCGGCAGCGCAAGAGTGGGAAGACGATAACAGCCCTTCTGACAATCTGTAATTGACGTTATTCGTACGGACCGTGATTGGCATCAACCGGCAATAAAAGTGTGTCCATCACCAGCGATAGCGGTAAATCGAGAATGGTCAGTACACGCCACGGTCCGTCACGAACATCCCACTGCACGCCGGGATAATATTGATTACCGTGACCCTGGCCGGGAAAGGTACGGCTGATAATGCTGCCACAGCCGGATAATAAAACGATGGCGACGCTAAGCGCGGTTAGTTTCAGGAAATCATTCACAACATTTACTCACAGTGGACTGGTGTTAGTTTAACCGCCTGTGAGATGAAATAACCACTACCTACGCGTAAAGATTTCGTCAGATTAATGGCGAAAAAAAAGCGGCATTTCTGCCGCTTTCCACTCTCTCATCCTCAGCGCTGTGGCAGCGCTTCTGGATTGAGCTTCAGCTTCTGATAGCTTTCCACCCACTGATGATATTTGTCCGCGCTTTCCCACAAGCGTGAGTGCACACGAGCCAGCACCACCGGATCGCTGATCAGCTGCAAACGCTGCTCACGATTCAGTTTTTCTGGCGCATCACTCAGAGCCTGATCAACACGACGATCGCGTGCATGGTCCAGCAAATCACTCTGCTTATGACGCGATGTTGCCATTGCCGTCGCCAGAGCATTGAACGCTGGGTTAAACAGCGCATGCATAAAACCATTTTTCAGCGCGCGTTGACGGTTGATCTGCAAGTAGTGATCGGTATCGACCAGCTCTTTCGGTGGCTCATACTCTTCCGGAATCAGGAATAGTTTGGCGTTTTTACTCTTCTGTCCCACCGTCGCGCGGCTCGACATCACCGACACAAATGGCGACAGGATCAGCGAGAAGACGATTGGCGACAACCACCACAGGAAGTTCAGATCGAGGAAGCCCATGCCGCCTGCCCACACCAGACCTAACAGCATCTGTGAACCATGGCGACGGAAAGCTTCGCTCCACGGCGTAGCATCATCATCACGCTGCGGTGAATTCCACACCACTTCCCAACCGAGGAACGCACTGACCACGAACACGGTGTGGAACAGCATGCGCACCGGCGCCAGCAGCACCGAGAACAGCATTTCCAGAATCAGCGAGCAGAACAAGCGGATGGCGCCACCGTAAGGTTTCGCTCCTTTGCACCAAATCAGCACCACACTCAACAACTTCGGCAGGAACAGCAGCACCAGTGTCGTTGAGAACAATGCAATCGCCAAATCGGGACGCCACTGCGGCCATACCGGGAACAGCTGACGCGGTTGCAGGAAGTAGGTCGGCTCCATGAGCGTATGCACCACCTGCAAGGCGGTTGACAGCGCAAGGAACATGAACCACAACGGCGCAGACAGATAAGACATCACGCCCGTCAGGAACACCGCACGGTGAACCGGATGCATCCCTTTTACCAGGAACAGACGGAAGTTCATCAGGTTACCGTGACACCAGCGACGGTCACGCTTCAGCTCATCCAGCAGGTTCGGTGGCAGCTCTTCATAAGAACCCGGCAGATCGTACGCAATCCATACGCCCCAACCGGCACGACGCATCAGTGCCGCTTCAACGAAGTCATGCGACAGAATCGAACCGGCGAACGAACCTTCACCCGGCAGCGGTGCCAGCGCACAGTGCTCAATGAACGGCTGCACACGAATGATGGCGTTATGGCCCCAATAGTGTGATTCACCTAACTGCCAGAAGTGCAGACCGGCGGTGAACAACGGACCGTACACACGCGTGGCAAACTGCTGGCAACGGGCATACAACGTATCCATGCCAGACGCTTTCGGCGACGACTGAATAATACCGGCGTTCGGGTTAGCTTCCATCATACGCACCAGACCGGTGAGACACTCACCGCTCATCACGCTGTCGGCGTCCAGCACCACCATATAGCTGTAGTTGACGCCCCAGCGTCGGCAGAAGTCATCGATGTTACCGCTTTTACGCTTCACACGACGACGACGACGACGATAGAAAATCTTGCCCGCGCCACCGACATCACGTACCAGTTCCATCCAGGCTTTCTGCTCGGCGATAGCGATATCCGCGTCGTAGCTGTCACTCAGAATGTAAACGTCGAAGTGTTCGGCATTACCGGTACGTTTAACCGATTCCCAGGTCGCACGCAGGCCCGCAAACACACGTTCTACGTCTTCATTACAGATCGGCATGATCAACGCAGTACGATGTTCCGGATTAAGCGGTTCATCGCCGGTGGTTGAATACGAAATACTGTATTTATCACGACCAATCAGCAACTGCAGGAAGCCCATCAACGCGGTCCAGAAACCGGCTGAAACCCAACAGAACAGGATGGCAAAGAGGAACAGAATCCCGGTCTGCAGAATGTACGGCAGAATCAGTTCAACCGACTGCAACCAGTTCTGGTTGAACATCTCGATAGGATCGATCAGCGTCCAGCCCTGATACGGCAGAATGGTTTTCATGTACCAGGTCGCCACCACAGTCTGCAGAATCGTCAGAATCAGCAGCACGTAACGACGCACCGATCCTACATGGCGCCATTTATCTTCGTTTTTCTGCTCTTCAACAGTGGCATAACGTGGCGTAGATTTCTGGCCGCGTAGGGAATCCCAGGCGCGCGCAATCGGATTGGTGCGCCAGATCTCCGGGAACATCAACGAGCGCTTCACCTTCGGCATCGCCTTTAGCGTGGTGCGGTCGAGATAATCCTTGCTCAGTTGCTGACCATCAGCCAATGAGTCCGGCCAGGCCATTTGCACACGGGATGACACCGATTTCAGCGGCGCATCATCCGGGCGCTCGCTGGCGGCGTTATCCTGCCCCAGCGACGTATGAATAGCGTGGAACGCCTGGGCATTCTGGAGTGAATCGCTCAGACGGGCGCGCCCTGCCGCATCAAGCGGCAGAGCCTCCACGTAAGATTGAGGTAGAAATATCGATTTATTCATTGGCAGGTAGCTGATAGCTCCAGGTTTCCGTCAATGTCTTGTCGCCGCTCACCAGCGCCGCACGCATCTCAGTCGGCTGCTTGTTATCTTTCACTCGCAGACGCAACACCAGACGCCAGCCCTTGGTCACCGGGTTGTAGCGCACACTCTGCTCAACCACGTCAGCGTTATTACCCACGCTCACCTGCGGTGCCACTTGCGTATCTTCCGGCAGCTTGCTCATCGCTTTGCCAACGAAATCTACAGTGAAGGCGATTGAGCCGTCTGGCTGACGTACCAGATTCGACTGCTTCACATCACCGGCTGAACGCAGCGTGTCTTTCACCCACGCGATATCGTCTGAGTGCAGCTGATTTTCATCGCGCGTGAAATGCAGGCGATACTGGAAGTTCATCTCTTTGCCTGGCTCTGGCAGTTTTTCCGGCGTCCAGAACGCAACGATGTTGTCGTTGGTTTCATCCGCAGTGGGAATCTCTACCAGTTCAACGCGGCCTTTACCCCAATCACCTTGCGGCTCAACCCAGCCACTTGGGCGCAGGTCGTAGCGATCGTCGAGATCCTGGAAACGGCTGAAATCACGCGAGCGCTGCAGCAGACCAAAGCCTTTCGGGTTCTCTACGGTAAAGGTGCTGACCGCCAGATGTTTCGGGTTATTCAGCGGACGCCAAATCCATTCACCGTTACCGGCATGAATTGAAAGACCATTCGAATCGTGCAGCTCTGAACGGAAGTTGGTCACCGGCGATGGCTGGTTCGCACCAAACAGGAACATGCTGGTCAGCGGCGCCACGCCCAGTTTGCCGACGTTGTCACGCAGGTAAACTTTCGATTGCACATCAACCGTTGATTCTTTGCCCGGATGGATGGTGAAGCGATAGGCACCGGACGCACGTGGCGAATCCAGCAGCGCATAAATCACCAGCTGTTTATCCTGCGGTTTTGGACGTTCAATCCAGAACTCTTTAAAGCGCGGGAACTCTTCACCTGACGGCAAGGCGGTGTCAATCGCCAAACCGCGCGCCGAAAGACCGTATACCTGGCCTTCGCCAATCACACGGAAATAGCTGGCGCCGAGGAAGCTGGTGATCTCGTCGTCTTTGCCCTTTTTATTTAAAGGATACAACACCTTAAACCCAGCAAAGCCGAGGTTTTTGACTGAATCAGCATCGTGTTTTACGTTGCCGAAATTGAAGTAGTCAGGATTATATTTAATTTCACGTACTGAAGACGCCGTGACTTCGTTAATTTTCACCGGCGTATCGAAATACATGCCCTGATGATAGAACTCAAGCTTAAACGGCGTGCGCAGTTTGCCCCAATAAGCTTTGTCGTGGTTAAACTGGATCTGCTGGTAGTCAGCAAACTTCATTTCACGAAACTGAGAGGGTAAATTGCTTTTTGGCGCTTCGAAACTTTTCCCTGCCAACGCCTTGGCTTGTTTTGCAACATCATCAATGTTAAACGCCCAACTATTGTTGGCATACATAGCCAGCAGAACTGCCGCGCCTACCCAGCGCATCTTTACCAGTCCCACTTTATTATTCACATTATTCAGCACATCCCCCCCTTTCGTGTGCTTAGATCAAACCCGATTATCTTAAAGGATTATTCGGTTTTCCGACAGCGTATGTAATAGATTGTTCCGCTGATTTGTAAGCTGAAAGTGTGCTTTTCGGATAATTAAACCCTGCAAAATCACATACAGATTCACCTGATAGTATACCCTGTTTACAGCCGGTAGAATTTTCCTTCGGCATAATCCGGTTTCAGGGCGAAACCGGCAAGTAAACTGACTATTGGAAGATTATGAGTTCAGCTAAACCCGAACGTGAATATTTCCTCGACTCGATTCGAGCGTATTTAATGTTATTAGGCGTGCCTTTTCACGTCTCACTGATTTACTCTACGCAAAAATGGGCTGTGAACAGTCCTGACGCCTCAATGTGGTTAACGGTGTTGAACGACTTTATCCACGCCTTCCGCATGCAGGTGTTCTTTGTAATCTCAGGCTATTTTTCCTACATGCTCTACTTACGTTACCAGCCGCAGCGCTGGCTCAAAGTCCGTCTGGAGCGCGTCGGCATTCCCCTTTTGACTGCTGTTCCCCTGATTACGTTGCCGCAATTCTTCATGGTGAAAAATCTCACCGATAAAATTGGCGACTGGAACAGTTTCTCCTTGTACGACAAGTACAACACCTTGATGTGGGAACTGATCTCGCACCTGTGGTTTTTATTGGTACTGGTGATTCTGACTACGTTAGGCATGCTGACGTTTCGCTGGCTTGGCAAACAGCAGCGCCGCATTGATTATCAGCACATCGGTTGGGGCAAATTAACGCTGGCGCTGTTGGGTTATGCCCTGATGTGGTGCTTGTTCCGCCGCGTGCTGTTTACACTGGCACCGGCCGTTTTTGCCGATGGTCTGTTCAGTATTGCCGTCATGCAGACGTTGACGTTCCTGCCCTTCTTTATGCTGGGCGCGTTGAGCTGGAAACATCAAGCGTTGAAAGCGCTGTTTGTGCGCTTTAATCCGGTGATGTGCTTTGGCGCTATTGCAGTATTCATCGCTTACAGCCTGAATCAGCGTTACAGCAGCGGTGAAGGTTGGCTGTATGAGCTGGATATGATCATTTCGACGCTGATGGGGTTATGCATGCTGAACGTCTGTTTTAGCTTCGGACATAAGCTGCTGAACAGCCATTCGCCGCGCATCATGTATCTGGTGAATGCCTCACTGTTCATCTATCTGGTGCACCATCCGCTGACCATTTTGTACGGCATCTACATCACGCCGCACATTGGCAACAACACGCTCGGCTTCTTCGTCGGCTTGCTGATGGTATTTGGCGTCGCTTTCACGTTATATGAAATTCATCTGCGCATTCCGCTGCTGCGCTTCCTGTTCTCCGGTAAGCCGCAACGCAAATGATATTCGGGCCAGCTAAGCTGGCCCGTTTTATTTAAAGCAACCACTCAACCGGCAAGCGCCACACCAGTCGTACCAGCAAGCGCTGTAGCAGCGTGCACTGCGGTTCGTGTTTATGCACGACTTCGCCCTGCTCGTTAGCAAACTCCACCCAGTTGACGCGTCCCCACTTATCCAGACGCAGCGTCCAGGCACGATGGCGCATCCCGGCAATAAAGCGCTGATGGGTTTGCTGCGCCAGGGTTTCGCTCTCAATCACCAAACCCATTTCGGTATTCAGCATGGCGGAACGCGGATCGAAATTAAACGATCCGATAAACACTTTGCGATTGTCTACGGTGAAGGTTTTGGCATGCAAACTGGAACCGGAATTACCGGTAATACCGCGATCGTGTGGCGCACTTTGCGGATTATCCTGCGGCTTCAGTTCATACAGCGCGATGCCGTGGCGCAGCAGTTTTTTGCGCCAGCGTGCATAACCGGCGTGCACCACCGTCACATCATTGGCAGCCAGTGAATTGGTGAGTATGGTAATTTTTACGCCGCGCCGCTTCAGCGCCAGCAACTGCGCTACGCCCGAACGCGTTGGGACAAAGTATGCCGAGATGATATCAAACTGCTGCTGCGGCGTGCCGATCACTTCCAGCATGCGCTGCGGCAGCAAACTACGGCGTTTCGCCTTGCCGAGCCCTTTACGCGGATCGTCGCTTAGCAGGCGCGATTCTGCCCACGTCATCTCCAGTTCGCCCTGCGCCATCTGGCTGATAAATGATGAGTGCTCCAGCCGGGCCAGATAGCGTTCCACCGCTTCACTCTGCTGCCACTCTTGCGGCAAGCGCACCGCCTGATGCGTATCGCCGCTTACGTCTACCACCTTACGCAGCGACGACACCGCTTTGCTGCGCCAGTAACGATCGAAATCCTGCGTTACTTCGTCCACCACTGGACCAATCGCCAGCACATCAAGATCGGTAAACAGCGGTTCATCGCCGGTTCCAAAATATTCGTCGCCGATATTGCGCCCGCCCACCAGCGTGGCTGCACCATCCACCGTCAGGCTCTTATTGTGCATACGCCGGTTGAGGCGGGAAAAATCGGTGAGATAACCGAGCGCGCGTAGCGTGCGGAACGAGAACGGATTGAACAGCCGCACGGCAATATTGGCGTGGCGATCAAGCTCCGCCAGTGTTTCATCTAAACCTGGCGTGTTGTTGTCATCCAGCAACAATCGCACCTTCACCCCGCGCTCGGCGGCGTCCAGCAATGCGCTGAACAGCAAGCGGCCGGACATGTCGTTGTGCCAAATGTAGTACTGCACATCGATGGTGTGCTGCGCCATGCTCATCATTTGATAGCGCGCAGCAAAGGCGTCCAACCCATCGTTGAGCGGATGAATGCCGCTCATGCCCGGATGCCGGGCGCAGCGCGCCTCAACACTGAATTTCAGTCCGTTGCCCGGTTGTTCCTCGGACGGCAAAGATGTTGCTGCTTCACTCATAGTGAATCCCTGAAGACTGTGGACCTATTATTGTTAGTATCGGCGCGAAAATGGCAATCGGAGGCTTCCTCTTCTGCCGGATGGCGCGACGTCAATTTAGTCTAGACTTAGCCAAGCGTTCTGCATCCGGCGTTCACCGTGAGGAGAGCATCATGACTCAGCCATCCCTACGCCATCACCCTCAGCTGTTCCGCAGTTTCTTTCAGGGCAGTTTTCCCTGTTCAACCGCCTGTCGCGCGGGCGGACGTCGGCTGGATATGGTGATCAGCAGCGGTCACGACATGCTGCTGGAGAAAGATTATGCCGCACTGGCGCAAGAAGGTTTGCACACGGCGCGCGATGGCGCACGCTGGCATCTGATTGAAGCCGTACCCAACGAATATGACTGGCGCACCTTTCTGCCGATGGTTCACGCCGCGGCGCGTCACGATATGCAGATTATCTGGGAGCTGGCGCACTTTGGCTATCCCAATCATCTGGATATCTGGAAAGCCGGCTTCGTTGATCACTTCGAACGCTTCGCCCGCGCGATGGCGCAACTGATGCGCGATGAAGGTATTGAAAAGCCGTTTTTCACGCCGATCAATCAGATCTCATTCTGGTCGTGGGCTGGCGCTGATGTCTCCTGGCTCGATCCTTACGCCAGCGATCGTGGTCGCGAGCTGAAGCGCCAGCTCGTCCGCGCCTCGCTGGCGGCGATGCACGCCATTCGCGAGATCTATCCTGATGCCCGCTTTGTACTGACCGACCCGCTGGTACAAGTCGCGACGCATCCCGATAATCCTGACAGCAAACCTTACGCCGACGCGCAGCATCAGGCACAGTTTGAAGCCTGGGATTGGATTGGCGGACGCGATGCACCTGAACTGGGCGGTCGTGAAGATTTTCTCGATATCCTTGGTCTCAATTACTATCCCGATAATCACTGGTTTTTCTCGGGCGAAACCATTCCGCTCGACCATCCAACGCGCCAACCGCTGCACCGATTGCTTATCCAGTGCTGGCAACGCTATCAGCGCCCGATGATTCTGGCTGAAACCGGTGCCGAAGGAGATGCGCGTGCGCCCTGGCTGCGTCAGATAAGTGAAGAGGCGCGTTTGGCGCTGGATCACGGTGTAGCGCTGGAGGGCATTTCGCTCTATCCGGTGGTGGAGTATCCGGCGTGGGCCGACGATCGACGGTCACCAGGGCCGCTGTTTGGCCTCGGCGATCCGAATGGCAATCGTACCCTGCATGAGGCGCTGGCGCTGGAGTTGCGCAGTCAGCAGATTAAGTGGCAGAACTGGCAGACAAAAAGCTAAGACTGTTGCGTGGTGGTCAGTTTTTGCGGGCAGGTTTGCACATCAAGTGAAGGATCAGCGGGATGACGCACGTCGGTGAGCCAGGTCATGGTGAAGAGAAACACCACGCCAATCAAGCACGCGGAGAGCAGGCCAATTATGGCGATCAGTTTGTCATCTCTGGATTCCATCGACATCTCCTTGCAGACTTCCTTTTCCCGGGGCTGACCTTAGCTCATCCACAGCGTAATCATCAGGACAAAGATTATCAGCGTAACCGAAGTCACTGCAAGTACCACAATGGCGAAGAGCGCGTCGTCGAGCGGCTGCCGATAAGGTTCGTCGTGGTCGTCTGGTGGTGCAGGTGAACTCATGATGACTCAAAGATAAAGGCGAGTTTTCGCGCAGGATTGCCGCACAGAGTGTAATGCAATGTGCCGTAAGGTACAGGAATATTTCTGGCGAAGAAATAACGGGGCGTCAATCCGCCCCGTGAGGAACTGATTAGAAATCGTAGCTCAGTGAAACCTTGACCGTGCGCGGTTCACCCTGAGACAAATAGGTGCCGCTGTCATCAACGTTGGCCCAATATTTCTCATTGGTAACGTTATCCATGCCCACGCGCCACACCATATCGTTCTGGTTAACCTTCATGCGATAACGCAGACCTAAATCCAATGTGGTGTAGTCGTCCAGCTTGGTGGTATTCGCCAGGTTGGCATACTGCGAACCGGTGTAGTTCAGCAAGGCTGTGGCGGTCAAACCGTCAACCGGCTTGATGTCATACTCAGCACCCAGCGCCGCCGTGAAGCGCGGTACGCCAATGGCGTTTTTGCCATCCTGATCGCTGTCACCGGTTTTGGTCATATCCGGATCGATCCAGGTGGCACTGCTGTTCAGACGCAGACCCAGCACCGGTTCGCCAAACACATTCAGCTCAACGCCGCGGTTACGCTGCTCTCCATTCAGTTGGTACACCGAATTGTTCAGCACGCCTACCGGCTGTTTGATTTCAAACAGCGCCAGCGATCCGCCAATACGGCCAAAGTCCGCCTTCACACCCACTTCGTTCTGCTTAGCATGCACAATGCCGGTGACGCTACCGTAGTTGCTGGCGGTAAACGGCGCAGCAGTGCCCGGCGTAAGTGATTCGGTATGGTTGGCATACAGCGAGATATTTTGCGTGGCTTTATACAGCAAACCGTACGCTGGCAGCCAGCGGCTGCTATCGAAACGTGTGCCCGCATCTTCTACACCGTCATAACCGTAATTACGCACCACCACTTTCTGATGACGCGCACCCACGGTGGCCAGCAAGGTGTCATCAAAGAAGCCCAGCGTGTCGCTCAGCAGGTAGCCCTGCGAACGTGAACGGTAAGTGGTAAGCGGATCGCTGAACTTAGCACCACCAGCGAACATGCTCTCCGGTTCAGCTACATCCTGCGGATTATAAATATTCACACTGGCATCGTTACCCGACGACATGCGATAGCTGTTTTTCGCGTTCGCGGTCATCGCCGAATAGCCGAAATTGACTTTATGCGTCACTGGACCGGTGGTGAAATCGCCACGCAGGCCAACCATACCGCTCATGTTGTCCTGCACGCGATTGGTACGGAAGCGGCCAATAGTGGCGTTGCCCGCGCTATCGAGGATCTTCGGAATGCCGTAGTTGCCGACTTCATGGGTGTGTTGCGCGCCCAGGCCCGCATAGGCGGTCCACTGATCGGTGAGATCGTATTCGGCTTTCGCCAGACCAAATTCCGACTCGATATCGCTGAATACCCAGTTCTGGCTGTAATTTTTCGTGTTGGAGGGCACCTCAGGAATGAAATCGATGCCGCTGATATTGATGCCGTTACGCGCATCGTGGAAGGTTTTCTTCTGGTAACCAACGTCCAGCGACGTACGCAGACGGTCGCCACGATAATCCAGCCCCAGTGACGCAGCGGTAGTGCGTTTCTTCTCGCCATCCACCTCAGTGCCGCCTTCGCGGTTAACGGCATTCAGACGGACGCCAAACTGGTTATTGTCACCAAAACGGCGGCCAATATCCGCGGTGCCGCCCACTTGTGAACCGGAGGTGTAATCTACGCCGATGCGCGTCAGCGGCGTATCATCAGCGTGCTTCGGCTCGAGGTTAATCATGCCGCCGACGCCGCTCTCCGCCGAACCGTTCAACAAGGCGTTAGCCCCTTTGAAGATTTCCACGCGATCAATCAACGAGGCATCCATCACCTGACGCGGCACGATACCTGCCAGGCCGCCATAGGTCATGGCATCGCCATCCAGCTTGAACCCACGAATACGATAGCTCTCAGCGAAGTTGCCGTAGCCTTTCAGATTCTGCACGCCGGCATCGTTGCGCACCACGTCACCGATGGTTTGCGCCTGCTGGTCTTGAATCATTTTCGAGGTAAAACCGATGACGTTAAACGGCACATCCATGGCGTTTTGCTCACCCAGCATGCCGAGTCGGCCGCCGTGTGCAACCTGTCCATCAAGGTAAGCCGGTACCAGATCGTCGCCGCCGGGTTTGAAATCGGTTTGCGGCGCCGCGGTAACGGTTAGCGTCTGCTGCTCGTTTTTCGCGTCAGTGGGTGTTGTGGTGTTGGTGTTAGCAGCCATCACTGGCAAACAACCGGCGCTGACCATTACGGCCAACAGCGTCGGTTTCAGTCCGGGATTGAAAGGCAGAGTGCGCATGGGATCCCCTAATGCAAACGAAGTGATAATCATTATTATTGCGGTTTGCGATTATGCGCAGTCGTTGCCCGAAAGCAAGAAAAATCCTACTTTCGCCACACAGATAATGGAGAGGAGCTGCATCAGGTCGCCATAAATGGCGTAATGCCGATCAGTTGAGCCCCGTATTGAATCACCGCACGTTCCGTAGCGGCGCGATTTATCGCGCAATGAATTGCGCCGCTACAACGTGTGCGCTCGATTATTGGGGTTTCATCTCTTAACTAACCAGCATTACGCCATTCATGGCGACCTGCTATATCAGGCATCACGCCAGCGTTTAAACACCAGCGAGGTATTAATGCCGCCAAACGCGAAGTTGTTGGATTGGATGTAATCGGTCTCAATATGCCGTGCTTCGCCGACAATGTAATCAAGATCGCCACACTCTGCCGCCGGTTGTGTCAAATTGAGCGTCGGCGCAAACCAGCCTTCACGCATCATCTCAATGCTCATCCAGGCTTCCAGCGCACCGCATGCGCCCAGCGTATGGCCAAAATAGCTTTTCAGCGAAGAGATGGGCGTGCTGTTGCCATAGATTGACGCCGTCGCCAGGCTTTCGGCAATGTCACCACGGTCGGTGGCGGTGCCGTGGGCGTTGATGTAGCCGATCTGCTCCGCCGTGACACCGGCGGTTTGCAACGCGCGCTCAATACAAATCTGCATGGTTTCACGCTGCGGCTGGGTGATATGCGCGGCATCGCAGTTAGTGTGGAAACCCACCAGCTCCGCATAAATGGTGGCTCCGCGCGCCTGTGCATGTTCAAGGGATTCGAGGATCAAGGTGCCCGCGCCTTCGCCAATCACCAATCCGTCGCGCTGTTGATCAAATGGCGCGGGCGAGCTGTGCGGCGCGTCGTTGCGCTGGCTGGTGGCAAACAGCGTGTCGAATACCGCTGCTTCGGATGGGCATAACTCTTCCGCGCCCCCCGCCACCATCACCGTTTGGTAACCATGGCGGATCGCCTCCCATGCGTAGCCGATTGCCTGGCTGCCAGATGTACAGGCGCTGGACGTCGGGATCACCCGGCCGCGCAGACCGAAGAACAGGCCCGCATTCACCGCAGTGGTGTGCGGCATCATCTGCACATACGTGGTGCCGGTGATATTGTTAGTGTGTTTTTCCGTCAGCATGGTGGCAAATTCACTCACCGGTCCGGTGCTGCCGGTTGAGGATCCGTAAGCAATGCCGGTTTCACCGTTGGTGAGTACCGGATGGTCGATCAAACCGGCCTGCTCTAGCGCCAGCTCGGTAGCGCGCGTCGCCATCAGCGAAACGCGGCCCATCGAGCGAATGCGTTTGCGCGTGTAATGCGCTGGCGGCGTGAAGTCATCCACTGGCGCGCCAAGCAGGGTGTGCAAGCCGTCGTAAACCTGCCATTCCGGCATATGACGCACCGCGTTTTTACCTTGCTTAATACGCTCTGACACCGCGCTCCAGCTCTCACCAAACGCGGTCACACCGCCCATGCCGGTTACCACTACACGCTGGATCACAGCATACCTCCATTGATTGAAATCACCTGACGAGTGACGTAACCCGCGATATCCGACATTAAGTAGCTGGCCAATCCGGCAACTTCATCTGCCGCGCCCATGCGCTTCATCGGGATCAGCTTCATCGCTTCATCAATCACCAGCGGCTCAAGATCGGTCATGCCGGTATCAATCAAGCCTGGTGCGATGCAGTTGACAGTAATTTTGCGTTTCGCCAGCTCAATCGCCAGCGCTTTAGTGGCGCCGATAATCCCAGCTTTGGCGGCGCTGTAATTGACCTGGCCACGATTGCCCATCATTCCTGACACGGACGACAACGTAATAATGCGTCCGCCCTTGCGCAGGCCAATCATCGGCATTACGCACGGATGAATCACGTTGTAGAAGCTGTCGAGATTGGTATGGATCACGCTGTCCCACTCATCCTCAGTCAGCGCCGGAAACGCCGCATCGCGCGTGATGCCCGCATTGCTCACCACGCCGTAATAGGCGCCATGTGCGGCGATATCCTGCTCCAGTGCGCTGCGCGTAGCAGCGCGCTGCCCGACGTCAAACTGCAAGGTGCGTCCACATCCCCCCGCCGCCACAATTTCCTCCAGCGTCTGCGCTGCACCGTCGCTGTCACGATGATAATGCACGACCATCTCAAAGCCGTCCTGCGCCAGACGCAGTGCGATGGCGCGGCCAATACCTTTACTTGCGCCGGTCACTAATACGCTGCGTGTCATAGCTGAACTCCTTGTTTTAACGGAACGTGTTGCAATTGGATTAACTCTTGTTCATTGGGCTGATAAGTATTCAACCGACCGCTGGCGATGATTGCATCGTCGCTGCGGATTTCCCCTTCGAAACTGCCCAATCTGTCGTCGCGCATCAGTAGACGCATTTCAATGCGCAAAGTGCTATTGACGGCAAAGGCAGCGCTGCTGGCGCGATAGCCGCGCCCACCAAGCAGCATACCGGGACGAATCTCATCGTCGCCGCGCTGTCGTGCATGGAAGCCCGACCAGACGCCAACGGTCTGCGCCATAATCTCCACGCCATACCACGCCGGCAAATCACCCTGCACAGTGAGAAACGGCGCCAGCACGCCCGCCGCGTTAACGCGGACTTCGCAAATTACGCTGTCGTCAGTGACCTGGATGACGCGGTCGAGCAGCAGCATCGGCGCGCGATGCGGCAGATAGGCAGCGACAGGCAGAAAATCACTCATGAGGTTTTCCTACAATCAGGCAGGTATTGTTCCCGCCAAAAGCAAACGAATTTGAGGCAATCACCGGACGCGCCAGCGGCTGCGGTGCGGTGATTAGACCGCAGTCCGGCAGCGAGGTATCGCGTGGCGCAACGGAGAAGTCCTGCGGCGGCAGCGGCAAATTCTGCTGCAGGATCAGTGCGGCCAGCGCCGCTTCGGTCGCGCCCGCTGCGCCCAGCGTATGGCCGGTAAGGTGTTTGGTTGAGCTGCACGGCACGCCATCGCCAAACAGGCGATGAATAACCGCAGATTCCACCTGATCGTTCAGCGGCGTGGCGGTACCGTGCAGATTGATGTAACCGATATCCTGCGGCTGTAATCCGGCCTGCTGCAGCGCCATCAACATGGCACGCTCCGCACCGACCCCCTCTGGATGGGGTGCCGACATGTGCCACGCATCCGACGATTCACCGCAACCGATCAGCGCCAGCGACTGCTTTTCACGTGTCAGCAACAACAGTGCGGCGGCCTCGCCAATCGAAATGCCGTCGCGATCGGCGCTAAACGGCGCGCAAAGGCGTTCAGAAAGGGAATCGAGGCTGGCGAAGCCGTTGATCGGCATGCGGCTTAGCGAATCAGCTCCTCCCACCAATGCCACATCCACCAACCCGGCATCAATCAAACGTTGACCGCTGATCATCGCGCGCGCGCTAGAGGAACAGGCAGTAGAAATCGTGTAAGCCGGACCATCCAGCGCTAAATAATGCGCCAGGAAGCGCGACGGATCGCCCAACTCTTGCATGCGGTAATCGTAACCCGGTAGATCGCCATCCACCTGACGATCGCCTTCATCAACGCCGGACGTGCTGGTGCCGAGCACAATTGCCACCCGCTCACGCCCATATTGGGCGATGGCCGCATCCAGGGCCGGGCGCATCTGCGCCAGCGCGGCCAGCAGTAGCTGATTATTGCGCGTGTTATGCGCCGCCAGCGCGGCAGGAATCACCGGTAATTCACCCAGTACCTCGCCCAGCCAGCAGCGTTTGCCGTCTTGCAGCCAGCCCTCGCGCGGCTGCATACCGGGCGCGTGACCCGCTTGCAGCTGCGTGGCAATGTGCGCCAGATTGTTGCCCAGCGCATTCACCATGCCAAAGGCGGAAATGTAAATCATGATGACGCATCCAGATGTTGGATTTGAATCTGATAGCCAAAGGCGCGTTGATCGATGCTGATCGGTTCACGCCGTTCGCCGCGCTGCAGATAGCGAATCAGCGTTATTACCTTGCCGGACGGATCGCGCAGCTCTCGGCGATCCTCGATGTCGGTCAGCGTCCAGCCACGCGGCAGCTGCGGCTGCCACGCGCTGATCGGCCAGTGGCTCAGCATCACATCAGCCAGCACCTGACTGACTGGCGGCATTTCCGGCAGCGCCATCATCTGCTGTGTGTGAATGCCGGTGTTATCATAGGTGACGCGGAACAGGCGAATGCCAAGCGATGACAAACCGGCGAGACTCAGCTGTTGCGAATCGGCGCTCAACAGCACCAGCAGCGACTGGGTTTTGCCTTTAGCGTGACCGGTCAGCAACTGCTGTTGCTGAAACGCGGGCGAGATGCCCGGTGCCGGCAGCGTGACGCGCACGCCGGGTTTCAACCACGCGCTCGGCCGGTTGAGGTCACTGTCATGCTGCGCGCAGCCGCCCACGAGCAGGCTCAACAGCAGCAAAATACCCCTTTTCATCGTTGCTTCCTTTTCCCCGGGGCCAGCGCCAGCGGCGCCAGCAAGAATGCACAAAAAATCCCGCTGCACAGCACGGTACCAAAACCGCTGATGGCGGCGGTACTGCTGAACACCAGCATGCCGAGCGTTAACAGCGTGGTCATCATCGCCAGCGTCACCGCCAGCATCGAGGTTAACGGCGTGCCGCGCGGATTGCTGAAGAACAGCGTGTAGTTGATGCCGATGCCCAGCACCAGAATCAGCGCCAACAGGGCAAACAGATTGAGGCTGGCGCCGATCCAGCCCAGCGTCGCCAGCGCCGCCGCCAGCGACAGCCACGACGGCAGCGCGCTGCGCATCCCGGCTTTCACGCCGAGCCGCAGCATGTAGCTGGCGGTAATCAGCAGTAGCGCCAGCGCCAGCAATCCGCTCAGCAACGTGCGCCAGAAGCGGAACAGTTCATCATAGCTGGCCTTACGATCAACCCAACTGACGCCCGCCTGCTGGGATGCCAGCTGTTGCAGCACGGCGCTGTTTTTTACGCCACCGATTGGCACCAGTACGCTGCTACGCCCGTCCGGCAGCGACAGCCAAAGCAGCCGCCAGCCTTCACTGAGCGGGCTCGCCAGCCAGTCGCCGACGGTGACCGGCATGGCGCTGAGATCCGCCTTCGCCACCGTGATGCCCGCCTGCTTCAATCGCTCCAGAATAGTCGGCGCAGCCTGTTGCAGTAGCGCCACATCCTGCTGCTGCTGCGCCAGTGAACTGAGCGGCAGCACGCGATAATGAGCAAACCATCCTTGCTGCTGCGCCTGTTGCAGCGTCGGCGTGAGCGCGCTGAGCCGCTGCAGCGCCTGCTGTTCATCATCGCCCCACACCACAAACCAGGTTTGATCGGCCTGCTGACCGGTAAGCTGCGCTAACTGGCGGTCCTGCGCTAATAATTTCGCTGGGGCACTTTGCAGATGGGCAATATCGTCATCGACATGCAACTGCAGCATGCCGCTAATCGCATAGATCGCCACCAGCGCCGGTAATCCGCGCTTCAACCAATTATTGCGACGCCACGCTGCTAGCCAGCGCGCCAGCCACACCATGGCCGGAATCGGACGTACCGGTAAGCCGCGCACCAGCCACGGATAAAAGCAGATCACCGTCAGGCAGGACGCGCTCAATCCACTGGCGGCAAACACCGCTAACTGGCGTAAACCGGGGAACGGCGCCAGCAACATCAGCAGCCAGGCTATCGCCGTGGTGCCCAATGCCAGTAGCAGCGTGCCGCGCACCTTGTGCAGGCTTTGCCACGGCGTCGCGTCTTCGCCGTGCACCATGCGTTCCGTTAGGTAGTACAGGGTATAATCGGCCGAGATCCCGACAATGCTGAGGCTCATGACTAAAGTAGTGAGATGCAGCTCACCAAAACAGAGCAATGTCAGTACCGTGCCCGCCATCGCGCCGATGGCGACCGACAGCGCACACAGCGCCAACGGTCGCAGCGAACGGAAGACCAGCCACACCAGCAGCAGCAATCCCGCTAAGGTGACACTGCCGAGGGTTTCGACATCATGCTGCGCACGCTGGCTGGCATCGTCGCTAAACAACACCGTGCCACGCGTCAGCAGTTGCGCATCTGGCCAGCGGGTTTTGAACTGTAATTCCAGCTGGTTGAGCGCGGTCACCAGCTGATGGCTCTCTTTAATACTGAAAGCATTGCTCGCCAGTTCTCCGTGCAGGAAATACCAGCGGCGCTGCTGCGCATCGTTTACCGTCAGCCAGCCGTTATGCAGCAGCATCTTGTTGGCGTTTTGCTGTAATGCCAGCTGCGCGCCACGCACCAACAGCAGCGGATCGTTGCCGATCTCTTTGCTGCCCACGCCGGCAAATGCTGAGAACAGCTGCGCCAGAATCCAGTCGGCCTGTGCGCCGCCGCCGTTTTGCAAGCGTGCGCGCGTCGCCGCATCGATCAAGCCGTTACGATGCTGAAATGCGTACGCGCCCCAGCGCTGCATCTGATCGTCCTTCAGCTCGCCGCTCACCTGTTTCAACATCGGCAAAGCGTGCAGTTGCGCTTGCCACCAGGCTGCGGCCGCCTCGCCCTCTTGATCGTTGGCGCTTACCAGCCACACCAACTGGCGATCGAGGCGCTGCATAAACCCGTGCTGAATTTCCGCCGGTGCCTGGCCGAGGTTCTGCTGGGGTAACAACGCCAGTACGCTGCTGTTCAGCTGGCTGCGCGGCAGCAACACCGCCAGTGCCACCGCTAACGCCAGGCACACCGCTAGCCACAGCAGCGCAACGGTTTTCTCACTGCGCTGGGGCAAAACGGGCTCGCTCTTCATCGGTTAACTGTGTAGGTTCGGTTCGGGTATCGCTTAGCGTGATCTCGGTTTTATCGCCCTGCTTGTCGTCTAGCGTGATGCGATTGAGAAACGCATCGCCCTGCAGATCGATACGGCTAAAAATTCTATTCAGCGGCGCGGCTTTCGGCGTCAGGCCAAGCTGCCAGCGGTTGTTGCCGCGATCGTGGAAATCGAGCTCAAAATTCTCACGCAGCACTTTTTCATCCGCCTGGAACAGCGCGCGCAGCAGATGGTTGAACTGGAACATCTGCGGATTGCTCTCGGCGGTGATCACCTGCGGCGGCTGGCCGCTCATGCTCTGCACCATGCGCTTATCGTCGAGGATGAGCATCAGCGGAAACGGCGTGACTTGCTGCCACCACAAGCCCTGCTGCTGGGCAATGAGCAACTGACCGCGCGATACCAGCGGTTGCGCCATACCTTCAATAGTGCGCACCTGGACAAAATTGGCGCGGATCACCGGTTGGCTGGCAAAGCGCTGCTGCAACTGTTCGAGCGTGACCGCGCTGGCGTTGGCACACATCACCAGCAGTAACAGGCAAAGGGTTCTGATCACGGTTTCACTCCCAGGCGTTCAAACAGAATGTCAGGCGAGACAAAACACATCTCCTGCGTGGCGGCATTCACCGCGACCTGCAGCGTGTGCGCTTTGGTGGTTACCTGCCCCGCCGCGTTGCGAATCACGTAATCGATACGCAAACGGTTTTCATATTCGCTAATGCTGGCGGCAATACGCACCACCTCTTCACAGCGCAGCGGCTGGCGATATTTCACGTGGGTATCCACTACCGGCCAAACGTAGCCGCTGGCAGCCATTTCGCCGTAGCTGTAATTGACGCTGCGCAGCAAGGCTTCGCGCGCCACTTCAAAAAAGCGGAAATAGTTGCCGTGCCACACCACGCCCATTGGATCGCAGTCGTGAAACGACACCGTAATCTCCACCTCAGCGCGGTAGATGCTTTCACTCATCGCGGCTTTTCTCCTCGGACAACGTCCAGAAATCGTAAAAGTTAAACCAGTCGAGCGGCGCCAGTAACGCATGCTGTTGTAGTCGTTCGGCGTAGCGATCCACGGTGTCCTGCAACGCCTGCTGGCGCTGCGCACGGGGCAGCAGCAGCGGATCGGCAAAGGCTTCGCAATGCACGCTCAGCTTGCCCTGCTCGCGCAGCGCGAACATCAGCAGTACCGGACAGCGTAACGCCGCCGCCAGCACAAATGGCCCCTGCGGAAACGGCGCAGGATGGCCCATAAATTCGCTCCACACCACTCGCCGTTCGCCGCCACGTTGGCGATGAACGGCGGTGCGATCGCCGACAATCGCCACCCATTCGCCGGCATCGAGTTTTTGCTGCAGCAGAATGGCCGTATCGGGCCCGATATCGGTGACCGGCATCAGATTGACGCCCGCCTGCGGCGCAATGCTCTCCAGCACCTCGCGAAAGCGTTGTGCATTATCGGTAAACACCAGCGCGTTAATCACCAGACCGCTGACCTGTTTCGCCATCGCACGGCAGGCTTCGATATCACCCAGATGCGACGCCAGAATCAGATGGCCTTGCCCTTCGGCGGCGCGAACGGTGGCTTCGGCACCGGGCGCAAAATCGATATCGCGTCCCCATTGCAGGTCGCCACGCCAGCTGGCGACTTTATCCAGCATGCTGTAGCCGAAACGCAGGAAGTGACGATAGCTGTTCACCGGCGCAGGCAGCGCGATATTTTGCTGTTGCGCCACCGTTTGCACCCGCGTCAGCCACTGCTGCGAGGCAGCGCGCGCGGTGCGGCCCGTGAGCCAATAGACAGCCACTATCGGCCACAGTAACAGCACAAACGGCAAGCGTCCGGCGCGGCGATAGAGCCACAGCATAAAGCGCAAACCGCTCTGCCCGCGACGTTCCGGCGTGGCAGACCAGTGTTGCGCATCGCCACGCTGGCGCAGCAATTGCGGTATGCGCGGCAGCATGCCGAAGAACAGGCGCGTGTGCATCCATGAGATGCGCAGGTTGTCACGCAGCGCGTCAAAATGCGATACACCGCTTTCCGGATAGGTCACACGCGTGGCGAGAAAGCGGCTTGGCGTGCCCTGCCAATAGAGGCGCACCATGATTTCGGTGTCGAAATCCATGCGCTGACCAATCGGATGCCGATCGCACAACGTCAGTGAAGGCGCGAGTGGATAGACGCGGAAGCCGCACATGCTGTCTTTCAGCGAGAACGAAAGGGTTTCGACCCATACCCAAAAATGGGTGATGTAACGACCATACAGGCGCGATTTGGGAATGGATGCGTCGTAAAGCGGCCGACCGGAGATCAGGCAATGCGGATAACGCTGCGCTTCAGCCAGCATGCGCGGCGTGTCTTCCACCTGATGCTGACCATCGGCATCCAGTTGTAGCGCGTGGGTATAACCCGCCGCCGCCGCCGCACGCATGCCGGCAATCACCGCCGCGCCTTTGCCCTGATTGTAGGCCAGCGTGAGTACCTGCAACTGCGGCGCATTCAGCGCCGCAATCAGCTGTTTAGTCGTTGCATCGCTGCCGTCATCCACCAGGATTACCGGCAAATTGAACGGCGCCAGCCGCGCCAGTACCGACGCCAGCATCGCGCCGTGGTTATAGCAGGGAATCAATACGCAGGGCGTGAAGTGAGCGCTCAGCACAAGCGGATCTTCCCGCTGCTGGCTACCGTCGCCAGCGCGCCATTGATCACGCTGTAGCTGAAACTGAGCAGCGATTTTTCTGCCTGCCAGTGCAGTTGCAATTCGAGTTCGGCATCCGGCGGCACCGGCTGCTGGAACTTGATATTGTCAATCGCGGCGAAGGATTTACCGATGGCTAAACGCGTCAGGCCGTAATGCAGTGCCCAATCGAGTTGCGCTACACCGGGCAGAATCGGCAACGTCGGGAAATGGCCGCGGAACCAAAGCAGATCGGCGGCGGCGCGCAGGCGCAATGTTAGAGCATCGCCCTGCTGCTGGGCATGCAATTCAACCGGCAACATCAAACAACTCCTCAATTTGTGGCCAGGCGCGCTTGCTTTGTGCCGTGACCGGAATCGACGTCACCACGCGCCAGTAGCGCGGCATCGCCAACGGCTCCAGCCAGGGTTGCAGCGCGCGTTTCCACGCAATTTTTAGCTGGTGCAACGTAACCGCATCCACCCTGTCGGGCAGCGCCAGCACCACGCCAATGGCGTGTCGGCTGTGACGCTGAATCACCAGCGCGGCGGCATCTTCCACGCCGGGCAACGCCAGCAAGCGGCGTTCAATTTCACTCAGCGAGACGCGCTTATCTTCAATCTTCACCACGCGATCCTGGCGACCCGCCAGCTGAAATTGGCCCGACGACTGCAGCACAATGCGATCGTCGAGCGCGCAACCGTCATCGGTTTCCAGCAGGGCGGAAAATACCCGCCAGCGCCCAGCGTCTTCCTCGCACAAGGTGATATGCGGAAAACCGTGCCACAACGCGTTCTCTTCTGTGGCGCAGCGCCAGCCAATCACGCCGGTTTCGGTGCTGCCATAAATTTCATCGACGGTGCAGCTCAGCGCCTGTTGTGCATGCTGCGCGGCTGTCCACGGCAACGCGCCACCGGCGGACACAATCAGTTCACAGCGCGGTCCGGCCAGCGCAGGATCCAGCCGGCGCAGAAACGCCGGGCTGCTGATAAAGACGTAGCGACGATCGGCCGATTGGTCGGCCAGCTGTTCGCTGTAGAAAATTTGCTGCGCGGCAAAGGGTAACCCGAGCGCCATCGGCAAGATGATGCGGAAACTCAGGCCATACAGATGTTGATGGCTGACGGAGGCAATCACATGGCAATCGCGTAATCGTGCGCCCCACAAGGTATGGAGCCAGCAGGCTTCAAGTTCCAGCGCGCGCAGCGACTTCACCACGCGACGCGGCGTGCCAGTCGAACCGGAGGTGAACAGCACCAGCGTGGCGTCGGCGGCGATCGCGGGCAACGTTCCGCTCGCCATAGCGCCATCCCAGCGCAGCTGCGGCAGAGATAGCGCCAGCGGCATATCGCTGATTACCCCATCGAGACTGTCGGCCATCTCTTCCAGCTGGGCCGCGCGGCAATGTCCAGGCATTACCGGCGTTTTTCCGGCGTGCCACAGCGCCAGCAGCGCGGCAGTAAACGCATAGCTATTGTCAAAACACAGCGCCCAATGTTGGCCCGGCTGGTGTTGCAGCCGATCGACCAGCGCCTGCACCTGCTGACGCAAGGTGTGCAGCGTATATTGCTGCTGGCCATGCCAGGCAACAATGCGATCTGGCGCGGTGAGCCACTCGCGGAGGCTATGTGGGTTCATGCCTGTTTCCTTATGCGCTGACGCAGCAGCCATTCGCCAGCCATCAGCGTCCCCATCAGCAGATAGCTGATGCCCCCATTCCAGAGGGTCCAAAGCGTGACATCATTGAGCAGACAGGTGACAAGCGCCACGCTGCCATTGAAGATGAAAAAGCCGCACCACACTTGCGTCACGCGACGGGTATAACGCACCGCGCGCGGCGGCAGATGCGGTTCGCGCAGCCGCGCCAGCCTTTCCACCAGTGGCATGGGGCTCCACAACGACGCAGCAAACAGCAGCAGCATCAGTGCGTTGACCACCAGCGGATACCACAACAGCAGATGTTGCGATCGCAGCAGCAGGCTGGCGAGACATAACGCGGTGCCCACCACCGCCAGCAGCAGCATCACGCGCCCCATCGGGCCGGTTGCACGACGTAAACGCCAGACGCGCAGCACAAACAGCAGCGCCAGCAAGCCCGTCACAGCGCGCCACTGTGGCTGGGTGATGGTCAGCCACACCAGAAACGGCCACGCCAGCAGCGCCAGTCCGTTTAACAGCCGCAACAGCATGCGATCAGGCTTCGTCGCGCATCAGCTGGTCGACGGCGTCAACCACGTCCTGCACGGTTCGCACCGCGCGAAAGGTTTCCGGCTTGATCTTACGACCGGTACGCTTTTGCAGGTGCACCACCATATCGACCGCATCGATGCTATCCAGCTCAAGGTCTTCATAGAGGCGAGCCTCGGGATGAATATCCTGCGGCTCAATTTCAAACAGCGAGGTGAGCAGCGAAGCCACTTCCTGGTAAATTTCAGTTTTGTTCATCATGTTGACTGCTCTCAGGCTTGCTGTTGTTCAACAAACGCGGCCAGTGTTGCCACGGAAAAAAAGTGCGCGCGCAGCGTTTCGCTCTCGGCAGAGAGCTGTACGCCGAAGCGATTTTTCACCGCCAGTCCCAGTTCCAGCGCATCGATTGAATCGAGGCCTAGCCCCTCGCCAAACAGCGGCGCGTCGGTTTCAATGTCGTCAGGGCTGATATCTTCCAGATTCAGCGTTTCGATAATCATCTGTTTGATGTCGTTAATCAGTACTTGCATAACTTAGTTGGTCTCGTCAGGCACCAGCGCCTGTTGCAGATGTCGCGTCAGGCGACGTGCGGCCAGCGGCTGCGCATCCTCTTCCGCTTCACTAAAGGCGTGGCTAGCAATTCGCGATTGGACGCGTACAGTAAAAATCGGTTTAACCAGCGGAATCTGATACCAACGGCTTTGCTTATCGAGCATGCGCTCGGTGCAGCTGATATGCACCACACGCAAATCGCATCCAGCACGCACCGCAATATTCGCGGCACCGCGCTGCAGCTTGAGCGGTTCACCATAGCGCGTGCGCGTGCCTTCCGGGAAAATCAGGAGGGTATCGCCGCGCGCCAGCCGCTGTTGGCTATCCGGCAGCAGCGTATCGGCTTCGCTGTTAATCAGGTAATCGGCGGCGCGAATCACGCCACGAAAGAAAATATTGTGCTGCAGCTCGGCTTTGACCAGACAATCCATCTCCGGCAGCACTGAAGCAATCATCACGTAATCGATTAACGACGGATGATTGGCGACGATGAGACAGCCGCGATCCTGACGCAGCTGTTCAGCGCCAATAATCTGGTAATCGTACACACCGACAAAACGGCAGAATCGCAGGAAGCAGCGGAAACTCCAGGCGATGCTACTGCGGGCGATGTGGCGACGGCGCAGGCCATCGCGCTGCACTAAAAGCAGCAAATTGAACCAGATTAGCGACAGCAACAGACCGCCCACGCTGAACAGCGTAAAGCTGACGCCAGTCATCACCAGTCGCCAGTAATAGTTGAAACCGGGACGCGCCTCGGTTAGCGAATTATCCACCATCGTTACGCTCCCAGATCCACTGATGGCGCTCGCCGGCAATGCTAAAGCCTGGCGTGTCACGCAGTACGGCCGCGAGAAGTTGCAGACTTTGCGGCAGATCGTTGTGCGGCTCTGCGGGTTTGCCGGCCCGCGCCTCGCAGCACCACTCATCGCCAGCACGCAGCAGCAGCGCCACCGCATACGGCGCATTGAAGCGATCGATTTCCGGCAGCCAGGGACGATAGTAATCTGGTACCACGCCGTCAAAATCCACCAGCAACACCTGCGCGTATCCCGCCTGTTGCAGCGCCGCCACTTCAATCAGTCCTTGCTGGAAACTATCGATGCCGGCCGAAATCGAGGATGACACCAGCGGCTGACGCGCAGCGATGGTTAAGCTACCCACTGCAGAGTTGTGAACCGACATGGCGAAATCGGTTGGCGACAGCGCTTGCTGTTCCGCCAGCGCGGTGAGAATGCGCAGGTTACGTTCCAGCTCGCCGTGGCGACTGGTGAAGACGATGGCATCCACGCGTTGCCGCGCCAGCAGCGCCAGCCCGCATTCAACGGCAGCACGGCTACCGGCGCTGAGACGACGCGCGGTCATCATCGGCAAAAATTGGGGTTTCGCGATAGGTTGCGTGGCATCCAACGCCGGCGCCTGTTGCGCCCAGCGTTGCCACTGTTCTGCGGTGCTGTTGCCCGGCGCGATGGCGTGCCAGTCAACAAGGGAGTAAGCGAGTTTCATACCTGTATTCTTTCTTCAGCCTCAGGGATGGTCAGATTTTCGCTGCACGGCATCCCTTCCTTGCTCTCTTTACCCGTCATCCCATGCGGATGTCGCCGATTAACAAGGCGGGCACAAGGCCCGCCTGTTTCTATTTCGGCAGCGTTGCGGCTAACTTTACAACATTATGTCAGCCATCTCGCTTCGCGCTTATTTAACGGCTTCAACCGCGAGGCGCGTTTGGATGCCCTGGCTCAGGTTCTGAATCCAGCGGTTGTAGTTGCGGTGAATCTGACCGCTACCTGCTTTCAGATTCTGGCTGCTGACATACTGAATTTGATAGCTGTTCGCAGTGTAGTTCACACGGATATCCGCCGTGTGACCGCGCTCGGCCAGGTGACCATTCATCACGCCGGGACCTGCTGGCGTCATCACCCAATGGTTAGCGGCACCCGCCTGCACGATCGCTTGCTTCATTTGATCATCTGAGTAGCCTTGACCTACGGTCTGGCTAACATTCTGGATGGGTGCCGTACGCGGTGCGCAGCCGGTTAACAGGACCGCTGTTACCCACAACGCTAAACCGATTTTTTTGTTCATCATTTCCTTTTCTTCCCCTGTCTCTGCAAGCCGCTTAGGCTTACGACCGCGCCGGTAAACTTACCAACACTGTTCCGTTCAGACTGTGTAAAGCGGGCGGATAATAACATTATTTGTAAAGACAAGTAAAAAGAAGCATGAATCACTTAATAACGATTTACGTCCGATTTAAAACCAGCTGCAGACCGATATACGGCGGAACTTCTACCGAAAAATGGCCTTGTAGCATGATGTTTAACCCTGCCAGCCGCCGCCGAGTGAGCGGTAGAGATCAATCTGGGCTAACAGCAGCGTATTTTTTACTGACACAATATTTAGCTGGGTGCTGAATAGCGTGCGCTGCGCGTCCAGCTCATCCAGATAAGATGCGTAGCCGTTTTGATAGCGGTTATGCGCAATGCGATAGGCTTCCGCCACATAACTCTCCTGCTTCTGCAACTCCGTCAGCTGCTCCTGACTGCGGCGAATCGCATCCAGCGCGTTATCCACATCGGAAAAGGCATTACGCACCACTTTCTCATAACCGTACAGCGCCTGATTCCGCGTCGCCATTGCCACATCCACCTGAGCCGTGAGCGCTTCACGATTCAGCAGCGGAGCCAAAATGCTGCCGCCAATGCTCCACAAGCGGAACGGATTATCTAACAGCTGATGCAGTTCGCTGCTTTGCAAGGTGCCGCTGGCGGTGAGATTCAGCGATGGCAACAGTTTGGCCTGCGTTGACGCCAGCGAAGCATCGGCAGCCAGCAGCTGGCGCTGTGCCTGCACGATATCCGGCCGGCGATTCAGCAACTGCGACGGTAGCAGCGAGGGCAATGTCTGCGGCTTGATATGATCAAACTGGCTACTGCGCGCAATTTCACGCGGATTCATGCCCACCAGCACGCTGAGCGCGTTCTCCTGCTGCTCGATTTGATGCTGCAACTGCGGGATCTGCGCTTTAGCGGTTTGGTATTCCGATGCTGCCTGCATCCACTCGAGGCGCGAGGTGTAGCCGGTTTCAAACTGACGTTGTGCGAGGTTGAGGGCGTTCTCACGCGTCGCCAGTGTGGCTTCGGTGACGCGCAGTTGTTCGTCCAGCGCGCACAGGCTGAGATAGCCCGAGGCCACCGAACTGGCAACGGTTAACTCGGCGGCAGAGGCGGCGGCACGCTGCGCATCCAGCGAAGCTTCTGCGGCGCGAATGCTGTTACTGCGGCTGCCCCATAAATCCACTTCATAGTTGGCCTGCAGCAATCCCTGAAATACCGCGCTTTCATACGGCTGACCGGTCGCCGCCGACAGCGCACGCTGATGCGTGGCCGCCACGCCCGCTGACAGCGTGGGGAAATTATCACCTTGCGCAGCACGCAACTCGGCGCGATATTGATCCACACGCGAACGCGCCGTGAGGACATCGCTGTTGTGCTGCAATGCCTGATTAACGAGGCGATTGAGCTGCGTATCGCCAAAGTTCTGCCACCACTGCGCTTCAGGTGCCGCGCTCGGCCCCACCTGCTGACGCCAGCTGTCTGGAATCGGCAAAGAGGATGGCGCTTTTTCCACTTCTGTTGCACAGCCGCTCACCATTAGTGCCACGCAGGTGGCTAGCAGTAAGCGCTTCATGGCGCATCCTTGTGTGGTTCAGCAGCAGTATCAATGTGCACCTCCACCGACATGCCTGGGCGCAGGGCCTGCAGATCGTCGTTGAGAATTTTGATACGCACTGGAATGCGCTGGGCAATTTTCACAAAGTTGCCGGTGGCGTTATCCGGTGAAATAGCGCTGAATTCGGAACCGGCGGCTGGCGATATAAACTCCACCCGGCCGTCGTAATGCTTACCGTCGAGCGCATCGACGCGAATGCTTACCGGCAAGCCGGGACGCACGCGAGCCAGCTGAGTTTCTTTCAGGTTGGCGATGATCCATTTATTCTCCGGCACCACCGAGGTTAACCGCGTGCCAGCGGTGACATAAGTGCCTTTACGCACCGACAGCTGGCCGAGCTGACCGCTGTCCGGCGCGATGATGCGCGTATTCGCCAGATCAATGTTTGCCAGTTCTAGCGCTGCCTGCGCGCTGGCGACATCGCCTTGCAGTGACGCGCGATTTACCACCACGGTTTGCAGGTTTTGTTGTGAAACGGCAACCTGCGCATCCGCCTGACGCAATTGCGCTTGTGCCTGTGCATTAGCCGCACGCGACGCGTCACGTTCACGCACCGACAGCGAACCGTCGGCCGCCAGATTCTCCACACGCTTCAGGTCGAGGCTGCTTTTCAGCGCCTGAGCTTTGGCATTCTCCAGCGCCGCTTTGTTGCTGAGAATATTGGCTTCGGCACTTTTGCGCTGCTGCTGGTTATTGTTCTGCGCGGCGATTTTCATATCCAGCTGCGCCTGCGCCTGATGCACTCGCTGACGATAGATACGATCGTCGATGGTCATCAGCAACTGGCCTTTGGTCACTGGCTGCAGATCAACGACGTTAACCTCGGTGAGATAGCCATTGACCTGCGGGCTGATAAAGGTGACCTGACCGCGCACGTAGGCATTTTCCGTCGATTGTATGGTGCTGGTGAACGGCCACAACTGCCAGGCATACAAAATAACCAGTACACCGACGATAACAATGCCGCTGCCGGCGGAGATCGAAAGAATGCGTCGGCGGTTAGTGCGCTCGCGCTCTGCAGCCTGAATGTCGTCCTGTTGGCTCATGAATTCTCCGTCGGGGTTACTGGGGGTTGTGCCGCATTCATTTTAGTCTGTCGCCAGGTGAGATAGCGTAAACGCGTCAGGCGATACAGCACCCAAATTAAGGTGACGAACGCCAGCGCGGCGGTAAGAAGATAGGTGTCGTTATAGGCCAGCACGTTGGCCTGCAGCGTGGCCACCGTTTGCAGCTGTGCGCTGCTTTGCGCGCTGAGCAACAGGTTATCGGGCAGCTGACTGCTAAATAATGAACTGTATTGGCTAAGTCGTTCAGTGACGTTGGGATCGAGCTGCGACAGCTGGTCCCCTAGCAGGCTGGAGTGATACTTTTCGCGCCACGTCTGGAAGGTACCGAGAATCGCTGCGCCGATCAGTCCGCCTAAGTTCTGGCTCATGCCGAACAGCACGGAGAAGCTGACGAGGTTCTTCGGCTGCGTTACCACCCCACCAATTCCCAGTAGCATGGCCGGCCCAAGGAAGAAGGCGCTGCCGAACCCGAGTAAAAACTGGCTGAAATAGAGATTGTGGGCACGCGTCAGCGGGTTGGATTGCGCATCCATCAGCGAGGCGACGATCATTACCACCAGCGAGGCAACAATCGGCCAGCTCAGATGCGTCGGTTTAATCGTTAAGGCACTGGCAATCATGCCGCAAATCACCCCAGCAATGATGGCTAACGCCAGGCCGCGCATTTGATCGTTAAGTAAGCCCAGCTGCTGCAGGAATCCCACCGCGCCGGTGTTTTGTTCCGCCAGCAGGATGCGCATCATAATCATCACAATGCCCAGCCGCACAATCATGCCATTGCTGAGCCAGCGCGTGTTGAGCAACGGATTCTTGCGATTGTGCTCCACCACTATCGCCGCCACGATCAATACCAACGCCAGCGCCAGAGCCACCCCGAGCCAGGGCGTGCTGAACCACCATTCGATGCGTCCCAGCGACAAGACCGCGCACAGCAACGCCATGCCCGGGGCCATGAGCATAAAGGTGAGGAAATCCATTTTTTCAAACGCTTTTATGCGATCGCCGGGCGGCAACTTCACGACCAGTACGCAGCCTAACGCAATCAGCGCCAGGCCGAGTTCAAACAGATAGAGGCCGCGCCACGCTTCAAGTTGCAACAGTTCGGTGGAAAATAAACGCGCCAGCGGGATCGCCAATTGCGAGGCGGTAATACCGATAACCAGTGCCTTAAGGCGGTGCTTCGCAGGCCATGCCTGAATCTGGTAATAGATGCCGAGCGAACTGAGCGCCGCCCCCACCATGCCATGTGCGGTACGCACGATAATCGCCGAGCTGAGATCGTTGGCGAGGAGATGGAAAAACGCCACGATCACGTACAGCACCAGAAACGCTTCGGTAAAGAGCCGTAGGCCAAACTGCTGTCGAAACTTCACCAGCAGCAGGTTGATCGAAATATTGCCCATCACATACACCGCGGGCAGCCAGGCGATCTCATTGCTGTATGCGCCGAAAGTGCCTTGCAGATTGGTGAGGTTGGCAGAGACCAGCGCATTACTCAGTGCGCCGGTGATAGAAATCAGCAGACCGATGATGCCAAAGGCGATGCGCTTCGACGGCGAGTGCAGCGGGGTTGAAGGCGAACCCGGCAGCATCGGTTTTTCGTGAGGCAGCCATTCGCGTTGAGCATAAGGATTACGTTTTGCCACGATTAGACGCTTCCCAGACGCGTAAGCAGTTGTTGCAGCACTTTTTCTGTCACGGCCAGCGATGCGGGATCGATATCCGCCAGCAACTGTGCACGCAGCGCATCCGCTTGAGTTTTGACTTCAGCAAATGCCACGCGACCTTGATCCGTCAAAATGAGCAGACGTTTGCGGCGGTCTTCCGGCGGCTGAACGCGTGCCAGCAGTTGCTGCTTAACTAATCGATCCACCAAGGGCACCACGCTGGCCTCTTCTAAACCGAGCATCTGTGCCAGCGCTTTTTGCGTTGGCGGCTCAGCCGCGGTCGCTACGCTAGTAATCGCCATCCAGCTGCTCATACTCAGTCCGCTCTCTTTAAGACGACGATCTACGGCCAAACGCCACGCGTGCGCGGTCAGATGCAGCAAACGAGAAAAGGGTTGGGGACAGTCGCTCAAAACGTAGTGGCCTAATGGTTAGGTATCTAACTAAATGGGAACGTTATTATATGCGAAGCCGCCCGCCAATGAAAATGTTGCTTACCTCAGCAAACGTAGCTGGCGCGGCAAAGAATCTCCAGCTTTCTTTATGAGTTGTACAACTGGCGCTGAATTTTGGCTGAAATGCCGGTATCTGTATAGCTTTTAGAAAACATTACAAATTATAACTCATTGTTTAATAATGATTAGCACAAATTGCTCAAAATCCTGATTGTACAAGTTACACTAGATTGTATAAGTTTACGTCCCGTGAGCCAGCTGATGGCTCCGTAACGAATGATGCACTTTGCGTCGCCTCTGAAGGTGTTGTGGATTTCCACCTTCAGAGGTGTCTTTTTGCGTTGGTTGATGGTTTGGGTCTTGCGCGCCTGTCCGCGTGCGAGTTTTTTTCATCATGGAGCTGAAGGCACATTGCCATCAGGCCGATCTTAAGGGCTTCACACATGCAAAACGTCGCCACCAGTAATAACGCCCTCGCAGACTTTTTCAAACTTGCCGGTAACAGCGATAGCACCGAGATGGAAGTTTTCGGGCAGATCATTGCCGAAATCCTGCAAGCCGGTATGCCGGTTTCCAATAAAGCAATTATTTCCTCTCTGATTAACCGTCTGGAGATGGAAAGCGATGTGATTCAGCTAGATATTTATCGCCATCTGCTTGAATTGGTCGTGAATAAGACACCTGACGATCTCGCGGTCTAAAGCCGGATTCCAGGGATGGAATCACTCTCACCCACCCCATCATGCTAGCGTCTCATCCTTTTGCCCGGTAACATCCTTCCTCGGAAAATTCTAACTGATTACTGCCTTACCGCGACGGTAGGCGCACATTACTATAAGAGCCTGCATAATCTATGAGCCAACCAACTGAGCGCACCACTGCGGTGGAGAGCGATATCACCGTGGGCCGCGTGTTACGTTCGCCCGCCCTGTTAACCCGTGAGTGTCTGGCGGGAATGATTACCGCGCTGGCGCTGATCCCTGAAGTTATCTCCTTCTCCGTCATTGCGGGTGTCGACCCCAAAGTCAGCCTCATTGCCTCGGTGGTATTATGTCTGACGCTGTCGATTCTCGGTGGGCGTCCGGCGATGGTCACCGCCGCAGCCGGTTCGGTAGCGCTGGTGATTGGCCCGATGGTGCATGCACACGGCGTTGAATACATCCTGCCGGCGGTAATTATGGCCGGCGTTATCCAGATTATCTTTGGGCTTGCCGGGTTATCGCGCATGATGCGCTATATCCCGCGCTCAGTGATGATAGGCTTCGTTAACGCCCTTGGTATCTTGATCTTCTTTGCGCAGGTCCCGCATGTATGGGGACAATCCGGTTTGGTGTGGGTGCTGTTCGCTGTCACGCTGGCGATTGTGCTGCTGCTGCCGAAAGTGCTGAAAAGCGTACCCTCACCACTGGTAGCCATTGTGGTGGTGACGGCTGTGGCGTTGCTGCTGGGCTATCGCGTGCCGAATGTTGCGGATGAAGGCCCAATGACCGCGGGTCTGCCAGGCTTCACTACGCTGCTGGTGCCGATCAATCTGCACACGCTGCACATTATCTGGCCGACCGCCCTGAGCATCGCCTTCGTTGGCCTGATGGAGTCGCTGCTGACCGCCAAGCTGGTGGATGACATTACCGATACGCCGTCTGGTAAACGCCGTGAATCCTGGGCGCTTGGCGTCGGCAACATTCTGGCGGGCTTTTATGGCGGCATCGCCGGTTGCGCCATGATTGGCCAAACCATCGTAAACGTCGAATTAGGCAAAGCACGTACGCGTGTTTCAACAGTCGCGGCGGGTATCGTGTTGCTGTTACTGGTTACTGGATTGAGCCACGTTATGGCGCAGATCCCGATGGTGGTGCTGGCGGGGATTATGATGGTGGTGGCAGTGAAAACGGTGAACTGGCATAGCCTGCAACCGGCAACGTTGAAACGCATGCCGTGGTCCGAAACATTTGTGATGGTGCTGACCGTTGCCGTCACTGTGTGGACTGGCAATCTGGCGATTGGCGTGCTGATAGGTGTGATCCTGGCGATGATGCTGTTTGCGCGTCGCATCGCCCACGTGATTCACGCTGAACGTCTGTTGAGTGACGACGGTGAACAGGTTAACTACATCGTACGCGGTCCACTGTTCTTCGGCAGTAGCAATGATTTGTTTGAACACTTCAATTACGGCCACGATCCTAAAACTGTTACCATCGATTTGACGCACGCGCAGATTTGGGATGCTTCCAGCGTGGCGGCTCTCGATGCCATCGAGTATCGCTATCACCGCCACGGCGCGAATGTCACCTTCATCGGGCTGGATAACCGCAGTAGCGATTTTCGCGATCGACTGAGTGGGAACCTGGGATAGGTTGTTTTAGGATTGAGATGAAAAACGCCGGAAATCCGGCGTTTTTTATTATTCTCGCCGCGTTTCGCTTGCGTAACTCGCTGCTACTGCCTTTGCTTACCTCACGGTCAATCCTTTGATCTCTTTGAGATTGGTAACGCATTCGATTTTTAAACTGGAGAAGCAGATGCAGATTTTAACAAAAGCAGTATTGGTGACGTTAACCTTGGTATCGCTTTCCGGCTGTATGCACAAAAGCGATGCGGTCGGCGGTGATGGACGTCCACATGCACCAAGCAACCAACCGGTGCCGGGCGCAAGCGAAGGTGCTGGACCGGTGGGACAACCGCAATCGTAACGATTAGCCCGGCATTGCCGGGTTTTTTATTGCGCAGCATGAAGGGACAAAAACAAAAAAACCGCCCTTGGGCGGTTACGACATTACTGCTTATTGTATTGCTTTTATAAGGTTTTTTTACTACTTCGAATATGGTGCCCGGGGCGGGACTTGAACCCGCACAGCCATAAGCCGAGGGATTTTAAATCCCTTGTGTCTACCGATTTCACCACCCGGGCAGGGTGTAAATTGGAGGCGCGTCCCGGAGTCGAACCGAGGTAGACGGATTTGCAATCCGTTGCATGGCCACTCTGCCAACGCGCCTTTAATCTGAGATGTAATTCGTTGAATACGAACCACTAAATTTGGAGCGGGAAACGAGACTCGAACTCGCGACCCCGACCTTGGCAAGGTCGTGCTCTACCAACTGAGCTATTCCCGCATAACCATCGTATTTGAGTTTGCCACTGCGTTGGCTTCCTTCACTCACCTATGTCACTTACCAATGTAAGCTCCCAGGGATTCGTTCAGTTGCCGCCTTGTTGCCAACTCAACTACTCGGTTCTGGTATTTCTTCATCGAACTTACTGATTTAACTCAGCTTCTTGCAGACTCGCTGCCGTTCGATGCGATGCATTCTACTTATCTGACGCAATGAGTCAATAGAATTATCCACACACTGCGTCCGTTTGCTGCTTTTTAAATCGCATCGATCAGCTATCGAGCAAATCGCCGCGTGCCGCGCTCAAATACTGGAACATTGACCAAAACGTCAACACTGCCGCAATGTACAGCGCAACAACACCCACACCGACAACTGTCGCTTCGGGACGCCACAGCAAAGCAAACAGCGAGAACATCTGCGCGGTGGTTTTCACCTTGCCGATCCATGACACCGCTACGCTGCTACGTTTACCAATCTCCGCCATCCACTCACGCAGCGCAGAGATAATGATTTCACGAGCGATCATGGTGGCAGCTGGCAGCGTAATCCACCAGGCATGGAAATGTTCCGCCACTAGCACCAGCGCAATCGCCACCAGCACTTTGTCTGCTACTGGATCGAGAAACGCGCCAAAACGCGTGGTCTGCTTCCAGCGACGTGCTAAAAAACCATCAAACCAGTCAGTGACCGCAGCAATCACAAAGATCAGTGCAGTCGCAAAGGGAGCCCATTGAAATGGCAGATAAAACGCCAGGACAAAAAAGGGAATAAGTACGACTCGAAACAGGGTAAGACACGTCGGAATGTTAAATTGCATATGCCAGTAACTGTCTGGTGTGAGTAGGGTTTCATGTATGTTCCTACATTGCCCCCCCTCTTTCAACGTTAGTGTTTAAGTGAGTAGTAGATTTTTTCCGCCAGCGCAGTGGAAATCCCCGGCACTTTCGCAATCTCATCAACGCTGGCATTCATCAGCGGTTGCAGGCCGCCCATATACTTGAGCAGCTGTTGACGCCGTTTTGGCCCTACGCCTTCAATGCTTTCAAGCGCGCTGGTGTTCTTTACTTTGGCACGTTTTTTCCGGTGACCTGAAATCGCATGATTGTGAGAGTCGTCACGAATATGTTGGATCACATGCAGTGCAGGCGAGTCCGGCGGTAAAGAAACGCCCTCACCTTCCGCTTCAAAGAACAACGTTTCCAGGCCAGCTTTACGATCGCTGCCTTTCGCCACGCCGAGTAGAATCGGACGATCTTTATCCCACGGCACATTCAGTTCGGCGAACACCTGCTTTGCCTGCGCTAACTGACCTTTACCGCCATCGATAATGATCACGTCAGGGATTTTGTCCTCTTCCAACGCTTTGCCATAACGGCGGCGCAGCACCTGATTCATCGCCGCATAATCATCGCCCGGCGTAATGCCTTCAATGTTGTAGCGACGATAATCAGAACGCAGTGGACCATCGCGATTAAACACCACACAGGACGCAATGGTCTGCTCGCCCATGGTGTGGCTGATATCAAAGCACTCCATGCGATTGATGGTATCGAGTTCGAGGAACGTCGCTAACGCCGCCAGACGCTGCTGGATGGTTGAGTGCTGTGAAAGCTTGGTGGTCAGCGCGGTTGCCGCGTTGGTACGCGCCAGCTTCAGGTAGCGCGCACGGTCGCCACGCGGCTTGCTTTGAATATTCACCTTGCGTCCAGCTAATGCGCTGAGTGATTCGGCCAGCAGCTCACGTTCGGGCAGATTGAAGTCCAGCAGGATTTCTGCCGGCAAGGTGCGCGCTTCGCTGCCTTGCAGATAGAACTGCCCGACAAAGGTCTGCACCACTTCGGTCAGTTCAGTATCCGCGGGCACTTTAGGGAAATAGCTGCGGCTGCCGAGCACTTTACCCTGACGGATAAACAGCACGTGTAAACAGGCCATCCCGGCATCAAAGGCGACACCCATTACATCCAGATCTTCCCCCTGATTAGAGACAAACTGCCGCTCAGTTACGCGCCTTACCGCTTGAATCTGATCGCGTAACATCCCCGCTTCTTCGAAACGGAGCTCCTCACTGGCCTTTTCCATGCGCTTAACCAGCTGATTGATAACCTGATCATCTTTCCCTGCGAGGAAAAGACGCACGTAATCGGTTTGCTGCGCATACTCATCTTCGCTTACTAAACCCGCAACGCACGGGCCAAGGCAGCGGCCAATCTGATATTGCAAACAGGGGCGCGAACGGTTGCGATACACGCTATTTTCACATTGGCGAATCGGAAACACCTTTTGCAGCAGTGCCAGGGTTTCACGCACCGCATAACCGTTTGGAAACGGCCCAAAGTATTCGCCTTTGGCATGCTTCGCACCGCGATGCATCGCCAGGCGCGGATGACTATCGCTGCTGAGGAAAATATAAGGATAGGATTTGTCATCACGCAGCAGCACGTTATAGCGCGGCTGGTAGAGCTTGATGTAGTTATGCTCCAGCAGCAGCGCTTCCGTTTCGGTGTGCGTCACGGTGACGTCGATATTCTGGATGTTGCTGACCAGCACTTCCGTTTTGCGACTGCCCACCTGCGTACGGAAGTAGCTGGTCAGGCGCTTTTTGAGGTCTTTGGCTTTACCAACATAGATCACCGTGCCGGCCGTATCGTACATACGATAGACGCCGGGTTGGCTGGTCACGGTGCTGAGAAAGGCTTTGGAATTGAAAACGTCACTCACTACTGATTAATGGCTCCGCATTGAACAGGCCATGTCGAATGGCCAAATGCGTTAACTCGACGTCGCCACTGATATTCAACTTACTGAACATGCGATAGCGGTAACTGTTAACGGTTTTCGGGCTGAGACTAAGCTGTTCGGAGATTTCCGTCACCTTCTGCCCGCGCGTAATCATCAGCATAATCTGCAATTCCCTTTCCGACAAACAGCTGAACGGTGATTCTGCTTTTTGCGGTTCAATCTGGCTGAGTGCCATTTGCTGGGCAATATCCGAGGCGATGTAGCGTTGCCCCGAATGCACCGAACGAATCGCACTCACCACTTCCTGCGGCGCGGCACCTTTGCTGAGATAACCCGCTGCGCCCGCCTGCATCACTTTCGCCGGCAGTGGATTTTCGGTATGAATGGTCAGCATGATGATGCGGATATCCGGGTTAAAGCGCACAATTTTGCGTGTCGCTTCCAGGCCGCCGATGCCGGGCATATTCATATCCATCAGCACCACGTCGACCGGATGACTACGACACCATTTTACCGCGTCTTCACCACAGGCAGCTTCACCGGCTATGACAAGTCCTTTCATATCTTCCAGAATGCGACGAATACCGGCGCGTACCAGTTCATGGTCATCAACAAGAAGCAAGCTGATCAACGGGAAGTACTCCGCAAGTTAAGAAAGGGAAATATATTTCAAGTGGCCATCTTACCGGTTTTCAGGTGGAAAAAACATCTATCGCCACAGATAAATCTCAAACGAAATGATGTAAATCAATAACATTCATTTGATCATGCTTTTGCAGCGAAGCTGCGATAACATGCAAAATTAGACAAGTAAAACAATCAATAATATCATTAAGTTATAATTTATAGCTCAATTTTATTGCTGCATTATGTTTGCTCAATAAATAAGGTCTAAACGCCTAATTCATTTGCTGATAAATAGCGCAAAGAGCAATTAAATCGTCGTGTGGCTTTTACCGCTTCGGCTGCATTAAATTCGACTGACAACCATATGATATACTCTCTTTTTTACGCACAAGATGAATGTGTCTACATTGAGTAACACCACCAAGGAGTCAAATATGAGTGATGAAGATTTCGCAACTTCACGAGACACGCAGGCGCTGGCAGACGAAGTCGCCTGTCTAAAAATGATGGTGACGCTGATTCTGAAAGGAATGGGTCAAGCCGACGCCGGTAAGGTGATCATCAACATGGAGCGTTATGTGCAGGCATCGCTAGGCGATAAGCCGCAGGCGGAAGTGTTTAACAATACCATTCGCCAGATCAAAACCGCGTATCGTCAATAAACAATGTGCCCCGCGCGTGATGCGCGGGGTAGTTAACTGTGTGACTGCCAGTTCACCGATACACCTAACGATGGCAGCACTTCCTCCGGACTAAAGCGTCGCGTTCCACGATACTTCTCTGCCAGCGCCGGTTGATTTACCGGAATGCGAATGGCAAACAGATTGTCTTCAGATTGGATCAAGCCCGGTGAAAGAGGTTCGTAGACCACCTGATGTTGTTCAAACATTTTTTCCAGCATCGGCGTAGCTGAACTGATCAAATACTCCATGCCACTCAGTTCGGCTAATTGCACTGAGTGCCACAAAATAGTGAGCGGCAACTCCGCATCCACTTCAAGGCGTGCCGAGAAACGCGACATTTCCCACACTTTCTCCTGATCGAAAGGCAGTACAAAGCCCTCCGGCACTTCCGGTTCGTGCCATGGCAGCAGACGTGCGCAACCGCAAATCCCCTGACGTGCATTCCAGGCTATCAGCCAGGTAACATCCGAGCGATCAAAACGATCGTACTCTTGCCCAGGCGTACTTAATCGCGGGGGAATTGACCATCCTTCACCCCGCGCAAATACGCTATAGCGATACGTTCCCAATTCTGCCAACAGTGAGGACGGCATATCCTTAAGCTGTGTTTGAATTACTTTCATCATGCGCCCCTGACATCCCCATGTATGCAATGATTTCTTTGAGCCAGCCTGGCAACGTTGCGCGCAGGGTAGACAACTGACACTGGAGAAGGAACTACTAAAATTAGTAGTTGCGTTTTCGCTAAATCAAGCCAGTCGCTGCGGCATAACAGGCAATCTGCGTTTTATTGGAAACATTAAAACGCTTTTGCATATTCTTTTGGTGAAAGTTCACCGTATGTTCAGATATGGCTAAAATAAGTGAAATTTCCGCAGAAGTTTTTCCTTCAGCCGTCCATTTCAGAATTTCTAATTCACGCTGACTAAAATCTTTAGATAAAACGACCATTGAATCGTCATTCAGACGTTCTAACACGCGCAGACTCAGTTCCGCCAGAAGATGCAGTTTCACCTCTAACTCTATGCGTAAGTGCTGCGTCTGACTGTTAAGCGTCGATGCAATAGATAATATACCAATGGTACGATTTGGTGCCATTGCCGAGCAGGAAAAGCCGCTCAATAATCCTGCTGCATTAGCTTCTGCCCATAAATTACCCGCGCCGGTAAACAAATCGCGCGTCCATTCCACACCGCGTCCAGGCCGCTGACAGAGTAATAGCACGGGATCAACCGCATAATAGTTCTCACTTTCGTAACGCTTTACCCAGCTTTCTGGGTAAGTACTGAACAAAAACAGGCGCGGCCGGGTAAAAGGCACCGGGTGTTGAACCAAAAAAGCAAAGTAATCAAAACCCAGTTTTTCAATCTGTTGTTGCAATAGTGATTTCAATTGCGCCGCTTCTGTCAGCGCCATAAATTCATTTTCCATTTCGCCTCGCCAGACGAAATAATTATCGGTCGTCATTATTGCCCTAGCGCTATTTCACGCTTTACATTCTGAAATTAGTTAGTGTTAACGCAAAAAAAATAAATTAGCCTGACAAAAATTATTGATTGAAAAGAGAGCAAATTCGTAAAAACGTTCACAACTCCAATAATGTCAATACGTTAACGTAAAGGGAATGTGTAGGTTGACGTTATTTGTTAACAGATTCACAACGTTAATTCCTCAGCTGATTAGAATAGGATTTTTCTGAAGTAGTTTCAATCATCCGATTGATTGAAAATGATCGTTAGATTGATAAATTTTTAGCATCGTCATTAACTAAAATTAACCTATAGCAGAGCAGATTCTTTTGCATTGAGAGGGGTATGTACGGTGAATGCGTTTTGGCAACATCTTAATTCCACCCCTTTCTGCGGTTAAGATAATTCCTCAAGTAATGAGGTAATTTCTCTCGGGCTGATTTACGGCTACGCTTACTTCTTACGGAGAAAAAAATTTAGGGTAAATGGGTAATGGGAGACAGTGCTCCAACACGGCTCAGGCGCATTGTCGCAGGTAGGTGGGAAAACAGCGGAATTGACTATGTTGAACCAATTTGCATTACCTTTCCTTGTTTTAGGCGGCTGCACAGCCCTGATGATTTTAAAAGATCTTTTTCGCCATCCGCATCCTGTTGCGGTAATGAATATCATCTGGCCAATAACAGGGTTGTATCTGCCCTTTATTGGTTGGATCGCCTGGTGGTACTTGGGTCGTAAACCATCACAACAGCAAAAGCTTGCTTTATTGGTTCCACAAAAAATACGCAGTAATGCCAGCTGGCAAACTATCTTTATTTCCACATCATTATCTGCAGCAGCTTGTATATTCGGCGACATAATGACAATCCCGATAGTCACCTTACTAAAACACTTTGCCATTAATCCGACATTATGGATGCAAGCGCTTATTTGCGTTATCGCTTCATTGTTTATGGGATTACTTTTTCAATTTCTGGCTATTCGCCAACGTGAAAAACATTCATTTGGCAGCGCCTTATTATTAGCAATGAAAACCGAGGTTTTCCCCCTACTGATTTATCAGTTAGGTATTTTTATCTTTATGGCATTGGCTCTAAAGTTTGTGCTGAACGGGCAGGTCAATCCGCTGCTGGTGGCATTCTGGTTTATGCTGCAACTGGCAATAATGATTGGCTTTCTTTTCTCCTGGCCAGCTAATCATTTCCTGATAAAACGAGGACTTAATCCTGCGGCTTAGCTAGCGACAGTAACCCGATCCACGTATGCCGAGATGAAAATGGCTGGCATGCGCGGCGTTGTAATCCGGCCCCAACGCATTTCCGAAAGTGGCGCAACCATTGCGCCATAGCGCGTGCAGTCCTGCCGCCGCATCTTCTGGCTGTTGCCAGTTCTTTCCTACCTGTAACCAGCGCCCATTCGCCAGTTGAAATCCGGTAATATCCCAGGCATCGGCGCTAGCGTGCTCACTCAAACGCCCTTCCTGACGATGATAAATATTGCGACAAGCATAGCTGCCGACATGGGCAATGCGCTTCAACGGGCTATTGAAACCCACCTGACGTAATGCGCTGTCGCTGTTAATCACGAACATGGTGCTGGTCACTGCCATCGGACAGCTGGCAAGAAAACTGCTGCTCAGGGTGACGTCACCGTAGCCGCTGATCCGCAGCGGCTGGTCAATCGGGCAATCACCTTGCATCGGGGGCACCACGCGAAATTGCACCAGCCGCTGTTCGCTGGCTTGCCGCATCACCGCCATGCAGGCAGCCGGATCGCCACTCAATTTTTTTAGCTTGTAGCGCGTCATCCAACCCGGCGGATCGGTGACGTTAAGCGGCGTAAAGGGATTCCACTGAGGCGGTAGATGCGTTTTTAACCACGGCAAACTGAGCCAGCCGCAAACAGCCAGCAACGCGATGGCGAACAGAGCGCGCACAATGCCTCACTTTTACTGATGAAATGAACTAACAAGTGTAGAAGTCATGCGCGCGAAAAGTGACGTAAATCGCTTAATTGTTGAAGATTTACGCAAAATGACTGCACTTTAAACTCTGTAAATAATTACTGACACAGCTAAGTGCGTAAAAGGTCACTCAGGGGGAAAAACCATTACCGAAACTGCCTGCCTTTCCTCTATCTTATGCCCCTTGCCTGGATAAAGGCACATACCTCATCAGCCAATAGAGCTGACACAACATCCCCCGACAGGAAAGAAAAATTTATGGTTGATCAATCAAAAGAGGCGCTCATAGAGGCCGAACAGCCGGATAAACTCCAGCGTAACCTGCACAATCGTCATATTCAGCTGATTGCTATCGGCGGCGCCATCGGCACCGGGCTGTTTATGGGTTCGGGTAAAACCATCAGCCTCGCGGGCCCATCGATCATTTTCGTCTACATGATCATTGGCTTTATGCTGTTCTTCGTCATGCGCGCCATGGGCGAACTGCTGTTATCTAACCTCGAATATAAATCCTTTAGCGATTTTGCCGCCGATTTACTCGGTCCGTGGGCGGGCTATTTTACCGGCTGGACTTACTGGTTCTGTTGGGTGGTAACCGGCATTGCCGATGTGGTCGCCATCAGCGCCTATTTCCAGCTGTGGTTCCCCGACTTCTCCATCTGGATGAGCGCCCTGCTGTGCGTCTTTGTTTTCCTGGCATTGAACATCGCCACGGTGAAGCTGTTTGGTGAGATGGAATTCTGGTTCGCGATTATCAAAATCGTCGCTATTGTGGCGCTGATCATCACCGGTATTGTGCTGGTGAGCCTGCATTATCCGTCACCCAACGGTGGCACCGCGGCATTAAGCAATATCTGGGATCACGGCGGCATGTTCCCGAAAGGGTTGAGCGGCTTCTTTGCCGGCTTCCAGATTGCGGTTTTCGCCTTTGTCGGCATTGAGTTGGTGGGCACCGCAGCAGCAGAAACCAAAGATCCGCACAAAGTTCTGCCGCGGGCAATTAACGCCATTCCGCTGCGCATCATTATGTTTTACGTTCTGGCGCTGATGGTGATCATGGCGGTAACGCCGTGGAATCAGGTGCTGCCAAACCGCAGTCCGTTCGTTGAGATGTTTGTGTTGATTGGCTTGCCTGCCGCCGCCAGCATCGTCAACTTCGTGGTGCTGACGTCCGCTGCTTCTTCCGCTAACAGCGGCATCTTCTCTACCAGCCGTATGCTGTATGGCCTGGCGGAACAAGGCGTGGCACATAAATCCTTTGGTCGCCTCTCGTCGCGTGCGGTGCCAACAACTGGCCTGTTCTTCTCCTGCCTGTGTCTGCTGGCTGGCGTGGCGCTGATTTACCTGATCCCGGATGTGATGACGGTGTTCACCATGGTGACCACGGTGTCGGCGATTCTGTTTATGTTCGTCTGGACCATCATCCTGTGCAGCTATCTGGCGTACCGCAAGCAGCATCCACAGCGTCATGCTGAATCAACATTTAAGATGCCGCTGGGCAAGATTATGTGCTGGGTATGTATGGCATTCTTCGCCTTTGTACTGGTACTGCTGACGCTGCAGGAAGATACCCGCCAGGCGTTGATGGTGACGCCGCTGTGGTTCGTGATGCTGACCATGGGTTGGTTATTGCGTCGTCGCAAAGCGTAAAACGTTATGGGTCGCCAGAAATGGCGACCCTACGCAATCAGAGTCGCTCGCGTAATTTGTGCCATGCTTGCGCCAGCGAAGGACGCACCGAAGGTTCACGCTGTGGCGCTATCTCCGGTGACTGCGGCGCTCCCAGATTAAAGGTGAAGGTGTAATTCGGCTCTTCACCCATCCGCAAATCACTGATCAAAGTCCGCTCGCCCTGCTGCTTCATCGCGTAAAAACCGTGACTAAACCACGCCACACGCTCGGCATGCCATTGACCTTTAAACGGCGCTAACAGCGCGGGCTGACGATCGTGCCAGCTGATCTGCAGCGGACGCCCCGGTGACAACAGCGACCAATAAGCTTCGCCATAACGATCCGGCGTCATAATCACCGTACGCCACACCAGCGTGTTAAATGCGGTCGGCGTCACCAGCAATTGCTCAGGTTGCACCGCTTGCTGCGTCAAATCTTGCTCAATGTGCTGCGTGGCGATGCTTTGTGCCACCATGCTCCAGCCGAGATACAGTGTACTCACTAATAATCCCACCTGATTCCAGCGCAAGCCCACAGCATCTCGTCGCCACAGGGCGACCAGCAGCGCAATCAACAACGGCAAAGTATAGAGCGGATCGATGATGTACATGCTGCCAATGGCATAGGGGAAATCAGTGAGCGGCAGGCCCAACTGCGTACCGTAAACGGTGGTGAGATCCAGCAGCGGATGCGTGACCAGCGCCAACCACATCGCCAGCGTCCAGCCGCGCCAGTGCGATCGACTGCGCGTTGCTCCGGCCACCAGCCAGCCAAGCAGCGCTGCAATTAAAGTGAGAAATATCAGCGCATGACTTTCGGTGCGATGCAGCGTCATGTTGCGGATGGCATCGCCATGATCGATAAACACGTCGAGATCCGGCAAAGTCCCTGCCACCGCGCCTACCAGCGCCGCTTGCCACAGCGGAACGCGTTTGCCCATTACCGCAACGGTAACCGCCGCGCCTAATGTCAGTTGCGATAACGAATCCATCCACTCTCCTTGAAAAAAGCGGGATCAGCGCACGCGGATCCCTTCAATAATCATGCGCTGTACATTTTCCAGCGTCTGTTCAAAGAACGCAGGATCGTTCAACGTCTGGCCGGTAATCGCCTCCACCTGAGAAGCGAAATCGGCATAGTGTTGCGTGGTGGCCCACAGCAGGAAAAACAGATGCTGCGGCTGCACGCCCGCCAGCCGCCCTTCGGCGATCCACTGCTCGATAATCGCCGCCTTCTCATCCACCAGCGCTTTTAAATCACCCGCGAGTTCACCTTTCAACAGCGGCGCGCCCTGCAGCATCTCAAGGCAAAACAAACGCGACGCTTGTGGATGGTCGCGCGAGACTTCCAGTTTCAGGCGAATGTATTTACCAATCGCCGTCAACGGATCGTGATCGTGCTGCAGCGCGCGCAGCGGCGCCAGCCACACATCGAGAATCTCTTTTAAAACCGCTATATACAGCACTTCTTTCGACGGATAGTAATACAGCAGATTGGTTTTAGAGACATCCGCCCGCTCCGCCACTTTATCCAGGCTGGTGCCGTGAATGCCGTATTGCGAGAAGAAAGTTAACGCCGCTTCCAGAATGGCTGCCCGCTTTGCGGCGACCGCACGCGAACGACGCCCCGGTTTTTTTTCATCGCTTTTCACACTGTTACCTCTTCCGTCCTGCCTGAACGCATCATAACAAAGGCCCTCTTTCCTGCCTAATGGCTCGCCTGCACCTTTTTTGACCATACCGCGCATGAAAAACGTGCAGAACGTTTTGACCAAACGGTCTGAATTGGACCAATTACTCCAGGTTAGAGCAGGCGAAGATTTTAACATCTTGTTATCTAAGTCTTTTAAAAAAGTGGCACAGGCTTTGCAATTTTGTGATGGAGCGCCGCCCGCAGGACGCGTGCAGGAAGCAGCGCAGCGCGTGAAGCAGTCCCCGTCTAATGCAGAGAGGTTTCACATGAAAATTGGCGTCTTTATCCCGATTGGTAATAACGGCTGGCTGATCTCCACCCATGCCCCGCAGTACAAGCCGACCTTTGAACTCAACAAAGCGATCGTACTGAAAGCGGAGCATTATCACTTCGACTTTGCCCTTTCGATGATCAAGCTGCGTGGCTTTGGCGGTAAAACCGAATTCTGGGATCACAACCTCGAATCCTTCACGCTGATGGCAGGACTCGCGGCGGTGACCTCACGTATTGAGATCTACGCCACCGCCGCCACGCTGACCTTACCGCCCGCGATTGTGGCGCGCATGGCATCAACCATTGATTCCATCTCTAATGGCCGCTTTGGCGTCAATCTCGTGACCGGCTGGCAGAAACCGGAGTACGAGCAGATGGGCTTGTGGCCCGGCGATGCTTACTTCTCCAGCCGCTACCAATATCTGACCGAATACGTCACCGTGTTGCGCGATTTGTGGGGCACCGGCCAGAGCGATTTCAAAGGCGAATTCTTTACCATGAACGATTGTCGCGTCAGCCCGCAGCCGCAAAAACCGATGAAAGTGATTTGCGCCGGACAGAGCGATGCCGGCATGGCGTTCTCGGCGCAGCACGCCGATTACAACTTCTGTTTCGGTAAAGGCGTTAACACACCAACCGCCTTCGCGCCAACCGCCGCGCGCATGAAGCAAGCTGCCGATAAAGCGGGCCGCGACGTCGGTTCCTATGTGCTGTTTATGATTATCGCCGCTGAGAGCGACGAAGCCGCTCGCGCCAAATGGGAGCACTACAAAGCCGGAGCCGATGAAGAAGCGCTCGCCTGGCTCACCACACAAAGTCAGCAGGACACCAAATCCGGCAGCGACACTAACGTGCGCCAGATGGCCGATCCGACTTCAGCGGTCAACATCAATATGGGCACGCTAGTGGGTTCTTACGCCAATGTGGCACGAATGTTGGATGAAGTTGCTTTAGTCGATGGCACGCAAGGCGTGTTGCTGACCTTCGACGACTTCCTGCAAGGCATCGAAGATTTCGGTGAACGGATTCAGCCCTTAATGCAGTGTCGCCACGATTTAATTGCATCCCAGCAGGAGGTTGCCTGATGAGTACCGTTGTTTGCGCCCATACCTCAAGTTTACCGAACGTCACCTTACCGGCGCGTCCGGAAGCTATCGCGCTGCCGCCCAAGCAAAGTGCGCTGATTGTGGTGGATATGCAGAACGCCTATGCCACCCAAGGCGGCTATCTCGATTTGGCTGGCTTTGATGTCTCCGCCACCAAACCGGTGATTGCCAAAATTCATCAGGCGGTGACCGCGGCGCGTGCCGCCGGAATGCAGATTATCTGGTTCCAGAATGGCTGGGATGACCAATACGTTGAAGCCGGTGACGCGGGTTCGCCGAATTTCCATAAATCCAACGCGCTGAAAACCATGCGCAAACGTCCTGAATTGCAAGGCACATTATTGTCGAAAGGCGGCTGGGATTATGCGCTGGTCGATGAACTTGTGCCGCAGGAAGGCGATATCGTACTGCCGAAACCGCGCTACAGCGGCTTCTTCAACACTTCACTCGACAGCATGCTGCGCAGCCGAGGCATCCGCCATCTGGTGTTTACCGGCATTGCCACCAACGTCTGCGTGGAATCGACGCTGCGCGACGGCTTCTTTCTGGAATATTTCGGCGTGGTACTGGAAGACGCAACCTATCAGGCGGGTCCAGCGTTTGCGCAGCAGGCAGCCATTTTTAATATCGAAACGTTTTTTGGCTGGGTCAGCGATACCGACACCTTCTGCGAAACGCTGAAAAGCTAACACCCCGTTTCATCTGCAACCCATAAGAAGAGGATTTCGCCATGCCTAAACGTGTGATTATTCCGCCCGGCAGCGGTACGCCGATCGCGCCATTCGTGCCCGGCACTTTAGCTGACGGCGTCGTCTACGTCTCCGGCACCTTGCCGTTTGATGCCAACAACAATGTGGTACACGTTGGTGATGCCGCTGCGCAAACGCGTCACGTGCTGGAGACCATCAAAAAGGTCATCGAAACCGCCGGCGGCACAATGGACGATGTGACGTTTAACTCGATTTTTCTCACCGACTGGAGCAACTACGCGGCAATAAACCAAATTTACGCCGAATACTTCCCCGGCGATAAACCGGCCCGCTTCTGCATTCAGTGCGGGCTGGTGAAACCGGATGCGCTGATCGAAATCGCCACCATTGCCCATATCGGCAAGCAGGAGGCGTGATGCAGCTCGAGATTCAAGGTTTAACCGCAGAGGATGCGCCGACGCTGGTGCTGGCGTCTGGCTTGGGTGGCGTAGCCGGTTTCTGGCAGCCGCAGCTGGCGGCGCTGACGCCACATTATCGCGTGGTGACCTACGACCAGCGCGGCACCGGCCGCAGCGCCGATACGCTGCCGGATGGCTACAGCATGGCGATGATGGCGGCGGAACTGGCGCACGCGCTGGAACAGCACGGCATTCAGCATTACGCCATCATCGGCCATGCGCTGGGCGGCTTAATCGGCCTGCAGCTGGCGCTGGACTTCCCGCAGCGCGTGGATCGCGTGGTGGTGATCAACGGCTGGCTTTCGCTGGATGCGCACACCCAGCGCTGCTTCCAGGTGCGTCAGGATCTGTTGATGAACGTTGGCGTTGAAGCCTTTGTGCGCGCGCAGCCGCTGTTCCTCTATCCCGCTGAATGGCTGGCACGCAATCAGGAGCGCATTAACGCGGAAGATGCGCATCATGTCGCCCATTTTCAGGGCATGGAAAATCTGCTGCGCCGCTTGCATGCGCTGAAAAGCGCGGATTTCCGGCCACATGTCGCGCGCATCACCCAGCCGGTGTTAGCGATTTGCAGTCAGGACGATCTGCTGGTGCCGTGGAGCTGCTCACCGCAGCTGGCACAGGCGCTGCCCAACGGTAGCCTGATTGAGATGGCCTGGGGCGGGCACGCCATGAGCGTCACCGATGCCGACAACTTTAACGCGCTGCTGCTGCGCTGGCTGGCCGATACGGCTGCGCCTGCGCAACGTGCGGCCAGCTAATCACAGGAGCAACCGATGAGCGTGCATGAACTGCCTGTTATACCCCTTGTGGAGCGCGATGCGTTTCGTAATGCGATGGCGTGCTTAGGGGCGGCGGTGAATATCATCACCACCGATGGCCCAGCCGGTCGCGCCGGTTTTACCGCCTCTGCAGTGTGCAGCGTGACCGATACGCCGCCAACGCTGCTGGTGTGTCTCAATCGTTCGGCATCGGTGTGGCCGATATTTCGCGACAACGGTTATCTGTGTGTCAACACGCTGGCCGCCGGACATGAAAATCTTTCGACGCTGTTTGGCGGCAAAACGCCGATGGCCGAACGCTTCGCTGCCGCGGAGTGGCAAACGCTTGCCAGCGGTTCTCCGCTGTTAGACGGCGCGCTGGTGTCGTTTGATTGCAAAGTGGCCCAAGTGGTCAGCGTCGGGACACACGACATCCTGTTTTGCGAAGTGCTGGCGCTGGTGCGCAATGATGAAACGCACGGCCTGGCGTGGTTTGACCGTGGATATCATCACCTTTTACGGCAGGACGCCCGCTAACGCCGCCCTGCGCGGCTCGCTTTCACTGACACCCTGGAGATGACAATGGCGAGTTCCTGGTTCCCCCGCTGGCAGAAAAAGTCAGCCTTGACCGATAATGGGCTGATTGCGCCGGACGAAACGCTGCCGTTTGCGCAGACGGTGGTCCTTGGCCTGCAGCATGCTGTGGCAATGTTTGGCGCAACGGTATTGATGCCGTTGTTGATGGGACTGGACCCCAATCTGGCGATTCTGGTTTCTGGCATCGGTACGCTACTGTTCTTCCTGGTCACCGGCGGACGCGTACCCAGCTATCTCGGCTCCAGCGCGGCATTTGTCGGGGTGATCATTGCGGTAACCGGCTTTAACGGTCAGGGACTCAATCCCAATCTGGCGCTGGCGTTGGGCGGCGTCATCGCCTGCGGCGCGCTTTACACGGTGATTGGTCTGATCGTGATGAAAGTGGGCACCGGCTGGATTGAGCGCCTGATGCCGCCGGTAGTGACGGGTGCGGTGGTGATGGCGATTGGTCTGAATCTGGCACCGATAGCGGTGCACGGCGTGTCTGGCTCGATGTTTGACAGCTGGATGGCAGTGATGACGGTGCTGTGCATCGGCCTTGTCGCGGTGTTCACGCGCGGTATGATCCAGCGCTTGTTGATTCTGGTAGGACTGATTGTGTCGTGGGCAATTTACGCGCTGCTGACCAACGTGCTGGGCTTTGGCAAACCGGTGGACTTCAGCGGTCTCGCCAATGCGCCGTGGTTTGGTCTGCCGCACACCACCGCGCCGATCTTTGATATGCAGGCCATTGTGATGATTGCACCGGTGGCGATCATTCTGGTGGCGGAAAATCTCGGTCACATTAAAGCGGTGGCGGGTATGACCGGACGCAACCTCGATCCGTGGATGGGCCGCGCATTCGTCGGCGATGGATTAGCAACCATGCTATCCGGTTCGATTGGCGGCAGTGGCGTCACCACTTATGCGGAAAATATTGGCGTGATGGCGGTCACCAAAGTCTATTCGACGCTGGCCTTCGTTGCCGCCGCGGTCATTGCCCTGGTGCTCGGCTTCTCACCGAAGTTTGGCGCGCTGATCCACACCATTCCTGGTCCGGTGATTGGTGGTGCTTCAATTGTGGTATTTGGCTTGATTGCGGTGGCAGGTGCGCGTATCTGGGTGCAGAACCATGTGGATTTCAATCAGAACGGGAATCTCATCATGGTGGCGACCACGCTGGTGCTGGGTGCGGGAGATTTTGCCCTGAAAATCGGCAGCTTCACCCTCGGCGGGATCGGAACAGCGACCTTTGGTGCCATCATTCTTAACGCGATTCTGCAACGCCGCGGTGCCGCGCTGGCAAACCAGGCGGCCCGGCAGCATCCTTAAGGTTCAAGCGGTGTCTGTTCGGGCACCGCTTTCTTACGACGAATCCGCAGTTCGCTGACAATCACACCACACACGATCAGCACCGCACCCAATAGCGCAGCGGCCGGTAAACGCTCACCTGCTATGCGCCCCACAACGCCCGCCCACACCGGTTCACCGGCATAAATAACCGTAGCCCGCGTTGGTGAGACGCTGCGCTGCGCCCAGTTCATGGTGACCTGAATTAAGGCACTGGCCGCGCCTAACCCTAAGGCGCTGAGCAGCAGCGGCGTCGACATTACCGGAACCGATTCGCCATTCGGGATCATTAAAACGAAGGCACACGCCGAGGCTACCATAAGCTGAATCAGCGTCACGCGGCGCACATCCACCTGCCCGGCATAGCGGCTAATCAGAATGATCTCGGCCGCAATCGCCAGCGTGCTGAACAAGGTGGCAATCTCACCGGCGTTGAGCGTCAGGCTGCCATCCTGCGGACCGGCCACCAGCACCAAACCGGTAAAGGCCAGCAGAATGCCTAACCACGCCATCAATCCTGGTGGACGCCGCAGAAATAGCCATTGCAGCAGTGGTACTACCGGCACATAAAGCGCGGTAAGAAACGCCGACTGACTGCTGGAAATGGTTTGCATGCCCCAGGTTTGCAGGCCATAACCTCCAGCAATCGACAAGCCGATTAAGGCCCCGGCTTTAATTTCCAGCCAGGTGACCTGCTTGAGATAGCGACGGAAGAAAAACGCCAGCAGAAGCGAGGCCGTGGCAAACCGCAGTCCCACGAAGAAAAACGGACCGGAGTGCGCCATCGCCCGATGCACCACCAAAAAGGTGCCGCCCCAAACCATGGTGATAAAGATGAGAACCATTTCCTGACGTGAAATACGCAGGCTAAGACGCGAGGATGAACCGGACATAACGCACCAAAATAATCAATTGGTGGTCAGTTTGCTCAGAGAGCGGAGAAATTGCAATGCTTGTTACCGCCGGGTGAACCCGGCGGCCGGGAGATTAACCAGCAGCGACTCTATTTCTTGCTGCGGCTACGCCCCCTTTTTCACCGGCTTCAGAAGCGCGTTGCGGGTCATTTCTGAAATTCCCGCCGCTGTTTTTGCCACCTTTGCGACCTGCTTCGGCGGCCCTTTCACGATCCTCTGCGAAATTGCCTGATCCTCCACGATGTTGTGCCATCATTTCCTCCAGGGATTGAGCATCCAGGTTGAGGGCTAATCACGTTACTGCCGTGAGAAGCGTGGTGACGGATGTTCCGCCCACCTGGATAAATAATAGACAACCCGCGCTAAAAACTCCGGTTCGCATTCATACTTTGAAACAGATAATTCACTCATTTATCAGCGAAAAAGCAAATTAACCGCCGCGTTACAAGCAGTTAGCTGCAGGTTTATAGCAGCTGCTTAACCTCTGTACAGCAGCCTGCTCAGGCTCTTCTATACTTCTGAATACTCATCACCCCAGCAGGATGAAAACTATGGCAAAGATTTTGGTGCTCTATTATTCGATGTACGGACATATTGAAACCATGGCGCAAGCTGTGGCCGAAGGTGCAAAGAGTGTTAGCGGTGCAGAGGTCACGATTCTGCGCGTACCGGAAAGCATGGATGCGGAACGTTTTGCGCAGGTTGGCGGCAAGGTAAATCAGGCTGCGGCGGAAGCGAAACCGGAAGATTTGCCGCAGTACGATGCCATTATCGTCGGCACGCCGACGCGCTTCGGTAACATGGCCGGTCAGATGCGCAACTTCTGGGATCGCACCGGCGGACTTTGGGCCTCAGGTGCGCTGTACGGCAAAATTGCCAGCGTGTTTGCTTCCACTGGCACCGGCGGCGGCCAGGAGCAAACCATCACCTCCGTCTGGACCACCCTCGCCCACCACGGCATGGTGATTGTTCCCATCGGATACGGCACGAAAGAACTTTTCGACATCTCCCACGTACGCGGTGGCACGCCTTATGGTGCAACGACCCTTGCGGGCGGAGACGGATCGCGTCAACCCTCGGCGGAAGAGCTGGATATTGCCCGTTTTCAGGGCCAACACGTCGCGGGTTTGGCAGTAAAGCTGAAAGGATAAAATCCACAACAGGAGATCTTCATGACAACAGAACAGTCGAAAGAGCATCACGTCGGTGAATGGGCTTCGTTACGCCACACCTCACGCGAAATCGCTGAAGCCATTTTTGAGGTCGCTAACTACGACGAACGTTTAGCAGAGCAGATCTGGAGTCAGCAAGGCAGTGATGAAGTGCTGATTCGCGCATTTAAAAAGACCGACCAGGATGTTCTGACCTGGGACGATAAAACCGTCGAGCGCAAAAACGTTTAAGTTGCAGGCGGGCAATGTCCCGCCTTTGTTATTTTACATCGCCAAGGAGCCTTGTATGTCAGCCTATCAAAGTATCAATCCAGCCAATAACCAACTGCTAAAAGCGTGGGATGAGCACGATGATGCCTATGCACAACAAGCACTGAAAACCGCGGATGAGCTTTATCATTCCGCGTGGAGTAAAGGCGATATTCAGCCGCGTCTGCAGGTGTTGCACCGTTTAGCCGACTTAATCGACCAACGGGCCGAAGAGTTGGCAACCATCGCCAGTAAAGAGATGGGCAAGTTAATTGGGCAAAGCCGCGGTGAAGTGAAAATTTGTTCACAGATTGCCCGCTATTACGCTGAACATGCTGCCACCTTTTTGCAGCCGCAACCTTATGCCAGCGACGTAGGCGACGCCTGGCTTGAATATCACCCGATTGGTGTGATCGTCGCGGTTGAACCGTGGAATTTCCCTTATTATCAGCTGATGCGCGTGCTGGCGCCAAACCTGGCGCTGGGCAATCCGGTACTGGCTAAACACGCTAACATCGTGCCGCACTGCGCGGATGTGTTTGAAAAGCTGGTGGCAGAAGCCGGTGCACCTAAAGGTGCGTGGACCAATCTGTTTATCTCCACCGATCAGGTGGCGGATTTGATTGCCGATTCGCGCGTGCAAGGTGTGGCGCTGACCGGTTCAGAACGTGCCGGCAGCGCGGTAGCGGAACAGGCCGGTAAGCATCTGAAAAAATCGACGCTGGAACTGGGCGGCAATGATGTGTTTGTGGTGCTCGACGATGCCGATATTGATGAAGCGGTACGCCAGGGCGCGCAAGGTCGACTTAGCAACTGCGGCCAGGTGTGTACCGCCGCTAAGCGCTTCGTTTTGCATGAGAAGATTGCCGATAAGTTTATGGCGAAATTCAGCGCCGCCCTGCAATCTGCCGTTCCCGGCGATCCCCTGGATGAGAAAACCACGCTCGGCCCGTTGTCATCCAAAGATGCTCGCGATCGTTTAGTGAAGCAGGTTGATGAAGCCGTTAAAAATGGCGCGCGTGTAGAGTTTGGCGGGCGCGCCATTGAGGGCGTTGGCTGCTATTACCAGCCAACGGTGCTGACTGGTTTGACCCCAGAGAATCCCGCTTACTATCAAGAGTTCTTTGGCCCGGTAGCACAAGTGTATGTGGTGGCGGACGATCGCGCCGCTGTGGCGCTGGCCAATGATTCCCATTACGGACTTGGCGGATCGGTCTGGACCAAAGACATTGCGCGCGGCCGAAAGATGGCCTCACAGATTGAAACCGGTATGGTATTCATTAATTCCCAAAGCGACACCTCGGCCGAGCTGCCCTTTGGTGGCGTAAAGCGTTCGGGCTATGGCCGCGAATTGTCGGACCTGGGTATTAAAGAGTTCGCCAACCAGAAATTGGTGGTCGTGGCCGGCTAATCATCGACATTCAGATTAGTTAAGTACATGTATGAGGCTGCAATGGTTAACATTGCAGCCCTTTTTTTACCAAAACATCGCTTTAAACCGATTTATAACAAAACGTTTTAGTTTAAGCCCTAACATTAAACTTCTGTATTTGTTGAAATTATTTTGAATTGGTTTTAATCAATCCGGTTGACTGCGGGGATTGAGACAAGTCGGATCATCTTTTTTTTATGCATCTCCGATTATGCGCGCATCGCTACGTATGGTGCGTGGCCTTCAAAAGAGATCAAATCGATGTCTAAATCGACGACTAGTAACCTCTCGCGCAGCAGAAGCGAGACTTCACACTCATCTGCAATGAGCAGCACAACCGCCGCAGCAACCTCTTTAAATAACGTATTGTCATCCGTTGATGCGCCGATCAAAGCCAACGAAGCCATCATTGATGCCATTCATTCTGAAAGCTACGGCAATACTTTACAGCCGGGCGAATTAGCAAGTAGCAATGTGCTGGTCTTTGAAGGCCGCGCGCAACCTAACAGCAGCGTGTTCCTGTACGACAACGGCAGAATCATTGCGCAAATTCGCACCTCCGCTAGCGGCAAATGGGTCTATTCAGACAATAAGTTCGTGCCGGGCGCGCATGATTTCAAAGTGCAGATTGTAAGCTACAGCACAGTGAATCCGCTGTCAGACAGCTTTGAAGTATCGGTGCCGCAGGCCGCCGCGAAGCCGATTGAGGTCTTTGGTGCCATTGACGATGCCAGCGAATATGCGCATTACATTCAGTCTGGCGCAACATCTAACGATACCACGCCGCAATTCCGTGGCCAGGCCGCTGCAAATGTGCTGGTACGCGTATATGACAATAATCAGGAAATTGGCTCGGTGATGACCGATCGTGACGGTCGTTGGGTCTTCAACGCCAACCTGAACGGCGGCAATCACAATGTCGTGTTCAAAGGCAACGATGGATCGGAGAGCAAAGCGTTTGCGCTGACCATCCAGACGCCCGATGCTAAACCCGTTTCCGTGTATGGTGCCATTGATGATGCGGGACAGTACGCGCATTACATTCAGTCTGGCGCCACCACCAACGACACCACGCCACAGTTCCGCGGCGAAGCCGGTCCGAAAACGCTGGTGCGCATTTATGACAACGGCAAAGAGATCGGTTCTGTCATGAGCGGCAGCGACGGTCGTTGGGTTTACGATGCGAAACTTGATGGCGGCAACCACAGCCTGGTGTTTAAAGCCGGTGCCGGTTCGGACAGCCAGCCATTTGTATTGAATATTCAGTCGCCTGACACTAAACCGGTCGAGATTTCCTATGTAGTTGATGATGCAGGCCAATACCCGCGTGCTATCGGATCTGGTTCAACCACCAATGACACTACGCCACAGTTCAACGGTAAAGCCGGCCCGAACGTATTGGTTCGCGTGTATGACCACGGTAAAGAGATCGGTTCAGTAATGTCTACCAGCGATGGTCGCTGGGTGTATAACGCTAAACTGTCTGGCGGCAATCACAGCCTGGTATTCAAAGCCGGTGCAGGTTCAGAAAGCCAGCCGTTTACACTGAATATCGTTTCCAACGAAAGCCAGCCAATTGAGATCTATGATGTCAAAGATGACAGCAACGGTTCATGGCGTTCGGTCACACCGGGAGGGAGCACCGAAGATACAACCCCTACTTTTGCTGGCCAGGCGGGAAAAAACGTTGTGCTGTATGCGTTTAATGGCGATGCGTTGATCGGCTCTTTCACCACCAACAGCTCGGGTTTTTGGTTCTACGAGCCTACGCTCGACGTGGGAAGCTACAATCTGATCTTCAAAACCAGTGCTGGTACAGAAAGCACACCGTTTAGTTTCACCATCACCGCGCCAGAACCTGAAGTGCCGGTTGACCCGGAACCTGAAGTCCCTGTCGATCCTGAGCCTGAAGTGCCGGTTGACCCGGAACCTGAAGTCCCTGTTGATCCTGAGCCTGAAGTGCCGCAAACGCCGGTTATCGATTACATTCGTGATGACAAAGGCGTGGGTCGTCTGGTGGGTGAAAACGAAACGATTGATGACGACACCCCAACTCTGTTTGGTACTGCAGAGCCCGGCTCTTTGGTGGAAATTTGGGATAACGACGTCAAAATTGGTGAACGCCGCGTGGGTGCAAGCGGTTCATGGGAGTTCACACCTGTAAGGCCAGCCTGGCTGGAAAACGGCAAACACAGCTTTGTGATCAAATCCAGCAATGGCACTGAAACGGCACCGTTTGACATCATCATTCACGTTCCTGTCACCATAGATTTGGTCAGCAGCAATGAGGGTCACAAAGGCGAAGGCCCGAACGAAACGGCAGATACCACACCAAGCCTGTTTGGTACCGGACCAAAAGGCGTAATTGTCCGTCTGTATGAAGGCGATGTAGAGATTGGCTCTGCGGTAACCAACAGTGGTAACGGCAACTGGGTGATCGTGCTGACGCAACCGTTGAGTGCGGGTGCCCACGCGGTTGTCGCTAAATTTGGTGATGAGAATGTCAGCAATGAGTACGCTTTCACTATTACCAGCCAGGATAGCGTTGAACCTGAAGTGCCTGTCACACCAGTTGAACCTGAAGTGCCGGTTGAGCCTGAACCTGAAGTTCCCGTCACGCCGGTGGAACCTGAAGTGCCGGTTGAACCTGAACCTGAAGTTCCCGTCACGCCGGTGGAACCTGAAGTGCCGGTTGAACCCGCGCCAGTGTTTCGTATCAGCCAGGTTACAGATAATTTCTTCAATACGGGTATGCTCAATGCCAATGGTTTGACTGACGACAATCAGCCACTGTTCAGCGGTTCTGCACCAGCGAATACCTTGGTGCGTATTTACGACAATGGCATTGAGATTGCGTCTGTTACTGCCAACAGCAATGGCCTTTGGGCATTTAAGCCTACCAGTGCGTTGGCCTTGGGTGAACATGCGTTCACTGCGGGTGAAAATGCGGCCAACACCAGTCAGGCGTTTAATTTCACAGTGACACCAGCCGATGCGGTGCGCGGTATCGTGCTGGAAGGCATTGATAACCATGATGCGGTGAATCAGTCCATCGGTTATTTCAGCAAAAATGACAGCACCAGCGACAACACCCCAGGTTTCTCCGGCGTGGCTATCGCCAACTCCATCGTTACCATTAATATCGATGGTCGCGATGTCGGCACCACTATGTCAGATTCTTACGGTCGCTGGAGCTTCCAAACTACCGAAGCCTTAGATTCTGGTCGTCATGTCGTTATGGCAAATGACACTGGCAGCCTGCCGGGTGTACCGTTCGAGTTCTCGGTCAAACACCCAAGCGACATCCGCATCGATTTCCGCGTGTTTAGTGACGACGACGGTGAAAGCGTAGTGACCTACGGTGCTACCACCGACGATGCCACTCCGCTGCTGCGCGGTGTGGCGGGACAAAATATCGTGCTGCAAATCTTCGACAACGATAATTTGGTGGGGAGCGTGCTGACAGCCGCCGATGGCCGCTGGTCCTTTACGCTGGACGCGCAGAACGGCGATCATTCGATCGTGGTTAAAGGTGAATATCTGGAGAGCTTTGCCTGGACGTTTACCGTTGCTGCTGAATCTAGCGGAGAATTAATCCAGACATCGGCTCTTGATGCAATGAACATTATGGGTATAGGTGTCAGCGATCTGCTGGGTGACGCGGAGAAAACGTTGCTGACTAATGGCGAAACGCAGGAGCCTGAAGCAATTGCGTTGCAAATCACGTCTGAAGATTTGTCGGTTACTACAACGCATGGTATTGCAGCACAATTCAACGCCACACTGCCTGCCATTAACGATGATGAGTATCACGTTATCTAAAATGAAACAGTCGTGAAGTTAAACCAAACGGATGGTTCTCTATCCGTTTTTTTGCCCAGTTAATGGGTGTAAAAAAAAGGCCGCAACGTTAACCGCTGCGGCCTTTTTATCATGCACTATCCTACGAAGGGGATTTTAGTTGCTGCTAGCCGGTTTTGTTGGCTCTTCCGGCTTGGCTGGCGTGGCATCCGCCTGCGCTTTTTGCGCAGTAGCAGCATCCGCTTTCGCTTTGTCATCCGCTGCTTTTTGGGCTGAGGCTTTCTCTGCTTTCGCCTTTTCATCAGCAGCTTTCTGCGCGGCCGCTTTATCCGCTTTCACTTTCTCTTCAGCGGCCTTCGCCTCTGCTGCTTTCTGAGCGGCAGCTTTATCTGCTACTGCTTTGTCTGCTGACGCTTTATCGGCAGCAGCCTGATCGGCTTTCTGCTTGGCATCGTCACTGGCTGGGGCCGCGGCGGCAGGCGCCGGCTGTGCGGCAGGCGCTGGAGCAGCGGCAGGCTGCAATGGCGTACCCTGCAATGCACCGTTTAACGCACCAGTGAACTGATCCCAGCTGCAGTAGCCATTGGCATCGGTATCACAACCCGCCAGCTGCAGCGTGACGCGCTTTGGAGGATTCTTCAGGCTCAACACATCGGCATCGCGCAGCTGATCCGCAGTTTGGTATACATATTCCACCTTCAGCAGATCTTTGTTGTTCTTCACATCGTGCCAGCGTTCGAATACCACCTGACCACCGATCGGCGTTTTCTCGTCGTTGCCCGGTAATTCATACGGCTTGACCTGTAACGCGCTGAGTAACGAAGCGATGTTGGAATCATGGCCAACCATCAGCGTCACTTTTGGCGCGTTAGCTTTGTCCTGATCGACTAACTGGCTGCGGATATAATCCACCAGCGGTGCGGCCACTTCGCGCGCCACTTCAGGAGAAGCAAACAGCGCATCCTGATAACCGTTTTTGATCGACGCCAACGCTTTCCACTGCTCAGGCGTTTTGATCTGGCCCCACGCGACCTGATCGGCTGGGAAACCTTCGTAATATTGCAGCGTGAATGCATCGACCAATGAGTTGCCGATTTTCAGCGGACCGCTTACGTTAGGTTCTTTACCGTTATCCGCGCTGAAGGTGTTATCACCGCTGCTCAAATCACACTGCTTTTTGCCGTTACAGGCCGGTGCAGATTTGTAATCAACAATTTTTTCCAGATGCTGGAAGGCCGGCTTCAGCGCCAGTTTTTCGTTGGCGGCGGTCATGGCAGCCAACGCTTTTTTGTTGAATTCATCGCTGCCGTCGGTGACGACGGGATTGAAGATCGGGTCCATGGTGCCCATCGCATCCTGATGGGTTACCGCAATGTCACAGCCTGGGAATGCGCCAGTGATAAAGTACTGCGCGGTTGCCACGGTGCGCTGCAGGCTGTTGGCGTAAACAAAGATGTTGCTGCTGTCCGGACATGTCCCGTTCTGGACTAAGCCCTGCTGTGCCAGCCACTGACGGGTGTAATTACCCATATAGACTTCCAGCACGCCACCTTTGGTGGTCAACTCGCCACCCGCGACATCCCACTGCGGCCAGCTCTTTTTAGTGGATTGATCCAGCACGCTGCCATTATTGGCAAGCGGCGCACGCAGATTATGACGGCTTAACATCAGCACCTGCTGGAGTTGCATATCTCCGTCCGCAGCGTATGCGGACATGCCCATCGGGAGCGCAGCGATGACTGACAACGCGCAAAGACTCAGTTTCTTGATCATTGTGCCTATTCCATAATTCATCAGTGAAACACTCTGGCTTTCAAACGATTAGCCCGCCAAAGAGCGAATTACCGCACAGTGTAACTCAGCTTGCATCGGAAAATCGCCAGATGTTTGCAAAAACCGTGATTGGAATATAGCAGTAAACGCGCGCGGCGTTGCTGAACGGCAGCAGATTGAAAAGCAACGCGATGTTTTTCGGAATCTGTGAATGCAGAAAAGCAAAAAGCCCGCATTTCTGCGGGCTTCTTTAATATGGCGGAGGAACAGAGATTCGAACTCTGGGATGGTTTCCCATCGACGGTTTTCAAGACCGTTGCCTTAAGCCACTCGGCCATCCCTCCGGGGATTTCTTGTTGCGTCACTCTGCAAGAGTGAATGGCGGAGGAGGAGAGATTCGAACTCTCGGATGGTTTCCCATCGACGGTTTTCAAGACCGTTGCCTTAAGCCACTCGGCCACCCCTCCGCAATGAGGCGCACTATAAACATCCCCCATAACGATGTAAAGCCTGCAATGAATCGTTCGGCTGAAAAACAGCCAAATTTTATTTTTTTTGGCGTCAAATTCACCATTCTGCTCAGTGAAACAGCAATTTATCGCGTAAAGATGGGTAAAACGCCTTTTCTGTCTCTCAGTCGCTGCGTATCCTCGTGACATATTTGGTGTTTCTCTCTTTAAGGAGCGCATGATGGAAAGAATTTTTAGCTCGTCGCAGCAATCGTTAGTCAGCACCCACAAAGTGCTGCGCAATACCTATTTGTTACTTGGCTTTACGCTGGCCTTCTCAGCGGTCACAGCCACACTCAGCACGGTATTTGCCTTGCCTTCACCGGGCCTGATTCTGATGCTGGTTGGCTTTTATGGTTTGATGTTCCTGACACATAAACTGGCTAACAGCCCGGCAGGTATTCTGGCTGCCTTCGCCTTTACCGGTTTCCTCGGCTACTGCCTTGGCCCAATTCTCAGCTCATTCCTCACTGCAGGCATGGGTGATGTGATCGCCATGGCGCTGGGCGGCACCGCATTGGTGTTCTTTGGTTGCTCGGCCTATGTGCTGACCACGCGCCGTGATATGTCATTCCTGAGCGGCATGATGATGGCCGGCTTTGTCGTATTGCTGGTGGCGGTGGTTGCGAATATCTTCCTGCAACTGCCTGCGCTGCATCTGGCGATTAGCGCCCTGTTCATCCTGTTCTCTGCCGGTGCCATCCTGTGGGAAACCAGCAACATCATTCACGGCGGCGAAACCAACTACATTCGTGCAACCGTGAGCCTGTACGTATCGCTGTATAACATCTTTGTTAGCCTGTTGAGCCTGCTGGGCTTCGCTAATCGCGATTAAGTTACCGCAACAGAAATTAAACCCCGCTTCGGCGGGGTTTTTGCTTTTTGGGGCCGAGCGAATTTACAATGTATGAATTAACATCATGAGGAATAACTGTGATTTTTGCCGGTAATGAAATTGCCACCGATGCGGAAGGCTATTTGAAAAATAGCGCGGACTGGAGCGAGCCACTGGCTGCGGCTATCGCAGAACAAGAAGCAATAGTAATGAGCGAAGCACACTGGGAAGTGGTGCTCTTTGTGCGTGCGTTTTACCAGGAGTTTAATACCTCACCAGCGGTGCGTATGCTGGTGAAAGCGATGGCGCAAAAATATGGCGAGGAGAAAGGTAACAGCCGTTATCTGTTCCGCCTGTTCCCGGAAGGCCCGGCGAAACAAGCCACCAAAATTGCCGGATTGCCAAAGCCGGCTAAGTGTTTGTGATTAGCCCGTGGTGAATCGGGTGGGCATTTCCGCTGGCTGATGCGGCTCCACCAGCACCTTATCCACCCGCGCACTGCGCGGCCCGCCAGCTTTCAACCAGCTGATTAATTCATCGACCTGTTGTGCTTCGCCGGACGCCAGCACTTCAACGCTGCCGTCGGCCAGATTGTGCGCATAACCGTTAAGATTCAGCTCTCTGGCCTGCGCTTGCGTGTGGTAGCGAAACCCCACGCCCTGCACCATGCCATGCACCCAGATTTTGCAGCATGTGGTTGCCATTGCGTTCTCCCCTCACCTTGCGTTGCAATTTGTCGCCATCCGCCGGAAAATGGCGCCTCATTTTTTCAGGTAAGCATAGCAAACTATGACCGTTCGATTGATTCTCGCAAAGGGACGTGAAAAATCCCTGCTCCGCCGCCATCCGTGGGTGTTCTCTGGTGCCGTTGCACGTATGGAAGGTAAAGCCCAGTCTGGTGAAACCATTGATGTCTGCGACAGCAATGGCAAATGGCTGGCTCGCGCCGCGTATTCTCCGCAATCCCAAATTCGCGCACGCGTCTGGAGCTGGCAACAGGATGAGTCAATCGACATCACCTTCTTCGTGCGCCGCTTAGAGCAAGCACAATTATGGCGTGACTGGCTGGCAAAACGTGATGGGCTGGATAGCTATCGCCTGATTGCCGGTGAGTCAGATGGCATGCCGGGCGTTACCATCGATCGTTTTGGCAACTTCCTCGTACTGCAACTGTTGTCTGCGGGTGCGGAGTATCAGCGTCCGGCCATCGTCTCAGCACTGCAACAATGCTTCCCGGAGTGCGCTATTTACGATCGCTCAGACGTCGCGGTGCGTAAAAAAGAGGGACTGGAGCTGGCCCAGGGTCCAGTTTCAGGTGAACTGCCGCCTTCGCTGCTGCCGATCACTGAACATGGCATGAAGCTGCTGGTAGACATTCAGGGCGGCCATAAAACCGGTTATTACCTTGACCAGCGTGACAGCCGATTTGCCACGCGTGGCTACTCAAAAAATGCGCGCGTGCTGAACTGCTTCTCCTACACCGGTGGTTTTGCGGTTTCTGCATTGATGGGGGGTTGCCGTGAAGTCATTAGCGTTGATACCTCGCAGGATGCGCTCGACGTGGCGAAACAGAACGTTGAGCTTAATGGTTTAGATGTGTCACGCGCGCAGTTCGTACGTGACGACGTGTTCAAACTGTTGCGCCGTTATCGCGACAGCGGCGAGAAGTTCGATGTGATCGTGATGGATCCGCCGAAATTCGTCGAGAACAAGAACCAGCTGATGGGTGCCTGCCGCGGCTATAAAGATATCAATATGCTGGCGATTCAGCTGTTGAATCCCGGCGGCGTGTTGCTGACCTACTCTTGTTCCGGCCTGATGCCGACCGATTTGTTCCAGAAAATCATCGCTGACGCCGCCGTTGATGCGGGTCGTGATGTACAATTTATAGAGCAGTTCCGTCAGGCAGCCGACCATCCGGTGATCGCCAGCTATCCTGAAGGGCTTTATCTGAAAGGTTTTGCCTGCCGCGTGCTGTGACTTGAAAACACTGTTCCTGCCTCCATATCGGTAGCAGGGCAGTCTTTTGGGAGGTCACAATGATTACGACTAAATTTGGAATTGGACAGCAGGTCCGACATCGTCTCTCCGGGGTGCTCGGCGTTATCGTGGATGTCGATCCGGAGTTTTCGCTTGATGAGCCAGAGGTTGATGATGTCGCTGCTAGCGAAACGCTACGCGCCGCGCCCTGGTATCATGTGGTGATGGAAGATGAAGAAGGCGATCAGGTCCACACCTACGTGGCTGAAATTCAGCTGGCAGGTGAAACCTCATTCGAGCATCCTGAACAACCTTCGATGGATGAGCTTGCTGCTACAATCCGGCAACAGCTGCAGGCGCCAAGCCTGCGACACTAATGACAACGGCGACGCAGGTCGCCGCTTCTGTTTTACTGTGTGATGCCCAGTCGTGGGATTTCAATCTTTGGACAACGGTCCATTATTACGGTCATACCGGCATCTTGCGCCAAGACCGCCGCCTGCTCATTAATCACGCCAAGTTGTAACCACAATGTCTCCGCACCAATGGCGATCGCTTCCTGCGCCACGCCCCACGCCGCTTCGGCATTGCGAAATACATCCACCATATCCACTTTTCCCGGCACATCCGCCAACGTGGCATAAGCCGTTTGGCCGAGAAGCTGTTGTCCTGCCAGTTTAGGACTGACCGGAATCACCTCGTATCCTTGATCAAGCAAATATTTCATGACGCCATAGCTCGCGCGGTCGGGACGATCGCTGGCACCCACTAATGCGATACGTTTGGTTTTGGTCAGTACATCGCGAATTGTTTGATCATTCATCTTTTTTCTCCGGGTTCATTCGCTTAAGTGTAGATGGCATTGCGTTTCACACTGCAACTGTTAAGCATGAGAACTTTGCGCGTCAGCACGAATAAATATGTAAAAATGTAAATTTACTGCCATAATGTAATACTTTGCTACACATAATCGATTTACCCCCTTTTGCCGGGAGTTGAAATGAAGCTGTCCTTAACTGCTACGGGTTTACTGATGTTGCTCGTATCAGCCTCCTGCCAAGCCATCACTCTCAAACTTGATCCCGAGATCGAACTGCTGGTGCTGGACGGGCGTAAAATCTCTGGTTCGCTGCTGAAAGGTGCTGGCAGTCTTGAGTTGGAACGGGGGCAGCATCAATTTCTATTTCGTGTGGAAAAACCTGGCGCTGACACCTCGCACTTTCAATCCGTGCCGATGATTGTCACTTTTAACGCCAACACCCATTCAGTAGCTATCCGTTTGCCCGCGCTAAATAATCGTCGCGAACGTACGACCTTTAATAAAACCCTCAACTTTCAGCTGATTGATGAACGTGGCATGGAGATCACCAGCCTGCGCGACCAGTTGCCGAAGGAGAGTGATCATGATTTTGAAAAGGCGATGGTGAATTACAACCGCGATGCGCATGCCGCGTCTGTACCGCGTTTCGCCTTGCATTCGCTTAGTGCCAGCGAGGCGCAGCTGAATCTGGACTACGCCTGGCAGGACGTCAGCGATCTCCCCTCTTTACAAGGCTGGTTCAAGCGTTTTGATGCCGCCACACGTTTGCGTTTTATTAGCTGGATGAAAACTTTACGCACAAGTTGATAGTGATGAAATGCCAGGGGTAAACTCCTGCATTAATAAATAATGCATGAGAAGAAACAGGAAGCCCTATGGAGCAGACCGTTCGTACCCTTCAAGTTCAAAAACATATCGCCCTCGTTGCGCACGATCACTGTAAAGCCTCGCTGTTAGAGTGGGTACAAATCAACCAAAGCACGCTCCAGCAGCATGTGCTTTACGCCACCGGCACCACCGGTAATCTTATTAATCGTCATACCGGATTGGATGTTAATGCCATGCTGAGCGGCCCAATGGGTGGCGATCAGCAAGTGGGCGCATTGATTTCGGAAGGGAAAATTGATGTGCTGATTTTCTTCTGGGATCCGCTAAATGCAGTACCGCACGATCCGGATGTGAAAGCGTTGCTGCGTTTGGCCACGGTGTGGAATATCCCGGTGGCCAATAACCGCACCACCGCAGATTTTATTATCCAGTCACCGAAATTTGCACAGCAGATTGAGATTCAGATTCCAGACTATCAGCGTTATCTCGCCGATCGTCTGAAACCCTAATCATCAGGCCTTACGGCTTTGCGGCACACCCAACTCGCGCAGGTGTTCGACAAATACCGAAGGCCGGTCTTTATCGAACATTAGCCACACCTGCTGACGTGCGCGCGTCATCGCCACATACGCCAGACGTCGCTCCTCCGCATCCGGGAAATCTTCCGGCTGCGGCAGCAAACCCTCTTCCATAATTGATTCACGCGCTTCAGCCGGGAAACCATCGCGTCCCTGATACAGGCCAAGCACAATGACAAAATCCGCCTGTTGACCTTTGCTGGCATGTATCGTCATAAAATCCAGCTGCAGTTTCGGCCAGCGCGTTTTGGCTTTATCGAGGATTGATGGACGTAAATGGTGGTACCGCGCCAGCAGCAGCACGCGCTCTTCGGGTTTGGCATAACCACTTAACTTATCCAACAACGGCTCCAGCTGCTCCTGTGGCAGCAACGTCACCGATTTTTTGTTGCCCTTGCTCAAACTATTCAGCGGCTTGCGCAGCTGATGCGGGTTTTGCTGCACAAAGCGATTGGCAATCTCACCAATGCGATCGTTAAAGCGATATGTGGTATCGAGCACGCAGCGATCGCCATCGCCGAAATAGTGATGGAACGCGGTGGTCAGGCTCATTTCAGCACCGCTAAAGCGATAGATTGCCTGCCAGTCATCGCCCACCGCGTAAAGACTCGTGCGTTTGTTTTGCTGGCGCAGCGCCGTCAGCAGTGCGGCTCGCTGCGGTGAGATATCCTGAAATTCATCGACCAGAATATGCTTCCAGGGGCTGATAAAACGCCCTTTTTCCAGAACAGCAATCGCCTGATGAATCAGACCGGAAAAATCGACCGCGCCCTCCTCTTTTAGCGCGCTTTTCCACGCTTTGAGCAGTGGTGCCATCAGTTTGACGCGCTTGCTAAAGTTATCGCGCTGCGCTTCTGCAACATCCGCAATCATCGCCGCCTGCGCACCACCGTGCATACGCATCAAACCCAGCCAGCGCTCCATACGTGAGGCGATACGCTGCGCCAGTTTGTCATCCTGCCAAAACGGACCTTCGGGGATCTCCCACTCCAGCTCCTCCTGCAACCACTGACGCCAGCCGCTTGCCTGCGCTTTCTTGCTGTTGCACTGCTCACGCCAGGTCGCAATCAGCAGTTGTCGGCGCGCCTTGCTATCGCTTTCCAGTTTGCTGATCACCGGCTGTTTATTACTGCCTTCACGGATGATATGCAGCGCCAGCGCATGGAACGTACGCGCCTGAATCGCGCTCTCGCCAAGACGCGTTTGAATACGGTCATTCATCTCTTCTGCCGCCTGACGACCAAACGCCAGCAGCAAAATTTGATCCGGTTGCGCCAGCTTGCGTTGCAGCAACCAACCCGCGCGCGCCACCAGCACCGAGGTTTTGCCACTGCCGGCACCCGCCAGCACCAGCAGGGCATCTTCGCCATTCACCACGGCTTCACATTGCGATGGGTTAAGCGGTGTCGTTTCAACCGTGGAGAAGAATTCGTGATAATCGCTGAGGATCTTACGGGTCCATTCGCGATTGCGTTGGCGAATGGCCGTTTCACCCTGCTCTAGCCATTGCTGGCAGAATTCCCAGCGTTCACGGCAGTTGTCGAACTCGGCAATGCGAGCCAGGGGCAACGGCAATGCGGAAAACTGACGCGTAATACTCTCTTTTACCGTGCTCAGTTCGCTGCGTTTTAGCCAGCGGTCCTGCTGCGTGAAGGCGAGGATTTCCTGCTCCAGCGCGACGAGCACTTCAGCGCTCACCTCGCTCATCTCCAGGCTCCACTGCTGCCAGGCGTGTTGTAAGTAGTGGAAAAAACGCTGAGTTTCCTGCCATTCAGTGCCATGCAAACGCACCACTTTCTCGCCAGGCAGCAAAAACTCCAGTTCGCCCCACACCATGCCGCGTTTGCAGGCAATGTTGAGTAACTGGTTAAACGGAATCAGATATTCATGGCGATCACCACTGACTTCCACGCCGGCGGCCAGCAAACGCACCCGATTATAGGGATGCTGTGCCAGACGTTTGCCCATCGATGTTGCTTTCAGTTCCATGTCCGCACCGTCATGTGGAATTCTTTATCGCGCAGTTTACCTGTCAGACTCTTGGCGCTCCAGCCTTAAAACAGGCTAAACTTGGCGCCACATATTGCGGATTGCAAAAGGAAAATCGCGTTTATGCGTACCGTACTTAATATTCTGAATTTCATTCTTGGCGGCTTTTTCACCACCCTCAGCTGGCTGTTTGCCACGCTGGTCAGCATCGTGTTGATTTTTACGCTGCCCTTGACGCGCTCCTGCTGGGAAATCACCAAACTTTCTCTGCTGCCATTTGGCAACGAAGCTGTGCATGTGGATGTGCTGCGTCCCGATAGCAAAAGCCATGTGATGAACACTGGCGGAACCTTCCTCAACATCTTCTGGCTGGTGCTGTTCGGCTGGTGGCTATGTCTGGCGCATATCTCGGCCGGTATTGTGCAGTGCCTGACGATCATTGGCATTCCTGTAGGCATTGCTAACTTTAAAATTGCCGCGATTGCGCTGTGGCCAGTAGGACGCCGCGTGGTCTCGGTGGAAGAAGCTCAGGCTGCGCGTGAAGCCAATGCGCGTCGCCGTTACTGAGGCCGTTCAATGATCCATAACGCTTTGCCAGGCTGGCGACGCTACTTGTTTAACAGCAGTTTGCGCTATCTGCTCCGCATCTTCTTTGCTTTAACCGGATGTGCGGCGGTGCCGTGGTGGCTGCATCAGATTGAGTGGACCATTCCGCTGACGCTTGGCGTGGTCGCCGCGGCGCTGGCCGATCTCGACGACCGCTGGATTGGGCGCGTGCGCAATCTCGCGATCACACTGGTGTGTTTCTGTATCGCTTCGGTGTCAGTTGAACTGCTGTTCCCACATCCGTGGGCATTCGGACTGGGCCTGGCGCTTTCCAGCTGGGGCTTTATTTTGCTCGGTGCACTGGGACAGCGTTATGCCACTATCGCTTTCGGTGCGCTGCTGATTGCGGTTTACACCATGCTGGGCATCGGCCTGTTCCCAAAATGGTGGATGCAGCCATCGCTGCTGTTGATCGGCGCCCTTTGGTACAACTTGCTGACCTTCATCGGCCATTTGATGTTCCCGGTACGTCCGGTACAGGAGCAATTGGCGGGAAGCTTTTCTCAGCTCGCGCGCTATCTCGAAGCCAAAGCAAACCTGTTTGATCCCGATGGCGACGAGCAGGATGATGCCACGCTGGTGGCCACGGCGATGGTTAACAGTCAGTTGGTGGCACAGTTAAATCTGACTAAAAGCACCATTCAAAGTCGCCTGCGTGGCGATCGCGGTTCACGCAGCACGCGTCGCAGCCTGCATTACTATTTTGTTGCGCAGGATATTCATGAACGTGCCAGCTCCTCGCATCTGCAATACCACCTACTGCGCGACAATTGGCGCTATAACGAGGTGCTGTTCCGCTTCCAGCGTTTGATGAATATGCAGGCGCGGGCCTGCCGGCAACTGGCTGAGACTCTTTTGCTACGCCAGCCGTGGCATCACGATAGCCATTTTGAACGCACCTTTGAACGACTGGAAACCGCGCTGCAACGGCTTCAGCAAAATGAGCCGCAGGATCCCCATATTCATGCGCTCTTTTGGTTGCTGCGCAATCTGCGCGCCATTGATGCGCAGCTAGCATCAATTGAGTCGGAGCAGATGCTGGCAGAACCGTCACCGCACAGCGATCACCATCTATCGCGTGAAGGGCTTAGCGGCTGGGCGGATATCCGCTTGCGCCTGAGTCGCCATCTCAGCCCCAACTCTGCCCTCTTTCGCCATGCAGTGCGAATGTCACTGGTACTGTGCGTTGGCTATGCCTTCATTCAAATCACTGGTGTCGATCGCGGTTACTGGATCTTGCTGACCAGCCTGTTTGTCTGCCAGCCCAATTACAACGCCACCCGACGACGCCTCGCGTTGCGAATTGGTGGCACGTTAGCCGGCATCGCCATCGGCCTGCCGGTATTGTGGCTGGTGCCATCGATTGAAGGTCAGCTGGTGCTGATTGTTCTGAGCGGTGTGCTGTTCTTTGCTTTCCGTCAGATTCAATATGCGCAAGCCACATTGTTTATCACCTTGCTCGTTCTGCTGTGCTTCAATTTGCTGGGAGAAGGGTTTGAAGTAGCGTTGCCGCGCGTGGTGGATACCTTGCTGGGCTGCGGTCTGGCATGGCTCGCCGTCGCCTTTGTTTGGCCAGATTGGCGTTTCCGCAAAATTACTGCCGTCGCCGATCGTACGCTGGATGCTAACTGCCGCTATCTTGATGCCATTATGGAGCAGTATCATCAGGGGAAAGACAATCGCCTCGCTTATCGCGTAGCTCGTCGCGATGCACATAACGCCGATGCTGAGCTGGCATCCGTGGTGTCCAATATCAGTGGTGAACTCAAGCTGCAACAACCGCTGCGTGAGAATGCGTTTCGTCTGCTATGCCTCAACCACTCCTTTCTCAGTTATATCTCCGCATTGGGAGCGCACCGCGAGCGTCTCGCGGATAGCACCTTACTTACCTTACTGGATGATGCGGTGTGCTTCATTGAAGATGTGCTACAAATCGAACGTGTCACGGATGCACAAGCTGCAGACATGCAGCAGGTGCTTATGCAACGCATGAGCGAAATGAAGATTAGCCCGGATGCACGCGCACCGTTAGTCATTCAGCAATTGGGATTGTTGGTTGCGCTGATGCCCGAAATTGCACGTCTGCGTCGTAGCCTCGTTAATAACTAAGGTTGTAAATGCTCCGCCGCAGCATGTTGGCGGAGCATTTTGAGATACCAGGCGTATAACTCCTGCCTGATTGCGCCGGGTAATGCCGCTTCATGATGTCCAGAAATTGCACCTTCCAATGCCAGCAACGTTTTTAGCCCTATGTGCTTATTCACCGCGCGCAATTTCAACCAGCATTGCCGCGATCCTGTTTCACACAGCAGCTGCACCGAACTGATCCCCACCTTATGTAGCATCAACTCCAAACGCAGGCTCAGATTTGGCAGGTCTTTCAAACGTAGCGAGACAAGTCTGGTCGCGATTTCATCCTGCGCAGCACGAAGAGAGCTGGCTGATAAATGCAGTAATTGCTCTGGATCTTGCCACAGCTGTTTGTCGACTTTGAAATAGCTTAAGGTCACCGGCACGCCACGCTTACGGTATACCAGCGGTTCCAAAGAGCGCTGCGCGTTGTAGACGTGAAGCGCCTCGCTGGCGCGCAGATAGAGTGCATCCTCATTGATGTAAGCAAAAATCACCCTCTCAACAGTCAGCGCGTAACCCCCAAATTGCGTACGCGATTCGATTTTGCCTAGTGCAGCCAACTGCGTTTTTGATTGCTCAACTACTGGGTTATATCTCTTCATAATGCCCCCTTCATTGGATTCCATGCACGGGAAATTTCCTATAAAAGCTCGCAGATTCATCTGGTTAGAAGATAAAAAAAACGATTTAGCTGTTCAATGAATAAAAGCGTGTGGGACAGAACTTGTGCAGAAATTGCGAGGCGTTTTCAGAAATTGAGGTTGATCTTTATCCAGGAAGCCATTACTGTATATTCATACAGTTCATTACTGAGTGATTAAATTATGCGTACTCATTTCTCTGGCCCTGCTGATCGTTCTCATCGTTTCGCTTCACCAAGCTTAACGCAACCTTCGCTGGGTGGAATCACTGAACTGCGCTCCAGCGAACAACCAGAAATGATGCAACTTATGCTGCTACCGGTACTAAAACAGCTGAGCGAGCAATCACGCTGGCAGTTGTGGCTCACGCCGGCTCATAAGCTGAATCGCAGTTGGATGCAGCAGTCGGGATTGCCGTTAGACAAGAGTATGCATATCACCGAATCTGAGCGTTTTAACACCGTTGAAAGTATGGTTAAGGCGTTACGTACAGGCAATTACAGCGTCGTGCTTGCCTGGATTCCGTACGAATTGAGCGATGAAGAGCGTTTAGAATTGGAACAAGCTGCAGCAGAAGGTGAAGCGCTCGGTTTGATTTTGCGTCCGCAAGGACGTCAATTTGCTCATTCCAGACAACCTAACCCAACAAAAATTCCCTCAGATTTGTTTCATTAAGTAAATCCAGGAATTTTCTCAGCATTTTTTTTGCAAAAGTTGCATCTAAGCTACTGATTCTTTTCCCGCCAGCTATGACAATGGCTTAGACGCTTTTTTGTTTTCTAATACCGAAGATTTTGCCATGTGATTTGTTAAAATGTGTGTATAAATCCCTGTTTTTTTGCTGCGCAGCGTCACATCATACTTGTAAGTTTCCAATCTCGTTGTAGACTTTAGCTCGCCAGGGTGCTCAATAACCTCCGTTTTTTCGGTAGAGTCAAAAGCGAGCGTTTAGACCCGGCGAAGGATTAACACAAAGAGCAACCTTTTTGCTCATTGCCTATTTGGATGATAACGAGGCGCAAAAATGAAAAAGACAGCTATCGCAATTGCAGTGGCACTGGCTGGCTTCGCTACCGTAGCGCAGGCCGCACCTAAAGATAACACCTGGTATACCGGTGCTAAACTGGGCTGGTCTCAGTATCACGATACTGGTTACTACGGTAACGGTTACGCGAACAACGATGGTCCAACTCACGAATCTCAGCTGGGTGCTGGTGCATTCGCAGGTTACCAGGCTAACCCGTACCTGGGCTTCGAGCTGGGTTACGACTGGTTGGGCCGTATGCCTAACAAAGGCAACCAAGTGAATGGCGCGTTCAAAGCACAAGGCGTTCAGCTGGCCGCTAAACTGAGCTACCCAATTACCGAAGACTTCGATGTCTACACCCGTCTGGGTGGTATGGTATGGCGTGCTGATTCAACTCAAAACAACAACGGCGTTCGCATCAGCGACCACGACACCGGCGTTTCTCCGCTGGCTGCTGTTGGTGTTGAATACGCACTGACCAAAAACTGGGCGACTCGCCTGGACTATCAGTGGGTTAACAACATCGGTGACGCAGGTACCGTTGGTGCACGTCCAGACAACAGCATGCTGAGCGTAGGCCTTTCTTACCGTTTCGGTCAGGATGAAGATGCAGCGCCAGTTGTAGCTCCGGCTCCAGCTCCAGCGCCAGTTGTTGAAACCAAGCGTTTCACCCTGAAGTCTGACGTTCTGTTCACCTTCAACAAAGCTTCTCTGAAGCCAGAAGGTCAGCAGGCTCTGGATCAGCTGTATAGCCAGCTGAGCTCAATGGATCCAAAAGACGGTTCTGTTGTCGTACTGGGCTTCACCGATCGCATCGGTTCAGAGCAGTACAACCAGAAGCTGTCTGAGAAACGTGCTCAGTCTGTAGTTGATTACCTGGTCTCTAAAGGTATCCCAGCTAACAAGATCTCTGCACGCGGTATGGGCGAATCTAACCCAGTTACTGGCAACACCTGTGACAGCGTGAAAGGCCGTAATGCCCTGATCGACTGCCTGGCGCCAGACCGTCGCGTTGAAATCGACGTGAAAGGTATCAAAGACGTTGTAACTCAGCCACAGGCTTAAGTTATCACGCAGTAAAAAACCCCGCTTCGGCGGGGTTTTTTTATGGCTGAATGTAATGAGAGTGAAAAGAATTTTATTCTTTTTCCGAACCGCCGTTACCCAGGATCGCTTGCAAGTCTTGCTTCAGGGTCGTCATCTGACTGGCGTACTTCTCTTTGCGCTCGGCATCTTCAATCAGCTGCACAATGGTTTCTGACAGCGTGTTACTGCGCCGCTGCGCCAATCCCGCCAAACGCTGCCACACCAGATATTCCAGATCGATAGATTTCTTGCGCGTGTGTTGATGCTCAGCATTGAAGTGACGCTTTCGGCGTGCACGTATCGTCTGCTTAAGACGATTGTCCAAATCCGGATGAATATGCTGCGCGATCCACTCATTAACCTCGACCGGGCTATTCTCCATCGAAAGCAGCGTATCGACTGCAGCTTGGGCCGCACTAAGCTCTAGATGACGAGTGATCAGTTCACCCTCCCGATGCTTTTTCACCAGGTATTTCCACTTCCATCCACTTTCAAGATTTTCGAGTTGCTGGTATTTCATCGGAATCTCATCGTGATCACGTAACAAACTAAGAATAACAGCTTTTTTCCTGGATGCAGCAAGGAAAAACATGTTGCAGCAGTCACAATCCGGGCCGGAACTCCGCCGTGATTAACCGGGTTGATTCCTGTATAATCGCGCTTTTCCTAAATCAGACTAATGCGAATATTTTGACCAGCACTCAAATTACGTGGCAAGCCCTGCAGCCGGATAGCGACCGCTACCAATCCATTTTCTCGAATGTCTCACTGGAAGATTGCGATAGTCTTGCCGCGGTTCAGCCGCGTCTGCTGAATGCGCTGGCGCATTTGCATCATCAAACGTTGGGATTCCCGCTGCTGTTATTACGCAGTCAGGAAAACAGTGATTACCTGGCTTGCATCGCCGATGCGGCACAACGCTTCCAGCCGGATGAAATTTCCCTCTATGGCGGCGACTATCATGTGATGGGCGATACCGTTAGCCTGCTGGCGCCTACCGATATCAATCGTCCGTTTACGAGCCAGGGTGGCGTGCATTTCGCGGACTGGATTGAAGCTGAACAGCTGTTCGGATGCGTACGTCAATACAAAGACCGCGTTCAACCTGAACCCGGCCTTCTGCATCGCGCCAATGGTGGCACGTTAATCCTGGCCGTCAATACCTTACTGGCGCAGCCGCTGCTGTGGTTGCGTTTGCGTAAATGCATCGAGCAAGGTCGCTTCGATTGGTATTCGCAGGATGAACGTCAACCCCTACCCGTCGCCATTCCGCCGCTACCGCTGCAGCTGCGACTGGTGTTGTGCGGCGATCGTGATGCGCTGGCTGCTTTCCAGGAAATGGACGTCGAAGTTCATGAGATGGCGCTCTACAGCGAATTCGAAGAAAGTTTACAGATTCTCGACGAAGATGACATGACATCGTGGTGCCAGTGGACATTAACCCAGGCTGAACAAGCGGGTCTGGCACAGCCTGAAGCGGATTTCTGGCCATTATTGATTACCGAAGCAGCTCGCATGACGGGTGATCAAGATACCTTGCCATTGTGTCCTCGCTGGCTTCGTCGCCAACTGCAGGAAACGGCGCTGCATGGTGACAGTATCAATGGTGAAGCGCTGAAAGAAGCGCTTGAAGCCCGCCAGTGGCGTGAAAGCTTCCTCGCAGATCGCATGCGCGATGAAATCCTGCTCAATCAGATCATGATTGAAACTGAAGGCGAAGTGGTTGGGCAAATCAACGGCCTGTCGGTGGTTGAATTCCCCGGTCATCCGCGTCCCTGGGGCGAACCCTCACGCATTACCTGCGTGGTACATCCGGGCGATGGCGAGTTCACCGATGTCGAGCGCAAAGCCGAGTTAGGGGGCAACATTCATGCAAAAGGCATGATGATTATGCAAGCCTACCTGATTGCCGAGCTGGAACTGGAGCAGCAGCTGCCCTTCTCCGCTTCACTGGTTTTTGAACAATCCTATTCGGAAGTAGATGGCGACAGCGCATCGCTGGCTGAGTTGTGTGCATTAATCAGTGCGCTCGCTAATCAGCCAGTCAACCAGCAGATTGCGGTAACCGGTTCAGTCGATCAGTTTGGTAATGTGCAGCCGGTGGGTGGTCTGAACGAAAAAATTGAAGGTTTTTTCCACATCTGTAATTCCCGCGAGCTTACCGGCAAGCAAGGTGTGATTTTCCCTGCTAGTAATGCGCGCCATCTCAGTCTGAATCAGGATGTGGTGGAAGCGGTGAAGGCCGGACAATTCCATCTCTGGGCCATTGAGAGCGTAGATGAAGCGCTGCCGCTATTGACCGGGATTGCCTGGCAAAGTGAAAGCGGCGAATCACTGCTTAGCACCATTCAGGAACGTATTACGCAGTTGAATCAGCAGGAAGCTCGCCTGCGTCCATGGCCATTGCGTTGGCTCAACTGGTTCAACCACAGCTGATAACATTGCTCAGCGTACAACTGTTCGCTAATATTCGGGCTTCACTAAAAGAAGGCATATTGAGAACATGGTAGATAAACGCGAATCCTATAGTAAAGAAGACCTGGTTGCCTCGGGTCGCGGCGAACTGTTTGGCGAAAATGGACCGCCGCTTCCATCCAACAACATGTTGATGATGGACCGCGTGGTCAAAATGACCGAAGACGGCGGTAAATTCGACAAAGGTTTCGTAGAAGCCGAACTGGATATCCGCCCTGACCTGTGGTTCTTTGACTGCCACTTCATCGGCGATCCAGTTATGCCAGGCTGTCTCGGCCTCGACGCCATGTGGCAGTTGGTCGGTTTTTACCTCGGCTGGCTGGGCGCAGAAGGTAAAGGCCGCGCATTGGGCGTGGGCGAAGTGAAGTTCACTGGACAAGTCCTGCCTACTGCGAAGAAAGTGACTTATAAAATTCACTTCAAGCGTGTGATCAACCGTAAACTGGTGATGGGCGTGGCAGATGGCGAAGTCTTCGTAGACGGGAACCTGATTTACTCCGCGACGGATTTGAAAGTGGGTCTATTCAAAGACACTTCCGCTTTCTAATCCTTCCAAACGAAAACCTCCGCACGCAGCGGAGGTTTCTTCCTTAATGATAGACATTCAGCAGTGCTAGGCCACCGCCGACCTGTCCTCCATGGCTTGACGCCAACCTCCCAACCAGTAAGACCGCGCATCGATCATTTGATAAGGGCATATCTCTTTCGAGCGGCCCGTAATACCGGCTTGATAGCCTCGTGAATGTGCTCGTTCCAGGCGGTCTCTCTTCTGTCTCTTCATGCCTCGTTTCCCTCATTTCAGGTCTGGTGGAATCTGGGTGGAAAGAAAGAGTGGCGATATAATGTTCAACCACAGTAATGTTCTAACCCGATGCAAAAGAAAGGTCAATGCGCAAAATTCACGCCAATGTCATCAATTTGACGTCAAATTGATATGTAGAATTGTCAGTTAACTGTCTATCTGGCTGATTCAGCAATAAAAAAAGCCCTTGATTTGACTGCGATCACACTACAGTAAATCAAGGACTTATCATAAGCTTCGAACAAATCTTAATTTAGCGAAACGACACTATTTGCGATTTGTTGCGCCGTTTGCTGCCAGCCGAGAGCCAGAGTACGCACCAGCGCATCATAGCCATCTTCGGTTTGCGGCAGCGTCAGATTAAAGCCATGTTTGATTAGACGTCCTTGATGCTGCAGTAGCCATTCACCACTTACTACTACCTGCCCATCGTAGCGCCCCTGGAAACCGGTGACGTTCACTGTAAGCGTATCGTGAGTTTCACCCAGCGGCGAACCGGCTATCAGGCGGCCAGGCAGCGCTTTACTGAGATTGCTAATCAGCGTTTGCTGCAGCTGCTGATCGAGTGGGCTGGCCCACAGGTTATTCGACGCGATCACGTACTTCACATCGCTGGTCTGATAAACCAAACCGTTGCCCGCCATAAAATCCGGCACCGTCACCTGCTCGACCCAAATCATTGGTTGATCAGCGCCAGCTGCACTTTCAACACGCGCCACATTGCTGCCCGCAGGCAACTGATAATAGGTGTTTTCAATGCTGCTGCTGCACCCTGTCAGCAGCAACAGTGCACCAATAATTAGCCCTTTTTTCACTGTTTCGCCCTCTTTGGCTGTGGATCCTGGCCCGGCTTGGCTTCAAACACCAGCGCGTTACTTTTGCTATTCAGCGTTTTCAGCACCGGCTGCAGTTCACGCAGCACCTGATCAAGCCGCTGCATATCGCCCACCAGCTTGCTGTACGCTGGCGAACCTGGCTGCAGCCCTTTCATGCTGCGATTCAGTTCGCGCAGGGTTTGCTGCATGTCTGAAGGCAGGGTTTTCATCGCCGGATTAGCCGTGACCTGATTCAGGTTATCCAGGGTTTTCTGCAACTGCTGCAGCGTGCGCTGGCTCTCTTTCAACGTACCGGTGGCTTCGTTGAGCACAGGATTGAGTGGCAAACCGTTGATCTTATCTAGCGCCGCCATCAATTTCTGTTGAATCTGCGCCAGTCCACCGCTGACGGTTGGAATCACTTCCAGACCAGCCACTTCGTTCGGGCCTTTATAAGCTGGCGCGTTGTCGTAGAAATCGAGGTCGATAAACAGTGCGCCCGACAACAGGTTGCCAGTCTTGAGCGTCGCACGCAGTCCGCGTTTTTTGCCTTCCTGCAGATGCTGTTCAAGATTGAAATCGCCGCCTAACCGGTTAACAAAGCGATCTGGCTCAATTCGAATCAACACCGGCACACGGTAGTCGTTATTCAGCGCCTGATTCACACCCGGAATCATATAAGGCACCTGCGAAACCGTGCCCAAGCGGATGCCACGAAACTCAACCGGTGCACCGACTTGCAACCCACGAATTGAATCAGTAAAGAACAGCAGGAAATCAGTATGGCTGGTATAGAGCGAGTCCTGAATGCTGCGCTGATCGTCGAACAAATGGTATTCCGCTTTGTTCTCAGCAGCACGACCAAGTTCGGCCCCATCAGGCACATCAAAGCTCACACCACCGCTAAACAGCGTCGTAAGCGAGCCCATTTCAACACGCATGCCTGAAGCCGACATATCTACCGCAATACCGCTGTCTTTCCAGAAACGCACATTGGTGGTGATCAAGCGATCGTACGGTGCTGCGATAAATAACTGATACGTCATCATACGTTTATCAGTATCAAAGCTGCTGGTTTCGACCGAACCCACGCGATAGCCACGGAATAGCACCGGATCGCCGGCATTAAGCTGACCGGCTTTTTTACTGTCGAGCGTCACGCGAATACCTTTGGCATCCGGTGGTGCAAGGGGTGGCGCATCCAGCAATGGGTAACGCTCTGGTTTGTCACCTTTGGAACCCGGCTGCAGTTCAATATAGGCGCCAGAAAGTAAGGTGCCGAGGCCGGTAATCCCTTCACGCCCAATCTGCGGTTTTACCACCCAAAACACGCTGTCACCTTGCAGCAGTTTCTCCATACCGGAGTTAAGCCGCGCTTTGATTTCTACATGGTGAAGGTCATCAGTGAGCACCGCACTTTCCACCACACCGACGTTCACGCTGCGACTTTTAATTGTGGTTTTACCTGCCTCAATACCTTCGGCACTTTCAGTAATCAGCGTCACTTCCGGGCCTTGATGGCTGAAGTGATAAAAAAGAATCCATCCGCCGATTAACAGCGTGACGATGGGTACAATCCAGACCGGCGACCAGCGTTTAATCTGGTCGACCTTAGCAGTCCCGTGATGGTTGTCCGTCAAGACGCGGCTCCTTACGTTCAGTTTCTCGTTGTCGATCCCACAGCAGGCGCGGATCAAAGGTCATTGCGGCAAACATGGTAAGAATCACCACCATGGCAAACAGCAGCGCGCCCGGCGCAGGATACACACTCATCAATCGCCCCATCCGCACCAACGCAGAGAGAACGGCGATAACAAACACATCAATCATTGACCAGCGGCCAACGAATTCAACCACCTCATAAACCACGTGCATCTTTTCATCATCGCGCCCACCGCGTCCGCTGCCGTGCCAGCAAAGCCAGGCGATCGCCAACATTTTCAGCGAGGGCACCATAATGCTGGCGATGAAGATCACCAACGCCACCGGCCACGAACCGTCGCTCCATAGCAAAATCACCCCGGCCATAATGTTCGAGGGATATTGCGAGCCGAGCGTTTCGGTCACCATGATCGGCATGATATTCGAGGGAATGTAGAGCATCACCGAGGTAATCAGCAGCGCCAGCGTCCATTGCAAACTGTGCTTACGGCGGACATGCGCCTTCACACCGCAACGCGGGCACGCCAGTTGGTCGGCAGGCAGAATGGCGGTACAGCAGGGACAACTGCGCAAGCCTTGCTTTAAGCCGCTAATACCGGCTTGCGGCACCTTTGGCAGCGGCGGTAACGGATCGATACGTTGCCACACCCAGCGGCGGTCGACACATTGAAACGCGCGCAGATGCAGCACACAGAACAGGCACCACGGCCAGAAACTGCTGCCGAGACCAATTTCGCCATACGCCATCAGCTTTACGAAACTGACCAGCACGCCGGCCATAAAGATTTCGGCCATGCCCCAGTTGCGCAGCTGAAACAGAATGCGCGCCAATCCTAGCCGCACGTTATGCGGCATCCGTACCTGATTGACCAGCAGGATAATCGTGACCATGCAAAAGGCAGGAATGCCCTGCACAAACAGCAGGAACAGCGTGGCCAGGCTGCGGTAGTCTTCACGATCCATCACCTGCGGGATTTCGAGCAGCGATATCTGGCTGCTCAACCCGGCGACGTGCATATTGATGAAAGGAAACAGATTAGCCAGCACCAACATAAACAGTGCTGAAATGGCGTAGCCGGTCGGACGTCGACGCGGCTCCTGCCAGTTGGCTTGCAGCGTGGTGTGACAACGCGGGCAACGCGCACGGCTGCCAACCGGTACAGCGGGCAGCTTTACTGTTAAATCACACTGTGGACAAAGACTCCACTGATGCGCCTGATCCGCTGCACACATGCTGACTCCTTCCCGATTATGCGCCGTTTTTCAGCGCTTCCAGCTCTTCCCAACGTTCAAACGCCACTTCCAGTTCCTGTTCGGTCTGCGCTAACGCATCCAGAATCGGCTGGGTTTTATCGTGTGGCTGACTAAAGAAGTCTGGATGACTCATTTTGGCCTGCAATTCACCGATGCGTGTTTCCAACTGTTCCAGCTTCTGCGGCAGCTGTTCCAGTTCACGTGCCAGGTTATAGCTTAGCTTGCTAGCCGGACGTTTGGCGGCTTCACTTTTCTCAGCGGTTTTCGCCGGTGCAGCAGATTTCGCCTGGGATGCTTTTCCTTGCTTATACGCCGCGCGCTGCAGCTGCGCATCGTGATAGCCACCCACAAAGGTGCCGATTTCGCCGTTGCCTTCGAAAATCCAGCATTCAGTCACGGTGTTGTCGACGAATTGACGATCGTGGCTCACCAGCATCACGGTGCCCTGATATCCATCCACCAGCTCTTCCAGCAACTCCAGCGTTTCAACATCGAGGTCGTTGGTCGGTTCATCAAGAATCAGCAGGTTGCTAGGTTTGAGGAACAGACGCGCCAGCAGCAGGCGGTTACGCTCACCGCCGGACAACGCGCGGACCGGCGTCATGGCGCGCTTGGGATGGAACAGGAAGTCCTGCAGATAACCGAGTACATGGCGCGGTTTACCGTTAACCATCACTTCCTGTTTACCTTCAGCAAGGTTATCCATCACGGTACGATCGGGATCCAGCTCAGCGCGGTGCTGATCGAAGTAAGCGATCTCCAGCTTAGTGCCGCAATGCACACGGCCGCTGTCCGCTTTCAGCTGATCCAGCATCAAACGCAGCAAGGTGGTTTTACCGCAACCGTTCGGGCCAATCAGGGCAATTTTATCGCCGCGCTGTACCTGAGTAGAGAAGTCTTTCACCAGGGTTTTGCCACCCACGCTGTAATTGACATCTTCCATCTCAAACACAATTTTGCCTGAACGTGCCGCTTCGCCGACCTGCATATTGGCTTTGCCCATCACTTCACGACGTGCAGAGCGCTCGTTACGCAGCGCTTTCAACGCACGTACACGGCCTTCGTTACGCGTACGACGCGCTTTGATACCCTGACGAATCCACACTTCCTCCTGCGCCAGCTTGCGGTCGAATTCGGCGTTCTGCATCTCTTCGACGCGTAACGCTTCTTCTTTACCGGTCAGGAACAGATCGTAATTGCCCGGCCAGGAAACCAGCTTACCGCGATCGAGATCGACAATGCGTGTTGCCATGTTGCGGATAAACGAACGGTCATGCGAGATGAATACAATGCTGCCGCTAAAGGTCTTGAGGAAGGTTTCCAGCCAGTCGATGGTTTCAATATCGAGGTGGTTAGTCGGTTCATCAAGCATCAGCACACGCGGGTTGCTCACCAACGCGCGACCCAATGCCGCTTTACGCAGCCAGCCGCCGGAGAGTGAAGACAACTCGGTATCGGCATCGAGGCCAATCTGCAGCAGCACATCATTGATGCGGCTATCCAGCTGCCATAGATTCTGGTGATCCAGAATGGTCTGCAGGCGGCCCATCTCGTTCAGGTTCTTCTCGCTCGGATCTTCCATCACCAGATGGGAAATGGCGTGATAAGCCTTCAGATGCTCAGCTTGCTCGGCCACGCCTTCGGCGACGAAGTCGTAAACGGAACCAGTAATGTTGCGCGGCGGATCCTGCTGCAGACGCGCGACCACTAAATCCTGCTCATAAATAATGCGGCCATCATCCAGCGGCTGTTCGCCGTTGATGATTTTCATCAGCGTCGATTTACCGGCGCCGTTACGGCCAACCAGACAGACGCGTTCGCCCTCTTCGATATGCAGTTCGGTGTTATCCAACAGCGGCGCATCGCTGAATGAGAGGTAAGCGCCATGGATACTGATCAGTGACATAAAACTTATTCCTTACCGGCGTGGCTAACCAGCCAGCAGTTGTGAATTTGACGGTTGCGCGCGAAATCCTGCGACAGCGTTTTTTGGGTTATTTCCTGCGCCTGCAGACCGAGACGTGCTAAACCGTCGAGGTCCATTTTAAAGCCGCGCTTATTGTTGGAGAACATAATGGTGCCACCGCGACGCAGCAGACGTTTCAGATTCTGCATCAGCATCATGTGATCGCGCTGCACGTCGAAATCGTCTTCCATGCGCTTAGAGTTAGAGAACGTCGGCGGATCAATAAAGATCAAATCGAACTGTTCGTCACTCTCGCGCAGCCAGCTCAGGCAATCCGCATGCATCAGACGATGCTGACGTCCGGTCAAACCGTTCAGACGCAGGTTGCGCTCGGCCCACTCCAGATAGGTGCGTGACATATCCACGGTGGTGGTGGTTTTCGCGCCACCCAAACCGGCATGTACGCTGGCTGTGCCGGTATAAGCGAACAGGTTAAGGAAATCTTTGCCTGCACTCATTTTGCCCAGCATCTGCCGCGCGATACGGTGATCGAGGAACAAGCCAGTATCCAGATAATCGGTGAGATTCACCAGCAGGCGCGCATCAAATTCCTGCACTTCGAAGAAATCACCCTTCTCGCCCAGCTTTTGATACTGGCTTTTGCCTTTCTGGCGCTCGCGGGTTTTCATCACCAATCGATTCGCCGGGATTTCGAGCACGCTCAGTGTCGCGCTGATCACATCGAACAGACGCTGTCGCGCTTTATTGGCATCTACGGTTTTCGGCGGCGCATATTCCTGAATCACCACCCAATCGGCATAGCGATCGACCGCCACGTTATACTCGGGCAGGTCGGCGTCATACAGACGATAGCAGTCGATATTTGACTGCCGCGCCCACTTATCCAGCTTCTTCAGATTCTTACGCAGACGGTTAGCAAAATCTTCGGCAATCTGCGCGCCGCCTTCTGCGCTGGTCGCAGCCAGCTGATAGTTTTTCTGTACGCACTCCAGCGGGCCATTTTTAGCTTTAAACTGGCGATCGGCACGCAGTTGCAGGCAGCTCAGCAGCTCTGGCGAGGCGCTGAACAGCGACAGATTCCAGCCGCCGAAATTCTGCTTCATGATGCGACCGAGCTGGCTGTGCAGCGCAATTAGCGCCGGTTCGCTTTCCAGACGCTCACCGTACGGCGGGTTACTCAATACCGTGCCGGTAATGTCCTTGCCCGCCAGTGGATTTTTCAGCTTGATAACATCCTGCTGCGCAAAGGTGAACAGCTCGAATACGCCCGCACGACGCGCGTTGGCGCGCGCGGATTCCAGCACGCGGCTGTCATTATCGTAGCCAAAGAAACGGGCGGTCGCAGCGGCGGTTCCAACACGCGCGCGCTCTTTTGCTGCAGCGTGAACATCCTGCCACACGGCCTGATTGTGTTTCTTCCAGCGATTGAAGCCCCAATGGGTGCGCAGCAGGCCGGGCGCGCGATCGCAGGCGATCAACGCCGCTTCCAGCAGCAGCGTACCGGAACCACACATTGGATCGACCAGCGGCGTACTGCTCTGCCAACCGGAACGCATCACGATCGCCGCCGCTAAGGTTTCTTTTAACGGTGCTGCGCCGGTTTGCTGGCGATAGCCGCGCTGATGCAGAGAATCACCGCTGAGATCCAGAGCGATACTGACGCGATCTTTGTTCAGCCACGCATTAATACGGATGCCTGGTTGCTCGCGATCGACATTTGGGCGTTCCAGATTCTGCCGGGTGAAGCTATCAACGATGGCATCTTTAATACGCAGCGCGCCGAATTGGCTGTTGCGGATCACCTCATTGGTGCCGCTAAAATGGATGGCAAAACTGGTGTTGCTGTCGAACATCTCGGTCCACGGAATACTTTGCGCACCCACGTAAAGATCAAGATCGCTCCAGACGCCAAATTCTCCCAGCGGCAGCAAAATGCGCGAAGCCAAACGGCTCCACAGCAGGCTTTGGTACATTACATGGTCGTCGGCCTGAAAGTGGACGCCGCCCTGCACCACCTGCAAATCCTGCGCACCCAGCGCGTCTAGCTCACTTTTCAACAGCTCTTCGAGCCCACGCGCCGTACTGGCAAACAGAGAATTCATATCGTCACTTTTTACTCTTGCTTAAATTGCTGCGCATTATAGCGAATCAGCGTGCTATGTCATAAAGTTAGCTTCTTTTAAACTTATGACCCTATTTTTGGAGTGGTGATGATTACGCTTTCGCGCCTTTACATCCATCCCGTTAAATCGATGCGCGGCCTGCAACTGTCGCATGCGCAGGTGCTGGAAAGCGGTCTGGGCTTTGATCGCATCTTTATGGTGACCGAACAGGACGGTACGTTCGTCACCGCCCGCCAGTTTCCGGAAATGGTGCGTTTTACCCCGGCACTGCTGCCTGATGGGCTGTTTCTGCAAGCGCCGGACGGTTCGCAGGCGCTGATCCGCTTTGCTGATTTCACGGCCGAGCAGGCACCCACCGAAGTGTGGGGCAACCATTTCACCGCGCGTATTGCACCTGAAACGATCAATAGCTGGTTAAGTACGTTTTTCCCACGTCCGGTGCAACTGCGCTGGACCGGCGTGGAGCCCACGCGCCGCGTAAAACGTTTTGATCATGTTCCCCTCAGTTTTGCCGACGGTTTCCCCTACTTACTGGTGAATATGGCGTCGTTGCAGGATCTCCAGCAGCGCTGTCCGGCCAGCGTGCGCGTGGAGCAGTTCCGCCCCAATCTGGTGGTGAGCGGCGCGGCCGCGTGGGAAGAGGACAGCTGGAAACGGCTACAAATTGGCGAGATTACCTTTGAGATGCCGAAGCCGTGTAGCCGCTGCGTGTTTACTACCGTCGGCACCGAAACGGGCCGTAAACATCCTGACGGCGAGCCGCTCACCACGTTGCAGGGTTTTCGTAGCGCGCAGGACGGCAGCGGCGATATCGATTTTGGCCTGAATTTGATCGCGCTGAATAGCGGCATTATTCGCGTTGGCGATGCGGTAACGATTCTGGAGAAACAGACGCCGCGCGCTTACGGCGCTGGCGCAGTGGTCGAAACCCTGGCGCCCACTGCCAGCAGCCACAGCGCAGTGACCATTGATTATCAGGGCGCAGCCTTTAGCGGCGACAATCAGCAAGTGTTGCTGGAACAGCTGGAGATGCAAGGTTTCCGCATTCCCTACTCGTGTCGCGCCGGCATTTGCGGCAGCTGCAAAGTGACATTGGTTGCGGGGGAAGTGAAAGCACTGAAGAAAAGCGCGGTGCGTGCGGATGGCACGATCTTAAGCTGCAGCTGTATTCCGGCAGGCGATATCGAACTGGCGTAAGCCGATTACACCGCCCGCGCAAAGTGGGCGGTTTGCTCTTCCTGCTGCGGACGCAAACGATCGTTCATGATCTTAATGGCATCACCTAACTGCATACCTTTACCTGCCACGCTCAACGCGTTTTGCGCTAATAAGCACAGCGCCGCATTTTCACTGCTTTCCACTACAAAGAGCTGCGCCTGTTCACCGCTGTCGGCCAACGTCACCGCCACCATATCGCCCGCAGCAGGCTGCCAGCTGTGTGCGTGATTGGTGAAGTGCCAGCTTTTTGGCATTAAGGGTTTGAGAAAACGACTGGCTACCAACGCGTTTAAGACTAATTCGGCGCGCTGATTGCCTTTTAATCCACTCTGACGGCAACGTTCTTCAAAGGTAAAATAGAGCGCGGCATCATCAACACAAAAACCGCTGACATTAAAGGCGTCGGGTGTCAGCATTTTGCGCGAGAAGCGCGAGCGAAATAACATGCCATCCGCTAAATCCAGCATCATGCGGTCATGCTCTGCGTCAAAATACCAACGCCAATTGTCATCAGGTTTGATTTTCATGATCTGCCCTGTGGTTATTCGCTGCGCTAAATGGCGCTTAAATTAAAAAATATATTTGGGAAAAGGCTGAAAATGCACCAGCAGGACAAAATATAAACGAGCCGAAGGGATAAATAAACCCCTCGGCGCAGTAAAGTGGGAAATGTCTTAGAGGTGAGTCACGATATCTTTAATTAAACCCGGGCCTTTATAAATAAATCCGGAGTATATCTGCACCAATGTTGCTCCCGCGGCGATTTTTTCACGCGCTGAAACCAGCGAATCAATGCCACCTACGCCAATAATCGGTACGCGCCCCTGCAGCTCTTGCGCCAGGCGGCGAATCACTTCAGTACTGCGTGACTGAACCGGACGACCACTTAATCCGCCCGCCTCTTCGGCATATTTAAGGCCAGTCACCAGTGAACGATCGAGCGTGGTATTGGTGGCAATCACACCGTCAATATTGTGGCGCACCAAACTATCAGCAACCTGAATCAATTCTTCTTCGGTAAGATCCGGTGCGATCTTCACGGCGACGGGCACATATTTAAGGTGCCGTGCTTGCAGCTCTTGCTGTTTTAATTTGATTGCAGACAGAAGCTCGTCCAGCGCGTCGCCATATTGCAGCGTGCGTAATCCCGGCGTGTTTGGCGACGAAATATTGATGGCAATATAACCGGCGTGGGCATACACCTTTTCCATGCAGATCAGATAATCGTCTTTGCCCTTCTCGACCGGCGTATCTTTATTTTTGCCAATATTGATACCGAGAATGCCTTTAAAGCGTGACTTTTTGACGTTCTCAATCAGGTGATCGACGCCATGATTATTAAACCCCATGCGGTTAATAATCCCTTCTGCAGGCACCAGGCGGAACATGCGCGGTTTATCATTTCCCGGTTGTGCCAGCGGCGTTACCGTTCCCACTTCGACAAAACCAAAGCCCATGGCACCGAAGGCATCAATGCACTCAGCATTTTTGTCGAGGCCGGCCGCTAAGCCGAGCGCATTCGGAAAGGTCAATCCCATACAGGTTACCGGACGGGATGGCAGCGACTGGCGAATCAGCCCTTCCAGCGGCGTACCGCTGATAAAACGCAGTTGTTGAAAGGTGAGTTCGTGCGCACGCTCAGGATCAAGCTTAAACAGCGCCGGCCGGACGATAGGATATAACATGCACTCTCCTCAATGATGAAAACCAGGGAAGTCGGGGTGCACGGGAAATTGTGCGCCAGAATGGTAAGGTGCTCTGGCGCAAAAGTAAATTGTTCTACTGCATCACAATTTGATCGGTATCAGCGTCGCGCAGAATAGCGGCCAAGCTGTTCACGACACGCCTGCAGGCCACTGTAAATCGTCGGGCAGTACCACATCAGCTTCAGACGCGCGCTCTGCTGCAACACGTTGCGCACCAGTTGATTCACCTGCGGCTGCCAATCCGCTGGGATCACCATATGATTTTTGCGCATCTGCGACAGGCAGCTGTGCATCACCGTTTGGTAATAGCTGTCCAGCAAGGCCGCATCCACCGGCAGTTGCTGGTCGCGTAAGAACTGTTCGCTGCTTTCACGCGCTATGAAGTAGTTTTTCACATAGGAGAAATCGCGCGTGCTCTGTGACAGCGAGGTCAGCATAAAGCGTTTGTAATAATAGCTTTGGCTGGTGCAGTAAATGTTACGCGCCTGCAGATAGAGCGCAAACATATAGGGCGCATCTTCATGGTTTTGGATTGGCAGAAACTGCAGCGCCAGTTGGTCAATCAAGCGACGGGAAATAATGCTGCTCCACACGACGCGATGCGCGGATTGGTGCTGCATTAGCGTACGCAAGCTGGTGCTGCCGCCAGGCAGTAATCCGCTGACATGACGCTGATGAATGGTTTGATAGTGACGCTGCGCGGCGGGCAGATCGAAGAACATTTTCGCGCCAAAGCAGAACAGATCGATATCTTCATGGCGCGCCTGCACGCGACGGAAGTCGGCAAACAAGTCAGTGGAGACAAAATCGTCTGCATCCATGAAATAAACAAAATCCCCGCTAGCCACCGAGAGACCTTTCATACGCGCGGCACTGACGCCGCCGCGCTCGCCACTCAGCAACACCACCTGCGGGTGCTGCTCAGCGAATGCGGTTAACCAGGCAACGCTGTTATCACTGGATCCATCGTCAATAACAATGATCTGTTCCGGCGGCGATGACTGGCGCAGCAATGCCCCCAGCGCTTCTGGCAACCAGGGCGCGCAATTCCAGTTCGGAATGATGACCGAAACCGAAGGGATACGGTGAGATGACATCATGCTCATCCTCTTTCCTCAACGTTAAATAATGGAATTCTGAGACGCTTCAACACCACGCTATGCAGCAGGCAGCAGAAGCCGAGATTGAACGCACCAATCAAGCCCAACCACAGCAGGTTTATCCAGCGATTCTGATTCCACTCGATAGGCAGCAATGTGCTCAACCAGGCGATAGCGGCTGAAACCGCCCAAATCAGCATTACGTCACGGGTTAACCAGGTGAAATGGATGCCCGGCGCAAAGCGGCGATGCACCAGCCACGCCCAGCCCACCAGATAGAAGATATTCTGTCCCAGCCACAGCCAACCGGTGCCCAACGCGCCATAGTGAATGGCGCACCAGATGTTGAGCGGCACCAGCAGCACGGCAAAGCAGGTGAAGCCTTTCATGTGCAGCTTGAGGTTGCCGTTGATGTACTGCAGGTGATAGAGCAAGCCACAGATTGCCTGAATACCGCTGCCCAACGCGTACAGGCTAAGGACAAATGACATCTCATCCACAATTTGGCTCTTTTGCGTCCACGCCCATAGCAGCGGGCCGGCATAGCAGGCAATGGTGATACTGAGCGGTGCCATGAAAATCGCCACGGCCTGCGTGGTGTAGCGGTAAAGTTTCAGTGACTCCGCATCACCTTCTTTACGGGTTTTCATGCCGGTCATGCGTGGCACGATGGCCTGCATAATCGGGCTGCTGAGCAGCAGAATACCCGTCGCGGCGGTCGCCACCACGGTAAACGAACCGTATTCGCTCAGCGGCAGCGTCTTGGAAAGCACCAATCGGTCGATTTGCGAAATGAAGGTCCACACCGCACTGGAAAACGCTGCGCTGAGTGCAAAACGAATAAACGGTTTCAGCACTTCTTTCAGATCGCCGCGCTTCTCTTTGCGCGCCGCCTTGGGAATGAGCTGGCAGGATTTGTAGATACAGCAAGTCGCTTCGGCAATCGACACCAGCAACTGCCAGACAAAGAACGCCAATACCGGATTAGAGAAGAACTGTATCACCAGCACCGCACCGAAGGTGCGTAAGGTGGTGATGATCAGGTTAACGCCGTTCAGCCATACCTGATGTTCGAAGCCGACAATCACACTGCGATAGGGGCTGGTGCGCCAGCGAATCGCGGCGGTGATCACCATAATTGCCACAGCAATCACCACATCGCCTGACGGAAGATGTTTTGCATCCAGCCAGTGCGTGGCAATCCACGGTGTCGCCAGCCAGCCCAATACCACCAGCACGATAGTGGAGAACAGGAAGAATTTGGTCAGCGTGGCAAACAGCGCCGGGAACCAGACGAATTCTGCCTGATTCGCGCGATAGCGAGCCGCTTCACGCATCAAGGTGGTGGAGACACCGGCATCAAGTAATTGCAGCCAGGTTAATAAAATCGAGAAGAAGCCCACTAAACCGTAGGCTTCCATTCCTAAGTGTTGAATATAAAGAGGTACAACCAAAATACCTGACAGCGTCAGATAGATTTGACCAACATAATTGGCAATCGCGTTACGTTTTATAGACATAGGTGTTTTGGCATCTGGGGATTTATCTCAGTGGCCTTAAGCGTGACATAAATCTATTCACACGCACACCGGAGTTATTCTTAAAATTAATCCTGGTGCTAAGCGCCCAGCCTTTTTCTCATTTTCATAATGGCGAAATAGATGTCAGGTTGTTTCAACATGAGTTTTTCCATTGCACCCTGCGCGGGGAAATTTTCTGCAAAGTAGGTTAATGCATGCCGGGTATTATCTGAGAATGTTGTTGCGCCCCTTAACTCCTGCTGGACTAATTGTAATAAGCCGCTGCGTAAATAACTTTCGCGATAACGGTTTCGCTCTGGAATAAAGTGTGACAAGCGGGTGAGTTTTTCATAATCGGTAATAAATTGCTGATAGGTGAAGGGCTGAGGTGAATGTGCTTTGGTCATCAGCGATGATTCACTGGCATAGTCAAGCACCCATGCAGTTTGCGTATGGAGTAATCCGGCGAGCATCACATCCTGAATGCGCGTCAACGGCGCACCCGCGCGGGCCAGGCCGGCACGCAAAATCACGGCAAAGGCGCCCTGCTGCCACCAGCGCTGTTCATGCAGTTGTTTAAACAACTGGGTTGACGAGTGTAATCCGCTTGCCAGCTCGCGCTTCGTCAGAGAAACAATAAAGCAGTTCAGCTCTGGACGTTGATCGCTGAGTTTCGCCACATCCTGCAACAGACTGGCAGGCAACGCGCTGCACTCCGCGCTGAACAGCAGGAAGTCATCTTCAGCAGGAGTGCTGTGCGGAAAGGTCGGTAGCAATGACGAGGCGAGCTGCGTTCCTGCAGCATCCGTTTGTAGCCAATAACACAGCAACTCTTCGTCCGTTTTAGGGGGTGCAGTGAGACGATTGAAGGGTGCAGATACAGCCTGCTGCTCAGTTAGTTCGTGAGCAAATGAGGAACTACCCATATTTATCTCCCTAAGAATAAATTGGCTTGCCGCAACGGCAGTTAACGCCACAAAGCACGGGCGTAAATTAATAAGCGAAATATCGTTATCGAGTTCTAGCGGAAATTATCTCAACCAATTATAAACAGGCGGCGAGTATTAATTCCAACCTCGATAATAAGATGCGTAATTCCTAAGCATTTAACTGTTCAGTATTTCTGTACTAACGTTGAGATTCACGATAAAAAAGTAACAGCAGTTGTTACTATGTCATACAAGACTGATGCGCTTTTTAACCTTTACTCGTGTTTAGACATGGGTTTCATCAAATAAAAACCAGGTAATGCTGGAGAAGAAGGGGATCAATCTGCGCTTATTCCGATTCCTGCTGGCCAGAATAATGGCGAATCTCGAACTTTTTTTCATTTATTTCAATATAGCAGCGGCCCAATAATCTTCAGCCAGTTCGAATGTGTCGATATATTTCTTCGTTAGCGACTCCATTTTAGCCATGTATAACGTGCTTTAATCATTAGTCATCGCCATCAGGCTGTTCCGATTAATATAATGCTCGCCAGAATCGAACGATTTTCAGATTAAACCTAAACATCAATATAGCTCCTTTTTGACCTTCCTTTATATGTCCTCAGCTATCCCATTTTCCAACTTAGGATTACCAGATAAATCATTTAAGCCTCGCTGCCTGCTCTGACAGTATTGAACACATCAGTTCTGAATATTAGATAATCAATAACTTTTAGTTATAAGGAGTGACCATGCGAGTTATTACGCTGGCGGGTAGCCCTCGCTTCCCTTCACGCTCAACAGCGCTGCTGAGCCTGTGCCAACACGCACTGGAAGCACGCGGTGTGGAGGTGATTCCATGGAATATTCACAATTTCCAACCAGAAGATTTGCTCTATGCGCGCTTCGATTCTCCCGCATTAGCCGCTTTGAAAGCCGATTTGGCACTGGCAGATGGCGTGATTGTCGCCACGCCTATTTATAAAGCTTCGTTTTCCGGCGCACTGAAAACCTTGCTTGATTTGCTACCAGAACGCGCGCTGGAACACAAAGTGGTGTTGCCACTGGCAAGCGGCGGCAGCGCTTCGCACCTGTTAGCGGTGGATTACGCGCTGAAGCCGGTACTCAACGCGCTGAAAGCGCAGGAAGTGCTGCACGGCGTGTTCGCCACCGACGGCCAGATTACTGATTACGATCGCCAGCCGCGGCTCGATCCGCTGCTGTCGCAACGCATTGATGAGGCGCTGGATACCTTCTGGCACGCGCTGCATCGCCGCCACCCACCCTACGCCCAAGCGGTATAAAGGAAGAGAGATGAAAAGGATATTGATGGGCTTACTCCTGCCAGCCGTGGCGGCGATGCTCTCGATAAGCGTGAGCGCACAGGCCGCCGGCGCTCCCGAACAGCTGCGCATCGGTTATCAAAAAGGCTCGGTGAGCATGGTGTTGGCGAAAAGCCATCAGCTGCTGGAGCAGCGTTTTCCGCACACCCAGATAAAGTGGGTGGAATTCCCAGCGGGCCCGCAAATGCTCGAAGCGCTGAACGTCGATAGCATCGATTTGGGCAGCACCGGCGATATTCCGCCGCTGTTTGCGCAGGCCGCGGGCGCCGATCTGCTGTATGTCGGCTCGGAACCTCCCAAGCCTCAGGCTGAAGTGATTCTGGTGCCGAAAGATAGCCCGATTCACAGCGTGGCCGATCTGAAAGGCCATAAAGTGGCATTCCAGAAAGGCTCTAGCTCGCACAATTTGCTGCTGCGCGCGCTGGAACAGGCTGGACTGAGTTTTAACGATATTCAGCCAACCTACCTGACGCCCGCCGATGCGCGCGCCGCGTTCCAGCAAGGTGACGTTGATGCCTGGGCAATTTGGGATCCTTATTACTCTGCCGCCCTGCTGCAAGGCAACGTGCGGGTGCTGGCCGATGGCAGCAAACTCAATCAAACCGGCTCCTTCTATTTAGCCACGCGCAACTATACCGAGGCTAACGGCGACTTCGTGCAGCAAGTGCTGAATACGTTTAGCGATGCCGATGCATTAACGCGCAGCCAGCGCGACCAGAGTATTGATCTACTGGCAAATGCGATGGGCTTACCGAAGCCGGTGATTGCCAGCTATCTCGACCACCGTCCGCCGACCACCATTACGCCGGTCAGTGCCCATACCGCACAGGCCCAACAGCAAACGGCCGATCTGTTTTATGCCAATCATCTGATGCCGGTAAAAGTGAATATTGCTGACCGCATCTGGCAGCCACAATCCGCCCAGCCTAAAGGAAATTAATCATGAGCGTATCCGTATTTTGGTTTCTCCCCACTCACGGCGATGGTCACTATCTCGGCACGGCGGAAGGTTCGCGCCCGGTTGATCATGGTTATCTGCAACAGATTGCGCAGGCAGCGGATCGCCTCGGCTTCGGCGGCGTGCTGATCCCCACCGGCCGATCCTGTGAAGATGCCTGGCTGGTGGCGGCATCATTGATTCCGGTTACGCAGCGTCTGCGTTTCCTCGTCGCTCTGCGTCCGGGCGTGATTTCACCGACTCAGGCGGCGCGCCAGGCCGCCACGCTGGATCGTCTGTCGAATGGTCGTGCGCTGTTTAATCTGGTCACCGGCGGCGATCCGGAAGAGTTGGCCGGCGATGGCGTGTTCCTCGATCACCGGGAACGCTATGAAGAATCCGCCGAGTTTACCCGCGTCTGGCGGCGCGTTAGCGAAGGCGAAACCGTCGATTACGAAGGCAAGCATGTGAAGGTACGCGGTGCGCGTCTGATGTTTAAAGCGGTGCAGGAACCGCGTCCACCGCTGTGGTTTGGCGGTTCCTCGGATGCTGCGCAGGATCTGGCCGCCGAGCAGGTCGATGTTTATCTCACCTGGGGCGAACCGCCTGCACTGGTAAAAGAGAAAATTGAGCAGGTGCGCGCCAAAGCCGCAGCGCAGGGTCGCACCGTACGTTTTGGTATTCGTCTGCACGTCATTGTGCGCGAAACCAATGAAGAAGCATGGCAGGCAGCCGATCGCCTGATTGCCCATCTCGACGATGCCACCATTGCCAAAGCGCAGGCGGCATTTGCGCGTACCGATTCGGTGGGCCAGCAGCGCATGGCGGCGCTGCACGGTGGACGCCGCGATAAGCTGGAGATCAGCCCGAATCTGTGGGCGGGCGTAGGTCTGGTACGCGGCGGTGCAGGTACGGCGCTGGTGGGCGATGGTCCAACCGTGGCGGCGCGTATGCAGGAGTATCAGGATCTCGGTATCGAGACCTTTATTCTCTCCGGCTATCCGCATCTGGAAGAGGCGTATCGCGTTGGCGAGCTGTTGTTCCCGCATCTTGACCTGGCGATCCCGGAAGTGCCTAAACCACGCGTGGTGCAAGCGCACGGTGAAGCGGTTGCCAATGATTTCACGCCGCAAAAAGTGTCGCAGAGCTAAAGGAGCCGATGATGGCGAACGTTAAAAAACAGCTGAGTAATGCCGTACTGCCTTGGGTGTTGCCGGTGGTGCTGATTACGGTATGGCAACTGGCTTCGCAGGTCGGTTGGCTGTCGACGCGCATTTTGCCGTCACCGGAAAACATTCTCATCACCTTTTGGAAACTGACGGTGAGCGGCGAACTGTGGCAAAACCTGGCGATCAGCAGCTGGCGTGCCGCCATTGGTTTCTCCATCGGCGGTTCGATTGGTTTGATTCTGGGCTTGATCACCGGGACTTCGCGCGTGGGTGAACGTTTGCTGGATACCTCGGTGCAGATGCTGCGTAACGTGCCGCATCTGGCGCTGATTCCGCTGGTGATTTTGTGGTTTGGTATTGACGAATCTGCCAAGATTTTCCTCGTGGCGCTGGGCACCTTATTCCCGATTTATCTCAATACCTATCACGGCATTCGTAACATTGACCGTGGTTTAGTCGAGATGGCGCGTAGCTACGGTTTGTCCGGTTGGAGCCTGTTCATTCAGGTGATTCTGCCGGGTGCGCTGCCATCCATTATGGTTGGCGTACGATTTGCCCTTGGCCTGATGTGGCTGACGCTGATTGTGGCCGAGACCATTTCCGCTAACTCGGGCATTGGTTATCTGGCGATGAACGCCCGTGAATTCCTGCAAACCGACGTGGTGGTGGTGGCCATCATTCTTTATGCCCTGCTCGGCAAACTGGCCGACGTTGCGGCGCAGCTGCTGGAGCGCGTCTGGCTGCGCTGGCATCCGGCCTACCAATCGAAGGAGAACGCATGAGCAACGCAACCCTAAATCCGGCGCGTTTAAATCGCGGTACGCCGGTTGGCGTCAATGGCGTCAGCAAGCAATATGGCGATCGCACCATCCTGAATAATATTGATCTGCATATTCCATCGGGGCAGTTCGTCGCGGTCGTCGGCCGCAGCGGCTGTGGGAAAAGTACCTTACTGCGTCTGCTGGCAGGTCTGGAATCGACCACGCGCGGTGCGTTGCTGGCTGGCAATGCGCCCTTATCCGAGGCGCGCGAAGATACACGTTTGATGTTCCAGGATTCACGCTTACTGCCGTGGAAGAAGGTGATTGATAACGTTGGGCTGGGACTGAAAGGCCGTGAATGGCGTGCCGCCGCGCTGGAAGCGTTGGACGCGGTCGGATTGGCGGATCGTGCCAACGAGTGGCCTGCAGCGTTGTCCGGCGGGCAGAAACAGCGTGTAGCGCTGGCGCGAGCGCTGATTCATCGCCCAGGTTTACTGCTGCTTGATGAGCCGCTTGGGGCGCTGGATGCGTTGACGCGTATCGAAATGCAGGGATTGATTGAGTCGCTGTGGCAGCAGCATAACTTTACCGTGTTGCTGGTAACGCACGATGTCAGCGAAGCGGTGGCAATCGCCGATCGCGTGCTGCTCATTGAGGAAGGTCAGATTGGGCTGGATTTGATTGTCGATCTGCCGCGCCCACGTCGTCGTGGGTCGCCACGCCTGGCCGAACTGGAAGCGGAAGTGCTGGATCGGGTGATGAAGCGCGGTTCGTCGGAGCAGCCGCTAAAGTTTGCGCAGCAGAGTTAAAAAAAGCGCGCATAAATGCGCGCTCTACGAAATCCGCGTAGGGTCGCCATTCATGGCGCCCCACATGATTACGCGTTCAGCGCCTTGGTGATCTTCTCGTACAGATCGCCAGACAGCTTATCCAGCCCTTTCAACGTTTCCAGCGCTTTACGCATCAGCGCCTGGCGATCGGCATCATAACGTTTCAGGCGAATCAGCGGCTCAATCATACGCGCAGCCACTTGCGGGTTACGCGTGTTGAGATCGGTCAACATCTCCACCAGGAACTGATAACCACTGCCATCTTTGGCGTGGAATGCCGCTGGATTACCTGACGCAAACGCACCAATCAATGAACGGATACGGTTCGGGTTGCCCATGGTGAACGAACGGTGATTTAGCAGCTCGCGCACCTTGCTCAACACATCCGCCGCCGGGCTGGTGGCTTGCAGCACAAACCATTTATCCATCACCAGACCATCCTGATGCCAGCGCTCGTCATACGCCGCCAGCAACGCATCGCGGCAAGGCAAGTTGGCTGCTACAGCCGCAGCCAACGCCGCTAACGCGTCAGTCATGTTATTCGCCTGCTGATATTGTGCCTGTACCAGCTTGTCCGCCTGTGCCGCATCGGCGAAGGCCAGATAACCAAGGCAGACGTTTTTCAGCGTGCGCTTACCGATCTCAGCGTGTTCAATTTTGTATTCGCTGCTTTGGTTGGCCAGATAGAGCGCGAAGAATTCGTCACCCAACTCTTTTGCCAGCGTACGTACCAGCGCATCACGCACCGCCGAGATCGCCAGGGGATCGATGACATCAAACAGTTCGGCGATTTCATTCTCAGACGGCAGCGACAGAATCAGCGCTTTCAGTGCCGGATCGCCCTGCTCATCCAGCAGCACCGCGCGGAACGCATCGGCAACATGCAGCGGCAGCGACAGCGGCTGGCCCTGCTGATGACGCGCCACATTCAGCCGAATGTAAGTTGCCAGCAGGCTTTGCGCCGCATCCCAACGGGCGAAATCATTGCGCGCGTGACGCATCAGGAAGGTGAGCTGCGCATCGCTCCATTTATAGTCGAGCTTCACGGGTGCAGAGAACTCACGCAGCAGCGACGGCACCGGCTGGAAGTAGACTTTATCGAAAATGAAGGTCTGGAACTCTTCGGTAACGTTCAATACGTGATGCACCGGATGACCATTATGCTGCAGCGGGATCACCTTGCCTTCGTTATCGTAAAGTTCGATATCCAGCGGAATGTGTAACGGCAACTTCTCTTTCTGCTCGGCGGTGGCTGGCGTGCGCTGGGCCACGTGCAGCGTATACTGCTCCAGCTCAGGATTGTAATCATCGCGTACCGTCAAAATAGGCGTGCCCGCCTGGCTGTACCAGCGGCGGAACTGCGAGAGATCAACATTTGAGGCATCTTCCATCGCCTGTACAAAATCATCACAGGTGGCCGCGCTGCCATCGTGACGTTCGAAGTACAGCTGCATGCCTTTCTGGAAATTCTCTTCGCCCAGCAAGGTGTGCATCATGCGGATCACTTCTGACCCTTTCTCGTACACCGTTAAGGTGTAAAAGTTGTTCATTTCGATCACCTGATCCGGACGGATCGGGTGCGCCATTGGGCTGGCGTCTTCCGCAAACTGCGCACCGCGCATCACGCGCACATTATCGATACGATTCACCGCGCGCGAGCCGAGATCGGAACTGAACTCCTGATCGCGGAACACCGTCAGACCCTCTTTCAGGCTGAGCTGGAACCAGTCGCGGCAGGTCACGCGGTTGCCGGTCCAGTTGTGGAAGTATTCGTGACCGATAACCGCTTCAATGCCGAGGTAATCTTTGTCGGTGGCGGTTTCAGCTTTCGCCAGCACGTATTTGGAGTTGAAGACGTTGAGGCCTTTGTTCTCCATCGCGCCCATATTGAAGAAATCCACCGCGACGATCATAAAGATGTCGAGGTCGTACTCCAGGTTAAAACGCTCTTCATCCCACTTCATGCTGGCTTTCAGTGACGTCATCGCCCAATCGGCACGATCGAGATTGCCGCGATCGACAAAGATCTCCAGCGCCACATCGCGGCCAGAACGCGTGGTAAAGCTGTCGCGCAGTACGTCGAAATCACCGGCCACCAGCGCAAACAGGTAGCACGGTTTTGGGAATGGATCTTGCCACTTCACCCAGTGGCGACCATCTTCATGGCGGCCGCTCTCCAGCTTGTTGCCGTTCGAGAGTAAATAAGGATAGCGTGCGCCATCGGCGATAATGGTGGTGGTAAAGCGCGCCAGCACGTCTGGGCGATCAAGATACCAGGTAATGTGGCGGAAACCTTCGGCTTCACATTGGGTACACAGCGCTTCGCCAGATTGGTATAACCCTTCCAGCGCGGTGTTTTTATCCGGATGAATGTCATTGATGATGGTCAGCGTGAAGGTGTCCGGCAGCTGGCTGATGAACAACGCGCCCTCTTCTTCGCGGTAATGTGGCCACGGATTGCCATCCACCGCCAGTGATACCAGCGTAAGATCTTCGCCATCCAGACGCAGTTCAGCATCCGCAGCGCCAAGACGCTTCACCTGGCTGACCGCAGTGACGCGCGTTGAAGCAGCATCCAGATCAAACGTCAGGTCGATATCGGTAATGGTATAATCCGGCGCACGGTAATCGTGGCGATATTTAATTTGCGGCTGTTGCGTCATGAGTCCTTCTCGCATCGTTTAATCGTTAATATGTTGACCCGTCAAAGTCTAAGCGGGTTGTGCCTCTGTTGCCACGTACAATGCGTGCGTTCGTTGAAAAGGCTACAATTCATTAACAATGGCACAAATGACCCTCGACCTGCCACCCGCAATTATGGTGTGATCGCGGTCATTACTGTTTTATACTCCTGCGTCTTTATGACTTTGTTGAACACCGGGCTCTGCTCCGCGGAAGAGGATGCTGAAACGCACCATGACTGGACATGCTTCCCCGATTTTGACCACGCTGCTTGATACCGATGCGTACAAGCTCCATATGCAGCAGGCCGTCTATCATCGCTATTATGATGTCCCGGTTACGGCGGAATTTCGCTGCCGTGGCGACGAGCTGCTCGGTATTTATGCGGACGAGATCCGCGCGCAGATTGAAACCCTGCAAACGCTCACCCTGAGCGACGAGGAGTATCACTACCTCAGCGGACTGCCGTTCTTTCAAACCGATTACCTTAACTGGCTGCGCCAATTCCGCCTCGATCCTTCACAAGTCAACGTGCGTAACAACAACGGCCATCTGACCATTCAGATCAGCGGTCCGTGGCGTGAAGTGATTCTGTGGGAAGTGCCATTGCTGGCGCTGATAAGCGAAGTAGTCCATCGCCATCGCACGCCGCAAATGGGAGTGGACCAGGCGGTAGCGCACTTGCAGCACAAGCTGGTGGATTTCCGTCAGCAGGTAGGCGATTTGGATATGTCGCGCTTCCAACTGATGGATTTCGGCACCCGTCGCCGTTACTCCAAAGCGGTACAGGAAGCGATCGTCAGCACGCTAAAAGCGGAGTTTCCGTGGCTGGTTGGTACCAGCAACTACGATTTGGCGCGCCGCCTGCAGCTTAATCCGGTAGGGACTCAGGCGCATGAATGGTTCCAGGCGCACCAGCAGATCAGTCCGGTATTGGCAAATAGCCAACGTGCCGCGCTGCAATCCTGGCTGGATGAGTATGACGATCAATTAGGCATCGCCTTGACCGACTGCATCACCATGGACGCGTTCCTACGTGACTTTGGTCCCGGCTTTGCCCATCGTTACCAAGGCTTGCGCCATGATTCTGGCGATCCGGTGGAATGGGGTGAGAAAGCCATTGCGCACTATCAGCGCCTGGATATCGATCCAAAAAGCAAAACGTTGGTGTTCTCGGATAACCTCAACATGGATAAAGCGCTGACGCTCTATCGTCACTTTGGCCAGCGCGCCAACGTGGTGTTTGGTATCGGAACACGTTTATCCTGCGATATTCCTGGCGTTACACCGCTGAATATCGTGATTAAACTGGTGAGCTGCAACGGCAAACCGGTGGCAAAACTCTCCGACAGTCCCGGCAAAACCATTTGCCAGGATAAAGCCTTTGTGCGCGCCTTGCGCAAAGCCTTCGATCTGCCGCTGGTTAAAAGAGCCAGCTGATTCTTATTGCAGGGTGCTTGCACCCTGCTCCCCGTCAACAAATCTCCCTGTCGCGCGGCAATTTTGCTTGTTTCCTGTCGGCTCGCAAGTAACATAGCAAAACCCCGAAAAGGGGCTTTTATCCACTATATATATAGAGAGAACTTTATGAGCGTTGTGCCTGTAGCGGATGTACTGCACGGCCGTGTTGCGGTTGACAGCGAAGTCACCGTACGTGGTTGGGTGCGTACCCGAAGAGATTCCAAAGCTGGTCTTTCCTTTATCGCCGTTTACGACGGTTCCTGCTTTAATCCCGTTCAGGCCGTCGTCAATAATTCTCTGAATAATTATCAGGATGAAGTGCTGCGTCTGACCACCGGCTGTTCCGTGATCATTACAGGGAAAGTGGTCGAATCGCCGGGCGAAGGCCAGGCCTTCGAGTTGCAGGCGACCAAGGTTGAAGTCACTGGTTGGGTTGACGATCCGGATACCTATCCAATGGCGGCAAAACGTCACAGCATCGAATACCTACGCGAAGTGGCGCACCTGCGTCCGCGTACTAACCTGGTGGGTGCGGTGGCGCGCGTGCGTCATACGCTGGCCCAGGCGCTGCATCGCTTCTTCCACGAAAACGGCTATTTCTGGGTTTCTACCCCGCTGATTACTGCGTCTGATACCGAAGGTGCTGGCGAGATGTTCCGTGTTTCGACGCTGGACCTGGAAAATCTGCCGCGCGATCCGCAGGGCAAGATCGATTTTGATAAAGACTTCTTCGGTAAAGAAGCGTTCCTGACCGTATCTGGCCAGCTCAACGCCGAAACCTATGCCTGCGCGCTGTCTAAGGTATATACCTTTGGTCCGACTTTCCGCGCCGAAAACTCCAACACCAGCCGTCACCTGGCGGAATTCTGGATGCTGGAACCGGAAGTCGCTTTTGCGACGCTGGATGATGCGGCTGCGTTGGCAGAGTCCATGCTGAAATATGTGTTCCAGGCGGTGCTGAACGAGCGCGCCGATGACATGGCGTTCTTTGCTGAGCGTGTGGACAAGGACGCCGTTGCGCGCCTGGAGCGTTTTGTTCAGACCGATTTTGCGCAAGTGGATTACACCGATGCGGTCGACATCCTGCTGAAGAGCGGTCAGACCTTCGAGAACCCGGTTTCATGGGGCGTGGATCTGTCATCCGAACACGAGCGCTATCTTGCGGAGCAGCACTTTAAAGCACCGGTTGTGGTGAAAAACTATCCGAAAGACATTAAAGCCTTCTATATGCGTATGAACGACGACGGCAAAACCGTGGCGGCGATGGATGTGCTCGCGCCAGGAATTGGTGAAATCATCGGTGGTTCACAGCGTGAAGAGCGTCTGGATGTGCTGGATGCACGCCTGGCAGAAATGGGCCTCAATAAAGAAGATTATTGGTGGTATCGTGACCTGCGTCGTTACGGCACCGTGCCACACGCTGGCTTCGGATTAGGTTTCGAACGATTAATCGCCTATGTCACCGGCGTACAAAATGTAAGGGATGTTATCCCCTTCCCACGTACTCCACGCAATGCGAATTTCTAAATTTAGCGATTAATTATAAGAAATTCATATATATAAAGAGGTCGGCCTAGCCGGCCTTTTTTTATTTTTGTAAATTTTGAGTTCTCTCACAAAGTTCCCTATTTTTTACAAATTGTAATACATTTTTTCCTTTTGATACTCAATTGAGAGATTTGAATCATCTTCGGGCTAGAATTAGCAACCCTGTGATGGAAAGATGCGTGCAGACACAGGAGACATCAAACTTCTTTCAAGGTTCTGTAAAGATTTCTTGGCAGCAGTGGCAGATGTCCAAATAACTCCAATGAGGGTAATAAAAAATGATGAAGCGCAACATTCTTGCAGTGGTTATCCCTGCTCTGTTAGCTGCCGGCGCAGCAAACGCAGCAGAAATTTATAATAAAGACGGCAACAAGCTGGATCTGTACGGTAAAGTTGATGCGCGCCACACTTTCTCTGATAACGCTGGCGATGATGGCGACCAAACTTATGTTCGCTTCGGTTTTAAGGGTGAAACTCAGATTACTGACCAGCTGACCGGTTACGGCCAGTGGGAATACAACGTTCAAGCGAACGTTGCAGAATCTCAGGGCACCAGCGGTTCTAAAACCCGTCTGGGCTTTGCAGGTCTGAAATTTGGTGATGCAGGTTCATTCGATTACGGCCGTAACTATGGCGTTATTTATGACGCAATGTCTTACACCGACCAATTACCGATATTTGGTGATGACACCATGTATCAGGAAAACGACAACTTCATGATTGGTCGTTCAAATGGTCTGGCTACTTACCGTAACAGCAACTTCTTTGGCCTGGTTGATGGTCTGAGCTTCGCTGCACAGTACCAAGGCAAGAACGAAGGTCGTGACGTGCTGCATGACAATGGAGACGGCTGGGGTACTTCTGTAGCCTATGACACTGGCATGGGTGTTAGCGTTGTAGGTTCATACGCTTCTTCTGACCGTACCGATCAGCAAGCACTCGATGGCAACGGCGATAAAGCTGACGCATACGGCTTCGGTCTGAAATATGACGCGAACAACGTTTACCTGGCAGCATTCTACGGCGAAGCACGTAACACCACTGCTTACGGTAATACTGCTCGTCAGACTGCTAACAAAACTCAGAACTTCGAAGTGGTTGCACAGTACCAGTTCGACTTCGGTCTGCGCCCATCCATCGCTTACCTGCAGTCTAAAGGCAAGCAGCTGAATGGTAACACCGCTAACGGTGCAACCTTCGCTGGTGGCGATGCTGACCTGGTTAAATACATCGAAGTGGGTACTTACTACTACTTCAACAAAAACATGTCTACCTATGTTGATTACAAAATCAACCTGCTGGATGACAACGATTACACCCGCGCTCAGGGCGTGAGCACCGACGACGTTGTTGGCGTTGGCTTGGTATACCAGTTCTAATCACACGATTAGATTGGCGTAATACCTAAAAACGGAGCCTTAAGGCTCCGTTTTGCATTTCAGTGATCGGCCTCGCAATTAGCTTTTCTACTTTCAGCACCCGCCCTATTTCTTTTTTATATCAGCGGTTGGCAAGTGTGCCGACTGACGTTAACCTGATAGCTCATTTCGCTAAAGTTCACCCAAACGGAACTGACTCATGTTTGAATCGATCTCTGCCGCACCCGCCGATCCTATTCTGGGACTGGCTGACCTTTTTCGTGCCGACGACCGCCCGAATAAAATCAATCTTGGCATTGGTGTTTATAAAGATGAAACCGGTAAAACGCCGGTACTCACCAGTGTTAAAAAAGCTGAGCAGTATTTGCTGGAAAATGAAACCACCAAGAACTACCTGAGCATTGATGGTCTGGCGGATTTCGCACGTTGTACTCAGGAGCTGCTGTTCGGCAAAGAGAGCGCGCTGATTTCTGCGGGTCGTGCCTGCACGGCACAAACGCCAGGCGGCACCGGCGCCCTGCGCGTTGCGGCGGATTTCCTGGCAAATCAGACCAGCGTTAAGCGTGTTTGGGTGAGCAACCCAAGCTGGCCTAACCACAAAAATGTATTTAACGCCGCGGGTCTGGAAGTCTGCGATTACCATTACTATGACGAAGCCAGCCATAGCCTTGATTTCGCTGGCATGGTGGCATCACTGCAGGAAGCCAAAGCGGGCGATGTGGTGCTGTTCCACGGCTGCTGCCACAACCCAACCGGCGTTGATCCAACGGCCGATCAGTGGCAACAGCTGGCGAAGCTGTCACAAGAGAAAGGCTGGCTACCGCTGTTCGATTTCGCTTATCAGGGCTTTGCTCGCGGTCTGGATGAAGATGCGGAAGGTTTGCGTATTTTTGCCGCCTCTCACCAGGAACTAATCGTTGCCAGCTCTTACTCGAAGAACTTCGGTTTGTACAATGAGCGTGTAGGTGCATTGACGCTGGTTGCAGCAAGCAGCGACGTGGCGAAAACCGCGTTCAGCCAGGTGAAATACACCATTCGCGCTAACTACTCTAATCCACCGTCCCATGGCGCGGCTGTAGTTGCCACCATTCTGAGCAATGACGCGCTACGCACCATCTGGATACAGGAACTGACGGATATGCGTCAGCGCATCCAGCGCATGCGTCAGCTCTTTGTGAACACGCTGGCGGATAAAGGCGCGAATCAAGACTTCAGCTTTATCATCAAGCAGAACGGCATGTTTTCGTTCAGCGGGCTGACCAAAGATCAAGTGGTACGTCTGCGTGAAGAGTTTGGTGTGTATGCGGTGAATTCCGGTCGCGTCAACGTGGCAGGCATGACGCCAGACAATATGTCGGCGCTGTGTGAGGCGATTGTCGCGGTTCTTTAAGCCAACGGCGAATAATGAAAAATGGGCCTAGATGGCCCATTTTTTATTCTTGAAGGAACGGATTGCTGATGCGCTCGCGACCCAACGTTGAGATAGGTCCGTGACCCGGCACGAAAGTAACATCATCGCCGAGCGGCAGCAGCTTGGTTTTAATCGCATTGATTAAGTCGCTGTGACTGCCCTGCGGAAAATCGGTGCGTCCAACGCCGCCGTTGAAAATCACATCGCCTGAAATAAGAAGACGCCCTGCGCGATCGAAGAACACAATGTGTCCCGGCGTGTGGCCCGGACAAAGCAGCACGTCCAAATGAACATTCCCCACCTGCACGGTCTCTCCCTCTTCCAGCCAGCGATCGGGCGTGAGCGGTGCGCATTCGGGTAGTCCAAACATGCGGCTTTGAGTTGGCAGATTATCTAACCAGAAAGCATCAAGCGGATGCGGGCCGACAATCGGCACCTGATAATGTGCCGCGAGTTCAGCGGCGGCACCGACATGATCGAGATGTCCGTGCGTGAGCAGGATTTGCGACGGCGTTAAACCACGTTCTGCCAACACGGCTTTGATGGTTTCCGCATCGCCGCCAGGATCGACTAATGCCGCTTGTTGGGTTTCGTCATCCCAAATAACTGAACAGTTCTGGGAAAAAGCGGTAACCGGGATAATTTGGTAATTCATAGCGCTCCATGACCGACACACGCAGCGCTGCCGGTATCAGGACCAGTGCCTTGCAGGCCCGGTATCAATGTGTACGAAGTTGCTGCGCGGGTAATATCCTACACCACCAGCGCGCATTGATAACGCCGCTTTGCGAACATTGCTCAACGAAATTCCCTCAATATGGAAATCCATGGCTTGTCCTTTGGTGTGGTAGCTTTTTTTCGCCACGCCCGGACCCGATTCACGCAGCATGGTGTTAGTGGCTAACGTGCGGTAACCGGAAATCAGCTGCACTGGTTTACGCGTATCAAGTAGCGTTTGCAGGCGATAAAGCTGGTCAAAAAGATGCGGATCGATGTTCTTCACCTGATTGGCGCGATAATCACGGAAGAAGTGATTTAAGCGGGCTAACTCATCCTTGTCATAACGCTTACCGTTAAAAAACTCTGTTTTAAGGGTTTCACCGGTGTGAAGGTTACTGAGTGTCAATACTCGAGGGCGGGCGGTGGAAAGCGAAGCCAGCGCGGAGCCAGGAAGCAGTGATAAACCTGCTGCTGCGCCTCCAATCAAGAGTAATCGACGACGTTGAGAATCAATATTAGCCATGAAGCGAGGTTACCTAATCTAAAGCGGATAAAATATGTGCGAAAAGTACACAAGGCCGAACAGTAACGTCCACCTAAGACTCAGTCAACCCGGAATATGATTCAGAAGACCAAAACCAGCTCAAAATCAAATTTTCGAGACTGGTCTTGGTTAATTTAATGTAAAAGGAGAACAGTCAAATCAATCACTAGAGTAGCAATTGACCTGCTTTATTCAGCACCTGACTGCCAGATCGCGCGGGGTTATCATAATTGTAAATATCTGTACGATATTGCGGTTGCCCGTCGTCAGCAACCCAGGCGGTTAAGTAGTAAAGGTTGACCGGAATACGATGACGAATCGGTACATAGCGCGTATTCCCCTCTTTCAACGTGTCCGAAATACGTCCGTCATTCCAACCCACATCCTGTAATAGCAGATCGGCCAACTCGGAAGCTTTGTTCACGCGGACACAGCCTGAACTGAGCGCACGGATATCGCGCTGGAACAGCGTATGGTTGGGCGTATCATGCAGATAAATGGCATCTGAGCTTGGCATGTTGAATTTGTAACGGCCAAGTGAGTTCGTCGCGCCTGGCGCCTGACGAATGCGATACGGGAAGCTCGCCGCCGACACCATACGCCAGTCAATCATGGAGGGATCGATCACTTCCGCATCCGCGCTCCAGCCGGACAGCAGCGTATAACCGTGCTTGTACAGATAAGTCGGATCCTGCTTCACCTTTGGCACAATATCCTGACGCACCAATGTAGTTGGCACGTTCCACGGTGGATTAAGCACCACATTATTCAACGCGCTGCGCATCAGCGGCGTTTTGCGATCGGGACGACCGACGATCACGCGTGATGACAAAATGGTGGCACCATTGTTGTAGTAGGTCAGCGAGTAGTTGGGAATGTTTACCATGATGCCGTTATGCATATCATCCGGCAGCAGGCGCAGACGTTGAATATTCAGTGCCAGCAGCGATGCACGCATCTGCGGAGGTACATTCAACCACTCGCGCGTGCGCGGACCAATCGCACCGTCATCGGCCAATCCCTGCCAATGCTGGAAACGCTTAACGCCCTCCACTAGCGCGGTGTCATACACATTGGGGCCGACGGCTGTCGGATTAGCGGCAACATTATTGGCCACTTCAGGTGAAGCGGCCAGAGCGGGAGCAGCATCAATATCATCAAAATTGGCGGCAGACGGACTCACTGCTACCGGTTGATCGCTTTGACTCACCGGAACCGGGGCGGTTGGCACCGCATCTTCCGCCGGCGTAGGCGTGCTGCTGTGGCTGGCGGTTAACATGCCGGTACGTTGCAGAATTTCGCGTAACGCAGGCACATCATTGCTGATTTGTCCCGGACGCAGCGTGGTACTGTCGCGCAGTTGCGGCCACGGGCGATTATCGGTCAGCAACGTTTTCAACGCGCTGTGCATCGGTGCGTATTGAGGGTGTTGCGGCTGTAGAGAAACCACGAAAGTGCGGCTGCCGCCCGCGTTGACCGCGTTCTGCCATTGATTAATCGCCGCCAGCGTCGGCATCGTCAGCTTGTAAGGCACGTTGCTGTAGAGCCAGGTTTCACCCTGCGAAGGCACATTGGCGACAAATTGCAGATAGCCGAGCATCGCATCGCTCAGCACGATATCGCGCGCCAGACCTTTAATATTGGGATTGGTTAGACGCTCCACCCAGCGGCTGAACTGCGGCTGTACGCCAGAGAGCGCCACTTCCGCCAGCTGCTGCTGAAAAGCCTGCACCGCTTCGTGGTCTTGCCACAGCGGAGCCATATCGCGCGAAGCATAAATGCCGGCTAAGCCCGGCAGATAGAAGGGTTGTTCAGTGGCGCTAAACGCCTGCTGGATCTGTTGCTGGCTGGCAGCAACCGACATCGAACGGTGCGTGGAGTGAGGCAGCGTGGAGGTGATAGCCGCATAGCTGACCGCCAGCGGTGACAATACCAGTGACAAACCGAGTACTCCTGCAGCACGACTCATTTTGCTTTTATTGTTTAGCAACATCCCTGCCCCCTTCTCACCAATGACATAGCGCCCTGTTATCGCTATGTACAACCATACTCTTAATGTTGAGTATACGAATAAAAAACGGCATCTGCCTTTAAGTGCAGATGCCGCTTACAGATTAAACGTAGCGCTGTTTTTTAACCAGATTTAGCGCTAGCTATTTTCCGTTTCAAGACCAAGCCCGGGCGTTTCCTGTTTCACGGGTGCGGAATCCGCCGAGAAGCCGCGCAGACCCACTACATGCACATGTTCGGTGTTGTTAAACATTTTACGCACCAGCTTATAGGTGGTGCCTTTTTCCGGGCTGATGTTCTCTGGTGCTGCGATGATCAGCTGCATCTCCAGACGTTCGCACAGCTCAAACAACGTGGCGATAGAACGCGCATCCAGACGGGCCGCTTCATCGAGGAACAGCAGACGACACGGCGAAATATCTTTGCCGCGCAGACGACGCGATTCTTCTTCCCAACTCTGTACCACCATCACCAGAATCGACATCCCGGTACCGATCGCTTCACCGGTTGAAAGTGCGCCACTTTCCGCGCGCAGCCAGCCATCAGTACCACGATTGACCTCCACTTCCATCTCAAGATAGTTGCGGTAGTCGAGCAGCTCTTCACCGATGGTTTGCGGCGTGCGTTGGCCCATATCGATCTGCGGATTCAGGCGCTGATAAAGTTTCGCCAGGGCTTCCGAGAAGGTTAAGCGATTGCTGGTAAACAGATCCTGGTGCTGTTCATGCTCTTCCGACAGCGTATCCAGCAGCGTGGAGTGCGCTTCACGCACGTTCACGTTGAGGCGCACGCTGCGCACCTGACCAAAGCTCACGGCCTGCAAACCTTGGTTCAGCTGGCGAATACGGTTTTGCTCGCGCTGAATGGTTTTGCGAATAATGTTCGCGGCGCTGCGTGAACTGATCGCCAGCGTCTGTTCGCGCGCCGTTAGCTCTTCGGTCAGGCGATTCAGTTCAATCTCCATCTGCTCGATGGCTTCAACCGGATCGTCAGTACGAATGATGTCCTGACGGATACGTTCGCGCAGATGCTGGTACACCGCGATAAAGAACTGAATCTTACGCTCCGGCCGTTTCGGATCTTCAGACATGCGCAGCACATCGCGCAGATGTTCATTATCCGCCACCGCCAGACGCAGCGCACCGAGCGCTTTATCCGACATGGAACGTAGCTCATCACCGCTGAGATAGGCCAGTTCGCGGCGATGCAGACGACGCTCAACACCGTTCTCTTTGACCAGACGCAGCACCGCGCACCAGCCCGCTTTAGCATTCACTACCTGCTGACGAATCTGGTGATAATCGCGTTCCAGCTTGCGCAGTTTCTTCTGCAGGCTATCCATTTCTGCTTCACAGAAGGTGATCTGTTTTTCCAACTGGTTGCGACGCGCGCGGTTGTGGCTCAGTGCGCTATACAGCTCATCACGACGGATGCGCGCGCGCTCTTCTGCGCTGGCATCAGCATGCACGCCGATATCCTGCATCTCTTGCTGCAACTCTTTCAGCATGTCGCGTTTGGCGTCGTAAGAGCTTTTCAGCGACGCCAGCACTTGCGAATACTGCGTCAGCTGTGCCTGATGTCCACGCAGACGTTCACGTGCGCGGCTGCGCTCGCCTTCCGCCTGCTCCAGACGCTGACGCAATTTTTCATTGAGATCGCTGTTACCACCCAACATGCCAGCTGAACTTTCATAGCTGAAATGCGCACGGCGCTGCACCACCTCGGTCAGCGCAAACGCCTGCTGACGCGCATCACGCTGCTGTTGCTGCGCCTGCTGATAATCACGCTGCAGCTGATCGTGCTGCTGCGGATCGCTTTGCAGTACCGAAATCAACGGCTCCAGCTTGCTGAGTTTGCTGCCGTGTTGATGCAGGAAACGCGCGGCTTCCTGCGCTTCTTCTACCCGCTCGCGGATCTCTTCACAACGATCGCCGAGCGTGTCGTCGAGCAGCAGATTAACGCGCGGCAACAGGCGGTTCAGCTGGCTGACACCCTCTTTTGCCTGCTCAAACTGTGCGCGCTGCTGCTGATTATCGTTTTCATGCTGCGCTAAAGCCCGCTCCAGCTCGCCACGGCGGCTGTTGAGCTGACGAATCTGCGCTTCCGGATCTTCATCAAACGCTACCGCTAAATGGCTACCAATAAAGCGGCTAAAGGATTGGTGCAAACGCTGGTTTTTCTGCACATCAAACGACAGCGTGGCATAACGCTCGGCCAGCTGTTCACGTTCGTTGTTCAACAGTTCCAACTGATTTTCACGCGCCGCGCGGCCAAACAGCGGTACTTTGGGGAAGCGGGAGTAGCGCCACTGACGCTCAGCCACTTTTACCACTACCGCTTTTTGCAACTCTTCAACGCTAAATACGCTGTCGTCAAATGCCTGCGGATCACCTTCAATCAGATAGAGATCTTCCGGGCACTCGTCTAAACCGTCGAGCAGTTCGCGCACCAGCGACAGATCCGGCACCACGATGGCGTGACGCGAGGGACCGTACAACGCCGAGAAGTACGGTGCATCATCCAGCGTAACGTCATCATAAATTTCTGACAGCAGCACGCCGCCAAAACGTTCCGCCAGTTGCGTCAGGCGAGCATCTTCCGCGCCGCCCGGTTGACTCAGACGTTCAATCTGCTGTTCAACTTCGCGCTTCCGCGCGGCCAGTTCGTCACGCTCAACTGTGGTTTCACGCTCACGCTCCAGCAGTTGCTGCATAAATTCGGTAATCTGCTGGCTGCTGGTCAGCTCCTGGCCGGTTTGCTCACTCAGTTGCGTGAGGATCTCCTGCGCTGCCAGCCAGTGTGGCGCGCGGGCGGTCAGCGCCGTAATGCGCTCACGCAGTTGCTCCAGCTCTTGACGCATCAACATGCGGCGTTCGCCGGCATCCGCTACGCTCTCATTCAGTTGTTCAATCTGCGCTTCGAGTTCACGCTGCAAACCGTCAAGCGCATCCGCATCGTATTGCTGGCCCTGACGTTTGCAGAAATCCGCCAGCAGACGCTCAGCATCATGTTGCTCGCGCAGACGCGTTTCCAATTCATTCAGGCGCAGACGCAGCGAGGAGAGTTGTTCGGCATGATGACGCTGATTGCTGGCATCACGCAGTAATTCACGGCCCACTTGCCACGCATCCTGACGACCGACGTCACCCGCAATGCTCGTGACTAATGTCAGCGCCTGCTCGAACTGGCTGTGTGCCGCTTCGGCGACACTCAGTTTCTGCTCGAGACGCAGCAGACGTTCGGTCGCTTCTTCTTCACGCGCCTGGAAGGTTTCCTGCCATTCAGCGGCATTATCGATAGTTAAATCGGGCAGCTGGCACTGCGTACGCGCTTTCTCCAATGCCTGTAAGGCTTGCTGATACTGGATGGCACGCGTCTGCTGCACATCAAGCGCCTGCTGGAAGTCAGCGAGTTGGCTTTTCAGCTCATCCACTTCAACTTCAGCCGCTTCGGCGCGCGCTTCGTTCTCTTCCTGCACTTCACGCGCTTCGGCAACAACTTCGTTCTGCTCTTCAAGACGATAGGTCAGTTCTTCCAGATCGGCATCGTAGCGCTCGATCTTTTCCGCCTGACGCATCGCAGTTTGCACCAGATTGAGATGATCGCTGGCACCCTGATAATCGCTTTCCAGATCGCTCTCGGCACCGTTGTGCTCGGACAACTCGCGCGCCATTTCGATATGTCGATACTGTTCGGAAATGAGCTGATTACGGCTGGTAAAAAGCTCATTACGCAGCTGCAACGCGCCATCAAGGTGAAGGCGACGCTCGTTAGCGTGGCGCATGTAGTCAGCGGAAACATAGCTGGTAGCTTCAGAAATCAGATGTTTAAACAGGTCGCGATCCGACTGCGTAACGCGAATGGCTTCCAGCGTCATGCGGTTTTCACGCAGCGCAGCTTCCATATCCTGGAAAGCTTTGCGCACTCCGCCGTTTTCGGGCAGCAGGTAATCGCGCAGCGATCGGGTGATGGCGCTGGAAATACCGCCATACAGCGAGGCTTCGATCAGACGATAGAATTTGCTGCGATCGCTGGCATTACGCAGACGACGTGGCACCACGCCGAGCTCAAACAGCACCGAGTGATAATCGGTTACAGAGTTGTACTGTTTGAACTGTACGCCTTCCTGCGCTTCGACACGTTCCTTCACTTCCGTCAGCGGCAAAACGCGCGCCTGACGGTTATTGAGGACTTCGGTCAGCATATCGGTAGGCTGTGAATCGCTCGGCAAGCCGTGAATACTGAATGGTTTGATATCGACTTTTTTATCGCGCCCTGCCACCTGCTGAAGACGTACACCCACTATCACGCGTTGATGGCGAGAGTTGACCACATCCAGCACCGAATAACATACGCCAGCACGCAGTTTGCCGTGCAGGCCTTTATCACGCGAACCGGAAGTGGCACCCGCTTCGGTGGTATTACGGAAATGCAGCAGCGTTAAGTCAGGAATCATTGCCGTAACGAAAGCGGCCATGGTGGTGGATTTACCCGCACCATTACCGCCTGACAGCGTGGTCACCAACTCATCGAGATCAAAAGTACGGGCAAAGAAGCCGTTCCAGTTGATCAGCGTTAGCGAACGAAATTTACCGCGTTCAATCATGCTTGTTCATCCTCCGCGTTGTCACTCGCGTCGCTTTCAGCGTCAATATCGTTATCTGATTCATCGGTTTCTGTCGCAGCTGGCGCGCTTTCCAGCGTCATCGCTTCACCGTCACGGATCAGGCGCAGCTGCGCTTCACGCGCATCATCACCGCTGCGCACGTCAGCACCAAAGCGGAATACCGATTCGGTGATGCGGAATTTACTGCTGTCGTTACCCATAAACCACACCATGCCAAGACGACGCAGGCGGCTCAGCGACGCGCGCATTTTTTCCTGCAGCTTGGCACGATCGAGATCGGAACCGGTGGAGCGCTGATTTACCAGCTTGAGCAGTTTGCTCTCATCGGCCAGCGACAGCAGTTCGTCGTACAGCTCTTGCTGGGTAAAAATCCCTTCATTCGCCAGACGTTCCGGGCTGAGATAGAGATAGCAAAGAATCTTGCCGACCATCATGTCCAACTCGGACAATACCGAGCGCGGGATCAAGGTGGTTGAACGCGGACGCAGATAGAAGAAGCCTTCCGGCGCGCGGATCAGCTCAACGTTATAGCGCGTGTAAAACTCTTCGAGATATTCCTGGTAATCCATCAGGAAGGCGTGATTATCCAGCTCTTCAATGCCAATGTGGCGACCCGCGCGTAACTGGCTATCGAGCGCCGGGAAAATCGGGTTTGCCAGAGCCAATGCCAGTTTGACTGGCATCACTTGTTCAATATTTGTCGATGACATGTGCCTGCACCTTGGCTCCGTAATCATTAATGGCCTGCCATTGCGCAGGCAGACCGGCTAAATCAGCTTCGGCCACGCCGAGTCGCACGGCTTGATCGATGACAATACGCGCCAAATCAAAGTGGCGCGCGCGCGGATACTGCGACAGATAGTCGCGCATCACCGTGGCAAGATGGAGTGGCTTTTGTTCCTGCTTATAAATCAGTAGCGCCTCTTCGATCATTGCGGCCAGCTGTTCGCGAATCTCATTAAACTCTTCGTATTCCATTTCCGGCGGCAGCTCGCCCATCACTTCGTCATTACGCAGCGTCATCTCTTCATCGCGCATATCGTAAAGACGATCGGCATTGGCGTAGGTCAGCGCCCACGGCTGGTCGAAATAATTTTGCACCGACAGGCGTAAACGCTGTGCAAAGACGCGGTTCTTATCCATGTCGATGGCGGTACGAATAAACTTGTGCACGTGACGGTCGTAGCCAATCCACAGGTCGATTGCCTGCTGGCCCCAGCTGATGATGCGATCCAATTTGTTTTGCAGGTCGTACACCAGCTTATCGACAAAACCTAAATCCGGGCTGCTCAGCGTCGCGTCCTGAATACGCAGCAGGTTGGCCTGCAATTTATCGCCCGCCGCTTCCAGCGTATCCTGCAGCTCGCGCAGTGTACCGGAGGTTTCCGACAGCAACATTTCACAGCTGGAGATCGCCGCGCGCCAATCTTTGTTAAGCAGGTCGGCAATGTCGGTTTTCACCGCTTGCTGCTGCTCATCCATCAGACGCTGCGTCATGTCGATGCTATCGAAAATTTCTGCCACCGAATATTTCAGCGGCGCAAATACGTTGCGATGCCAGTGGAATTCGTCACCGTCTTCTTCGGCAGCATCTGCGGCACGCTTCAACTCCTGCGCCACGATCGATAACTGCATTGACAAGCGCAACGTGGAGAATTCGCGCTGGCGGATGTAATAGTCGGTAATACCGATAGCGAGCGGCGTCAGACGATAAATGGCATGCCCTTCCGTCAGTTCGCTGGTAAAGCGGTTAAGCAAGCGCTGACGCACCATGTCGTTGATGGCGTTGTTGGCACGTACCTGCACGGTTTCGTGGGTTTGTTCAAAAGCTTTGCTAACGTGACGGAACGCGTCAATTAGCTCGCCTTCACTCATCTCGCCGTCCATGCGCTCACCGTTTAAGGTGGCGATGGCCAGCAAAAAGGCCAGACGTTCTACCGGCAGCGCAAGCGAAAAATCGTTCTTGCGCGCCCATGCCACCAATTCGGGGACCGTCTGGGAAAATTCGCTCATAGTTGATCCTTCTGACTGGGTTTGCGCGCGGTCACGTGGATATAGCGCCCTAAACTTAAAAAGGGCTCCTGGCGACAGAAACGCCGTTCCATCTCAATGATTTCCTCAACGCTCTTCCCTGCGCCGGGTTGCGGCTTCATGTAATCACAGAAGACGCGAATGCCCGCACGCCGTTCAATGTCAAATCCGCAGTTTTTCAGCCAGCGCGTCACGTCATCAGGATCGCGTGGGAAATCCGGCGACAGCGTGCGCTTTTTGCGTTTGCTCATATTGGCGCGCATATAGCCGAAATTGCCGAGCGTCAGAGTGCGGAAGGTTAAGCCGTGCGCGTTGTAAAACATCAACGACAGCACACCGCCGGGCTTGAGCGTGTGCCACAGCGCTTGCAGCACTTCTTCTGGCTGCGCCACCCATTCCAACACCGCGTGAAACAATACCAGATCAACCTGCGTATCCAAATGTTCGCCCACCTGCTGAGCGCTAATTTGTTTGAATTGCATGTTGTGGCTCACACCCGCTGCGAGCGCATGGGCTTCCGCCAACTTCAGCATCTCAGCAGAAAGATCGCACAGTACAACCTGATGACCGCGCGCCGCCAGACCGCTTGAGACTTGTCCCACGCCGCCACCGGCATCCAGCACCTGTAAGGGCCCGACAGGCAATGACGGTAACAGGGCTTCCAGCTCGTCCCAGACAATCGCCTGGCGCACTTGCCCTTTGCGCGTGCCATAAATGTTCTGTGAGAATTTGTCCGCCAGATCGTCAAAGTTACGATCCTGCATGATGATGGCTCCGCTTTGCTGCATTCAACTTGTGCTATTTTGTCACAGGCTCAACAAGAATGAACCTTTCATGCCGCAGTAACCGTCTGGCTGCTGTTTTTTCGGACAAAAGAGACCCTATTCGATGTTTTTCGCATTTAAAAAAGTCATTGGCGGGATGTTGCTGCCTTTGCCGCTGCTGTTATTACTGATGGCGGCAGGACTTTTGCTGCTCTGGTTCAGCCGTTGGCAAAAAAGTGGCAAAATCCTTATCTCTTCCAGTTGGCTGCTGCTGCTGGTTTTGAGCCTGCAGCCGGTTGCCGATCGCATGCTGTCACCGCTGGAAAATCATTATCCCACCTGGAACGGTAACGAGCCGGTCGATTATATCGTGGTGCTCGGCGGCGGCTATACCTTCAATCCGAATTGGGCGCCAAGTTCAAATTTGATAAACAATAGTTTGCCGCGCGTGGCAGAAGGCGTACGTCAGTGGCGGCGCTACCCGCAGGCGAAAATGATCTTTACTGGCGCAGCGGCAGGCGAAAATCCACGTAGCAGCGCCAGCGTGGCGGCAGAAGTCGCGGAGAGTCTTGGCGTGCCGCCAGAAGCGATTATTCAGTTGGATCAGCCGCGAGATACGGTTGGTGAAGCACGCGCGGTGAAGCAAACAATTGGGCAACATCCGTTCTTGCTGGTGACGTCCGCCAACCATTTGCCGCGTGCCATGCATTTCTTCCAAAGTGCCGGTATGAATCCGCTGGCCGCGCCGGCTAATCAACTGGCGGTGACATCGCCGTTGAATGGGTGGGAACGCGCCATTCCGTCATCGCTGTGGCTCGCACACAGTGAACGCGCTATCTATGAAATGCTAGGACAGGCCTGGCAGAAGCTGCGCGGTGATGATCTCACCTCAACCCAGCCAGGGGAGTAATTGTTCACGGGCGTGATCAAAGCGCGGACGGTCAAATTGCCCGCTGCTGACCAGCGTGTCGATGCAATCCCACAGCTGATACAACCAGCGTCGCCAGAGGAAACCTTCTGCCACTGGCGCACGCTGCAAATAGTGCTGTAGCAGTGATGCTTCTGCCCCGCTATCTGCCAATCGCATGAGATCGTATTCCCGCGGAGCCCAGAGAATGTTGCCTGGCTGCATCATCGCAATCAGCTGATCGCTGTGGGCCTCTTTCAGCATACTGGCTAAGCGCAAATTGCCATGCATCAACACGCAAGGATCGTCAAAGCCATGAAACAGACGAGGTAAAAGCTGGCGGCTACGAAACAGAATCTGACGATCTTCTAGCGTGAAAAACGGCGGGGACAGATAACCCAGCGTTGACCACAATACTTCCACTCTTTGGCGATACCACGCGGGCCAGCTATTTTCCTGCACACTGTCTACACTGCCGACTAAGCCATGGCTGTCGATGCGATGCCAGGCCAGCACGCCTTCCACAATCTGTTCACAAAGCTGTTCCCAGCGAGCTGCGCTGCGAGCAGGCGCTTCCGCTGACACGCCGTTAAACCGCGCCATCAGCAACATTTCATGAACGGGTTTTTGCTGGCTAAGCACCAGACCAAACACCGCAGGCACGGCGACTAAGCCATCATGACCCAGCATGGTGAGCTTTTTGGCTTCCAGCGCAGCACGTCCCTGGTGACGAAAATACTTTGCCACCAGCGGCATGGGTTTACCGGCGTTATCATAAAGCGCATACAGCCGCGTGTGCTTCTGTTCGCTGATGGTTTCAAGACGGCTGATACTTTCACCAAGCACCAACGCAAGTTCTGAACGGAGCTGTTCCATGCGATATCCTCCGATGTCAAAGGGGTATGCTGGAGGTGATGGCGACGCAAAACTTAGCGCCAGATCAAACGTTAAGGCCAGCGAGAGCCGCTGGCCGGTCGGAGATTATCCCTGCATAGCGAGGCGAACTCGCTCAAGGTCTTCCGGCGTATCCACCCCAACACTAGGGATTGTTTTTGCCACCGCGACGTGGATTTTTTCACCGTACCACAGCACGCGCAGTTGTTCGAGCAACTCAATGTGCTCCAGCGGGCAGGGTTCCCACGCAATGTAGCGGCGAATAAAACCGGCGCGATAGGCGTAAATGCCAATGTGGCGTAGCAGCGTGTCACCGATCTGCTCGCGTGAGCGGGCATAACGCTCACGATCCCACGGAATGGTGGCACGTGAGAAGTACAGCGCATAACCTTTGGCGTCCATCACCACTTTCACCGCGTTCGGGTTAAAGGCTTCTTCTGCATCGGTGATCGGCACTGCCAGCGTCGCCATACCCGCTTCGGACTGCGCCAGATTACCTGCCACCTGACGTACGATTTCCGCCGGGATCATTGGCTCGTCGCCCTGCACGTTGACGATGATAGTGTCATCAGCAAACTGATACTTCTCGATCACTTCTGCCAGACGCTCAGTACCGGATTGATGATCTACGCGCGTCATGCACACTTCGCCACCCGCCGCCGTTACCGCCGCCGCCACATCCGGATGATCGGTCGCGACAATCACACGATCGGCGCCCGATTCACGAGCGCGTTCCATCACGTGCAACACCATTGGTTTCCCCTGGATATCCACCAGCGGTTTGCCGGGCAGACGCGTTGATGCGTAACGCGCAGGAATAATGGCAACAAAACTCATGGATGAATCTCTTCAACAGACAGCGTACGCGCTTCAACTTCCAGCAGCACGGGAATACCGTCACGTACCGGGTAAGCCAGGCCATCCGGTTTACAGATCAATTCTTGCTGCTCTTTGTTGAAATACAGTTTTCCGTTGCATACCGGGCAGGCAACGATTTCGAGTAAACGGTGATCCATAATCTTCTCCTTTCAGGACCGATTCAGGCGGTTAGCATATCATAATAGCGTGTGCGTTTATGAGGCACTCAAGCCGGACATCGTGCGGCTTTACCCGCCAATCGACCAGCGATTTGACCAGACAGCCCGCAATTTAGCAGGCGCATTTTCGATAATCACTTCTTTGGCACCCTGCCACTCGGCAAAGCGATTAAGGGCTTTTTGTACATCATTGAGGAAAGCGTTACTGACGCGTGTGCCCTCTTCCAGCCAGAATGCTCGAATCACTAATTGCTGCGCCTGACGCTCCATTTTAGCGTCGATGCGCGCTTTCAATAAGCCGCGGTGCAAGACCGGCAGGACAAAGTAACCATATTTGCGTTTCTCTGCTGGGGTATAGCACTCAATGCGGTAATCAAAATTAAACAGTTCCAGCGCACGACGACGATCCCATACCAGCGGATCAAAAGGCGATAACAGCGTGGTATGCGTGGCCGAAAGCGGTTTTTCCAGCAGCGGCAATAAGGCATGGTGTAACCACATTTCGCCCAGTTGCTCAACCTCAACGCGAACAATCTCTCCGCGCGTTGCCGCATCAGCAAGCCACGGTTTGATCGGTGCGCGTTTAAGGCGATAGTAATCCGCTAACCAACTGCCCCGGAAAATGCCGAGGCTGCGCGCACTGTGACTTAACATCTTGATGACCGCATCGTGTTCACTCAGCGCATGCTGTTCATCAATCCAGTCCGGCATCACACGACTGTGCAAATCGTAAACCCGCTGGAAGTTACGCCGCTCCACCACCATTAACTGACCGGCACTGAACAAGTTTTCCAGATGACGCTTATGCGGTTTCCACGCCCACCAACCCGGTTTGGTCTGTTTATCATGGCTGAAATCAGCGGCTCGCACTGGACCATGGGTGGAGATGTGTTGCAGAAGGTCAGTGATTTCCTGTTGATGTTCCTCTACCCACTGTTGATTGTACTTCCAACCCAGTCGCTGTGGCTCGAGCATGCGATGGCGCAGCAATGGATAATCTTCAAAGGGGATAAAACAGGCTTCATGTGCCCAATATTCAAATAGTGCGCCCGATGACAGCGTCTCTTCCAGCCAATTAGCCGGGTAAGCACCAAGACGGCTAAATAGCACCAGATATGGACTGCGAGCCACCACATTAATGGTATCGATTTGCAGTAGGGACATCTGGCGAACAGTATCGTGAATGTCGGCATAGCGCGCACGGCGGCCCAAAGGACGTAACAGTCCTTGTGCGGCCAAATGGAGATGACGAGCGGTTTGTAACGACAGGGAAGTAACGAGGTTCATGACTCATTTCCCTTTGCGAATGTTAACGCGAACGGGCGTCGCGTGCAGTCGTACAGAGTTGGATTATGTCGTCTAGCAAAGTAGCGACAGCCGTGCCTTGCAAATGCGCATCGACCGGCAAATACCACCAATTCGGGCGAGCAAAGCTGCGACATTTCACCGCATCTTTTTCCGTCATCAGCAAGCACTGTTCTGCCTGAGTCAAACGACGCAATTCGTCTTCGCTATAAGCGTGATGATCGGCGAAGGCAATTTCTGCCACCGGCTTAGCACCTTGCTGTTTGAGCGTGTTAAAGAAACGTGGCGGATGGCCGATACCCGCCATCGCTACGATCTCAGGCAGTTGCTCTAACGATGCCGTGGCACCGCTGATCAGATTCACAGCCAGACCAGGTTGTAATGTCATCGCAATTTCGCCAGCCTGCGCACTGCCGCCGTTAACGATCACCGCATTCACAGTCTGAAGTCGCGTGGCACGTTCACGCATCGGCCCAGCCGGTAACCACCAGCCGTTGCCAAAACGACGCATACCATCCACCACCACAATTTCACGATCGCGCTGCAGCGCATAATGCTGCAGGCCATCATCGGTGATGATGACATCCAGATCGTGCGCAGCGAGCAATCCTTCCACTGCCAGACGGCGTTGAGGCGCTACGGCTACCGGCACCTGAGTGCGCTGAGCGATCAATACGGGTTCATCGCCAGCCTGCGCCGTCGGCGTTTCAGCCGTAACCAGCAGCGGATAACGTTCAGCTTTCCCGCCGTACCCGCGCGATACTACGCCCACACGCATTCCGCGTTGTTGCAGCGCCTCTACCAACCAGATCACTACTGGCGTTTTACCATTCCCCCCTGCGGTGAGGTTACCCACCACAATGACAGGGCAAGGCGCACGCCAGCTTTTTCGCCAGCCACGCTGGAAACTAAAGCGTATCAGCCAGCTGATCGCCCCATAAAGCAGACTCAGCGGCCATAGCAACAGCCATAACGGCGAGCGCCCGCTCCAGATGCGTTCAATCATTGACCGAACTGCAGCTTGTGAAGTTGCGCATAGGCGCCCTTCTGTTCCAGCAGCATGCTGTGAGTCCCGCGTTCGACAATTCGACCATCTTCTACCACGACGATCTCATCAGCTTTTTCAATGGTCGACAGACGGTGAGCAATGACCAATGAGGTGCGGTTTTTCTGTAACTCATCAAGTGCAGCCTGAATCGCACGTTCGGATTCGGTATCCAATGCCGATGTGGCTTCATCAAGAATCAAGATTGGGCAGTCACGCAGTAAAGCTCGCGCAATGGCGATACGTTGACGCTGGCCACCAGAAAGCAGCACACCATTCTCACCAATAACGGTATCGAGACCTTTATCCATTTTCTGGATGAAATCCATCGCATGAGCCATGGTCGCAGCCTGTTCGATTTGTTCGCGCGTGTATTGACCATTGCGGGCATACGCAATGTTATTGGCGACAGTATCGTTGAAAAGATGCACATTCTGGGAAACGAGCGCGACCTGATTACGCAGCGAACGCAGGGTATATTCACGCAGGTCGTGGCCGTCCAACAGGATTTCACCACTATCAATGTCGTAGAAGCGCGTCAACAAACTGGCCATAGTGGATTTACCCGAGCCAGAACGCCCTACCAATGCGACCGTTTTACCGGCTGGCAACGACAGGTTGATATCACGCAGCGCAGGGATATCACGACCAGGATAGGTAAAGGTCACATTACGGAATTCAACATCACCTTTAGCACGGTCCATCTCTAATTTGCCATTATCGACTTCCTGCTCACTGTCGAGAATCGAGAACAGCGTCTGACAAGCCGCCATGCCACGCTGGAACTGCGCATTCACGTTGGTCAGTGACTTCAGCGGACGCATCAGTGCAATCATGGAAGAGAACACCACGGTAATGGTACCGGCTGTTAGCGTCTCCATCACGCTTGGGAAACTAGCGGCATACAATACAAATGCCAGTGCCAGCGAGGCGATCAGCTGAATAACCGGATCAGAAATGGAAGATGCCGACACCAGTTTCATACCCTGCTGACGCATCCTGTTGCTGACCTGAGAAAAACGGTTTGCCTCAACTTCCTGGCCACCAAAGATCAGCACTTCTTTATGCCCTTTTAGCATCTGCTCGGCGCTGGTCGTAACCTGTCCCATGGTGTTCTGCATGTTTTTACTGATGCTGCGGAAGCGTTTGGAAACGGTACGAATAGCAAAGGAGACAATCGGCGCCAATACAATGAGAATCAGTGACAGCTGCCAGCTGTAATAAAACATCATAATGAACAAGCCAATGATCGAGGCCCCTTCACGCACCACAGTCACCAAAGCACTTGAAGAGGAAGAAGCAACCTGTTCAGAATCATAGGTGATGCGTGATAGCAGCGTACCCGTTGATTGCTGATCAAAGAACGTTACCGGCATGCCCATCATATGGCCGAACAGACGGCGACGCATGTTCATCACCACGTTACCGGATACCCACGAGATACAGTAACTGGAGACATAGCTGGTTACGCCTCGCACCAACATCAGGCCGATAACCACCAGCGGCATCCACAGCATTACGGATCTGTCAGCTTTACCGAAGCCATCATCCAGTAAAGGTTTCAACAGAGAGAGCATCAGGGTATCGCCTGCCGCATTGAGTATCAGCGCCACCGCTGACACATACAGGCCAGCCTTGTGGGGCGCAATCATCGGCCAGAGTCGACGAAATGTCTGCCACGTTGAGAGATCTTTATCTTGATGCATTATTTATTCACGCTGTTTGAAATAGCCGCTCATTCTACCTGGAATCGCGTTTGACGCCAAACCACTGATGGTACCATCGAGGCATTATTTGCTCTCTCAAGCCCTTAATTTGCCAATGACCTTGTCTGATACCTACTTGGATCTGCCCAGATTGGGCCGTGTCGTACCACCTATACCCCAGCTGCTGATAGCGCTGTACCACGGCAGGTGCCGGCATACGCCAGGCGTTATAACGCGCCACCGAAGCAAATGCAGCCTTGCCAGCAACATTACGTAACAGTAATGGTCCTGACGAAGTCCGGCTACCATGGTGCGGAACCTGTAAAAGTGTCGCCTTAAGCGCATCTTTTTCCAGCGCGACAATTTGCCTCTCGGCTGCCAACTCAATATCACCCGTGAGTAACAGACTGAATTGCCCATCATCGACTCGCACCACACACGAATCGTTATTTTGCCCCTGAGTGTGATTCTGCGGTGGCCATAAAGCGGTGAACTGCAATTTTCCCCACTGCCATTGCTGGCCGCGGAAGCATGGCAGGTGCCTATCTTCTGCTAAGGCACTTCGGATTTCTACCGCTGGATTCGCAATGAGCAGTGAGTGTAGCCCACCACGGTGATCAAGGTGCTTATGGCTTAATATCAGAGAATGAAGGCTTTTTCCGTGATACTGCAGCCATGGAAGGATGACGCGTGAGCCGGCATCATCCTGCTTCCAGGCGGGTCCAACGTCATACAGCACTACTTCATTGCCCTGAGTGATGGCAATTGCCAGGCCGTGCCCCACATCAATCATGTCAATTTGCCAATCATCACGCTGTGAAGTAGTGCGCCAAGCCGCGATGGCGAGCATTAAGCTACAACAAGGCATTAAGCTGTGATAGATGAGTCCGCTTCGCCATAACAATAATCCTAACCAAAGTAATAGGATGGCAGGCAACGTTTCACTCCATGCCCACCAGCCTGCGGGTAACCACTGCAGCACGAGCATCACTTTGCTAATAGAAATATCCGCTAGATACCATAATCCCTCTGCAATGGGCGGTACCGGCAACAACATTGCCAACAATATCAGCGGCACCGTGACAAATGACACAACGGGTACTGCTATTAGATTTGCCAATAAAGCACTTAGGCTTATTCCCTGAAACAGGAAGATTTGTAGCGGAGCCATGAGAATCATCATGCCTAGCTGCAGATGCAGCAATTGCAGTGGTATCCACCGGCGCTGCGTACGAAAGCGGTTTGGCATCGGGAACCATTGATACCAGGCAACCAGCATCGCGACCGCAAGTGCCGATAACCAAAAGCTTTCTGATAAAACGGTCAGTGGATCGAGTGCCAGCAATGCACCAAGACATAACGTCCAGACTTGCCAGCCACTGAGTTGCCAACCGGCAGTACGAATTCCCAGCCATAGCATGAGCGCGATAATCGCGCGCTGGGCCGGTGCGTGACTGCCAGAAACCCATGTGTACGTGGCTGCGGTTATAACGCTAATCAGCAACGGGAATAAATGGCCAATCAGATGAGCAGGTAAAATCACCTGGATAGCACGCGCTAATAGCCATCCAACGCTTGCAGCTAATGCGATATGCATACCTGAGATGGCCATCAGGTGGGCGGTGCCTGTTTCTCGCAGGAGTTGTCGCTGCGCTTCGCTCATGTTTACACGTATACCAAACGCCAGAGCCTGCATAATCGCAGGTTGCTGGAGCGAATCGAATGCCGGTAAGTGGTGATTGATTAAGCGTGTCCGCCAGTTGCAGGTTAGCGATTCGGCCTGCTGGCTGATGATGCGCCCTTGTAGCGGCGTATGATTAGACAAGGCAAAGCGCTGCAGATCGAACTCGCCTTCGTTTAATCTTCCATGCACAGCACGCAGTCGCAGTTTCATCTGCCAGCGTTGACCGGCGCAAAACGGTTGGTTCGCGGAAGCGTTATTAAGCGTGACGAATAAAGGTGGAAATTGATAACGCTGACCGACACGCAGGATTTGCGCCGTTAGCTGCTGCTTGTCTTCCCGCACTTCGGCGATTTGTAATGTCGCCTCAACAGGCGTTACAACCAATTGCTCAATGGTATTGATCATCTGCCGGGCTTCAGCCAATGCCCAAACCAGCATCAAAAGAGCAATCCCTGTTATCCGCAGCAACGTTATTGGCATCAGTCCAAGCACCACCGCGAATCCAAAAATGATGAGTATTACGCTGGCTGCGGGTATGTGCGGCAATATGCCTAACGGCAACGCGGAGGCAATCATCAATCTGGCCAGAACAATCCAGTAAATATGCATTAGTACTCTCCCTGATTGGTGGAAGAGTGTGCAGTGAAGAGGAGGGATTTGCTTTAGTGAAAAGTAAGAGTGTCGCGATGGGTTCAGAGACGTTTGCAGAGATTACATAGTTGAGACTTCATTTTGGAAACCGGATCGCAATATTGCCGGCTTCAAGCAAAAAAAAACGACACCCTAAAGTGTCGTTTTTATCGTTCGGTAACGGCTTAGCCGTAAATGTTCGCACGGTCACGCAATTCTTTGCCCGGCTTAAAGTGGGGAACATATTTACCTTCCAGATCCACTTTATCACCCGTTTTCGGGTTACGACCCGTACGTGGTGCACGGTAATGCAAAGAAAAGCTGCCGAATCCCCGGATTTCAATGCGCTCGCCCTGGGCCAACGTCGTGGCCATGTGCTCAAGCATCTCTTTGACCGCATCCTCAACGACTTTCGCCGGAATATGAGTGTGCTGGCCAGCAAGTCTTTCAATCAGTTCTGACTTGGTCATGTAACCTCCGGTTAATCCTTATTTGGAAAGGTATGACAGCTTTTACCGAAACCGGACGATTTGCATCGTCCGGTGCCTTAGGTCGATTACTCGCCTTTAGCCGCTTTGAACGCTTCAGCCATCGCGCTAGAGAAGTTGCTGCCTTCATCCTGTTTGGTGTTAACAGTGTTGATAGCTTCTTTCTCATCAGCCTGGTCTTTAGCACGAACAGACAGGCTCACAACGCGGTTCTTACGGTCAACGCCGGTGAATTTAGCTTCAACGTCGTCGCCAACACTCAGAACCAGAGTTGCGTCTTCGATGCGGTCCAGAGAAGCTTCAGAAGCGCGCAGGTAACCCTCTACGCCGTCAGCTAATTCTACTGTAGCACCTTTCGCGTCAACTGCAGTGACTTTACCAGTCACGATAGCGCCTTTCTTATTCAGGGTGATGTAGTTGTTGAATGGATCTTCAGCCAACTGCTTCACGCCCAGAGAGATGCGCTCGCGCTCTGCATCAACCTGCAGTACAACGGCAGCGATTTCGTCGCCTTTTTTGTACTCACGAACGGCTTCTTCGCCAGTCGCATTCCAGGAGATGTCAGACAGGTGAACCAGACCGTCGATGCCACCGTCCAGGCCGATGAAGATACCGAAGTCAGTGATTGACTTGATTTTACCTTCAACGCGATCGCCTTTGTTGTGGGTCTCAGCGAACAGCTGCCATGGGTTAGATTTGCACTGCTTCAGACCCAGAGAGATACGACGACGCTCTTCATCGATGTCCAGAACCATTACTTCAACCACATCGCCTACGTTTACAACTTTAGACGGATGGATGTTTTTGTTGGTCCAGTCCATTTCAGAAACGTGTACCAGACCTTCAACGCCTTCTTCGATTTCTACGAAGCAGCCGTAATCAGTCAGGTTAGTTACACGACCAGTCAGGCGGGTGCCTTCTGGATAGCGCTTAGCGATAGCTACCCAAGGATCTTCGCCCAGCTGTTTCAGGCCCAGAGATACACGGGTACGCTCGCGGTCGAACTTCAGCACTTTAACAGTGATTTCGTCGCCCACGTTGACGATTTCGCTCGGATGCTTAACGCGTTTCCAAGCCATATCGGTAATGTGCAGCAGGCCGTCAACGCCGCCCAGATCCACGAATGCACCGTAGTCAGTGAGGTTCTTAACGATACCTTTAACTTCCATGCCTTCCTGCAGGTTTTCCAGCAGCTGATCGCGCTCAGCGCTGTTTTCAGATTCGATAACCGCACGACGTGAAACCACGACGTTGTTACGTTTCTGATCAAGCTTGATTACTTTGAATTCAAGCTCTTTGCCTTCCAGGTGCAGAGTGTCGCGAACCGGACGAACGTCTACCAGTGAACCTGGCAGGAACGCACGAATACCGTTCAGCTCAACTGTGAAGCCACCTTTAACTTTGCCGTTGATAACACCGGTAACAGTTTCAGCGTCTTCGTAAGCTTTTTCCAACGTGATCCAAGCTTCGTGACGTTTAGCTTTCTCACGGGACAGCAGGGTTTCACCGAAGCCGTCTTCTACTGCGTCCAGCGCAACGTCAACTTCGTCGCCTACCTGGATTTCCAGTTCGCCGGCTGCGTTCTTGAACTGCTCTGCAGGAATTGCAGATTCAGATTTCAGACCCGCATCAACCAGAACTACGTCTTTGTCGATAGAGACAACAACGCCACGAACGATGGAACCCGGACGGGTTTCGATTTCTTTCAGGGACTCTTCAAAGAGTTGAGCAAAAGATTCAGTCATATTGATAATCTTAGGATTCTTCAATTTAACGTCCACCTGACATCATTGTCGGATGGGGTTGTTTCACATGCCCAGCACCGGGTCCTTGGTACAGGGTTACAACAATTCGGTTGCCGAAAGATTAAATGCCTAGCTTTTGCCTGGCATAATCGAGCGCCTTTTCAATCACTTGCTCAATCGACATACTGGTTGAATCCAGTACCAGAGCATCTGTGGCAGGCACTAAAGGTGCGATGGCGCGATTACGATCGCGGTCGTCGCGTTCCTTTATCTCGGATAAAAGGCGATCAAAGTTAACATTAAAGCCCTTATCCTGCAACTGTAGCATACGGCGATGCGCACGCTCTTCCGAGCTGGCATCAAGGAAAATTTTCACTGGCGCGTCTGGGAAAACAACCGTACCCATATCACGTCCATCGGCGATTAAACCCGGTTCTTCACGGAAGGCGCGTTGGCGACGAAGCAGGGCCTCACGCACCCGCGGAAAAGCGGCAACGCGCGAAGCAGTATTGCTCACCTCTTGCGTGCGGATTTCACCGGTAACGTCTTCACCTTCCAGGATCACCTGCATTTCACCGTCAACCGATAAAAAACGCACATCAAGATGCGCAGCCATCGGTACTAATGCTTCTTCTGACTCAATATCCACCTGATGGTGAAGTGCAGCCAAAGCTAAAACGCGATAAATAGCGCCAGAATCAAGTAAGTGCCACTGCAACGACTCCGCCATCGCTTTACATAAGGTCCCTTTACCCGCGCCACTTGGCCCATCGATGGTAATAACCGGGGCGATTGCCGTCATTGTTCTCTCCTGTTGCTGCGTGCTTATTGTCAGCCCTTCCAGGCCGCCTGGAATGCGCGGCATTATACGCTGCCTGCGACAGGTTAGTTACCCTTTAGCGTAGACAGCGCTAGAAATATAGACAGATTCAGAAGAATTTCCGCCTGATAAGGCCAGAAGAGAGCAAAGAAACCCAGTGGATCGCACCGGGTTTGGTGACTATTAAGCGTGGCTGATTTTCGCCAACTGCTGGAAATAGCTTGGGAAGGTTTTAGCGGTACAGCCCGGATCAAGAATTGTTACTGGCGTATCAGACAATGCCACCAGCGCAAAACACATCGCCATGCGGTGATCGTTGTAGGTGCCGATGTCCGCATGTTGCAACTGAGCCGGAGGTGTAACGCGGATAAAGTCGTGCCCTTCTTCCACTTCAGCACCGACTTTGCGCAGTTCGATCGCCATGGCTGCCAGGCGATCGGTCTCTTTTACGCGCCAGTTATAAATGTTACGCATCAGCGTGGTGCCTTGTGCAAACAATGCAGTCGTTGCAATCGTCATTGCCGCATCGGGAATATGATTCATATCCATATCGATCGCCGTCAGCGAACCGCGCGTACAAGAGATATAGTCATCGCCCCACTCAATCACTGCGCCCATTTTTTCCAGCACATCAGCAAAACGGATGTCGCCCTGCACGCTGTTGCGGCCAATACCTGTTACGCGTACGGTGCCGCCTTTAATGGCTGCCGCAGCGAGGAAATAAGAGGCGGAGGACGCATCACCTTCCACCAGGTAATCACCTGGAGACTGGTACTGTTGCTGCCCTTTAACTACAAATCGCTGATAATTTTGATTATCAACTTCCACACCGAAACAACGCATCAGGTGTAAGGTGATATCAATGTAAGGCTTGGAAACCAGATCGCCTTTAATCGTGATGGTGGTATCTTGCTGCGCCATTGGCGCGGTCATCAACAAAGCCGTCAGGAACTGACTTGAAACACTGCCATCTACACTGACTTCACCACCGACAAACCCACCATTGAGGCGCACCGGCGGATAATCAGTCTGCTCAAGGTAATCAATGCTTGCTCCGCCCTGACGCAGTGCATCAACCAGATGACCAATCGGACGCTCTTTCATACGCGGCTCGCCAGTCAGGACGATAGACTGCTGGCCCAAACACAGCGCGGCAGCCAATGGGCGCATTGCGGTGCCTGCGTTACCGAGAAACAATTCAAGCGGCTTTTCAGCGCGTAATGGGCCCGCGTTGCCCACAACTTCACATACGGTGCGATCGTCTGAGAGCGTAAAGCTGACACCCAGCGCTTTAAGCGCATTTAGCATATGTTTAACGTCATCGCTATCAAGCAAATTAGTTAGGCGGGTGGTGCCATTTGCCAGCGCGGCCAGCAAGAGTGCGCGGTTCGAGACGCTTTTTGAACCCGGTAAGTTTACCGTGCCGTCAACGCGAGCAATCGGTTGTAGAGTCAGGGAGTCCTGCATGTGAAACCAAATCTCCAGAAAATACGAGACCCCATCTTATGACGGGGTCTGATACCAGACAGGCTGGCATGAAAAAACTTTTAGCCGTGACGACGTTCGAAATCGACCATGAATTCAGTCAACGTTTTAACGCCTTCCAGCGGCATCGCATTGTAGATCGATGCACGCATACCGCCAACCACGCGATGACCTTTCAAAGCGTGCAAACCTGCCTTGAGAGATTCTTCCAGGAACACTTTGTCCAACGCAGAATCGGCTAACTGGAATGGCACGTTCATACGTGAACGGTTTTCACTTGCCACATCGTTGCGATAAAACGCGCTGTTATCAATCACGCCATAAAGTAGGTCTGCTTTTGCTTGATTCAGCTTGTCCATCTCGGCCACGCCGCCCTTCTCTTTCAGCCATTTGAATACCAGGCCAGAGAGATACCATGCAAAAGTTGGCGGGGTATTAAACATTGATTCATTTTCGGCCAGCACTTTGTAATCAAGGATAGAAGGCACATAACGCTGTGCTTTACCCAGCAGATCCTCACGCACAATCACCAATGTTAAGCCTGCTGGCCCGATATTTTTTTGTGCCCCAGCATAAATAACGCCATAGCGACTCACATCGATTGGACGAGACAGAATAGTAGAAGAGAGGTCAGCAACTACGATTTTATCGCCAAATTGCGGCTCTTCATCAATGGCAATGCCATCAATAGTTTCGTTCGGGCAGAAATGGACATAAGCCGCATCATCATTTAACTGCCATTCACGCATCGGTAATAAAGCACGCTTACCCTCACGCGTGGTTTTAATATCAATCGTATTAGGCGAACAGAATTTTTCGGCTTCTTTAATAGCGCTATGAGCCCAGTAACCGCCGTCAATATAATCCGCGGTTTTAGCGTCACCCAGCAAGTTGCCGGGGATTGCAGCGAACTGTGCACGGGCACCACCGTGGCAGAATAAAACTTTGTAGTTGGATGGGATCTTCAGCAGATCGCGAAAATCTTGTTCTGCTGCTTCCGCAACAGCAATAAACTCTTTACTACGGTGACTGATCTCCATCACCGAGGTGCCTAACCCGTGCCAGTTTGTCAGTTCTTGTTCTGCGCGACGGAGCACTTCTACCGGCAGCATAGCCGGGCCAGAGCTAAAATTATAAACCTGAGTCATTTCCCCTCACCACTGTCATATCGAACGGTTATGAATACCTCACCGGTTTTATCATTGCCTCCAGATAGCTGCAATCATTAATCCGGCGGCGATCACATTTCCAGAGCCAGCCCCACCGCAGCTTATGTCATAAATGCATCAAGCCGCGGAATTTTGTGAGGCGGTTTCAGAAAGAAAAATCTGGAAGCCGAAGGGTGTAAAAACCTTAGCCAGACTGAGATAAATTTGGCGGACTGAATAGCGAAGCACGCATAAAACCCGTATTATTGCGCGCTTTACGCCCACCCCATTGACTTAAGAGAGCGCCACCATGACGCAAACGTTTATCCCCGGAAAAGACGCCGCACTGGAAGATTCCATTGCACGCTTCCAGCAGAAACTGCAAGACCTTGGTTTCAATATTGAAGAAGCTTCCTGGCTGAATCCGGTGCCACACGTCTGGTCAGTGCACATTCGCGATCGCGACTGCCCGCTGTGCTTTACAAATGGCAAAGGTGCCAGCAAAAAGGCCGCTCTGGCTTCCGCGCTGGGTGAATATTTTGAGCGTCTCTCGACCAACTACTTCTTCGCCGATTTCTGGTTAGGTAAATCAATCGCCAATGGTGATTTTGTTCACTATCCGAATGAAAAGTGGTTCCCGCTCACAGAGGATGACAGCCTGCCGGACGGCATTCTGGATGCGCGTCTGCGCGAATTTTACGATCCCGAAGAAAGCCTGGGGGCTTCTGAGCTGATTGATCTGCAATCGGGCAATGACGAGCGCGGTATTTGTGGTTTGCCCTTTACTCGTCAATCTGACCAGCAAACGGTTTATATCCCGATGAATATCATCGGTAACTTATACGTTTCGAACGGCATGTCTGCCGGTAACACCGCGAACGAAGCGCGTGTGCAGGGCCTGTCTGAAGTTTTTGAGCGTCATATCAAGAATCGTATCATCGCGGAATCTATTAGCCTGCCAGAAATCCCTGAAGCAGTGATGCAGCGTTATCCTGACGTGATTGAGGCGATTGAACGTTTGGAAGCGGAAGGTTTCCCAATTTTCTCTTATGACGCTTCTCTGGGCGGCAAATATCCGGTGATTTGTGTAGTACTGTTTAATCCGGTAAACGGCACCTGTTTTGCTTCCTTCGGCGCACATCCGGACTTTGGCGTGGCGCTAGAGCGTACCGTAACCGAACTGCTGCAAGGCCGTGGTTTGAAAGATCTCGACGTGTTCACTCCACCGACATTTGACGATGAAGAGGTGGCAGAGCACGCTAATCTGGAAACGCACTTCATTGATTCAAGCGGTCTGATTTCCTGGGACCTGTTTAAAGACGATGCGGATTATCCCTTCGTTGACTGGAGCTTTGCAGGTACGACTCACGAAGAGTTCGACACCCTAATGGCGATCTTCCGCGCGGAAGACAAAGAAGTATACATCGCCGATTACGAACATCTTAGCGTGTACGCCTGCCGTATAATCGTGCCGGGCATGTCGGACATTTATCCGGCAGAAGACCTGCTGCTGGCGAATAACAGCATGGGCGCACCGCTGCGCGAAACGCTGCTGGCGTTACCAGAAAGCCAATGGGAACCCGAAGCTTATCTCGATCTGATCGTGCAGCTGGATGAGGAAGGTCATGATGACTTTACCCGCGTGCGCGAACTGTTGGGTCTTGCATCTGGTAAAGACAATGGCTGGTATACGCTGCGTATTGGTGAGCTGAAAGCGATGCTGGCTTTGGCCGGAGGCGACCTGGATCAGGCGCTTATCTGGACTGAATGGACGATGGAATTCAATCAGTCAATCTTTAGTGAAGAGCGCGCTAATTATTATCGCTGCCTGCAAACTTTGCTGTTGCTGGCGATGGAAGAGGAGCGCGATCCTCTTCAATACCATCGCGCCTTTGTTCGTATGTATGGACAAGCCGCTGTTGATGCAGCTTCCGCCGCAATCAGTGGTGAAGCGCCATTCTATGGATTGCAAGCTGTCGATCTGGACCTGAAAGCTTTCCCTGCGCATCAGTCCCTGTTAGCTGCCTATGAAAAATTGCAGACCGCTAAACGTCGTTATTGGGCACAAAAATAAACTTCACTCATTAATGATTATTGATAAAAATTAGCGGAAGCGTAAATGGCACTGATAAAATCAGTGCCATTTTTTTATAAGGGTTATGCATAGAGAGTAAAATACATTATTAAATAACAGTTCAGCTTCAATCGTTAATGAAATTTAACAGAACCAAGCCTTCACCACCATCCCCTTCAACTTATTTTGCATTAATTAAAAATTATTTATTTCATTAAATTCAGTGGTTTAATATAAAAAAAGACTAATTATCGCTTCGCTTATCGTTAACCTTCCGGGCAAATATGATCCACATCAATTTCTGACCTATACTCCTTTGTTAGTATCTTTACAGGCAATTTTTGGAGAGCGTTAGTGTGAAAGCTGACAACCCTTTTAATTCATTATTACCGGCGGCAATGGCGAAAGTTGCAGAAGAAGCCGGCATATATAAAGCTACTAAACGTCCTTTAACTACATTCTTCCTTGCCATCACTGCTGGCGTATTTATCTCAATCGCGTTTGTCTTCTATATCACTGCTACCACCGGAAGTGGAGCAATGCCCTATGGCATAGCAAAACTGATCGGCGGCATTTGTTTCTCGCTAGGTTTAATGCTGGTGGTGGTTTGCGGTGCTGATTTGTTCACCTCAACCGTGCTCATCGTAGTGGCTAAAGCCAGCGGTCGAATTACCTGGCTGCAGTTGGGTCGACATTGGTTGACCGTTTATATTGGAAACCTGTTTGGCGCGCTGTTCTTTGTAGCGCTGATCTGGTTAGCCGGAGAACACATGGTGGCGAATGGTGCCTGGGGTTTGAACGTCCTGCAAACCGCTGACCATAAAATGCATCACACCTTTATTGAAGCTGTCAGTCTCGGCACCCTCGCCAATCTGATGGTTTGCCTGGCAGTATGGATGAGTTACTCCGGTCGCAGTTTGATGGATAAGATGTTTGCGATGATCTTACCGGTAGCGATGTTTGTCGCCTGCGGTTTTGAACACAGCATCGCCAACATGTTCCTGATCCCAATGGCCATCGTTATTCGCGATTTCGCCAGCCCTGAATTTTGGCAAATGGCCGGTGCCAGTGCCGCACAGTTTCCATCACTTAGCGTTAGCGATTTTATTCTTAATAACCTTATTCCCGTGACCATCGGCAACATTATTGGCGGCGGATTATTAGTCGGTTTGACCTACTGGGTAATCTATCTGCGTGGTGATGAGCCGGTGCATTAATGAATTAGTACGGGCGTGCTGAGTCAGTGCGCCATACGTCAAAGTCTCCCTAAATAAGGCAGGTATATCATGTCCGAACTGAATGAAAAAATGGCGTCAGCCTGGGAAGGATTTAGCGCCGGCGAATGGCAGAATAGCGTCAACGTCCGTGACTTTATCCAAAAAAACTATACACCGTATGAAGGCGACGAATCCTTCCTTGCAGGCGCGACTCCAGCAACCACTAAATTGTGGGACAGCGTGCTTGAAGGCATCAAAATCGAAAACCGCACTCACGCGCCGGTTGATTTTGACACCGATCTGGCATCAACCATTACCTCTCACGATGCGGGGTACATCAGCAAGTCCCTGGAAAAAATCGTTGGCCTGCAAACTGAAGCGCCTTTAAAACGTGCCATTATCCCGTTTGGTGGCATCAAGATGGTTGAGGGCTCATGCAAAGTTTATGGCCGTGAACTCGACCCAGCGCTGAAAAAAGTCTTTACCGATTATCGTAAAACCCACAACCAAGGCGTATTCGATGTTTATACCCCAGACATCATGCGCTGCCGTAAATCAGGCGTGCTAACTGGCCTGCCAGATGCTTATGGTCGTGGCCGTATCATTGGGGATTACCGTCGCGTTGCGCTGTACGGCATCGACTATCTGATGAAAGACAAAGTCGCGCAGTTCAACTCTCTTCAGAGCGATATGGAGAACGGTGTAGATCTGGAAGCCACCATCCGTCTGCGTGAAGAGATTTCTGAGCAGCACCGCGCGCTGGGTCAGATTAAAGAGATGGCCGCTAAATATGGTTCAGATATTTCGCTGCCAGCCACCAATGCACAAGAAGCAGTTCAGTGGACTTACTACGGCTATCTCGCTGCGGTTAAATCACAGAACGGTGCAGCGATGTCCTTTGGTCGCGTATCGACCTTCCTGGATGTGTACATCGATCGTGATATTCAGGCAGGTAAACTGACTGAAGAAGATGCTCAGGAACTGATTGACCATCTGGTGATGAAACTGCGCATGGTACGCTTCCTGCGTACGCCTGAATACGATGAGCTGTTCTCTGGTGACCCAATCTGGGCAACAGAATCACTGGCCGGTATGGGCGTCGATGGCCGTACGCTGGTGACCAAAAGCACCTTCCGTTTCCTGAATACGCTTTACACCATGGGTCCATCTCCGGAACCAAACATGACCATTCTGTGGTCAGAAAAATTGCCAGTTAACTTCAAGAAATACGCGGCAAAAGTTTCTATCGATACGTCATCATTACAGTATGAGAATGATGACCTGATGCGTCCTGACTTCGACAACGATGACTATGCTATCGCCTGCTGCGTTAGCCCAATGATTGTCGGTAAGCAGATGCAGTTCTTCGGCGCGCGTGCCAACTTGGCAAAAACACTGCTGTATGCAATCAACGGTGGCGTTGATGAGAAGCTGAAAATGCAGGTGGGTCCGAAAGAAGCACCCATCACTGACGAGATTCTTGATTTCGACATCGTGATGGAGCGCCTGGATCACTTCATGGACTGGCTGGCTAAGCAGTACGTCACCTCCCTGAATATCATTCACTACATGCACGACAAGTACAGCTACGAGGCTTCACTGATGGCGCTGCACGATCGTGACGTTTATCGCACCATGGCATGTGGTATCGCAGGCCTATCTGTTGCGGCTGACTCACTCTCTGCCATCAAATACGCCAAAGTGAAAACCATCCGTGATGAAGATGGCTTAGCGGTAGATTTTGAGATTGAAGGTGAATATCCGCAGTTTGGTAACAACGACTCGCGTGTTGATGATATGGCCTGCGATCTGGTTGAACGTTTCATGAAGAAAATTCAGAAACTTCAGACTTACCGTAATGCGGTACCAACACAATCGGTACTGACCATCACTTCAAACGTGGTTTATGGTAAGAAAACCGGTAATACCCCAGATGGTCGTCGTGCTGGTGCGCCATTCGGGCCGGGTGCTAACCCAATGCACGGCCGTGATCAGAAAGGTGCGGTAGCTTCACTGACCTCAGTAGCGAAACTGCCATTTGCTTACGCGAAAGATGGCATCTCTTATACCTTCTCCATCGTGCCAAATGCACTGGGTAAAGATGACAACGTGCGTAAAACTAACCTTGCTGGCCTAATGGATGGATATTTCCACCATGAAGCCAACATTGAAGGTGGTCAGCATCTGAACGTTAATGTGATGAACCGTGAGATGCTGTTGGATGCCATGGAACATCCTGAGAAGTATCCGCAGTTGACCATTCGCGTCTCTGGTTATGCTGTACGCTTCAACTCGCTCACTAAAGAGCAGCAGAAGGATGTAATTACACGTACATTCACTCAGTCGTTGTAATCACACTTTAATGAGATTAAAAGGCTCCTGCGGGAGCCTTTTCTCCACAAGTCTATTTTGCCAGTTTGCTAATTCTGGCGGCCTGGCAAAATCGACTTTCACTTTTAGAGCACAACAGAGATTGTGCTGCCTGATGTTCAGGCTCACCTGGAGAACCCATCGCAATGTCAACCATCGGTCGTATCCACTCTTTTGAATCCTGCGGCACCGTTGATGGCCCAGGCATCCGCTTCATTACCTTTTTTCAGGGCTGTCTTATGCGCTGCCTGTATTGCCACAACCGCGATACATGGGATACGCATGGTGGAAAAGAAGTTACTGTCGAGGAGCTGATGAAAGATGCGCTCTCTTATCGCCACTTCATGAATGCATCGGGCGGTGGCGTTACGGCATCGGGTGGTGAAGCGATCTTGCAAGCGGAGTTCGTGCGGGACTGGTTCCGCGCTTGCCAGGCAGAGGGTATTCATACCTGCCTCGATACCAATGGCTTTGTGCGCCGCTATGATCCGGTAATCGATGAGTTGCTGGATGCTACTGATTTAGTGATGCTCGACTTAAAACAGATCAATGATGATGTGCATCAGATTTTGGTGGGCGTCTCAAATCACCGCACATTGGATTTCGCACGCTACTTACAAAAGAAAGGCAAACGAACCTGGATCCGCTTCGTCGTGGTGCCGGGCTACTCAGATGATGATGATTCTGTTCACCGCTTAGGTGAATTCACTAAAGATATGGATAACATCGAGAAGATTGAGTTGTTGCCGTATCACGAGCTGGGTAAACACAAATGGATTGCGATGGGCGAAGAGTACAAGCTGGATGGAGTTAAGCCGCCGAGTAAGGAAATTATGGAGCGAGTGAAGAATATCCTCGCCAGCTACGGCCATGAAGTAATGTATTAACGCAAAAAAAGGGAGCCACTGGCTCCCTTTTTTACATTCCAAATGAATGCGTTAAGCATGCGCAACCGGCGTTGCCTGATGATCGGCTTTACGCAGTAACATCACCAGATAAACCAGTGCAACGGCAGCAATCATCACGAATAACAGACGATCAGAGTAATTTTGCATCAGCATCGCCGTCATTCCCGGCCCCACCAAACTGCCAACGGTATAGCTAAACAGCAAGGCCTGGTTCATCGCCACTAACTCATGATGCGCCACGGTTTCACACGCCCACGACATCGCTACCGGATAGAGTGTAAAACCAGCCAGACCTAACACGAACAGCGCCGGCGCCATCGCAGCATCACCTAGCATGGCGATCGCACCCAGAATAACCACGAATACTTGCACACGCAGCACCATCAGGCGACCAAAGCGATCGGCTAAACGCCCTACTGGCCATTGACCCACAATGCCTGAACTGACTAACAATGCCATCCAGTAACCTACTGTTGCATCGCTCATTCCCTGATGAGAGAGATACAGCGGCATCAAGCCATACAGCGAGCCAAGGACGATACCGGAAATAATGCAGCCATTGATACCCAGACGGGAACTGCGACGACGTAACATGACCCAAATATGCCCAGTGGATGTTTCTTCCGTCGCTGCGCTAGCATTAACGTGTACAAACACGACAGGTAAGACAGCGCAAATAATGAGTGCCGTGACCCACGGAATCACGTGCAGCAGTTCTGTGGACACTCGACTAACCAGCAACTGGCCCGCAACCGTGCCGAGATAGTAGATAATCATGTAGGCAGCAAGTAATTGCCCACGATTACGTACGGTACCGCTGCACAACAAGGCGCTCTCAACCACTACCCAAATCAGTGCGCAGCCTATGCCTGCGGTGAAGCGCAGCATCGTCCAACTGTAAAAACCCTCTAGCATCACCATGCCCATGGTCGCCACTGCAAAAAGCACGCTGGCCAGGTAGAAACAGCGATTAAAACCATAACGATTGATCAACCAGCCAGCCAGCAAGGTGCCCAGCAAGTTGCCGGTATAATACGATGAACTGGCCATACCCACTTGCCAGGTTGGCAATTGATCATGAGTGAGCCACAGCGGTACTAGCGTATTAAGCACAGCGATAGACACCGTCATGAGCATTAAGCCGCAAAGCAGCAAAACGACGGGGCGCGACCAGGTTGACATAGGGAATAAAACCAAAAGAGATGACAATAATTGCGCGCAGTTTGCCATTCACTATTTTAAAGTCAATGTGCAAAAAATCGTCGCCGCACGATTTGCTGTGGAACAATTTATTTTTTTTATCTTCAGCAGGTTAGAAGCGTCAGGAACAAACCACGATGAATAGCTATCTAATTGAATTAACGATTTTTAATGCTTTAGGGCCATTTGCCATCGATAACGTTTATTTCTGATTAATTCCAACTAAAAAATAATTGTTTTTTAGCTTAAGAAATAAAAAACCCGGCATTGCCGGGTTTATTTAATTGAGCGTTAATTAGCCAACGAATTCCAGGCCGCCCATGTAAGGACGCAACACTTCAGGTACTTCAATACGACCATCGGCCTGCTGATAGTTTTCAAGTACCGCAACTAAAGTACGACCCACCGCCAGACCTGAACCGTTCAGTGTGTGCACCAAACGCGGTTTCTTGTCGGTTTTGCTGCGGCAGCGCGCCTGCATACGACGCGCCTGAAAATCGCCCATGTTGGAACAAGAGGAGATTTCACGGTAGGTGTCCTGTGCAGGCAACCAAACTTCCAGGTCATATGTTTTGGCAGAGCCAAAGCCCATGTCCCCGGTGCAAAGCAGCATTTTACGGTATGGCAGATTGAGCAACTGCAGCACTTTTTCTGCGTGACCGACTAACTCTTCCAGCGCATCCATGGACTGTTCGGGCGCGACAATTTGCACCATCTCCACTTTGTCGAACTGGTGCATACGGATTAAGCCGCGCGTATCGCGCCCGTATGAACCGGCTTCGGAACGGAAGCACGGCGTGTGTGCAGTCAATTTGAGCGGCAAAGATTCCTCTTCGACGATTTCATCACGCACCAGATTGGTCAGCGGTACTTCAGCGGTAGGGATCAGCGCATAGTTGCTGCTACCCGCCTCTTCGCCCAGGGGTTTAGTATGGAACAGGTCTTCACCAAACTTCGGCAGTTGTCCGGTCCCATATAGCGTTTCCTGATTCACCAGATACGGAACATAGGTTTCAAGATAACCGTGCTGCTGCGTATGAAGGTCAAGCATAAACTGGCTCAGAGCGCGATGCAGACGTGCGATCTGGCCCTGCATCACAATGAAACGTGAACCGGTCAATTTCACCGCTGCTGCAAAATCCAGACCTTTAGCGGCTTCGCCTAGCTCAACATGATCTTTGACCGGGAAATCAAACTGGCGCGGCTGGCCCCAACGACTGATTTCCTGATTCTCGCTGTCATCTTTGCCCAACGGGACTTCGTCGACCGGGAGGTTTGGCAAAGCGAGGGCAAAATCACGAATTTCGTTCTGCAGGGCATCCAGTTCTGCTTTAGCCGCATCCAGGCGTTCGCCCAGCGCGTTCACTTCCTGACGCAGCGGCTCGATATCTTCCCCACGTGCTTTGGCCTGACCGATGGATTTGGATCGGGAGTTACGCTCAGCTTGCAGATTTTCAGTTTCCACCTGCAAGACTTTACGACGCTCTTCGAGCGAACGTAAGGTTTCCACATCCAGTTTGAATCCTCGGCGTGCCAGTTTTTCTGCGACTGCGTCTGGCTCGTTACGCAGCAGGTTGGGATCGAGCATGCTAATCCTGTGTAATAAAAGGTTGATTGAACGAATGGCGGGACTTGCATCCCTATGGAATGCAATGAAATCCTTGCTCACCTTACCGTAAGGTGTTTATCAGCGGTAGCGTTTTATCGGGCTATTTTGATCCTGCTCAGCCAGCCAGGCGAGTTTTTCGCCGATTTTTCCTTCAAGCCCGCGATGAGTCGGTTGGTAGTAGCGTGTCTGCGCCATTTCAGGCGGGAAATAGACTTCACCCGCCGCATAGGCGTTGTTCTCGTCATGTGCATAACGATACTCTTTGCCCAGCCCCATCTCCTTCATCAATTTAGTCGGCGCATTGCGTAAATGTTCCGGCACATCGTAATCAGGAAATTCGCGCGCATCGCGCATCGCGGCTTTGAAAGCAGTATAAACCGCATTACTTTTGGGAGCGCTGGCAAGGTAAACAATTGCCTGCGCAATCGCACGCTCGCCTTCGGCCGGACCAACGCGGGTAAAACAATCCCAGGCGGCAAGTGCAACCTGCATACCGCGCGGATCGGCGTTACCGACATCTTCCGAAGCGATAGCCAGTAAACGGCGTGCGACATACAGCGGATCGCCGCCCGCTGTGATGATTCTTGCATACCAGTAAAGCGCCGCATCGGGCGCTGAACCGCGCACCGATTTGTGCAAAGCAGAAATTAAATCGTAGAAACGATCGCCTTTGTTATCAAAGCGCGCAGCCCTTTCACCGGAGACTTCGTTGAGCAATTGTGGTGTTAATTCACGCTGGCCTTCCGCGTTGCTTTCCGCCATATCCGCCATCATTTCCAGCGTATTCAATGCCCGACGTGCATCGCCGTTTACCAGCTCTGCAATCATGCGACGCGTATTCTCCGGCAGCACAATATCGCTTTTGCCATAGCCGCGTTCTTCATCCTGCATTGCCTGCAGTAGCACCTGTTCAATGTCGGCCGTAGTAAGGGATTTGAGTAAATATACGCGGGCGCGCGATAGCAACGCCGAGTTGAGTTCAAACGAGGGGTTTTCAGTGGTGGCACCGATAAAAGTTATGGTGCCATCTTCAATATGCGGCAGGAAAGCATCCTGCTGGCTTTTATTGAAGCGATGGACTTCATCGACAAACAGAATAGTGCGACGACCAACCTGGCGATTTTGACGCGCTCGCTCGATCGCTTCACGAATCTCTTTGACGCCGGAAGTCACCGCAGAAATGCGTTCAACGTCCGCTTTACCATAGTGAGCAATGATCTCGGCTAAGGTCGTTTTTCCTGTCCCCGGCGGCCCCCACAAAATCATCGAATGCAGATGCCCCGCTTCAATAGCGCGCGGCAGCGGTTTACCAGGCGCCAGCAAATGCTGCTGCCCAATGTAGTGTTGCAGTGTCGCTGGCCGCATACGCGCGGCCAGCGGCTGAAACTCATTCGATGGAGCAAAATCCAGAGACAGGTTACTCACCGTGACCTCACTGACGTTGATCGTCCACCGTTACCCCTTTTGGCGGCGTAAAGGTGAATTTGTCTGGGCTAATTGCGCCGTTGTTCTGACTTTTCAGCTGATAATCGCTGTGCTGACCATCTTGCTCAATCGCGCTGAACTTATTGATGGTGCCAGAAGATGTCACGTTAATGGTGAATTGCTTGAGATTGCCATCACTGCTCTTCGGCGTGAGCTCGAAGTTATCACCCTGCTGTTTGATGTTGTACTGTTTCCAGTCGCTCGGCTGGTTACGCGCAATCAGCATAAACGGCGTGTTACTGGCGGCATTTTGCAGCAGGCTAACGCTTGCTTGCTCAACGAAGGGATTATAGAACCACAGATTTTTGCCATCAGAAATAATTACGCTTTCGTCCGGCGCAGTCATATGCCAGTTAAACAAACTTGGACGCTTGACCCACAACTCGCCTTCACCATCCTGCACGTTGGCACCACTGCCATCAGTGACTTTCTGACTAAAGCTGGCGTGGAAGCTGTTCACCTTATTAAGACGCTGTTGCAAATCGCTGGAAGCATCCGCCAATACTGATGCGGAAACAAAACTGGCCAACAGGCCGCAGGCAATAACGCGTAATTTCATCTGATTCGATTCCTTATTCATTGTTTCCCGACACTTACAACATTAAACGTAGTTGCCGCCCTGTCACTTCGACAGGAGAAAAAGCCGAAAGCTCCCTAAAAGATGGGGATCGACCAACAGATAAACAATGGGCCAGTGTTAACTGGCCCATAAGTGAACAATTGCACGCGAAAAATTACATTTCGTGTGGCGGCGGTGACAGGACTTCGCGGTTGCCATTATGGCCCGGTTCAGAAACGATGCCCTGCGCTTCCATCTGTTCGATGATACGTGCGGCACGGTTATAACCGATACGGAACTGGCGCTGAACCCCAGAGATTGAGGCACGGCGTTTTTCCACCACGAAAGAGACCGCTTGATCAAACAGCGGATCCAACTCTTCATCACCCATCATACCGCCAGCCGCGCTATCACTCTCTTCTCCAGCTGTGATGCTTTCGATGTATTGTGGGCGACCGCGTGCTTTCCAGTCCTGAACTACCGCGTGGACTTCCTGATCGCGGACAAATGCACCGTGCACACGCACCGGCATTGAGGAGTTTGGCGGCATATACAACATGTCACCCATCCCCAACAGTGATTCCGCGCCGCCCTGATCGAGGATGGTGCGTGAGTCAATCTTACTGGAAACAGTAAAGGCGATACGCGTTGGGATGTTGGCTTTAATCAGACCCGTGATGACATCAACCGACGGACGCTGAGTCGCCAGCACTAAGTGAATACCCGCCGCACGCGCTTTCTGTGCCAGACGTGCAATCAACTCTTCGACTTTCTTACCTACCGCCATCATCAGATCGGCAAATTCGTCGACCAGCACCACGATATAAGGCAGTTTTTCCAGCACTGGCGGAGTGGTGTCCATGCTGTCGCCCGGCTTCCAGAACGGATCGGGAATGGGTCGGCCCATCGCAGCAGCCTGCTCAATCTTTTCGTTGTAACCGGCAAGGTTACGCACACCCAGCGCGGACATTAGCTTATAACGCCGCTCCATTTCACCCACACTCCAGCGCAGCGCATTCGCAGCATCTTTCATGTCGGTAACCACTTCGGTCAGCAAGTGCGGAATACCTTCGTAGACTGACAGCTCAAGCATTTTCGGGTCGATCATGATAAAGCGGACTTCTTCCGGCGTAGCCTTATACAGCATGCTGATAATCATGGTGTTAACGCCAACCGACTTACCGGAACCGGTGGTACCGGCAACCAGCAAGTGAGGCATCTTCGCCAAATCAGCGACAACCGGCTGTCCTGCGATGTCTTTACCCAACACCACGGCAAGCGGAGAAGGATTTTCACGGAATTTAGGGCAATCCAGAACTTCGCGTAAATAAACGGTTTGACGGTGTTTATTGGGCAGCTCAAGGCCTACGTACGGTTTGCCTGGAATGACTTCCACCACACGCACCGCAACAGCTGACAAAGAACGCGCCAGGTCACGCGACAGGTTGGAGATACGTGAAGCTTTCACGCCAGGAGCCAGATCAAGTTCGAAGCGGGTGATAACCGGGCCAGGCGAAATACCAACAACTTCCGCCTTCACACGGTAATCAGCCAGTCGAGCTTCAACCAGTCGCGCAGTTTGCTCAAGCGCAAACATATCCACCGGCTCTTCTTCTGCCGGTGGTGACGTGAGTAAATCCAGCGTTGGCAGCGGTGTGGTTGGTTTTTCCAGCGGCTGTTCATGGCGAACCAGGAACGGATGGAACAAGCTGTCCTGCACGGGCGCAGCGGGTTTCACTGGTGCAGGCGGCGCCGAATAAGCTTCCTGCTCCGGTGATGACCATGGGCTGGATTCAGCACTTAACGAAGGCAGTGATGCTGGCTGCGGCGCAGCTGACTGCTGCCATTGCGGTGGCGCTTCAGTTTCCGGCTCTGGCTCTGGCGTTGCCGATAGGGTAAAGAGCGGCTCACTTGGCGTATCGTCAACCAAATCTTTCATGGGTGAGAAATCAAAAGCAGAAGAGGTATCCAGATTAAAGACTGGCGCTTCTTTCACTTCAGGCTCGTTATAGCGTTGCTGCTGCTGATCGGCGAACTGACGTGCGAGTTGAGCTTGCTGTAGCGCCTCTTCATCTTCGGGCTCACGCGCATCCTGCCAGCTTTCACCGTAGCGATTCTGCTGCTGCGATGCGAAGGCTTCGCGCAGTTGTGCTTCCTGTAATTCAACATCATCCTCTTGTGAAGGAGCGCTGTAGGAAGCGGTTACTTCGGGTTGTTGCTGTTCAGCATCTTTGGCCTGCTCTTCCGCCATTCGTTGAGAAGGCAGTTTGATGCCGTAAGATGCCAATTCACGTCTTGTTGGCAACTTAACTTTGTTGGGACGCGGCAGCTCTGGGCCAATGCCCTGCTTCACCTGCGGGTTGTAATCACGCTCAGGCACGATATCAAAGGCAGGCGAATACGCTGTTGATGCACTCGCCGCTTTTACCGCGCCGGCGGCAAGTGATGCGGCAGCGACGGTATTAATTGTTGCTGAAGACGACGCAGCATCCTGCCAGTTGCCCATGCTCGGCCCCTCATCGTCATCAGCAGGCGAGAACGGAGAAGATGCTGGTTCATTTGGCACTTCAAAGCGATAAAGTGGCGTAGAAGATTGCGCGATCGGCTCAGGCGCGACAGCAATAGGCTGAGAATTCGGGATCGACTGAACCGTTGTCTCGGCAAAACCTGGCGTAACGGTAGGTTCCACTACTGCGCTTGCCGCAGGCTGCGCTACGGCAGGAGTCTGCTGGGCGGCTTGCGTGGTAACAGCAATCGCAGCGGCAGTGGCAGCACTGGCTTTCGCCAGCAGTGGATCGTCACCTAACGCGTGTGTAACGGGGTCACTAACCTTACGCGGTTTTGCTAACAGCACATCATCGTCTTCATTAGCCGACTGTGCAGCATGCATTGGAGGCGCGACCTTTTCAGCATGATCTTCGTCGTCGTACTCTTCTTCCTGCCAGGGTTCGTCATGCCGTGAACGGTTGCTGGCGAAGGTCAGAACACCCATCACCACGCCGCCGATTTTCTCGGCAATCGTCAGCCATGACCAACCGGTATAGAGCGTGATGCCTGCAGCCCATACGCAAAGCAGCGTCAAGGTGCCACCAGCCGAACTGAACCACGGCGCCATGGCATTGCTCACCAGGCTGCCAATCACGCCGCCTGAGGTAAAATACCAGATGTCATCAACGTTGAGTGCTGCAAGGCCACAAGTGGTCACCACCAAGGCCAGCACGCCAATCAGGCGCAAACCTACGGCAAAGTAGTCGATGTAATCCTGACGATCGCGTTGACGGAAGGTGATCCAACAGAGGCCAATAATGACGGGAGGAATGGCATAGGCCATCACGCCAAAAATGAACAACAGGGTATCTGCCAGCCATGCGCCAACGCTACCACCCAAATTATGGATAGGCTCATGCCATGCGGTTTGTGACCAGCTTGGATCTGAAGGGTTGAAACTCACCAATGACACCATCAAGTAGATGGCGAACAAGGCCACAAGAATGAGCAATGCTTCCAGCAGCCTACGTCCACTGCTCAGCGGTTGTAACGAAACGTCTTTATCTTCTGTATATTCCTGGCTCAAGAGAACTCTCCAGGTGCCTGTAAAATAAGAAGGCAACAACGTCGGGCATGCCCGACGTTGGTCCTGTATGAATTCACAGGAGTGTACCTAAATCCTGCAAGCTTTGCACCTGCCCTGCACTAACGGGTTTTGATCACCAGACGATTGCTCTGTTTGACCTCTTCCATCACCACATAAGTGCGGGTGTCATTAACGCCCGGCAGACGTAGCAAGGTTTCCCCCAGCAGTTTACGATAGGCGGACATATCCGGTACACGGGTTTTCAGCAGGTAGTCAAAGTCACCGGAAACGAGGTGACATTCTTGAGTTTCCTCAAGTTTTTGCACTGCGGCGTTAAATTGCTCAAACACATCCGGCGCACCACGATTCAGAGTAATCTCAACAAATACCAGCAGTGAAGCATCCAGATAGTGGGGATTGAGTTGCGCGGTGTAACCCAGAATGAAGCCTTGACGCTCAAGGCGACGCACGCGCTCAAGACAAGGTGTTGGCGATAATCCAACACGCTTTGAAAGCTCGACATTGGAAATACGACCGTCTTTCTGCAATTCATTCAGAATGTTTCTGTCGATACGATCTAAATCTTTTCCGGGGCGTTTCTTATTGTCTACCATTATTATTGTCTCTCTTAATTCCTTCCCTTTACCTGCCACACCCTGAAAACGCTCATTGTTCAGGGCCTTACTGAAGTGAAGACCATAAGCCTGTGCAGTAACGCTACCATCCGTATGACGCATGTTGTCTGTCCACATCATGCGTCATTACCAATGTCAGGCTGAGTTTATTCGGCTAAAAAGCCCAAAACAGAAATGAAATTCTGTTTTGAATCGCTAAATATTCTCTGCTTCTCCCAATGTTTTCGCAAAAGCGCAGGCGATTGTCAAAGTAAAACATCCAAATTCAGTACAAGATGCCAGATAGAGTTCTGGGTTGCTGTTTTTAAATGAGAATTTTAGTGCTGCTGCACCACTATTTGCCGAGCTTTGCCCCCTTTTGGCGCACACCGCGTGCAAAATCTGCACTCATCGTCTACGCCGCTTGCAGCGATTGTTAACAAAATTGCTGAAGCCTTTTTTTGCGGCGTTAATTTCCCTACAATCAAAAACTATGTTGTCAGAAAAAAATTGAGGAACGCATGAGTACGGCCAAACACAGTAAGCTGCTCATTCTGGGCTCCGGCCCTGCCGGTTACACTGCTGCAGTTTATGCAGCGCGCGCCAACCTGAATCCGGTGCTGATTACCGGACTGGAGAAAGGCGGTCAACTTACCACAACCACAGAAGTGGAGAACTGGCCAGGCGATGCCAATGATTTAACCGGTCCCGCGTTAATGGAACGCATGCAGGAGCATGCTGAGAAATTCAACACCGAGATCATTTTTGACCACATTCATACTGTCGATTTGCAGAACCGTCCGTTCCGTTTAATCGGCGACAGCAGTGAATACACTGCCGATGCTTTGATTATTGCAACAGGCGCTTCAGCGCGTTACCTCGGTCTGCCATCAGAAGACGCTTTCAAAGGCAAAGGTGTGTCCGCTTGCGCTACCTGCGACGGTTTCTTCTACCGCAACCAGAAAGTTGCCGTCATTGGTGGCGGTAACACCGCTGTTGAGGAAGCGCTTTATCTGGCGAACATTGCCGCTGAAGTGCATTTGATTCACCGCCGCGACAGCTTCCGCGCTGAAAAAATTCTCATCGACCGTTTGATGGAAAAAGTGCGCAATGGCAACATCGTGCTCCACACCGATCGCACGCTGGACGAAGTGGTGGGCGATCAGATGGGCGTAACGGGTTTAAAACTGCTGTCTACCAAAGGTGAAGCACCTGAATCACTTGACGTCGCTGGCCTGTTTGTCGCCATCGGTCACAGCCCAAATACCGCCATTTTTGATGGCCAGCTGGATTTAGAAAATGGCTACATCAAAGTGCAGTCCGGTTTGCATGGTAACGCTACGCAAACCAGCATCCCAGGCGTGTTCGCTGCCGGTGATGTAATGGACCACATCTATCGTCAGGCGATTACCTCTGCAGGAACCGGTTGTATGGCTGCATTGGATGCTGAGCGTTTCCTTGATGGACTGGTTAAAAACGATAAGTAAGTTGTTAATAACCTGATCATAATCGTCTAAAGGCGGCCAGTTTTGGTCGCCTTTTTTGTTACCTGCATGCTACAGTTCAGGCGCCCGACATTGCTGGGTTTTCATCCGGGATTGACATCTCTTTTGAGTTACCAAACGGCATCGCATGAACAAATCACGGCAACAAGAACTTCTCCGCTGGCTCCGTCAGCAACGTCATCACGGTGCGCGTAATTTACGTGCTGCCTCACTGTTCGGTTTTGCTGGCGCTCTGGTCATTATTGCTCAAGCCTGGTTAATGGCTTCGCTGCTGCAAAATTTGATTGTGGCGCAGCAACCGCGCGCAACACTTCTCACCGATTTTCTGTTACTGCTCCTGTGCTTTGTTCTGCGCGCCGGCTTGCACTATGCTCGCGAAATGGCCGGGCATCGCGCTGGCGTCGCCATTCGACGAGCGTTACGCCAACAGGTGCTGAACCGACTCAATGAATTAGGTCCGGCATGGATTCAGGGCAAACCCGCAGGCAGTTGGGCTACGTTGCTGCTCGAACAAATCGAAGAGATGCAGGAATACTACGCGCGTTATCTGCCTCAGATGTCGCTAGCGGTATTTATTCCGTTAGCTATTTTGATCGCCATTTTCCCGATTAACTGGGCTGCGGGATTGATTCTGCTGGTAACCGCACCATTGATTCCGCTGTTTATGGCCATGGTAGGCATGGGCGCTGCAGATGCCAACCGCCGCAACTTTGTGGCTCTCGCCCGCCTTAGCGGTGATTTTTATGATCGTCTACGCGGCCGTGAAACGCTGCGCCTGTTCAATCGCGGCGCGGCAGAGCAACAGGCAATTGCCGCTAGTACCACGGATTTCCGCCAACGCACCATGGACGTTTTGCGCCTGGCGTTTCTCTCTTCCGCCGTGCTGGAGTTTTTTGCTTCACTGGCGATCGCTGTCGTCGCAGTCTATTTCGGTTTCTCTTACCTCGGCGAACTGAATTTCGGTCATTACAGCACCGGCGTAACACTGTTTGCCGGTTTTCTGGCACTAATTTTGGCCCCGGAATTTTTCCAGCCATTACGCGATTTGGGCACCTTCTATCACGCCAAAGCGCAGGCGATTGGTGGAGCTGATGCGCTGGACCAGTTTCTATGTGAAAGTCCCGATCCTGCCGTAGAGCAAGCTTCACCTGCGTTTTCTCTCACTGGACCGCTTAACATCCAGGCACAGAATTTAGTGGTGATGACCGCGAGCGGTGAAGCGCTAACGCAGCCACTCAGTTTCACTCTCGACGCTGGCAAGCGTGTAGCATTAGTCGGGCAAAGCGGCGCGGGGAAAACCGTGCTAATGAATGTGATGCTTGGCTTCCTGCCTTATCAAGGTTCGCTGCAGGTGAATGGACAGGAACTGCGGGATATCAGTCGTGATAGCTGGCAAAAACATCTCGCCTGGGTAGGCCAAAATCCTCATTTACCCGCTCAAACGCTGCGTGAAAATTTGCTGTTCAATCATGACATTGATGATGCCACGCTCACTGCGGTACTGCAGCGTGCGGGAGTTAGCGAATTTTTGGCCCGTTTGCCGCAAGGATTAGATACCTTTTTAGGCGATGGCGGCGTTGGTCTTTCCGTCGGCCAGGCACAGCGTATTGCCGTGGCGCGTGCACTGCTTAAACCTGCGCAATTACTGCTGCTTGATGAGCCTGGTTCTGGGCTGGATAGCCAGAGCGAGCAACATGTTATCAGCGCTTTGCAACAGGCTGCCACCCAGCAAACCACGCTGATGATAACGCACCAACTGAACGAGCTCGTAAGCTGGGATGAAGTTTGGGTAATGCAGGCGGGGCAACTGGTTCAACAAGGTCATTGGCAGCAGCTGATTGAACAAGATGGACCGCTGCGCGAAATGGTGCAACATCGTCGAAAGGAGATCGCATGATGAATCATTTACTGCCTTTCCTGCGTCTGTTTAACCGTCATCCATGGCGTTTAGGGCTAGGCATAATTCTTGCGATCGTCACCCTACTTGCTAGCATTGGGCTGTTAACGTTATCCGGGTGGTTCCTCGCCGCCTCTTCGCTAGCGGGTATTACGGGACTTTACACGTTCAACTACATGTTGCCCGCTGCTGGAGTGCGTGGTGCGGCGATCATGCGCACAGCAGCGCGTTATTTCGAACGCCTGGTGAGCCACGATGCTACCTTCCGTGTGCTGCAACATTTGCGCGTTTTCACCTTCAGTAAACTCATCGCCCTCGCACCTGAACAGTTGGGACGTTTTCGTCAAGGTGAGTTGCTCAACCGTTTCGTCAGCGACGTGGATACGCTCGACCATCTTTACTTGCGTGTGATTTCGCCATTAATCGGCGCTGTAATTGTGATTGTGGTGGTCACCTGCGGTTTAGCGCTATTGGATGTGCCGTTAGCTTTGCTGCTCGGCGGCATTATGTTATTGACGCTGTTGCTCATGCCGCCGCTGTTTTGGCGGCTTGGCACTTCAGTCGGACAACAGTTAGCCCAGCATCAGGCCAGTTGGCGCCTGCAGTTAACGCATTGGATTACCGGCCTGTCTGAGCTGAAAATCTATGGCGCTGCGCAACTGTGGCGTGACCAGCTTGATACGGAAGAACTTAAGTGGCAACAGGCGCAACGTAGACAACATCGCCTACAGGCGTTGGCACAAAGTCTGCTGCTGGTCATCAGCGGTGTGACGGTTACGCTGCTGTTGTGGATTTCCGCTACTAGCGTAGGTGGAAATAGTGCGCCGGGCGCGTTAATCGCGCTGTTTGTGTTCTGCGGACTGGCGGCGTTTGAAGCATTGGCGCCGGTTGCCGGTGCATTTTTGCCGCTGTCGCAAGTGACCAGCGCAGCGAAGCGGGTACAGGAAATCATTGATCAACCTGCAGCAATACGTTTTCCCAACGCTAAAAATGCTAGCGCATCAGGTATCAGCTTGAAGCTGGAAAATATCTGTTTTAGCTATCCACAGCGCCCTGAACCGGTGCTGCAGCATTTCTCACTATCGTTAGGGTCTGGTGAACATCTGGCGCTGCTCGGCCCCACCGGCTGCGGGAAGTCCAGCCTGCTGACACTCATTACGCGCGGCTGGGAAGCGCAACAAGGTTCGATTAGCCTGAACGATATCGACCTCGCCGCCTGGGACGAAGCTTCGCTACGCAGCCGCATCAGTGTGGTGACACAGCGTGTACATCTATTTAGCCAAACGCTGCGCGACAATCTGCTACTGGCAAAACCGGATGCTAGCGATGAACAGTTGATTAATGCCTTACATCAGGTTGGTCTAACGCATCTCGCCGAGCGAGATGAAGGATTAAATGCGTGGATGGGCGATGGCGGTCGACCGTTATCAGGCGGTGAACTGCGTCGTCTGGCAATTGCACGTGCCCTGTTGCACGATGGCGATTTATGGTTGCTTGATGAACCCACTGAAGGTTTGGATGCCAGCACCGAGCAACAGATCCTGACACTATTGCAGCACGTCACCCACGGTAAAACACTAATCATGGTGACGCATCGCTTAAGTGGTTTGGAGTCCATGGACCGCATTTGTGTTATGGATCAGGGAAAGATTATTGAATCCGGCACGCACGCCGAATTAATCTCAAAAGCAGGCCGCTACTGGCGTTTCCATCAGCGCTTTACGCTATAGTCTTAGCCAACAGCCCTGAGTGTGATTGACGCAATGAGACTGATACAGCTTTCACGGGATTCATTAAATTTCCCACCCCCTGAAATGGCGCTGCGCGAGCCCAACGGATTATTGGCGATGGGCGGCGATCTCTCCCCTGCCCGCCTGATGAATGCTTATCAGCGGGGAATTTTCCCGTGGTTTTCTCCAGGCGATCCGATTCTTTGGTGGTCGCCGGATCCCCGCGCGGTCATGCTGCCAGAATCTTTCCATCTGAGTCGCAGTATGGCGCGCTTCCATAAGCGTTCGCCCTATCGCGTTACCATGAATCACGCGTTTCCACAGGTGCTGGAAGGCTGTGCCAGCGGCCGACAAGAGGGAACGTGGATCACCTTTGAAGTGAAACGTGCGTGGTTACGTTTATACGAATTAGGCCATGCGCATTCGATTGAAGTCTGGTGCGGTCAGCAACTGGTGGGCGGCATGTATGGATTGGCACTGGGGCAAATTTTTTGCGGTGAATCGATGTTTAGCCGTCAGGAAAATGCCTCGAAAACTGCGCTGTGGGTGTTCTCACAACACTTTGTGGCGCATCAGGGTCGACTGATTGATTGCCAGGTGCTGAACCCGCATACCGCCTCATTGGGTGCAGTTGAAATCCCGCGCGTCGATTATTTACAGTATGTGCAAACCCTGGCGTGGCAACCGGTTTCTGACAGCTGCTGGCAAACACAAACCCTTTTTTGACATGGCTCACCGATGTTTTGCACACAATTCCCGACAAAAGTGATACAATAAGCGAGTTTGGTATGTCGTCCGCGCTTCGCTGTGGCGAGCCGGAATTGCCAGGTTGGGGATCTCACACATTCCCCGAAGCTGTTTTGATTGTGCAACTGATGCCGATTGCTACAGATTCTTAGCCCGCTAATCCCCCGCAGACGTCAAAAAACACCCTAATTTATCCGTACTGCACGCGCAACGGCGCGACGCACGGCGAAGCGTTGGCAAAATCATCAACGGTTCTTTACATAAATCATGGAATTCGGCATTATCTTGCCGGTTCAACAGTTTGGTAGTACACCCAGAGGATTCGATGGCCAAAGAAGACAATATTGAAATGCAAGGTACCGTACTGGATACGTTACCGAACACCATGTTCCGCGTAGAGCTTGAAAACGGGCACGTGGTTACCGCTCATATCTCCGGTAAAATGCGCAAAAACTATATCCGCATCCTGACGGGCGACAAAGTGACTGTCGAGTTGACCCCGTACGACCTGAGCAAAGGCCGCATTGTCTTCCGTAGTCGCTAAGTAGAGATTCATATCTCGCGCTGATCGCACGAACTTAGCGCAAAAAAAAGGCCGGATTTGCATCCGGCCTTTTTCATATCTGCATCACGCTTAGTGAACTGTACCTTCGGTTTTACGTTTTTCCGCACTCAGGAAGTGGTAAGTAAGCTGGTTTTTATCTTTATCCAGCGCTACTGATACCGATCCACCATCAACCAGCGAACCAAACAGCAGTTCATTCGCCAACGGTTTCTTCAGGTTTTCCTGCACGGCACGTGCCATCGGACGCGCACCCATCGCTTTGTCGTAACCCTTATCAGCCAGCCAATCGCGCGCATCATCGCTCACTTCCAACGATACGCCCTTCGCATCCAGCTGCGCTTGCAACTCAACGATAAATTTATCTACTACCTGATGAATCACTTCCTGAGACAGGTGACGGAACCAGATGATGTTATCGAGACGGTTACGGAACTCTGGCGTAAAGATTTTTTTGATCTCTTCCATCGCGTCAGTACTGTTGTCCTGATGAATCAGGCCAATCGACTTACGTTCAGTTTCGCGTACGCCGGCGTTGGTGGTCATTACCAGCACCACGTTACGGAAGTCTGCTTTACGTCCGTTGTTATCGGTCAGCATACCGTTATCCATCACCTGCAGCAGCAGATTGAAGACATCCGGGTGTGCTTTCTCGATTTCATCCAGCAGTACAACAGCGTGCGGATGCTTGATGACCGCATCCGTCAACAAACCGCCCTGATCGAAGCCGACATAACCGGGAGGCGCACCGATCAAACGGCTAACGGTGTGGCGCTCCATATACTCGGACATGTCGAAACGCAGCAGTTCGATACCCAGCGCTTTAGCCAACTGAACGGTAACTTCTGTTTTACCAACGCCAGTTGGGCCCGCAAACAGGAAGGATCCGACCGGTTTACGATCCTGGCCCAAACCAGCGCGGCTCATCTTGATTGCTTCAGTCAGTGCTTCAATCGCATTATCCTGACCAAACACCAGCATTTTCAAACGGTCACCGAGGTTTTTCAACGTATCGCGATCGGTTTGTGACACGCTCTGCTCTGGAATACGTGCAATACGCGCCACCACGGTTTCGATATCCGAAACATTAACCGTTTTCTTACGCTTGCTGACCGGCACCAGACGCGCACGCGCCCCGGCTTCGTCAATTACGTCAATCGCCTTATCCGGCAAATGACGATCGTTGATATACTTGACCGCCAGCTCTACCGCCGCACGTACCGCTTTCGCGGTATAACGCACGTCATGATGCGCTTCGTACTTCGGCTTCAGGCCGTTGAGAATCTGCACGGTTTCTTCCACAGAAGGCTCAGTAATATCAATCTTCTGGAAACGGCGCGCCAGCGCACGATCCTTCTCAAAGATATTGCTGAATTCCTGATAAGTGGTTGAACCCATCACGCGAATTTTGCCGCTTGAAAGCAGCGGCTTAATCAGGTTTGCCGCATCCACCTGGCCACCTGATGCCGCACCCGCACCAATAATGGTATGGATTTCGTCAATAAACAGGATGCTATTACTGTCCTGCTCCAGCTGTTTCAACAAGGCTTTAAAGCGTTTTTCAAAATCACCGCGGTATTTGGTTCCGGCCAGCAGCGAACCGATGTCGAGTGAATAGATGGTGCACTCTTTCATCACTTCCGGCACGTCGCCCTGCACAATGCGCCAGGCAAGCCCCTCAGCAATCGCTGTTTTACCCACGCCCGATTCACCCACCAGCAGCGGGTTATTCTTGCGACGACGGCACAATACCTGAACAGTACGCTCCAGCTCTTTATCGCGGCCGATCAGCGGATCGATTCCGCCGACGCGAGCAAGCTGATTAAGATTGGTGGTGAAGTTTTCCATACGATCCTCCCCGCCTGCTTGCTCTTCGTTAACCGGATTTTCCGCATTGTTCTGCGGCTGGCCGGGTTCGTCTTTACGCGTACCATGGGAGATGAAGTTCACCACATCGAGACGGCTCACTTCATGTTTGCGCAGCAGATAGGCCGCTTGCGACTCCTGCTCGCTGAAAATAGCGACCAGCACGTTGGCACCAGCGACTTCGCTGCGACCGGAGGACTGGACATGGAATACCGCACGTTGCAGCACGCGCTCGAAGCTGAGCGTAGGTTGGGTATCGCGCTCCTCTTCGCTGGCAGGCAACACCGGCGTGGTTTGTTCGATGAAGGCTTCGAGTTCCTGACGCAGAGCCACGATATCCACCGAACAGGCTTCCAGTGCCTCTCTGGCCGACGGGTTACTGAGCAATGCCAGCAACAGATGCTCGACGGTCATAAACTCGTGACGGTGCTCACGCGCTCTGGCGAAAGCCATGTTTAAACTGAGTTCCAGTTCTTGATTGAGCATTTGGCACCTCCCCCAATTATCGCTCTGACAACCTATCTCCTATATGGAGATGGCTTCAGGCTTTTTCTAGCGTACACAGCAACGGATGTTCATTATCTCGTGCGTAATTGTTCACCTGGGCTACTTTGGTCTCCGCCACTTCTGCAGTGAATACACCACAGATTGCTTTTCCATGGTAGTGAACTTTCAACATCAGCTGCGTTGCACGTTCAATATCATAAGAAAAGAACTTTTGCAGAACGTCAATAACAAATTCCATAGGTGTATAATCGTCATTGTTCAGAATGACTTTATACATTGAAGGCGGCTTTAACCCTTCGCGTACTTTATCTTCGGCTAGATGTTCAAAATTAAGCCAGTCGTTTGTGTTTGCCATAATGTTCCGTCGAAATTCTGCGTTACGATTGTGCGCATTTCTGCGCCCATTCCTAAAGTTTAACATGCCTGTCAAGCCGGCTTTGACTTGCTAAAAAGTGGCCCTAAAAGCACATGCGCGACCTGTATCACAAAATTTGCAATAGCGTTAACTGCCTCAAATTTTGATGAATTTATCCCCATCCGCCAGGACCGTTTGCTTGACGATAAGGTCCGTTTCTCTACATTCTACTAACACAAGCTGATTGAGTTTTAAACAAGCTCGACTCACAGCTTCAATGACCTCACCTACTTATCAAAATGTCTTGCGAGGGAAGTAAAAGCATGGAGACGGGTACTGTAAAATGGTTCAACAACGCCAAAGGCTTCGGGTTTATCTGTCCGATTAGCGGCGGCGACGATATCTTCGCACACTACTCCACGATCCAGATGGAGGGATACAGAACGCTGAAAGCTGGCCAACAGGTTCAGTTTGATGTCCATGAAGGACCAAAGGGCAATCACGCCAGCCTAATTGTGCCCTGTGAAGCCACGCAAGCTGCGGTCGCTTAACGCGCAGGCTGTTTCACGTATTCTGACCACTCCCGAAAAAAAATGCCAGCCGCAGACGCTGGCATTTTTATTTGGCGAATCGACCCTAACTTCAATCCGCCCGACCGCGCGCCAACCACATCACGTGAGCGAACAGCTGATCCAGCAGCGACGGAATGGCCTCTGGCCCGCGTTCCGCCGCCGCCATCGCAACAGCAATTGCCAGCTCAGGTTTCGAACTGTGATGAATGGCTTGACTAATAATACGCCGCATATTCATAGGCGCGTTTAACGGCAGGTGCGCCATCTGATGATAAACATCGCTAAAGCCTTGCTTGTAGAGAAAATGCTCGATGTCAGGTGCCGGGAATTGGGTGAGATGATCGCTTTCCCGTGCATGCGACGGTAGTTGGCTGCGCGCGGTGGCGGCATATTTGCTACCCGCCTGGTCGCCGTCGGTCAGTACATGCCAGGCGATGCCCATGCGTTGGGCGAATTTTAGCAATGGCTTCAGGCCAGATTGCGCAAACTCAATTACTTTCACCCCTTCCGCCGCGAAGTGATAGCCGCGCTGTCGTGCCAGTTCATTAATAATCCACACTTCGGTTTCGCCTTCCACCAATAGCCAGCAGCGGGCAAACAGCGCCGATGGGCGATTCACACGGATGTGAAAACCAATGCGGCGGCTCTCTTCAGCACTCAACCCTTCCGGCCCAATGCGCCAGGCTGCCACGCGCGCGGGTTCACGCACCAGACGGCAAATATTCTCCAGCGGCACCTGCGACAGTAATTCGCCCGAGTTGGTCGTGGCAATTTTTTGCAGCGGCATCAGTTCCAGTAAATTCCACGCCACCGATAGCATGATGGGATGCAAGCGCGTCTCCGGATCTTCCACCAGCAGCAGCGGATGCGCACCCGCGGGCAATGGTTCGTTGCCGTGCGCCTGAATCAACAGCGAGAACATGCGCAGCAGAATCACCTGACGACTGCGTGATTCAGTGCCGGCAATCAGATGATTAAGTTTATCCAGCGAGCGCCAGCCTTCGCTGCCATCACGGACTTCCGGGGCAACGCGCATCGCGCTACTGCCTGACTGCTGCACCAGAAAATAGTGTTCCAGCAGTTGCTGCATAGTATGCAATCCCTGACGCAGCAGATCGTCGCTTAACGTTTGTGGCCGCACCACCAAATCGCGCGTCAGCTTTTCCACTTCCTGCGCCAACGCCGTTAAGGTGGTTGCGCGCCGCTGCTCATCGTTGTCCGTAAGCCGGGTTCTGCGGCCAAAACGCGCATCGCGTAAGCGCAATACCGGATAATACGCGCGCAGATGCGCCAGCGCGGCGTCAGTGCCCGCCATTGGCAACACATCGTTGTTCTCATCGATAAAACGCCAGGTGGTTTTTACACCCTGCTCCTGACGTTTGGCGCGGGTGCTGAAACGGATATAGCGACCGTTTTCATCGTGCAGCCAGAAGGGCTGAAACAGTGCGCCATCATCAGCGCCCTGCGCGCGAAAGCGAAATACCAGCTGCAGGTGGCGCATGCGCGCATCGATATCACCGGGTGGAAAGTGAAAGTCGTGTTCAGTGAATTGATAAGGTTCTGCAGCAGGTGCCAGTAATAGCGTTAATGCGTCCAGCAGGCTCGATTTACCCCAGGCATTTTCTCCAATCAGCAGATTGGTGTCAGTCAACGGCAATGACAGCCGATTAATGCCGCGAAAACCGTGAATATCGATATGTTCCAGAATCATCATACAATCCATCCGTTACCTTGTCTGAGCATGGTCCGCCACGCTGCGCTGGTCAAGTCAGCGCAAGGGGAAAAGGTTTACACTTCAACTGTTTTTCGCTAGCGTGACAGCCCTCAAATCATGGATAGAAACCCACTATGTACGGATTGATTATTATCCTGTTGCCGCTGATTTTCGGCTATCTGCTGCCACTGCGGCAAACATCACTTTTACAGGTTGTAAGCCGCACGCTGAGTGCGCTGGTGTATATCATTCTGTTCTTTATGGGCACCAGCCTGGCGTTTCTCGATAACCTGAGCAGTAATTTACTCGCCATTTTCCACATCGCCTTGGTCAGCATGCTGAGCATTCTTGCCTGCTCGCTGCTGGCGCTGTGGCTGCTGGAGCGACGCTGGCCGTGGCGCCACCAGCACAAGCCGCAAACACTGCCGTCGCGTCTGCATATGGCGCTGGAGTCGCTCAAGCTATGCGGCTCGGTGCTGGCCGGTTTTCTGCTCGGTTTAAGCCAATGGGCACCGCTGCGCCATGCATCAACCATTAGCGAATACGCCTTGATGCTGATGCTATTGCTGGTGGGTATTCAACTGCGCAGCAGCGGCATGACATTGCGTCAGATCACCATTAATCGCCGTGGCATGGTGGTGGCGCTGGTCTCTATGAGCAGTGCGCTGCTCGGAGGCATCATCGCTGCGCTGCTACTGAATCTGCCGATCAAAACCGGTCTGGCGCTGGCGAGCGGTTTCGGCTGGTATTCACTTTCCGGTATTTTGATGAGCGAATCGTTTGGCCCGGTGATAGGTAGCGCAGCCTTCTTCAACGATCTGCTGCGCGAACTGATCACCATCATGCTAATCCCGCTGTTAATTACCCGTCAGCGCAGCATGACGCTGGGATTAAGCGGCGCAACATCGATGGATTTCACGCTGCCGATCCTGCAACGCACCGGCGGCATGGAAATTGTCCCCGCCGCGATTGTGCACGGTTTTATCATGAGTTTACTGGCCCCGATCCTCATCGCCCTGTTCTCGGCATAATTGGCACAGCGCATTTTTTCACGGCTGCGCGCCAGCTTCATCGTCTACGCTTTCTGACTGACACGTTTTCGCCATCGGCATGGATGGCTCAACACCAGAAAGGAGCAAACGATGAAGCAAACTGTGGCGGCACTGCTGGCAAAAACCCTTGAAAACGCCGGGGTGAAACGCATTTGGGGCGTCACCGGCGACTCGCTGAACGGCCTGAGCGACAGCTTGAATCGTATGGGCACCATTGAATGGATGCCGACGCGCCATGAAGAAGTCGCGGCATTCGCGGCCGGCGCCGAAGCACAAATCAGCGGTGAACTGGCGGTATGTGCCGGTTCATGTGGGCCTGGCAACCTTCACTTAATCAACGGCTTGTTTGATTGCCACCGCAACCACGTTCCAGTATTGGCAATCGCCGCTCACATTCCTTCCAGCGAAATCGGCAGCGGCTATTTTCAGGAAACCCATCCGCAAGAATTGTTCCGTGAGTGCAGCCATTATTGCGAACTGGTTTCAAATCCAGAGCAGTTGCCGCAGGTGCTGGGCATTGCGATGCGTAAAGCCATTCTCAATCGTGGCGTATCGGTCGTGGTCATCCCCGGCGATGTGGCGCTGCAGCCTGCACCGGAAAGCGCGCGCAGCGAATGGTATCCACCGCAACTGCCGCATGTGGTGCCTAATGCCAGTGAAGTGGCCGCGTTGGCTGCAACACTGAACGACGCGAAAAATATTACCCTGTTGTGCGGCAGCGGCTGCGCTGGGGCGCATGCCGAAGTGGTTAAGCTGGCTGAGACGCTGAAAGCGCCAATCGTACATGCGATGCGCGGTAAAGAGCACATCGAATACGACAACCCTTACGACGTCGGCATGACCGGACTGATTGGCTTCTCCTCCGGTTTCCACGCCATGATGAACGCCGATACCCTGGTGTTGCTCGGTACACAATTCCCCTATCGCGCCTTCTATCCTGCCGATGCCAAAATCATTCAGATCGATATTAATCCCGGCAGCCTCGGCTCGCACAGCCATGTCGATATGGCGCTGGTCGGTGATATCAAAACCACCTTGCATGCGCTGCAGCCGCAGCTCAGCAGCAAAACCGATCGCCAGCATCTGGACAAGGCACTGGAACATTACGTCGATGCGCGTAAAGGATTGGACGAGCTGGCCACCGCCAATGACAAGTTGCCGATTCACCCACAATATCTGGCCCAGCAAATCAGCGAATACGCCGATGACGACGCCATCTTCACCTGCGACGTGGGTACGCCAACCGTGTGGGCGGCGCGCTATCTGAAGATGAACGGCAAGCGTCGCCTGATCGGTTCGTTTAATCACGGTTCGATGGCCAATGCCATGCCACAAGCCTTGGGCGCACAGTCGCTGGACAAACAGCGTCAGGTGGTCGCGCTGTGTGGCGACGGCGGTTTTAGCATGCTGATGGGCGATTTCATCTCGGTGGCACAACTGAAATTGCCGGTGAAACTGGTGATCTTCAATAACAGCGTGCTGGGCTTTGTGGCGATGGAGATGAAGGCCGGCGGTTATCTCACCGATGGCACCGATCTTGAGAATCCAGATTTTGCTGCGATTGCCGCCGCCTGCGGCATCAAAGGTATGCGCGTGGAGAAAGCCTCGGAGCTGAACGGCGTGTTGCAGGAAGCCTTTGCGCATGATGGTCCGGTACTGATTGACGCGATTACCGCCAAGGAAGAGTTGTCGATGCCACCGCAGATCAAAGCCGAACAGGCCAAAGGTTTCAGCCTGTACATGATGCGCGCCATTCTGAATGGACGCGGTGATGAAATCGTGGAGCTGGCGAAAACCAACTGGCTGAGGTAAAACAAATTAGGCCAAACATGATGACAATGCGGGCGCTTCGCCCGCTTTTTTATTTCAGGAGAGCGACGTGATCGATTTACGCAGTGATACCGTAACCCGCCCCAGTGCTGCCATGCTCGATGCCATGATGGCAGCCGAAACCGGCGATGATGTCTACCGCGATGACCCCACCGTCCACGCACTGGAAGTTGAAGCCGCACGCTTGAGCGGTAAAGCCGCTGCCCTGTTCTTCCCCACCGGCACGCAAGCTAATCTGGTGGCGCTGCTGTGTCACTGCCAGCGCGGCGATGAATATATCGTTGGCCAGCAAGCGCATAACTACAAATATGAAGCCGGTGGTGCCGCGGTGCTCGGCAGCATTCAGCCACAACCGATTCTGCACGCCGAAGATGGTTCCCTGCCGCTCGCCGATGTTGCTGCCGCCATTAAACCCGATGATTTTCACTTCGCCCGCACGCGCTTGTTAAGCCTGGAAAACACGCATCACGGTAAAGTGCTGCCGCTGAGCTATCTCGAACAAGCATGGACATTCACTCGCGAGCGCAAGCTGGCGCTGCACATCGACGGCGCACGTATTTTTAATGCCGTGGTGGCGCAGAATGTTGAACTGGAAGCCATTGCGCGCTACTGCGACACGTTAACTATCTGCCTGTCAAAAGGACTCGGCACGCCGATTGGTTCGCTGCTGTGTGGCGATGACGCCTATATCGAAGAGGCGCGCCGCTGGCGCAAAATGACCGGCGGCGGCATGCGTCAGTCAGGCATTCTGGCCGCGGCCGGGCTCTATGCGTTAAAGCATAACGTGGCACGTCTTAAGGACGATCATGACAACGCGGCGTGGTTGGGCGATCAGTTGAGCGCCATCGGCGTTGAGGTGCTTAATCAACACACCAATATGCTGTTTGTGAAGGTGTCACCGGAGCAGGTTGAAGCACTAAAAAGCTGGATGCAGGCGGGCGACGTGCTCATTAGCGTGGGTCCAGTGACGCGCATTGTGACGCATCTGGATGTCAGCCGTCAGGATCTGCAACGTTTGGTGGCGCACTGGCAGGCATTTCTGCAGCAATAAACGCCGGTGCGCGATGTTCCGTAGGGGCGCCATTCATGGCGACCAATATGGAGCATCACTGCGCCGCACCGTACTTCGCTAATAACGCGCGGGCAATCGCCAGGGTTTCCGCATCGGCGATGCCGCGATAATCATGCGGGCGGAAATGCATCTGAAACGCCGCAATCAGCTTGCGCTGCATCTGTGGCGTAGTGGCCGCTGATACGTCGTAACCATAACGCTGTAGCGTATCCAGCAGCTCAGCCGGATCCACCGCTTCTTCAGCGGGGCATCCGTTGAGATAGCGCTGTACCGTCGCCTGCTCGGGCCACGCACCTAAACCTTGTTCTGCCAATCGCTGCCACGGAAACAGCGGACCGGGATCCTGCTTACGCTGCGGCGCGATATCGCTGTGCCCCACCACATTTTCCGGCGAGATGCCGTAGCGCTGCGTAATGTCTTCAACCAGCGCCGCCAGCGCGCTGATCTGCTGCGGCGTAAAGGGCTGCCACTGCAAACCTGTCAAAGTACGGCGGTAGCCACTGTTAACGATTTCAATACCAATCGACGTGTCATTGATGCGCGTCGCACCGCGCCAGAAACTGGGGCCTGCGTGCCACGCGAGTTGGCTTTCTGGTACCAGTTGCCACACCACGCCCTTGCCGTTTTTCTGCGGCGGATGCTGTGGAATCAGATAGTGCGCGCTAACTTCCCGATCGGTGAGTGTTGCCAGCGAACTGGAAAAATCTTCGGCGGTGTAATGAATCACCACCACTTTGATGCGCGGTCGTGCGCCCTGCGCCGGATGAGCGGTATCCACCCAATAACCGTGGCGCGCTTCAATCGATGACTGACAGGCGCTCAGCAAAAAGGCCATCGCCAACAGGACAACCACGCGCATTAGCGAATAATCACGGCGGTGCCGGTGACGCTGACCATCAACATGCTGCCCTCTTTACCCACGGTTTCGTAGTCGATATCAATGCCCACTACCGCGTTGGCGCCGAGCGCTTTCGCCTGCTCCTCCAGCTCTTTGAAAGCGATCTGGCGCGCTTTACGCAACTCTTTTTCGTAAGCGCCAGAGCGACCACCGACGATATCGCGGATGCCGGCAAAAAAATCGCGGAAAATATTGGCGCCAAGAATCGCTTCACCAGCGACCACGCCGCAATATTCACTGATGCTGTGTCCTTCCAACGTGGGCGTTGTAGAAAATTTCATGGTGTTCTCCTTTTCTGAATCAGCTGGTTATAGCTCGTACGGCGTAAAAGCAAGGCTATACTCTATGCTAAAAATGGCGCTTTGCCAGTGAACAATAAGGAAATCGAGATGAGAAACAATGCCTTTGCGCTGCTTATTCCCGCGGCGTTGCTGCTAAGTGCCTGTACCACCGTTGAGCCGGTCATTAAGGATAATGGCCCGCGCACCGCGGCCTGCGTTGAGGGTGGTCCAGACAGCGTGGCGCAACAGTTCTACGATTTACGCGTTAGCCAGCCAACGCAAGGTTTGCCAGACAGCAACACGCTGGCGAAATATCGCCCTTACCTGAGCGATCACCTGTATCAGAAGCTGCTGAGTGCCAGCAGCCAGAACCCGAAACCCGCGGCGTGGACCCGCGGCGACCTGTTCTCCAGCCTGGCGCAAGGCCCAACTTCGGCTGACGTCGCCAGCGCATCCACCATTCCCAATCGCGACGCGCGCAATATCCCGCTGCGCGTTGAGCTAAGCCGCGACAATAAAACCTGGCAAGATGAAGTGCTGATGATCCACGAAGGCACCTGCTGGGTAGTTGATGATGTGCGTTATGTCGGCCAGGTGCCACACGTTGGCGGCGGTTCACTGACGCAACTGCTGGAAGCGAAAAAGTAACCGTTCACTTTTCCTACAGTTAACACCATTGATTAGCGCGCCGCATCCTTGCGGCGCTTTTTGTTGATATTTTGTGAACTAAATAGGGCTCGCCAGCCCTCTGCCACCTTGAGTTGCGCGATATTGTGCTACGCTTTGGTTGTTTCACTGCTCTTTAATAAATATTAACCCACCACAATTGCATAACTATTCTGGTGACGTTAAAATCCGCGACACTAATTACTATTCATTTTTTGCGCATGAGTATTCAACTAAACGCCATAAACTGTTTTTACGGTGCCCATCAGGCGCTGTTCGATATCAACCTGGCTTGTCCGCAGGGTGAAACGCTGGTGTTGCTCGGCCCGAGTGGCGCGGGTAAAAGTTCGCTCCTGCGCGTCCTCAATTTGCTGGAGCAACCGCGTTCCGGCAGCCTGCAGATTGCCGGCAACCAGTTTGATTTCACCAAAGCGCCTTCTGACAGCGCGATTCGCGAGCTGCGTCAGAACGTGGGCATGGTATTCCAGCAATACAATCTGTGGCCGCACCTGAGCGTGGTGCAGAACCTGATTGAAGCGCCGTGCCGCGTGCTCGGTCTCAGCAAAGACGCTGCGCGAGCGCGTGCCGAAAAGCTGCTGGAACGTCTGCGGCTGACGCCGTATGCCGATCGTTTCCCGCTGCATCTTTCCGGTGGTCAGCAGCAGCGCGTGGCAATTGCCCGTGCGCTGATGATGGAGCCGCAGGTGCTGCTGTTTGATGAACCGACCGCTGCACTCGATCCCGAAATCACCGCCCAGATTGTCAGCATTATTCGTGAGCTGGCCCAGACCAACATCACGCAAGTGATCGTGACGCACGAAGTGGAAGTGGCGCGTAAAACCGCCAGCCGCGTGGTGTACATGGAAAACGGTCACATCGTTGAGCAAGGCGATGCCAGCCACTTTACACAGCCGCAAACCGACGCGTTTGCTAATTATCTTTCGCATTAAGTCAGGAAGCTTCTAATGAAAAAAGTTGTAATTGCTGCCCTCCTTGCCGGCCTGAGCCTGAGCGCGTCTGCTGCACAGACATTGCGTTTCGCTACCGAGGCTTCATATCCTCCCTTTGAATTTGTTGACTCTGACAACAAAATTCAGGGCTTTGATGTCGATCTGGCTAACGCGCTGTGTAAAGAGATGGATGCGACCTGCACCTTTACTAATCAGGCGTTTGATAGCTTGATCCCAAGCCTGAAATTCCGTCGTTTTGATGCGGTAATGGCGGGCATGGACATCACGCCCGATCGTGAGAAGCAAGTGCTGTTCTCTAAACCGTACTACGACAACTCGGCCATCTTCATCGCGCAGAAAGGCAAAATGGCTGACGTAGCCGCGCTGAAAGGCAAACGTGTTGGCGTGCAAAACGGTACCACGCACCAGAAATACCTGTCTGACAAACACAGCGACATCACCGTGGTGCCTTACGACAGCTATCAGAACGCGGTGCTGGATCTGAAAAATGGCCGCATCGACGCCGTATTCGGTGACACCGCGGTGGTAAACGAATGGCTGAAACAGAACGCCAACCTCGCGCCGCTGGGTGAGAAAGTGACGGATAAAGATTACTTCGGTACCGGTTTAGGTATTGCGGTGCGTCAGGGCAACAGCGAGTTGCAGGGCAAATTCAATGCCGCGCTGGAGAAGATCAAGGCCGACGGTACTTACAAAACCATCTACAGCAAATGGTTCCAGCAGTAATTTCTGATGAATGAAATGATTCCACTCGCAAGCGCCGCCGGCATGACCGTCGGCCTTGCCGTTTGTGCACTGATCGCCGGCCTGGTGCTGGCGATGATTTTTGCTGGTTGGGAATCAGTGCGCTGGAAACCGCTGGCGTGGCTCGGTACTGTGCTGGTGACCTTGATTCGCGGCCTGCCGGAAATTCTGGTGGTGCTGTTTATCTATTTTGGCGCCTCTCAACTGCTGCTGACGCTCTCCGATGGCTTCCATATCAATCTTGGCCTGTTCAACATTCCGGTGCAGGTACAGATTGAAAACTTCGACGTCAGTCCCTTCCTGTGTGGTGTGATTGCGCTGGCGATGCTCTATTCCGCCTATGCGTCGCAAACCCTGCGCGGCGCGCTGAAAGCGGTGCCGGTCGGTCAATGGGAATCGGGTCAGGCGCTTGGCATGAAGAAGTCGGCGATTTTCTTGCGCCTGATTATGCCGCAGATGTGGCGACACGCGCTGCCAGGTTTGGGTAACCAATGGCTGGTGCTGCTGAAGGATACCGCGCTGGTATCACTGATCAGCGTGAACGACCTGATGCTACAAACCAAAAGTATTGCCACCCGCACCCAAGAGCCGTTTACCTGGTATCTGGTGGCGGCGGCGATCTATCTGATTATCACGCTGTTCAGTCAGGCTGTATTGCGCCGTATTGAATTGCGCACCACGCGTTTCGAGCGAGGGGCCTAACGCATGCTGGATTACTTACCCGAGCTGCTAAAAGGGCTTCATACCAGCCTCACGCTGACCGTGGCATCGTTGATTGCCGCGCTGGTGCTGTCGGTGCTGTGTACCATCGTGCTGGCGCTTAAACTGCCGGTGCTAAACTGGCTGGTGAAAGGCTATATCACCCTGTTTACCGGTACGCCGCTGCTGGTGCAGATCTTCCTGATCTACTACGGACCCGGCCAGTTCCCCAGCATCCAGAACATTCCGTGGCTGTGGCATCTGCTGTCGCAACCCTGGCTGTGCGCACTGCTGGCGCTGTCGCTCAACAGCGCCGCCTATACCACGCAGCTGTTTTACGGTGCGGTGCGCGCGATTCCGTCTGGTCAATGGCAATCCTGTGCTGCGCTCGGCATGAATCGTAAAGATACGCTACGCATTTTGCTGCCGTACGCCTTTAAGCGCGCCCTGTCCTCCTACTCCAACGAAGTGGTGCTGGTATTCAAAAGTACCTCGCTGGCTTACACCATCACGCTGATGGAAGTCATGGGTCACGGACAGTTGCTGTATGGCCGCACTTACGATATCTCGGTGTATGCTGCCGCTGGCCTGATCTATCTGGTGGTTAACGGCTTGCTGACGTTAATGATGCGTCTGGTTGAGAAGCGTGCGCTGGCATTTGAGCGCCGTAACTGATGTAACCACAGCGGGCGCCCGAAAAGGCGCCCGTTTTCATTTAAATCATTAAGCAAAAATATTGCATATAAATTCATTAACTGGCATCGTGTAACCCGTTCCGTCTCTGGCATGGTTTACAGGAGTTACATAATGAAAAAATGGATCGTTGCTGCTGCGCTGGCAACTCTGGCAATGAATGCTTATGCGGCTGAAAAAATCCGCTTCGCCTCTTCCGCAACTTATCCCCCGTTCGAATCCCTCGATCACGACAACCAAATCGTTGGCTTCGATATCGATCTGGCAAAAGCACTGTGTCAGCAAATGAAAGCGGATTGCACCTTCACCAATAATGCCTTCGATAGCCTGATTCCTTCACTGAAATTCCGTCGCTATGATGCCGTGATTTCAGGTATGGATATCACCGCCGATCGCAGCAAGCAGGTGGATTTCACCCAGCCTTACTACGCTAACTCGGCGATTGTGATTGCGCACAAAGGCCAGTTCACTGACTTCAGCCAGCTGAAAGGCAAACGTGTTGGCGTGGAGAACGGCACCACGCATCAGAAATACCTGCTGGAGAAACATCCAGAGGTGATTGCGGTGGCGTATGACAGCTACCAAAACGCGATTCTCGATCTGAAGAACGGCCGTCTGAACGGCGTGTTTGGCGATACGGCAGTGGTAAATCAGTGGCTGAAGGCCAATGAGGATCTCAGCGCGGTAGGCGAGCACATCACTGACACCGATTTCTTCGGCACCGGTTTAGGGATTGCGGTGCGTAAAGGCAATGAGCCGCTGCTAAATGAGCTGAACAGCGCGTTAGTGGCGTTGAAAGCCAACGGCACCTGGCAGCAGATCAATCAGAAGTGGTTCCCGGAATAAATATTATGGAATAGCGTGGCGTGCGTCTGGCAGGTTCTGCACGTCCTCCGTTCAGGTAAACGCTATGCTGTTCCGCCCTTCTTGATCAGCAAACACAGCACTTCAAAATGCGCGGTATGCGGGAACATGTCGAACAGCTGCACGCGGCTCACGCTATATTCCGCCAGACGCACAATGTCCTGCGCCATGCTGGTGGGATTGCAGCTGGAATAAAGAATATAGTCGGGCGCCACCTCACTGAGATAGGCACACAACTCCGCGCCGATACCGCGACGTGGCGGATTGACCAGCACCAGCTGCGGCACCTGCTCACGTGAAGTGGCGAATTGCGTGGAATCCAGCGCGGCAAAGCTCACTTTCTCTAATCCAAGCTGTTGGGCCGACTGCTGCGCACAGGCGATGGCCTCGGCATTGATCTCGATGCCGGTCAGCTGCATCTCAGGCGTGGCGCAGTGCAAGCCAAATCCCCCCACACCACAAAACAGATCCCACATGCTGCTCACCGACAACTGCGCGACCCAATCGCGTGCGGTGGCGTAAAGATCGGCCGCCACTTTTGGGTTGGTCTGGAAGAAGCTCTGCGGACGGATATAGAGCGGTACCTGATTGAAGCTTTCCGCCAGCGCCTGATCGGACGTCAGCGCAATCTCTTCATCACCTTCAAGAATCGCCATATGCACTGGCTGAATATTGGCGGAGATCACCTTCAACTGCGGCAGCTGTTGTTGCAGCCACGGCAGGGCATCGCGCAGCTGTTGTAACTTACTGGTGGAACGCAGCACAAAGCGCAGCATCATGCCACCCTGCGTGCTTTCAGTTAACAGCAGAAATTTCAGCTCACCGCGTTTGCGCGCCACGTTGTAGGGGGTTAAACCGGCGCGGGCGATAAAGGGTTTAAGCACCTCAAATACCGCGCCAAAGCTATGCGGATACAGCGGACAGGCGCATAAATCCACCGGCTCACCGTCGCGTGCCACCATACCGAGAATCGGCCGCTCAACGCTGCCGCTCACCACCATTTTGGCCTTATTACGAAACCCTTGCTGCCCGGATGCCACCGGCGTCAGCCATTCGCCTACCGGCCTCTCAGCCAGCAGTTGTTCCAGCAGCGACTGCTTGTCGTTGAGCTGTTGCGGATAGGGTTTTTCCAGCCACTGGCACGAGCGACAGCGACCGGCATCATAAAGCGCGCAATGCATGCAAATGCCTGTATTCAGAATCGGGAGAAAAAATGGGGGGCGATTGTATCACCGGTACCGGAAAAAAGCGCGGCTGCTGGCGGGCACAAACAGCAGTCCTAGCACCACTACATCCGGCAGCTTTTGCAGCAGCGTGTGGTGAATAATCTGCGCGTTACTTTCGCCGGGAATGCTGAAAATCTCCGGGTAAATCCAGCCCACCGAGGCCATCAACATATAGATCAGTACAATGATTTGTGTCGCAACATAGCCCCAGCGCCCACGATTATTGCCGCGCATCAGGGTAAAGGCACAACGCAGTTCAAACAGGAAAATCAGCTGGCTGGCGATAAAGATCAGGGTGGAATCCCAGGCTTGTGCGCTGCGATGCACAAAGTTGGCGAGTTCGTCATAACCCAGTTCGTTAGCCAGCATCAACACGCTGAGGCAGCGCGTAATAATGATGGCGTTGCCCGCCACCAGCACAGGCACCGGCGTAACGTTAATCATTGCACCGTTTTTCAGGGTTTCCGACATGGTTTGGCTCCGTCACCATAATAAAACGGGCCGATATAATCAGCCCGTTCTTATGGTGGCAAATGTTACGACGTTCAGCCACGTTTTGCTTTCTGAATATCGCGTAAACGCTGCTTTTCTTCGTGCGCCATAAAACGCCAGGCGATAAAACCGACTAAACCGACGACAAACAGAATCAGCGAGGCTAACGCATTGATCTCCGGATTCACGCCACGACGCACGGTGGCGAAAATCGCCATCGGCAAGGTGGTCGCGCCAGGGCCGGTCACAAAGCTGGCTATCACTAAATCGTCGAGCGATAACGTAAACGCCAGCAGCCAGCCAGTCACGATAGCAGGCGCAATCATCGGCACCGTGATGACGAAAAACACTTTCACCGGCGTTGCGCCGAGATCCATCGCCGCCTCTTCAATCGAGCGATCCAGCTCGCGCAATCGTGAGTTAATCACCACCGCCACGTAAGCGGTACAGAAGGTGACGTGCGCCAGCCAGATGGTCAGCATGCCGCGATCGCTTGGCCAGCCAAAGGTATTGCCCATCGCCACAAACAGCAGCAGCAGCGATAAACCGGTGATCACATCGGGCATCACCAGCGGCGCGGTTAGCATAAAGGCGAAGCCGTTATGCCCACGGAAACGGCCAAAGCGCACAATCACCACCGCCGCCATGGTACCGAGCACCACCGCCATGGTGGCTGAAAGCGCGGCGATAGTCAGGCTGAGGCCCACCGCATCGAGCATTGCCTGATCCTGAAACAACACTTTGTACCAGTGGAATGAAAAATTCTCCCATACCGTGACCAGCGGCGAACTGTTAAAGGAGTACACCACCAGCAGCAGCATTGGCGCGTACAGGAACATAAAGCACAGCACCAGAATCACGGTGCGCCACGGAGATCGAATGGTCGGTAACTGGCTCATTCCTTCTCTCCCACTTCACGGTTTTGATGCTTATGGAACCAGATAATCGGCAGAATCAGGATCAACAAAATGATCACCGCCAGCGCGGATGCGACCGGCCAGTCGCGGTTGTTGAAAAACTCCTGCCACAAAATACGCCCAATCATGATGCTGTCCGGACCGCCCAGCAGTTCAGGGATCACGTACTCGCCCACCGCTGGAATAAATACCAGCATTGAACCGGCAATAATCCCGCCTTTGGTCAGCGGTACAATCACACTGAAGAAGGTCTTCAGCGGGCGTGCGCCAAGATCCAGCGACGCTTCCACCAGTGAATAATCGATACGCGTCAGCGCGGTATAAATCGGCAGTACCATAAACGGCAGATAACAGTAAACGATGCCGATATACACCGCGGTATTGGTATAGAGAATCACCAGCGGATGATCGATAACGCCGAGCCACATCAGGAAGCGGTTGAGAATACCGTTGTTATTGAGCAGCCCCATCCACGCGTAAACGCGCACCAGGAAGGAGGTCCACGACGGTAGGATCACCAGCAACAGCAGAATGGTGCGCATCGACGGCTTGCTGTGCGCCACCGCCCACGCCAGCGGATAACCGATCATCAGGCAGATAATGGTGGAGATGCCCGCCACTTTCAGCGACGTCAAATACGCATCGGCATACAGCGGATCGTCGGTCAGCGTGAAGTAGTTGCCGAGATTGAGCACCAGATTGAGCTGACCATCCGCCCAGGTAACCAAATCGGTATACGGCGGAATCGCGCGCGCAATATCGGCGAAGCTGATCTTCAGCACGATCAGGAACGGCAGCAGGAACAGCAGGATCAGCCACAGGTAAGGCAAAGCAATGACCAGCTTGCGACCGTGCTGCATTTTGATACGCGTGGCCCAGCGCTGCAGCGGCGTGCCCACCACTTCAGGCGCGCTGCGTTGAGAAATCTGGCTCATATCGCCCCCTTAAACCGTCAGAACCACACAGCTGTCGGCGTCCCAGCAGAGACGCACTTCATCGCCCCATGTTGGCGCGCCTTTGCGGTAGCGATGGGCGTTTTGCAACTGTGCGCTGATCATCTGGCCGCTGCGCAGACGCACGTGATAAATCGACAGGTCGCCGAGATAAGCAATGTGTACCACTTCACCGACAGCAAAGTTGCAGCCATCGGCTGGCACCTCTTCGCACAGCATCACTTTTTCCGGACGCAGCGCAACGTGCACCGGCACGTTATCGACGATTGAGACATCGGTCTGCACTTTTAGCGGATGCACCAGGCCGGGCGCATCAATGATCAGCGCGTCTTCACCACGTTCGCGCAGCAACCCTTCGAACACATTGACTGAACCGATGAACTCGGCGCTGTAGCGGCTGGTGGGATGCTCGTAGATCTCTTCCGGCTCGCCGATCTGCACGAATTTACCGCGGTTCATGATGGCGATGCGGCCCGCCATGGTCATCGCTTCTTCCTGATCGTGCGTCACCATCACGCAGGTGGCACCCACACGTTCGAGAATATCGACCACTTCGTGCTGCATACGATCACGCAGTTTTTTATCCAACGCGCCCATCGGTTCATCAAGCAGCAGTAATTTTGGACGCTTCGCCAGGCTACGCGCCAGCGCCACACGCTGACGTTGACCGCCAGAAAGCTGATGCGGCTTACGCCTGGCGAACTCCTGCATATGCACCAGTGACAGCATCTCTTCGACGCGGCTGCTGATTTCGCCTTTCGGCAGTTTGTCCTGCTTCAATCCAAAAGCGATGTTCTGCTCCACCGTCATGTGCGGGAACAGCGCGTAAGACTGAAACATCATGTTGATCGGGCGCTTATACGGCGGAACATGCGAGAGATCCTGACCATCCAGCACAATCTGGCCGCTGGTGGGTGGCTCGAATCCCGCCAGCATACGCAATAAGGTCGATTTGCCGCAGCCGGAAGCACCCAGCAGCGCAAAAATCTCACCTTTGTAAATGGTCAGACTGACATCATCCACGGCATGCTGACCGTCAAAAGATTTGGTCAGGTTGCGAATTTCCAGCAGCGGCGTTAACGCCTTAGCGGTTTTATTTGGGGGGCGGGGAATCGCATCGTTCACTAACATTTCTCCGGCGCTAAAATCGCGCGGCACAGCCAGCCGCTAAAAATGGCACAACAGAGGCCAATACCGCACCTCTGTTGTCGTCTTCAGGCAATAATCGTTCAGAACGAGTTACTTACCACTTTTTACTTTAGTCCATGCACGGGTACGCACACGATCCAGTTTCGGATCCTGGACCTTGAGCACAAACAGTTTGGCCATGGCATCCGGCGTTGGGAAAATGCCCGGATTGTTACGCACGTCCGCATTAATCAGCGGCAGCGACGCTTTGTTACCGTTGGCGTAGTTGATGTTGTTGGAAACATCAGCAATGACTTTTGGATCCATCATGTAATTCAGGAACTTGTATGCGCCTTCCACATTTTTCGCGTCTTTTGGAATCGCGAACATGTCGAAGAACGCCAGTGCGCCCTGCTTCGGCACGATATAGCCGAGATGCACACCATTGTTGGCTTTGTCCGCACGATCTTTGGCCTGCAGGATATCGCCCGACCAACCAATTGCGACACAGATATTGCCGTTCGCCAGATCATTGATGTACTGCGACGAGTGGAAGTAACGGATGTTCGGACGCAGCTTCAGCAGCAAATCGGTAGCCGCGCCAGAGTAATCTTTCGCGTCAGAGCTGTTCGGATCTTTGCCGAGATAGTTGAGCACGGTGGCAAAAATCTCTTCTGGCGCATCGAGGAAGGACACCCCGCAACCTTTCAGTTTTTCCAGATTCTCTGGTTTCAGCACCAGATCCCAGCTATCCAGCGGCGCATCTTTGCCCAGTGCGGCTTTCACTTTATCGATGTTATAGCCGATGCCGGTGGTGCCCCACAGGTAAGGAATCGCGTATTTGTTACCCGGATCGTGCTGGGCCACTTTCGCCATCAGATCGGGATCGAGGTTTTTGTAGTTCGGCAGTTTGCTCTTATCCAGCTCCTGGAATACGCCCGATTGCAACTGACGTGCAAGGAAACTGGACGATGGCACCACCACGTCATAGCCGGTGCTGCCGGCCATCAGTTTGCCTTCCAGTACCTCGTTAGAATCGAAAACGTCGTAGACCACCTTGTCGCCGGTCAGCTTTTCAAAATTCGGTACCGTATCCGCCGCGATATAATCGGACCAGTTATAGACATGCAGCGTTTTATCTTCTGCCTGAGCACCGGCGGCCGCAGCCATCAGCACACCAGCAACCACACCTGGCAACCATTTTTGACGTTGGTTGAACATGTTTTCCTTCCTCCTGAGCGGGTCATTACAACGCTGTATACACGCGATCCGAACGTTGCGATTACTGTAAAAATTACAGGCACACAATGAATCAATATTCAGCGGGAGTTTAATAGCAAAAACCTATACCTGCGCTGAGGTTGCACGTCTCAAGCAGCCCCGCAAGAATAGCCCCCCCGCACCACCTTCACCAGATCCCAGCTTAAAAAACGCCTTTTTGCGATAAGTTATGCATGTTTCTGCTATGGGGTTTGGCACTAGTGGCATAAAGCACAACTAATATCTGGCAATAAAGGGCAAAATGCAGAATAAAAAGTGGTAGGGCTAAAATGAAAACTGCCGCAAAAAGCGGCAGTTAGCGAGGCGGGGAACTCAGTGCAGCATCGCGTGGCTGCTGGCGCTGGGTTGTCGCTCCTCATCTTCTTCCACTATCAGCAAGTGGTTGGCAAAGGCTTCCATAATTACCATGGAAACGCCCTCTTCACTCTGCTTCATAAAGTGGGAGAATTGACCGAAGGTTAATCCGGCGCTGGTACTGATCGACTGGCAAACAATCAGCTTCGGCAGATTGTCGTCCTGAATATCAACAAAGGCTTTAATGGTCAGCGAGCTGGCGTTGATCTGCGATAAATCGCCTACCAGCGGAATCAGCGCCGTGGGTTTTACTTCTGCCAGCGCGGAAAAGAGGATGACGTTATCCACCAGGTCAATTTTTGCATCAAACACCCCGTCAAAATTCTGCATGTGCGGCAGGTGCAGTGCCTGACAGGCATCGCATTCGAACCAGGTGATATTTTGTTGATCCAGCCAGCGACGCAGTACGTCAATGTCCGGAACGACCAGTGAATCCATCGTAATATCCTGTGGGGTGAAGAAATGAGCGCCTTAGCTTACGGAAAAACCGATCTGGATGCCACGAAAACCGCTGAAAAGCGCGGCTTAGCCGCCGGTTTTAGGACGATAGCCGGGGCAAGCATGCTGCTCAATCCACTTGATCATCATGGTGGCGATATCTAAACCGGTAATGCCTTCAATCCCTTCCAGTCCCGGTGAGGCATTCACCTCCATCACCAGCGGCCCACGATGGGCGCGAAGAATATCCACACCGGCCACGGCAAGCCCAAGCGTGCTGGCGGCTTTTACCGCGATATCCCGCTCCTGATCGGTGATCTGCACGGCGCGCGCTGTGCCGCCGCGATGCAGATTGGAACGAAAATCACCCTCTTTCGCCTCGCGCTCAATCGCCGCTACCACCTCGTCGCCAATCACCAGACAGCGAATGTCGCGGCCTTGCGCTTCCTTGATGAATTCCTGCACCAGAATATGGGCATTGAGGCCACGAAAGGCATCGATCACACTCTCCGCCGCTTGACGCGTTTCCGCCAGTACCACGCCAATGCCCTGCGTGCCTTCCACCAGCTTCACCACTAGCGGTGCCCCGCCGACCATGGCGATCAAATCCTCGGTATCATCCGGCGAGGAGGCAAAACCGGTGATCGGCATATCGATACCTTCACGCGCCAGCAACTGCAGCGAACGCAGTTTGTCGCGCGCGCGGGTAATCGCCACCGACTCATTGAGCGGATAGCTGCCGCGCACCTCAAACTGGCGCAGCACTGCAGTACCGTAAAAAGTGGTGGCGGTGCCGATGCGCGGAATCACCGCATCAAAATGCCCCAGCGCCTCGCCGCGGTAATGCACCGCCGGCGAATCGGAGTTGATATTCATGTAGCAGGAGAGCGGATCAATGATCTGCACCTGATGGCCACGCGCCTCCGCGGCGTCGTGCAGACGTTTACACGAATAAATCGATCCATCGCGGGTGAGAATGGCCATCTTCATTGCAGAGTTCCTTGTGATTAGCGTGTCGCCCACCCCTGCTGATGCAGGTAATCCAGAATAAAGGGACGCGTTTCTTTGATGATCAGACGCTGAATCAGCTGACTCCAGGTTTCAGAACGCTGGTTGCTGTCGCGCTGCTGATAATAGGCGGTAATTTGCTCATCGTACTGTGCCAGCACGCTTTTATCGACGGGTTGATAGCTATTTTCATGCACCAGCATCGCTTGTGGCATGCGCGGTTTAACGTCCGGTACATCAGCCGGATGGCCCATGCAGAAGCCGAACAGCGGCAGTACAAACTTCGGCAGCTCAAGCAGTTCGGTCACTTCAGCGATGCTATTGCGAATGCCGCCAATAAATACGCCGCCAAGGCCGAGCGATTCGGCCGCCACCATGGCATTTTGCGCCATTAGCGCGGTATCAACGCAGCCGAGCAGCAGCTGTTCAGCACGTCCCAGTTGCGCATCCGGGCAGATCTGCTGATGGCGATTGAAATCCGCGCAGAACACCCAAAACTCCGCCGCCGCGCTCACCCACGGCTGGCCGCCAGTCAGCTGCACCAGTTGCTCGCGTTTTGCCGGATCGGTGATACGAATAATGGAGGAGCACTGCAAAAAGCTGGAGGTGGAAGCCGCTTGTGCCGCTGCAATAATGGCGCTGCGTTGCGCCTCATTAATGCCCTGTTCAGTAAAGGCGCGAATGGAACGGTGGCTGCACAGTAAATCGATAGTCGGCGTCATAAACCTCTCCGGTGGTTACTTCTTTTTGTTGGATTGATTGAACAATTGCGGGGCCATCGCCTTCGCCGTGCGCCACATCATCATCCATGCGGCAGGCAGCATCAGCGCGATGCCAAGAAAAAACAGTAGCGTCGCCAGCGGCTTTTTCGCGATGAAGTTGGGAGCGCTCACCCAGTCGTTGGTCAGCAGCAGTGCGCCAACCACAGCAAGCACGCCGAGCACTTCGAGCAGCAACACGGGTTTGGGTAATGTGGCGAGATTACGCATGCGATGGATCCTTTAACGTACAATCAGTTTTAGCGTCTGCATAGGCAGCAGGTATCAGAATAACAGGTAACTTCTTCTTCCTTTAAGCAGGATGGGCGGGCATGATGTGACGCATTATTCACGCTGTGATGTGATTCTAGTCACAAAACAGCAGCGGAAGGAGAGAAGCAATGATTGCAGTGATTTTTGGCCGTTCAAGCTGCCCTTACTGCGTACGCGCGAAAGAGTTGGCTGCCAGGCTGACCAGTGAGCGCGACGACTTTAACTATCAGTATGTTGATATTCAGGCCACCGGCATTACTAAAGCCGATCTGGAAGCGCGTGCTGGCAAGCCGGTCACCACTGTGCCGCAGATTTTCCTCGACGATCAGCACGTAGGCGGTTACACCGAATTCGCTGCCTGGACGAAAGAAAATCTGGGTATCGAAGCGTAAGAGAACGGGCCTGCGGGCCCGTTTTTGATCGTGCTATTGGGCACGCATCGCCAGCATTATACGCAGCAAGCGTACCAGCAGCGCACCACAGCCCGCCCAGAACAGCGCACTTAAACTCCAGGCCACAATCAGCAAGACGCTATGCGTCATCGGTATGAACAGCATCAGCCACATCATTCCCAGCAGCGTGCCGCCTAGCGCCACCCACAAGGTGCTGACCAGCGGACTCTCTGGCTGCAATAGCGCCATTAACATCCCCGGTAATAAAAACAGCAGTAATTCTGGTTGTCCGCGCACGGCTTGTTCACTGGCGGCGGCCCAGAAATGATGTGCATAAATAAACACCAGCGTATAAAGCATCACGCCCAGAACCGATGCTGGCCAGCGATTATTGCGCTGCAACATAATTAGCCTCAACTTTTACGTTAACAATTATGAAACTTTTTTGCCCTGATGCGCACGACTGGAAATAAAAAGAAACAGCTTAAGGCGGAAGGAATGAAAACTGCCGATAGCTGAGGGTGTTAATTATGATTAGAATGACGCCGCTTTAGATTTGGTCTGCGCTATCCATGCGGCCAAACCTTGGCGTCGGCACAAGATAGCGAAAAAAGACCCTCTCATCAACTGGTTACAAGTTAAGAAGAAGTTAAACCGTGAACATTAACGTCGCAGAATTGTTAAGCGGAAATGACGTTCTGTTATTATTTGTCGTTTTAGCACTCGGACTCTGCTTAGGCAAATTACGCCTTGGCTCAGTCCAACTCGGTAATTCCATTGGAGTACTGGTTGTTTCGTTGATTCTAGGTCAACAGCATTTCGCCATTAATACTGATGCATTAAGTCTTGGCTTTATGCTGTTTATTTTTTGTGTGGGCGTTGAAGCCGGGCCTAACTTTTTCTCAATATTCTTCCGCGACGGTAAAAACTATTTCTTTTTGGCGATTGTCATGGTCGTTAGTGCGCTGTTAATCGCCCTGACGCTTGGCAAACTGTTCGGCTGGGATATTGGTTTAACCGCGGGCATGTTAGCCGGTTCGATGACGTCGACACCGGTGCTGGTTGGTGCCGGAGATACCTTGCGGCAAAGCATCAGCGACAGCCATCAACTCACATTAATGCAGGATAATCTCAGCCTCGGTTATGCCCTGACCTATCTGGTGGGTTTAGTCAGCCTGATTTTTGGCGCGCGCTATCTGCCGCGCCTGCAACATCAGGATCTACCGACCTGTGCGCAGCAAATTGCGCGCGAGCGCGGCCTCGACGCTGACAGCCAGCGCAAAGTGTTTCTGCCGGTGATCCGCGCATATCGCGTGGGTCCTGAATTGGTGGAATGGAGCGGCGGTAAAAACCTGCGTGAGTTGGGCATCCATCGCCAGACCGGTTGCTACATTGAGCGTCTGCGCCGCAACGGTATTCTCGCCAGCCCCGACGGCGATGCGATGTTACAACTGGGCGATGATATCTCGCTGGTGGGCTATCCCGATGCGCACGCGCGTCTGGATCCTAGCTTCCGTAACGGCAAAGAAGTATTCGATCGCGACCTGCTGGATATGCGCATCGTCACGGAAGAGATCGTGGTGAAAAATCATAACGCAGTTAACAAGCGTCTGAGCCACCTCAAGCTGACCGATCACGGCTGCTTCCTCAATCGTGTGATCCGTAGCCAGATTGAAATGCCGATTGATGACAGCATTATGCTGAACAAAGGCGATGTGTTGCAGGTGAGCGGCGAGGCGCGCCGTGTGAAAAGCCTGGCCGATCGCATTGGCTTTATCGCTATTCACAGTCAAATCACCGATCTGCTCGCCTTCTGCGCGTTCTTTATTGTCGGTTTGATGGTCGGGATGATCACCTTTCAGTTCAGTAATTTCAGCTTCGGCATCGGTAACGCCGCTGGGTTGTTGTTCGCCGGCATCATGCTCGGCTTTATGCGCGCTAACCATCCCACCTTTGGCTATATCCCGCAGGGTGCGCTGACGATGGTAAAAGAGTTTGGCCTGATGGTATTTATGGCGGGCGTTGGTTTGAGCGCGGGCAGCGGTTTGCAGCACGGCTTTGGCAGTGCTGGCGCGTTGATGCTGCTCAGCGGCTTATTGGTGAGTTTGCTGCCGGTGGTGATTTGCTATCTGTTCGGTGCTTACGTGCTGCGCATGAACCGCGCCCTGCTGTTTGGTGCCATTATGGGCGCCCGCACCTGTGCGCCAGCGATGGAGATCATCAGCGATACCGCGCGCAGCAGTATTCCAGCCTTGGGCTATGCAGGTACCTATGCGATTGCCAACGTATTACTGACTCTGGCAGGCACCTTGATCGTCATCGTCTGGCCACTATTGCCGTTCTAAAAATATATTTGACGCTATTTCGAACTTTCTTTTTGGGTCGCAGTCTGAATAAGTGCCACTGCTTTTCTTTGAAATCCCCAAATTGTGGAGCCCGCCGGTCACTGACTTGCGGGTTTTTTTATGGCTGCAATTCTGCCGCTTAAGGTTTTCCTCAGATTAAATTGCCACTCTGCCATCCTGATGTCGTATTTTTAAATCTTCATGCAACTTTCATCAAAGTTAAACACTCCAACAACCCGCGATAAGATTAAGAGCACGACTATTTAATCCTGGTTCGGACGCTTCTAGGCTATCAGCTTTATTTTGCTGGCAATTTTTATGCTGGTGTTTTTTGGGTAAACAAGACGAGGACAAGGAATCGTGATGGAAGCACTGAACCACACGCTCTTTTTATGGATCAACGCCACAGAGGATTCACCGCAGTGGTTGATTAGTCTGGCGACTTTTATCGCCAAAGATGTGATTGCCATCGTGCCGCTGCTGATTGTGGCGCTGTGGCTGTGGGGACCGCGCGCTCAAGTGCAGTCTCAACGCGAGCTGGTGCTAAAAACCGGCATGGCGCTGCTTTACGCGCTGAGCATTTCGTGGTGCGTCGGACAGCTGCTGCCGCATCCGCGTCCGTTCGCTATTGGTTTTGGCCATCAGTTCCTGTCGCACCGGCCTGACGATTCCTATCCGAGCGATCACGGCACGACCATTTTCACCTTTGCACTGGCGTTTATCTTCTGGCATCGCCTGTGGTCAGGTGTGCTTTTACTGGTGGTCGGCAGCGCCATCGCCTGGTCCCGCGTCTATCTTGGCGTGCACTGGCCGATGGATATGCTGGGCGGATTTTTGGTTGGCTTGCTGGGTTGTCTGGCGTCGCACATGGCGTGGCAGCTTTATGGTGAGCGGATGCTGGCATTTACACATCAGGTATATCGTGCGCTGTTTGCCATGCCGATTAAGAAGGGTTGGATTCGCGAGTGAGCGATAAGGACGCCAGGAATGGCGCCCCTACAACTGCCAGAAGTACGCCTTTAAGAGTTCTTAACTCACTATTGAGTTCGTAGGGTCGCCATTCATGGCGACCAGGTGCGCATTGATGCGCACCGTTTATTTCCTGACACTTAACTAAACCACTTCCCGAACCAGCCGTGGAATTTCATCATGATGAAATCCCAAATCCGACCTATAAAGCCGCCTTCCGGTACTGCTTCCATTGCGACCAACGGACGTTGTTCAATGGTTTTGCCATCCAGCTGGAAATCAATCGTGCCGACGACCTGATTTTTCTCCAGCGGCGCTTCCAGCTGGGGCGCGTTGAGGGTAAAACTGGCTTTAAGGTTTTTCATCTGCCCTTTCGGCACGGTAATCGCTGCGTCTTTTGCCACACCAAGATTCACCTGACTGCGATCGCCAAACCATACGCGTTGCTGAGCAAAGGGTTTGTCGGCCTTAATTGGCGTGACGGTTTCATAAAAGCGGAAGCCCCACGTCAGTAATTTCTCACTTTCGCGGAAACGCGTCGCATCCGTCGCGGCACCCAGCACCACGGAAATCAGGCGCATATCCCCTTCTGTTGCCGACGCCACCAAATTATTGCCTGCGCCGGAGGTGTGGCCGGTTTTGATGCCATCCACCTTCAAATTGGTGCTCCAAAGCAGACGATTTCGGTTCATCTGTTTGATTTTGTTGAAGGTGAACTCTTTTTCACTATTCAGCGCATACTCTTCCGGCACATCGCTAATCAAACGCTGGCCAATAATCGCCATATCACGCGCGGTGCTGTACTGCCCTTCGGCATCCAGACCGTGCACCGTCATAAAATGGGTGTTTTGCAGGCCAAACGCTTTGACATAGTTGTTCATCAAACCGATAAACGAATCCTGGCTGCCCGCGACATAATCCGCCAGCGCGATACAGGCATCGTTACCGGATTGAATCACCACACCTTTATTCAGTTCTGACACCGGAATACGGTCGCCAGGTTTGAGGAACATCAGCGACGAACCGCGCAGTTTTGGATTGCCGGTTGCCCAGGCATCCTGGCCGATGGTGACCATGTCATCGTTGGTGATTTTGCCTGATTTCAGCGCCTGGCCGACCACATAGCTGGTCATCATTTTGGTCAAGCTGGCGGGGTCGAGACGCTGATCGGCATTAGATTCCGCCAGCACTTTGCCGCTGTTGTAATCCATCAAAATCCAGGCTTTGGCATCAATTTGCGGTGCCGCAGGTGCCTGTACAGCCAGGGTGGCAGTGGGAATAAAAAGTAACAGGAGTGAAGATGCAGCCAGCGGCCGCCAGACAGAAGCGAAGGTGTTTTTTCTCATGAGCGTGACCAGATTGTCCTTGTTAAATCTCGATTTTCTTGCAGGCAAGACATGTCTCGCCCCACGCTAACGGTTAAGGACAGCGAAAAAAACCGTCCAATCGTAAAGTTTTATAGAGTTTATTAGAGTAACCCTGGCAGCAACCGTGCAGCGCCGCCACCTTTCCCCCTAAACATGCCGATAAAAATTGCGTGTAATTCCGATTTTTCGCAGAACGGTTAAGCCAGTCACAAATTTCCGCTAACCTGAATCCAGTCAGCCTGAGGAGAACAGCGATGGACTTAGCCATTTTCGATCTGGACGAAACCCTGATTTGTGAAGACAGCACCAGCCTGTGGCTGCGCTGGTTGGTTTCACAGGGATTTGCCCCCGAAGAGATCATTCATCAGGAAAAAATCCTGATGGAGAAATATCACACCGGCACGTTATCAATTGAAGAGTATATGAACACCACGCTGGCACCATTAGCGGGCATGGCCACCATGACCGTTGAAGGCTGGGTGCGCCGCTTTATCCATCGCGACATCATGCCCCGCGTTTACCCCGCCGCCCGCGAGCGCATTGAGTGGCATCAGCAGCGCGGCGACACGGTAATGATCATCACCGCCAGCGGCGATCACCTGGCCGTTCCCATCGCCGATCGTCTTGGTGTACACGGTGCGCTGGCGATTGGTGTAGAAGTGGTGGATGAACGCTACAGCGGACACACTTACGGCACCATGACCTATCGCGAAGGCAAAGTGACGCGCCTGAGTGACTGGAAAGCGTTACAGCAGGATCAACACTTTGAACGCACCTGGGCTTACAGTGATTCGATGAATGATTTACCGCTGCTGACGCATGCCGATCATGCGTGGGTCGTAAATCCTAATCCGCTGCTGCTGCAGGAAGCGCAACAGCGCGGATGGGAAGTGTGTAACTGGGTGCGATAACTATCCTTGCGGGGTGCTGGCGTCCGTCAGCCCCACTTTCAGTAACTTGCCGTTAGCAGCATCGGTCAGCACATAAAGATAACCATCCGGCCCCTGCCGCACATCACGAATGCGCTCGCCACGGTCACCGAGTAATCTCTGCTCTTCAACCACTTTTTCGCCGTTGATCTGTAAACGTATCAGGCTCTTTTCCTTCAGCGCGCCGATAAACAGTGAGTTTTTCCACTGCGGGAAACGTGCGCTGTTGTAAAACGCCATGCCGCTGATGGCCGGTGAGACTTTCCAGTAATGCAGCGGTTGCTCTGTTCCCTCGACCTCACTGCCCTTTGCTTCCGGAACTTTCTGGCCGCTGTAGTCAATGCCGTGCGTCGCCAGCGGCCAACCGTAATTTTTGCCCTTCTCTGGGATATTTACCTCATCGCCGCCGCGTGGACCGTGTTCACTTTCCCACATTTGCTGCGTCCACGGATTGAGCGCCAGCCCTTGCGGATTGCGCATGCCGTAGGACCAAATTTCAGCGCGCGCGCCCTGACGATCGACAAACGGATTGTCCGGCGGGATTTCACCGTCTTTGGTCAGACGCACGATTTTGCCGGAGAGCTTATCCAACTGTTGCGCGCTGCTGCTGGCAAAGTTGTCACCAAAGGCGATATAGAGAAAGCCCTGACGATCAAAAGCCAGGCGCGTGCCGATATTGGCGCCACCCGATAGCTTTGGCGTTTGCTCCAGCACGACCTTGAAATCATTGAGCTGGCGGTTGTCATCGCTGAGACGACCAAAACCCACCACGCCACCGGCGCGACCGCTCTCATCTGCGGTGGTGTAGCTGAGCCACACGCGGCGACTTTGGGTGAAGTCCGGCGCCAGCACCACATCCAGCAAGCCACCTTGACGATTCGCCCATACCTTTGGCACACCGCCGATCGGCTGCGACAAGCCTCGGCCTGGCTGCCAGCTGCGAAGTTGGCCGGATCGTTCAGTAATTAATAGCGTTTGATTGTCGGGCAGAAAGGCCACCGACCACGGATGATCGAGCTTGTCTTGCAAAACCTGCACCTGCACATCGGCAGCGAGCAGCGGGGAGGAACAGCTTAAGGCGCCAAACAGAAGCGCGGCGGGCAGTAATCGCATGGCATTCTCCTTTATCACGGTCTGCCGTTAAGGGTAGTCAGCGCGTAACAAAGGATGGGACGGATTTACAAAACATTAAGCCCGGCGCAAGGCCGGGCTCGACGTTACGGTGTGGAAAACGCCACTACATCGCGCACCATCTCATCAATCGCCGGACGGAGATCGTTGAGTGTGATTGGCGTGCTGCTGTTCGGCAACGGCTTGCCGAAGGCTTTACGCACCACTTTGATCAGCGGCTTACCGGTTTGTCCATCAACCGCTTCCACTTCCAGGAACAGTGCACTCTCTTGTGTGCGATGTCCGGTGGCCGCCATGGTACTCGCCACTACCGCCGCGACCGGCACCACCTCATAGAATTGCATGCCCTTGTTTTCAGCCGACACCGCAGTGATAGCCGTTTTCACCACCAGCGTTTGTGGACCTTTTTGTGTTACCAGCGGTTTGCGCTCAGAGATTGCACGTTTCAGCTGGCTATCGGTATAGCTCCGCACCTCGTCCAGCGTTTGCTGGCTGACACGTGCATTGGGATGTGGCACCGGATAATAGACCACTGGCGTATAGACCACGCCGCGATAATCCGCATCGCGATAATCGGGAGATACCCAACGTAGCGTTGGTTTGCCGCTCGGTGATTTTTCCGGTTGCAACTGACTGTAATCGCCGAGAAAGCCCGAATATTGTTGTTTGTCAGCGACATGAGAAGTACAGCCCGCCGCCAGCAATGCCAGCGTTAACACAGGAACAAAAAGGGGAAATCGCATGAGAAAGCCCTTATCAGAGGTAATTGCTTCTCAAGTGTAGAGGTTGGTTTTCAGCGCGGTGGGAAATATTCATGAAATGCGAAGAGAAACCACCTGCTTTGCAGGTGGTTAGCGGGAATTACTCGAAGCAGGTTTCTGGATTTTCCGACAATGAAATGAAGGATTCACCGCCTTTGGTCAGCGCGATAATCCCGCCGCTCTCAATATCATAAACCCACCCGTGCAGGCGAACTTTGCCTTTACGCAGCGCCACCGCCACGGAAGGGTGTGTTTTGATATTGTGCAGCTGCGCAATCACGTTCTCTTTCACCATCTCATTGAGACGTTTCTCCACGCTATCGTAGTTGCGCTCTTCCACCACCGCTTTAGCCGCGTTAGCGTAGTGCAACCAGTGATCGACCGCTGGCATGGTTTCCAGATCGGCATTAGAAGCAATCGCGTTCATGGCTCCGCAGTTGGAGTGACCACAAATAATAATTTCGGTCACACCCAGCGCTACGACCGCGTACTCAATGGTTGCTGACACACCACCTGGCTCGGGTCCAAACGGCGGCACAATGTTACCGGCGTTACGGATCACGAACAGCTGGCCAGGCTCTGACTGCGTCACCAGCTCTGGCACCAGACGGCTGTCTGAGCAGGAGATAAACAGGGCTTTGGGATTTTGGTTGGATGCCAAACTTTTGAAAAGATCCTTCCTTTCAGGGAACACATTCTGTTGAAAATTCAGAAAACCTTTGACGATCTCTTGCATATGTCTGCTCTCACATTATCCACTTCTGCCCTGGCAGTGAGGATTCACCATCAGTGCGATTTGAAATTTTCAGTGAAGATAACAACTTACCTTCACCGACCCAACATTTAAGCAAAAGGCGCCCGCTTACACAACTCGGATGACCCTCTGCAGCCGGGCGCGTAGAGGGTGCGCCACAACGAATTAAACGCACCGCCAAATGAGTTAAGCATAATCACAACATATTGGTTACCCCTTAAGGAGATTCTTACACAGCCTATACATTTTCCTCTGCAACCTCTGTACAATCGCCCCCCTATCCACACTAAATATGATGAATTTTTATCCTTATGAGCCATGTCAAAAATCCACCACGCGTGGGGTTCGTCTCCCTCGGCTGTCCGAAAAACCTCGTCGACTCTGAACGCATCCTGACGGAACTGCGGACTGAAGGCTATGACGTGGTGCCACGCTACGATGATGCAGAGATCGTCATCGTTAACACTTGTGGATTTATTGATAGCGCCGTACAGGAATCTCTGGAAGCGATTGGTGAAGCACTTAACGAAAACGGCAAAGTGATCGTCACCGGCTGTCTGGGCGCCAAAGTGGATCAAATCCGCGAAGTGCATCCTAAGGTGCTGGAGATCACCGGCCCGCACAGCTACGAACAGGTTCTGTCGCATGTGCACACCTATGTGCCAAAGCCGGAGCACAACCCGTTCCTCAGCCTGGTGCCGGAGCAAGGTGTCAAACTGACACCGCGCCATTACGCGTATCTGAAAATTTCCGAAGGCTGTAACCATCGCTGTACCTTCTGCATCATTCCCTCCATGCGTGGCGATCTTGATAGCCGTCCCATCGGCTCGGTGCTCGACGAAGCCAAACGTCTGGTCGAGGCGGGCGTGAAAGAGCTGCTGGTGATCTCACAAGACACCTCCGCTTACGGCGTGGATGTAAAACATCGCACCGGTTTCTGGAACGGATCGCCGGTGAAAACCAGCATGGTGAGCCTGTGCGAGCAGTTAGCCAAACTCGGCGTGTGGGTGCGTCTGCACTACGTTTATCCTTATCCACATGTGGATGACGTCATCCCGCTGATGGCCGAAGGCAAGATTCTGCCGTACCTCGATATTCCGCTGCAGCACGCCAGTCCGCGTATCCTGAAGCTGATGAAGCGTCCTGGCGCGGTAGAGCGTACGCTGGAGCGCATTAAGCGCTGGCGTGAAATCTGCCCGGAGCTGACGCTGCGTTCAACCTTCATCGTTGGTTTCCCTGGAGAAACCGAAGAAGATTTCCAGATGCTGCTCGACTTCCTGCAGGAAGCGCGCCTCGATCGCGTTGGCTGCTTCCAGTACAGCCCGGTGGAGGGTGCGACCGCGAACCAGCTACCGGATCAGGTACCGGACGAGATAAAGCAGGATCGTTTCGATCGCTTCATGCAGCTGCAGCAGAAGATCTCCAGCGAACGTCTGCAGGAGAAAATCGGCCGCGAAGTGCTGGTGCTGATTGATGAAGTGGACGAGGAAGGCGCGGTGGGCCGCAGCATGGCTGATGCCCCGGAAATCGATGGCGCGGTCTATCTGAACGGCGATCGTCAGGTAAAAGTCGGCGACGTGGTACGCGTTAAAGTCGAACACGCCGACGAATACGATCTCTGGGGCACGCGCGTTTAACCATACTTCTGCTGGTGCGCACGCTTGCGCGCCAGATAGTCAGTATCCGCGCGCAGTTTATCCCAGCACGCTTTGAAAACGGCCGCCGCAGCGGCCTTTTCTTTTTCTGTGGTGCGCGGCAGTTCGTTGCCCGCCTCGTCATATTTGCGCCCGCCCTGATGATTGCTGTAACGGCGCGCCCGCGTATAACCCATCTGAATATATTTGCGCGCCATGTCCATGCCGACAAAATCGTCCTGCGCGCGATACGCCTCAAATAGCTGCATGATCTGCTGGGAAGATTGTTTTGCCAGTTCCACGGTGCGAAAACGCCAGTGCGGAAGAATCTCACTTTTGTAAGGTTCGACCATCAGCACGCCCTGCTCGCCGCGTCCCACCTGATAAAGATCGGGCTGCTGGCGAAAGTCGATGTGCTTGAAATCTTGCTCATAATTAAACGCTTTCATCTGTTTTTTCCTGCCTCTCATCATCCCGTGACGTAATTATTTCCTGCTGGCACTTAAGCGGTGTGCTTTTACACCGATAACCTAACTATTAGCCTACTTCCTCAGAGACGCACCTATGTTTAAACGAATGAAAATTGTGACGGCCATCATGATGATATTGGTGGTTTTCACCGCAATGCAGGCGATTTCCGGCTCGCTGTTTTTATCCTCACTGATTAACGGTCAGCATAATTTCACCACCAGCAATCAGCTGTCACATCAGCAGCGCGAGCTGGCCGACGGCTGGCAAACGTTGGTAAAAACCCGCGTGATCATCAACCGCGTTGCCATTCGTATCCTGAAAAAACAGACGGATGAAGCGTCAGTCGCCGCCATCAACAAGCTGCTAATCAGCGCCGGTGCGTCACTGGATGAGGCAAAGCAACATTATGAACGCTACAAAAACATGCCGCGCATGGCCGGACAAAGCGCGGATTCAGCCAGTGTAGTCGACGCTAAGTTTGCTGCCTTCGCTGAATTGCTAAAACAGTCGGCGGCGTTCCTGCAAGCCAATGATTATGCCGCCTATGGCAATCTTGATGCTCAGCAGGCGCAGGACGATCTGGAAGCCGCTTACAAGCAGTGGCGCGAACAGAACGTGCAACTGCTGGCCGAGCGCAATGCGGAATATGACAATACCTATCAGTACATGTTGGTGTTAGTCACCGTAATGGCGGTGGTGGTGGTGCTGTTGCTGATTGCCGTGTGGATGCTGGTGCGTCGCATTCTGCTGGCGCCAATGAAGCAGGTACAGCAGCAGATGGAGCGCTTCGCCGACGGCGATCTCTCTGCCCGTTTGCAGGTGGAAGGCCGCAGTGAAATGGCATCGATTGCTGCCAGCCTCAACCATATGCAGCAGTCGCTGCTAAGCACCATCAACAATGTGCGTGATAGCGCGGATGCGATTTTTGGCAGCGCCAGCGAGATTGCCACCGGCAATAACGATCTCTCCTCACGCACCGAGCAACAAGCGGCGTCACTGGAAGAGACCGCCGCGAGCATGGAACAGTTAACCGCCACGGTGAAACAGAACGCCGATAATGCGCGTCAGGCCACGCAGCTGGCGAAAACCGCCTCGGAAACCGCTGATAAAGGGGGCAACGTGGTGGATGGCGTGGTGAAAACCATGCGCGATATCGCTGACAGTTCGAAGAAAATCGCTGACATCACCAGCGTGATTGATGGCATCGCCTTCCAGACCAATATCCTCGCGCTCAACGCGGCGGTAGAAGCGGCGCGTGCCGGTGAACAGGGCCGCGGCTTTGCCGTGGTGGCAGGTGAAGTGCGTAATCTGGCGCAGCGTAGCGCGCAGGCCGCCAAAGAGATCAAACTGCTGATTGAGAATTCAGTCCAGCGAGTGAACACCGGTTCGCAACAGGTGAGCAGTGCCGGTGAAACCATGCAGGAGATCGTTAGCGCTGTCACCCGCGTCACCGACATCATGGGCGAGATTGCGTCGGCATCTGATGAGCAGAGTCGCGGCATCGACCAGATTGGTCAGGCGGTGAACGAGATGGATCGGGTGACGCAGCAGAACGCCACGCTGGTGCAGGAATCGGCGAACGCGTCGGCCTCGCTGGAGCAGCAGGCCAGCAGCCTCTCATCGGCTGTCGCACGCTTCAAAACCGGCACGCGCCAGGCGATCGTGCCGGTAGCGAAAGTAAGTAAACCGGCGGCCGCGCCAACCCGCGTGCAGCCTGCCACCGCGCACAGTAATGACAACTGGGAAACGTTTTGAGGCTATAAATCGGTGTGCCGTTCGCACCGGTCGCTATCAATGAGCGGCCGGAGGTGTGCGGTGACTGAAACGGTCGCTATCAATGAGCGGCCGGAGGTGTGCGGTGATTGAAACGGTCGCCATGAATGGCGACCCTACGGTTTTGTAGGGTGCGCATTTATGCGCACCGGGTTTCCCATCAGGTCTTCAATTTCGGATCAAGCGCATCGCGCAGGCCATCGCCGAGCAGGTTGAACGCCAGCACGGTAAGGAAAATCGCCAGGCTTGGGAAGATCGCCACGTGCGGCGCAATCACCATATCGGCGCGCGCTTCATTGAGCATCGCGCCCCATTCCGGCGTGGGCGGTTGCGCACCCAACCCCAGAAATGACAAGCTCGCAGCGGTAATAATCGAAGTCCCGATTCGCATGGTGAAATAGACCACAATCGACGACACCGTACCGGGCAGGATGTGACGCATAATAATGGTCCAGTCCGAGGCGCCAATACTGCGTGCCGACTCAATATAGGTTTGATGTTTCAGCACCAGCGTGTTGCCGCGCACCAAACGGGCAAATGCCGGAATGCTGAAGATCGCCACCGCGACAATCACGTTGCTCATGCCGCTGCCCATGATCGCCACCACCGCAATCGCCAGCAGAATGCCGGGAAAGGCGAACAGCACATCGCAAATACGCATGGTGATGCGATCCCACCATCCTTCGTAATAGCCGGCCAGCAGGCCTAAAACGGTGCCGATCAGCGCGCCAATCGCCACCGAGAAGAAACCGGCAATCAGCGAGATGCGCGTTCCCACCAGCACGCGGCTGAAGATATCGCGCCCCAGCGAATCGACGCCAAACCAGTGCAGCAGCGACGGGCCTTCATTCAGCCGGTCGTAATCGAAATAGTTCTCTGCATCAAACGGCGCAATCAGCGGTGCGATAAAGGCCACCACAATCAGCAGCAGCACAAACAGTCCAGCCAGCAGCGCCACATGTTGACGACGAAAGCGTCGCCAGAATTCGCGCCACGGCGTGCGTACCCGGTTTTCCGTGATAGTCGGCAGAGTGGTTAATGCCGCGGCGCGTCGCCAGTTCTTCAATTGCGACTCCTTACTTGTAGCGAATTGCCGGGTTGATTGCCGCGTACAGCACATCGACAATCAGGTTAATCAGGATGAACTCCAGCGAAAACAGCAACACTTCGGCCTGAATCACCGGGTAATCGCGCATCTCAACCGAATCCACCAGCAAACGGCCTAAGCCTGGCCAGTTGAACACCACTTCCACCACAATCGAGCCGCCGAGCAGGAAACCAAACTGCAGGCCCATCATGGTCACCACGGGGATCATCGCGTTGCGCAGGCCGTGTTTCACCACCACCAGCGATTCGCGTACCCCTTTGGCGCGTGCGGTGCGCATGTAATCTTCCTGCATCACTTCCACGAATGATGCGCGGGTGAAACGCGCCATCACCGCCGCCACCGCGGCTCCCAAGGTGAGCGATGGCAAAATGTAGTGTTTCCAGCTATCCGCGCCGACGGTCGGCAACCAACCCAGTTCGACCGAAAACACCTGCATCAGCAACATGCCAAGCGCAAAGGCCGGGAACGAAATACCTGACACCGCCAGCGTCATGCCAATGCGATCCGGCCAGCGATTACGCCACACCGCTGAGGTAATGCCAATGGTCATGCCGAAAATCACCGCCCACACCATGCTGCTGAGCGTCAGCCACAGCGTGGGGAAAAAACGCGCGGCAATTTCGTCAATGACCGGTCGCTTCGAGACCAGCGAATGGCCGAAATCGCCCTGCACCGCATTGAGCATAAAGTGCCAGAATTGCTTGATGAGCGGCTGATCGAGGCCGAGATCCTGACGCACCAGCGCCACCACCGAAGCATCCGCTTCCGGGCCAGCAATCAGGCGCGCCGGATCGCCCGGTAGCAGGTGGACAAACAGGAACACCAGCACCGCCACAATCAGCAGCGTGGGAATCAGTCCCAATAATCGTTTGAGAAAATAGTTGAGCATGCAAAATCCTGGGCAGCATCGGCCAGCCCCGCAAGGCTGGCCGCGCCTGTTACTTCAGATCGGCCTCATCAAAATTGAATGAGGTATCGGGCATGACATAAAAACCACTGAGGTTTTTATTGTTGGCTGACAGCAGTTGCTCGACCACCAGCGGGATCCACGGATGGTCGTTCCAGATGCGATCCTGTGCGTCTTTATACAGCTTGGCTTTCTGATCGCGATCGGTGGTTTTCAACGCATCGGCGAGATCTTTATCCACCTGCGGATTGCTGTAAAACGCGGTGTTGAAGATGGCTGGCGGCCATGATGTGGTGGCGAACAGCGGCGTCAGCGCCCAATCGGCTTCACCGGTTGAAGCGGACCAGCCGGTGTAGAACATGCGCACACCGCTCTCTTTCTGCCCTTTGCTCTCCACTTCAGCGGCACGCTGACCGGCATCCATCGCCGTCACTTTCACCTTCACGCCCACCTGCGCCAGCTGCTGCTGGGTGAACTGCAGCACTTTCTGCGCGGTACTGTGGTTATGTGATGACCACAGCGTGGTTTCAAAACCGTTCGGGAAGCCCGCCTCTTTCAGCAGTTCGCGCGCTTTAGCCGGATCGTATTTGATCGCCGGATAGCTCTGCGCAAAGTCGATGCTCGGCGGCACGATGCCGGTAGCTGGCGTGGCGTAACCGGCAAAGGCGACTTTCGCCAGCGCCTGACGGTTGATCGCGTACTCCAGCGCTTCACGCACTTTCGGGTTATCAAACGGCTTTTGCGTGACGTTAAGGCTGATGTAGCGCTGCATGATCGACGGCGTAGTGACCACATCAAGCTTACTGTTGCCTTCCAGCAGTTTGGCCTGCTCGAACGGCACCGGGAAAGCAAAGCTCGCTTCACCGGTTTGCAGCATTGCCGCGCGGGTGTTGTTATCCACCACCGGACGCCAGGTAATGCTATCCAGCTTCGGATAGCCTTTTTTCCAGTAGCCATCCCACTTCTTCACTTTCACGAAGTCGGTCTGGTTCCAGGTATCAAAGGCAAACGGGCCGGTTCCCACCGGATGAAAGCCAATATCCTTGCCATATTTCTTCAGCGCGGTCGGTGAAATCATCACCGCCGCAGGGTGCGCGAGGTTGTTGATGAAGGCCGAGAACGGTTGCTTGAGGGTGATTTTCACCGTGCTCGGATCGACCACTTCGGTGGTCGCGATATATTTAAACAGGTTATAGCGCTTGAGATGGTTATCCGGATTGCTGGCGCGATCGAGGTTAACTTTCACCGCTTCGGCATTGAAATCGGTGCCATCCTGGAATTTCACGCCGGAACGCAGCTTGATGGTGTACGTCAGACCATCGCTGCTCGCCTGATAGCTTTCCGCCAGCACATTGGTCAGCTTCATGTCTTTATCGAAGCCGAACAAGCCCTGATAGAAAGACTTCGCCACCGCTTGCGACAGCGTATCGTTAGCATCGTAAGGATCGAGTGTGGTAAAGGTCGAGGCCACCGCAATCACCGCATCTTTCGCCGCCCACGCGGGCAGCGCCAGCGCCGAACTCAACAAACCGGCAGTGATAACCCCTTTTCGCATAATATGGTGCATCGTTATCGTTCTCCTGTAATCCCTGTCATGCGCGACATCCTAAGATGTGCGGTTGTTTGCTGCTCAGGCGCCGCTAATCGCGTGCCGGGCGACAAAATGGCCCGGTGCCACTTCCAGTAAAGGCGCCACTTCCGGCTCATCGCCCAGCGGGCGAATCGGGCTGGGGATCTCATCCACCATCAGCGCCCGCTCACGATGCCGATGGGCCGGATCGGCCACCGGCACCGCGGCCATCAGTTTTTTGGTGTAAGGATGGCGCGGCTGTTCAAACACCGCCTGACGCGGCCCCATCTCCACAATCTGTCCGAGATACATCACCGCCACGCGATGACTGATGCGTTCCACCACCGCCATATCGTGCGAGATAAATAAGAAAGCGATACCAAACTCACGCTGCAAATCGAGCATAAGATTAATGATCTGCGCCTGAATCGACACGTCCAGCGCCGACACCGACTCATCAGCGATCACCACCTTCGGGTTAAGCGCCAGCGCGCGCGCAATGCAGATGCGCTGACGCTGACCGCCAGAAAATTCGTGCGGATAACGCTGCGCATGTTCCGGCAGCAGGCCGACGCGTTCCAGCAGCCAGGCGACGCGTTTTTCTGCCTGACGCCGGTCCAGAGTTTTATGCACCAGCAGCGGTTCCATAATCGAGAAACCCACCGTTAAACGCGGATCGAGCGAGGCGTAAGGATCCTGAAAGATAAACTGGATATCGCGGCGCAGCGATGCCAGCGCATTGCCCTGCAGCGCATCGATACGCTGGCCGTCAAAGGTGATGGTGCCGCCCTGGCTGGCCACCAGCCGTAGCAGTGAACGTCCGGTGGTGGATTTTCCGCAGCCGGATTCCCCCACCAGCGCCAGCGTTTCACCGGCATAAAGATCGAAACTGACCTTCTCCACTGCGTGTACGCGTCGCTTGACGCGATTGAGCAAACCACTGCGAATATCGAAACGCGTGACTAAATCGCGCACCTGCAAAATCGGCGGGCGATCGTGGCGAACCGTGTCCTGCGGTTGCGCCTGTTCCTCACGTCCGTTGACATGTAATAAGGGAAATTTAGCCGGTAGCGGCTGGCCGTGCATCGCGCCGAGCTTGGGCACCGCCGCCAGTAACGCTTGGGTATAGGGCTGTTGCGGTTCGGCAAACAGCTGCTGCACCGGCGCGCGCTCCACCACATCGCCGCGATACATCACCTGCACGCGATCGGCCATCTCTGCCACCACGCCCATATCGTGGGTGATAAAAATCACCCCCATCTGCATCTCTTTTTGCAGCACGCGGATCAGTTGCAGTATTTGCGCCTGAATGGTGACGTCGAGTGCGGTGGTGGGTTCATCAGCAATCAGCAGCGCCGGTTTGCACGACAGCGCCATCGCAATCATTACGCGCTGGCGCATGCCGCCAGAAAGCTGATGGGGATAGCGCGACAACACATTTTGCGCTTCGGGAATGCGCACCAGATCGAGCATGCGCCGCGCTTCCGCCAGCGCCTGCTGGTGACTTTTCCCCTGATGCAAACGGATGGATTCCGCAATCTGCTCGCCGACGGTGAACACCGGATTGAGCGAGGTCATCGGCTCCTGAAAGATCATCGCCATATCGGCGCCGCGTACTTTGCGAATTTGTCCGTTGGAGGCACGCATCACATCCAGCACCTCGCCATTGCGGCGACGCAGCTGGATTTCTCCGCTCACCTCGCCGCCGGCCTGCTGAATCAAGCGCATCAGCGCCAGCGAGGTGACGGATTTACCCGAGCCCGATTCGCCCACCAGCGCCAGGGTTTCACCACGATGCAGGTCGAGCGACAGGTTACGCACCGCTTCGGTAATACGCCCTTCATGCTCAAAGCGCACGTTAAGATCGCGCACCGCCAGAACCTGCTCCGGCGCAAACTGCAGCTGTTGGTCCGTCATGCCTGCTCCTTAGCTGTCGCGGTAAATCGCTACCTCAACATCGCCATCCACGTAAGCGAATCCGCGATACATACCTTCGCTGTTAAACGGCAGCGCCACATTGCCCGCGGCATCAATCGCAATCAGCCCGCCGCTGCCTTCCAGCTCCTGCACTTTGTCGTGGATGACGTTGGCAGTGGCCTGTTGCAGCGAACGTCCAGCGTAATGCATCTGCGCGGCGACGTCATAGGCCGCTAAAGTGCGGATAAACACTTCGCCGGTGCCGGTGCAGGAGACCGCAACACTGTCGTTGCTGGCGTAGCAGCCCGCGCCGACCAGCGGCGAATCGCCCACGCGACCGGCCTGTTTGTTGGTCATGCCGCCGGTTGAGGTGGCGGCGGCCAGATTACCCTGAAGATCGAGCGCGACTGCACCGACGGTGCCGAATTTGCGATCGGGGTCCAGCGGATCGTCGCTGTGGCTGTTTGCTTCCCCGTCGTGATCAAGCACCATCTGCTGACTGTGCAGCGCGCGCTGTAACTGTTCCCAACGCTCCGGCGTGGAAAAATAATCGGCGCTGACCGGCGCTAAGCCTTGCGCCGCGGCAAAGGCTTCTGCGCCCGCGCCGATAAACAGCACGTGCGGGCTATTTTCCAGCACTTTGCGCGCCGCCAGAATCGGATTGCGGATGTGGCTGACGCCCGCCACCGCGCCCACGTCCAGCGTGCGCCCATCCATAATGCTGGCATCAAGTTCATGCGTGCCCTGATGGGTGAACACCGCGCCCTTGCCCGCGTTAAACAGCGGACACTCTTCCAGCAGGCGCACGGCTTCGGTAACGGCATCTAAAGCGCTGCCACCCGCAGCAAGAATCTGCTGGCCTGCGGTAACGATTGCGGTGAGTTGCTGACGATAGTGCTGCTCTTTTTCGGCGCTCATTGCCGCACGCGTAATCGCGCCCGCACCGCCGTGAATAGCGATAACTGCTTTAGCCATAACCGTACCCTGTTAAGAAATCAGAACCAAAAACACTGATTTAGAATGGTTTTCATCTTTTTTTGGCGATTTTCGACTATAGGAAGGCACTCCCATCTTGTAAAGCATAAACTGCCTGCGCGGTCATAACCTTTTATTGTGGATTATGCTTTTTTCGCTCAACACCTCAGGGCGCACATTCCGTAGCGGCGCGATTTATCGCGTAATAAATTGCGCCGCTATGGAATGTGTAATGATTGCGTAAAACGCGCTCTCGCTTAACGTCCACGCATTACCCATAATAGACCGCATCTGAAATTAACCAGGCTGAGATAGACATGGAACCTTTTACCGCAGGATTAATCTCCCTCGAAGACGCGCAGCAAAAGATGCTGCAACAGCTCACGCCAATTAGCGATTCGCTGAACGTTTCGCTGTTTGAAGCCGCCGGACGCATCACCGCAAAAGCCATTAACTCGCCGCTCGATGTGCCGTCATTTGATAACTCCGCGATGGACGGTTACGCCGTGCGCCTCGCCGATATCGCCCCCGATCGCGTGTTGCCGGTAACCGGTAAAGCATTTGCCGGTGCGCCGTTTAACGGTGCATGGCCAGCAGGCAGCGTGATTCGCATCATGACCGGCGCGCCGATTCCCGCGGGTTGTGATGCCGTGGTCATGCAGGAGCAAACCGAGCAGCGCGACGATGGCATTGTGATAACCGCACCGGTGCAGGCCGCGCAGAACATCCGTCGCATCGGCGAAGATATTCAGGCGGGCAAGCAGGTGCTGGACGCCGGTGTGCGCCTCGGTGCCGCCGAACTGCCGCTGCTGGCGTCGCTGGGAATTGCTGAAGTGAGCGTGCTGCGCAAACTGCGCGTGGCCATCTTCTCTACCGGTGATGAACTGCAGGCGGTCGGTCAACCGCTGGCGGCAGGCCAGATTTACGATACCAACCGTTTTACCGTGGCGTTAATGCTTAATAAGCTGGGTTGTGAAGTGATCGATCTCGGCGTGGTTGCCGACGACCAGGCAGCGCTGCGTACTGCCTTTACCGAAGCCGATCGCCAGGCCGATGTGGTGATCAGCACCGGCGGCGTGTCGGTTGGCGAGGCTGATTTTACCCGGGCAATGCTGGAAGAGTTGGGTGCTATCACCTTCTGGAAACTGGCAATTAAGCCGGGCAAACCGTTTGCCTTTGGTCGGCTGGCCAACAGCTGGTTCTGCGGGTTGCCAGGCAATCCGGTGTCTGCAGCGGTGACCTTCTACCAACTGGTGCAGCCGCTGCTGGCGACGCTGACCGGCCAGACCACGCGCATTATGCCGCTGCGCCAACGCGCGCGCGCCACACAGCGTTTGAAGAAATCGCCGGGACGTCTCGACTTCCAGCGTGCCATTCTCAGCCGCGGTGATGATGGGGTGCTGGAAGTGCGCAGCACCGGCGCGCAAGGTTCGCATGTGTTCAGCTCGTTTGCGCTGGCCAACTGTTTTGTGGTGCTCGAGCGCGATCGCGGTGATGTGGAACCGGGTGAATGGGTGGAGATCGAAGCCTTTAACAGTCTACTGGAGGGCTAATGAGCGTTGAGTTGAGCGATGAAGAGATGCTGCGCTATAACCGCCAAATCGTACTGCGCGGTTTTGATTTTGATGGCCAGGAGACGCTGAAGGCAGCACGCGTGTTGGTGATCGGCCTCGGCGGTCTCGGTTGTGCGGCAACACCCTATCTGGCATCGGCGGGTGTGGGACATCTCACGTTGCTCGATTTCGATACCGTTAGCCTCAGCAATCTGCAGCGCCAGATCCTGCACAGCGATGCGAAAATTGGCGTAGCGAAAGTCACCTCGGCGCAGCAACAGCTGGCGGCGATCAATCCGCATTGCCAACTGGAGCCGATTGATGCGCAGTTGGATGATGCGCAGCTCGGCGCGTTAATTGCGCGGCACGCTGCGGTGGTGGATTGCACCGATAACGTCGACACCCGCGAGCAGATCAATCGCCTCTGTTTCCAGCATAAGGTGCCGCTGATTTCCGGCGCAGCGATTCGCATGGAAGGCCAGCTCAGCGTATTTACCTGGCAGCCCGGCGAACCGTGCTATCGCTGCATCAGCCGTTTGTTTGGCGATCAGGTGTTAAGCTGCGTGGAAGCCGGCGTGATGGCGCCACTGGTTGGCGTGATCGGCGCAATGCAGGCGATGGAAACCCTAAAAGTGCTGACAGATTTCGGTCAACCCGCGCGCGCGCGCCTACTGATGTACGACGCGATGAGTGCGGAGTTCCGCAGCATGAAGGTGGCGCAGGATGCGCATTGTGAGGTATGCGGGAAATAAGGTCGCCATAAATGACGCCCCTACAGGCGTTACAGCGATGATGAGTCAGTCATGGGCATTATTACTGCAGCGTGGGTGTTGAGGCGACATCCCAACCCGCTGAGCGAGTGAGGGATTCCAGGGCGAGCCGCAGGGATGCGGCGAGAGGCGGCGCTGAGCAGGAGCGAATCGCCGTCGGTCCGTCAGGAATCGTGAGTGAGTGAAGGAACCGCGTAGCGGCGGGCTGGGCTGGCGCAGGGCCGGGGAGTGCAGAGGGCGCGGCCTGGTGCCCTCTGCTCGGTCGCCGCACGGCAGTAATGAAACTGCTCCAGTCTGTGGCGAACGAAAGTGGCTCATTGCTTAACTGATCGGCATTAGGCCATGAATGGCGACCTTACAATCCCGTAGGGTGCGCATGCATGCGCACCGGATTTTTCACCGTTAAACGATGCCCTGGCTGCGCAGGTAATCTTCATAGTTACCGGTGAAGTCGACAATACGATCGGCTTTCATCTCCATCACGCGCGTGGCCAGCGAGCTAACAAACTCACGGTCATGCGAGACGAAAATCAACGTCCCTTCATACATCTCAAGCGCCATGTTGAGCGACTCGATCGATTCCATATCAAGGTGGTTAGTTGGTTCATCCATGATCAGGATGTTCGGCTTCTGCATCATCAGCTTGCCAAACAGCATGCGGCCCTTCTCACCACCTGACAGCACCTTAGCGGGCTTGTTAATCTCGTCGTGACCAAACAGCAGACGACCGAGAATACTGCGCACCGCCTGCTCGTCATCGCCTTCCTGCTTCCACTGGCTCATCCAGTCGAATACCGTCAAATCGTCAGCGAAGTCTTCCGCGTGATCCTGGCCGTAATAACCAATGCGCGCATTTTCAGACCATTTCACCGTACCGCTATCCGGCGTATGTTCACCGACCAGCGTTTTCAGCAGCGTGGTTTTACCGATACCGTTAGCACCGAGAATCGCCAATTTCTCACCGACTTCTAACATCAGGTTGAGTTTATTAAACAGCGGACCGTTATCAAAACCTTTGGTCAGCGCTTCCACTTCCAGCGCATTACGGAACAGCTTCTTATCCTGATCAAAACGGATAAACGGGTTTTGACGGCTGGACGCTTTGACTTCTTCCAGCTTAATTTTATCAATCTGCTTAGCACGTGAAGTTGCCTGGCGTGATTTAGAGGCGTTGGCGCTAAAACGGCTCACGAACGATTGCAGATCGGCAATTTGCGCTTTCTTCTTGGCGTTATCCGATAATAAACGTTCGCGTGACTGCGTAGCCGCGGTCATATATTCGTCATAATTACCTGGATAAACGCGCAGTTCGCCATAATCCAGATCCGCCATATGTGTACACACCATATTCAGGAAGTGACGGTCATGCGAAATGATGATCATGGTGCTGTTACGTTCGTTGAGCACTTGCTCCAACCAACGAATGGTATCGATATCCAGGTTGTTGGTCGGTTCATCGAGCAACAAAATATCTGGATTGGCAAATAATGCCTGCGCTAAAAGGACACGCAATTTCCAGCCCGGCGCAATTTCGCTCATCGGACCGTAATGCTGCTCCACCGGAATGCCAACGCCCAGTAATAATTCACCGGCACGTGATTCCGAACTGTAACCGTCCATCTCGCCGTATTCGACTTCAAGGTCGGCCACTTTATAGCCTTCCTCTTCGCTCATTTCTGGCAATGCATATATACGGTCACGCTCTTGCTTCACTGCCCACAATTCATTGTGGCCCATGATCACGGTGTCCAGCACACTATATTGCTCAAAGGCAAATTGGTCCTGACGTAACTTACCGATACGCTCATTTGGGTCGAGGGAAACATTTCCACCCGTTGGCGCCAAATCGCCGCCCAGTATTTTCATAAAGGTAGATTTACCGCTGCCGTTCGCACCGATTAAACCGTAACGATTACCGCCGCCAAATTTAACGGAGATATTTTCGAACAGCGGCTTACTGCCGAACTGCATGGTGATATTGCTGGAAACTAACACGGCATTGACCTTTGTTACGCAGTGGAGGAAAAAACAGCGGGCATTATGCCAGAAGCGGGCACCCGGACGCCACCTCTGCGCCAGAGGCAGACGTTGCAATAGGCTAAAGGTGTTGTTGCTCATACAGAAATAAAAACAACAAAAAAGCCGGGGGCATTTGCCCCCGGCTCCCACTTACAAGGATTGTGCGGATTATTTGATCAGGAAAGTGTCGAGGCTTTTACCTGAATCCAGTGCTTTTTTAATCGCAGCTGGCGTACGGCCCTGACCGGTCCATGATTTTACTTCACCGTTTTCGTCGGTATAAGAATATTTTGCTGGACGTGGTGCACGCTTAGCGCGTTTTTTACCAACTTCCAGAGCACCCAGTAATTCGTTCGGGTCAATACCGTCAGCCAGCAGCATTTCGCGATATTTAGACAGCTTCTCTTCTTTTTCGCGGTTCTGCGCTTCTTCAGCGTTTACTTCGTCACGACGTTCAGTCACAACAACAGTTAATTTTTCCAGAATTTCTTCCAGATCGGTCAATGGCAGTTCACGAGCCTGCGCACGTAATGTGCGAATGTTGTTCAGAACTTTAAATGCGTCACTCATCACAATGTCCTTGCTTAAGGGGGTTAAATAAACTGTAGTGGCAAGATTACCTAATTCAAATAAAAAAATAAATTAATTTTATTGCCTGGATTAATCTGAAGTTGCTTACATATTTCTTACGTTGTGGTTTAAAACTGGGATAACCGCTTTAATTAACCCTGAATTAACAACCCTCGCCTGTTCCTAATGCTGGAACTGGAATCGATTTCAAACCAATATTACCAAGGATTAAACAATCATTTAGCGGCTATTGAGCGGCGCAGCATTAGTGAGCATAAAGGTAAGAAAGGATTAATGGTGTAACGGAAAACCTCTTTTCATAGGGGATTATTATATTGCTGAGGATGAGAGAAGAATCTCATTTTTTCTTATCGTGCCGATAAAAAAGCCGGTGATTAACCGGCTGCTAAGTAAAATTAATGCACTTCCGTTGCGGGACCAAACACAGAATAGTCTGGTAGGTTGACATTTTGATAGGGTTCCCAGCCACCGCCAAGCGCTTTATATAACGCCACTAAATCAAGCGCACTTTGCATGCGCGCCTGCGTCGATTGTGCTTTGGCTTGCGCCAATTGTCGCTGCGCATCTAATACATCCAGGAAGGTGGAAATACCCTGACGATAACTGTCGCTGGCCAAATCAAATGCGCGTTGTAATGCGCCGGTGGTCTCATCCAAAGCGATAACCTGCTGCTGATCGGCACGATAACTTACCAGCGCGTTCTCCACATCCTGTAATGCAGTTAATACTGTTTGACGATAATCGAGTGCCGCGCTGGCTTGCTGAGCGCGCGCCAATTTTACGCTTGAGACTAAACGTCCGCCCTGAAAAATAGGAATCGACAGCGACGGACCCACGCTAAAGAAGTGGCTGCTCCAGTCATCCAGATAGCTGGCATCGGTATTTCGCACGCCAAGCTGGCCAGTGAGCGACAGGCTGGGAAAGAGATCGGCCACTGACACGCCAATATTGGCGGTTTGTGCATGCAGCGTGGCTTCGGCCTGACGAATATCCGGGCGTCGGCGCGCCAGCGTGGACGGAATGCCGACCGGCACCAATTTTGGCAAATCGGGCAGCGGTTTTTTATTCATCAGTTCGTTATCCAGCGCGCCAGGCGTTTTACCCAGCAGCACCGCCAAACCGTTCATTGCCTGAAGTTGCTGCGCCTGATATTGCGGTAACTGCGCATTCAACGATGCCAATTGTGCGCGTGCATTTTCCACATCCGTCGTGGGCGCTAAGCCGTTTTTCTGCTGGCTTTGCGTCAATTCCCAGGTTTGCTGCGCGACGTCAATTTGCTGCTGCAAGGTGGCCAGCACCGCCTGTGAACCACGCAATTGCAAATAGGCGCGTGCCACTTCGGCTTCCAACGACACCAACGCATCGTTGCGCTGCTCAATCGCCGCCTGCTGCTGCGCATCAGCGGCTTCCATCTGGCGACGCACTTTGCCCCACAGATCCAACTCCCAGCTGGCGTCAAAGCTGCCCTGATATAAAGTCACAGAATGGTCTAAACCGTTCAGCTGATTAGCAACATCGCTATCGACTTGATCATAAACACCGTTGGATTTCAGCAAGCCTTTTAAACCCAACTGCTGACGGGTGACTTTCGCCGAGCCGTTAAGCGACGGGAACAACCCGCCGCGCGCCTGCGCCAGTTGCTCACGCGCACCGGCGATGCGCAGCACCGATTGTTGCAGCGTTAAATTACCGGCAATGGCGCGCTCAATCAGGCTATCGAGCTGCGGATCGTTAAAGCTTTTCCACCATAGCGGATGGGTCGCCGCCGCCAGTGGCTTCGAAGCCTGTTGTGAAGGCAGATCGTGATAACCGCCCGGCGTATGCGCCTGCGGTGGCTGATAATCAGGTCCTACGGCGCATCCGGCCAGCAACAGGGACAGCGCCAGCAACGTCAGTGACGGCGTAGAGCGCGAAAACTTGTTCATTTTAATGTGCTCCTGCACCGCCTTCGCTCTTAATCGGCGAAAGCAACCAACAAAATGGAATCAATAGCAGAGCCACGATACTCAGGCCCATAAATACGTCGATGTACGCCAGAATGCGCGCCTGCGCGATCATCTCCTGATAGAGCTGCCCACTCGCCAGCACCAGCGGATCGCCCACAGCGGTGGTGAAATTGCGGATCGAGTCAGCCCAGTGTTGCAGCGTGAGATTGTAAGGCTCATTGAGCGGCGACATGTTGTGCACCATGGTGGCCGATCGCGTCTGCATGCGTTCGGTAATCCCCGCCGTCGACAGCGAAATACCGATCGAGCCGGCGACGTTGCGGAACATGGTGAACAGCGCCGACGCATCGGCATTTAATCGCTGCGGCACGGTGATAAACGCAATCGTCGTCAGCGGCACAAACAAGAAGCCGAGGCCGATCGACTGCGCACTACGCATCATCACCAGCGTGGTGAAATCGACATTGGGCGTCAGCGTGGTGGAATAGAAGAACGCGCTGGCAAGACAGGTGAAGCCGAAGGCGATGATGTAGCGCGTCTGCACTATCGGCATCAGCTTCAGCACGATGGGTATCGTCAACACGATCAATATCGCGCCGGGCGACAGCACCAGCCCCGACCAGGTTGCGGTGTAGCCAAGATCCTGTTGCGCCAGTTGGGGAAGCACCACCGAACTGCCGTACAGAATCATCGCCATGCCCGCCATCAGCAAGCCCGCCACCCAGAAGTTGCGATCTTTCATTACGGTGAGATCGACTACCGGCTTACGCGCATACAGCAGCCAATAAATGGCCCCAATAATGCCGATTACCGCCAGCATGGCGAACAGCCGAATAAAGTGTGAGGCGAACCAATCTTCATCTTCACCGCGATCGAGAAACACCTGCAAACAGCCGAGCCCTAAGGTGATCAGGCTGATCCCGATGTAATCGATCTTCAGGCGACCTTTATCCCACTTACGCTCCCACGGCGGATCTTCCAGCAGCTGATAAATGGCCATCACGGTTAATATGCCGACCGGAATGTTAATGAAGAACACCCAGCGCCAGCTGTAGTTATCGGTGATCCAGCCGCCGAGCGTGGGACCGATGACGGGTGCAACGATGATGGCAATCGACGACAGGCCAAAAGCTTTGCCGCGATCTTCTGCTTTGAAGTAATCAAGCAGCACCGATTGTTGTACCGGCTGCAAACCACCGCCAAAAAAGCCCTGCAGGATGCGGAATAAGATAATTTGCCACAGCTCGGTGGCAATGCCGCACAGGAAGGAGCAGATGGTGAACATCACGATGCAGATCAGGAAGAACTGCTTGCGGCCAAACAGTCGGCTAAAGAACGCCGAGATCGGCAACACAATGCCGTTTGCCACCAGATAAGAGGTTAACACCCAAGTCGATTCGTCATAGCTGGAGGAGAGCGAACCGGCAATATGCGGCAGCGCAACGTTGACGATGGTGGTGTCGAGAATCTCCATAAACACCGCCAACGTAACCGTTATGGCGACCAGCCACGGATTGCTGGCCGGACGCCAGCTTTCGCTCGCACTCATTCCACTGTCACCTTCGGTTCAACCGACAAGCCCAGCGGCAGCGGATGATTGGCATCTAATCCCTTATCGATGACGATTTTCACCGGCACGCGCTGCACGATTTTCACGTAGTTGCCGGTGGCATTTTCCGCCGGGAAAGTGGAGAAGCGCGAGCCTGAACCCATCTGTACGCTATCCACATGCCCTTCCAGTTTCATATCCGGCCAGGCATCTACGCTAATGTCGACTTTATCGCCCGGCTTCATTCGCGCCAGCTGCGACTCTTTGAAGTTGGCGTTAATCCAGATTTCAGGCGAAACCAGTGAGAACAGTGCGCTGCCGGCCTGCACCAGCGTGCCCAACTGCACATTACGCTTGGTGACAAAGCCATCGTAAGGCGCGCGAACCTGGGTATAAGAGAGATTCAATTCAGCGGTATTGAGCTGCGCTTGTGCCTGCTCAACCTGCTGCTCGCGCGCTTCCACATTGGTTTCCTGCTGACGAATTTGTAGCTTCACCTGTGAAGCCACTTCGACCTGCGCCTTAGCACTTTGCAGTTGCGCTTCTGCTGAACGCAGCTGCGCGGCGGCCGTATCAATATTGCGTTGTGAAGTTGCACGCGGATCAACGCCGCGTTGACGACGATAATCGGCCTGCGCATTGAGCAAATTCGCTTGCGCTTTGGCTTGATCGGCGAGGGCTTGATCGCGCTGCGCCGGATATTGCACACGGGACAAGGCTAACTGCGCCTGCGCCTGATGCAACTGCGCTTGTGCCAGACCAAGCTGGGCTTTTGCCTGATCGCGCTGCGCTTCGCTATCACGCGCGTCGATCTCCACCAGCAAATCGCCCTGCTTCACGCGCTGGTTATCTCTCACTAGCAACTTCACCACATAACCGGCCGCTTTCGGCGCGATGGTGACCGCATTGCCTTCGGTAAAGGCATCGTCAGTGCTTTCAATGTTGCGGGTCGTCAGCCAGAACCATAATCCCACCACGATCATAATCACCACAACAATGGCGAGAAAAATCAGCGGCTTCTTTCCGGGACGTTTACGTTCTGGTTCGTTGTTATCTTGATGGGTGTTAGAGGTGTTTTGCGGATCTTGCTGATCGCGTTCAGACGGTTGGTTCTGGTTTTCACTCATAATTTTTCATCGTAGGCAGTTGTCCCGATTCCCGGGCAAAAACGGTCAACATAACCTTAGATGGGAAATTGACAAATGCCAATGCAACTTTACACAAGCCGACATTGGCACTCGGCTAGCGCAATAGGTGCAACAGCAGCCATCCGCCCGCCATCGACCAGGCAAGCATCGGGATAGAAAACAGATGGAAGCGCCACCAAACCCGCGCATCCTGCGCCATACGTAAGGCAATGAGATTGGCGAGCGATCCTGGTAGTAAGCCAAATCCACCGATATTCACCGCCCACGCTAACACGTCGGAGGGTGGCACTTTCTGCAAAAGCAGAATGGTGGCGGGAACGTTACTGATAATTTGCGAGAAGCCGATCGCCAGCAGGTAGAGGCCGCCTTCACCGAGCTGACCAATGGCGGCAAAATGCGGCTGCAGCCAGGATAAATGCATTAACAGGAAGACATCGATAAACATCGCCACGAACACCAGCAGCAAACTCCAGTCAATGCTGATCAACACGCTGCGCGCCATGATCAGGAAACAGGCCGCTACCAGCAGCAGCGCCCAGCCGGTCATTTTAAGCTCCAGCGCGACGATAAACACTATATACAACACCACGCTGACGACGAACAAAGACTTGCGCCACGCCAGGGCTTCACCTTGCTCATGCTTTTGAATTGTGCGTGCCGGGAAACTCCACCAAGTGAGCGCCATCAGCGTCAGCATCAAAAATGCCGCCAATGGCGCCATCTGCGCAATAAAGCCGGGCACGCTGAGCGTACCGTGACTCCACAGCAGAATGTTTTGCGGGTTGCCAACCGGCGTTAATAACGAGCCGGCGTTTACCGCCAGCGCTTCGAAAATGATCAGACGGGAAATAGGCAGGCGCGAGAATTTGCGCAGCGTCAACGTCAGTGGCACCAGAATAAACAGTGCGATATCGTTAGTGAGAAAAGTAGAGAGTAACGCGGCGGCGCAAACCATGAACAACGCCAGCGCGCGTTCGTGCTGGAAGCGTTGGATCAGGCGCGCGCCGAGCACATCAAAATAGCCGCTGTTTTCCAGCCCTTTGGTTAACATCAATAGGCCGGTGAGCGTCATGATGGTATGCCAGTCAACGGCAGTCGGCAGTTGCGACCAGCGGAAATTCGCCAGCGGCAACATGATCACACCCAATAACAACAACAAATGCAAAATACGATCGCGCATTAAGGAACGAAGCAGATTGGGCATGATGGCGAAAGGCCTTGTGGTTAACGACTCTCGTAAAATTTCTGGAAGACGGCCAACGTTTCATCACTGACGTGATGTTCAAGGCCTTCTGAATCTCGGCGTGCGGTTTCCGGGCTTACGCCCAGCGCCAACAGGAAGGTTTCAACAATATGATGACGAACGCGGCTCGCTTCAGCCAGCTTCTCACCCTCAGCGGTCAGGAACACGCCGCGATATGGCACTTGCTCGACTAAGCCGGTGGTGCCAAGACGCTTCAGCATTTTCGCCACGGTGGGCTGGGAAACGCCCAGACGTGCGGCCATATCCACCTGACGCGCTTCGCCAAATTCGCGAATCAAATCAGAGATTAATTCTACATAGTCATCGATCAGCTCACGACGATGCGCCTCGCGCACCTGACGAAATCCTTCGACATGCTCCTCGATCTCTTTTAGCGGGCCCTGGGGCATGTTGGTGGCAATTTTTGCACGACGACTCATTCAACTTCCTCTTTATTATCTGCCGCACTTTACCTACGGTGCGGGCTGGCTGCGCCCATTGTAAACCAGGCTCAAATAAGCACAAATTTTTCCTAAATAGTGTTGGCTAAAGAGTATAGCCAATGCTATCTTTGTTGATAATGTAAGCGAATAGCTTACAAAGGCTACAAAGAAAATGTCGTCATTCACTCGGGAGGTGAACATGACTACCATGAAAAACTGCCTCGACTGTGGCAAATGTTTCCAGGCTGAACAGAGCAAACCGGCTTTTGAGCTGAAATCGCTGCTGTGCCTGTTTACCCGCTCGCCATTTGCGCTGCGTTTGATGCTGATTGAAAAGCTCACCGGCAAACAGCTGGTTGAACGTCCGTGCCCAAAACTGATCTGGCGCGGCTAACGTTCCCACTCATTCTTTTCAGCAAAGCCCGCTCATGTAGCGGGCTTTGTGTTTATAAACGTGGGTAAATCGCTTATTGCACCCATAAAAAAACGGCCCCGAAGGGCCGTTCATTGTGCAACTGGTCTAAGCAAGAACTTAGAAGCTGTAACCTACGCCAGCAATCCAGGTGCCAACGTCGACGTTGCGGATACGGCTCTGCTCGTAACCTACGTCCAGTGCGACGTTCTCGATTGGGTTGAACTGCATGCCCGCACCATAAGAGAAACCGTAGTCGCTGGTATCAGACTTAGAACGTACAGAGGTGTCGTTCTGCTGGAATTTACCGTAGCCCACACCTACAACACCGTAGATGCTTGCCCAGTCGTTCAGACGGTAAGCTGGACCACCGGTGATGCCGTAGTACTGAGCTTTGTTATAAGCGCCAGCATCAGTACGATCTTTCTCGGTGTAGGTGAAAGAACCGATCCAACCCAGTGGGTTAGAACCATCTTCGTAACGATATTTCAGGTTGAAGCCGTTTGCTTTGTTAGCAACGCCTTGATAATCGCTCTGAGCGTAACCACCGGTAACGGTGCTTTGTGCCATGGCAGAACCTGCAGAAACTGCAAGTACACAAGCCAATGCTGAAAGACATGCAATTTTTTTCATAACCACCTCAAATGTGAATATACTTCTCTCCTGACAACGCTATAAATATAACAAAAAACAGCAAGAAACTCTGCCCGCATTTTGTTGTCTAACAGATTGTTTGGTGTAACAGAAAGTTAATGAAGTTTCCTATGTCATTCATTTTACTTATAAAAACCATCATATTCCTGCAACAAAATTTCCGATCACAAAAAATGCCTTTAAGTAAATTCCTAAACTAACCTGACGTTTCTTTACGGAAATGGCACTAAAAATGGCTAAATTCTGACCGGTCAGCGCGTTTTATTTCCCCGCATCGCGCCTCCTTATTTGCTGCAGATTCCTTTACACTGAGCGCTTGTTACTCTGCTGTTAATAAATAAAAGGAATGGATTACAGGATGTCTGCGCCTCTAACGACCAAAAATATGGCCCCGGTGTTGTTCCCTATTGCCGTATTACTGATTGCGATGCTCTCACTGCAGGGCGGCGCTTCACTGGCGAAATCGCTGTTTTCTACCGTTGGCGCACCGGGCATTACCGCGCTACGTCTTGGTCTTGGCACCCTGATCCTCTGCATCATTTTTAAACCCTGGCGTTTGCGTTTCACGCGTGAGCAGCGCAAACCGTTGCTGATGTATGGCTTAGCGCTTGGCTGCATGAATTATCTCTTTTATTTAGCCATTCGTACTGTGCCACTTGGTGTGGCGGTGGGCTTAGAATTTCTGGGACCGCTAACGCTGGCCTTGATTGGCGCGCGCCGCCCACTCGATTTTATATGGGTGCTGCTGGCGGTGATCGGTTTGTGGTTCCTGTTGCCGATCGGTGAAGGGATGAGTCATATCGATCCACTTGGTGCGCTGCTGGCGGTGGGAGCCGGCGCTTGCTGGGCGGTCTATATTCTTGCGGGGCAACGTGCTGGCGCCGAACATGGTCCGGCAACCGTCGCGATGGGCTCGCTGATTGCCTCGGTCATTTTTGTGCCGCTCGGCCTGATATTTGCCGCACCGGGAATCTGGCATTGGGATGTGCTGCCGCTGGCGCTGCTGATCGCCCTGCTTTCCAGCGCCATTCCTTATTCTCTTGAGATGATGGCGCTGACGCGTCTGCCGGCGCGCATTTTTGGCACTTTAATGAGTCTGGAACCGGCGATGGCCGCGCTTTCAGGCATGCTGTTCCTCGGTGAGTTGTTAACGCTGAAGCAATGGCTGGCGTTACTGGCGATCATCATCGCCTCGGCAGGCTCGACGCTAACCATGAAACAAAAAAGCGCCAAAATAAGCGAAGTGGATATTGCCAACCCGCAATAAATAGGCTTATTTCAGCCTGCTTGACGGCAGGCTAAATATTTAAGCATTCTCATTATCACTTTCACCGAGATTTTGAAGCATTCTCTGTTATTATTTTGCAACACGATTAATAAATAATTAACACAAGCATCAAGCCTATGTTTTTAAACAACTAAAAATAAAAAAGCACAATCCATGAGCAATATTAAGATTTATCTATCCCTGCCATTGACTTAATCAAGCCTGCAAATTAAAAAACTGCTGCTATACTTATTTCCGTGCTTGATTAGGACAACCATCAATAAGAGGACATTAATGATGAGTACCGCAAAACTGGTTAAAACTAAATCGTCTGATCTGATTTACACCCGTAATGACGTCGCTGATAGCGATAAAAAAGCGACCATCGAGGTGCTCAACCGTCTGGTAGTGGAGTTTATTGACCTGTCGCTGATCACCAAGCAGGCGCACTGGAACATGCGTGGCGCCAACTTTATTGGCGTACATGAGATGCTGGATGGTTTCCGTACCGCCATTACCGATCACCAGGACACTATCGCTGAACGTGTGGTTCAGCTGGGCGGTGTGGCGCTGGGTACCACTCAGATCGTGAACGACAAAACACCCTTGAAAAGCTATCCGCTAAACATTCATAGCGTGCAGGATCATCTGAAAGCGCTGGCCGATCGTTATGCGATTGTGGCGAATGATACCCGTAAAGCTATCACAGAAGTAAGCGATGAAGACACCGCGGATATTTTCACAGCCGCATCGCGCGATCTGGATAAATTCCTGTGGTTTATCGAATCAAATATCGAATAAATTTCAGTGTAATAACGAAGGCGGGTTATCCCGCCTTTTTTTACGCCTGTAACATTATGGTGCTTTTTTTGACGTTGTTAACAATTCCTTAATCCCTTCTTTCGCTCTCCCCGCCCTTGGTGCACACTGTGCCTGCACCACAACAGCACTACGCACCAAAATGAAGCACCAATAAGGTGCAAAACTTTTCGTCTGCGCAAAATCGTGTCAGCAAGTGCTTAAAACTACTGATTTCGATCAAAATGAAAAGTTGGCATAATTTTTTCATATGATAGGCCGTACATCGGGCCATCAGGCCTGAAGGGTAATAAGGAAAAAAATGATGAAGTCATTGATTAAAGTCTCCGTGGCCGCGCTGGCGCTGGCCTTCTCGCTTTCCTCCACCGCAGCAGACAAAAAACTGATCGTCGCAACCGACACTGCATTCGTTCCCTTCGAGTTCAAACAAGGCGATAAATACGTCGGTTTTGATATCGATCTGTGGGATGCCATCGCGAAAGAACTGAAACTCGATTACGCCTTCAAGCCAATGGATTTCAGCGGCATCATTCCCGCCCTGCAAACCAAAAACATTGACCTGGCGCTGGCGGGTATCACCATTACCGAAGAACGTAAAAAAGCCATCGAGTTCTCTGACGGCTACTACAAAAGCGGTTTGCTGGTGATGGTGCGCGAGAATGAAAAAGATGTGAAGAGTATCGACGATCTGAACGGTAAAGTGGTCGCAGTGAAAAGCGGCACCGGTTCGGTTGATTACGCGAAAGCCCACATCAAATCGAAAGACCTGCGTCAGTTCCCTAACATCGACAACGCGTACATGGAGTTAGGCACCCAACGTGCTGATGCCGTGCTGCATGATACCCCTAACATCCTGTACTTCATTAACACTGCCGGTAAAGGCCGCTTTAAAGCGGTTGGCGAGTCGATTGAAGCGCAGCAGTATGGCATCGCGTTCCCGAAAGGCAGCGACGATCTGCGTGAAAAAGTGAACGGCGCACTGAAAACCCTGCGCGACAACGGCACATACAACACCATCTATAAAAAATGGTTCGGTACTGAACCAAAATAATTCCGGCCTCAGCCGATTTTGCAGCAGGGAGCATAACACTCCCTGCTTTTTACATTTCCACGCAACAGATTTGGAGTCACACCATGGAGTTTGACTGGAGCGTCATTTGGCCTGCCCTGCCGATTTTAATCGAAGGTGCCAAAATGACCCTGCTGATCTCGGTCCTCGGCCTGGTCGGCGGTTTAATTATCGGCCTGGTTGCCGGTTTTGCCCGCGCCTACGGCGGCTGGATCACCAACAACATCGCCTTAGTTTTCATCGAACTGATTCGCGGTACGCCAATCGTGGTGCAGGTGATGTTTATTTACTTCGCCCTGCCAATGGCCTTCCCGGATCTGCGTATCGATCCATTTAGCGCCGCAGTGGTCACCATCATGATCAACTCCGGTGCCTACATCGCAGAAATCACGCGCGGTGCGGTGCTGTCGATCAACAAAGGCTTCCGTGAAGCAGGTCTGGCGCTGGGCCTGTCGCGCCGCGAAACCCTGCGTTACGTGATCATGCCGCTGGCACTGCGCCGTATGCTGCCACCGCTGGGTAACCAATGGATTGTCAGCATCAAAGATACCTCGCTGTTTATCGTGATTGGCGTGGCCGAACTGACGCGTCAGGGTCAGGAGATTATCGCCGGCAACTTCCGTGCGCTGGAAATCTGGAGCGCCGTTGCCATCATCTATTTGGTTATTACGTTGGTGTTGAGCTTTGTGCTGCGCCGTATTGAGAAAAGGATGAAAATTCTGTGATTGAATTTAAAAACGTCTCGAAGAATTTCGGCCAGACTCAGGTTCTGCACAACATCAACCTGAAGATTAACCAGGGCGAAGTGGTGGTGATTATCGGGCCATCCGGTTCCGGTAAATCTACGCTGCTGCGCTGCATTAACAAGCTGGAAGAGATCACCACCGGCGATCTGATTGTCGATGGTATGAAGGTCAATGATCCGAAAGTGGATGAGCGCCTGATTCGTCAGGAAGCGGGCATGGTGTTCCAGCAGTTCCATCTGTTCCCACAGATGAGCGCGCTGGATAACGTCGCCTTTGGCCCGATTCGCGTGCGTGGTGCGAAGAAAGAAGAAGCGCATAAACTGGCGCGCGAACTGCTGGGCAAGGTCGGCCTTGCCGAACGTGCGCATCACTTCCCGTCGGAGCTTTCTGGTGGTCAGCAACAGCGCGTAGCCATTGCGCGTGCGCTGGCGGTGAAACCAAAGATGATGCTGTTTGATGAGCCCACCTCAGCCCTCGATCCTGAGTTGCGTCACGAAGTGTTGAAAGTGATGCAAGATCTGGCGGAAGAAGGCATGACGATGGTCATCGTGACGCACGAAGTCGGTTTCGCCCAGAAAGTCGCTTCACGTCTGATCTTTATCGACAAAGGCACCATCGCGGAAGATGGTAACCCGGACGATTTGATCACTAACCCGCCAAGCGATCGTCTGCGCGAGTTCCTGCAGCACGTATCCTGATAGCTTGGTCGCCGTGGTTGGCGACCGATTATGTAAGGTCGTCATTGATGACGACCTTCTTCCCCACCGCCCCACACACAAATCAATTTTCCTTTCAGAATCTGTACCTTCCATCACTGACTATACTTCTCTCTTGTGCCGTTCAAGGAGAAAGCGATGTTGTCTGCCAGCCCACCCGGTCGTTCCACCCTGTGGTTACTTTTCAGTTTGTTCACTCTGTTTGTCATCGCCCCGGCGCAGGCCGTTAATCTGCCGCAGGCGGCCGTTGCGGCACAGCAGTCGCAAAAGCCCGCCGCTGAGACACCAGCCGAAGGTGAACCCAGCGTAGAAGAGAAAAAAGCCGCGTATGCCGCGCTGGCCAATATTCTGGATAACAACACCTCACGCCAGGAGCTGATCGATCAACTGCGCCAGGCCGCTAACAGCAAATCCACCGATGAACACCCGGTGCTCGCGCCGCCGCAGGCCACTCAGGACGATCCCACCGTGCTGGAGAGCGTCACCAGCGTAACGCGCCAATATGGCGGCGCGGTGGCCGCGCAGTTTGTCCAGCTGCATGACAACATCACCAATGCGCCACACAAGTCTTTTAACCAGCAAACCTTCCTCAACGCGCTGAAATACTTTGCCGCCCTCGCCGCCGCGGTGTTTGCTTTGTACTGGCTAACACGGCGCCTGATGTGGCCGGTCTGGCGACGTATGGGCCGCTGGGGGCGCCATCAAAACCTTGAACGCACCAAGTGGTTGCACTTGCCCGCCACCATCATGATGGCCTTCGTTCTCGATATTGTGCTGCTGGCATTAACGCTGTTTGTCGGTCAAATCATCAGCGACAACTATCACGACGGCAACCGCACCATTGCCTATCAGCAAGGGCTTTTCCTCAACGCCTTCGCACTGATTGAATTCTTCAAAGCGGTTCTGCGCCTGATTTTCTGCCCGCATTTCCCGGCACTGCGCTTCTTCCACTTATCAGATGCGCGCGCCAGTTACTGGAACACGCGTCTGAGCTGGCTAAGCGGCATCATCGGTTACGGTTTACTGGTGGTGGTACCGATTGTCTCCAATCAGGTCAATATTCAGGTGGCCGCGCTGGTCAACATGCTGATTATGGGGATCATGACCGGCTGGGCGCTGTGGCTGATTTTCCGCAACAAAAGCAATATCCATCAAGAACTGTCGCGTCTCGCCGATCGCAGCATGAGCTTCTTTGCCCTGTTTATCCGCGCCTTCGGCATGGTCTGGCACTGGCTGGCCAGCGCCTATTTTATCGCGCTGTTCCTGTTCTCCATCTTCAATCCCGGTGACAGCCTGAAGTTTATGATGTCCGCCACGGTGCGCAGCCTGGCCATCGTGGTTATCGCTGCGCTGATTTCCGGCATGCTGACGCGCTGGATCAGCAAAACCGTCACGCTGTCGCCCGATATGCGCCGCAACTATCCCGAGCTGCAAAAACGCGTCAATGATTGGGTGAAAGCGCTGCTGAAACTGGCGCGCGTGGTTACCGTATTTGCCACGCTGTTGCTGCTGCTCAACGCGTGGAATCTGTTTGATCTCTGGCACTGGCTCACGCTCGGTACCGGCCAAAAAATGGTCGATGTGCTGATTCGTATCGTGATGATTGTGCTGCTGTCGGCGGTGGGCTGGACGCTGCTGGCGAGCCTGATCGAAAGCCGTCTTGCCTCGGATTCACACGGCCGTCCAATGCCGAGTGCGCGTACCCGCACGCTGTTGACGCTGTTCCGTAACGCGCTGGCGGTGGTGATCAGCACCATCACCATCATGATTTTACTGTCGGAAGTGGGTGTGAATATTGCGCCGCTGCTGGCCGGTGCCGGTGCGCTCGGTCTGGCGGTGTCGTTCGGTTCGCAAACGCTGGTGAAGGACATCATCACCGGCATCTTTATTCAGTTTGAAAACGGCATGAACACTGGCGATCTGGTGACGATTGGCCCAATCACCGGCACGGTGGAACGTATGTCGATCCGCTCGGTGGGCGTGCGTCAGGATACCGGCGCGTATCACATTATTCCGTGGTCATCGATCACCACATTCGCCAACTTTGTGCGCGGCATTGGCTCGTTCGTGGCGAACTATGATGTGGATCGCAGTGAAGATAGCGAACGCGTGAACCAAACGCTGCAAGCTGCGGTAAAAGATCTGCTGGAGAACCCGGATATTCGTGGCATGGTCATTGGCGAGCCGAGCTTTGCCGGATTAGTCGGATTAACCAACCAATCCTTTACCGTGCGCGTGTCATTCACCACGCAGCCGCTCAAGCAGTGGACGGTGCGTTTTGCGCTGGATGATAAGGTGAAGAAGCATTTTGATGCGGCCGGCATTAAAGCGCCGCATCAAACGGTGGAAGTCATGCAGACCGGCAGCGATATCACCTCTGCGGCAACCTTGCCGGCGTTGCCACCGGCACAATGAGGCTAGCGTTTCAGTCGTTTAGCGCGTGTCGCTGGCGGCTGGAACGTCCAGGCGATAAAGCGGCTCTGCTTCTGCCCCTGCGCCATTTCGATGATACGGACTTCATAGGCATCGAGATCGCGCAGCTGGTCACGCAGCGCGGGTAGATTCTCTTTACGCGACACCAGCGAAGTGAACCAGCCAATATGGTCTGCTTGCGCCACGCTTTCAGCGATCATCTGCCCGACGAACTTGCGCTCACCGCCATCACACCATAGCTCGCTGTGATGCCCACCAAAATTGAGCGGTGCGTTTTTACCTAAGCCGAGGTTACGCGTTTTGCGCTGACCCACAGTGGCGGCCTCTTGCGCGGAAGAGTGGAACGGCGGATTACACAGCACGGCGTGATAGCGCTCATTTTTGTGCACCACGCCCGCAAAAATGGCCGACGCATCCTTTTGACGGCGCAGACGAACACCGCGCTGCAAGCCCGGATTACTCGCCACGATCTGACCCGCAGCGGTAATCGCTTCGGCGGTGATATCGGTACCGGTGAAGCGCCAGCCATATTCGGCGTTGCCAATCAGCGGATAAATGCAGTTCGCGCCGCAGCCGATATCCATCACATCCAAATCGCGCGGAATCACACCGCCGTTGTCACTCGCCAGCAGATCGGCCAGCGCATGCACATAATCAGCACGCCCCGGCACCGGCGGCGTAAGGTAGCCTTTCGGCAGTTGCCAGTTGAGATTATAGAACAGCTTCAGCAGCGCCTGATTCAGCAGCATCACGGCTTCGGGATCGGCGAAATCCACCGACAACTCGCCGTAGCCGTTGGGACGCACTTTCACCGCCAGCGGCGGATGGGCTGCGGTCAGAGCAGCAAAATCATAACGGCCTTGGTGGCGGTTACGCGGATGGAAAGGTGACGCGGCGGCTGGCTTGTTCATAGTTTCTCCGGAAAATAGCGCGGGCGTAAGATACTCTGGCTCGCGGCATCGCACAATGCGCTTAATCGAATTCACCGTATTAGATGAGATTAGTGCAGTAAACTCAGTTTCCCCTTTAAGGATAGTTATGACACGTCAACGTTACTCTTATCAGCCACGCGCTGGACACGGTTTGCCGCACGATCCGCTGAATGCCATCGTCGGTCCACGCCCCATTGGTTGGGTCAGCTCGCAAAGCGCCAGCGGCGTACGCAATTTAGCGCCTTACAGTTTCTTTAACTGCTTTAACTACCACCCGCCAATTATCGGCTTCGCCAGCAGCGGCTGGAAAGACAGCGTGCAGAATATCTCGGAGACCAAAGAGTTTGTCTGGAATCTGGCGACGCGCCCGCTGGCCGAGGCGATGAATGAGAGCTCCGCTTCGGTGGCATCTGAACAAGATGAATTTGCGCTGGCGGGATTAACGCCGCTTGCTGCCTCACACGTCAATGTCAGCATGGTGGCGGAAAGCCCGGTGAACTTTGAGTGTAAGTTGACGCAGCTGATTCAACTGCAGGATGCCCAAGGCAACCCGATTGATAGCTGGCTGGTGCTGGGCGAAGCCGTCGCCATCCATATTGATGAAGCCTTGCTGGAGAATGGCATTTACCAAACCGCCAAAGCACAGCCGATCCTGCGCGCCGGTGGCCCCTCGGCTTATTACGGCATCAGCGAAGAACTGCGCTTTGATTTGGTGCGCCCGGATGCGAGACGATCTTCGTAAGCCTGGTCGCCATAAATGGCGACCCTACGCTGGGCCAATGCGGTTTGTAGGGTCGCCATTCATGGCGACCGCGTAAATTCACGCTACAACCCACTTTTCAACACCTCAACCGCGCGGGCGATCTCCGGTGCCAGCCAGCGATCTTCCTGCCAGTTGGCCACCACCACGCGCAGGCGACGTAGTGCCTGCGCCGTGCCTTGCGCCAGTTGCTGTTCGCCGTGGAAATCCAGCGCCTGCGCCGCCAGCAAATACTCAATCGCCAGAATCTGCCACACGTTACCCACCAGCTTGAGCAGCTTGAGCGCCGCGCCGGTGCCAAGGCTGAGATGATCCTCTTGCAAACCGGACGTGACATAATTATCCAGCACCGCCGGTTGTGCCAGTTGGCGATTCTCCGCACACAGTGACGCCGCCACATACTGCGCGATCATCATGCCGGAGTTGACGCCCGGTTGCGCCACCAGAAACGCCGGTAAACCGCTCACCAAGGGATTAACTAAACGATCAAGCCGCCGCTCGGCGATGCTGCCGACTTCCGCCATGGCAATCGCTAGCAGATCCGCCGCCATCGCCACCGATTCGCCGTGCGGGTTAGCCTGCGACACCACGCGCCAGTTATCCGGCGTGCCGAGCACCAGCGGATTGTCCGTGCAGGCATTCAGTTCGGTCTCAATTTGGCGCGCCGCGTGATCGAACTGATCGCGGCTGGCCCCGTGCACCTGCGGCATTGAGCGCAGGCTGAGCGCATCCTGAGTACGAATGCCAATGCTTGCCGCCAGCAGCGGACTGTCGCCGAGCAGTTCACGTAAGCGTTGGCCGCTCATCTGCATGCCCGGACTGGCTTTCAGCGCCATCACTTCGGCATCAAAGGCCACCAGCTGTCCGCGCAGCGCCTCAAAACTCATCGCGCCGGTGACATCCGCCCAATCCAGCAAACGCGCCGCATCATCCAGCGCCAGGCAGGATAAACCGGTCATGCACGGCGTACCGTTGACCAGGCTCAACCCCTCTTTGGCGCCCGGACGATAGGGTTGCAAACCCGCCAGCGTTAACGCCTGCGCAGCGGGCATAATCTGGTTTTGATACTCAACGTCGCCGACACCCATCAGCGCCAACCCGATATGTGCCATATGGCTGAGGTAGCCCACCGAACCCTGCGACGGCACCTGCGGCGTAATCTGCTGATTGAGCAGCGCCAGCAGATGCTGCACCAGCGCCACCGACACACCCGATTTACCGTGGCTGTAATTGGCAATTGCCGCACACAGAATGGCGCGCGCCTGTTCACGCGTCAGCAGCGGACCCACGCCACAGGCGTGACTCAGCAGCGTATTGCGCGACAGCTGGCTGAGCTGCTCTTCCGGCAGCGTGATGTTGCACAGCGCGCCCAGGCCAGTATTGATGCCGTATGCGATCTGGCCGCTGGCCACAATCTCATCGACAATGGTGCGCCCTTGCGCAATGCGCTGCCAGGCGCTGACGCTCAAACTGAGTTCCGCGTCGTGCCGCGCCACCTGTACCAGCTCTTGCCAGGTTAATGGGCTATCGCCCCACACCACGGTCATGCTGGCTGCTCCGCACCGTGATGGCTGGAAATAAACTGCTTAAAGCGCTGCGATCCCTGTACGCCAAACATCTCTTCCGGCGCGCCCTGGCAATCAATGGTGCCCTGATGCATAAATACCACGCGGTTAGAGACGTTACGTGCAAAGCCCATTTCGTGCGTCACCACCAGCATGGTGCGCCCCTCTTCTGCCAGGCTGCGCATCACTTTCAACACTTCGCCCACCAGTTCCGGATCGAGTGCCGAGGTTGGTTCATCGAACAGCATCACTTCTGGATCCATCGCCAGCGCGCGGGCAATCGCTACGCGCTGTTGCTGACCGCCCGAAAGTTGCGCTGGGTAGAAATCTTTGCGATTCAGTAAGCCCACGCGATCCAGCAGTTGCTCCGCCTGAGCGATGCAGCTTTTTTTGTCGCGCTTCAGCACATAGTGCGGGCCTTCAATGACGTTTTGCAGCACCGTCATGTGCGACCACAGATTGAAGCTCTGGAACACCATGCCAAGGCGCGAACGCAAGCGCTCAATCTGTTTTGGATTGGCCGCCAGTTGATGGCCACGCGCATGGCGCTTCATCTCAATGGTTTCGCCGCCGACGCTAACGACACCGGCATCCGGCGTTTCCAGCAGGTTGATGCAGCGTAGCAAGGTACTTTTGCCCGAGCCGCTGGCACCAAGAATCGAGATGACATCGCCTTGGTGTGCCTGCAGCGAAATGCCTTTGAGCACTTCCATCGCGCCAAAGGATTTATGGATATCGGTGGCGGATAAGGTTACGGGTGATGTGGAATGCATATTACTCTCCGGCAAGCGGTTTAACGGCGGGCAACGGCTTTTTTGCGACACGATGTTGCACACTCAGACGGCGCTCTAACAGCGCGTACAGCTGGACGATAATAAAGTTGAGGATCAGGTAGATCGCCGCCGCGCAGACAAAGACTTCCATGGTGCGATAAGTACGCTGAATGATCTGCTGCGCCACGCCGGTGACGTCCCAAACGGTCACCAGACTGGCAAGCGCGGTGGATTTCACCAGCAAAATCGCTTCGGTGGAGTACGCCGGCAGCGCATAGCGCAGCATGATCGGCGCGATAATGCGGCGCAGCAGCAGCCAGCGCGACATGCCGCAGGCGAGACCGGCTTCCACTTGTCCGGCTGGCACGGCGAGCAGCGCGCCGCGCAGAATCTCGGCGGTATAGGCCGCGGTACACAGTGACAGCGCCAGCACCGCGCAGATAAACGGCTCACGCAGGAACGGCCAGACGAAGCTGTGGCGGATCACGCCAAACTGCCCCAGGCCGTAATAGATGAGGAACAGTTGGATCATCAGCGGCGAACCGCGAAACACCAGAATATAACCGCGCGCGAAACCGCTCAGCACCCGCCAGCGGCTCATGCGCAATGACAAAATACCCATCGCCAGCACGCCGCCGCAAAGAAAGGCGCTGATAAACAGCCCGAGCGTCACCGGCAGCGCGGCGCTCAGCTTGAGAAAGGTATCAGAGAGAAAAGCGAAGTCGATCATGCTGCTGCTCCTTAATGCTGTGCCGCAGTGCGACTTTGCCACGCACGACCGAGGCGCGACTCCGCCCGACGAAACGCATGATTAGACACCAGCGTCAGCACCAGATAGCAGGCGCCGCCAACCAGATAGAAAGTGAAGTAATCGCGCGTGGATCCGGCCGCAACCTGGCTGGCGCGCATCAACTCGACAATGCCGGTGACCGATACCAGCGCCGAATCCTTCAGGCTCATCTGCCACACGTTCGACATACCCGGCAGCGCGTAACGCACCACCTGCGGCAGCAGAATACGTTGGGCAATGCGCCAGCGCGGCATACCAATCGCCACTGCGGCTTCCACTTCGCCTTTAGCCAGCGCCAGACGCGCCGCGCGATACACTTCGCCCTGATACGAACCAGAAATGAGCCCGATTGCCAGCGCACCAATCAGGAACGGCGGCGCTTCGATAAAGCCATCCGCGCCGAACATCTGCCCAACCAGCGTAATCAGGCCGGATCCACCAAAATAGAACAGGTAGATCACCAGCAGTTCCGGGATGCCGCGAAACACCACCGAATAGCTTTCACCTAACCAGCGCAGCCAGCGTTGAGGCGATAACTTGGCGGCCGCCACACCAGAACCAACCACCGCTCCAATCATCAGCGCCACCAGCGACAGCAGCAGCGTGGTGCAGGCCGCGCTCAGGATCATGCGGCCCCAACCATCAGCACCAAAACTCAGCAGGCTCATCATCTTTCACCTCACTTACGGGGTTACGTCAGTTTTAAACCATTTCTCACTGAGTTTTTTCACCGTGCCGTCAGCCAACGCGGCGTGGATCGCCTCATCCAGCTTGGCTTTTAGATCGTTATCCGCCATGCGCACGCCCATCGCTTCGCCCTCGCCCCAAATTGGGCCGCCGAGCTGTGGGCCGCTGAAGACCAGATTATTGTTCTCTTTGCGCGCCAGCATCGATTGCGCAAAGGTCACGTCATCGAACACCGCATCGATTCGGCCAGACTGCAGGTCGAGCATCGCATCCGCCGATGAGGTGTATTCACGTACCTCGGTATCGCCTTTGAAGTACTTATCGATAAACGGGGTGTACACGGTGCCGGAGGCGATACCGATGGTTTTGCCCTTCAGCGCCGCTTTCAGGGGGGCAATCGCCGCGTTGATCTCTTTCTCATCGTCATGCAGCTTGATGATGTTGTGATCGGCCGGCAGCAGCGGGCTCTCTTTGGTGGTGATGAAAGTCGCCGGGGTTGAGGCATAAGGCGTGGTGAAGTTGACCACTTTTTTGCGGTCCGGCGTGATGACAATCGCATCCATGATCACGTCGTACTTACCGGCATTCAGGCCCGCGATCATGCCGTCCCAGTTCTGCACCACCAGCTTGCACTGGATGCCCATGCGCTTGCACAGATCGTCCATCAGCTCGGGTTCAAAGCCGCCTAACTTGCCGCCTGGCAGCGTCAGGTTCCAGGGTTCATAGCTGCCTTCGGTAGCGATGGTGATCGATTTCCACTCTTTCGCCTGTACGGCAACGCCGCTGATCATCAGGCTGGCAAACAGGGTCGTGAGGCAAAAACGGCGAATCGGGGCGCGGTGCGTCATGCGGCTTCTCCTGGCTATTAATCAAGTTTGGCAGTCTCTGCTCATGCAATACTCACAGATGACCTTTCATGTATATACAAGTTAGCCTGCGGCAGATCATTGTCGGCATAAGCTTTTTGTGAGCCAGCCAGTATAAAAATGAATAATCGCTGCGTGGTCTTTACTTGTACATACAACCTAGCAAGCGCTATGCCAAATCAGCAAAGCCGTAAAATCAGGGGATAATCACGCGATGAACGTAAACAGCGCACCACAAGGAGGCGAGGTGTGCATCACTATGGTGCACGTAGGGTCGCCATTCATGGCGACCGTCTGGATGTACGCACCGGGTAAATCGGTCGCCATAAATGGCGACCCTACGGATGTTGGGAGCGGGTTTAAACCGGTTTACCCGCTTCAATAAACGCCTGCATCAGCGGTTTCAGCACCTTCTGCAGCTGCGCAGCGCGATCCTGCTGCCAGGCAAACGGCGGCGTTTCGTCCATATAATTTAGCTGCGCCAGCTCTAGCTGCACCGCCTGCACACCCTGCTCCGGCTGGCCGTACGCGCGAGTGATGTAACCGCCTTTAAAACGTCCGTTGGCGATCCAGCTGTAATCATTTTGCGCATTACACACCTGTTTGATCGCGTCGATCACCGCCGTTGAGCAACTGGCGCCATCATTGGTACCAATGTTGAGATCCGGTAAACGTCCGTCAAACAGGCGGGGAATCACCGAGGCGATCGAGTGCGCATCAAACAGCAGCGCGTAACCGTGCTGCGTTTTCAACCGCGCCAGTTCCTGCTGCAACTGCTGGTGATACGGTTGCCAGATCGTGTCCAGATAACCCTGACGCACCTCGGCGCTCGGCGTTTTACCCGCTGCAAAGGTTGGGCTGCCGTCGAACAAGGTTTCGGGATATAAGCCGGTGGTCGCCGTGGTATAGAGCGGCTGATTATCCGCTGGACGGTTAAGGTCGATGACAAAACGTGAATAGTGACCAATCAACACGCTGGCACCGAGATCGCGTACAAAATCGTACAGCAGCGGTAAATGCCAGTCGGTATCCGGCAAGCCGCGCGCCGCGTTGCCCAAGCCGGCGTCCACTTCCGGCGTTAATTGCGTGCCGGCGTGGGGAATGCTGACCAGCAGCGGAATCTTACCGGCGGTGAAATGAAAAGGTGTCATTGCGCTTCTCCACGATAAATAATCTGGCACGGCAATTCGCCGCCCAGCCAATAAACCAGCTCTGCCGGACGCGCCAGCGGCCAGTGAACAAAATTCGCTACCTTGCCTGCTTCCAGCGAACCGTGCGAGTGCTGTAATCCCAGCGCTTTGGCGCCCCACAAAGTCACGCCCGCTAATGCCTCTTCCGGCGTTAAACCAAACAGCGTACAGCCCATATTGAGCATCAGACGCAGCGAAAGCGCCGGTGAGGTGCCCGGATTGGCATCGCTGGCCAGCGCCATCGGCACGCCGTGTTCACGGAACAGCGACACCGGTGGACGTTGCGTTTCGCGCAGCAGATAAAACGCGCCCGGCAGCAACACCGCTACGGTGCCGTGCTGCGCCATGGCTTTTGCGTCCGCTTCCGTCGCGTATTCCAGATGATCGGCGGAGAGCGCGCCGTAACCCGCCGCCAGCGCCGCGCCGCCCAGCGCCGAAAGCTGCTCGGCGTGCAGTTTCACTGGCAAATCTAAGGCTTGAGCGGCATCGAAGACCGCGCTGACCTGCTGCGGTGAAAAGGCTAAATGCTCGCAGAACGCATCCACCGCATCCGCCAATCCTTCGGCTTTCACCTGCGGTAACAGGCGTTGGCAGATGATATCGATCCAGCCTTGCGGGTTGTCTTTAAACTCCGGTGGGAAACCGTGCGCGGCTAAGCAAGTGGCCTTTACATCGGCGGGCACCGTTTCCGCCAGCTCGCGAATGGCGCGCAGCATGGTCAGCTCGCTAGCTTCATCAAGGCCGTAACCGGATTTGATCTCAACCAAAGTGACGCCTTCCGCCAGCAGACGATCCAGCCGCCAGCGCGCGCTTGCCACCAGCTCTTGCTGGGTTGCCGCACGCGTGGCGCGCACCGTGGAGAGAATGCCGCCGCCCTGCGCCGCAATCTCCGCATAGCTCACGCCATTGAGACGCTGCTCAAACTCCTGGCTGCGATCGCCGCCAAACACCAGATGCGTATGGCAATCCACCAAACCGGGGGTGATGATGCCGCCGGAAAATTGGTGCTGTTCCCGCGCGGTAAACGCCGGGCATTCGCTGCGCGGCCCCACCCAAATCAGTTTCCCCTGATCGACCGCCAGCGCGCCGTCGGCAATCAGATTGTAGTGTCCGTCACGCATCGTAACGATGTCGGCCCCCAGCCACAGGCTGTCGATCTGCTTCGTTTCTGCCATCCCACTCCCCTTCACGTTCGGCGATTTACACTACGCATCAAAGTATGTATATGTATATACAACTTTCCGCCATGCAGGATCAACCATGACAACCTATTTTGCCCCACGCGCACTGTTGGCCGACGGCTGGCATGAGCGCGTGCTGATCGCCACCAACACGACCGGACACATCACCGAGATCACCCCCAACAGTGAGCCCGGCACGGCCACGCGTCTTGCCGGGCCGGTGATTCCGGCGATGGCTAATCTGCATTCGCACGCCTTCCAGCGCGCGATGGCGGGACTGGCCGAAGTGGCAGGCGATCCGCAAGACAGCTTCTGGACATGGCGCGATCTGATGTATCGCATGGTGCAGCGCCTGTCGCCCGAGCAGGTCGGTGATATTGCGACGTATCTCTACATCGACATGCTGAAAGGCGGCTACAGCCAGGTGGCGGAATTCCACTATTTGCATCACGATCCGCACGGCAAACCCTACGCCGATGACGCTATGCAGCTCGCACTGATAGCAGCGGCGGAGCGCGCAGGCATTGGCCAAACCTTGTTGCCGGTGCTCTACAGCTTCAGCGGTTTTGGTTCGCAGCCGGCCAGCGACGGCCAGCGCCGCTTCATTCAGCAAACCGATGCCTACCTGCAACAGCAGCAGCGCGTGGCGCGCTGGAGCGCGGAGAAGCCGCTGCTTAATCATGGCATCTGCTTCCATTCGCTGCGCGCGGTGAATGAAGCGCAGATGAACGACGTATTAGCCGCCTGCCCGCAGGAGGTGCCGGTGCATATTCACGTCGCCGAGCAGGAAAAAGAGGTGAACGATAGCCTGGCGTGGAGCGGCGAACGCCCGGTGGCCTGGCTGCTCAATCGCTTTAAAGTCGATCAGCGTTGGTGCCTGATTCACGCCACCCATCTTGATGACGACGAAATTCAGCGCATGGCAGCAAGCGGCGCGGTGGCGGGCTTGTGTCCGACCACCGAAGCTAATCTCGGCGACGGCATTTTCCCGGCGGTGGAATATATTGCTCGCGGCGGCCGCTGGGGGATTGGTTCCGACAGCCACGTGTCGCTCAGCGCACTGGAAGAACTGCGCTGGCTGGAGTACGGCCAGCGACTGCGCGATCGTCGCCGTAACCGTATCACCTTGCCCCATCAACCTTCCGTGGGCGATCTGCTGTGGCAGCAAGCCGCACAGGGCGGCGCGCAGGCATGTGGTTTGCCAGCGGGCGAACTGGCGATTGGCAAACGTGGCGACTGGCTGGTGCTGGCTGAAGACGCGTTCCTCAGCAGCGTCAACAGCGCTTCATTGTTAAACCGCTGGCTGTTTGGCGGGCAGCGCGAACAGATTCGTGACGTATTCGTGGCGGGCAAACAGGTGATCAGTGAAGGCCATCATGTGGCAGAAGAGCACGCCGCGACGCGCTTTGCCGTGGCGATGAGGGCGTTGCAATGAGAACGCGCTTTGTCTATGAGCAGCTTCCCGTCAGCCGCTGGCGCAACGGCGGCGGCGAAACGCGCGAAATCATCAGCTATCCGCCGGGTGAAGCGCAATTTGCCTGGCGCGCCAGCATCGCCACCATCTCCGCCGACGGGCCGTTTTCGCCCTTTCCCGGCATTGACCGGGTAATTACCTTACTGCACGGCGACAGCGTTTTACTGCAGAGTGAACAAGCCCAGCAACGCTTAGCGCCGCTGCAGCCGTGGGCGTTTCCCGGTGAATGGGCGATTAACGCTCACGTCAGCGGCAGCTGTCAGGATTTTAATATCATGACGCGGCGCGACAGCTGGCGCTCTGCGGTAAGCATCGCGCAAGAAGTGGTCAGCAGTGAAAACGGCGTGGCGTGGGTGATAGCAGGAGAATGGCACACGCCAGCCGGGGAAGCGCTGGCGGTTGATCAGGGGCTCTGGTGGCTGGAGGAAAACATGCAGCTGGAGCCGCAAACGCCGGATGCCAAATTGCTGTTTGTGGTGCTTAGCCGTGTCCTCTAAAGCGCCCCAGCAACTTATAGCGTGAACCCGGATACAGCAGCCGCGCATAGGTCACAATCTTGTTGTCGCTCCACGTCTGACGACGAATCAGCAGGCACGGCTCATGTTCATCCAGCGCCAGATGCTTACGCTGGCGCAGATCCGGCAACACCGCTTCAACAATATGCTCACCTGCCGTCAGCGGCGCTACGCGCATCAAATAAGTGTACGGCGTCAGTTGATGGTAATCCTGACTAAGATAATCCGGCGCCATCAGCGGGTTCACTAAGCGATCTTCCAGCTGCACCGGCAGGTCGTTTTCGTAATGCACAATCAGCGAGTGGAACAGCGTTTGCCCGGTGGAGAGTCCCAGCACCGCCGCCTGTTCCGGATCGGCTTTCATCTGGCCAATCGATAAAATTTTGCAGCTGTGTCGATGACCGCGCTGCGCAATCTCGTCGGCGATGTTGTGGACTTCCAGCATCGCGGTATAGCCCTTCATCTCCGCCACAAAGGTGCCCACGCCCTGCATGCGCACCAGAAATCCTTCGCTGGTGAGTTCACGCAGCGCGCGGTTAATGGTCATACGACTGACGCCCAGTTCGTTCACCAGTTCACTTTCAGACGGCACGCGCTGGTTGGCTTTCCAGTGACCTTCGCGGATTTGGCTGACGATCGCCTGCTTCACCCGCTGGTAAATCGGCGCAGGCTCATCACCCATCGCCGCAGCCAGCTGTGCTACTGCTGTTTGCTCCGCCATTTCCTGTTCCTTTTGAAGAATAATGCCCAAAGTTTACTGTCTCAGTCCGTAAATGTATATACATCTAATGGTGCAGACAGCTCAGCATTGGTGCAGCTTGCGCCCTACTCCGGTGCAATGACGCTGCGGTTATACCGCATAACGCGCATTGCGTCGTAATTCACAGAACAACAACAATCTGGCATAGCGCTTGCTACTTGTATAGACAAGATTAGACACTTATGTTTCACTCAACAAAATTCACGGCAAATCGGACAGCCACATCGCAAAATATCGGCGTCCAATAACTGCCAGCTCACTTGTATAGACAGGAGTAGACTATGTCAGGTTCGGTTCAGCAAATTTGCCTCGTTCCCGGTAAAGTGAACCTCGCTACCTTGCGCGCCATTTATCAAAGCAAGGTAACGCTCACCTTGGCCGATGAAGCGCGAGCAGCTATCGCTCGCGCCCATGAAACTGTTGATGCCATTGTTGCCTCCGGCAAGGTGGTGTACGGCATTAATACCGGTTTCGGCAAGCTGGCGCAGACGCAGATCCCTGCCGCGCGGCTGGCAGAACTGCAGCGTAATCTGGTGCTGTCGCACAGCGTTGGCCTGGGCGATTTGCTGCCGGACAATGTAGCGCGTCTGGTGGTTGCCACCAAAATTATCAGCCTCGCACGCGGCCATTCTGGCGTGCGCATCGAACTGATTGAAGCGCTGCTGGCGCTGTTCAACGCTGGCATCATGCCGTGCATTCCGGAGAAAGGATCGGTCGGCGCGTCTGGCGATCTGGCGCCGCTGGCACATCTTTCCTTGATGCTGCTGGGCGAAGGTCAGGTCCGCGTCGACGGCGAATTAATCCCCGCAACCGAAGGCTTAGCGCGCGTTGGCCTGCAGCCGATTGTGCTGGGACCCAAAGAGGGTCTGGCGCTGCTGAACGGCACGCAGGTCTCGAATGCGCTGGCGCTGCGCGGTCTGTTTGAAGCGGAAAACGTATTCGCGGCGGGCCTGATGGCCGGTGCGCTGTCGCTGGAAGCCATTAAGGGCTCGGTGAAACCTTACGATGCGCGCATTCACGAGGCGCGCGGTCAGGTTGGCCAGATCAACGTAGCCGCTGCCGTCTCCTCTTTATTAGCCGGTAGTGAAATTCTCGGCTCGCACACCGACTGTGGCCGGGTGCAAGATCCCTACTCAATTCGCTGCGTGCCGCAAGTGATGGGCGCCTGCCTTGATAACCTGACGCACGCCGCGCGCGTGTTGCAGATTGAAGCCAACGCCGCATCAGATAACCCACTGGTGTTCAGTGACAGCGGCGACGTCATTTCCGGCGGTAATTTCCACGCCGAGCCGGTAGCCTTCGCCGCCGATATTCTGGCGCTGACAATTGCCGAAATCGGTGCGATTTCCGAGCGTCGTATGGCGCTGCTGCTGGATACCGGTCTTTCAGGTTTACCGCCGTTCCTCGTCAATGATGGTGGCGTTAACTCCGGCTTTATGATCGCGCAGGTTACGGCAGCAGCGCTGGCGTCTGAAAACAAATCACTGGCACATCCCGGCAGCGTTGACAGTCTGCCGACCTCCGCTAACCAGGAAGATCACGTCTCGATGGCGACTTACGCCGCGCGCCGTCTCGGCAGCATGTGCTTCAACACCGCCGCGGTAGTCGGCATTGAAGCGATGGCCGCCGCGCAAGGCATTGATTTCCATCGTCCGCTGCAGAGCTCACCGCTGCTGGAGCAAGAGATAAGCCGCATCCGCGACAACGTAGCCTTCCTCGATCATGACCGTTTACTGGCGCCGGATATCGAATCCATGCGTCTGTGGGCCAGCGCAACCGCATGGCCTGAATCCCTTACCGCGCTGCTGCCAAGCCAGCGTAAGACTGTTAATTAAGGAATCGATAATGAGCGAAACTTTGACTCAGGCTGTAGCCCGTGAAATCCGTGCGCCGCGCGGTAATGAATTGCACTGCGCCAACTGGTTGATTGAAGCGGCTTACCGCATGATCCAGAACAATCTCGATCCTGACGTAGCAGAGCGCCCGGAAGATCTGGTGGTGTACGGCGGCATCGGTAAAGCCGCGCGTAACTGGGCGTGCTTCGAGCAGATCCTGCGTTCGCTGCGCGCCCTGCAGCCCGATGAAACATTGCTGATCCAGTCCGGCAAACCGGTGGGCGTGTTCCGCACCCATGCCGATGCGCCGCGCGTGCTGCTGGCTAACTCGAATCTGGTACCGCATTGGGCCAACTGGGATCACTTCCACGAGCTGGATAAAAAAGGCCTGATGATGTACGGCCAGATGACCGCGGGTTCGTGGATCTACATCGGTGCGCAAGGCATCGTGCAAGGCACGTTTGAAACCTTTGCCGAAGCGGGTCGCCAGCATTACGACAGCGATCTCCGCGGCCGCTGGATCCTCACCGCCGGTTTGGGCGGCATGGGCGGCGCACAACCGCTGGCTGGCGTATTGGCCGGTGCTAGCGTGCTGGCGATTGAGTGCCAGGAATCACGTATCGATTTCCGTATCCGCACTCGCTACGTTGATCACAAAGCGTATACGCTGGACGAAGCGCTGGAACTGATTGATCAGGCGAATCAAGAGAAGCGCGCAATTTCTGTTGGCCTGTTGGGCAACGCCGCTGAAATCGTGCCAGAGCTGGTTAAACGCGCCAAAGCGGGTGGCATGAAGCCGGACATCGTTACTGACCAAACCTCAGCACACGATCCGATTAACGGTTATCTGCCGGTCGGTTGGGATGTCGCGCGCTGGGAAGCCGAGCGCGTCAGCAACCCGAAAGCGGTGGAGAAAGCCGCGCGCGCCTCCATGGCGGTGCATGTACAGGCGATGCTGGATTTCCATCACATGGGCGTGCCGACCGTGGATTACGGTAATAACATCCGTCAGGTGGCGCTGGATGAAGGCGTGAAAAATGCTTTCGATTTCCCTGGCTTTGTCCCGGCCTATATTCGTCCGCTGTTCTGTGAAGGTAAAGGCCCGTTCCGCTGGGTGGCGCTATCAGGCGATGCCGAGGATATCTATAAAACCGATGCCAAGCTGAAAGAGCTGTTCCCGGATCATCAGAATCTGCATCGCTGGCTCGACATGGCGCAAGAGCGTATTGCCTTCCAGGGCTTACCCGCACGTATCTGCTGGCTGGGCCTTGGCGAGCGTCACAAAGCAGTGCTGGCGTTCAACGAGATGGTACGCAACGGCGAGCTGAAAGCGCCTATCGTCATTGGTCGCGACCATCTGGATTGCGGTTCCGTGGCGTCACCGAACCGTGAAACCGAAGCGATGAAAGACGGTTCGGACGCGGTATCCGATTGGCCGCTGCTGAACGCCTTGCTGAACACCGCAGGTGGCGCGACCTGGGTCAGCCTGCATCATGGCGGCGGCGTCGGCATGGGCTTCTCACAGCACTCCGGCGTGGTGATTGTGTGTGACGGTACCCAAGAGGCTGATGCGCGCTTAAGCCGCGTGTTGTGGAACGATCCGGCCACCGGCGTGATGCGTCATGCGGATGCGGGTTACGAATTAGCGCAAAGCTGTGCGCAGCAACACGATCTAAATCTGCCAATGCAGAAATAATCCCGCTGCGCCGAAAACCGCGCACTATCGTCGTAGGGTCGCCATTCATGGCGACCTATTTTATCCAATCCGCTTATTCCATTCCGCTATACCCTATAGCCAAATTATTCCGTTCCGCGATAGACGCCGCCATGCCCTTGCCACTACAGTAAATACATTATTTTGCAGCTCACGCTGCTGATGGAGAGCCTTACCTTATGAGCCTGCCTGCTGTCCTGCTGGAAAACGCCTTGAACTGGCGTCGTCGGTTACACCAAAACCCTGAACTGGGTTACCAGGAGCAGCAGACCAGCGCGCTGGTCGCTCAGGTATTGGCGGATGCCGGACTACAGGTGTTTCGCGGCTTAGCCGGCACCGGCGTGATAGGAACGCTTGAAAACGGCCCTGGTCCGATTATTGGTTTGCGTGCCGATATGGATGCCCTGCCGATCACCGAAAAAGGCGATCCACAGTGGAAGTCACAGAAAACCGGTGTGATGCACGCCTGTGGCCACGATGGCCACACCGCTATTCTGCTGGCTGCGGCCTGTCAGTTGGCGGCGACGCGCAACTTCAGCGGCACCCTTCACTTCATCTTCCAGCCTGCCGAGGAGAACCTCGGTGGCGCACGCAAGATGGTGGAAGAAGGTCTGTTCCAGCGCTTCCCGATGGATGCGGTTTACGCCATGCACAACTGGCCGGGCATGCCGGTGGGCACGCTGGCGGTGAATCCGGATGCGATGATGGCGTCACTCGATTCGTTTGAAATTACGCTGCACGGTAAAAGCTGCCATGCGGCGATGCCGGAAAGCGGGGCCGATCCAATGGTGGTCGCCGCAGAACTGATTCTGGCGCTGCAAACCATTCCGTCGCGTCGCCTGTCGCCGCTGGCCTCGGCGGTGGTGAGCGTGACGCAAATTCACGGCGGTGAAGCGATTAACGTCATCCCTGAACAGATTGTATTGCGCGGCACCGTGCGATGTTTGCAGACCGACGTGCGCAATCGCGTGCGCGGTCTGATTGAGGATTTTGTCACCACCTTGCCGCGCCCGTTTGGCGTCAGCGGCGAGATTCACTGGTATCCCGGTTATCCGGTCACCGCCAACCATGCGGAGCAAGCCGAACAAGTGCGCGCAGTTGCCGTGGATATGCTCGGTGAGGCGCAAGTTAACTGGCAGGTGAACCCATCCATGGCATCGGAAGATTTTGCCTGCATGATGGAAGCTTGTCCCGGCGCCTATTTCTGGTTGGGTGCTGATGGTGCCACGCCGTCCGCGCCGCTGCACAACGCCAAATACGATTTCAATGATGAACTGCTGCCCATCGGCATTACCTTCTGGCAGCGGTTAGTGGAGAGCGTGCTGGCGAAAGCGTGATGATGGTCGCCATAAATGGCGCCCCTACAAAATGATTGCGCGATTGGTCGCCATAAATGGCGACCCTACGAAACCTTCAAATCCCTACCTGCTGTAACCGCGCTTCCGCATCCGCCAGATTGGCAGATTCTCCGGTGGCTACCAAACAACACGCCAGCTGCAAACGCAGCGCCTGCGGCACCGCGCGTTCCCCGGCTAATACCTGATTGATCCACGCGGCGGTATCCTGCGCGTTTTTGCTTTCCGGCAGTTCCACACTCACTTCAGGCTGGCGTTCAACCCACACTTCCGCTTCTGCACCCGCGCCGCGAATGTAGTTGATGGCCGGGCAGCGTTGCGGGTTGGCGTACACCTCACCTTCCGTGCCGTTCAGCAGAATCGCCGGCGCATCGATATCCTGGAAGAATTTCCCGACGCGCGGCACATATTCCGGATGCGACACGCTGGCCAGACGCAGCGCGGCGCGTTCCGCAAATGGCGTCGCCAGTTTCGCCAGCGTATGCGCGCTGTTACGCACGCCCATGCGCCAGCGCAGCGACAGCTGTTGCGCCATCGGCGCACACAGATGATCGATGGTGATAAACGCCAGCTCGCCGTTATCCAGCTTGGTCTGCGCCTGTTCGGCGGAGGTTACCGGCGCGATCTCCAGCGCCGCCAGCACCGCTTCCGTGGTGATGCGCGTCGGGTCGTCGCTGACGCCGTGCAGCAGCACCGGGAAACCGAGTTTCACCAACAGCAGCGCCAGTAACGGCGTCAGATTACCCTGACGACGCGCGCCGTTGTAGCTGGGGATGACAATCGGCATCGGGCGATGAGCGGGTGCCTGCAGCTGCATCATCTGTTGCTGCATCGCGTGATAAAAACCGCGCATCTCCTCTTCGCCTTCGCCTTTGATACGCAGCGCAATCAGTACGCCACCCAACTCCAGTTCCGGCACGTCTCCGGCTAGCATCGCGGTATAGAGCGCCTGCGCGGTGTCGAAATCGATATCGCGCGCGTGATTTTTACCGCGCCCAATCTCTTTAATGATTTTATTCAGTTCCATCAGGCATTCCCGCTTCCAGGGCGCGCCGCCATGCGGCTGCCAAAATTGATCGTTATGTTTTTTTACTGCGGCGTTTTTTCGTCTTGTCACTGCTGGCTTCCGGCATAGGCGGTTGCTCAATCGGGAACACCGGTAATGCGGCCAGCAGTCGGCTGCCATAAGCTTTATTGAGTAAGCGACGATCGTAAATCACGATTTCGCCAAAGCAGCTGTGGCTGCGAATCAAACGCCCTACCTGCTGAATCAAGGTAAAGGAGGCGCTCGGCAAACTCTGCACCTCGAAGGGATAACGTTTCAGGCTTTTAAGCCATTCGCCCTCGGTCAAAATTACCGGACTGTCCACCGGTGGAAAAGCGATTTTGTGAATATGCACCTGCGACAGCAGATCGCCTTTCAAATCCAGCCCTTCGGCGAACGATTGCAGCCCGACCAAAATACTGATTTTACCGGCCTCAACACGTTCACGATGCAGCGCCACCAAGCGCGAACGCGGCTGATCGCCCTGTACCAGCATCGACAGGCGCAGGTCAGGGATGTGGCTGACAAATTGCTGCATAGCCCGGCCACTGGCAAACAGCACCAGCACACCTTTGTGCTTCTCTTCGGCAATCTGCTGGCGGAAGAAACGCGCCATCTCTGCGATGTGCTCCGCTTCCTGCGCCATCTGCGGCTCATACTGCATCTGCGGAATGACCAGCTTGCCCTGATCGATATGATTAAACGGCGAATCCAGCGCCACAAAGCGGTCGCCGGCTTTTTCGCTCAGGCCGGACATCTCTTGCAAGCGGTTAAAGCTGTTCAGCGATCGCAAGGTGGCCGAAGTCACCACCACATGCGGAATTTTGCGCCACAGGATTTTTTCCAGCTGATCGCTAACGCGAATTCCGGCGCAGTGGAACAGCAAATGCGCCTGCCCTTCACGAATCTCACGCGTAATCCACTTCGACACCGGCGCATTCGAGGCTTTCTCCATCGCCGCCAGCCGCCACAGTTTACTGATCGATTCAAACCAGCCGAAGTGGCGATTGAGCTGGATGATGGCTTTATGCAGCCGCATGATGTCGGCTTTCCCGGTTTGATCGCCCAACTCGTTGAGCAGGCCTTCGCTTAAGCCGCGCAGCGCGTCACTCAACTTGAACAATCGCGCGCACAGGCTCAGCAGCTCTTCCGGCAATTCGCCCAGTACAAAGCGGAACTCGCCCGGCTGATTATGGCCCGGCAGCAGCGGATTAAGGGCATCGCAGAGAGTCTGCAGCAGCTCGCGCATTTCGTCGCAGTGACCTTTCAGGCGTTCCGGATTGGTCAGCGGCGGCGGTGATTTCGGACGGAACTGCGCCATGATGGTTTCCACCAGCCGCACAAACAGATCGAGCTGCAAACTGCTCCAGCCCGGCGTGATTTCCGCGCTCATCTCCAGCGCATCGCGCGCCACTTCCGGCAGATGATGGCCTTCGTCCAGCACCAGCATCAGGTTTTTCGCCGGCGGCAGCACCGATTCATTCTCCATCGCCGCCATCACTAACGCATGGTTGGCGACCACCACATCCGCTTGCTCAATCTCGCGACGAGCGACAAAGAACGGGCATTCGCGATACCAGCGGCAGTGATGACCCAGGCAGTTGGCTTTGTCGGTGGAGAGGCGTTGCCACAAGCTGTCCTCAATGTTGACATCCGTGTGATCGCGCAAACCATCCCAGCGGTAGCTGCTGAGCTGCTTCTCCAGTTTGGCGCAGAATTTCTGCTCCTCTTTCGAACCGGTGACCGCTTCGTCATCAAGATAGAGCAGCAAATCGCCCTGCTGATCTTCAGTCGCGGCCAGTGCCGCAAGGTTGCGTGGACAGACATAGCGTCCGCGGCCAAAGGCGGCGGTAAAAGTGAGATCGGGAATAATTTTCTTCAGCAGCGGCAGATCCTTAGTGAAGATCTGATCCTGCAACGCCACATTGGCGGTACTGATCACCAGGCGTTTTTCCTCGGCGCGGCTCACCGCAATGCCGGGAATCAAATAAGAGAGGGTTTTACCTACGCCGGTTGGCGCTTCAATTGCCAGATGGCGCCCTTCGTCACCGGCCAGACTTTTCGCCACTTCGGCAATCATCTGGCGCTGCGGCGCACGCGGGATAAAGTCAGGAACCTGCTGCTGCAGCGCCTTATACCATTGCGCAATCTGGCTTTTTATCGCTGCTGTCAGGGCCATTGTCGTTACTGTTTGCTGAATTGGCCTGTATTTTTACACAGTATTGGCGCAGCGTCAGCTTTCGCTGCTATTTTTTCGCGCTGGATTCAGAATTTCACGCATCGCGCGGATCAAGGTTTCCCGCGCGCGGCCCCGGCGGAAAGCAAAAGAGAACGGCGCACGGAAGTGAAAATGATGCGGTAGCAGGCGCCGCAGCGTGCCCTGCTGTTCCCCGCTGCGCGCGTAGTGTTCGGGCAAATAGCCGATGAAGCGGCCGGAGAGAATCAGCGTCAGCTGCGCTTCAATGCTCTCTACCGACGCATTGCTCTGACGGAAGCCGCGCTTGTTCAGCTCCTGCTGATTCCAGTAGCGGCGCGTCACCATGCCGGTTTGCTGCACGGTGCGCACATCGGGTTGGCCGGTCGCCAGCGGATGTTCAGGGCTGCAATAGAGCCAATGCTGCTCTTCATACAGCGGAATGGTCACCAAATTGCTGGCGCGCAGTGGAAAATGACCAATCGCCAAATCGAGCCGATCCTCCAGCAGCTGCTGCTGTAACTCATTGGGATCGCGCACGCTCAGATTAAAGAACACCGCCGGAAAACGCTGGTTGAAGCGAGCAATCGCGGCGGGCAGATCCAGCATGCTGTCGGTGACGGTGGCGTCCACCACGCCGAGCGAGAAGGTACCGCCCTGCGCGCTTTTAAGCGTTTCCACCTGCTCTTGCCAGCCCGCCAGCGTGGCCAGCATCTCCTGGCTGTAGCGATAGAACTGCTCGCCTTTGCTGGTGAGCGTAAAGCCGCCGCGCCCGCGCTGACACAGGATAAAACCGAGCTGACTTTCCAGCTCGCTCATGTAGGCGCTGATGGCCGGCGTGGTCATGTTCAACGCCTGCTGCGCGCGCGAATAGCCCTGATTTTCCACCACGCTGGCGAAGACCTGCAGCAGTTTAAGGTTGGGAAGTGTCTGCACCGATTTTCCTTCAGCGATTGCTAACTAAAGTTAAGTAATCTCTGAAGTGATTATCGGCTGTCAAGGATTTTTCCCGTCAGACAATCGGGTAATGATGGGCTTCACTTAACCGAAGGAGCCCGAGATGACCGATTTCCCCCAGCCGCAAGGCGGCAATGAGATGCCCCGCTTCGCCGGACGCGGCACCATGATGCGTCTGCCCGCCGTGGAATCCCCGGCCGATTTGGATGTGGCGTTCGTCGGCATTCCGCTGGATATTGGCACCTCGCAGCGCAGCGGCACGCGCTATGGCCCGCGCGCCATTCGCGCCGATTCGGTCATGATTCGCCCGTATAACATGGCCACCGGTGCAGCGCCGTTTGATTCGCTGCGCGTCGGCGATCTGGGTGATGTGCCAATCAACACTTACAGCCTGCTGAAATCGGTTGATATCATTGAAAACTATTATACCGAGCTGAATAACTGGCCGATTATTCCCTTAACGCTCGGCGGCGATCACACCCTGACGCTACCGATTTTGCGCGCGCTGGCGAAGAAGCACGGACCTGTAGGTCTCATTCACATTGATGCGCACACTGATACCAACGATGAGATGTTTGGCGAGAAGATCGCCCATGGCACCACCTTCCGCCGCGCGGTGGAAGAAGGCCTGCTTGATTGTCAGCGCGTGGTGCAGATTGGGCAACGTGCGCAGGGTTACGCCGCCGATGATTTTCAGTGGGGCGTCGATCAGGGCTTCCATCTGGTACCCGCCGAGCAGTGCTGGTATCGCTCGATGACGCCGCTGATGGCCGAGGTGCGTGCGCGTATCGGCGACGGCCCGGTGTATCTCTCTTACGACATCGACAGCTTCGATCCCGCGTGGGCGCCCGGTACCGGCACGCCGGAAGTGGGCGGTTTAACCTCAATGCAGGGGCTGGAGATCGTGCGTGGCTGCCGTGGACTCAATCTGGTGGGCGCCGATCTGGTGGAAGTCTCGCCGCCGTATGATATCAGCGGCATGACCTCGCAGCTGGCGGCCAATATCCTTTATGAGATGCTGTGCGTGTTGCCCGGCGTCCGTTACACAGAGAAAAAGTGATGACCCAACAGAATCTGGTGTTTCCGGCGCGCGTGCTGCGCGGTGCCGGCGTGATCGATCAATTAGGCGCAATCTGTGCCGGACTGGGCCAGCGTGCGCTGCTGATTGGCGGCCATCAGGCGTTGCAGGCAGTAGAAGCGCAGGTGCGTGCGCAACTGCTGACCGCCAACGTCACGCTGCTGGCGCAGGCGTGGTTTGGCGGCGAAACCTCGATCACGCACATCAATCGTCTGGCGGCGATGGCCAGCGAACTGCACGCCGAGCTGCTGATTGGCGTCGGCGGCGGTAAGTCGCTGGATACGGTGAAAGCGGTCGGCGCGCAGCTCGGCTTGCCGGTGGTGACGCTGCCAACCATCGCCGCCACCTGTTCAGCGGTGACGCCGCTCAGCATTCGCTACGACGACAACGGCAATTTCTTCGATATCTTCCCGCTGCCGCAGGCTCCGGCGGCGGTGATTATCGACAGCGAATTGCTGGCTAACGCGCCCGCACGCTGGCTGGCGGCCGGGCTGGGCGATACGTTGGCGAAGTGGTACGAGTTTCGCGCGGTCAGCGCACGTCATCCCGCGCGCGCAGGCAATGCGCTCTCGTCACTGGCGCACAGCCAAATCTGTTATGAGGTGATTGCCGAACACGGTCCGGCAGCGTATGCGGCAGTATTACGCGGAGAAAGCAGCGCGGCGCTGGATCAGGTGCTGGATGCAATCTTCACCTGGGCCGGATTGACTTCGCTGATGAGCAACGGCGCACACGCGGCGGCGTCGCACGCGATTTATGAAGGCTTTACCTTCTGTGATAAAACTCGCGAGTTTGGTCACGGCTTGCTGGTCGGCTTCGGCAATCTCTGTTTGCTGGCGCTGGAGAACCGCGCAGATGAGGAAATACTGGATGAGATGCGCCTGGCGCGCGATTGTGGCGTACCGCTGACGCTGAGTGCGATTGCGCCGCTGGATGAGCGTGAGCTGGCGCTGATTGTGCGCGAATCGGTACACGCACCGGATATGGCGAATATGGGCGAAACGGTGACCGAAGCACGGTTGCTGGCGGCGATTGCGCGGGTTGAAGGGTTGGCGGCACGAATGTGATAGCGGTCGCCATAAATGGCGACCTTACAATGACCGTAGGGTCGGCATTCATGCCGACCTGGTGTTTACCTAAACGCCAACAACGCCACCATTTCCCGCACATCCGCCACTTCATCCAGCTCCAGACACACCGCTTCCAGCTGTTCGACCTGCTGCAGCGGCAGCACGCGCCCCGCCAGACTGCGATACTTCGCCAGCAGCGCTTCAAGGCTTAACGGATGGGTCGGCGCGCCCGACGGCACCGGCACATGCAGCTGCCACTGCGCGCCCTGCACGGTTTCCAGCCGCACCCACGGCTCGTCGTCGCGGCTTTGCTGCTCATCGATCACCAGATCAATGCGCGCCAGCAAAGCTTCGACATCAGGATGCAGGCGTTTGGCATCGTCATAACTCGCCAGCTCTGCCGAACCGTACAGCGCACGCGCTGCCAGCGCATAAGGTAGGCTCATCTGCGCGGCCGCCAGACTGTGCAGCTCGCGCCCGCCGCACATCTCCAGCAGGAATGGATTAACGCCCACCACAATGCGCGCAATCTGCTCTACCCGCACAGCATGCTGCTGCAGCAACATCCCCAGTGCATCAATCGCCGCATGGGTACCACGGCACGAAGCGTAGGGCTTGATGGAACAGCGCGCCAGCTTCCACACCTCGCCAAGATCCGCCGTCAGCGCCTGCGGCTGCTGCGTCTCTGGCGCGACGGTTTGCAGGAAGCCGCCCCAGCGTGGCTCAAACACGGCGGAAGGCCCGCTGATACCGCGTTGTGCCAGCAGTGCGGCCTGCACGCCACCTTCCGCAGCCCGCGCGGCATGCAGCTTTTTGGTGTGCGAGCCGTCGTGGATAAAGCCCCATAAACCGCCGCTGAAGCTGGCAGCAATCCCCAGCGCGGAAGCACACTGCGCGCGATCCAGTTGCAGCAGCGAACAGACCGCCGCTGCCGCACCAAACACGCCGCAGCTGGCGGTGGAGTGCCATCCTGCGCCGTTGTGCGCTGAATAGCCGCCGCAGGCTTCTAGCACGCGGCGGCCAACATCATAGCCAATCACCATCGCGACGATCAGCGCCTGCCCATCCACCGGCTGCGTCGCCAGCGGCAGTGCCGCCAGCAGCGCCGGGATCACTACTGCGCCGGAGTGATCGCAGCCACCGGTATCGTCGAGTTCATACATGTGCGCAGCCACGCCGTTCAGCCATGCCGCCTGACGCGCATTAACCTGCTGCGCGCTACCCCAAACCTGCGCCTGTTCGCGTCCGCCTTCTGCCTGCACCAGCGCCAGACATGCACGCCAAATCGGGCTGTCACAGCCGGCCAGCGAGGCGCCGAGCGTATCGAGCAGATGGCGCTTCGCCTGCTCGACGAGCGGTTCGGGAAGCTGCTCAAAGCGCGTATCGGCGATAAACGCCGCCAGTTGATCAAGCGTGTTCGCCATGCGCACCTCCAATGATGCGGGTAAAGACTTCGGCCGGATGCGAGACATCATTATCCGGCTGCGTCTGCCAGTGCGTCGCCGCCTGCTCAGCGGTGGCGATCCACACGTTGTGCTGTTGCAGCGTATCGAGCAGCGAGCGCAGCAGCCCAATGCGCCCGGCGGTGCCGATAATTTCCGGGTGCAGGCGCAGTAAATAGCACAGGCCAAAGCGGTGGAAGCCGTGGAAATCCTGCGTCAGGTTAGCCAGCGTTTCGGCATAAGGCGCAATGCGCGATTGTCCAGGCGGAATCGCCGGGCTGAGGTTAAAAGCAAAGTACGGCTCATCTTCCAGCGTATAGTGCATCGGCAGTTCAACTAAGCGCGTGCCGGGATGGAAGTACGGCAAATCATCGCCGCGCCAGCTCGATGACCAGCGAATGCCGCGTGCGACCAGCGCCTCAGCCAGTCCTGGTTTCCACTGCCCGGCGGGTGTACGGAAGCCGATAATAGGGCGGCCAGTGATGTGCGCCAGTTTGTCGCAACCGCGTACTACGCTTCCGATCTGCTGCTCGAGCGTGAGCAGCGAAAAATCTTCATGCACATCGCCGCTGCAGGCGATTTCATGGCCGTCGGTCACCATGCGCCGCACCAACTCCGGCTGCTCTTCAGCAACAATGGCTGGCATACACCAGGTTGCTTTGAGCTGCTTTTCCGCCAGCAGCGCCAGCACGCGATCGACGCCGCGCAGCGTGCCGTAGCGCCACACCGACAGCGTTTTATCGCGCCCCGCCACCGCCGGCGCCTGAGTGAGAATGCCGTGAATGTCGTTGAAGTCGATGGTGAGGATCGCCGCCGACTGGAAGCCCAGCGGCCAGCGTGAAGGTTCAGTCATGCTGTTGCTCCTGCAAATACCATTGCGCCACCGCGTCGCAGCGCGCAAACCACACGTCATCGCGCGCCGTCATATGTTCAAACAGCTGTTCGAGCAGCAGCAGGCGTCCCGGCTGACCGGAGATTTTCGGGTGGAACAGCGTAGTGAGGCACAAACCTTCATCCATCGCGCCATCGAACTCGCGCTGCCAGTTATCCCGCGTATGCGCATAGCTGGCGATGCGGTCGCCGCCTTTGGGGAAATCGGGCTGGCGCGTATAGGCCAGCGAGGCGTAATCGTCCATCTCCCACTTGCCGGGGATCTCCACCAGCGGCGTATGGCCCGCCACCGCAATGCTGTAAGGGCGATCGTCGCCGCGCATGCTGCTGGAGTAAATCACACCCGCGTCGCGAAGGATCTGCGGCGTTTCGGCATGCCAGTCGCCCGACGGCGTCCGAAACCCGCAGGCGGTGATGCCGAGATAATGCTTAAAGATCTCAGCGGATTTCGCCATTACCGCGCGCTGTTCTTCCGGTGAAATCGCCCAGAAGGATTCGTGGCGATAGCCGTGATAGGCCACTTCGTGGCCCTGTTCGATGATCGCCTGACACTGCTGCGGCCACTGCTCCACCACCCACGCCGGCACAAAGAAGGTGGCGGGGATCTGGAAGGCGCGCAGCAGATCAAGCAGACGCCCGAGCGCGCGGTACGGCCCGTAAGCGCCAAAGGTAAAATACTCTGGCGTTGACCACAGGCTGCCATTCAGCATGGCATCGCCGGTGGGACCGTCGAGGTCAAATGCCAGCGCCATACAGCCGCGTTTACCCTGCGGCCAGCGCACTGCGCCCGGTTGCTGCATCTGTGTGCTCCTTTAGCCTTGGTTGACCGTTGCTTTCGTCACGCCGTTGTCGGCCAGGCCCCATTTGCTGAGGATTTTCTGGTAGGAACCGTCGGCAATCATCGCGTCGATAGCGGCCTGCACCGCCGTGGTCAGCTCGCCCGCATCTTTGCCAATCGCCATGCCGGTGTATTGGAAGGAGAAGGCTTTATCGAGCGGCTTATATTTGCCCTTTTCCAGATCCATGATGTACGGCAGCGTTTCACTGCCCTGCACCACGCCATCGAGACGGTTTTGGCGCAGCTGAGTACGCGCATCAGCGGTACCTTCGGCGCCTACGACAATGATCGCGGGCTTACCGGCGGCTTCACAATGCGCTTTGGACCAGTTGGCAATCTCTAATGGGAAGGTGGTGCGGCGGCTGGTGCCGACTTTCTTGCCGCACAGATCCATCGCGCTATTGATATCGCTGCGCGCGGATTGGGTGTAGAACTGCGGGCCGGTTTTAAAGTAATCGATAAAATTCACCACCTGCTGACGCTCTTTGGTGTCAGTCATGCCAGACATCACCAGATCAACGCGTTTGGTCACCACCGCATTTACCATCTGCTCGAAGGCGATCTCCTGCCAGTTGATCTTCACACCCAACTTTTCACCAATCGCCTGGCCGAGATCGTAATCCACGCCGGTCAGCTGGTTGGTCGCCGGATCTTTGAAATCCATCGGCGGATAGTTCGGCATGATGGCAACCGTCAGCCCTTTCTCTTTAATGGCGGCAGGCACGGCGATATCTGCCCAGGCAGAGGATTGCAGCAGCACGGCGGCACTGATGGCACTCAATAACAGCTTTTTCATATTCACCCCGGTCACGTTAAAGAAGAATCGCGTTAATAAAGTTTTTCATCCGTGGATTTTGCGGGTTCAGCAGAATGTCTTCCGGTGCGCCCTGCTCGATGATGCGTCCCTCGTCCATAAACACCACCTGATTGGCCACCTCGCGGGCAAAGCCCATTTCGTGGGTGACCACCAGCATGGTGGTGCCCTCTTTTGCCAGCTGGCGCATCACCGCCAGCACTTCGCCCACCATCTCCGGATCCAGCGCCGAGGTGGGTTCATCAAACAGCATCAGTTTGGGTTTCATCGCCAGCGCGCGGGCAATTGCCACGCGCTGCTGCTGGCCGCCGGAGAGCGACTGCGGATAGTCGTGAGCTTTGTGCGCCATACCAACGCGATCCAGCAGCGCCATCGCCTCTTCACAGGCTTCGCGTTTCGGGCGCAGCATCACGCGGCACGGCCCTTCGATAATGTTCTCCAGCGCAGTTTTGTGTGGAAACAGGTTGAAGCGCTGGAAAACCATGCCGGTTTGCAGACGCTGACGCGCAATCTGCTTGTCACTTAACGCGTGCAATTTGTTACCGGCGATGCGATAGCCCGCCAGCTCGTTGTCGACCCAAATCCCGCCTTTATCGACCTTCTCCAGCTGATTAATGCAGCGCAAAAAGGTGCTTTTACCGGATCCGGACGGACCGAGGATGCACATCACCTCGCCGTAATTCACTTCCAGGCTGACATCTTTCAGGGCGTGGAACTGGTCGAAATATTTATTCACCTTAACGGCGCGCACGATGTTTCTCATGTTTGGCTCCTGATTACTGACGCTGACGATGGCCGCGTGAGAAATAACGTTCCAGCCGACTCTGTCCAAACGACAGCAGCGTGACCACAATCAGGTACCAGATGCCCGCCACGAACAGCAGTTCCATTACGCGCGCGTTGGCGAAGTAGATGGTTTGCGTGTTGTAGAGCAGCTCGGAGTACTGAATCATGCTGGCAAGGCTGGTGGTTTTGATCATGCTGATAAATTCGTTGCCCACCGGCGGCAGAATCACGCGCATCGCCTGCGGCAGAATAATGCGATGCAGCGCCTGCAGACGCGGCATGCCGATGGCTTTCGCCGCTTCGTATTGCCCGGTATCCACCGACAGCAGGCCGGCGCGCACCACTTCCGAGGTGTACGCGCCCTGATTGATACTCAGGCCAAGCAGCGCGGCGAGGAACGGCGTCATGATGGTGACAGTTTGCACGCTGAATACGCCGGGAATGCTGATGGTGGGAAACACCAGCGCAAGGTTGAACCACAGCAGCAGCTGCAAAATCAGCGGCGTGCCGCGAAAAATCCACGCGTAGCCCACGGCGATGTAGTGCAGCACCGGATTCGGCGACATGTACATGATGGCGGTGATGACGCCAAACAGCACGCCGAGCCCCATCGCCAGTACTGACATGATCAGCGTATTGACCACGCCGTTGAGGATTGCCTGGGCCGTAAAGAACTGGCCGACAAACGACCATTCAATATTGCCGTGAGCAAAGGCGTTCACCAGCAGCGCCAGCAGCACCAAAATCACCGCTGATGCTGTGATGCGGCCGTAATAGCGACGTGGCACCACCTGATAGCGGTCAAGATCGTAATGCGTCTGCTCGCGGCTGTTGTTCAAACTCGGCTCAATGGGCGTTGTCGACATAGCGATCTCCTCAGGCGCGTGGGCCAGCGTAATCTTCAGTCCAGCGCTGCTGGTCCTGCATCAAAGTTTGCAAACGAGCCAACTGTTCACGCACCCGCACCGGCGCGGTGCCGCCGTAGCCGCTGCGCGCGGCCAGCGCGGCCTCCAGCGTCAGGGCGCTGCGCACTTCTGGCGTTAAACGCGCATCCACTGCGTGAAGCTGCGCATCACTGAGATCCGCCAGGCCGCAGCTTTCGCGCTCGCACAGCTGCACCAGTTGGCCGGTGATCTCATGCGCCTCGCGGAAGGGCACGCCGCGCATCGCCAGCCAGTCGGCCACTTCGGTCGCCAGCGTGAAGCCGTCCGGTGCCTGCTCTCGCATCACCTCGGTGTTGAATTTCAGCGTCGCCATCATGCCCGCCATCGCTGGCAGCACCAGCAGCAGCGTATCCACGGCATCTATCACGTTGCGTTTGTCGTCGCTGAGATCGCGGTTGTAGGAGAGCGGCATCGCTTTCATGGTGGTGAGCAGCGCCATCAGGTTGCCGACCAGACGTCCAGATCGACCGCGCGTCAGTTCGGCGATGTCCGGATTTTTCTTTTGCGGCATGATCGAACTGCCGGTGGCGTAGCTGTCGTGCAGCTCCACCCAGCGGAACTGACGTGACGCCCACATGCACACCTCTTCACACAAGCGCGACAGGTTGATGCCAATCATGCTGGTGACAAACAGGAATTCGGCGGCGTAATCGCGACTGGCAACGGCATCGATGGAGTTTTCGCACGGCGCAAGATAGGCAAGATCAGCGGCGGCTTGCTCTGGCTGGCGGGCAATAGCGGAACCGGCCATCGCCGCAGCACCGAGCGGACAACGCGCGCTGCGGCGATCCCAATCCTGCATACGTTCAATATCGCGGGCAAAGGATTGCGCATGCGCCAGCAGTTGATGGCCAAACACAATCGGCTGCGCCTGTTGCAGGTGGGTAAAACCGGGCGCGACGCTTTCGGTATGCTGCGCCGCCTGCTCGACCAGCGCCTGCTGCAAACTCAGCAGCGCGCTAACCACCTTGCGGCCGTTGTCGCGCAGATAGAGACGCAGGTCGTTGACGGTTTGATCGTTACGTGAACGCCCGGCGCGCAGCTTGCCGCCCAGCGGTCCTAAACGTTCGGTCAGCGCACGTTCGATAAAGGTGTGGACGTCTTCGTCAGCGGCAATCGGATGCAGCTGACCGGCGCGGTAATCGGCGTCCAGCGCGTCAATCGCCGCCAGCATGGTGCGGAGTTCTTCTGCGCTCAGCAGATCACCACGCGCCAGTTCACGGGCATGCGCCCGGCAGCCCGCCAGATCGTAAGGTGCCAATGCAAAGTAATAATCCGGGCTACGAGACAGCGCGGTTAAACTCGCCGCCGGTGCCGCTTTAAAACGCGCGCCCCATAACAGTTCGGCATTATCAGACATGCTATTTCCCCTTACAGATAATTCAGCGATATGAAAAAGATATGAATAATCAATCAGCGATAACAAAAACTTATTTCCTGGCTACGCTGGTATTAAAGTCACATTTCAGGTTCACTGTACAATCACCGTATTTATTCCGGAGTTGAATAGCAAAAATGGAAAGTAAAGTTTCCCAGTCCGGAAACAATGCAAATAATCGCAGCGATAATGCAGTTCTGGCACTGAGTAATATCGATTTAAAATTACTGCGGGTATTTAAATGCGTGGTGGAAGCGGGCGGATTAACCGCCGCCAGTCACGAATTGAATATTGGTTTGGCAGCGATCAGTAAGCAGGTGTCCGATCTGGAGATTCGTCTCGGCATGACGCTTTGCAGCCGCGGACGCGAGGGTTTTGAGCTCACGCAATACGGCATCAACGTCTACCAAGCCACGCTGGAACTGTTCGTGTCGTTGAATCTGTTTCGTGAGCGGCTGCACAATAGCCGCAATGAACTGCTGGGCGACATTGCGATTTGCGTGGTGGATAATACCATTTCGGATCCGCAATCGCCGGTCACCGCGGCGGTGCAACAGCTGCACCAGAAAGCGCCAAAAGTGCAAATTCGACTGCAAACCGCCCAGTTAGATGATATTGAGCGCGGCATCAGTGAGGGCCGTTTTCATTGTGGTATTGCACCGGTTTATGAAATGAAAAGTGATTTTGATTACTTTCCGCTTTATACGGAATATTCAAAATTATATTGCTCCATGTCACATCCTTTATATTCAGGCTCCCGTGATAAAACTATCTCTTCCGACATATTACGTGAGCAAAAAATTATTAATCATTTATATGTGACGCCACGCGACGATCAGCGCATCGTTCCGTTGCAGGACAGCGGTGCGCAAGCGGTTCAGGTTGAATCTGTCGCCATGTTGATTTTAACCGGCCATTTCATTGGCTATTTACCGGATCATTATGCCGCCACCTTTATTGCGCGCGGTCAGCTATGCGAATTGGGTGATGATTCGATTCGCCGGGAAAACCCGTTTTGTCTGCTGATGAAAAAGGGCCGCAAAATAAACCCGATCATTCGGCTGTTTATGCAGTCGCTGGGGATTGCTGAGGCGGAAGCGGCGCACTGAGTTGGTGCAGGGTTTGCAGAGGTCGCCATGAATGGCGACCCTACGGTAGGGGCGGCATTTATGCCGACCTGGTCAGCGCAGCTGCTTAAACATCACCGTGGTGGCATCCAGCACGCCTTCAGTTGACTCCGCATAATGAGGAATCGATCCGGCAATCTGCCAATCCATCGACAAATACAGATCCGTCGCCACGTCGCCGCTGCGCGTGTCCAGCACCAACAAGGTTTTGCCCTGCTGCGCCGCCCGCTGCTCAGCCTGCTGCATCAAGCGGCGCGCAATGCCCTGACGCCGGGCCTGCGGATGCACCAGCAGCTTGCTGATCTCCGCACGATGGCGACCGTTGGGCATTGCGCTGAAACCCACCATCACCGTCGCCACCATCACGCCCTGCTGATAGGCCACCAGCAGTTGATTATCACCGCTCGCCAGACTGTAAATTTTGTCCTGCCAGAAGCGCTCAATGGCGTCGCGATCGTCTGCATCAATAAAGCCCACACTGGCGCCGTCGGCCACACAGGCTTGCAGCACATCACTCAATGCCGCCAGCAGCGGCTGCGCCTGAGTGGCGCTGAGAGGTTCAATTTTAATCATGGTTTACATACCACCAAAATGTAGCGCGCGCCGCCTTCCGCATGGGCGGCAAACGCAGATTTGCCGGTGAGATGGAAGCGCAGACAATCGCCCGCCTGCAGCGTCCAGTGCTGATCGTCCATGCTGATGGTCAACTCGCCTGATTGCAGCCAGATATGCTGCTCCAGTCCCTGAATGGGCGGCGCATCGTAATCAATACGCGCGCCCGGACGCAGCACGCCTTCCACCACTTCCGCTTTAAAGTGGCTGGCGGGCGGCGATACGTTACGGCGCTGGAAACCGCTGGCGTCGTCATGCCACACCGGCTGCTGCTCCGCTTTCAGCAGCAGCGCCGCCTCCTCTTCCACCTCGCTGAGCAAGCGCGACATGGTCACACCATAGGCCACGCAAAGTCGGTTAAGCAAAGCGGCTGTGGGGCTAGTTTCGGCGCGTTCAATGCGCGACAATGATGCCCGACTGATGCCGGTCGCCATCGCCAATTCATCTAATGACCAACCGCGTTGTACGCGTAATTCGGCCAGTCGCGCCGCCAATCTATCGTCGGTATCCGAAGCAGACATCTTCACCTCTCATTTATGGGAAATTAATCTCACATATGAGATATGACCGTATTTAAGCCAGCCGGTCAAGTTGTACAACTAAAAAATCATTGTACAACCCAAGCATGGGGGTTAAGGTGTTGTTATGCAGGTCAGAATTTTTGAGGACTTTATGGCCTTATACAGTATCGGGGATGTTGCCGAACGCTGTGGAATCAACCCGGTAACGCTTCGCGCCTGGCAGCGACGTTACGGTCTGTTAAAACCCCAGCGCACCGAAGGTGGTCATCGGCAGTTTGATGATGAAGATGTTCAGCGTATCGAAGAGATAAAACGCTGGATAGAGAGCGGTGTGCCCGTCGGCAAAGTGAAAGCGTTGCTGGAAGGTGCCACCATCAATGTGCATGACGGCTGGTCGGCGTTACAGGAAGAGTTGATGAGCGTGCTGCGGCATGTTCGCCCAGCGAAATTACGCACCAAAATTGCCACCATCGGCCGGGAACATCCGGTGGATGCGCTGATCGATCACGTGTTCGTGCCGGTTCGTCAGCGTCTGGGATTGGATCAGAATACCGCGCGCACCATGTGCAGCCTGCTTGACGGCGCGCTGATTGACTATGTGGCGTTTTGCCTGGCCGGTGCGCGTAAAAAAGCCGGTAAAGATGCGCTGATGGTGGGCTGGGCGGTGGAAGATCGTACCCGCATCTGGCTGGAAGCCTGGCGCTTGTCGCAGCAAGGCTGGCGCATGGATGTGCTGGCGGAGCCGCTGGACATGCCGCGCCCTGAGTTATTCCCCGGTCAAAACCTGTTTATCTGGACCGGCAAAAAACCGACACGTCGCCAGGTTGAGCAGTTTGAACACTGGCAGGCACAAGGTTTTGCTATTCACCTGCACGATCCCGCATAAGTAAAAATCGCACACACGGCCTTTGCCTGGCGTGGTGTGCGCGTTATCATGCCGCCCTAAATTTCTTTTCTCAGGTCTCCTCATGAACTGGAATAAACTCCTTATCGGTTCCCTGTTTGCCATCATGGCGCTTGGCGGCATGGGTGGCATGATGCTGGTTGGCTACAGCCTTATTGTGCATACCAACTAAGTTTGCGCTGCACGCGCTCTAACAGGCGATCGCAAATCAACGCCAGCAGCGCCACCAGCAGCGCGCCCTGAATCACATAGGCGGTGTTAAAGCCGCTTAAACCGATGATCACCGGCGATCCCAAGCTTTCCGCCCCCACCGTAGAGGCGATGGTTGCTGTGCCGATGTTGATCATCACCGAGGTCCGTACGCCCGCCATGATCACCGGTGCCGCCAGCGCCAGCTCAATCTGCCACAAGCGTCGCCACGGCCCCATGCCAAGCCCCACAGCGATTTCACGATTGCTGGCCGGTACGCTATCTAAGCCCGCCAACGTACCTTGCAAAATCGGTAGCAAACCGTAGAGAAACAGCGCCATCACCGCCGGGGCAGCACCAAACCCCATCACCGGCACCGCAATCGCTAATACCGCAACGGGTGGGAAGGTTTGCCCGGCCGCCGCAACGGTTTCCAGCAGTGGACGAAAGGCGCGTCCGGCATGACGCGTGGCAAACACCGCGCAGCCCACGCCGACCACCAATGCCAACACACTGCCGCTCACCACTAACGCCAGATGCGCCAGCGCCAGACGCCAGAAACTCTCCTGCTGATACAACGGGCGCTCCAGCTGCGGAAACCAATGTGCAAACAATGGACCACTGTGCGGCAAGCCCCACAGCAACAGCAGAAATGCCGCCAACAGCCAGTAAAGCGGATCGCGTAACAGCCGCATCAGCTCGCCTCCCGCTGGCGCAGCAGATCGCTGAAATGCAGCACGCCGAGCGGCTGTTGATGCTGATCGATTACCGGTAATTTGTCAGTGCGGCGTGCAATAAACTGCGACAGCGCTTCACGCAGCGTCAGCGATTCGGCAATCGGTTCGACATCAAGCCATTCCCCGCGCCGCGCCGCGTTGCCCGCACGCCCCAGCGCCAGCAACCGCACGCCCAGCTCGCTGCGACCAAAAAACTCACGGGCAAAGTCATTCACCGGTTGAGTCAGCAGATCGATCGGCCTGCCCTGCTGCACAATTTCGCCGCCATCCATCAGCACCAGCTGATCGGCCAGCGTGAGCGCTTCGTCGATGTCGTGCGTCACCAGCACCACGGTACGACCGGACATTTTCTGAATACGTAGCATCTCGTGTTGCAGCGCCAGACGGTTGACCGGATCGAGCGCGCCGAACGGCTCATCCATGAGCAACAGTTCGGGATCGGCCGCCAGCGCGCGCGCCACGCCGACGCGCTGCTGCTGTCCGCCCGATAGCTGATGCGGCATGCGCGTCGCCAAATGGCGATCGAGATTGAGCAGCGCCAACAGTTCGTCGACGCGTTGGTTGATCTTCGCCTGCGGCCAGCCGAGCAGCGATGGCACGGTGCCGATGTTCTTCGCCACGTTCCAGTGCGGAAACAGACCAATTGACTGAATGGCATAACCAATGCGGCGGCGCAACGCACGGGCGTCCATACGTTCGATGGGTTCGCCGGCAAAGCGAATTTCTCCGCTATCGTGTTCTACCAGCCGGTTGATCATCTTCAACGTGGTCGATTTGCCGGAACCTGAGGTGCCGATCAGCACGGTAAAACTGCCCTTCTCAATCTTCAGCGATAAATTGCGTATCGCCTCTTTCCCGGCGAACACTTTGCTCACCTGATGAAATTCAATCATGACGTCTCTCCAGCAGTGCCGACAGTAAACGCAGCAGTGCATCAAAAATTACCGCCAGCGCCACCACCGGAATCACGCCCAACAGCACCAGATCCAGCGCGCTGCTCAGCAATCCCTGAAAAACAATGGCGCCGAATCCACCTGCGCCAATTAACGCGGCGACCACCGCCAGGCCAACGGTTTGCACCACCACCACGCGCAAACCGGAGAGCCACACCGGCAGCGCCAGCGGCAGCTCGGCGTGCCAGAACTGTTGCCACGCGCTCATGCCCATAGCACGCGCGGTTTCACGCACTTCCTGCGGCACCTGCTGCAAACCGGCCACCACGCTGCGCACCAGCGGCAGCAGCGCGTAAAGTACCAAAGCAATCAAGGCCGGTGCGATGCCGATACCGCTAATGCCCCAACGCGCCAGCAGTGGGAAATGCGCCACCAATCCCGCCAGTGGCGCAATCAGCAAGCCGAATAGCGCCACCGACGGCACGGTTTGAATCAGGTTGAGCACGCTGAACGCTGCATTTTGCCAGCGCGGACGACGCGCAATTGCCAGGCCAAGCGGCAAACCGATCAGCACCGTTGGCAGCAGCGTGCCGCCGAGCAGCCACAAATGCTGCGTGAAGGCTGCATCAAACACCGCCGTGCGGTTGGCGTACTCTTTCATGAGCGAGAGACGATCGAGATGGCCGCTGAGTAACAGCGCCAGTGGCAATAGCCAGATTTGCAGGTTGAGCACAATGCGCCACGGCGTACTGCGCGTGATTTGCCGTACCGCTTCCGCCGCCAGCAGCAGCGTTAATGCCGCCGCGCACCACAAACCGCTGCCAAACGCAGTGCGTGCCAGCGGGCTGCCGTTGTTCGCCAGTTCGCTGGCCTGCGCACCAGCCAGCCAGATGAGTAAGGCCAGCAGCACTTCGGCCGCCAGCAGCAAGGTAACGGCGCTGATGCGGCGCGGTGGCCACCATAAGCCCTGCCACAGCCACACCAGCGGTAGCAACAACAGTGCGCTGTTGGTCACCTGCCACAACGGCAGCGGCTGGCCGGAGACCAGCCGATTGGCGGCAAAGCTCAGCAGCGGCAAAGCAAACAGCGCCAGCGTGATAAGCACGATCAACACCAGCAGCACCGGCTGCTGGCGCGGTCTCAATAACAGCGACGACACTGCTTACAGCAACTTATTGGTCTGTAACCACTGTTTCGCCACCTGGCTGGCATCCTGACCATCCACCGCGATCTGCGCATTCAGCTGCTGCAGGGTTTTCTCATCCAGCTTGCTGAAGACCGGTTGCAGCCAGTTGCCGATGTCAGGATATTGCTTGAGCACGCTTTCGCGGATCACCGGCGCAGGGGCATAAATCGGCTGCACGCCTTTTGGATCGCTCAACGTTTGCAGACCCAGCGCCGCCACCGGACCATCGGTGCCATACGCCATCGCCGCATTCACGCCGGAGGTTTGTTGCGCCGCCGCTTTGATGGTCACTGCGGTGTCGCCGCCGGCCAGCGACAGTAACTGCGACTGCTCCAGCTTGAAGTTATAGGCTTTCTCAAAGGCCGGAAGCGCGTCGCTACGTTCAATAAATTCGGCTGACGCCGCCAGTTTGAAAGTGCCGCCTTTTTTCAGGTAGGCGCTGAGATCGTCCAGTGAAGTGAGGTTGTTTTTTTGCGCCACATCGCCGCGTACCGCAATGGTCCAGGTATTGTTGGCGGGCGCGGGCGTCAGCCATACCAGATGATTTTTCTCGGCATCGAGTTTTTTCACTTTCTCGTAGCCCTGCTGCGCGTTTTTCCACGCGGCGTCTTTCTCATCGTTAAAGAAGAACGCGCCGTTGCCGGTGTATTCCGGGTAGATATCCAGCTCGCCGGCGGTGATCGCGCCGCGCACCACTTGCGTGGTCCCCAGCTGAATTTTGTTAACGGTTTTCACCCCATGTTTGTCCAGCACCTGCAGGATGATGTTGCCGAGTAACGAGCCTTCGGTATCAATCTTAGAACCGACTTTCACCGCATCCGCTGCATGCGCCGCAGACACGCTCATTGCCAATGCCATCATTCCCCATAAACCCTGCTTTATCATCTCGCTTCCCTCATTTGTTTTCGTTGTGTAACGATCAAGCGTAGCCTGGCGAATGGGGATGGGCGCGGTCAAGCGGCTTACTTCGTGCTTTTTTTGCTATCAATATCGCTTCGGTTATAACCAAATCGCAGCACTTATACCCAAATTGAATTTTCGATGCCGGGCCGGCGGATTATGCTCACAGGCCCACTCATTACAATAAATTACAAAACATCATGACCGATTTAGCATCTCCGGCGCACGTCGCGCAGGCAGGGAATACGCCAACCGGTGAGACCCAGTGGATCCGCAGCGCGGCCGATGTCTCCGGGTTGGTAAATAACAGCAACGAATCGCGCAGCAACGCGCGCATTGTCATCGCCATTGCGCTGGGCGGCGTGTTCCTCGATGCCTACGATCTCGGCGCCCTGGCCTTTGGTATTAAAGACGTCACGCGCGAGTTCCAGCTGACGCCCGCGGGCACCGGCATGGTGGCGTCGGCGATTACCTTTGGTGCGATCGTCGGCGCGCTGATTGGTGGCTACCTCACCGACAAAATTGGTCGTTATCGCGTGTTCATGGCCGATATGTTTTTCTTCGTGGTGGCGGCGTTAGCCTGTGCCTTTGCGCCGAACGAGTATGTGCTAGCGGGCGCGCGTTTTGTGATGGGCCTTGGCGTTGGCATCGATTTGCCGGTGGCAATGGCGTTTCTCGCCGAATTCTCGAAGCTGCGCGGACAAGGTAATAAGGCCGCCAGCGTGGCGATGTGGTGTCCGACGTGGTACGCAGCGATCAGTATTTCTTATCTGCTGGTACTGCTGCTGTATGCGGTATTGCCAGAAACCCACACCGATTGGCTGTGGCGTTTGATTCTGGGTTTTGGTGCGGTGCCTGCGCTGCTGATCATCGCCATTCGCAGCCGCTACATGAGTGAATCGCCGATCTGGGCGGCAAACCAGGGCAACCTTGCAGGGGCGGCCGAGATTCTGCGTAAAGCCTATAACATTAACGCGCAGGTGGCGGATGACGCCGATCTGACGCCGCAGAAAGCGGTACGTAAAGCCAGCTGGCGCAACTACGGCGCGCTGCTGCAGGGCGTCTATCGCCGTCGTACCATTCTGGCTACCGTCACCTCCATCGCCTCGTCATTTGCCTATAACGCGGTGGCGTTTGGCCTGCCGGTGATTATCTCCAGCTTCTTTGCGCAATCGATGCTGACCACCATTCTGGTGTCGCTGGCGCTGAATTTGCTGTTTGCGTTTGTCGGCGGCTTACTGGCGGTGCGGCTGGTGCCGCGTCTCGGCGCGTGGAAGATGTCGGTTGCGGGTTACGCCTGTCAATGCGTGGCGCTGCTTGGGCTGGCGTTGATTGGTCGTCCGGAAGGTGGCGAACAAGCGGCGGTGGCGATTGCCATGCTGGCGCTATTCCTGTTCGGTCAGGGCTTTGGTCCCGGCTCGCATACCATGACGTTTGCGTCGTTGAGCTATCCGGCTTCGCTGCGCGGTGTGGGCGTCGGCTTCAACCAGACGCTGATGCGCGGCAGCTCTACCGTGTCGCTGTTCGCCTTCCCGCTGCTGGTGGCGGCGTTTGGAACTGGCGTGTTCTGGGTGATTTTCCTCGCACCGCTGATTGGTTTACTGGCGCTACTGGCGATTCGCTGGGAACCGTCAGGATATGACGTGGATGCGGAAGATTTTCAGTGATACCTGAACACTGACGTCACCGAGCACGTGTTGTAGCGGCGCAATTTATTGCGCCGCTACGGAATGTGCAATCATGCAGTCAGACGGAAATCACCCAGCGTATTGGGAATGCGCGGAAACGTGTGCAGGAACCACGGCGTGAATTGCTGTGGATTTTCCGCCATCTCCTGCTGGATCTGCGCAATCGAGCGATAGCACCATGCATCGGCCTCTTCCGGATTGAGAACCGGCTGCTCATCGCTGATGGCGAAGAACACGTGGCCGTATTCATGCTCGGTTAAGCCGTTGCTCAGCGGCAAGTTGTAGCTCAATTCAAACACCGGCGTTAGCGCCACATTCATGCCCATCTCTTCACGCAAGCGGCGTTCAGCGGCATCGCGCGTGGATTCCTGCGGATACGGATGACTGCAGCAGGTGTTACTCCACAATCCACCACAATGATATTTACTGCTGGCACGGCGTTGCAGCAGCACTTCATGTCGCGAATTGAATACGTAAACCGTCACCGCGCGATGCAGCAATCCTTTTTCATGCACTTCCAGCTTTTCCATTTTGCCGATAGGGCGATCGAGGTGGTCAACGAGAATAACTTCAATGGCGGACATGACATCTCCTTCGGAAAATTCGCAACTATTGTACACAACCGCCAAAGGGTTGATGGAGGAAATAGCGCACATTCCGTGCGTTAACGTGGGCACATTAAAGCGTAGCAGCCTGCGGAGAATTCAGCATAAAAAGGCGGGGAAAGGTGTTTAGAGAGGAGATTACGGTGTGGCACTGGGCATTAATCTGTAGCGGCGCACTGAACGGCGCCGCTACGATGGGTGTTAAGCAATTACAACTTAAAGCTCTGCACCACCAGCTCCAGCTGCACGCTCTGCTGCTCCATCGCTTGCGCGGCGGCAGAAACCTGCTCGACCAGCGCGGCGTTTTGCTGGGTGCTGCCATCGAGTTGGGTAATGGCCACGTTAACCTGATCGATACCCAAACTCTGCTCGCGGCTCGCCGACATGATCTCGCTCATCAACGTGGTGACGCTGCTAACGCCCTGCATCAGCTCATCCATGGTTTGACCAGCCTGCTCAACCAAATCGCTGCCGGTATCAATGTTGGCCACCGACTCTTCAATCAGCTTTTTGATTTCACGCGCCGAGTTAGCCGAACGCTGCGCCAGGTTACGCACTTCCGATGCCACCACGGCAAAACCGCGTCCTTGTTCCCCGGCACGTGCCGCTTCTACCGCCGCGTTCAACGCCAGGATATTGGTCTGGAAGGCGATGCTGTCGATGACGCTAATAATATCCACCACTTTACGCGAGGAGTGGTTAATCGCGCCCATGGTACTGACCACCTGACGCACCACTTCCGTGCCGCGTGCAGCAACCTGCGAGGCGCCATCTGCCAGCTGGTTAGCGTGCGTGGCGTTGTCGGCGTTCTGGCGCACCGTGCCCGTTAACTCTTCCATCGACGCGGCCGTCTCAACAATCGAACTGGCCTGCGATTCAGTACGCGCCGAGAGATCGGCGTTGCCGCTGGCGATTTCACGCGAAGCCGCCGTGATGGCCAATGCGCTGTCGCCCACCTGGCGCATCAGGCCTTGCAGATAGGCGATAAACTGGTTGAAGCTCTGCGCCACGGCGTTGAATTCCGGGCTGTTGCTGGCGGGTAGACGCTGCGTCAAATCGGCGCCGCCGGTAGATAAAGCTTCGATGTTACGATGCAGCAAGGCAAGGCGTTTCATCATGGCGCGCACGAAGCCAAGCAGCACCAGCAGCAGGATCACCGCCAGCGGGATTTGCACCAGACCCAGACGCGTCAACATGCTATGCGTTTGCGCATCCAGCAAGCTGGACGGCACATCGCTGGCGAGATACCACGGGCTGCCAGCAATCGCCTGCACGAACAGCGTGTGTTCGCCATCTTCACCCTCAAAGGTGCTTTGCATCGGTTGGCTACCCGCCTGCGCTAACAAACCTTTCAGCGCAGATGCCATCGGCAATTGCGTATCAGCAAGGTTTTCCAGCTTCGGTGCGCCATCCACCAGCGCGGCGTTACCCACCACTTTGCCGTCGGCTTCAACAATCAATACGCGGCCCTGAATCGCCTCGCCCATCTGTTTTGCCAGCTGGTTGAAGAAGCCGAGTGTCACGTCAATCGTTGCCACGCCCCACGCCGTGCCATCGCGATAGATCGCCATGGCGCAGTTGGTTCGCGGCTGCGGGCTGGCGGCATCCTGATAGGCTTTCGCCCAGGCACACTGGCCTTTCGGCGCGGCTAAACCGTCTTTGTACCAGGACTGCTCCCAGTATTTGTCGGCGGCGTCAGAGTTCCAGTAGGTATTAACCTGCAGCTGGTTGCTGGCGTTTCGCGCAAAGAACGAACTGTTTTTCTCTTTCGCCGGATCGCGACGATTAGGTAACGGCCAGATGCCGCCGCCGAACACGTTGCTGTCCTGATATTGGTTGACTAAGGCGGGCAGCAAGATGTCGATGGCGGCGCTGTCCATCACGCCAGCGGCTTCAGTAATAGCGCGCTGCTGCGCCTGCACACGGTTCATCTGCTCGACAATGCGTCCGGCCAGGCCGTCCACTTCGTAACGCACCAAACGACTTTCATTATGTGAGAGCTGCGGAGCGATGAACTGATTGATTACCAGCACGGTAATCAGCATCAGACCCGCAAAAAAAGCGACCAGCGTCGCGGTGAAACGGGATTGTGTTGTTTTGAACATGTTGTGTGCCCTTACCCTGGTTGGCGAGTTGCCTGATCGAGGTTAACGGCGTGTTAATGGGGATCTTGAGGTGAGCGAGATCACAAAGAAGTGAAATAGTTGATTTGGGTGATAATTTAAAAATCGCAAGGTCGGCACGATGCCGACCTGATTTACGGTGCGGGGGTTTCCACCACTTCCTGCCGTGGCCGAAACACATGGTTATTCCCGTCCGCCAGCAAACGCTGCAGCAGCTGCTGGCCACCGCGATCGTCAGCCTGCGCGAACTGGCGTTCGGCTTCGGTTATCGGCGTAGACCACAGTAGATTTACCCGATCGCCCTCGCGTTTCGGCAGGCGGAACTGCGCCGCTTCCGGAGCGAGATCATTCGCCAGCAGGAAACTTTCAAAGCCAACCGGCGCCACTTCTGATGCCAAAGTATGCCCTTCGCCAATCCAGGTCAGACGCGCCCACGGCAGATGAGCAAACTCCGCCAGCGCACTCGCCATCTGCACCGCATTCGCTTCGGTCATCACTTCTCCGTCCACCGCCATCGCCAGCTCAACACGGCGATACTGCGGGGCCAGCTCGTCAAACAGGTGATCGACCTGTGGCATCGGGCGGATCCCCATGCCAAGCGTGAGGAAGTACCAAACACCATTATGCCAATGCTGTGAAATCGCCATCGGCGGCCAGTTACCTTGATCGATGGCGTAATATTTTATCGACTCGCCAAACTGCGCCTGATAGCACTGCATGAGTTCACGCTGCACCACATCCCACAGATGACCGTCGTGCCAGTCACGCCAGAAGTGACGCTGCTGTTCAGCGCGCGCATAGTAATCGTTGGTGGAAGCCGAACCGAGCGGCGCCGTCAGGCGATTCTCTTTGATGCAGGCAGCAGAAAAACTCACCTGCTTATCCTGATACAGACTCCAGCCGGGGATCACCGCCAGCAGTTGGCCGTAATACCACAGCGCGGCGCCGTCATCGCTGGGCTCCCACAGCACCTGTAAGCCGGCGGGATCGAGCATCGGCTCAGCTTCCAGCGTACGGCAATACTCGGCACTCAGCAGCGGCGCAATGCCCTGCTCCATCGCTTCACGATCTTCCTGCGCCGGCGCAGGCAGCAGATTACGCAGCCAGCAGCCGCGCACCGCGTATTGACTGCGAAACAGGTCGTTCGGCCAGATGTAAAAATAGGCCGTACGCGCATCCTGCTCGACGATAGCGGTTAGTGTGTGTTGCTGATTCGGCACCTCAGCAATCAGAGGTTGGTGGGTCATAACGCCTCGATATTACCTGGAGGAATCCATTTTCCCCGAGAATAGAGCAGGATCGGCACTCGTGCCATGTGACACAAGGGTAAAACTCTCAAAGTGCAGGGATGAATAGATGAGCGTAGCTGATGAATAGCCGCATAACGCGCTGACATGCTTCACATTAATTCGCGATTCTTTTGTCATGCCGCATGATATTGTCTGCGCACTCGCCTCAGTGGATCTGTCAACATGGTGCTGCAAAACCTTGATTTGAACGTGCGCGATGTGGTGATTTTCGCGCTTTTGGTGTGGCTGTTTATCCGCTATACGTGGGTGATGTCGGCGCTGAGCATTGTGCTGAGCGGCGTGGCGTTGCTGGTGTTGTTACCCATTGATATCTATTACAGCTTGCTGCCGCTGGCTCTTATCGGGCTCGGCTTGGGGATGTTGCTGCATCATTACCAACAACGTCAGCTGGCGCTGAAACGTGAAGCGCGCACGCCGCGCACCTACACGCAGAAGCAGGATGAGCTAAACCTGTAACGCTAACGGCCCATGCGCTGCATGGCGCGTGAATAAGCGCCGCGCTGAATCGACCAGCGCAGCAGCCCGCCGAGCACCGCAATTTCCCGATCGACTCGCCACTGGCTGAGCGGACCAACCGGCTGCTGGATTTGCTGTTGCGCCCAGTCAGGCAGTAATCCCATCCCCGCTTTCAGCATCACCCGCATTGCCGGTTTTGCCTGCCAGCTCGGTGCAGGCGCGTTGATTAACAGCTGCATCACTTCCCGGGTGCGCGCATCGTAGATCAACGCGGGCCGCATCCTCTGTAGATACTCCTCAACCGCCTGCACGCTTTTTGGCACCTGCTGCGCGCCAAGCGCTTCGGCCACCCGCGCGGCTTCCTGATAATAACGATTCTGATCGGCCAGGCTGAGCTGCGGATTTTTGTAGCGCAGATGCGCCGCCAGAAAGCGGCTGGTTTCAGCGACGTGCACCCAGGTAAGCAGATGGGGATCGCTGGCGGCATAGGGCTTGCCAGCATTATCGACGCCGCTGACGCGCAGATGAATCCGTTTGACGCGCTCGATCAGGATGTTGGCATCTGCGGTATTGCCGAACGTGGTAACGGCAATAAACTGGCTGGTGCGACGCAGGCGGCCCATCATGTCCTGACGGAAATTGGAGTGATCCCACACGCCCGCCAGCGCTGCCGGATGCAGCATCTGCAACATCAGGGCGCTGATGCCGCCACACAGCATCGAAGTGAAGTCGCCGTGTACGCGCCAGATAACATGATCCGGGCCAAACAAGCCGGGATCGCCAGGCGGCTGCGAGATATCGAATTCGTTGAGCGACAGGCCGTTAAGGCGGAAAACTTGCTGTTGGATGCGTTCGCGAATGTTCATGGGTTGATGCGCTCATTGGCCTGGCCGGCATCAATGCCGACCCTACAGATCAGTGAAGCATAACATGTAGGGTCAGCATTCATGCTGACCTGGCCAAACGGCGTTGCCTTACTTAGAGATAATCAAACTGCGCATCCTGGGTGCGCACCGAATCCAGTCCAATCATCACGTTAATTTTGCCTGGCTCGGCAACGTGCTGCATCTTCTGGTTCCAGAATTTCAGCGCATCAACATCGATCCTAAACTTCACGGTCTGCGATTCACCGGCTTTCAGCATGATGCGCTGGAAGCCGCGCAGCTCCTGCACCGGACGGCTAATGCTGGCCACCGGATCGTTAAGATAGAGCTGCACCACAGTGGCACCGTCGCGTTTGCCGCTGTTGGTGACGGTCACTGACGCTTCCACCGAGCCGTTACGCGGCATGGTGCGCGAGGACATTTTCACTGGCGACACGGTAAACGTGGTGTAGCTCAGACCGTAACCAAACGGATAGAGCGGACCATTCACCGCGTCGTAATAATGCGAAGTATATTTATTCGGCTTGGCGAAGTTATACGGACGACCGGTTGGCAAATGGTTGTAGTAAATCGGAATCTGACCCACCGAACGCGGGAAGGAGACCGGCAGCTTGCCCGACGGGTTGTAATCGCCAAACAGCACATCGGCAATCGCGTTGCCGCCTTCGGTGCCGCTAAACCAGGTTTCCAGCATCGCATCGGCTTGCTGATCTTCCTTCACCACCGTCAGCGGTCGGCCGTTCATCAACACGATCACCAGCGGTTTACCGGTGGCTTTCAGCGCGGCCAGCAGCTTCTGCTGACTTTCCGGAATCGACAGTTCACTGCGGCTGGATGCTTCGTGCGCCATGCCCTGCGCTTCGCCGACGGCAGCCACCACCACATCGGCTTTTTTCGCCTGCGCTACCGCGTCATCAATCAGCTCCTGCGGTGAACGTTTGTCCACACTCACGGCTTGCTCATACAAATTGAGGAAGTCCTGAACGCCTTTGTTATCGCTAATGTTAGCGCCTTTGGCATACAGCACCGTGCCTTTGCCCGCCATCGCATTACGCACGCCTTGCAGCAGCGGAATCGACTGTTTCGCTACACCTGCGGCCGACCAACTGCCCATAATGTCGCGCTGGCTATCGGCTAACGGTCCCACCAACGCAATGGTGGCGTCTTTCTTCAGCGGCAGCGTTTCACGCCAGTTTTTCAGCAGCACAATGCTTTTACGCGCCACGTCACGCGCTTCAGCGCGATGCAGACGGCTTTCGGCGTTGGTGTCCTGCGGATCGCTTTCTTTTGCGCCCAAATGGCTATAAGGATCGTTAAACAGGCCCATGTCATATTTGACGTTCAGCACATGCCGCGCGGCATCATCCACTTCCGCCATGCTCACCGCGCCGCTTTTCACCAGGCCCGGCAGATATTTGCTGTAGAACTCGTCGCTCATGCTCATGTCGACGCCGGATTTCACCGCAATGCGCACCGCGTCCTGCGGATCGCTGGCCACGCCGTGTTTCAGCAGCTCTTTTATCGCGCCGTGATCGCTGATGGTGATGCCTTTAAACTTCCAGTCGCCGCGCAGCACCTCTTTCAGCAGCCAGCCATCCGCGGTTGCCGGCGTGCCATTGAGCGAGTTGAGCGCCACCATGACGCCGCCGCTGCCGGCATCAAGCGAGGCTTTATACGGGGGCAGATAATCCTGGAACAGCCGCTGCGGACTCATGTCGACGGTGTTGTAATCACGCCCACCTTCCACCGCGCCGTAGGCGGCAAAATGTTTCACGCTGGTCATGATGTTAAAGCGATCCGCCGCGCTTTTGCCCTGCATGGCTTTCACCATGGTGCTGCCCATTTGTGAGGTCAGGAAGGTATCTTCACCAAAACCTTCAGAAAAACGGCCCCAGCGCGGTTCGCGTGATACATCGACCATCGGCGCCCACGTCATGTTCAAACCGTCATCTGCCGCTTCGTAGGCTGAAACGCGCCCCACCTCGGCCACGGCATCCAGATCCCAGCTCGCCGCCAGGCCGAGTGGAATCGGGAAGATGGTGCGCTGACCGTGCACCACGTCATAGGCGAAGAACAGCGGAATTTTAAGGCGGCTGAGCTGCATCACCTGATCCTGCATGGCGCGGATATCCTGGCGCGTCACGGTGTTGAAGATTGCGCCGACCTGACCGTGCTGAATCATGTCGCGAATCGCCGATTTTGGCGTATCCGGTCCTACGCTGATCAAACGCATCTGCCCGATTTTTTCATCAAGGGTCATTTTGCTGAGCAGCTGATTCACAAAGGCGTCACGCGCCTGTTCAGTCATCGGGTGTGGGCCAAATAGGTCGTCCGCGAAAGCGGGCTGAATGGCTAAGGAGACAGCGAGGCTAACAGAGTAAATCCATTTCATCAGGTCGGGTTCTCTTAAGTGACTGCGCAATATCGAAATAACCGGGGCAGTTTGCCACAAGATGAGGATAGCAGGTAGCCGCCAATGTCACACCGCGCCCCTTGCGGCTTACGCATGCTACAGTAGAAACGCCACGTTAAAGACAAGGACAGGCCAATGAATAACAACACTTCGCACCCTACTCTGCTCGCCGACCTGCGTCGCCTCGTTGGATCGACGAACCTGTTAACCGACGCGGAACAGACCGCGCGCTACCGTAAAGGCTTTCGCTCTGGCGAAGGTGAAGCGCTGGCGGTGATTTTCCCCGGTTCGCTGCTGGAGCTATGGCGTGCGTTGCAGGCGCTGGTTAGCGCCGATGCGATCATTTTGATGCAGGCAGCCAATACCGGCCTGACGGAAGGTTCCACGCCGAATGGTAACGATTATGATCGTCCGGTGGTGATCATCAGCACCTTGCGTCTGGATAAGTTGCAGCTGATCGACAACGGCAAACAGATCCTCGCCTTCCCTGGCAGCACGCTGTATCAGCTGGAAAAAGCGCTAAAACCGCTCGGGCGTGAGCCGCATTCGGTGATCGGCTCGTCCTGTATTGGCGCGTCGGTGATGGGCGGGATTTGCAATAACTCCGGCGGTTCGCTGATCAAGCGCGGTCCGGCCTACAGCGAAATGGCGCTGTTTGCGCAGATTGATGCCAGCGGCAAACTCAAGCTGGTGAACCATCTCGGCATCGATCTCGGCCATTCGCCGGAAGAGATGCTCGGTCGCCTGGATGACGATCGCTGGCAGCAGAATGATGTGCGCTGGGATGAACGTCACGCCTCGGATCACGAGTATGCCGACCGCGTGCGCGATATCAATGCGGATACGCCCGCGCGCTTCAACGCCGATGAACGCCGCCTGTTTGAAGCGTCTGGCTGCGCCGGTAAGCTGGCCGTTTTTGCGGTACGTTTGGATACCTTCCCCACTGAACCGCAGCAGCAGGTGTTCTATATCGGCACCAACAATCCGGCTGAACTGGGCGATATTCGTCGTCATATTCTAGCGGAATTTACGCATCTGCCGGTGGCGGGCGAATATATGCACCGCGACATTTTCGATATCGCCGAGGTGTATGGCAAAGATACCTTCGTGATGATCGACAAGCTCGGCACGGACAAAATGCCGCTGTTTTTCACCCTCAAAGGCCGTGTTGATGCCTGGCTGGGCAAGCTCAGCTGGGTGAAACCGCATCTCAGCGATCGCCTGTTGCAGCGCGTCAGCAGCTGGCTGCCGGCGCATCTGCCTAAACGCCTGAAACAGTATCGCGATAAATACGAGCATCACCTGATGCTGAAGATGTCTGGCGACGGCGTGGCCGAAGCGCAGGCCTATCTGAGCGAATATTTCCGCGAAGGCGGCGGCGCGTTCTTCGCCTGCGACGCCAAAGAGGGCGCGCACGCGTTCCTGCATCGCTTTGCCGCCGCTGGCGCCGCCGTGCGTTATCACGCTGTACATGCTGATGAAGTGGAAGACATTTTAGCGCTGGATATCGCGCTGCGTCGTAACGATGAAGCGTGGTTCGAGCACCTGCCTGCCGAAATCGACAAGGACTTAAGCCATCGCCTCTATTACGGCCACTTCTTCTGCCACGTGTTCCATCAGGATTACATTGTGAAGAAAGGCGTGGATGCGCATGCGCTGAAAGAGAAGATGTTGGCGATTTTAGCCGCGCGCGGCGCCGAATATCCGGCTGAGCATAACGTTGGCCACCTGTATCAGGCAAAACCGCAGCTGCAGGCGTTTTATCAGCAGCTGGATCCCACCAACAGTTTTAATCCGGGGATTGGTAAAACCAGTAAGCAGAAGGGTTGGGCGGTAAAGGTTTGAATACGTGCGGTTGTTGAAAAGGTGGCCATGAATGGCCACCTTTCTACACTCTGTAACGGCGCAATTTATTGCGCGATAAATCGCGCCGCTACAAAATGAGCGTCAACGTGATTACGGCAGTTGCTCGCCCTGCTGCTCTTGCGCAGCCGCTGCCAAAGCGCGGCGTTCAATAATCATGGTCTGCGGCGTTGACAGCATAATGCCCTCTTTACGCAGACGCGTCAGGATATCAAACAGCAAATCACTCTTGGCACCGGAAATCTGGCGCTGACCCGAAACGTTACCGGTGACGCTCAACACGATGCCCGCAGGTGTCAAATCTTTGAACGATACCGACGGCTCTGGCGTGTCGAGAATACGCTCGTTCTCCTGATACACTTCCAGCAGGATTTCACGTACTTTCACCGGATCAATATCCAGCGGGAAGGTTAGCTGGATGGTCACCACACCCTGCGCGTTGCCCATGGTAGCGTTACGCACGTTTTGCGAGATGAATTGCGAGTTCGGTACGATCACCGTCGATTTATCGCCCAGCTGAATTTCGGTGGCGCGCACGTTGATACGGCGAATATCCCCTTCAATGCCGCTGATGCTGACTAAATCGCCCACCTTCACCGGACGTTCCGTCAACAGAATCAGACCGGAGATAAAGTTCTTCACAATCTCCTGTAAGCCGAAACCGATACCGACCGACAAGGCGCTGACGATCCATGCCAGTTTGTTCCATTGCAGGCCCATAATCGACAGCGTCAGCAGGATAATCAGCACGTAACCGATGTTACTGAACAGCGTCACCAGCGACACACGCATGCCGACATCCATGGTGGTTTTTGGCAGGAAGTCTTTGTCCAGCCAGCGACGCACCGAGCGCAGCACGTAAATTCCCACCACCAGACACAGAATCGCATTGACCATATGCGCCGGCACAATGTTCAGCGACTCCAGCCCTTTGCCGCCCCAGAACTCAATCACCTTCTGGATCAGCTCAATTGGCGTTGAGGAGGCAAACGTGCCGTTCAACAATGCCAGCGCGAGGATGGCAATCAACAAGGTTTTACCCAGCGCGCTCAGCAGCGTTGCCGCCTGCTGTAAATGACGCTCGTCGATGTTAAGCGACGTTTGCAGACGCTTGCCGGTCACATTACTGGTGGAGAACAGACTTTCGCAGCCGTCCTGCACCAGATGGCTGAGGAAATAGAACGAGCCAAACAGAATGCCGCACCAAATCAACTCATAGCTGAGGAAGCGCGCCAGCGTAACATAACCGATGATCAGTGAAATCAGGACCGCCAGTGCGGTTAGCATTAACGCCAACTGCACCAATCCCACCAACGTCGAGCGCGCTTCGGGCTGATTGCCTTCCAGCGCCATACGGCGACGCACGCGGTTTACGCGCATGCTAATAGCAAGACCGGTGCAGCCAATCAGCAGTGCGGTCAGGCCGTTAGCAAAAATGGTGGTGTTAAGGCTGGTGCCTACGCTGTAGTTAAAGGCTTCAACCGTCTGGAAAACAAACACCAGCGCCGCGGTAAACGGCGGGAACGGCTTCAACGCCTGCGCCACTTCGTTGGAAATGGCAGGTAAACGCCAGCTTGGACGACGCGTAGAGAGGAAGGCGCGCCCTAAACCGGCAATCAAGCCGCAATAAACACTAAGCTGCACCAGACGATCAACAAAATCCTGCACATCGCCAGAAACTTCATCACGGCGCGTAAAGGCCAGCGCGATAAAGTTGAAAGTCAGCACCACCGCGGCCAGCGTGGTCAGTGCCGTTGTTGATGCCAGGAAGCTACGCCGTAAACGTCCTTCCGGCATTTTATGAATGCTGACCCAGGCAAAGAACTCTTCGCTGTAACGGCGACCCAGCGTCATCACCAATACCGCCGCCATCAGCCAGGCGACAGTGCCAACGCGCCAGCCTGACTCCCATGACAGCGCTGCCGTGTCTTTAAGTTCGTCGCGGAAGTCACTGATTTTTTCGCCATCAAGATCCTGACTGCTGACCAACGGCGCCCAGAAACGCGGGCCGAGAATACTGCCGGAATTGAGCGCCAGTTGGCTTTTCAGCTGGTCACGCCGCAGGTTGACAATCTGCGACGACAGCACCAGCGCGCCGTTTTTGATGCCATCGGCCTGCTTGATTTGATCGTCCAGTTTGGCTTTCTGGCTCTCCAGCGCCGCACGTTTGCGTGTGACTTCAGGCGTCTCTTTCACGCCGCTGTCGGCTTTTGGCGCCGGGCCAAGCACCGCCAATTGCGCATCCAGCTGCTGACGCTGTGGGACCAGCGCCTGGCCGAGGGTTTCGGCATTTCCGGACAGCTCCAGCGCCATCTCATTGAGTTGGTTAAGCTGGCTTTCATTGGTATCGCCCGACACCTGACCTTTAATTTTGTCGAGAATTTTCTGCATTTTAGGCAGCTCAACCGACGCATTAACTTTCGGTGCAGCGTCCTCTTGCTGGTCGGTGACGGCGCTATCGGCCGCAAAGCTCAGCGCCGGGGTTAACCACACCAGCAGCAGTAAAAACGGGGTAAGTAAGCAACGGAACGTGAACATATTTAATAAGATTCCAGCGTAATAACAGCCGATAAACGCAAGTGCGATGGTGAATGGCGGCTAGTTTAAGACGTTGCCGACACTGAAACTATAGGAATGAAGGTGTAAAACTTTGGCGCTAACGATAAGCGTTTTTGCAGGTGAGCGTTGTAACTCAACGCACAATCTGTAGCGGGCAATTTATTGCGCACCCTGCAAAATCGGCAATGCGCAATAAATTGCGCCGCTACGGTATGTGCATGCTAAATGCTGTTATTCATTGCTGGCGGTCAGACCCGACTTCTGCTTTTTATACGCCAGCGCAGCGGCCGGAACCGGTGCGGCTTTGCCCGTTTCCAGCCAGTCGCGCAGGCGATTGGCATCTGCGAAATGGGTGTATTTACCAAAGGCATCCAGCACCACCAGTGCCACTGGACGGTTATTAATCACCGTGCGCATCACCAGGCAGTGCCCGGCTTCATCGGTGTAACCGGTTTTGGTCAGCTGAATACGCCAGTCGTTTTTGTACACCAGATGATTGGTGTTACGGAACGGCAGCGCATAGTTCGGATGCTTGAAGACGGCGGTGTCTTCTTTGGTGGTGCTCAGTTCGCCAATCAGCGGATACTGGCGCGTGGCTTTCACCAGCTTCACCAGGTCTTCCGCGCTGGAAACGTTCTGAGTCGACAGGCCCGTCGGCTCGACATAACGCGTGTGCGTCATGCCCAGCGCACGTGCTTTGGCGTTCATCGCGCGAATAAAGGCATCGTAACCGCCCGGATAGTGATGCGCCAGGCTGGCAGCAGCACGGTTTTCCGAGGACATCAGCGCCAGCAGCAGCATGTTGCGGCGACTGATTTCACTGTTCAATTTGACGCGGGAAAACACGCCGCGCATTTCAGCGGTATGGCTGATATCCACCGACAGCATCTCATCCATCGGCAATTTGGCATCCAGCACCACCATCGCCGTCATTACTTTGGTCAATGAAGCAATCGGACGCACGCGATTAGGATGGCTGGAAAACAGCACTTTGTTGTTTTCCAGATCGACAATCATGGCACTCCCCGAGGCGATTTGCGGTTGAGCAATCGGCGCGAGGTTAGAGAGTGCCGCCGGCGCAGCGAGCGCGGGCGTCACAGCGGCTGGCGCGGCGACAAACAGTGCCAGCGACAGCAAGGAAATACGCATTTTTGCAGACATCGTGTCAAAAAAGTCCGGTAAGGAGTTTTGCGCTGTGTTAGGACACAGGCCGCCCGCAACAATCCAGACTGGATGCGGGCTGGCAGCAGTATCATACGCACTTACCTGAGAAATTTCTTAACGAGATTGTTTCTGAGCGTTAAAAAGGTCGCCATGAACGGTGACCTTTTGGTTTGGGTGCGATTTTACGTGTAGGTCGCCATAAATGGCGACCCTACGGGTGCGGTGTTGTAGGGTCGCCATTCATGGCGACCCGGCGAGCGTTAGAACAACCGTGGGCCATAACCCCACAGAATTACCGTCAGCGCCAGCAGCACCTCAAACACCAGCACACCAATCGCCAGCGTTGAACCGGAGAAGCGCAGGCTCTCTTCACGATCGATACTCAGGAACACCGGAATGCCGACGTAAAGCAGATAACCGGTGTAAACCAGCGCAATGGCGCCCACCAGTACGCACAACCACACCAGCGGATAGAGCGCCACCAGCCCGCTGAGGAACAACGGCGTCGCCACATAGCCGGCAAACACCGTACAGCGCTGCAAACTGGGACGTTGCGGGTAATTACGCGCCATCCAGTGGATCACGCGGCCCATCACCGCCACACCGCCGAGAATAATCAGATAGAACAGAATGCCCAGACCGATACCGGTCAGTAGATTGAGTTGTACGAATTGCCCTTCGCCCAGATTCCAGCCCAGTTGCGTGGTGCCGATAAAAGCGCAGATCACCGGGATCGCCGCCATTAGCAGAACATGATGGGTGTAATGGTGCGAAACGCTCTCATTTTCCTGTTTAATATCGCGCATTTCCTGACCTGGATGCGCCAGTAAACCCCAGACATGATTCATACAGTTGCTCCTCTCATGCTATGGGCTGCCCCTAAAGCAAAAGACCTCGTCAACGCAGGCAGCGTCCCTCAAGTATAATCGTCGCCGTCGTTTTTGCGGGCCGCCACACAAATTAAGCCGCTGGTATACACTAATAGCGTTTTCACTATTTGCAGGGAGAAAAATTTGCATCTTGATATCAATGGATTAATCACGCAATACGGTTATCTGGCGCTACTGATTGGTTGTATCGCTGAAGGGGAAACGTTCACGCTATTGGGCGGTGTGGCGGCGCATGAAGGCTTATTGCACTTTAGCGGCGTGGTGCTGGCGGCGATGATCGGCGGCATTATTGGCGATCAGTTGCTGTTCTGGCTGGGACGGCGTTATGGCACGCGTATTTTGCGTCGTTTTAGTAAACATCAGGAAACTATCGGCAAGGCCAAGCGCCTGATCCAAAAACACCCGAGTTTATTCGTGATTGGCGTGCGCTTTATGTATGGCTTCCGCATTGTCGGACCGATTATTATCGGCACCAGCCGCCTCAAGCCGCTGCGCTTCTTTATTCTGAACGTGATTGGGGCAGCGCTGTGGGCGCTAATCTTTGTCTCGCTCGGCTACTTTGCCGGACAGATTGTCGCGCCGTGGCTGCATAAGATCGATCAGCATCTCAAGCCGGTATTATGGTTGGCGGCGGCGGTGATTTTCGGCATCGTACTGCGCTACATTATTCGCCACTGGAACCACCGCCGCGCGGGTTGATTACGGGTGGTAACCCTTGAACTGCGGATTGGCCAGCATAAAACCACCGTCGACAATAAACGATTGTCCGGTGGTATAAGTTGCCCACTCCGAACAGAGCCACGCCACTAAACTCGCCACTTCACGCGTATCGCCGGGACGCCCAATCGGGATTTCCGGCATACGTCGCCCTTGCTGGTCATCTTTCATATCGTTCATCGCCGTGGCAATCGCGCCCGGTGCCACCGCGTTGACCAGAATGTGGTGCGGCAACAAACTCAGCGCCATCGACTTAGTCAGGCCGCCGAGCGCATGTTTTGCGGCGGTATAGGCGGTGGCATCCGGCAATGGCGTGTGTTCATGTACCGAAGTAATGTTGATAATGCGTCCGCCGTCGCCCTGATCGACCATATGGCGTGCGGCAATCTGCCCGCAAATAAATGCGCCATCGACATCCACATCGAACACTTTGCGCCAATCTTCAAAGGTGACATCAAGAAAGTCGGCTTTGGTCATCACGCCCGCGTTACTCACCAGCACGTCAATGCGCCCCAGCGAGTTGATCAACTGCGCCAGTTGCTGTCCGCCGGCTTGCGGATCGGCGAGGTCGACCTGCCGCACCTGCGCGATCTGTCCGCGGCTCTCCACCAACCGTGCGGTTTCCTGGGCGCCCTCTTCATCCGCACTCCAGGTGATGCCAAGCGTATAGCCCGCTTCGGCCAGCATCACCGCACAGCTGCGACCAATGCCAGAACTGGATCCGGTAACCACAGCGACTTTCTGTTTTCCTGCGCTCATAACGTTCTCCTGATTGAGGGTGTCTTAACAGTATAGAAGTTATCCTTCTGTGCCTCGTGGCCGCCGAATCTGCCGTTTCGTCTATAGTTAACAATTACATACGGCGAAGGGGGCACGATGAGCGAGATTAAACGCAGAATAGACGACCACGGCGTGATTGGTGATTTACGCACCTGCGCACTGATTGCCAACGATGGCACCATCGATTACCTCTGCTGGCCAGCACTCGATAGTCCTTCCATATTTGCCGCCCTGCTCGATAGCGATGAAGCCGGCCTTTTTTCCCTCGCACCCGACTGGAAACATGCCCGCCAGCAGCAACTCTACTTGCCTGATACCAATATTTTGCAGACCCGCTGGCTGGATGATGCGGGCGTGGCGGAAATCACCGATTACATGCCGATCTGCGATGAGCACCGCAAAACGCCGCGTCTGGTACGCCGTGTGAAAATGGTGCGCGGCACGGCGAAATTTCATCTGCTGTGCGCGCCGCGTCACGACTATGCGCGTGCGGAAACCACCACCGAACTGCGCCCCGGCGGCATCGCCTTCCTGGCCAGCGGTCAACCCACGCTGCGCCTCAGCGCTACGGTGGTGATGACGCGCGAAAATCACAGCGCGGTGGCCGAATTTACCCTTAAAGCCGGCGAATCCGCCGAATTTGTTTTCGGCAACGATGACGATCCTCACGTGGCAGTGATCGCCACCGAGCAGTGTTTCCACGACACGCTGGAGTACTGGCGCCGCTGGAGTAGCCACAGTTCATATCGCGGGCGCTGGCAGGAAATGGTCACGAGATCGGCGCTGGCACTGAAACTATTGACGTCGCATCAGCACGGCTCAATCGCCGCTGCCGCCACTTTTGGTTTACCGGAAGAGTTGGGCGGCGAACGTAACTGGGATTACCGCGCCTCGTGGATCCGCGATGCCTCATTCAGCATGTACGCGCTGATGCGCCTCGGCTACACCGAGGAGGCGCGCGACTTCACCAAATGGGTCGGCCGTTGCGTCGAGCACAGCCACCACGACACGCCGCATCTGCAGGTGATGTATCGCCTCGACAGCGGCACCGAATTACACGAAACCGAGTTGCTCAATCTTTCCGGCTACGCCAATTCGCGTCCGGTGCGCATCGGTAATGACGCATGGCGGCAAACCCAGCTCGATATTTACGGCGAATTGATGGACGCCATCTACCTCGCTAATAAATACGGCGAAGCGATTTCGCATCGCGGCTGGAAGTACGTCTCCGATATGATCGATTACGTCTGCGTGAACTGGAACCAGCCCGATGCCGGGATTTGGGAGATGCGCGGTGAGCCAGAGCATTTCCTGCATTCACGCCTGATGTGCTGGGTGGCGCTCGACCGCGCACTGCGTCTCGGCCTGAAACGCTCGCTGCCAATGCCCTACGAACGCTGGGATAAGGTGCGCAGCGAGATCCGCGACGATATCTGGCAGAACTTCTGGAACCCGGAACTGGGCCATTTCACCGCCACGCGCGGCGGCAATTTCCTGGATGCGTCGATGCTGCTGATGCCGCTGGTGCGCTTTGTGAGTTCGACCGATCCCGACTGGATTTCAACGCTGGACGCGATTAAAACCCATCTGGTGAGCGATGGTTTAGTCAGACGCTATAACATTCACGAGACGCCTGCCGATGCTTTAGAAGGCGGAGAAGGCTCATTTGCTGCCTGTTCATTCTGGTATGTGGAGTGTCTGGCGCGAGCGGGTCGCGTGCATGAGGCGCATTTTGAGTTTGAAAAGCTGCTGAGTTACGCCAATCCACTGGGTCTGTATGCCGAAGAATTTACGTCGCATGGCGAAGCATTGGGTAACATGCCGCAGGCGTTAACGCATCTGGCATTAATCAGTGCCGCTTTTTTCCTCAATCGTAAACTGAGTAATGAAGTGACGCTGTGGCAGCCGTGAAATTCACATTTTGGGCGGCGGATCCAAGAGAATATTCGGGTAAAGACAAGGATTTGAGTAAAGTATCCGCAGCCAGCAAAAATCCTGATTTCCATCAATGCACCAATGCACATATAATGCGCAGCGGGTCATACTGACCACGATGGATTCGACACACTGACAAGCCTGAAACATGGCCATAACGACTTGAAAAAAATGAAAATGAGCATTCGCGCGTTCGCTTCACTCGCCCTCGCACTGGCGGCGTTCAGCCAGTCGGCACTTGCAGTAGTCTATCCGCTGCCGCCGGCTAACAGCCGTCTGATCGGCGAAAATATTGAAATCACTGTCCCTGATGACAGCAAACTTCCGCTGGAAGCCTTTGCTGCGCAGTATCAGATGGGCCTCAGCAATATGCTGGAAGCCAATCCGGGTGTTGACGTTTATCTGCCAAAAGCTGGCACTAAAATGATCATCCCTCAGCAGTTGATTCTGCCTGACGCACCGCGTGAAGGCATCATCATCAACAGTGCTGAAATGCGTCTTTATTACTATCCGAAAGGCACCAAGACCGTGGTTGTGCTGCCAATCGGCATCGGCGAGTTGGGTAAAGACACGCCAATGAACTGGACAACGAAGGTTGAGCGTAAGAAAGATGGCCCAACCTGGACGCCAACCAAAGCGATGCATGCGGAATATGCGGCACGCGGCGAGAGCATCCCAGCGGTGTTCCCTGCGGGCCCGGATAACCCGATGGGTCTGCACGCGCTGTATATCGGCCGCCTGTATGCGATTCACGGCACGAACGCCAACTTCGGTATTGGTCTGCGCGTGAGCCACGGCTGTGTGCGTCTGCGTTCTGATGACATCAAATGGCTGTTCGATAACGTGCCGGTCGGCACACGCGTTCAGTTCATCGATCAGCCGGTGAAAGCGTCCGTTGAGCCAGACGGTTCGCGCTATGTGGAAGTCCACAACCCGCTGTCGACCACGGAAGAGCAGTTCAACTCGCGTGAACTGGTGCCAATCAACCTGACGTCTGCCGTGACCAAAGTGATTGCCGATGCCAGCACCAACCAGGATGCCGTCAACAACGCTATCCAGGCGCGTAACGGTATGCCGATCAAAATTAACGGTCCAGCAGGCGAAGTACAGCCAACACCGGTTCCGGTGCAGGAATCTTCTGATGCATTGCCGAAAGAAGAGCCCATGACCCCGCAAGGTGCAAACGACGCTGCGCCTGCCGCGCAGCCGGCGACCAGCCTGTAATCGCGGTTCAAGCGCAATAAATTGCGCCGCTACAAATACGTGCACATACCGTAGCGGCGCGATTCATCGCGCATTATGATTCAATCCCGCGGGCGTCGAAACGCCAGCCAACCCGCCACCAGCGTAAACGCCAGCACCACTAATACCAGCAGCAAAAAACCGTGCGGATTATTCGCCAGCGGAATGCCACCCACGTTCATGCCAAAAAATCCCGCCACGATATTGATCGGCAGCGCCAGCACGGTAATCACCGTCAGCAAAAACAGCGTGCGGTTGCTTTGCTCCATCAGACGCGCGGCAATCTCTTCCTGCAGCAAGCGAATCCGCTCCATCAAACTCGCCAAATCATTCAACGCTACGCTGAACTCTTCGGTGAAAATCCGCAGCTCGCCTAACGGTTCGCGCTTCAGCCATTTAGGCGGACGATTCAACAGGCGAAATAGCGCCGCCGGTTCCGGTGCCAGCAGACGCTGCACGCGCAGCAGCATGCGCCGCAGTTGCCCCAACTCACGGCGATTGGTTTTGATCGCCGCACTCAGCAAGCGCTCTTCTATGGCATCCACCGCCTGGCTGGATCGCCGCACCACCTGCTCAAGCTGCGCTTCCTGCTCGCCGAGCAGCCACAGCAGCATCGCATCTGGCTCAGCGAACGTCAGACGATCCATCTGCTGATGCATACGTTCGATCATGCCCACCGGGCGAAAACGCGCAGTAACCACCACACGCGGGCAGCACCACATCCACAGCGTGGCGTTCTGCGTGCTGCGTTCCTCTTTACTGAAGGTGACGTCGTTGAGCACCGCCAGCAGCGCATCGTTTTGATGAGCTAAACGGGTGCGCGGCGAAGCCGAATGTATCTCGTCGAAAAAGTCATGGTCTACGCCAAAGTGGTCCTGAACCCAGCGCTCCGCACGCGCGTGATTAAGATTGATATGCAGCCAGATAAAGTAGGACGCGGGCAGCTGCTGCTGCGCCAGTTGGGCCGCTTCACGGGCATTCAGCCGCTGTGGCGGCGACGCGGGGATAAACAGATAACCGTGAATTAATCCGGCGACTTCGTTATTAAAGTCCGGCAGAGAAGTAAGCGGTAATACGGGCTGGAGCATGGCAACAGATCATTCCGTAGCGGTCAGATCCACAGCGTGCGACAGGGATGTTGCAGCAAGATGACATTGGGCGTGCGCCATCATCATTCTGTCATACAAACCCCGTATCACACTGGAAGTCACAGGGTGCCGTTCGAGCATCGTGATTTAACACTGAGGTGTTTTATGGCTGAAAACAGTTTACCTGCATCGATATCCTCGTCCCACAGCGGACGCCCGAACCTTAACCGCGGCAACGGCCCTGCCTCACGCCTGATCTTTGTGCTGTTACTGATTGCTGGCCTGATGTATGCCGGCATTAACCTGTTCAATGACGTTGAAGAGACTGGCGCGGTGGTCACCAGTTACACGCCGTTCGTGCTGCTCGGCGTCGCGCTGATCATTGCGCTCGGTTTTGAATTTGTGAACGGTTTCCACGATACCGCCAACGCGGTTGCGACGGTGATCTACACCCATTCGCTGTCGCCGGGCGTGGCGGTGATGTGGTCCGGTTTCTGTAACTTCCTCGGTGTGCTGCTTTCCAGCGGGGTGGTGGCATTCGGCATTATCTCGCTGCTGCCGGTCGAGCTGATTTTGCAGGCGGGCAGCGGCAACGGCTTTGCCATGGTGTATGCACTGCTGTTCTCAGCGATTATCTGGAACCTCGGCACCTGGTATTTTGGTTTGCCAGCCTCCTCTTCGCATACGCTGATCGGTTCGATTATCGGCGTCGGCGTGGCGAACGCGTTGCTACATGGCCGAAGCGGCACCAGCGGCGTGGACTGGGATCAGGCGATCAAAGTCGGCTACGCGCTGCTGCTGTCGCCGATTGTCGGTTTTATCTGCGCTGGATTGCTGCTGCTGGCAATGAAAGCCTTTATCCGTAACCGCCAACTGTATGAAGCGCCAACAGACAACCAGCCGCCGCCAATATGGATTCGCGGCTTGCTGATTCTCACCTGCACCGGCGTTTCCTTCGCACACGGCTCGAATGACGGTCAGAAAGGCATGGGCTTAATTATGCTGATTCTGGTCGGCACCATGCCGATTGCCTACGCCCTAAACCGTTCGCTGCCGCCGGATCAAATCCCGCGCGTCGCCGCATTAACCCAAGTCACCGAGCAGCAATTGTTGACGCTGCAACCCACGCCAGCGGCGATGCCCGCCCCGCGTGAGGTGCTGACCGAATTCGTGCGTACCAACCAGAATCGTCCTCACGTGTTGCCCGCGCTCGGCATGATGCTGGGTGATATCGGCGACCAGATTCGCCGCTACGGCGCGGTGGAGAATATTCCGGCGCAGGCGGTGACCAATACACGTAATGACATGTATCTGGCATCGGAAACCATTAAGCATCTGCAAAATGCCAAAGTAGCGCTGCCGGAAGAGACCGCGCGCAACCTGACGGCGGTGAAAAAAGAGCTGGATGCCGCGACGCGCTTTATCCCGATGTGGGTGAAAGTGGTCGTAGCGATTGCGCTGGGCCTCGGCACCATGGTCGGCTGGCGCCGCATTGTGGTCACCGTAGGTGAACGTATCGGTAAAACGCATCTCACTTACGCGCAAGGGGCCAGCGCCGAATTGGTGGCAATGGCGACCATCGGCGCGGCCGACGTGTTCGGCCTGCCGGTTTCCACCACGCACGTGCTCTCTTCCGGCGTCGCCGGTTCCATGGCCGCCAACCGCTCAGGTCTGCAACTCGCCACCCTTCGTAATCTGGCGATGGCGTGGGTGCTGACGCTGCCGGTCTCCGTTTTACTTTCGGGGCTGCTGTACGCCCTGTTTATCCACCTGTAACGGGAGAAAATGATGGCGACACACGACAATAGTTTCCATAGCGAGACCTTTAACCAGCGTCTGCTGCAGGAATTTTACGACAGCTACGACGAAGAGCTGGAGATGGAACTGGATGACCTGCGTTTTAACCACAGCGGCGAACCACAGGCTGAGGACGATAAAGCCTTTCGTCGCCGCTATTTCCGCGAACTGCTGCATCTGCAAGGCGAGCTGGTCAAGCTGCAAGATTGGGTGATGCGTACCGGACATCGCGTGGTGATTCTGTTTGAAGGGCGCGATGCGGCGGGTAAAGGCGGCGTGATCAAACGCATCACCCAGCGCCTCAATCCGCGCACCTGCCGCGTGGCCGCCCTGCCCGCGCCCAACGATCGCGAGAAAACCCAATGGTATTTTCAGCGCTATATCGCCCATCTTCCAGCCGCCGGTGAGATCGTGATGTTTGACCGTAGCTGGTACAACCGTGCGGGCGTCGAACGCGTGATGGGTTTCTGCGACGAAGATGAAGTGGAAGAGTTTTACCGCATCGTGCCGGAGTTTGAAAAAATGCTGACGCGCAGCGGCATTCAGATTATCAAATATTGGTTCTCGATCACCGATGAAGAGCAGGAACTGCGTTTTCTCAGCCGCATTCACGATCCGCTCAAGCAGTGGAAGCTGAGCCCGATGGATTTGGAAAGCCGGCGTCGTTGGGAAGACTACACCGAGGCGAAAGAGGAGATGCTGGAGCGCACTAACATTGCGGAAGCGCCGTGGTGGGTGGTGCAGGGCGTAGATAAGAAACGTGCGCGCCTCAACTGCATCAGCCATCTGCTGCAGCAGATGCCGTACGAAGAGAGCGAAGCCAAACCGATAATGTTACCGACGCGCGAACGTTCTGAAGACTATCGCCGCGCGCCGGTACCCGAGCACATGGTGGTGCCGGAGAAGTATTAATCGCTCACCGCTTGCGCGGCCGACGGGCGGCCGTGCTGCTGGAGCAGACGCAGCGTGATCGCAAACGCGCCCAGCACCATCAGCGCCGCCGCCAGATAGACCGACTGCATGCCCCAATGCCCAATCAGCAACCCCGCCACCGGACCGGTTAATCCCAGCCCTAAATCCAGAAATGCCGAATAGGTACCCAGCGCCGAGCCCTGATCCTGCTGCTGTACGCGTTTCACCGCTTCAACGCCCAACGCCGGGAACACCAGCGAGAAGCCGCCGCCGGTCAGGAAGGCACCCACATCCACCAGCCAGATGCTGTCGGCCTGCCAAATGAGCAGTAATCCGGCGCACTCCAGCACGAACGACATCAGCGCCACTTTCAAGCCACCAAACCGCGTGATATAGCGGCCAAAACCGAGACGCACGATCACGAAACCGAGGCTGAATAAGGTGAGCGCGAACGCCGCACCGCTCCAGTCGCGGCTGGCAAAATAGAGGGTAATAAAGGTGGAGATCACGCCAAAGCCGATGGTGCCAAAACCGAGCGCCAGGCCAAACATCCATACGCGGCTGACCACGCGATGAAACGGGATACGCACGCCCGCAGTGACGCTGACGCCCGCTTTGCGGCTCGCCATCCAGAATCCGGCAACGCCCATGATCGCCACCAAACCAGCAAAGCCGCTGATGCCAAACCACTGGTTAAGCAGCACGCCAAGCGGCGCACCAATCGCCATAGCGAAGTAAGTCGCCACGCCGTTCCACGAAATGACGCGCGCGGTTTGTAGCGGACCGACAATGTTCATGCCCCACAAGGTCGATCCGGTGCTGCTAAAGCTTTCACCCACGCCGAGGAACAAGCGCCCCGCCGCCAGCAGCGCCAGGCTCAGCAGCGGTACATCGCTGCACAGCGCGGCGATTATCGATAACACGCCGCTCATGCCACAGAACACCAATCCCATCATCACCACGCGTTTTGGACCCAAACGATCTGCCAGACGACCGGAGTGCGGGCGGCTTAACAGCGTGGCAAAGTATTGCAGGCTGATGATCAATCCGGCGATAAACGAGCTGAAACCAAGCTGGTTATGCACAAATCCAGGCAGCACCGCGAGCGGCAAACCCACCGAAAGGTAGCAAAAGAAGGTAAACACAATCACGGAGAGAATACGTTTATTTAACTGAGCATTACTCAGTACAGCGGCGTCAGACATGGAAGATGGCGTCGGGAACGGTGATGAATTGAGGCGTAACTATAACCTTAGCCTGCTAATAGATCGCGGATTTTTTAGTTATAAAGTTTTAACCAGCTTGAGGAAATAATGAACGCACATGTCGTAGCGGCGCGATTTATCGCGCAATAAATTGCGCCGCTACGACATGTGCGTGATGTGAGTTAAACAACAATCACCGATGCATGCCGCTCAATCGCTGTGGCGATCTCGGCGGAGACTTTGAGGGTGCGGACTTCACTGAATAAGCCATCGGCTTCGTGATACGCCTTGCGCAGATAGCCAAGCCACTGCTTGATGCGTGCCACGTGATACATGCCGGTATCGCCCTGCTTCTCCAGCTGGGTATATTTCAACAGCAAAGCGACCACGTCAGGCCATGCCATCGGCGCTTCATTGTACTTCACCACGCGCGCCAGATTTGGCACGTTAAGCGCACCGCGTCCAATCATTACTGCATCGCAACCGGTGATACGCATGCAATCCTGCGCGTCCTGCCAGTTCCAGATTTCACCGTTAGCGATCACCGGAATACGCAGACGCTGGCGGATTTCGCCAATCGCCTGCCAGTTAATACTTTCGGCGCGATAGCCATCTTCTTTGGTACGACCGTGCACGACCAACTCGCTGGCACCGGCTTGCTGCACTGCATCGGCGATTTCAAAGCGACGATCGCCGGAATCCCAGCCAAGGCGCACTTTTACCGTCACCGGCAGATGATCCGGCACCGCCTCACGCATCGCTTTTGCGCCGCGGTAGATCAGTTCGGGATCTTTCAACAAAGTAGCACCGCCGCCGCTGCCGTTGACCAACTTCGACGGACAGCCGCAGTTGAGATCAACGCCCCAGGAACCGAGTTCCACCGCGCGCGCGGCATTCTCTGCCAGCCACTCGGGATATTGCCCGAGCAGCTGCATACGAACGCGCGTGCCTGACGGTGTGCGGCTGTAGTTATGCAGCTCAGGACACAAACGATAGAAGGATTTTACCGGCAGCAGCTGATCGACCACGCGTAAAAACTCAGTCACGCATAAGTCATAATCATTTACCCCGGAGAGCAGCTCACGCACCAGCGAATCGAGCACGCCCTCCATTGGCGCCAGCAAAACCCTCATGACGTTAGGCGTTCCCGGTTTTCTTCGGTGCCGGACGACGACGACCGCTGTTGGCTGCTGGCGCGGCCTGGCTGGCGCCCTGCGCTGGACGACGCGCTGAACGCGCTTCACCCTGCGGACGTGGTGCATTGCCGCTGTGCGGACGAGAGACATTGCCGCCCTGACCGCGCCCCTGACCTTGACCACGCCCCTGACCCTGACCGCGACCACCGCCCTGCTGCTGACGACCGTTCTGGATTGGCTCCGCTTTGATGCTTGGATCGACTTCGAAACCAGGCAGCTCAATACGCGGAATTTCACGCTTCAGCAGACGCTCGATATCACGCAGCAGTTTGTGTTCATCGACGCACACTAGCGACAGTGCCACGCCGGTTGCCGCTGCACGGCCGGTACGACCGATGCGGTGAACGTAATCTTCCGCCACGTTTGGCAGCTCGTAGTTCACCACGTGCGGCAGCTCTTCGATATCCAGACCGCGCGCCGCAATGTCGGTGGCAACCAACACGCGAATGCCACCGGATTTGAAGTCAGCCAATGCACGGGTACGTGCGCCCTGGCTCTTGTTGCCGTGAATCGCTGCGGCGGTAATGCCGTCTTTGTTCAGCTGTTCAGCCAGGTGATTTGCACCGTGTTTGGTACGGGTGAACACCAGCACTTGCTGCCAGTTATCACGACCAATCATCAGCGACAGCAGTTCCCGCTTGCGCTTCTTATCAACGAAATGTACTTGCTGTGAAACTTGCTCAGACGCGGTATTACGACGCGCGACTTCAACCTGTTCTGGGTTGGTGAGCAGTTTTTCCGCCAGTGTTTTGATCTCGTCGGAGAAGGTCGCGGAGAACAGCAGGTTTTGACGCTTAGCGGGCAGACGCGCCAGCACGCGACGGATGTCGTGGATGAAGCCCATATCGAGCATACGATCCGCTTCATCCAGCACGAGGATTTCAACCTGTGACAGATCAACCGCGTTCTGGTGCGCCAGATCGAGCAGACGGCCCGGTGTGGCCACCAGCACGTCAACGCCGCCGCGCAGTTTCATCATCTGCGGGTTAATGCTGACGCCGCCGAATACCACCAGCGAACGGATATCGAGATATTGGCTGTACTCACGCACGTTCTCGCCAACCTGAGCCGCCAGTTCGCGGGTCGGGGTGAGGATCAACGCACGCACCGGACGGCGGCCACGCGCCGCTGACGGTTTTGCCGTGAGACGCTGCAGCAACGGCAGCGTAAAGCCGGCGGTTTTACCCGTGCCGGTTTGGGCGCTCGCCAACAGGTCACGACCTGCCAGCACTACAGGAATGGCCTGACGCTGAATTGGCGTCGGCTCTTGGTAGCCTTGTTCTGCTACCGCACGCAAAATATCGGCACTTAAGCCGAGAGAGTCAAATGACATGCAGGTGTATTACTCCGAACCGTCCTGACCGCCGTTAGCGGTGTAGTTTTCAGGAGGGATATGACGCAAGCGCGGGGCTCACGTGTGAAAAGGGCACAAACTACCATGCGTAAGGGCGCGAGTTTAGCAGCTTTCCGCCGTTACAGCATCCATAAAAAAAGGAGCCGCATGTGGCTCCTTTTTATTGAGTCCGCATTGCTGCGGTCCTCAATCGATTAACTGCGCTTCTTCTCGATGCGGCGAACCGGTTCTTTCGCCAGCAGAGAAACCAGCGCCGGCCCCACCAACATCACCACGCCGAGCATACCAATCAGCAAATTATTGTGGATAAAGCGGGAGATCAGGAACAGCGTTAACATTGCTGCACCAAAGTAGTAAGTGGTGGTCACCTCTTCGAGGGAATCACCCATTCTACGTAAACGGGCACTACGCTGCATGACCAGCATGGTAATAAATACCACCGCATAAGCTGCCACCAGGGTACTGCTCACTTCAACCAGCGCCCTATGTTTCCAGCCCCAAACCAGCGCAGCAACCACCAGCAGGTGCATTGCAATGTGCAAACAGGTTTGTCCGGTAACAATCTGAACACGATTAGACCATTTCATTCTCTTCTCCTGGCAGACCCAATAGGTCGCCCAAGTGTATCTGGCTGGAGGCCAGACGAACGTCCTCAATGTAAAGCAAATTTCGGATTACGCCCTAATTTTCTGCCCTTAACACCACTCATTTGTGACAAAGACTACACTTTGTGCTGTTGATGATGAAAAGGAGCGCGTCGCAGTATGCCACAAAATAAGCAAGGATTTTCATTTAAAGTCCTGACGATCAATACCCACAAGGGGTTCACCAGCTTCAATCGTCGCTTTATCCTGCCGGAGTTGCGTGACGCTGTCCGTGCAACCTCAGCGGATATTGTCTTCCTGCAAGAGGTGATGGGCACCCACGCTATCCATTCGCTAAACGTTAATAACTGGCCGGAAACCTCGCATTACGAGTTTCTGGCCGATACCATGTGGGACGATTTCGCCTACGGCCGCAACGCCGTTTATCCTGAGGGACATCACGGGAACGCGATATTGTCACGATTTCCCATCATTGAATATGAAAACCGCGATATTTCCGTCGCCGGGAGTGAAAAGCGCGGCATGTTGCACTGCAAGATCCGCCTGCCGGATCGGGCCGAGCCGCTGCATGTGTTTTGCGTGCATCTCGGCCTGAAGGAGAAGCATCGCCAGGCGCAAATGAAGATGATGTGCGACTTCATTGATACGCTGCCACCCGATGCGCCATTGGTCGTGGCAGGTGATTTCAATGACTGGCAGGTTAGCGCCAATCGCTTTCTTAAACGCGCGGTCGGCTTAGAGGAAGTATTCAGTATCAAAACCGGTCGCCCTGCCCGCACCTTCCCGGCACGTTTCCCGTTGCTGAGGCTCGATCGTATCTACATCCGCAACGCCACGGTGAGTAAACCCTGGGCGTTACCGGTTAAACCCTGGTCCCACCTGTCCGATCATGCGCCGTTAGCGGTGGAGATTTTCCTATGAGTTTCAATTGGCGCGACGGTAACCAGCTCCGTCTGTTAGAAAATGGGGACCAATTTTTCCCGCGCGTATTGGGCGCGATCCAACGCGCCGAGCGCACGCTGCTGCTGGAAACCTTCATTCTGTTTGAAGATGAAGTGGGCACAGACCTGCACGAAGCACTGTTGCAGGCGGCGCAGCGCGGCGTGAAAGTCGAAGTGATGGTGGATGGCTACGGCTCGCCAGATCTGTCCGATCGGTTTGTTGATAGCCTGACGGCCGCCGGCGTGCGTTTTATCTATTACGATCCGCGTCCGCTGGTACTCGGCATGCGTACCAATGTGTTTCGTCGTCTGCACCGCAAAATTGTGGTGATCGATGACGCGATCGCCTTTGTCGGCGGCATTAATTTCTCTGCCGAACACAACATCGATTTCGGTGCGCAAGCCAAACAGGATTATGCGGTGGAGGTGAAAGGTCCGGTGGTGCTGGATATTACCCAATATGTGCAGCAACAAATGGGCAGCGAACAGCACACCCGGCGCTGGTGGGGCGCGCGTTCCCATCGTCCGGCGGTGAATGCGATGCCCGGCGAAGCGCAGGTGCTGTTTGTGTATCGCGATAACGACGAACACCGCGATGACATTGAGCAGCATTATCTCGCCATGCTGCGCAAGGCACAGAAGGACGTGATCATCGCAAATGCCTACTTCTTCCCTGGCTATCGCCTGCTGCGTGAGATGCGCAGCGCGGCACAGCGCGGCGTACGTGTGAGGCTAATTGTGCAAGGCGAACCCGATATGCCGATTGTGAAAGTCGGGGCCGAGTTGTTGTACAACTATCTGGTCGATGGCGGCGTAGAAGTGTATGAATACTGTCGCCGCCCGCTGCACGGCAAAATTGCGGTACAGGATCAGCAGTGGTCTACCGTCGGCTCCAGTAACCTCGATCCGCTGAGTTTGTCGCTCAATCTGGAAGCCAATTTGATGGTGCACGATCGCGCCTTCAACCAGACGCTGCGTGACAATCTGGAATTGCTGATTCAGCAGGACTGCGTACGCGTGGACGATGACAAACTGCCGCCGCGCAACTGGTGGCAGCTGACCAAAGGCGTGATTGTGTTCCACTTTTTACGCCATTTCCCGGCCATCGCTGGCTGGTTGCCTGCGCATACGCCGCGTTTGTCACAGGTCGCTCCACCGGTACAACCCGAAATGGAAACCCAGGATCGGGTCGAAGCCGATAACTCAGGAGCAAAACCCTCATGACGAAAAAGAATCCGCGCTGGCAATTGACGAAGAAAATCCTTACCTGGCTGTTTTTTATCGCGGTGATCGTGCTGCTGGTGGTGTATGCGCGCAAGGTGAACTGGGAAGATGTCTATACCGTCATCGTCGGCTATAACCGCTATGTGGTGTTGAGCGCCGCCGCCCTGGTGGTGGTGAGTTATCTCACCTATGGCCTGTACGATTTGATCGGGCGCGCTTACTGCGGTCATAAGTTGGCGAAGCGTCAGGTGATGCTGGTGTCGTTTATCTGTTATGCCTTTAACCTGACGCTCAGTACCTGGGTTGGCGGTGTGGCGATGCGCTATCGGCTCTACTCGCGACTCGGTTTGCCAGGTAACACCATTACGCGCATTTTCTCGCTGAGTATCGCCACCAACTGGCTTGGCTACATTTTGCTGGCGGGCGTCGTATTTGCAGCGGGCATGGTGCCGATCCCGTCCGGTTGGTTTATTGGTGAAACCACGCTGCGCATCATCGGTGCCGCGCTATTAGTGGTCGTCGCAATCTACTTGTGGGCCTGTGCGTTCTCAAAGAAACGTCGCTGGACGGTGAAAGGCCAACATCTGCAGTTGCCTTCGCTGCGCATGGCATTGTTCCAGTTTGCGGTGTCCTGCGCCAACTGGATGGTGATGGGGATGATTATCTGGCTGCTACTGGCGCGGCAAGTGGATTATCCCATCGTGCTGGGCGTGCTGTTGATCAGCAGTATTGCTGGGGTGATTATTCATATTCCGGCTGGGATTGGCGTTCTTGAAGCGGTATTTTTGGCGCTGTTAAGCGGGCAGCATGCGTCGCACGGCACCATCATCGCGGCGCTACTGGCTTATCGTGTGCTCTACTTTATTCTGCCGCTGTTGGTGGCGCTGGTGCTGTATTTGTGGCTGGAAAGTCGCGCAAAACATTTGCGGCAGAAGAATGAACAGAAGATGGAGAAATCAGTTTCGCGCTAGAGATCTTCGTAGGGTCGGCATTGATGGCGACCCTACAACACCGCATTCGTAGGATGCGCATTTATGCGCATCCGGATGACGGTCGCCATGAATGGCGACCCTACGAAAATATGCGAGATTTAACGGCGGTTGCCGAAAATACGCAGCAGCATCAGGAACAGGTTGATGAAGTCGAGATACAGCGTCAACGCGCCCATGATTGAGGTGCGACGCAGGTTCTCTTTGTCATTCACATTGATGTTTTCACCAATCGCTTTCAGCTTTTGCGTGTCATAGGCGGTTAAGCCGACAAACACCACCACGCCAATGTAGGTAATCGCCCACATTAACGCCGGGCTTTTCAGCCAGAAGTTCACCAGTGACGCCAGCAGAATACCAATCAGCGCCATAAACAGCAGGCTGCCAAAGCGGCTCAGATCGCGCTTAGTGGTGTAGCCGTAGAAGCTCATCGCCCCGAACATCCCGGCCGTTACAAAGAAAGTGCTGGCAATGGATGAATAGGTGTAGACGAGGAAAATACTCGCCATGGTTAAGCCGGTTAGCGCCGAATAGAGCATAAACAGTGCGGTCGCCACCGCGCCACTCATACGTTGCACCATGCCAGACAGTACAAACACCAGCGCCAGCTGTGCGATGATCAAACCGAAGAAAGTGATGCGATTCGCAAATACCAGTTCCATTACTGCAGGTGTGCGGGCAGCAAACCACGATACAAACGCGGTGAGCAGCAAGCCGCAGGTCATCCAGCCATACACCTGTGCCATGTAGGTCTGCAGCGAGGTGGATGCCTGTTGCACGATTGAATCATTACGTGGATATCGATCCATGAAGCGCCTCATTAAATGTTAGACAAACTCTGTAAGTGTGGAGTGTACACCCGTTTGCGTCAACGGCGTGTCAAGCACTGTTGATAGCGGCCATTTACGCGCTGAGCAAACCACGCGGTGGTGAGATTGCGGGTAATTTTCGGGCTTTCCAATTTGATACCCGGCAGCATTTCTCGTGGCAGACGTTTACCGGCCATCTTATCGGCGAGAATAAAGGTCTGTTTCCACAGTGTGCTGCTGGCGAAGTCGGCTGTGTCACCCTTCTCCAGATCGCGGCGGATTTCACGATTGCTCATGTCCAACTGCTTGCTCAGGCTGCGTACCGCCAGTTCAGTGGAACCGGCCTGCTCGCTTCCATAAACGATCAGGTCGCCATCAAGTGCCAGCTTGATGCCGCTGGCACGGGCGATGGCCGCCTGGAATGCGGCGTTGCGGCTGGCATACCAACCGGCGTTGAAGTCGGCGAAACGGTACAGCGGCTGGCTGTAATCGGCGGGATAGCCGAGCAAATGCAGCGTGCCGAAGTAGATGCCACCGCGTCGGGTAAAGACTTCACGGCGAATCGAGCCGTCAACCGCATACGGATAACCTTTGGCGTGCGCTTCAGCAAACTCAATGCTGACCTGCATCGGCCCGCCGGTGTGAATTGGGTTGAGGTTACCAAACAGCTTCTGCCCCATCGGCACCATATCAATGAAATCATCAAAGATGGCGCTCAGCTCTTTTTCGCTGCGCACTTTATCCAGACGCGACGCATAGCTCTCACCGTTCGGTGATTTGATCAGCAGCGCGGTGCGCACCAGAAACGCCGGAACGTGGACTTTGGCGGCGCGGCGATCGATTTCACCCCAGGCAATTTTCGGTAAGCCCGGCACCACCGCATCGGCACTGAAGTTAGATTCCTGATCGGTAACGGCAATCACCGCACAGATATTGCTGACGCTGGCATCGATTTGCTGCACGCGGAACGCGGTATAGATGTCGTCGGCCCAGGCCGATTTTTGCGTCACGTCGCTGGGCAACAGCTGTTGAATTTGGCTCTTCACATCGGCGGGCTGTCGCGCCGGTGCCTGCGGCTCTTTTTTCGTGCTACAACCGGCCAGCACCAGCGCAGCCAGCAATGCTGCGCCTTTCATTATCTTGCTCGTGTTCATCATAATCCCTGACGCCAACAAAAACCGTACCTTAACGTTTTCAGTGGCCTGCCGCTATCGGAGCGGGAAGATTTTGCGCGCTAGCTCCAGCGCTCAGCGGCCTGATGATCGCTGTCGCGGGCATCAACCCAACGATCGCCTGCGGCAGTGGCTTCGCGCTTCCAGAACGGCGCGCGGGTTTTCAGGTAGTCCATGATGAACTCGGTGGCGGCGAAGGCGCTGCCGCGATGCGCGCTGCTGACGCCAACAAACACAATTTCGTCGCCGGGGAACAGTTCGCCAACGCGATGAATCACCGTCACCTGCTGCAGTGCCCAGCGCTGACGTGCGTCCGCGACGATATCCGCTAGCGCCTTTTCCGTCATGCCGGGGTAATGTTCCAGCGTCAATGCCGCCACGCTGGCGCCGAGATTGTGATTGCGCACTTTACCGGTGAATGTCACGACCGCGCCGTCGCTGTCATGCGCGGCGAGTTTTTCATACTCTTCGCCGACGTTGAAAGGCTCTGCACTCACACGAATCCGCGTTTCCATCATCAGCCTCCGGTGACCGGCGGGAAAAAGGCCACTTCATCACCCGCACGCAGCGGATGACTCATCGGCACCAGCGTTTGGTTGACCGCGGCCAGCAACTTGCCGGACTCCAGCGCCAGCGCCCAGCGATCGCCCTTCTCCGCTAACGCCGCTCGCAAGGTCGCGACGTCGCCATATTCAGCTGCCAACTCAAGCGCGCTGGTGCCGGTCAGTTCACGTACCTGGGCAAAAAACAGCACCTTAATCATGGCTCACCGCCTTGAAGTCGCCGGACTTGCCGCCGCTTTTGCTCAGCAAACGCAGTTGGTCAATGACGATGTCCTTTTGCACTGCTTTGCACATGTCATAGATGGTAAGTGCCGCGACGGATGCCGCCGTCAACGCTTCCATCTCGACGCCGGTTTTACCGGTCAGACGACAGAGCGAGGTGACGCGCACGCGGCTATGTTGCGGTTCCGCCAGCAAGGTGACTTCCACTTTGCTCAGCATCAGCGGATGACAGAGCGGAATCAGTTCCCAGGTGCGTTTTGCCGCCTGAATACCGGCGATGCGCGCGGTGGCGAACACGTCACCTTTATGATGGCTGCCGTCAATAATCATCTGCAGCGTTTCGGCGCTCATCAGCACTAGCGCTTCAGCCTGAGCTTCGCGCACCGTTTCGGTTTTGCTGGAGACATCCACCATGTGGGCTTCGCCAGCGGCATTGATATGGGTTAAGGATGACATACTTACAACTTCTTCAAATGTGAGACGAAATTACACGGACGCGTACGCGCATCCAGTTGATCTTCAATAATGCGTTCCCAGGCGCTGCGGCAGGCATTGGTCGATCCCGGCACGGCAAAAATCAGCGTCTGATTGGCTAATCCGGCCACCGCACGCGACTGTAGCGTCGAGCTGCCAATTTCTTCATAAGAGATCATGCGGAACAGCTCGCCAAAGCCTTCAATTTCGCGATCGAGCAGCGGCAGCAATGCTTCTGGCGTGCTGTTTTTACTGTTAAAACCGGTGCCGCCATTGACGATCACGACTTGCACATCGTCGCTGGCAATCCAGCGCGACACCGTGGCACGAATACGGTAGCGGTTATCCGGCACAAGCGCGCGATCCACCACCTGATGCCCGGCTTCCGCCAGCGCTTCGCGCAGATAATCGCCCGATGTGTCATTGCCGGCATCGCGGCTATCAGAGACGGTCATCACCGCCACATTTAAGGCGACAAAGTCGCCGGTTGGTTTACCCATGGCCGTAACTCCTGTGTTTAGCCACCAATAAAGGAGAGATTTTGCGTGATGCCGGTATTGCCCTGATGCAGGAAATGCGTCTGCTTTTTCTGTCCAAGGCTGTGCGCAATGCGCGCCTGCAACTCATCCTGCTGATCGTCAGAGGCCAACAGATCGCGCAACGAGACGCCGCCGTCACCAAACAGGCACAGATGCAGATTGCCCAGTGCCGACACGCGCAGGCGGTTGCAGCTGGCGCAGAAATCTTTCTCATAAGGCATGATCAGGCCCACTTCGCCCTGATAATCGGGATGTCGGAACACCTGCGCCGGACCGTCGCTGCGGCCGCGCGGCTGGCGCTGCCAACCTTGCAGAATCAGTTGATCGCGGATCACTTCACCGGAGATATGATGGCGGCGGAACAGATCGCTGCCTTCGCCGGTTTCCATCAGCTCGATAAAGCGTAATTGAATCGGGCGCAGGCGCAGCCATTCAAGGAAGGTACTGAGACTGTGGCTGTTCACGTCGCGCATCAACACGCTGTTGACTTTCACTTTCTCGAAACCGGCCTCAAAAGCAGCATCAATTCCCGCCATCACTTCGGCAAATTTGTCCTGCCCGGTAATAGCGTGAAACTGGCGCGCATCGAGGCTATCGACGCTGACGTTGATATGGGTGAGGCCAGCAGCGCGCCACGCACCCACGTCGCGCGCCATGCGGTAACCGTTCGTGGTCATCGCTATCTGGCGAATGGCGGCGTTTTCACGCACGGCGGCGATTATGTCGGTGAAATCACGACGCATGGAAGGTTCGCCACCGGTCAGGCGCACTTTTTCCGTGCCCGCAGCCGCAAAGGCACGCGTCACGCGACGAATCTCATCCAGCGAGAGAAAGCTCTTATTATGCGTACCGTTCGGCTTGTAGCCGTTTGGTAAGCAGTAGGTACAACGGAAGTTACACACATCCGTGACCGACAGGCGCAGATAGTAAAAGCTGCGCGCGTAGGCATCTGTAAATTGTGGCACCTGAACACCTTTCCAAAGTCGGGAGATGCAGTCATTTCTTTCTGCACCCTGGCAGCTCAAGGCTGCGGCCTGCATTCCCTATCGTTAACGACTTAGGAACCCAGGCTTGGGAGTTTGTTGTCATTGTGGACAACACGGTTAAAACGAATGGTAGCGCGATTAGCGATTCGCATCCATCAGTGAATTTCGCTATATATCTTGATGTATAACGTATTTTTCACCGCATTTTCGCGACAGGATACGGTAAAATGCACCCCAGATATTGATGCACATCAGTTCAACTGCGCCTCAACGCGAGGATGTCGGTGACAAAGGAGAAACATGAATCGAACCCTGGCAGATTTGGATCGCGTAGTGGCATTAGGTGGCGGGCACGGTCTGGGCCGCGTGATGTCGGCGCTGGCGCCGTTAGGCTCGCGCTTAACCGGCATCGTCACCACCACCGATAACGGCGGCTCCACCGGCCGCATTCGCCGCTCGGAAGGCGGCATTGCGTGGGGCGATATGCGTAACTGCATCAATCAGCTGATCACCGAACCGAGCGTCGCTACCGCGATGTTTGAGTATCGTTTTAGCGGTAATGGCGAGCTGGCCGGACACAATCTTGGCAACCTGATGCTTAAGGCGCTTGATCACCTTAGCGTGCGCCCGCTGGAAGCCATCAATATCATCCGCAATCTCCTCAAGGTAGATGCCTTTCTGATTCCAATGTCAGAACAGCCGGTCGATCTGGTGGCGCAGGATGGTGAAGGCAATATGGTGTACGGCGAAACCGCGATTGATGAGATGAAGCAGCCGCCGGAAGAGTTGATGTTGCATCCAAACGTATTGCCAACGCGCGAAGCCATAGACGCAGTGGGCGAAGCGGATTTGATTCTCATTGGGCCTGGCAGCTTTTACACCAGCCTGATGCCGATCTTGTTGATGGAAGATATGGCCCGCGCACTGCGTCGTACGCCAGCCACCATGGTATTTATTGGCAACCTGGGTCGCGAGCTGAGCGCCGCAGCGGCCAGCCTGAATGTGGCCGATAAACTGGCGATCATGGAAAAAGCCATTGGTAAGCGCGTTATCGATGCCGTGGTGGTGAGCCCGGCAGCCGATATTAGCGGTGTGGAACAGCGTTTAATCATTCGTGAACCGCTGGAAGCCGCCGATATCAAATATCGCCATGACCGCCAGCTGCTGCGCATTGCGCTGGAACACGCGATTCAAGCCGTTTAGTTTCCAGGTGCGCATCAATGCGCACCCTACGAAAACCCCACTGAATCCGCGTAGGGGCGCCATTCATGGCGACCTAAATACAACGATCACGAAGCCGCAATAAACAGCTCGCGCAGTTGATGTAGCTGATCGCGCACGCTGGCGGCTTCTTCAAACTCCAGATTCTGCGCGTGTTGCTGCATCTGCCCTTCCAGCTCGTGAATTTTCTTCTGCATCGCCTGCGGCGTAAGCGCCATGTAATTGGCTTCCGCTTCTGCTGCAGTACGTGACGCGGTTTTGCCTTTACCGCGCGTTTTAACCACGTTTTTGCCGAGCTCAAGAATATCGGTGATTTTCTTGTTGAGCCCTTGCGGCACGATGCCGTTCTCTTCGTTGTATTTTTGCTGCTTCTCGCGACGGCGCTCGGTTTCGCCCATCGCGCGTTCCATCGACGGCGTGATTTTGTCGGCGTAGAGAATCGCCCGGCCGTTAATGTTACGCGCGGCGCGGCCTATGGTCTGAATCAACGAACGCTCCGAGCGCAGGAAGCCCTCTTTATCGGCATCCAGAATCGCCACCAGCGACACTTCCGGCATATCCAGGCCTTCTCGCAGTAGGTTAATGCCGACCAGCACATCAAATTCGCCAAGGCGTAAATCGCGGATAATCTCCATACGTTCCACAGTATCGATATCCGAGTGCAGATAGCGCACCTTCTCGCCGTGCTCAACCAGATATTCAGTGAGATCTTCCGCCATGCGCTTGGTCAATACGGTGACCAGCACGCGCTCATTGATCTCGACACGCTTGCGGATTTCCGACAGCAAATCGTCGACCTGCGTCGCCACCGGACGCACTTCCAGAATCGGATCCAGCAGGCCCGTTGGACGCACCAGCTGATCAATCACTTCGCTGCCAGATTTTTCCAGCTCGTAGTTGCCCGGCGTCGCCGAAACATAAATGGTTTGTGGGGCTGCCGCTTCAAACTCTTCAAACTTCATCGGGCGGTTATCCAGCGCCGACGGCAAACGGAAACCGTATTCTACTAGCGTCTCTTTACGCGCGCGGTCACCGCGATACATGCCGCCAATCTGCGGAATGGTCACGTGCGATTCGTCGACCACCAGCAGGCCATCAGCCGGTAAGTAGTCGAACAAGGTCGGCGGCGGCTCACCCGGTCCGCGTCCCGAGAGATAGCGGGAGTAGTTTTCGATACCGGAGCAGTACCCCAACTCGTTCATCATCTCGAGATCGAACTGAGTACGCTGGGAAATACGCTGCTCTTCAAGCAGCTTATTGTTATCCATAAGCACCTTGCGGCGATCCACCAGTTCGACTTTGATGTCTTCCATCGCCTGCAGAATACGCTCGCGCGGCGTTACGTAGTGCGTTTTGGGATAGACGGTAAAGCGCGGGATCACCGAATCGATCTGACCCGTCAGCGGATCGAACAGCGATAGCCGTTCAACTTCTTCATCAAACAGTTCGATACGCAGCGCAATGTCATCCGATTCCGCCGGGAACACATCGATCACCTCGCCGCGCACGCGGAAGGTACCGCGCTGGAAGGCCTGATCGTTGCGACTGTATTGCAACTCCGCCAGACGACGCAGAATACTGCGCTGATCGATAATCATGCCGCGCGTCAGATGCAGCATCATTTTCAAGTAGAGATCGGGATCGCCCAAACCGTAGATCGCCGACACCGAGGCCACCACAATCACATCACGACGCTCCAGCAGTGCTTTGGTCGCCGACAGACGCATCTGTTCAATGTGCTCATTCACCGACGCGTCTTTTTCAATAAAGGTGTCAGAGCTCGGCACATAGGCTTCAGGCTGATAGTAATCGTAATAAGAGACGAAAAACTCCACCGCGTTATCCGGGAAAAACTCCTTCATTTCACCGTACAGCTGCGCCGCCAATGTTTTATTGGGTGCCAGCACCATGGTGGGTCGATTGAGATCGGCAATCACGTTCGCCACGGTAAAGGTTTTACCTGAGCCCGTAACGCCCAACAGCGTTTGATGCGCGAGTCCATCTTCCAGCCCCTCTTCGAGACGGCGAATCGCCTCAGGTTGATCGCCTGAAGGCTTGAAATCGGAGTTGAGTTTGAAGGCTTTGCTCATGTTTTGGCGGTTCCAGCTGGTGAAGTCGGCGGGCAGGCTGCTAATTCTACTCTGCTATGGGGAATTTGCCAGAAAAAAATACTGGACATAATCACAGTAAAATTGCACGATAATGGCACCTTAGGTCGATTTTCTTCAGCGTAATTGAAGCGGCGAGCAGCAAGCTGTTGTTGCGTAATGTTATCCCCAAGCGGAGGACGCTTTTAACATTTGTCAATAGAGTGTCATTAAATTGCAGTTCGATGACAAGGCAGATAATTCGCATGCTTGATTTTAACTAACCTACTGTTTTAATTGACATTGACCCAAAAGCCCAGTTTCTCATCATAATGTGTTAAGGCCGCGAATTTACTCGCTTCCACACGGTTTTCAGTCGCTAATGCACAAGGTTATCCACAGTAATGGTGGATAAGTGGATCGAGCCCCGAGCCCATCGGCTGTGTATAATTTTCTCGCGCCCATCCTTAAGCACGAAAAAAAATTTTTTCGTATTTATTTTTATCTTCCTGCGTGCCGCATTAACCCTTCTTTTGCCTCTTTACGCTCTCTTGCCTGCAGAGAACCCAGGCATTAAGGCCACTTATTTCCGCAGTTAATGCCTTACGAACGATCAAATGCACCAGAAACGTTAAGCCTTCAGCACCGTCAAAGTGCAGCCAATTTATCACCGCTGGCAATTGTTAAGCATTACTCAACTTTTAGCGGCCTATTTGCTTCATTTCAGATTGAGAGATGCCTAAATCCTTAACCTGGCCTGGGAATTGCAATGTTCATCGTATGGAGTGACGAGTCCATATCGGCGTGTGCCGATAACAGCGGTGTCCATCAATCGTGCACGACTGTATGCCAGACGACACAGAGCGGGAGCATTCAGGCTAATAATCTGGAAGGAGTATGTCAGATGCTGAGTTTACGTTCGGTGAATCAGTTTTACGGTCAAAATCACATTCTGTGGGATGTGGATCTCGATCTGCCGCCGGGTACCTGCACCGGCGTGCTGGGCAGCCCCGGCATGGGCAAAACCACCTTGGTGAACTGCATTATGGGGCGTTTGCCGATCAACAGCGGCTCGATGACCTGGCAGGAAGATGGCGCGCCGCCGGAAGATTTGCTGCTGCAACCTGCCGAGCTGCGCGCGCGTACCGGCATAGGTTATGTGCCGCAAGGACGGCATATATTCTCGCAGATGAGCGTGGAAGATAACCTGCTGATTGCCCTGATGGCGGCGCAGGATGATCGGAGCCGCGCCATTCCTGAAATGGTTTTTGACCTGTTTCCAGCGCTCTATTCGTTGCGCCATCAACGCAGCGGCGAGTTGCCGATGGAACAACAGCAACATTTGGCACTGGCACGCGCACTGGTGCTGCAGCCAAAACTGGTGATTCTGGATGAGCCGACGGAAGGGATGTCGCCGTGGCTGGAAGAAGAGATGGGCAACCTGATTCGTCGGTTAAACCGTGAATATGGTTTAACCATTTTGTTGCTTGAGCAGCACGTTTCATTTATCCGCCGCGTCGCCGACTATTTCCTGCTATTGCATCAAGGACGCAATGTGGCACACGGTAAAGTGGCGCAGCTGGATGACATCACCGTCAACAAGTGGCTAACGGCGACGTGATTATCTTAGGTCGCCATGAATGGCGTAATGCTTGTCAGTTAAGAGATGAAATCCTATTACCGAGCGCACATATTGTAGCGGCGCAATTCATTGCGCGATAAATCGCGCCGCTACGGAATGTGCGGTGGTTAGATACGGTGCTTAACTGATCGGCATTACGCCATGAACAGCCCCCTACAAAATGGCTTCAAGCAATGTAGGGTCGCCATTTATGGCGACCTGGGTTATTGCGGTAGTGTCAAATAGCGCCCGCACTCGGCCTGCTGCGCCTCATCAGTAAGATGTGGGATCTCCCCCAGAAACGGCGCTTCAATACGCTGTCGCAGCGTGGCGATATACTCCTGATGGCGTTTGCCGGGTGGCTGGATATCATTGGCTACCCAACCCGCAAGGCGCAATCCGCGCGCTTTCACCGCCTCGGCAGTGAGCATCGCATGGTTGATGCAGCCTAACTTCACGCCCACCACCAGAATCACCGGCAACTGCTCAGCTGCCACCCAATCGGCGTAAGTTTGCGTCTCGGAGAGCGGTGTGAACCAACCGCCTGCGCCTTCAACTAACACCCATTCCGCCTGCTGCTCCAGTGCGCGCAACCCTGCTGACAGTGCCGCAAAGGTGATCGGCCGGCCCTCTTCTGCGCTGATGATATGCGGCGAGGTCGGTTCGAGAAACGCCAGTGGATTGACCTGCTCGTAGCTTAACGTCAGGCTGCTGTAGCGCTGCAACGCCAGCGCGTCGCTGTTGCGGATGCCTTCCGGCGTCATCTCGCAGCCGGATGCCACCGGCTTGTAGCCAGCGGTGCGTAAACCGGCGGCGCGCGCCGCCTGCAGCAGCGCGCCGCTGGCCACGGTTTTGCCCACTTCAGTATCCGTTCCGGTAATAAACCAGCGTGTCATTTGCTTAAAACTCCATACATCAGGTGATAACTCAGGCGATATCCGGCCTCATCCTGCGGCCAGTGCTGCTCAAGCTGCGCTAGCTGGGATCGGGTCAGCACGCTGGCGCCGCGTCCATCGTGCAGATGTGTGGCACCAATCCCTTTCAGGGAGCGCATAGCGCTGAGCGCACTGGGAAAGTGCAGCGTGATAACCTGCTGCTGCGCCGTCATCGGCAGCGTTGCAGTGGCCGCGTGAAACTGCGCGGTACTGAGAAAACGGTTGGCATGCTGGCGACCATCCAGCTGCGCCCACGCGTGATGCACTTCATGCAGCGATCCGTCGAGCAGCGTGGAAAACAGCACCGTGCCACCCGGCCGCGTAACGCGCAAAAACTGCTGTAACGCCGTGTGTAGATCGCTGCTCCATTGCACCGCCAGATTGCTCCACACGCCGTCAACGCTGGCGTCGGGCAGCGGCACTTCATCGATATCGCCCAGCAGATAGTGCTGCGCCGATTGCTGATCGCGCGCAGTTTGCAGCATGTTGGGCGACAAATCGAGCGCCGTCAGAGTACGTCCGCGATCGCGCCAGTAGCGGCTATACCAACCCGTGCCGCAACCGGCATCCAGCAGATGCGGGCCAAAGCTTGCGGGTGCCCGCGCCAGTAACGCATCGCCGCTCAGCCGCTGTAATTGCGCGTGCTGCTCGTAATGCGCCGCCGCGCGACCAAAGGCGTGCGCTACGGCCTGCTTGTTAACCTGCAGCGTCATACAGCGCCTCCAGCAAACGATCAATATCATCGGGGTGATGCGCAGCAGTAAGCGTGATGCGCAGCCGCGCCGTGCCTGGCGGCACGGTCGGCGGACGAATGGCGCTCACCCAACAGCCGGCTTCAGCCAGCCGCTGCGACAACGCCAGCGCCGCACTGTTTTCGCCGACGATGAGCGGTTGGATAGCGCTAGCGGACGCGACCAGCTGCCATGGCAAATCGGCGGCACCGGCGCGGAAACGCGCAATGTGACTGTGCAGCCGCTCGCGTAGCGCATCGCCTTGTTGAATCTGCCGCAGTGCTGCCAGCAGCGCGTAGCACTGCGCCGGAGGCATCGCGGTGGAATAGATCAGATGGCGAGAAAACTGTTCAACATAATCGGCGGTGGCGTCATCACACAGCAGCGCCGCGCCGCTGACGCCAAACCCTTTACCAAAGGTGACGATCAGCAGCTCCGGTTTTACCTGCTGCTGCCAGCAGCTGCCGCGTCCTTGCGCACCGGTCACACCGATGCCGTGCGCATCATCCACCAGCAGCCAGCCGTTGCCGCGCCGCGTCTCCTCAGCAATCGACGTCAGTGGCGCGCTGTCGCCGTCCATGCTGAATACACCTTCGGTCACCACCAGCGTGCCGCCTTCTGACGGCGTGGCCAGCAGTTTCGCCAGACTTTCCGGCTGATTATGAGCAAAGCGACGCAAGCTCGCCGGGCTGTGGCTGGCGGCATCCAGCAGTGAAGCGTGCGCCAGCTTATCGGCAAAGATGCGATCCTGCTTTTCCGCCAGCAGATGAATCACCGCCTGATTGGCGGCAAATCCCGAAATGAACAGCAGCGCGCGCGAATAGCCAAGCCAGTCTGCTAATTCCGCTTCAAGCTGCGCATGATGACGGCTGTAACCGGTGACATGACCGGATGCACCCGCCCCTGCGCCCGTCTCGGCCGCGCCCTGCTGCCACGCGGCGATCACCGCCGGATGCTGACTGAGTCCGAGATAGTCATTGCTGGAGAAATGGCGATAACGCTGACCGTCGAGCGTAATTTCCCGCACGTTGTTGTGCTCGATGGGACGCCGCAGACGCCAGCCATCAGCAGCACGCCGCGCCGTCAGCGCCTGATCAATACGTTGTGTCCAGCCCATTTACACAGCCGCGTTGTAGAACTGCTCGGTATCGGCGTGCAGCAGCTGCTCGCTGAGCTGATATTGCTGCTCGTTGTCACCCGCGGTGGTCGCGGTATGTTCCGGATTGAGCCCCAGCTTGCGGAATAGAATCAGATCTTTATCCTCTTCCGGATTTGGCGTGGTGAGCAGTTTGCAGCCGTAGAAAATCGAGTTAGCCCCGGCCATAAAGCACATCGCCTGGGTTTGCTCGCTCATTTGCTCGCGACCGGCTGAAAGGCGCACGTGTGATGATGGCATCATGATGCGCGCCACCGCGATGGTGCGGATAAAGTCGAACGGTTCAACGTCATCGTTATCGGCCAGCGGTGTGCCTTTGACCTTCACCAGCATGTTGATCGGTACGCTTTCAGGCGGCGTCGGCAAATTGGCCAACTGCACCAGTAAGCCCGCGCGATCTTTCACGGTTTCACCCAGGCCAACGATGCCGCCCGAACAGACTTTAATGCCCGCGCCGCGCACTTTATCCAGCGTATCCAGACGTTCCTGATAGCTGCGCGTGGTGATGATGTTGCCGTAGAATTCTGGTGAGGTATCAAGGTTGTGGTTGTAGAAATCGAGCCCGGCTTCGGCAAGGCGCTGCGCCTGGCTGCCGTCCAGCGTGCCAAGCGTCATGCAGGTCTCCATGCCCATCGCTTTTACGCCCTGCACCATCTGCTGAAGGTAGGGCATGTCGCGTTCGTGCGGGTTTTTCCATGCAGCGCCCATGCAGAAACGGCTCGATCCCGCCGCTTTGGCTTTGCGCGCCGATTCCAGTACCGCATCCACCTCCATCAGACGCTCGGATTCCAGACCGGTCTTATAACGCGCGCTCTGCGGACAGTATTTGCAGTCTTCCGGGCAGGCGCCAGTTTTGATCGATAGCAGCGTGCTGACCTGCACCTGGCGCGGATCGAAATGTTGACGATGCACTTGCTGCGCTTCAAACATCAACTCAAGGAAAGGTTTATCGAAAAGTGCCTGAGCTTGTGTCAGTGTCCAGCGGTTTGCCATTGCTTACTCCAGAAAAAGGGGGTTCATCCCGACGATTAACGTGGTTATACTTGTAAACTAAATCTTTTTAAAATGGTTTACAACTCACATGTTCACTCAGGACGACCTCAATTTTGACCGCCAGCATATCTGGCATCCCTACACGTCGATGCGCGATCCCCTGCCCTGTTATCCGGTTGTGGCGGCGCACGGCTGCCAGCTGCAGTTGGCTGATGGACGTGAACTGGTGGATGGCATGTCGTCGTGGTGGGCGGCGATTCACGGCTATAACCATCCGCGCCTCAATCAGGCGCTGCAGCAGCAAATGACGCAGATGTCGCATGTGATGTTTGGCGGCATTACCCATCCGGCGGCGGTGGAGCTGAGCCGCCAGCTGGTTGCCATCACGCCTGACGCGTTGGAGTGCGTGTTCCTTGCCGATTCAGGTTCCATCGCCGTTGAAGTGTCGATGAAGATGGCACTGCAATACTGGCTGGGACGCAACCAAACGCGACAGAAATTTCTCACGCTGAAGCGCGGTTATCATGGCGATACCTTTGCCGCTATGTCGGTGTGCGATCCGGAAAACTCAATGCACAGCCTGTGGCGCGGCTATCTGCCAGAACATCTGTTCGCCAACGCGCCGCAATGCGCCTTTGATGATGAGTGGAACGAGGCGGATTTTGCTGATTTCGCGCAGTTGGCAGAAACTCACCATCGTGAGATTGCGGCAGTGATTCTGGAGCCGATCGTGCAAGGCGCAGGCGGGATGCGTTTCTACCATCCGCGCTATCTGCAACAGGTGCGTGCGCTGTGCGACCGCTACGGTTTGCTGCTGATTGCCGATGAGATCGCCACCGGCTTTGGCCGCAGCGGCAAGCTGTTTGCCTGCGAACATGCTGGCATCACGCCGGACATTCTCTGCCTGGGGAAAGCGCTGACCGGCGGAACCATGACGCTCTCCGCCACGCTAACCACACGAGAAGTCGCCGATACCATCAGCCGCAGCGCGGCAGGCTGCTTTATGCATGGGCCCACCTTTATGGGCAATCCGCTGGCCTGCGCGGTGGCGGTGGAAAGTCTGGCGCTGATCGCTGAAGACGGCTGGACAACCCAGGTGCCGACCATTGAACGGCAATTACGCGCCGAACTGCTACCGTTGCGTAGCCATCATGCGGTGGCCGATGCACGCGTGCTGGGCGCGATTGGCGTGATCGAAACGCATCAGGCGGTGAACATGGCCGCGCTGCAGCAGTTCTTCGTCGAGCGCGGCGTATGGATTCGTCCGTTTGGCCGATTGATCTACCTGATGCCACCTTACCTGATTTCTGCCGCTGAACTGACGAAACTGACGCAAGCGGTCAGTGCGGCACTGGATGTTGCCGCGCATTTCCACCATGATTGACGGCACTGCACAACCAAAAAGGAGAGATCATGCGCGTATTTAGCCAGGATTTTAACGATGGCGATAAGATGCCAGAACGACACGTTTTCAACGGCATGGGTTACCAGGGCGACAATTTGTCACCGCATCTGGCGTGGGATGATGTGCCAGCAGGCACCAAAAGCTTTGTGGTCACCTGCTACGATCCCGACGCACCCACCGGTTCCGGCTGGTGGCATTGGGTAGTCGCGAACATTCCGGCCGAGGTGACCGTGTTGCCGCAAGGTGCCGGTTCCGGCGTGGCGGAACTGCCGGAGAGCGCCATCCAGACGCGCACCGATTTTGGCCAAACTGGCTATGGCGGCGCGGCCCCACCGCAGGGTGAATCGCATCGCTACATCTTTACCGTGCATGCGCTGGATACGGACAAAATTGAGGTGGATGAAGGCGCGAGCGGCGCGATGGTTGGTTTTAACGTGCATTTCCATGCGCTGGCGAGTGCGTCGATGACGGTGAAGTACGCATAACAGTGCAGAACCGTAGCGGCGCAATTTATTGCGCATTGTCGTAACGGACAAATAGCGCGATGAATCGCGCCGCTACGGTAAATGCCTGCCGGTGAACCGGGCAGGCATTTTATTTATCCCAATTGGTGAATCACCACCCACATTGGGCCTTGTCCTACCGCATAACGCGCCAGCGGATTGAGCAGGCCGCGCTCCTCAATCTTATACACTTCGATATGGTGCGATTTCTGTCCCGCCGCCACCAGATATTGACCGCTGTGATCGATGTTAAAACCGCGCGGCTGCGTTTCGGTCGGCTGGAAACCTTCAATCGCCAGTACGGATCCATCTTCACTGATGCTAAACACCGTAATGGTGCTGCTGGTACGGTCACAGGCGTAAAGGAAACGGCCATCCGGCGTGATATGGATGTCAGCCGCCCAACGCGTGTCACTAAAATCTTTTGGCATCATGTCGAGGCTCTGCACGCGCTCAACCTGACCGTGCACGTTGTTCAGCGCCCAGACATCCACGGTGCTATCTAGCTCGTTCACTACGTAGCCATAGGCGCCGTTCGGGTGGAAGGCCATGTGACGCGGACCCGCACCTTCAACGGTGGTGACCTGCGCTTGTTCACGCGGCGCCAGCGTTCCATCTGCATTCAGCTGATACAGGCAGATGCGATCCTGTTTCAGTGCCGGTACAAACAGCGTTTGGTTGTTCAGATCGATATTCGCTGAGTGACAACCCTCCAATCCGCTAATTACCTGACTCGGTGCCTGCGGCAAGCCATCGCTGCCAATTGGGCTAATACTGACGCAGGCATCGTTGTACGAGCCGCAGAACAGATAGTTACCCTGACGATCGGTGGAAATGTGCGTTGGGCTGCCCGGTAACGGCGCTTCACCGGCGAGGCTCAGCGTACCGTCGGCCGCAATGCGGAACGCCAGCACGCGAAAATTCGGACGAACACCTACATAGAGGAAATCTTTCTTCGGGCTCACCACCATCGGCTGCACCTGGCCGGCAACATCCGTTACCTGCAATAACGTCAGTGCGCCATCTTCCTGCAACTGCCAGGCATGAATCTGCTGGCTCTCGGGACTGGCGGTATACACGACTTGTTTCATGCGTTTTCCTTATTCGCTGCCTGATGAAAGGGATAACTGTAGCGCGTTTCATTTTGTCGCGCTGGATTCATTTGTGCCCTGTTTTTTGTCTCAGGGCCGCTGCCGGGTGTAGACTCAATGCTTTGCCAACTCCCGGACGGAAAGTGTAATGAGCTACCGCGTAATCGCCCTTGACCTCGACGGCACCCTGCTGACCCCGAATAAAACCATTTTGCCTGAATCCATCGAAGCGCTGGCCCGCGCGCAACAGGCGGGCGTGAAAGTGTTGATCGTCACCGGTCGCCATCACTGCGCCATCCACCCTTTTTATCAGGCACTGAATCTCGATACCCCCGCCATCTGCTGTAACGGCACCTATTTGTATGATTATCCAGCGAAAAAGGTGCTGGCCGCCGATCCACTTGATAAAAACCAAGCCGCGCGTGTGATTGAGATGCTGGATGAAGAGAACATCCACGGTCTGCTGTATGTCGATGATGCGATGCTGTATCAGACGCCAACCGGCCATGTAACGCGAACGCTCAACTGGGCGCAGTCGCTGCCAGAAGCGCAGCGTCCGCTGTTTCTGCAGGTGCCAAGTCTGGCGCAGGCCGCGCGTAAAGCCACATCAATTTGGAAGTTCGCCTTGTCGCATCCGGATACGCGCGCGCTGCAGCAGTTTGCCGAACGCACCGAAGCCGAATTGGGTTTGGCCTGTGAATGGTCGTGGCACGATCAGGTCGATATTGCCAAAGGTGGCAACAGCAAAGGCAAGCGCCTGGCGCAATGGGTGGAAAGTCAGGGCTTCAGCATGCAAGACGTGCTGGCGTTTGGCGATAACTACAACGATCTCAGCATGCTGGAACAGGTGGGATTGGGCGTGGCGATGGGCAATGCCGACGACGCCATCAAAGCGCGCGCCAAAAAGGTGATTGGCACCAATCTGGAGCCGGGCATCGCCGACGTGATTTATCAGGAAGTGCTGTAATATCAAAAAGGTGCGCATAAATGCGCACCCTACAAAACCGGTATAACGCATTGTAGGGTCGCTATTCATGGCGACCTGTTGCTCACGCCGCTATCGACACACTCTTAATCTGCGCATACAGCCACTGATCGGGCCGGATGCCCAGCTCATCCCGCGCCCACGGCGAGATGCGCGCCCACAATTCGCTTATCCCAATACGCAGCTTCACTTCCACCTGATCGTCAATCTCCAGCAGCTCAACCACCTGCGCCGGTAAAATATTGCGTATCGAGGTGTTGTGCGGCGGCTGCAATGCCAGCGACACATCCGCCGAGGCGATACGAATGCGCAGCGGGGTTTTCAGCGGCTGATTCACCCGACTGACCCAAATATGCTGATCGCCGAGCGACAGCGCGGTCATCGGGTAATCCGGATGCTGCTCTAACACCTGCACGCGCAGCACGCTGGTACGCTCGGCAAGCGGCAACCACGGACGCATCGCCGAACTGCTCCACACCTTCTCCAGCGCACCAAAGGCTTTCACCTGGCCCGCATCCAGAACCAGCACGTTATCCGCCAGCTGCAGGATTTCGTCGAGGCTGTGCGACACGTAAAGAATCGGAATATCAACCTGCTTCGCCAGCTTTTGCAGATAGGGCATCAGTTCACGTTTACGCGGCAGATCAAGCGACGCCAGCGGTTCGTCCATCAGCAGAATATCGGGCGCAGTCAGCAAGGCGCGGCCAATCGCCACGCGCTGTTTTTCACCGCCCGACAGCGATGCCGGATAGCGCGTTAACAGCGATTCAAGGCCGAGCAGCGCCACCAGCGCGTTGAACTGTGACTTCATCGACGGTGCCATGCCGTATTGCAGATTGCCGCGTACACGATAGTGCGGGAACAGCCGCGCATCCTGAAACACGTAGCCGATGCGACGCTTTTCCGGCGGTAAATTCACGCGCGATGCTGAATCAAACAGCAAACGATCGTTCAGTTCAATACTCCCGCTTTGCGGCTGCGTTAAGCCACCAATCGCGTTAATCAACGAGGTCTTTCCCGCACCCGATACGCCAAAAATGGCGGTGATGCCGCTAGCGGGAATATTGACGTTGACGTCGAGTCGATGATCACCCAACTGCTGAGAAAGTTGCAGATTTAACATTACGCCGCTCCCAGCCGCTTGCGGCCCCAGCGCGCCAGCAGCTCAGAAGCCACCAGCGACATCAGCGCCAGCGCAATTGCCACCGCACACAGTCGCGCAGCGGTGCCTTCGGCGCCTGGCGTTTCGATCAAGGTAAACATCGCCGACGGAATGGTGCGTGTCTCACCGGGAATGTTGGAAACAAAAGTGATGGTGGCGCCAAATTCGCCCAGCGAACGGGCAAAGGCCAAAACCGTACCGACAATGATGCCAGGCAAGGTGAGCGGCAGGGTAATGGTGAAAAACACGCGCCAGCGACCCGCACCAAGCGTGCGAGCGGCCTGCTCAAGTTTGGTATCAACCGCCTCCAGCGCGAGCCGAATCGCTCGCACCATTAGCGGAAACGCCATTACCGCCGAAGCGATCACCGCGCCGCGCCAGCTAAAGGCAAACGTGAAGCCGAACCAGTCATACAGCCTTTCGCCGATGAAACCGCGGCGGCCTAAAGCGATCAGCAACAGATAACCGACCACCACCGGCGGCAGCACCAGCGGCAGGTGGACGATACTATCGAGCAAGGTTTTGCCTGGAAACCGGCAGCGCGCCAGAATCCAGGCCATCATGATGCCAAACGGCAAGCTGCACAGCACCGCTACACAGGACACTTTCAGGCTGAGAAACACGGCCTGCCATTCGGGATCGCTCAATATCATTTCTTCGGCGTAAATCCATACTGTTTAAACACGGCAGCGGCATCCGGCCCCTGCAAATAGTTATAGAAGGCGGTTACCGTTGCGTTCTGATGTTCTTTGACGATCGCCATCGGATATTCCACCGGCTTGTGGCTCTCTTCCGGGAAACGTCCGACTACCTGCACTTTTTGGCTGGCAACCGCGTCTGAACCATACACGATGCCGTACGGCGTTTCATTGCGTTCAACCAGCGCCAGCGCAGCACGTACATTGTTAGCGGGTGCCAGCTGCGAAGATAAAGCGTCCCACGCGCCGAGTTTTTGTAATGCTTCTTTGGCATAAATCCCGGCCGGTACGTGATCGGGATCGCCCACCGCCAGTCGCTCACCTTTCAGCAGGCTTCTCCAGTCGGTTTTACTATCAATGGTCACCGCTTTGGCGGCATCGCTTTTCGGGGCGATCAGCACTAAGTCATTGCCAAGCAGCGTATAGCGCGTGTTGGTCACCACGCTGTTTTTTGCCACTACATCGTCCATCCACTGCTGGTCGGCAGAGATGAACAGATCGGCAGGCGCGCCCTGATCAATCTGGCGCGCTAACACTGATGAAGAGGCAAATGAAGAGACCACTTCAACGCCCGTTTTCTTCTGGTACTGCGTAGCGATCTCCTGCAACGCAGTAGTCAGTGACGCAGCAGCGAACACGGTGATTTTTTCCGCAGCAACCGCTTGACCGGCCAGAGAAAGAGTCAGTGCAGTGACAGCAGCCCAGCGGTAATGATTTTTTTGCATTTGTTGCTCCTTGTTACGTTATATATTTGATAATACAACGTCGGCACAAATGCGTCATGAGATAGTTATCGGCAGGATTTTACGGAAGTTAATAACAAAACGCCCGCAGGGTGCGGGCGTGGGGAAATCAGTGTTGCGAGCTGTTGGCGGGACGATCGTCGCGGCGGCCAAATTTAGAGATGACGTTGAAAACTTCACCCAGGCCGTAAATCAGACCGAGCATAATCGCCATCACAATCGGCACCATGATGATAGCCACAGCCAGGCTTTTTAACAGTTCCAGCATGGAAACCTCACGCAGAAAATAAAAAAGTGATTGTAACGGTTAGCGAAAAAAACGCACTGCCCTTTTCGTGCTTTTACTTTTAAGCAGTAAACTGAGCGGATTAACCTAAGGAGCTGACATGCAGGCAGAACTTTCTCTCCATATTCGTCTTCAGCAAAAACTGTTTGCCGATCCGCGCCGCATCGAATTATTGAAACGCGTGCAGCAAACCGGCTCGATCAGCCAGGGCGCGAAATTGGCGGGCATCAGCTACAAAAGTGCCTGGGACGCGATCAATGAGATGAATCAACTGGCCGATCAAACACTGGTGGATCGCGCGACCGGCGGCAAAGGCGGCGGCGGTGCACAACTTACACGCTATGGCGAACGACTGATTCAGCTTTTCCAACTGATGGAACAGATTCAGCAGAAAGCCTTTGATGCGTTGCAAAACGACAGTTTGCCGCTCGACAGCCTGCTGGCAGCGATTGCGCGTTTCTCGCTACAAACCAGTGCGCGCAATCAGCTGTTTGGCACGGTGCTGGCCAGCGACCATCAACAGGTTCAGCAACACATTGAGGTACTGCTCGCCGACGGCACCACGCGTTTGCAGGTGGCGATCACCGAGCGCAGCGCCGAACGTTTGCAGCTCGACAGCGGTAAAGAGGTGCTGGTGCTGATTAAAGCGCCGTGGATTCACATCAGTCACTCCGCAGACAGCAGCGATAACCAGCTGGCCGCGCAGATTAGTGCCATCGAACCCGGCGAGCAGGTCAGCGAAGTATTGATGGCGTTGCCGAGCGGCGAAACGCTGTGTGCTACCGTCACCAATGACGCAGTGAAGCAGCAGAATCTGCAGGTTGGCGCCCATGTCACCGCCAGTTTTAATGCCGAACATGCCATCATTGCCACGCTGCTCTGAAATCCGCGCCATGATTTGACTTCGTCTGCATCACTGGCTAAAACTGAGCGACACGATGCATAAAACGGAATAGATGATGTCTTCATTGCAAATTTCGCAAGGCACGTTTCACCTTAGCGACACCCGAGCCCTATCACTCAAAGATTTAACCCTCAACAGCGGCGAAAGCTGGGCTTTTGTCGGCGCCAATGGCAGCGGCAAATCGTCGCTGGCGCGCGCGCTCTCCGGCGAACTGCTGCCCGGTAAAGGCAGCGTGCAGCAGAATTTTCAGCGCCGTACGCGCCTGTCGCTGGAGCAGCTCCAGAAGCTGGTCAGCGATGAATGGGAACGCAATAACACCGACCTGCTCAGTGAAGGCGAAGACGATACCGGTCGCACTGCGGCGCAAATCATTCAGGACGAAGTGAAAGATGAGGCGCGCTGTCAGGCACTGGCGCAGCAGTTTGGTATCACTAATCTACTCGATCGCCGCTTCAAATATCTTTCTACCGGCGAGACGCGCAAAACGCTGCTGTGTCAGGCGCTGATGGCGCAGCCAGATCTGCTGATTCTCGATGAGCCTTTTGATGGACTGGATGTGGGGTCGCGCGCCAGCCTGGCAAACACCCTCAACAATTTGCACCGCAACGGTTACAGCGTGGTGCTGGTGCTCAATCGCTTTGACGATATTCCTGATTTTGTTGAAAAAGTCGGCGTATTAGCCGAATGCACGCTAACGCACGTTGGCGAGCGCCGCGCGATATTGGCCGAAGCGCTGGTGGCGCAGCTGGCACACAGTGAAAAACTCGCAGGCATGGCACTGCCGGAAGCGGATCAACCCGATCAATTGCCGCAGCTGGCTGAAGATGCGCCGCGGGTGATTCTGCGTAACGGCGTGGTGTCATACAACGATGTCGCGGTGATTAATGGCCTGAACTGGCAGGTCAATCCCGGTGAACACTGGCAGATTGTTGGGCCGAATGGCGCGGGTAAATCCACCTTGCTTAGTTTAGTGACCGGCGATCATCCGCAAGGTTACAGCAACGATTTGACGCTGTTTGGCATCCGCCGTGGCAGCGGTGAAACCATCTGGGACATCAAGCAGCATATCGGCTATGTCAGCAGCAGCCTGCACCTTGATTATCGCGTCAGCTGCAATGTGCGCACCGTGGTGCTCTCCGGCTTCTTCGATTCAATTGGCTTATATCAGGCGGTGTCGGACCGGCAGAAAGCGTTGGCGCTTCAGTGGCTGGCGCTGCTTGGTATGGACAATCAGTTGGCGGATGCGCCGTTCCACAGTTTGTCGTGGGGCCAGCAGCGGCTGGTGCTGATTGCGCGTGCGCTGGTGAAACATCCGACGCTGCTGATTCTCGATGAACCGCTGCAAGGACTGGATCCCATTAACCGCCAGCTGGTGCGCCGTTTTGTCGATGTGCTGATCGGCGAAGGCCGCACGCAACTGCTGTTTGTGTCGCATCACGCTGAAGACGCCCCGCAGTGCATCTCCCACCGCCTGAGTTTTGTTGCGCAGGAACACGGTTACGGTTTCCTGCAAGAAACACTGCGTTAATGAGTGGTCGCCATAAATGGCGACCTTACAAATCTCTGCGTATTCATGCGCACCAACCCTGAAATGACGCTTCGATGTAACCGCTACCATTTCATTGCCTGGTATTTCAACAAATGCACGCGATAACCCCACAAAATGAGAATCGTCACCTTGTGTAAACGATACCATTTATCCAGACTGGATCACGCTTTCCCGCTGGTCTTTGTGCTACTTTGATCAAAATCATTTTTATCTGTTTGCTGTTTACCAGGACTCATCATGGAAAAATTTAATCCGGTCGATCATCCGCATCGCCGCTATAACCCATTGATCGATCAATGGGTACTGGTTTCACCCCACCGCGCTAAACGTCCGTGGCAAGGTGCGCAGGAAACGCCGGCGCTGGAACAACTGCCCGCGCACGATCCGGACTGTTTCCTCTGTGCGGGAAACACCCGCATTACCGGTGACAAAAATCCAAACTATAAAAGCACTTACGTGTTCACCAACGATTTTGCCGCGCTGATGACCAACACGCCAGATGCACCGCAGAGCGACGATGTGCTGATGCGCTGCGAAAGCGCGCGTGGCACCAGCCGGGTGATCTGTTTCTCGCCGGATCACAGCAAAACGCTGCCAGAACTGCCGCTAAGCGGGCTGGAAGATATTGTGCGCACCTGGCAGGAACAGACCGCCGATCTCGGTCAGCATTATCCGTGGGTGCAAGTGTTTGAAAATAAAGGTGCAGCGATGGGCTGCTCCAATCCGCATCCGCACGGCCAGATTTGGGCCAACAGCTTCCTGCCGAATGAAGCGCAGAAAGAAGATGACCATCAGCGTCGTTATTTTGCTGAGAAAGGGTCGCCGATGCTGGTCGATTACGCTGCACGTGAGCTGAATGATGGCAGCCGCACGGTGGTGGAAACTGAACACTGGCTGGCCGTGGTGCCGTGGTGGGCGGCGTGGCCGTTTGAAACGCTGCTGTTGCCAAAAGCCCATGTGAAACGCATCACCGATCTCACGGAGCCGCAGCGCACCGATCTGGCGCTGGCGCTGAAGCAGTTGACCAGCCGCTACGACAACCTGTTCCAGTGCTCATTCCCCTATTCAATGGGTTGGCACGGCGCGCCGTTCAACGGCGAAGCCAACGATCACTGGCAGCTGCATGCCCACTTCTACCCGCCGCTGCTGCGTTCAGCCACGGTACGCAAATTTATGGTTGGCTATGAAATGCTGGCCGAAACCCAACGTGATTTAACGGCAGAACAGGCGGCTGAACGTCTGCGTTCTGTCAGCGATATCCATTTCCGCGAGGCGCAATAAATGTCATTAAAATCCATTACTCAACAGGTTTTCGCTGACACCTTTGGCTATCAGCCTACGCATAGCATTCAGGCGCCGGGCCGCGTCAATCTGATCGGCGAACACACCGACTACAACGATGGCTTCGTGCTGCCGTGCGCCATCGATTATCAAACTGTGATTGCCTGCGCCAAACGCGACGATCGCCAGGTGCGCGTGATTGCCGTCGATTACGACAATCAGCAGGACAGTTTCTCGCTCGATGCGCCGATTGAGCCGTTAAAAGAGCCAATGTGGGCCAACTACGTGCGCGGCGTGGTGAAACACCTGCAGAAACGCGATGCCAGCTTGGGCGGCGTCGATATGGTGATCAGCGGCAATGTGCCACAAGGTGCGGGGCTGAGTTCATCAGCCTCACTGGAAGTGGCGGTTGGGACCGTATTCCAGCAGCTGTATGCATTGAAACTGGACGGCGCAGCAATTGCGGTGAACGGCCAGGAAGCGGAAAACCAGTTTGTCGGCTGCAACTGCGGCATCATGGATCAGCTGATTTCCGCGCTGGGCCAGCCGGATCACGCCATGCTGCTGGATTGCCGCACGCTCGGCACGCGCGCAGTATCAATGCCAGAAGATGTTGCGGTGGTGATCATCAACTCCAACTTCAAGCGCAGCCTGGTGGGCAGCGAATACAATACGCGTCGCGAACAGTGTGAAACCGGCGCGCGCTTCTTCAATAAACCGGCGCTGCGCGATGTTACGCTGGAAGAATTTGAAGCCTCTGCCGGTGAGCTGGATGCATTAGTGGCAAAACGCGTCCGTCATGTGATTACCGAGAATGCGCGCACGCTGGAAGCAGCAGAGGCGTTAAGCGCAGGCGATCTGAAACGTATGGGCGAATTGATGGCCGAATCGCACGCCTCAATGCGTGATGATTTTGAAATCACCGTGCCGCAAATTGACCAGCTGGTTGAGATTGTGAAAGCGGAAATCGGCCCGCGCGGCGGCGTGCGCATGACCGGCGGCGGCTTCGGTGGCTGCATCGTGGCGCTGATGCCGACCGATCTGGTTGATGACGTGAAAGCCGTTGTCGCCGAAAAATATGAAGCGCAAACCGGCATTAAAGAGACGTTCTACGTGTGCAAAGCCTCTGCAGGAGCCGGCCAATGGTAAGTGATGTCAATTCCCACGCGCCAGACGGGCAACCGTGGCGTATCACCGTGTTGCGCAATCGCAACGGCATGGTCGCCACCTTTATGGATTGGGGCGCAACCTGGCTTTCCGCGCGCGTACCGATGCAGGATCACAGCGTGCGTGAAGCGCTACTCGGCTGCGCGACACCATCAGATTATCTGCATCAGGATGCCTATCTTGGCGCCACCATTGGCCGCTACGCTAATCGTATTGCCTCGGCAGAACTCAAGCCGCTCAATTTGCTGCTGGCCGCTAACCAGGGCGCGCATCAGCTGCACGGCGGACCGGAAGGGTTTGATAAACGTCGCTGGCAGATTCTCAGTCAGAGCGAAACCGAGGTGCATTATCGCCTCGATTCACCGGATGGCGATCAGGGTTATCCCGGCAATTTGATTGCCGATGTCATCTATCAACTTGATGATGATAATTGCCTGTCGATTCGCTACGAAGCGAAAACCGATAAGCCTTGCCCGGTCAATCTGACCAACCATGCTTACTTTAATCTTGATGCGCATCATGGTGATGCGCGCCAGCATCGCTTACAACTGCACGCCGATCATTACTTGCCGGTGGATAGCGAAGGTATTCCGAATGCGCCGCTGAAAGCGGTGGCGGGAAACAGTTTTGATTTCCGCCAGCCGAAGCGCGTGGCCGACGAATTCCTCGCCGATGACGATCAAAAAGCGGTGAAAGGCTACGATCATGCCTTTTTACTTAACACCGCCGGTGACAGCAGCCAACCTGCTGCCCATTTGTGGTCAGCCGATGGCAAGCTTGAGCTGAGCGTGTTTACTGCCGCCCCGGCGCTGCAGTTCTACACCGGCAACTATCTGGCGGGAACACGCGCCCGTGAGCAGGACAGCTATACTGCTTTCCAGGGCATCGCTCTGGAGAGCGAATTTTTACCGGATTCGCCCAACCATGCAGAGTGGCCACAGCCCGATTGCTGGCTGCAACCCGGCGACAGCTGGCAGTCCGTGACGCGTTATCGCTTCACGCCGCACTGAGCCACCGGATGAAAAACGCGCACTGCGCTGCCGACAGGCTTACGCAGTGCGATGTTTTCCGCTATGGTATGGCGCTATTAGTGAGCCGCTTCTCAGTGGCCGCAGCCGGTTTCAATACTAATCGTAAATCGAGCATTAAGGAGTAAAGCTATGGCCGTAACTAAGCTGGTACTGGTGCGACACGGCGAAAGCCAGTGGAACCAGGAAAACCGCTTCACCGGATGGTACGACGTTGACCTGTCTGACAAAGGTCGCACTGAAGCCAAAGCAGCCGGTCAGCTGCTGAAGAAAGAAGGTTTCGTGTTTGATTTCGCTTACACCTCAGTGCTGAAGCGCGCTATCCACACCCTGTGGAACGTGCTGGATGAGCTGGATCAGGCATGGCTGCCGGTTGAGAAAACCTGGCGTCTGAACGAGCGTCATTACGGTGCGCTGCAAGGTCTGGATAAAGCTGAAACCGCCGCCAAATACGGTGACGAGCAAGTTAAACAATGGCGTCGTGGCTTTGCCATCACCCCACCAGAACTGGATCGCGCTGATGAGCGTTTCCCAGGCCACGATCCGCGTTATGCGTCACTGACTGATGCGCAGCTGCCAACCACTGAAAGCCTGGCGCTGACCATCGAACGCGTGATCCCATACTGGAACGAAAGCATTCTGCCGCGCATTAAGAGCGGTGAAAAAGTGATCGTTGCTGCGCACGGTAACTCCCTGCGTGCGCTGGTTAAATACCTCGATAACCTGAGCGAAGACGAGATCCTTGAGCTGAACATCCCAACTGGCGTGCCGTTGGTGTATGAGTTTGATGAGAACTTCAAGCCGATTAAACGTTACTATCTGGGCGATGCTGACGAGATTGCTGCGAAAGCAGCAGCTGTAGCAAACCAGGGTAAAGCGAAGTAAGCGACCGCTGAAACGCAAAAAGGCCAGACGCAAGTCTGGCCTTTTTTTATTGCGGTAACGGCTTAGTCGCGACGCTGTTTGACCGCCTGAGCCAGCTGACGCAACGCTTTCTCGGTGTCTTCCCAGCCAATACACGCATCGGTAACGCTCTGGCCGTACACCAGCGATTTGCCGCTTTCGAGGCTCTGATTCCCTTCCACCAGATGGCTTTCGATCATCACGCCGGTAATCGCCTGCTCGCCACCGGCAATTTGCTGTGCCACGTCATCCGCAACCACCATCTGACGCTGGAACTGCTTGATGCTGTTAGCGTGGCTAAAGTCGATCATCACCTGTGGACGCAGACCTGCTTTCTCCAGACCGGTTTTCACCGCCGCCACGTGTTCGGCGCTGTAGTTCGGCTCTTTGCCGCCGCGCAGAATGATGTGGCAATCTTCGTTACCGCTGGTTTCAACAATCGCCGAATGACCATATTTGGTGACAGAGAGGAAGCAGTGTGGCGCGCTGGCCGCACCGATCGCGTCAATCGCCACTTTAATGGTGCCGTCGGTGCCGTTTTTGAAACCTACCGGACAAGAGAGGCCAGAAGAGAGTTCGCGATGCACTTGCGATTCAGTAGTACGCGCGCCAATCGCGCCCCAACTCATCAGGTCGGCCATATATTGTGGCGTGATCATATCGAGGAACTCACCCGCCGCAGGCAAACCGATATCGTTGATATCCACCAGCAGTTTACGCGCCAGACGCAGGCCGTCGTTAATCTGGAAACTGCCATCCATAAAGGGATCGTTAATCAGCCCTTTCCACCCTACGGTGGTGCGCGGTTTTTCAAAATAAACACGCATTACCACTTCCAGATCGTCTTTCAGCTCATCACGCAGTTTCAGCAGGCGATTCGCATACTCTTTCGCCGCTTCGGTGTCGTGAATCGAGCAAGGGCCGATCACCACCAGCAGACGATCGTCTTCGCCATGCAGAATGCGGTGAATTGCCTGACGTGACTGCGCGACGGTTTCGGCAGCTTTATCGGTAGCGGGAAATTTTTCAAGCAGGGCAACAGGAGGAAGTAACTCTTTGATCTCTCTGATGCGTAAGTCATCGTTCTGGTAATCCATACACTATTCCATTCAAATTTCTGGCCCAGCGTCCGCCGGGCGCAACCTGCCCACTTTAGCCCTTCGCGCCACAGGTGTAAATTCCACAACGCGGTTAAAATGTACATCTCAAATTTGCATTTATATATCCATGCACTAAGCTTTTTAAATGTAAGCACTAAGGAATGACGTGTTTGCAAAATTTAATATTTGAGCGAAGCGTATAAGGTGGATTTTATTCCATCGCGGCACGCTATTTTCGTCACTTAACACCAGTGCGTGTTTGACGGCAACTATCCATTAATTACTGGAGCATAATGATGAATAAGTTTGCAATTATCTTTCTGACGGCAGCGATGACTTTAGGTAGCGGTGCAGCGATGGCTGCTGATAACAACGGCGCGGCGAATGCTTCTGCGGAAGCAGGTGCTGCAGCGGGTGGTGCAAAAGAGAACCTGCCACCCAATAAAGTTGATAACAGCCAAATTAATAACACCGGCACCAATACCAATAGCGCGGCCACGTCTGGCACAGATTCAGGTAATATGTCCGCCAACCAGGTGCACAAAAACAGCATGTGTAAAGACGGCAAATGCCCGGATATGAATAAAAAAGTCGACACCAAAGAGGGTGGCGGCCACGTGAAACATAAAACAGACGGCACCTCACAATAATCGTGCCGTCAGTTTTAAATAAGGGAGAGCTTCGGCTCTCCCTTTTATTTTGCCCCCCGCCCTTTTCCGCTATGCTGAAGCAATGAAATTCACAGGAACCGTTTCATGGCTTCATTGCTGCTTATTGATGATCATCCGTTAGTTGAAGTCGCACTGGAAGCGGCTTGCGTTAACGCTCCCATCCCTTTGAAAATTCTCGCCGCTGGCGATGAAGCACAGGCGCGCCAACTGCTTCAGCAACACGCTATCGATTTGATTGTGCTGGATATCGGCTTACCCGATTGTGACGGGCTGGAGCTGTTACGCCGTTTGCGCGTGCGCCATCAACAATGTCCGGTACTGATCTATTCCGCGCAGCAGAGCCGCCACACCTTGCTCAGCGCGGTATCCCTTGGCGCGGCGGGTTACGTGGTGAAGAGTCAAAGCATGATGCAACTGCTGAGTGCGATTCTGGCGGTACTCGGTGGCCAGCAGGCGTTTCCGCCACTACCAGAACGTATCGAATTGCCGTTGACCGAGAAGGAACAGCAGATTGTGGCATTGCTGGTGCGCGGTTTATCGAATTTACAGATTGGCGAGCAGCTGCACATCAGCAATAAAACCGTGAGCACGCATAAGAAGAACATTCTGGAGAAAACCGGCGTGCAATCGGTAGTTGAACTGGCTGAACTGTGGAAAGCGCAGCAGTGAGGATGTATCTGCTACTCAGCATGCTGTTGCTGAGTGTCATGGCTAAAGCCGATCTGCAACCCGCCAGCAGCGTGATGTTACCTGCGATGATGCCTGCGCCGCACGCCGAGCCATGGCCGGGCGCAACGTTACGTGTTGCCGTTCCGGCACAAAATAGCGCGCCCTGGGCGATGCGCATTGGCGACCATATTTGGGGCATCGATGCTGATTATCTCAGCGCCCTTAGCCAATTGACGGGCACTCGTTTCACGCTACAAAGTTATAGCGACCGCGCTCAGCAATTGCAGGCGCTGCAGCGCGGCGAGGTGGATCTGGTATTAAGTAATCAACACACTCCGCTTCCGCCCGATATTCTGCTGAGCGACAGCTGGTACAGCAGCCCAATCCGTATCTATCGTAATCGCGATAATCAGCGCGCGGTGATGTTCAACAGCGATACCGCGCAGCTCACCATCGCCGAAGCGACATTAACGCAACTGCCTGCCAGGTTTGTACAACAGCATCGCTGGCACACCTTGCCAGGCGATTTGCAGGCGCTGTATGCGCTGCTCAATCAGCAGAGCGATTATCTGGTCGCTGATGAGGCCAGCGCGGGCTTTTTGCTGGGCCAGTTGCAGCAAGGCCAGATTTACCAAATTACCGCCGATCCCGGCGCAGGCGAGCTGATGCTTCGTGCGTTAGCGCGCGATGCAGCATTGATCCACTGGCTCAACAGCCAGCTGCGCCTGCTGCCCGCCGAGTTCAGCAGTCGCGTTCAACAACGCTGGAGTCCGCCGCTGCTGCGCTATCAGGACACGCAAACCTTGATGTTCTCGGCCAGCGAAAAGCGGTGGCTGGCGCAGCACAGTGAAGTTCCCTATGCGGTTGAGGCGGATAACGCGCCGTGGAGCTATCGCGACAGCAACGGCAACGCGCGCGGCTTCGGCATCGATCTGCTAAACGCATTGAGCCAAACTACCGGCCTGCGTTTTACGCCGCGCTGGGTCAACAATCCGCAACAGGCGGCTACGCTATTGCAACAACAGCAGGTGATGCTCAACCTCTTACAGCCTTTGTATGGCGACGATCCCGGCAGCAATACGCTGCCGGTATGGCGCGCCATTTGGGGGATTTATACGCTTTCCACCTATCAGCCGATGAACTGGCAATCGTTACAAGGCCAGCGCGTCGGGATATTGCGCGATGATTTAGCCATGCGTTTATTGCCATCGGGCATCACGCCGCAGCCGTTCGACGATCGGGCGCAGCTTTGGCAGGCGCTGAATAACGGCCAGATTGATGCACTGGTTGATAACGTGCTGTCCGCCCGCTGGCGCATGGCGAATCATGAAGAGAATCGTGTACATCTGGCATTTGCTGCCAGTGATATTGCCTGGCCGCTGGCGCCGCAGGTGAGCGCACATCAGCCTGAGCTTAGCGCCCTGCTCGATCATGCATTGCAGCAGATCCCGCCCGATACGCTTAATCAGATGCGTGTGAGTTGGTCGCAGCCGCCGCAGCCCGGCACAACGATGGCGATGCGCAACATTCCGTTAATGATTTTGATTGCGGCTGGCGTGATTATTGTGTTGTTGTTGGGATTACTGTTACGCCGCTATTGGCAACAGCGTCGCGATCGGTTGCAGCGTGAACAAGCAGAACGTGCCAATGCGGCCAAGAGCCAGTTTCTCGCCACCGCCAGCCACGAGCTACGCACGCCGATGCAGGCTATTCTCGGTTTACTGGAGCTGGAACAGCAGCAGCATCCGAGCGAACGTCTGGCGCTGATGCACAGCAGCGCGCGATCGCTGATGGCGCTGCTAAACGACCTGCAGGATCACGCGCGTATTGAGAGCCAGAGCTTTCGCCTTGCGCCGCGCCCGCTCAATCTGACGCTTTGGCTACAGCAACAGCAGCAGTTCTATCATCCCTTGATGCGCGAAGACGGACCGAACTTGATTGCCGAAGCGCTGACGCCGCTGCCTGCCCGCGTGTTACTCGATGGCGATCGCCTGCAGCAAGTGGTGAATAATCTGGTGGCAAACGCGTTGAAGTTTACCCGTGAAGGCGAAGTACGTCTGACGCTGGCGGTTGATGAACAAATCCAGCTTACGGTCGCCGACAGCGGTAGCGGCATTCCGCTCAACGAACAGGCTCAGCTGTTCGAAGCGTGGTACCAGGCGCCATCGGGTAAACGTCATGCGGTGCAAGGCAGTGGGCTGGGCTTGTTTATCTGTCGTGAAATTGTGCAACGTATGGGCGGTTCGCTAACGCTCACTTCAGAACCGGGACAGGGCACTACCGTCAGCGTGGCGTTGCCGCTGATACTGAGCGAAGAACCGTTAACCGAACGCACAGCAAGCTGGCCACTGTACCCGCAACTGCGCGTGGCGATCGTAGACGATCACCCAACCAATCTTTTGGTGATGCAACAGCAGTTGGCGAACTTTGGCGTGGAGGCGCAGGTGTTTGAAGAGGGCCGAGCGCTGCTGCGCGCTGATGCCCAACACCCCTTCGATATTCTGTTTATCGATCAGATGATGCCGCGCCCAGATGGTTTGGCGCTGTTGCGTATTCTGCGCCGTCGCCAACGCCAGCGCGGCACAGCCATGCTGCGCGTGCTCTGCTCTGCTGACGTGCAACTGCTGAAAATCAATTTGCAAGACGATGAAGCCTTACTGCTCAAACCCATCGAACTCGATCACCTGGCGCCATTGCTGGCGCGAGCGGTGCAGGATCCCCTTGCCGCGCTGCCACACAGCTTATTGATTCTGGCACAGCATAATCAGGCGTTTATTCCGCGCATCTGCCAAACGCTGCAGCGCACGCTGCAACAAGATCGGGATTCGCTGCTGAACGCGTGTGACACCCAGGATTGGTCGGCGCTGGAACACGCGGCACACCGTATGAAAGGCAGCGGGTTGATGCTGGGTATGGATGAGGTTGTCGAGCGCAGTGAACTGTTGATGATGCAGGCTAAACAGCAGCAGTTGCAGCTTGATAATCTTAATTTACTGATATCATTAACAAACAGGTTACTCAAACAACTGGAAAACTATGGCACACACTCATTCCCACGGTGCGGGTAACAGCAATCGCACGCGACTGGCTGCGGCGTTTGGCGTAACGGCGCTGTTTATGGTGGCCGAAGTGTTCGGCGGGCTGATTTCTGGCTCGCTGGCGCTGTTAGCCGACGCCGGACATATGTTAACCGATGCTGCGGCGCTGCTAATGGCGTTGTTGGCGGTGCAGTTCGCGCAGCGCAAGCCTAACGCGCGTCATACCTTCGGCTTACTGCGCCTGACAACCTTAGCCGCGTTTGTCAACGCTATCGCGCTGCTGGTCATTACCGTCTTTATCGTCTGGGAAGCGCTGCGTCGCTTTTATCAGCCGCAGCCGATTCAAGGCGGTTTGATGCTAAGCATCGCCATCGCCGGATTGCTGGCGAACCTGCTCTCCTTCTGGATATTGCATCGCGGTAGTGAAGAAAAGAATCTCAACGTGCGCGCCGCAGCACTGCATGTGATGGGGGATTTGCTGGGCTCGATCGGTGCCATTGCAGCGGCGGTGATCATTATGCTGACCGGCTGGACGCCGATTGACCCGATTCTGTCGCTGCTGGTGTCATTGCTGGTAGTCCGCAGCGCGTGGTCGCTGCTGCGTGAAAGTCTGCATGAATTACTTGAAGGTGCGCCGGGCCATATTGATGCGGATAAGCTGTCGCGCGAGTTGACGCGCAATATTGATGAAGTGCGTAACGTGCATCATGTACATCTGTGGCAAGTGGGTGAAAAACCGGTACTGACACTGCACGTGCAGGTGATTCCGCCGTACGATCATGACGGCCTGCTTCAGCGTATTCACCACTATCTGCATGAGCACTATCAAATTGTCCATGCTACGGTGCAAATGGAGTATCAGCCGTGTAGCGGCCCCGACTGCGAGCTCTGTTTAGATAACAGCGCCGCGCAGCACGATCACCATGATCATGCTGCGCTGGAAGGACATGCGCATCACCATCACTGATGTGACAGCGCGCGTGAGCCATGTTCGCGCGCGCTTTGCATCCACAAGCGCGAACCGTTAAGCGCAATCAACGTCAGAATCGCGTACTCGAGTGACATGGCATACACGCCCTGACGCGCAAAGATCATTACGCTAATCACGTTGATCACCACCCACAATAGCCAGTTCTCAACGTATTTACGTGTCATCAGGATCATCGCCACAATCGACAGCACCATCATGCACGAATCCCAGAACGGGAAGGCATCCGGCTGCAGTTGCGGCATCGCCACGTTGAGACCGACACTTTGCATGATGCTTACGGCAGTTTTGGTGAGTAAGGCAAAGACCGGATCGATATAAAGCGTCATCAGCGCAATCGCCACCACACACGCCGCGCCCCAGCCCAAGGCTTTTGACCGCGGCAGCCAGCGAATTTGCAGCTCAGTTTCATTGTTGGCGGTTTGCCGACTCCATGCGTACCAGCCGTAAACGTTGGCGACGAAGAAGAACAGCTGCAGCAATAAGCTGGCGTAAAGCTGGATTTGGAAGAAGATCACCGCGAACAGCGTGACGTTAATCAGCCCGAAAAAGTAGTTGATGATCTTTTCGAGGCTGGCGAGCCAGATGCACAGCAAGCCCGCCACGGTGCCGACGGCTTCAATCCACGACAGATCGTAACCGCCAACGCCGAGCGGAATGTGAACCAGAATGTTTTGCGTGCTAAAGAAGTCCATAACGGGCACCTGTGTTAAGGGTGCGCGTCATGCGTTCCCTTTTACCTTGAGTTTGAGATCTGCTGCAAAGGATAGCATGCGGTTGAGCGGTCGCAACGCGGCCTCACGCAATGCGCTATCCACATGAATTTCATGCTCGCTGCCACCACGCTCCAACCCTTCGGCAATCGCTTTCAGACCGTTCATCGCCATCCATGGACAGTGCGCACAGCTGCGGCAGGTTGCGCCTTCACCCGCCGTTGGCGCTTCCAGCAGCTCTTTGTTCGGTACCGCTTGCTGCATTTTGTAGAAGATGCCGCGATCGGTGGCGACGATCATTTGCGGATGCGGCAAGCTTTGCGCCGCCTGAATCAGCTGACTGGTGGAACCCACCGCATCGGCCAGATCAACAATTGCCTGTGGCGATTCAGGATGGACTAACACCGCCGCCTCAGGATAAAGCGCCTTCATGCGGTGCAATGCCTGGGTTTTGAATTCATCATGCACGATGCAGGCGCCTTGCCAGCACAGCACATCCGCGCCGGACTTTTGTGTGACGTAACGGCCAAGATGGCGATCCGGTGCCCAGATAATTTTCTCGCCGAGGCTGTCGAGATGTTCAATCAGCTCTACTGCGATGCTGGACGTGACCACCCAATCTGCACGCGCTTTAACAGCGGCCGAGGTGTTGGCATACACCACCACGGTACGATCGGGATGCTGATCGCAGAAGCGATTAAACTCTTCAATGGGGCAACCGAGATCGAGTGAGCATTCCGCCTGCAAGGTGGGCATCAGCACGGTTTTTTCCGGACTGAGGATTTTTGCGGTTTCGCCCATGAAACGCACGCCCGCCACCAGCAAGGTTTTGGCGGGGTGCGTGCTGCCAAAACGCGCCATTTCCAGTGAGTCAGATACGCAGCCGCCGGTCTCTTCCGCCAGCGCCTGAATTTCGGGATCGGTGTAGTAATGCGCCACCATTACCGCATCACGTTCTTTCAGCAAGCGTTTGATTTTATTTTTATAATAGGATTTTTCATCGTCACTGAGACGTGCCGGTTTCGGCGGGAAAGGATAGATCGCGCTTTCAGGATCGAACATCAGACTCATGACACGGCTCTCGTTTTATCAATTTAACAAAATTGCCTGTTACGGCAATGATGCGGCATCAAAACCGCCATCGTGTTTTATATGCTAAACACGATAACGGAATTGCGCGAGAGTGTCGTCCCTTTTTTGCGCGCGCTATAGCAACAATGCGCTGCTTAACGACTTCTGCGGACTTTCCAGCTGCAGCAGGAACGCTTTGACGGTGAGTCCACCGGCGAAGCCAGTGAGCTTACCGTTGCTACCGATCACACGATGGCACGGCGCCATAATCGATAGCGGATTTTTACCGTTCGCCGCGCCCACGGCGCGCACCGCTTTGGGATGGCCAATCTGCTCGGCGATTTGCTGGTAGCTGCGAGTTTCACCAAACGGGATAGTGAGCAAGGCCTGCCAGACTTTTTTCTGGAACTCGGTGCCGACGGTGTCGTACGGCATATCAAACTGCTGCCGCTCGCCGGCAAAATATTCGCGCAGCTGGCGTTCGGCCTCACACAGAATCGGATGCTGATCGTTACGGCTGATTGGCTTCAGCGGCACGCGCTGCGCCCCTTCGTTTTCCCACAGGATTGCCGACAATCCATTATCGGTGGCTACAAGTGTTAGCTCGCCAACCGGCGTCGCGATGATTTTGGCATGATACATGGTGCACCTCCGGCGTAATCTCTGCTGGCTATTATCGCATTTCCGCCGCAGGAAACTGGCTGTTTTCGGTCATCAGCATAAACTGGTTAGCTGTCCGAAAGCAGCGAGTTTTCCTGTTCTATTTGCGCAACCATGCCGTTTATTTGCCGGAGACGATGATGTTTGATGCTGAAATTGCTTACCAGGCGCTGACCTCGCGCGACAGTCGCTTCGATGGGCTGTTTTTTGTGGGCGTGACATCAACCGGCATTTATTGCCGGCCAATTTGTCCGGTGAAAGCGCCGATGCAGAAGAATTGCCTGTTTTTCAGCAGCGCAGAGGCCGCAGAGAAAGCGCACTTTCGCCCCTGTTTACGCTGTCGTCCGGAACTGGCACCCGGCTTTGCGCCAGTAGATAGTCATCATCGCATTGCCGATCGTTTGATTCGACGCATCGAAGAGGGCTTGCTGGAAGAGCAGGAGACGCTCGCAGACATCGCCCGCGAGTTCAACCTCAGCGAACGTCAATTACGTCGTGTGGTGCAGCAGGAGCTGGGTGTTTCGCCATTAGAATTGCGTCAGACGCGCCGTATGCTGCTCGCTAAGCAACTTCTGACGGAAACCTCGCTACCGGTAACGGAAATTGCCTACGCCAGCGGCTTCCGTAGCCTGAGACGTTTTAATGATGTGTTTCAAGCGCGCTACCGCATGACGCCTTCCCGCCTGCGCAAGCAGAGTCAGCCCGATTCTACTACTACGGTTCAGGAAAGCGCCGAACTGCGCCTGAGTTATCGTCCGCCTTACGATTGGGACGCGATGCTCGATTTTCTGCAACAGCGCGTCATGAAGGAGGTGGAATGGGTCAACGACGGCATGTATCACCGCACCGTGGCGTTGGGCAATTGTCGCGGCTGGGTGCGCGTGAGCCATATTGCTGAGAAACAGTCGTTGAAAGTGCAATTCACCACGTCGTTGACGCCAGTGCTACCCGCCCTGTTGCGTCGTCTACGCGATCTGTTTGATTTGGATGCGCAGCCACAGCGCATAGCAGAGCATCTCAGCCACGATGCGCTGCTGGCGGAGAGTTTATCGCGCTTTCCCGGTTTACGCGTTCCTGGTGCGTTTGACGGCTTCGAGCTAGGTGTACGGGCGATACTCGGCCAACAAGTAACGGTGAAAGCTGCAACTACGCTGAGTAGTCGCATGGCACAACGCTTTGGCGAACCGCTGGCAACGCCATGGCCAGAGTTGTCTCGTTTGCCGCCCAATGCCGAGGCGCTGGCAACAGCAAGTATTGATGATATCGCTAGCCTTGGGATTGTGAGTGCACGTTCTCATGCTATTCAGGCATTGGCACAGGCGTGTGCTTCTGGTGCCTTGCGATTCAACGCTGCGGTGAATCCTGATGTGGTTCAGCAGCAGTTGCTGGCGCTGAAAGGAATTGGGCCGTGGACAGCGAGTTATATCGCAGTGCGCGCGCTGCGTTGGCCTGATGCGTTTCCCAAAGAGGATATTGCGATTCGTAATAATCTCGGCGGCGTGAGTGCCAAAGTGGCGGAGCAGTTATCACAGGTTTGGCGACCGTGGCGCAGCTATGCGGTGCTGCATATCTGGAAAAGTCTGACGCCGGTTAAGAAGTAAAACAGTGCCTTTCCGGCGGAAATAAGGGGCGGTTACGTAAAGTCACCGTGGATACATCCCTGTAGGCTCTGCCGGCGCATCCATGCGCCGGAAGCTTTACTCCACCGCCCCTTATTCCCGCCTTCATATAAATACGTGCACTTATTTTTGAAGCGACTCTTGAGCTTGTTTGCTCTAAAAGGCGGGAGCGGAGGAGCGAAGCGTCCGAGCCATGGACAAAAACGCCGGGAGCGTTTTTGCACAACGCGAAGCGTTGCCCGCTTGCGGGCGAGCCTCATGGATGAGGCGAGTACTTGCGAGGCCGATCCACAGGGATGTGATGGGTCTTCGCGATCCGTCCCGCCTTTTAGGGCCCGGCACACATCCCAAAGCAACATCGCTAAAATTTATTAAAACGTAAAAAAGCAAAAAGGCGCCTTTAGGGCGCCTTTCTACATAACTGGTGGGTCGTGCAGGATTCGAACCTGCGACCAATTGATTAAAAGTCAACTGCTCTACCAACTGAGCTAACGACCCGCTGTGGGGCTTACAACCTTATACTTGATGGTGGGTCGTGCAGGATTCGAACCTGCGACCAATTGATTAAAAGTCAACTGCTCTACCAACTGAGCTAACGACCCATCAAGGTTGTGAAGCTTACTGAAGAAATCATCTCACTTACAACGGGTTGAGATGGTGGGTCGTGCAGGATTCGAACCTGCGACCAATTGATTAAAAGTCAACTGCTCTACCAACTGAGCTAACGACCCATCTTCAGTGCTGCCGATACTTGTTAAGATATGTCCCGGCAACGGCGGCATATATTACTGATTTAGCGGGAGGGCGCAACCCTTATTTTCCACTAAATGTCTCAATTGCTTACCTTTCATGCTGTAAGACCAGAAATCACACGAAATCCGGTCTTTTAAGCACAAATTACAACCCGGCGAGGCGTTTTTGCGCCTGCTTAGCAGAATCACTATTTGGGAATTGTTTGATCACTTGTTGGAAAACGGCCTTGGCTTTCGCCGTGTCGTTTTTCTCTTGCATGATCACGCCAACCTTAAACAGCGCTTCCGGGGCTTTTGGCGATTTCGCGTAATTTTTTACCACAGTGGCAAAATAGTAGGCCGAATCGTCTTTTTTACCCTTGTTGTAAAACAGCTGACCTAACCAATAATTGGCGTTCGGCTGATAGGTAGAATCAGGATATTTCTTCACCCAAGCCTGCAGGGCAGTAATCGCCTGATCGTACTGCTTCTTCTCCAGAATCAGCGCAACAGCAGCATTGTAATCCGTGTTCGCATCGCCGGTTTGAGCTGGCGCGGCTGCACTGGCAGTATTGCTGTTACCGCTATCAGAAGCCGCAGCACCCGCTGCAGCGGCATCTGCACCACCACTGGCCTGCGCACCGTTACTGCTGGAGCTGAGGCTGTCGATTTGCTGATAGAGCTGTTTCTGGCGCTCAATCACCTGATTAAGCTGATAGCTGTTTTGCTGGATTTGCCCGCGCAGCGAATCGATATCGCTTTGATTGTCGCTCATCTGCTGCTGCAACTGCTGCAGAAGCTGAGCCTGGGCATTAGAGATACGTTCAAGAGTGGTGACGCGGTCTTCGACCGAGCCTGAGCCAACGCTACTGATTGACGCCTGGGCATTAGCGGCCCAGGGGGCCGCTAAACCAACCAGTAACGACAGACTCAACAGATGAAGTCTGAAGTTACTCATCATAGGATTATCTTAGTAAACCAGTACGGCACGACGGTTTTTGGCATATGCCGCTTCGTCATGACCCAGTACAGCTGGTTTTTCTTTACCGTAAGAAACGATAGACATCTGGTCAGCAGAAACGCCTTTGCCTTGCAGATACATCTTAACAGCGCTTGCGCGACGTTCGCCCAGGGCGATGTTGTATTCCGGTGTACCGCGCTCATCCGCGTGACCTTCGATGGTCACTTTGTAAGACGGGTTGCCACGCAGGAATGCAGCATGCTGATCCAGCATCTGAGCGTAATCAGACTGCACGTCATACTTGTCCAGACCGAAGTAAACGATGTTGTTCTGCTGCAGCTGCTGCATCTGCAGGCGCGCTTGCTCGTCAGAAGACATGTTACCGTTCTGTCCCGCACCAGCACCGTAAGCGCCGTCGTTAGCGCCCATACCAGTCTGATCGTTGTTGTTGTTTTTGTGTGAGCTACATGCAGCTACTGCGATAACTGGCAGAGCCAGCATCAAACCTTTCAGCACTTTGTTCAGTTGCATTTCTTTATCCTATTATTTTGTTTGCCATACATTTTAATCCCCCGCCGTGCAGGGGACCTATGCATCACAGATACGGCGACCAGGCAGGGAATTTGACCTGTCCATCAGTTGCCGGAAGACGCGCTTTGAAACGCCCGTCGGTTGAAACCAACTGCAACACGGAACCCATCCCCTGAGTAGAGCTATAGATTACCATCGTGCCGTTTGGCGCCAGACTTGGCGTCTCATCCAGGAACGTGTCCGTTATTGTTTGAACGGCTCCCGTTACCAGATCCTGTTTGGCGACATGCTGAGCGCCACCGGCGCTGCTGATCATCACCATTGTTTTACCGTCGGTTGACACGTCCGAATCCTGGTTTTGCGCACCTTCCCAGGTAATACGTTGTGGCGCACCGCCGTTAACTCCAATTTTATAAATCTGAGGCGCACCGGCCTGATCCGAGGTATAGGCCAAGGTCTGGCTATCCGGGAACCACGTCGGTTCAGTGCTGTTGTAGCGACCATCAGTCACCTGACGCGTCTGACCTGAAGCCAGATCCATCACGTACAAGTTCAGGCTACCGGTTTTCGACAGCGCGAAGGCCAGTTTAGAACCGTCTGGTGAGAAAGCTGGCGCACCGTTGTGACGCGGATAAGAAGCAACCTGACGGATTGCACCGTTAGATAGCGTCTGAACCACCAGCGCAGATTTGCCGCTTTCGAAGGTCACGTAAGCCACTTTGCTGCCATCTGGCGACCAGGCCGGAGACATCAATGGCTGCGGTGAACGGTGAACCACAAACTGGTTGTAGCCATCGTAATCCGACACGCGCAACTCATACGGGAACTGACCGCCATTGGTCTGAACCACATATGCAATACGGGTACGGAATGCGCCTTTGATGCCGGTCAGCTTCTCGAACACTTCGTCACTGGCGGTGTGCGCTGCATAACGCAACCACTGCTTCGTCACTTTGTAAGAGTTCTGCGCCAATACGGTGCCTGGTGCGCCGCCGGTATCCACCAGCTGATAGGCAATTTGATAGCTGCCGTCAGCGTTTGGTGTGACCTGACCCACCACGACGGCATCAATACCTAATGCGCTCCATGCGGCAGGTTGAACTTCCTGCGCGCTAGCGGGTTGTTGTGGCAGACGCGAACGATCCAGCGGGTTGAATTTGCCGCTGTTGCGTAAGTCGGCGGAAACAATACCACCGATGTCTTCTGGTGCCGCGCCTGGGCCAGCCCATTGAAACGGAACCACACCAATAGGACGTGCGGTGTTAACGCCCTGCGTAATTTCAATACGGACTTCTGCATGGAGCATGGCTGCCCACAGCAGTACAAAAAAACCTAAGGTTACACGAAGTGCCTGCTTCATTTTTTCTCCCTTACCTGAACCAGAGGTTCATGATAATTCGCACAGTTCCTGAAAAACACGAGTACTCATAGAGTACGGCAAGCTAACCTTAGTTCAACCTGCCGTACGTTACTGCATTATTCTGGTTTGAAACGCATGGGTGCGTTTTTAAACACTTCATATACAGCCTGCGAAGGCGGCTTTGGAATACGTGCCTGCTTCGCAGCGGCGATAGCCGCCTGACACAAGGCGGGGTCACCACCTTCCGATTTAACATCAATCAGCAAACCATCCGGTGCCAGCTTGATGCGCAGGTTGCACTCTTTACCTTTATACAAATCCGCATCGTAGAAACGGCTCTGAATGGCTCCGACAACCTGGCCCAGATAAGAATTAATCTCCGCACCTGACGCACCCGCTTTCTTCTGATTGCCCTGCCCGGCAGCGCCACCCGATGCGGTGCCACTTTTCGGTGCATTCTTGCCAGAAGACAGTCCACCTAACAGATCGTCAACCGCGTTTTCGTTCTTCGCTGCTTCAGCGGCAGCTTTTTTCGCATCAGCCGCCGCTTTCGCTTTTGCATCCGCTTTTGCCTTCGCTGCGGCATCGGCCTTGGCTTTCGCCTCGGCAGCAGTCTTCTCTTTAGCTGCTGCAGCGGCTTTCTCTTTCGCCTCAGCAGCCGCTTGCTCTTTAGCCTCTTTCGCTTCCTGAGCCGCTTTCGCCTTTGCCTCGGCAGCAGCCTGCGCTTTGGCTTCTGCATCCGCTTTAGCTTTTGATTCTGCCGCCGCTTTTGCCTGCTGCGCCGCTTTCTCTTTCGCTGCTTCAGCGGCAGCTGCTTTCGCTTGCTCTTCCGCTTTCTTCTTCGCGTCTGCCGCGGCTTGCTTGGCTTCTTCTACCGCTTTGGCTTTGGCGTCGGCGGCCGCTTTTGCCTGCGCATCGGCTTCCGCTTTAGCATCAGCCTTAGCTTTCGCTGCGGCGGCTTCAGCCGTTTTCTGCTGTTCCTGCGCCTGCTTCGCAGCGGCTTCAGCGGCTTTCTGCTGCTCGGCCTGCTGTTTCGCCTGCTCTTTGGCTTCCTGCTGTGCCTGCAAGCGCTCTTTTTCCATCTCTTTCAAGCGCTGCTGCTCAGCAGCTTGTTTCTGTTGTAACTCTTCGGCCTGCTGCTGCGACTGTTTCTGCCGCTGCTGCTCGGCACGCTGACTGTCTCTTTGCTGATTCTGCTGGCGGTTGTATTGCTCAACCACGGCGCCTGAATCGACCATCACTGCGTCAATATCACTGCCGCCACCCCCGCCGCTGGATTCGATTTTCTCGTTAAACGAGCTCCAAATCAGTAAGGCGATCAGCACGATGTGCAGAATCACCGAAACGATTATCGCGCGCTTTAACTTGTCGTTCTGCTCGGTTGCCTTCGACACACTCGGTTCCCAAAAACGGTTCGCTTTAAATCGGCTGCGTCATCAAACCGACAGATTTCACGCCTGCCTGATGTAACAGGTTCAGCGCCTTGATGATTTCGTCGTAAGGGACGTCTTTCGCACCGCCGATCAGGAAGACCGTTTTCGGATTGGCTTCAATCCGGCGCTGCGCTTCGCTCACCACCTGCTCCGGCGGCAACTGCGTCATACGATCGTGATCCACGACCAGGCTGTACTGGCCGACGCCAGACACTTCCACAATCACCGGTGGATTATCATCAGTTGAGACGGTTTTCGAATCTGTCGCATCTGGCAGATCCACTTCCACGCTCTGGGTAATAATCGGCGCGGTTGCCATAAAGATGAGCAGCAACACCAACAATACGTCCAACAGCGGAACAATGTTGATTTCCGACTTAAGGTCGCGCTTACCGCGACCACGGGTTCTGGCCATCGTAAACCTCGACTTACTTCGTGTTGTCGGTGGAGAAAGCCTGACGATGCAGGATAGCCGTGAACTCTTCCATAAAGTTGTCGTAGCCCTGTTCCAGCTTGTTAACACGCTGGTTCAGACGGTTGTACGCCATAACAGCAGGAATGGCCGCGAACAGACCGATTGCAGTGGCGATCAGCGCTTCGGCGATACCCGGCGCAACCATCTGCAGCGTCGCCTGTTTTACCGCACCGAGGGCGATAAAGGCGTGCATGATCCCCCACACCGTACCAAACAGACCGATATACGGACTGATAGAACCTACGGTGCCAAGGAAAGGAATGTGGTTTTCCAGCGTTTCCAGTTCACGATTGAAGGAGATACGCATTGCACGGCTTGCACCCTCCACTACCGCTTCTGGCGCGTGATTGTTAGCACGGTGCAAACGCGCAAACTCTTTGAAACCGGAATAAAAAATTTGCTCAGATCCGCTCAATTCATCACGGCGTCCCTGGCTTTCCTGATACAGGCGAGACAGCTCAATCCCCGACCAGAACTTATCTTCAAACGCTTCGGCTTCGCGCCCCGCCGCATTTAAAATGCGCGTACGCTGAATAATGATCGCCCATGAGGCAATAGAAAAGCCGATCAAAATCAACATGATAAGTTTGACCAGAAGGCTCGCCTTCAGGAACAAATCAAGAACATTCATGTCAGTCACTGCTTGAACTCCGCGACAATAGACTTGGGAAGCGCAATTGGCTTCATTAGATGTGGGTTGATGCAGGCAATCAGGACTTCTGCTTCATTTAGCACTTTGCCTTCGGCATTCACGATACGCTGCGAAAATGTCATCGTTGCTCGCGTCATTGAAGTTACTTCTGTTTGAATTTCCAGAAGATCATCCAGACGTGCAGCCGCAACAAAATCGATCGTCATGCGTCGTACCACAAAAGCCACCTGCTCTTCCAACAGGACCTGCTGATTGAAATGGCGCTGGCGCAACATTTCGGTACGTGCTCGTTCATAGAAAGCAAGATAACTGGCGTGGTAAACCACACCACCGGCATCGGTGTCTTCGTAATAGACACGAACCGGCCAGCGAAACAGCGTTGTACTCACTCTACATCCCGGTCTCATTTTAAACGTTGCTACTATACGCAAGTGAGATCAGCTTGGGAATGGTCCGCCAGAGCCAGGAGAAAATAATTATCACAGGTTAACAACTGGAAGGATTTTTAGGATGTTTCTTGACCGGACGCTGACAAAACCTCACGTCAGCGCCTGAAAATGCAGCATTTTTAAGTCCTGAGCATGGACTTAATGGTAGAACCAGAAAATTCCTGCGACTAAAACCATCATTGCCGGCAAGGGTGAGAACCAAGCTTGCCAGCGCAGGCGCTGAGGACGAAACCCGGTACCGTGAATAACGCCAGTGCAGACGGCCCAAATCAGCAGCATTCCGTGCCCTATCGCTAAATCACTGGTGCGCGCGGCAAAGCGTGCGGGCTGCCAAATGACACAGCCCGCCAACCACAACGCGAGGATGAGCGAAAGGGCCCGAAGCGGGCCCTTATCCATCAGACGATACAGTGTCTGAATCAGTGTGCGCATTAGACTTGCTCGTCCTTCGCGCTGCTCTCTTCAACATGCTCCAGCGCCAGCGCCGTAATCACACCGAACGCACAGGCCAGCAAGGTGCCAAGAATCCAGGCAAAATACCACATGCTTAATCTCCTTAATCAGTACAGGGAGTGCGTATTGCTCTCAATGTGTTCTTTGGTGATACGGCCAAACATCTTGTAATAACACCAGGCGGTGTACGCCAGGATAATCGGTACAAAGATGATGGCAGCAATGGTCATTACTTTTAGGGTCAGTAGGCTAGACGTGGCATCCCACATTGTCAGGCTGATGCCCGGCACGGTGCTGGATGGCATGATGAACGGGAACATCGCAATACCGGCCGTCATGATCACGCAGGCTAACGTCAGTGAAGAGAAGATGAACGCCCAGGCGCCCTTCTCGATGCGCGAGCAGAGAATGGTCAGCAGCGGCAACACCACGCCCAACAGCGGGAATAACCACAACACCGGCGTCTGCTCAAAGTTCACCATCCATGCACCGGCTGCACGCACTACGTCTTTGCCCAGCGGGTTAGAGGCCGCGTGATGATCGATGACGCTTTTCACCACGTAGCCGTCGATGCCGTATTTAACCCAAACGCCTGCCAGTACAAAGCACACCATCATCACCAGCGCAGAGATTTGCGCAGTGCTGCGGCTACGCAGGTGCAGATCGCCTGCGGTACGCATCTGCAGATAGGTTGCGCCCTGCGTCAGGATCATCGCCACACTGATCACGCCCGCCAGCAAGCCAAACGGATTCAGCAGTTGGAAGAAGTTGCCGGTATAGAAGAGGCGCAGATATTCGTCAGCATGGAACGGCACACCTTGCAGCAGGTTACCGAACGCCACACCAATCACCAGCGGCGGCACAAAGCTGCCGATGAAAATGCCCCAATCCCACATGCCGCGCCAGCGCATATCTTCAATCTTCGAGCGGTAGTCAAAACCGACCGGACGGAAGAACAGTGACGCTAGCACCAGAATCATCGCCACGTAGAAACCCGAGAACGCCGCAGCATAGACCATCGGCCAGGCAGCAAACAGCGCGCCACCGGCGGTGATCAGCCAAACCTGGTTACCGTCCCAGTGCGGCGCAATACTGTTAATCATGATGCGGCGTTCGGTATCGGTACGACCCAGAATACGGGTCAGCATACCCACACCCATATCAAAGCCGTCGGTGACGGCGAAACCGATCAGCAACACGCCAATCAGCAGCCACCAGACAAAACGCAATACTTCATAGTCAAACATGGTAGCTCTCCTTATCCACGCACCGGCTGAGATGATGGTTTCAGCGTTTCATGATGATAGCGCCCCGTCTTCAGGCTGCTTGGACCAAGGCGCGCGAATTTGAACATCAGGTACATTTCCGCCACGAGGAACAAGGTATAGAGACCGCAAATCAGCGTCATCGAGAACAGGAGATCGCCCACGGTTAGTGAGGAGTTAGCGACTGCGGTGGGCAGCACCTCACCAATCGCCCATGGTTGACGCCCGTATTCAGCAACGAACCAACCGGCTTCAATTGCAATCCACGGCAATGGAATGCCGTACAATGCCGCTTTCAACAGCCAGCGGGACTTACCGATACGGTTGCGGATCACGCTCCAGAAGGAGAGCGCAATAATGCCCAACATCAGCACGCCACCCAGCACCATGATGCGGAAGGCAAAATACAACGGCGCAACGCGCGGAATAGAGTCCTGCTTGGCTTGCTGAATTTGCTCTTCAGTGGCATTCGCCACATCTGCGGTATAACGCTTCAGCAATAAGCCATAACCGAGATCCTGTTTGGTGGCTTCGAACTGGCTACGAACAGCAGGATCTTTACTGCCACCACGTAGTTCGTTTAACAGTGCGTAAGCTTTCATACCGTTACGAATACGCACTTCATGCTGCGCCAGCAAATCTTTCAAACCGGTCACCGGCGTATCGACTGAACGTGTAGCGATCAAGCCGAGCAGATACGGAATCTGAATCGCATATTTGTTTTCCTGCGTCTCCTGATCCGGAATACCGAATAGCGTAAACGCAGCCGGTGCCGGTTGGGTTTCCCATTCCGCTTCAATCGCTGCGAGTTTGGTTTTCTGCACGTCGCCGATTTCATAACCGGATTCGTCACCCAGTACGATCACCGACAAAATCGCGGCCATACCGAAGCTGGCTGCAATAGCAAAAGAGCGCTTAGCAAAAGCCATATCGCGCCCTTTTAGCAGATACCATGCGCTGATACCGAGAATGAACATCGCGCCGGTGGTGTAACCGGCGGCCACGGTATGCACAAACTTCACCTGCGCAACCGGATTAAGCACCAGTTCGGAGAAGCTCAACATCTCCATACGCATGGTTTCGAAATTGAATTCCGATGCGATCGGGTTCTGCATCCAGCCATTCGCCACCAGAATCCACAGTGCGGACATGTTCGAGCCGAGCGCCACCAACCAGGTCACCGCGAGGTGTTGCACCTTGCCCAGGCGATCCCAGCCGAAGAAGAACAGACCTACAAAGGTGGATTCGAGGAAGAACGCCATCAAACCTTCAATGGCGAGCGGCGCACCAAAGATATCGCCGACGTAATGTGAGTAATATGACCAGTTGGTACCGAACTGGAATTCCATGGTCAGGCCGGTAGCCACGCCGAGCGCAAAGTTGATACCAAACAACTTGCCCCAGAACTTGGTCATATCTTTATAAATTTGTTTCCCCGTGAGGACATACACGGTTTCCATGATCGCCAACAAAAACGCCATACCCAGCGTTAATGGCACGAACAGGAAATGGTACATCGCCGTCAGGGCAAACTGTAAACGCGACAGCTCGACAATATCTAACATGATGACTCCTTGCTCCTCGCATGAACTTCCCCTGCGGATGACAACGGCAAACAACAGACATTGACGCGCAGAATAAGATTCAGGAACGACTGATTATTGATTCCAGTTTTATTACTGAGATAACAGAGAAAATCTGTTGCCCGATATGCGTGAGTAACAGTGATATAAATTTCCCGAAAAACCGATCTTTTCAGTCTGGTTCAAGCAGGAGTGCGTCGAGGAGGCGACAGAATTGATTTAACAACGCCTGGCACAAACTCCTGAAAAATTATGAAGAAGACTGAATTGATGCAGCGCAATTTATACCGGTTGGCCCGTGCTTAGCCAGTGGTAAAGTTTGTTATAACTCGCCATTTATTGATCTGGATTAAAACTATAAATTTCCAGATATGTATCGTAAGAATGGTTGTTAATTAGTTGTCACAATCCGTGGGTTAAATTAAGAATATAATTACCTTTTCCGCAATTATTTAACCTCTATCTGCAAAGCCACGCATCAATTCTTTGACAGAGATCTAGCGCCTTTTCCCTTCTTTACCTCGATGACAACCTAAGCATAGCCGCACTTTCTTCACCCGTTGCGCTTTTCCCCCTAATTTTTAGCAGGATATTGCCAAAAAAAAGACCACCCGAAGGTGGCCTTTCTGCATCACAACCGTGATGAATTATTGGATGGGCAGAACCGCTTTAACTGCGTCACCAATGTCTGCCAGGCTGCGTACGGTTTTCACACCGGCCGCTTCCAGCGCAGCGAATTTCTCATCAGCGGTACCTTTACCACCGGCAATGATGGCACCAGCGTGGCCCATACGTTTGCCTTTCGGTGCAGTTACACCGGCGATGTAGCCGACAACGGGCTTGGTCACGTGTGCTTTGATGTAGGCAGCCGCTTCTTCTTCCGCGCTACCACCGATCTCACCGATCATCACGATCGCTTCGGTCTGTGGATCTTCCTGGAACAGTTTCAGGATGTCGATGAAGTTAGAGCCCGGGATCGGGTCACCACCGATACCGACGCAGGTTGACTGGCCGTAGCCGATGTCAGTGGTCTGCTTAACCGCTTCATAGGTCAGCGTACCTGAACGCGAGACGATACCCACGCGGCCCGGCTGGTGAATGTGGCCCGGCATGATACCGATCTTACATTCGCCTGGGGTGATCACGCCTGGGCAGTTCGGGCCGATCATACGCACGCCGGCTTCATCCAGCTTCACTTTCACGGTCAGCATATCCAGCGTTGGGATACCTTCGGTGATGGTGATGATCAGTTTGATGCCCGCATCGATGGCTTCCAGGATACCGTCTTTGCAGAACGGAGCCGGAACGTAGATCACGGTGGCGGTTGCGCCCGTCGCTTCTACCGCTTCACGCACGGTGTTGAACACCGGCAGACCGAGATGCGTGGTGCCGCCTTTGCCTGGCGTGACACCGCCAACCAGCTGCGTACCGTAGGCCAGCGCCTGCTCAGAGTGAAACGTCCCTTGACCACCGGTGAAACCCTGGCAAATGACTTTGGTGTTTTTGTCGATCAAAATGGACATTATTTACCCTCCGCTGCAGCGACAACACGCTGTGCAGCGTCTGTCAGGCTAGTTGCTGCAATGATGTTCAGACCGCTGTCCGCCAGTTTCTTAGCGCCCAGCTCGGCGTTGTTACCTTCGAGACGTACCACTACCGGCACGTTGACACCCACTTCTGCCACTGCACCGATGATGCCGTCTGCAATCAGGTCGCAACGCACGATGCCGCCGAAGATGTTAACGAATACCGCTTTAACGGCATCATCAGACAGGATGATTTTGAAGGCTTCGGTCACGCGCTCTTTGGTTGCGCCGCCGCCAACGTCAAGGAAGTTCGCTGGCTCACCGCCGTGGTGTTTCACGATGTCCATGGTGCCCATCGCCAGACCGGCGCCGTTCACCATACAACCGATGTTGCCATCCAGCGCAACGTAGTTCAGTTCCCACTGCGTAGCGTGTGCTTCGCGTGGATCTTCCTGGCTCGGATCGCGCATTTCACGCAACTCCGGCTGACGGAACAGTGCGTTACCATCCGCGCCCAATTTGCCGTCGAGGCAGATCAGATCGCCCTGCTTGGTGATCACCAGCGGGTTGATCTCAACCATCGCCAGATCGCGCTCGAGGAACATGGTCGCCAGACCCATAAAGATTTTGGTGAACTGGCTCACTTGCTTACCGGTCAGGCCGAGTTTGAACGCCAACTCGCGGCCCTGATACGGTTGTGGGCCTGCCAACGGATCCAGTGCCATTTTGTGGATTAAGTGTGGCGTTTCTTCTGCCACTTTCTCAATCTCAACACCGCCTTCTGTCGAAGCCATGAAGATCACGCGACGAGTCGCGCGGTCAACAACCGCACCCAGATACAGCTCTTGATCGATGTCAGTCGCGGCTTCAACCAGAATCTGGTTTACCGGCTGTCCATGCGCATCAGTTTGATAGGTCACCAGACGTTTGCCCAGCCAATGCTCAGCGAAAGCACGAATATCTTCTTTGCTGTTAACGACTTTCACGCCGCCCGCTTTACCGCGGCCACCGGCATGAACCTGGCATTTCACTACCCACGGACCGGCGCCAATTTTAGACGCGGCTTCTTCGGCCTCACGTGGCGTAGTGCAGGCGTAGCCTGTCGGCGCTGGCATGCCATAGCGTGCAAACAGCTGCTTCGCCTGGTATTCATGTAAGTTCATGATGTTCTATCCATTCAGGTAAGATTTTGGGCGCGCCTTCACACCGCGCGCCCGGCGAAATTAGACGTCCAGCAGCAGGCGAGCTGGATCTTCCAGCATCTCTTTCACCGCGACCAGATAGCCAACGGATTCACGACCATCAATCAGACGGTGATCGTAAGAGAGTGCCAGATACATCATTGGCAGAATCACCACCTGACCATTGACCGCCATTGGGCGCTCTTTGATGGCGTGCATGCCCAGAATCGCACTCTGCGGTGGGTTGATGATTGGCGTAGACATCAGCGAACCAAATACACCACCGTTGGTGATGGTGAAGTTACCGCCGGTCAACTCTTCAACCGTCAATTTGCCGTCACGGCCTTTCACCGCCAGCTCTTTAATTTTCTTCTCAATGTCGGCCATGCTCAGCGCATCGACATCTTTCAGCACTGGCGTAACCAGACCACGCGGGGTAGAAACCGCAATGCTCACATCGAAATAGTTGTGGTAAACCACATCTTCGCCATCAATAGACGCGTTAACTTCCGGGAAGCGTTTCAGCGCTTCAACCACCGCTTTGATGTAGAAGGACATGAAGCCCAGACGCACGCCGTGACGCTTCTCGAACGCATCGCCGTACTGCTTACGCAGGTCCATGATTGGCTTCATGTTGATTTCGTTGAAGGTGGTCAACATCGCGGTGCTGTTTTTCGCTTCCAGCAGACGCTCGGCCACACGCTTACGCAGACGCGTCATCGGTACGCGTTTTTCGCTGCGGTTAGCCACAGCGGCCTGCGGCGCAGCAGCGGCTGGTGCTGAGGCGGGTGCGGCTTTGCCGCTGTCGGCTTTCTTCGCCAGATGTTTTTCCACATCTTCACGCGTCAGACGGCCGCCAACGCCGGTGCCTTTAATCTGGCTGGCATCGAGGTTGTTTTCAGCGATCAGGCGGCGTACCGCTGGGCTAAGCGCATCGTTGCTCTCTTCTTCCAGAGAAGCAGTCTGGCGCTGTGCAGGAGTAGACTCGTTGCTTTCCGCTTTCGCTGCAGTCTCTTTTCCGCCGCTGTTGCCCTCTTTCAGTCGGCCCAGAATCTGGCGAGAAGTAACGGTAGCGCCTTCATCTTCCAGCACGGCTTCCAGGATGCCGTCAGCAGATGCAGGCACTTCCAGAACCACTTTATCAGTTTCAATCTCTACCAGTACTTCATCGCGGCTCACAGAGTCGCCAGGTTTTTTGTGCCAGGTTGCAACCGTTGCGTCCGCTACGGATTCAGGCAAATCGGGAACGAGAATTTCTACGCTACTCATTTTCTTTCCTTTTTATTAACCAAGGTTCAGCGCGTCATTAACCAGGTCTTGCTGCTGTTTTTGATGTACGGACATGTAGCCCACGGCCGGTGAAGCAGAAGCCGGACGGCCTGCATAACGCAGTGACGCACCAAATGGAACCACTTCGCGGAAATGATGCTGACTGCAATACCATGCGCCCTGATTCAGCGGCTCTTCCTGACACCACACGAAATCCTGCACATGAGCATAGTTTTTCAATACGTCCTGCACGACTTTGTGCGGGAACGGATAGAGTTGTTCGATACGCACGATGGCCACGTCGGTCTGCTCGTTTTTACGACGCTGATCCAGCAGATCGTAATAAACTTTGCCCGAACACAGCACCACACGTTTTACCTGCTGCGGATCCAGATCGTCGATCTCACCAATGGCCGGCTGGAAGCTACCGGTGGCCAACTCTTCCAGGGAAGAAATTGCCAGCGGATGACGCAGCAGCGATTTCGGCGACATCACGATCAGCGGACGGCGCATACCGCGCAGCGCCTGACGACGCAGCATGTGGTAAACCTGCGCTGGTGTGGAAGGTACGCACACCTGCATGTTCTGCTCAGCACAGAGTTGCAGATAACGCTCCAGACGCGCCGAGGAGTGCTCAGGGCCCTGGCCTTCATAGCCGTGCGGGAGCAACATCACCAGGCCACACATCCGGCCCCATTTCTGTTCGCCGGAGCTGATGAACTGGTCGATGACGACCTGCGCACCGTTAGCGAAGTCGCCGAACTGCGCTTCCCAAATGGTCAGCACGCGCGGCTCTGCGGTGGCGTAACCGTATTCGAAGGCCAGTACCGCTTCTTCAGATAACACGGAATCCCACACTTTAAACTGACCCTGACCGTTATGGACATGGTGCAGCGGCGTGTAAGTTGAACCGTTAGTCTGGTTATGGATCACCGCATGACGGTGGAAGAAGGTACCGCGACCGGTATCTTCACCGGAAAGACGCACCGGAATCCCCTCGTCAACCAGCGTGGCGTAAGCGAGGTTTTCTGCTCCACCCCAGTCGAACGCTTTGTTGCCTTCGGCCATCTCTTTACGATCGTTGTAGATCTTCGCGACGCGTGACTGCACTTCTACCGATTCCGGTACGCTGCTGATGCGGCGCGCCAGTTCCTGCAGACGTTTCAGTTCAACGGTGGCTGGATAGCTTTCGTCCCATTCATGGTTCAGGTACGGTGACCACGTAAACGAGTGCAGACTCATTGGACGCCATTCCGGCACCACGCACTCGCCTTCATCCAGCGCATCGCGGTACAGATTCACCATCTCGGTGGCATCTTCGCTGGTCGCTACACCTTCGCTTTCCAGCTGATCGGCATAGAGTTTACGCGGCGTTGGATGCTTTTTGATTTTCTGGTACATCAACGGCTGAGTGGCACTTGGCTCGTCGGCTTCGTTGTGGCCGTGACGGCGATAGCACACCAGGTCGATGAAGACATCACGTTTGAAGGTGTTGCGATAGTCCAGCGCCAGGCGAGTGACAAACGCCACGGCTTCTGGATCATCCGCATTAACGTGGAAAATCGGTGCCAGCACCATTTTGCCGATGTCAGTACAGTACGGTGTAGAGCGCGCATCTTTCGGGTTGGAAGTGGTAAAGCCAACCTGGTTGTTAATCACGATGCGAACGGTACCGCCCACTTCGTAGCCGCGCGCCTGCGACATGTTCAGGGTTTCCTGCACCACGCCCTGGCCGATAACCGCGGCATCACCGTGAATGGTGATCGGCAGAACCTTATTGCTGCTTGGCTCAGCCAGACGATCCAGACGCGCACGCACCGAACCCATGACTACCGGGCTAACGATTTCCAGATGCGACGGGTTGAATGCCAGCGCCAGATGCACCAGGCCGCCTTCGGTTTCCACGTCAGACGAGAAGCCCATGTGGTACTTCACGTCGCCGGTGCCGAGATGTTCTTTGTGCTTACCGGAGAATTCGTCAAACAGATCCTGCGGCTTTTTACCCAATACGTTGATCAGTACGTTCAAGCGACCACGGTGCGCCATACCCAGCACCACTTCGCGCGTACCGCTCTTGCCGGCGTGACGAATCATCTCGCGCAGCATTGGCACCAGCGCATCACCGCCTTCCAGCGAGAAGCGCTTCGCACCTGGGAATTTCGCACCCAGATATTTCTCCAGGCCTTCTGCCGCGGTCAGCTCTTTCAGGAAACCTTTTTTCTCGTCGTTGCTGAAAGACGCGTGGCCCACCACCGATTCCAGACGCTGTTGAATCCAGCGTTTCTCATCGGTGTTGTTGATGTGCATATACTCTGCACCAATCGAGCCACAGTACGTCTGCTGCAATGCCGCGAACAGATCAGCCAGCTTCATGGTCTCTTTGCCGATAGCAAAGGAGCCTACGTTAAAGCTTTCCTGAAAATCGGCGTCGGTCAGATCGTGATAAGCCGGATCGAGATCCGATACAGCGTCCTGTTTCCACAGGCCGAGCGGGTCAAGGTTGGCTTGCTGATGCCCGCGGAAGCGGAATGCATTGATCAGCTGCAGCACTTTAACCTGCTTGGAATTGGTCGCCGGATCGGTCACGGTTGAGGTGTAACGCGTAGCGTCTTTTGCCAGGCGGCGGAAGTAATCACGCGTGGTGGAGTGAAATTGCTCAGGTTTCACGCCAGTGCCCGGCAGCTGTTGGAACAGCTCGCGCCACATGTCATCAACTGAGTCAGGATCGGTCAGGAAATCCTCATAGAGTTGCTCTATGTAAGATTGGTTCGCGCCGGCCAGCCAGGAGGAGTCCAGCCAGGGTTTCATCGCGCTGTTCTGCATTGTGATCCCTTAAGCATTAATCTGCTTTTTATGAGGTTTCATTTGTTACCGCTTACGCGGCTTGCCGTAGTGAGTTCAGCGATACGAACCTGTGCGCTACCGGCGCCTGGCTCGTAAGGGAACCTTTATAAGCGTGGTCAGTACCGCGCTTATAGAGGCTTCCGTAAACATCCGGGAACCGCAGTTCCCGGACAGTGACTTCTTTGTTACGCCCCGCGTTGCAGCAGCATCGACTTAATATGGCCGATGGCGCGCGTTGGGTTTAGGCCTTTCGGGCACACGCTCACACAGTTCATGATGCTGTGACAGCGGAAAACACTGAAAGCATCGTTTAGATTGTCGAGACGCGCATTGGTTTCCGTGTCGCGGCTGTCGATCAGGAAACGATAAGCCGCCAGCAGGCCTGCCGGACCCACAAATTTGTCCGGGTTCCACCAGAACGACGGGCACGAGGTTGAGCAGCAGGCGCAGAGAATACACTCGTACAAACCATCAAGGTGCTCACGCTCAGCCGGGCTTTGTAGATGCTCGCGCGCCGGAGGATTTTCCCCATTATTCAACAGGAAAGGCTTAATCTTCTCATACTGTGCATAGAATTGTCCCATGTCTACCACGAGGTCGCGGATCACCGGCAACCCCGGCAGTGGACGGATGACAATTTTCTTCGAGCCGTTGCCCAGCGCAGAGATCGGCGTGATACACGCCAGACCATTTTTACCGTTCATGTTCAGACCATCTGAACCGCACACGCCTTCACGGCAAGAGCGACGGAAAGCCAGCGTCGGGTCTTTTTCTTTCAGACGGATCAGCGCATCCAACAGCATCATGTCGCGACCATCTTCCGACTCCAGGGTATATTCCTGCATGCGGGGCTTGGCATCGACTTCTGGGTTGTAACGATAGATTGAAAATTCGAGTCTCATGATGATCTCCGCAATTAGTAAGTACGTGCTTTCGGCGGGAAGGCCGCACGCAGTTTCGGTTGCATGTTCACCTCACGGCGCGTCATGCTTTCCGTCTGCGGAACATAGAGACTGTGGCACAGCCAATTAGCATCATCGCGCTCCGGATAGTCGAAGCGGCTGTGTGCGCCACGGCTTTCGGTACGGAAGTTGGCGGCTACAGCTGTCGCGTAGGCGGTTTCCATCAGATTATCCAGCTCAAGGCACTCAATACGCTGGGTGTTGAAGTCTGGCGAACGGTCGTCAAGGCGCGCTGATTTCAGGCGCTCACGTATCACTTTCAGCTCTTCCAGACCTTCACGCATCGCCTCGCCGTCGCGGAAAACCGAGAAGTTATTCTGCATGCAACGCTGCAGCGCTTTACGGATTTCGACAGGATCTTCACCGGTGGTGTTATTTTCCCAACGGTTGAAGCGTGCCATCGCTTCATCGAGATTTTCCTGCGTGGCTTCACGCAGTTCACCCTGTTCTTCAATACACTCCAGCAGATGTACGCCGGCAGCGCGGCCAAACACCACCAGATCGAGCAGCGAGTTACCGCCGAGGCGGTTAGCACCGTGTACCGATACGCAGGCGATTTCGCCGACGGCAAACAGCCCCGGAATCACCACATCTTCGCCCTGCTCGTTTACGCGCAGCGCCTGGCCAGTCACTTTGGTCGGCACGCCGCCCATCATGTAGTGGCAAGTTGGGATCACCGGAATCGGTTCTTTAATCGGATCGACGTGAGCAAAGGTACGCGACAGCTCAAGGATGCCAGGCAGACGCGATTCCAGGACTTCAGCACCGAGATGATCGAGCTTCAGTTTAATATGCGGGCCCCACGGACCATCGCAGCCGCGACCTTCACGGATTTCCACCATCATCGAACGTGCTACCACGTCACGACCCGCCAGATCTTTGGCGTTCGGCGCATAACGTTCCATGAAGCGTTCACCGTGCTTATTCAGCAGGTAACCACCTTCACCACGGCAACCTTCGGTGACCAATACGCCCGCACCGGCAATGCCGGTTGGGTGGAACTGCCACATTTCCATATCCTGCACCGGCACGCCTGCGCGCAGCGCCATACCGACGCCGTCACCGGTGTTGATGTGGGCGTTAGTGGTGGATTGGTAAATACGGCCCGCGCCGCCGGTGGCGAGAATGGTCGCCTTGGCTTTGAAGTAGACGGTTTCGCCGGTTTCCATGCAGATGGCCGTACAGCCGACAATCGCACCGTCTTCGTTTTTCACCAGATCCAGCGCATACCATTCGGAGAAGATGGTGGTTTTGTTCTTCAGATTCTGCTGATACAGCGTATGCAGCAAGGCGTGGCCGGTACGGTCGGCAGCCGCAGCGGTACGCGCCGCCTGCTCACCGCCAAAGTTCTTCGACTGACCACCAAACGGACGCTGATACACGCGGCCGTCATCCAGACGGGAGAATGGCAATCCCATATGTTCCAGTTCCAGAATCGCTTCCGGACCGACATGACACATATATTCGATCGCGTCCTGGTCGCCGATAAAGTCGGAACCTTTGACGGTGTCGTACATGTGCCATTCCCAGTTGTCTTCATGGGTGTTACCGAGCGCAACGGTGATACCGCCCTGCGCCGATACGGTATGGGAACGGGTTGGGAAAACTTTGGATAACAGGGCACAGGTTTGGCCCGATTGGGAGATTTGCAGAGCGGCGCGCATACCTGCACCACCCGCGCCGATCACCACGGCATCAAATTCTCTGACTGGCAAACTCATTTACACACCCCACACCACAACGATTCCATAAATTGCATACGACAACAGCGCAACCACAATCACAAACTGCAGCAGCAAACGGGTTGCTACCGGTTTCACATAGTCAGTCAACACCTGCCACATCCCAATCCAGCCGTGGATCAGAATCGAGAACAGCGTCAACATGGTGAACACTTTAGTGAAGGCGGATGAGAAGAAGCCGTGCCAGACGTCATACGTCAGCGTGCCTGTCATCACGACGAAACCGAGGATGTAGATAATGTAGAGCGTAATTAAGATTGCAGCAGCACGCAGTAACAGCCAGTCATGGATACCGTTGCGTCCTAATGCAGAAGCATTGCTTACCATACGAGGACTCCAGCCAAAATTGAGAGCACGACAGTGATAACAAAAGCCGCTTGCGCGGAACGGGTTCCCACCTGCAGGGTTTCTTCCATAAAGCCAAAATCAGCCAACATATGACGAATACCGCCCACAGCGTGATACGCCAGCGCAGTTAAAATGCCCCACATGATGAATTTGGCGAAGAAGCTATCCATGATGGATGCCGCTTGCTGGAAACCTTCTGGAGAGGAGAGAGAGAGACCCAGTAACCAGAGCAGAATTCCGAGGGCGACAAAGGTGATCACGCCGGAGACGCGGTGGAGAATGGACGATATTGCAGTAACGGGAAACCGGATCGTCGAGAGATCCAAGTTAACAGGTCTTTGTTTTTTCACGGTTTTGCCCACACAGCTCTTTTTTATTTTGCTTCCTCCGGTCCTGAGTTGCAACAGAGACACAGCATGTGTTCAGACTGCAACCGCCACCAAAATAGCAACATCCAGTGTTAATAAAGCGGGTAAAACGCTGGGTGGCTCCTGGTGTCAGGGTGTTCCGGAGACCTGGCCGCAGTATAGGAGGATCACATTCTGATTACAATTCCCCTACAATCTCTTTGGTCACATTTAGGTTGAACAGTGATCATGCTCACGAATTTCACAATTAATACATTTTTAATTATCTGATTTGACAAAAGATCAACATTTCAGTTACAAACAATCGCATTAAAGCCCTATGATGCACAAAAGTTATGGGGATACACTTTCCCCTAAGCTCAAGTTATGTAACATTGCCAATACAAGCATTACAAAGCATCAGGTTATTGGTTACCAAGAAGTTATGTCGTGACAGGAACTTTAACATCCTCGATGTGCAGCATGTCATGCCCCGATGCCACCGAATGGCCCAAATTCAGCGTTCACTCTGTAACCCTGCACGAACCACGTTACCGCAGAGTGATGCTGTGAAGATTGTGGTTTTATGCAACATGAAGGCTATTCTGGTGTCTAAGATCCTTACCTTAAAGGCGCTATGGAGACGAAATAATGACAGATAAAAAAGTGACGCTAACCCTACAAGATAATACGTCTGTTGAACTGGACGTGATGCAAGGCACGCTGGGACAAGATGTTGTTGATGTGCGCGCCCTTGGCTCACAAGGCCTGTTCACCTTCGATCCCGGCTTCACCTCTACGGCGTCCTGCGAATCTAAGATCACCTTTATCGACGGTGACGAAGGCATTCTGTTACACCGCGGTTTCCCGATTGACCAGCTGGCAACCCACTCTAACTATCTCGAAGTGTGTTACATCTTGCTGAATGGCGAAGCCCCGACCCAAGCCCAGTTTGAAGAATTCCGCACCACCGTTACCCGCCATACCATGATTCATGAGCAAATCACTCGACTGTTCCACGGCTTCCGTCGCGATTCGCATCCAATGGCAGTGATGTGCGGTGTGACCGGGGCGCTGGCAGCGTTTTATCACGACTCCTTAGACGTCAACATTGAGCGTCACCGTGAAATCGCTGCATTCCGCCTGCTGTCGAAAATGCCGACCATGGCGGCGATGTGCTACAAATACTCGATTGGTCAGCCGTTTGTGTATCCACGCAACGACCTCTCTTATGCCGGTAACTTCCTGCACATGATGTTCGCCACGCCGTGCGAAGAGTACAAAGTGAACCCGGTACTGGAACGTGCGATGGATCGTATTCTGATTCTGCACGCCGACCACGAGCAAAACGCGTCTACTTCTACCGTACGTACCGCAGGCTCTTCAGGCGCCAACCCGTTTGCCTGTATCGCCGCCGGTATCGCTTCACTGTGGGGACCGGCGCACGGCGGTGCCAACGAAGCGACACTGCGCATGCTGGAAGAGATCAGCACCGTTGATCACATCCCAGAATTCGTTAAACGCGCGAAAGACAAGAACGACTCGTTCCGTCTGATGGGCTTTGGCCACCGCGTGTACAAAAACTACGATCCGCGTGCCACCGTGATGCGCGATACCTGTCACGAAGTGCTGAATGAACTGGGCATGAAAGATGATCTGCTGGAAGTGGCGATGGAGCTGGAACACATTGCGCTGAACGACCCGTACTTCATTGAACGTAAACTCTATCCAAACGTCGATTTCTACTCAGGCATTATTCTGAAAGCGATGGGTATTCCGTCTTCCATGTTTACCGTTATCTTCGCGATGGCGCGTACCGTGGGCTGGATTGCACACTGGAAAGAGATGCACGACGAAGGCATGAAGATTGCGCGTCCGCGTCAGCTGTATACCGGTTACACCGAGCGTCCCTTTACCTCGGCGCTGGATAAATAAGAGAAAGGCGGCCAAATGGCCGCCTTTTTTATTGCGCGATAAATCGCGCCGCTACGACTGGCATCCCGGACACCAGTAAAACGGCCGCGATGACAACACGCCCTTCTCAATCACCGCGCCGCACCGCCGACATTTCTTACCCTGCCGATGAAACACCTCGAAGCGAAAAGCCGCATCCTCGTGATACTTCTTCATGCTGCCACGCATCTGATACGACAAGCGCGGCACCGCCAGCATCGCCTCACTCAGCGCCGTTAACTGCTGTTCGCTCAGATCCTGGGCCCGATGTGACGCCAGCAGTCCGGCGTGCCACAAAATCTCCACCCGCAGATAATTGCCCAAGCCGGCGAGAAAAGCCTGATCGAGCAGCAAGCCGCTGAACTGGCGACGACGAAAACGTGGCGACAGCAGACGATCGCGCACCTCCTCAACCGTTAAGCTGGCATCCAGCACATCCGGGCCCACGCGCTGCAAAAACGGATGCGCGGCTAAGGTATCGGCATTGAGCAGCTCAATATCCGACGCGCTATACAGCAAAATGGTTTTATCCGCAGTTGCGAGCCGCACGCGTAACTGGCGCGTGGTATTCGGCTGCGTACCGGTGGGCACCACACGCCACACGCCGTACAGCTGATTGTGGCTGTAGAGCGTTAACCCGTTGGAGAAGTGTGTGAGCAGCGCTTTACCGCGCGTTTCGAAGGCATTGATGGTGGCGTCCATCAATGCCGGTTCGTAGGTCTTGAGCGCCGGAAAGGCAAACCACACATCGGTGAGCGGTTTGCCAACCATTGCCGCTGCCAGTTGATCCGCTGCGCGGCGGATCTCCGGTCCCTCAGGCATAAAAACTCCGGTTAATGGGTGGCGCCACCAACGACGCGGATATCACTTTCCGTGCTCAGGATAACCTGCAGCGAAGTCTCCAGCGCCTGAATGACGCTGGCGGTGGCCATACTTGCCACACCAGGGTGATTTACCGCTTGTTCCGGCATGTACGGGATGTGAATAAAGCCGCCGCGCGCCTTGCTGTTAGTGGTATGAATCCAGTGCAGCAGGCTGTACATCACGTGATTACAAGTGAAGGTACCGGCAGTTTGCGATACCGAAGCCGGCACGCCCACTTCGCGCAGTGCGGCAACCATCGCTTTGATCGGCAGCGTAGAGAAATAGGCTGCCGGGCCATCGGCCTCAATCGGCTGATCGATCGGCTGCTGCTGATCGTTATCCGGAATGCGTGCGTCATCCACGTTAATAGCGACGCGTTCAACGGTAATATCGGCGCGACCTCCGGCTTGCCCAACGCACAACACGCGATCGGGTTGAATCTCCTCCAGTGCGCGCGTCAACACCTCACCACAGGTGGCAAATACCACCGGCAGCTGGCGCACCACAATGCGCGCACCGGCAATCTCTTTACCGTCGAAGCTGCGCACCGCTTCCCACGAAGGATTGATACTTTCGCCACCAAAGGGCTCAAATGCCGTCATTAACACCGTTTTCATGGCAACCTCACAAGAACATCAGGAAGTAGAGCAGGAAAATATTCACTACCAACAGTAGCACACCGGTTGGCACCTGAGCCTTGATCACCGCGTTGCGGTCTGGCAGCTCCAGCAGGCGCGCCGGCACGATGTTGAAGTTGGCCGCCATCGGCGTCATCAGCGTGCCGCAATAGCCGGAGAACATACCAATCGCCGCCATCACCGCCGGATTACCGCCGTGTTGCAGCACCAGAATCGGAATACCAATGCCCGCCGTGACGATCGGGAAGGCGGCAAACGCATTGCCCATTACCATGGTCAGCAACGCCATGCCACCCGCATAGACCGCGACGGCAATCAGACGATTATCAACCGCCAGATACTGCTCGGTGAGATGCGAAATCGCCGTGCCGACCCCGGCGCTGGTGAACAGCAGGCCGAGCGTGGCCAGGATCTGCGGAAGAATAAACGCCCAACCCACAGCGTCCAGCAGGCGACGGGTTTCCTGCATCGACTGCAGCGGCTTTTCATGGGTAATTTTCAACGCAATCAGCCAGCCCAGCAGGCAGCCAATCATCATTGAGAACAGTGTCACCAGCGTGGAGTGATTGCCCGGGCCAAACACGGTGTCCTGCAAACCGGGAATATGGTTAAACGCCAGTACGCCAATCACTGTCACCAGCGGAATCGCCAGCGCCGGCAGGAACAGTTTGTTGCGCAGACGCATTGCGCTTTCCTGCTTCTGCTCATCACTGCGCTGATGATAGCGGCCCAAACGCACGCCGCCGAAACCGGCGATTAACGCCATCAACACCACGGCAACGCCCACGCCGATATGCAACCAGCGGCGGCCCAGTTCGGCATCACCCGCCCATTGCCCCATCAGCTGATAGGCACCATCACCAATCAGGAAAATCAGACCATACAGTGCCCAGAACAGGCCAGTGGTGAAACGGCGCGGGTTGGCGCTGTCACGCCAGGAAAGTACCGCGACAACCAGCAGGATCACCCCTGCCAGCCACATCAAATATTGTTGCTGGAACATTACTTTCCTCCTTTGGCGTTCAGCGCCTGCTGGTTCAACGCGCCCAATTCACGCGAGAGTTGACGATCAAGACGCACCAGACGGGCTGAATGAATGAGGAAAGCACAAATTGCGGTAGGAATGCCCCACAGCGCGATATGCAGCGGTTCAGTGCTGATACCGGCAGATTCCTGCATAAAGTTATGCATGAAGATAATCGCGCCAAAGGCAACGAAGATATCCTCGCCAAAGAACAGACCAATGTTATCGGTCGCCGCAGACATGGCGCGCAGACGGTGACGCACTTCTGGCGGGACTTCACCGTAGCGGTTTTCCGTGGCGCCTTCCGCCATCGGTGCCAGCAGCGGACGCACCATCTGCGGATGGCCGCCAAGGCTGGTCAAGCCCAGCGCGGCGGTAGCTTCACGCACGAACAGGTAGACGATCAGCAAACGACCCGCCGTAGCGGTTTTGATCTGCGCGATCCAGCTTTGCGCGCGCTCTTTCAAGCCATGACGCTCCAGCAAGCCGATAACCGCCAGCGGCAGCAGCAGAATCAGCGGCAGGTTACGCGTATTGAGGAAGCCAGAACCGAGTTTTTCCAGAATATCCGCCAGCGGCAGATGCGCCGCCAGCCCGGTGACGAAGCCCGCTACAATGACCACCAGCACCGGGTTAAAGCGCAGCACAAAACCCACAATGATGGCGGCAATGCCCAGCAGCGGCCAGAGGTTAACCACGTTATCCATGTTGTTCCCTTATGTGAAAAGACAAAGCCCGGCATGATGCCGGGCAATAAGTAAAAAGTTATGCGCTGGTGACAGCAATCCGATGCGTCGCAAATGCCGCACGCAATGTGCGGGCGAATTGGAGCGCGTGCGCACCGTCACCGTGTAAACAAACGGTTTCCGCGTTGACCTTCACCCATTCGCCGCTGATGCTTAGCACCTGACGCTGCTGCACCATCGCCAGCGTTTGCGCCAGCGCCTGATCGGCATCTTCAATCATCGCCTTAGGCTGACTGCGGGGTACTAAAGCCCCGCTTGCCAGATAGCCACGATCGGCAAACACCTCTTCGCGCGTGCGCAAACCATGATGCGCCGCCGCCGTAATCGAGGCGCTGCCCGCCAATCCCACCAGAATCAATCCGCTATCCACGGCTTTTACCGCGCGCGCGATAGCATCTGCTAACTGCGGATCGCCCGCAGCCTGGTTATACAGCATGCCGTGCGGCTTGACGTGCACCAGTCGTTCACCTTCGCTTTCCGCAATACTTTTTAGCGCACCAATCTGATAGATCATCTGCGCATACACCGTTTCGGGCGGCAGCTGCATGGCGGTGCGGCCAAAGTTTTCCCGATCGGGGAAGCTCGGATGGGCACCGATCGCCACGCCAGACGCTTTCGCCCAGCGCACCGATTGCAGCATGGTTTGTGCATCACCGGCGTGGAAGCCACAGGCGATATTGGCTGAACTGACCAGCGTCAGCAGCGCCTGATCGCTGGCGCTGCCTTCGCCGAGATCGGCGTTAAGATCAATCTTCATGTGCCAGTCCCCAAGCCATTTGGTCGAACGAACGTTGTTGATGCTGTTTGGCGCTGATCGCATCCTCCAGCGTGCAGTGAATAAAGTGAATGGGCTCGCCAAGGCGAATTTGCGCCAGATGGTAGAGATCGGCTTCGATAACGCAGGCAATGCGTGGATAACCGCCGGTGGTCTGGGCATCGGCCATCAACACAATCGGTTGGCCGTTAGGCGGTACCTGCACCACGCCGGGCACCAAACCGTGTGATAGCAAATCGCGCTTGGCATCGCGCTTCAGTTCACGTCCCTGCAAGCGATAGCCCATACGGTTGCTTTGTGGGCTGAGTTTCCACGGACTGCGCCAGAAACCTTGCTGCGCCTCACGGGAGAACTCGTTATATTCCGGGCCCGCTAAGGCACGAATGCGGTTGCCCCACAGCAACTGGCGCACGCCGGCTTTATCATGGAAGTCACGCGTCGGTTTGCCCAACGGCAGTTCGTCGCCGTCCTGCAATTTACGTCCCTGCCAGCCGCCAAATGCCGCCTTGAGATCGGTACTAACCGAACCGAGCATTTCCGGCACGGCAAAGCCACCGTTCACCGCCAGATAACTGCGCATACCGCGCGTTGGCGTCGCCAGCGTCAGCACCTGACCTTTTTTCATCGGTAGTCGCCAGCCGGTCCAGACGGGGTTGCCATCCAGATCGGCATTGCAGCCGGCGCCCGTCAGCGCAAACCAGCCATCGCGGGTAAACTGCACTTTAAGTTGTCCCAGCACGATTTCCAGCACCGCGCTCTGCTCAGGGTTGCCCACCAGCATATTGGCGGTACGCATTGCCGGTTGATCGAGCGCGCCGCCAACGCTGATGCCATATTGGCGGAAGCCGGTGCGGCCGTGGTCCTGTAGCGAGGCCATCATGCCTGCGCGAAGAATTTTTAACATACGCCCTCCTGCTGCGGCACAAAACGCACACTATCGCCGGGACGTAGCAGTGTTGGCGGATGCTGAAGCGGATCGAAGAGGCTAAGCGGCGTGTGTCCAATCAGTTGCCAACCGCCGGGCGCGGCTAATGGATAGATGCCGGTTTGGCTGCCGCCAATGCCCACGGAGCCACTCGGTACAATCACACGCGGTTCGGCGCGGCGCGGCGTGTGTAAACGCTCATCCAAACCACCGAGGTACGGGAAACCGGGCTGGAAGCCGATGAAATAGACCACGTAATCAATGCTGCTGTGCAGTTCTACCGCTTGCTTTGGCGTCATATTGGCGCGATCGGCGACCACTTGCAGATCCGGTCCGCCTGCACCGCCGTACACCACAGGGATTTCGACCCGGCGCGACTCAGGCAGTTGCGCTTCACTCTCCTCCCACCAACGCTGCAAACGTTCCATGGCATCCAATGCATTGAGTTGCGGATCGCGCAGCAGCAGCGTCAGGTTGTTCATTCCAGGAATGACTTCCTCTACCTGCTCGTTCTGCTGCAAACGCTGACATAATCCCCAGATGCGCTGCTGGCTGGCCAACGAAACCGGCGGTTCCAGCTCCAGCACCACCGCGCGCTCACCTAGCAGATAACAACGTGCTCGTTGCAAAAACAACCTCCTGGTAAAAGTCAAAACATGTCGCGGAACGAATGTTATAGGGGCGCCATGAATGGCAACCGCATGTATCGTTTATGCGTAAAGGCCATAAGTTATGCGAAAGTGACAGAGATGTGTCAACAGATTTGCGCCCCTAACGCAGGTTAAGGGCGTGAAAGGGGAGAAATTAGGCAGGATTGTCGATGTCGATAAAGGTCACATCAAGGCCGTGATGGGCAGCTAACCACTCGCCCAGCGCCTTGATTCCACCGCGTTCGGTTGCGTGGTGTCCAGCGGCAAAGAAATGTAAACCTTGTTCGCGTGCGCTGTGGATGGTTTGCTCAGACACTTCACCGGTAATAAAGGCATCGACGCCAAAGGCGGCTGCGCTATCGATAAAGCCCTGACCGCCGCCGCTGCACCACGCAATGCGCTTTATCAGCGCAGGGGCGTTGTCACTGCAGTGCAGCGGCGTGCGGCCTAAACGCTGGGCAATTTTCTCTGCCAGCGCCGCGCCACTTAAGGGTGCTGCCAGCTCGCCCCACGGCACCAGCGGCTGAATCTCGCCTTTAACTTCAATATCAAACAAGCGCGCCAGCTGTGCGTTGTTACCCAACTCGGGATGCGCATCCAGCGGCAGATGCCAGCCGTACAGGTTGATATCATTTGCCAATAACGTACGCAGACGCTGGCGCTTCATGCCTTTAATTACCGGCGCTTCGCTCTTCCAGAAGTAACCGTGATGCACCAGCACTGCATCGGCGTTGCGCTTTACCGCTTCATCCAGTAACGCCTGACAGGCGGTAACGCCGGTGATGATGGTTTTCACCTCGGCGCGCCCTTCAACCTGCAAACCGTTCGGCGCATAGTCGCTGAAGGCGCTGTTATTCAATTGCTGGTTGACGATCTGTTCTAACTCGACATTATTCATTACGGCTCCCTGACCGCCTTAAGCCGCGCTGCGAGCGCGCTCAAAGGCGTCTAGTGTCTTTTTACGTGCTTCCTTATGTTCCACGATTGGCGCTGGATAATCGAGTTTCTTGTTATTTTTCTGCGCCCATACCTGCGGCTGATGGATATCACTGTCGGGCACTTCGCTGAGTTCAGGCAGCCACTGCCGGATAAAGTCGCCCTGTTTATCGAAGCGCTCGCCCTGGGTGGTCGGATTGAAAATACGAAAATAGGGTGCGGCATCGGTGCCAGTTGACGCGGCCCACTGCCAGCCGCCGTTATTGGCGGCAAGATCGCCATCGATCAACTGTTGCATGAAATAACGCTCGCCTTCACGCCAGTCGATTAACAGATCCTTCACCAGGAAACTGGCGGTAATCATGCGCAGACGGTTATGCATCCAGCCCAGCGTGTTGAGCTGACGCATCGCCGCATCAACAATGGGATAGCCGGTTTTGCCCTGTTGCCAGGCTTTAAGATGCGCTTCGTTTTGCTGCCAATCCACGTTGCGCGTCCAGTCGACAAATGGCTGATGCTTACACAAGGCCGGAAACGCCACCATCAGATGACGGTAAAACTCGCGCCAGATCAGTTCGTTCAGCCAGGTAAAGGCTTTGCCTTCGTTAAGCGCATCAGGATGCTCTTTTAATACCCGGTGCAGGCACTGGCGCGGCGACAGCACGCCAATCGCCAGATAGGCCGATAAACGGCTGGTGCCATCAATGGCCGGTAAATCACGCTGCTCCGGATAATGTTGCACCGCCTGTTGGGCAAAGTGACGCAGCTGTTTTAACGCCGCCTCTTCACCAGCCGGAAACCAGCTTTCATCAAAGGCTTCACAAGGATAATCAAAGGCGGGAATCTTTTTTTCGATGCTGATAGGCGCACCGTCACGCGCTTTCGGTGCGTGATAGCACTCCGGAAGTCCCTGATGCAAGCGACGAACGTAGGCTCTGCTAAACGGCGTGAACACTTTGAACATGGTATTACTGCCGGTTTGCACACTGCCCGGCGGCAGTAGCAGACTGTCGTCGAATCCCTGACAAATTACGCCCTGCGCGTCCAGGCGCTTTTCTGCCTGAGCATCGCGTTCTCGTTCGTTGATTTCGTACTGATAGTTATAGAACAGCGCATCAACCTGCTGTTGCTGGCAAAATTCGGCCAGGTAATCAATTGAAGCGGCAAAGTCATCGCACTGATGGTAATGCAACGGAATGCCGCGTTCGGCCAGCGATTGCTGCAATAAACAGAGATTTTGCTGGATGAATGCGGCCTGCTTCGGCGCCATCTGATGCTGCTGCCATTGCTGCGGTGTGGCGATGAACAGCGCAATCACTTTGGTTTGGCTATCGCGGCAGGCAGCGGCCAGCGCCATGTTGTCATTGATGCGCAGATCGTTACGCAACCAAACTAAATGGGTGGTCATAAAGCCCCGAAATTATTGCCCGTAGCGCAAACGTAGCGCTTCCGGGTAAGGATCAAAGTAGCGTTGCTGAGCCAGCCACGGGTGTGGATACTCCGCCATGTAGTGTTTCAGCATGGTTATCGGCGCTAATAAAGGTTGCACGCCAAGACGATAGCGATCGATAAGTTGTGCCAGCTCCTGCCGCTGTGGCGAACTCAGTTGCGGACGGAAATAGCCTTGTACATGCATCAGCACATTGGTGTGATTACGACGTGATGCCTGATGCGACATGAGATGCATCAGGCGATTGCGGTACTCGCAGGCGTAGTCTTCCAGCGAATCCCACTGATCCATCGCCGCGACAAAGCGGCCCATTTCACGGTATTCATCCTGCGCATGAGAGAGCAATAGCAGTTTATAGCGGCTATGAAAGGCCATCAGCTTGTGACGCGACAGGCCGCTGCGCCACATCTCGTTGAATTCGTGCAGCGCGTAAACGCGGCCGATAAAGTTTTCGCGAATGGCATCATCGTGCAGGCGTCCATCCTCTTCCAGCGGTAACCACGGCATCTCTTTCTGCAGAAATGCGGTGAACATGCCGGTGCCCGCTTTACGATTGTTGTTGGTTTCGGGTTCATAAACGCGCACGCGCTCCAACCCACAGCTTGGCGATTTGGCACACAGAATGTAGCCGCACAGATGATGCAGCGATTTCACACGCTCTGCGGACCAGCGCTGCATCTTATCGGTAACTTCTTCGCCGCCATCCTTGCTGAAACAGAGATGAATATTGTCATCACTCTCTTTGACCAGACGCAAAGCCGGACGCGGTGTCGGTAAGCCAATTGCCATTTCAGGACAAATAGGTTCGAAGCGCACAAATGGCACGAGTTCATCAGTAGCGAACGTAAAACGTTTATGACCGCCATCGAATCGGACTTTATCCCCGAGCAAACAAGCGCTGATACCGACAGGAATTTTCTCGCTCATACTTGTACAACCTCTGAAATCTTGTAGAGGTTTTAAGTGTAGCTGAATTAGCGCGGGATAACAGTGGCAAGGTAAGCAAGGAGTGAAAATTATCAATAAAAAAACCCGGCGCTTCACGGGAAGTCGCCGGGTTAATGATGCGTAGAAATCGCTTACCAGTGAATGCCGGCAGCCGCTTCCGACTGCGCCAGCCATACCGGTTTAGTACTGGTTTTGCACCACATGCGATGCAGGTAACTGTACAAACGTGCACGATCTGAGCGGAATAACATGACTGGCAGCGCCAGCAAACCGATTGCTACCACCAGCACGCGGCGCAATACGATTTTATACAGTGGATATGCTCTATCCATTTTTTGGCCCCCTTGTGGTAAACGTTGCGTTGAAATGTGATCTGGTTCAGATATTACCCGTTATTATGTAATTTTACTACTCATCCGACCACCTTATTTGTGCTTTTTTCAATCACTTTGCGCCGGGATGAAATTTAGTTACATAATTGTGAATTAAAGGTTCTTTGCGAGTTAATATCTTCGTGACGGACGGCGGGCCGCTTTATTGCTAAAGTGATACGTTAACTTTTTTGCCGCTGGAGGCAGCGTGACGACCATCTTGATAGTGGAAGATGAAAAAGAGATTCGCCGTTTCGTGCGCCTGGCGCTGGAGAGCGAGGGCCTGAAGATTGTGGAAGCTGAACAGTTGCAGCGCGGCCTGATTGAAGCGGCCACGCGTAAGCCCGATCTGGTCATCCTTGATCTTGGCTTGCCCGATGGCGATGGCAATGACTTTATCCGTGAAGTACGCCAGTGGAGCAGCATGCCGGTGATTGTGTTGTCGGCGCGCAGCGATGAGCAGGATAAGATTGATGCGCTGGACGCCGGTGCGGATGATTATCTGACCAAGCCATTTGGCATTGGTGAACTGCTAGCGCGCGTGCGCGTGGCGCTGCGTCGTCATCAAAGCAGCCAGCCTGAACCAATTGTGAAATTTGGTGAAGTGAGCGTCGATTTGGCAGCGCGCCGCGTGCTGCGCAACGAACAGGAAGTGCATCTGACGCCGACTGAATTCCGTCTGCTGAGCTTACTCCTGAATAATGCCGGCAAAGTGCTGACGCAGCGTCAGTTGCTTAATCAGGTTTGGGGGCCAAATGCGGTGGAGCACAGCCACTACTTGCGCATCTATATGGGCCATTTGCGGCAGAAGCTGGAAGCCAATCCGACACAGCCAAGCCATTTGCTGACAGAAACCGGTATCGGCTACCGTTTTATGCCATAAAAAAAGGCCGCTAAGCGGCCTTTTCTCTTCACTGATCTAATCAGGCGTTTTTCAGCACTTCACTAACAATCTCAACCGCTTCTTTCTCAATTTGCTGACGATGTTCAGCACCAAGGAAGCTCTCGCAGTAAATTTTGTAAGCGTCTTCAGTACCCGACGGACGTGCGGCAAACCAGCCGTTCTCCGTCATCACTTTCAGACCACCGATTGACGCACCGTTACCCGGCGCGGCAGTCAGGCGTGCGGTGATCGGATCACCTGCCAGTGTATCAGCGCTCACCATTTCTGGTGACAGCTTAGACAGCGCCGCTTTCTGTGCCGAAGTCGCCGGTGCCTGCAGACGGTTATAACTTGGCGCACCAAAGCGCTCAGCCAGCTCGTCATAATGCTGCTGCGGGTTCTTGCCGGTTACCGCCGTAATTTCTGCGGCCAGCAGGCACAGAATGATGCCGTCTTTATCGGTTGACCAGGCTGAGCCATCGAAACGCAGGAAGGATGCGCCCGCGCTCTCTTCACCGCCGAAGCCAAAGCTGCCATCGAACAGACCATCAACGAACCATTTGAAACCAACCGGTACTTCCACCAGCTTACGGCCAATGTCGTTGACAACGCGGTCAATCATTGCGCTGGAAACCAGGGTTTTACCCACAGCAACGTCTTTGCCCCACTGTGGGCGATGCTGGAAGAGGTAGTTGATCGCTACCGCCAGATAGTGGTTCGGATTCATCAGACCCGCAGGCGTGACGATACCGTGACGGTCGTAATCGGGATCGTTACCAAAGGCCAGGTCGAATTTGTCTTTATACGCCAGCAAACCGGCCATCGCGCACTCTGATGAGCAGTCCATACGCACCACGCCATCTTTATCCAGATGCATGAAACGGAAAGTTTGATCGATCGCATCGTTAACGATGGTCAGATCAAGCTGGTAATGCTCAGCGATGCGCTGCCAGTAAGCAATGCCAGAACCGCCTAACGGATCCACGCCAATTTTCAGACCCGCTTTCTGGATGGCGGCGAAGTCAATCACCTGCGCCAGACCTTCAACGTACGGCTGGATCAGATCCTGCTCAACGATGTGACCGCTCGCCCATGCCTGATCCAGCGGCAGACGTTTCACGTCTTTCAGCTCGCCTTTGATCAGCTGGTTAGCGCGATCTTCTACCACTTTGGTGACGTTGGTATCAGCCGGGCCACCGTTTGGCGGATTGTATTTGATACCACCATCTTCCGGTGGGTTGTGTGAAGGCGTGATAACGATGCCGTCCGCCTGCGCGCCGCCGCGTTTGTTGTGCTCAAGAATGGCGTTAGAGATGGCAGGCGTCGGTGTATAACCGTTGTCCTGCTGCACAATCACGTCCACGCCGTTAGCGGCCAGCACTTCCAGCACTGACAGAATCGCTGGCTCAGACAGCGCATGCGTGTCTTTACCGACGTAGCATGGACCGGTGATGCCGTTCTTTTTGCGCTCTTCAGCAATTGCCTGGGCGATCGCTAAAATGTGCTGTTCATTGAAGCTTTGGCGTCCCGCGCTGCCGCGGTGGCCTGAAGTGCCAAATTTCACCGCATGATCCGGATTCGCCACATCGGGCTTCAGGACGTAATACTGCGAGGTTAATTGTGCAACGTTAATCAAATCGCTCTGCTGGGCAGGCTGCCCAGCACGGGGGTGATTGGCCATTGGCGCTTCTCCCTGACGCTTCAGTTAAATGGTGCCGCGAACTTTCTCTGTCAGTTCCTGTGGGAACTGCATAGCCAGCATGATGTGTTCCACCATGCTGCATTTGCGACCTGTATTGGTATTCGTGATCACCCAGTACGGTGTGCCGGGAACGTGCTTAGGCTTGGTATGGGTGCCATTTTGCAGCAGCGTGTGCTCGTCGCCCGCAAAGTAGACGCGGGTACGGCCCTGCAGCGAGGCAGTAGCTTCAGCAAACGCAGCCGGATCAAGACGATAGAGCGTTGACAGTACCAACATAAAGCGGTTAACCGCCTTATTCTGCTCGGCATATTCATCGGAAAGCAGCAGTTCACGCACCGCACGAACGCGATCCTGAGGACGCGCTTCGCGGCTGGCAGATTGAGCTTCTTTCATTGATGCACCAGCGGCAGGCACAGCAGGTGCGCTCTGTCCGGCGGTGAACTTCAACATGCGGCGCAAAATATCTGAGGCGCTTTCACCAATGTGCTGCGTGTGGCTGGCAATATAACGGTAGAGTTCTTCGTCAACTTCAATCGTTTTCATCTTTTTCCGTACGATTCTGGCAAATGACAGAACCACGCATTATTGCAACGGCTTTAGCAAAATCCAGTCGTGCAAAATGTGAGCGGGTTCTAACATAAGGATTATAAAGTTAAATCCGTGGCAGCCGATAGCGTTGGCAACGTTTCCGGGCAAAAGTCGGAATATGCCCTAATGCCCACCGGCCTGACTGCTGGACAGGTGAATCCATGATAACCTAAGCCAAGGTCACAACCGTAAGAACTTTAGCCATGATTTTGAACGCCCGTCTGCAAACTGAACAATCTACCCCTGATGCCACGCCGATTCTGTTAATCCATGGTCTTTTTGGTAGCCTTGATAATCTTGGCGTGCTGGCGCGAGGTGTGCGCGATGCTCGTCCCACACTGCAGGTTGATGTGCGTAACCACGGCTTGTCCCCGCGAAGCGATGTGATGAACTATCACGCCATGGCACAGGACATTGTCGCAACGCTGGATGCACACAACATCGATCGCGCTGGCGTGATCGGCCACTCAATGGGTGGCAAAATCGCCATGGCGCTCAGCGCGATTGCGCCAGAACGCATTGAAAAAATGGTGATGATCGATATCGCGCCCGTTGATTATCAGACACGCCGCCATGACGAAATTTTTGCCGCTATTCGTGCCGTCACCGCTGCGGGCGTCACGCGTCGCAGTGAAGCCGCTGAAGTGATGCGTCAGCATATTGCTGAGGATGGCGTGATCCAGTTTATCCTTAAGTCTTTCGCTGAAGGCGAATGGCGCTTTAACGTGCCCGTGCTGTGGGATAACTACAGCACCCTATCCGGCTGGGAGGAAATTCCTGCGTGGTCGCATCCGGCACTGTTTATCCGCGGCGGCGATTCGCCTTATCTGGATAATCAGCATCGCGATGCCCTGCTGCGTCAGTTCCCGCAGGCGCATGCGCACGTGATCAACGGCGCCGGACATTGGGTGCATGCTGAGAAACCCGATGCGGTGTTACGCGCCGTTCGGCGTTTCTTTAACCTGTAAAAGCAAAAGCTTGCCGCTTGCGCTTTAGGATTGGCGTCAGGGAAGGCGCTGGAGTATGATGTCGCGCTAAAAATTTGCCACAGCGTGTTTTTCGCCGTGGTCGGGCCGATAATGTTTTAATCGCGCAGCGCCTTTCCGCCGTTCGCGCCCACTCAGTTTTACAAACCATGGCAAAAGAACAGACAGACCGCACTACGCTTGATCTCTTCGCAGACGAGCGGCGTCCTGGTCGCCCGAAAACTAGCCCGCTGACGCGTGATGAACAGTTACGCATCAACAAACGTAATCAGCTCAAGCGCGATAAAGTGCGTGGGCTGCGTCGTGTTGAGCTGAAGATGTCGAGCGAAGCGGTTGACGCGCTCAGCACGCTGGCCGATCAGCAAAATATCAGTCGCAGCGAATTGATTGAACAAATGCTGCTGGCACAGCTCAAACTGTCGTAACGCACGAAGACCGCACGCTGGAACACAAAGTCACGGCTTTACACGTTCCGCACTTTTTACCGGTCTGCTATTATTCGCATAACTGTGCAGTCAACTGACTTACATTCACAATCAGGATTTAAGAGGTTACCTAACCCATGGCAATCGTAGGCATTTTCTTCGGCAGCGATACCGGCAACACTGAAAATATTGCAAAGATGATCCAGAAACAACTGGGTAAAGATGTCGCCGAAGTGCATGACATTGCTAAGAGCACCAAAGAAGATCTCGAGGCTTTCGACATCCTGCTGCTGGGCATTCCAACCTGGTATTACGGCGAAGCGCAGTGTGACTGGGATGATTTCTTCCCGACGCTGGAAGAGATTGACTTCAATGGCAAGCTGGTAGCGTTGTTTGGTTGTGGCGATCAGGAAGATTACGCCGAGTACTTCTGTGATGCGATGGGCACCATCCGTGACATCATCGAGCCGAACGGTGCGGTGATCGTCGGTCACTGGCCAACTGAAGGCTATCATTTTGAAGCATCAAAAGGCCTGGCCGATGATAAAAACTTCCTTGGTCTGGCTATCGACGAAGATCGTCAGCCGGAATTGACCAACGAACGTGTTGAGAAGTGGGTTAAGCAGATCTTTGACGAGCTGCAGCTGAAAGAGATTATTGAAGCCTGATTCCCTGCTCTGCCCGATGTGGGCGTAATCTCACATCGGGTAACGGAATTTCCTATAAAAATAATAGCTACGGTTTTTTAACTTTTCCCCGCAAATCTGTAGAATACCCGCAATGGTCATCCGCTTATTCCTCTGGCAGTAGAATGAGGCTGAGTGAAATGGAATCCAAAACCCAAGCGTCATGAAGACGTTAGTGACATTATCCTTACAGCCTTTGGTGATTAAGGACGTTGCTTTGGTTTTCATTTCACTGCTTGAGTTCTATAATGAGACGCAAATGAGAATGCGCGTTGACCTAAACATTCAAGGCCCCTGCGCCGCAAGTGACTAGCAAAGTAACAGGACAATATCCGCATGACTGACAACAACTCCGCATTGAAGAAGGCTGGCCTGAAAGTCACGCTACCCAGACTGAAAATTCTGGAAGTGCTTCAGGGACCTGGCCCCGAGTCCCATCACGTCAGTGCGGAAGATTTGTACAAGCGCCTGATTGATATGGGCGAAGAGATTGGCCTGGCGACGGTGTATCGCGTTCTTAACCAGTTTGACGACGCGGGCATCGTAACCCGTCATAACTTTGAAGGCGGTAAATCTGTCTTCGAACTGACTCAGCAGCATCACCATGATCACTTGATTTGCCTGGATTGTGGCAAAGTTATCGAATTCAGCGATGAATCAATTGAAACGCGTCAGCGTGAAATTGCCACTCGCCATGGCATCAAACTCAGCAACCACAGCCTGTACCTCTACGGTCACTGTGCGCTGGGAGACTGCCGCGAAGACGACTCGCTCCACGATAAGTAATTGAGTGTGCTATGCAGTATAAAAAAACCGGCGCTTGAGCCGGTTTTTTTATACCTGAAATCAGGCAACGAAAGTTTCTTGCAGGTAACGCCAGCGAGGAATGGTGGTGCTGCAATCCAGTACCGCCAGTGAAATGCGGCTCTGATTGGTACCGTTCATCATCTGTAATTCACGATACTGAATCGTCACTTCCTCGCTTTGCTGCGAAATGATGGCGTGCTCACTGGTCGCAATGCGCATACCTTCACGCTGTCCCTGCAGCTGGCGAAAAAGCACTTCCATTTCGTTGAGATCCAATCTTTTGCCTTGCGGCGTCACCATTTTAAATTCGGGATGAAAGTACGACAAAAACAGGTCAATACTGTCGTCGCTACCTTCTGCCTGATTGAAAATACGTTCGATAAGCTGATGTAAAACGACCACGCTATGCTTAGCTTCCTGAGCGAGACTTGTCATTTTTTTTCCTTAGATAACCCGCGGAGCAACGTCTGAGAGCGCATAGCCTACCTGAAAAAAAGTTTTTCACACTGGCAAATGGGTTAATTATTCTAAAGTCAGAATAGTCGCAAATGAGGAATTATAGGCTTGATGAGGCGGGCAGCATAAAAGGTTGTAGCTTGCCAAATAGAGATAATAAAAAAGGGCGATTGCTCGCCCTTACATGATCATATCGCGTGATGTCAAAAACGCTTAATCGCCGATCTTTGCCCAGGTATCACGCAAGCCAACGGTGCGGTTAAACACCAGTTTGGATGGCTGTGAATACACACTATCAGCACAGAAATAACCTTCGCGTTCAAACTGGTACGCTGCCATTGGCTCGGCTACACGTAGACCTGGCTCAACGAAGCCTTGTTTAGTCTCCAGTGAGTTCGGGTTAATGGTGGTGAGGAAATCCTCAGCCGCGCCCGGATTTGGCACACTGAACAGACGATCATACAGGCGGAATTCCGCTGGCAACGCGTGAATAGCAGAAACCCAATGGATGACGCCTTTCACTTTACGGCCATCAGCTGGATCTTTGCTCAGAGTATCAACGTCGCAGGTACAGTAGATGCAGGTGATATTACCTTCATCGTCCTTCGCCACACGTTCGGCACGGATCACGTAGGCATTACGCAGACGCACTTCTTTACCCAGCACCAGACGTTTATATTGCTTGTTGGCTTCTTCACGGAAGTCAGCGCGATCGATCCACACTTCACGGCTGAATGGCACTTCACGCGTGCCCATCTCCGGTTTGTTCGGATGATTCGGCATGCTGATGATCTCTTCATGACCTGCAGGGAGGTTCTCGATTACGACCTTCAGCGGATCCATTACAGCCATGGCACGTGGCGCGTTTTCATTGAGATCGTCACGAATGCACGATTCTAATGACGCCATCTCCACGATATTGTCCTGCTTGGTTACGCCGATGCGGCGGCAGAACTCACGGATAGAAGCGGCGCTGTAACCACGACGACGCAGACCGGAAACGGTCAGCATGCGCGGATCGTCCCAGCCTTCTACAACCTTCTCGCTTACCAACTGAGTCAGTTTACGCTTCGACATCACGGCGTATTCCAGATTCAGGCGCGAGAACTCATACTGACGCGGATGCACTGGGATAGTGATGTTATCCAGCACCCAATCGTACAAGCGACGGTTATCCTGGAACTCCAGCGTGCAGAGAGAATGCGTAATGCCTTCAATCGCATCCGAAATGCAATGCGTGAAGTCGTACATCGGATAGATGCACCACTTGCTGCCGGTCTGATGGTGATCGGCAAACTTAATGCGGTACAGCACCGGATCGCGCATCACGATAAAGCTGGACGCCATATCGATTTTGGCACGCAGACAAGCTTTGCCCTCTTCGAAACCGCCATCGCGCATCTTCTGGAACAGCGCTAAGTTTTCTTCCACGCTGCGATCGCGATACGGGCTGTTTTTGCCCGGCGCCGTCAGGGAACCGCGATACTCACGAATTTCATCCGCCGACAGTTCATCAACGTATGCCAGACCTTTGTTAATCAGCTCAACCGCATAGTTGAACAATTGGTCGAAGTAGTCTGAGGAGTAACGAATGTTGCCGCTCCACTCAAAGCCCAGCCATTGCACGTCACGCTTAATGGATTCGACAAACTCCAGATCTTCTTTTACCGGATTAGTGTCATCGAAACGCAGATTGCACTCACCTTGGTAGTCTTGTGCGATACCAAAGTTCAGGCAGATAGATTTCGCATGGCCAATATGCAGATAACCATTGGGCTCAGGCGGGAAACGGGTATGCACACTGCTGTGCTTACCGCTCGCCAAATCTTCGTCGATGATCTGACGAATAAAGTTCGTTGGGCGGGCTTCAGCCTCACTCATCTCAAAATCCTCAAAAACTATAACGGGTGATTTGTACCACGAAGTAACGGAGTATGATCCACAAAGCGCAGGAGGGAAACAACCGTTTGTTGGTCGTTTTAAAACAAAAAAGGCAGGAATCGCTTCCTGCCTTCTGGCTCAATCACAAGGACTTAGCCTTTAACCTCGTACAGCGGGGTTTGGCCTGCAACCACTGAACCGGTTGCCAGTAAATTCAGACCGGCAAAATCATCGCTATTGCTGACGACAACCGGACTGATCATCGAGCGTGCGTTGGCGTTGAGGAAATCCAAATCCATTTCCAGGATTGGCTGACCTGCCGTTACCGTTGCGCCCTCTTCGACCAGACGCGTGAAGCCTTTGCCTTCCAGCGCAACCGTATCCAGTCCCATGTGCACGACAATCTCGACACCGTTTTCCGCTTCAAGGCAGAACGCATGGTTAGTATTGAAGATCTTCACCACGGTTCCGGCCGTTGGCGCGACCACGGTTTTGCCGGTTGGCTTGATAGCCAGACCATCGCCGACGGCCTTGCTGGCGAACGCTTCGTCAGGCACATTTTCTAGCGCAACAATTTCACCGGTTACTGGCGCGAGCAGCGTAGCAATTACCGCTTTTTCGCTGTTCATTACGGCCTGCGGTTTAACTGCTGGAGCGGGTGCAGCCGTTGACGCAGCGGCAGATGCCGCAACCGGACCTTTGCTCAGGACGGTTTTCATTGCCGTTGCAATGCTTTCCGCTTGGGTACCCACGATAACCTGCACGCTCTGCTTGTTCAGACGAATCACGCCTGAAGCACCCAGACGTTTAGCCACACCTTCATTGACCTGCGCGGAATCTTTGACGTTCAGACGCAGACGAGTAATACAGGCATCAATGTTGGTCAGGTTTTCCGAACCACCAACTGCCGCAATATAACGACGCGCCAGAGATTCAGTTTGGCTTTCGCCGTTGCCGCTATGATCAACATTTACGTCATAACCATCGGTTTCGTCACCGGCAGAGAGTTCACGGCCCGGCGTCATCAGGTTAAATTTCTGAATGGTGAAGCGGAACACTGCATAGTAGATAACGAAGAATACCAAGCCTTGTGGGATCAGCATCCACCAGTGCACCGCCAACGGGTTACGTGTTGACAGCACCATATCTACCAGACCCGCACTGAAGCCGAAACCGGCAATCCACTGCATGCTCGCCGCGATGAACACGGATAGACCCGTCAATGCCGCATGAATGACATACAGCACCGGTGCCACGAACATAAAGGAGAATTCCAGCGGCTCGGTGATACCCGTAAAGAAGGCTGCAAATGCCGCGGCCAGCATGATACCGCCAACTTTGGCGCGGTTTTCAGGACGCGCGCAGTGGTAAATTGCCAGTGCTGCCCCCGGAAGACCAAACATCATGATTGGGAAGAAGCCCGCCTGATAACGACCCGTAATGCCCGGAATTCCTGTACCTTCTGCGATAGACTGCGCGCCACCCAGGAATTTAGGAATATCGTTGATACCCGCAACGTCGAACCAGAATACTGAGTTCAACGCGTGATGCAGGCCAACCGGGATTAGCAGACGGTTAAAGAAGGCGTAGACGCCAGCACCGATTGACCCCATTTTCTGGATGTGCTCACCAAAGCTCACCAGTCCGCCAAAAATGAGCGGCCAGACATACATCAGCACGAAGGCCACGACGATCATCAGGAAGGAGACAAGGATAGGCACCAGACGGCGGCCGCTGAAGAACGACAGCGCTTTTGGTAGCTCAACATGGCTGAAGCGGTTATAAACCTCAGCCGAGAGAATACCAACAAGGATACCGACGAACTGGTTATTGATTTTACCGAAGGCGGCAGGAACTTGCTCCACCGGTATTTTCTGAATCATCGCTACCGCTGCCGGTGAACAGAGCGTGGTCACCACCAGGAAGCCGACAAAACCGGTTAACGCTGCTGCACCGTCTTTATCTTTAGACATACCGTATGCCACACCAATGGCAAACAGCACAGACATGTTGTCGATGATCGCCGAACCGGATTTGATCAGCAGTGCTGCCAGCGCATTGCCTGCGCCCCAGCTATCTGGATCAATCCAATATCCGACACCCATCAAGATTGCCGCTGCCGGCAGAGTCGCTACCGGCACCATAAGCGCGCGGCCGACCTTTTGCAGATATCCTAGAATACTCACCTTATTCTCCCCCTATGAGACTGGCGTTTTGCCGTGGCGCAGGTTGATTTTATTATCCCGTCGCCCGGTACCTTGATGACACTTTTCACCACGAGGCGCAGTGTAAAGATAAATTAATTCGCCTCGCAAATTAAAACCACTACAACTGTGACTTTAATCACCAAAATGGTGGTTTGATAACGCGAAATGCTAGCCAGCACCACAAACTTATTTTATGATGAAAAATATCGAGGCGCACTTTTCCCAGATGGTTACGCTTAAACGCATTACGCTTAAAGGCAGAAAACTGTCAGAGAAACGGCAACTCCACATTTCCAATCTTAATTGAGGTGAAGACATGAGACTGATCCCTTTGGCCACACCGACCCAAGTGGGTAAATGGGCTGCACGCCACATTGTTAACCGCATTAATGCGTTTAAGCCTAGCGCAGAACGTCCCTTCGTGCTCGGCCTGCCAACCGGTGGAACACCGCTGGAAGCCTACAAGCACCTAATCGATATGCACAAAGCGGGCCAGGTTAGTTTCAAGCACGTTGTTACCTTCAACATGGATGAATATGTTGGCCTGCCTAAAGAGCATCCTGAAAGCTATCACAGCTTCATGTACCGTAACTTTTTCGATCACGTTGATATTCAACAGCAAAATATCAATCTGCTGAATGGCAATGCCGAAGACATTGACGCAGAATGTCGCCAATACGAAGAGAAGATCCGTGCTTACGGCAAAATTAACCTGTTTATGGGCGGCGTGGGTAACGATGGTCACATCGCCTTCAACGAACCGGCCTCCTCGCTCTCCTCACGTACCCGCATCAAAACCCTGACGCACGATACGCGCATGGCCAATTCCCGTTTCTTTAACGGTGATGTGGATCAGGTGCCGAAATATGCGCTGACTGTCGGTGTCGGTACACTACTGGATGCAGAAGAAGTGATGATTCTGGTTACCGGCCATCTGAAAGCGCAAGCGCTGCAAGCTGCCGTTGAAGGTAACGTCAACCACATGTGGACGATTAGCTGCCTGCAGTTGCATGCCAAATCTGTCGTGGTCTGTGACGAGCCAGCCACCATGGAATTGAAAGTGAAAACCGTAAAATATTTCCGCGAAATGGAAGCGGAAAATATGAAAGGTGTGTGAAAACACGATGTAATAAAACCTGCTGCTGTTATGCGGCAGGCTTAGCCGGGAGAGAGAAACGATGTACGCATTAGTGAACGGCCGGATTTTTACCGGTCATGAAATTCTGGATAATCATGCGATCGTGATTGCGGATGGCTTGATTGAACGCGTGTGCCCGCGTGATGCCCTGGACGCGGCAATTCCACAGCAGGACGTGGCTGGTGCGTATATCGCTCCTGGTTTTATTGATTTGCAGCTTAATGGCTGCGGTGGCGTGCAATTTAACGATGACATTAACGCGTTAAGCGTCGAGACGCTTGAGATCATGCAGCGTGCCAACGAAAAGTCAGGCTGCACCAGCTATTTGCCGACACTCATCACTAGCACAGATGCGCTGATGAAACGCGCCGTTGAAACGATGCGCGCCTTTCTGGCGAAGCATCAACATCAGGCGCTTGGCCTGCATCTTGAAGGCCCCTGGCTGAACAAAGCCAAGAAAGGCACGCACAACCCTGAACTGATTCGCCTGCCAGATGCCGAGCTGGTGGATTTCCTCTGCGCCAATGCCGACGTGATCACCAAAGTTACGCTGGCGCCTGAGAATGCGGGTAGCGAAGTCATTCGTAAGCTGCGTGATGCCGGAATTATCGTGTCAGCAGGCCACTCCAACGCGACCTATGAAGAAGCAAAAATGGGTTTCAGCGCGGGCGTGAGCTTTGCCACCCACCTCTATAATGCCATGCCGACCTTCGCCGGACGTGAGCCGGGTCTGATCGGTGCGCTGTTTGATTCGCCTGATGTATACTGCGGCATTATTGCGGATGGTTTACATGTCCATTACGCTAATGTGCGCAATGCAAAACGCATTAAAGGCGACAAACTGGTGTTAGTGACGGATGCCACTGCACCGGCGGGCGCGTCGATTGATCAATTCATTTTTGCAGGCAAAACAATATACTATCGCGATGGCCTGTGCGTTGACGAGAACGGTACGCTCAGCGGTTCTGCCTTAACCATGATTGAAGCGGTGCAGAATAGCGTTGAACACTGCGGTATCGCTCTCGATGAAGCGCTGCGTATGGCGACGCTCTATCCGGCGCAGGCGATGGGTGTGGAGAAACAGTTAGGAACGGTCGAAGCAGGAAAAGTCGCCAACCTGACTGTCTTTACCCGCGATTATCAAATCACTAAGACGTTTGTCAACGGAGACAACGTCCTCAGCGAGTAAGTATTGAATGACCACTGGCGGCCAGTCTCAAATAGGAAATGTCGATCTTGTTAAACAACTCAACAGTGCAGCCGTCTATCGGTTAATAGATCAACAAGGACCGATTTCGCGCATTCAGATTGCTGAACATAGCCAGCTTGCGCCCGCCAGTGTCACCAAAATTACCCGCCAGCTTATTGAGCGCGGCCTCATCAAAGAGGTGGAGCAACAAGCCTCCACCGGTGGGCGCCGCGCTATCTCGATTATTACTGAAACGCGTCATTTTCATACTATCGGCGTACGCCTGGGGCGTAATGACGCCACATTAACCTTATTTGATCTAAGCGGAAAATCGCTGGCGCAGGAAGATTATCCGCTGCCGGAGCGTACCCAGGAAACGCTGGAGAACGCGCTGTTCAATGCCATCAGCGCCTTTATGGCGGCGCATCAGCGTAAGATCCATGAACTGATTGCCATTGCGGTGATTCTGCCTGGTTTAGTCGATCCGATTAATGGCATCATCCGCTACATGCCCCATATCGCGGTGAGTCACTGGCCGCTGGTTTCCAGCTTAAAAAAACGCTTTAACGTGACCAGCTTTGTTGGACATGATATTCGCAGCCTGGCACTAGCCGAGCACTACTTCGGTGCAAGTCGCGATTGCGCAGACTCCATTCTGGTGCGTTTGCATCGTGGTACCGGCGCCGGAATCATCGCCAATGGCCATATCTTTCTCGGCAGCAACGGCAACGTTGGCGAGATCGGTCACATCCAGGTCGATCCGTTAGGTGAACGCTGCCACTGCGGTAACTTTGGCTGTCTGGAAACCATTGCGGCTAATAGTGCGATTGAAAATCGCGTACGTCATCTGCTTAATCAAGGCTATCCAAGCACCTTAACGCTGAATGATTGTCTGATGCCGCAGATTTGCCGCGCAGCTAATCACGGCGACGCGCTGGCGTGCGAAGTGATTGAACATGTCGGCCGCTATTTAGGTAAGGCTATCGCCATCGCCATCAACTTATTCAATCCACAAAAAGTGGTGTTGGCCGGTGAGATCACCGAAGCCGATAAAGTGCTGTTCCCTGCCATTGAAGGTTGCATCAATACGCAGGCGCTCGCTGCCTTCCGTAAAAACTTGCCGGTTGTGCGTTCCGAGCTCGATCATCGCTCGGCAATTGGCGCTTTTGCATTGGCAAAACGCGCTATGCTGAACGGTATTTTGCTGCAACATCTGCTGGAAGAGTAACCACCAGCCTGCTGTTTAGCAGGCCCGACCGGATGCAATTTATGACGATTAAAAGCGTAATCTGTGACATCGACGGCGTGTTGATGCATGACAATACCGCCGTTCCCGGCGCGAACGAATTTCTGCAGCGCATTCTGGCGAAGGATATGCCGTTGGTGGTGCTGACCAACTATCCTTCACAAACCGCTCTTGATCTGGCGAACCGCTTTGCCAACGCAGGCATTGAGGTTCCGGATTCGGTGTTTTACACCTCGGCGATGGCCACCGCCGATTTCCTGCGTCGTCAGGAAGGGAAAAAAGCCTATGTGATTGGCGAAGGTGCACTGATCCATGAGCTGTATAAAGCCGGCTTTACCATCACCGACGTTAACCCAGACTTTGTCATCGTCGGTGAAACACGCTCTTTCAATTGGGACATGATGCACAAAGCCGCCTTCTTTGTGGCCAATGGCGCACGTTTCATCGCCACCAACCCCGATACGCACGCGCGCGGTTTTGTCCCTGCCTGCGGTGCGCTATGCGCTGGCATTGAAACCATCTCCGGCCGTAAACCGTTTTACGTCGGCAAGCCAAGTCCGTACATCATGCGCGCTGCGCTAAACAAAATGCATGCGCATTCGGAAGAGACAGTGATCGTCGGTGATAACCTGCGTACTGACATTCTGGCGGGCTTCCAGGCGGGGCTGGAAACGATTCTGGTGCTGTCGGGGGTTTCAACGCTCAGTGATATCGATGCGATGCCTTTCCGCCCGGATTGGATTTATCCATCGGTCGCCGATATCGACCTGTTCTGACGCCAGCCATCACCTCTTCTTATAGCCCTGCACATGCAGGGCTTTTGTTTTTACTGTCGTTACCCATTTCTACGCCGCACTAATTATGCGCATAAAACGAACGACAACACCGATTCATTAGATGCCATCTAAAATATTCATCAATTAATTAGATAATATTCAATATTACTCGCTCATCAACATTCTTTTTATCAAAGAATCGCAATTTTGCTTGCACCAACACCACCATTTAGCGCATTTTCTTATACATCACGCAGTCGAGGCTGCCGGACAAACGTAAAAATTACTTCGCCACAAGGTGAGATCAGGAGTCAGTTATGTGTTCAATTTTTGGTGTGCTGGATCTGAAAAGCGATCCTATTGAGCTGCGCAAGAAAGCGCTGGAATCTTCTCGTCTGATGCGTCACCGCGGCCCAGATTGGTCAGGTGTTTATGCGGATGATAAAGCCATTCTGGTGCATGAGCGTCTATCGATTGTTGACGTTAACAACGGCGCACAGCCGCTGTATAACGCTGACCACACCCACGTACTGGCTGTTAACGGCGAAATTTACAACCATCAGTCGCTGCGTGCTGAGCTGAGCGATCGTTATGCATTCCAGACCGGCTCTGACTGTGAAGTGATCCTCGCACTTTATCAGGAGAAAGGCGTCGATTTCCTCGATGAACTGCAAGGCATGTTCGCCTTCATCCTGTGGGACAGCGTGAAGCAACAATATCTGATTGGCCGCGACCATATCGGGATTATCCCGCTGTATATGGGTAACGACGAGCACGGCAACCTGTATGTCGCTTCCGAGATGAAAGCGCTGGTGCCGGTGTGCCGCAGCATCAAAGAGTTCCCACCGGGAAGTTACATGTCGAGCGCCGATGGTGAAATCCGTCGTTACTGGCAGCGTGACTGGATGGAGTTTTCTGCCGTTGAGCACAACACCACCGATGCCGCAGAGCTGAAACATGCGCTGGAAGAGTCAGTGAAAAGCCATCTGATGTCCGACGTACCTTACGGTGTGCTGCTGTCTGGCGGTCTCGATTCTTCAATCATCTCTGCCGTGACCAAACGCTTCGCTGCGAAACGCGTTGAAGATGCCGATAAGAGCGATGCATGGTGGCCGCAGCTGCACTCTTTCGCCGTTGGCCTGGAAGGTTCTCCAGACCTGAAAGCAGCGAAATCGGTAGCAGAACACCTTGGCACCGTGCACCACGAAATCCATTTTACCGTGCAGGAAGGTTTGGATGCGATTCGTGACGTGATTTATCACATTGAGACCTACGACGTGACCACCATTCGCGCTTCTACGCCGATGTATTTGATGTCGCGTAAGATTAAAGCGATGGGCATCAAAATGGTGTTATCCGGTGAAGGTGCGGATGAAGTCTTTGGCGGCTACCTCTATTTCCACAAAGCGCCAAATGCAAAAGAATTCCACGAAGAAAACGTGCGTAAATTGTTGGCCCTGCACATGTTTGACTGTGCTCGCGCCAACAAAGCGATGTCCGCCTGGGGCGTGGAAGCGCGTGTGCCGTTCCTCGATAAGAAATTCCTCGACGTGGCAATGCGCATCAACCCTGAAGACAAGCTGTGCGGCAGCAACGGCAAGATGGAAAAACACATCCTGCGCGAATGTTTCTCTTCTTATCTGCCAGAGAGCGTAGCGTGGCGCCAGAAAGAGCAGTTCTCTGACGGTGTAGGCTATAGCTGGATTGATACGTTGAAAGAAGTGGCGGCGAAACAAATTAGCGATCAACAGTTGTCTACTGCGCACTTCCGCTTCCCGTACAACACGCCAAACTCGAAAGAAGCGTATCTGTATCGTGAAATTTTTGAAGAATTGTTCCCGATTGCCAGCGCCGCAGAGTGTGTTCCTGGCGGTCCGTCGGTAGCCTGTTCTTCTGCAAAAGCGATTGAGTGGGATGAAGCATTCAAATCAATGGATGACCCTTCAGGCCGCGCCGTTGGCGTGCATCAGTCGGCGTATAAATAAGGTTTTTACTCAACAAGATAAGGGGCTCAATCGAGCCTCTTTTTGATGCAATAAGTCGTGTAACGTTTAAAATCTGCCGAATAAATCACCAGCCTGGTTACAAGCCAGACAAACAGGCGTTTTTAAGGCGAAATTCGACAAAAAAATTGTTGACGCTACAAGACTCAATACGCATAATGCGCCCCGCAACGCCGATGAAGGTTACGCGAAAAAGATGGCTACGTAGCTCAGCTGGTTAGAGCACATCACTCATAATGATGGGGTCACAGGTTCAAATCCCGTCGTAGCCACCATCTTTTGCGGGAGTGGCGAAATTGGTAGACGCACTAGATTTAGGTTCTAGCGCCGCAAGGTGTGCGAGTTCAAGTCTCGCCTCCCGCACCATTTCAGTCTTCGGCAGCCGGATGGGGTATCGCCAAGCGGTAAGGCACTGGTTTTTGATACCAGCATTCCCAGGTTCGAATCCTGGTACCCCAGCCAATCCGGAACATGTTGTGGATACAAAATCGACGAATGGGATATCGCCAAGCGGTAAGGCACCGGTTTTTGATACCGGCATTCCCTGGTTCGAATCCAGGTATCCCAGCCATCGTTAAAGGCAGTAAGCAGTACAAAGGCTACGTAGCTCAGCTGGTTAGAGCACATCACTCATAATGATGGGGTCACAGGTTCAAATCCCGTCGTAGCCACCAAATTATTGGGGTGTCGCCAAGCGGTAAGGCTCTGGTTTCTGATACCAGCATTCCGGGGTTCGAATCCCTGCACCCCAGCCATAAAAAGACAATTTGATAAACACCTAATGGGGTGTCGCCAAGCGGTAAGGCACTGGTTTCTGATACCAGCATTCCGGGGTTCGAATCCCTGCACCCCAGCCAAATTGCACAATAAAGCCCGCTTATGCGGGCTTTATTGTTTTCTGCTTATCGGCAAGTCAGGAGCGCATGAATGCGCTCCCGGCGTATCACAAACCTAATGCATAACGCAGCACCTTGCGCTTCAACGATCCGGCATTCTGCGCCGCAATCAGCGCCAGGTTACGTACCACGCGTAATGGCGGTAGTTTATTGCTAAACGCAAAGTAGAACAGATCCATCCCACCTTGCATGAGTAAGTTGTCTTTATAACGCTGGCGATGATAACGCTGCAGCACGGCATCCGACGACCAAAGCTCAGCCTGGCTTCGCGCCTCCACCAGCGTCGTGATCAAGGCGTCTACATCCCGATATCCCAGATTAACGCCCTGCCCGGCCAGCGGATTGATGGTGTGTGCCGCATCACCTACCAGCGCTAATCCCGGCATCACGTAACGCGTGGCATGACGTCGCACCAGCGGGAAAGAGGCGGCGGTTTTCACCTGAATACGCCCAACGCGTGACGGGAAATGCGCATAAATCTCTTTCTCCAGCTGCTGGAGCGACAAACTTTGCAACTGACGGATGCGCGCTGGCGCGTCGTACCACACCAGCGAAGCACGACGATCAAATAGCGGCAGAAACGCGCGCGGCCCTTGTGGTGTAAACTGCTGCCAGGTTGAATCGCCGGCATCCTGCTCACACTCCACGCTGATGAGCATGCAGGATTGCGCATAGTTCCAGCCATGCACGCCGATGCCCGCTAATTGACGCACACGCGAGTTGGCGCCATCTGCGCCTACCACTAAACGCGCATCCAGCGTTTGACCGTTATCGAGTTGCACATGCCAGCCGGCGTTATGCGGCTGCAACCCCTGCAAACTCGCCGGGCAAATCAGCTCGATGCCCTCTTCCTGCATCTTTTCCCACAGCGCACGTTGCAGCACGCTGTTTTCCACCATAAAGCCCAACTCAGGCAATCCCAGCGACGCCGCATCAAACGTCACATGCGCGTTTTGCCACTCCCAGGTTTCCAGCTGACGATAAGGCGCACAACGCATCGCCTGCACGCGCGGCCAGACCTCCAGTTGCTGTAGCAATGCCACCGACGAAGCGCCAATCGCGGAAATTCGCACATCCGGATCGCTACTGGCATCAAAGGCCGCAGGTTCCGCTCGTTCAATCACCGCTACGCGAAACTGTTGCTGTGCCAGCCCACACGCCAGCGCCGCGCCGACCATGCCACCGCCCACGATCACCACATCAAAATGTGAATCCTGCATCGACTCTAATCCTTCTTTTTGTCGTGAGACCTGACAGCATCACGTTGATAGCTAAAGTGTACCGGAAATTCGTCGTCTGATCAGATGTGCACTTCACCCTGCATACGTCGCGTGGCAGGAAGCCGATAAGTGCGCTTATTCCAGGCGCTTACAAAAGTAAGTTACTGGGATAAGCGGATGCAACGCACCTGCAGCGTGAAGTATGCAGGGTTAGCTGGTCACAGCAGCAGCGAGGCATTACAATACGCGCCCTGCACTTCGCTTTAATCAATGGCTAGTTCGATGACCAAAAAACTGCATATCAAAACCTGGGGCTGTCAGATGAACGAATACGATTCATCAAAAATGGCCGACCTGCTGAACAGTACGCACGGCTACACCCTCACCGAGGAAGCTGAAGAGGCGGACGTTCTGCTGCTCAACACTTGCTCTATTCGTGAAAAGGCGCAGGAGAAGGTTTTTGCTCTGTTAGGCCGTTGGAAAAAGCTGAAAGCAAACAACCCCGAACTCATCATCGGCGTCGGCGGCTGTGTCGCCTCGCAGGAAGGCGAGCGCCTGCGTCAACGCGCCAGTTACGTAGATATCGTCTTTGGCCCGCAGACCTTACATCGCCTGCCGGAGATGATTAACACCGTGCGCGGTAGTAAAAGCCCGGTTGTTGATATCAGCTTCCCGGAAATTGAGAAGTTTGACCGCCTGCCAGAACCGCGCGCCGATGGTCCAACGGCCTTTGTTTCCATCATGGAAGGCTGCAACAAATATTGTACTTTCTGCGTGGTGCCTTACACCCGCGGCGAGGAAGTCAGCCGCCCAAGCGATGATATTCTGCTGGAAATCGCCCAGCTTGCCGCTCAGGGCGTGCGGGAAGTCAATCTGCTGGGCCAGAATGTCAACGCCTATCGCGGTGCCACTTTTGATGGCGACGTCTGCACCTTTGCTGAATTGCTGCGCTTAGTTGCGGCAATTGACGGCATTGATCGTATTCGCTTCACCACCAGCCATCCGATCGAATTTACCGATGACATCATCGAGGTTTATCGCGATACGCCAGAGCTGGCGAGTTTCCTGCACCTGCCGGTACAGAGCGGCTCGGATCGCATTCTGACGCTGATGAAACGCGCTCACACCGCGCTGGAGTACAAAGCGATTATCCGCAAACTGAAAGCCGCGCGTCCGGATATTCAGCTGAGCTCCGATTTCATCATCGGTTTCCCCGGCGAAACGCAGCAGGATTTTGAGCAGACCATGAAGCTGGTTGGCGACGTGAATTTCGATGTCAGCTTCAGCTTTATCTACTCCATGCGACCAGGAACGCCCGCGGCCGATCTGCCAGACGATGTGTCAGAAGACGAGAAAAAACAGCGTCTTTTCATCCTGCAGGACCGCATCAATCAGCAGGTGATGGCATGGAGTCGCCGCATGCTGGGCACCACACAGCGTGTGCTGGTAGAAGGCATTTCGCGTAAGAATGTGATGGAGCTGACTGGCCGCACGGATAATAACCGCGTGGTCAATTTTGAAGCGCCAGTAGAAATGATCGGTAAGTTTGTTGATGTCGAAATTGTTGATGTGTATGCCAGTTCCCTGCGTGGCGTGCTGGTTCGCACCGAAGCGCAAATGGCGCTGCGTGTGGCCGAAAGCCCGGCGTCAGTGATTGCCCGTACCCGCAAAGAGAACGACATTGGCGTCGCTATGTTCCAGCCGTGAAACCTCGAACGTTGAGCGGCAGCGCACAAAGCGCTGTCGCCTGTTGCATCTTAAAGCCCTTGCTTTACACAAGTGCTGCCCAAATATCGTTTCTGAAGCTTGCGCCTCTGCGCAGCGCCATAAATAATTCCCTAAAGATGCTGAAACTTTTCCTTCAGCCTTCGGCACACCTTTTCAACTGGCCCTGAGTGACCTTAAGGATTCATTTGAATATCGAAACGCGTGAAATCGCCCTTGAACCGGCAGATAACCAACAACTGATGAGCTTGTGCGGTCCGATGGATGACAATGTGAAACAGTTGGAGCGCCGTTTGGGCATTGAAATCAAACGCCGCGATAACCAATTCACCCTGACTGGGCGCGCGCTGTGCGTAGACGCTGCCGTCAATATCCTACGCACGCTGTACGTTGATACCGCCCCCATGCGTGGTCAGATTAAAGATATCGAACCGGACCAGATCCACCTGGCGATCAAAGAGAGCCGCGTGCTGGAACAGAGCGCGGAGAGCGTGCCGGAATTCGGTAAAGCGGTGAACATCAAGACCAAGCGCGGCGTGATCAAACCGCGTACGCCTAATCAGGCGCAATACATCGCCAATATCTTCGCCCACGACATCACCTTTGGTATCGGCCCTGCCGGTACCGGTAAAACCTATCTGGCAGTGGCGGCCGCGGTTGATGCGCTGGAGCGTCAGGAGATTCGTCGTATCCTGCTGACACGTCCTGCGGTTGAAGCCGGTGAAAAACTCGGCTTCCTGCCCGGCGATCTCAGCCAGAAAGTCGATCCGTATCTGCGCCCACTGTACGACGCGCTGTTCGAAATGCTCGGTTTTGAGCGTGTAGAGAAGCTGATTGAGCGTAACGTGATAGAAGTGGCTCCGCTGGCCTACATGCGCGGACGTACGCTGAACGATGCTTTCGTGATCCTGGATGAGAGCCAGAACACCACCATCGAACAGATGAAGATGTTCCTGACGCGTATCGGCTTCAATTCGAAAGCGGTCATTACCGGTGATGTGACGCAGATTGACTTGCCGCGCAGCACCAAATCCGGCCTGCGCCACGCCATTGAAGTGCTGGCAGAAGTCGATGAAATTAGCTTTAACTTTTTCCACAGCGAAGACGTAGTACGTCATCCGGTTGTCGCACGCATCGTGAATGCCTATGAGGCCTGGGAGACCGCCGACCAGAAACGCCGCGATCAACAGGCAGAAGAGCGCAAACGCGAAGCTATCGCGGCTCAGCTTGCCAGCCAAACCAGTACGCAGGAGCGTTCATGAGCGCGGTGATTCTTGATCTACAGCTGGCCTGCGCCGATGAAAACCATCTGCCCGCGGAACATGAGTTTCAACGCTGGCTTGAAGCAGCAGTCACGCCATTTCAACCAGAAAGCGAAGTGACGATCCGCCTGGTGGATGAAGCGGAGAGTAATGAGCTTAATCTGACTTATCGCGGTAAAGATAAGCCGACTAACGTGCTGTCATTCCCGTTTGAAGCACCGCCGGGAATTGAACTGCCGTTGCTTGGCGATCTGATTATTTGCCGTCAGGTTGTCGAGCAAGAGGCTGCTGAACAAGGCAAAACTGTCGAAGCCCACTGGGCGCATATGGTGGTGCACGGAACGCTGCATCTGCTGGGTTACGACCATATCGAAGATGAAGAAGCCGAAGAGATGGAGGCGCTGGAGACCGAGATAATGCTTGCTCTTGGTTATCCTGATCCGTACATTTCGGAGAAAGAAGACGCCTGAGCCGCTGGTTCAGGTTATTGCGCTGCTGGCGTGGATGCCGGCAGCCCCAATCCCTCATTAGAGAGAACTAAATAAAAACGCCATGAGCGACGACCATTCTCAAAACAGCGACGCACCCAGTAGTAAAAAGGGATTTTTCTCCCTGTTAATCAACCAACTGTTTCACGGTGAACCAAAAAACCGTGATGAACTGCTGGGGTTAATCCGCGATTCTGAGCAGAAAGAGCTGATCGACCAGGATACCCGCGACATGCTCGAAGGGGTGCTGGATATTGCCGACCAGCGCGTGCGCGACATTATGATCCCACGCTCGCAAATGATCACCCTGAAACGCAACCAAACTCTGGAAGAGTGCCTTGCGGTGATTATTGAATCTGCGCATTCACGCTTCCCGGTGATCAGCGAAGACAAAGACCATGTTGAAGGTATTTTGATGGCCAAGGACCTGCTGCCGTTTATGACCAGCGCGTCTGAGCCGTTTAGCATGGAAAAAGTACTGCGTACCGCCGTGGTGGTGCCTGAAAGCAAGCGCGTAGACCGTATGCTGAAGGAGTTCCGCTCGCAGCGTTATCACATGGCGATTGTCATTGATGAATTTGGCGGCGTCTCCGGACTGGTGACCATTGAAGATATCCTTGAGCTGATTGTCGGCGAAATTGAAGATGAGTATGACGATGAAGAAGATCGTGATATCCGCCAGCTCAATCGTTACACCTATACCATGCGCGCCCTGACGCAAATTGAAGATTTCAATGAGGTCTTTGGCACCGATTTCAGTGATGATGAAGTCGATACCATTGGCGGATTGGTCATGCAGGGCTTCGGCCACCTTCCCGCTCGCGGCGAAAGTATTGTCATTGATGGCTATCAATTCAAAGTCGCCATGGCTGACAGCCGCCGTATCATCCAGGTGCATGTAAAAATTCCGGAAGACTCACCACAACCGCAACTGGAAGACGAATAACTTTATGGCTTTAGCCTCTCTTTACTCGCAGCAGCGGGTTCGCCTGCTGCTGGCGTTAATTTCGGGTGCCGTTGGCACCCTTTCCTTTTCCCCCTACGATTTCTGGCCCGCGGCGTTAGTTTCGCTGTTTGGTCTGCAACTGTTGCTGCTGGAACGCCGTCCTGCCCAGGCAGCAGCCATCGGCTTCGTCTGGGGCTTTGGCCTATTTGGTAGCGGCATTAACTGGGTTTACGTCAGCATCGCCACCTTTGGCGGTATGCCCGGCCCGGTTAATATCTTCCTGGTGATTCTGCTGGCGGCTTATCTGTCACTCTATCCGCTGCTGTTCGCCAGCCTGCTTAACCGCTTCTGGCCACGCGCTTCGCTGTGGCGTTTAGCGCTGGCGGCACCTGCCTTGTGGCAAATAAGCGAATTCCTGCGCGGTTGGGTTCTGACCGGATTTCCGTGGCTGCAGTTTGGCTACAGCCAGATTGACGGTCCGCTAAAAGGTTTAGCGCCGTTAGCCGGTGTGGAAACCATCACCTTCCTGCTGATGGTGATCGCCGGATTGCTGGCGCATGCGTTGCATCATCGTAGCGTGAAAAGTTTAATCGCCGCCGCGTTACTGCTATTGCTGCCGTGGCCGCTGCGCATGTTGCAGTGGTATCAGCCGCTGCCGCAACGCAGCGTCGATATTGCGATGGTGCAAGGCAACATCCCACAGTCGATGAAGTGGGATCCGCAGCAGTTGCTGAACACGCTGCGCGTTTACACCTCTTACAGCCAGCCTTATATCGGCAAGGCACCGATTATTATCTGGCCCGAATCGGCCATTACCGATTTAGAGAGTAACCAGCAGCCGTTCCTGCGAGCGCTGGATGCTGAACTGCGCGCGCGCGGCAGTTCACTGATTACCGGTATCGTGGATTCTCGCGTGGAAGGTGATAATCGCTATCACGACTACAACTCCGTGATTGTGCTGGGCGGCGAACAGCCTTACAGCTATCAAAGCCAGAACCGCTATCAGAAAAATCATCTGGTGCCATTTGGTGAATTTGTACCGCTGGAAGAGCTGCTGCGTCCGCTGGCGCCGTTCTTTGATTTGCCGATGTCCTCCTTCAGCCGTGGCGCCTATATACAGCCGCAGCTGAAAGTGTCGGGATATAACCTGACCAGCGCTATCTGCTATGAGATCGTGCTGGGTGAACAAGTACGCGCCAACTTCAGGCCCGATACCAACTTCCTGCTGACCGTCTCCAACGATGCCTGGTTCGGTCACTCTATTGGGCCATGGCAGCATTTCCAGATGGCACGCATGCGCGCGCTGGAGCTGGGACGTCCGTTGCTGCGCTCCACCAATAACGGTGTTACCGCGGTAGTGAATGCCAACGGCGAGGTGGAGAAAGCGTTGCCACAGTTCACCCGTGATGTGCTGGAAGCCAAAGTGACGCCGACTCAAGGTGAAACACCGTACGCCAAAGCGGGCATCTGGCCGGTTTGGCTTCTGACACTGATGGGCATTGTTGTGGCCATTCTGCGTCGCCGCCACTGATTCAGGATGCAACTCTGACAGGCGAAGTGCACACTTCGCCTTTTTAATGCGCTGTTTTCTCCCCCTTCTACTCTGCGTTCCCCGATTCTCTGCTGGCTTTTTACACTTATTCATCGTGCTGGCACGATCATTGCTATTTATTTCAGTGATTTTCGTAAACATCGGCTTTTGTCAGCGTAATGCAACCTTTACGCACTAATTTAAGGCAATGCTGCGCACTGCATTAGCGCATAGGTCGATTTTTGCCTTTTATTGGTGCGGAGCGGCTCGCAAAAAAGAAACTTTTTTGTTTCATTGCGTTAACAATTCGCTATGTTAATCACTATCCTGCGCGCAGTTGCGCTATGGGATAACTAAAAAAGCAGCACGAAATACACACAACATCACAATCTGCGCAGTTTATGTTCTGCGCGACATCCATACGAAGGAGTTGGAACATGCAGATACGCAAAGTGGCATTATCTCTTTTGCTGCTGGGAGCAGCAGCGGGAGCGGCCCAGGCGGAAGATTTCACCGGTACCCTGAAAAAAATCAATGATAGCGGCGTAATCGTCGTTGGGCATCGTGAATCATCAGTTCCCTTTTCTTACTATGACAACCAACAAAAAGTGGTTGGCTATTCACAGGATTATTCAAACGCCATCATTGCCGCCATTAAGGCCAAACTGAATAAGCCCGATTTGCAGATCAAAATGCTGCCAATCACCTCGCAGAACCGTATTCCACTGTTGCAGAACGGGACGTACGATTTTGAGTGCGGTTCGACCACCAACAACCTGGAGCGTCAGAAACAAGCGGCATTCTCTGACACCGTGTTCATCATTGGTACGCGTCTGCTGGTGAAAAAAGGCGGTGACATCAAAGATTTCGCTGATCTCAAGGGTAAAACCGTTGTTGTCACTTCCGGGACCACCTCTGAAGTTCTGCTGCACAAGCTGAATGATGACAAGAAAATGGATATGCGCATCATCAGCGCAAAAGACCATGGCGATTCTTTCCGCACGCTGGAAACCGGTCGTGCTGTGGCCTTCATGATGGATGACGCGCTGCTGGCGGGTGAACGTGCGAAAGCCAAGAAACCTGACAACTGGGACATCGTGGGTACGCCACAATCGAAAGAAGCTTACGGCTGCATGTTGCGCAATCAGGATCCACAGTTCAAACAGTTGATGGATGAAACCATTGCCAAGGCGCAGACCTCTGGCGAAGCGTCAAAATGGTTTGAAACCTGGTTCAAACAACCGATTCCACCAAAGAATCTGAACCTGAACTTCGAACTCTCTAGTGATATGCAGGCCCTGTTCAAAGCACCGAACGATAAAGCACTCTGAATTAACAACGACAACAAGGGCAGTCCTGCTGCCCTCTCGATTGCTGAAAATGCGGTGCGGACAGACAGACTGTAACAGGCCGTTCCCCTGAAGCAGGACGTAAGACACCGCTCAACAATCTTATGGGTAGCCTCGCTACCCTTTTTTTACCGGAGCTCGTTATGGGTATCGATTGGAACTGGGGCATTTTTCTTGAACAGGCCCCGTTCGGCAATACGACTTACCTCGGCTGGCTGTGGTCCGGTTTTCAGGTCACCATTGCGGTGTCCTGCTGCGCCTGGATTATCGCCTTCCTGGTAGGTTCCTTCTTTGGCATTCTGCGTACCGTGCCCAACCGACTGCTGTCGACGATTGGCACCTGTTACGTGGAGCTGTTTCGTAACATCCCGCTGATTGTGCAGTTCTTCTTCTGGTATCTGGTAGCGCCTGAACTGGTCGGAGAAAACCTCGGCATGTGGTTTAAAGCGGAACTGGATCCCAACATCCAATTCTTCGTTTCATCAACGATTTGCCTTGGCTTGTTCACCGCAGCACGCGTGTGTGAGCAAGTGCGCGCGGCGATTCAGTCGCTGCCAAGCGGTCAAAAAAATGCCGGCTTAGCGATGGGCCTGACGCTGCCGCAAACGTATCGCTATGTGCTGCTGCCGAATGCCTATCGCGTGATTGTGCCGCCGATGACCTCGGAAATGCTTAACCTGGTGAAGAACTCGGCGATCGCCTCAACCATCGGCCTGGTGGATATGGCAGCGCAGGCCGGCAAGCTGCTGGATTACTCCGCGCACGCCTATGAATCCTTTACCGCCATCACTCTGGCGTACGTCGGCATTAACCTGGTGATCATGCTGATTATGAGTCTGGTAGAACGCAAAATTCGCCTGCCTGGCAATATGGGAGGCAAATAATGTACGAGTTTGACTGGAGTTCGATCGTTCCCAGCCTGCCTTACTTGTGGAATGGTTTGATCATTACCTTCAAGATCACCGCGATTGCCGTGGTGTTTGGCATTATCTGGGGCACGATTTTGGCGATGATGCGCTTGTCGCCAATTGCACCGGTGCGCTGGTTTGCCAAGCTGTACGTCAACCTGTTCCGCTCCGTACCGCTGGTGATGGTGCTGCTGTGGTTCTATTTGGTGGTGCCCGCATTCCTGCAACAGGTGCTGGGCTTATCGCCTAAATCGGATATCCGCCTGATTTCCGCCATGGTGGCATTTGCGCTATTTGAGGCTGCGTACTATTCGGAAATCATCCGTGCAGGTATTCAGAGCATCTCACGCGGGCAATCCAACGCCGCGCTGGCGCTCGGCATGACGCACTGGCAATCGATGAAACTGATCGTGCTGCCGCAGGCGTTCCGCGCCATGGTGCCGCTGCTGCTGACGCAGGGCATCGTGCTGTTCCAGGATACCTCGCTGGTGTATGTACTGAGCCTGGCCGATTTCTTCCGTACCGCTTCAACCATTGGTGAGCGCGACGGAACCCAGGTTGAAATGATTTTGTTTGCTGGTCTGGTCTACTTCGTGATCAGCCTGAGCGCTTCGCTGTTGGTTACCTATCTGAAAAGAAAGAGGACGGTTTAAATGATTAGCCTGAAAAATGTTTCAAAGTGGTATGGGCACTTTCAGGTGCTGACCGACTGCTCCACCGAAGTGAAAAAAGGTGAAGTAGTAGTGGTCTGCGGTCCGTCTGGCTCAGGTAAATCAACGCTGATTAAAACCGTGAACGGTCTGGAGCCGATTCAAAAGGGCAGCATTCAGGTGACCGGCACCGAAGTGAACAACAAAAAAACCAACCTCGCCCAACTGCGTAGCAAAGTAGGCATGGTGTTCCAGCACTTCGAGTTATTCCCGCATCTCAGCATCATCGAGAACCTGACGCTGGCGCAGGTCAAAGTACTGAAACGTGATAAAGCGGCCTCGCGTGAGAAAGCGCAGAGCCTGCTGAAACGCGTTGGGCTGACTGCGCACGCGGATAAATTCCCGGGTCAGCTTTCCGGTGGTCAGCAGCAGCGCGTGGCGATCGCGCGTGCGTTGTGCATGGATCCGGTTGCGATGCTGTTTGATGAGCCGACATCGGCGCTCGATCCTGAAATGATCAACGAAGTGTTGGACGTGATGGTGGAGCTGGCGAATGAAGGCATGACCATGATGGTGGTAACGCATGAAATGGGCTTTGCGCGCAAAGTCGCCAACCGCGTGATCTTTATGGATGAAGGGAAAATTATCGAAGACACCAATAAGGATGACTTCTTCAACAATCCGCAATCCGATCGTGCGAAAGACTTCCTGGCGAAAATTTTGCACTGATAAGCGCAATAAATTGCGCCGCTACGGCATATGCGCGTGTCCGTAGCGGCGCGATTCATCGCGCGGGTTGATTCATTCATCAATCAGGGTTCAAACGGCTGGCGCTGAAACTGATCGTGCCCACACTCCGGGCAACGCGTTAAGCTTTCCGGCGTATAAATTGCCCGCGTGAAACCGCACTTCTCACACACCAAATTGCCCAATCCCACCACTTCACCGCTCTGGTAAACGCCGTGATGGCGTAAATCCTGAAACACTTCGCGCCACTCCAACTGACTTTTATCAGTAATATCCGCCAGTTCCTTCCACAGGCTTTCGCGAATCACGCGTAAAAACACGGAATCGCCGACCACATCGGACGACTCCTGATAGCTCAGCGCAAATTCGTGCAAATCACGTCGCACGGCGCGCATCACCTCATTCACCTCGGCGGGCGAAAGCGTTTTTTTCGCCAGCAAACTTTGCCGGGCCTCGGCGACCAGCGCATCAACATCGCGCTCACCGTGATCCAATCGCTGGGATAATGCTTCAATCGTTGCACGGTATTCCTGCGCCACGTTATTCATTTTATTCTCCTTTCCGCTGCGGATACTGCTGTTAAGTTTAGCGGTTTTGTCACAATTGCATGGGCAGCCACCGCAGAAATCACAAAAGGGTGAAAGCGGTGGCGCATTCGGCAGAAATCCGGTCAGCGAGGGCGTGAAAAGTTGTTGAGGCGCAGCCTTATGGGTATGCTATGCGGATCTAAAAGTATGCTTAGCGATTTTCACAAAGGACCACAGGCAGCCATGCAAGAGCAATACCGCCCGGAAGAGATAGAATCCCGCGTCCAACAGCACTGGGACGAAAACGAAACCTTTAAAGTGACCGAGCAGGAAGGCAAAGAGAAATATTACTGCCTTTCGATGCTGCCCTATCCTTCTGGCCGCCTGCACATGGGTCACGTGCGTAACTACACCATCGGCGATGTGATTGCACGCTATCAGCGTATGCTTGGCAAAAACGTACTGCAGCCGATCGGCTGGGATGCGTTTGGTCTGCCAGCAGAAGGCGCAGCGGTGAAAAACAACACGGCACCTGCGCCGTGGACGTACGACAACATTGCCTACATGAAGAACCAGCTGAAATTGCTGGGCTTTGGCTACGACTGGAGCCGCGAACTGGCGACCTGCCAGCCAGAATACTATCGCTGGGAACAGTGGTTCTTTACCAAGCTGTATGAAAAAGACATGGTCTATAAAAAGACCTCTGCGGTGAACTGGTGCCCGAACGATCAGACCGTGCTGGCCAACGAACAGGTTATCGATGGCTGCTGCTGGCGCTGCGACACCAAAGTTGAGCGCAAAGAGATTCCACAGTGGTTTGTCAAAATCACCGCCTATGCGGAAGAGCTGCTCAACGATCTTGATAAGCTGGAAGATTGGCCTGAGCAGGTCAAAACCATGCAGCGCAACTGGATTGGCCGTTCTGAAGGCGTGGAAATCACTTTTGACGTGTCCAACAGCGCCGAAAAGCTGACCGTTTACACTACCCGTCCGGACACCTTTATGGGTGCGACCTATGTGGCGGTAGCCGCAGGTCATCCGCTGGCACAGCAAGCTGCTGCCACCAATCCCGCGCTGGCTGCGTTTATTGACGAATGTCGCACCACCAAAGTTGCCGAAGCTGACATGGCGACGATGGAGAAGAAAGGCGTGGCTACCGGCCTGTTCGCTATCCATCCGCTGACGGGTGAAGAGATTCCGGTGTGGGTGGCTAACTTCGTCCTGATGGAATACGGCACCGGCGCGGTGATGGCCGTTCCAGGCCACGATCAGCGTGACTGGGAGTTTGCCACCAAGTACAACCTGAACATCAAGCCAGTGATCCTGAATCTCGACGGTTCAGAACCGGATCTGAGTGCCGCTGCGATGACCGAAAAGGGCGCGCTGTTCAACTCGGGCGAATACAACGGTCTGGATCATCAAGCAGGCTTCAACGCCATCGCCGACGCGCTCGCTGCGAAAGGCGTGGGCGTGCGTAAAGTGAATTATCGTCTGCGCGATTGGGGCGTTTCCCGTCAGCGCTACTGGGGAGCACCGATCCCGATGGTAACGCTGGAAGATGGCACCGTAATGCCAACGCCAGAAGATCAATTGCCGGTGATCCTGCCAGAAGACGTGGTGATGGACGGTATCACCAGCCCAATTAAAGCCGATCCTGAGTGGGCCAAAACCACCGTTAACGGCCAGCCTGCGCTGCGTGAAACCGATACATTTGACACCTTTATGGAATCATCCTGGTATTACGCGCGTTACACCTGTGCGAATTACCACGAAGGTATGTTGGATCCGGCGGCAGCGAACTACTGGCTGCCAGTCGATCAGTATGTTGGCGGCATCGAACACGCCATCATGCACCTGATGTACTTCCGCTTCTATCACAAACTGCTGCGTGATGCCGGTCTGGTAAATTCAGATGAACCTGCCAAACGCCTGCTGTGTCAGGGTATGGTGCTGGCTGATGCGTTCTACTACCTTGGCGTGAACGGCGAGCGCAACTGGGTTTCTCCGGTTGACGTGACCGTTGAGCGCGATGAGAAAGGCCGCATTGTTAAAGCCACCGACACCGAAGGTCGTGAGGTGGTTTACGCTGGCATGAGCAAAATGTCGAAGTCGAAAAATAACGGCATCGATCCACAGCTGATGGTTGAGCGTTACGGCGCAGATACCGTGCGTTTGTTCATGATGTTTGCCTCTCCAGCAGAGATGACGCTGGAGTGGCAGGAATCTGGCGTTGAAGGTGCCAACCGCTTCCTGAAGCGCGTATGGAAACTGGCTTACGAACATATTGCGAAAGGCGCCACCGTGGAGCTGGACGTCAATAGCCTGAATGACGATCAGAAAGCGCTGCGTCGCGATCTGCACAAGACCATCGCCAAAGTGGCCGATGATGTTGGCCGTCGTCAGACATTCAACACCGCCATCGCCGCCATCATGGAACTGATGAACAAACTGATCCGTGCCCCGCAGGAGAGCGATCAAGATCGCGCGCTACTGCAGGAAGCGCTGGTCGCAGTGACGCGTCTACTCTATCCGTTCACCCCGCACGCCAGCTATGTGCTGTGGCAAGCGCTGGGCGGCGAAGGCAGCATTGACGAAGCCAGCTGGCCGGTAGCCGATGAAGCGGCCATGGTGGAAGATTCGCTGCTGGTCGTGGTGCAGGTGAATGGCAAAGTGCGCGGCAAGATTACCGTTGCGCCGGATGCGACACAGGAGCAGGTGCAGGCGCGTGCTGCGCAGGAGCATTTGGTGGCGAAATATCTGGATGGCGTCACCATTCGTAAAGTGATTTATGTCCCTGGCAAACTGCTTAACCTGGTCGTAGGTTAAGTTCAGGAGGAACTGTGCGACAACTGATTATCAGGCTGTTTGTCCTGCTTGCGGTAATGATTACCGCCGGCTGTGGTTTTCACCCGCGCGGCACCACATCGGTGCCGAGCGAAATGAAAACACTTATCGTCCAGAGCGGCGATCCTTATGGCCCGCTGTCGCGCGTAGTGCGCCAGCAGCTGCGCATCAACAATGTGAACGTCATTGAAGACAGCAAAGCGGCCAGCGCCAAATACCCAACGCTGCGCTTGGGTGCTGAAGCCCAGGGACGTGATACCGCTTCGGTGTTTATTAGCGGAACCACCGCAGAGTACTCGCTGGTGATGACGGTAACCGCACAGGTGCTGCTGCCGGGGAAAGGTATCTACCCGATCAGCACCACCGTGTATCGCTCCTTCTTCGACAACCCGAATGCCGCACTGGCAAAGGATGCCGAGCAGGATATGATCGTGCAAGAGATGCGTCAGCGCGCGGCTGAGCAGTTAGTCCGTAAACTGCTGACCGTGCACGCCGCGCAGGAAAGCAACAAAGATACCTTGCCGCAGCCTGAGACGATTGCACCGGGAGAGAACTCACCGGAAGTGTCTTCTTCGTCAGCCACCAGTCTGCAATGATCAGGATTTATCCTGAACAACTGAGCGCGCAGCTTCGAGAGGGGCTGCGCGCCTGTTATTTTCTCACCGGTAACGAACCTTTGCTGATTCAGGAAAGCGCGGATGCTATCCGTGCAACCGCCACAGCACAGGGATTTGAAGAGCATTTCAGCATCACCATCGATGCGCAAACGGATTGGGATGCGATTTTCGTCAGCTGCCAATCGCTCAGCCTGTTTACTCAACGCCAAACCCTGACGCTACAGCTCCCAGAAAGCGGCCCAAACGCCGCTATCGCCGAGCAGTTAGTAAAACTGGCTACGCTGTTGCACAGCGACATTCTGCTGGTGCTGCGCATGGCGAAACTGACCAAAGCGCAGGAGAACAGCGCCTGGTTTAAAGCATTGAGCGCGCAGGCGGTGCTGGTACCGTGTCAGACGCCCGAGCAGGCGCAACTGCCGCGCTGGGTGATCAGCCGCGCCAAAGCAATGAAGCTGAGTGTGGATGATGCGGCGATACAGCTGCTTTGCTACTGCTACGAAGGTAATCTGCTGGCACTGTCGCAGGCGCTGGAACGCTTATCGCTGTTGTGGCCAGATGGAAAATTGACGCTGCCGCGCGTCGAAGCCGCCGTCAATGATGCCGCGCACTTTACCCCGTTCCACTGGGTCGATGCGCTGCTGGCGGGAAAAAGTAAACGCGCCCTGCACATCCTGCATCAGCTGGAGAAAGAGGACAGCGAAGCGGTGATTCTGCTGCGCACGCTGCAACGCGATTTGCTCACGCTGCTGCATTTGCAACGTAATCAGGCGAAACAAGCGCTGCGCACGCTGATGGATCAACAACGTATCTGGCAAAATCGTCGTGCCCTGTTTACCGAAGCGCTGCAGCGCCTTGATGCACAGCGCTTACAGCGTGCGGTGCATTTGTTGGCAGAGCTGGAGCTCAGCATGAAGCAGGATTACGGACAAAATCTGTGGCCGCAGTTGGAAACGCTGTCGCTACTCCTGTGTCACCGCGATTTCCCACTGAGCTTTACCGATGTCTAAACTTTACGCCCTGTTTGGCGGCACCTTCGATCCGATTCACTACGGCCACTTGCGCCCGGTAGAAGCGCTGGCACAGCAGGTGGGTTTGAAAAAGGTCACGCTGCTGCCAAACAATGTGCCGCCGCACCGTCCGCAGCCGGAAGCGAGCGCGCAGCAGCGCGTTGAGATGCTGCGCTGTGCCATCGCCGATCGCCCGCTATTTGATATTGATACGCGCGAACTTGAGCGTGAAACGCCTTCCTGGACCGTCGCCACGCTGGAAGCGTTGCGTGTGGAACGGGGAGCAGAACAGCCCCTCGCGTTTATCATTGGTCAGGATTCTCTGCTAACGTTAGCCAAATGGCATCGCTGGCAGGATCTGCTGTCGCTATGCCATTTACTGGTATGTAAGCGTCCAGGTTATGCAACGCAGATGGAAACCCCAGAGATGCAGCAGTGGCTTGAGGCTCATCTTGCCGATCATGTCCAGCAGTTACATCACTCGCCTGCGGGATACATCTGGCTGGCGGATACGCCGCTACTCGACATCTCCGCCACGGAAATTCGTCAGCGTCGCCATAACGGCGCCTCTTGCGCGGACTTACTGCCTGAAACGGTTATCGGCTATATCGATAGCGTTGGCTTATATCGCAGCTAAAGGCAGCATGCTATACTGCGCCGCTTCATTTTCGGCTACCTTTCTCGAATCGCTAGCCCGTCCATAATCACCTGTTTTTAAGGGGAACCTTTTGCAAGGTAAAGCACTCCAAGAGTTCGTTGTTGATAAGATTGATGATCTCAAAGGCCAGGACATCATTGCGATTGATGTTCAGGGCAAATCCAGCATCACCGATTGCATGATTATTTGCACCGGCACGTCTACACGTCACGTCGCCTCTATCGCCGATCACGTGGTACAGGAATCGCGCGCTGCGGGCCTGAAGCCGCTGGGCGTTGACAGTAAAACGGCCTCCGATTGGGTGGTTGTTGACCTGGGTGACGTGATTGTGCACGTAATGGAAGCAGAGAGCCGCCAGCTGTACGAGCTGGAAAAACTCTGGAGTTAAACCGTGAAACTGCAGCTTGTAGCCGTCGGCACCAAAATGCCCGACTGGGTTCAGACCGGTTTCATGGAGTATCTGCGCCGCTTCCCGAAGGATATGCCTTTTGAACTGATCGAAGTGACTGCCGGTAAACGTGGCAAAAACGCCGACATCAAACGCATTCTGGAAAAAGAAGGTGAAGCGATGCTGGCCGCCGTGGGCAAAGGCAATCGCATCGTTACGCTGGATATTCCCGGACAGCCGTGGGAAACCCCACAGCTGGCGCAGCAACTTGAACGCTGGAAACTGGATGGCCGCGATGTCAGCCTGTTAATTGGTGGTCCGGAAGGACTGGCACCTGCGTGCAAAGCGGCTGCTGAACAAAGCTGGTCACTTTCAGCACTCACGTTGCCACATCCGCTGGTGCGAGTGCTGGTAGCGGAAAGTCTGTATCGTGCGTGGAGCATCACCACGAATCATCCTTATCATCGTGAATAAACGCCTGACAACCCCCAGACAATAGATGTAGCGGATGAAATTACAGAGCAACGCCTTTCGCGATTACACAGCCGAACAGAAACTCTTTGTCCGCCGAGCGTTGGTGGCCTTTGTCGTCATTCTGCTGCTCTCCAGCGTACTGGTGGTCAATATGTACCACCTGCAAATCCTGCGCTTTGACGACTACAGCACCCGTTCCAATGAAAACCGCATTAAGCTGGTCCCCGTCGCGCCCAGCCGCGGCATTATTTTTGATCGCAATGGCGTGCCGCTGGCGCTCAACCGCACCATCTATCAAGCTGAACTGATGCCGGAGAAGGTCGAGAACCTGAAGCAGACATTACAGGCGCTGCGCCCGGTTCTGGATCTGACTGACGACGATATCGATGCGTTTGAAAAAGAACGTAAACGCTCGCGCCGCTTTACCTCTATTCCAGTAAAAATCGGTTTGAACGAGGTACAGGTAGCGCGTTTCGCCGTTAATCAATACCGTTTTCCGGGCGTAGAAGTGAAAGGTTATCAGCGCCGTTACTATCCATACGGTCAGACGCTAACGCATGTTGTGGGTTATGTTTCCAAAATTAACGATCGCGACGTCACGCGCCTCGATCAGGAAGGGAAATGGCCGAACTATGCCGCCACGCACGACATCGGTAAGCTGGGCATCGAAAATTTCTATGAAGATGTCCTGCACGGCAAAACCGGCTATGAAGAAGTTGAAGTCAACAACCGTGGCCGCGTGATCCGTCAACTGCATGAACAATCGCCGCAGGCCGGACGTGACATCTATCTGACGGTTGACCTCAAGCTACAGCAATATATCGAAACCCTGCTGACCGGCAGCCGCGCGGCAGTGGTGGTCAGTGACCCGCGAACGGGCGAAATTCTCGCGCTGGTATCAACACCCAGCTACGATCCAAACCTGTTTGTCGACGGTATCACCAGCAAAGATTACAAAGCGCTGTTAAGCGACGAAAACCGCCCGCTGTATAACCGTGCGCTGCAAGCCTCCTATCCACCGGCTTCCACCGTTAAACCTTACGTGGCCGTGTCGGCACTGAGCGCAGGCGTGATCAACCGCAATACCAGCCTGTTCGATCCCGGCTGGTGGCAGCTACCCGGCTCAGAAAAGCGCTATCGTGACTGGAAAAAATGGGGCCACGGTCGTCTGAACGTGACGAAATCACTGGAAGAGTCGGCGGATACCTTTTTCTATCAGGTCGCCTATGACATGGGCATTGATCGCCTCTCTGAGTGGATGACCAAGTTTGGTTACGGTCATCGCACCGGCATCGACCTGCCGCAGGAGAGCGCCGGTAACATGCCAACGCGTGAATGGAAGCAGAAGCGCTTTAAGAAGCCGTGGTATCAGGGTGACACCATTCCCGTGGGCATCGGTCAGGGCTACTGGACCGCGACGCCAATACAGATGAACAAAGCGATGATGATTCTGATAAACGACGGCGTGATCAAAGTGCCACACCTGCTGCGCGCCACGCGTGAAGGCCAAACAATGGTGCCGTATCGCCAGGTGCCGGATGCGCCGATTGGCGACATTCACTCAGGCTATTGGGAAATTGCCAAAGATGGTATGTATGGCGTCGCCAACCGCGCCAATGGTACCGCGCATAAAAGCTTTGCCGATGCGCCGTATAAAATCGCGGCAAAATCGGGTACGGCGCAGGTCTTTGGCCTTAAAGAGAATGAGACCTATAACGCGCACAAAATTGCTGAACGTCTGCGTGACCATAAATTAATGACCGCCTACGCACCGTATGATAAGCCGCGCGTGGCCGTCACCATGATTCTGGAAAACGGCGGTGCGGGGCCAGCTGTGGGTACCGTGATGCGCCAGATTCTCGACCACATAATGTTAGGCGACAATAATACCGTGTTGCCCGAAGCGACACCGACGCCGCCCGGCTACGAAGGTGAATAAAGATGTCCATGAACGATAGTCCGCAGAAAAGAACCATCTGGACACGCATCCATATCGACCCACTGTTTATGCTGCTCATTCTCAGCCTGCTGGCATATAGCGCCATCGTGATTTGGAGCGCCAGCGGACAGGATCCCGGCATGACCGAGCGTAAGTTTGGTCAAATCGCCATGGGCATCGTCATCATGCTGGTGCTGGCGCAGGTCCCGCCGCGCGTCTATGAAAGCTGGGCACCTTATCTCTATATTGTCTGCGTGATATTGCTGATTGCGGTGGACGCGTTTGGGCATATCAGTAAAGGCGCACAGCGCTGGCTCGATCTTGGTTTTGTGCGTTTCCAGCCTTCAGAAATTGCAAAAATAGCCGTACCGCTGATGGTGGCACGCTTTATTAACCGCGATGTTTGTCCGCCAACACTGAAAAACACCGGTATCGCGTTGATTCTGATTTTCATGCCGACGCTGCTGGTGGCGGCACAGCCTGATCTCGGCACCTCGATTCTGATCGCAGCATCCGGTCTGTTTGTGCTGTTCTTATCCGGTATGAGCTGGAAGCTAATTGGTATTGCAGTATTGCTGGTCGCGGCATTTATTCCGATTTTGTGGTTCTTCCTGATGCACGATTATCAGCGCGACCGCGTCATGATGTTGCTGGACCCGGAAAGCGATCCGCTGGGTGCCGGCTATCACATCATTCAGTCGAAGATTGCCATCGGCTCCGGCGGCCTGCGCGGCAAAGGGTGGTTACATGGCACGCAATCACAGTTGGAGTTTCTGCCGGAGCGCCACACCGACTTTATTTTTGCCGTGTTAGCGGAAGAACTCGGTCTGGTTGGCGTGTTGTTATTGCTGGTACTCTATTTGCTGCTGATTATGCGTGGCCTGATTATCGCCGCGCGAGCGCAAACCACCTTTGGTCGCGTGATGGCGGGCGGTTTGATGCTGATTTTATTCGTTTATGTTTTCGTTAACATTGGCATGGTAAGTGGTATCTTACCGGTGGTTGGCGTACCGCTGCCGCTGGTGAGCTACGGCGGATCGGCACTGATTGTGTTAATGGCTGGATTTGGCATCGTGATGTCGATCCATACTCATCGAAAAATGTTATCTAAAAGCGTTTAAGAGGCTGCACATGCGTAAGGACTGGCTTGGGGTTGCACTGGCATCATTGGTACTGGCTGCCTGTTCCACACCGGAACCGCAGAATAATACTGCGCCGCCGCAACCGGCCTATAACGGCCCGGTAGTGGAAATTCCTGGCGTGGAACCCCGCTATGAACCGATCAACCCTGCCACCAGCCAGGATTACAGCGTCAACGGTAAAAGCTACCGCGTGATAAAAGATCCTTCAAACTACAGCGAAGTGGGACTGGCAACTTGGTACGGTGACGAAGCGCAGGGTAATCGCACTGCTATCGGTGAATCTTACGATCCGGAAGGTATGACCGCCGCGCATCCTACGCTGCCGCTGCCAAGTTACGTGCGCGTCACTAACCTCGCTAACGGTCGCCAAATTGTGGTGCGCGTCAACGATCGTGGTCCTTACACGCCGGGCCGCATTATTGACCTGTCGCGTGCGGCAGGCGATCGCCTGAATATCTCCAACAATACCCGCGTGCGCGTTGACTACATCAAAGTGGCGCCAGATGGCTCACTTTCTGGTCCCGGCACCATTGGTACAACCGTCGCCAAGCAGAGCTATGCCCTGCCCGCCCGTCCAGACCTTGGCGGCGGTATGGTTATGATGGGCGGCAGTGCCAATGCCACACCCGCACCGCCTCCACAGGATGTCCGCGCCGTCGATAACAGCACCTTGCAAAGCAATGGCAGCATGGGTGCGCCAGTACAGAGCAGTGGTTTTCTTGGCGCGCCGCAGCCATTAGCCAATGGCGTGCTGGAAGGCAACGAACCGGTTGCCGCGTCAGCACCAACAACCTCTTCAGCGCCAGCGCCAGCAGCAACTGCTACGCCAACCACCAGCCAGAATGCCCATCCCGGCAGCGGTTATGTGGTGCAGGTGGGTGCCATTAACGATCCAGTGCGCGCACGTCAGCTGGCGGAAAATCTCGGTAAACGCTTTGGCGTACCGGGTGCCGTTGAAGCCAATGGCAACGTCTATCGCATCCAGTTAGGTGGCTATAAAAGCCGCGCCGAGGCCGCCGCATTACAGCAGCGCCTAAACACGGAAGCGCAAATGAGCTCATTTATTACCACTGCCCGTCCATCGATGTAACGGACAGTGACATTTCCTGCTGAAACTGATTTGCAAAGCAAGATGTCGCCCGATCGGGCGTTTGCTATAGTTAGGCACTTTTTTCACTCTAAACCCACGGATGTTGTAGTCCTGAACATGAATACGCTGAAACCTTCTCGTTTTCTGAAACGCCTGACAGTGGGATCACTGGTCGCCCTTTCTCTCAGCCATGTCGCTTTTGCGGACGATATTAATCTTAAGACTATGATTCCGGGCGTACCGGACATTGATGCTGAAGCTTATGTGCTGATCGACTATAACTCCGGCAAAGTGCTGGCCGAAAAGAATGCTGACGCACGTCGCGATCCGGCAAGTCTGACCAAAATGATGACCAGCTACGTAATTGGTCAAGCGGTCAAAGCAGGCAAAATCCATAACGATGATATCGTGACCGTGGGTAAAGATGCCTGGGCAACCGGTAATCCGGTATTCAAAGGTTCATCACTGATGTTCCTGAAGCCAGGCGATCGTGTACCGGTTTCTCAGCTGACGCGCGGAATCGTGCTGCAATCAGGTAACGACGCCTGCGTGGCGATGGCGGATTATGTGGCGGGCAGTCAGGACGCGTTCGTTAACCTGATGAATAACTATGTTGGCGCACTGGGTCTGAAAAATACCCACTTCCAGACCGTACACGGCCTGGATGCGGAAGGCCAATATAGCTCGCCGCGCGATATGGCCTTGATCGGCCAAGCGTTGATCCGTGATGTACCGGATGAGTACGCGGTGTATCGCGAAAAAGATTTCACCTTTAACAATATCCGTCAGACCAACCGTAACGGTTTGCTGTGGGATACCAGCCTAAACGTTGATGGCATCAAAACGGGTCACACGGATGCAGCGGGCTACAACCTGGTCGCCTCCGCAACTGAAGGCCAGATGCGTTTGATCTCAGCCGTAATGGGCGGTCGTACCTATAAGGGCCGTGAAACTGAGAGCAAGAAACTGCTGACGTGGGGCTTCCGTTTCTTTGAAACCGTGGCACCGCTGAAAGCCGGCAAAGAGTTTGCTTCTGAGCCAGTGTGGTTCGGCGATAGCGATCGCGTGCAGTTGGGTGTAGAAAAAGATGCCTATCTGACCATTCCTCGTGGCCGTATGAAAGACCTGAAAGCCAGCTATGTGTTAAACAACACGGAACTGCACGCACCGCTGCAGAAAAATCAGGTGGTTGGCAGCATCAACTTCCAGCTTGATGGCAAAACTGTTGAACAGCGTCCGCTGGTGGTGCTGAACGAAGTGAAAGAAGGTGGTTTCTTTGGCCGCATTATCGATTACATCAAACTGATGTTCCACCACTGGTTCGGCTAAGGCGCGCTTGAAAAAACGCCAATTTGCCCCCAAATAAGCTACTATCTTTGCTCCCGCCACGGCGGGAGCCTGTTTTTTTAAGCACCGGAGCCAAAATATGAAAACCAAGTTGAATGAACTGCTCGAATTCCCGACCCCCTTCACCTACAAAGTGATGGGTTTGGCGCAACCGGAGCTGGTTGATCAAGTGGTTGAAGTGGTGCAGCGCCACGCGCCAGGCGATTACAAACCGGATGTGAAGCCAAGCAGCAAAGGCAATTATCACTCTGTTTCTATTACCATCATCGCCACCCACATTGAGCAGGTTGAAACCCTGTATGAAGAGTTGGGCAACATCGAAATCGTGCGTATGGTGCTGTAATGCTGGCGCTGGCAAAGTCCGCTTTGCCAGCGTTATACTCTGCCTTCCACTCTCTACCGGAACGTCGCTTTGTCAGCTAATACGCTTCTTGTTCGTCAACTCGGCCAGCGCGATTGGCAACCCATCTCCGATGCTATGCATCAATTTACCGATCAGCGCGACAGCAACACGGCCGATGAAATCTGGCTGGTTGAACATCATCCTGTTTTTACCCAAGGTCAGGCGGGCAAAGCCGAACATTTGCTGATGCCGGGCGATATCCCGGTAGTACAAAGCGATCGCGGCGGCCAGGTAACCTATCACGGCCCGGGCCAGCAGGTGATGTATGTGCTGATTGACGTCAAACGCCGCAAGATGGGTGTGCGCGAGTTGGTCACCGCACTGGAAGAAACGGTCATCGCGACGCTGGCAGACTATGATATCAACGCGCGCGCGCGACCGGATGCGCCAGGCGTGTATGTGGGCGATGACAAGATTTGTTCGCTGGGGCTGCGCATCCGTAAAGGCTGTTCGTTTCACGGCCTGGCGCTGAATGTAGCGATGGATTTAGCGCCTTTCCTGCGTATCAATCCCTGCGGTTATGCCGGCATGCAGATGACACAGCTGAGCCAGTTCCAGCCGGGCGTCACGCTTGCCGACGTGCAGCCGCGTCTGGTGCAGCATTTCGCCCGTTTAAGCGGATTTACCCAACTGGAATGGCAACGTGATGCCGCGGCCCGACCTTGACTGTACGTGCGTATTTACAAAATTGTAACTTTTGCACCGGCTAATCGGCTGCTTATGGGCAGACGAGATGATATAATTTTTGCCATATTTTCAAAAAAAGTTGAAAGCCTGGTTCTCAGTTTGAGTGAGGAAGCTTTCAAATCGCAATCCCGACCGGAACCTGCAGATTTATGAGTAAACCAATTCAGATGGAACGTGGCGTCAAGTATCGCGATGCCGACAAGATGGCGCTAATCCCGGTGAAAACCGTAGTGGTAGAGCGTGAACAAATTCTGCGTAAGCCGGAATGGATGAAGATCAAACTGCCTGCGGACTCCAGTCGTATTCAGGGCATCAAAGCTGCGATGCGTAAAAACGGTCTGCACTCGGTGTGCGAAGAGGCCTCCTGTCCTAACCTCGCAGAATGTTTTAACCACGGTACCGCGACCTTTATGATCCTCGGCGCAATCTGTACGCGTCGCTGCCCATTCTGCGACGTGGCGCATGGTCGTCCGAATATGCCTGACGCAAACGAACCGCTGAAACTGGCACAAACCATCGCCGATATGGCGCTGCGTTATGTGGTCATCACCTCTGTGGATCGTGATGATTTGCGTGATGGTGGTGCTCAGCACTTTGCTGACTGCATCAGCGCGATTCGCGAGAAAAGCCCCACTATCAAAATTGAAACTCTGGTGCCTGATTTCCGTGGTCGTATGGATCGCGCGCTGGAAATTCTCACCGCAACGCCGCCGGATGTGTTTAACCACAATCTGGAAAACGTGCCGCGTGTGTATCGTCAGGTTCGTCCGGGCGCCAACTATGATTGGTCACTGAAGCTGCTGGAGCGGTTCAAAGAAGCGCATCCGGATATTCCGACCAAATCAGGCTTGATGGTAGGTCTGGGCGAAACCAATGCTGAGATCATCGAAGTAATGCGCGATCTGCGTCGTCACGGCGTCACCATGTTGACGCTGGGGCAATATTTGCAGCCGAGCCGCCACCACTTGCCGGTGCAGCGCTATGTGAGCCCAGCAGAGTTTGACGAGATGAAAGAAGAAGCCATGGCGATGGGCTTTACTCATGCTGCCTGCGGCCCGTTTGTGCGCTCGTCTTATCATGCTGATATGCAAGCTAAAGGCCTGGAAGTTAAGTAATGACCTCCCACGATTGCGCTCTTAATAGGGCGCAATCGTAAAAAACCCCCTTAAAAGTCTTAATCCCTGTCTGAAATCTGTCGCTTTAACCGCTGAGGCCATAAGAGCCTATTTCTCTTTTCTCAGTGTCATTTTTTGAAGGTCAGATAATGCAAACATCCTTTCATGAACAGGGGCTCGAATTTTTCCGAGCACCGGATGTACCACTTTCATCCTCAGATGTGCGACGTTATAGCGCATCAGGAGAGAGTCTGGATGCGCTTAAAGCACGCACCACGCCCATGGACATCACCAATCCCTATACGTCATCTCATGCCTCTTGTGCGAATGCTTTTATTGCCACCGCTATCAGTATTGAGCATCGCTTCGATGAAATACATCTGCAACTGCCGGTTGCCGTAAAGCCGTCCATTGCGACTATTCCCATGGTTACGGTTCAGAGCGAAAAAATTGAGGTACAAACGTCTGCGCAGGGCATTCTGGATACCGTGCAACCCGCAATGCAGCAATTACCCGAACCTGAATGGAACTTCGGTCTGCTGCAGGCCACTTTCAGTTCGCCATCACCACAGTTTTCGCTGCCCTATACCAGCCAGCAATCGGCAGACGTGGACGTAATCACTTTGCCTCAGCAAAGCAGCAGCGAAACTCATTTACAGACGCAGTTCAAACCAGAGAGCGTCGCGGCAAATGAAGTCATCATTCGCGGTCAGTATCAGCAAGAAAATGATGCCGTGACATTCAGCGGTGAGGCACCTGCTGGCACCCTTTTGCATTTCTATCTTGATGATGTGCTGATTGGCAGCACTGAGATCGATGACGCAGGCTATTGGCAATTTGATCTGCCCGCACAGCTTCCGGAAATTCAGCATACCTTCAGTGCAGTACCGATTAGCCCACAAGGTGTAATGGGCAGTAAAACCGATTTCCCTTTTATCATCGAAGCTAAAATTGGCGAGATTATTTTGCCCGCTGATGACAGCGAAAGTGACAAGATGGATTTGGCTTTTATCGAACGAGTCACTCAGGAGGAAGAACCGCTTGTCACGTTATTGCCACAAGTGTTGATTGACCAGATGCCCGATATCAGAGCGTTTCTGCATGGATTGGGCGTGATGGAGCCAATGCATAAGGTTGCGATTTTTGATATGGATGAGTTGGAAATGGCCAGCGCTATGTGGCATTAAGCTACAAAAACAAAAACCAGACTGGCAACAGCCTGGTTTTTTATTAACGTAATAAATATTTACACTTATTGACGTTCGGCGCAGAGCTTACTCTTTGTGGCTGACACGTTCAGCAGGCACTTCTTCAGCGCTGCTTTTAGATGCGCCGGATTCATCATCTTTCATGGCTTTTTTGAAGCCTTTGATTGCGGAACCCAGATCGCCACCCAGTGAACGTAACTTATTGGTGCCAAAAAGCAGTACGATGAGCGCACCGATGATCAGCAGTTTGGCAATACTGATACCTTCCATAATTTACCTTTCAACCAATGTGAAAAACGGACCTGACTATTAACGCGCAGTTTATAGACGGTCTCAACTGCAATCTGTAACAGAGTGAGACCGCCCACTTAAATAAAGCGGCTGAGAAACGCCTGCGTACGCGGATGCTGCGGGTTACCAATCACCTGCTCCGGACTGCCCTGCTCCACCACTACGCCACCATCCATAAACACCACGCGATCGGCAGCCTCACGCGCAAAACCAATTTCATGGGTCACCACAATCATGGTCAGACCTTGATCGGCTAGCGTACGCATGGTAGACAGCACTTCACCGACTAACTCAGGATCGAGCGCTGAAGTCGGCTCATCGAAGAGCATCAACGCCGGTTTGATCGCTAGCGCACGCGCAATTGCCACACGCTGCTGCTGACCACCCGAAAGATGACGCGGCCAGGCATCGGCTTTGTCACTCAATCCAACGGTCGCCAGTAGTTCATTTGCATGCTTTAGCGCGTCCTGCCGCGAAAACTTGTGCACGCCAATCGGTGCTTCGATGATGTTTTGCAATACCGTCATATGCGGATAAAGGTTGAACTGCTGAAACACCATGCCAATTTTCTGGCGCTGATGAGCAATTTTACGCGCCGATAAACGATGTAAAATACCGCGTTTCAGTTCGTATCCGATCTGATCGTCGCCCACCATAATCGAACCGGCATTCATATCTTCCAGATGGTTAATGCAACGTAAAAAGGTGGATTTACCCGAACCCGATGGTCCCAGGATCACCACCACTTCACCGGGAAACACATCGAGATCGATGCCTTTCAGCACTTCATTATCGCCATAACTCTTCTGCACATTACGTGCACGCACCAACGGCTGAACGTCACTCATATATCCTCCTTCAGACGGTGCGCGGCGACTGGCGCGGCTTCGGTCGCGGCAACACGACGTTTATTCACCACCGTGCGGGTGGTACCACGCGCGTAGTAACGCTCGATTGCCGACTGGCCGACGTTGAGAATCGAGGTGATAAACAGATACCAAATCACTGCGACCATCAGCATTGGAATAATTTCGAAGGTGCGGTTATAAACCGCCTGCACCGAGTACAACAGATCGCCCATAGCAATCACACTCACCAGCGACGTCGCTTTGATCATGCTGATCAGCTGGTTGCCCGTTGGCGGGATAATCGAACGCATCGCCTGCGGAATGATTACGCGGCGCAGCGCACGACTGCGGCTCATGCCAAATGCCTGGGTGGTTTCGACCTGGCCGTTATCCACAGACAGCAGCCCGGCGCGGATGATCTCAGCCATGTAGGCTGCTTCATTGAGCGCCAATCCGGCAATCGCAGCGGTAAGCGGCGTGATCAGATCGTTGGTGTTCCAGCTGGCAAAAGTGATTTCCGTCCATGGCAGAGCGATCGAAATGGTTGGGAACAGCGTCGACATGTTGTACCAAAAGATCAGCTGCACCAGCAGCGGCGTACCACGGAAAAACCAGATGTAGAGCGATGACAAGCCACTCAGCAATTTGTTTTCCGAAAGACGCCAGACGCCCAGCAGCAGCCCGAGCAACGTGCCGAGAATCATCGACACCACCGTCAAGCCGAGCGTGACCTGCAGGCCTTTCATCACCGAAGCTTCGGTAAACCACTGCAGCACCACGTTCCATTCGAAATTGGGGTTGGTCGCCACCAACCAGAGAAAGTTCGCGGCGATAACCAGCACCACAATCCATGAGATCCAGCGCCCATAAGTGGGCGCACTGCGGGCAAAAGCCACATCGCGCTGCTGCACGTCGGCCTTATCCCTGGCTCGCGAATTGTTGGTGACCGGACTCATTTTGCTGCCCCTTGCGCCAGGTTACGTCCCGGCTGCTGCAATACGTTACCGTCTAATTTCCACTTCTTCATAATTGCCGCATAGGTGCCGTTGCTAAACAACTCTTTGTAAGCATCCAGTACCACATTGCCCAGTTCGGATCCTTTCGGTACTACGGTGCCCTGGAAAATGTCGCCAAAGCCGTTTTTCTTGCCTTTGCCTGACAGTTCCAGCTGACCATTGGCCTGTTCGATAAAGTAAGTCAGCGGTGCCTGTGAGGAGAAGAAGGCATCGGACCGTTTGGAACGCACGGCAAGAATCGATGACGGCTGATCGGTAAACGATTGCACCACCACCGCCGGTTTGCCCGCAGCGACACAAGCATCAGACTGCTTGCGAATCACCTGTTCTGCCGAACCGGCCGCCATCACCGCAATGCGCTTACCGCAGGTATCTTCCAGTCCATTAATCTTCGATGGATTGCCTTTCTGCACGCCAAACACCACGAACTCCTGCACGAAGTCGATAAAATCAACCTTCTGCTGACGGTCCGGATAATCGCCTATTGGCCCAATCGCCATCTGATAGCGACCAGAGTTAATGCCAGTGAGCACGCCCGATAAACCGCTGACGGTGGCATGCTCAATCTTCACGCCCAGCAGCTGCGCCAGCGCTTCAGTCAGATCGGCAGAAGCGCCGTCCATGGAGTGCGGACCATTGACGATCTCATACGGAGGAAAGGATCCGTTATTTACCGAGATCATTTTTCCGCTGCTTTTGATTTCTGCAGGCAGACGATCGTGCAGTGCCTGATCCACTTTTTGCGTTGGAATAGCGTCAGCTGCCTGAGCGAAACAGGCCGTCAGGCCCAATGAAAGCGCGATAGCGGTAGCAATAGTTTTCATCAGTCAGATTCCCCAGCGATCAACGTGGTTTGAGTTCAGGACGAGCAAAACAGCGATTTTCCAGCACCGGCAATACGCTGCGTGCGTAGGCGATGCGCTGCGGATCGAGATCGGCAAACACCAGCGCGGCCGACTCCGGCGCTTTGGCAATCGCTACGCCCAACGGATCGATCACCAGACTGTTGCCAATATTGCGCGGACCACACTCACCCACCGCCACCATGTAACAGGTGTTTTCCAGCGCGCGCGCGGTGGTCAGCAATTCCCAGTGCATCTCTTTTAGCGGACCTTTCACCCATGCAGCCGGCAGCACCAGCACATCGGCGCCATCCAAGACTAAGCGGCGCGCCAGTTCCGGGAAGCGTACGTCGTAGCACGTCATCAACCCCACTTTCATGCCCGCAACGTCCACCAGCGGTGGAATCTCGCGGCCTGGATTAACGCGCTGCGACTCTTGCATAGCGAAAGCGTCATACAGGTGCAGTTTCACGTACTCTGCGATGATTGCGCCGTTACGAATAGCAATCAGCACGTTGAGCGCCTTCTGCCCTTCTGTCGGGACATGCACGCTCATCATGGTGGTTAAGTTATTGCCTTTGCTGACAGCCAGCAGCTGTGTGACGAAAGGACCATCAAGCGGCTGCGCCGCTTTCAATACCAGATCCGGATCGGCGATATCTCGCGCCAGCACGCCTTCAGGCAGCACCAGCAGATCCGCGCCACCCGCAAGCGCCTGATTCATCAGTCCGATGCAGATATCGGTGTTTTCCTGCCATTCGCGGCTGACGGCAAATTGGCCCATTGCAACTTTCATCATTATTCTCCTTGCGCCGCAGCCGGGAAAATCGCTTCCGGCGTCAGCAATGTTTTGGTTAGGCCTTGCTGGAACAGCTCATTCGCAAAGTCGGCAATCATCTTTTTGTTAACGGAAAATCCGTTCTGATTCCAGTTAGCGGGCAATTCCTGCGCGGTGCGCCGCAAATCGTCCAGCAGCCACGGCGTGGTGTCGGCGTATTTTTCACGTTTCTTCATCCACATCTGGTACGAACGATCGATAATGTCGCTCAGCGCCTGAGGCAGCCACGGATGTGCCTCGGCTAACGCGGGCTTAATCGCCAGTAAGTGAATGCCCGGCACATATCCGACGCGATTAAAGTAGTCGCGCTCGGCTCCGGCAAAATCCACCTGCAGTTGGCGCAAACCCGAATCGGCCAGGAAGAAACCTTCCGGCATAAAGGGGGTAAAGACAGCATCTAGCTCGCCGGCTTTCAGCAGTTCGATCAGCGGACGTTCGCCAGGCACGGGTTCAATACGGCCCGGACGACCAAAACCGGCCAGACGATCGACAATCGGGTGATCTTCGGTTAAGCGGCCGGCAAACCAGTAAGCATCATCAATCTCAACGCCCGCTTCACGCAGCACGGTACGCGTCCAGGTATTGCCAGAATCCTGCCAGCCGGTAACACCGATCTTTTTGCCTTTCAGTTGCGCAGGCGTGGTTATTGGGCTGTCAGCGCGAGTAATGATGCAGCGCTGGCGGAAACCACGCATCAGAAAGTGTGGCAGGCCCAAGAGCGAACTGTCACCTTTTGCCCGAGCCTGAGCAAAGCGGCTGAACGACACTTCACCCGCATCGTATCTCTCGCTGGTGGCGAGGTTATCCACCAATGTGCCAACGCGATCGATCTCCAGCGTAAAACCTTCCGGCTTGATATCGCCAAGCGCCAGCGGTGTGAAGTAATCCCAGTCACGTACCGCTAGTCTGATGGTTATCATAGTTTTGCCTTCCCCGTCTGTTCTGCCAGCCCTGCGGCTGTGATTATTTATGCAGCAAATAGTGCTTGAATTTGAGTCTAAAACGCGAATACTAATCTGAACAATCTATTATTTGTTACTGAACAAAGGATTTTCTTATGACGCAAAGTGTGGATTTGGATTGGCTGAGTCAGAAAATCACCGATGCTTCGGTGAAAGGCATCACGCATGCGGCATCAACACTGATTCGCGAAGGACAGATCGCGGTGGGCATGCAAATGCCTGCGGTGCGCGAGTTGGCAGAGCGGCTGGGTGTCAGTCCCGCAACCGTTTCAGCTGCCTGGGCACAGTTAAAGAAGCAAAAAGTGCTGGCCGGAAAAGGCCGCAGCGGCGTCTGGGTGAGCGGCAACAGCGTTATGCCGCGTCCCATTCGTTTCGATAAGATCGGTAATTACGGTGAGAATGTTCAGGCATCACTGGCGATGGCCTCGCCCGATCCAGCACTGTTGCCAGATTTGCGTCAGGCGATGGTGGCAGGCATTGCATCGCCCCAGCTGAATAGCTATCAACGGGAGGCGATTTCACCGCAATTGCAGGATGCCGTGACACCGCGCTGGCCCTATCCAGCCGAAGCCTGGCTGGCAACCGATGGTGGATTTGATGCCATGAACCTCATCGTACAGACGTTGCTGTCACCGGGCGATCGCGTGGTAATCGAAGATCCTACTGCTACACGATTATTGGATATTTTAGACAACATTGGCGCAGAAATTCTGCCGCTGCCCTGTGATGAGCAAGGGCCGATCCCTTCGGCGCTGGCTACGCTAATGCAAAAGTCTCCAGCGATGTTTATCTATCAACCGCGCACCCATTCGGCGACGGGACACAGCGTAAGCCAGCGGCGCAGTGCAGAGTTAGCGTTAGTACTGGCGAACAGCAGCATCATTATTGTTGAGGACGATGGCATTGGTGATCTTTCGCGCTGGCCGGTGTGGAGTCTTGGCTTCCACTATCCGGAACGTGTGCTGCATGTGCACTCGTTTTCCAAAGCCTATGGTCCGGATTTGCGCCTGGCGGTGTTATCCGGCACCGCAGAAATGGTGAAACGCCTGCAAGCGTGGCGCAACTTTGGCGTGAGCTGGACCAGCCGTATTTTGCAGGATGCCGTGGCGTGGATGCTCAACGACGCAAACACTCAGCAGCGCATTCAGCAGGCCAAGGCAACCTATGCGCAGCGTCGTCAACAACTGCTGGCAGCGCTGGCGAAACGCGGCTTGGTGCTGGAGGAACGCGATGGATTAAGCGTCTGGATTCCGGTGGAATCCGAGCAGTACGCGATGATCACCCTGGCCGCGCGAGGTATCGCCGTGTTACCCGGTGAACGCTGCAGTATTAACAGCCGGCAATTCATTCGCGTCAGTGCGGCGCTGCTGCCCTTCGCACAGCTCGACAGCATCGCTGATGCCATTGTGATTGCCAGCGGACGCGAGCTTAATGTTAACCCAGAGCTTTAATGTGGTAGCGTGGTGACTCCACATAGCCTTCACGCGCATAGAACTGGTTGGCTTTAAGGCGTGATGAGTGGCAGTGCACTTCCATACGATCGCAACCGCGTGAACGCGCCAACTGCTCGGCGTGGGTCAATAATTGCTGTCCACTGCCTTTACTACGCTCACCTTCGGCAATGCAGAAATAGCTGATGCGGGCAAAATCGCCGGCTAATGCCAGTTGCGGAATAAAGTGTAATGACAGAAAACCCAGCACCTGGCTGCCGTGTTCCGCCACCAACACTATCTCGTCTGGATGATCGCAAAGCTGCGCCAAACGCCTATCGATAAACCCTTCCGTGGCGCTATAACCTAACTCGGTTAACAACGCACTCAACGCAAAACTGTCTTTTGCCTGTGCCTGACGTATGTTCATCCTGCCTCCTCTTTTTTCCCTGAGCAGTTATATAGCGTTGCCGGACAAAAATCTGCAAGTAAGCATTGTTGTGGCTATGTTACGGGACTTATCTGTGAGATGTGCCGCAGAATCTGCCTTGTCATGCAAATGTCATGGCGCCTTAAGGCTGGCTTAATCTGGCGTGGTCATGCTGAAGGAAATGGACCTATGAGGCATGTGTAATGAAAAATGTGATACCGCGTTCGTTCGATGAGCTGATGGCATTGAGCCTAACAACGTGCATCGTTGTCGCCTGGATGATTATCTGGTGGCATGCTTAAAAAATGGATAAAAAAAACCCGCCAGAAGGCGGGTTTTCAGAATTCGAACTGTTAAATTACAGTGCGATAACGTTAGCAGCTGATGGGCCTTTAGCACCGTCAGTGATTTCGAACTCAACGCGTTGACCTTCAGCCAGAGTTTTGAAACCGTTGCTGTTGATTGCAGAGAAGTGTACGAATACATCTTTGCTGCCATCTTCTGGAGTAATGAAACCGAAGCCTTTCGACTCATTAAACCACTTTACGTTACCTTTGATCTTAGACATCTATATTACCTTTACATGAAAAAAGGACACTAAACTGTGTCGACGTCTAGTACAGCAATTGCGGTGACATTTGTCCAGTGCGATTTGATGAAAAAGTGATAAATATTGATTTTTTGCATGTCGATCACACTTTCTGCGCTCTGCAAAAGCTTAAAACTCAAACCTCAGCCAGGCAAAATAGACATTGCCGTTATTGTAGGTCCCGGGAATGTAAGTCATTTGGAAAGTGGCTGGACCATATCCAATTGATGCTAAAGGCAAAATAAGGGGAACGGGAATATATCGCCAGTTATCTCTGGCCGTCACACCCGCCGTGTAACCCGCCCCCAAATGAAAATTCTGATCGCTCAGCGGTCGCCAGGTTGCTTCCCAACCGTACCCGCCAATCGGCTCCCATTTGTTGAACGAGTCTTTGAACGCCATGACATACAGGCCATGCCAATTCCCTTTTTCATCCCAGCGCGAAACACCCGCACCTGCGCCCCACGGGCGTTCGTTGTACTTATCGATGTGTTCATCGTCATAAGTCCAGCGGTTGTGCCAGGTGATTGCCGGCAGATAAAAATCATAATTCTGCGGCTGCGACCAGGTTTGCGACACGTTGTCACTAAAGGTGTTCCAGCCCGATTTGATGGCTTGTGATGCTGTTTCCGCTGATGCTGAAAAAGAGACCGATGAGGTCAAAATGCAGCCCATTAAAGCTGCAGAAAAGTGGCGATTCACAACAATATTTCCCGTTAAGTCATTCAAGAGCAACAATGCGTAAAAAAGCGGTTTTCACGCTCCCGCACAAAGGCATATCCCACGCTATTGCTTAAAAAGTGTATTGAAAAAACAGGCTAATCTCTCCAGGCCTATTCTTGGTTCAGATACGGTCAGGTGATGAATTTTACCTCAGTCATAAGGTAAAAATCGAAATGGCAGGTAAACGAATCGATTGGGTCTGTTGATGTACAAAAAATGCAAACATGCCGTGATGATAACTTAAGGCAATAATATATCATTCAGTGACTTAGCATCAATTATTCACATGGGGAATAAATTAACGAAATTTATCAATTGAACTCGCCAGGCGAATAAGATAAATCTCGACGCTCCAGGACGGAGAACGGAAGGAAGTAACATGACTATTCGTTGTAGCCGCTGCGGTTGCACTAAATTTTTTTATACCTTTTTGGACTGCGAAAAGGTCGATTTTCCAAACCATCATGGCGCCTGCTGCGCGAAATGTTACAAGCCGCTTAATCTGCGCGATCTCATTCAGCCAATCGAGTCATTTGAAGACAGCGAAAAATCCTATGCTGAATGAAAAAATTCAGGCACCCGTAGGTGCCTGTGCTTGTCAGAAAATCAGTTTAAAGACGCCTGTTAATGTCAGTAATCCAACGATGAAGATGATGGCGATGACCCACAGAATTATTTTCATTGTTCGCTCCTTCAAGTATGAAAAATAACGTGTCTGCTATCCAGTATAGATGATCATTCTGCTTTCGCTGGATGCTGCGAGGAGGGTCACGCCCATTGGCTGTCGTTTCGCTTGCCGCAAATTTATTTCTGCGAGACAGGTCGCAGCGATCGATTCTCCTTCTCCCTGCTGCCGTACTCTGAGCCGGTTCACAGTCTAAACTTATACCGCCTGAAGAGGCCTCAATTGTTATCAATGCCTACGTAACAAGGAGATTCTTATGAGCACGATTAATACCAGCATGGGGCGTTACAGCCTTAAGGCAAAGGATTACGGCAACCACATCAGCGGCAGTATCGCTATCAACGATGAGGGGGGTACGCAACTCACCATGCAGGAGTTTGAAGAGCATTATCTTGACGATGTCGTCAACAATGTCATTTACCCGATCACGGGCGGGAACCGTGAAATTACTCGCGCACTGCGCGATCAGATGCTAAAGGCGGGCTTTGAGCAGCCGCACTGAGTTTTTGGGCCACAGCGTGTGGCCCTTTACTTCTTATCGCTGACTTGCGGTCATGACTGTTTTCGTCGCAGGATAGATGATTGATAATGATAAGGAGATTGACCGCGTGAGTACTCTGCATCTGATTCCCCCTTCCCCTCTTCATCAGTTTGTTCAATCCATCTGGCTCCATGCAGGCAGTAGCGCTGAAGAAGCGCGCCTGGTCGCCGATCATTTGGTAGCCGCTAATCTGGCTGGCCATGATTCGCACGGTGTTGGCATGATTCCAGGCTATGTGAATTCGCTGGCACAGGGTTTTCTGCAACTCAACCAACACACAACCCTTGAGAAAGACGCCGGTGCGGTGCTGACGCTGCACGGTCACAATGGCTTTGGTCAGGTGGCTGCCTTTGAGGCGATGCAGCTGGGCATTGAGCGCGCAGCGAAGTTAGGCATTGCAGCGGTAGGTTTACACCACTCGCACCACATTGGTCGCATCGGCCATTGGGCGGAACAGTGCGCGGCCGCCGGTTTTGTCTCGTTCCACTTCGTTAACGTAATGGGCGATCCGATGGTGGCGCCCTTCAACGGAAGCGATCGTCGTTTCGGCACCAATCCCTTCTGCGCCATTTTCCCGCGCCGCAATGCGAAACCGCTACTGCTCGATTTCGCCACCAGCGGCATCGCCTTTGGTAAAACGCGGGTGGCGTGGAACAAAGAGCAACAGGTCGCGCCGGGATATCTGATTGATCATCAGGGCCAGCCCACCACCGAGCCGGGCGTGATGCATCAGGCCCCGTATGGTTCACTGATGCCATTCGGTTTGCATAAAGGCTATGCGCTAGCGACCCTGTGCGAAATTCTTGGTGGCGCGCTGTCGGGCGGACGCACCACACATGATGAAACGCTGGTTACCAGCCCGGATGCCATTTTCAACTGCATGACCACCATCATCGTTAATCCGGATGCGTTTGATGCGCCAGCCATGCAGGAAGAAGCTGAGTCGTTCCTTCAATGGGTGAAACAGTCGCCGCAAAGTGGCGATTCACCGATTCAGGTGCCCGGTGAGTGGGAAGAGCACAACCGAGTGGCACGCACACGCGACGGCATTCCACTGGATAGCAATAGCTGGGAGCAAATCTGTGACGCGGCGTTGCAGGTCGGTATGCCGCATGAGGAACTCGCAGAGTTCCGCGCCTTAACGCAGTAAACCGCAAGCGGCTGAGGCGCAATGCCTCAGCCTTGAGGCTTAGATAACGTTGGCGAGCAGCAAGCATCCCACCAAACCGCATACTGAAATAATAGTTTCCAGCGCGGACCACGAACGGAAGGTTTCGCCAATAGTCAGGTTGAAATACTCTTTAAACAACCAGAAACCCGGATCGTTAACGTGCGAGAAAATCACGCTGCCGGAACCCACCGCAATCACCATCAGTTCCGGACTGGCACCGCTGGTGACGATCAACGGTGCAACAATCCCCCCGGCCGTAATCGCCGCGACGGTGGCGGATCCCAGCGCAATACGCAGTACAGCAGCAATTGACCACGCCATGAAAATCGGCGAGAGATTGGTTTCATGCATCATGTTGGCGATGTATTTATCAACGCCGCTGTCCACCAGCACCTGTTTGAATGCCCCGCCGCCGCCAATGATTAACAGCATCATAGCGATGATCTTGATCGAATCGGTGATGGTGCCCATCACGTCATCCATGCTGCGTCCACGGTTCAGTCCGAAAGTGAAAATAGCAATTAGCACAGCAATTAAGGTTGCCATAATCGGATCGCCAAAGAATTCCGCATACGGCAGCAGCACGTGACCTTTCGGCAGCAGCATTTCCGCTACCGCGCGCAACGCCATCAATACCACCGGCACCAATGCCGTCCAAACGCTGACGCCAAAGCCAGGCATCTCAGCTTCGGTAAAGGTTTTTGGGTTCCATAATCCTTCTGGGATGGGCTTATCGATACCTTTCAGGAAGCGCGCATAAACCGGACCGGCGAGGATAACGGTTGGAATCCCCAGTAGCGTACCGTACAGCAACGTTTTACCCATGTCGGCGTTGAACAAGGTGGCAATCGCCGTAGGACCTGGATGCGGAGGCAGGAAACCGTGCGTGACGGAGAGCGCGGCCGCCATCGGCACGCCCACGTACAGTAGCGGCACGCGCGCAGAGGCGGCGATACTGAACACCAGCGGCAACATCAGTACAAAGCCCACTTCATAAAACAGTGCAAAGCCCACGGTGAAGCCAGTCAGCACCAGCGCCCACTGAATATGCTTCTCGCCAAATTTGGCGATCAGTGTGGTAGCAATACGTTGCGCCCCGCCGCAATCCGCCAGCAGTTTACCCAGCATCGCGCCGAAGCCCATGATCAGCGCGAGACTGCCTAATGTGCCGCCCACACCGGTTTTAATCGAGATGATAACTTTATTGACCGGCATGCCCTGCATCACGCCCACGGCCAGTGCCACCAGAATCAGCGCAATAAATCCGTTCAGTTTGAAACGGATCATCAGTAACAGCAGTAATGCTACGCCAATCGCCACATAGAGTAATGGCATAATTTTTCTCCACTTTTGCGCTCGGTAAGGTACCGGCAGCGGTTTATTTTGGTTATCCCAGAGGACATGAGAATCAACAGCGTTCGCCGCAGGAAAGCATCCTGCTGATCAATGTTACGGGTATCATGTTAAGGGTAACATTGCGCATAAAGCACCTGCCGCCGCGGCGGAATTTCTGTTTTGCGAAGGTGATCAACTTTTTGCCGGTGGGTTATCAGAATGTTTGCAGCGGGAGTGTCACGGCTTTTGGTTACACTTAGGTCTTTACGCCTAACAAGAAGGACATGCAGGTGAGTGAGAATCTGATCGAGTTGTACAGTAATCAACAAACCCTGTTTGGTCGCGGCAGCATTGACCAGTTGATACCGCTGCTGGCGGGCAATACCCAGCCGACGCTGTTATTTTGCGGGCGCTCTTTTCTTAACGGTCCAGCCTGGGCACGGCTTGGCGCTGCACTCAACGATCAGATTATCGGTTATGAGATCGTCAGCCATGAAGCGTCCCCGGATGAGATTGATGGCTGGGTGCGGCGCTGGCGCGGCCACATTGATCGTGTGGTGGCAATTGGCGGCGGCAGCGTGCTGGATGCCGCCAAAGCCTTCAGTGCCATGATGCAGCATCCGCTCAACACTGCACGCTATCTGGAGAAAGTCGGTGATACGCCAGTGCAAGCGGTAACCTTGCCGCTGATCGCCATTCCCACCACGGCAGGCACTGGCAGCGAAGCCACACAGAACGCGGTGGTGACCGATCAACAACACATTCAGGTCAAAGCGTCGCTGCGCCATCCGGTCTTTGTGCCACAGGTCGCAATTCTCGATCCCGACCTGTTGAAAGGTGCGCCAGATAGCGTGTTGGCCACCTGCGCCATCGATGCCTTCACTCACCTCTTCGAAGCCTATCTGTCACGTAAAGGCAATCTGTTCACTCAGCAAACTGCGCTCAATGGGTTGCAACTGTTCTTCAAAGCCTGGCCGGACTTGAACCAAAATGATGAGCGTGGTGATGCCGCGCGTGAAGCGATGATGATGGCATCCTGGTTAGGTGGCGTGTGTCTGAGCAGTGCCGGATTAGGGGTGATTCACGGCATTGCCGGTGAACTTGGCGCGATCAAGCCATTCCATCACGGTGAAGTCTGCGGACGCTTACTGTTCCCATTCCTCGAGCTACTGGCCGAAACCGAGCATGCTGAACAGCAACGCTTGATGGCGCAGCTTGGTCAACAGCTGCTGCCGGACGATCCCGCGCCGCCGGCATTGGCGTTAAAAGCCTGGATCCAGCAGCAGGCGATCGTGCCCTTTTGGTTGGATGGCCCAACATTGTCAGCCACCGATGTTGACTGGATTGTATCGCGCGCCAACAGCAAAAACGGTTGGGTCAGCTACGATGCACCCACGTTGACGGAGATGATCGCCGCCGCCTGGCGCATCGTTTAAGTGATAACGGGCAGCTAACGCTGCCCGACAATTTACTGCTCGGCCACTTTAAACATGGCTATCTCTTGCGCCAGCTGCGCCGCTTCATCACGCAGCGCTTGGGTGTTCTCGGCGGTTTGCGTCACCAGCATCAGGTTTTGCTGAATGCCTCGCTCCATCTGCGATACCGCTAGCGTCACTTCGGCAATACCTTTGCTCTGCTCGTCACCGGCCACGCGCATTTCACTCACCACCTGCTTCACTTTATGTACGTCAGTGACCAGCTGGGAAAGCTGCTGTCCCGCACCTTCCACCAATTTACTGCCGGCCAGTACGTTGCTGTCGGAATCGGTAATCAGCGTCTTGATCTCCTGCGCCGCGGTGGCACTGCGCTGGGCTAACGCACGCACTTCAGACGCCACCACCGCAAAACCACGCCCTTGCTCACCGGCGCGTGCCGCTTCTACCGCCGCATTCAATGCGAGAATGTTAGTTTGAAACGCGATGCTGTCGATTACGGTCAAAATCTCTGCCACACGCCGCGAAGAGGATTGGATGGCGCCCATGGTGCTCACCACTTCGCCCATCATTTCGCTGCTGCTGCGAGCAATTTGTGCGGTCTGTTCGGCCGCCGCATCGGCCAACCGGGTATTTTCGGCGTTCTGTTGCACGGTAGCATTGAGCTGCTCCATCGCCGCGGCACTTTGTTCTAGTGCTGCGGCCTGCTCGGCAATTTTTTCCGACAGCGCGGTATTACTGTGTGCCAGGCCTGATGCGTTAGCCGCTACCGTTACACCACTGCTCTGCACGCGGGTAATGACGCCGGCGATCTTATCGACAAAACTATTAAACGCACCGGCGATATCTGCCAGCTCATCGCGTCCACTTTTGGTCAGGCGGCGCGTTAAATCACCATCGCCATTGGCAATCTCATCCAACGCAGCATGCGTGGCTTTCAGGCGTTGCCCAATGCGTTGGGTAAATGTCCAGGTTAACAGCAGCAGCACGATCATCGCCGGAATTAAGTAGGTGAAGATGTCACGCATCAGGGTATGAGCCAGGCCGCTGACCGCGCGCTCTGGCGTCACAAGGCCAATCACCCAGCCGGTGCCAGGCATGCGGAACAGCGTGACCTGCGCACTGTCATGCAAGTAATCGTCAGCGAAATCCGACAGTTGCAATACATCGCCATCGCCTTTCAACTGGCCGATACGAGCGGCGAGTGGAGCCAGCCAGCTGGATTTTTCCGCCAGGCTGCTTAAGGTGGTAAGCGATTTAAGGTCCTGACCTGGGTAATAAAGCAGATTGCCTGCGCTATCAAGCGCAAAGGCATAACCGCCGGTCACCTGCCCTTTCTGCTGCATTAAGCCCGCAAGATTATCCAGCTGCACATCCAGCGTCGCGACACCGGCAAAACGCTCGCCCACCGTGTACGGCACGCTACAGGTCACCATTTTTACGCCAGACACCGGATCCTGATAAACCTCAGACCAGCCACAGCGATCGCGTGGTCCATTGCGCACCGCGCTGTACCAACTTTCCTGTTGGTAGCCGTTGCCCGCAGGCAGGTTGTAGTCATCGGAATAGGCCAGCGAGCCATCACTCTGCCGTGCCCAGAAGAAGCTGCGACGCTGCACACCGGCGCTAAAGGCATCGGGTTCCGGCCACACGCCGCCGCCCGCAATGGTTTTATTGCCGCTGCTGTTGATGATTTGCGGGAAACTTTGCTGCCACAGCGTGGCATCGTGCGGTAAGACTTCGGCGAGGCGCGCCATGCTGACGGCTTCGCCTTCAATACGCATCAGCTGCTGATTTAATTGGCTGACCAGATTGCTACCGGCCTGCTCAATCAGCGTATGGCTGGCTTCAATGACGCGCGGTTGACCGCGCAACAAGAGAACGGAGAACACCACTGCGGTTGTGACGCACAGTAATAGCAGGCCACCCAACGTCATGCGGGTAGCCAAACGGGTTGGCAACATAATTTATCCTTTCTAACCGACTGCATTAACGATTGAGATAAGAAGTGCCGCTCAGCGGCGAATTGTGCGTTCCGTCACAATCGAATATCGGCAGAGCAAAGAATAAATTCAGCTAAAAATGACGATCAGATGACAAACGGTGGTTTACCGGCCAGCATCTGCTCAATCACCTGTAACACGCCCTCTTCGTTATTACTCGGCGCTTCAAAGCGTGCCGCGTCTTTGACTTTCTGCGGTGCATTTGCCATAGCAAAGCTAAAGCCAGACTGCTGCAGCATTTCGAGATCGTTGCCGCCATCGCCAAACACCAAAATTTCACTGCGTGCGATGCCCCAGCGTTTGCCCAGCAGATCGAGGCCGTGACCTTTATGGTTGCCCGGCACAATCAAATCGACTGAACCGTGGCCACTGGATGTGGCGGCCGCCGCGCCATGATGCAGACGCTCAATATCCGCCATCAGCGGCTCCACGTAATCATCGGACAAATTCAGCGCGAACTTGAACAGCTTATCGCCCGCCACTTCATCCAGGCTGCGAATGGCCTTCAGGCGATGGCAATAGTGACGCATTTTCACCAGCCACTTCTCATCAAGACCTTCGAAGTAATACGCGCTGTCGCGTCCACAGAGGATGTAGCGCAGTTCAGGATAATTACCGTTGTGCAGCGTATCCAGCACCGCATCAATATCCTGACGTGAGAACTCGCCGCAGAATAACTCTTCATCACGATCAATGATCCACGCGCCGTTTTCAGCCACGAAGGCAATTTCACTGGCGATATCAGGGAAGAAAGATTTGAGTTGGTAATATTGATTGCCGCTGGCTACCACAAACTTGATGTCGCGCTGCTTCATTTCCTGATAGCACGCGTTAAAACGCGCGCGATTGTACTGTTTTTTGTCGTCGAGAAAGGTGCCGTCTTTATCCACCGCCACCATTTTTACCACGGTCATCATCACTCCTTAACGTATTGAAAGGAAAAACGGGTCGTATAGAGAATAACCTGGTGAGCGGATAAAACGGAGAAAAACACGGATGGCCGTGGCCATCCGCAGAGGGAATTAGTTGAACGCGCCGTTGAGCAGAATTGCGGTGATGATACCGGTTGCGGCGGCCACCAGCACGTAATTACCGTCGATATAAGCCCAGTGCTCACCGCGCGGTGGCGCATACAGACCACGATCGCGCCAGTCATCTACACGATAGTGCGGGCCACGAAACTCCGGCGGTGCCGGATAGCCGCGACGGAAGTCATGTCCGCCCCAGGCGAAGCGATCGCCGCCACGATGTCCTTCCGGCATACGATGATCAGCATAACGGTCATGACGATCCGGGCCAGGTCCACGATCGTGATCGTTGCCGCGGTCGTGATCGTTGCCGCGATTCGGTCCGCGGTCGCCGCCACGATCCGGGCCACGTCCGTGGTCCTGGTGCTGGTCGCCGCCGTGCGACTGCCAGCGCTGGTCACCTGGGCCATCTGCCCGGGAAACGCTTGAAAACAGTGTGCTGCATGCAATAAGTGACGCAATAAGACTTAACGTTGTTTTTTTCATGGTGTTGCCTCCAATGATAACGGCAGTTGCTGTGCCGTTGAACACTACTATTGATTAGATGGAGACAAAAAAGCATTTCCAAAACTCTTAAAAAACGGACACTTACAAGAAATTACGTCAAATTATCACTTTCTTAACGATTGTGTATTTTCTGACATAAACGGGATCGAAGAGACGCATCAGTGTTTATTACGGATAGACCGGGGAAATATAAAGAAAAAACCCGATCGTAAGGATCGGGAGGGTAATTGAATTTCCGTAAATTGCATAAACGGGTAAACCCTGCAAAAGTGAGGGTAAAACTGAAGCACACAACGCCACATCACTAGCATTGCCGGTAAACAATACCATTTAAATGTGAGAAACTCTTTTGAAAAGCACTATTTTTCAGAAAAATACGCAAAAATCACGGAGACTAAAAATAACATTTTGCGAAACAATGTTTCATTCTAAATAAGGTCTGTGCTCTGACCAGAACAACCTTTCGATAAAAAAAGATGCCAGAAACAAGACTCAATGCAAGTCAGGAAATAAAATAAAAATGCATTAAATCAAGAGCATAGGATATGAACTCATTTCAAAAACCCTTTTCCGCGACCAGAGTTCAGTGTTATTCATCAATCTCCCGGTCATTAATACGATAATATCGACCCATCATCAGATTAATACATGACAGTGATTAATATCGCGCTCAATATTACATCTGTTGCGTAACACTTGAATACTGCGACCTTACCGTCGAGGTTATTTAAGGAAAACGTTTACATGGAAAAAATATTAGTCAGTGCCTGCCTGATGGGATATGCCGTGCGATATAACGCCAGCGATAAAGCGCTGATCTCAGACACCTTAGCGCGCTGGCGCAGCGAGCAACGTCTGGTCATCCACTGCCCTGAACTGGCAGCTGGCTTAAACACTCCACGCTTATCCGCTGAAATTCACGGCGGCAGTGCAGAACAGGTATTAACGGGCGCAGCGCGCATCGTGGAATCAGATGGCAGAGATGTCACCCAGCATTACGTGCTGGCAGCGTGGTTGGCACTGCGTGCGGCACAAGAAGCGGGTTGTCGCTTTGCCCTGCTTACTGATGGCAGCCCGACCTGCGGCAGCCAACGCATCTATGACGGCAGTTTTAGCGGCCAGCAACAGCCCGGTCAGGGCGTCGCAGCAGCACTGCTGCGCCAGCACGGCATTGAAGTATTTGCCGAATCGCAGCTTACCGTGCTGATTCAGCGTGTCACTGTCGCAGATAAATGTCGTGTCGTGGATGCCGGATGACGTGCTAATGCTGCGGCAGGACGAATTGGTCGACGCACCAGTTCCCCGCTGCAATTTGGGCAACGTTGCGCCAACAGGCCTTCCGCACACGCCACACAAAAAGTGCATTCAAACGAACAGATACGCGCATCCAGTGACTCCGGCGGTAAATCTTTATCACAACATTCGCAGTTAGGACGTAATTCCAGCATGATTTCCTCCGGTTCATTTCAGCCACCATCATTACCGTAATCACGCCTGTCTTCCAGCCAGTTAACAGACATCAGGCGGACAAAATGGGACATGTTAGGTCTGCTCACTTCAGGGGCTTAAGCGAACCATCTTTGCTAAAAACATTACATTCCCCGTCAGGCGTTCTATAGTTCACTCGCCCTATCTACTGACGAGACTATGTAATGCGTATTAAAGGACTTAATTTAGGCTTCTTTATCGTTATTTTGGCGATCGTCACGTTCGCCTTTTTTGATGTGCTGACACCGTATTTTTCTGCCATTTTCTGGGCCGCAATTCTGGCAGTGATTTTCCATCCTTTGAAGTCACTGTTGCGCAGCAAAATGGGGGATCGTAACGGCCTGGCTTCATTCGCCACGCTGCTGATTATCTGCTTGATTGTCTTCACGCCCTTGGCGCTGATCACCTCTTCGATGGTGGTCGAAGTCAACACGGTATACACCAAACTGCAGAACAACTCGGCGCAATTCCCGGTGGTGTTCGCCGAACTGCTGCAGCATCTGCCTTCCTGGGCACGTAACTATCTCGCTGAAAACAATCTGAACAACGCGCAAGAGATACAGCAAAAGCTTTCCGGTTTTGCACTTAAAGGCGGCCAGTACATGGCGGGCAGCGTGTTCCTGATCGGCAAAGGTACGTTCACCTTTACCGTTGGCTTTGGCGTGATGCTCTATCTGCTGTTCTTCCTGTTGAAAGATGGTGCCTGGCTGGTGAATTTGATGCTGGAAGCGCTGCCACTCTCAACCTACGTGAAACATCACCTGATGATGAAGTTCGCTGCGGTATCGCGCGCCACAGTGAAAGGCACTGTGGTAGTTGCGGTGGTGCAAGGTGTGCTTGGCGGCTTCGCCTTCTGGATCACCGGCATTGATGGCAGCCTGCTGTGGGGCACCTTGATGGCATTCCTGTCGCTGATTCCGGCGGTGGGCTCCGCGATTGTTTGGGTACCCGCGACCATCTTCTTCTTCGCCACCAGCGCCATCTGGAAAGCACTGTTCCTGATTGGCTTCTTCGTGGTGGTGGTGGGTTTGGTGGACAACATTCTGCGTCCGCTGCTGGTCGGTAAAGACACTAAAATGCCTGACTACCTGATCCTGATCTCCACGCTGGGTGGCATGGAAGTGTATGGCATTAACGGCTTCGTCATTGGTCCACTGATCGCCGCGCTGTTTATTGCCTGCTGGAACCTGCTCTCCGGTCGTGATAACCGTGAGAACTCAGAAGAGATCGACGAAGAGTTTATCGAAGAGGGTAAAACCCGCGAAGAAGAGGGTAAAATCCGCGAGTAAGCGCTTCAAAAGGCTACCGTTTATCGGTAGCCGCATTCACGCAGGAGAATATCGGCCAGCCATTTGCTATCATCGTGGCATTGATTACGGCTTGCGACAAAAGAGAACAACATGTCCATGGAATCCTCCTTAGCGCGTGAAAATCAGGTTCTATCCGTGTTTGATTTTGACGGCACGTTGACCATTCACGATAGCTTTATCCCCTTTCTGCGCTTCAGTTTTAGTAAACGTGCTTTTGCGCGCAGACTCGCCAGGCTGGCGGTACCCACGCTGCACTGCATGCGAAAAAAGCTGACGCGCGATGAGCTGAAAGAGGTGCTTATTAAGACCTTTTTAACCGGCGTTGAGGAGAAATGGGTCCGTGAGCAGGCAAAACTGTTCTGCGCGGCGAACTGGAATAAGCTGATGCGCCCTGCCGGACTGTTGGCGGTTGCCGCGGAAGTGAACTCCAGCGCGGAAGTGACCATCTGTTCCGCTTCGCCCGCGATGGTGTTAGAACCTTTCGCTGAGCGTCTGGGTATCAATCTCATCGGCACCCAATTAGAAGTGATTGACGGCATTCTGACCGGAAAGATAACCGGTCATAACTGCCGCTGCGGGCAAAAAGTCAAGCGACTGGAAAGCGTTTACGGCCCGCTGCATAACTATCACCTGCGTGCCTGGGGCGATACGCGCGGTGATTTTGAATTACTGGCCGCCGCGCAAGATCCGCACTGGCGTCATTTCCATCCAACGTGGAAAAAACGCCGCGTGCCGATGGAAAAACTGCGCATGCTGCGCCTCGATCCTTAGCCGCACTGTTCCGTATTGGCACTGGTTATCACCCAACAAGTGCGCATAAATGCGCATCCTACGAAAACCCCGCCGAATAACCGTAGGGGCGCCATTCATGGCGACCCTACAGGTGCTACAGCGATGATGACTCAGTCATACGCATTATTGCTGCAGCGTGGGTGTTGAGGCGACATCCCAGCCCGCTGAGCGAGTGAGGGATTCCAGGGCGAGCCGCATGGATGCGGCGAGAGGCGGCGCTGAGCAGGAGCGAATCGCCGCCGGTCCGTCAGGAATCGTGAGCGAGTGAAGGCACCGCGTAGCGGCGGGCTGGGCTGGCGCAGGGCCGGGGAGTGAAGAGGGCGTGGCCAGACGCCCTCTTCTCGGTCGCCGCACGGCATAACTACAACTGCTCCAGCCTATGGCGAACGAAAGACGCTCATTGCTTAACTGATCGGGATTACACCATTCATGGTGATTGATTCACATCCGTCCTTTAGATAGTAAAAAGCCCCGGACCAGCCGGGGCTTTGATAACCCTATTTTAAATCAGACGCTCACGCCATGCTGCGATGCCAGCGCGGCCAAGCCGCCCGCGAAGCCCTGACCAACAGCTTTGAACTTCCACTCGGCACCGTTGCGATACAACTCACCGAACACCATCGCGGTTTCGGTAGACGCATCTTCAGACAGGTCAAAACGGGCGATTTCTGCGCCGTTATCATTGTTAAAGATACGCATAAAGCTGTTGCTCACCATGCCGAAGTTCTGCTTACGCGCTTCTGCATCGTAAATGGTCACCGCGAAGACCAGCTTCTTCACATCTGCTGGCACTTTAGACAGGGTGATTTTCACCTGCTCATCATCGCCATCGCCCGCACCGGTGCGGTTATCGCCCTGATGCTCAACGGAACCACACGCGCTCAACTTATTGTTGAAGAAGATAAATCCAGTGTCGCTCAGCACTTTACCGTCGTCACCGACCATAAACACTGAGGCATCGAGGTCAAAGTCCTGACCATCTGTTACACGTGCATCCCAACCCAGACCCGCCATGGCAACATTCATGGTTGGTGCTTCTTTAGTCAGGGAAACGTTACCGCCTTTTACCAGAGAAACTGCCATTTTAAAGCTCCTGCTTTTAATTGGATGATGCGGGCAACGTGAAGTTGCCCGTGAGAGTAATGTCAGCGATTAAGACGCGTTAATGCCGTACTGGGCGCATACCGAGGCCAAACCACCGGCATAACCCTGGCCGACTGCGCGGAATTTCCACTCGGCACCGTTACGGTACAGCTCGCCAAACAGCATGGCGGTTTCGGTAGAGGCATCTTCGGTCAAATCGTAACGCGCTACTTCACTGCGGTCGTCATCGTTTACCAGGCGGATAAACGCGCCGGAAACCTGGCCAAAACTCTGACGACGGGTCTGCGCATCGTGGATGGTGACTACAAACACGATTTTGTCGACATCAGCCGGGATCAAATCCAGTTTGATTTTCAGCGATTCATCATCGCCATCGCCTGCACCGGTACGGTTGTCGCCGGTGTGGGAAACAGAACCGTCGGAAGAGACCAGGTTGTTATAGAAAATAAAGTCAGCATCGCCGCGGACTTTGCCGCTGGCGGACAGCAAGAACGCTGACGCATCAAGGTCAAAGTCCTGACCATCGGTGGAACGTGCATCCCAGCCAAGGCCAACGAGGACGTTTTTCATGGTTGGTGCCGCTTTGCTAAGCGAAACGTTACCGCCTTTAGAAAGAGAAACGCTCATTGTAATTACCTCTTGGTTAATAATTTTTCAGACTCATTGCTGGCAGAAGATCAACTCTCTTCTTTTTCCTCGGGTTTACCGGGGAACATCACGCTGAGCACAATACCGACCGCTAACACGCCGAGTACCACAAACAGGCTGGCGCTAGCCGAGATGCTGTAGCCGTGATGCCAGATATGATCGGTAGCATTCAGACCCAGTTTCACCGCGATGAAGAACAGCAGCACGATAACGGCTTTCTCCAGGTGAACCAGATACTGCTTCAATGCTTCGAGTACAAAGTACAGGGTACGCAAGCCAAGAATGGCGAACATCATGGCGCTGTAAACAATAAGCGGTTCACGACTCACCGCGATAATCGCCGGCACGGAGTCGAAGGCGAACATCACGTCAGAGAGTTCAACCACCGCCACACATAGCATCAACGGCGTGGCATACAGCGCGGCTTTCTTAGCGCGACCGACTGTCACATCTTTGTTTTCGGGCTTCTGTAGCTCTTCATCGACTTCCTTCTGATTTAGCAGGAAGGCGTTGCCACGCATTTTTGGCCAGATCGGGAAGAAACGCTTAACGCCGCGATAAGCAAGGTGCTGCGAGTAATCTTCGATCTCGTCGCTGTCATCGCCGCTTTTCAGCATCATCACCGCTGTCCACGCAACAATCAGCGCAAACACGATTTCGACGTATGGACCGAGACTCAGCAAGCCGGTACCGATCGCCACGAAGATGCCCCTGAAGACAATGGCACCGATGATGCCCCAATAAAGCACACGGTGACGGTAGCGGTCTGGAACGGCGAACCACGAGAAGATCGCCATCATCACGAACAGGTTATCGACGGAAAGCACTTTCTCCAGTGCGTAACCGGTCACGAACAGGCTGGCAACTTCAGCGCCGTGATGGATATAGAGGAAGCCGGCGAAACCCATCGCCACAGCCACCCAAAACACCGACCATAACGCCGCGCTTTTCAGCGAAATCGGCTTGTCGCCGCGGTGCATGAACAGGTCGATAAAAATAGCGCCCACTGAAAGCGCGATGAAAACCGCGACGGTTTCAGCGGGAAAGCCAATATGTGTAGATTCCATGTTTAACCCTTAAAGGACGAAAACTTAAAGCCCAAATATTGCTGGATCGAAGCCCAAAGCCACGGCGATTTCACGCACTGCTTTCTGCTCGTCAGCATCAAAATCACCGTCACTTTTACCGACAGCAATACCTACGCGGACCGCCAACTGTGCGGCTTCCGGCTGATCTTTTAACGCCAGGATGTACTTCATGGTTTCGCCCTTGCCGATTTCCAGATCGAAATCGAAGCTGCTCACCAGCTTGTTGAAGAAATCAATCACTTCCGTGGTATCAAAAACTTTCAATTCCTCGGAAGCGCGCAGAAAACCGATCATCTTCTGCTTCTCTTCCGCGCTCACACCGCCGTCTGCAACCGCAATGCGTGCGCAAACAGCCACTGTACCTTGCATGAATTTCTTATTTTTAAAGCGGCTAACTTGTTTGGTCAGCTCGTCGCGGCCCGAGTTAAACGCCCCTTTAACCTTGTTGAAAAAGCTCATAGTAAATCCTCTGTCTGTAATTATTTGGAACCGGCTCGCCAGTTGAATCCCCAACCGAAAGCTTTATCCATATCGGAATGCCCGTTAAAGAATTGATTGATACGCTCGACGCGGATACTGCCGTTCTCATTGACCAGACGAGCAATCGCACACATGTTGCGGCGGTTCTCGCCTTCCGTCATACGCGTTTCAATCGGTGGCTGGTCTGGGATGTGCAGCGTCACTACGCCATCCGTTTTGTCCCAGCTGGCCGCGCCTTGATAGATGAAGGCGAAAATCAGCACTTCACGAATCTGACTCCACTCGCGACCGTTGATATGCAGCCATTCACCATCGCTCACTTCGCCGGTACGATCGTCGCCCTGCAAGTGTACGAAAGGTTTGGCATGCATGGCGCCAAAGTTGCCGCCCAGTGCCTGGATCACGCCGCGCGAACCGTCCTGCAGCTCCACGAAGGCGCCGAGATCGAGATCCACGCCTTTGTTGCCGCCGAAGAATGAACGCAACCCGCCACCACCGCTGTTCGTCTCACGATGCCAGTTGAGGTTGATGCGGATTTCACCGAAGTTATCGCGCTTGGTCAGGCTGATCGCCGGTTTCTCTTTGGTGAGAGAAACTTTGCTCAGATTGATTTTTGCCGGCGCGGGCGTCGGAGTTGGCGCCGGAGCCGCCTGCGGCGCTGGCGCAGGTATTGGTGCGGGCGCGGGGTCAGCCACATCGACACCAAAATGTTCCGCCAGCGGCTGCAAGCCGCCGTTGAAACCCTGTGCAATAAAACGGAATTTCCAGTCATTATTGCGACGGTAAAGTTCGCCGAGGATCAACGCCGCTTCCTGACGTCCCACCAGCTCCACGCTGCCATTCAGCAGCACTTCACCGCCCTGCTCCACCTGAATTGCCAGGCGTTGCAAACCCGACACGTTGCGGCCGCCGTCACAGGTGACGGTGAAGGCCACTTTCTGCACGTCAGGGCGCAAGCGGTTGAGATCGACAGAAAAGGCGGCATTGTGCCCTTCGCTTTTCAGGCTGATGGTGCGGTCGTCATTATCCGGCTGACCGTAGAACACCATATCGGCATCGCCGTTCACTTTGCCGCTGGCGAACAGACGAAAAGCAGAAGCATCCACGGCTGCGCCAGAAAGCACGCGCACCGTTAGCAGATTAGCGGGAACGGGAGCATTGCTCCCCGGCGTCATATTCATTAGCGCACCACTGCGGCAACGATGTCATTTTGCATCGCGTCGATGGTACGGCCAGCACTCGCGCGGCCGTGCGCCGTAAAGTCCCACAGACCGCCGTTGCGGTGCAGTGAAGCAATCACGATGCCGGTATGGCTGCCTTGCTCAGTCAGCTGATAGCGCGCCAGTTCTTTGCCATTTTGATCAACAACGCGGCAGAAGGCATTTTCCACTTCGTTGAAGGTTTGGCCCTGGAAGCTGTTCACGGTGAATGCGAGATACTCAACATTGGCCGGCAGACGAGACAGCTCGACGTTGATCACTTCATCATCGCCATCGCCTTCGCCAGTGCGGTTATCGCCGCTGTGTTTCACCGAACCACATTTGGAGGTTAATGCGCGGAACCAGATGGTATCAATGGCATTACCGGATTGGTCCAGTAATACGCAGCTGGCATCGAGATCGATGGAATCGCCGCCGCCACCAAAAAGCTTGCCCATGAAGCCTTTCTTTTTAATTGGATCCCAGCCTAAGCCGAAATGTAATTTATTCAGCGAAGCGGTTTGTTTGCTGAGTGAGACCGTCTGATTCTTGCTTAATGAAACCATGTCATAATTCCTTCAAACAGGTTTGAAAAGGGTTTTATATTTGCTTCAAATTCCATGAGGCCAAAATCATATCATGATGGTATTGATGAGCGGCATTAATTTTCACAGCAATTTCATGAAACACAATAAATCGTTTTACAAGAACAAGTTAAGCAAATCACCGCAGTTCAACCCACGCACTAAACATGACAATTCTTTACATTAAAATTCATAAAGTTACGTTAGGGTAAAAAATCATATTATGATTGACTCCTTTCGAGCGTATAAATAAACTCGCAAGCCATAACCCACCGGCAAGCCTCCAGCGGAAATAATTAGAAATGTCTCACAAAATTTGGCTAATGGAAGGTTTATCCTCCCAGCGCGATATAATTAATGGCATTAAATTCACAGCTAAAAAACACAACTACAACGTGTCTATTTATGCCTCCCATCGCCATCAACGTAATGAAATACTTTCTCTGGCCGATCATGCATTAATAGAACCTAACGATATCAATCAGCGCCTCGAATTTATTCTTTCAACCGTAGAAAAACATGCCATTCAGGCGATTCATACCGGCCGCCATGCCCATTGGTTTGAAACCCATCGCGCGGCAATTGAAGCCAGCGGTGCGCGCTTAACCACTGGCGCACGCGATGTCGCCATGCTGGATCTGGCCGATGACAAAGTCGCTTTCGCCCACCATATGAAAAGCCTGAATTTGCCGGTGGTGCCTTCACTGCGCGTGGATTCGCCCGTACAGTTACGCGAGCTGATTGCTAGCCAGCCGTTTGGCGATCTGCCGCTGTGCGTAAAACCGGTTACCGGTATTTATGGCATGGGATTCTGGCAGTTTGATGAAAGCGTCTCGCCGATGGCGGTATTTACCCATCCAGACGCGCGCCGGGTGAAAGCAGAATATTACTTACAGGCGCTGGAAGCCGCCGACAGCATGGAGCCGCTGGTCCTGATGCCGTGGCTGCCGGGACCGGAATATTCCGTTGATATGCTGGCGGAAAACGGCAAGGTGCTAGCCGCCGTAGCGCGCCGCAAAGAAGGCGCATTGCAGTATCTGGAGAACAGCGGTGAGGCCTTTGAGCTGGCGCAAGCCTGTGCTGAAGCCATGGGCGCGGATGGATTGATCAACGTGCAGACGCGCAATGATGCCAGCGGCAAACCGTTATTACTGGAGATCAATATGCGCCCTTCCGGCGGCATTGGTTACACCCGCTTCAGCGGCGTAAATCTTCCCGGCTTGTTTGCGCTACGCCAGCTAGGCTTGATCAGTTACCCGCAGGCGATCGACGAATCCCGCAGCGCCTTCACGCCCGCCACCGTCCGCGCGCTGAGCGACGTGGTTGCTTACAACCCCGTCCTGTCCAACCAGCTTCAATGAGGAATTATTCATGACCACACTTTGGAGCAGGACGCTTTCATGCGGCACGCTGAGCGTCACGCCAACTGGCGGCATCAGCGCTATCGACGATCTGTTTGAGATCGCCGAGCGCCGCAACCCCAAGCGCGCTTTTCTCTTCGTCAGTAAAGTACTGGGCCGCCATATTCCGGTCGCGCCGGAAAAAATGCGCGCCGTTTATCGCCAGCTCGCCGAACAGTTTCCGCCTATCGCTGACGGCCCGGTGCTGTTTATCGGCATGGCCGAAACCGCTGTTGGCCTGGGCGCGGGCGTATTTGATGAAGTGCGCCAGCGCGTGAGCGAAGCGGTGTATCTCACTTCGACGCGCCATCCACAGCAAGCGGATTTGCTGTGCGAGTTTAAAGAGAATCACAGCCACGCTACCGATCATCTGATCTATCTGCCCGAGGATGCGCAGCTGCGCCAGCGCGTGCTGAATGCGCGCACGCTGGTGATGATTGATGACGAAGCCACCACCGGCAACACCTTTATTAATCTGCTCGAGGCACTCCGTAATGATGGCGGACTCAGCCACATCGAACAGGTTGTCGCCGTCACGCTGACTGACTGGAGCGGCGATGCCTTAGCCGCACGCTGCCCGGTGCCACTGCGCAGCATTTCGCTGGTACAAGGTGATTGGCATTGGCAACAGGATCCCGACGCCGCGCTGCCGCCGATGCCCGCCGTCGCACTTAACGATGCCGCCACCGTGCCAATAACCGGTAAACAGAGCTGGGGCCGACTCGGCATGGCAGCGCCGGCTGGCGATCTTGGCCGCACCCTTCAGGCACAGCCGGGTGAGAAAATCCTCGTGCTCGGCAGCAGTGAATTTGTCTGGGAACCCTTCTTGCTGGCCGAACGCCTGGCGGCACAAGGTGCGCAGGTGAAATACAGTTCCACCACGCGCTCACCGATCGCCAGCGGCTTTGCCATCGAGTCCGCCATCGCCTTCGGCGATAACTACGGCCTTGGCATCGCCAACTTCGTTTACAACGTGGCGCATCAGCAGTTTGACCGCATTGTGTTGTGCATTGAAACGCCCGTCGACAGCGTTGATCCGCTGTTAACCACGGCATTGGCTAAGGTTGCGCCACAGGTGGAAGTGATCAGCTATGAATAAACCGGTAATTTTTTCCGACCTCGACGACACGCTATTTCAGACGCGCCGCAAAATGGTGAACGAGCTGGATCTGCAGCCGTTCCGCACCGGCGCGCTCGATCTCAGCCTGCAGCCGCGCAGCTTTATGACCGAAGAGCAGTCAATGCTCGTTGACTGGATGATTGAGCAGGCCGATTTGATCCCGGTCACCGCTCGCGGCACCGAAGAGATCGCCCGCGTGCAGATCCCTTTTCGATCCTGGGCGGTGACGACGCATGGCGCGGTAATCCTCAACCCGCAAGGTGAGGAAGATGCCGAATGGCGCGCGCACATGCTGGAAAAATTGACGCCCTACGGCCCGGCGCTGCTCTCCATGCAGCAGGCGATTACCGACCTGATGGCAGAGCGCGACATCAACGGCTGGGCGCGCATCAACTATGAATATGGCGTGACGCCGATCTATCTGGTGATGAAGCATCGCGACAGCACGCGCCTCGAGGAGCTTTACGCCATCGCCGATGAAATTGAGCAACGTTTCCCCACCGCGGGCTATTACATCCATCGCAACAGCAACAACGTCGCCTGGCTGCCGAACGTGGTGGAAAAAGGCTTAGCCGTCAGCTTCCTGCTGGAAAAACTGCGTAATGAGCGCGGCGTCTTCCCGGTGATTGGCCTCGGTGACAGCCTCAGCGATCACCGTTTTATGAAGCTGTGCAGCTGGTACGGCATTCCGCGTCAGAGTCAGTTTGCCGAGCGCATCAACCAATCCCTATTCGGAGAACAATAAGATGGTGAATAACCTGCCTTTCTCTGGATCGTACCAACCCGGCGACGTCGAATTTCTGCTGAAACCGGTCGAGATCGACATGACGCCGGTCGAGCAAAAAGAGCAGCTGATCCAATCCGGCGCGCGTCACTACTCTGAGATGCTGAGCCAGGAACCGGAACCGACGCGCTGGCATCTCGAGCTGTTTTCGCGCGCGCTGGATCAGGGCGCAGGTCGCCTGGCGAAAGAAGTCACCATGCTGGCGCGGACGCTGACGCAGCAGTTTGGCGACACGCCGATTGTGCTGGTTAGTCTGGTGCGCGCGGGCGTGCCGCTCGGCGTGATGCTGCAACAGGCGCTGCGCGCGATGGGCCGCGAATCTTATCATTACGGCATTAGCATCATCCGCGATCGCGGCATTGATCAGGCCGCGCTGGAAATCATCGAAGCCCGCCACGGCACCGACGGCATCGTGTTCGTCGATGGCTGGACCGGCAAAGGCGCCATCACTGGCGAACTGATCCGCAGCCTGGAACATCGACCCGGTTATCCGGCGCAACCGCGCCTGGTGGTGCTGGCCGATCCTTGCGGGCGGGCGTGGCTTTCGGCCAGCGATGATGACTGGCTGATCCCGTTTGGCATTATGGGCGCGCCGGTATCGGGCTTGATCTCGCGCTCGTTGTGGTCTGAAGAGGGTTTGCACGGCTGCGTGCAGTGCGACCATCTGGCGCAATACGATTGCAGCCAGCAATTGGTGGACACCGTGGCGGAATACGCACGTTCGCTGGATATCAGCGCCCTGCCCGCCTGTCAGCAGGATCCACAACGTCAGCAACAGCTAGTCGCAAACAGTGAAGCGGTGATCGCCATGCTGGCGGCGCGTTATCAGGTGAACAGCATTAACCGCATCAAGCCAGGTATCGCTGAAGCCACGCGCGCCGTACTGCGTCGCGTGCCGGATCAGGTGCTGGTGCGTTCGGTGGACGATCCCGACGTGGCGCTGCTGGTCTATCTGGCCCAACAAAAAGGGCTAACCATCACAGAAGCGGGAGCCGATCTTGGGCAATACCGCGCCGTGACGATAATCAAAAAGGTGCTGTGATGAACGACCGTCTCTCTCCGTGGCGTTTGGGCGCAACGCTGTATATGCCGGCGGTGCGCAGCGATATCGTTGATGCCATTTTGCACCATAAAATCAGCGGCCTGCGCTCGCTGGTGATCTGCCTGGAAGATGCGGTCAGTGATGCGGATTTGCCGCAGGCGCTGCACAATCTCCAGCAAATCCTGCAGGAGCTGAATGCCGAACAGCGTGCCAATGGCAATGCGCAGTGGCCGCTGGTGTTTATCCGTCCGCGCAACAGCGAGATGGGCGCGTGGCTGGTGAAAAACCTCAACCTCAGCGCGATCGATGGCTTTGTGCTGCCGAAATTCACCGCTGATTCTCTGCCGGTGTGGTGGCACATGCTTGAATCGAGCCATCTGTGCATGATGCCGACGCTGGAAACTGAAGAGGTATTTGACGTAGTGGCGATGCGCGAGCTGGCCCTCACGCTGCAAAACCATGCTTGCCGCCAGCGCGTGATCGCCCTGCGCATCGGTGGTAATGATTTGATGAACGTGCTGTCACTGCGCCGTTCGCGTCAATTCACGCTGTATGACAGCCCAATGGGTTACACCATTAAAATGCTGGTGGCGGTGTTCGCTTCGCGGGATTTTGCGCTGACCGCGCCGGTATGTGAACACATCGACGATCAGCAGATTATGGATCAGGAACTGGCACTGGATATCGCGCACGGTTTGGTGGGCAAAACCGCTATTCACCCCAGCCAGATCGGCAAGATTCAGGACATGTTGATGGTTTCGGCCAGCGATCAGGCTGATGCCTTCCGCATCCTCAACTCCAGCCAGGCGGTGTTTAAATCGCAGGGTGCAATGTGCGAACCGGCGACGCATCGCCGCTGGGCCGCCGCGATACTGGCGCGCGCGCAGGAATATGGCATTGCGCCGGATACCCGCTCCGACGGCGCATTGATGCTGGTGACCTAAATGACAAACCTCGTAGGGTGGGCATTCATGCCCACCGCGTTACCACCGCGCACCATGTTAAAACGGTGCCAGTTATGAGAAGAGATGCGATTTCACCAAACCGCACACTCCGTAGCGGCGCGATTAATCGCGCACCTTTGACCTTTAACCGGTGCAAAAGCTATGCACGGTTTTCGTAGGGTGGGCATTCATGCCCACCGCGTCACCACCGAACCACAAACTGGACATAAGAATTCTCGTAACCTATTTACCTGATATTTAACTACCCTCTGATACTGTCGCAAACCGTTTGCCAGGAGGGCGATACAGACCATTGATCACTAACGCAGGCTTCAATCGACCATGCAACTCAGTACCCGACAGACACGCGTATTTATGCTTGCCTCACTGCTCAGCAGCGGCAAACCGGTCGCATCCAGCCGCATTTTAGCCTCGCTCGACTGCTCCGAACCCACGCTAACGCGCGCACTAAAGGAACTGCGTGAATCCTGGTCAGCGGAAATCAAATACAGCCGCCTCACCCACTGCTACCAACTCACCGCACCCGGCAAGCTGGATAAGAAAAGCCTGCGCCATATTAATGAAGCACTCAAGCTCAACGCCGAACGGCAACAGAGCGAAACCGTTAGCCGGGTATTTCTGGATAAAGAAAAAAAGAAAGCGGTGTCACTGTCATTACGCATGTCTGTTTTAAGGAAAATCGACCAGGTGGTGCGGTTGAGTGAAACGACGAGGAGCGATGCGGTGGAGATGCTGGTGGAGAGCGGGCTGGATGAGTTGATTGCACGGTTGCGGGAGGTAAAAAAGTAAGAGTGAAAGTTAATAACATCCAAAAAAGAACTGAATATATGCTGATAAATAGGCGCATTGACGTTGGTTAAAAATATTATTGAGAACATAAAACTGTAAAACTCATTAAAGCCAAAATAATATAACCCTTCCCTGTAATTATTAACGCCTCTATAAAACGTCATACATTCGCGCATACACATTCACGCTAAATAAATACAGCTTCAATAACTACGTCAGGCTGTAGCCCTACAGTTTCGTGACATCGTATGCTGCGAACCTAACCCAATGCGCCCTTGCCAGAACGCTACTGTTTTGTGGTTAGCGCTTCTAATTGAAAATCTAATTAAATCAAAGAATATAAGTAATTATCACCCGTAAAAAGATGACGTTAACGTTACTTTTAATAGGTTTGGTAAAACCAGCTCATAAATAGAACCTCATTCCAAAACTTGAAATTCAAGCTTGATAAATTATCACGCCATGTAATATCTTCATCACCACTGAAGTTTAAACATTGTGCAAAAGTTTCGCAGTCCAGCATTTTAACTGCTCTCATAATAAACATTGCCAATACACCCGATTTAATTTGTTATCGGATTAAGGGATTAATATTACTCAGTAGTTACCAGGATGGTGCTCATGACGTCTTCAGATCACAATATTACAGTCAGTACTCTTGACTCACTGATGCAGGAAACCTGGCTGCTGTCTCTCGCCATACGAAACGGGCAAACCATCACGATTGATGATGTGCTCTATCAGCGCTGTTTTACCCTAATTCAGCAGGTTCAGGATAAGCTCAACATCGCGGGTGTCACCCACGCTCTCCGCGAAGACATCATATTTGCGCATAGCGTATTTCTCGACGAATTGATCATGACGATCCCAGGTGCAGACATTTCCGTCTGGTGGAAACGCACGCCTCTACAGGGTTATTTTCTCGGCCACCTGAATGGCGGCGAGATCTTCTACGAACGCATCTGGAAGCTGCTGCACGAACCCGCGCCTGCGGAAGCCATCGTGGCCTGTTATTACCGCATGTTGCGCTTTGGCTATTGCGGAAAGTATCTGAATGAAGATAACGATGAGCGTATAAAGCTGATGCAGAAGCTAAAATTACTATTACCTGAGGAGGATGAATCCCCCAACAAATCGGTTTTTATTCAGAGCACCTCCTTTGAAACATCTTTCTGGCAACGCTCTCCCTGGCTTATTCGTAGCGGTGTGATGGTTACCATTATTATTGCCACATTCATCATGAACGGTTATCTGCAATATCTGACTGGCAAAGGGTAAACGCCAGACCAATACACATTTCAGGAAGGAATCTGTTAATGGGCAGAAAGGATTTTGTTCTCCAGAGTGGAAATACGCCGGTATACAACCATTATCAGCTCAGCATCCCTGCGCTGAAGAATCAGCACCCGGATATTCAGCTGTCGGTGCTGCGTTTCAGCGGTGAGGAGGCGTTAAATACGCCCTGGCGCTACGCGATTGAGATAACCAGTGCCACCCGCGATATCCCGGCAGATATTTTCATTAACAGCACGGCTCAGTTGCTGTTTTATCCCGACGGTCAACCCTGGCAAACGGTAGAGCCGCGCATTCTACGCGGCGTGATTACTGCTTTTCAGCAGTGTGAATCTTCCGCTGATGAAACGCGATATGTCGTGGTTCTGGAATCTCGCCTCGCACTGCTTAGAACGAGCCTGACGTATGGCGTTTATCAACACAAAAGCGTGCCGGGTGTGGTCGAAGACATTCTCAAACACTGGGCATTCTCTTCACTTGATTATCACTTCCTGTTGAGCACTCAGTATCCGGTACGCGATTTCTACATCTCTTACGCGGAAAGCGATCTTGCATTTATTGAGCGCCACCTCGCACATATTGGCGTGTTTTATTACTTCATCTGGGATGACGAAAATCACCGTGATGTGCTGGTGCTGGGTGATAGCTCGCAGGCCTACGCCACAGAAATGCGCATTGCATGTCGTCATCCGTCAGGCCTGTTTGATGGTGGTCAGGAGTCACTGTGGAAAATATCCGTCAACCATCAGTCAGTAGCAGCAAGCACAAAACTCAATGATGAGTATTACCGCCATACGCAGAATGACATGCAGGCCGAGGTTGAAACCGATCCCGATATACCGGCACTGACGGGAACGCTTTACCGCTACGGAGAGAACTATCAGGAACAAGGCAAAGAGTATCAAACACTGCCGGAACAGGGACAGTGGTTTGCCCGGCGTCGCCAGGAACGTCTGATCACCGAGCAAATCGTCTTTGACGGCATGACCAATGCCATAGACGTCCGGCCGGGCATGGTGCTCTCACCTCAGGGTAAAGCGTGGCCATACGCGCCGGATGGTCTGCTGGTGGTTTCAACTTCTTCAACCCGAATTTCGCGCGATACGGCCTACATGATCTGCTTTACCGCCGTACCGGTGCGCTCTCGCACGAGTTATCGCCCGCCGTTGAAAGCCAGGCCGCACATTGCGGGAACACTGCTGGCTCGTGTAACCAGCCCGGTCGATAATGCGCAGTATGCCGAACTTGATGAATATGGCCGATATCGGGTGCGATTCCAGTTCGATCTGAATGCGTCATGGCAATCCGGTTTTGAAAGTGTGCCAGTGCGGTTAGCGAAGCCCTATGCTGGGAATGTCTACGGCTGGCACTTCCCGCTGATAGCCGGAACGCAGGTCATGATTGCCTTTACCAACGGCGATCCGGACAGGCCCTATATCCTCTGCTCAATGCACGACTCGCGCCATGAAGACCCTGTTAATCTTTATAATTATCAACGTAATGTATTAAGAACACCGGCAAACAACAAACTCAGATTTGAGGACCGTCGGGGTTATGAGCATGTCAAACTCTCGACAGAGTATGGCGGTAAGAGCCAGCTATCGCTCGGCCATATCGTTGATAATGCCCGCAATAAGCGGGGTGAAGGTTTTGAACTGCGTACGGACAGCACGGGTACGCTGCGCGCGGGCAAAGGTCTGTTCCTTTCTGCAGATGCGCAAAGCAGCGCAACGGGTCAGGTGCTGGAGATGGCTTCGGCGGTAAGCCTTATCAAAGATGCGCTCAACCAGATTAGTGACTGGCAAACCCTCACGCAGTCACATCACAATCTCCAGCCAGATGCTACCCATCTCAAGGCTTATCTGACCGCAGTCGATCAACTGAAATCCCCGGCAATGCTGCTGAGCGCACCGGAAGGCATCGGTGCGGTTAGTCCCAAAAGTATCCTGCTTAACTCAGGCACCACTCTGCATCTGCAAAGCCAGAAAGAAACCAGTATTGCCAGTGGTAAACGTATCCAGGTTAACGCACGCCAGGCGATTTCTTTGCTATCTCAGCAGGAGGGAATCCGCATGGTGTCAGGCAGAGGACCACTGACGGTGGAATCCCACGCTGACACGCTGGGCCTGACGGCGATGAAAGATATCAGCGTGCAGACCGTTCAGGGTGAACTGCGGTTGACCGCGAAAAACGGCATCGTGCTGGGCTGCGGTGGCGCAACCATCAGGATTACGCCGCAGGGTGATATACAGATCCATTCACCGGGTAAAACCAGTATCCGTGGCGTTCATGCCTGGAATTCTCCCACCAGCGAAGAAACTCACTTGCCAGAGCTGCCTAAATCGGTGTGCAAAGCGTGCCTGAAAAAAGCGCAGGAAGCGGCGCTGGCTTTTGCGCCGAGGGGCTAGCGATGACGAATAAAAACAACGGCAAGGCATGGCTGCATCAGGCTGCTGACCTATGCAGAGCAGCCGGGCAGGATTATATCGATGTTCTGGTAGATCAGGCCGGTACCGCGCAGCCGCTGCAGCAGGCGCTAAACCAGATCGCTCCGCCATTGCGCTGGTTCGCGCTGTTTGAGGGAACGCCGGAAGCCGCAACAGCAGAGTATTCGCCGCTAGTAATGCGACTGCACTGGAACGCCAGCAGCCACCAGCGCTGGCTGGAACAACTGGTGGAGCACTTCTCCGGCTCGCCGCGCCTGACGTTACTGCTATCACCGCTGGCGTTCGATCTGCTGAGCAGCCATCTGCAAGCACTCTCTCAGGTTCACTGGGAAGAGCAAACCGGCTTACTTCGCTACTACGACAACCGCGTTTTTCCCTCTTTGCTGGAACATGTCCTAACCCCGGAACAACAGGCGGCGTTCACCGATATCGCGCTGTTCTGGAGCTGGCGAGATCGGGATGACGAGGTGGTGTGGAAAATAGGTACCTGGAACCCGGGTCGACAACTTGCTGATGCCCCGGAAATGAGCCGAATTAGCGATGCGCAGGTTGAACTGATGGGATGTATTAGTGATGCCGAGATGTTGATGAAGGAGCAAGCAACTTTGGTTCCCTCACGAGAGGAACACTTTGCGCAATGCCTGGAAATAGCTATTAAAGCAAGCCGGGCGGGATATATAGGCGATCTACTGGACTATAAGGAATAAAGCGAATGAAAAAATGGATATTTAGTACGCTGAGCAAACAGTTAATCTGCGCAATTTTGTTTGTGCAGCTAGCTGGATGCGGGACATTGATGCGCGGAGAAAGTAGCGAAAAAGTTTATCGCGGAGTTGATACCGATATACGCATTACCACTAATGCATTCATGTGGTTATTTACTGGTGGAATTTTACCCGTTTTCTCAATTATTTCGATGCCCTTTGATGCAGTGATCGATACACTTTTATTGCCTGTCGATCTAGCCATCAGCAATTCGCCTAAAGTTTATAAACAACCCGCGGAAAATTATGTCCCAGTTTTTGCCGTCAATATGACGGGTCAACCAGACGTTGATTATACTATTCGAAAAAAAAGCACTGGAGAAATACTTACTCAATCCCGAACTAGAATTATCCCTCAGGCTGGTAGCGCATCAGGAAAACTTAATAAAGCATCCCTGATGACAAAGGAGAATCCATCTATTCCTCCAGAATCTGTGACGATTAGCTGGGATGCTGGAACAAGGCTTCTACAAGCAGAGACGAAGGATATCAGCGACTTCACTGAATCATATACTCCCGATGAATCTCTGCTTAAAGCCGCAAGTATCATCGCAATATTTATGCCTTGCAATCGAGTCATGCTGGTTAATTATGAAGATGAATATTACAACTACGATTTCATTCATAAGCAAGCCATACAAGATGTTTTCCAGCAATTACAGTCATTGTCCGAGCGTTCTCAGTGTTCTGCTTCAGGACAGATAACGTTAATGATGGAAGGAGCCTGGAAATGAAAAAGAAAACATCCGATTGGTTGAATAAAGGATTGTTTTTTATCGTTGCTTCGATACTTTCAGGTTGCTCGCAGGCAAGCGTTGATGACGGCTATACCGCTGGCGATCTTCGTGCAGTAAACCATGTCGAGGGACAGGGTATAAATGGTTTTTCAGTGAATGGATACCACGTTCCAGGTCTAGGCGGGGGATATTGCTGCATCATGCTTCCTGAAAAGTGGACGCCTGATTTGAAAGCTAGGGTTGAATGGGAAGTTGACCCCAATCCTAATGTAATTTTACCTCCACTAGGAACGGATGAGTTCCGTAAAGCATACGAACAGCATAGAACAAAATATCAACAATACAGTGCCATCGTTAATATTCCGCAGTTTGGCAAGGAGCGCTGTGGCTTAACTGTGCACTTTCTGCCTTGTAATAAGGTGAAGGTCACAACTGTTTGTTCCGGGTATGGCACTGAGAATTATCCGATCAAGGAACCACTTAACATGAAGGAGCCACCGGCATGTCCCGTGAAATGAGCCTCGCGTTGCCTTGCTTTGCGCCCCCGGTTTTTCCTGATGCTGGACGCTTGCAACTTAGCGAAATGCAGATTAATGGCAATTACAAAAAGCAGATTCGCGAAGAAATTGATAACCGAGCCAGTCTTGCCGAAGATATCGGTAAGAAGGGCATCGTCCCTTGCTGTAGAAGCCTACATATCAGCTTATTTTTCGATGGGACGGGAAATAACGAAGAGAACGATACGCGTATTGCTAAACCGTCGCATCCTACCAATATCGCGAAGTTGTATCATGCGACATATCAAAATGCTGATGGTGAAGGCTATTTTCGCTATTACATTCCGGGTGTTGGCACCCCCTTCCCAAAAATTGGCGAAATGGATTACAGCAATGATGGTCTGGCTTTCGCCGCAGGTGGAGAAGATCGAATTAACTGGGCGTTGCTGAGATTAGTGGATGCTTTGACTTATGCCATCACCAAAGGAGCCAAACGCCTTGATGATGGATTAGCGAAGGGAATGCTGCCCAGCATGCAAGCTCGCGGAGCTTTTTCAGGCGAAGTGAACCGACGTAATGTGATCAATCCCTTGTTAAAGACGTTGGAAAGTCAGGCAGCCCAAACCCAGCAGCCCCATCTTCTGGGTATTAAGTTGTTTATCTATGGTTTTTCTCGCGGAGCTGCTGAAGCGCGGACCTTTGTAAACTGGTTAACCCAGTTACCCGATCCCAAGCTAAAGGGTGATCACCTGAAACTCGCTGGTTTACCCATCAGTATTGAGTTTCTGGGATTACTGGATACGGTGGCGTCTGTTGGAGCAGCTCACATGATGCCGGGTGCTGCAGGTCATATGGGCTGGGCGGATAATAGTCAACAATTACCTGATGAGCGTAAATTTCCTGGATTGATTAAGTGTTGTCGGCATTTTGTTGCCGCACACGAACAGCGCTTATGTTTCCCTCTTGACTCCGTTCGTCGTCCTGATGACAGTTACCCGGCCAACACTCAGGAAGTCATTTATCCCGGGATGCACTCGGATGTTGGTGGCGGTTATCCTCCAGGGGATCAAGGGAAATCATGTAATGGCACTGGCGAATTATTATCGCAAATTGTTCTTCACGATATATATGTTGCGGCATTTGAGGCGGGTGCACCATTAGCAGTTTTACCTAAAAGTATTTCTGCACTAATAAAAGACGTTTCACCGTCAAGAGCTATGTCTCCTGAATCACAAGGAGAATTCGACTTCAGTAAAACGCTGGTGAGACGCTTCAACATCTGGCGTCAAACCCTGCTCAGTACAACTCTGCAAGGGAGCAAAGAGGCGGGAGATACATCAGAAGGCTATCGCGCCTATCAACTTTCTCAGACACTTGAAAGTGCGCTGATCGATCAGATTGGCTGGATCACCGCGTGGCGCATTGGCCGCTACGCTCACGGCAGTATGCTTCCTCAGGGCGATGATTTTGCCAACAGTTTCTTTAACAAAGCACCCCAGCTAACTCCTGAAGGACTTAAAAAAGAAGCGGATGACCATAAAGCAGCGGTAAAAGCGCTTGACTCACGGCGAGCAGAAGCCCAAAAGAGCCGCTTGCCACTGGACGAAAGTTTACAGGGCAAACCCGATCTGGATCCCACCAATTCACAATATCAGCTTCGCGAAGCTGCCCGTGAATTTCAGCATGATTATAAAGATTGGGGGCGGGATATTAATGGAAACTGGTGGGATAAAACCAAACAAATTGCATTGGATGTAATACCGAAACATGCCGTATTTCTGATCAACGGTGATGATGAAAAAGCGGAATACGAGCAGATGAAAGCAGATGGCGATCGTCGTTATCCGAAATTGTTTATCGACAAGCTGGGCACCGGTATTCGTACTCAACCGCGTGCTGACTTGTTAGCCCTTTACGATGAACAAATTCACGATTCCCGCGCCTGGTTTATGCAAAGTGCACTGGCTGGACGTGAACCCTGGGGCGGTTATTTCCGCTATCGCATGCTTTACTGCGGCAACCAGACCAATAAAAACCTTCGCCTGATTTCTGTCGAAGGCAAAGTTATCAACGCCGCGCCAACCTCTAATAACGTCATCTATTTTATCGAGCCAAAAACCGCTTATAGCAATGTGACTTATAAAGTGAAGGATATGGCGACCGGTGTGGTTCAAACACTCACTCCACCAAGGGCAACCACCCACCCAGGCACTGCAGTTGCCTTGGCTCGCACCAGTGTGGTGAGCGAGCAGCACCAGGCCATGATGACCTCTGCCATCGATATGCTGAAATCATCGGGAGCGCGAGTGGTATGACACTTAAAAAACTGGTGCGCGTTGGCGATACGCTCAAACCTCACGGTGGTGAAGTACTCAGCGGAAGCTTTAACGCATTTGGCAAGCCGGTGGCCTGCGTCAATGACAAAGCGAAATGCAACGAGCACGGCATGACCACCATCATTCAGGGAGCAACCAACAGCACCGTAAACGGTAAAGCGGTGGCGCTCGATGGGCATAAATGCGCCTGTGGTTGCACGCTGGTCAGTTCCCTGCCGGATATGGATGTCTGCGGATGAACCAACCGCCGGTTTATGCCGATTACGCCACCATTTATCCGGTCCGCTGGCGGCGCTGGTGGGTGGCGTTGCCCGTGCTGCTGTTTATATCAGCGATGACAACCATGCTGTTGTGGCCGGAGGGAAAGCCGACCCGTTCGCTGCTTTTCTGGTTCTGCGCGCTGGTCTTGCCGCTGCTGTGCTGGTTGCTGGCGGTGACGCTGCGCTGGCTGGTATGGCTGCAATCTACCGATAATAGCCGCACGCATTATGCAGAAATCTCGCTGGCGCTGGATGCCTGGTGGCGAAAGCGCAGCCGGGCCTTGCCAGTTGAAGCCGTGTTGCTGGTTACGCCAGCCGGAGAAGACGCATCCGAACATCTGGCGCTGTTGTCGCACCCAGCAGACGCCCCACAACCGGGCATCACTGCGCAAGGTTATGCTGCGTTGCGTTGCCCACGGGTGCTTAACAGCGGCCGCAGTCGTCCTGTGATGCTGGCGGCTTATCTCGCCAATCGCCTGGTGACGCATCTTCGTCAGTCAGGTGATGCACGCCCAATCACCCATCTCTGTTGGCTGGGTGATGACCAAAGTCTGCTCGCCTTTCGCGAAACGCTACTGGCAGCGGGCATGACGTTGCCAGAGGAAACCCTTCGACTCAGTGCAATTGATGGCGCAGATAGCGTTATCGACCTTTTCGCCAATACAGCTCCGGCTTTGCTGCTGTGTTCCGGAAGCGGCGAAGGATTGGCTGATTGCACCCCGGTTGCCGGGGAAGCGGCCTTTGCCTGGCTCTGCTCGGCGCAGGGGACTGCGCTGATGCATCGCTCGGAGTGCTGGCAACCGGCGTTGGGTGAAACGGCCACTCTGGCCGTCGCACAGCTTTCCCGTTATGCCGGATTAAGTGATATGCCGGATACGGTGATCGCGGCAGATGCCCCCTCCATGGAAGCATTGCTGGAGGGCGGCTGGTCCGCGCTGGATCACGTACTTGCCCCATGGCTCGGCCATGCCGGGCAAATCACACCGTTTACGTTACGGTCGCTGGCGCTGCTCTCGGCGTTCAACGGCCAGTCCTGCGGCTGGATCGCCGCAGAAATGGAATCTCAATACATTACAGGAGTTTGTATTCCCCGTGGAAACCTCCCGCACTAATATCCGGCACTCGTTGTTCTGGCTGGTTTGTGGCTATTTGCTAGCCGTAACCCTGCTGGTGCTGACTGGCGCAGGGCTCTATTACTTCGCAGGCAGCAGCATTGATCTGCCGGAAGCTCTGCCGCGCCAGATTGCTTTCTGGTCATTGATGGTCTGGCTGGCGCTGGTGTGGTTCTGTCCACTGTTTATTCTCGCCTGGCGCGGGCTGGTGCGACTCAACGCGCGTGAAGCAACAGGCGCAACTGATTCGCAGAAAAAGCGCCCTGCCGAAAATCAGTGGGTGCAGGAGATCATTACCCAGATGCGCTACCAGTATCGGTGGCGCTGGCGCAGCCGGGTACGCATTCTGCTGGTGGTCGGCGATGAGCATCTGGTTGAACGGAGTATTCCCGGCCTGACAACTCAACACTGGCTTGAGGGGCATCATACCTTGCTGCTCTGGCACGGCAGTCCGCAGGAAGATCCGCTACCCCCGCAGCTGCGGGCGTTACGCAAAATTCGCCGCCAGCTGGCCGATGCGGTGGTGTGGGTAGTGAACGCAGAAGCGGAAATGACCCAGGATGTGCTGGATACCACGGCTCGCCAGATGCAGAAGCGCTACAACCTGTTGGGCCAGGATATCCCGCTGTGGCTGTGGGAGATTCACGCGCCCTCTCTGCATAGCGCCCCCGCGCAGGGGATCGGATTTACCATTGCGCAAAGTGATAGTGCGCACGATTACCGTCAGTCACTGGATGATCTTGAGCACCAGTTGGTTGAGCGCGGCATGCAGCAGATTGAGCAAAATCGCCAGCACAGTTTTTTACTGGAACTGGCGCACGTGCTGCGCAGCGGTGGCGCGGATCGCCTGACACGAACCTTGTTACAGCTCTCCACAGGTGCAAGAGCGCTGCCGCTGGCGGGAGTCGTGCTCAGCCAGCCGGAGACCACCGGAAGCGCTTCATTGCGAAATGCTTGGCAGCCGGGAAAAGCCTGGCGGGATTTACTGGCGCTACGCTGGCGCAGGCCGCTAACTAACGGTGCCTCATGGCGGAAAACGGTGCTGACGCTCTGCTCCTGCCTGCTGGTGATGTGGATGGCCTGCCTGGTGTTTTCCTGGATTGCCAATATGCGTCTTATACAGGCAGATCAGCACCTTGCCGTCACCGCAACAGATTCCCGTCAGCCGCTGCAGCAGCAGCTTTCAGCCTTGCGCGAGTTGCAGAAAGAGATCGATCGTCTGCAGCATCGTCAGCAATATGGTGCGCCCTGGTATATGCGTTTTGGGCTCAGCCAGAATGACGCACTGTTGGATTCGCTGTGGCAACAATGGCAGCAGGCGGCTATGCCGCTGCTGCGTGATGCCTCCGTCAAGCGCCTGACTACGCTAATGAGCGGCTGGCGTAACCTGCCGCCCGATAGCCCGCTGCGGGCTGATGAGGCCAAAAGCATGTATGACCTGCTGAAAGCGTACCTGATGCTGGCACATCCCGAACAATCCGATCCGGCGTTTTTCAGCGCCACGGTAATGAAAGTCTGGCAACAGCGTGATGGCATTCCGGACGCAAGCTGGCGCAACAATGGCGGCGCTATGCTGGCCTTTATGATGACGAATCTGCCTGCGCACCCAGAGTGGCAGTTACAACCGGATATGCAACTGGTCAGCAGTATGCGCTCAGCGCTGCTGCGCCAGATTGGTGCCAGCCATGCGGAGACCTCGCGCTATCAGCAGCTCATCGAGCAGGTGTCCCATGATTATGCTGATATGACGCTCAGTGAGATGGTCAGCGGCACCGACAGCAGCAGGTTGTTCAATACCGATGAAACCGTGCCCGGCGTCTTTACCCGTAAAGCGTGGGAAGAGGCAGTAGAGCCTGCGATTGAGCAAGTGGCGAAAGTGCGTCGCGATGAAATTGACTGGGTGCTGAGTGATAACAAAACGGCCAGCAATAATGATGTCTCTGCGGAAACGCTGAAAGCGCGGCTGACAGATCGCTATTTCTCCGATTACGCCGGAGCCTGGCTGAAATTCCTCAACAGCCTGCAATGGCAGCGGGCGGAGAGCCTGTCAGAATCGATTGAACAGTTAACCCTGCTGGCCGACATACGCCAGTCACCACTGATTGCACTGATGAACACGCTGAATGTGCAAGGCCGGACGGGGCAAACTGGCGGTAATCTTACCGATTCGCTGGTGAGCTCGGCAAAGAACCTGCTCAGCAGTGACAAAACCCAGGCCATCGCCAGACCACAAGGTGCACGTGGCCCAATGGATGACGCCTTTGGACCCTTGCTGGCGCTAACCGATACCGGCGCAGCGGCTAAAGATAGCCTCAGCCTGCCAACCTTCCTGACGCGTATTACCCGTGTTCGTCTGCGGCTGCAGCAGGTCACCAACGCGCCGGATCCGCAGGCCATGATGCAGTCGTTAGCATTGACGGTGTTTCAGGGCAAAGCCGTTGATCTCACTGACACCCGCGATTACGGCAGTCTGATTGCTGCCAGCCTCGGACAGGAGTGGAGCGGGTTTGGTCAGGCGATATTTGTCGAGCCGATGGTGCAGGCGTGGGAGCAAGTGCTCAGCCCCACCGCTGAAAGCATTAACAGTCAATGGCAGAACGATATTGTAACGCCGTGGGATCAATCGTTTGCCGACCGCTATCCGTTTGCTAACCGACAAAGCGACGTCTCCTTACCGCATTTAGCGCAGTTTATGCGTACCGACACCGGACGTATCGCGCAGTTCGTTAACAGTCGCCTCGCTGGCCTTCTGCGGCTCGAAGGCGATCGCTGGGTGCCGGATGCCATGAACAGCCAGGGACAGACGTTCGATCCTGCTTTTCTGAATGCGCTGAATAAACTGACGCACATCGCTAATACCGCATTTGTCCGGGGAGATGTAGAGCTGCACTTTCAGATGATGGCAAAACCTTCCCGCGACGTGGTGGAATCGGAGCTGACGGTGGATCGCCAGAAGCTGCAATATTTTAACCAGGAAGAGAGTTGGCAAACGCTGAACTGGCCTGACAACCGCTGGCAACCGCAAACCACGCTGACCTGGCGCAGCACTCATACCGGAACCCGCATTTATGCCGATCACCCTGGAAGCTGGGGCCTGATCCGCCTGCTGGATAAAGCCCGCATCACCAATCTGGGGAACAACATCTATCGTGTTACCTGGCCGACGCCAGACGGGCTGGCACTCAACTATCAGATACGTACGGAGCTCGGCAGTGGCCCGCTAGCGCTACTCGAATTGCGCGGCTTCCGCATGCCAGCGCGGATATTTATTTCCGCTACGCAAAATGAAGATGCGTATCAGGGAGGTGAACAATGAAAGTTCGCTTCGCTCATGTGTTGCTGATTTTGCTGTCGCCAACGTTGCTGAGCAGTTGTGGAGCGTGGCAAAAAACCAAACAGGGAACAGCAAGCATTGCTGATGCCGTGTTTTATCGCCAGGTCAACACCCTGCACCTGACCTTCACTGCACGCATGGCGATTAATCAGGACGATGCCCAGCAGTCGATGCCTCTGCGCCTGAATATTTTGCAGCTCAGCACGCGTCAACGTTTCGATAATGCCGAATACAGCAGCCTGCTGACACAGCCAGATTGGGTGCTGAAAGAGAGCCTGGTGGCGCAGCGGCAGCTCAGCGTCATGTCGGGACAAAGCGTCAGCCTGGATATGCCAATGGAGAAGCAGGCGCAGTTTGTCGCAGTCGTGGGCTTGTTCCGCCAACCGGACCGGGAGCGCGGTACATGGAAACGGGTGCTGAGCCGTGAGGAGCTTGATGCGGATTCACCACGCACGATTGAAGTAAGGGATAACACCCTGAATTTGGAATTATTGAAGTAACTATTCAATTTAACGGCAGGAGCCACAAAGTGACGCTATACGATATAAAACCGAAGTTTCAGCATTTATTAAGACCGCTGGTCGTCAAGTTACATGCGCAGGGTATCACCGCCAACCAGGTAACCTTGTTTGCCATGCTCACTTCTGCAGTACTGGGCGCATTGTTGATGCGTTTCCCCGATCCACGCTTTTTTATCACCCTGCCCGTTTTCCTGTTTTTCCGCATGGCGCTAAACGCCATTGATGGCATGTTAGCCAGGGAATTCCATCAGCAATCCACCCTCGGGGCAATCCTCAACGAAGTGGGTGACATAATCTCCGACGCCGCACTCTACCTCGCTTTTGCCTTTGTTACTGGCATCTCTGCCTGGTGGGTTGTGCTGGTCGTGCTGCTTTCCTGGCTGAGCGAATTTTGCGGTGTGATGTGCCAGACGCTGAACGGCATCCGAAGCTACCGTGGCCCGTTAGGCAAAAGTGACCGCGCATTTATCTTTGGTGCTCTCGGCCTGGTGATTGCGCTGTGGCCGCAGTCTATCGGCTACGCTAACGCAGTGTTTGTCCTTGCCACCCTGTTGCTGTGCTGGACCTGCCTGAATCGCTGCCGCAATGCGATGGAGGTGAAAAATGGCTGACTCCAGACACCTGCTTTATTACTGCCTGGGCGGTATCTTCGGTGTTCTCATGCTGGCGACGCTGATTATTTTTGTGCTGAGAAAGTGCCGCCCACAACGCAACTGGCTGGAATTGCAGCAGCGCGTTAATAGCTGGTGGGTGATTATCTGCCTGTTCTCGTTAGCAATGCTGTCGCCGAAGTGGCTGGCGCTGACCTTTTTCGGCTTTATCAGCTTCCTGTCGTTAAAAGAGTATCTGACGTTAGCACCCACGCGGCGTTCTGACAGTATGCCGCTGCTGTGGATGTATGCCGCTATCCCGGTGCAATATCTCTGGACCGGCATGGCCTGGTACGGCATGTTCATCATTTTTATCCCGGTTTACGTCTTCCTGTTCCTGCCCGCTCGCATGGTGATTGCCGGTGATACCAAAGGTTTTCTGCACTCTGCGTCGGTAATGCACTGGGGCATGATGACCACCGTGTTCGCTCTGAGCCACGTGGCCTACCTGATGACTTTACCCGGTGCCGACGCCAGCGCCGGTGCGCTGCTGGTGTTCTTCCTCGTTGCGCTGACTGAGTTGAATGATATTGCCCAGTATCTGTGGGGAAAATCGCTGGGCAGGATTCGCGTGACGCCCAACGTCAGCCCGAATAAGACGCTGGCCGGTTTGCTGGGTGGCATCTTTACCACCATGTTGCTGGCCGTGATTCTTGGTCCACTGCTGACACCGATGAGCTTTCTCCACTCGCTGGGTGCTGGGTTGATTATTGGTGCAAGCGGCTTTTGCGGCGATGTTGTGATGTCGGCGATCAAGCGCGATTTTGGTGTGAAGGATTCCGGCAAATTGCTGCCCGGACACGGTGGCATTTTGGATCGACTCGATTCACTCATCTACACCGCGCCGCTGTTCTTCCACTTCTATTACTACTTCTACGTGTAGGAGGCGCACATGAACCGCATGCTGCGCTGGCTCTTTACCCTGTGCATCGCTTATCCGGTGGTGTGGATCTGGCTGGGTGTCGCCGTGGCCAACCGCAAGAAGCTACCGAAAACAGGCCCGGCGATCATTGTGGCAAACCACAACAGCCATCTTGATGTGCTGACGCTGTTCACCTTATTCCCCCTCTCGACGTTAGTGGACGTACAGCCGGTGGCTGCCGCTGATTACTTCCTGAAAAACAAAGTGGTGGGTTGGTTTGCGCTCAAGGTAATTGGCATCATCCCGGTGTATCGCGGGGCGCATCAGGCTAATCCATTGCAGGCCTGCGTCGATGCGATGGCGGAAAAGAAAATCGTGATTATTTTCCCGGAAGGCACGCGCGGCGAGCCAGGGAAACTGTCAGAAATTAAATCTGGCCTGTGGCATCTCAGCCAGCAGTGCCCGGATGTGCCCATCATTCCGGTCTATATGCACGGGCTGGATCGCTCAATGGGTAAAGGTCAGAAAATACCGGTGCCGTTCTTTATCGATATCTATATCGACGATCCGCTGCGTTATCAGGACAACAAGGCCGAATTTAAAAGCGCGTTATTAAATCGTTTTGTCGAATTACAACAGCAAGCCATAAGGAAATCATCATGAGCCAGGAAGCACGTTTATTTCAGGAAGGATCTTTTTCAACCAGCGACGGTGAATCTCTCTATTTTCGCCACTGGCCCGCGCAGGATGCGCAGAGCAAAAAAGTGATTGTGCTATTTCATCGCGGGCATGAGCACTCCGGGCGTTTGCAGCATGTTGTCGATGAGTTACTGATGCCGGATGCCCATTTTTACGCCTGGGATGCGCGTGGACACGGACATTCGCCGGGAGAACGAGGTTACAGCCCAAGCCTGGCTCGCTCAGTGCAGGACGTCGATGAATTTGTTCGCTTTGTCGCTGAACAAGCCAGGGTGAGCATTGAAGATATTGTTGTGATTGCGCAAAGCGTCGGTGCGGTGCTGGTCGCTACCTGGGTGCATGATTACGCACCTAAAATTCGCGGTATGGTGCTGGCCTCTCCAGCGTTCAAGGTGAAGCTGTATGTGCCTTTCGCACGCACGGGATTGGCTATGCTGCAACGTATTCGCGGTCTGTTTTACGTGAACTCTTACGTCAAAGGGAAATTTCTCAGCCACGACCCAGAGCGCATTCGCAGCTTTGAGCAGGATAAATTCATCACCCGTCAGATTGCCGTGAATATTCTGCTGGATCTGTATAAAACGGCGGAGCGTATTGTTGCTGACTCTGCCGCCATCACCGTGCCAACCCAGCTGCTGATATCCGGCGATGATTTTGTGGTGCACACCAAACCGCAGAAAAAATTCTATCAGGGGCTGCGTAGCGCCATCAAAGAGCAGCATATTCTGCCCGGTTTTTATCACGATACGCTGGGAGAGAAGGATCGCCAGCTTGCCTTCGATAAAATGAAGCCGTTTATCGAACAGCTTTACCACGCTGCACCTTACACCTTCGATTACAGCCATGAAGATCAGTGGAGTCCGGGCGCTGATGCGTACCGTGAGTTGCAGGCGCCACCTAAGCGCTGCTCACTACAAGGCGTGTCCTACGCTTCATTAAGTTTTGGCATGAAAACCATTGGCAGGCTGTCTAAAGGCATGCGCCTGGGATATGAAACCGGCTTTGACTCTGGCAGTACGCTGGATTATGTCTACCGCAACACGGCTGAAGGCACCGGCATTATTGGCCGTATCATCGACAGGCAGTACCTCAACAGCATTGGCTGGCGCGGCATTCGCATGCGCAAAGAGAATATCCAGCAGGTGATTGCGCAGGCCGTAGCAAAACTGCAAGAGCACAATTTGCCGATTCGCGTAGTCGACATAGCCGCCGGACATGGCCGCTACGTTCTTGATGCACTAGAGAAACAGCCGGGAATTGAAAGCATCTTGTTGCGAGATTACAGCGATCTGAATGTGGAAAAAGGCCAGGCGATGATTGAAGCGCGTCAATTAGGCCATCTCGCGCAGTTCAAAAAAGGCAATGCCTTCGATTATGACTCGCTCGCCACACTCGCGCCTGCGCCGACGCTGGGCATTGTCTCCGGCCTGTATGAACTGTTCCCGAGCAACCAGTTAATCAAAACTTCGTTGGCCGGGTTGGCAGCCGCCATTCCACCGGGCGGCGTGCTGGTTTATACCGGGCAACCGTGGCATCCGCAGTTGAAAACCATCGCATGGACCTTAACCAGCCACCAGAACGGTATTCCCTGGTTGATGCGCGTACGCAGCCAGAAAGAGATGGATACGCTGGTCGAAGATGCTGGATTTGAGAAATGCCACCAGTTGATCGATGAGTTTGGCATCTTTACCGTGTCGCTGGCGGTAAGAAAATAGCATGACTGAATCGTTGCTGACACAACGCCCTTTTCGCCCCTGGAAACAGGGGCTTTGCTGGCTGATGTTGCTGGGGCCCCTGTTTTTTCTCAGCTACGGGCAGGTGAATACCTACACCGCTACCCGCGACGATGTGGAAAGCCTGGTGTTTGCCTGGGAACGTTCGATTCCATTTGTTCCCTGGACTATCGTGCCTTACTGGAGCATCGACCTGCTTTACGGTATTTCACTGTTCATCTGCACATCAAGACAGGAGCTGACGCGTCACGGCTATCGCCTGCTTGCAGCATCGCTGGTGGCGTGCGCAGCGTTTTTACTTTTCCCGCTGAAGTTTACCTTCACGCGCCCGGAAACCCTTGGTGCCTTCGGCTGGTTGTTCCGCCAGCTTGAACAGTTTGATTTACCCTATAACCAGGCCCCTTCGCTGCACATTATTCTGACCTGGCTGCTCTGGCTGCGCTTTCGCCAGCATCTAAATCGCAATGCGAGAATCGTTGCGGCCAGTTGGTTCCTGCTAATAGCTATCTCGGTACTGACCACCTGGCAGCACCATTTTATCGATGTCATTAGCGGGATTGGGGTCGCGGTCATCATCAGCTACCTGATTCCGATTAGAGGAGAATGGTGCTGGCAGCGGCCCACTTGGCACGCGCGACGTCTAGCGAGCAAATACGGCCTGGGTGGAATGCTGTTTTTACTGGCGGAGATAGCGATTCCCAGTGGTTATTTGCTGCTGTGGCCTGCCATAGCGCTGCTGGCGGTGGCTGCGGGCTATGCCGGGTTGGGCGTGACGGTGTTTCAGAAAAGCAGTTGCGGTAACTTATCTCTCTCAGCACGTTTGCTGCTTCTGCCTTATCTGGCAGTTGCAGGGATATCCCGCCGCTGGTTTTCCCGGCATAGCGCGCAAAGTAATGAGATTGTCGCTGGCTTAGCGCTGGGCAGGTTTCCGGACAAAGCGCAGCAGGATTTTGCCGTTTTTGATCTGACCGCAGAATTACACAAAGGCAACCGGAACGCACAGCGATGGCAGGCCTATCCGCTAATGGATCTGCTGGTGCCCGACATTGCGCATTTGCGCACTGCAGTAAGACAGCTCCAGCAACTGCACCGGGAAAGTGACAAGGTGTTGGTTTGCTGCGCGCTGGGTTTATCGCGCAGTGCCACGGTGATTGCGGCGTGGCTGCTGGCGGAAGGACATGCATCTTCTGTCGCTCAGGCCGTTGAACTCATCCATTCCCGACGCCCGCAGATTGTTCTCACCCCTGCACACATTGAAATCCTGGAAGCCTTCAGCAAGGAACAGCTATGTCAGACATCATGATGACCAACCGAATTGTGCAAATTCATCTGACAAGCTGGCGCTACTTTGCCGCTCTGACACTGCCACCGTTGGCGCTGATACTCAGCCTTTTCTACTCCGCGCTGAGTCTGCCGTTAATGTTGTTGTTCTTCATCACACACTACTACTGCTGGCGTTTATGGCTCGATGAACGGCTCTTCGCATTGCTCAATAATGAAGAAGACCTTGCTGAGTTTGACCGGGGCATGGCGCAGCTGTGGCCGAAAAAATTTGCCCGCCCGCGTTCTCTGGCAGATCGCCTGCACGGAACAAGAGTCATGTTCTTCCGGGCAATGATCTCACTGCTGGTGTTGTGGTTGGCTTCACTCTGCTCAGTGAGTTATCTGGCACTCACGCTGGTTGAGTAGGTGAACCATGAACGACCATGATTTTCTGAAATATTTCGACAGCGAAATGCGTTATCTGAAAGCCGCTGCGCAGGAGTTTGCGGAACAGTATCCGGAGGCGGGACGGCGACTGGGCGTAGACGGAAAATCCCTGAAGATGGATGACTCGATCGAGCAACTGTTTCAGGGCTTCTCGCTGATGATGGCGCAGATGCGTCGCAAGATTGATGACGATATTCCGGAGCTGACGGAGCCGCTGCTCGGGCATCTGCTGCCCGTGGTGAACCGCACGCTGCCATCAATGTCTGTGGTGGAACTTACGCCCGATAGGGTCGCTCAGGTACGTGATGCGGTATTGCCGGCAGGTACAACGCTGCTGACCAAACCGATGGATATTACTGGCCTGCGCTGCCCTTATCGCACCACTGATGCGTTGACATTGCATCCGCTGGCGTTAGGCAATGTCACAACATCGTTTCACCCCGACGGACACCAGATAATTTCCCTGCGTTTTACACTCAGCCCTCAAGCCGATACGAGCCAGGTCGATCTCAGCGATATTCCGCTTTATATCAACGGAGATCGTCCAGTTCAGTCGCTGCTATACCATGCGCTGACCTGTCATCTGCGCAACATCACTTTTCGCGTGCCGCAGAGTGATAACCACGATCCGCAGCCATTTAATGGTGGCATCCGCGCCCGCTGGCAACAGCACTGGCGTCCGGTCTGGCCGGAAAGCGACAGTCCTGCACTCTGTGGTGAAGTGCGCCCGCTACTGGAATATTTCAGTTTTCCGGCTCGCTTCGCCTTCTTTACTCTATCGGGGCTCAACACGCTGCCTTTCGACGAAAGCTGTCGGGAAGTGATGCTCGATATTCACCTCAGTCAGCCGCTTCCGCATGATATTTCCCTGCCGACAGACGTGCTGCGTATTCACTGCGTGCCGGTAATTAACCTGTTTACTCTGAACGCCGAGCCGCTGAAGGTGAAGCCTGCAGTGCTCGATTATCGTCTGCGTCCGCACCGCCTGCGCGATCAGCACACTGAGATTTACAGTGTTGATGAAGTTGCCGCCAGCGAAACACTGGATAAGCGGCGTTATATGCCGTATCGGCACTTCCGGCAAAAAGGGGGCATGTTGCAACGCAAAGAGTCCTGGCCGGAGCGATATTTCCATACGCGCATCTGGCGTGGTGTCAGCGGTCTTTATGAAACCTTGCTGATGTTGGGTGGCGATGAAAGCGAGACCGATCGGGGCGAGGATGATGCCACGCTGTTTATGAACATCACCTGCACCAATGGTAACTATCCGCGCATGGCGCTGGAGAAAGCCGTTTTTGATGGAAGCGCGGTCACCGGCAACCTGACATTGCAGTGCATAACGCGTCATCCCCCTTCAATGCCTTATTACCCGCCAACCACGCAGTTGTATCAGTGGCATGTGATGTCGCTGCTGCATCCGCGCGCGCTGAGCCAGATGATTAACGACGCTGCAAGCCTCCGAGCCGTGCTGGCGCTGTTTGACTGGAGTAATGACGATAACAACCGCCGTCGCATCAGCGGTATTCGTCACGTCAGCTGGCGTCAGGACTATAACGCCTCGTATCACTGGCACGGCGTGCGTATTCGCGTGGCGCTCGATGAAACCCAGTTCAGCGGCACCGGCGATGCCCGCCTGTTCTGCGAGTTGCTGGAACAGTTTCTGACGCAGTATGCAAGCGTTGTGCGCTTTACCCAGTTGACGGTGCTGCTAACCGCTTCGGGCACCGGATGGGCCTGGCCGGAGCGGCGCATTAACAGGGTGCTGATGTGAGCGAAGAAAACAAAAAACCGTTCTGGCTGGACGATAACGGCAATGACCAGACCGCGCAGTACAACTTTTACCGCTTCTGCCAGCTGCTAGAGCAGACGACCGGCAGCCGTCTTGGCACGGGCCGCACGCCGGAGAGCGATCCGGTGCGATTTCGTCCCAATCCGCACCTGGGCTTTCCCGCCGGGGAGTTGAAACGCACGGAAATTGACGCCGATAACCCGAATGCGATACCAACGGTCAGAACCAACTTCTTCGGCTTATACGGCGTCGATTCGCCGCTGCCCACCAGCATCATTGATGATATCAACCAAGGCCGGGATGGTGCTGATGCGATGGCGGCGTTTCTGGATATCTTCAATCATCGACTGATGACGCAGTTTTACCGCATCTGGCGCAAGTACAGCTATCCGGCAACTTTTGAGCCGGGTGGTACCGATACGGTGTCGCAAAGCCTGATGGCGCTAACCGGCATTGCCCACAGCGGCGACCAGCCGTCATCACGCCTGCTGGCGATACTGAAACCGTTGCTGCATACCACGCACACTGCTGAAGGTATTGCAGCGGTGATCAACAGCCAGGCACCGAACACTAAAGTTGAGGTTTTCGCACATCATCCGTTGACGATGCCGGTGGCAAAACGCGCCCGGCTTTCACTTAAAGGTGGCATGACGCTCGATCAAAATCCGATACTGGGCGATGAAACCCGCGTGGCTGATTACTGCTCACGGGTTGAGCTTTCAACAGACGATCCTGATGAGGCAAAGGGTTGGATGCCTGACGGGCAACTCAGGCAGGACGTGATGGCACTGCTGCACACTTATCTGGGCTGTGACTATGATTTGCGTTTTTGGCTGACGATTCCCACCCGATTGCTGCCAATGCCGCGACTGGGCAATGCCGGGTTGTTCAACGGATGCAATATGATGCTGGGGCTGAGGGAGGAGAATCTGATTGCGATGCCGGAAACGGTGCGAATTAAAGTGGGAAAGCTGCGAGAAATTAATGTTAAGTCATAAAAATATCGAGAGTGAATGAATGGAGCAGGATTTCGGGTCATGGTCAAACTATTAAGTATGATCCATCGAGTAATTTTGGTCATATCGTTTAGAAATTTTAGCTAATTTTGATATAATTCATGACCATGCCTATGAATCGTATTAAGTGTTCCATGAACAAAGTGATTATAGAAGAGATCAAGCAAGCTCTTGCAGCTGCACCACGTAACGGATTTATAGGTGAACTTCACTTACAGTCAATCAAGTATGCTGACGAGTTAAGCAGCATAACCGCAAGGGAATTCTGTGAGGTGTTAGGTCTTAAGCCTAGCTACGGCACTGAGTTTAGTAAGATGAGAAATCTTACAACTCGACTCAAAGCTGCTGGTCTAGTTACGGAGAAAATCTAATCACTATGCTCATTGATAACGTAACGACCAAAGTCTCAGATACACTTACCGATGCGATTCAACAGAACGATAAGCTTTCCGTCCTGGCGGGGCTTGTTTCTATCTATGCTTTTGATCACCTCAAAGACTCTTTAAACAAGTTAGATTCAGCTCGTTTGCTTTTCTCTCAAGCTAAAGGCTTTGATGCTCTTAGTATCACTTCACCTTTTGGCTCGCTTAACGGCTCAGAACAAGAAAATAGGTTTCGCAATCAGCTGAACCAAAAAGCAATAGCAGTAGAGTTTTCCTGTTGGTTAGAGGAAAAAGCTTCTGTTCGTTTGGTTAAACAAGCAGGAGTTATTCATCAACACATAACGCACGTTTCCTCAACTTCAAACTCATTAGCGGTTAGCGGTGCTCAATTCAACGGACAAGGCATTGGTCTCACTGAAACTAATGGTTTCGATATGATCAGCCTTGATAGTTCCGAACAAGCACAAGAGTTGCTTGGTTTCTTCAATCGGGTATGGAGTAGTAAAGGGCAAGTTATTGAAGCAAAGGAACAATTAAAGGTCGAACTAACTAAACTGACAGCAGATAACACGCCGCAGTTTATCTACTTCCTTACCCTCTATAACATTTTTAAAGACTATGTTGGTGATCTCCAGGAAGAGAGCATTTTAAAAATCAAAACTGGTTTTAAAGATACGATTGTCTGGAATAAGCTCTATAAGTTTCAAAGAGATGGTGTTTTAGGTGCTATAGATAAACTTGAACATTTTAACGGCTGTATTATCGCTGATAGTGTCGGTTTGGGTAAGACGTTCGAAGCTCTTGCCGTCATCAAATACTACGAATTACGCAATGATAAAGTTTTGGTGCTTTGTCCTAAGAAACTGCGTGATAACTGGCTAATCTACACACATAACGATAAGCGCAATTTGTTAGCCAATGACCGCTTTAACTATGATGTGCTAAATCATACAGATATGAGCCGCGATATTGGCTATTCAGGTGATATAAACCTAGAAACGATCAATTGGGGAAATTATGACCTTGTTGTTATTGATGAATCTCACAACTTCCGTAACAACAACCCTAAAAAAGATGGTCGAAATCGTTATCAACGGCTTCTTGAAGACATTATCCAGGCTGGTGTAAAAACTAAGGTTTTGATGCTTTCTGCTACGCCTGTGAATAACCGATTGAATGATATAAAGAACCAAGTGGCTTTCATCACAGAAGCAAATGACCAGGCATTAATCGATCATGGCATAAGCAGCATCGAGAGCACGTTAAGACAAGCACAATCACGCTTCTCACGTTGGGCTGAACAAGATCCTGATGTTCGAACATCGAAAGATCTTTTGGACTCGATGAATTTTGACTATTTCAAATTACTGGATATTTATACAATAGCGCGTTCTCGTAAGCATATAGAGAAATATTACGGAACTGAGGATATTGGTAAATTTCCTACAAGGCTTTTGCCAATCAACTTTAAGCCTTCAATAGACCTTAAAGACCAGTTCCCACCGTTGGAGGAAGTGAATAAGACAATCCGTAGACTTTCATTGGCGTTTTACTCGCCTATGAAATATGTACGAATGGATAAGAAAGCGGAATACGCAAGACGCTATGACCAAGAGGTAAAGGGCGGTAAAAGCGTATTCAAACAAGTAGACCGCGAAGAAAGTTTGATCCACCTTATCCGTATCAATCTCTTGAAACGAATGGAAAGTTCGATTCATTCGTTCACGCTCACTTCAGAAAAATTATTAGCGCAAGTTGAAGCTTTACTGTCAAAAATCCATAACTTTAACGCCAATATCCAACCGACATTTACTGACGATCTGACCGAAGATTTTGTTGCGCCACCAATTGCAGAGATTGATGATCTTGAGTTTGACTCACCAGAACTTGCTCCTTTTATCATAGGGAACAAAACCAAGGTAAGGATTCAAGATATTGATTTAGTAATGTTTGCACAAGATTTAGAGGCGGATAAAGTCTTTTTGCAAGAGATTGTTCGTGTATCAAAGAGCATCGACTCTGAACGTGATGCAAAACTCGGTATGCTAAAACAGGCGTATCTTGAAAAATGTCAGAAACCGTTCAATGGCAATAACAAGAAAGTCATTATCTTTACCGCATTTGCTGATACCGCAGAGTATCTATACAGAAATATTTCCAGCTGGGCTTATCATAACTTGGGACTTCATACTGCGATAATCACAGGTCAACGCACAGATACAACCTTACGTTGCATTGATGGTAAGAAGTTCAAAACTGATCTGAATAGTTTGCTGACGCATTTCTCACCTAGATCAAAAGAACGTGAGAAGGTTTATCCAGAGTTTAAAGAAGAGGTAGACATTTTAATTGCTACTGACTGTATTTCAGAAGGTCAAAACTTACAGGACTGTGACTATCTCGTTAACTACGATATTCACTGGAACCCCGTTCGTATTATTCAACGTTTTGGACGTATAGACCGTTTAGGTTCGATTAACGACACAATTCAACTTGTGAACTTCTGGCCAAATATGGAGTTGGACGAGTATATCAACCTAGAGGCTAGGGTTAGTGGGCGTATGGTACTGCTCGATATTTCTGCAACGGGTGAAGAAAACGTTATCGAGCAAGTTCCAAAGCTCAACAAGGGAATGAATGACTTAGAGTATCGCAGAAAGCAACTTGAACAACTCCAAAATGCTGTAGTTGATTTAGAAGAAATCTCAGGTGGTGTGTCCATAACCGACTTAACGCTGAACGATTTTAGAATGGATCTCTCAAGTTTCCTCAGTGATAAATCAAAAGGTAACACAGATACCTTAGATCAAGCTCCATTCGGGCTGTTTGCACCTGTCATTATCAACAAAGAATCGTTTGAGTCAGAACGTAGCCAATTTGCAGGTCTAAAAGATGAAATTCAATCAGGAGTCATTTTTTGTCTAAAAGACATTAAAGGAAAAGTCCAGGTCGAAGAAAGCTATTCACTCGCCCCTTACTATCTTGTTTATGTGTCTGATGAAGAAAAAATATTACTTTCATTTACCCAATCAAAACAGATTCTGGATCTATGCAAGAAACTAAGATCAGAGTTCAAATCCTTTGAAGATTCGGCATACGCATATCAAGAGTTTGAGAAGAGAACTCAAAAGGGAATGAAAATGAATCATTACCAGAATCTTCTCAGCAAAGCGGTTGAAAATATTGCGGGTAAAAGTGAAGAAATAGGCGCGACAAGTTTGTTTAGTCGAGGTGGAACAGTTTTATCAGCGTCAAGCTCTCAAAATGTGAATGATTTTGAGGTAGCAACCTATATGGTCATTCTGTAGGAGCAAGGCAATGAGCCAGATCATAGATTTTCGCAGTGGAAATTTGTTCGAGAAGGTATATGAGCATCTAGCTTTACCAGAATCAACATTGCTTGGCACACGAATCACTAAAAAGATGATTCTGGACAACAATGATCTCTCAAGTAGCGATAACAAGCTGGTAAATGATGTAATTCAATCCGTTGAATGGCTGAACACTCTTAAGCCTGAAACGTTGAACATACCGACTTATGTTACCGAAACGGTAGAGTATATCGAGGTGGCTGTTCTTAAAGTCAATCTCAAAGCCGACACAACAAACCGTGGAAAGTTGAAGAGGACAGCCAAACTCTTCCATACACTGATCCCCTACCCGGTTATCTTGCTGTTAGAGCTAAACGGTGAACTGGCGATTAGCCTGGCAGATAAGCGAATTAATCAGGCTGATAGTTCAAAGTTGGTCATTGAGTTTTTTTACAACAGCCAGTGGTTCAACGTTGGAAGCTTGAAGGACAATGAGAACGAATTCTTGAACGATTTTTCGCTGAAGAATGTATCAAGCGTCAACTACTACGAACTGTATCAAGACTTCATAGCTAAGCTCATTGCTCTTGAAACGAGTTATATTTCATATTGTTATCGTAAAAATGGCTGTACGGAGAGTGAACGTTTTCCATCACAAGAAAACAAAGTCGATACATTTGACGAACTTTCATTCACCGAGATGAGCAACGAAGAGAAGACAAGACTTCTCAAAGAGTTAGCATCACTCGAAGGTGAATTGAGCAATATCAGAAACAAGTTAAAGAAAGAGCTGCAAATGAGTGAGAAAATGCGTCTCAATGTGCAAGCAAGAAAAGTAAAACAAGCAATTTCAGCGATCACTTCTCAGTTTGTATAAGAAGAACTGAAAATCAGAATTTTAAGAAATTTTACTGAAGGCGATAGAGCAGATTTGCATCAACAATGATTGTTAATAGGTAATCAACATAATGAGCGAAATGGAAAAGATCACGGGCAACAGCCCAGAAGCAAAAAGCCTGGACATAACCAATCAGAATATAGAGCAGCTAAAGCAACTTTTCCCTGATGTTTTTTCAGAGGGAAAGATTGACTTTGAAGCACTAAAAGTAGTGTTGGGTGCAGAAATTGATGATTCAGAAGAGCGTTACAACTTTACCTGGAATGGCAAAATAAAAGCTCGACAAATCGCTCAAACACCATCGACAGGTACTCTACGGCCTTGTAAAGAAGAAAGCGTTAATTGGGAAACGACTGAAAACTTGTTTATCGAGGGGGATAACCTTGAGGTCTTAAAACTGCTTCAAAAGTCTTACCATAAGAAGGTAAAAATGATCTACATCGACCCTCCTTACAATACGGGTAAAGACTTTGTTTATAAAGATAATTTCCACAACAACATCAAAAATTATCTGGAAATTTCAGGTCAAGCAGATTCTGCTGGAAACAAAATCAGTACCAATGCCGAAACATCAGGTAGATACCATTCAGATTGGCTCAATATGATGTACCCAAGGCTGAAACTAGCAAGGAATTTATTAAAGGATGATGGTATAGTTTTCATTTCTATTGATGAGCATGAAGTTACCAACTTATCAAAGATTTGTGATGAAATTTTTGGTGAAGATAATAATATTTGTCAGTTAGTTTGGAAAAAGAAATATACAGGAGGTAAGCACTCTAAGGGCTATGCAGATTTTCATGAATATATTTTGGTTTATGTCAAAGATGCAAGCTCATTAACTAACATAGAAATTTTGCGCCCTGATGAAGAAAAAGGAAAATTTGTAGATTCTGACGAGTTTGTTAAACAAAGAGGGAAATACTATGTGAGGCCCCTTAAGTCTAATTTAGAGTTAAGACCAACATTAATCTATCCAATTGAATTTCCTGATGGTAGTGTTACCGAAACACAATGGCTTGTAGCTAAAGATACTTTTGAAAAATTATTATCTGAAAAAAGAGTGGAATTTCGTAAAAAAAGAGACGGGACTTTTCAGATTTATAAAAAGTATTATGAAACTGATGGAGGCGGTTCAGTAAAACCTCCGTCATTGATTGAAAAGTTCCCTAACACAGAAGCTAAAGCGGAGTTAAAATTTCTATTTGATATAAAAGAAGGTAGAGATAATGTTTTCTATACAGCAAAACCTACCAATTTATTAAAATATCTGTTTGAACCGTACGACTCAGGAGAGGACATCATTTTAGATTTATTTGCTGGCTCTGGCTCAACCGCTGACGCAGTAATGCGAATGAACGATGCAGACAATGGAAACAGAAAGTTTATCTTAATACAAATCCCAGAAGAAATTGATGGGCACTCTTCTTTTTCCACAATCTCTGATATTACCAAAGCGAGATTAGTCAAAGTTAAAGATAAAATAATTAAATCTAAAGATATCGATACAGGATTCAAAGTATTAAAATTAGATAGCTCCAATATTTTCCCTTGGGACGCTGATTTTGACAATTTAGAACAAGTGCTTCAACAATCTACCAAGTCGATCAAAGATAATCGTTCTAGCGAAGATGTTCTATATGAAATCTTCCTAAAATATGGCTATGAATTAACCACCCCATTAAAAACCGAAACTGTGAACGAAAAAACAATCTTTGTCGTTGGGGCCGGTGCCTTGATTGTTTGCCTGGATGATGAAATCACGACTGAAACAGTAGAAGGTATTGCCAAGCTAAAAGCTGAATTAGATCCTGAAATAACACAAGTAGTCTTTAAAGATGAAGGATTTGCTGATGATCGAGTTAAGACTAATGCTATTCAGATCTTGAAACAAGCCGGCATCGAAGATGTTAAGAGTATTTAAGGGATAAATTATGTCTGAAATGAAGATAAAGTTTGACCCTGACTTAACTCATCAGAACGAAGCGGTTAACGCAGTTGTTGGTGTTTTTGAAGGGCAGGAAACGTTCCAAACGAACTTCTCTGTTTCATCAAATGCGCTCACAAATGAGCAGTTGGGTTTATTTGCCCAAAACAATGACATTGGTGTAGCAAATGCTCTTACACTTCTGCCAGAAGAGCTTTATGAGAATACACGAAATGTTCAGATTATTAACGGTTTACCACAAACTGAAACGTCAAAACAAGCTCTTCCAAGCCTCGATTTTACTATCGAGATGGAAACGGGGACAGGCAAAACCTACGTATATCTTCGTAGTGTGTTCGAGCTGAATCAAAAATATGGATTAACTAAGTTCATCATCGTTGTTCCATCTGTTGCGATTAAAGAGGGTGTCTATAAATCCCTGCAAATAACAGAAGAGCATTTTAGAAAAGAATATAAGAACGTTCAGTATGACTACTTTGTATACGACTCTTCAAAACGTGAACAAGTAAGAAACTTCGCAACGAATGATTATATTCAGATTATGGTCATCAACATTGACGCTTTCAGTAAGTCTTTCACTGATCCAGACAAAGAGACTGCTGCAAACTTGATTCACCGAACCGATGATCGATTGAACGGAATGAAGCCGATTGAGTTCATTCAAGCGACTAACCCTGTTGTTTTGATTGATGAACCTCAATCCGTGGCATCTACAGCTAATCGTAAAAATGCTATTGCCAGTTTGAACCCACTATGCACGTTTCGTTATTCTGCAACATTGACAGAAAAGTTTAACTTACTTTATAAACTTGACTCGATTGATGCTTATTCTCGTCAGCTTGTTAAACAGATTGAAGTTGCTTCACTAGAAGTTCAAGACAATCACAACCAAGCTTATATCAAATTAATTAGTGTCGATAACAAGAAGTCACCAATCACTGCAAAAGTTGAGATTGACGCTCAAACTAAAACGGGCAAATTACAGCCACGTAAAACCATCACGGTTAGGAGTGGAACAGATTTATTTGAAGCATCTGGTGCCCGATCCGTTTACGAAGGTTATGTGATCAACGACATCTACTGTGAAGAAGGTAGCGAGTATATCGACTTTACAAGCCATAGCGACATTATCGGACTCGGACAGGCAGTGGGTGAAGTTGATGATGACACGTATAAGCGCTTACAACTATCTAAAACCGTTGAAGAACATCTAGAGAAAGAGCTTAAATTTTTCAAAAAAATCACGACTGGCATTGATCCTAAGGATCTTTCAAAGGTGTTGAGTCAGAAAGGGATTAAAGTTCTCAGTTTGTTCTTTATCGACAAAGTGGCGAATTACCGAGGCTATACGAAAGATGGTGTGCCAATCCAAGGTAAATTCGCACAATGGTTCGAAGAAGAATTCATTCAGCAACTGAGAAAACCAAAGTATCGTGTCTTATACCCAACAGTGTGGGATAAGGATAGCTCTGGAAAGCCTGTATTGAACGAGCAAGCTCTGAAGGAATTAGCAAGCTCAGTTCACAATGGCTATTTTGCTCAAGATAAGAAGAAAGATGCCTCAGGAAACCCTTTTTTCGCTGAATCCAAACTAGCGGCAAATGGTGAAGGCGGTAAAACAGCCGCTGATGAAACCGCTTATAACCTGATTATGAAAGATAAAGAAAGGTTACTTTCTATTGATGAGAAGTTACGCTTTATCTTTAGCCACTCAGCATTAAAGGAAGGTTGGGATAACCCTAACGTATTCCAGATATGTACGCTAAACGAAACCAACTCAGTTATGAAGAAACGACAAGAAATCGGTCGCGGTTTACGTTTGGCTGTGGACCAATCAGGTGAACGTGTTCCATACGGTTTTGAGGTGAATACTCTTACAGTAATGGCGAACGAATCTTACGAGCAGTTTGTATCGGAACTTCAAAAAGAGATTGAAAAAGAAGAAGGTATTAAGTTCGGTGCTATTGAGAAGCATCAATTTGCTAATATTGTCATTTCTAAGCAATTCGACAAAAAAGAGTTCCTTGGTGCAAAAAAATCAGAAGATATCTACCAGCATCTAACCGACTATGGTTACATCGATAAGAACGGTAAGATCCAAGATTCCCTTAAGGCTGACCTTGCTGATAACACAGTAAGACTTCCTGAAAGCGTAAATGAATATTCCGATGCAATTTTAGCGACTTTAACGAAAGTCTCTAAAGGCTTGAGCATTAAGAAACACGAAGAGAAGAAGACTGCAACTCTACGTGAAGATAATGGTAAGCAGGTTGTCCTTGGTGAGGATTTCAAGGCCCTCTGGGATCGTATCAAGTATAAAACGACTTATAGAGTAGATTTTAGCATTTCTGAATTGGTTGAAAAATGTATCAAAGAAATTCGTGCATCAGTAGCCGTAGCGAGTGTGAAATTTGAATATAAGAAAGTCAAAGTTGCTATAACAGAAGCGGAACTTGAAACATTTGATGAAGAGTCAAAGATTCAATACTACCGTAATAGAAACTTCCAATTGCCTGATATTGTGACTTATCTGGAGTCGATTACAAACTTAACTCGTAAGACCGTAGTTCAAATCTTACTTGGTTTAGGCGATAAACTTGAAGCATTCAAGAACAACCCTCAACGATTCATCGAACTAGCTAGCGAAGTGATCCGAAAACAAATGCGACTCGCAATTGTTGATGGGATAACTTACCACCGTATCGGTGATGAAAATTATTATGCTCAAGAGCTGTTCCAAGAGGAAGAGCTGACAGGTTATCTCAAGAATATGGTTGAAGCGAAAAAATCTGTTTACGACTATATTATTTGTGATTCAGACACAGAGATTGAATTTTCCGCAAAACTTGAAGCATCGAACGATGTTAAGCTTTATGCAAAACTTCCTTCTTGGTTTAAGATTGATACCCCCTTAGGCAGTTATAACCCTGATTGGGCGGTTTTAATCGACAAAGACGATGGTATGGGTGATCAGCTCTACTTTGTAGTAGAAACAAAATCCAGTATCTTCTCTGATGATCTGAGAGCATCTGAACAAGCAAAAATTAACTGTGGTATGGCTCACTTTGAAGCTTTGTCAAAAGATAAAGAGGGTAACGCCCTTGAGAATCCTGCTAAGTTCGTCAAAGCTGATTCTTATGACACTTTCGCAACACACCTAGAATAATAAATGTAATGGGTAGTCACATTGTGACTACCTTTTTACAGGTGAGTTTGAAAGCCTTATCGGTAGGCTTTGCACTTCTGACTTTTACATCTGTTAGCGCCATTAGCTGCTCTCCATCACTGGATGTTGGTACAAAAACTCATTGAACGGGCATGTACCAACACATATACCAACAAAGATTACTTGATGTGGGTTTATGTCGATAGACTCAGGTTGAATTTGAATGCTTGCTACAGAAATAATTTACTGAATTTAGGCATAAAAAAAGACGTCAGTTGACGTCTCTTGATATGAATTTGGTACGCCCTACAGGATTCGAACCTGTGACCTACGGCTTAGAAGGCCGGTGCTCTATCCAACTGAGCTAAGGGCGCATAGTGATTGGGTCGGATTATACGTCCAGCGGCTCGCGCGTCAACGTTTTTGCCCTTCCACAGCAGCGGAGTGCTGCCAGATTAACCAAAATCCCTTAATGCCGCTTGCGCCACTCGCTCATCGACACCAGATTGCCGCCCTGCTCCGTTTCGCCTTCCAGCTCAATCCCTTGCTGCGTGAAGTGCGCATTGTACTGGTCGCGCAGCGCGTGCAGTTCCTGGCTGTCCGGCTCCAGCTGGCGCAAGAACCCCAACGCCAGCAGCAATTGCTGCCTCGATATCAACGCTGGAAAACCCGCTCGGCTCAAAATGCCATGCCAGCGCTGCATGTTCTCGTCGCTGCCATCGACAATCAGCACCTGCCAAATCAGCAGCACCGCCGCGCCGTTGTGCAGATGCGTGTCGTTATCGCCCGCAATGTAGTCGGTGAACTCTTTTGCCGCCTCTTTGCCCATCAGCGACAGCATCGATTCGATATGTACCGGCGGCAACTGCAACCGTTTATTGAGCGCCTGCACCGCATGGCGCGAGCTGGCTGTCAGCAGCTGAAAACCGACCACGAACACCACCGCCAGCGTGGCGAGAATTAACCAAATCATCACGTCATCCATCTCATTCACTGCCGGGCATCATAAGCGCTAACGCGGGCTGGCGCCACGGCGAAAAATCGGGAAAGCAACGTAGAGGGCGAATCTCTACCTGACAGCCGCACGCGCTTCTGACAGAATAGGCGCCATCCCCGATTTAACCCTCTACAGATGGATTTCCTCTCTGATGGCAGCAAAAATTATTGACGGTAAAACGATTGCGCAGCAGGTGCGCCTTGAGGTTGCCGAAAAAGTACAGCAGCGTCTGGCGGCTGGTAAACGTGCGCCCGGTTTGGCAGTGGTGCTGGTGGGTGAAAACCCGGCTTCGCAGATCTATGTCGCCAGCAAACGTCGTGCTTGTGATGAAGTGGGCTTCATCTCCCGTTCCTACGATCTGCCGGCCACCACCAGCGAAGCGGATCTGCTGGACCTGATTGATAAGCTGAATAACGACAACGAGATCGACGGTATTCTGGTGCAGCTGCCGCTGCCAGCCGGCATCGATAACGTCAAGGTGCTGGAGCGCATCGTGCCGGACAAAGACGTGGATGGCTTCCATCCGTACAACGTTGGTCGTCTGTGCCAGCGCGCGCCAAAGCTGCGTCCATGTACGCCGCGCGGCATCGTCACTTTGCTGGAGCGCTACAATATTGATACGTACGGCTTGAACGCCGTGGTAGTTGGCGCATCAAATATCGTTGGTCGTCCGATGAGCATGGAGCTGCTGCTCGCCGGTTGCACCACCACCGTCACGCACCGTTTCACCAAAGATCTGCGCCATCACGTTGAGCACGCCGATCTGCTGGTAGTCGCGGTGGGTAAACCGGGCTTTATTCCGGGCGACTGGATCAAGCCGGGCGCGGTGGTAATTGATGTCGGTATCAACCGTCTCGAAAGCGGTAAAGTGGTTGGTGATGTGGAGTTCGATGCGGCTGCTGAGCGCGCCTCGTACATCACGCCCGTTCCAGGCGGCGTCGGTCCAATGACGGTTGCCACATTGATCCAAAACACGCTGACCGCGTGCGAAGAATTTCACGACATTGAGGAGGCATAATGGCCAGTTTTTCTCTCGGTAAACATGCCCACGTTGATTTGTGCGACCTGCTGAAGCTCGAAGGTTGGGTGCAGAGCGGTGCGCAGGCGAAAGCGGTGATTGCAGAAGGCGAAGTGCGCGTCGATGGCGCAGTGGAAACGCGTAAGCGCTGCAAGATTGTTGAAGGCCAGAAAGTTGAGTTTGCGGGTTTCAAGATTACGGTTGTTGCGTAATTAGGTGGTGGTCGCCATGAATGGCGTCATCACGTTAAGTGCAGTCATTGATAGGGTCGCCATGAATGGCGACCCTACATAACCCGCGTTTCCCCTTCGATTTGCTCCAGCTCGATATGATTTACCGCCGTGTGTTGTGCAATCAGCGTCGCCAGTTTCGGGGAATGGCTGGTGATCCACAGCTGGCTGAACTGGCTGGCTTCGGCGATCAGGCGCGCCAGCGCCGGCAGCAGATCTTCATGCAGGCTATTTTCCGGTTCATTCAGCGCCATAAACGCTGGCGGACGCGGGCTGAGCAGCGCCACCACTAAGCAGAGAAAACGCAGCGTGCCATCCGAGAACTCTGCGCTCTCCAGCGGACGCAAAATCCCGCGTCGCGACATCAGCATCTGAAAACGCCCGTTCTGCACATCCACGTGAAATTCAGTATTCGGAAAAGCCTCTTCCATCACCTGGAACAGCAACTCATGATGACCGCGCTCGACGATGGTGGCCCACGCCGCCGCCAGATTGCTGCCATCGTGGCTCAGCACCGGCGCGCGCACGCCAATCTGCGGCGCGCGAATCGGCGAACCCGGCCACACGGCAAATTCATGATAGAAACGCCACTGGCGCAACCTTTCGCGCACCTGTGAAAGCTCAGGATAGAGGTGCGGTTCGCCCAATTGCCCAAACAGCGACTCTTCGGGATGCAGCACCGCCGGATAGCTCACGCGCTCGCCATCGACGTTGTGCAGGAAAGCGGTCTGATTTTCGCGCTGCATAATGCAGGATGAAGGACGACGGCGTTGGCCGCTCATCCACAAACGCTCCTCTTTCACCAGCGGATCAAGATTGAACATGCTGGTGGATAACGGCTCAGGAAAACCGACATCGAGCTGATAATCCATGTCGTCCATCACCACTGCCAATGAAAGACGTTTGGGATCGTGGCGACGATCGCCGCGCCGCAAGCCGCCCGCCCACATCGCTTTCTGGATGCCGCCCTCTTCCGCCAGCGCCAGCGCTAAGCGTCCGCTGGCGGCCTCATGTAGCAGCCGCACCGCTTTATACAGGTTGGATTTGCCGCAGCCGTTGGGGCCGCTTACCACGTTGAGCTGTTGCAGCGGCAGCGTCAGGTTACGTACCGAGCGGAAGCCGTGAATCTGAATCTGTTCAATCGCCATAATAAAAAAGGGCGATTTCTCGCCCTCTCCGGTTATTTGCGTCGCCAGCTGGAACCTTGTGGCCCATCCTCAACGATCACGCCCAATTCGTTGAGCTTATCGCGTGCCACATCCGCCTGCGCCCAATCTTTGGCTGCACGTGCGTCGGAACGGGCTTTCACCCAATGCTCGATTTCCGCCACTTCGTCGTCATTGACCAGCGCCCCGCTCTGCAGAAACAGCTCAGGATCCTGCTGTAGAATGCCGAGTACGTTGGCAATCTGGCGCAGTTTCGCCGCCAGCGCATCAGCCGCCGCTTTGTCTTCGGTTTTCAGGCGATTCACTTCACGCGCCATATCGAACAACACCGAATAGGCTTCCGGCGTGTTGAAGTCGTCATCCATCGCGGTGCGGAAACGCGCTTCAAACGCTTCGCCACCCGCCGCCGTCGCATTGGCATCGGTGTGACGCAGCGCGGTGTACAAGCGCTCGAGCGCTGCACGCGCCTGATTAAGGTTATCTTCGCCGTAATTGAGCTGGCTGCGATAGTGACCCGACATCAGGAAGTAACGCACGGTTTCGGCATCGTAATGCTGCAACACATCGCGCACGGTGAAGAAGTTATCCAGCGATTTTGACATCTTCTCGCGATCAACCATCACCATGCCGGAGTGCATCCAGTAATTCACATACGGACCATCGTGCGCACAGGTGGATTGCGCCACTTCGTTTTCATGGTGCGGGAACATCAGATCCGAGCCGCCGCCATGGATGTCGAAATGGGTGCCGAGCTGTTTGCAGTTCATCGCCGAACACTCGATGTGCCAGCCTGGACGGCCGTTGCCCCACGGCGAATTCCACGCCGGTTCGTCCGCTTTGGACATCTTCCACAGCACAAAGTCCATTGGATTGCGCTTCACGTCCGCCACTTCGACGCGCGCACCGGCTTGCAGCTGTTCCAGATCCTGGCGCGACAGCACGCCGTAAGCTTTGTCGCTCAGCACGTCGAACATTACGTCGCCGTTGTCAGCGACGTAAGCGTGATTACGTTCAATCAGCGTGCCAACCAGCTCGATGATCTCATCGATATGACGCGTGGCGCGCGGCTCCAGATCCGGCGGCAGAATGCCGAGTGCAGCGAAATCGGTGTGCATCTCGGCGATCATGCGGTTGGTCAGCGTTTCGATGCTTTCACCGTTTTGATTGGCACGTTTGATGATTTTGTCATCGATATCGGTGATGTTACGCACATACTTCAGCTGATAGCCCACGTAACGCAAGTAACGCGCCACCACGTCGAATGCCACAAAAGTACGCCCATGGCCGATATGACAGAGGTCGTAAACCGTGATACCACACACGTACATCCCGATTTCACCGGCATGGATGGGTTTGAATTCCTCTTTCTGTCGACTCAGGGTGTTATAAATCTTTAGCATTGAACGGTTCCGTTTGTTTTACGTGTGCGGGATTCGAACGTTAAAAAAGTCAGTTAAGTGCATCGCGGTCGCCATGAATGGCGACCCTACAGCGTACCGGTGCGATTTTGTAGGGTCGCCATTCATGGCGACCAAAACTACATTGCCCAACTGCACGGCATCAAGCCGGTTATTGTGCCGTATTTTTCTCAGTTGTGCATCGCTCGGTTGCCAACTGCCGTGCGGTTACTGACGCGTTATTGGAAATTGTGATATAAGAAGCGTCTACAAAAATGCCTCGCCGCCTTGCAGGCGCGGCAATTGATACTGACGACAAACCTGATAGGAAGAAAATAATGGTCACTTTCCAGACGAACCATGGCGATATCGTAATTAAAACCTTCGATGACAAAGCGCCGGCTACCGTGAAGAACTTCCTGGAATACTGTGCGGAAGGTTTTTACGATAACACTATCTTCCATCGCGTAATCAACGGTTTCATGGTTCAGGGCGGTGGTTTTGAGCCGGGCATGAAGCAGAAAGACACCAAAGCCGATATCCGTAACGAAGCCAACAACGGCCTGAAAAACACCAAAGGCACGCTGGCGATGGCACGTACTCAGGCGCCTCACTCGGCGACTGCGCAGTTCTTCATCAACGTAGCAGACAACGACTTCCTGAACTTCCGTGACGAAAGCCTGCAAGGCTGGGGTTACTGCGTGTTCGCAGAAGTGGTTGAAGGCATGGACGTGGTGGAGAAAATCAAAGCGGTGAAAACCGGCCGCAGCGGCATGCATCAGGACGTTCCGGTTGAAGATGTTGTCATCCAGAAAGTGACTGTTAGCGAGTAATGTCGCGCACGCTGTTTATCGCAGATCTGCATCTGTGCAATGAAGAACCGGCAATTACTGCCGGTTTTCTGCATTTTTTGCAGGGTGAAGCGCGCGCGTGTGATGCGCTTTACATCCTCGGCGATCTGTTTGAAGCCTGGATTGGCGATGACGATCCGAATCCGCTGCATCAGCACATTGCTGCCGCGCTCAAGGCGCTGCCGGTGCCGACATTCTTCATTCACGGTAACCGTGACTTCCTGCTCGGCCAGCGCTTTGCGCGGGCTTCAGGCATGACGCTGCTGCCGGAAGAAAAGGTGCTCGATCTTTACGGCCATCGCGTGTTGATCATGCACGGCGATACCTTGTGCACCGACGATGAAGGCTATCAGCGTTTTCGCGCCAAAGTGCATCAGCGCTGGTTGCAGCGGTTGTTCCTCGCGTTGCCGCTGCGTCTGCGCATGCGCATTGCCGCGCGCATGCGTAACGGCAGCAAGCAGGCCAATCAGCACAAGTCTGTCAGCATCATGGACGTCAATCAGCCTGCGGTGGAAGCCGCGATGACGCGTCAACAGACGCCGATTCTGGTTCACGGCCATACGCATCGTCCCGCCATTCATCACTTTGCGTTGCACGGCAAAAATGCGCAGCGCGCGGTGCTGGGTGCCTGGCATGAAAACGGTTCGATGATTCAGCTCGATGCCAGCGGCGTAAGCCTGATCGAATTCCCCTTCTGACATCCGGGCGTAAATGCCCGTTTTCCGCCTACGCAACCGTTTTCCTTGCTGCCATCTCATGCTATTCTCTGTGCCCTTCTTCGCCTGCCCGCCCGGCCAGGTTCGTTTGCATATTCACAGGAGTTGACCGCATGTCATCCAACGCCACCCCGGCCCGTATCGCCATTGTCATGGGTTCCAAAAGTGACTGGGCTACCATGCAGTTCGCCGAGGAAATTCTTAACAGCCTGGATGTGCCCTTCCACGTTGAAGTGGTCTCAGCTCACCGTACGCCCGACAAACTGTTCAGCTTCGCGGAAACCGCCGCCGACAACGGTTTTCAGGTGATCATCGCCGGTGCCGGCGGTGCTGCCCATTTGCCGGGCATGCTGGCCGCGAAAACGCTGGTGCCGGTGCTAGGCGTGCCGGTGCAAAGCGCGGCGCTGAGCGGCGTCGATAGCCTCTACTCCATCGTGCAGATGCCACGTGGGATTCCAGTTGGTACGCTGGCGATTGGTAAAGCCGGTGCCGCCAACGCCGCCCTGCTGGCGGCGCAGATTCTGGCGATTCACGACAGTGCGCTTTCGGCGCGTATCGCTAACTGGCGGCAAACCCAGACCGACGAAGTGCTGAACAACCCGGATCCGCGGGAGGATGCATGAAGCCGGTTTGCGTATTAGGAAACGGTCAGTTAGGCCGCATGCTGCGCCAGGCGGGTGAACCGCTCGGCATCGCGGTCTATCCGGTGGGTTTGGATGCGGAACCTTCTGCGCTGCCAATCGCCGCAAGCGTGATCACCGCAGAAATTGAGCGCTGGCCGGAAACCGCGTTAACGCGCGAACTGGCGAGCCATCCGGCGTTTGTGAATCGCGATATTTTCCCGCGTCTGGCCGATCGCCTGACGCAAAAACAGCTGCTGGATCAGTTAAACCTCGCCACTGCGCCGTGGCAGTTGCTGGCCGATAAAGCCGAGTGGCCGCAGGTGTTCAGCACGCTGGGCGAGCTGGCGATTGTAAAGCGTCGTACCGGCGGCTATGACGGCCGCGGTCAGTGGCGTTTGCGTGCCAATGAAACCGACGCGCTGCCGGATGAGTGCTACGGCGAATGCATCGTTGAGCAAGGTATTAACTTCAGCGGCGAAGTGTCGCTGGTGGGCGCGCGCGGGCACGATGGCAGCACGGTGTTTTATCCGCTGACGCACAACCTGCATCAGGACGGCATTCTGCGCACCAGCGTGGCCTTCCCGCAGGCCGATGCCGCGCAGCAACAGCAGGCGGAAGCGATGCTCAGCGCCATCATGCATGAGCTGAATTACGTCGGCGTGATGGCGATGGAGTGTTTCATTACGCCAGAAGGTTTGCTGATCAACGAACTGGCCCCGCGCGTGCACAACAGCGGCCACTGGACGCAAAATGGCGCGTCCATCAGCCAGTTTGAGCTGCATCTGCGTGCGATTTTGGGTCTGGCGCTGCCGCAACCGGTGGTGTTTGCGCCATCGGTGATGGTGAACCTGATTGGTACCGATGTGAATCTGGCGTGGCTGCAACAGCCGCTGGTGCATCTGCATTGGTATGACAAAGAGGTGCGCGCGGGCCGCAAAGTTGGGCATCTTAATCTGACCGATAGCGATCATGCGCGTTTGGCAGAAGCCCTAAATGCGCTGGTGCCGCTGCTGCCGTCAGAGTATGCGAGTGGGATTGCGTGGGCGGTGGAGAAGTTCTGATTTATCAGGTCGCCATAAATGGCGTAATGCCGATCAGTTAAGCCCCGTATTAATTACCGTACATACCGTAGCGGCGCGATTTATCGCGCAATAAATTGCGCCGCTACAATGTGTGCGCCAGGTAGTTGGGGGTTTCATCTCTTAACTGACGAGCTTTACGCCACCATCTTCATCGCCACATGGCTCCAGCGATTGAGATGCGTAATCTGGAAACCATGCGCCTCAAACAGCGCATTGAGCGACGCTTCCGAATAAATCGTGATGTGCCCATTGCGTGGCGCGATATACCAATCATTCATTCCCAAATGGCTCACTTCATCCGTGGTGCCTGTGCTGAAGAAAAACACCCCGCCCTTTTTCAAAAAGCCTGACACTTCCCCCAGCGTTTTATGCGGATCGGGTGTGTGCTCAAGCACTTCAAAGCTGGTGATAAATTCATATGAGTTAGCTGCAGGATAGTCGCCGGGCACAAACGGATCCCACGCCACCATATCAATCCCCACCTCCTGCATTAAGCGCGCCAGCGTGCCGGTGCCACCGCCGTAATCCAGCATCTTTTTGCCATGAAATTTTTTAAATAAAGCCAAAATCAAATCACGGTTTTTGCCTGGTCGCTCGAACTCATAATTGGGATCAAACTGAGCATAGCCTTCGTTATACACATGCTGCGCATAATCTTCTGGCGTCCAGTCATCAAACGCGTGGGTATACACCAAACCGCAACGTTGGCACTGGTGGTAATAAATCGGCACGCCGGTTAAAGGGAACACGTAGCGACTGGCATTTTGCGCATAACAGGCGGTATTAAAATCGGTGACGCCATACAGCGTGGCTTCGCCCTGGCAAACTTTACAACAGCCGATTTCAACCACGGATTTGACGACAAGTGGAGATGACATTTCTAGCCTTAAATAAGTCTGGTCTGCTTTTGTGAGTCGACACAGCCAGACCAGAACTTAAATTTAAGACAAAATCGTTCTTCCTATCCGGCACTAAAGCTTTTGAACAGCGCCTTCTGTTTCAATAAGCGAATGCCCAGCCAGCCGCCGCACAGCGACAGCAGCAGCGCACCACCGATCGGCAGCGCAATCCACAATGTCCAGTCTGGTTGCCACGGGAAATCGAAGATCTTACGCTGTAAGCCCCACAGCGCCGCTTCTGCCCCCAGAGCCGCGGCAATGCCGGATACCACGCCTAGCAGCGCAAATTCGCACCACAGCGTGCCGCGCAGCAGGCGCTTACTGGCCCCCAATGTGCGATAGACCACCAACTCCTGGCGACGCTGACGCATACCAACCTGAATCTGCGCCAGTAACAGCAGCACACCACAGATCGTCACCAGCACCACCATGACTTCCAGCGCCTGACTCACCTGCGTCAGTACCTGACCGATCTGCCGCATCATGCTGCCGATATCCAACAGGCTCAGCGTTGGGAAGGCGCGATTGAGTTGCGCCAGCAGCGCCGGATTGCTCTCCATGCGGAAGCTGGTCAGCCAGGTTTGTGGCTGTTGATCGAGCGCGCCCGGCGGAAAGATAAAGAAGAAGTTCGGCCGCAGACTTTCCCAATCCACCTTGCGTAAGCTGGTGATTTTGGCGCTGAATTGCTGGGTATCACCGCTGAACGTTAAGCTATCACCGAGCTTCACACCGAGACGATCCGCCAGCTCCACTTCCATAGAGACTTCGCCGGGTTTTGGCGGCCAGTTGCCGGAAATCAACGGATTGTGATCCGGACGCTCTGCCTGCCACGTCAGATTGAGCTCCCGGTTCAGCGCGTTATCCAGCGTCGGATCGGCCTCTTTGCCGTTGAGCTCGGTCAGACGCGCGCGCACTATCGGGTAGAACGTTTCCGGCTTGAGCTGATGCCCGGTCAGGAAATTACTGACTTGCGGCACCTGCTCTTGGGTGATGTTCAACAGGAAATAGTTCGGGCTATCCGGCGGTAATTGCTGTTGCCAGCGATCGAGCAGATCGCCGCGCATCACCAGCAGCAACGCCAGCAGCATGAATGACAGCGAAAATGCCGCCAGCTGGCTGAGCGTCATCGCCGGTTGCCGCAATAGACGGTTGATCGCCAGGCGCAGTGCCAGATTGCGCACCACCAGCTTACGTAACAGCAGCAGCGTGCCCCAGCCCAACAAGGCCAGCAGCAGCGCCAACATCACCACACCCGCCAGCAGCGCCCAGAGCATTTTGCTGCCGCCCATCAGCAGCGCCAGCAACCCCATCACCACCAGCGCCATCGCGGGCAGATAGAATCGCAGCGGCCAGACGTTCGCTACCGCATCCCGGCGCAATACGCGCAGCGGTTGCGTCGCCATCAGCAGGCGATACGGACGTAAACCCACCAGCAGCGAAATCACAAACATCGCGCCAATCGCCCACAGCCACGGCCAGAAACTCGCCGCAGGCAGCGCACCCGGCAGCACCGGTTTCAGCATCAGCAGCAGAATCACTTCAATCCCCTGCCCTAACGCGCTGCCCACTACCGCCGCCAGCAGCAGCACCGCCAGCCACTGGCCGATGATCAGCCGCTGCAGCGCCTTACGCGTTGCGCCCAGCGTTTTCAGCACCGCCACCAAGTCGTAGCGGCTGCGGCAGTAATGGCTCATCGCCACCGCCACCGCGGCAATCGCCAGCATCAGCGTCAGCAAAGCCGAAAGCAGCAAAAATTGCTGCGCACGCTGCATTGAGCGGCCCAGCGCATCTTCCGAGTTATCGACGCTGATCCAACGCTGATCGGCTTTCAGCTGCGGCTCGATCCAGCTGTCATAGCGCGCCAGCGGTGCCGGCTCGCCGGAGAATTTATAGCGCCAGCTCAGGCGACTGCCGGGCTGCACCGCGCCGGTTTTCTCCACGTCAGCCAGATTCATCAGCAGACGCGGCGCGGTCTGGAACGGATTGAAGCCGCCATCCGGCTCCTGAATCACTTCACCAGCAATGCGCAGCGTGGTATCACCGACATCCACGCTATCGCCCACTTTCAGATTCAGCAGCGCCAGCAAACGTGGCGCGGCCAGCACCGTGCCTGCTTGTGGGCGTAAGCCTGGCGGATTGGTTTGCAGCGTACCGAACATCGGATAGGCATCATCCACGGCTTTTACGTCCGCCAGCTGCGGCGTCTCTTGTGCGAAGGTCATGGTCATAAAGTGCAGTTGGCTGCTGACCGACAGACCTTCATCACGCGCTTTATTTAGCCACGCGTCTGGCGCAGGCGACGTGGTACGCAACGTGCGATCTCCGGCCATAAAGTCGCGACTCTGCTGGCTTAAGCCTTTTTCCATGCGATCGCTGATCGATCCCAGCGCCAGCACGCAGGCCACCGCCAGCGTCAGTGCCAGCCAGACAATCAGCAGCGAGGGCGAACGCCACTCGCGCCAGAACCAACGCCAAATCATGACTCCTCCCACAACTTGCCATTGCGCAGCCGTAAGCGACGATCGCAGCGCGCCGCCAGTTGTTCATCGTGCGTCACCAGAATCAGCGTGGTGGCAAAATCGCGATTAAGGGAGAACAGCAGATCGGCGATGCGATCGCCGGTTTTGCGATCGAGATTGCCGGTGGGTTCGTCGGCAAACAGCAGGCCGGGACGGCCGCTAAAGGCACGCGCCAGCGCCACACGCTGCTGCTCGCCGCCAGAGAGTTGCGCAGGCAGATGGTGCAGACGATCTTTCAGGCCTAGCACCGTCAGCAGCTCCACCGCCTGGCCGCGACTTTCGCGATCGCTGTCGCCACGTAATAGCGCCGGCAGCTGCACGTTTTCCAGCGCATTCAACGTCGGCACCAGCATAAAAGATTGAAATACAAAGCCGACTTCGCGCGCGCGCAGCGCCGCACGCTGCTCCTCGTTCATGCTGTGCAGCGGCTGGCCGAGCAGATGCACTTCGCCGCTGCTGCCATCGTCCAGTCCGGCCAGAATGCCCAGCAGCGTAGATTTGCCGGAGCCCGACTCACCAATCAAGGCAATGGTCTCCGCTGGTTTGACAACCAGCTCAACTCCGGTAAGGATGGTCAGCTGATGCTCTCCCTGACCGACGGACTTAGTAAGATGATGAACTGCAACAATGTTTTCCGCTGGCATTATCCCTTCCTGTTGTTATTGCTTCTGCTGGTGTCGCGACTCGCCGCCGCCGATACCTTGCTGGTGTTGGGCGACAGCCTGAGCGCCGGGTATCGCATGTCGGCTACGGCGGCGTGGCCAAGTTTGCTGAATAAAGAGTGGCAACAGCAGCCCAAAGTCGTCAACGCCAGCATCAGCGGAGATACCGCAGGGCAAGGGCTGGCGCGTTTACCGAGCCTATTAAAACAGCATCAGCCCCGCTGGGTGTTAATCGAATTGGGCGGTAACGATGGCCTGCGCGGTTTCCCACCGCAGAATATCGCCGAGGATTTGACCAAAGTGATCGACGAAGTGAAAGCCGCTAAGGCGCAGCCGCTGCTGATGCAGATTCGTCTACCGGCCAATTATGGACGTCGTTATACGGAGGCATTTAGCGCCATCTATCCGCGCCTGGCACAGCAGTACGACATTCCTCTGGTGCCCTTCTTTATGGAGCAGGTCTATCTGAAGCCGGAGTGGATGCAGCAGGATGGAATTCACCCCAATCCGGATGCGCAGCCGTTTATCGCTAGCCTGATGGCGACCGAACTGGCTCCGCTAGTAAAGCATGATTAATGCAGGCGTGTGATTTTTAACGGGTAAAGAAATGCAAAAAACGATTCTCATCACCGGCTGCTCCAGCGGCATTGGTTTAGTCGCCGCTAACGATCTTTTGTCACGCGGCTATCGCGTGCTGGCCGCCTGCCGTCGTGCGGATGATGTGGCGCGTATGGAAGCGCTGGGCTTTATTGGCGTGCAGCTGGATCTGGATGATGCTGCCAGCGTCGATGCCGCCGCCGATCGCGTGCTGAAACTGACCAATCATCGCCTGCACGCATTATTTAACAACGGCGGTTTTGGTCAATATGGGCCGCTCAGCAGCGTCTCACGTCAGCAGTTAGAGAAGCAGTTTTCCACCAACCTGTTTGGTACCCATCAACTGACCATGCGCCTGCTGCCCGCACTGCAAGCCAGCGGCAACGGACGCATTGTGAATACCAGCTCGGTGCTGGGCCTGATCTCCACGCCGGGTCGCGGCGCGTATGCCGCCAGCAAATGGGCACTGGAAGCCTGGAGCGATGCGCTGCGTCTCGAAGTGCGCGATTCCGGTGTGCGCGTCAGCCTGATTGAACCGGGCCCCATCAGCTCCCGTTTCACCGATAATGTGCATCAGGGCGAGCAGGATAAACCGGTGCGCAATCCCGGCATCGCCGCGCGCTTTACTCTGCCGCCGGAAGCCATTCTGCCGAAACTGCGCCACGCGTTAGAGAGTAAACATCCGCGCCTGCGTTATCCGGTGACACTGGTAGCCTGGGCGATGAGCCTGCTAAAACGCCTGCTGCCAGGTTGGATACTGGATCGCATTTTGCGCAGCAACTAAGCTGCAACACAGAATCAAACTTGAACCGGGGCAGCTTGCCCCCATATCCTCAACACACTTTCTGACAAGAGACGTATTCATGTCACACGCTTTGATTATCGACATCAACGAATCCAACCTGCAGCAGACCTTAGAACAGTCGATGCAGTTGCCGGTGCTGTTTTATTTCTGGTCCGAACGCAGTCAGCATTGTCAGGAATTGACGCCCGTGCTGGAGCGCCTGACGCAGGAGTATGCCGGTCAGTTTATTTTGGCGAAGCTGGATTGCGATAAAGAGCAGATGGTGGCATCGCAGTTTGGCCTGCGCTCAATTCCGACGGTTTATCTGTTCCAGAACGGTCAGCCGGTTGATGGCTTCCAGGGACCGCAGCCGGAAGAGGCAATCCGCGCCCTGCTGCAAAAGGTCTTGCCGCGTGAAGAAGAAGTAAAAGCGCAGCAAGCTATGCAATTGATGCACGAAGGCAAACCGCTCGATGCGCTGCCGCTCTTGAAAGACGCCTGGCAGCTTAGCAACAAAAACAGCGAAATTGGTTTCCTGCTGGCAGAAGTGCTGATCACCCTGAACCGCAGCGACGAAGCGGAAACCGTGCTGGATGCGGTGCCGTTGCAGGATCAGGACACGCGCTATCAGAGCCTGATTTCACAAATCGACCTGTTAAAGCAGGCCGCTGATACACCCGAAATCCAGCTGTTGCAAGAGCAGCTGGCCAGCGATCCGACCAATGCTGAGTTGGCTGCTAAACTGTCGTTACAGCTGCATCAGGTTGGCCGCAACGAAGAAGCACTGGAGTTGTTGTTCAGCTTCCTGAAAAGCGATCTCAGCGTCGGTGACGGCCAGGTGCGTAAAATGTTCCAGGAAATTTTGGCCGCACTCGGCACCGGCGACGCCCTCGCTACCCGCTATCGCCGCCAGCTTTACTCGCTGCTGTACTGATCGGTACCGCGCGTTAAACGGGCCGAACGACTCGGCCCGACAATCTGACAGCCTGGAGGTTATATGTTAACGGTAATTCCCGTCCTGATTGTGCTCGCACTCGTTACCGTGTGGGCTGGCGTAAAAATTGTTCCACAGGGCTATCAGTGGACCGTAGAGCGCTTTGGCCGCTACACCAAAACCCTGGCGCCCGGCCTTAACCTTCTTGTGCCTTTCATGGATCGTGTTGGTCGCAAAATCAATATGATGGAACAGGTGCTAGATATTCCCTCGCAGGAAATCATTTCCAAAGACAACGCCAACGTCACCATTGATGCGGTGTGCTTTATTCAGGTTGTCGATCCGGCGCGTGCCGCCTATGAAGTCAGCAACCTTGAGCTCTCGATCCTGAATCTGACAATGACCAATATCCGTACCGTGCTCGGTAGCATGGAGCTGGATGAGATGCTGTCGCAGCGCGATAACATCAACACCCGTCTGCTGCACATCGTCGATGAAGCCACCAATCCGTGGGGCGTGAAAATCACCCGTATTGAAATCCGTGACGTGCGTCCGCCGCAGGAACTGATTGCGGCAATGAACGCGCAGATGAAAGCAGAACGTACCAAACGCGCCGATATTCTCGCCGCCGAAGGCGTGCGTCAGGCTGCAATATTGCGTGCCGAAGGTGACAAGCAGTCCCAGATTTTAAAAGCAGAAGGTGAGAGAACCTCCGCCTTCCTGCAGGCCGAAGCGCGCGAACGTCAGGCTGAAGCGGAAGCCACGGCGACGCGCATGGTATCCGAAGCGATAGCCGCCGGTGATATTCAGGCGGTGAACTACTTTGTGGCACAGAAATATACCGATGCGCTGCAAAAAATCGGCGAGGCCAACAACAGCAAAGTGGTGATGATGCCGCTGGATGCCAGCAGCCTGCTCGGTTCGATCGCCGGTATCAGTGAATTGCTGAAGGAGAGCCGTACGGAGCGCAGACCATGATCCTGATGGAGCTGATTGCGCATCCACACTGGTTCTGGCTGACGTTGGGCGGCCTGCTGCTGGCCGCCGAAATGCTCGGTACCAGCGGTTATCTGCTGTGGAGTGGCCTGGCGGCGGTAGCCGTCGCGCTGATTGAGTGGCTCTATCCTATCTCATGGACCAGCCAGGGAATGGTGTTTGCGGTGATGACGCTGCTTAGCGCGTTCTTCTGGTATCGCTGGATGCGCTATCGCGAAGCGTCGCAGGAAGCCAATACGCTTAATCAACGCGGTAGCCAGTTAATGGGTATGCAACTGACGCTGGATAACGGGTTGAAAAATGGGCTCGGTCACGTGCGCATCGGCGACAGCAGTTGGCGCGTGCAGGCAGATAGCGATTTACCGGCCGGCACGCCAGTGATTGTGACTGGCGTGGTCGGTATTACGCTGATGATTCAGCCGCGCTTTCCCTCAGCGTGATGGCAGCAGCCTGCCAGGTGATTGATGATCGGGCACTCCGCACTGTCATCGCCAGGACACGCTTCCGCCAGCGCTAGCAAGCGCGCGCGCATCGCATGCAACTCTTCAATGTGCGCGGCAATCTCATCGGCTTTCTGCAAGGTGCGCGCTTTAACATCGGCGCTGTGGCGCGCGGGATCATTGAATAGCGTGACCAGTTCGCGACACTCTTCCAGCGTAAACCCCACCTGACGCGCCTGACGTAACAGATTCAGTTCATCAATATGATGCGCCGCATAATGGCGATAGCCATTGTCACTGCGCGACGGCGGCGTCACCACGCCCTTCTCTTCATAAAAGCGAATCGCTTTGCTGGTGAGTCCGGTTTTTTTTGCCACATCGCTGATGTTCATCTTTCCCCCTTGACCTTCCATTCAGGGGAAGGTTTAGGCTCTATATCTAATGCAAATTTTGCATGCAGTCAAAACATGAGGAGTACACCATGTCACACACCCAACTGCTGGCGCTGGACGGCTTGACCTGCGGCCACTGTGTTAAACGCGTAAAAGAAGCGCTGGAGCAGCGTAGCGATGTCGAACAAGCCGAAGTCACGCAGCAGGAAGCGCGTGTCACCGGCGCGGCGAGCGCCAGTGATCTGATTACTTCGGTTGAACAAGCCGGATATCACGCGGTGTTGAAAGACGGCGCAGCCAGCCCAAAGCCTGATCCGTTGACAGCTACAGAGCCGCCGCCGGAGGCGCTGACAACGGAGTCGCAACCGGCAACATCTATTGAAGACAGTCTGCCCGTGCATCATTTACTGATTGGCGGCATGAGCTGCGCCAGTTGCGTAAGTCGTGTGGAACAGGCGCTGCAAAAAGTGCCGGGCGTTAGCCAGGCACGCGTCAATCTTGGTGAGCGCAGCGCGCTGATATTGGGTGATGCCACAGCCGAGGCGCTGGTTAGTGCCGTCGATCAGGCCGGCTATTCCGCTGAAGTGATCGATGATGAACAAATCCGGCGCGAACGCCAGCAGGTCAGCGCCCAGCAGGCTATGCGCCGCTTTAGCTGGCAATCGACGCTGGCATTACTGCTCGGCGTGCCGATGATGATTTGGGGCATGCTCGGCGACAACATGATGCTGAGCGCAGATAACCAAACGCTGTGGCGCACGTTGGGCGTGATCACCTTGCTGGTGATGGCGATAACCGGTGGTCACTTCTATCGCAGCGCGTGGCGCAGTTTGCGTCATGGCACCGCCACTATGGATACGCTGGTGGCGCTGGGAACCGGCGCGGCGTGGCTCTACTCGATGAGCGTCACGCTTTGGCCCGAATTCTTTCCGCATCAGGCGCGTCATCTCTATTTCGAAGCCAGCGTAATGATCATTGGCCTGATCAATCTCGGCCACGCGCTGGAACAGCGCGCACGCCAACGCGCCTCTAAGGCGCTGGAACGATTACTGGATTTAACCCCGGCGCAGGCGCGAGTTATCAGCGATCGGGGTGAAACGCTGCTGCCGCTCAGCCAGGTTGAGCCAGGCATGACGCTTAAACTGGTGACCGGCGATCGCGTGCCAGTAGACGGCGAAGTCGCCAGCGGCGAAGCCTGGCTGGATGAAGCGATGCTAACCGGAGAAGCAGTACCACAAGCCAAACAGCCGGGCGATAACCTCTTTGCCGGTACGCTGGTGCAAGATGGCACGCTGCACTTTGTGGCGCGCGCCACCGGCAGCCACACTACACTGGCACGCATTATCAATCTGGTGCGTCAGGCACAAAGCAGCAAGCCAGATATTGGCCGGCTGGCGGATCGCATCTCCGCCGTGTTTGTGCCGGTGGTGGTGGCGATTGCGCTGCTGAGCGGCCTGATTTGGTATCTATTTGGTCCACAGCCGCAACTGGCGTATACGCTGGTGATTGTTACCACAGTACTGATTATCGCCTGCCCTTGCGCGCTGGGCTTAGCCACACCGATGTCGGTGATTGCGGGCGTTGGGCGCGCAGCCGAGCTGGGCGTGCTGGTGCGTGACGCCGATGCACTTCAACGCGCCAGCGAAATCGATACCATTGTGTTCGATAAAACCGGCACCCTGACACGCGGCACGCCGCAGGTGAGCGATGTGATGCTTTACAGCGACTGGAATCGCGAGCAGGTTCTTAGCGCGGCGGCGCAGATGGAGCAAGGATCCAGCCATCCGCTCGCCACAGCCATTCTTGACGCCGCACCCGCGGTCAATGCCGAAGCGGTTAAGCAATTTCGTACAATACGCGGCAAAGGCATCAGCGCTACAGTTGCCGACAGGCCGTTACTGTTAGGTAATCAGGCGCTACTGGACGAACAGCAGATTGATTACCGCGCCGCGCAGGCCGATATCGAGCGCTTCGCCGCACAAGGCGCAACTCCGGTGCTGCTGGCCAATGAGCATCAGCTGCTGGGATTGATTGCGCTGCGAGACAGCTTGCGCCCTGAGAGCAAAGCGGCGCTGCAGCGTCTGCATCAGCAGGGGTATCGCCTGATTATGCTGACCGGCGATCACCAGAAAACCGCACAGGCAATTGCCGCTGAAGCCGGAATGGATGAAGTGATTGCCGGTGTGCTGCCGGATGGCAAAGCGCAGGCGATTACCCAGTTGCAGCAGCAAGGCCGCAAAGTGATGATGGTGGGTGATGGCATCAATGATGCGCCCGCGCTGGCGCAGGCGGATGTCGGTATTGCGATGGGTGGCGGCAGCGATGTGGCAGTTGAAACCGCCGCGATGACGCTGATGCGTAACGATTTGCACTGCGTCGCCGATGCGCTGTCAATATCCAGCGCCACGCTGCGTAATATGCGGCAAAACCTGTTGGGCGCTTTTATTTATAACAGCCTGGGCATTCCGATTGCTGCGGGCGTGCTCTATCCGTTTACCGGCATGCTGCTGAGCCCGATTGTCGCGGGCGCGGCGATGGCGTTGTCATCCATCACCGTGGTGAGCAACGCTAATCGTTTATTGCGCTTTAAGCCCGCGCAACGGCAATAGCCATTACAGCCCTGTTTTTCATTGGATGAAATCGCTAGCATGGTTTTTTGCCTTAAAAAGGACAGGGAATGAGACACGGTCTGTGGCACAGCATCCAACAACGGATCGCGACCCTTTTTCCGGCCAGTTACAGCTGGCCGGCCATGGATATCACGCTGGGCGATCGTCGCCTGCATCTGGCGGGTAGCATTCATATGGGCACGCGCGACATGCAGCCACTGCCCGCTGGACTCCTGCGCCAGCTGAATAAAGCCGACGCGCTGATTGTGGAAGCCGATATCACCCAAGGCGCATCGCCGTTCAGCAATGACGATGAGCATCCACCGCTGGCAACGCGGCTCGACGACAAGGTTCTGCAACGCCTGCAAGCGCTGTGCGATGAGCTGTCGCTGTCATTGAGCCTGTTCGATACGCTGCCATTCTGGCAAGTCGCGCTGATGCTGCAGGCGCAGCAGGCGCAGCGGCTGGGATTGCGTCCGCAGTTTGGTATTGATTATCAACTGTTGCAGGCCGCCAAAGCAGCGAACAAACGCATTATCGAGCTTGAAGGTCCGGAGACACAGATCGCCCTGCTGAAATCGCTGCCGCAGGATGGTTTGCCGCTGTTACTGGATACGCTGGAACACTGGCATACCAATGCACGACTGCTGCAAACCATGATCAGCTGGTGGCTGGATGCACCGCCAACTCAGCAACCGGTCGCGCTGCCGACCACCTTCAGCAGCGAGCTGAACGATACGCTGATGCGCAATCGCAACCAGCACTGGCGAGAGTTGCTGCTGGCATTACCCAAAGGGCGTTATGTGGTCGCGGTGGGCGCGCTGCATCTGTACGGCGATGATAATTTGCCCGGGTTGCTGAAAGAATAATATTTGCACTTTCCCGTAGCGGCGCAATTTATTGCGCATTGCCAGCGCGAGCGTGCGGCAAAAACGCGCGATAAATCGCGCCGCGACGGATATATGCGGTTAATAAATGGCGTAAATAGCAGAAAAAAAGAAGGCCAATAATAATATTGGCCCGTCAAAGAGGAATTTGTTTATGATTTTGGTTATCACCAACAATCTCTTGCTGGCGCGGGCCAATTCTCGCGCAAAGTTCAGAATTTCGCCACTGTTTTTCCATCAAAACTGAAATAAGAATTTTCCTAACAAGGACCGATCATGACGCCCGCGGTAAAACTTCTGGAAAAACATAACGTCACCTTTACCCTGCATCCGTACGATCACGATAGCCATGAAACCCATTTTGGTGACGAAGCCGTGCGTAAACTGAATCTGGATGCGCGTCAGGTGTTCAAAACCTTGCTGGTGTCGCTCAACGGTGATGCCAAAGCGCTGGCTGTAGCGGTCACGCCAGTCTCAACCCAGCTGGATCTTAAAAAGGTCGCTAAGGAGCTGGGCGCGAAGAAGGCGGATATGGCCGATCCCCAACTGGCACAGCGCGTGACCGGTTATCTAATCGGGGGAATTAGTCCGCTGGGACAGAAAAAACGTCTGCCAACCGTGATCGATCAACAAGCGGCGGAGTTCGCGACTCTCTTTATCTCCGGCGGCAAACGTGGACTGGATCTCGAACTCTCTGCACAAGATTTGTCTCGCCTGCTGGATGCGCCACTGGTCGATATCGCGCGGCGCGATTAATCAGGCTGCTGAGCGCAGAGTTGATCGATCATCCAGCGCCCGGCCGGTCCTGGTGGATTCCGCCGCGACCACACTACATCTACCGCAATGCGCTGCGGCCAGCCCGGCACCGGCAACTCCTTTAGCACCTGATGGCCAAACTGCTCCACCAGCCAGCGCGGCAACACGCTCCAGCCAAAACCTTGCTCCGCCATCTCCAATAACAATAAATAGGACGGTGCTGACCACACGCGCCCTGCGGGCAAGGGTTCCCGGTTTTGCACCCAGGTATTAAGCCGTAAATGTCGCAGCTCACCTAACTGCCCTTCACTCACCTGCTGAAGCTGTGACAGCGCATGATCCTGATGAAGATAGATCGCCATCTGCGCCCCCACTTGCAAACGCGCCACCGCCAAATCCGGCGGCAGTTGCGGCTGCGCCCGCACCACACCAAGATGCACGCGTCCAGCTTGTAACAAATCTAATGCATCAGCATCCTCGGCGATCATGCACTCGAATTCGATATCCGGATAACGTGCCTCAAACCGGTTAAGCAGATTTTCATGGTGATCGGCCTGCCAGAAATCAGAGATCGCCAGGCTAAGGCGCGGTTCGACGCCCTGCGACAAGCGCACTGCCAGCTCATCGAGCCGCTGGCTGGCGGCCAGAATCTGCTGCACCTGCGCAAACGCGCGCTGGCCATGCTCGGTCAGCACCGGATTGCGCCCGCTGCGATCAAACAGCGTAAAACCCAAATCATCTTCCAGATTAGCGACGGCCTGGCTAACGGTGGATTGGCTTTTCGCCAGCGCGCGCGCCGCGGCCGAAAAGGATCCGCTGGCCACGGTTTGCACAAACGCCTCAAGGGATTCTGGGGAGTATTTCATAGTGAACCATCGCTTTTATCGATAGGTAATCATTTTATCTTAGCATTACACAGTGCGAAAATACGTGTCATACCCATTAAGGAGATTTATATGCGTACCCGTTCGCTGAAAGAACGTTTTTGTCATGCCGCAGGCTTTGAAGGATTGGCCCTTATCACGGTTGCGCCGCTGGCAGCATGGATCATGGAGAAACCGCTGTTTCAGATGGGCGCGCTAGCGATTATGCTGTCGACCGTCGCCATGCTGTGGAACATGATCTATAACACGGGTTTTGATCGCATCTGGCCGCCGCAGGTAAAACGCGGATTCGGTCTGCGCGCCATGCATGCGCTGGGCTTTGAAGGGGGCTTTATCCTGATTGGCTTACCGATTGCCGCCTGGATGCTGAATATTTCGTTACTGGAGGCGTTTGTGCTGGAAGTGGCATTCTTCCTGTTCTTCCTGCCCTACACCATGGTTTACAACTGGCTGTGGGATAAGTTGCGCCACCGCTGGGTGACGCAGAAATCGTGTCAGGCGTGATGAGGAAATGGAAAGAGGTCGCCATGAATGGCGACCCTACAGGCGTTACAGCGATAGTGATTAAGAACCAGGCATTGATGCTGCAGCGTGGGTGTTGAGGCGACATCCCAGCCCGCTGAACGAGTGAAGGATTCCAGGGCGAGCCGCATGGATGCGGCGAGAGGCGGCGCTGAGCAGGAGCGAATCGCCGCCGGTCCGTCAGGAATCGTGAGCGAGTGAAGGCACCGCGTAGCGGCGGGCTGGGCTGGCGCAGGGCCGGGGAGTGAAGAGGGCGTGGCCAGGCGTCCTCTGCTCGGTCGCCGCACGGCATAGCTGCAACTGCCCCAGCCGAGGGCGAACGAAAGTCGCTGGGCGCTTAAATGAGCAGCATTACGCCATCAATGGCGACCCTACGTACGCTGAGTTCAATGCTGCGCAGCGCGCGGCCAAATCCACGCCAGAATCATCTGCGGATAGCTTGGCTTATGTTGTTTCTCCAGCGCTTTATTGCGCTGCTCAATCTGCGCTTCCGTCAGATGTACAATGCCCATTGGTTCATAATCACTCACCTTCAATGGCGAATGCTGGCTGACATAGTCTCGCAGCACATCCGCATCGCGCAGACCGCTATTGCTGAAACCGGCATGAGTTTCGATGTTCGGATAGCCGTCGCCACCGCTGGCGTTAAAGCTGTTGGTTGCCATGCGGTAAGTTTTATCTTTTTGCAGCGGCTCACCGTTAATCTTTACCTCACTAACGCCTTTTCCATCCGCCACCAAACTAATATGGGTGAACTGCGCGAAGCCGCCTGAATCCGCTTTGATATTGGCGACCGTCGCCAGATAACTCAGCAATTCATTGCCAGTCAGCGTGACCGATACCACCTGATTACCGAACGGCTGCACCTGCAGTAAATCGCGCCAGCTGAGATTGCCCTGCGCCAGCGAAGTGCGAATGCCGCCGCCGCTCATCACCGCAAAGTCCGCTTTGGTCGCCGCCATCTGCGCGCGTAAAATCAGTTGCCCAAGATTGGTTTGCTCAAAACGTACCTTGTCGCGCTCACCAACAAACACGCCGTCGCTGCTGCCGACTTTTACATCCAGCTTCTTGCCTGCACGCAATTGGTAAGGCGTTAACAGTTTCATCATCGCGCTGTTTTTCGGGATCTCTTCCTGCCAGGTAAGCCAGGATTCGCTGCCATCAAGATTCTTCACTTTGTGTTTCAGGTTGACCGGGATCAGCTGGTAATTCTCCAGCGTCAGCTCGCCATTACGGAAGGTGAAGTCGCCGCGTCCAACAAATTTGCCCCACTCTTTCGCCTGCATGATCCACACGCCATTTTGACGATCCGGCTGGCAAGGCTGACCCGGCTGATAATCTTTAACGCTGACGTTCTCTTTCTCCATGCACACCGCATCCTGCGAATGGCCGCCAATGATCACATTGAGGGTACCCGGCGGCAGGCTGCGCGCCAGTTCAACGTCGCCCGGCGCATTGCTGCCGTGCTGGCCGTCGTCGTAATGCCCCATGTGAGTTAACGCAATGATAACGTCAGGCTTTTCGCTGGCGCGTAATTCCGCCACCGCTTTCTCGGTTTCTTTCACCGGATCGCGAATATCTATCGTCGCAATATTTTCTGGATTGGAGATGCGCAGCGTGTCGGTAGTGGTCAAACCGATTACCGCGATCTTCAGTCCCATGCGATTAAAGGTCGCCCACGGCTTAAATAAACGCGTGTCGGTTCCCTTTTGATAGATGTTGGCTGACAGGAAAGGAAATTTGGCCCACTTCTGCTGCCTGAGCAGTACGCTAAGCGGTTTATCGAATTCATGGTTGCCCAGCGCCATGGCGTCATAGCCCACCAGATTCATGCCGCGAATATCGGGTTCGGCATCCAGCATATCTGACTCTGGCACACCGGTGTTCACATCGCCGGCGGAGAGGATTAATGCACCGCCACCTTTGGCCTGAACATCATAGCGCTGCTGATCCATCAGCGTTTTCTGCGCCGCCAGGCCATATTCGCCCTGTGCGTTAGGCCAGTAGCGACCATGATGATCGTTGGTATGCAGAATACTGAAACGATAACTGCGATCTGTTTGCCACGCCTGCGCCAGCATCGGCAGCAGTAACATTATCAGCGCCAACCAGCGCCCTTTTCGCGGTGATAAAAACAAAGCCGATCTCCTTATTCTGCATTTTTCCACTGAGCGGTGGACTTGATGTGCTTAATCGCCCCTCTGTGTCGCACAGATGGCCCATTAACTCAAGATGAATGACACATTGTAAGGTTCAGTGTGCCATCTTCCGCTGACAATGGCGGGAATTTGATCTGGCCTCCACCGGCCAAATCTCAGCCTGGTTGCCTGTTATCCGCTTTTCGGCTGCTTTACCCGCGATTACCCCTTCTCCTGAGCCTGTTTCGCTGGGAAACTATTTTTCCCTCCGGCCCTTCATTCTGCGTATTTCCAGCCGATATAGTGAGATAACTGAGGAAAATACAGCTTCAGCTGCATTTTGGTCTCATTTTTTCAATTTACTGGTCTTTTACCGCTCAAATGTTTAAACGCGGTCAGTCATTGTGCATTACACTAGGTTGTTACAAGCGGATACATTTGCACACAAGGAGACAGGCATGCATCACACCACACCGTTGATCACTACCATTGTCGGGGGACTGGTCCTCGCATTTCTCCTTGGTATGCTGGCAAATCGCCTGCGCATCTCACCGCTGGTCGGTTATCTATTGGCTGGCGTATTGGCCGGCCCTTTTACACCAGGCTTTGTCGCGGATACCAACCTTGCGCCAGAACTGGCTGAACTCGGCGTGATTCTGCTGATGTTTGGCGTGGGTTTGCACTTCTCGCTAAAGGATTTGATGTCAGTAAAGTCGATTGCCATTCCTGGCGCCATCGCGCAAATCGCCGTGGCAACGCTGCTGGGAATGGGGCTTTCCTGGACAATGGGCTGGTCGTGGATGACCGGTCTGGTATTTGGTTTGTGTCTTTCTACCGCCAGTACAGTGGTGCTGCTGCGCGCACTGGAAGAGCGTCAGCTGATTGATAGCCAGCGCGGGCAAATCGCCATTGGCTGGTTGATCGTAGAAGATTTGGTGATGGTGCTGACGCTGGTACTGCTGCCGGCCATTGCTGGCATGCTGGAACAAGGTAACGCCAGCCCAACGCTGCTGTTGTGGGATCTGCTGTTGACCATCGGCAAAGTTGTCGCCTTTATGGTGCTGATGATGGTAGTAGGCCGTCGCGTGGTACCGTGGATTTTGGCCAAAAGCGCCGCCACCGGTTCGCGTGAACTGTTTACCCTTGCGGTATTAGCACTGGCGCTCGGCATCGCCTTTGGCGCGGTCGAATTCTTTGATGTCTCCTTCGCGCTTGGTGCCTTCTTCGCCGGCATGGTGCTCAATGAATCTGAACTCAGCCACCGCGCGGCGCACGATACCTTGCCGCTGCGTGATGCCTTCGCCGTGCTGTTCTTTGTCTCCGTCGGTATGCTGTTTGACCCCATGATCCTGATTGAACAGCCGCTGGCAGTGCTAGGCGCGCTGGCGATCATCGTGCTGGGTAAATCGATCGCGGCCTGGCTGCTGGTGACGCTGCTTGGCCATTCGCGTCGTACCGCGATGACCATTTCGGTGAGCCTCGCGCAGATTGGTGAGTTCGCCTTTATTCTGGCCGGTCTCGGCATCTCACTCGGCATGCTGAGTGATGAAGGCCGCAATCTGGTACTGGCGGCGGCGATTCTCTCCATCATGCTGAACCCGATTCTGTTTAGCGTGCTGGAGCGTTATCTCGACAAAACCGAGACCATCGAAGAGCAGACGCTGGAAGAAGCTATCGAAGAAGAGAAGCAGATTCCGGTGGATATTTGCAATCATGCGGTGCTGGTCGGTTATGGCCGCGTAGGTAGCCTGCTGGGGCAAAAACTGATGGAAGCGGATGTGCCGCTGGTGGTGGTTGAGAACTCCCGCCCGCGCGTTGAAGCGCTCCGTGAACAAGGCATCAAAGCAGTGCTGGGTAATGCAGCGCGCGTGGATACCATGGATTTAGCACGCCTCGACTGCGCCCGCTGGCTGCTGCTGACCATTCCAAATGGCTACGAAGCCGGCGAAGTGGTGACTGCGGCGCGCGAGAAGCGTCCAGATATTGAGATTATCGCGCGTGCGCATTATGACGATGAAGTGACTTACATTATGGAGCGCGGTGCCAATCGTGTGGTAATGGGCGAACGTGAAATCGCCAACAGCATGTTGCACGTGCTGGAAGAAGAGATTGCACAGAACCCGATTGTGCGTGAGTGCCCGATTTAAATTTGTTTAGTTCCTGGTCAGGTCGCCATAAATGGCGACCCTAAGATGTAAGGTGCGCATTAATGCGCACCGATGCCATCATCAACGATCCCAGTACGACTCTTCTAAACTGTCTTCCCGCTCTGGCAGGCCGCGTGTCAGACGCGGTGAATGCTGGTTCAACACCTGATAACTCACCCGGTTGGCGTATTTACACACTTGTGCCAATGACGAGTACGTCAGGTATTCACGGCCGTGTTTACTGGAGTTAGGGACCTTTTGACGATGGAAGTTGTTGGCGGTGATGTCGTGCAGCAGCGCCGCTAGCGCGCCATCGCCTGCGCCGTTGGTGTTCATGATCTTTTCCGGTCCGCCCATATAAGGCGCGATATGCGAGAAAATGCGCAGCGGCTGCTGGCAATCTTTGTGACGCATCGCGCGGCTAAATTCATATTGGTTGAATTCAGCCAACGCGCCCGGTAGCAGTGGATGGTTGGTTTTGCGCTTGTACTCTTCTTCGGTGAAACCGGCCATGTACAATCCGGTTGGCCCGGCGGTACACAGCACCAAATCCACCCAATCCAGCGCCATATTGGACGCCAGCAGCGGATCCTGTTCACCGGTCAACGCAAACGCTTCTTCTTCGTTCATCGCCACAATCGAGACGTGGTCGCGCAGGAAATCACGCCAGAACTGCGGGTTATCCTGAATCACATATTTAGTGCCAAGCGTCAGCACCACCGGCACGTTGTGCTTCTTCGCATATTCGATGGCACGCAAGGTGGCTTCCGGCATCGGCTCGCCCGGCTGGCAGCGTACCAGATAGGAGGTCAGTACTAACGCCGACGCGCCCGCAATCACCTCTTCCGGAATATTGTTAGCCTGCAGCTGATTCATCAAGCCGGGACTGATGGCGAAAGTACGTTCGCCCTGCTCGCCAATCAGCGTAAAGCAGCGGCCAATCGCACCATCAACGCCCTGCAGGAAGTTAAGATCCATGCGGCTGGAGGTGTTGCACAGATAGCGATAGGCGTAGCCGCCAATCTGGATATTGTTGCACATCACGCCCAGCAGTACCGAGCGGTCATCCGCCAGCACCGAGTAGTTATGCAAGGTATTTCCGATGGTGCCACCGGCAAATTGATGACTGATGAGCTCTTCGCGCATCAGTTCATTGTAGAGCGCCTCGGCTGTAGCATCGTCGATCACCAGCGAGTGACCGGCGCTTAAGCCGTAACGCTGCAGAAAGTCATCATCGACTTTGGCTTCGATATCGACCAGCGTCTGATCGATACCCACCACCCAACTGCCCTCTTCCTGCTCTTGCTGCGTAGCCTGCAGCAGCGGATCGCGTGCGTTGACGGGGAAATAGTGTTTGGATTTGCGTTTGCCGGGAAATTTCATCGAGAGTGCCGTCAGGGAAAATCAGGCAGAGAATGATATCACACTCTCTGCCACACCCTTAACGGCGCGCGTTGACCAGCTGCACCATCATTTCAATGTGCTCAGCATCGTCGTTGAGCGCCGGGATGTACTCGAACTTTTCGCCGCCAGCATGCAGGAAGATCTCGCAGTTCTCTCCGCTAATCTCCTCCAGCGTTTCGAGGCAATCCGCGGCAAAGCCGGGGCTCATCACCTGCACGTGCTTAATCCCTTTAGCCGGCAAACTCTTCATGGTTTCGTCGGTGTACGGCGTGAGCCACGGCTCGCGACCAAAGCGCGACTGGAAGGTCATCATGATCTTATGCGGCGCAATGCCTAACGCAGCGCTCAGCGCATCTGTGGTGTCTTTGCAGCGCAGCGGATAATCATCGCCTTCATTGGCGAAACGCTGCGGAATGCCGTGGAAAGACAGCACCAGCAGATCCGGTTCACCATGCTGCGCAAACGAGCGTTCAACCGACGCTTTCAGGGCGGCGATGTAGGCCGGATGCTCAGCGTAATCGCGAATAAAAGCCACTTCGGGCAGCGAACGCAGCGGCTTGAAGCTGGTAGCGAGTCCATCCCACACGGCAGCCACCGTTGAGCAGGAGAACTGTGGATAGAGCGGCAGCACAATAAGTTTGGTGACGCCCTGCGCCAGTAAGCGCTGCAGCGCGCTGTCGAGGCTTGGCGTTCCGTAGCTCATTCCCAGTTCAACCGGCATATCCAGCCGCTGCGCCAATGCTTCACGCTGACGCTTGCTAAACACCATCAGCGGCGAGCCTTCATCCATCCAAACGGAAGCATACAGTTTCGAAACGCGTGGTGAGCGGAATGGCACGATGATGAAATTGAGAATCGGCCACCACAACCAGCGCGGTGTATCAACCACGCGCGGATCGCCGAGGAATTGTTTCAGATAGCGTTTAACCGCCGGTGTTGTCGGTGCGTCTGGTGTGCCTAAATTAACCAGCAGAACCCCGGGCTTTTCTTGCCTCATTGTATTTCCTTGATGTCGAAACGAATGGGTCGAATGCAAAATCAGGGGGAAATTGTAGCGGAAAATGTGGGAGGGGAAAGCAATTGCTGCAAAAGGGCCGGACAACCGGCCCCAGAACGCATTAACCGAGGATAGTGGCCAATTGCGTGCTCACTTCAGCGACAGGGCGTGTGCCGTCGATTTTGTGATATTCGGTGTTACCGTCTTGCGCTTCTTTGCCGTAGTAAGCAATCAGCGGCGCGGTCAACTGATGGTATTCCACCAGACGCTTACGCACGGTCTCTTCCTGGTCATCTTTACGCGTGGTCAGCTCTTCGCCGGTCAGGTCATCTTTACCTGCCACTTTCGGTGGATTGTAGGTGACGTGATAAACGCGGCCAGATGGCGTATGGACACGACGACCGACAATACGATCCACAATCAGCTCGTCCGGTACGGCAAACTCCAGCACATAGTCAACCTTGATGCCCGCTTCTTTCATAGCGTCAGCCTGCGGGATAGTGCGTGGGAAGCCATCGAGCAGGAAACCGTTTTTGCAGTCTTCCTGCGCGATACGCTCTTTAACCAGCGCAATCACCAGCTCGTCAGTCACCAGTTTACCGGCATCCATGATCGCTTTTGCCTGTTGGCCCAGTTCCGTGCCCGCTTTTACTGCCGCACGTAACATGTCACCCGTGGAGATCTGCGGAATACCGTATTTCTCCATGATGAATTGAGCCTGAGTGCCTTTACCTGCGCCCGGAGCTCCGAGCAGAATAATACGCATTGCGTAATTCCCCTTGCGAATCGCATTGTTCAATCTGAGAAGGCGAAGAACATACCATTATGGCCCGCACACCACAAGGAAACGGGCGCGCTCGCCATGAAAGGTCTACTTTGACCTGCTTTGACAGTAAATACCAGCAGAGTGCCCGTTTTTAGGAATCACGGCTAAGCATCAGCACGTCTTTCAGACGTTTTTTTAGTGCGGGCGTCACGTTCTGGTATTTGTTGACCCCGCCGCGCACGTTGGCGCGCAGGCGTAAACGCGCCTGATCGGGCAGAACCTGCATATCCTGGGGCAGTTGATGCGCATTCAGTCCATTCGGCAGAGGAAAAAGGGCAAACGGCAAACCGGGTTGTTGAATGGAGTGCAGTATTATTGGCGAGTCGAGCGCGATACTTTCTACTGTGGCGATGTTGAAGGGACGCCATGCGCTATCCTCCATCATCGCCAGCGCCTGTTCTGGTCCCGCGCCCAGCGCTAATCCCTGCTCAAACAGTCGCAATTCACTGCGCACCAGCGTACTGAAATCTGCGGTGCGCAGGGCGATCAACACCAGATCACTACATAACGCGGCATGACGATCAAGCCGTGCCACAAAAAGCCGCGCATCGCTCACCAGACGTTTATGCAATTGGGTGGCAAACGACTCCGATGCATCAGTCACGCCCTGGCTCTGGCATTCGCTCAGCGTCTTAACGCGGCCTTGCTGCATATCGACATGATCCACCAGGGCAATGTTACCCGCCGTCATCGGCAAAGCAGGTAGCACGTTGAGTTCGCTCACCGGATGATGTGAGGCGTAACGCGTGTGATTGCGCGCCTGCTCCTGACGCAGAAATAACTGGGAGAGCAGTACCCGAGCGATGTGCAATGAAGGCGCAAAGAAGAGATCGTAATTTTCAAGCCGGTAATGACGGGAAAGCAAGCCGCGAAGCTTATCGCGCGCCGCAGTAGCCAGTTGTGGAGCCATCGCGTGATATTTCTCTTGTTATTGTGCTGTGTGGGAGGTGAAGCGTGGCAATGAGGTTCGGCACACGACACAGAGAGGCTGAGCCGTCAACCCGCCAGAATCAGGGGGAAAGGTTAGGCCAATGCGGCTGGACATTAAAATGATATAAACTGACAATCCCTGTTAGGTTTTTACACAGGGGACGAGTATGACCGCGCTTCCATCGTTACGGGCACTGCACTATTTCCATCAGGCGGCACTGTATAGCAGTTTTAGCGTTGCGGCCGAGCGTCTGCATGTGACCCACAGCGCCATCAGCCATCAGGTTCGGCAGCTGGAAAGCTGGATGGGAAAGCCACTGTTTGTGCGCACCAATGGACGCGTCAAATTAACCTCACACGGTGAACGTCTGCTGGTGAGTTGTCAGAAAGCCTTTAGCGAACTCTCCACCACCTGCGAAAGCATTCGTACCGGCATGCGCCATCATCTCAGCGTCTCCTGCGCGCCCAGCTTTCTTGCTCAATGGCTGATTCCGCGCATCGCCAGCTTTTATCAGCGCTACCCCGATATTGAAGTGCAGTTTCAGCCGCTGGTGGAGATCGACCAACTGCGCAGCGAGCACACTGACGTGCTGATCCTCAGCGCTGAGCAATCACCGGATGATGACATCGATGTCACGTTAATTAGCGATGATTATATCGGCCCGCTGTGCGCGCCGCAGTTTGCGGCACGTTTTCAAAGCGAGCAGGATCTCGCCTCATTGCCTTTACTGCATGCTGATACGCGGCTGCATGCGTGGGCTGAATGGGCGAAAACCAGCGATGCGCGTGGCAATTTCTGGATCGGCAAGCATTTCGACAATTTGACGTTAGGGATTCAGGCGGCGAGAAATGGTTTGGGTGTCATTATGGCGCCGCGCTTGTTGGTGCGTCAGGAGTTGAATGACGGGACGTTGATAGCGCCGCTGGGCTTTGTGCGTGTCGATCGCGCCACCCTGATGATGACCAAAATTTCGCGTCAACATGATGCCGAGATTACGTTGTTTCGCGACTGGTTGCGGGATCAGGCGCAGATATAAAAGCAGATAAAAAAAAAGGTCGCCATGAATGGCGACCCTTCGAGTTTGGTGCGGTTTATGCCGTCAGCAGCTGGTTCATGCGACGGATAAACTGGTTCGGATCGTCGAGCGTACCGCGCTCGGCCAGCAACGCCTGATCAAGCAGCAGCTCCACCCATTCGGCAAAGTGCGTTTCATCCTGCGTATCGGCCACGCGTTTCACCAGCGTATGATCCGGGTTGATTTCGAAGATGTACTTCACCTCCGGCACGTCCTGACCGGCCGCAGCAAACAATTTCGCCATCTGCGTAGTCATTTCGTTGGCATCGGTGGTAACGATCGCTGGCGTGTCGGTGAGACGATGCGTCAGACGCACCTCTTTGACGCGCTCGCCCAGCAGGGATTTCACGCGCTCAACGAACGGCTCCAGCGCTTTCTCCGCTTCTTTCTGCTCGTCGGTCTCTTCGTCGGCCAGTTTGCTCAGCGAATCATCCGCTTTGCTCACTGACTGGAAGGTTTTGCCGTCGAACTCGGTGAGGTAGCTCATCATCCATTCGTCGATGCGATCGGAGAGCAGCAGCACCTCGATGCCTTTCTTGCGGAACAGTTCCAGATGCGGGCTGCTCTTCGCGGCGGCATAGCTGTCGGCGGTGATGTAGTAAATCTTGTCCTGACCTTCCACCATACGGCTCAGGTAATCATCGAGCGAAATGGTCTGCTCGGCGCCTTCACTCTGCGTGGTGGCAAAGCGCAGCAGTTTGGCAATCGCCTGCTGGTTGGCGTTGTCTTCGGCTGGGCCTTCTTTCAGCACCAGGCCGAACTCTTTCCAGAACTGCTGATATTTCTCTGCATCGTCTTTCGCCAGTTTTTCCAGCATCTGCAGGCTGCGCTTGGTCAGTGCGGCACGCAGGCTTTGAGTAACACGGCTGTCCTGCAGGATTTCACGCGACACATTCAGCGGCAGGTCGTTGGAATCAATCAGGCCACGCACGAAGCGCAGATAGTTCGGCATAAACTGCTCGGCGTCGTCCATGATGAACACGCGTTGCACGTAGAGTTTCAGACCGTGCTTGCTGTCGCGGTTCCACATGTCGAACGGCGCACGCGCCGGAATGTACAGCAGGCTGGTGTACTCCTGCTTGCCTTCCACGCGGTTGTGGCTCCAGATCGCCGGATCGCTAAAATCATGGGCGATATGTTTGTAGAACTCGTTATATTCGTCGTCGCTGATCTCAGACTTGTTGCGGGTCCACAGCGCCTGGGCTTTGTTGATCTTTTCCCAGCTGCTTTCACCGCTCTCTTCGTCTTTGGTTTCAATCTCAACCGGCAGCGCGATGTGATCGGAGTACTTACTGATCACGTTACGCACACGCCACGCATCGAGGAAATCGTCTTCGCCTTCACGGAAGTGCAGCGTGATTTCGGTACCGCGATCGGCCTTCTCAATCTCCGCCAGCGTGTACTCGCCTTCACCGGCTGATTCCCAGAACACCGCTTCATCGGCTTTGGCGCCGGCAGCGCGGGTGCGCACGGTGACTTTATCCGCCACGATGAAAGCGGAGTAGAAGCCAACGCCGAACTGGCCGATCAGCTGGCTGTCTTTTGCCTGGTCGGAACCCATGGATTCGAGGAAAGATTTGGTGCCGGACTTGGCGATGGTGCCGAGGTTCTCAATCACCTCATCACGACGCATACCGATGCCGTTGTCGCTGAGGGTCAGCGTGCGGTTTTCCGGGTTGACCGAGATGCGTACACGCAGGTCGCCGTCGCCTTCGTACAGATCGGGCGTCGACAGCGCGCGGAAGCGCAGTTTGTCGGCGGCATCTGAAGCGTTGGAAATCAGCTCGCGCAGGAAAATCTCTTTATTTGAATAGAGTGAATGGATCATCAGGTGCAGAAGTTGTTTTACCTCTGACTGGAAGCCACGCGTCTCTTGTCCTTTCATGGTCATTGCTACCTCAACTGAATCGGGGTTGTTGATGATACGTTGAGAGAGAAATGGGGATGAAGCAGAGGATTTCAAGCCGATGTCCGCGAAGACATCGGCAAGTGATTAGAATTTAATCTTGTGGCGTCCGGCGAGTGAATGCGACAGCGTGGTGCCATCGACCATCTCCAGCTCACCGCCAACCGGTACACCGTGCGCAATGCGGCTAGCATCAACGCCATATTGCCCGCACAGTTCGCCGATATAGTTGGCCGTGGCTTCCCCTTCCACCGTGGGATTGGTGGCGAGGATCACTTCGGTTAACGTTTCGCGCTCCAGACGCTGCTCCAGCCGATCCAACCCGATATCCTGCGGACCAATGCCATCCAGCGGAGACAAATGGCCCATTAGCACAAAGTAGCGGCCGCCAAACTGGCCGGTCTGCTCAATGGCGTGGATATCAGCCGGGCTCTCCACCACGCAAATCTGGCCGTTTTGTTGACGGCGCGGATTGGCGCAGATGGTGCAGATTTCCTGCTCGGTGAAGGTACGGCAATCGGCGCAGTGGCCGATTTCCGACATGGCGCGGGTCAAAGCCTGTGCCAGACGCATGCCACCGCTACGATCGCGCTGCAACAGCTGAAAAGCCATGCGCTGCGCCGACTTTGGGCCAACGCCCGGCAGACAGCGCAACGATTCCATCAAAGATTCAAGCAGTGGACTGGTTTGCATCAGAACGGCATCTTGAAGCCAGGTGGCAGCTGCATACCGTTCGATACGGAAGCCATCTTCTCTTTCTGGGTTTCGTCAATACGACGTGCCGCATCGTTGAAGGCCGCAGCGATCAGATCTTCCAGCATATCTTTGTCATCTTCCAGCAAGCTAGGATCGACTTCGACACGACGGCAGTTGTGCGCACCGTTGATGGTTACTTTAACCAAGCCAGCGCCTGATTCACCGGTCACTTCGATCGCGGCGATCTCTTCCTGAACTTTGGCCATTTTGTCTTGCATCTGCTGGGCCTGTTTCATCAGGTTGCCCAATCCGCCTTTACCAAACATAGTTTTCTCTCTCTGCTGGGGCTGCGCGCAGTTGACGCGCGGCAGCATGTTCACACCGGTCGAATACTCTCTTCATCCAAATCGGCATCGAAGAATCGACGCAATGTCTGAATATGGGTATCGCTTTCGATCGACTGCCGCGCCTGCGACAGCTTCTCTTCATAAATGGCCTGACGCCACTCCAGTGGCGTCAATACCGTAGGATTATCGTCTTCAATAATGGTCAATTCAACCGGCTGACCGGCAGACTGACTCAGCGCTTCCGTCAGCGCCTGCTTCGCAGAGGCAGAATTGAGGTGGCGCTGACTGCTGCGCAAATGCAGCGTAATGCCGGTTTCGCCCACCTCTTTCCACGCATTAAGCGCCACCTGCTGCACCAGTTTCGGCAGCGTCAGCGCCGCGATTTCTGCGGCCCATGCATCGCGCTGCTGCGCCTCTTCCGCCAGACGCAGCGCCAGCTCAGGCGTTTTCTCATGCTCTAGCGCGGAACGCAAGGCTTTTGGCGTCGCCACCGGTTCCGCTTTAACCTCAACCGGCAGCTGAGTTTTCCAGCGATAGGCTTCCGGTTTTGCCGGTGCTTTTACCGCGGGTTCAGACGCACGCTGCTGCACACGTTCTGTGACGCTAGCGAGACGTTCCAGCGCCGGATTCGCCGGCCGCGCGGAACGCGCTGCCGGCTCACTCTTTTTTGCTTTGCCGGCTCCCTGACGCAGCAACTGCGTTCGCGCCTGTAATAACTGGCTGGTGGAATCGGGTAACGCATCGGGCGCGGGTTGCATGTCAGGATAATCATCTGACATGGGCGGCGCGTCGTTGACTGGCGGCGCCATTTGCGGCTGCGCAGCAGGCGCAGGTGCGGCTTTCGGCGTTGTTTGTGGCGCCGCGACTGGCGGAGCGGCTTGTGGCGTCAACGTTGGACGCGCCACCGACTCTGCAATCGCCGCCTGCGGATGGAACGCCAGCGCGCGCAGCAAAGTCATTTCCACGCCAAGGCGACGATCCGGTGCCAGCGGCAGATCTTTACGTCCCATCAACAACGTTTGGTAATAGAGTTGCACGTCGGCCGGTGGCAGCACGCGCGCTAATTCGCGCAGACGATCGGCCTGGCTGAGATCGTCCTCGCTGAGCGAGCTCGGCAACAGCTGTACCATCGCAATGCGGTGCAGTAAACGCAGCATCTCTACCAGCAGCGCTTCCCACTCAACACCACGCGATGCGGCCTGATTCAGCAGCGCCATCACCTGTTCGCCCTGCCCCTCCACCAGCGCCTCAATCAATGCCAGCGGCTGTTCATCGTCAAGCGTGCCGAGCATTTGCGCCACGGTGTCACGTGTGACGCTGCCCTGCCCCATGGCAATGGCCTGGTCGGTCAGACTAAGCGCATCACGCATACTGCCATCCGCGGCGCGCGCCAGCAGATGCAGCGCACGCGGTTCAGCGGCAATTTGCTCCTGCTGCAATACATGCGCCAGCTGCTGCTGAATTTGCTCAACGTCGAGCGCTTTGAGATGGAATTGCAGACAACGTGACAGGATCGTCACCGGCAACTTCTGCGGATCGGTGGTCGCCAGCAGGAATTTAACGTGTGATGGCGGCTCTTCCAGGGTTTTGAGCAGCGCATTAAAGCTATGGCGCGACAGCATGTGCACTTCATCGATCAGATAGACCTTGAAGCGACCGCGTGCCGGCGCGTATTGCACGTTATCGAGCAGATCGCGCGTATCTTCAACTTTGGTGCGTGACGCAGCATCGATCTCAATCAGATCGACAAAGCGACCTTGCTCGATTTCGCGGCAGTTATCACATTGCCCACAGGGCGTCGAAGTGATACCGGTTTCACAGTTAAGGCCCTTCGCCAGCAGACGGGCGATCGAGGTTTTCCCAACGCCGCGGGTGCCGGAAAAGAGATAAGCATGATGGATTCGTCCCAGTGACAATCCGTTGGCCAGCGCAGTCAGCACATGTTCCTGACCGACTACGTCAGCGAAGGCCTGGGGACGCCATTTTCGCGCAAGTACCTGATAGCTCATGTGGATTCAATCACTGGAATTTAGGGAGAAGGGAGAAAATGCAGCTTCGCAAACCCTGTTTATTTTGGCAGTAGTTTAACAGCCACAAGCGGATCAGCAACCACTAACTTTGCAGAGGTGGCGCCCCGCCGTACAGCGGAGCGCACAGGCCTTAGTGGCCGGGGAAATTCACCAGGCTGAAGCACTCAACGCCCATGGCAGTCAGGCGGGCTTCACCGGTCAGGTCAAACAGATTAATCACGAATGCGGCGTCTTTGACTTCCCCCCGGCACGGCGGATCAGTTTCACGGTCGCTTCCAGCGTGCCGCCGGTTGCCAGCAGATCGTCCACCACCAACACTACATCGCCCGGCTTGATGGCATCTTTATGCAATTCCAGGGCATCGGTGCCGTATTCCAGCTCATAGCTTTCGCTGAAGGTTTCACGCGGCAATTTGCCTGGCTTACGAACCGGCACAAAACCCACGCCTAAACCCAACGCGACGGGCGCACCAAACAGGAAGCCGCGCGCTTCCGTTCCCACCACCTTGGTGATGCCTTTGTTACGATAACGCTCAACCAGAATGGCGATCGACGCGGCATATGCCTGCGGATCTTCCATCAGACTGGTGACGTCACGGAACAGAATGCCCGGCTTCGGATAGTCAGGAATGCTTTTAATGCTGTTTTTGATGAGTTCAAGCTGCTGCGCAGTTGCGGTCATAAATGTTACGCCTGGAGAAAATATCTAATACGCGCAGCTTCTCTAGCGCCAAACCCCGGAAACCGGGTTAAGCGAAGTCGTTTATAAGGGAAGCCACGCACGAAGATGCCCAAATCTATGCAAATACCCGGCTAAATGCAACCCTCGCGCTACTGTTGCGGTGGGTTGATGCTTTCTGCCACTACCGGAATACGCCACATAAAAAGCAGCAGCAGACACAGCATAACGCCTAACAGAATGCGCACCCACAGCAGATTTACCAGATAAAGGGAGATTGAAAAGGTAATCACAATCAGCAACATGGCGCGACCTTTTGCGCCGGGCGGCATAGCACGATGCTGCTGCCAGTGGCGAATATAGCGGCCAAACGGCGATCGCCACAGCAGCCAGTGATGAAAACGCGGTGACGATCGGGCAAAACACCAGGCCGCCAGCAACACAAATGGCGTCGTAGGTAATAAAGGTAATACAATGCCCAGCGTACCTAGCACAATCGCCAGCCAGCCAAGGCTCAGTAATAAAATGCGCTGCATGCCCGATGCCTGAATGAGTCAAAACGGCGTTACGTTAACACAGTCGGAAACAGAGTGATGCCCCAACCGTCCGCACAGCAGCGTCTTCACGCCTTGTTAGATTTACTGCGCCAGCAAATTGCGCAGCAGCCGGATGGTGTCTGTCGCCAGCCCCGTTTTGATTCCCAACTGTTTCGCACCCGCGGCACGCGTCTGGCGGATTATCTGCACGAGTTGGAGGGCAACGTTACGCAATTAACTGCGGCCGACACCGATGTGGTGCGCCGCCAATGGCTGGCAGAGAAAGTGATGGATCAGATTGCCGCGTTGCAGCGTGAATGCCACAGTCAGCAACTGCGCGTGAAGCGCGAGCGTCCACGCATCGATGCACGCCAGACCAAACGTGAAGAGTATCAAGGCTTCGAACAACGCTTACTGGCAATGATTCAGCAACGCGAGCAGCATCTGGCCCGCGCCGAAACCCTGAGCGTTCAGCAGCAGTTGATTCGCGAAGTTGATCAGTTGCAGGAGCGTCTGGCACGCTGCCGCGCCGCTATTTACAAACTCGAGTTGCCGTCTATGCCACGCTAAACGCGACGCTTTTTCCTCTATACTCGTTGCAGTGAGAAAAAGGAGAAAAAACATGACGCTGCTTTTTTGGATTGCGATTGGCTTAGTTGCAGGTTGGCTTAAGCGGGTGTTTTTTCCTGGCCGTCCGGGAGGATTTGTGCCAACGCTGATGCTGGCTGTGATTGGCGCGTTAATAGGCGGTTATATCGCCACCTACTTCACCACGGGCGATCTTGCCGCCTGGCATCCTGCCGGTTTCGCCACTGCACTGCTCGGCGCACTATTAATGCTGCTGGTTGCGGCGAAATTACGTATTTAGGAGAAATAATGTCACTGGACAGCGCGTCAGACGAAATCAAACTTGCCGTCGATTTGATTCAACTGCTTGAAGAGAATAATGTCCCCACCGCCACGGTACTGGCGGCGCTGGCGATCGTTCAGCGTGATTATCAACAAAAGAAAGCCGCGGAAGATGCAGCTTAACGTGGCCCGGTGGTGAGCGTTGGACTGAGGCGCAGCATATCAAGAAACGCATCCACCAGCTGCGGTGCATCAGCAGCCAAATCATAGGCCTGTGGATTGAATAACCAGTTTTCCATCATGCCGTTGATGTAGCCACACATCAGGCGCGCAGACTGGCGAGTGTTGATGTTGCTGGGCAATTGTCCCACCTCAATACACTCTTTAAGCACCACTTCAATGCGGTCGTAACACTCCAGCAGTAAGCTTTGACGCATATCCTGTAAGGTCGACATTTCACCAACAAACTCACATTTATGAAAGATAATCTCCATTAATGCGCGTCTTTGCGGATCCTTTGCTGTGGCGTCAAGGATATAGATCAACATTGAACGTACAACAGAAAGTGGATCGCCCGGGTATTTTGTCTGATACTCAAGTTCCACATCGTCCAGCCCAGCATCACAACGTAGCCAGATCTCCTGTAATAGATCGGCTTTATTTTTGAAATGCCAGTAAATAGCCCCGCGCGTGACGCCGGCCGCTGATGCGATATCCGCCAGAGACGTGGCGGCCACACCGTGTTCGGAAAAGTGTGCTAGTGCGGCGTCAAGAATTTGATGCCGTGTTTCAAGAGCTTGCGCTTTGGTTTTTCGTGCCATGCTGGGCTTTTTTTACAAACTTGTAAGTTTACATACATTTGTGAATGTATGTACCATAGCACGACCCGTGTTTTAACGCAGCAATGGGTTTATCGGTTTGTGATCCATTGATCATTTGATATCGGACACTAGAGGTTTATTTATGAATAAAAACAGAGGATTAGCGCCTCTGGCGGCCGTCCTGATGCTTTCAGGCAGCTTTGTGTTAACAGGATGTGATGATAATAAATCCCAGCAAGCCGCCCAGCAGCAGCCCCCAGAAGTGGGTGTTGTGACGTTAAAAAACGAACCCTTGAAAATTACCACTGAGCTGCCGGGTCGTACCTCGGCTTTCCGCGTTGCGGAAGTGCGTCCTCAGGTGTCGGGGATTATTCTCAAGCGTAATTTTGTTGAAGGTAGTGATGTAAAAGCCGGTCAGTCGCTGTATCAGATCGATCCCGCCACTTATCAGGCGGCATACGACAGTGCCAAAGCCGATTTAGCTCAGGCTGAAGCCAATGCCCGCGTCGCGCAGTTAACCATTACTCGCTACAAGCCGCTGCTGGGTACGAAGTACATCAGTCAGCAGGACTATGACACCGCAGCAGGCACTGCAGCCCAAACCGCTGCCGCCGCACAAGCTGCGCGTGCCAACGTCGAAACCGCGCGCATCAATCTGGCGTATACCAAAGTGACGTCGCCGATCAGCGGTCGTATTGGTAAATCGTCGGTGACCGAAGGAGCACTGGTGTCCAATGGGCAAACCACCGCGCTCGCCACCGTGCAACAGCTCGATCCTATGTATGTCGATGTGACCCAATCCAGTGATGATTTCCTGCGTTTGCGCGCAGAGCTGGAGTCCGGTCAGCTGAAACAGAACGACGGTAAGGCCAACGTCACCCTGCTGATGCAAAACGGTAACGCATACCCGCAGACAGGCACATTGGAATTCTCTGATGTGAGCGTGGATGAAACCACAGGTTCGATCACGCTGCGCGCCATCTTCCCGAACCCGGACAATCGCCTGCTGCCAGGTATGTTTGTTCGCGCACGTCTGGATGAAGGCACCAACCCAACCGCACTGCTGGTACCGCAACAGGGCGTCACACGTACCCCAACCGGTCAGGCAACAGCGATGGTGGTGGGCGCGGATAACAAAGTAGAATCCCGTAACATCACCGCTAATCAGGCATTTGGTGACAAATGGCTGGTGACGGAAGGTCTGAAAGAAGGCGATCGGGTGATCACCACCGGTATCCAGCGTGCCAAACCCGGTGCGCAGGTGACGCCACAAGAAGTCTCCGACGATGCCAAAGCTGCGCCAGAATTACCGTCTGCTAAATCATCGTCATAAACAGGAGCCACTGATACATGGCTAAGTTCTTTATTGATCGCCCCATTTTTGCGTGGGTGCTCGCCATCATCATCATGTTGGCCGGTGTGCTATCGATTATCAGCCTGCCGATTGAGCAATATCCCAATGTTGCGCCGCCGGCGGTTGAGATCCAGGCCTCCTACCCGGGTGCTGATGCGAAAACGCTGCAAGATTCGGTGACGCAGGTCATCGAGCAAAACATGAACGGTATCGATGGACTGATGTATATGTCCTCGAGCAGTGACTCATCGGGTACGTTGACGCTGACACTGACCTTCCAATCCGGTACTGATGCCGATATTGCGCAGGTTCAGGTGCAGAACAAACTGCAGCTGGCCACGCCGTTATTGCCACAAGAAGTGCAGCAACAGGGGATTCAGGTTAAGAAATCTTCCAGTAGCTTCCTGATGGTGGCCGGTTTCGTCAGTGATGACGGCACCATGACGCAGAATGATATTTCTGACTATGTTGCTTCCAACATCAAAGATCCGGTCAGCCGTATGCCGGGTGTCGGTGATACGCAGGTGTTTGGTGCGCAATATGCGATGCGTATCTGGCTAGACCCACACAAGCTGAATAACTTCTCACTGACGCCAGTGGATGTGATCAGCGCGCTGAAAGTCCAGAACACCCAGATCGCCGCAGGCCAGTTGGGAGGTACGCCACCTGTACCGGGCCAGCAGCTGAACGCCTCGATCATTGCGCAAACCCGTCTGACATCAACAGACGAGTTCGGCAATATCTTGCTGAAAGTTAATCAGGATGGTTCGCAGGTGCGCTTGCGTGACGTGGCGAAGATCGAATTGGGTGGTGAAAACTACGAAATCATCGCGCGTTATAATGGCAAACCGGCTTCCGGTATCGGTATCAAACTCGCAACCGGCGCTAACGCACTGGATACTGCGGATGCCGTAAAAGCGGAGCTGGCAAAACTGCAGCCGTTCTTCCCGGAAGGCATGAAAACCGTTTATCCGTACGACACCACGCCGTTCGTTAAAATCTCGATTTTCGAAGTGGTGAAAACGCTGTTCGAAGCGATCGTGCTGGTGTTCCTGGTGATGTACCTGTTCCTGCAAAACTTCCGTGCGACGTTGATTCCCACCATCGCCGTTCCCGTTGTTTTGCTCGGTACCTTTGCGGTTATCAGTGCTTTTGGTTACTCGATAAACACCCTAACGATGTTCGGGATGGTGCTCGCCATCGGCCTGCTGGTGGATGACGCCATCGTGGTGGTAGAGAACGTTGAACGTGTTATGGCCGAAGAGGGCTTACCGCCCAAGGAAGCCACTAAACGTTCAATGGAGCAGATTCAGGGTGCATTGGTGGGTATCGCGCTGGTGTTGTCAGCGGTATTTATTCCAATGGCATTCTTCGGCGGTTCAACCGGCGTAATCTATCGCCAGTTCTCGATCACCATCGTTTCCGCGATGGCGCTGTCGGTACTGGTGGCGTTGATTTTGACGCCAGCGCTGTGTGCCACCTTGCTGAAGCCAGTGGCAAAAGGCAACCACGGTAAAACCACCGGTTTCTTCGGCTGGTTTAACCGCATGTTCGATAAGAGCACCAACCACTATGTTGATAGTGTGGGTCATATCGTGCGTAGCACTGGTCGCTACCTGCTGATTTATCTGGTTATTGTTGTCGGCATGGCTTATCTGTTCATCAAACTGCCTACCTCGTTCCTGCCTGAAGAGGATCAGGGGCTGTTACTGGCGCAGGCGCAGCTGCCGGCCGGCGCAACCCAGGAACGCACCCAGAAGGTATTGGATCAGGTGACGGATTACTTCCTGACCAAAGAGAAAGACAGCGTGAATTCCGTGTTTACCGTTAACGGCTTCGGCTTCGCCGGACGTGGACAGAACACCGGTATCGCGTTCGTCAGCCTCAAGCCGTGGGATGAGCGTGGCGATGCCAACCTGAAGGTCCCTGCGATTGCCGGACGTGCCATGCAGGCGCTCGGTCAAATCAAAGATGCGATGGTGTTCCCGTTCAACTTACCCGCAATTATCGAACTGGGTAATGCTACCGGCTTCGACTTCATGCTGACCGATCAGGGCAACCTGGGTCACGAGAAGCTCACCGCCGCACGTAACCAGCTGTTTGGCATGATTGCCCAACATCCGGATACGCTGGTAGGCGTGCGTCCAAACGGTATGGAAGATACGCCGCAGTACAAACTGATCATCGATCAGGAAAAAGCGCAGGCATTGGGTGTGTCGCTGTCAGACATCAACACCACTCTGGCTTCAGCATGGGGCGGTTCTTACGTTAACGACTTCATTGACCGTGGTCGCGTGAAGAAAGTGTATGTAATGGGCAAGGCTGATTCACGTATGTTGCCGGACGATATCAGTAAGTGGTTCGTGCGCAACAGTGGCGGCACCATGGTTCCGTTCTCCGCCTTCTCTTCGGCGAAGTGGCAGTACGGTTCGCCGCGTCTGGAGCGTTATAACGGTCTGCCATCAATGGAGATTCTTGGCCAGGCTGCACCAGGCAAGAGCTCCGGTGATGCCATGAACCTGATGGAAGAGTTGGCCGGAAAACTGCCTGCGGGTATCGGTTACGACTGGACCGGCATGTCCTATCAGGAACGCTTGTCAGGTAACCAGGCACCGGCGCTGTATGCCATCTCGCTGATTGTCGTGTTCCTGTGTCTGGCCGCGCTGTATGAGAGCTGGTCAATTCCGTTCTCGGTCATGTTGGTGGTACCGCTGGGTGTTGTCGGTGCACTGCTCTTCACGACTTTACGCGGCTTGAGTAACGACGTTTACTTCGTGGTGGGCTTGTTGACCACCATAGGATTGTCGGCGAAGAACGCCATCCTGATCGTCGAATTCGCTAAGGATTTGATGGAGAAGGAAGGCAAAGGACTGGTGGAATCGACACTCGAAGCATCCCGTATGCGTCTACGTCCGATTCTGATGACCTCTCTCGCCTTCATCCTCGGTGTAATGCCGCTGGCGATCAGCACCGGTGCGGGTTCTGGCGCGCAAAACGCGGTAGGTACTGGCGTAATGGGCGGAATGGTAACAGCCACAGCGCTGGCTATCTTCTTCGTTCCGGTGTTCTTCGTGGTGGTACGTCGCCGCTTCAGTAAGAATAAGGGCGATATCGAGCAGAGTCATCCTGTCGAGCACAAACACTAAGTTTTACCCTTCCCTAAAAGGCCGCTGATGCGGCCTTTTTTATTGGCGCTTCCCTGCCCTAACAAATCCCTGCGTTTAACACGGTTGCAATCACACGTTTTCGGGCTCATACTATTGTTATAGTATAACATTACATAACGAGGTTATTATGAAACCGAATATTCATCCCCTTTATCGCCCTGTGGTGTTCCACGACACCTCGGCCAACGAGTACTTCAAAGTCGGTTCGACCATCAAAACCGAGCGCACCATTGAGTATCAAGGTGAAGTGCTGCCGTACATCACGCTGGATGTCTCCTCGAAATCCCATGTGTTCTACACCGGTAAGCAGAAAGATTTTGCCAAAGAAGGCAGCACCGCGCGCTTCAACCAGCGTTTCGGCAGCTTCCTGACGCGCAACAAGTAACGCGGGGGAACACGCATGCAGGTATTAAGTTCATTGCGGTCTGCGAAGACACGCCATAAAGATTGCAAAGTGGTGCGCCGTAAAGGTCGCATCTATGTCATTTGCAAAACTAATCCGCGCTTTAAGGCGGTTCAGGGAAGAAAGAAAAAAAGGTAGGAAAGTGTCGTGATAATTGGCCGGGATGCTCCCCGGCCTTTTTTTTACTTCATGCTCTGCAATATGGCGTCAACATTGTGTCTGAACGCTGCAACATAGGTCGCCGCTGGGCCATTCGCTTCAGATAACGCTTCAGGGAAGAGTTCTCCCCCCGGCTGGGCGCCGGTTTCGCTGGCAATCTGTTTCACCAGGCGCGGATCGGTCTGGTTCTCCATGAAGTAGGTTTTAATATGTTCGGCCTTCAACTGCGTAATGATCGACGCCACATCGCTGGCGCTGGCTTCCGCTTCAGTAGAGAAGCCAACCGGCGCAAGAAAACTAACGCCGTAGCGTTGGCCAAAGTAGCCAAAAGCATCATGGCTGGTCAGCACTTTTCGTTTATTCTTCGGCACTTCAGCAAACGCGTTTTTCGCCCAGCTATCCAGCTTCTGCAACTGCTGAATGTAACTTTCACCGCTTTTGCGAATCTCAGCCGCATCTTGTGGATCCGCCTTGATCAGCGCATTCATCACATTCGTGGCGTAAATCACACCGTTTTGCATGCTGTTCCACGCGTGAGGATCGGTAACCGTTTTACCGTCCTCTTCCATTTTGCGCGTGTTCACCCCGTTGGATGCCACCACAATTGTGCCTTTGTAGCCTGATGCGCTGATCAAGCGGTCCATCCATCCTTCCATCCCTAAACCGCTAACAAATACCACATCGGCCTTCGACAGCGCCTGACTATCCTGCGGTGTAGGCTCGAAGGTGTGCGGATCGCCATTCGGGCCGACTAACGATTTTACAGTGACGTGATCGCCCCCCACCTGTTTAACGATATCCGCCAACACGGTAAAACTCGCGACAACATCAACGCTTTTCGCTAGCGACAGCGGGCTGACCAGCATGGCGCCCATTGCCAGACTCAGCGGTAACTTTTTCATTCATATCCCCTTATTGGTTTCGTTATCAACGGCGCAACAGGCCGCCACATGGTCCTGTCAAAACAGAAAGCAGAAACAGCACCGCAGCACTCAGCACCACCGCCGGTCCTGCCGGCAGCGAGAAATGCCACGAAAGAATCAGGCCGATAAACGCAGAGACGATCGCCAGCAGCATGGCAATACCGAGCATGCAAGCCAGATGGCGACTCCAGAAGCGAGCACTGGTGGCCGGCAGCATCATCAAACCCACCGACATCAGCGTGCCCAGCACCTGAAATCCAGCCACCAGATTAAGCACCACCAGCATCAGGAACAGGCCGTGCACCAGCGGGGCGCTCCATTTACCCTGCGCGCGCAGGAAATCGGGATCGAAAGCATCAATCACCAGCGGGCGAAAAATCACCGCCAGCAGCAGCAAGGTGAAAGCCGCAATGCCACCAACCAGCAGAATGGCCGCGTTATCTACCGCCAGCAGCGATCCGAATAACACGTGCAGCAGATCGACGCTGGAACCGCGCAGCGATACCAGCGTGACGCCAAGCGCCAGAGATCCGAGGTAGAAGCCAGAAAAACTGGCATCCTCTTTGAGCGGCGTATAACGGCTAACGGCACCCGAGAGCAGCGCCACTGCCAAACCGGCAATCAGGCCACCGATGCCCATTGCCACCAGCGATAATCCCGACACCAGATAACCAATAGCCGCGCCAGGTAAAACGGCATGTGATAACGCATCGCCAACCAAACTCATGCGGCGCAGCGAAAGGAAAATGCCCAGCGGTGTGGCGCTAATCGCTAATGCAACGCAGGCCACTAGTGCGCGGCGCATAAAACCAAATTCGATAAAAGGTTGGATTAAGGTCACGATGCTACCCTGCGCAGCTGGGGTGTGAGTGCGGAGGCAGCGTTATCAAGTGACAACACATCCTGGAAATAACGCGCCACCAGCGGACGATCGTGCAACACCACCAATAATGTGGTGCCCGCCTGCTGCTGCTGCTCGAGGATCGACATCAATAGAGTGACGGTTTGCGAGTCGATGCCGTTGAAGGGTTCATCCAGTAGCCAGAGCTGACTGCGCTGCAGCATTAAGCGCGCGAACAGCACGCGCTGTAGCTGCCCACCGGATAAGGTTGATGGCTGAGCATCGGCAAACTCACGCATCTGCACCGCATCCAGCGCGGCATCGATTTCCAGGCGCAAGCCTCTATTAATGCCACCAAACCAGCCGCAGCGTGGCCAACAGCCCATCGCCACCAGCTCATAGGCAGTTAGAGGGAAGCGAGTTTCAAGTTCGGTGCGTTGCGGTAACCAACCCAGCGCTTTGCGTGGGATCTGTAATTCGCAGTTGCCGGAAATCGGCGGCAGTAAGCCGGCGATGGTTTTCAATAAGGTCGATTTGCCCGTGCCGTTTGCGCCAATTAGCGCAGTCATGCTGCCCGAGGCCAGCTCACCGTCGACAACTGGCGTCACCGCGCGGCCTTGGTAACCTGCTTGTAAGCGGTTGAAACGCATCATTTCTGCATTCCCCACCATAAGGCTAACGCCAGAAAGGCGATCAGCGCCAGCATCACTAGCAAACGGCCGCCAAGGGACAGAAGTAAACCGCTGTGATTCATATTCAACAACCAATAATGTTATAACATAACAATTATTATAGCCGATTATGGCTCCTTTGAGCCCGGGCAAAAGTGTTTCAAAAGTTGATCGTTCACGAAGATATCCGCTGTAATTTACCCTTTATGCATGATTGAGTTATGAAACCCATCACAACGATTACTCTTTCTGTTTATTAGCGACTTGCAATGTCGTGCGATAAGCTCAATGATAGAAACATCATTCTTTTACTGGATACAAAATGCCGTCTATTATTCATTGTGATATTGCTGTGGATGAGGACGATTGCGAAAAGTTGCTAAGAATTATCCAGGGGAATATTCTCAAAATAGCCGAGGCATTAGCCGGCGATTTACAGTGGTATTCTCAAAACGCGCAATTAGTTCCCGATAGCTTTAAGATTATTTCTATTCATCCAACCGACAACAATCGATTTAAAATGCTTTACGATTTCCGCTGGAATTTATTTAATCCTTGCCTGGATATAAATGAAACATCTCATCGTCGTGAAGAAGTGTTTTTTCAGGTAAAGCCCGGCGCACTGGTGTTTGACGTGATTGACAATGCTCGCCCCTCTCCTGCCGATGAATTGTAATATTTGGTAATTGAGGTGAGCAAAGCTAATGATTGTGGATTACATTTAAGGAGTCGCTGAATTCATTTTATTCGAGATCGCTTCCTGGTAGCTTTTCCTAAACTCGCCGCGCTGCGGTAACTGTGCTAGCTATGGAGGGGAAAAAGATGGACGAATACTCACCGAAACGGCATGATATTGCCCAGCTTAAATACCTGTGTGAGAACTTGTTTGACGAAAGTATGGCGACAATGACTGATAGCCATCACGGCTGGGTTAATGATCCTACTTCTGAAAGCAATTTACAGCTCAACGATTTGATTGAGCATATCGCTTCTTTCACGATGAATTACAAAATTAAGCACGTTGAAGATGAAGCCCTGATAACGCAAATCGATGAATATCTTGATGATACCTTTATGCTGTTCAGCAGCTATGGAATCAATACTCAGGATCTACAACGATGGCAGCGTTCAGCAAAACGCTTATTTAATCTGTTTGCCGAAGAGTGCGCTTATCTCCAACAACCTAGCCATTCCTTTTAGCACCAGACTGAGACCGGTTTATTTATGAGCAACCAAGCCTTAACCAAAACAGATTATTTGATGCGACTGCGCCGCTGTCGCTCAATCGATACCCTTGAGCGGGTTATCGAAAAAAACAAGTATGAATTACCTGATAATGAACTCGCGGTATTCTATTCGGCAGCCGATCATCGTCTGGCTGAACTGACCATGAATAAGCTTTATGATAAAGTACCGGTTTCTGTCTGGAAGTTCGTCCGCTAAGTTTTTCCCCTAACAGCCGATCGGCAACATCATCGTATTAATCAAGGAATGAATCACAGGCAAAGGATTGCCAGATTTCTTTGTGCGTTAAATTCAGTGGGGTTTTGGGTAGGCAGAATTGGGTGGGGGCCCTGCCAGCTACATCCCGGCACACGCGTCGCCTGCTGCGGCTGCTTCCTTCCGGATCTGACCGAGTTCACAAGTTAGCATTGCGGGAGAACCAACAGGGCCCCCATTGACAAGCCCTCATTTCGAGAGCGCAGGCATTATCAAGTAACCCCCTGGCAATTGCAAGCGTAGTCCCGACAACCGTTGGTTTCTTGCACAAGCACACAGCAAAGCGCTGCTGTCTACCCTTCTGCATGCTAAAGTTTGCCCTTTCCTCGATAAAAAAAAGGCTGCGCATGAGCGAGCATAACAATTTCTCTGAGCGCGTCTGGCAGATTGTTGCGGCCATTCCGCCAGGAAAGGTCACCACCTACGGGGATGTTGCGCTGCTGGCAGGATCGCCGCGCGCAGCGCGTCAGGTCGGTGGCGTACTACGTCGTTTGCCGGAAGGCAGCAAACTGCCCTGGTTCCGCGTCATCAATCGCCATGGCCGCATTTCACTGCAAGGTGACGATCTGTTTCGTCAGCGTGATGCGCTGGAAGCGGAAGGGATTGAGGTGAGTGATGCAGGTGAGATCGCGTTAGAAAAATATCGCTGGCAGATTTAGTGGGCCAATATTTCGCGCCCAATTCTGCCACAAGCCGCACTGAACATTACACGCCGGAAGGCATTGTTGTGGAGTAAAGCGTCACACGCCATGGATGGCGTGGGCCGAGCGATCAGGGACGAGACAGCGACTTTACGGAACAATGATGACTTCCGGCGCTCTCTCGTCCCATCAATCAAATTACAAACTCGTCGGTGCCGGCACAGACGCTGATGGCGTCACCTGCGTCGGTGAAGTCGACGGCACCGTGGTCGCCGCACCCGGCTGGGTTTGCATCGCAACATTCGTTACCGGTACCAGCAGCAGTTCAGCTTTGGTTCCGCCCTGATTGATCACCGGTTTCACCGTATCGGTAATAAATGCCAGCTTGCCATCAATCGAAATCGCTGCACTCAACAGGATGCGTGCGTTCGGCTGGATATCCGCTGGATTGAACGGCAAGACAAACTGGAACGGCGCCTGTTTACCTTCCGTACGCACCACACGCTGCGACAGCACTTTCGATGGTGCATCAGCCAGCGACGCATCCGACAGTGTCACGGTCAGCACTGAATCCGGTGGTAGCGCAATGCGCTGGCGGATATAGACTGAACCGCTGACATTCGGCTGCGCGATCGCGGCCTGCTGCCCTGCCACTGCCGAGCCAAGTGTAGGTGTGGCTACCGGCTTGCTGTGGTCCGCACAACCGGTAATCGCCGCAGCCAAGGTCATACCGCTAATTACTTGCCATAGTTTCATCGATGTCGTCTCCTTATGAACAGGCCTTAATTCTGGCACAAATATCGGCATTACGCCTGAAGCGGCCGCCAGTCCGCTGAAATCGCGGCAAAATCATTGACGGCAACTGGTCGGATCTTTCACACTGACGCGATAAGTCACGCTGAGGAATCCGCTATGAGCCAGGCACTGCATAACCTGCTTAATTTATTAAATCTCGAAAAACTGGAAGAAGGCCTGTTTCGTGGTCAGAGCGAAGATCTCGGTCTGCGCCAGGTGTTTGGTGGTCAGGTCGTCGGTCAGGCGCTGTATGCTGCAAAACAAACGGTGCCGGAAGAGCGCATCATCCACTCCTTCCACAGCTACTTTCTGCGTCCTGGCGACAGCCAAAAAGCCATCATCTATGATGTCGAAACGCTGCGTGACGGCAAAAGCTTCAGCGCACGCCGCGTCAGCGCGGTGCAGAATGGCCAGCCGATCTTTTATATGACGGCCTCATTCCAGGCACCTGAAAGCGGTTTTGAACATCAGAACAACATGCCGCAGGTGCCGGGCCCGGAAAATCTCCCCTCAGAACAGGATCTGGCGAAAAAGCTGGCCGCGCACTTGCCACTTAAGCTGAAAGAAAAGTTCCTCGCTGAGCGTCCATTGGATATTCGCCCGGTGCAGATTCATAACCCGCTGAAAGGCCACGTCGATGAACCTGTGCGTCAGGTATGGATTCGCGCCAACGGCGAACTGCCGGCCGATCGTCGCATCCATCAATACCTGCTCGGTTACGCCTCCGATCTCAACTTCCTGCCCGTCGCGCTGCAACCGCACGGTAAAGGCTTCCTTGAAGCTGATATGCAGGTTGCCACCATCGATCACTCAATGTGGTTCCATCGCCCGTTCGACTTGTCTGAATGGCTGCTTTACAGCGTAGTGAGCACCTCCGCATCCGGCGCGCGCGGTTTTGTGCGTGGTGAATTTTATACGCAGGAGGGTCGGCTGGTAGCCACCACGGTGCAGGAAGGCGTGATGCGTCAACGCGAGGCATAAAAAAAGGGGCGATATCATCGCCCCTTCTGTTTTTTTATAATTTTAGCGCACTGCTCTTCTTTAGCCCGGCTCTTACTGGTTGTAAGCGTTCTCGCCGTGGCTGTTTACATCCAGACCTTCACGTTCCTGATCTTCCGGAACACGCAGGCCGACAATCATATCCGCCAGTTTAAAGCCGATGAAGGCAACAACGGCAGTCCAGACGATAGTCACGCCCACGCTGAACAACTGAATCCACACCTGATGGCCCATGGTCACGCCTTCTGCGTAGCCTACACCGCCCAGTGAAGACGAAGCGAACACACCGGTCAGGATACAACCGAGGATGCCACACACGCCATGGACACCAAACACGTCACATGGGTCATCAACGCGCAGCCATTTCTTCAGGGTTGTTACGCCCCACAGACCGGCTAAACCACCTGCCAGACCAATAATCAGCGCGCCACCGACACCAACATAACCACACGCTGGGGTAATCGCCACCAGACCGGCAATGAAGCCTGAGCATGCACCGAGCAGAGAAGGTTTGCCACGTACCGCCCACTCGCCAAACACCCACGATAGCACCGCACCTGCTGTGGCAACCACGGTATTCAGGAATGCCAGCGCAGCGATTTCGTTAGCCGAGGAAGCAGAACCGGCGTTGAAGCCGAACCAGCCCACATACAAAATCGCGGTACCGAGGAACACCATCGGCAGATTGTGTGGTTTGAAGGCTTCTTTGCCAAAACCCGCACGTTTGCCCACCAGGTAAGCACCCACCAGACCAGCAACCGCGGCGTTGATGTGAACTACAGTGCCGCCCGCGAAGTCGAGCGCGCCATCTTGCGCCAGCAAGCCACCTGCCCACACCATGTGTGCGATTGGCAGATAAGCCAGTGTCAGCCATACCACCACAAAAATCAGTACCGCAGAGAAGCGAATACGTTCCGCCAGCGCACCGACAATCAGGCCGACGGTAATACAGGCAAAGGAAGCCTGGAACGCAACGTGAATGTACTGATAGAAGCTGCCCATCAAGGCTTTCAGCTCAATATTTTTCAGCATCGCCCACTGGAAGCTACCGAAGAACGAATTACCTTCACTGAACGCCAGCGAGTAACCGTAAATCACCCACAGCACGCACACCAGCGAGAAAGTCACCGCAACCTGGGTCAGCATGGACAGCACGTTCTTACCGCGGATTAAACCACCGTAGAACAGCGCAATGCCGGGAATAGACATAAACAGTACCAACGCGGTACAGATCATCATAAAGGCGTTATCGGCTTTATCCGCGACGGCAGGCGCTGCCGCCATCGCCAGAGACGGTAACAGCGCGAGGCTGGTGAGGCCCAACTTCGTTATCAGTTTATTCATTTCTTTCCATCCCATCACAATTCAGAGCCCCAGTTACAGTGCTGCTTCGTCGGTCTCGCCGGTACGAATACGAATGACGCGCTGCAGTTCTGCGACGAAAATCTTGCCGTCGCCAATTTTGCCGGTATACGCGGCTTTGCTGATGACATCGACCACTTCGTCAAGTTGGTCGTCCGCAATAGCGATATCAATTTTTACTTTTGGCAGGAAGTTAACGCTGTACTCGGCACCGCGATAAAGCTCTGCGTGACCTTTCTGGCGACCGAAACCTTTGACCTCGGTAACTGTCAGCCCCTGAATGCCAATAGAGGATAAGGCTTCACGCACGTCCTCCAGCTTAAATGGTTTGATTACCACGGTAACCAGCTTCATACGTTCCCCTCCGGATAAGAAATTGAGTGAGTCTCGCGGACACGTAGGGATATAAGCAAAGGCTGTGCCATAAATAAAAAAAGGGGAATGTCAGCAGCATAGGCGCGCTGCATCACGCTTCGTTATGTGAAGCGCGGCGCAAATTAGGGAGGGTAGTGAGGAGCAGTGTTGCAATTTTGCACTTCTTTGGTGCTTTAAGCCTCAAAGAAGTGCATCAATACAGAACATTCCGATAAAACTGTGCAAAAAAGGTGCAATTCACCCTTCGGATTGTACGGGGATGCCCGCCGCGAGTTCATCGCCCGCCTGCTGCAGCTGATACATTTGCCAGTAGCGGCCTTGCTCAGCCAGCAGTTCAGCATGCGTTCCACGCTCAACCACCTGACCGCGATGCAACACTAAAATCTGATCGGCTTCCGTGATGGTGGAAAGTCGATGCGCGATCACCACCAGCGTGCTGTGCTGGCGAAGTGCGCGTAACGCGTGCTGAATCGCCTGTTCAGTTCCGGAATCGATATTGGCCGTCGCTTCGTCGAGGATCAGAATCTGCGGCAATGACACCAACACGCGCGCCAGCGCCAACAACTGTTTCTGCCCAACCGACAGATTATTGCCCTGCTCGCCTAAACGCGTATGAATGCCATCCGCCATGCTGCGTGCCAGCGGGGCCAACTGCACCGTCTCCAGCGCCTGCCACACGTGGTCTTCCGGAATATCGCGCCCCAAACGCACGTTGGCCAGCAGCGAATCCGCCAGTACGACCGGATCCTGTTGCACCATCGCCACGCTTTGACGTAAGGCGGCGTGCGACAGCTGTGGCAGCGGGCGGCCATCCAGCTCGATGCTGCCGCGCGTCACCGGATAATAGCCCATCAGCAGATTGGCTAACGTACTTTTACCGCTGCCGGTATGCCCCACCAGCGCCACAAAATTACGCGCGGGCACTTCAAGATTGATGTTACTGAGCACGTCGCGATTATCGCGATAAGCAAAGCTCACATCACGCAGCGAGATGCTGCCGGAGGCCAGCGGCTGAATATCATTGCCATAACCCTGCTGATCCGCATCCATCAGTTCGAAGATACGCTCGCCAGAGACAACAGCTTGTTGCAGCATCGACTGCTGCGTGGTCAGCTCAATCAGCGGCTCATTGAGGCGGCCAAGGTAGGTAATGAACGCGTAGAGCACACCAACTTCAAACACGCCCGGCGTGGCGAAGCTGAACAGCATCAGCAAACCGCACAAAATCATGGCCGAAAACAGACTCAGCAATGGGCGCAATAAAAAGCCATCCAGTCGCAGCGTTTCCATACGCGCCAGATAGTGCGAACGGCTGGCTTCGCCCATGCGTTCACCAAAGCGCGCCTGCTGGCGGAACTGCTGGATCACACTCATCCCGTTGATCACTTCATTGAAGCCGTTGTTGATGTCCGCCAGATAGCTGCGCACGCGACGCGCAATTGGTGTGCTGAAGCGCTGATAAATCAGCATCACCGTTAGCACCAGCGGGAAAATCACGATCGCCACCAGCGCCATGCGCCAGTCGAGGGAGAACATCGCCACCAGCATCGCGCCAATCAACGCGGCAGCGCGCAACACCGTCGCCACCACGGTGACGTAGAGATCTTTGATCACTTCGGTGTCGTTGGTGACGCGCGAAATAATTTGCCCGACTGGCTGCGTATCGAAGGCGCTCAGCGGCTGGCGTAGCGCCGCGTTCATCACATCGACGCGCAATTGCTGCACCACGCCAATCGCCGCACGGTTAAACAGCAGCGCCTGAAAATAGTGCAAACCAGCGGCCAGCAATTGCAGCAGGATAAAGCCCACCAGCAGGCCCGCGACAATGCCCCACGGCATCTGATGTTTCGCCACCAGATTATCAATGAAATAGCTCACCAGCACCGGTCCGGTCACTTCGGCCGCTGCGGCAATCCACAGCATTCCGACCGCCAGCCACAGCGATTTACGCCACGGTTTGCCATACGCCAGCAGACGTTTCAGCGTCGGCCATAAACGTTGAGATTTAGCCACGGCTGACTCCTTCTGCCACTTCATCGTCATCCAGTGCGGCTTCCAGTTGCTGATAACGGTACATATCGCGATACCAACCCTCTTTTGCTGCCAGGGTGTCATGATCGCCACGCTGCGCCACGGTGCCATGCTGCAACACCAGAATTTCGCTGGCCTCGGTGAGCGCCGACAAACGATGTGCGCTGATAATCAAGGTGCGCCCTTTGCCCCACTGGCGCAGGTTATGCAGGATGTCATGTTCAGTGCGACCATCTACCGCCGACAGCGCATCATCCAGAATCAGGATTTCCGCATTCAGCAGCAGCGCGCGTGCAATCGCGATGCGCTGCTTCTGCCCGCCGGACAACATCACTCCACGCTCGCCCACTTCGGTTTCATAGCCTTGTGGCAGGCGCAGAATATCGTCATGCACGCAGGCCATCTGCGCCACGTGCTCCAGCTCTTGCTGCGTTGCATTAGGACGGCCGAGCGCCAGATTGGCGGCAATGGTATCGGAGAATAGAAATGGCGTCTGACTGACCACCGCCAGCCGGCTGCGCCAGCTATCGAGGCGCAACTGCGTCAGCGGCGTATTGTGGTAGCGAATATCACCCTGATCAATATCGAAATGGCGCTGAATCAGGCTCAGCAGCGTACTTTTTCCGCAGCCGGTTGGCCCGCATAAGCCGAGCATCTGGCCCGGTTTTAACTGGACGTTAAGATGGCTCAGCACCGGGCCAGAACTGGCCGGATAGCGGAACTCACGAATAGCAACCTGCATCACGCCGGGTTCGGGCGGCAACACTTGCTGTCCATCTTCAACGGCAGGCGCTTCCGCCAGCAATGAGCGAATACGGCTCCACGCCGCGCTACCGCGTTCGACGATATTAATCATCCATGCCAGCGCCAGCATTGGCCAAATCATCAGGCCGAGATACATCACAAAGCTGGTGAGCTGACCAAGCGTCAAACTGCCGTTCCACACCATCCAACCGCCACCGGCAATTGCCAGCAAGTTGGAGAAGCCGACGGCGATATAAATGATCGGATCGAAACGCGCATCCACGCGCGCCACATGCAGGTTTTTTTGCCGGTATCCGCGGCGATGCCCGCAAATTGTTGCGATTGATGATCTTCGAGGCCAAACGCTTTGATCATGCGAATGCTGGTCAGGCTTTCCTGAGTTTGATCGTTCAGGCTGGAGAATGCCGCCTGCGCTACTTTGAAACGCTGATGCAAGCGTGCGCCATCTTTCTGGATGGCGAATGCCATTATCGGCATCGGTATCAACGCCAGTAACGTCAGTTCCCAGCTGATTTGTGTGCTCATCACGATCAGCACCACCAATCCCATCACCAGTGAGTCCACTAGCGTCAGCACGCCTTCACCGGCAGCAAACACCACGCGATCGACATCATTGGTGGCGCGAGCGATCAAATCGCCGGTGCGATGGCGCAGATAAAATGCTGGATGCTGGCGACTGAGCTGACGGTAGAAATCTTCACGCAGTTCAACCGCTAATTGATAGGATGCGCCGAACAGCAGCACGCGCCAGACGTAGCGCAGCAGATAGACGATGACTGCAGTCACCAGCATCACGCCGATCCACATGAAAATGTCCCCAGCGCTTAAATTATGCTGGGTAACGCCGTCAACAATCACACCGACCACATGCGGTGGCAGCAATTGCAATAATGCAATAACGATCAGCAAGCTGACGGCGCCCAGATATCGCCGCCACTCGCGCAGAAAATACCAACTTAACTGGCTGAATAATTGCACAAGCGTGTCTCTTTCTGTGCCCGTTAGGGCGCTACCGGCAATGCGGTGGTGTATTTAATCTCTTCCATGGCAAAACTGGAGGTCACATCCATCAGGCCTGGCACGCCATTCACCAGGCGCTTATAAAAGTTGTCATAACTCTTCATGTCTGCCACCTGAATGCGCAGCAAATAGTCGTACTCGCCCGCCATGCGGTAAAACGCCATCACTTCCGGCATCTGTTGCACCACGCTGACAAATTGCCTGAACCACTCGCTGCTGTGCTGCTGGGTTTTAACAAACATAAAGGCGGTGAGTGACAGACCAATCTTTTCGCCGTCCACCAGCGCCACGCGCGCACGAATAATGCCATCATCTTCCAGTTTTTTCAGGCGTTTCCAGCACGGCGTGGTGGTGAGATTCACCGCATCGGCCAACGTCTGCAGCGAAAGCGTGCAATCCTGCTGCAGCATTGCCAGCAACATGCGGTCAGTTTTATCTAACATTTGCCACTCCCGGAGAAAAATTTTCTCTAAGCGCACCATTATAGCCCGATTAAAGCAACCTCTTTTTCCTGCCAGTGCCTTACACTGGGCACAATGATGATTATGGAAATGCACTATGCAAACGCCTTGGGTTCGCCATGCTATCAATGAAATTAACGCCGATTTTCAGCGCTCTGCGGATACCCATCTGATCCGCTTTAAGCTGGATGATTTTCCCGGCATTCACTTCTATCTGAAAGATGAAAGCACGCATCCCAGCGGCAGCTTGAAACATCGCCTGGCGCGCTCACTGTTTCTTTATGGCCTGGCGAACGGTTGGATCCACGAAAATACGCCAATCATTGAAGCCTCATCCGGCAGCACGGCGGTTTCGGAAGCCTACTTCGCACAACTGCTTGGCCTGCCGTTTATCGCGGTGATGCCCGCCAGCACCGCCAAACGTAAAATCGAGATGATTAGATTTTACGGCGGCGAGTGTCATTTCGTCGCCGATCCCTGCCAGCTGTACAGCGAATCAGATCGTTTGGCGCGCGAGCTAAACGGCCACTTTATGGACCAGTTCACTTATGCCGAGCGTGCGACCGACTGGCGCGGTAATAACAATATTGCCGAAAGCATATTCCGTCAGATGTCTCACGAACCGTTCCCGATACCGCATACCTTGATTATGAGCGCTGGCACGGGTGGAACTTCCGCCACATTGGGTCGCTACATCCGCTATCAGGGCCACGATACGCGCCTGCTGGTGGTCGATCCGCAGCATTCGGTGTTCTTCGATTATTGGCATTGCCGTGACAACACGCTGCGCAGCGAGCGCGGCAGCCTGATTGAAGGGATTGGTCGTCCGCGCGTTGAACCGTCATTTTTACCAGACGTGATTGACGAGATGATGAAAGTTCCGGATGGCGCGACCGTCGCCGCTATGCTGCAGCTGGAAAGGGTGCTGGGACGTCGTCCTGGCGCCTCAACCGGCACTAACTTCTGGGGCATGTTGCAGGTGGCAAAACGCATGCGGGAAAACGGCGAGCAAGGTTCTCTGGTGACATTACTGTGTGACAGCGGTGAGCGCTATCCCGACACTTATTACAATGTGGAGTGGGTGAAGCAGAACATCGGCGATATTGCGCCTTGGGTGCGCGAACTACAATAAAAAACCGGACGTCCTGTCCGGTTCACTGTAAGCCTCAGCATTCGGGGGAATAATCGAGGTGTGGTGTGGTCATCCAGTGATTTAAGTAGTGAGACACCGCCTGTGTCTCGCAATGTCCGATAATCGGTAAATGCGGCAACGAAGCTTTCAGTTGATTCATCGCGTTAGCCATAATAAAACCGTTGCCGACACGCTCCAGCATTTCGCGATCGTTCATGGCATCACCAAACGCCATACAATCCGCCAGCGACAGCGAAAGATGCTGGCACAAACGCTCCAGCGCCGCGCCTTTATGGCAATCGACCGGTAACACTTCCAGACAATCCCACGCAGAGAAGCAAATGTTCGCTCGCTCGCCCAGCGCGGCCTGCAATTCACTTCTTAACGCCTGTAACATTTCATGCGGCGCAATAAAACAGATCTTAGTGACTTCATGCGCTGACATGCGACGCAAATCACGAAGCTGATAATGGAAGCCGCTCATGGCATGCGCTTCCAGCGCGCCGAGCAGCGGTTTATCAGTAAACCAGCCTTCATCGTTAAAAATATGAATCGACGCTGGCGTCTGCCAATGCGTATGCATCACCTCTTCCGCCACCGATGGCGATACATCGCAGCCGTAAAGTTGATTCCCTTCCAGATCGTGAATACGCGTGCCGTTGCCGGTGATCAGCCACGCAGGCAAGGTGATTTGTTCGCGTACTCGCTGCATATCCATAAGATGACGACCGGTGGCAAACGCTAACGTCACGCCGCGTTGATGCAACGCATGCAGACTTGCCAGCGTTTCATTACCTAAGCGGTGCGTAGGCAGTAACAATGTGCCGTCCATATCAAATGCTGCGAGGCGAGCCATGCGAATTCTCCTGTCGGTGTGAGGGACTGACTATCGCCTGGTAATTACGGAACTAATAGTGAATACTTTTAAAAAAATGTTCCGGGTTTAACTGTGCGTGAACTTCATCGTATTAATCAGTTTCAGCGTTTGTGGCAACTCAGCCACGGCGAGACGCAACGTCTCAGCGTTGCAGCAATCGCTCAACACTGCTTTTGCAGCGAGCGCCATGTGCGCACCCTGCTGCGCCAGTGGCAGAATGCGGGCTGGCTGCGGTGGCGTGGCGAATCCGGACGCGGCAAACAGGGCGAGCTGACTTTTTTGCTCTCACCGGAGCAATTACGTCAACAGCTATTAACGCAGCAACTTGATGACGGCGAAGCGGTTCAAGCTTTGCAAGTACTCGATCTGCATCCCGAGCGGCTGGTGAGAATGTTGCGGCCGCTGATGGGCGGGCAATGGCAGAATCAATCGCCCGTGCTGCGCATTCCTTATTATCGGGCGATGGAACCGTTACGCCCGCTCAAGCTGACCGGACGCGCTGAGCAACATTTGGCACGGCAGGTTTTCTCCGGCCTGACACGTTTTCGCGATAATGATGTTGAAGGCGATATCGCTCACCATTGGCAGCATGATGCCAGCGGTCGTGACTGGTACTTCTGGCTGCGCCCGCAGCTCAGCTGGCATAACGATGAACCGGTGCAGGCGGCACAGTTAGTTGAGCAGTTGCAGCAGATCATGCAATCGCCGCGCGGTTCGCGCCTGCTGGCGGCAATAGATCAGATTGAAGCCCCGCATCCACTGGCGATACATATTCAACTACGCGAAAGCGATTACTGGCTGCCGCAACGGCTGGCGCACCAGTTCTGTCTGTTACCTCATCCTGAATTCGCCGACATTGGTAGCGGCCCCTGGAAGCTCACTCATTTCACCGCAGAAATGGTGCGGCTGGAGAGCCATGCGCGCTGGCATTTGCAGCGCCCGCTGATCCAGCGAATGGAATACTGGATCACGCCACAACTGTTCGATCGCGATCTCGGCACCAGCTGCAGTCATCCGGTGCAAATCGCGATTGGCGATCCTGACGAACTCGGCTCACTGCGTCCGGTTGATCGCAGTATCAGCCTGGGATTTTGTTATCTGGCGCCACGCGTCACGGCCCACTTTAGTGCCGAACAGGCCCAATCGCTGATTGCCTTGATTCAGCGCAGCGGTGTGATTCAGCAATTGCCGCTGGATGAGGGGTTGATTACACCCAGCCTTGAGCTGCTCCCTGGCTGGCCGGTGCCGCGTGCAGAAAGAGAAAGAATTTCACTGCCGCCAACCCTGACACTGCATTACCATTTGCCGGTCGAACTACACGTGATGGCGCAGGCGCTGATCCCTCTGCTGGCACACCATGGCTGCGCCCTCACCTGCATCTTCCATGATGTCAAAAGCTGGCGCGACGACATCGATCTCAGTGAGGCCGATGTGGTGATGGGCGACCGGCTAATTGGCGATGCCCCGTTGTTTACGCTGGTGAATTGGCTAGAGAACGATCCGGTTTGGCAGCCGTTGCGCGAAAAGGTACTGCAATCGCCGCTTAGCGCTATTGCCCAACAACCTGATGCGTTGCAGCGTGGTGAATTGACTCAGCAACTGTTTCAGCAACTGATGCGCGATGGCTACTTGCTGCCGCTGTTTAACTATCGCTATCAGGTTTTTGCCCCGCCCGGCGTGGAGGGCATTCAGCTTAATAGCCTGGGATGGTTTGATTTCACTCGCGCCTGGATTCCACCGCCAACCACAGCCAGTGCTGTTCAGCCTGCGTCCGAGCCAGTACCATAGGCGCACTGATTTTTGGGGAAGATAAAATGAAACGAGCCGTTGTGGTATTCAGTGGCGGACAAGACTCCACCACCTGTTTAATTCAGGCGCTGCAACACTACGATGAAGTGCACTGCGTCACCTTTGATTATGGCCAGCGCCATCGGGAAGAGATCGAGGTTGCGGCTGAACTGTCGCAAAAACTGGGCGCGCGTGCGCACAAAGTGCTGGACGTTACGCTACTCAACGAGTTAGCCGTCAGCAGCCTGACGCGCGACAACATTCCCGTGCCAACCTACGATCCGAATGCCAGCGGTTTGCCGAGTACGTTTGTACCGGGCCGCAATATTCTGTTTTTAACGCTGGCCGCAATTTATGCCTATCAGGTTGAAGCCGAAGCGGTGATCACCGGCGTGTGTGAAACCGATTTCTCTGGTTACCCGGACTGCCGCGACGAGTTTGTTAAGGCACTGAATAACGCCGTCAGCCTTGGCATGGCGCGTAACATTCGCTTTGAAACGCCGCTGATGTGGCTGAATAAAGCAGAAACCTGGGCGCTGGCCGATTACTGGCAACAGTTGCCGCTGGTACGCGCTGAAACCCTCACTTGCTACAACGGGGTGAAAGGCGATGGCTGCGGCGAATGCGCAGCCTGTCATTTGCGTGCGCGTGGACTGGCGGAATATCAGGCTAACGCATCGACCGTGATGGCAGCAATGAAGCAAAAAAGCAGCCTCAACTGATTCAGGCGGCGAGTTAAAACTGGCGTCAACGGCGCCAGTTATTCATTCTCGACCATTAATGACGCCAGACGCTCACGCAGCTCCCCTTCCATCGGCACCGCTTTTTGCGTGCGTAGATCAATGCAGACAAAGGTCAGCGCCGCATCAGCCACCACCGAATCATCCTTTGCCAGCACTACCCGCTGTGCGATGACACCGCTCTTACCGCTAAGCTGTGACACTTCACTGTCAATGTTCAGTACGTCGCCCAATACCGCCGGACGACGATAGTTGATGTTGATATTCACTACTACAAATGCCAGCTGCTGCTCCATCAGCCAATGAAAGGCATTGACCTCCTCCAGCCACTGCCAGCGCGCCTCTTCAAGAAACTCCAGATAGCGCGCGTTATTCACATGCTGATAAACATCCAGATGATAACCGCGCACTTTGATAGTGGTTTGCATTGTTGCTCCTGTTCAGGCTGAGAATGACAACTGGTAAGACCTGTTGAGCATAGCACAGCCTGAATCCGGGCTTTTTCAATCCTTCAAAGTCGCGAGATGCTTCACAGTTTAAGCCGGGCGCTATTGCGTTCAATCAGGGCGCTGCCAATGCCGGGCACCTCCTTGAGTTGTTCAATAGCGGTAAACGGACCGTATTGTTCGCGATAACTGACAATGGCCTGCGCTTTCTTCAGGCCGATACCGTTCATGCCAGCCGCAAGCTGTTCGGCGGTGGCGGCATTGATGCTGACTTGTCCTTCCTGTGGCGTTGAGACTTGCGTCGCCTGCGTTTCACTGGGACTTTCGGCAGCCGCCAGTCCGGTGGTATAAACTGCGCCACCCAGCGCCAGCGTAATACATAGGGCTTGAAAAGTTGATTTCACCATGCTGTGTTTCTCCTTGTGTTTGACAGCTACAGCAGGGTGTCACAGCTAGAATTTAGGCTCAAAAGGGCAATTGTAGAAATGGAAAAGGCCGCATAAGCGGCCTTTCGATATTGCAGTGATTTAACTTTTTTTGTGAGGCTTACTGGTTTTGTGCAGCGGCGCCGTACTTAATCTTCGCCTCTTTACGCAGGTTTTCCAGCAGCGCTTCAAAAGCAATCTGCGCGTTATTCTGCGTCACGCCTTTCACCATCTCATCGGTCTGCGCCTGCGGCATGTTGCCCGCGCTGACTTTGTCCAGCGCGACCAGCACCACATTGCCTTGCATATCTTCGCTTACACCCCACGACGGCTTATTGTCGGCAGGCTGTGGCAGATTGAAGGCTGACTGCGCAACCGGATCCTGCGCATTGCGATCAAAGGATTTGCTGGCGCTAAGCGTCAATCCTGCAGCCTGCAGCGCATCCGCTTTACCGGCTTTCAGTTCGGCCAGCAGCTTGTCTGCCTGCGCTTTTGCCTGCTGTGTCGCTTTATCGTGTTTCAGCGTATCCACAATCTGTGCTTTTACCTGATCCAACGGCTTCACCGCTTCCGGTTTGTGCTCGCTGATACGCAGTACAAAGGCACGATCGCCATCCACTGAAATGATGTCAGAGTTATTACCCGGCGCACCGTTTTGGCCAACTAAACCACCATTAAAGATGGCCTGCTTAACCTGATCGAAATTCAACTCATCGGGCAGGTTATCGCGCGTAATCCATTGGGTTTCTACCACTTTCAGACCGGAAGCCTGCGCTGCGCCCGCTAACGATTCATTATCGTTGCTAGCGGCTTCGCTCACTTTCTGCTGAACTTTGTAGAAAGCATCAACCGCTTTCTCTTGCTTCACTTTGTCCGCAACAATGTTGTGAACATCGGCTAAAGGCTTAACCTGCTCCGGCTGGATATCATCCAGACGTACCACGAGGAAACCAACAGACGATTTGATCGCACCAGAAAGTTGGCCTTTCTGCGTCAGATTGGCGTTTTTCAGCTCGTCTGGCGTGGTGCTCGGCTCCAGCCACCCCATGTCACCGCCTTTACGGGCTGAGATGGGATCAATAGATTTGCTCTTCGCCAACGCGGCGAAATCTTCACCTTTTTTCAGCGCATCCACTACGGCGTTAGCATCAGCTTCCGTCTTGGTTTGGATCACGCTGTAGCGATTACGCTGTGGCTGTGAATAATCCGCTTTATGTTGATCGTACCAGCTCTGAATGTCTGCTTCACTGGCCGTTTCCTGCATGCTAGCGGCATCCATTTTGATGTAGCTAACGCGGAACTGCTCGGGTGCCATAAAGCTGTTTTGATGCTGCTGATAATACTGGCTGACTTCGTCGTCGCTGACCGTCTGTTTAGCTGCCAGCGCGTTAACATCAATCACCGCCTGACGTACTTCACGCTGCTGTGACACCAAATCCACCAGCTTGCTGGTTTCGCCTTTTAGCATGAAATCGGTGTTGGCAATGGCGTTAATCAGCTGCTGCGTCGCCAGCTGCTTGCGCAGTGCTTCGGCATATTGGTCAGCGGTGAAGCCCATGCTGGTGATCAGGCCACTGTATTTGGCGTTGTCGAACTTACCGTTGGTCTGGAAGGCTTTCTGATTGAAAATCGCCTGTTTCACCTGATCATCGTTGATACCGATGTGCAGATCTTTGATGTACTGATCAAGTAACGCCTGATCAATCAGCTGTGATAGCGCCTGCTGGCGCATCTGCTGCATGTAGCCTTCGTTGCTGGCTAACTGCGAGAATTGATCGCCCAGCATCTGCTGCTGACGATTACGCTCGTTGTTAAAACCCTGCTCCAGCTCCGCACGGCTGATCTCGTGACCGTTAACTTTGGCAGCATAATCACCGCCGCCACCGATCAGGTAGTTGCCCACCCCGGTAAGTACGAAAGACAGGATGATCAATCCCAGAATAATCTTGAGCACGACATGATTCGACGCCGCGCGTAAATTGTCCATCATGGTATGACAACACTCCGCTGTAGTGTGAATGTAAAGCTCTAACACGATGGCATCATCGTGCAACTGCTGTTCAGGCTGGCAGTTGGCAACCATGCGGAGACAACAACCAAAGGCTATCGCCGCGCATCAAGAATAAAAAAGGCACATCAAAAATGATGTGCCCGTATGTTACATGAGAACGGCTTTTGCGTCCTCAATCCACGGAAGAAAATGCTTCAATGGATGTATCAGCGGTCATTAATTGACGGAATCTTTCAGTGCTTTACCTGCACGGAAGCCCGGAACTTTACCAGCCGGAATGGTGAGCTCTTTGCCCGTTTGTGGGTTACGGCCTGTACGAGCTGCACGCTCACGTACAGAGAAAGTACCGAAACCAACCAGTGCCACTTCATCACCGCCTTTCAGAGCTTCGGTAACGGAGTCCATGAATGCATCTAAAACACGTCCCGCTGCTGCTTTAGAAATGTCAGCATCTGCAGCAATTTTGTCGATCAACTGTGACTTATTCACTCTCTTCATCCCCTCTTTTATTATTCACATCGCACCCGCGCTTCCCGCCCGGTGCGAACGCGCAGCAAGTTATATCAAGCCTGTGGAGCTGAAACAACGGTATTCATCTTATTCGTTGATCCAGCAGCCCACTAAGTTAGCGGCACAAAAAAAAGCTGGCAAGCACCATTTTGCCTGCCAGCTTCGCTTTTTAGCGGTTTATGCCGCTAATCACTATTTTGCGGTCACAACCTGCATGCCGTAAGGCGCATTTTCCAGTGCCAGGTTCAACACTTCTTCAATACGCTTCACCGGATGAATATCCAGATCGGCAATCACGTTCTGCGGAATATCTTCCAGATCGCGCTTGTTTTCGTCCGGGATCAACACGGTTTTGATGCCGCCACGGTGTGCCGCCAGCAACTTCTCTTTCAGGCCACCAATCGGCAGAACCAAACCACGCAGTGTGATTTCACCGGTCATCGCCACATCAGAACGCACCGGGTTACCGGTTAAGCATGACACCAACGCGGTGCACATGGCGATACCGGCGCTCGGACCATCTTTCGGCGTCGCACCTTCTGGCACGTGCACGTGGATATCACGTTTCTCGTAGAAATCACCGTTGATGCCCAGTTTCTCAGCACGCGCACGCACTACAGTCAGCGCGGCCTGAATCGATTCCTGCATCACTTCGCCCAGCGAACCGGTGTATGTCAGCTTACCTTTACCTGGCACGCAGGCGGTTTCAATGGTCAGCAGATCGCCACCCACTTCCGTCCACGCCAGACCGGTCACCTGACCCACACGGCTTTCACTTTCTGCGCGACCGTAATCAAAGCGCTGCACGCCAAGGAAATCCTTGAGGTTATCGCCGTTGATCACGATGTGTTTTTTCGACTTATCCATCAGCAGCGTTTTAACCGCTTTACGGCACAGCTTAGAGAGTTCGCGCTCCAGACTACGCACGCCCGCTTCGCGGGTGTAATAGCGGATGATGCCAACAATCGCACTGTCGTCGACGGTGATCTCTTTTTCTTTCAGCGCATTACGTTCGATCTGTTTCGGCAGTAAATGCTGCTTCGCAATGTTCAGTTTTTCATCTTCGGTATAACCCGAAAGACGAATAACTTCCATACGGTCAAGCAACGGTGCCGGGATGTTCATGGAGTTCGAGGTCGCCACAAACATGACGTCAGAGAGATCGTAATCCACTTCCAGATAGTGATCGTTGAACGCGATGTTCTGCTCAGGATCCAGCACCTCAAGCAGCGCCGAAGCTGGATCGCCACGCATGTCAGAAGACATTTTGTCGATCTCATCCAGCAGGAACAGCGGGTTTTTAACCCCAACTTTTGCCATTTTCTGGATCAGTTTACCTGGCATAGAACCAATGTAGGTACGACGATGTCCGCGAATTTCCGCTTCATCGCGCACGCCACCCAGCGCCATACGCACGTATTTACGTCCGGTTGCCTTAGCAATCGACTGTCCCAGCGAGGTTTTACCCACGCCTGGCGGTCCAACGAGACACAGAATTGGCCCTTTGATTTTGCTGACGCGACTCTGTACCGCAAGATACTCAAGGATACGGTCTTTGACTCGTTCCAAACCGTAATGGTCGATATCCAGAGTTTCCTGCGCTTTACGCAGGTCTTTTTTCACCTTGCTGCGCGCAACCCATGGAACCTGAACCATCCAGTCGATGTAGCCACGTACCACGGTCGCTTCTGCCGACATCGGTGACATCATCTTCAGCTTCTGCAATTCAGCTTCGGCTTTTTCACGCGCTTCGGTCGGCATTTTGGCCGCTTCAATCTTACGTTTCAGCGCCTCATATTCATCCGGCGCGTCATCCATTTCGCCCAGCTCTTTCTGAATGGCTTTCATTTGCTCATTCAGATAGTACTCACGCTGGCTTTTCTCCATCTGCTTTTTAACACGGTTGCGAATACGCTTCTCAACCTGCAGCAGATCGATTTCTGATTCCATCATCGCCATCAGATATTCCAGACGTTCATTGACGTCGGACATCTCCAGCACGGACTGTTTATCAGCCAGTTTCAGCGGCATATGCGCTGCTACGGTGTCGGCCAGACGGGCCGCATCGTCGATGCTGTTGAGGGAAGTTAATACCTCAGGTGGGATCTTTTTATTGAGCTTGATGTAGCCTTCAAACTGGTTGATGGCTGTGCGCACCAGCACTTCTTGCTCGCGTTCTTCAATTTCTGGCGAGACAAGGTATTCAGCCTGGGCAACAAAATGGTCACCGTTATCAGCCAACGTGGTGATGTGCGCGCGTTGTAAACCTTCAACCAGCACTTTTACCGTGCCGTCTGGAAGTTTCAGCATCTGCAATACAGAAGCGACGGTCCCTACTGAGAAGAGATCGTTAATGCCAGGTTCATCCGTTGAAGCCTCTTTCTGTGCAACCAGCATGATCTTTTTATCATGATCCATCGCGGCTTCGAGGCACCGAATCGATTTTTCCCGACCAACAAACAACGGAATTACCATGTGCGGATAAACCACCACGTCGCGCAACGGCAACACGGGGATTTCAATGCGTTCAGAACGCTCAGGATTCATAGAGCTCTCTCTTAGTTTAATGTCCGCCAGGTGATGGGTACCGCGCAATAGAGGTTTTGCAGTTAAACCCACAGGATATTGAGTATATGGGGATGCTTATACGACATTCAATGTCACTGGCGAGAGAAAAACAAAAGGGGAAAGATTTTTCCCCTTTTTTAAGATAACAACATGGTGCGATTGTTTATTTATTCACCAGAAGCCTGGGCTTCATGCTTTCCATAAATCAACATTGGCTCAGATTGACCTTCAATCACTGACTCATCAATCACCACTTTTTCAACGTCATCCATTGAAGGCAAGTCGTACATGGTTTCAAGTAACGCACCTTCAACGATAGAACGCAGACCACGCGCACCGGTTTTACGCGACATCGCTTTTTTAGCGATCGCCGTTAAAGCTTCGTCACGGAACTCCAGTTCTACGCCTTCAAGATTGAACAACGCCTGATACTGTTTGGTCAGCGCGTTCTTCGGCTCACGCAGGATCTGAATCAGCGCTTCTTCACTCAGTTCGCTCAGCGTTGCCACGACGGGCAGACGACCAATGAACTCAGGAATCAAGCCGAACTTAATCAGATCTTCTGGCTCAACCTGCGACAGCAATTCGCCTTCGCTCGCCTTCTGGGATTTGCCCTTCACCGTTGCGCCAAAGCCGATGCCGGATCCGGTTTCAACACGCTGGGAAATCACTTTATCGAGACCGGCAAATGCACCACCACAGATAAACAGAATCTTAGAGGTATCAACCTGCAAGAATTCCTGCTGTGGATGTTTACGTCCGCCCTGCGGCGGTACAGCTGCCACGGTGCCTTCAATCAGTTTCAACAGCGCTTGCTGTACACCTTCACCCGATACATCACGAGTGATTGACGGATTATCAGACTTACGCGAAATTTTGTCGATTTCATCGATGTAGACAATGCCGCGCTGTGCTTTCTGCACGTCGTAATCACATTTCTGCAGCAGTTTCTGGATGATGTTTTCAACATCTTCACCCACGTAACCCGCTTCGGTCAGCGTGGTGGCATCGGCCATGGTAAATGGCACATCCAGCAAACGCGCCAGCGTTTCTGCCAGCAAGGTTTTACCGCTACCCGTTGGACCGATCAGCAAAATGTTACTTTTGCCCAGTTCAATACCGTTGCTGGTATCACCATTGCGCAGGCGTTTGTAGTGGTTATATACCGCTACGGCCAACACTTTCTTCGCCCTTTCCTGACCAATTACATAATCGTCAAGATGATGGCGGATTTCGTGCGGCGTCGGCAGTGAACTGCGCTCGCGATGCGGCGCAACTTCCTTTATCTCTTCACGAATGATGTCGTTGCAAAGATCAACGCACTCATCGCAAATGTATACTGACGGCCCGGCAATTAGCTTACGGACTTCATGCTGGCTTTTGCCGCAGAAAGAGCAGTACAGCAACTTACCTGAACCGTCTTTGCGCTTATCTGTCATCAGCTAACCTCTTTTCTTTCTCAGACCAAATTTGTTGTACGGCGCTGGCCGTACATCAACGGCCGATATGCATTCAACCCATCTGCCTGCTCCCCGTTAACTATAGCGTAAGGGGCAAACAGATGTGTCTTATTGGCGATGCGTCAGGATTGAGTCGACTAAACCATACTCTACCGCTTCACCCGCAGAGAGGAAACGATCGCGCTCGGTGTCACGTTCGATCTCTTCCAGCGATTTGCCGGTGTGCTCAGCCATCAACTCATTCATGCGCTGCTTCACTTTCAGAATTTCGCGCGCATGGATTTCAATATCTGTCGCCTGGCCCTGATATCCGCCCAACGGCTGATGAATCATCACACGTGAATTAGGCAGGCAGAAACGTTTGCCTTTGGTGCCCGCAGTCAGCAGGAACGCACCCATAGAACAAGCCTGACCCATACAGATGGTACTCACGTCGGGCTTGATAAATTTCATTGTGTCGTAAATTGACATCCCTGCAGTAATCACGCCGCCTGGCGAGTTAATGTAAAGGTAAATGTCTTTTTCAGGATTCTCAGCTTCCAGAAACAGCATCTGCGCCACGATCAGGTTAGCCATATGATCTTCAACCTGACCCGTCAGGAAGATCACACGCTCTTTGAGCAGGCGAGAGTAGATGTCGTAAGAACGCTCGCCGCGCGAGGTTTGTTCGACCACCATTGGCACCAGCGCCATGTGCGGTGCAGTAAATTCACGATCGCCACTGTATGACATTACCGTCTCCTGATAAATTTCATTGGCAACATTCTGTACCGATTTTACGTAAGCCGCGGCAGGAACACTACGAGCCACGGTCTCAAACCGAGATAACTACTCGGTTAATCAGTCAGTCTCACTGTTTTCATGCATTCTCCCTGTATCTGGGGATGCTGCCCAGTTGTTTCAAGCATAACAACCTTTTGCCCATTCGCTAACACGGAAAAAGAGCTTAGCCGATAATTTGCCGATTAATTAAGCAAATAGAGGACAAATCTGTGTACTTAGCGCCAGAAACGAAAAAGCCCGCGACTTTTCAGTCACGGGCTTAGCACTAACGGTTAACGAATAAATCAGGCCGCTGAGGTCTGGTTCATCAGTTCCTGGAAGTTAGTGGCTTTATCGGTCACTTTCGCTTTCGCCAGTACCGCTTCAACCGCTTGCTCTTCCAGAGCCACGTTACGCATGTTGTTCATCAGCTCGCTGTTCTTGCTGTAGAACTCGATCACTTCCTGCGGATCTTCGTACGCAGAAGCCATCTCTTCGATCAGCGTTTTAACGCGATCTTCGTCAGCCTGCAGTTCGTTGATACGAATCACTTCGCCCAACAGCAGACCCACAACAACGCGACGTTTAGCCTGCTCTTCGAACAGTTCACGTGGCAGTTCCAGCGCTTGCTTCTCGTTGCCACCAAAACGCTGTGCAGCCTGACGACGCAGAACGTCGATTTCGCTGTCGATCAGCGCAACCGGAACGTCGATGTCGTTGGCGTTAACCAGACCGTCGATTGCCTGAGTCTTCACGCGATTACGGATCGCGCCTTTCAGCTCGCGATCCATGTTCTTACGTACTTCAGCACGCAGACCGGCGATTGAACCATCTTCCACGCCAAAGCGCTTGATGAACTCTTCAGTCAGTTCTGGCAGCTCACGGGTTTCAACTTTTTTCAGCACGATTTCAAACTTCGCGTCTTTCCCTTTCAGGTTTTCTGCGTGGTAATCGTCTGGGAATTTCACGTCGATAGTGAAGGTTTCGCCGGCTTTATGGCCAACAACGCCTTCTTCGAAGCCTGGAATCATACGACCCTGGCCCATAGCCAGCACGAAGTCAGAGGCTTTGCCGCCTTCGAACTCTTCGCCGTCAACAGAACCGCTGAAATCGATGGTCGCGCGATCTTCAGCTGTCGCTGCGGCATCGCTCTCTTTCCAGGTCGCCTGCTGCTTCTGCAGGGTTTCCAGCATGGTATCAACGTCAGCGTCAGTCACTTCTACGACTGGCTTCTCGACTTCGATGGCGTCCAGGCCTTTCAGCTCAACTTCTGGATACACTTCGAACTCAACCGCGTAGGTGAAGTCTTCACCTTCTTTATATTCGCCCGGCACATAGTTAGGTGCGCCAGCCGGATTGATTTTCTCTTTGATGATGGCGTCAACGAAGTTGCGCGTCATCAGCTCGCCCAGCACGTCCTGGCGAACAGAAGCACCGTAGCGCTGAGAAATGATGTGTGCCGGCACTTTGCCTTTACGGAAACCGTCGATACGGACTTTCTTAGCCACTTCCACCAGTTCTTTCTTCACTGCGCTTTCGATGCTGTCAGCTGCAACAGTAATCGAAATGCGACGGCCCAGACCCTGAGTGGTTTCTACTGAAACTGTCATCTTGTTACCTCAAAAAATCACGTGCTCGGTCAACTTCAGACACCACACATAAATGCGCCGTATCCAACAACCGGGACGGCCTCTGCAGGCAGAACCTAATCCCTGTCACCAGAAGCGTCCCGAAGACATTCCGGAAAAATAGACGCCGCATTATAGCGGCATCGCTGGAATGAGTCGAGGCTGCAAACTCACCACTTTTTAGCGGTTTTGCTGCTTTTTTGCGCCGTAGATCGCGTTTGAGTGTAATAAATGAAAAGAAAACGGCCCGCAGGCCGTTTTTTGAGAAGGGTGAAGAAAGAAAATCAGGCGAGGGTGCCGGCTCCGCGACAATTCGGTGAAGCCAGAACCGTATCCTGTAATCCATCCCACTCTTTTTGCGTGTAGGTATGCAGTGCCAGCGCATGTACGCTGCCCGCTAATTCAATTGCCAGTTCGCCATAAATAGCGCGATGACGTTGCAGAAAGCGCTGACCGGTAAATCGATCGCTTACAATCACTACTTTAAAGTGACTTTCAGAACCGGCGGGCACGTTATGACGATAGCTCTCATCATGCACTTCAAGAAGTGCAGGCTCGAAAGCATTACGCAACTTTTCTTCTATTTGTTCGCGAATCATGATTAACACTCCTTTCCGGCGAGCGCTGTGCCCATCTGTTTAAATATTAGTAGGTTTTACACCGCTTCCGCAGATTAGCCGCAAATAAATCCCCCGGCGCTGCGCATACTAACCTGCTTATCTCATAGGTCAATGACACAGCACTTCACCCTGTGCGAAAAAAGCCTTTACAATCAATTTCCATTGGCCCGGGGCTTTTTTCGCCGCGTCGCAATGCTATGATGGCCGCAGTTTTGCAAACCAACCTATATGCTAACGAGAATGAGTATGTTGAAAAAACTGTTATTCCCTCTGCTGGCTGCTTTTATTTTGGCCGGCTGTGCCAGCAACAACACCACATTGGATATTCAACCGAAGATCCAGTTACCGCAGCAAGATCCAAGCCTGATGGGCGTCACCATCAGCGTTAATGGTGCCGATCAACGTTCCGATCAGGCGCTGGCGAAAGTGAACCGCGATGGGCAGTTAATCACGCTGACACCATCACGCGATCTGCGCTTCCTGCTGCAGGAAGTGTTAGAGAAGCAGATGACGTCACGCGGCTATATGATTGGCCCAAGCGGTGCCGTTGATCTGCAGATTGTCGTTAATGGTCTGTATGCTGATGTGACACAAGGCAACGTGCGCTACAGCATTACCACTAAGGCCGATATTTCCATCATTGCAACCGCGAAAAACGGCAACAAACAGGTGAAAAATTATCGTCAGACTTACAGCGTAGAAGGCGCGTTCACTGCCACTAACGCGAAGATCACTAACGCGGTTAACTCAACCCTGAGTGACGTGATTGCTGATATGGCGCAAGACACCAGCGTTCACAACTTCATCAAGCAGAACGCCCGCTAATTTCCGCAGTAATTTGCCCGGCTAAACTTCGCCGGGCTTCATTTCAGGTTGGCTATGACATCTCACTATCTGCGTATTTTTACCCAACGTAATGCAGCGGTATTGCTGCTGCTGGGCTTTGCCTCTGGATTGCCGCTGGCGTTAACCGCCGGGACATTACAGGCGTGGATGACGGTAGAGAATGTTGATCTGAAAACCATCGGTTTCTTTTCCCTTGTCGGCCAGGCATACGTGTTTAAGTTCTTGTGGTCGCCGATGATGGATCGCTACACGCCGCCGTTTCTCGGTCGGCGTCGCGGCTGGCTGCTGGTCACACAGTTAACGCTGATTGGCGGCATTATCGCCATGGGCTTTATGCAACCTTCGCACGACTTAACCCTGCTAGCCGCGCTAGCCGTGCTGGTTGCCTTCTGTTCGGCTTCGCAGGATATCGTGTTTGATGCCTGGAAAACGGACGTGCTGCCCCCGGAAGAACGCGGCAGCGGTGCGGCCATTACCGTGCTGGGTTATCGTCTGGCGATGTTGATTTCAGGCGGGTTGGCTCTGTGGTTAGCCGATCGCTATCTCGGCTGGCAAGCCACTTACTGGCTGATGGCGATGCTGATGGTGCCGGGCCTGATTGCGACGCTGCTCGCAAAAGAACCGGTTACGCCAGCGCGCGAACCACACTCGCTCCGACAAGCCGTGACGTTCCCACTCAAAGATTTCTTCCAGCGCAACAATGCCTGGCTGCTAATCACGTTAATTATCCTTTATAAGCTCGGCGACGCCTTTGCTGCCTCGCTCACGACAACCTTCCTGATTCGCGGCGTCGGTTTTAGCGCCGGTGACGTCGGACTGGTGAACAAAACGCTTGGCCTGCTTGCCACCATTATTGGTGCACTGTATGGCGGTGTACTCATGCAGCGGCTGAGTTTGTTCCGCGCCTTGATGATTTTCGGCGTACTGCAAGCGGTGTCGAACTTTGCTTACTGGTTGTTGGCGGTGACGCCGCCGCATTTGTGGAGCATGGCGAGCGCGGTATTTATTGAAAACCTGTGTGGGGGCATGGGCACCGCGGCATTTGTCGCGCTGTTGATGACGCTGTGCAACAAATCCTTCTCGGCAACCCAATTTGCGCTGCTGTCGGCCCTTTCTGCCGTGGGACGCGTTTACGTCGGTCCCGCCGCCGGTTGGCTAGTTGAAATGTGGGGCTGGCCGACCTTCTATGCCTTCACGGTATTTGCCGGCGTGCCGGGATTGCTGTTGTTGTGGCTGTGTCGTGGCACCTTGCACAGCATTCAGCAAAGCGGGGAGTTTGTGATACGCAGCTTATGGCCACAAGGCTATCGCTGGACGGTACGTCTGTTCAGCATGGGCTGCGGCTTACTGGCGTTGTGGCTGCTGGCGTTGGCGCTCAATGTCAGCGGAATTTTGCAGATCGATGCGCTGCTCACGCCAATCTTTGAAGCCGGTATGGCATTCGCGCTGATCGCCGTCGCGTTGGGTGTGATATTAGATAGTTTGGCATTGAAAAAAGCGGCGCAAGAAAATCTGGGTTAAGTCATCCAATTTTGGTGATGAAATAATTGGCTAAACAATGTCGGTAACTGATTTTACCAATAGCATTTTTTTTAAAGCGAATTAGAAACATTAAATTAACAATTAATGGCGAATATTTAAATCCGGTGCGCAATTACTTTGTATAAAAGTCATCGCTGAAATGATGCAGAAATGTTAAATAAATGAGTATTAAGAGTACGGGTTATACTTTCCCTGATTTTTCTGCGGTTTCTACCATTGTTTTTTGTTATATTAACGCCAACTGCTTGTCGCAGTTAATAATTTGTCACCCTGCGTAACATCTGTGACACCCCTAGCAAAAGGTGTCAACAGCCTTCTGACACATCCTTAAGCTGGTTTACACTGCATAAACCTTCCCGTAAAATGCGCGCACACTTAAACGACAATAGAGCCCTTTGTCATTGAGGTCGTTAAATGAGACTCAGTAAATACAATAAAAGTTTGGGGATTTTGTCATTAATTGCAGGCGCTGTATTACTCAGCGGCTGTGATAGTGCGTTGTTAAATCCCAAAGGACAGATTGCACTGGAGCAACGTTCGTTGATTCTGACAGCTTTCGGCTTGATGATGATCGTAGTTATCCCGGCAGTCTTCATGGCAGTATTCTTTGCCTGGAAATATCGGGCAACCAATACTAACGCAACTTATAGCCCTAACTGGTCACACTCGAACAAAGTGGAAGCCGTGGTCTGGACCATTCCGATCCTGATCATTATCTTCCTCGGCGTTTTGACCTGGAAATCAACCCACGCGCTGGAGCCGAGCAAACCGCTGGTTTCTGACGTTAAACCGGTTGAGATCGATGTAGTCGCGCTGGACTGGAAATGGCTGTTCATTTACCCGGAACAGGGTATTGCCACCGTTAACCAGATTGCCTTCCCGGCAAATACTCCGGTGAACTTCAAGATCACTTCCAACTCCGTGATGAACTCCTTCTTTATTCCTACTCTCGGCAGCCAGATCTATGCGATGGCCGGTATGCAGACCAAACTGCATCTGATCGCCAACGAGCCAGGAACATTTGACGGTATCTCTGCCAACTTCAGTGGTCGTGGTTTCTCTGGTATGAAGTTCAAAGCCATTGCAACGAAAGACGATGCGGAATTCCAGCAGTGGGTTGCCAAAGTTAAAGCGGCACCTAACGCGCTGAACACCATGGATGATTTCGAGAAACTGGCTACGCCAAGCGAAAATCACCCGGTGGAATATTTCTCTACGACGAATCCTGAACTGTTCAAGCAAGTTATTGATAAGTTCAAGATGAGCCACGGGAAGATGGACATGCCAGGACATGAAGGCATGGACATGAGTCACGCCGCTTCCGCGGGAGCCGAGGAATAATACGATGTTCGGAAAATTAACACTGGATGCAGTGCCATACCACGAACCCATTATCGTGGTTACGGTCGCCGCTATCATCTTAGGTGGTCTGGCACTGGTTGCTGCGATTACCTATTTTGGTAAGTGGCAGTACCTGTGGTCAGAATGGTTCACCTCCATTGACCACAAAAAACTGGGTATCATGTACATCATCATGGCTTTCGTCATGTTGCTGCGCGGCTTTGCCGATGCGGTAATGATGCGTACCCAACAAGTGATGGCTTCCGCTGGGGAAGCCGGCATACTCCCGCCACACCACTACGACCAGATCTTCACGGCTCACGGCGTGATCATGATCTTCTTCGTGGCGATGCCATTTGTGGTAGGTCTGATGAACATCGCGGTACCGCTGCAAATCGGTGCACGTGACGTTGCCTTCCCGTTCCTGAACAACCTGAGCTTCTGGTTTACCGCGATCGGTGTGATCCTGGTGAACATCTCTCTGGGTGTGGGCGAGTTTGCACAGACCGGCTGGTTGGCTTATCCGCCGCTTTCGGGTGCGGAGTACAGTCCTGGCGTCGGGGTCGATTACTGGATCTGGAGTCTCCAGCTGTCCGGTATCGGTACCACGCTGACCGGTATCAACTTCTTCGTTACCATTCTGAAGATGCGTGCGCCGGGCATGGACCTGTTCAAAATGCCGGTGTTTACCTGGGCATCACTGTGTACTAACGTCCTGATCATCGCTGCGTTCCCGGTACTGACCGTTACGCTGGCACTGTTGACACTTGACCGTTACCTTGGCTTCCATTTCTTCACCAATGAAATGGGCGGTAACATGATGATGTACGTCAACCTGATTTGGGTCTGGGGTCACCCAGAAGTGTACATCCTTGTTCTGCCGGTATTTGGTGTCTTCGCTGAAGTCACTGCGACCTTCTCTAAAAAGCGTCTGTTCGGTTACACCTCTCTGGTGTGGGCGACCATCGCGATTACCGTACTGTCGTTCATCGTTTGGCTGCACCACTTCTTCACCATGGGTGCAGGCGCTAACGTAAACGCCTTCTTCGGTATTATGACGATGATCATCGCTATCCCGACCGGCGTGAAAATCTTCAACTGGCTGTTCACCATGTATCAAGGTCGCGTTGAGTTCCACTCAGCGATGCTGTGGACCATCGGCTTCCTGGTTACCTTCTCTATTGGTGGTATGACAGGTGTTCTGCTGGCGGTTCCGGGTGCAGACTTCATTCTGCACAACAGCCTGTTCCTGATCGCGCACTTCCATAACGTGATTATCGGTGGTGTGGTGTTCGGTTGTATGGCTGGCGTGACCTACTGGTTCCCGAAAGCATTTGGCTTCACGCTGAATGAAAAATGGGGTATTCGCGCGTTCTGGTTCTGGATCATCGGCTTCTTCGTGGCATTCATGCCGCTGTATGCGCTGGGCTTCATGGGTATGACGCGTCGTATCAGTCAGGATATCGATCCACAGTTCCACTCTCTGCTGGTGGTTGCAGCAGGCGGTGCGGCGCTGATCGCGTGCGGTATTCTGTGCCAGCTGACCCAGTTCTACGTTTCTGTGCGTGACCGCGACCAGAACCGCGATCTGACCGGTGACCCGTGGGGTGGACGTACGCTGGAGTGGGCAACCTCTTCACCGCCGCCGTTCTATAACTTTGCTGTTATCCCTCAGATCCACGAGCGCGATGCGTTCTGGGAAATGAAAGAGAAAGGCGAAGCGTACAAGCAGCCAGAAAAATATGAAGAAATTCATATGCCGAAAAACAGCGGCGCAGCTGTTGTTATCGCGGCCCTGATGACTGTGTTCGGTTTCGCTATGATCTGGCATATCTGGTGGCTGGCTGGCCTCACATTCGTGGGTACTATCGTGACCTGGATTGTGAAGAGCTTCGACGAAGACGTGGATTACTACGTACCGGTTGCCGAAGTCGAGCAGATCGAGAAGAAGCACTTTGACGAAATCAGCAAAGCAGGTCTGAAATAATGTCAACTGAAACTGCAAAACACCACCACGACGCCCATGCGGAGCATGGGCATCACGATGCAGGAGCCAATAAAGTCTTTGGCTTCTGGATCTACCTGATGAGTGACTGCATTATCTTCGCAACCCTGTTTGCGACCTATGCAGTTATGGTCAATAACACTGCCGGTGGCCCGGCAGGTAAAGACATCTTCGAACTGCCGTTCGTCCTGGTCGAAACCGCGCTGCTGCTGCTCAGCTCCATTACCTATGGTATGGCAGTGATCGCGATGAACAACCAGAACAAGGGCTCGGTCATCAGCTGGTTAGCCTTGACCTTCCTGTTCGGTGCGGGCTTCATCGGGATGGAAATCTATGAATTCCATCACCTGATCAAGGAAGGCTTCGGTCCTGACCGCAGCGGCTTCCTGTCAGCGTTCTTTACGCTGGTCGGCACGCACGGTCTGCACGTGACCTCTGGTCTGATCTGGATGGCAGTCATGATGTTCCAGATTTCTAAACGTGGTCTGACTGCAACCAACCGCACCCGTATCATGTGCCTCAGCTTGTTCTGGCACTTCCTGGATGTGGTATGGATCTGCGTATTCACCGTTGTCTACCTGATGGGAGCCATGTAATGAGTCATTCTGTTAACGAACATGGCGCTTCGCACGGTAGCGTGAAGTCTTACATGATCGGCTTCGTCCTCTCTATCATCCTGACCGGTATTCCGTTCTGGATGGTAATGGATGGCGGCGCTTCACACGGCACTATTCTGGGTGTGGTTCTGGTGTGTGCGGTAGTTCAGGTGCTGGTTCACCTGGTCTACTTCCTGCACCTGGACAGCAAATCAGAAGGTGGCTGGAACATGGTGGCCATTGTCTTCTCAGCACTCATCATCTTGATTGTTGTAGTGGGCTCACTGTGGATTATGTGGAACCTCAACTACAACATGATGGCCCACTAAAGAGTCGCGTAATGATTAAGCAATACCTGCAAGTAACAAAACCAGGAATTATTTTCGGCAATTTAATTTCTGTGATCGGTGGATTCCTGCTGGCTTCGAAAGGCAGCATTGATTACACCCTGTTTCTCGCCTCGCTGGTTGGCGTATCGCTGGTTGTCGCATCAGGTTGTGTTTTCAACAACGTGATTGACCGCGATATCGACATCAAAATGGAGAGAACGCGGAACCGTGTTCTGGTCAAAGGCCTGATCTCGGCGAAAGTAAGCCTGGTTTATGCAACCGCATTGGGTATTGCTGGCTTTGCGTTGCTGTATTTCGGCGCTAATCCGCTGGCCATGTGGCTGGCGGTGATGGGCTTCGTGGTCTACGTAGGCGTTTACAGCCTCTATATGAAGCGTAACTCAGTCTACGGCACACTGATTGGTAGCCTTTCTGGCGCTGCGCCGCCGGTAATTGGCTACTGTGCAGTGACCAACCAGTTTGATGCTGGCGCGTTGATTTTACTGGCAATCTTTAGCCTCTGGCAGATGCCGCACTCCTACGCGATTGCCATCTTCCGCTTTAAAGATTACCAGGCGGCCAACATTCCGGTTCTGCCGGTGGTGAAAGGCATCTCGGTGGCAAAAAATCATATTACGCTGTATATCCTGGCGTTCATGATTGCCACGCTGATGCTGACCCTTGGCGGTTACGCGGGCTACAAATATCTGGTGGTGGCTGCGGCCGTTAGCGTGTGGTGGCTCGGCATGGCACTCTCAGGTTACAAAACTTCAAACGATAAAGTTTGGGCGCGTAAACTGTTTGTGTTCTCGATTGTTGCGATAACCGCCCTGAGCGTGATGATGTCGGTTGATTTCATGACGCCAGCATCGAAAGACCTGCTGACTTACGTCTGGTAATTCAGCTCCGCAAAACCAGAAAGGGCGCGATTTTCGCGCCCTTTCTTTTTGTTACCACTGCTTAAGAACAAATGTTTTACCCGCCCTGCCCTGCTGCCTAAAATGGGCGCAGCATAATTTTGAGGTAAACATGAACGACAATAAAATGACGCCAGTAGAGCTTCGCGCTACATGGGGTTTAGGTACGGTTTTTTCCCTGCGCATGCTGGGGATGTTTATGGTCTTGCCGGTACTGACCACGTACGGCATGGCGTTACAGGGCGCCAGTGAAACATTGATTGGTCTCGCCATCGGTATCTATGGTTTGGCACAAGCCCTCTTCCAGATCCCCTTCGGGCTCCTTTCCGATCGCGTTGGCCGTAAGCCGCTGATCGTCGGCGGACTGCTGCTGTTTGTTTTCGGCAGTATCATCGCGGCCACTTCAGATTCCATTTGGGGCATTATTTTAGGCCGCGCCTTACAAGGCTCAGGCGCGATTGCCGCTGCCGTAATGGCGCTGCTGTCAGATTTAACCCGTGAACAGAACCGCACCAAAGCGATGGCGTTTATCGGCATCAGTTTTGGCGTCACCTTTGCCATTGCGATGGTAGTTGGCCCGATAGTGACTCATGCCTTGGGCTTGCACGCGCTATTCTGGATGATCGCTATCCTCGCCACGCTCGGCATTGTGATTACGTTATTAGTGGTACCGAACGCGCCGAACCATGTATTGAATCGTGAATCGGGCATGGTAAAAGGCAGCATCCGCGCGGTGCTGGCTAATCCAAAACTGTTAAAACTGAATATCGGCATTCTTTGCCTACACATTCTGCTGATGTCGAGCTTCGTCGCGCTGCCGGGACAGTTTGAACAAGCGGGTTTACCGGCAGCCGAACACTGGAAAGTCTATCTGGTGACGATGCTGGTGGCCTTTGTTGCCGTGGTGCCTTTCATCATCTACGCCGAAGTGAAGCGCCGCATGAAGCGCGTGTTCGTCGCCTGTGTGGCCATCATCATCATCGCAGAAATCGTTTTATGGGGCGCAGCGGGCCACTTCTGGACGCTGGTGATTGGTGTGCAGCTGTTCTTCCTCGCCTTCAACCTGATGGAAGCCATTCTGCCGTCGCTGATCAGCAAAGAGTCGCCGCCGGGCTATAAAGGCACCGCGATGGGCATCTACTCCACCAGCCAGTTCATTGGCGTAGCGATTGGCGGCAGTATGGGGGGTTGGATCTTTGGTCACGTCGATGCACAAACTGTATTTCTGGTTGGTGCGATTGTCGCGGCAGCATGGCTGTTTGTGGCGATGTCGATGCAGGAACCGCCTTACGTGAGTAGCCTGCGCATCATGCTCAGCGATGCCGTTTTGGCGGTACCGAACCTTGAAAAGCGTTTGAAAGCGCAGCCGGGCGTGGCGTCAGTGTTCATCGTGCCGGAAGAGAAAAGCGCTTACATCAAAATAGACAGTAAAGTGACGAGCCGCGTCGAACTCGAAGCGCTGCTCGCCAGCTGCTAAAGCATCAGCCCGACCGTTGCGTCGGGCTTGTTGTTACAGCGACATATCCACCACGATGCGCCCTTCAATTTTACCGGCGTGCATACGCGCAAAAATATCGTTGATGTTAGCGAGCGGCTCCACCGCCACGGTGGCTTTCACCTTGTGACGACCGGCGAAATCCAGCGCTTCCTGCAGGTCTTTGCGCGTACCGACAATAGAACCACGTACCGTAATGCCATCCAGCACCATATTGAAGATCGACAGATCGAATTTGCCCGGCGGCAAACCGTTCAGCACCATGGTGCCGCCACGACGCAGCGTACCAATCGCCTGTTCAAACGCTTTCGGTGAAACAGCCGTGACCAGCACGCCATGTGCTCCGCCGAAGCTCTCCTGAAACACTTTCGCCGGATCGACATTTTTCGCATTCGCCACCACGCTGGCACCCAAACGTTTCGCGAACGCCAGCTTCTCATCATCGATATCCACTGCCGCGACGTTCAGGCCCATGGCGACCGCATACTGCACCGCCATATGCCCTAAACCGCCGATGCCAGAAATCACCACCCAATCGCCGGGTTTGGTATCGGTCATTTTTAATCCTTTGTACACGGTAACGCCCGCACAAAGGATTGGCGCAATTTCGTTGTAATCGACGTTATCCGGAATGATGCCGACATAGTTGGCATCGGCGAGGCAATATTCCGCGAAGCTGCCATTCACCGAGTAACCGGCATTTTGCTGCGCCAGACACAGTGTTTCCCAACTATCCAGACAGTGTTCGCAGTGGCCGCAGGCGGAATAAAGCCATGGCACGCCGACGCGATCGCCCATTTTCAGATGCTTGACGCCTTCACCCAACGCCACAACCTGACCTACACCTTCGTGGCCGGGAATAAACGGAGGATTGGGTTTGACTGGCCAGTCACCTTCAGCCGCGTGCAAATCGGTGTGGCACACACCGGTTGCTGCAATCTTCACCAAAACCTGCCCCGGCCCGACCTGCGGTACCGGCACCTGCTCAATCACCAGCGGCTCGCCAAAAGCTTTCACGACAGCGGCTTTCATGGTGGTTTTGATTTGCATATTCATCTTTCACTCTCCATTTGATCGGATGCGGTCTCAGAACAGGCCCAAAGGCGCGGTACCGTAGCTAACCAGCAGATTTTTGGTTTGTTGATAGGCGCTCAATGCCATTTTGTGCGTCTCACGACCCACACCCGATTGCTTGTAGCCGCCGAATGCTGCGTGAGCGGGATAGATGTGATAGCAGTTGGTCCAGACGCGACCGGCTTTGATGCCGCGTCCCATGCGATACGCCAGATTGGTATCGCGCGTCCACACGCCAGCCCCGAGACCGAACTGGGTTTCGTTGGCGATGGCGAGTGCTTCTGCCTCATCCTTAAACGTGGTGACGCCAATCACCGGCCCAAAAATCTCCTCCTGGAAACAGCGCATCTGGTTAGTTCCTTTGATTAACGTCGGCTGAATATAGAATCCTTCATTCAGCTCAGCGGCAACGCTTGCGCGATCGCCTCCGGTCAGAATCTGCCCGCCTTCGTCGCGTGCGATGTTGATATACGACAATATTTTGTCGAATTGCTGGCGCGAAGCCTGCGCGCCGATCATGGTGTCAGTATCCAGCGGATCGCCGCGGCGGATGTTCGCCACCTTCGCCATGACGCGATCCATAAAAGGTTGATAAATCGATTCATGAATCAATGCGCGCGATGGACAGGTACAGACTTCGCCCTGATTGAAGAAGCCGAGCACCAACCCTTCCACCGCTTTCTCAATAAACTCATCCTCACCATCCATCACATCGGCGAAGTAGATGTTCGGCGACTTACCGCCCAACTCAACGGTGCAGGGAATGATGTTTTCGGCGGCGCAGGCCATAATGTGTCGGCCCACAGGCGTTGAACCGGTAAAGGCGATTTTGGCGATGCGTTTGCTGGTCGCCAGCGCTTCACCCGCTTCACGACCAAAGCCCTGAACCACATTCAACACGCCAGCCGGGAACAGATCGCCAATCACTTCCATCAGCAGCGTAATGCCCAGCGGCGTTTGTTCCGCCGGTTTCAGCACCACACAGTTCCCCGCCGCTAACGCTGGCGCCAGTTTCCACGCCGCCATTAACAGTGGGAAGTTCCACGGAATAATTTGCCCCACTACACCCAGCGGTTCATGGAAGTGGTACGCCACAGTCGTTTCATCGATCTCGGCGGTGCTGCCCTCTTGCGCACGCAGACAACCGGCGAAATAGCGGAAGTGATCCACCGCCAGCGGCAAATCGGCATTCAGGGTTTCGCGGATCGGTTTGCCGTTATCCCAGCTCTCCGCCACCGCCAGTTGTTCGAGATTGGCTTCGATGCGTTCCGCCACCTGCAACAGAATGTTAGCGCGATGCTGCACGCTGGTTTTCCCCCAGGCGTCGGCAGCCTGATGCGCCGCATCCAGCGCTAAATCGATATCGCGCGCATCCGAACGAGGGAACTGCGCGATATCGCTGCCATTCACTGGCGAAGTGTTAGTAAAATATTGGCCGCTGAGCGGCTCGACGAATTTGCCCGCAATGTAGTTGCCGTAAGTCGCCTGAAATGAAACCAACGCGCCGGGCGTGCCGGGATGTGCATAACGCATCGCAAACTCCTTTATGTAGGGTCAGATAATCTGAACGGAAAATCTCCCTCCAGATAACTCGCTGTCAAAGGAGCTATTGCAGCGTGCGTGCCAGCTTTTTTCATCAGACGATTATTGGAGAAATTGTTATCTACATCATCATGTTATTCATCTGATCGCAGCATGGCTTGCAGATGTTGTGCAGAAAACTTCACCATCTGTGTTGCGTATCGCAACAGTAAAGAAACTGACTCGCTACAATGCCGCAACACTTTCGCTTGGGCATGAGGTCATCAATGCAGGGAAATCTATCCGCGTCTGCCGTTAACACCAATCCGCTGTTAAGCGACTCCTGGTTCCGTAGCCAGCAGTATGGTCTCGACCGCACCGCCGATGACTTCCCGCGAGTTCGACAAGGTGAGCTTGCCGACTTACTCGCCAGCAATGCCGGCCTGCAACAGTTCGCGCAGCCCGTCATTAAGCAACTGGCGCAAAAGTTAGCCGAGAAACAATCAGTGCTGATTTTGTCGGATGCCACCGGTTTGGTGCTCAATACGTTTGGCGATATGCCCTCAATGAAAAAAGCCCAGCGTTATGCATTGGCGCCGGGTAATTTGTGGAGTGAATGTGGCCGTGGCACCAATGCGATTGGCACCGCGCTGGCGATTGATGACGGCTGTGAGATTGACGGTCATCAGCACTTCCTGACGCTCAATCAAGGCTTGTATTGTGCAGCGATGCCGCTGCAAATGCCGACGGGTCAAATTGCGGGCGTACTGGATATTTCTGGCCCAGCCCACTTCCCCCACCCGCAAACCTTTAACTGGGTCAAAGCAGCAGCAAAACAGATCGAATATCTGTGGGTGAAGCAGAGCCTGCATCCGCAGCAGTGGTTGATGAGCCTGCATGTTCAGCCGCAGGGCATCGATACCAGCGATGAACTGCTGCTGGTGTTCTCAGATAACGTCCTGACCGCCGCCAATCGTCTAGCGATCCGCGAACTGGCGCTCAAGGTCGAGCAACTTGGCAGCGTGACTTTTCAACAGCTGTTCCCGCAGCAGCCGCAACAAGCCAACACCCTTCCCGTTCCGCTTGATTACGCCACGCAGCGCTACTATTTCCGCCTGCGGGCACCACAGCGTAGCCATTTCGCCACGCCGGGCGAGCCCGCCCGCGATCTGCCCTTCCCGCTGAGTCGCGATGGCGAAAAAATGGTGCGCCTGCTCAATGCGGGCGTTTCGTTATGCATTCATGGAGAAACCGGCAGCGGAAAAGAGTATGTCAGCCGCGCACTGCATCAGCAAAGCCGCTGGCGTACAGGCAAGTTTATTGCCATTAACTGCGCAGCGATCCCCGAAGCGCTGATTGAATCCGAGCTGTTTGGTTATCAACCTGGCGCATTTACCGGCGCGAGCAAAAATGGCTACATCGGCAAAATCCGTGAAGCGGATGGCGGCGTGCTGTTTCTTGATGAAATCGGCGATATGCCGCTGACGCTGCAAACTCGCTTACTGCGTGTGCTGCAGGAGAAAGAAGTCGCGCCGCTCGGATCCAGCCGCAGCTGGCCGGTGAATTTTGCGGTGATTTGCGCTACCCACCGTGATTTGGCACAGCGTGTAGCTGAAGGTGAATTCCGTGAAGATTTACTCTATCGGCTGCAGGAATTTTCCATGACCATTCCACCGCTGCGCGATTGGCCCGATGTGGAAGGTTTTATCCGCCGTTTATGGCTGGAACTGGGCGGCGCGGATCGCGATATCCAGATTTCGCCGGCACTGCTGACGGCTCTGGCGCAGCTGCCATGGCCGGGCAACGTGCGGCAGTTGCGCAGCTTGCTACGCGTGCTGCTGGCGCTGGCGGATGACGGCGAGGAAGTGACTGAGGTGCATTTACCGGCAGAATATCGTCGCGCAGCGTCGCAGCCACCCTTCGATCGGCAGAGTCATGATGAGCGCTTGATTAGCGAAACGCTGCAGCGCTTCAATGGCAATATCAGTAAAGCGGCGGCCGCATTGGGCGTCGCGCGCAGCACGCTCTATCGTCGTGCGGCGCGCGACAAACGCGATTAGTCGCGGAAGTTTTTGAACTGGAAAGGCTGACCGAGGTTGCCACCGCGCACCAGCGCCATCGCACCTTGCAGATCGTCGCGTGACTTACCGGTGACGCGCAGTTCTTCACCCTGAATCTGCGTCTGCACTTTCAGCTTGCTGTCTTTGATCAGCTTCACCAGCTTTTTCGCGATATCGCTTTCAATACCTTTCTTCAGCTTGGCTTCCACCGACCAGCTTTTACCGCTGTGCACGATCTCTTCTGGCACGTCAATCGCCGCGCCTTCAATACCACGCTTCAGCAGCTTTTCACGCAAAATATCCACCAGCTGTTTGACCTGGAAATCAGATTCACTGCTGAGTTTGATGGTCTCATTCTTTTCGTTGAGCTCAATGGTTGCACTCACGTTACGGAAATCGAAACGGGTTGAGATCTCGCGGCTCGCATTCTCCACGGCATTTCGCACTTCCGACAATTCGACTTCGGAAACGATATCGAAAGATGGCATCTTTTCTTCTCCTGATACTAAAGTGACATGCATAATACGCGTCTTGTGGCGCTAATAAAACACGATACGCGGAAAGCTATACTTACTCGTATCGTGAAAACAGGAACCCGCCCACGGGAGGCAAAATGAAAATTACCGTGTTAGGGTGTGGCGCCTTAGGTCAAATTTGGCTCGCCGCTCTCGCCCGTCAGGGACATGATGTGCAGGGTTGGTTACGTGTGCCGCAGCCGTATTGCTCAGCCAACGTGGTCGATCCGCAAGGCCAGGTGAGTAATCACACCTTTATCGCCAACGATCCGCTGTTCCTCGCCGAAAGCCAGCTGTTACTGGTGACACTTAAAGCGCCGCAGGTTTCACCTGCGGTGAAGAACCTGCAAAGCGTGCTGCCGACGCATGCCCCCATTCTGCTGCTGCATAACGGCATGGGAACGCTGGAGGAGCTGAAAGATCTGCGCCAGCCTCTGCTGCGCGGCATCACCACGCACGCTGCGATGCGCGATGGCACAGTGATCAAACATATTGCGCACGGCATCACGCACATCGGTCCTGCCAATCGGGAGAGCGCCGCGCTAAGCGATGTCGCCGATATTCTGCATCAGGCGCTGCCGGATGTGGCCTGGCATGACAATATTGCCGCCGCCAGCTGGCGCAAACTGGCGATCAACTGCGTCATCAATCCGATGACCGTTGAGCATGATTGCCAGAACGGCGCACTGCGCGCCTGGCCGGCACAAATCGCCACCTTGTGCGAAGAGATCGCCTGGGTGATGGAGCGCGAAGGCCAGCATATAGCGGTGGATAATCTGCGCGACATTATTTACGACGTGATCGATAGCACCGCCGCCAATACCTCATCGATGTTGCAGGATGTGCGGGCGCAGCGTCTGACTGAAATTGATTACATCACTGGCTACCTGTTACGTCGCGCCCGCGCGCAGGGCATTTCACTGCCGGAAAATACCCGTCTCTACGATCTGATTAAACGTAAGGAGTCCCACTATGAGCGCGAACGCATCGGTTCTGGTTTGCCTGGCACATGGAAGTGAAGAGACCGAAGCGGTCACCACTATCGATTTGCTGGTACGCGGCGGGATAAGCGTCACCACCGCCAGCGTGGAGAGCGATGGCACACGTGAGATCGTCTGTTCACGCGGCGTGCGCCTGCTGGCGGATGCGCCTTTAGTTGAGGTCGCGGACAACGAATACGACGCGATTGTGCTGCCCGGTGGTTTGAAAGGCGCGGAAACCTTCCGCGATAGTCCATTGCTGGTAGAAACCGTGCGCCAGTTCCATCTCTCCAGCAAGATTGTGGCGGCAATCTGTGCCGCACCGGGCACCGTGTTGGTGCCGCACGATCTCTTTCCCGTTGGCAATATGACCGGCTTTCCCGGCCTGCGTGACACCATTCCGGACAGCAAATGGATGGAGCGTCGCGTGGTGTGGGATCCGCGCGTCAATCTGCTGACCAGTCAGGGACCGGGCACTGCCATTGATTTTGCGTTAAAGCTGATTGATTTGCTGGTGGATAAAGAGACGGCGCGCGAAGTGGCTTCGCAACTGGTGCTGGCGGCTGGCATTTATAACTATCAGGAGTTCGAAGAGCGCTGAATGGCAGAGGTCGCCATGAAGGGCGTAATGACGCCCCATTGAGCATAGAATTGCCTGGTTATGCAGGTGCGCATGAATGCGCACCCTACGAAAACCCAGCGCTGTAAACCCAGGGTCGCCATTTAGGGTGACCCTGGCTATTACGGGCGATAAACCTTCACGTTTTTGAAGCCTTGCTCATGCAGGTAAAGCGCCTGTAGACGACTCATCACACCGCGATCGCAATACAACAGCCAGGTTTTACTCTGGTCCAAATCGCCGAATTGGGTGCTGAGCTTATAAAACGCCAGAGGTTTGACCTCAACGCCTTCCAGTTCCAGCGGCTTCGCGTCCTGCTCATCAGCCGAACGAATATCTAACACCACATCGTTGCTGGTGAAGGAGTCGACGGTTTCAACTTCCACCACTTCTTCTTCCGTCTGCTCGGCGATTTCACGAATATCGACGTTGCTGGCTTCCTGCACCACACGATTCAGTATCTCAAAATCGAAATTCAGCTCTTCTTCTTCGATTTTTGCCTTCACCGCTTTTACGGTTGGGCTCTTCGAAATCACGCCACAATATTCCGGCATGGTACGGGCAAAATCTTCGGTGCCGATCTTACGCGCCACATCAATGATGTGCTCTTTGTCATGGGAAATCAGCGGACGCAGAATCAACGTATCAGAGGCGTTATCGATCAGACGCAGGTTAGTCAACGTCTGGCTGGAAACCTGTCCCAGCGCTTCGCCAGTGACCAGCGCTTGCACGCCATAACGTTCCGCCACCATCGACGCCGCACGCACCATCATGCGTTTCAGCACGACGCCCATCTGGCCGTCGTCCACTTTCTCCAGAATCTCACCCACCACCGGCTCGAAGTTGATCGCCACGAAACGCACGCGATGCGATCGACCAAAACGCTGCCACAGGTAATGTGCGACCTGACGTACGCCAATCTCATGTGCCGCACCACCAAGGTTGAAGAAGCAGTAATGCACGCGGCAGCCGCGACGCATCAGCATATAGCTGGACACGCCGGAGTCGAAACCGCCCGAAATCAGTGACAATACATCTTCCTGCGTACCAATCGGGAATCCGCCCAAGCCTTCATAGCGTGCGGTGATCAGCAACAGGCGATCGTCGTCGATTTCCAGATTGACCGTTTCATCCGGACGATTGAGCTGCACGCGCGCGCTGGCGATGTGCTGGTTGAGGCCGCCGCCCACGTAACGCTCGACGTCCTGCGAGCTGAAGCTATGCTTACCGCGACGCTTCACGCGAACGCTGAAGCTTTTGCCTTCCAGCCGTTCACGATTCAGCGCCAACGTCTGCTCGAAGATATCGTGCATATCGGTGTACGAGCGATCTTCTACCGCCAGAACGTGGTGAATGCCGGGAATGCGCGTCAGCTCGGTGACAATAGTCTCGCGCAGCGACTCATTCTTAGAACGCACTTCAATGTGGTCCCAGTGACGCACCACCTTGATGTCGTCATCGACGGTGCGCAGGATATTGCGAATGCTGCTGGAAAGAATCTTGATAAAGCGCAGACGCACCGACTGACTTTTGATGGTGATTTCTGGGAACAGCTTGATGATAAACTTCATGGCGACAGGGGTTCGTTTGGGCAAATAAGTGCTAAAAGCATCGGCACTTAGCTGTTAAAATCATATAATTGCGGGTTGATTCAGGAGCCCCCGCATCCGAGGCGCAAAAGTATATCACCTTTAAGGGGTGACTGCTTTAAGCAACCTTCATCACATTCATTATTTTGCTAATTAATCCTCGTCGGCTACCATGACCGATTGCAAGATGATGTTCTAACCTGTGAGTCGACACTGATTATGCCGAAAAAAGCCGAAGCGCCAGCCAGTTTTGAAAGCGCATTACAGCAGCTGGAACAGATTGTCAGCCGCCTGGAAAGTGGCGAGCTGCCGCTCGAGCAGGCGCTGAACGAATTCGAACGCGGCGTACAATTGGCACGTACCGGTCAGCAAACCCTGCAGCAGGCAGAGCAGCGCGTGCAAATCTTGCTCAATGACGAGAAAGACGCCGCTCTCGCTCCTTTTACCCCGGAAAATGAGTAATGGATTTCGCTAAACTGCTGAGCGCGTACCATCAACGCGTCAATCAGGCGTTGACACGCTTAATAGATCCACTTCCTTTTCAGAGTTCTCCTCTGGTGAATGCCATGGAATATGGGGCATTATTAGGCGGTAAGCGTCTGCGTCCCTTTCTGGTGTACGCCACAGGCGAAATGCTAAAGGCCGATACGGCCAGCCTGGATGTGCCGGCCGCGGCCGTAGAGTGCATCCATGCTTATTCCCTGATTCATGACGATCTGCCGGCGATGGATGACGATGCGTTACGCCGCGGTCAGCCAACCTGCCATATTAAATATGGTGAAGATACGGCGATTCTTGCCGGCGATGCTCTGCAAACTCTGGCCTTTTCGATTCTGGCCGATCAGCCGATGCCCGGCGTCAGCGCCGAAGCGCGTATTGCGATGATTTCCGAACTGGCACAGGCCAGCGGCGTGGCAGGTATGTGCGGCGGCCAGGCCTTAGATTTGGCGGCAGAAGGCAAACATATCGATCTGGCGCAGCTGGAACAGATTCACCGTCATAAAACCGGTGCGTTAATTCGTGCTGCGGTGCGATTAGGTGCTTTAGCTGCGGGCGATCGTGGCCGCGCCGCGTTACCGGTATTAGATACCTATGCAAACGCCATCGGACTGGCGTTTCAGGTACAGGACGACATCCTTGATGTCGTCGGCGATACCAGCGTGTTAGGGAAAACACAGGGATCGGATCAGGCATTGGGTAAAAGCACCTATCCTGCATTGATGGGGCTGGAAAATGCCCGCAGTAAAGCCTGGGATCTCTATCAAGAGGCGCTCGGCGCGCTCGATATTCTGGCGGCACAGTCTTACAACACAATCGCCTTACAAGCGCTGGCAAGCTTCATAATTGAACGCGATAAATAACTTTCATAATGAGTCTCTGATGAGTTTTGATATTGCAAAATACCCGACACTGGCGTTAGCAAACACGGTTCAGGAATTACGTTTATTACCGAAAGAAAAACTTCCGGAGCTGTGTGACGAGCTGCGTCAATATCTGTTGGACAGCGTGAGCCGCTCCTCTGGCCACTTTGCTTCGGGTCTGGGCGTCGTCGAACTAACAGTGGCGCTACATTATGTTTATAACACCCCGTTTGACCATCTGGTGTGGGACGTGGGTCATCAAGCCTATCCGCACAAGATTCTGACCGGACGCCGCGATCGTATCGGCACTATCCGTCAGAAAAATGGCCTGCATCCTTTCCCGTGGCGCGGTGAGAGTGAATACGACGTGCTAAGCGTGGGTCACTCCTCCACCTCAATCAGCGCCGGCCTCGGTATGGCGGTTGCCGCCGAGCGTGAAGGCAAAGGCCGCCGCACCGCCTGCATTATTGGCGATGGCGCGATCACTGCCGGCATGGCGTTTGAAGCCATGAACCATGCGGGTGACATCAAACCGGATATGCTGGTGATCCTTAACGACAATGAGATGTCGATCTCCGAAAACGTCGGCGCGCTCAACAATCGTTTGGCACAGATCCTCTCCGGGAAAACCTATTCACGCCTGCGCGAAGGCGGCAAGCGTGTGCTAGGCGGTTTACCGCCGATTAAAGAGCTGGTGAAGCGCACCGAAGAGCACCTGAAAGGCATGGTGGTGCCGGGCACACTGTTTGAAGAGCTGGGCTTCAACTATATCGGTCCGGTGGATGGCCATGACGTGCTGACGCTGGTGAGCACGTTGAAGAACATGCGCGATCTGAAAGGCCCGCAGTTCCTGCACATCATGACCAAAAAAGGCAAAGGTTATGCCCCGGCGGAAGAAGATCCGATCGCCTGGCATGCGGTACCGAAATTTGATCCGGCGAGCTTAGCACTGCCGAAAAGCGTGCCGGGCCTGCCAAGTTACTCGAAAATCTTTGGCAACTGGTTGAGCGAAATGGCCGCCGACGATCCGCGCTTGATGGCGGTGACGCCAGCGATGCGCGAAGGTTCAGGAATGGTGAGCTATTCACGCGATTATCCGCAGCAATATTTTGACGTGGCGATTGCGGAACAGCATGCGGTGACGTTCGCGGCGGGTATGGCGATTGGTGGCTATAAACCGATTGTGGCGATCTACTCCACCTTCCTGCAGCGCGCCTATGATCAGCTGATCCACGATGTCGCCATCCAGAAATTGCCGGTCCTGTTTGCTATCGATCGCGGCGGCATTGTCGGCGCGGATGGTCAAACCCATCAGGGCGCATTTGATATCGCGTTTTTACGCTGCGTGCCAGAGATGGTGATCATGACGCCAAGCGACGAAAACGAGTGTCGTCTGATGCTGTATACCGGTTATCACTATCAGGATGGCCCAAGCGCGGTGCGTTATCCACGTGGTACCGGCACGGGTGCGGTACTGGAACCACTGGCGAGTTTGCCGCTGGGCAAAGGTATCGTGAAGCGTCGCGGCGAAAAGCTGGCGATCCTTAACTTCGGTACTTTGCTGCCAGAAGCGGCAGCGGCGGCTGAAGCGCTAAACGCCACGCTGGTGGATATGCGTTTTGTGAAGCCGCTCGACGAAGCCTTGATTGCCGAGCTGGCGGCCAGTCACGATTCGCTGATCACGCTGGAAGAAGGCGCAATCAAAGGTGGTGCCGGTAGCGGCGTCAACGAGTACGTGATGGCAAAACGCCTGCGCGTGCCGGTGCTCAACCTTGGCCTGCCGGATGAGTTCATCCCGCAAGGTACCCAGGAAGAAGTCCGTCAGGATTATCAGCTGGATGCCGCCGGTATTCAGCAGCAAATCGTTGACTGGCTCGCCCAGTAAACTGCCCGACTCGCTCACCGCCCGGTGAGCGAGCCTGCTGCTATGCTTAGGGAACGATTTCCCTCAAGCATAAGAGCAGGAGCCCAAATACATGAAAACCATTCCCTTAGGCCACACCGACTTACAGGTATCGCGTCTCTGTTTAGGCTGCATGACCTACGGCGATCCAACGCGCGGTAATCACGCCTGGACATTGCCGGAAGAGAGCAGCCGACCGCTGATCAAGCAGGCGCTGGAGGCTGGCATTAACTTCTTCGATACCGCTAACAGTTATTCCGACGGCAGCAGCGAAGAGATCGTTGGCCGCGCGCTGAAAGATTTTGCCCGCCGCGATCAGGTTGTGGTCGCCACCAAGGTCTATTTTCCGCTCAGTAATTTGTCACAAGGCTTATCGCGCAAGAATATCCTGCAATCGATTGATGACAGCCTGACGCGCCTGGGCATGGAATATGTCGATCTGTTGCAGATTCACCGCTGGGATTACGACACGCCAATTGAAGAGACGCTGGAAGCACTGCATGAAGTGGTGAAATCCGGCAAGGCGCGCTACATCGGCGCATCATCAATGCATGCATCGCAGTTTGCTCAGGCGCTGGATCTGCAGAAGCAACATAACTGGGCACGCTTTGTCAGCATGCAGGATCAGTACAACCTGATTCAGCGCGAAGAAGAGAACGACATGCATCCGCTGTGTCAGCGCGAAGGGATTGCGGTACTGCCGTGGAGTCCGCTGGCGCGTGGCAAGTTAACGCGTCCCTGGGGCGAAACCACCGCACGTTCGGTCTCTGATAATGTGATGGAGAAGCTGTATACCGGCACCGAAGAGAACGATGCGGCGATTGCCGAGCGTCTGGCGAATGTTGCCGCCGATAAAGGCGTGACGCGCGCGCAAGTGGCGCTAGCGTGGCTGTTGCATAAACCGGCGGTCACCGCACCAATTATTGGTGCCTCGCGCGAGCAGCAGTTTGCCGAGCTGGTTAAAGCGGTAGATGTGGAGTTGAGCGCGAATGAGATTGCAGAGCTGGAAAGCGTTTATCATTCACATCCAGCGGTGGGATTTGAGTGATTCAGAAACCAGGTCGCCATAAATGGCGACCCTACGGGTTTTGTAGGGTGGCCATTCATGGCCACCACTTTCACCTGGTACCGAAGTGATCAAACCCTTTCACATCCACGCGGCGCGGCTTGCCGTTCTCCAGCAAACTCAGCCCTTCCGATTCCGGGGCAATCTGACCAATGCAGGTATAAGGCACGCCAAAGTGGCCAAGCGCCACGTCCAGCGCACCGCGATTGACTTCCGGCACGGTGAAGCACAGCTCGTAGTCTTCGCCGCCGCTCAGCGCCCATTGCAGCACCAGCTCAGGCTCAAAGTGATCGCGCAGCGCGGGTGAAAGCGGTAACGCGTCGAGATTGAGACGGGCACCGACACGGCTGGCAGTCAGCACATGGCCGAGATCAGAAATCAGGCCATCAGAGATATCGATCGCCGAGGTCGCCAGACCACGCAACGCCTGGCCTTGCAATACACGTGGCATGGGGCGCAGATGACGTTTGATCAATGCTTCGTGCACCGCCGGATCGTTCAGACGATGACGATGTTGCAGCAACGACAAACCGGCCGCGCTGTCACCCAGCGTACCGGTGACAAAAATCCAGTCGCCCGGCTTCGCACCCGAGCGCTTCAGCGCCCTTCCCACCGGCACCAAACCGTGAATGCCGAGCGTCATGCTGAGCGGACCGCGCGTGGTATCACCGCCAATCAGCTGCATATCGTAGTAATCCAGCAGCTCAAACAGGCTATCGCTAAAGGCCGCAACCCAATCTTCATCGATGTCAGGCAGCGTGAGCGCCAGCGTCAGCCAGGCAGGATCGGCGCCCATGGCCGCTAAATCGCTGAGATTAACCGCGACGGCTTTATAGCCGAGATCGGCGGGATGGATATCACGTAAGAAGTGGACGCCCGCAACCAGCGTGTCGGTGCTGATGGCAAGAGTCTGTTTTTCTGGCACGTTGAGTAACGCGCAGTCATCACCAATTCCTTTCTCCACATCGCGGCGGGAGCTGGTGACGCGGTTAAAGTAACGTGCAATCAGTTCAAATTCACCACAAGACATAAATCAGGTCTCAATGAGAAAAAGGCCGGTAAACCGGCCTTTAAAACTATTTTTTATTGGGTCGAATTTGCGGGGCAGCTTTGTCGAGGACACCGTTGACGAATTTGTGGCTATCTTCAGCACCAAACACTTTTGCCAACTCAATGCCTTCGTTGATGGCCACTTTATAGGGCACATCAGAACGCTTGCTCAGCTCATACAGCGAAATACGCAGGATGGCTTTTTCTACCTGGCCCAGCTCTTCCAGCTGACGCGACAGGTAAGGCTTCATCAGACCGTCCAGGTACGCGCTGTTGGTCGCCACACCGGCCAGCAATTCGCGGAAATAACTAATATCGACGTCTTTGACGTCTTGTTCCGCCAGAAACTGGTATTCCACATCGGCAATGTCGTTCTTTGACAACTGCCAGGAGTAAAGCGCCTGAACAGCGCACTCACGGGCGCGACGACGAGCAGCAGGTTTCACAAAATTCCCCTTACAAAAATCAGGCTTTGATGGCTTTCAATACGTTGATCATTTCGAGTGCAGTCAGGGCCGCTTCGGCACCTTTATTCCCTGCTTTCGTGCCGGCGCGTTCAATCGCCTGCTCGATATTTTCAGTGGTCAACACGCCGAAGGTCACCGGGATTTCGCTGGTCATAGCGACGTGCGCAATGCCCGAGCTGGCTTCACCGGCCACATATTCGAAGTGTGCGGTGCCGCCACGGATCACCGTGCCCAACGCAACGATAGCGTCGTGCTTACCGGCATTCGCCAGTGCGCGTGCTGCGAGCGGCAGTTCGTATGCACCTGGAACCCAGACCACAGTGATGTTATCTGCTTTCACCTGGCCGATACGCTTAAGCGCATCAACCGCGCCGTCCAGCAGGCTGTCATTAATGAAGTTGTTAAAACGCGCAATTACGATGGCAATGTTTGCATCAGGCGTGGCAACAGGAGCTTCGATAACTTTCATACATATCCTTTGGGTTGTTTTATGGCCCCGCAGAAGGGGGCGGATTCTATCATACTCTTTGGCGACGCGCTCAGGCTTTTCCGCGCGCTTTCAACGCGGCGTCAGCGTCAGGCGCAGGTCCTCGCCGACCAGGCGGATATCACTAAAATTCAGCGCGGGCGCATCGGCCAATTGTTCCAATCCTGGCAGCGCGCATAAGCCGCGTGCCGTGTTACCCAGCAGCTTCGGTGCCATGTAAACGATCAGTTCATCTACCAGCCCCGCTTGCAGCAGCGCGCCTGCTAAGTTCGCGCCTGCTTCAACCCACACGCTGTTGATCTGTCGCTGACCGAGTAACATCATCATGGCGACCAAATCGAGCTGCTCACCGTGCAGCGGCACCGCAATCTGGCTCACGCTGGCAGGCCACTCCTGTTCATCAGGCTCGCTGCGCATCAGCCAGGTTTCGCCCGGCTGATCAATCAAACGGTGTTGCGGCGAGACGCGCTGTTGGCTGTCGATGACCACGCGCACCGGTTGGCGCAGCTGGCTTTCGTCGAGCTGCGCACGTACCTCTTCATTCAATTCATTCCAGCGCACCGTTAAGGACGGATTATCCGCCAACACCGTGGCGCTGGTGCTAAGGATAGCTGAACTCTGGGCGCGTAAACGTTGCACATCGCGCCTTGCCGCTGCCGAAGTGATCCACTGACTTTCGCCATTCGCCATCGCGGTGCGCCCATCAAGGGATGCGCCGAGTTTCAGTTGAATCCACGGGAAGCCGGTGCGCATGCGTTTCAGAAAACCACGATTCAACGCTTCCGCTTCATTCATCATCAAGCCGTGACTGACATCGATGCCCGCCTGCTGTAAACGATAGAGTCCACGTCCCGCCACTTGCGGATTGGGGTCCTGCATCGCGGCGACTACGCGCGTCACGCCTGCGGCAATCAGCGCATCGCAGCACGGCGGCGTGCGCCCATGATGGCTGCAAGGTTCCAGCGTGACATAGGCGGTTGCGCCATTGGCGCGTTCCCCGGCCATACGCAGCGCGTGCACTTCGGCATGCGGTTCACCGGCGCGCTGATGCCAGCCTTCGCCGACGATCTCGCCCTCGCGCACAATCACACAGCCAACGTTGGGATTCGGTGTCGTCGTAAAGCGTCCGCGGCGCGCCAGTTCCAGCGCGCGCGCCATGTAGCGTTCGTCAGTCATGGATTAGTCCTGTAAGCGGGCGATCTCTTCACCAAAATCGCGAATATCTTCAAAGCTGCGATAGACCGAGGCAAAGCGAATGTAGGCCACTTTATCGAGCTTTTTCAGCTCATCCATCACCAGATTGCCGATCAGCGCGCTTGGCACTTCGCGTTCGCCGGTGGCACGCAGCTGGGTTTTAATATGATTGACCGCGCTTTCAACCGCATCGGCGCTCACCGGGCGTTTTTCCAATGCCTTGATCATGCCGCTGCTGAGTTTATCTTCGTTGAAGGGTTCGCGCACATCGTTGCTTTTCACCACGCGCGGCATCACCAGTTCCGCCACTTCAAAGGTGGTAAAACGCTCATGACAGACCAGACACTGACGACGGCGACGCACCGACGATCCTTCACTAACCAGACGAGAATCAATCACTTTGGTGTCCACAGCGGAGCAGAATGGGCAATGCATGAGGCTTCCTGATGCGAGATAAATAGGCCACACAGTGTAGCGCGATCGCGACACAAAATGTATGTGTGTGGCACAGAATGTGTGAATGGCGGTTTGTGACGTTAAGCCAAATGCCAGACATCACCTACATGACCTCAGGCAAAAACCCACTACGCTTATAAAGCCGCCAGCCAGGCGGCCAACACCATAAAAATCTGGAGGATGTATGGGTCTGTTTGATTTCGTGAAAGAGGCTGGAGAAAAACTGTGGGATGCCGTGAGTGGCGGCGGTGACGATGCCAGCAAGAAATTGCAGGATCACATCAACAAACTCGGTTTGCCTGACAGCGATAAGGTGAAGGTGGATGTGAAAGGCGATACGGTGACGGTCACCGGTGATGGCATTTCCCAGGAGCTGAAAGAGAAGATTTTGGTGGCGGCGGGAAACGTTGCAGGGATCACCAAGGTGGATGACAAGGTCACCACCAGCGATTCCGCTACGCCCGCGAAGTTCTATACCGTGAAAAAAGGCGATACCTTGAGTGCGGTATCGAAAGAGGTCTACGGAAATCCTAATCAATACAACAAGATTTTCGAAGCGAACAAGCCAATGCTGACGCATCCTGATAAGATCTACCCTGGCCAGGTTTTACGAATTCCCGAATAAAGAAAGGACATTGCATGACGATCAGGACGTTTTGGGCACCGGCAGCACTCTCTTTGCTGGTTCTCAGTGGTTGTAGTTCAACGCCGGTTTCACCGCAGGTCAAAGAGTTGCATCAGGAAGTAAGTCAGCTTAATCAGCAGATGCGCAAGCTGACTAATCAGGCAACGGCGTTGGAGATTCAGGGTCAGCTGAACAGCCAATCCACTCAGGGCGCGTGGCTGTTGCCGCAGGCCAATACGCCGGTAGAGCTGCAGACGCAGCTCGGTAAATTGCGTTTGTCGCTTACGCAGGTGGCGGGTGAAGCCAGCGGCAGTCGCGCTAACCTGAATATCCGCGCCACGGATGACCAGCCAATTCCGGCACTGCGCGCTACTGTGGTATGGGGCGAAATGGATCCGGCCAGCGGTAAACCGCTTAATGCGGGTAGCCTGAGTCAGACCATCGATGTTCCCGCCGAGTTAATGCCGCGCAGTTCCGTGACTGTGCCGCTGCGGCTTAGCGGATTAACCCCGGATCAGCTCGGCTACGTGCGCGTGCATGATGTTGAGCATACCGCAGCAAAAAACACGCCCTGATCGCCAGGCATAAAAAAACGGGCTGCCACTGGCAGCCCGTTTACTTTCTTACACAGCGTTACGGCAGAATCGAAGGCTGATCTGCGCCCTCTTTTTCCACTTTCTGCACCAGCATGTGTTCACGCTTCATGCCAAGTTTCAGCGCCAGCGCTGAAGAGACATAAATCGATGAAATGGTACCGATGGTGACACCGATCAGCATGGTCAATGAGAAGCCTTTCAGCAACGCACCACCAAACACGAACAGGATCATGATCATCGCCAGCGTGGTGAGGGAGGTGATCAAGGTACGGCTCAGCGTTTGGGTCAGCGACACGTTGGTGATGTCGTAAGAAGACCCGCGGCGAATCTTGCGGAAGTTCTCACGAATACGGTCGGATACCACGATCTTATCGTTAAGCGAGTAACCAATTACCGACATCAGCGAGGCGACAATCGTCAGATCGATCTCCACGCGTGACAGCGACAAAATGCCGCAGGTGATGATCACATCGTGCGCCAGCGCCAGTACGGTGCCGAGCGCCAAACGCCACTCAAAGCGGATGCCGATGTAGATCAAAATCGCAATCAGCGCCGACAACAGCGCCATCGCACCGGCCTGCGCCAGATCGCTTCCCACGCTTGGGCCAACGAACTCGATACGTTTCACGGTGGCGTTCTGCTGCGTGGTCTGGCTGATGGACGCCAACACCTTGTTGCCCAGTTCGGTACCGGCATTGCCGGTCGCCGGTGGCATACGCACCATCACATCGCGGCTGCTACCAAAGTTCTGCACCAGCGGCTCTTCAAAGCCCGCCTTCACCAAACCTTCGCGCAGCGCATCGAGATCCGCCGGTTTTTCCAGGTTAATCTCAATCACCGTTCCGCCGGTAAAGTCGAGGCCCCAGTTGAAGCCTCGCACACCGATAATGGCAATAGACGCCACAATCAGCAGACCGGAGATGATGAAAGCCAGCCGATCCCAGCGCATAAAGTCGACGACTTTACGCCCGTGGTTTAGCTGCTCAATACTATATTCCTGTGCCACAACGCACTCCTCAGATAGACAGCTTGTTGATGCGTTTGCCGCCGTACACCAGGTTAACGATGGCACGGGTGCCGACGATAGCGGTAAACATTGAAGTTGCGATACCGATAGCCGTTGTAATCGCAAAGCCTTTGATTGAACCGGTACCGACCGCATAAAGAATGATAACTTTAATCAGCGTCGTAACGTTGGCATCGACGATACTGGAGAAGGCGCCTTTATAGCCTTCATGAATCGCCTGCTGCACCGAGCGTCCGTTACGCAACTCTTCTTTAATACGTTCGTTAATCAATACGTTAGCATCAACCGCCACCGCCAGCGTCAGCACGATACCGGCGATACCCGGCATGGTGAGCGTGGCGCCAGGCAGCAGTGACATGATGCCGACAATCAGCACCAGGTTACACAGCAGTGCGCTGGTGGCGATAAGGCCAAACTTCTTGTAGAACACCACCATAAAGATGATGGACGCGATCAAACCCCACAGACAGGCTTCGAGACCTTGTGTGATGTTCTGCTGGCCCATGGTTGGACCGATGGTGCGTTCTTCTACAATCTGGATTGGCGCAATCAACGCACCCGCGCGCAGCAGCAGCGACAGCTGGCGTGCTTCGTTCGGATTATTAATGCCGGTGATACGGAAGCTGTTGCCGAGGCGCGACTGGATGTTCGCCACGTTAATCACTTCTTCCTGTTTCACCAGAATCGAACGGCCGTTGGCATCTTTCTTACCGCTGTCTTTGTACTCCACAAACAGGGTCGCCATCGGCTTACCGATGTTGTCCTTGGTGAAGTTCGACATCATGTTGCCGCCCGCGCCATCCAGTGAAATGTTCACCTGTGGCTGGTTGTACTCATCCATGCTCGACGTAGAGTCGGTGATGTGGTCACCGGTCAGAATGACACGCTTGTACAGCACCACTGGCTGCCCTTCGCGCGTTTTCTTCACTTCCGAATCGCCCGGCACACGGCCGCTGGCTGCGGCGGTAGGATCAACGCTGGTATTAACCAGACGGAATTCCAGCGTGGCGGTGGCACCCAAAATCTCTTTCGCGCGCGCGGTGTCCTGAATACCCGGCAGTTCCACCACGATGCGGTCAGAACCTTGACGCTGCACCAGCGGTTCGGCTACGCCAAGCTGGTTCACACGGTTACGCAGAATCGTGATGTTTTGCTGCACCGCATATTCACGCGCTTCGCTCAGACGCGTATCGCTCATTACCGCACGCAGCGCATCGCTGCCCTGGCTTGAGATCACCAGATCGCGGTGGCGCGTAGACAAGTAGCTGATTGCCGCGTCACGGCTGGCGCCGTCACGGAAACGCACTTCTACGCCATAGTTCGCGATTTTATTAACGGTGGTATACGGAATGCTTTTGTCGCGCAGGTCGCTGCGCAGGCTGTCGGCGTTCTGCTCTTGCAGTTTGCCCAGAGCCGTATCCATATCCACTTCCATCAGGAAGTGAACGCCGCCGCGCAGATCAAGACCAAGTTTCATCGGCTCCGCGGCCAGCATGCTCAGCCAGCGAGGGGTTGCTGGCGCGAGGTTGAGTGCCACAATGTAGTCTTCGCCCAGCGTGGTGGTGAGTGCATCACGCGCGCGCAGTTGCGCATCCTGAGTCGCAAAGCGGGCCAGAATGGCACCATTTTCCAGAGCGAGGGATTTGCTCTCGATATTGTCTTGTTTTAATACGTTCTGGATCTGATCCAACGTTTGCTCACTGGCGGCGCCACCGCGCGCACCAGTGATCTGAACGGCCGGATCCTCACCATAGAGGTTAGGAAGCGCATAGAGCAGGCCGACGAGAATCACGACGACCAGCATGATGTACTTCCACAAAGGATAACGGTTTAACACGGCAGTTCCCTTCGGGAAGAAAAAATTACAGCGCCTTCATAGTACCTTTCGGCAGAACGGCGGCCACGAAATCACGTTTAACAACTACTTCAGTGGTGTCGTTCAGGGCAATTGAAACATAGCCAGTTTCTGCCACTTTGGTCACACGGCCAACTAAACCACCGCTGGTCAGCACTTCATCACCTTTAGAGATGGAATCCATCAGCTTCTTGTGATCTTTGGTACGCTTCTGCTGTGGACGCAGAATCATGAAGTAGAAGATCAGACCAAATACCACCAGCATGATCACCAGAGAATACGGACTTCCCTGAGACGGTGCGCCTGCTGCGGCTACGGCGTCAGAAATGAAAAAGCTCATTAAATTTCCCTCATTGATGAATTATCAGACGTTCAGCGGAGGAACCGCTTTCCCCGTCCGTTGGTAGAACTCGCTAACAAAGTGCTCTAATTTACCCTCTTCGATAGCCTTACGTAAACCGGCCATCAAACGCTGGTAATAGCGCAGATTGTGAATCGTATTCAGGCGTGCGCCCAGTATTTCGTTACAGCGATCAAGATGATGCAAGTAGGCACGGCTATAATTGCGACAGGTGTAACAATCACACTCAGCATCCAGCGTTGCGGTGTCATCTTTATACTTGGCATTACGGATTTTCACCACGCCATCGGTAACAAACAGATGACCGTTGCGCGCATTGCGCGTTGGCATAACGCAGTCAAACATATCGATACCGCGGCGAACGCCTTCCACCAGATCTTCTGGCTTGCCGACGCCCATCAAATAACGCGGTTTGTCTTGCGGAATTTGCGGACAGACGTGCTCCAGGATTCGGTGCATGTCCTCTTTAGGCTCACCCACCGCCAGGCCGCCCACAGCGTACCCATCAAAGCCAATCTCTACCAGACCTTTAACGGAGACATCTCGTAAATCTTCGTAAACACCGCCCTGAATAATGCCGAACAATGCATTTTTATTTCCCAGCGAATCGAAGCGGTCACGGCTGCGCTGTGCCCAACGTAAAGACATCTCCATCGAACGTTTGGCGTAATCCCAATCCGCAGGATAAGGCGTACATTCGTCGAAGATCATCACTACGTCAGAGCCGAGATCGAACTGAATCTCCATCGACTTTTCCGGATCAAGGAAAATCGGGTCGCCATTGATCGGGTTGCGGAAGTGCACGCCGGCTTCGGTGATCTTGCGGATATCACCGAGGCTGAACACCTGGAAACCGCCTGAATCGGTGAGGATTGGACCTTGCCAGTTCATGAAATCATGCAGATCGCCGTGCAGTTTCATGATCTCCTGGCCTGGGCGCAGCCACAGGTGGAAAGTGTTGCCGAGCAGGATTTGTGCGCCGGTCTCTTTCACTTCTTCCGGCGTCATGCCTTTCACCGTGCCGTAGGTGCCCACGGGCATAAAGGCCGGGGTTTCGACAACGCCACGATCAAAGACCAGACGGCCACGGCGCGCGCGCCCGTCGGTAGTATCTAATTCAAATTTCACATTAACCTCTAATCAGAGAAACAGTCTGATTCAATTACGCACCAACGCTTTCGTCAGGTGCCTGGGGATTACGGGTGATGTACATCGCATCGCCGTAGCTAAAGAAACGGTACTGCTCTGCCACCGCGCTGTGATAAGCCGCCATGGTGTGCTGGTAACCGGCAAAGGCCGATACCAGCATAATCAGGGTCGATTCCGGCAGATGGAAATTGGTGATCAACGCATCAATTACCTGATAGTGGTAGCCGGGATAGATAAAGATCTGGGTGTCATCGAAGAACGGGGCAATCAGCGCATCCTGGCTGGCCTTCGCGGCGCTCTCCAGCGATCTTACCGAGGTGGTGCCGACGGCAACCACTTTATTGCCGCGCGCTTTACACGCCAACACCGCATCCACCACCTCCTGTGGCACTTCCGCGTATTCGGCGTGCATGATGTGATCTTCGATGGTTTCCACGCGCACCGGCTGGAAGGTGCCGGCACCGACGTGCAGCGTGACAAACGCCATTTCAACGCCTTTGGCTTTCAGCGCCTCCAGCAGCGGTTCATCAAAGTGCAAACCGGCGGTGGGTGCGGCAACAGCACCGGGACGCACGCCATACACGGTTTGGTACAGCTCACGGTCGGCATCTTCATCGGGACGATCGATATACGGCGGCAGCGGCATATGGCCGACGCTGTTGAGAATATCCAGCACTGCGCGATCGTCTTCAAAAGCAATTTCAAACAGCGTGTCATGACGCGCCACCATGGTGGCTTTAACGCTTTCGTCATCGCCCAGCAGCAACTCTGCGCCTGGCTTCGGTGCTTTAGAGGCGCGCACATGCGCCAGCACGCGTTTGTCGTCCAGCATGCGCTCAACCAGCATCTCGATTTTCCCGCCGCTGGCTTTACGGCCAAAGACGCGTGCGGGAATCACGCGAGTGTTGTTAAACACCAGCAGATCGCCCGGATTGAGCTTATCCATCACGTCAGTAAATACGCCATGGCTTAACGCGCCGCTTGGGCCATCAAGCGACAGCAAGCGACAACCGCTTCGCTGCGCCTGCGGATAGTGGGCGATTAATGATTCTGGCAACTCAAAGGTAAAATCGGCTACGCGCATGCTTCACTTCTTCAGGACTTAAAATCAGGCGGCATAGTCTAGCTGAAAAGCGGCAAATTCTGAACAACTGGCTGCGCTTCTGTGATTCTGCCTCAACACACCCTCATTCGAGTCAGTGATTCGGGTACATGAAAGCAGCCAACGCACCTGTAACTTGCAGTATGACGTGTATATAATGCGCCATGAACTTTCTCGCTCACCTTCACCTGGCGCAGCTGGCAAACAGCTCTCTGCTGGGCAATCTCATGGCCGATTTCGTGCGCGGTAACGTGCAATCGCAATGGCCCGCGCCCGTCGTGGATGGCATCGCCATGCATCGCCGTCTTGACGTGTTAACCGATAACCTGCCCGAAGTGCGTATTGCGCGTGACCTGTTTCGCCCTGAAACGCGCCGCGTGGCGCCGATCACGCTGGATGTGATTTGGGATCACTTCCTTGCGTTACACTGGGAGAAATTTCATCCCACGCAATCGCTGGCAGAGTTTACGCAGGCGGCTGAACGCAACATTGTGCCGCAGCTGGCCGGTACGCCGGAAGGCTTCATAGAATTGAATGCCGTGATGTGGCGCGAGCGCTGGTTTGAACACTACGCGGAACCGACACGGCTGGCGCGCGTGCTAAGCGGCATGGCACATCGTCGTCCGCGTCTGGTTGCGCTGCGTGATTCCTATCAGGATTTCATCGATCACTATGATCGGCTCGAACCCCTGTTCTTCCAGTTCTATCCGCGCCTGATGGCCGACGCGCGCGCGCAACGACTGTAGAATTCAAGACCCGTCTGTTGGACGGGAAATTTCCCATCCCCTACCCTGCGTGACCTTAATTTTCGTCACACTCAGGGAAATCTTATGCAGCATCTTATTGCAAATCGGCTCGCAGAAGCCGGCCTCAGCTATACGCACATCATGGCATTGGGAATAGTGATTGCCATTATCTTTGCCATCTCGCTTATCACTCACGCCATTCTGCACCGCGCTATCTTGCCGCTGCTGCGTCGTTACACCGAAAAAAGCAGTCGCCAGTGGCCGAAGGCGTTGATTAACAGCCGCCTGTTTAGCCGCAGCGTATGGCTGATGCAAGGCGTGCTATTTAAATTGCAAACCGAATTATTCCTGCATGACAGCAGCCAGTTATACAGTGCGCTGCTGATTGTCGCCCAGCTTTGGATGATGATCTTCGCACTTCTCATGCTGTTCTCCTTGCTGGATCTGCTGCAACAACTCAGCGTTAATAGCATGCTGGCACAGCAATTGCCGCTGCGCGGAATCATCCAAAGCGTGAAACTGATCGCCGCTATTTTAATGGTGATCATGATTATCTCGCTGCTGCTGGGAAAATCTCCGGGCGTATTGATCACCGGACTCGGTGCCATGACGGCGGTGTTGATGCTGGTATTTAAGGATCCCATTCTGGGCCTGGTTGCCGGTATTCAGCTGGCAGCAAATAACATGCTGAAAATGAATGACTGGCTGGAAATGCCGAAATATGGCGCGGACGGTGCGGTGATCGATATTTCACTGACCACGGTAAAAGTACGCAACTGGGATAACACCATTGTCACTATTCCTGCCTATGCGCTTATTTCTGATTCATTTAAAAACTGGCGTGGCATGTCGGAATCGGGCGGACGTCGTATTAAACGCAGTATTCATTTAGATACCACCAGCATTGCCTTTCTCGATGACGCCATGATGCAGCAACTGAAAAGCGCTCATCTGCTGACGCCGTATCTGAACAGTAAAAGTGAAGAGGTCGCTGCATGGAATGCGCAGCTGGGCTGTGATTTGAATTCACCGCTGAATGGACGTCGCTTGACGAACGTCGGTACTTTCCGTGTCTGGTTGCAAAGCTGGCTGGAGCAGCATCCGCGCATTCATAAAGAGATGACGTTAATGGTACGTCAGCTAGCACCGGGTGAGAACGGCTTGCCGCTGGAAGTCTATGTTTTCACCAGCACCACGGTGTGGAAAGAGTATGAAGATATTCAGTCAGATATCTTCGACCATATTTACGCGGTTCTGCCTGCCTTTGGACTGCGCGTACACCAATCACCAACCGGTAATGACATGCGTCAAATTGGCGTGAGAACCCGCCACTAACGCTTCATCCCGCTTTACCAGCCAGCGAAAATAAAAATTTCGCTGGCTGTGCTTCTCCTCCTCTTGTCAGGCGCGGTCATCTACGGCTTAATGAAGCCTTTCTTAACTTTTGTTAAGTCCGTCACACAGCCAGGACGCCATTTTCGGCGTCAGTTGTTGCTCCTCCAGCCTGACAATCATAAGAGGGAAAGATGTCTTCAGCTTCGCTTACCGAACTCGATGCACGCTATCACTTCGCCTGTGATGTTGCGAAAACCGCCGCCAGCCGTGCTTTATCGTGGTATCAGCAACGTCATCAGCTCGTCGTTGAGCATAAGAAGGATCTCCAGGATGTGGTCAGCGAAGCCGATCGCAATGTTGAACAACTGGTCAAGCATCTGATCCACGAACGTTTTCCTGACGATGCGGTACTGGGCGAAGAGAGCGGCGGCATGACCTCCGGCGCGCGCTTTATCTGGGTGATCGATCCGATTGATGGCACCAGCAGCTTTGTTAATGGCCTGCACAACTGGTGCGTTTCGCTGGCCATTGTCTGTGAAAATGAAGCGGTAATTGGCGTGGTTTGCGATCCCAATCATCAAGAAACTTTTCATGCCTGTCGGGGAAAAGGAGCATGGGTCAATGATAAACGCATTCAATCGCACAGCGCGCAGCAGCTCGATCAGGGATTGCTGGGTCTCGGCAGTTCCAACAGCCAGCCTATTGAACCGCTCACTACCTTTATCGGCGCGTTACTGGCACAGGGTGGCATGTTTATCCGCAACGGTTCTGGCGCGTTGATGAGTGCGTGGGCGGCGGCGGGTCGATTAATGGGTTACTACGAAGCACACATGAATCCGTGGGATGGCTTACCGGGCATTGTGCTGATGCGTGAAGCGGGCGGCATCACCAACGATTATCTCGGTCATGAAGGTTTGCAGCACGGCAATCCGGTGCTACTGGCCAATGCCGTGATTTATCCACAGTTGAAAGCGCTGCTGCCTGCACATGTGACGTTATAATTTTTTTGAGGTTAAGCGCGTTAAATTATGCGAGCTTAACTTTTCAGGAAAATCACTTAAATTAACTGTAAGTAATTCTCTATTCCCATGTGGGAGTTTTCTCTTTTTTTCTGAACATGCCGACAACAATCAAAATGCGATATGCTGAGTAAGTCAAACATCCCTTAGCATTACTTATTTTCTCCTTTTTTGATGTATTTTCGGCGACAGGATGCGCCGAATTATTTTTTGATCACATCACTGCTTTTGACTATTTAATATTTCGCGTTGTTTTCTACGTTTTATTTTGCGCTTGCGATTAACGCACATTCCGTAGCGGCGCGATTTATCGCGCAATAAATTGCGCCGCTACAAATTGCGATATATCCAATAGGTGCTCACTGATGCGCACCTGAAATAACATCAGCCCTTACGCTTTTTCACCAGCGGCCACGTCAGCAACAGCACTGCAATCCACGCGAAACCGACGTACAGCGACACGCGCGTATCCGGGAAGTAACCAATCAGCCCAATAATGAATGCCAGGAACACCACGCCAAACCACGCGGTTGCACTGCCACCCGGCATAGCGAAATCCAACTTCCCAGCTTGCTCATGGCCAATTTTGCGGCGGAAGGCAATTTGCGACAGCAGAATCATGATCCACACCCAAACGGTCGCAAAGGTGGCGAGCGAGGCGATCACCAGGAACACTTTTTCTGGCATCAGGTAGTTGAGATAGACCGCGATTAACATCGCCATCATCATCACTAATACGGTCACCCACGGAATCCCGCGATTAGACACTTTCTGGAATACCTTGGGTGCGTGACCTTGCTGCGCCATACCGTGCAGCATTCGTCCCACGCCAAATACATCGCTGTTAATCGCCGACAATGAAGCCGTCAGCACCACGAAGTTGAGGATTGAAGCCGCCGCCGCGATACCCAAATGCTGGAAGGTCAGCACGAACGGGCTGCCGGAAGTGCCCACCTGATTCCACGGATAAATCGACATGATGACAAACAGCGTACCCACATAGAACACCAGAATACGCATCGGCACAGAGTTGATAGCGCGAGGAATCGAGGTCTTCGGATCGTCTGCTTCACCGGCCGTAATCCCGATGATCTCAATGCCGCCGTAAGCAAACATCACCATCTGCAGCGACAGCAGCATGCCTACAATGCCGTGCGCGAAGAAGCCGCCGTTGGTCCACAGATTGTGAATGCCGGTCGGTTGCCCACCGTTACCGATGCCCCAGAAAATCATGCCGAAGCCGGCAAGAATCATGATGATAATGGTGGCGACTTTGAAGAAGGAGAACCAGAACTCCACTTCACCAAACACTTTCACGCTCATCAGGTTGATGGCGCCGATAATCAGTACCACGCTCAGCACCCAAATCCAGTGCGGTACCTCGGGGAACCACACGCCCATGTAGATACCAAACGCCGTTACGTCGGCAATCGCCACGATCAGGATTTCAAAACAGTAGGTCCAGCCGGTAATGTAACCTGCCAGCGGGCCGAGATAATCCTGCGCATAGCGCGAGAATGAGCTGGCCTGCGGGTTGTTGACCGACATCTCACCCAGCGCACGCATGATGATGTACGCCACCGCACCGCCGATGATGTACGCCAGCAACACGCTTGGGCCTGCCATTCTGATGGCATCGGCCGAGCCGTAAAACAGCCCGGTGCCAATCGCCGAACCCAGTGCCATAAAGCGAATATGGCGCGTGCTCAGTCCGCGTTTGAGCTTATTGGTTTCTTGCATAACACTCAGTACCTTGAAAATGAAAAACCACGGGCAAGCCCGTGGTTGGAATTAACAGCAATGTCGCTTACTGATGAACGGCGACCTGCTCACGTCCTTTTGCCCGATCAACCACCGCAGCAATCACCATCATCGCCAGCGATGGCGGCAACCAGGAGAGTCCCTGATCGGCCAGCGGCAGATGCTGACTGAACAGCGGCAGCACATCTTTAAAGCTGGTGGTTTTGATGGCATCAACGATACCGAACAGCAGGCTGACCAACATGGTCGGCGCGATGATACGTGAACTTTTGTTCCACAACTTCAGCGTGAAGCTCAGTACCACCAGCACGATACATGGCGGATAAATCGCCGTCAGCACCGGAATCGAGATCTGAATCAGATGGCTCAGGCCGAGATTCGACACCACCATGGAGAACAGACCCAGAATAAATACCAGCGTTTTATACGACAGCGGAACATATTGCGCAAAGAATTCTGCGCAGGCGCAGGTCAGGCCCACCGCCGTCACCATGCAGGCCACGAAGATCAGCGCTGCAAGGAAGAAGCTGCCCATAGCGCCGAAGGTCTGCTGCACGTAAGCATGCAGAATCTCAGCACCATTGGCGCTCTGCGCAACCAACGCACCGCTATCGTTGCCGAGTTTGAACAGCGTCAGGTAAATCAGCGTCAAACCGATACCCGCAATGATGCCGGCCAGCATGGTATAGCGCGTGAGTAATTTGGCATCTTCAACGCCGCGTGAGCGCGCCGCATTGACAATAACAATACCGAACACCAGCGCACCCAGCGTATCCATGGTCAGATAACCATTGACGAAGCCGCTGGAGAAGGCCGCTCGCTGATACTCTTCCGTACCCGGTGAAACGCCACCGGCAGGCCAGATCAGCACGGCGACGCCAAGCACAATCAGCGCCAGAATTTTCAGCGGAGCAAGGAAGTGGCCCACGGTATCCAGCAGTTTGCCTGGATAGAGCGAGATGCCGATCACCAGCGCGAAGTAAATCAGGCTGTAGATCAACAGCGGCAGCGCGCCATCGCCGGTCAGCGGTGCAATGCCGACGGCAAAGGAGACGGTAGCGGTACGCGGCGTGGCAAACAGCGGCCCAACCGCCAGGTAGCAAACCGTCGCCAGCAGCAAACCGGCGGCTTTACCAATCGGTGAGCTCAGCGCATCAATGCCGCCGCCCACGCGCGCCAGCGCGATGACGGTGATCACCGGTAAGCCGACAGCGGTAATCAGGAAGCCGAATGCCGCCACCCAAACGTGTTCGCCAGACTGAATTCCCACCATCGGTGGGAAGATGATATTTCCTGCGCCAACGAACAGGGCAAACGTCATAAAGCCCAGCGCCAGGATATCCTTGGAGGTTAAACGGTGTGTCATAAACTTCTGTACTGCCTGTAGCTGATGTTGCGGTGGAAGTTGGGTTCGTGTTGTCCTCTGGATGCGCTAAAACAAAGCCTTATCAGGCAAGACCAGCGTGATATGCGGTCTAAAACGCTAAAGCGCAGGTGATTTAAACTACTTTTCTTCTGTTCGCAGAGGGATAAATCGACAACGGCGCAAATTAGAACGTTTATAGCGAAGAAAGGCAATACGGGATCGGAAAACCAGAAGGATATAACAAGATAGCGGGATAAAGCAGTGAATCACGGTGGAATAGCGGGAAAACACCCCAGATGATTTGCTAAAACTTTCCTCAGTACGGGAGATTTCTTTGCATAAATCGGCCTTGAGATGCACAAAAGGCGCGATTTACGCGCCTGTTTGTTCAGGTTTACAGCATTACCAGACCGTTCTTGCTATCTCGACCACCAGACGAATCTTCTGCCACTCTTGCTCTTCGCTCAGGCTGTTGCCCTCTTCGGTAGACGCAAAGCCACACTGCGGGCTGAGGCAGATTTGGTTGAGGCTAACAAACTGCGACGCTTCCTGCAGACGCGCTTTCACCTGTGCCGCATCTTCCAGCTCACCGGTTTTGGTGGTGATCAGGCCCAGTACGACCTGCTGATGGCCTGGCTTAAGGAAGCGCAGCGGCTCGAAGCCCCCCGAACGTTCATTGTCGTACTCAAGGTAGAAGGCATCGATATTCACGCCACCAAACAGCACTTCGGCTATCGGCTCATAGCCACCTTCGGAGATCCACGTCGAGCGGAAGTTGCCGCGACACACATGCAGACCAACGGTCAGATCTTCCGGCTTGCCTTCCAGCGCGCTGTTTAGCACTTCAGCATAGATGCGCGCCAGTTCCTGTGGATCTTCGCCACGTTCGCGGATCTGATGTTGCTGGTCGGTTGAGCACAGGTATGCCCACACGGTGTCATCCAGCTGCAGATAACGGCAGCCCGCGTCGTAAAATGCTTTGATGGCATCTTTGTAGGTCTGCGCCAGATCGGCGAAGTACTCTTTGAGGTCGGGATAAACCGTAGCATCGATCACCTTACGGCCACCGCGGAAGTGCAACACGCTTGGGCTTGGAATGGTCATTTTGGCAACCGCATCGCCCGCCACGCTTTGCAGGAAGCGGAAGTGATCCAGCATCGGGTGTTGAGGATTAAAGGCCACTTTACCGGTGACTTTCACGCCGTGCGCTTTGGTCTGCACGCCGTTGAACTGAATGCCCTGCTCCGCTTCGAACAGCTCTACGCCGTGCAGATCGCCGAAGAAATCGAAGTGCCACCAGGCGCGACGGAATTCACCATCGGTAACGATCTGCAGGCCGTTGGCACGCTGTTGCTCCACAACGTGACGGATTTCGCGATCTTCAACCTGGCGCAATTGATCGGCACTGATTTCGCCATTGGCAAACTGCACACGCGCCTGCTTGATGGCTGCGGGACGCAGAAAACTGCCGACGGTATCGGCACGGAACGGATTATGACGTGGCATCTTCTCTCCTGGCTGAGCGCATAGTTGCGTCAGGGTATAATTTCGCTGAGTTATATCAGCCATCTGGACGGCTATATGTCCAAGAAGAATGCCACGCTGTTACACATTCAGCAACGGAAGAAAATTCAGGTCACATGAAACTATTTCATGTTCAGATGCACGTTCTTCAATTTCCCTCAATTGCCGCGCGTGCTTGTGACATCTGGCTATCCGACAATGGCAGATAACCGGCTTCACTCACCCGACGTTGACCCTGCGGCGACAAGACCTGATGCAGAAACGCATTGACCAGCGGCGGCAGCGGTTTACCCGGCGCTTTATTGACATAGATGTAGAGCGGACGCGACCACGGATAGCGGCCGCTGCGAATGGATTCGGCATCCGGCATCACGCTGTCGCCGTTTGCCGTGACGACCGGCAGCATTTTCACCCCGCTGAGATGAAAGCCAAAACTGGCGTAACCAATGCTGTTAGGCGTGGCGGCAACGGCTTGTACCACCGCCGCAGAACCGGGAAATTCGGCAACGTCAGCGCGAAAATCCCCTTTGCACAGCGCCTGCTGCTTGAAAAAGCCCCACGTTCCCGAAGCTGAGTTGCGGCCATAACGTTGAATGCTGCGCGTTGCCCATTGGCTTTCGCTCAGGCCGAGATCGCCCCAACGTTGCGGCACTTGCCGCCCGCCGCACAGGCGGGTAATGGAGAACAGCGCGTCGAGCTGTTGCGGCGCAATGCGCGGCAACGGGTTATCCTGATTGACCACTACCACCAGCGCATCCATCGCCACCGGCACGGCCAGCGGCGGGTAGCCGTAGCGCGCGGTAAAGAGTTGACGTTCATCGATTTGCATCGGGCGGCTCATCGCGCCCAGTTGAGCAGCACCCGCCGCCAGCGCGGTCGGTGCGGTAGAAGATCCCGCCGCCTGCACCTGAACGTTCACACCCGGCGACTGACGGCTAAAATCCTCGCCCCACAAGGTCATCAGGTAGCCAAGCGTGTCCGATCCGACGCTGCTCAGATTGCCGGTCAGCATGGTTTGTTGGCCATGTGCTAAAGCAGAGCAAAGCAGCATGCAGGAGAGCAACAGCGATTTCATGAGCGGTTCCGCAATTCAATAAGGGCTCTATTCTGTCGCGGCGCGATTTAACGCGCAATAAATTGCGTCATGGCAATCAGTGAGGCACGAAAAGGTCGCCATGAATGGCGACCCTACAAGCGTTACAGCGATAGTGATTAAGAGATAGGCATTGGTGCTGCAGTGTGGGTGTTGAGGCGACATCCCTGCCCGCTGAACGAGTGAAGGATTCCAGGGCGAGCCGCAGGGATGCGGCGAGAGGCGGCGCTGAGCAGGAGCGAATCGCCGCCGGTCCGTCAGGAATCGTGAGCGAGTGAAGGTACCGCGTAGCGGCGGGCTGGGCTGGCGCAGGGCCCGGGAGTGCAGAGGGCGCGGCCAGGCGTCCTCTGCTCGGTCGCCGCACGGCATAGCTGAAACTGCCCCAGCCGATGGCGAACGAAAGTCGCTCGGCGCTTAACTGAGGCATTACGCCATGAAGGGCGACCCTACGTTTACGGAGCTGGGTTTTCGTAGGGTGCGCATTTATGCGCACCTGAATGCATAGGCAATAAATTGACTCACTCGGTGTTAACGCGCTCTTGAGCCACGTTAGCCACAATCAACCGCTGCGGCAGAAGAAAGCTGAAACAGGTTTCCTGATGCGGCACGCTGGTGATTTCCAGCCGCGCGTTATGATGGCCCAGCGCATGTTTCACAATCGCCAGCCCCAAACCGCTGCCGCCAGTAGCGCGCGAACGCGCTTTATCCACACGGTAGAAACGCTCGGTGAGGCGTGGCAGATGCTGCTCGCTGATGCCCGGCCCGTCATCGCACACCTTAAACTGCGCACCTTGCTTGGTACGCAACCAGCTGATGTCGATGCGCGTGCCTTCCGGCGTATGATTCACCGCGTTGTAGACCAGATTGGAAATGGCGCTACGCAGCTGCTCGTCATTGCCGAACACTTTAAGGTGCGGATCGGTGTGGAAATGGATGGTATGACGTCCCTGACTCAGCGTTTCCGCTTCACGCTGCAACAGCAGCAGCATGCCAGGCACATCCACTGTCTCTTTCAGATCGATGGCCGGAGCCGCTTCAATCCGCGATAAGGTCAGCAGCTGTTTTACCAGGCTGTCCATGCGTCGCGTCTGCTCTTGCATGGTATGCAATGCCTTGCTGCGCGTGCGCTCGTTCATTACCGAGTCGTCCATCATTTCCAGATAACCCTGCAGCACCGTTAGCGGCGTACGCAGTTCATGGCTGACGTTAGCAAAGAAGTTACGTCGCGCGCCTTCCAGCTGGTGCATTTGGGTGACATCACGCGCCACCATCAGCCACTGCCCTTCGCTGTATGGCATCACGCGGAATTCCATATGATGCTGATTATTGAGGATCTGCGTCAGCGGCATGTCGAACTTGCGCTGGCGGATATAACGGGAAAATTCAGGATAACGCAGCAAATTGAGGATGTTCTGGCCGTTATCCTCCGGCCAACGCAAGCCAAGATGCTGTTGCGCCAAACCATTGCACCAGAAAATGGTGCCCTCTTCAGTGGTCAGTACCACGGCATCTGGCAGCGATTCTGCACCGCTGCGGAAACGTTTGATCAGATTACCCAGCTCACGCCGACGCCGCCGGTTGCGCAGCTGCATCTGATACAGACCATAGAACAGCGGTTCCCAACTGCCGCGTCCGGTGGGCGGCGTCATTGAACGATCGACCCACAGCCAGTGCGACAAACGCATCAGATTTCTGAAATGCCACAACATCACGCCGCTCACCGCAATCAGCAGCAGCCACGGCAGATAGCCGAACAACAGACCCAACACCAGCGCAGGTAAACAGACCAGCGCCAGCTCGGTCAAAAGTCTCTTCCAGGAGAGTCGTTCCAGCACGGTAAAAACTCCGTTTACGTTTAGTAGCGGGCTGAGAAACGATACCCTGTTCCGCGAACGGTTTGAACCATGCGATCGTGGCCGGTCAGTTCCAGCGCTTTACGTAAACGGCGAATATGCACATCGACGGTGCGATCTTCGACATACACATTGGTGCCCCACACGTGGTTCAGCAGCTGTTCGCGGCTGTAAACGCGTTCCGGATGCGTCATAAAGAAGTGCAGCAGTTTGTATTCGGTCGGTCCCATCTCCAGCGGCGTGGTTTCCGACATCACGCGGTGCGATGACGGATCGAGGCTCAGCCCCTGCATCTCAATCACCTCTTCCACCGCCATCGGCGAAATACGGCGCATCACCGCTTTGATACGCGCCATCAGCTCTTTTGGCGAAAACGGCTTGGTAATATAGTCATCCGCCCCCACTTCCAGACCGCGCACGCGATCTTCTTCTTCACCGCGCGCCGTCAGCATCATCACCGGAATGTCGCGCGTCATGGCTTCACGCTTCAAATGCTTAATAAACTGGATACCGCTGCCGCCGGGCAACATCCAGTCCAGCAGAATTAAATCAGGCCAGGGTTCGATCAGCTTACCAATCGCGCTGTCATAATCTTCCGCCTCAATAGGCTGGTAATCATTCTGTTCCAGCACGAAACATAACATTTCACGGATGGGAGCTTCGTCTTCCACAACCAAAATGCGCTTAGCCATTGTAACTCCTGCTAGTGTGACACCGTGTCACTGGGATTTGCGGCGTCATTATGCGTCAGTTTTGTGACACTTTTATGAAAAACACTGCCTTAAGATAGATAGATAAAAAACGGAAATGTCACAATAAAAATTTGCTTTTTTTCTTTGTGATCTTAAGTGGTTATAATTCGCCTTCGCTAAACTCAGCACGGAGCAAACATGCGCATCATTCACACCGCTGACTGGCATCTCGGCCAGTTCTTTTACAGCAAAAGTCGCGCCCGGGAACACCAGGCGTTTCTTGACTGGTTGCTGGATCAGATTGTGCAGCATCAGGTGGATGCGCTCATCGTCGCGGGCGATCTGTTTGATACCGGCTCGCCACCGAGCTACGCGCGCGAAATGTTTAACCGTTTTGTGGTGGCGCTGCAGCCGAGCGGCTGTCAACTGGTGGTGCTGGCGGGCAATCACGATTCGGTGGCGACGCTGAATGAATCGCGCGAGCTGCTGGCCTGCCTGAATACCCAGGTGATCACCAGCGCCACACCACAAGGCGAACAGCAGGTGTTAACGCTCACGCAGCGCGATGGCGCGCCGGGTGCGCTGCTGTGCGCCATTCCTTATCTGCGTCCACGCGATATCCTGCGCAGTCAGGCCGGACAATCGGGGCGCGAGAAGCAGATTTCGCTGCTGGAAGCGATCGAGCAGCATTATCAGCACTGCTATGCTGCCGCGCTGGCGCAGCGCGAGGCGCTGGACAGCACGCTGCCGATCATCGCCACCGGCCATCTCACCACTGTCGGCGTGACAAAAAGCGATTCGGTGCGCGACATCTATATCGGCACGCTGGATGCGTTTCCGGCGCAGGCGTTTCCACCCGCGGATTACATCGCGCTCGGTCACATCCATCGCGCGCAGCGCATCGCCAACAGCGAGCATATTCGCTATAGCGGCTCGCCGATTCCGCTCAGTTTTGATGAACTCGGCCGTGAGAAAAGCGTCTTCTTGCTGACGTTCAGCACCACGCTGGAGACGGTCACGCCGCTGACCATTCCGCACTTCCAGCCGATGCAGATGCTGAAAGGCTCAATGGCGGAGATCGAACATCAGCTGGCGCAGTTCCGCGAAAGCGCCAGCGAACAGCCCACGTGGCTGGATATTGAGATCACCACGCAGGAATATCTCAGCGATCTGCAACGCCGTATTGAAGCACTGACCGAAAAACTGCCGGTTGAAGTACTGCTGGTGCGCCGCAGCCGGGAGCAGCGGCAGCGCAGCCTGGAACGGCTGGAGAACGAAACTCTGAGCGAATTAAAAGTGGAAGAGGTCTTTGCCCGCCGCCTGGCGCAGGAAGATCAGCTGGATGCAGAGCAGGCCGAGCAACTCACGCAGCTGTTCCGCACCACCCTCGCGGCGCTGGAGAATCCATCTGCATGAAAATTTTGACGCTACGCTTTAAAAACCTCAATGCACTGCGCGGCGAATGGTTTATCGATTTCCGCCGTGAGCCTTTTGCCAGCAACGGATTATTTGCCATTACCGGCGCCACCGGCGCGGGCAAAACCACCTTGCTTGATGCCATTTGTCTGGCGCTCTATCACCAGACGCCGCGCCTCGGCACGCTGTCGCAAACGCAGAATGAGCTGATCACGCGAGACACCGCCGAGTGTCTGGCCGAAGTGGAGTTTGAGATCAAAGGGGAAGCCTGGCGCGCCTTTTGGAGCCAGAACCGCGCGCGCGGCCTGGCCGACGGCAAGCTACAGGTGCCGCGCGTCGAGCTGGCACGCGTAGCCGATAATCAAATCATCGCCGATAAAGTCGGCGACAAACTGAAAGCAATTGAAACCCTGTCGGGACTCGACTTCGCCCGCTTTACCCGCTCGATGATGCTGTCGCAGGGCCAGTTTGCCGCCTTTCTGAATGCCAAACCCGGCGAACGCGCCGAGCTGCTGGAAGAGCTAACCGGCACCGAAATTTACGGACAAATCTCGGTGCAGATTTACGAGCGCTGGCGCACCGCGCGTGGCGAACTGGAGACGCTGCGCGCCCGCGCCGGCGGCATGTCGCTGCTCGATGAAGCGCGCCGCTCAGAACTGACGCAGCAGTTGGCGGATCTGAGTGTGCAGGAGAAAGCCCTCAGCGAACAGCTAACGCTGGCGCAACAACAGCAACAATGGCTGATGCAGCAACAGCAGCTAATGCAGGAACAGCAGCAGGCGGAACAGACGCTGCTTGCCGCGCAACAGGCCTGGCAGCAGGCCGATGGCGATCGTCAGCGGCTGGCGCGGGCCGAACCGGCAGAAAAACTGCGTGAGAAGCTACAACAGCGCGAACAGTTGCAAAGCGATCGTCGCACGCTGGAACAGCAATCACAGCAGCGACAGGCGCAACAGCAGCAGGCCAAAAGCGCGCTGCAACAGCACGAAAGCCACTATCAGGCAGCGCAGCAGGCACGCGAGCAGGCGTTACAGCAACAGCAGCAGCTAGAAACGCTGCTGACCGAGCAGGTTATCCCGCTCGATCAACGCATCACCACCCTGTCACAGCAGTTGGATGAGCAACAGCGGCTGCATGTGCAGCAGCAACAGGCGCTGCAAACCAGCCAAACCGCGCTCAGCAAGCAACAGCAGGTAAGTGAACATTTACAACAGCAGCTGGCGCAGCAGCAGGAATTCCGCTCCCGAGAAGCTGCAGTGGCCCATTGGGGCGCTGAACTGACCCGCTGGCAGGCGGAGATCGCCCGACTGGATGAACGCGAACAGACGCTAAAACAGTTGATTGCGCAGCAACAGCAGCAGCGCAACCAACTGGAGCAGCATCAACAGGCGCAGACCCAGCGTGAACAGGCGGCGCAACCCTTGCAGCAAGCCGAAGCGCAGGCCGCGCAGCAGCGGCTGCAAGCGGAGCAAGCACTGACTTCGCTTGAGTCTGAAGTCGCCAGTCCGCAGCTGCGTGCTGCCTTGACGCAACATCAAGCGCAGCGTGCTGCGCGGCAGCAGCTCAGCCTGCTCGCCGCGCAGTGGCGCTCGCTACAGCCGCAGCGGGTGCAGCGTCAGCAGAAACTGGCGCAGTTACAGCAGGAACATCAGGAAGCTGAACAGGCGTTGCAGGTATTGCGCGAAGCCTACAAGCGGGAACATCAGGCGCTGCTTGATGTGCGCAAAATCTGCGAGCTGGAGCGCACTATCGCCCAGCTGGCTGATGAGCGCGCGAAACTGCAGCCGGATCAGCCCTGCCCGCTGTGCGGCTCGTGCCAGCATCCGGCTATCGCGCAATATCAGCAGCTTGAGCCAGGCGCCAATCAGCAGCGTCTGGCCGAGCTGGAAACGCGCGTGGCGCAGCTGAAAGAGTCCGGCACCGCCAAAGGCGAGCAGCAAAAATTGTCGCTGCAACAGCAGCAGTCGCTGCAGCAGGAAATCAGCGAATACGACCAGCAGCTCACAACGGTGAACACCCAGTGGCAAGCGCTGTGCGGTGAGCTGGCACTTACCTGCACACTGGAGCAACAGGATGACTTTGCGCAGTGGCAGCAACAGCAGGATGCGCAGGAACAGACACAGCAGCAGCAGCTACAGGTGCGGGAAAACGCCGCACGTGCGGTACAGCAGGCAAAAGACGCCCATCTGCAACAGCAGCAACGGTGGCAACAGCATCAAAATCAGCAGCAGCTGGCGCAGCAGCAGATCATCAGTACGCAGCAGACACTGGATGAAATCATCCAACGCGAAGCCACTGAACGCAGCGCCATGCAGCAACTGGCGCAGCAGCTGGAACAACAATTGTCGCAGCATCAGCTCAGCCTGCCACAAGCGGCAGCGCGGGAAGGCTGGATCAACGCGCTGCAGCAGCGTTGGACTTCATGGCAGGAAAATGAGCGTTTATACAGCGAGTTGCAGCCACAGCTGGCAAAAGCAGAGAGTGAACGCAGCAGCTTGCAGCAGAATTTGGCGCGTGAACAGCAGCGGCTTGATGAGCTGCAGCACTCGCTCAACGCTCTGCAACAGCAGCATCAACAGCAGCAGCAGCAGCGTCAGCAGTTGTTTGGCGATCGTCGGGTGGCGGAAGCACGTCAACAGCAACACGCCGCGCTACAGCAGTGTGAGCAGGCGCTGGCGCAACAATTAGAGCAGTGGCAACAGGCACAAAGCTTGCTGCACAGCCTGAATGGGCAATGTGAGCAAATTGCTGCGCAGCAACACACGTTGAGTGAACGCGTCGCTGCCGCAGAAAATGCCTTCCTTGCCGCGCTGCAGCAAAGTGATTTTGCTGATGAATCGGCACTGCGCGCCGCCCTGCTCGATGAGCGCGAGGTGCAGCAACTCCGCCAGCAGTTGCAGACGCTGGATCAACAGCGCCAGCAGCAACTTACCCTGAGTGAACAGCTTACGCAGCGCGGCATAATGCATCAGCAGCAGCGCCCGGCGGATCTCAGTGATGAAGTCGCCGCCCACATCCAGCACCAGCTGGAACAGCTACGCGTGACCCTGCGTGACAATGCGCGTCAACAGGGCGAGGCACAGCAGCAGTTGCACAGCGATGCGCAACGGCGTCAACAGCAGCAGTCGTTGCTGACGCAAATCGCTACTGATGAAGTGGAGCTGGCGCAGTTGAGCCGCCTGAACGATCTGGTTGGCTCGGCCAAAGGCGATAAATTCCGCCGCTTCGCGCAAGGCCTGACGCTCGATCATCTGGTGTGGCTGGCGAACCGTCAGCTCGATCGTCTGCACGGTCGCTACCTGCTGCAACGCCGCGTCAGTGAAGAGCTGGAACTGGAAGTGGTTGATACCTGGCAGGCGGATGCCACGCGCGACACCCGTACGCTGTCGGGCGGTGAGAGCTTCCTTGTCAGCCTGGCGCTGGCGTTAGCGCTGTCGGATTTAGTCAGCCATAAAACGCGCATCGAATCATTATTCCTCGACGAAGGCTTCGGCACGCTGGATGCCGAGACGCTGGATACCGCCTTGGATGCGCTCGACGCCCTGAACGCCAGCGGCAAAACCATTGGCGTGATCAGTCATGTGGAAGCGATGAAAGAGCGTATTCCGGTGCAGATCCGGGTGCGTAAGATGAATGGATTAGGCTACAGCAAACTGGAGTTGCCGGGCGAGTAAAAAACCAGGTCGCCAAAAATGGCGACCCTACGTAGGGTGCGCATTCATGCGCACCGGGTTTTACCTTACTGTCGCCAACTTATAACGCGGGCCGACCAGTAAACCGCCCTGCTCGTTTTGCGCTAATAAACGGGCGCTGGTGACACCGGCGATAGTGTGCGCCTTATCGGACACGTTGCTGGAAATCTGCTTAATCGCAGCGGAGACCAACATGCCGATAATGCCGCCGTTATTGTTGTTGCCGTCTTCCGCGTCGCTGGCGGTGGCAATCCCCTGCCACAGCTCTTTTCCGCTGCGCAAATCCACCAGGCGTGCCGTTGCCGACACCTTGGTCACGCTCTGAATGACCTGATAACTGCTGCCGTAATCGGTAACAGAAATGTACAGCGCGCTGTCGGCGTGGAAAATATCGTGCAGGCGCTGCGGGCTAACGGCCTGGATTTCATGGCCATTGGTCAATCCGTTCTGCTGGAAGGTTTCATCCACCACCGCCACCGGGAACACGTAATAGCCTGCTTCGGCCAGTGGACGCGTCACCAAAGAGGTGAAGCTGTTGGCCGCATTCACATCGGGCGCACGGTTATCCGCCGGTAGCACCAGAATAGATGCCGGTTTGCTGGCGCGGAAGGCGCTGTAGTCATACGGCTTTTTGTGCGCACAACCGGTCAGCAGCAGTGCGGCGAGCACACCACAAGCAGCAATGATTTTTTTCACTGGGCAACTCCTTGTTTTTTCTTCATCAGAAAGTCCATGTACGGGGCCGATTCCGGGAACAGCTGTTTCTCGGTGGCAAACTGGCCGAAGGCTTTATCGGTATCACCGTTTTTGGCGTACAGCAGCCCCAATTGCGCGTGCAGGCCTGGCGCCACTGGCTTGTTAACCGCTTTGGCTTTTTCGATATCCAGATTCAGTGCCTCAATCTGCTTTTGCGGATCGCTGTCATTTTTGTAGTAGCTGTAGATCTGCTGCTGATAATCGCCCCAGTAGTAGATGGGCTCCGGCCCTTTCGGTGCGCAGCCCGCCAGCACGCCGGCGGCGAACAGCGCCGCACTCAGTTGCAACAATTTCATGCTCAATATCCTTATTTCGCCGGACGCCATGCGCCGCTGTTAATGCCATCGACTAAGTGATCCACCGCTTCACGGATCGCCAGATCCATCACTTTGCCATTCAGCGTCGAGTCATAGCTGGCCGTACCGCCAAACCCGATAACCTCACGCGCCGACAGCTTGAATTCGCCCGCGCCCTGCGCGCTGTACACCACTTCTGAGGTGGTAACATCAACCACATTCAGGTTCACTTTGGCGTAGGCGATTTGGTTCTTACCGCGTCCCAAAATGCCCCACAGCTGCTGATCGCCCACTTCTTTACGGCCAAATTCGGTGATATCGCCGGTGATGATGTAGGTGGCGCCTTTAATGTTTTGCTGGCTCTTCTTAAAGCCCGCTTCCTGCTGCAACTCTTTCAGGTTGCTGCGATCCAGCACGTTGAAGCGATTGGTCTGCTGTAGATGGGTGACCAAAATGGTTTTCGACTGATTGCCAAGACGATCAACGCCGTCGGAGAAGATGCCGTTCATGTACGACGAGCGGTTATCAAACTGGCCGACCGCAATCGGGCTGCGTACGCCTTGGTACGCGGGCTGGCTGGCCGCGCGTACTTGTGGTGCTTCAATGACACGTGACGATTCGGTGGCGCAACCGCTGAGCACCGAAACGCTTAACAAGGAGAGTGCCGCAAGGGCATATTTTTTCTGCATTTCTAATCCATGAATCAAAAGGAGATAAAGCCGCGAAGTGGCGGCAAATTCTGGTTCTGCCGACAGTCAGAGTAATGCCATAGCATTGATTGAATCGGTCTGTAGACTGTCGGCATTGAGGGAGAGGAACTTTAGTGAAAAGACAGGCATATTAATGAATTTAATTAATCGAATGACGGGATTATTGGGCGGGTTAATGATTGCTTTCGCGCTCAGCGCTTGCCAGCATCCTCAGCCAAAGCAACAGGATAGCATCGCCAATCTCTGTCAGCCGCAGCGCGCGCCGGGTAGCGCATCGTGTAAATGGGCTGATGAAATGCAGCATCAGCTCAACCAACATTTCCGTGATGCCCGGCGTTATGCGGGTCAGCAATGTCTGGTGCGACTCGAATGGCAAAGCAGCGGGCGCTACGCGGTGACGCAGACGCAAGGCGATGAAACGCTGTGCCTGCGCGCCTGGCAATTGGTTGGTCAAAACAAAGATTTACCGCCGCCGCCGGATACTAGCCAGCCAGCGTGGTTCGGTTTTGCCCCGGCGACGCCGATCCATCCTGACGCCACTGGCGCGGGCTAATACCAAACCAGCGACGGAACGCACGAGAAAAGGCGCTGACTTCGGAATAGCCGAGCAGCAGCGCCAATTCTGAGATCGGCAGCTGCTTTTGTTGCAAATAGTGAGTCGCCATCTCGCAGCGCACCTTGTCGACCAGCGCCGTGAAACTGATGCCCTCTTCACGCAGCCGCCGTTGCAGCGACCAGCTCGACAGCCCCATTTTATCGGCAATCTCCTCCAGCACCGGCTCGCCTTGCATTAGCGACAGATTGACCTGCGAACGCGCCTGTTCCACCACGCTTTGCAGGCTGGCACAACTGTTGAGACGGCGAATGGCATCCTGCATCACCATCAACAACATCGGATCCTGTTCTGGCATCGTGCGCAACAGATCGCGTTTTGGGATCAGTAATGAATTGAAGGGTTGATCGAACCACACTGGCGCATCAAAGACTTTGCAGTGCTCGTGCCACTGCTCCGGGCGCGGGTGTTCAAAATGCACTTCGCGCGGCGCCCAGTGCTTGCCGGCAACATGGCGGATCAGGTTGAGGAACATGCCGAGCGTCAGCTCAGCATCCTGACGTCGTGAGAGAATCGCACCGTGGCGCACCTGATAATCGAGCCGCCAGCACTCGCCTTTATCCACCAGCCGCGTCAGCGTATCGTGCTGATGCCATGGAAACGCATTCACCACGTTGTGCAGCGCCTGCTCCAGCGTGGGCGAACAGAGCCCGATATACCCAATCAAGCCTAATGACTGCGGTTTGAACTGCTTGCCGTAATGCAAACCGAAGTTATCAAAACCGGAATGGCGCGCCGCTTCTTCCATCACGCGGCAGTAGTTCACCAAACCCAGACTCAGCGTGGGGCTTGCCAGCAGTTCGGCGTTGATGCCACTAATGCCAAAGATACGGTCAACATCGCCGCCTTTGTCAGTGATAAAGCCGCTGAGTCCGGTGGCCGCCGCTGCCAAAACGCCGCGGTTACTGGCGTCGACGGTTAAGGCGCTAAAGGCTTCGGTGGGTGTCATCAGAGATTGCATTGGAACCTCACAAGGTGGCGCGAAGGGAACGGATTGAGGATTCCAGCAATTTTCGTACCAGGCGGATGATCTGCGGGTTTTATTGCCAGGTCGCCATGAATGGCGACCCTACGTTTACAGAGCTGGGTTTTCGTAGGGTGCGCATTCATGCGCACCTTGGTACCAACGTCGGCATTACGCCATTTATGGCGACCTCGATTGCGCCGTGACAGCGCAAAGCTGCTCACTGCTGGTGCATCAAACGCCAACCGGCAGCTGATTGGTTTCCAGGTAACGTCGGCACAGCCGCACCGAATGGTCAGCCCAGCGCGGTCCAAGACTCAGCGCCATTTCCGTATCCGCATGCGATCCCATCCACGCCGTCATCTGAATACGCCGCTGGATCAATAACGTCGGCACCAGCGCCATCTCTTCATCGCTGATATGCGCCACTTTTTCGTAACCGAGGATCCAGTTATCGACCCATTCGGCGGCGCGTGGATGATGCTCCACGAAACTGATCGCCGCAGCCAGATCGTGCAGATACCAGCCCAGTCCGCAGTCATCAAAATCGATCACCCGCGTTTCACCTTTGTGCAGCAACAGATTGGTCAGGCGCAGATCGGCGTGGATCAAACCATAACGATCCGCACCTTTACCAAAGCCTTGCAGCTCCTGCCCCACACGCGTCACCGCTTCGGTAACGATGCTGTGATCGGCCGGATTGAGGTTCGGCGCATCCTGCCAGCGTCCCCAATGACTATGATCGCTGACCATGGTGTGATGATCCCAAATGATGCGCTGGAAACCCGCCGGTTTCTGCCAGCTGCGGCTGTGCTGATGCAGGCGCGCAGTGATGTGGCCGAGCTGTTGGAAAGCTTTGGGATCAACGTCGGTGGTGGGCATTTCACCTTCGATCCAGTGGAACAGCACCGCATAACGCTCTGCGCTGTTCGCCATCGGCAGCGTCAACACGCTTTCGCCATCGCTGGCCGGGATCGCCTGCGGCACCATGATGCCGATGTCACGCAGCGCATCCAGCCACAGCAGCTCGCTTTGGATGTCCGCTTTGCTGTGGTAGTTAGGGCGATGCAGGCGCAGCGCATAGCGTTTGCCCGCCGCCTGCAACAGAAAGGTGGCATTTTCCGAGCGGCATAGCAGCTTCAGCTCGCCACGCAGCGCGGCGGGATAACAGGCCAGCGCCTGGTGCGCCAGCAGGGTGATTTCAGCATCGGTTAAGCTATCGGATTGTTCGGCACTCATTCATCAGTCTCCAGCATCAAGCACGTGTTATCAGCATGGGATGACGTCGTCCTGACTGCTTGACCGCAGACAACCCAAAGTTGACCGCAGCGTGCATCTGGCACTTTTCTTGCCTCAGAGTTGACCGTGGAGGACAAAACTCACTGCGCCCGCGTCAAGTTTTCCCGCGCCAGGCCACGGCATTATCACTTCACTGTAGCGTAAAGATAAAAAAGCGCGGTGAAGCTGCCGCACCAACAATGACGACGGGGAGAAGATGATGACGAATAAGCTCAAACCCACGCTGGGCACCCTGCATTTGTGGGGCATTGCGGTTGGACTGGTGATTTCCGGTGAATATTTTGGCTGGAGTTATGGCTGGGGCGTGGCGGGCACGCTGGGATTTTTGATCACCACCGCAATGATCGCCACCCTGTATACCTGCTTCATTTTTAGCTTTACCGAACTGACCACCGCGATTCCCCATGCCGGTGGCCCATTTGCTTATAGCCGCCGCGCGTTCGGTGAAACCGGTGGTTTGATTGCCGGCCTGGCCACGCTGATTGAGTTCGTGTTCGCCCCACCCGCTATTGCGATGGCGATTGGTGCCTACCTCAACGTGCAATATCCCGATCTCAATCCGAAAACCGCTGCGGTGGGTGCCTACATCGTGTTTATGACGCTGAACATTCTCGGCGTAAAGCTGGCGGCGATGTTCGAATTGGTGGTCACGGTGCTGGCGGTTCTGGAGCTATTGGTGTTTATGGGCGTGGTGTCGCCGGGCTTCAGCCTCGCCAACTTTGCCGCCAACGGCTGGGCGGGCAGCGATCACTTTGGCATGCCAGCAATGTCGGGCATCTTCGCCGCCATTCCCTTCGCCATCTGGTTCTTCCTCGCGATTGAAGGCGCTGCGATGGCGGCGGAAGAGGCCAAAGACCCGAAACGCACCATTCCCAAAGCCTATATCACCGGCATTTTGACGCTGGTGGTGCTGGCGATTGGCGTGATGTTGCTGGCGGGCGGTGCAGGTGACTGGCGCAAGCTGTCAGACATCAACGATCCTTTGCCACAGGCGATGAAGATGATCGTGGGTGAAAACTCTAACTGGATGCATATGCTGGTGTGGATTGGCCTGTTTGGTCTGATTGCCAGCTTCCACGGTATTATTCTCGGCTATTCGCGCCAGTTCTTCGCCCTCGCCCGCGCCGGTTATCTGCCGCCCAGTTTAGCGAAACTGTCACGCTTCCAGACGCCGCATCGCGCAATTATCGCCGGTGGTTTGATTGGTATCGCCGCGATCTACAGCGATGGCTTTATCAATTTGCAAGGTATGACGCTGACGGCCGCGATGATCACCATGGCGGTGTTCGGCGCGATAGTGATGTATCTGATGAGCATGCTGAGCCTGTTTAAACTGCGCCGGACGGCGCCGGAGATGGAACGCAGCTTCCGTGCGCCGGGCTATCCGATTGTGCCGGGTATTGCGCTGGTGCTATCGCTGGTGTGTCTGGTGGCAATGCTGTGGTTTAACCCGGTGATTGGTGCCTTGTTTGTGGCGATTATGGCGGTGGGATACGTCTACTTCCTGGCAACCAAAGCCCAGCGCGATAATGCACCACAGGATTCGATGTTAGTGGGTGAGTGATGTTAGCAGGTCGCCATAAATGGCGACCCTACGGAATGTGTCGGGTGTGTAGGGTCGCCATTTATGGCGACCTCTGTTAACTCTTTACCGGCCACAGCCACGCCGCCCCACGCACACCACTCGAATCACCGTGAACCGCCTTCAGTACCGGTGTTTCACACTCGCGGCCAAACACCCACTGCTTCATCAGCGCTGGCACGGTTTGATACAAGCGATCGTTATTGCTCATACCGCCACCCAGCACAATCACATCGGGATCGAGCAAGTTCACCACTTGCGCCAGTGATTTCGCCAGACGCATTTCGTAGCGATTCATCGCCAGTTCCGCCACGGGATCCTGCTGCTCAATCAGCTTGATGATTTCCGCACCTTTTAACGTTTTGCCGCTCAGACGCTGATAATCGATGGCAAAACCCGTGCCCGACACGAAGGTCTCAATGCAGCCCTGCAAGCCGCAATAACACGGCACTTCAGCGCGATGGCGCAGTTCATCCTCGTCCATCCACGGCAGCGGATTGTGGCCCCACTCACCCGCATTGCCGTTACCGCCAATGCGCGACTCACCGCCAATCGCCACGCCTGCACCAGAACCGGTGCCGATAATCACGGCAAACACCAGCGGCTGACCCGCCCCCGCACCATCAACGGCTTCGGAAACCGCCAGACAATTCGCATCATTGGCGATGCGCACGTCACGATTCAGCGCCTGGGCTAAATCCTTATCCAGCGGCTGACCGTTTAACCAGGTTGAGTTGGCATTCTTCACCCGCTGCGTATACGGGGAAATCGTGCCGGGAATGCCGATGCCGACCGTGCCCTGCTGACCGGTTTTTTCTTCCGCCAGCAACACCAAATCGACAATCGCCTGAACCGTGGCAGCGTAGTCGTCACGCGGCGTATTGACGCGATGACGGAACAGTTCTTTACCCTGATCGGACAAGGCAATTACTTCAATTTTGGTACCGCCTAAATCAATCCCGATACGCACGATTTATTCCTCATTATTCGTTCTGGTGACCAATACAGTAGAAGGCTGAATCGGGAAAGGCAATGAAACGAATCCGATGTTTCGCTATCATGCGCGCTGACTTTGAGACTTGTGCGCCCGATCGCACCCACGGTAAGGAATCCCGATGTTGTGGTTTAAAAATATGATGGTTTATCGTCTGAATCGTGACATTCCGCTGTCCGCAGACGATCTGGAAAAACAGCTCGACGCCTTCACCTTTTCACCGTGCGGCAGCCAGGATATGGCGAAAACCGGTTGGGTTTCACCAATGGGCAATCGCGGCGAATCGCTGACGCATGAAATCAACGGACAGATGGTGATTTGCGCACGCACCGAGCAAAAAATCCTGCCGTCGCCGGTGGTGAAGCAGGCGCTGGAAGCCAAAATCGACAAGCTGGAAGCGGAACAGAGCCGCAAGCTGAAGAAGACGGAGAAAGACTCGCTGAAAGATGAAGTGCTGCACAGCCTGCTTCCGCGTGCGTTTAGCCGTTTCAGCCAGACTTATATGTGGATCGATACCGTCAATAACCTGATCATCGTCGATTGCGCCAGCGCTAAAAAAGCTGAAGATACGCTGGCATTACTGCGTAAGAGCCTCGGTTCGCTGCCGGTGGTGCCGCTGACGCTGGAAAATCCGATCGAACTGACGCTGACCGAATGGGTGCGTTCCGGTGAGTTGCCCGCTGGTTTTGCTTTGATGGATGAAGCCGAGCTGAAAGCGATGCTGGAAGATGGCGGCGTGATCCGCTGCAAGAAGCAGGATTTGATCTCTGACGAGATCGCCACGCACATTGAAGCCGGTAAAGTGGTCACCAAACTGGCGCTCGACTGGCAGGAACGCATTCAGTTGGTTATCGCCGATGATGCTTCGGTAAAACGCCTGAAGTTCAGCGACACGCTGCGTGAGCAGAATGATGACATTGACCGCGATGATTTCGCTCAGCGTTTCGATGCCGATTTCATTTTGATGACCAGCGAACTGGCCGCGCTGATCGCGAATCTGGTGGAAGCGTTAGGCGGAGAAGCGAAGCGTTAAAACGGTGCGTGGCTGATTGCAGCAAAAAACCTGCCATCCCAAAGGAACGGCAGGTTGATAAAATTCGGGTTCCACTACAACTTATAAATAGCGGCACAGATAAGAGGAAGGCTCTGCCACCTGCAGATGAAATTCGCTCTGGCCCGGTACGCTGAAGACGGAACCGGCTTCATACCATTTCCACTCAGTTTCGCCCGGCAGCAGCACTTTTAGCGCGCCGCTCACCACCGTCATCTCTTCCGGTTGATTGGTGCCGAAGGTGTATTCACCTTCCGCCATCACGCCAACGCTGGCACGGCCAATGGTCACGCTGTCGAAACCAATGGATTTCACTTTTCCGTCGAAATACTCACTCGTATTGAGCATATTACTTCCTCACAGCACATTATCGTGACTGGCAGATTACTAAGGAACTCGCTGATCTGTCACGCGAATTAGCGCCACAGATTGCAACTTGTGATCTGCTCGCATTAGACGATCAATTCTGCCGCCAGCTTGGCCACCAGCACGTTCGACAGCAGAACCGGAATGCCCAGCATTTTCTGCAGGAAATCGCGGTGCTTTTGGTGATAGCCGATGCAATCCAGCACCACCACATCCGCACCCTGCTCCTGCAGCGACAATCCCGCATCCATCAAATCGGCCTGCTCCGCCAGATACGGACTGGCGACGGCAAAGCACGGCGGGCTGTTCAGATTGCGCCACTTGTTGGCCTGCTCGGCAATCTGCTCCTCCACCGGCACCACAATGCCGACTTTATGCTCTTGCACAATCGCGCGCACCAGCGGGGGAATGATGCGATCCGGCTCCAGCAATAAAGCGGATTGGGTTTTCAGCGCGCCGAACTCACCGGTACACAACAGCAAAATGGTGTCGTAGCCCTGCTGTTCAAGCGCGTTGATCTTACGTTGCAGTCCCTGCTCTACTTTTGGCCCGGACAGGCGCACTTGCTCGCCACTGGTCATGCGTGACACCAGCACCTTGTCGCCCGGTGCAGGCCCATACTGCGACTCGACATCAGCCAGCGTCAGACCGTCGAGTAAACCGGCATGCGCTACCTGATCGGCGGGCAAATATTCCTGCAGCAGCGGCAGAATGTCGCTGCGCGGTGATTGACCAATGGTAAGAGTGATCAGGGACATATTCATCATCAGGCTTTCCGGTTACGCAAGTGGCTGAGACTACCATACAAAGATAGCAGCAGCGCGTACTCTTGCGCGTCATAGAACTGGCAGGTTTCGCGTCCGAACTCTTTCGCCACTTCCACCGCAAACTTCACCGCAGAGGCGATATCCACTTCGTGACTCGCGCCGGTACCACAGCCAGGCACCACCGACTGCGCGCAGATCGCCACGCCGACCACCGGCACATCGGTGGCGGTTGAAGGCTGCAGAATGCTGTTGAGGTGGTAAACCCCGTTGCCGTAAGGTGTGATGTCCTGCGTGGTGATCGGGAAGGTGACTGCCGGTTGGCCGCTGGTCATCTCCATGATGCGTAACAGATCTTCTGAGACACGCAGGATGTAGCCCTCTTTCACTGTCGGCGACAGCGCGTAGCCTTTGTGATTGAGGATGCGGTTACCTTTGGTGGTATCGATCGACAAAATCGCATCAACGCCAGCAATCACTTCATTGTCATTCATGGTGATGTCGTCGCACGGCGAATCCATGAAATCGACCGGTTCGTGCGGACGCGTTGGTGCATCTGGACAGATGTGGGTGGTGATGATCACATCACCGGCCAACACGTCACCTTTCGTCTGCATCTGCGCCAGCTTCAGCGCACTGCTCACCGCCGCGACGGCGCCATCGGCGTCTGACACCATACCAATTCGCGTTGGCCGCGCGCCGATACCGCCGAGGCGACCAATAATGCCGAGCGTCGGTGCGTTGCCGCCGTTACTTTTGCCCTGCGCGCCGGGGATATCGATGCGGACGAAGTCGGTACGCCCTTTTGGCCCGCTAACGCGTTTTGTGCTGGCGGTCACGCCCGGATAGGCAGCGAACAAATCCACCACCTGTTGGCCATCAATGTAGGCGCTATCGAGTAACTCAAAGACCTGTAGTGTCTGCTGTAAACTCATAATGAATTCCCTGGATTATTTTTTGGTGCCACTGGCAAAAAGTGAATGGAAGAAGCTGTAAAGCGCGTCACCCGCGATAAATCCAGCGGCCATCACCTCCATCGGTGAACGTCCACGCTCACCCCACACGCGCAGGATCAGGATACGCAACGCGATGCCCACCATCACAGCCCAACCGGCAGCGGCGTTGTTGATTAATAAGCCGGTCGCCAGCAGTACGCCAAGCTGACGCTTCGGTCCGCCGATCAACTGAATAATCGCGCCCGGTATCGCCCACATCAGCAGATTACCGGCGATACCCGGCTCCGCACCGGCCTGAATGGTTTTAGCGTAAACGCGCGCCACCGGCGGCAGCAGATTCTCCGCAAAGAAAATCGTGTGCGCATACCACACCACCGGAATACAGATGACAAAGGCGATCATCGCGGCGATCAGCTGGATGCGGCGGCCCCACAGCTCTTGCTGCACATCGGCACCGTTACCGCGCAGGATAAAACCGGCTTTCAGGTCATAACCCATATCGGCAAACGCCGGACCGGTGGCGGCGGTAAAGCCGCACAGCAGACACAACGCCAGCGGCGGGAAGCCAAGCAAAATACCGAGAATCAACGTAATCAGCGCCACGGCAAAAGCCGGGAACCAGCCGGAGTGCATGGCGGCGATACCAACGATCAATTCATGCACGAAGGCGGCAAAGGCGGCATAGAGAATAAACAGCACCAGCATCGGCAGGCCCATCTGGCTCCATAAACCGCCTGCCAGCGCCAGCAGTGTGGAGATGACGATGTAGCCCACGGTGCCAAAACCGAGCGAACGTTTTACTTCGCTGTCGCTACGGCTGACGTTGAGCTGATCATTGCGGCGGCTGCGAATCACCTGCACCACCTGAATCAGCGCCACTAAACCCGCCCCAACCATCACGCCATGCGGAATATACAGTGCGTTGATATCGATACCCGCAACCGGTTGCGCATAAGCACGCAGTAGGAAACCGATGCCGAGCATGCTCAGCGCCCAGATATTGCCGATAAACGCGGTACCAAATGCCGACATGGGGATCTTCAGCATCGAACCGACTATGCCGCCGACAATTCCCACCACCAGCAGCCATGCCTGACGACCGCCTTTATCACCGGCTTTGATCGCTTCCGCTGCCGCCACGCCCGGCGGCCATGCATTGCTGGCCGGGAACACGCGCGTATCGAACAGGCGATAGAGTAAATAGGCATCCAGCAACATCGCCGCACTGACGCCGACAAACAGCGGCAGCACCAGCTGCGGTTCGCCCAGCGCCCACGGCACCGCAATGGGCATTAACAGGCTGTTGGCCGCACCGAAGGTGGCAGAAGAGATGGCGGTTTGCGCGAGGTTTTGCACTTCAATAGAGCGATAGCGCCGAAACCATTGCAGTGGAATACGCGCCAACAGCATGGCAAACAGCGCGCCGATAATAGAGGTATTGGGTGTCACCCCAATGGTGGTAATAAGCTGAACCCCAATGATGGCGCCTGCAACCGACAGCAGAACCAGCATTAAGGCAACGCCAACACTTTTTATTGGATTATTTTGACGCATGAGATCCCCGTATTTTCACCCTGAAGAAAACGCATTAAAATGCAATGCCCGGCACGCGGGACATCCACATCTTTATTTAATCGTTCCCTGATTATTGAAATAAGCAGGTCCGAAGACCTGCTATTTCCCTGGTGTGGCGCGAATAAACGCCTTTAAATCGAAAATAAGGTTATGCGCCGTATTTTTCGGCCATCAGTGCAGCCGTTGCGCGTAGTTCACTGAGCAGTGCTTCCGGGTATCCGGGCGCTGCTTCTTGCGATAAAAACGAGAGGCACAGCGCGGCACTTTCGCCGCGATGTTTGTTGGTTACAGACACCGCCAGAGAACTGATGCCTGGCAGCGTCTCATTGCGCGCCAGTGCCCAGCCTTGTTGGCGAATCACCGCTAATTCTTTACACAAATCATCCAGCGTCAGCGGAGAGTTCATCGACGCCGCCTGCCAGTTGCTGGCGAAACGATCGCGAACCTCTTCCTCACTCAACTGCGCCAACAGTACGCGTCCGGTCGAGGTACCGGTTAATGAAACCCGCGTGCCTGGCGGTGTCACCAGTTGGGTAAAAAAACGACCGTGATACATGCGCATGACCAACACATCATCACCATCCAGCACCGAGATATAGCCCATGCACCCACTGCTGGCCGCCAGACGCGCCATCGGCGCCGAAGCGCTATCCACCAGCGGCGTAGACAGATAATGACCGGCAACCGACAGCAGCACGCGACCAATCTGAAAACAGCGACTCTCGGTATCGCGCTCGAGCAACCCTTCACTTTCCATGGTCGCCAGCAGGCGCGACACCGTACTTTTCGGCAAGCTCAACGCATCAACCACCTCGGTAAAGGTCAAGCCGGGATGGCCCTGCGTCACGCTAAAGCGCTGGAAAAGCTTAAGTACCGCGGAGGCATTTTCGAGTGTCGTCATGGCGCTTGTTTCACTATGCGGAACTGAGTTCCTCTATCAAGTTCTCGAAAGTAAAACGCTACGCTTACTGCGTCAAGCGCAAATTTTAAGCCGGACTTTTCTCATCAGATTTAAGGCAGCATAAAATACGGTGGAAAAAGAGAATTAAATGACGTTATCAGGCGAGCAATATATTCAGCAGGAAGGTGTGCAGATTTATTTGTGGATGACAGATATTTAGCAGAATTAATAAAAACCTTTAGCAACGGAAAGTAACCAAATTTGTGCCGGCGTCCTTGCCAGCCGACATTAACCGTTTTCGAAACCTTTACTCTTTTTCGACATCTTCGTAGCGCTCTTTAGCATCTTGCGCTTCGGCTTCGGTTTTGTGTTCACTAATTAACGTATCGGGTTTGGGATGGTCGGCGCGTAATTCATACCAGGTCACGGTTTGGTCCGCCGAGCCTTTTTCGACGCTAACGATGCGAGCTTCACGCGGGTACGGTGGTCTGCTTGGCATAATGTTCCCTCTTTTTCAGTTGTCCACAGACAGTGGTGATCCTCTGCCTACCGCTAAGTATAGACAACTGAGGATCGCTGCAAAAAAAGAGAGAAGAATCTGAGGGGTTAGCTCGCGCGTGCGAGTGACAGCGCGCGCAGGATTTGCTCTACAACGCGATCCGGCGATTGCATGGCATCCACTTCGTGATGGGCCGTTTGACGATACAGATGCGCACGCTCGCGCAGGATATCGCCCATCTCTTCGGCGATCGGGCGGCCAGTCAAGGTTGGACGCTGCGCCGCTTCCGGTTGATGTTCAAGACGACCGGCCAGCACTTCAGAGGGTGCATTCAGCCAAATCACCTGACCGTGTTCGCGCATAAAGCGGCAGTTTACCTCCGCCAATACCATGCCGCCGCCGGTGGCGATAACGGTATTCGGTGCGGTAACCGCACGCAGCGATTCGGTTTCGCGGGCACGGAAGCTATCCCACCCTTCAGATGCCACAATCTCCGCCACGCTTCGCTGCGTAGTGAGTTGTAGATAGTGATCGGTATCGTTAAAGGTATAGCCCAGCGCTTGCGACAACGCCTGGCCAACCGTGGTTTTACCGCAACCGCGTGCGCCGATCAGATAGATGGGTAATGACATCCGGGCTCATCCTCCGCCGTAATGTGCCGCACGGGCATCGTCATCAGGTCAATAATGCGTCGCATAATACCTGGATTTTATTTTATCAGCCACACGTGAGGCACGTTTTACGCATATTTCAGTCACATCCTAAGCTATTCGTTTGAATAGCCAGCGAAAAACTGCGCATGAATCGTGCATCGACCAAAATGTAAGAGCGGGCAACATTTCCTTACCAGGCCGTTGATTTACTTTCCTCAACCGCGCCCTCATATATGGGGTCATACCGTAAATGGAGGTTTGCCATGCAAAACGAAGAACAACAACTTATTGATAACCTGTTCAGCCGACTGAAACAGGCAGAGACCCAAAGCGGCCCGCGCGATGCCGGTGCTGAACAGTTAATTAAACAGCATTTACAAAATCAGCCCGGCGCACCGTATTACATGTCGCAGGCGATCCTGATTCAGGAAGCGGCGCTGAAAAAACTTAATGCGCAGGTTACAGAGCTGGAAAGTCGTCTGGCGCAGGCGCAGCAGCAACAAGCACCGCAGCAGAGCAGCGGCGGTTTTCTCTCAAGCCTGTTTGGCGGCGGTTCGCGTCCGGCAGCGTCGCAACAGCAGCAACCGGCGTGGAATAATCCCCCACCGCAGCCGCAGCAGCAGTATGCACCGCCTCCGCAGCAGCAATATGGCGCGGCGCCGGCGCGCGGCACTGGCTTCCTTGGCGGCGCGTTGCAAACGGCTGTGGGTGTCGCGGGCGGCGTGGTAATGGCGGATATGCTGACCAGCATGTTCCACCATTCACAGCCGGAAGAGATTGTTAACATCATCAACGAACCGGCGCTGCCGCAGGTGGATAACAGCCTCGATACCTTTAATGGCAACGACAGCAACAATGCGTTCCTGAACGATAATTCGGGTTGGGATAACAACCTTGCGGATAACAATGATTTCGGTGACTTTGGCAGTGGCGGCGACTTTGATGACGATGACAGCTTCGTCTGATTAGCGCTGCCGTAACCACTTATCCAGTTCATTGGCAAACAGTTGGCGGTCGCGTTGGCTTAACGTCGACGGTCCGCCACTCTGAATCCCGCTGGCGCGCATCGTTTCCATAAAATCACGCATAGTCAAACGCTGGCGAATGGTATCCGGTGAATAACGTTCACCGCGCGGATTTAACGCCGCTGCGCCCTTCTCCAGCACTTCCGCCGCCAGCGGAATATCACCGGTAATCACCAGCTCACCGGGCTGCACGCGTTTCACAATTTCGTTATCGGCCACGTCAAACCCAGCGGCCACCTGCAGCGTTTTCAACCACGGTGACGGCGGCACTCGCAGCGGCTGGTTGGCGACAAACGTCACGGTAACGTTGGCGCGCTCGGCAGCGCGGTACAACACTTCTTTAATAACATTCGGACAGGCATCCGCATCAACCCAAATCGACATGATGAATCCTTTTTCGCAGACAATGAGGCTGATCTTGCCGTGCTGCAGCAGAATGGCAACTTTTTTTGCTGGTTGCCCGCCTTGTTATTAATCCTCGCTGACGTAAGCTTACCCCCACAGAAAATGAACCACTGAGAGGATAAAGCGATGCTGGAGAAGAAAATCGGGTTTGTCGGCTGCGGCAATATGGCTAAAGCTATCATCAGCGGACTGGTCAACAGCGGGCAGATTGCCCCTGCCAACATCTGGGTGTTTGACCGTAAGCCCGCCACCAATCAGGCGATGGCACAGCAATATGGTGTGACCGCTGCGGACAGCGTAGAAAGCCTGGCGCGTGAAGTCGACATCCTATTTGGCGCGGTGAAACCCAATGTGATTCTCAAAGTGCTGAAAGATCTTGCCGGCCAACTGAAGAAAGATGTGCTGGTGGTCTCGATTGCGGCTGGCGTGACGCTTGATTCTCTGGCGTCGGTCCTCGGCCACGATCGCAAAATCATCCGCGTGATGCCTAATACGCCATCGCTGGTGAACGAAGGCATGACCTCCGTCACGCCGAACGTGCTGGTGGAAGCGCATGAAGTGGATGAAGTGGTGGGGATTTTCGAGAGCTTCGGCAAAGCGGCGGTGGTGAATGAATACCTGATTCACGCGGTGGTTGGCGTGAGCGGTTCAGCGCCGGCCTATGTGTTTATGTTTATTGAAGCGATGGCGGATGCAGCGGTGCTTGGCGGCATGCCGCGTGCGCAGGCGTATCAGTTCGCGGCGCAGGCGGTAAAAGGCTCGGCGCAGATGGTGCTGGAAACCGGTAAACATCCGGGCGAGCTGAAAGATATGGTGTGCTCGCCGGGCGGCACCACCATCGAAGCGGTAAAAGTACTGGAAGAGAAAGGCTTCCGCGCTGCGGTGATTAACGCGATGCAGCAGTGTATGGCGAAATCAGAGGCGTTGAGTAAGCAGTAAGCGAGTATGGAGGTCGCCCATTATGGCGACCTCGGGCACCCATGTTACCCTTGGTACGCCTCATAAAGCGCAATTCCCTGCGCCAGCGTCATAGGCTGTTGCATCTCCTGCACCAGCGCTGCTGTCAGCGTATACAGGCCCGCTGAACACACCGCCGCAATCATCCCTTCACGGCAATAGAAAGCAATAAACTGCTTATTCTGCAGCGAACCCAGCAATCGGTAATCATCCCACTCCTCCGCATGCCCTAAATACTCATAACGCGTGCCGTAATGCGCAGTCCAGAAAAACGGCACACGATCATAGAGGATATGTTTGCCCAACATATTGAGTGCCGCGATGCGCCCTTGCTGGTGCGCCACGCGATAGTGCTCAATACGTTGCGGACCCTGCACCGAAGGATAACTGGCGATATCACCGGCCACCCAAATGTTATCAGCAACACGTAGCTGGCTGTCAGTCAGCAAACTGCCATCTTCTTCCAGCGGAAGGTCGTGGATGAATTTTGTCGCCGGCACCACACCGGTTCCGAACAGCACTAAGCTGGCATCCACTTTTTTGCCACTCTTCAGGCGCACGGCGCTGACTTTGCCCTCGCCTTCCAGCGCCACGGGATCGCCTTCAACAAATTTCACGCCGTTGCTGCGATGCAGATCGTAAAAGTAGCGACCAATCTCTTCACCAAACTGTTTAGCAAACGGCAGCGGATGACGCGCAATCACCGTGACATCGATATCGCGATTACGCAGCGATCCCGCCATCTCCATGCCAATAAAGCTGTTGCCGATAATCACTAATTGCTCAGTTTTATCGACCTGTTTTAACAACTCATCGGCCTGATTGAGCGAACGCAGCAGATGCACGCCGTCCAAATCTTTGCCCGGTATATCGAGCGGTTGCGGCACGCCGCCGCTGGCAATCAGCAGTTGGTCAAACTTCACCTGCTGGCCACCTTTCAGGATCAGTTTTTGCTCATGCGCTTTAAGCTGTTCGACCTCGCCCTGAATTCGCTCCACGGCGCCGAGCACATCCTGCTTTAAGAGCTTTGGTACATCTTCAATCGCCATTTTGCCTGACGGCACAAATTTGCTCAGCGCGGTACGATCGTAAGGCGCGGCCGATTCTCGCTCCACCAGGACAATGTGTCCGCGAAAACCTTCGTCTCGCAGTGTCCAGATCGCCGCGCTCCCTGCCGCGCCCGATCCCAGAATCACGCATACCGGCGACTCGCCTTGTGTGGAGGGCGCACTGGCGGGCGACATCGCCTGCGGACTGACCAGCACATTACCTTGTTCAATACGCACCGGATAACGCTTCAGATTCGCCAGCGCTAACGGCTCGCACATCTGCCCATCCTGCAGCTGAAACACCGCTTTGTGCCACGGACAGATCAGCTTGTCGCCACACACCGCGCCCTGCTCTAACGGCGCGCCGGCGTGCGGACATTTGGCCTGAAACGCCTGCACACGATCGTCGTCACGAATCAACACCACATCGGTATCGCCGACGGTAAATTTGGTGGGTTTGCGCTGCGCCAGCGACTTGAGTTCCACGACAGTTTGATAGCTCACGTTAGGCCTCCTTTCTTTTGGTTTTTGATGTAAACAGCAAATCCCTACAAAGAGTAAGCCTGGCAAAGCATGGTGATTTGTCCGTAACAACAAAGCGCAGCGGGAGTTAACTCATTGTTAATTCATTAAAGATAATCTTCGCCTGCTCTCCACACCACAGCGCCTTGCTTCACACATCCGCGTAACGCCACGCTGCCATCCGCCTGCGCAGCAAGCAGCAGCACATCAGCGGGCGCGCCGCAGGTCAGGCCTCTCTGCTGCGGCAGATTGAGCTGGCGTGCCGGACGCAGCGACGCCATTTCAATTGCTTGCGCCAGCGTCGCCAACTGGTGGCGCAGCAGGAAGTTTACCCCCTCCAGCAAGCCACGCGCCGAGCCCGCCAGCAATTTCGGCGCATCCGCCATGCAAAGCCGACCGCTGGCGCTAAGCTGCACGCGGCCACCAATGGCGGTGTCATAGATGCCCGGCGGTTGCCCGGCAAAGGAAGTGACATCACTGACCAGCAGCGCCTGCTCGCCTTTGGCACGCAGAAACACCTTCAGCACGTCCGCGGGCAGATGATCGCCATCCGCAATCAAGGTTGCCGTCAACGCATCTTCGGCCAGCTGCTGCCAGATGTAATTGGGATGACGCGGCAGTTGCAGATGCGCGCCGTTGCCGAGATGAGTGGACAGCGTCGCACCCGCTTTTACCGCCGCATGGATTTGCTCTGGCGTTGCAGAGGTGTGCCCAATGGCAACACGCACTTGCTGCGCCACACAATGCCTGATCAGTGCCTCGCTGTGCGGCCATTCCGGCGACAGCGTTAACAGCCGAATATGCTGCTGTGCGGCATGCTGCCAACTGTCGAACAGCGCGATATCCGGCGCTCGAATTGCCTCATGCGGATGCGCACCACGCGGCCCATCTTCAGGCGACAGAAAAGGCCCTTCAAGGTGGAAACCCGGCACGGCGCGCGCAACCTCAGGATGGTGTTGGCAGGCGCAGGCGAGCCGCTGCATCGCCTGCGCAATCGCCTGCGGCATGGCGGTGATTACCGTCGGCAAAAAGCTGGTGACGCCTTGCTGCCATAGTGCGCACGTGACGTGCAGTACATCCGCTTCGCTGAACGGAAAATGGTTGAAATCGACACCCTGAAAACCGTTAACCTGCAGATCGATAAAGCCCGGCGCGAGGATTACGTCCTCTTGCAACTCACTCAGCGCACGCACATTCACGATGCTGCCGTGCTCAATCTCTAATTCAATCGGTTGCAGCGTGCGGTAATCGCGGCCGCGTAACATGAGGCTAGTCAAACGTCACCTCCGGGCAAGCATCGCTATCGGTGTAGAGCGTGCAATTGGCATGCTGACGCAAACGCGTCGCCGGGCACGCGGTGGAGATGGCATCGTGAAGCGTTGCCCGCACCGCCGCGCGTTTACTGGCGCCCGGCACCATGCAGAACAGCCGCGCTCCACTCATCAACGTGGGAATCGTTAAGGTTACCGCATGCGTCGGTACCGCAGCGAAAGTGGCGAAACAACCCTCGTTGACCTGCTGCTGGCGGCAGGCATCATCAAGCTGCACCACTTTCACACAGCAAGGATCGCTGAAGTCAGCCACCGGCGGATCGTTGAACGCTAAATGGCCGTTCTCACCAATACCGAGACACACTACATCAATCGGTGCCATCGTGAGTTTTTGCGCGTAATCAGCACAGATGTCATCGGGATCGCCGCAAGATGGAATCAAACTGACTTCGCCAGGCTGCACCCGATCAAACAACTGCTGGCGTAAAAAGTGGCTGAAACGCTGCGGCGCATCCGGCTCAAGCCCAATGTACTCATCCATATGGAAGGCGTGAATGCGCGACCAGTCGATATCCGTTGCCGCAGCCAGCGCCGCGAGAAACTCGTTTTGCGAGGGTGCGGCGGCAAATACCATGCGCACCACATCCTGTTCACTCAACCGTTGACGCAGAAACGCTGCCACATCCTGCGCCGCGTCAGCACCTAATGCAGCGCGACTGGCAAAGCGTTTAACCCGTAAGCGTTCTCTGGTTCCCTGTTGTAATAGCATCATGCTATCCCTCCTGAGAGACGTTGGGTTTGTGCGACCAGCGCTGAGCAGCGGGTGCATCCTGATCCTGATTCAGCGCATTTAGCAGGTGATCCACTTCCGGACGCACAGGCGCGCGACGTAACCAGCCCATCACCACGAACAGCAGCAGTGAAGACATCACCGGTGCAGCCACCACGGTTGCCGTGCTGACATCGTTAAAGATAAATTTCACGCAGAAGAAGGTGCCAACGCCAAACGCCCAACTCACTAACGCGGCGGCGCTGCCGCTGCGACGAAAGGCCGGCAACAAACCCAGCAGCATGGGGATGGAGATCGGTCCGACTAAGCCGCCAAACCAGACGATCAGCAGCGACAGCACGCCGCCGAAATGGCTGGCGTTCATGGCAATCACCAGCGTGGTGATAATGAAGAGAAAGGCGGTGAGCCGCGCCACCAGCAACGAGCTTTTGCCGCGCTGGAAGCGGTGCGGCAGCATGCCGGGCAGAATATCGCGCGTCACCACTGCGGTAATCGCGTTGGCATCAGAAGAGGTCATTGAAAGCGTATGGGTAAACATCGCCACCAGCACTAATCCCACTAAGCCGTTCGGCAGCAGTTCCATCGCCATCATTGAATAAGAGCGTGACGGATCGCTGAGGTTAGGAAATAGCAGCGGCGCCGCCCACATCGGCCAGAACAAAATCAACGGCCAGATGAGATAGAGCGCGGCGGAAAGGCGCGCCGCTTTGCGGGCATCGCGCCCTGCTGGTGCGGCAATGAAACGCTGCGCCAGGTTCCAGGTGCCGCCGTTATAGCTCAGCGTGTAAATGACAAAATAGGCGAGAATAAAGCCGATGCTGTACGGCTCCTGAATGATTTGCGTATGGGTTGGCGGTAACCGCTGCCAGATAGTGAACAGCTCGGTAAAACCGCCAAGATGCACCGCCACTGCCACCACCATCACAATGGCGGCAATAAACTGCACGAGAAACTGGCCGAAATCGTTGCAGGCATCGGCCCATAACCCGCCCATCACGGTATAAAACAAACTGAGCGCGCCGGATACACAGATGCCGATCAGCGGATCCAGCCCGGTGAAGACATTGATAATCACCGCTATCGCCGCCCACTTTGCGCCTACGTCGAAGGTTTTCAGCAGCACCCCGCTCCATGCCAGCACCATTTGCGTTGGCAGGTTATAGCGCGTGGAGAGATATTCCATCGGCGACTCGATGTTCATATAGATGCGCAGACGCGCCCAGCGCGGCGCGAACAGTCGGGAACCCAATAGCACGGCGATGGCGATGGGAAATGCCCACCAAAAATAGACGGTGATGCCCATGTTGTACGCCACGGCCGCATAAGCCACGAACACCGCCGCGCTGTAGCCCGACATGTGATGCGACACGCCGGACAGCCACCACGGCATTTTGCCACCAGCAGCAAAGAAATCCCGCGTACTGCCCACCTTGCGCATCGCCCACAGGGTAATAGCCACAATCATCAGCGCATAAAGCGCCATCACAGCATAATCAAGCACATTCATAGCAGACTCCACAGGTAAAGGCTGCCCAACGAACGGTCTGGCTTCGCGGGGATTGAGCGATCAAAATAATTAGTCATAGATTAGGACTAAAGCATCCTGGCAGCATTATGGGCGCAGTTTTGTGATGAGGATCCTGATATGAGTTTTTCATCTGACGTGATAAGTAAATGTGAATATTACAGCGCTGCAGCTTACACCAATAAAAAAAGGGTTCACGATAAACATGAACCCCTATTACTTTTCACGCATGATTGATTTAAAACGACGACGATATTAGCCGTTAATTAAATCAGCTTTTCTTCAGGCACGAACTCATAAACGTTTTACGGGCATCGCCAGTGAGCTTTTTATCGCCTGCATCAGCGTTACAGGTTTTCATCTTCATTTGTTGCGGCGTCATACTGCCCATTTTGCTGTCTTTTTTCAGACAGTCACTCATAAAGCTTTTACGCGCATCACCTTTCAGATTTTGTGTCCCTGCGCTCTGGTTACACATCGTCATTTTTTCCTGCTGCGCGGTTTTTTCTGCCGCACTCGCTCCGCCTGCAATCAGCAAGCCTGCTGCCATTATTGCCAAAAGACACGATTTCATTACCGGATTCTCCATAGCATTATTGCCCATTAAGCATGGCACGGAATAAGCAAATACGAGAAATCGATAATGACCTTTTCCTGCAAAACAGGCGATAGCCCTTATACGCGGGGATGATGCAGTAACTTCTCTACGTAATTACGCAGCATAGTGGTATCAGGCGTTTCAGCAGCGGGCGCAACGGGCGGCATGGCGAGTTTAATAGCGGCCTCAACATCGTGGAATTGTTCAGTATTCAGTTTGCGCAACATCGCGGTTAACACGATCTCCAGCGCCTCAACCTGAACCACTAATTCTTTAGACTCTTCTTCTTTTTCAGCCAGCTTTAGAAGGAGTTCCGCAATCAGGTTTTTCATGCGACAAGCTCAATGAGAGAAGAAAAACAGACGTTAGCATTGTGCATAATAAAACAACAACACATTTTCAGCGTTTTTTAGAAAAAATAAAGACGCGCTGCAGCGCGAAAAAAGAAGTGAAAATTCAATCTCTAATAGCGAAACGTTTCACTGATACCCAATCTATTATTGAAACGTTTCGCTGATTAAATTAATTAACGCTGGCGCGAATTAACCAGGCCCCATAAATCCACGTCCCGGACCACCGCCGCCATGTCCATGCCCCCCGCCCCAGCCGCCGCCCGGAGGTGGGAAGATACAACCGCTCAGCGCGGTGATTAATGCCGCAACAGCAGCGAATTTAATAATACGGACCATAATTACCTCGGAATGGTGAAATCGGGCTGAGTGTATGAGGCCGCATCGGGCGCGACAATACAGAATTCTCCGCAACCCGGCGCTATTCATCTTTACTCACCACGCTTAACAATTTTCTGGCACTAAAGCGGCAAAAGCATCACACAGGTGCCATAAAAGCCTGCCAGCCGCTGCACAATATCGCCGTTGACCGCTTTACAGGCGCTGCATTTTCACGCAATGTGAGCGCATTACAATGAATGAGATCTCATCATGAGCTTATCTGCTGTGTCCCTCAGTGAAATTCTGGCGCGCCGCGACTGGGAAAATCCGGTGATCACTAGCCTTAATCGGCTGGATGCGCATCCGCCCTTTGCCAGCTGGCGCGATGAAACCCAGGCGCGTGACGATCGCCCCTCTCCTTCACGGCTGTCATTGAATGGCCAATGGCGCTTCAGCTATTTCACGCAGCCTGAAGACGTCCCCCAAAGCTGGCTACTGCAGGATCTTCCTGGCGCTGAAACGCTACCGGTGCCAGCCAACTGGCAGTTACACGGTTTTGATGCGCCGATTTATACCAACGTGCAATATCCGATTCCGGTCACGCCGCCTTGTGTGCCTAAAGAAAACCCAACCGGATGTTACTCGCTCACATTAAAAGTGGATGATCGCTGGCTGCATCAGGGCCAGACGCGCATTATCTTTGATGGCGTGAGTTCTGCCTTCTTCCTCTGGTGTAACGGACACTGGATCGGCTATTCGCAAGACAGTCGCCTGCCCGCCGAGTTTGATCTCAGCAAGGCGTTGCAGTCAGGCCAGAACCGCTTAACCGTGATGGTGCTGCGCTGGAGCGATGGTAGCTATCTGGAAGATCAGGATATGTGGCGCATGAGTGGCATCTTTCGCGATGTCAGCTTGCTGCATAAACCGGAGACGCAACTGGCCGATGTGCAGATTGAAACTGCACTTAGCCCGGAATACCTGCGCGGCGATCTGCGCGTCAGCGTAAAAATCCATGCCGGTGATCGTCAGCCCACGCAGTGCCGTTTGCGCGTCAGTGTGTGGCGCGGTGACCACTGTATTGGCGAGCAGGAACAAGCGCCCGGTAGCGCCATTATCGATGAACGCGGACATTATCCCGAACGCGCACTGCTGGTGTTGCCGGTAAACCAGCCGCTGCTGTGGAGCGCGGAAACGCCGCATCTCTATCGCGCAGTGATTTCGCTGCTGGATGAAAATGGCGCGCTGCTGGAAGCCGAAGCTTATGACGTCGGTTTCCGCCGCGTCAGCATTGAAAAAGGTCAGCTGTGCCTGAACGGTAAGCCGCTGCTGATTCGCGGCGTGAACCGTCACGAACATCATCCGGAAAACGGTCAGGTGGTGGATGAAGCCAGCATGCGCCGCGACATCGAACTGATGAAGCGCCACAACTTCAACGCCGTTCGCTGCGCGCACTATCCTAATCATCCGCTGTGGTATCGCCTGTGTGACCAATACGGATTGTATGTGGTGGATGAGGCCAATATCGAAACGCACGGTATGCAGCCGATGAATCGCCTTTCCAGCGATCCACGCTGGTTCGCCGCTTACAGTGAGCGCGTCACGCGTATGGTGCAGCGCGACCGCAATCATGCCTGCATCATTATCTGGTCGCTGGGCAACGAATCCGGTCACGGCAGCACGCATGATGCGCTCTATCAATGGGTGAAAAGCAGCGATCCAACGCGTCCGGTGCAGTACGAAGGCGGCGGCGCCAATACGGCCGCCACCGATATCGTCTGCCCGATGTATGCGCGTGTCGATCAGGATCAGCCCTTCCCGGCGGTGCCAAAGTGGTCGCTGAAAAAGTGGATTGGTCTGCCGGGCGAAACACGTCCGCTGATCCTGTGTGAATACGCGCATGCGATGGGCAACAGCTTTGGCGGTTTTGCTAAATACTGGCAAGCCTTCCGCCAGTTCCCGCGCTTGCAGGGCGGCTTCGTTTGGGATTGGGTTGATCAAAGCCTGACGCGTTATGACGATAATGGCGCGGCCTGGCAAGCCTACGGCGGTGATTTTGGCGATACGCCGAACGATCGCCAGTTCTGCATGAACGGTCTGGTTTTTGCCGACCGCTCACCGCATCCGGCGCTCTTTGAAGCCCAGCGTGCGCAGCAGTTCTTCCAGTTTGAGCGTGATGCTAACGATGCATATCGCTTTACCGTCACCAGCGAATATCTGTTCCGACGCAGCGATAACGAAGTGCTGCGCTGGTCGATTGAGCAGGATGGCGTCGCCATCGTCAAAGGTGAACTGCCGCTCGACCTCGCCGCACAAGGCAGCCGGACGTTAACGCTGCCAGCGCGTGACGATTTGCAGGGCAACGCCTGGCTCAATCTCGCCGTGCATCAGGTCAACGCTACACCCTGGTCCGAAGCCGATGCACGCGTTGCCTGGGATCAGTGGCCGCTGCCCGCCGCGCTACCGGCGCGGCCAGCGGAGAGGGTCGTCAGCGCGCTGGAACTGATCGCCAATCACGATTTGGTGGCGGTGGTACTGCCGCAGCAGCGCTGGCATTTCTCCCGCCGCAGCGGCGAGCTGGTGCAATGGTTTGTCGATGATCAAGAAACGCTGCTCACGCCGCTACAAGAGTGCTTTATTCGTGCACCGATTGATAACGATATCGGCACCAGCGAAGCCGCCAATGTTGATCCTCATGCGTGGGTAGAGCGCTGGAAACGTGCAGGCTACGATGCGTTAGAAGCCGTGTTGGTGGATATGCAGGTCGATAGCCTGAAGCACAGCGTGCTGATCGAAACCTGGCATCAATGGCAGGCAAACGGTCAGTTAGCGTTCACCAGCCATAAACGTTATCAAATCAGCGGCAATGGCGAGTTGTCGGTAAGTGTTAGCGTGGAGCAGGCGCCAGGCTTGCCGCCCCCCGCGCGCCTCGGTCTGCGATGCCAGCTGATTAACACACCTCATCAGGTGAGCTGGCTCGGTTTGGGGCCACACGAAAACTACCCGGATCGCCAACTGGCGGCGCAGTTCTCTCGCTGGCAGTTACCGCTGACGGCGCTCAGCACCGCGTATGTTTTTCCCGGCGAAAATGGCTTGCGCTGCGGCACGCGTCAGTTGCAGAGCGGCGGCTTGCAGGTCAGCGGCGACTTCGCCTTCTCGCTCAGCCGTTACAGCCTTGAACAGCTGCGTGAGACCTCACATCGCCATTTACTGCAGGACGAGGATGGTTGCTGGCTGCACCTCGACGGCTTCCACATGGGCGTCGGCGGCGACGATTCCTGGAGTCCAAGCGTTAGCCCGGAGTTTTTGCTTTCTCAGCAGCGCTGGCACTACGCGCTGACGTTGCGTCAGTAGTTTTTTCCGCCGCATCACGCTGGCTTAACGGTGGAGTCAGCGTGGTTTTCGGCCGGCGATAGAAGCGGCGCAAGAAGATCACGTTGACCAACACCACTATCGCGGTGGCGAAGAACACCCAGCGATAGCCGGTGGCCGCCGATACCGCTGCACCCAGCAGCGGGCCCGCCACGTTACCCAGATACATAAACGATTGGTTGTAACCGAAAATGCGTCCGGTGACGTTATCGCGTGAATGCCGCACCAGCAGCGTTTGCACCGCCGGCATCATCGCGCCATCCGCAAATCCCAGCAGGAAGCGCAGCACGCCCAACTGCGTCGCGCTGGTGACAAATGACATCGCCACCAGCAGCAGTAACGACACAATCATGGTGGCGATCAGAATGCGTTGCGTACCAATACGATCGCCGAGTTTACCCAGCCGTGGCGCAGAGATCAGCGCCGATACGCCCGGCAGCGCGGCAATCACCCCGCTGAGAAACGCGATGTTCTGTGCATTGGGTGCCAGCTCGCGCACAAACAGCGTCAGGATCGGATTCACCGAGCCGTTGCACATCTGAATCACCATGGTGGTGAAGAACAGGCAGATCATTAAGCGCGGATTATCGAGGCTGCGAAACACATCGCGTCCGCTCAATTTGTCCTGCTTGCTAACTGGCGTATAACCGGTCTCTTTTATCAGGAACAAGGTTACGAAGAAGCTCACCATCAGCAGCACTGCGGTAACGATAAATACCAGACGCAAACCGAGCCAGTCAGCCAGTAAACCGCCAATCATCGGCCCGAGGATTACGCCGCTGATCTGCCCGGTTGAGACACAGCTCAGCGCCCAGCCGCTGCGTTCGCGCGGCACCTGCGCCGCCACCAGCGCCATCGCATTGGGAATGTAGCCGGAGGTGAGTCCCATTAGCGCCCGCAGCAGCAGCAGTTGCCACGCCTGCGTGACAAACGCCTGCAGCAAAATCACCGCGCCCATACCGAACGAGGCACGCAGCAGCATCAGCTTGCGCCCTTTACGGTCAGCCAGGCTGCCCCATAATGGCGCGACGGCGGCAGAAACAATGAAGGTGACGCTGAAGGTGAGCCCTGACCACACGCTGAGCGCGTTACCGCCACGAATACCAAGTTCCTCAACATACAGCGGCAGGAAGGGAATGATCTGACTGATGGCGAGGCCAGTAAAAAAGCAGCCAAACCAAACAGATATCAGATTAACTTTCCAGGACTCGATGGAGCGTAACATGGGCGTGGGCATCAGAAGAATGAAACGAAGGTTTAGTCTAACAACCTCGTAACATTACCGGACGGCAAAACATGGCATCAGCTAAAAAACGCAGTTTTACGCTGTCGAGCGTGATTCTGCTCACAGCAAATCATGTCAGAAGGCCGTTTTTTAGTGTCTTTATGTGCGGAAACAATGCCTGCCGCAAGATAAGCGCATCGCGATGACCTGCAAACGTGAAAAAATATGTCTACTCGTTACTGACAATATTCCACACCGCAACTATGTTTAAAAAACCACCAGTTATCACTGGCGACGCGCTGCCCGTTCTGGACAGTTCGCATGATTAATTCCTATTTCCCCACGCTGACCTTATCCGTCGGTGGGCATCGTTGTCTCTGCGGAGGTCAGCTATGAGAACCCAGCCAAACAGCGCCAGTCGGGCCATTACCGACTACTTTAATAGCCCAGCCTGGCATGCACCGCATGAGAGCGATGTACTGGCGGCGATCATGCGCGAACTAATGGATGACGGACAGCCTACCACCAGCAAAGCGATTATTGCTCGTGTGATCGACAAACTGGAATTTGAAGGGGACGAACAGCAGTTGCAAAGCTATCGCACGCTGCTGGCAAAATTGCTGGAATCGGGGCCGCAGAAATAGCGACCCTCGGGATTATTTCACCGCACGCAGATGGTCGGCTTCGCTAACAAAGGCCTTGCCGCTCTGACGCTGGTACAAGCACAGTTCGCGTCCGACCTGATTCTTCATATGCTTTTGCGGGTAGCGACCTTCCAGCAGCAGCGCATCAAAGCCCACGCTGTCGTCATACTGAATCGGCTTACCCACCACTTTCACTGTCTTTAGGCCGCTGGCCTTTAGACAGCTTTGCTGCATATTTTTGTCGTTTTGTTGCCATGCGGCTTCGCTCGAAGCGTGCGCCAGCGGGCTCAACAACAGGGTTAACAGCAGTAACTTTTCGCGCGTTCTCATCATCACTCCTCAATCAGCCCTGCGGACCGAGAGATAAAAAAATTCCCGCCAAGGCGGGAAGAAATAAGACGAGCATTGCATATTCGAGAGTGACGAGGAAATCTCCGTAGTGCGCAGCTATCCTCGCCCGACGCTGTGACAGCCAGATGACAATGCAATGTCGTTTTGGTGTTATCCGCAGTACACCCGGGAAATCTTACCGCTTTGATCCGCTGCGAAATTCACCCGACGCAAATTGAAATCCATCGTTACCGCTGAATTCCATGGGATAGCGCGTACAGGGACTGCGAAGCGTTTGTTGTCGAGCGCCGATAACGGCTGACCAACGTAGTTTTGATATTGCGATGCGCCGCACTGATCGGTTTCTGGATCGTGGCTGGCTGCGGCGCTGGTGTCAGGTTTGCTGGCGGACTGGCAGGCAGTCAGGGCAAAAAAGGCCGTTACCAGTAGCGCTTTTCCATAATGGGTCACAAGTTTCTCCTCCTGGATAAATAGACAACCGGTTTTTGAGAGTAGCAAAGCGTGACTGTGAAGCGAAAATTTTTACAGCAGATTGGTCGCAGAAATCAGTTCAAAAGCGCGATCTTCCTCTCAAAAGTTAGGATTAATCGCACGCACTGTCTAAAAAACAATCTGCGGGGCACTACAATTAACTAAGAATTTTCTTAGTGAGGAGACAATGATGGAACTGGTGATTTTTGTTGCCTTCGCCGCTCTTATGACATTTGTTGCCATCAGAGTGCGTTAGTCGCAAGGCACATTTTGTAGCGGCGCGATTTATCGCGCGTTTTTGACGTAAGCGCACATGCAATGCGCAATACATTGCGCCGCTACGATGTGAGACATTATTGTATTAAAACTTCTTCCTTGAGCCGGGCATTAAATGCGGCTAATGGCATTGGTCGGCCCAGAAAATAACCCTGCCCTTCTTCGCAAGAGAGCCCCTTGAGCGCTTTTAACTGCGCATCGGTTTCAATCCCTTCCGCGGTAATCGTTAGCGCAAACGCGCGCGCCAAACCGACAATCCCTGCCACCACCGATTGTGCCTGCTGCGATTCCGGAAACTCCTTCATCCATGAACGATCAATTTTCAAGCCGTTAAACGGGAAGGTTTTCAGATAGCCGAGCGCCGCATAGCCGGTACCAAAATCATCCACCGTCAGCCGTACGCCGAGCGCACGCAGGCCTTGCATAATCTCTAACGCGCGGTCGGGATGTTCAAAGGTGACGTTTTCGGTAATTTCCAACTCGAGACGCGTGGCTGGCAGCCCGCTGACGTGCAGCGCATGCGCCACGCGCTGCACCAGATCATGGGTGCGGAACTCAACCGGTGAGATATTGACCGAAACATAGCGTTGTTCACCCCAATTGAAGGCATCAAGACAGGCGCGCATCAGTACCCAATCGCTGATCGCCGTGATCAAGCCCTTCTCCTCCGCCAACGGAATGAAACGATCGGGCGTGATCCATTGATCCGGCGCCACTTGCCAGCGAATCAGCGCTTCTGCCCCCGCTAGCTTACCGCTCTGCAACTGATAGCGCGGCTGATAGTGCAGTGTAAAAGCTTTATTTTTCAGCGCTTCTTCTATTGCCTGTACCATGTCGCGTTTCGACTGCAGGTGATTCGCCATGTCCGTGGAATACCACATCCATTGATTGCGCCCGGCACTGCGTGCCTGACTCAGCGCAATATCTGCCAGGCGTAGTAGCGCTTCGGGTTGGGTTGCATCTTGTGGTGCCGAGACGATTCCCATGCTGGCGGTCAAGTTGATCTGATGCGAACCGCTAATGATGGGTTGTTGCACCATACGTTGCAGCGCACGGCAGCGATACTCCACCCCCGCGCGGGTGCTTTCGCGCAACAGGAGAATAAAGGCATCGCCGCCAAGTCGCGCCGCCAGCTCATTCGGTGCCAGCAGACTTTTCAGGCGCTGGGAGATCGCATTCAACACCTCATCGCCCACTGAGTGGCCCCAGGTATCGTTGATCGGTTTAAACTGATCGAGATCGAAACTGATCACAAACAGCGGGTCCTCTTCACTGACGCTTTCCAGATAGGCGGTCAAATATTCCTGTAGCTGCACCCGATTCGCCAGCCCAGTCAACATATCGTGGCGTGATAAGAACTGAATGCGTGCCTCAGCGTCCACTTCATGAGTGATATCTGATACCGTGCCGCGAAAACCTGCGCACAGGCCATTGCGGAGAATGGCTTTTGCCATTAATTGTCCGATACGCCGCTCGCCATTCGCTGACATAAACTGGCAACGCAGCGGCACGTGTTGCACCTTTTCATCCTGATGCATTAGCCATGAAACCAGCGAATGACTAGGATGACTCAGCAGTTGATCGAGTGAACGACCTAACCAGTTTTTCACCTGATGACCGGTAACCGCCGCAAAGCGCGACGAGAGATAGCAGAGACGCCCTTTTTCGTCAATTTCCCAAATCCAGTCTGAGGCGGCCTCAGCCAGGTCGCGAAAACGCTCTTCGCTATGGGTCAGTTCGCTTTGGCTAACGATTAACATTTCAAAGCGACGATCGGAGATCACCGCATTATGCAGCGCGTGGCGCACGACACGGCGCGTGACCAGCGCAACTGCCAGCGCGGTGAAAAGCAGTAGCGGCATCATCATCCAGATTACGCCAAAGCCGGGATCTTTTGGCCGCCAGCGAATCACTAGCGGCTCACCTTGTACCACCGGTTCCACCAGACGCGGCTCATACTGAGCCTCATCCTCATTACTGGCGAGGTGCGGGTCCAGCACATTGAGTGAATTTCCCAGCGCCTGTAGTTTATCGGCGCTGAAGATATTGACGAACACCATCACCGACTCAGGACCGGGAATAGTCGGTAAATCAGGTACTTTGCCTGGCGTAATGGGCGCGGCCACCACAATGGCGGGGCTGTTCTCAACCTTTACATTGCGCGCCATCGCATCATGCAGCGTTCGCGCCTCCTGCAGCAGCAAGGTGCTTTGAGCACCTAACCAACTCTCTAGCGACGCGTTGGATAATTGCCCATTGATTACCGCATAGCGTGTTTTACCTGCACCATCGACAACAAAGACGCCGTCGTAGTGATACTCCTTGTAGAGCCCCGGCCCGAAGTTCTCTTCATCCCAGGCCCAGACTTTGTTTACCGTAAGATGCAGGTTTTTCCAGCCTTCGCCCCAGTTGGCGTAGTCACGCGCATCAACAATCATCTCTTGCTGCTGCTGCTGCCACGCCTGACGCATTAGGTTAGCGTCCTGCTTTATTGAATCGCTGTTTTGTTGATGAGCGATAACCAGCACCATTACCACGGACAGGAGGAGAACACCGAACAGTAGCGTCGTTAAAGTGCGCAAGCTACGCCGCGTTACCTGCACCGTGAGCGCTTCCATGTTGGGCTGAGCGGGTGACGCCGCGTGTCGTTGATACTGAGAATTCATGCGCAATGCTCGCAAAATACAGACAGCAAAAGAGGTAAATGATGTCGCGCTGGTCGCCCATCGCCACCCTTTAAGGGTTTGATTGGTTATCGGCGCAGACTGCCGCAGATTTAGTTTTTATGGTGGAATATTTGAGCAGTGCAAATGTGCACCACGCCACCTCGACAGCGATGATCGCCGTTGCTACTATGCGCTCTCCTCTGCTCGCTGAGTCGCCTATGGACACCCAATCCGACAAAGTTACGTTAACGCTGTTTTACGTGGGTAGCTTTGTGGTCTATTACCTTGTGACCATGCTGGTTACGCTGTTTCCCAATTACGGGATGCTGCGTACCAACGGCTTGCTAATGCCTGTGCTTTGTCTGGTTGAATTTGCGGTGATCTATCCGCTATACCGTTTTTATTGCCAACGTCGTAACGATATTCCATTGGGGTTTGTTCATCCGATGCAGACGTTGCTGTTTATCGGTTTGCTGTTTGCTTTGATGGTGGCGCAGACGCAGTTTCTGCAACCGGAAGGCTGGCTGATTGCGCAATCTCAGCAGGGACGCAGCTCGATGCTGATTCTGTTGCTCACGGCGGTCTTGTTGGCGCCCGTTTTTGAAGAAGTGCTGTTTCGCGGATTTCTACTGCAAGGTTTTCTACTGTGGGCTCCAGGAAGCCGTTTTGCCTGCATGCTCCTCACTTCCCTGCTGTTCGCCGCCATGCATACTCAATATGTGCATTGGGAAACGCTGGTGGCGTTGACGCTATTTTCACTGCTGCTGTGCTATGCGCGTCTGCGCAGTAACAGCCTGGCGCTGCCGATTTTCCTGCATACGCTGAACAATTTGATCGCCATCCTCCCCGCCTGGTATTTCGCCTGATAAAGCAAAAACAGCCATCCTGAGATGGCCGTAAACACGCCTCACACTTGCGTCAAACCGCCATCCACACAGATTTCTGCGCCCGCAATGTAACTGCTTTCATCGCTGGCGAGGAACAGCGCGACGTTGGCCACTTCTTCGGGTTTGCCCATTCTGCTGAGTGGGATGGTGCTGGTTATTCCGGTGCGCACCTCTTCAGACGCCGCCTGCATCATATCGGTATCAATCGGGCCGGGAGCCACCACGTTAACACGGATGCCACGCGCGGAGAGCTCACGCGTCCAGGTACGCGCAAAGGATCGCAGCGCGGCTTTACTGGCGCTGTAAACGCCGTAACCTTGGGTGCCAATCACATCCGCAATTGACCCTATCAGCACCACGCTGGCGCCAGGCTTCAGCAGCGGCAACGCCGCCTGCAGGGCAAATACCGGCGAGCGTACATTGAGGCCGAAGATGCTATCAAAATGCTCTGCGTTGATCTCATCAATGGTGGCGTACTCCGCCATCCCAGCATTGATCACCAACACATCCAGCTGCCCGGATTCGCGCGTAATCGTCTCAATAATGCGCGTCAGTTCACTCTGCTGGCTCACATCGGCACGCAGCGGGTGCGCGTTGCCCGTGATGCTGCGGCTGGCGGCCAGTAACTCTTCGTCACGGCGCGAGGTAAACCAGGTTGTCGCCCCTTCGCGGGCAAAACGCTGGCTAATTGCCAGACCTATTCCCTTTGCGCCGCCCAATACCACCGCCACTTTGTTTTCCAGTCTGCTCATCTGCTTTCTCCTGTTTGGGTAGAAAACAGATGGTATATATTTTATACTTAATAACAATTACGCACTTTGTTTATACCAGATATCGCGGAGTATATCGCCATGGCAGAGATCGACGGTAACAGCTTGAGAGATGTAGGAAAAACCCGGCCGGTGTTGGAGCACATCACCAATAAATGGTCGATATTAATTCTTACCGTGCTGTGCACGAAGCCCGCGCGGTTTAATGAGATTCGTCGTCGACTGGATGGCATCACCCATAAAGCGTTAGCGGATGCGTTAAAGCGGCTGGAGCGTAATGGGCTGGTGAATCGTGAAGTGCTGAACACGGCACCAATCGGTGTGGAATATAGCCTGACGCCGCTCGCGCAGACGCTGCAACAACCGTTTATCGCGCTGTATGACTGGGCGCTGGAGCATGGTCCAAGCCTGGAACGTGCGCAGGAAGAGTACGACCGCACCCACACCGAAGAACGGGTGTAAGGTCGCCATTCATGGCGTAATGGTTGTCAGTTAAGAGATGAAAAAACCTAATTACCGAGCGCACACACTGTAGCGGCGCAATTCATTGCGCGATAAATCGCGCCGCTACGGAAGGTGCGGTGATTTGGTACGGCGTTTAACCGATCGGCATGACGCCATTCATGGCGACCCAAGGCGCAGAAATTACTCTTTTTCTGCTTCGAAATGATTTTTGAACTGCTCGTAGATGGAAATCATATTAGACGCATCACCGTGCAGCGGGCTCAGCTTCCCCGCCCGCACCAATTCAATCACCAGTTGCAGGGCGGCTTGTTTTGGGTTGCTAGCCGGATGGGCAATTTCGTTTGACATGTTAACGCACTCATCGTTTTTATCAGGGCCGCATAGTTTAGCCCAGATTACGCTACTGATGTGCGCCGCGATGCGTATAATCTGCTCAGTCAGACAAGAAAGCCGCTCAGGGTGATAATTGACTCCCGCCGCGTTTAGCTATACTGGATCAAAAAAGGGAACGACCAGCCACACATTCCGTACCAACGAGAAGGTGTTAAAGGAGTCTGATTATGCTGATTGGTTTTGTTTTATTAGTGAGCGCGTGTGGACATGATGCCTGCGACGCCTTACCGGTTTCGGAGCGCATTTATCCGACCAAAGTGGCCTGTGAGCAGATGGCCGATCGCATCCATAAAGTCCGGCCTAATGTGGTCTTACTTTGTGGCGAAGTGCACCGTTAATTCGGTGCCAGTTTTATTAGGGTCGCGCAAAAAACAGCCAGGCAGCATTGCAAGAATCGGTTGTAGCGTTCAAAATATAAGCTGCTTTTCACTATCACCGTTGTGAATCCAATGAAAACTTCTCGTCCCCGTCGTCCAAACGGACGCTGGGTTTATTACATTTTGTATGATGGCATCCTGTGGCCCTGCCCCGTACGTTGGGAATGGGAAAGCGGCTTCGGCGGCTGGCTGCCCTTCTACTTCTCGCCCACCTTCGAGTTTGTGGCGGGCGATCCGCGCAAAGCCTATCGCATTGCGCGCAGCAGCGTGCGTAACGTCCGGCAGACCGATGGCGAATACGCCTGATTGATTAGCGAATTTGCCACGGGAACCACGACGCCGTGAGCAGATAGTGCAGTAACTCCAGTACCAAAATTACCATCACCAATACGCCGAGCTTGTGGCTGCAAATCCAGTCCTTCAGCCCCATATCATCGCCGCCCAGCGAATCAGCATCAGCGCTCCGCAGATGCACAACAGCACCACGATCATTTTCCAGTGTTTGGTTGCAGCCAGTTTTTTTGCCACGCATCCTCCAGACGGCAGAAAGCAACGATGCGCCCTAAGGCGCACCGTTGATTCTAACGCTGGTCACCCAATTGGGCGATTATTTATTCAGCGTATAGTCGAGCGTAATCTCGGCATTCAGTACCTGAGATACCGGGCAGCCCGCTTTGGCTTTCTGGATAATCTCATCGAACTTCGCGTCATCAATGCCTGGCAGCGCAATGGCGCTGGTCAGCGCGATCCTGGTGATGGCGAAACCCTCGCCCTTTTTATCCAGTGACACATCAGCCGTGGTATCGATACTGGTTGGCTTATGCCCTTCGTTGCCCAACATCAGCGACAGTGCCATTGAGAAGCAAGCGGCATGCGCAGCACCAATCAATTCTTCCGGATTGGTGCCCTTTTGCCCTTCGAAACGGGTGTTAAAACCGTACGGTTGATTGCTCAACACGCCGCTTTCAGTGCTTACCGTACCTTTGCCTTTAATGTCGCCTTCCCAATGGGCCGATCCTTTCTTATGAATAGTCATGTCATTCCTCCTGTTGTGTTCGACAGGGTTTCAGTATAGACAACATCACTGATTTTGCTGGCACTCAGCTCACCGCCCGCGGACGTGCCGGGCTCAATCCCGCCTCGCTCAGCAGCGCATTGGCCTGCACCAGCGAGGCTTGCGTGATCTCTTTGATCGATTTCGCGCCGGTCAGCGTCATCGCCACTTTCATCTCTTTCTCAATCAAATTGAGCAGATTCTCAACGCCGCGTTGACCGTGCGTTGCCAGCGCATAGACAAATGCGCGCCCCAGCAACACGCTGTCGGCACCGAGTGCGATCATCCGCACCACGTCTAAACCGCTGCGGATGCCGCTATCGGCCAAAATAGTGATATCGCCTTTCACCGCATCGGCAATCGCCGGTAACGCGCGCGCCGACGACAGCACGCCATCCAGCTGACGTCCGCCGTGATTCGACACCACAATGCCATCGGCACCAAAACGCACCGCGTCCCGTGCATCTTCCGCGTCGAGAATGCCTTTAATGACCATCGGGCCATCCCAGAACTCCCGAATCCATTCCAAATCTTTCCAGGAAATGGAAGGATCGAAGTTGTTCGCCAGCCAGCCGATGTAATCTTCCAGCCCGGTCGGTTTGCCGAGATAAGTGGAGATATTGCCGAGATCGTGCGGGCGGCCATGTAAACCGACATCCCACGCCCATTGCGGATGCGTAGCCGACTGCCAGTAACGCCGCATGGCCGCATGCGGACCGCTCATGCCGGAATGCGCATCGCGATACCGTGCGCCCGGCGTCGGCATATCGACGGTGAACACCAGCGTGGTGCAGCCGGCGGCTTTGGCGCGCTCCAGCGCATTGCGCATAAAGCCACGATCGCGCAGCACATAGAGCTGGAACCACATGGGTCGATTGATGGCCGGTGCCACTTCTTCGATTGGGCACACCGACACGGTAGAGAGCGTAAACGGAATGCCTTTCAGCGCTGCCGCGCGTGCCGCCTGCACTTCACCGCGCCGCGCATACATGCCGCACAAACCCACCGGTGCCAGCGCCACCGGCATCGACAACGTTTCATTGAACAGGGTGGTCTCAAGGCTCAATTCCGACATGTTCTTCAGCACGCGCTGGCGCAGCGCCACATCGGAAAGATCGGCGACATTACGCTTCAGCGTGTGTTCGGCATATGCGCCGCCATCCAGATAGTGAAACAGGAACGGCGGCAAGATGCGTTGCGCCGCGGCGCGATAGTCACTGGCAGCAGAAATAATCATCCATTTTTTTCCTTATGCTGAGGTAAATCGTGGCCCGGCAGACGCGTAATGCGCGCCTGGCGCGCTTCATCTTCGTGCAGGGCTTTCATGGTGGTATGCACAAAACCGAGGTGATCCATTGCTGCCTGGCGCGCCGCTTCAGCGTCACCGGCCATCACCGCATCGAACAGCGCTTGATGCTGCTCATTTAGACGATTGAATATCACCGGATGGGTATACATGCGCTGGCGGCTGTGCAGCACCGAGGATTGCAGCAGATCAAAAAAGCCGCGCATGGTTTGCAGCAACACCACATTATGCGAGGCTTCGGCGATGGCCAGATGGAAGCGCAAATCGGCCTGGGCGGCGAGATCGGGATCGTCGCTCTCATTCATCTTAAGCAGCGCATCGAACGCATAGCGCAGCCGCTCTTTATCCGATTCGGTGGCACGTAACGCCGCATGCCACGCGGTGCTGGCTTCAATGGCGTGCCGTGCTTCAAGGATGTCATAACGATAATCGGGATCCTCCGCCAACAGCTGGCGAATCGGCTCAACGATGCGCTGTTCCGACCACGGCTGCTGCGGCTGACGCAGCCAGGTACCGCCACCGCGTTTGCTGACCAGCACGCCGCTGCTGATCAGCTGCTGAATCGCCTCGCGCAGTGACGAACGCGAGACACCGAACTCCGCCGCCAGTGCGCGCTCCGAAGGTAAACGCATGCCCGACTCAAGCTGATGTTCTGTGATCCAGGCGCTGAGCCGCGCCCGCAGTGTATTTTGCGTCATCGCATTATCCTGAATAATTCTCGCCCGCCACGCTGAATTGGTAGGACCAAAATTCAGCGCAACGGGTTTTGTGGAAGAGAATGGTTAATGCTTTGTTATTTTGATGCAATGAAACGGGCGGGATTTTTCAGGTTATGTGACGGCTTGGCCATATTTGCACCGTGCGGTAGGACCAATTACGCCGCAGTCCGACCAAAGGCACGCCGATAACTGCGGGGATGAAAGCGCAAGTTGAGCAAGATCAGCCCAACCGTCACCGCCGCCTGCATCAACCACACGCTGGAAAAACTGTGGGTTAACGCCTGTAGCTGGCCGGCAATAAACGGCATGCTACCGGCGATAATAAAGCCCGCGCCCTGCATAAAGGCAACCAGTCGCGCACCGGCCTGCGGATGTGGCAGGTGATCGAGCGCCAGCACCATCGCCAGCGGGAATGCTGCGCCCAGCCCAAATCCAGCAATTGCCGCCCACAGCCACGGCGCGAACAGCGGTGCAAACAGGAAGCCACTCATGCCGACCAGCTGACACAGCAGGCTGATAATCAGCTGCGGACGCCGATCCGCCTTACGCGCCAGCAGCGGCATCAGTAATGCCCCCGCAACCTGACACAAAATCATCACGCCGAGCAGCGATCCGCCGACCTGCGCCGACCAGCCAAGATGATGATAAGCATCCGGCAGCCAGGCAACGCAGGTGGCGTAACCGCCGTTCACCAGGCCAAAACTGATCGCCAGCGTCCAGGCGCGCGGCGTGCGCCACAGTGACGGCAGCGCAATGTTTTCCGTGCTGGCGGTGGTGGGTACGCGCACGTATAACCACAATCCAATCGCCAGCAGCACCGGCAGCGCCCAGCCGGTCAGCGCCAGCGACCAGCCGAAACGCTCGCTGAGCCACGGCGATAACGCCGCGCCTAACCCGCCGCCGCCCATCAGTGCGCCCGCCCACAATCCGGTGACCGGCGCGCTGCGCTGTGTAAACCGCTGACGAATCAGACCCGGCATCGCCATCTGCACCACGCCAACGCCAAGCCCGCCAAACAGCGCGCTGACCACCAGCCAGCCGCCGTCATGGATCAGGCCGCGCGCCGCCAGCGCCAGCAGCAGTAGCGTCAATCCGGCCAGCAGCAAGCGTTGCAGCGGCACGCGCTGCATCAGCGAAGCGCTCAGCAGCGCGACTGCGCCCATCATTATCATGGGTACCGCAGGCAGCAGCGAGGCCGCCAGTGAAGAGAGTCCCATCGTCTGACGAAGCTGACCGAGTAATGGACTAATAGAAGTGAGTAACGGTCGCATATTCAGCCCAGCCAGCACCAAAGCGCCGAGCGTTAATCCGTCATAATGTCGATTCATACACAATCCTGCTGTAAAGAGGTTGTCAGCATCGCAGCAGTCGCTACTATTTGGAAATGAAATAACACCATAACGACCAGTGGAAAAATGAATCGACAGCCGATGTTTACCCCGCAGCAGCTGCTGAGTTTTGTGGCGGTGTGCGAAACCGCCAGCTTCACCCGCGCCGCCGATCGTGTGCATCTGTCGCAATCCACCGTCAGTCAGCAGGTGCGTCGGCTGGAAGAGATGATTGGCAAACCGCTGCTGGAGCGCACCTCGCATCAGGTGGCGCTCACCGAAGAGGGCGAGAAACTGCTGGGCTATGCGCGCCGCATTATTGCGCTAAACGGAGAAGCGCATGACGTGCTGAGCGATAAATGGCGCGACGGCGTGTTGCGTCTCGGCGTGCCGGAAGATTTTGCCGCGCCGACTGCCGGTTTACTGGCGGAGTTCAGCCGTGAACATCCGCAACTGCGCCTCGACGTGATGAGCGGCATGTATGTCGATCTGCACCGCGCCTGGCAGCGCGAGGAGCTGGATATCATGCTGATCAAACAGCCGGGCGGCGACCGCCCGCTGGCTTCGCGCCTCGAGCCGCTGCTGTGGCTGGACAGCGCCGAACATCCCTGTTTTGAGCAAACGCCGGTGCCGCTGGTGGTGTTCCCGCAGCTCGGTCTCTATCGCGAAGAGATGGCGCAGACGCTGGATACCCTCGGCCGCAGCTGGCGCATCAGCTACAGCAGTGCCAGTTTGGTGGCGCTCGCCAGCGCCAGCGCCGCCGGATTAGGTTTAACACTGCTTCCTGCCAGCTGCCGCCTGCCTGAGCATCGCGTGTTAGGTGAGGCTGACGGGTTACCCGATATCAACCATTTTGAACTGGCGCTGTTTTGCCGTGCGCCACAGGACACTCCGCAACAGGCTCTGGCCGCCGCGCTGGTCACGTTTTGCCACTTACAGTGGCAGTGATTTTTCCACTGCTCATCAGTGGCAAATATCGCAGCGCGATGCGTTGAGTTTTGCCAGATTAAGCGTTTCTCATTTGATGGAACCTCTGATGCAACTTACCTCTCCCAGCCGTCGCGAATTTCTTAGCCTGACCGCCGCCGGTAGCCTGCTGGCCGCCGGTATCAGCTACGCCGGCCCCGCTTCTCCACTGCTCGCCAACAGCATACAGCCGCACACGCCACCGCCGCGCGTGGCGCATTATCAACTGCTCAACGTACGCCTCGAAGAGGGTTTTGAGCGCGACGGTAATGAGGTGATCGCCACGCGCACGGCCCTGTATGACATCACGATTAAAGACGGCACGTTTGCCGCAATCGAGGCGGCAGGCAACGCGCGCAACGCCGCGCTGCCGCAATGGGATGCCAACGGCGCCCTGCTGCTGCCGCGCACGCGCGACATGCATATCCATCTCGACAAAACCTTCTACGGTGGGCCGTGGCAAGCGCCGCGTCCGCGTCAGGGCAAAACCATCATGGATATGATTGCACGTGAACAGGTGCTGATACCGCAACTGCTGCCGACTTCGCAGGCACGTGCCGAAGCGATTATGGGTCTGCTGCACAGCAAAGGCACCACCGAAGCGCGCAGCCACTGCAATATCGATCCGGTGAGCGGGTTGAAAAGTCTTGAGCATCTCAAGCTGGCGCTGGCCGATCACCCGGAATTCCCGTGTGAAATCGTTGCCTTCCCACAGCACGGTTTGCTGCACTCGAAGGTGGATGGCTTGATGCGCGAAGCGATGCAGATGGGCGTACAGTTCGTGGGCGGACTCGATCCCACCAACGTGGATGGCGCGATGCAGGCGTCGCTGGATGCCATGTTCCAAATCGCCATCGACTTCCAGCGCGGCGTAGATATTCATCTGCATGAGACCTCACCGTCTGGCGTGGCGGCGATTCAGTACATGATCGATACCATTGCTAAAAATCCGCAGTTAAAAGGCAAAGTGACGCTGAGCCACGGTTTTGCGCTCGGGACGCTGGAAGGCAAAGCGCTGGATCAGATGATTGCGGGCATGGCCGAGCAGCAGATGAGCGTGGCCTCGACGATTCCGATTGGCAAACTGACCATGCCGCTGCCGCAGCTGCAGGCGGCGGGCATTACCGTGATGACCGGCACCGATAGCGTGATCGATCACTGGTCGCCGTTCGGCACCGGCAGCATGCTGGAAAAAGCCAATGTGTATGCGCAGCTGTATCGCGGTTCCGATGAGTTCGGTTTGAGCCGCGCGCTGCATATCGCCACCGGCGGGATTTTGCCGCTGTCGAATCAGGGCGAGCGACAATGGCCGAAGGTCGATGACGAAGCCAGCATGATGCTGGTCGATGCCAGCTGCTCCGCCGAAGCCGTGGCACGCATCTCCCCGGTTCGCGCCACTTTCCACCGTGGATTGCCGGTGTTTAGCGCGTAATATTCCGTAGGGTCGCCATTCATGGCGGCCGTTCCAAAAACCGCACAGCTCAAAACAAAAAAGCCTCCGCAAGGAGGCTTTACGTACGACATAAAAAGGGTGGCACACGCACACCCGATGAGTGCTGGATTTACGAAAGCATCTGAATCGCCAGCGCATACAACCGCTGGTTTTCATCGTCACTAACAGGCTCTTCTTCCGCGTAACAGGCAATCATGGAGCTGACTTTATCAGATGACAAAGTTTCTCCGTGCAGATGCAGCGTTAACACGGCGCGGCCGACGATTTTCAGAATGTCTTCGTTTTGTCCCTGGACGTAATGACTCAATGAAATGACCTCTGAATTATTTTGAGTATCTAATCGTTCACCTAATGGCGCGCTAAATATAAAGCAAAGCGACAGGTTTTTTTAATCAGAATTTCTCCCATCCGTAGCAACACATAAGCGTTACATCTGCAAAAAGTCGAACAAAAGCCCCTGAATAACCCGCTTATCAAGGCTAATTGCACCTTTTCGTTCACTATGTATGTTTTTAGCGCACTCATCTTTGAGAATATCAACCGCAAAAGCATTAGAATTTCGCGATAGTTATCGTTGATTAATTAAACAAAGCGAACGTGACACTTACTGATTTCAGGGGTAAAGCAAGCGCGCTTTTGCCATTGCCGATGCGGGTCCTTTCTGCCAGACTGACCGCCGCAATCCTACCCGCAATTAGAGACATTCCCGTGACTGCTTTTTCTACCCTGACGCAACTGCCCGCCAGCCAACTCGATAACCTGCGCGAGATGGGCTTCGACGCCATGACGCCGATTCAGGCCGCTTCCCTGCCCGCTATTCTGGAAGGGCGCGACGTGCGTGCGCAGGCGAAAACCGGCAGTGGCAAAACCGCCGCCTTTGGCGTGGGTTTACTGAATCGCATCGACAACAGCCAGTTCCACACTCAGGCGTTGATTCTGTGCCCGACGCGCGAACTGGCCGATCAGGTCAGCAACGTGCTGCGTCAGCTGGCGCGTTTTACCCGCAATATCAAAATCCTGACGCTGTGCGGCGGCCAGCCGATGAGCGCGCAACGCGATTCACTGGTGCATGCGCCGCATATCGTGGTGGGGACGCCGGGCCGTTTGCTCGATCATCTGAAGCGCGACAACCTCGATCTCAGCAAGCTGCAAACGCTGGTGCTGGATGAAGCGGATCGCATGCTGGAGATGGGCTTCCGCGATGACATGGAAGCAATCATTGGTTTCACGCCGGAGACGCGCCAGACGCTGCTGTTCTCTGCCACCTGGCCGGATACCATCGCCAGCCTCAGCCAGCGTTTTCAACGTGATGCGCTGGCGGTGGCCACTGAAGATAAAACCGAGTTACCCACCATCGAGCAGCAGTTTATTGAAGCCAGCGCCAAAGAGCGTCACAGCCTGCTCGGCGCCCTGCTCAGCCAGCAGCAACCGGCCTCCTGCGTGGTGTTCTGTAACACTAAGCGCGAGTGTGATGACGTCGCCGCTGCATTAAATGAACGTGATATCAGTGCGTTAGCGCTGCATGGCGATCTGGAACAGCGCGATCGCGAGCGCGTGTTAATTCGCTTTGCCAACGGCAGCATCCGCGTACTGATCGCCACCGATGTGGCTGCACGCGGCCTGGATATCAAATCGCTGGCGTTAGTGGTGAATTTCCAGCTGGCGTGGGATCCGGAAGTACACATCCACCGCATCGGGCGTACCGGTCGCGCCGGTGAAAAAGGGCTGGCGGTGAGCTTTGTTGCCCCAGACGAAATGGTGCGCGCCAATGCGCTGGAAGAGTATCTGCAGCAGAAGCTCAACTGGATCGCTTCCAGTACGCTGAAAGGCATTAGCGCCAAATCGCTGCCGGCGACCAAAATGACGCTGTGCATTGATGGCGGCCGCAAAGCCAAAATCCGTCCGGGCGATATCCTTGGCGCGCTGACCGGTGAAGCCGGATTCAATGGCGATCAGATCGGCAAGATCGATATGACCGCCACGCACGCTTATGTTGCCATCGACGCCGCTCTGGCGAAGAAAGCCCTGATCAAGCTGAAAGAGGGCAAGATCAAAGGCAAAAGCGTGCGCGCCATTCTGCTGAAGTAAGATGTGTAAGCGTGAGGGCGATCGCTCTCACGCTAAAATTTCCGTTATCTCCCCTTCATTTTTTTTCTCTTCTGCCGATAAGTTAATCATGGCGATTTTGCCCTGCCCTTTTCCCTGCCCAGATCTGCTCCGAGGCCATGATGGATAATTTTCAGAAAGAGATCGATGAACGCGCCAATCTTGCGCTTTCCAATAAATTCGAACTGCTGTTGTTCCGACTGGGTTCCGATCAGCTGAAAGGCAAATCTGAGCTGTACGGCATCAACGTGTTTAAACTGCGCGAAATCGTGCCGATGCCAACCATCACCCGCGCCGCGGGTATGCAATCGCCGCTGTTGGGCATGGCGAGTATTCGCGGTCAGTTTATTCCGGTTATCGATCTGCCGGCTGTCACCGGCTGCAAACCGGAAACCGGCCTTAACCTGCTGCTGGTGACAGAATATGCGCGCAGTACTCAGGCCTTTGCGGTGGAATCGGTGGAGAACATTGTGCGTCTCGACTGGAGCCAGGTGCATACCGCGGAAGCGGGGATCGGCAGCCGTAACATCACCAGCATCGCCTGTCTGGATACCGACGGTCAGAGCAACAATCTGGCGATGGTGCTGGATGTTGAGCAGATTCTGTATGACATCATCCCTTCAGTACGTGGCGTTGAGCCGAGCGCCGAAACCGCCAAAGATTTCAATCTTAAGCCGGGTCAGGTGGCGATTGTCGCGGAAGATTCCAAAGTGGCGCGTCAGCTGCTGGAGCAAGGGCTGAAAAGCATGGGCATCCCGGCGATTATGCATAACACCGGTCTGGAAGCCTGGATCAAGATTAACGAGATGCAGAAAGAAGCCGCAGCCAACGGTGAATCGATCCATGACAAGATCGCCCTGGTGCTGACCGATCTCGAAATGCCAGAAATGGATGGCTTTACCTTAACGCGTAACATCAAGCGCGATAACAATCTGCGCCAGATTCCGGTGGTGATCCACTCCTCGCTCTCCGGTAGCGCCAACGAAGATCACGTGCGTAAAGTCGGTGCCGATGGTTACGTGGCGAAATTCGAAATTAACGAACTCTCCAGCGTGATCCACGGCGTACTGAAAAAACCGCGTTAATTACATCGTTATCCCGGTGCGCATAAATGCGCACCCTACGAAACGCCCTTGTAAGGTCGCCATTCATGGCGACCTTATGACAACTTCTTAAATACCAGCCAAAAATCACCGTTACTGCCGTTAACCATTCTGTGACCTAGCTCTAAAAATTAAAGTTAAAACATTAATAACCGATAACAGAAAGCGCTTGCGCCGCAACTGCCATACCAGATTTGTCACGCTGCGTAACGAATTTTCATCTTAGAAAACATCAACCTGATGCGGGCGCCTTGCCTGCTTTTCCGTCTTGAAACATCAATTTCTGGTATTACGGGGAGAACCAATGTTGAGCTTAAAGAATATGAAGGTCGGCGTCCGTCTGGGCATCGCTTTTGGTTTAGTGGTCGCACTGTTAGTTATCGTCGGCGTGACGTCGATCAGCAAAATCAACAATATCAAAACCGGCATCACTTCGATTGTTGAAGATCGCTACGTAAAAGTCCGTCTCGGTTTTGACGTGCGCGACGGGGTTAACGATCAAATCAAATATCTGCGCGGCATCGTGATTGATACCACGCGCCCGCAGTACAACGAAAAACGCTATCAGCAGCTGGCAGAAGCCACCGAACATACCAATAACGCAATGAATAAAATCAAAGCGCTGCAGGTAACCGAAGTGGGTAAAAAGAAAATTGCTGGCCTGCTGGCGGCCAGTGACAAGTTTGAAGTTGATAAGAAAGAATTATTGGAACTGGTGCGTGCTGGAAATGCCGAAGCAGCAAGTACTTATGTGTTGAAATCTATAACGAATACGCAGAATGCATTCCTGGAAAGCGCTGTCGCTTTTGCCAACTCACAGTCGGCACAGTTGGAGCAAGAAGGCGCAAGAATCATTGAAAACGGCTCATCTGCGATTGAGATGACACTGATTTTCTCTGCCATTGCGATTGCGGCCGCAATTGTATTGGGCTTTATGCTGACACATTCGATTGTGCGCCCACTCAACGAAGCGGTAGAAATCGCCGGGAAAGTGGCGGCAGGTGACCTCAGTTCACACATTGAAATCAGCGGCAAAGATGAAACCGCCGTACTGATGCAGGCGCTGCAGGCGATGAACGACAACCTGCTGACCATCGTTTCCGATGTGCGCGCGGGATCCGATACTATCGCCGTAGCATCGAATCAGATCTCCAGCGGCAACATCGATCTCTCTTCGCGTACCGAACAGCAAGCCAGCTCGCTGGAAGAGACCGCTTCGGCGATGGAGCAGATGACCGCCACCGTGAAACACAATGCCGAGAACGCGCGTGAAGCCAATCAACTGGTGGCGAATACCTCCAACGTGGCGAAACAGGGCGGCGTGGTAATGGAACAGGTGATCGAGAAGATGGAAGCCATTACGCTCTCTTCGAAGAAGATCGTCGATATTATCAGCGTAATCGATTCGATTGCCTTCCAGACCAATATTCTTTCACTTAACGCCGCGGTCGAAGCCGCACGCGCCGGTGAGCAAGGCCGTGGTTTTGCCGTGGTGGCGACCGAAGTGCGTAATCTGGCGGCACGTTCTGCTTCTGCCGCAAAAGAGATCAAGGTGTTAATCGAGGATTCTGTGGCACAGGTCGATGAAGGCAGCCGCCTGGTGACGCACGCCGGTTCCACCATTGGTGAAGTGGTTAGCAGCGTGAAAAGCGTGGCGGATATCATGAGTGAAATCACCATCGCCAGCAGCGAACAGAGCAGCGGGATTAGCGAGATTAACTCGGCGATAACCCAGATGGAAGCGGTGACGCAACAGAACGCAGCATTGGTGCAGGAAGCCTCAGCAGCGTCGCAGGCGTTGCAGGAGCAGGCGGATCGTTTAGCGCAGTCGATGAGCGTGTTTAAAACCGCGGCGGTGTAATTCCCCAACGGCGATCACATTGTAGCGGCGCGATTCATCGCGCGATAAATCGCGCCGCTACGGTTTAGTGCGGGTGTTAATTCATCAGCGAATACGCAATCGACGAAATCGCCAGCACGCCAACAATCACCACAAACAGATTACTGATCTTCCCGCTGTACTGCCGCATCGCCGGCACTTTCTGGATGGCGTACATCGGCATCAGGAACAGAATCATCGCAATAATCGGCCCACCCAGGGTTTCAATCATCCCCAGAATGCTTGGATTCAGCGTCGCCACCAGCCAGGTGGTCAGCAACATAAAGCCGGTGGTTAGACGATTCAGGCGCTGCGGCGTGACGGTTTTACCGCGGCTGCGCAATGACTTCACCACAATGCCGTTAAAACCTTCACGCGCCCCCAGATAATGCCCAAGGAACGATTTGGTGATCGCCACCATCGCGACAATCGGGCCCATCCACGCAATCATCGGCACATTAAAGTGGTTAGCTAAGTAAGACAGAATGGTGATGTTCTGATCTTTCGCCGCCTGCAGATCGGCTGGCGACAGGCTCAGCACGCAGCTGAACACAAAGAACATCACCGTCACCACCATCAACAAATGGGCGTTCGCCAGAATGCGTGAACACTTTTTCTCGGCGCCAGCACCGTATTCATCGCGCTTGGCGACAGCAAACGACGAAATGATCGGCGAGTGGTTGAAGGAGAACACCATTACCGGAATTGCCAGCCACAGCGTCATCAGGATGCCGTGACCGCTGACGCTCTGGCTCAGCGACAAGGTTTCCAGCGCCGCGCCATGCCAGTGCGGCACCAGATAAGCCGCCAGTAGCATCAGCACCGCTACAAACGGGAACACCAGCACGCTCATCGCTTTCACAATCATCTGCTCACCGAAGCGCACCACCGTCATCATGCCGATAATCAGCATCAGCGTCAGCAGCGCACGCGGCGGCGAAACCAGACCTAGCTGATGCACGATAAAGCTATCAACGGTATTGGTAATCGCCACGCTGTACATCAGCAGGATCGGATAGATGGCAAAGAAGTAGAGCAAGGTGATGATTTTGCCGGCACCCACACCGAAATGCTCTTCAACCACTTCGGTGATATCTTCGCCGGGATTTTTACCGGAGAGCACAAAGCGCGTCAGCGCGCGATGGGCGTAATAGGTCATCGGGAAGGCAAGGATCGCCATGATAATCAGCGGAATCAGCCCGCCTGCCCCGGCATTAATCGGCAGGAAAAGTACGCCCGCACCAATCGCCGTACCGTAAAGACCCAGCATCCACACGGTATCACTCTTGCGCCAGCCCTTCGCCGCCGTTTCTACGGTGCCAAGCGTACCGGTTTGTGAGTTGTCCATCTGTCTCTCCAGAATTTCAAGCTTTATCAACATGCAGCCACAATGATGGCTGCCAATCATGGCGTGGGCGGCTCCGCCCGGCCGGAACGCAAAGGATGACGCTTCATGAGATGAAATTCACGCATCCTGATGTCCTGTGCCGCAGAAAATGCACGAAACATGCGCGCAATCGATTGCATGGGGCGCTATTTGACATGAGACGCGGGATGAGTGCAAGAAGGAGTAATGGGGAGTCAGCAGAAAGGCGTGAGGAAAGTGGAAAGGTGCGGCAACGGGTAGGTTGATAACATCGGGGGAAACTCCCCCGATAATTAGCCTCTGAAACAGCAAATGCGTCCAGAGGCTAACACCGGGAGAATTTAATTAGAATGCACGCATTCTGTATAATGCATAAAGAAAATAGTACGCTGTAAGTGTATTCAAATTCATAATCATGTACTTCAATTTTTCATTTTTATTCAGCAGGATGAAAATACCTTTTGAGTATTTACCCCGCTTTATTTCATTAATTTCCTGGGCGATATCCGCAGGTGAAAACGAAGCGTGATACATAGCGGTCACGATCTGCATATCCAGCGCGAGCACACGTTTGGAAATGCCTTTGAGGAAATAGTCGAGATCGCTGGACTGATATTTACTAATGATCGAATCATAAAGCGCGGTGAGAAACTGTTTACGCACTTTCAGTTCACTGTATTGCACTTTACGCTTCGATAATGAACCCTCCACGTCTTCATAATGATAAGCCGCACCCGGCGTCACCAGGAAGTTGCTAATGCAGCTGAAGAATTTAAGGTTAAACAGCAAATCCTCGCTCATTGAAATACCTTCCAGGAAGCGCAGATTCAGTTCCTCAATAATCTGACGGCGATAACATTTGTTATGGAGATAGCCGATGTTATCACTCATCTCCAGTTCACCCAGCACGTAAGGAATGTCCTCCTGGCTGAAGAAGCCCGCCTGAGACACTTTCCCTACGCGGTTGTCGTTGAGGTTTCCTACCATCAAATCGACAGATTCCGCTGGCCAGGCATCAAGATGTTGTTTGAAGATCATGAGGAAATTATCGTCCACCCAATCATCCGCATCGAGGAATAACACATATTCGCCGCTGGCGTGCTGCATTCCATTATTACGGGCGGCGCTGACACCGGCATTAATCTGGTTAATTACCGTGACCTGTGAATACGCGCTAAACTCTTCCAGTATTTTCGCGGTTGAATCGCTGCTGCCATCATTGACCACAATAACCTCATAACTGCTGAACGTCTGTTGAAGTACGCTCTGCAAGGTACGTTTAACGGTTTTTTGTGCGTTATAGACGGGAATGATAAGACTAAATAGTGTTTTTTCATTCATGATAAACTCTCTTTACTGTCTGAGGTTTTGATATTGTTAAATAACAGCCATAGTTTCCTGGGGTTGATAAATACCTGGTGAATACGCATGACAGGTTGAGCAGGGAAAAAATAATTAAGCAGGGAGAACGATAAGAACTCGGTTAATACCACGCTCATGGCCGCGCCGTTTAAACCAAAATTAGGAACCAATAATAAAGAGGACGCCACGCAAATTAATAACACTACGAAGGTTTTCTTAACTAAGTAACGATATCCGTTGTACTTAATAATAAAACGGTCCATAACACTGCTGAGCACTGCACACATCGCACCCACGCTGAGTAACAGCGTTGGCGCTACGGCATCGAGATAATCCGCCCCGTAGAAGTTGCGAATAAACCATCCGGACAATAACCAAATCGCCAAAATCACCAGCGAGGAGACGCCAATCACCAGCAGATGTAATTTCTGCGCTTTGATAATTGACTGCTTATCATCACGCTCGGCAAAAAATGCTGGAAAAAAGGAAGCCAGTAACGCATTGGGTAAAAAGACCCATGCAGTGGCGAGTGTCAGCGCTACGGTGAAAATGCCCGCCTCTTTTACACCAAGGAAATAAGAGACGCTGAGTTGGTTCACGCGGGTATAGATCGCCACAGCAATCACTGAAAACACCAGGGAAATACCCGATGCCACCATATAGCGTGAATATTTTTTCATCTGGCGCAGTGCCGGAATCGGCACCTGGCGATGGTATTTAAGGAAAATCACCAGCTTGATAGCAAACGGAATAAAGGTTGCCAATACGATCGGAATCGACAATAGCTGCGGGTCCAGGCCGTAATAAGAGATAAAGAAGCGCACGGTTAAACTGATGGCCAGCCCCGCCAGATTGGCCATCACATTCAGGCGCGCATTGAGCCTCGCCTCGTTGTAGATATTCACCAAATCGAGTGAGGAAAACAGGCAGGCAATTGCCGCTGCGCAGATAAATACCCGCGCTTCAGCACGCCACTCTTCTCCCATGATCAGCATGCCGCTTGCCGCCAACACGCCATAAATCAGCAACACCAACAGAAACGTCGCCATCATTAAGCGCATGCCGGAGTGATGATTTTGCGACAGGCGTTTCAACAAAATCACATCGCTGCCCATCAGCGCGATGCTCTGGATGAACTGAAATACCAGCATTGAGATCGAAATAATGCCGAAGGTGGTTGGCCCAACATATTTCGCCACATAGGAGGTGACGAATATCAGGCCAAATACCGCAATCAGCTTTTCAGCGATCATCCACATGGAATTTTTTAATTTATCTTTCACAACTCAACCTCAGCGTTTATTTCTGTGCCAGTCGGCGCAGACGCGATACCAGTCGTGGACTGACAAAAAACAGCGCAAAGTACAGGCTCCACGGATTGAGCATCAATCCAGAGGTGAAATAGGACTTAAAGCTGCGACGGTAGAGCGAAATATATTCATCAATAAAGGCGCGACTGAATCCGTCGCTGTGCAGCGCTTTATAGATATAGGACGAGGTGACTTTTAAATAGAGGTGGTAATAACAGCGACTATGCTGCGCGGATAAAAACGCCTGCATGCCATTAAACGAACGCGCAAATGAGAAATGCTTTTCACGTAACGCCGATCGTGTGGCCGAGTTGGTGGATACCACGTAGTGATAAACCACCTGCTGGGTGAAGATCACCTGACGATCCTGTTGCAGATGCAGGTAATTGATCACAAACAGCAGATCTTCGAAGTTGTAAATCTCTTCGTTAAAACTGAGTTGATGCTGGCGAATGACATCGCCGCGAAACACCTTATCGCAGATGCCGTGACGCGGATTGAAATAGAGCAGATCATTGATTGCCGCCGACGCCGCCAACTGGCGAGTGTCAGTGGTGTTCGCCGGGAAATCGAGCGGCTCGCCTTGCGGCGTGAAGTGCTGAGATGCTCCCACCACCATCGCCACCGGGTTTTGCATCAACCGCACATAGGTGGCAAACGCGCTAGCAGGCAAAAAATCATCGGCGTCTAAAAAACACAGCAGTTTGCCGCGTGAAGCGCGAATGCCCTGATTGCGCGCCGACGAGACGCCACCATTGGTTTTGTCGATGATGTGGAAATGCGGGTAATGGGCGTAGTTCTGTAATATCGCGAGCGAATTATCGCTGGAACCGTCGTTAATAAAAATCACTTCAAAACGGCTTTCTTCCTGCTTTAGCAGGCTATCAATGCATCGCTCCAGATACGCCGCGGCATTATACACCGGCACGATGACGCTGATTAAAACGTCGTTAACGGGATTTTGCATATAACCTCTGGACTCTGTCGAAGTAAAAGTTGCGGGCGGAAAAAGTAATCGCTGAACGTTGCAGCGATTAACGCTGCGCGTTGCTTGCGCCCGGCTTAACATTTATTGCCTGTTTATTTCAGAGTTTCCTCAGGTCAACTAAAATTGGCCTTTAATCCTCTCTAAAAAGATGACTGAATAAGATAATCGCCAAATAAACCGTGCAGATTTATTCTGTTTTCTTCAGGTAAATCAGGCAGGCTACCGCCCCAGGCTTGCAGCTACCTGTTTACTGACTACGCAGAAACCCACTTTTTAGGCGTAAAGAGGCTGCGCTGCACCCGTAAGAGTTCAGTTAATTTTCAGCCAGTTACGTTTTTTCTTTGGGTGATTATGCTAATGCCGTCACCACGGCTTTCACGACGTACTTAAATTAAATTTTTTATCTTTCAGTAATGAGAGTTAAAAAAACCTGGCGTCTTTATCACGCCCATTACCGAAAACAAGACATGCCGACCGGGGCTGAGAAGGTGCATCAAAAGACGGGCCTTCTCAACGAACGTCACGACATTAACGATATTTGCTGTATGCCCTGCACTTTTATTAATCCGGCGCGTCTTTGGCTGTCCGATAAGTGCAAGTGGCGTTAATTCAGTGCGGCTCTCGCAGTCACACTGCAACAGGCTTTATGCCCAAAATTTGCGATCTAATTCAAAACTTTTCCCAGCATTCTCACCACTCGGGGTTATAAGGTCAATGGTTGCCAGGCCAAACCGGAATTTACTCAGAGAAAGGATGGATTAAATAATTGCGCATTGATTAGCCGTGATGAAGAGGTTTTTAGTGCATTGATTAGCGTCGCAGCAGGCGAATACCAGGAATAAGATCGGAATATCGATGACATCGTGCCAACAGAAACCCGCGCCTAAGCCTTGCTGAGAGTGAAGCCAGCTCACAACTCTGGCGTTAGGCTGTCACGGCCCGCATTTTCGCGTGCTAGTCTCCAGCCATGCCTCTCTCCAGTTTTCCTTTACTGCAGGTTGTATGAAACGCAGATTATCTTTCCAGGTAAAACTCTTCCTGTCGCTGGTGCTGTTTTCCTGCCTGCTACTCGCCTTGCTGGGCACCATTTTGTTTCATTTCATTGACCGCCAGTTGCATCACGATCTGGGACAGCGCGCGCGGGTGCAGGCCAGTGAGATTGCGCTGATGCCCGGTCTGGCGGAGAAAGTAGCGAGCCGTGATATCGCCGGCATCGCCGCGCTGATTCAGCCCTTACGCAATCAAAGCGATGCCAGTTACATCGTGATTGGTGACACGCAAGAACAACATCTCTATCACTCGGAATCACCGGAGCGCCTCAATTTACCCATGATTGGCGGCGACAATGCGGAAGTGCTACAGGGGAAAACCATTATTTCCGTGCGCAAAGGCGGCATCGGCGTGTCGCTCCGCAGCAAAGCGCCGATCGTTGATGCGCAGCATCAGGTGATTGGCATTGTCTCGGTGGGGTATCTCACCTCCTATATTGCCAATATCAACGTCAGCCTGCTGTGGCAGGCCAGCTTGTATGGCGTGGCGCTGTTGCTGCTGCTGTTTATTTTCTCCTGGGTATTTAGCCGCAACCTGAAAAAACAGATGTTCTGGCTGGAGCCGAAAGATATCGCGCTGCTGGTGCTGCAGCAAAAAGCGCTGCTGGAAGCGATGTATGAAGGCGTATTTGCGGTAAACGCGGAGCGGCAGCTGATTCTTATCAATCGCGCGGCGAGAGAGTTGCTGGAAATTCAGCAGAGTGAAAGTGAGCTGCTGGGGAAACCGCTTGATGCTGTCCTGCAGATCCATCCGGCGTTTTTAAATCAGCATGAGGTGAAAACCCACGACCACATCACCGTGCTCAATCAGCGTCAGGTGATCGCGAATCGGGTGGCGATCGAGCTGGAACCCGGCGAACCCGGCGGCTGGGTCTGCAGCTTCCGCGATAAAAACGACATTAATACGCTGAGTAGCCAGCTGAGCCAGGTTAAACGCTATGCGGATAATTTGCGCATCATGCGCCATGAACAGTTGAACTGGACCGCCACCCTGGTCGGTTTGTTACAGATGCAGCGTTACGATGACGCGATGCGCTATATCCATGCCCAATCTGCCGGGGCGCAGCAGGTGCTGGATTTTGTCTCGGCGCGCTTCACCTCGCCCGCGCTGTGCGGGCTGCTGCTGGGGAAATATGTTAGCGCACGGGAAAAAGGCGTTGAGCTGCAATTCGATCCGGCCTGCCAGCTGAGCCGCATTCCTGCTGCGTTGAGCGAAACGGCGTTGATGTCGGTGATCGGCAATCTGCTGGATAATGCAGTGGACGCCACGCTGAATGCCAGAACGCCCGCGGCACCGATTGAAGTGTATATTTCTGGTCGTAATCAGGAACTGCTCATCGAAGTGGCCGATCAGGGCTGCGGCGTGGATGACAGCATCAAACCGAATCTGTTTGAACAAGGCGTTACCAGCAAGCCGTCCAGCGGTGACGACATGCTCGGTTCAGAACACGGCATCGGTCTCTATCTGACTGCGGGTTACGTGCAGCAGGCGGGCGGCAGCATTGAGATCAGCGACAACTCGCCGCAGGGCACTATCTTCTCGGTGTTTATTCCGTTCCAGCCCGCCGCGTTAACAGGACTTTCCCATGAATAATGCTAAGCCACTTGATGTGGTGATTGTGGAAGATGAGCCGCATCTGGCCGATTTGCACCGTGAATATATTGAGCAGAACTTCCATCTGCGCGTGGTGGGCATTGCCGCCACGTTGGCGCAGGCGCGTGAATTGATTGCATTGCATCAGCCACGGCTGCTGCTGCTCGACAACTTTTTGCCGGATGGTCAGGGCGTGACATTGATTGACGATCCGCTGTTAAAGCGTTTTGAGTGTTCGGTGATTTTCATCACCGCTGCCAGCGACATGCAAACCTGTAGCCACGCGATACGCAGCGGCGCATTCGACTATCTGCTGAAGCCGGTGTTTTTCCATCGCCTGCGCGCGTCGCTGGAACGCTTTATGCGGCTGGTACAGACGATGCGCCAAATGAAGAACGTCGATCAGCAGGCGCTGGATAAGCTGTTCAATCTGCCGACCAGTGATGCGCCTTCAGCACCGTCCAGTAAAGGGATTGAATCCATTACGCTGGATCGGGTAAAAGCGTTTTTTAGTGCTGCGCCAGACCGCTGTTGGTCGGTCGAACAGGTCGTGGAAAACGTCGGCATCAGCAAAACCACCGGCCGCCGTTACCTGGAATATTGCGTGGAGATCGGCTTTATTGGCGTTGAGATGCAGTACGGTAACATCGGCCATCCGCGTCGGCTGTACCGCAAAATCCTGTGATCCCGCGCAAATGCTGCGCGTTGCCGGTTGTGGTTTTTATGGTGTTAATTGCCTAAACAGCGCCAACAATCACACTTCGTGAAGATAACAATCCGTCACCTCTTGTGTGGGAAAGGCGATCGGCTATGTTGACCATTAGTTCCTCAAATGTAACTAAAAGGTTAATTATAATGTCGAACAAATTCCCACTCTCTCTGGTTGCCGCTACTGTACTGATCTCTTGTTCTGCCCTTTCCGCTCCGCCGCAGGGTTATCCGGCGGATTACCAACGCGTTATTGATGCCGCGACTAAGGAAGGCAAAGTGGTGATCTACTCCACCACCGACACCAAAGCCGCCGGGCCGCTGATTAAGGGTTTCGAAACCACGTATCCCGGCATCAAAGTTGAATATAACGATATGAACAGCACCGAGCTGTACAACCGTTTTATCAGTGAACAAGCCTCGGGCGGCACCAGCGGTGATGTAGTCTGGAGCTCCTCCATGGATACCGGCCTGAAGCTGGCGACCGACTACGCGCAGGAATATAAATCTCCCGAACTGGCGCAACTGCCGAAGTGGGCGGTGTGGAACAACAAAGCCTATGGCACCACCTACGAACCGGTGGTGTTCATCTATAACAAACGCCTGATCCCCGCCGCTGACGTACCCGATTCGCACACCGCACTGGCCAAGCTGATCGCCAGCCAGACCGACAAATTCAAGAGCAAAGTCACCACCTACGATATTGAGAAATCAGGACTCGGCTTCATGCTCTCGGTGCAGGATGCCAAAGCCGATCCTCATTATTTCAAAACGTTGGCTGACGTGGCGAAAGGCGGTTTAGCCGTGCAGTCATCCACCGGTACCATGATGGAAAGGGTGTCGTCCGGTGAAAACCTGATCGGCTTCAACATCCTCGGTTCATATGCCGAAGCCCGCGCGAAAACCGATCCGTCGCTGGGCATCTCTTATCCGAAGGATTACACGCTGGTGCTGTCTCGCGTCTCGTTCATCAGCCAGCAAGCCAGTAACAGCAATGCAGCAAAACTGTGGCTGGATTATGTGCTGTCTGAAAAAGGGCAAAGCATTCTGGCCAATCAGGCCGACATCCCTTCCCTGCGCAATGATATTGAAGGCAAAAACGACATTGATGGCATGACCAAAATGTTAGGCACCGCGCTGAAACCGATCCCGGTTGATGAAAGCCTGCTGGAATATCTGCAACCGAAAAAACGTCTGGATTACATCAAACAGTGGCGCACAGCCGCCGGTAAATAACGGCATTACTGCAGCGCGTCTACTGCGGCGCGCTTCTCTTTCTGTTATCTGATTCGCCATTCAGGGTCTCAATATGCGTGCATTGCAGAGAAAGTGGCAAAGCCTGCCGCGCGGCATTGTGGTGCTGATAACCACGCTGGTTATCTACATCCCGCTGTCGTTTATTGTTATTCAAAGTTTCTTATCCGCGCCGTTCTTTGCGCCGTCGAAAGCGTGGAGCCTGGAATCGTTCGAATTTATTTTCACCGATCCCGATTTCTATAAAGCGTTGCGCAGCGGATTTATTCTCGCCTTCGGGTTGGTGATCATCGCCATTCCGCTGGGCGGCATTCTGGCGTTCTTAATGGTGCGTACCGATCTACCGGGCAGACGCCTTATTGAGCCGCTGATCCTCGTGCCCATTTTTGTCTCGCCGATGGTGCTGGGATTTGGTTATGTGGTGGCCGCCGGTCCAGTGGGATTCTTCTCGCTGTGGGCGCAATCACTGCTCGGGTTTGTGCCGTGGAATATCTACGACATGTCGAGCATCGTGGTGATTGCTGGTCTGACGCACGTACCGCACGCCTATCTGTATATTTCATCGGCCCTGCGCAGCGTGGGATCGGATGTGGAAGAAGCGGCGCGTATTGCCGGTGCCTCGCCGTTGCAGGTGATGACGTCGGTGAGCTTGCCGATGGTACGTCCTTCGATGCTGTATGCCACCGTGCTGCTGTTCTTCCTCGGGTTGGAAGTGTTCGGCCTGATGCTGGTGCTGGGCGATCCCGAAGGCAACATGGTGCTGGCCACCTATCTCTATCAGTTAACGAATAAGCTCGGCACGCCGTCCTATCACCTGATGGCTGCGGTGGCCGTGGTACTGATTTGTATCACCATTCCGTTAGTCATGCTGCAACGCCGTCTGATGCGTACAGCCAACCGCTTTGTCACGGTAAAAGGCAAAGCCTCGCAGGCGCGTGCGTTGCCGCTGGGCAAATGGCGCTGGGTGGCCGGTGCCGTGGTGGCGTTCTGGCTGACGGTGACCATTGGCGTGCCGTTGCTGGGCGTGGTGCTGCGCGCGTTCATCTCTAACTGGGGCGTTGGTGTCTCACTGTGGGATGAGTTGTCGATCAAAACCTTCCAGACCATCTGGGCGCAGCCCAACCTGCTGCGCGCTATCGTCAACTCGATGGCGATTGGCGTGATCGGCGGCGCGTTGGCGGTGGTGTGTTATCTGTTTATCGGCATCGCCATGCACCGTAAACCGGATAACACTACGCGCTTCCTCGACTACAGCGTATTAGTGCCGCGTGCGGTACCGGGCTTGCTGGCCGGTCTGGCGTTTCTTTGGGTATTCCTGTTCCTGCCGATGTGGCTGGATAACGCACTCAAATCGGGCTGGCTCTCCGATTTCGCCTGGTCGCAGTGGCTGCGCGATAACCTGGTCGTCTGGCTGCGTTCGCTGCGCAGCACCATCTTCAGCGTCTGGCTGGCGTATACGGTGGTGTGGATGGCCTATGGCCTGCGCTTGATCTCCTCAACGCTCTTGCAAGTAGGGCCAGAACTGGAAGAAGCGGCGCGTAGCACCGGCGCCACGCGTGGACAAATTACGCGTCACGTTACCATCCCATTATCCCGTTACGGCCTGATTGGCTCATGGCTGCTGATGTTCCTGATTTTCGAGCGCGAATATTCCACCGGCGTGTATCTGCTGTCGCCCGGTACGGAAACCATCGGCTCCATGCTGGTTTCCCTGTGGGCGGCGGGCGCGATTGATATTGTTGCCGCACTCTCCTTTATTAACATCCTGCTGGTCGTCGTCGGTTTGGGTATTGCCCTGCGATTTGGAGTCAAATTACATGATTGAATTATCGGTGGAAAATCTGCACTTAACTTATGGCGACAACCCGGTGCTGAAAGGCGTGTCGATGAATTTGCAGCGAGGCGAAGTGGTTTCTCTGCTTGGCCCGTCCGGCAGCGGTAAAACCACGCTGCTGCGTGCGGTCGCCGGGCTGGAGAAACCGACTCAGGGCACCATCGTGATTGGCAGTAACACGGTGTACGCGGGTACGCCGCGCAGTGAGATTCCAGCGGAAGAACGTAATCTGGGATTGGTGTTCCAGTCCTATGCGCTGTGGCCGCACAAAACCGTGTTTGAGAATGTGGCTTATCCATTAAAGCTGCGCAAAGTGCCCTCTGCGGAGATCACCCAACGCGTACAAGATGTGTTGGTGCAGTTGGGTTTGGGTCATCTCGGCAAGCGTCATCCGCACCAGCTTTCCGGCGGACAGCAGCAGCGCGTGGCAATTGGTCGTGCGCTGGTTTATAACCCGCCGGTGATCTTGCTCGATGAACCGTTATCGAATCTGGATGCCAAACTGCGCGAAGAGGCGCGCGTGTTCCTGCGTGAGCTGATCATCAAGTTAGGCTTATCCGCGCTGATGGTAACGCACGACCAAAATGAGGCGATGGCGATTTCCGACCGCATTTTGCTGCTCAATAACGGCAAAATCGAACAGCAAGGCACGCCGCAAGAGATGTACGGCTCGCCGAAAACCCTGTTTACCGCCGAGTTCATGGGCAGCAACAACCGATTGCACGGTAAAATCACCGAGCTGCGCGACGGCAAAGCGCGTATTGAGGGCAAAGGCTGGGCGTTATGGGGACGGGCAGGCGAAGGCGTGCAAAATGGCCAGGAAGCCACGGCGGTGATTCGCGTCGAACGTGTAAACGTGGTCGATGCGCCGGGCGAAAACCAGCTGGAACTGCCGCTACTCACCAGCATGTACCTTGGCGACCGCTGGGAATACTTGTTCCGCACCGTGGGCGATGATTTTGTAATTCGCGCCTACGGCAGCGACGTGCGTGATCCGCAACATTGCCATCTGGCGTTGCCGGAAAACCATGTGTGGATTTTCCCGAAAGGGTGATTTGCCGGGAGGTCGCTAATATCACAGGGTGCAGGCATCGTAGCGGCGCAATTTATTGCGCGATAAATCGCGCCGCTACGGAATGTGCGAGCATTAATTACAGCGTATAAGAGATCGGCATAAAACCAATAAACACCTATCCCACAAACAAAAAAAGGCGAGGCCAAAGGCCTCGCCAAAAAGGTGCTGGACCTCAATCGTAATAAGGAAGTTTACGATCGACACCGTTAATGTTGACCAGCACAAAGCCCGTAGGCGCGGTTTTGTTGGTCGGTGTGCCGGCCGCCGTCGCGACGGTGAGCACCCCTTTCTCGTTAGCACCAATACCGGCCAAACCGTTATGCAGCCCAAAGCGCGCCGCCGGTTTGAAACCGCCCAGTTTGGTGGTATCGGTCACGACAGAGAAGTCCTGCTGGAACAGCGAGCAAGAACCGGTATCGAAACGCGTTGGACCGGTGCATTTCAGGTTCATCATGGTGTCACCACTGTTGGCGCGCAGTTTTACCCACACCGCCGCATAAGTGGTTCCCACGCGGCTGTAGCGGATATCCAGCACCGCTGGCTGCCCCATGTGATAAGCATCCGCCCATACCGTTTCCAGACGCTGCAGGTTGACCCAGGTTTTACCGGTCGCCGCCACATTGACCGGTGAGCCAGCGGTGCCGGTTGGCTGTGTGGCATCCGCCTTACCAATAAACTCCATCACCCACTGCTGGTTGGCGTTCGGGAAGAACAACTGCCCGACGCGATACCAGTTATCGGTGTCGGTATTATTGGTAATTTTGTAGCCGCTGAAATAGCCCGCGCGCAGCGACCCGGTCATAAAGGTGCCGTAGTTCTCGTCGCGGCGATAACCGTATTCAAAGGTGGATAACCAGCGTCCAGCAGCTGCATCAAGACTCAGTTTTGCGCCAGACTGCAGGTTGAGCTGACGGATCACCACGCGTGCATTGTTGAGATTCAACGGCGTACCGCAATCTTCAATATTCAGCGTATCAACCGTCCAGCCGCCATCCGACAGGTCGCCCGGATTGCGCGTGTGCTCAATCCACACGTTGCGGATAATCCCCTGCGTCACACGCGGCATGTAGAGCGTGGCGTCACCGTAACCGGTCTGGAAGTTACAGTTACACAGCTCAATGGCGGTGGAGTGATCCCAGGCGCCTTTCGGCGAGTTCGACCAGCCAACATCAAACACGCGTCCGTAGGTATACAGGGTGTAAATCTGGTCGAATTTACTGTCGAGGGTATCCAACACTTTTATCACCGTACCGCCGTTATTCTGCGCGCGGAAACAGTAGATATTGACGGTGGTGCCTTCGATACAGGTGTTTTCGAAGAAGGGCTGCACGTTGCTGCACATATCGGAGGTGATAGTGCTTTTGTTGGTGGTGATATCCGCCGATGCCTGGCCATTCCACGCGATACCTCTGATTGAGGTACGACGCGCCTTCACCTTGAATACTGTGTTGGCACTTTTGTCGGAAATGATGGTGGTACGCGGCAGCGAACCCAGTTCGACATCATCACCTTGCAAGCCAAAAAAGGCGCGCTCGGTACCGCTGATGTCGATCGGGCTAATCAGGAATTTACCGCCAGGGAAACGCACCGGTAACGCGGTAATGTTGCCGGAGTAGCTTTGCGTCCATGCCAGCATACGGTTGAACGCCTCCGTATCGTTGGCGTAACCATCGCCTTTAGCACCGAAGTGATAAAGGTTGATGTCCTTTGGATCGTTAATCACACGTTTCCAGTAAAAACCGTTACCGATCACCAGCGTACCGCCATCTTCTACCGCGGTCGTGGTGCCGATAAAGCCGGTAAAATCACCGCCGCCATGGAAGGTGGAGTCAGCGTTGTAGCGACGTAAGAATGCCAGATCGCCGTTTTTGGCCGGTACGGTGGTACGCAGTTCTGCATAAGAGTTAACTTCGATCATTATAGCCTCCTCGGCTTTTCGGGTAGGTAATGCGAATGCGTGAGAGCAGCGTTACTGGGCCGGTTGACCGCAGTGCTGATCCCAAAGATCGTTGTGATTGTTGATGGCGCGCACGGTGCGAACGTCCATGCGCTCGGCGTCATTGCCGTGGGTATAAATCGGGGAAAACAGGGTACAGGCTGAGTCGATGACGACGGGGGCTTCAGGGCTGGTGGTATTTCGACTGCTGCAGCTTGTCACGAGCAGCAGCGTCATCAAGATTAAGGTTGCTGGCTTCCACACGTTTGGCCTCCTCACGCAGCTGTTGCTGCTGCTGGTTAACGGCTACCGCTTGCGCCGCGGCTTGATCGGCGCGCTCGACGGCGGATTTGGATTGTTGCTGCACCTTGCCGATTTTCTTGCCACCGAAGTAGCTGGCCGCTAACGCGGCGATGACGCCTGCCAGGGCGGCGAGCCAGTGCCAGCTGCCGCCAAGCAATGTCGTGATAAGTGTCATGCTTTTTCCTCCATCGCCGTTTTTTGCTGGTTGAGGCCTTTCTGGCGAACGAATTGGGCAATGACGCCCATCGCCACCATGAAAGCGCCAATCAACCCGAGATAGTTGTGCGGCAGAATCGCTTTCACATCCGGCGGCATGCTGTTCCATGCATCAAGCGCAGCGGTGGGAAACGATTGCACCCACGCGCTGAGCATCGAACCGAGTGACGCCAGCCACACTGACCAGGTTTTGAATAACAGCCGCGCATGTTTAACAAATTCCAGCGTGGTGAAGCGCTGCATCACCATCACCACCACGATTACCGCCAGCACTGCGGTGACAAAAATCAGCAGTTTCAGATTCATAGCAGCCCCCGATAGATGTCATACGTGCCGCTGCGCATCACTTCGGCATGCCGCCGGGCGCGGCCCGAGGTTTGGCGAGCCCACAAACTGTCGAGCATGGCGTTGGCTGCGCTGTTGAAATCGCCCTGAGTGATGGCGGTGAGCATGCCGCGAAACATCGCCAGCCCATCCACACCCAGTTGATAACCCATACTGATCAGCACATCGCAGCGCGCCTCATTGCATTTGGCCAGCGCCTGCTGCACCAGCGCACGCTGATGCATCTGCTGCACCTTGCCCTCGACAATACACTGCTTCCACACATCGCCCACCGGACGCGGCACCTGGAAGATGTAGTTGCTGAGTGAGGCCCCTTTCGGGCCGATGCGAATCCCCCCCGCCACCGTAGGGAAACCCAGGGTGTCGAGGTAAGGCGCTTCGCGGTAACCCTCTTCAAAATTCAGGATGGCAATAATCTGACTCATAGAAATTCCTCTTAGACGGGCGCGACAGCCTGAAAATGGCTGCGCAAAGCGGTAAAAACACATAAATCTCGCTGATCGTTTCCTGATCTCAGCGCATTGTTTGATAAGCGAAACGCTCAAGGATGGTTAAACACTGAGCATCTATAAAACGTTCCGCTTAAAACTGGGGAAAGGGGAGAAAGATTTAGCGCACGGCGTACAAATAGACATGGGGTAAACAGCAGTTATCGAAACTCGCTTGTGCCTGCTGAACGCGAACAGGCGCTAACACCGCGCAGTCAATGCGTGAGTGCGTTTGGCGCTGACAGATGCGTTCAGCGGTGCGCAAAGTAACGTTTTCGTATTCGATGCCGAGCGCGTTGTCGATGCTGCGCTTGAGGCGACTGAGGGACTGGCGTCGCCGATGGCGGCGCGTGCGTGCATTGCCTGAAAATACTGACTTCCCGTACTGGATAATCGCCATAACTCCTCCTGTTAATGAGTCTTTGGCGATGGGGTGGCAGGCACGGCGATTCGGCTGAAGCCGACGCGTTCGCTGTTCCTCTGGAAAATACTCGACGTCAACTCGCCCGGCTGCATTCGCGGCCAGGGTGAAGTAGAGGAGAGTGAAAACAGAGGGCAACTGACAACGCTGCAAAGTGCGTATCCACCCCATCCCAAAGTTCACTAACTTTGGATGGTATGTATCGCGCTTGTGCAGCGCCTCAATTGTTTAAGAGCGGGCTCATCCGTGAGCAGGTATGTTGTCCATCCATGCTCAAATTATTAACAGGTTCTAATGCATTGGCAAACACCAATGGTTAATTTTTTATTTACCGTCAGTTAAATTTATGATTTCAGCCAAAATATTTTTTTACCGCATTCTGGCGTTTTGTGATCAACCCAGGATTTGATAATCCCGCGCCTGGCTCATGATCACCCGCGCCACCACCTGCAGCGTCCTGGCTTCTTCCAGGGTTAAATACCAGGTTTCATAGCGCTTGTTATCTGAGATCACCGCGACCTTTTTGTGCTGCAGCTGCAGGCGTTTGAGATAGAGCTGATCGTCAAGCGTGAAGAGATAGATGCCATCACCATCAAAGCGATGCACGCTGATATCGACGAACAGCTGATCGCGCGGCGCAAAGGTGCCCGCCATCGAATCGCTGTTCAGCGCGATGAGGCGAATATTTTCGGCGGGGCGGCCATTAAACAACACGCGCGCCTCCTCCAGCCCATATTCAATGGCTTGAATGGTTTCTACCAGTTCATCGCGCGTGCTGCTGCGCACACCGTGTTGACCGATATCCAGACTCTCTACGCGAAACAGATGCTGTGGATTAACCAAACTTCGCTGCGTCAGCAGGGCGGCCGGTTTTTCCATACCAAATTGCAGCCACTCAACACGCACGTCGAGTAACTGGCTGAGCGCCAGTAAATTGTTATCATCGGGTATCGATTGTCCGTTAAACCATTTCCACACCCCCGGCGTTGAGATCTTGCATCCCCTCTCTTGCAGCGCAAGCGCAACCTGTTTGTTCCGTCCATGTCCGATAATTCCCGCGCTTTCGCACGCGGCAATCAGCCTGGCAGTGAATGCTTGTCTCGTACTTTCTTTTTTAACCATCAGTTAATAATCTGCCTTCAGTAAAAGACTGAATGTTATTTTCATTTTTGCTACCAGTTCATTTTATATTACCGGCAGTTTACTACCCAACCGCTTTTATCAATGAAGCTGGACAATCATTATCCCTTTCGGGTAGGCCGAAACCAGTGATCATTGCCATATCGCTTGTTCTCACAGGGGTTTTCAGGATTGTTCTGTAGCAGTAAGACCAGCATCTAAAGGAAAAAATGGGTGAAAAGCAGCGAGCCCGCCATAGATGACAGAAATAAATCAAAAAGCTCTTAGAATAACTGGATCGAAAGCGAAAAAAATGGGCACCGTTTTCGGTGCCCATTGTCATGCAGGAGCGAATATTAGCGACGTAGCGTATCGTCGCCCCACCCTATCCATTTATAGGTGGTGAGCGCCTCAAGTCCCATCGGACCTCGCGCGTGCAGCTTCTGCGTACTGACCGCCACTTCGGCGCCGAGGCCAAACTGGCCGCCGTCGGTGAAGCGCGTGCTGGCATTAACGTATACCGCGGATGAGTCAACCTGGTTGACGAAGCGATTGGCGTTACCAATGCTGCGCGTCAGAATGCCATCAGAATGCTGCGTGCCGTGCTCACGGATATGCGCGATGGCTTCATCGATATCCGCCACCAGCTTGACGTTAAGATCGTTGGACAACCATTCGTCATCATAATTTTCCGCCTGCACCGCGACCACTTCGGCGGCACCGTTTTGCAGCAGCGCCAGCACATTTTCGTCGGCGTGCAGCGCAATGTTCTCTTGCGCCATACGTTGCAGGAATGCAGGAATAAAGCGATCGGCTTGATCGTTATGGATCAGCAGCGTTTCAAGCGAGTTGCAGGCGCTTGGGCGCTGCTTCTTCGCGTTGACGATCACCGCCAGCGCCGCCTCTGTCTCCATGGTTTCATCGAGATAAAGATGACATACGCCGATGCCGCCGGTGATCACCGGAATCGTCGAATTCTCGCGACACAGTTTGTGCAAACCTGCGCCGCCGCGCGGGATCAGCATATCGACGTAGCGATCCAGCTTCAGCAGCTGATTGACCAGTTCACGATCCGGGTTTTCAATCGCCTGTACGGCACCCGCCGGTAAACCGTGCTGGGTCAGCGCATTTTGGATCACGCGCACGGTGGCCGCGTTGGTGCGGTAGGTTTCTTTGCCGCCTCGCAGAATCGCCGCGTTACCGGTTTTCAGGCACAGCGACGCGACATCAACGGTGACATTCGGGCGCGCTTCATAAATCACACCGATAACGCCCAGCGGCACACGACGACGTTCGATGCGTAAGCCGCTATCAAGCTGGCCGCCATCCATCAACTGACCGACCGGATCCGCAAGGCGACACACCTGACGTACGTCATCCGCAATGCCCTTCAGGCGCTGCGGATTGAGCGTCAGGCGATCGAGCAGCGCTTCGCTCATGCCATTTTGGCGCGCATCTGCCAAATCCTGCGCGTTTGCCGCCAGAATATCGGCGCTTTCCGCTTCCAGACGATCGGCGATGCTGAGTAGCACCTGATTTTTTTGTTCGGTGGAGAGTGCTGCCAGTTTGTACGACGCAGCACGCGCCGCTTTACCCATCTCTTCTAACATCATCCGCTCCTTAACTGACGATCATGTCGTCGCGGTGCACGGCGACCGGACCATATTCGTAACCGAGAATCTCGCCGATTTCCTGGCTGTGATGTCCGGCAATCATGCGCATGGCATCGCTGTTATAGCGCGTCACACCGTGGGCAATATCGCGCCCCTGCAGGCTACGAATGCGGATCACTTCACCGCGTGAGAAGTTGCCCAGCACCTCACGAATGCCTTTTGGCAGCAGCGAGCTGCCGCGCTCTAGCATGGCGGCCAGTGCGCCATCATCAATGGTGATTTCACCCGCGGGCGGTGCGCCAAAGATCCAGCGTTTACGGTTTTCCAGCGGTGACTGCTGCGCGTGGAAGCGCGTGCCAACCGGTTTGCCATACAACACGTCGCTGATCACGTCCGGACGACTGCCAGCGGCGATGATCACATCGATCCCCGCGCGGCACGCCACGTCCGCCGCTTGCAGCTTGGTCGCCATGCCGCCCGTTCCCAGGCCAGACACGCTGCCCCCTGCAAGGGTGCGCAATGCGTCGTCGATCTGGTGCACGTCGCTGATCAACTCCGCTTCAGGATTGGTGCGCGGATCGGCAGTGAACAGCCCTTGCTGATCGGTCAGCAGCAGCAGTTTATCGGCGCCGCCGAGCATTGCCGCCAGCGCCGACAGGTTGTCGTTGTCGCCCACTTTGATTTCTGCAGTTGCCACCGCATCGTTTTCGTTAATCACCGGCACGATGTGGTTGTCGAGCAGCGCGCGCAGCATGTCACGCGCGTAAAGGAAGCGTTCACGATCTTCCATATCGGCGCGCGTCAGTAGCATCTGACCGATATGAATACCGTAAATAGAAAACAGTTGTTCCCACAGCTGAATCAAACGGCTCTGCCCCACCGCAGCCAACAGCTGCTTTGAGGCGATGGTGGGCGGCAGTTCGGGGTAACCAAGGTGTTCGCGTCCGGCCGCAATCGCGCCAGAGGTGACGATAACAATGCGATGGCCCGCGGCGTGCAACTGCGCACACTGACGCACCAACTCCACCATGTGCGCCCGATTCAGCCGACGTGAACCGCCGGTGAGGACGCTAGTACCCAACTTGACCACAAGGGTCTGACTGCCACTCATGTTTTTCCTGCCATATAAGAAAAAAATCTGCGAAGGGACGTTTTATCAGGAGTGAGCAAGGAAGCCAACAACAGCAAGGGGAAAAGCACAAAAATCCCCGGACAATGCGCTAGACCAAAAGTTCGCAATTAACAAGAAATCCGAAAAAATGTCATAAAACGTTCATCGCCAACCGGTAAAAAGTCCGTGTTTTACAAAACCTTTCACGGGTACAACAAATTTTACTCATTGGGATTGATAGCAAAATGAAGAAGAGCACACTGGCATTCGTTGTATCAGCGCTGGCACTGGCTTCCACCGCAAACGCTGCAGAAGTTTATAACAAAGATGGTAATAAACTGGACTTCTACGGCCGTGTTAAAGCTGAACATTACTTCAGCGATAACGCGTCAAGCGACGGCGACAAATCTTATGTGCGTATCGGTTTCAAAGGCCAGACGCAGATTAATGACCTGATGACCGGTTACGGTCAGTGGGAATATCAGTACAACGTGAATAACTCTGAAGGTTCTGATGCCAACAACGGCAACAAAACCCGTCTGGGCTTTGCCGGTCTGAAATTCGGTCAATACGGTTCATTCGACTATGGGCGTAACTACGGTGTACTGTACGACGTAGAAGCCTGGACGGACGTCTTCCCAGAATTCGGCGGCGACGGTACGGCGCGTACCGATAACTTCATGACTGCACGTGCCACCGGCGTGGCAACTTACCGCAATAGCAACTTCTTTGGTCTGGTTGATGGCCTGCGCTTCGCGCTGCAATACCAGGGCAAAAACGATTCCACCAGCGCCAACGCACGCGGTAGCGCTACCGATACGTCTCGTCAGAACGGCGACGGTTACGGCGCATCTCTGGGCTACACCATTGGTGATACCGGCATCAGCGTGATGTCCGCCCTCACCTCTTCCGATCGTACTAATCAGCAGCAAGCGCGCGCATACGGTTCAGGTGATAAAGCGGATTCATGGGGCGCGGGCATCAAATATGATGCTAACAGCGTTTACCTGGCGGCCATCTACACCGAAACCCGTAACATGACGCCAATCAGTGGCACGGACACAGCGACCGGCGCATCAGTATCAGGTGCGGCGAACAAAGCGCAGAACATCGAATTGGTTGCTCAGTATCAGTTTGACTTCGGCCTGCGTCCTTCTATCGGTTACGTTCAGACTAAGGGCAAAGACATCGAAGGTATCGGCGATGCGGACCTGGTTAAATATATCGATGTGGGCGCGACTTACTACTTCAACAAAAACATGTCGACCTTTATTGATTACAAAATCAACCAGTTGAGCGACGACAACCGTCTGTCACTCAACAACGATGATGTTGTAGCCGTTGGTCTGACTTACCAGTTCTAAGACGTTGGCTTTACCCTCAATGTGTCGATAAAAAAAGAGCCGGCTCATCACCGGCTCTTCTCTTTTTAAACCCTTAAATACCTATCAGGCGCTCAGTTTCACCGGCTCTTCTTTAAAGCCTTCCGCCGGTCGCAGATCGAGTTTCTGTTCCAACAGCATCGCTTTCAGACGCTCATGGAAATTACGCAGCGTGCTTTCCACTTTGGCATTGTTCTCTTTGCCTTTGATAGTCGCAGCGCCCCAATCACCCGCTTTATCAAACAGGCCAAAATGATATTCGTAAGTGAAGTGATCTTCATAGGCTTCCAGCGTCATCCACCAGCCCCAAAACTCACGCAGTTCTGGCGCAGGCTTGACATTGACACACGCTGCCAGGCAATCGAAGAAGAAGCGTGTCTCTTCACATTTGCCTTCACGGATATACGGCCCCAATTCGGTGAAGCGCTTAAGCAGGCGACTACGGGGGTGACCACTCGGTAATGTCATCTCGTTTCCCTTAACCCTTTAAATGGCACTTCCAGCTTTCCATTAACAAAAAATGGAAAATCCCGGGTATTAGTTGTAGCAGAGCTGTGTCGTTTCGCCAGTTAGTTTTTCAACTGTTTTTCAATCCAGTCACAAATTTGATTCAAGGCTTTGTCAAAACTGGCAAACACCGGCTTAGCAGGAATTGCCAGCGTCTTGCCCTGCGAGGATGAATTAGCAATCAACTGGGCATCCGCTTCCGGACCGAAAATATCGTCCGGCCAATATGCCGCCAGCATGGGCGTTGGCGTGCGGCGTCCCAGCAAACCTTGCACTTTAAGGGAATAGCGATTGAGCTCCGTGCGCAGATTACTGTCGGAAGTCGACGACATGCCAAGACGGCTCGCCAGCATATCCATGTACATGTCCGGCAACTGCTGCTGCTGTTGCGCATCCACAAACACGCTATGCACCATCGCCCCCAGCGTCGCAACCGCACGCACCCGCGGCACTTCCAGATAAGCCAAACGTGTTGCAACGTTGGCGCCAAAACGATAACCCAGCAGCGCCACACGCGTGTGATCGATCCACGGCACATTGCTCAACTCGCGCAGCACCTGTTGATGTACCTGGCTGGTGTCCTGATTGAGTGTCCATTTACTGCTGAATCCGACTGACGGCATATCCAGCGTCAGCATGGCAATGCCGCGCGGGGCGAGATAGTCATGGAACAGGCGATAGTGATCGCTCTGCAGCGAATCAAGACCGCCGCACAGCAGCACCGTGGGATACGGCGCTTCCGCCTGCGCTGGCATGTGCAGGAAGCCGGTAACCGGACTGCCACCGCTCATCGGGAAGGTCAGGGATTTCAGTTCACCCGGCAGACGCTGCGTGGCCTCTTCGTAGGCGCGATTGGCCAGCACCTGGGCCTGATCGGCCAGCTCGTCGCCCTTGATATACGGATACGCCGCGAGGCTGAACAGGTTGGCGGCATGCAGCCAGTGTTGTCCCGCCTCGTCATGGTTCGCGCTTTCCAATGCGCGCTGCTGCCAGATGGCCGCCTGCTTTGACCACTCATAATTCCAGTTGCCGCCGCGATAGCCAATCACGGTATCAAGCAAGGCCTCATTGGTGCGTTCGAAGTCGCTCACCGCAATACGCGCCAGCACTTCGCTGATCTCCTGCGGCAACAAACCGCGCCATGTCCACAGCAGTTTGTTCAGCATGCGATACCAGCCGCGCTGCGTATCGCCTTCGAGGGCGTTATGCACCTGCACCGGCGCGTGATGCTGGCGGTGTACTAATGAGGAGGTTTCCGGGTGTTTAAAACGCGGTTTGAAAAGTTCTTCGCTCAGGTTTTTATCCGACATCTCAGCTATTCTCCTGCCAACAACGTGGCGATGGCTAAGAGTGTACTGCACCCGTCATACGTGCGCGAGGCGCAGAAAGCACAACGCCCGGCATAACCGGGCGTTGTTTGCGATGCATCAATTAGCTTTTAACGATAGGCGGGATGTACACCACGCCCATGTCCCAAGGCTGCTCGATCCAGGTATTCTGCGGGATATCGACAATGTAGTCGTCCACTAACGCACGGCCGGCGGGCTTGGCGAAGATGGTGCAGAAGCGCGCTTTGGGATACATGTCGCGGATCGCCTGCGCGGTGCCGCCGGTATCAACCAGGTCGTCAATTACGATGAAGCCTTCACCGTCGCCTTCGGCACGCTTCAGCACTTTCATTTCGCGCTGATGATCGTGATCGTAGCTGGAGATGCACACGGTATCGACATAGCGAATACCCAGTTCACGTGCCAGCAGCGATGCCGGAACCAGACCACCACGGCTTACCGCGATGATACCTTTCCACTGTTCCACAGGAAGCAGGCGCTGGGCCAGTTTACGGGCATGGATTTGCAACATGTCCCAGGTTACGACGTATTTTTCGCTCATATAAAGGAATCCCGGCCAAGAAACTTGGCTTAAAAAATATGCAAGGGGGAAAAGGTTGCGCGAGATTATAAGGATCTGACGCCTTAAAAACCAGCACCTGTCTTACTGGTTGCAGGTTTTTAGCGCGCCTGATTGCGCACCCGGCGAGAAACAGTGATATTCTCAGGCCCATCACGTCAGATTTTCTGACGACGATTTTCACTGGAAACCCGCGTGCGTGCGGTCTGTCCGCCACGCTGACACAGGAGATGCATGGTGTCTGAATTGTCGCAACTTTCACCCCAACCGCTGTGGGATATTTTTGCCAAAATCTGTTCCATTCCACACCCTTCTTACCACGAAGAAGCGCTGGCCGAACACGTTGTAGGCTGGGCAAAAGAGCAAGGTTTTTGGGTTGAGCGCGATCAGGTTGGCAACATCCTGATTCGTAAACCCGCGACCGCTGGCATGGAAAAACGCACGCCGGTGGCGCTGCAGGCGCACCTTGATATGGTGCCGCAGAAGAACAATGACACGGTGCACGACTTCACCACCGATCCGATTCAGCCGTACGTTGATGGCGAATGGGTGAAAGCGCGCGGCACCACGCTGGGCGCGGATAACGGCATTGGTATGGCTTCAGCGCTGGCAGTACTGGCTGACAACAGCCTGATTCACGGCCCGCTGGAAGTGCTGCTGACCATGACCGAAGAGTCGGGCATGGACGGTGCATTTGGTTTACAGCCGAACTGGTTGCAGGCTGACATTCTGATCAACACCGACTCTGAAGAGGAAGGTGAGATCTATATGGGTTGCGCCGGTGGTATCGACTTCATCACCACCCTGCCGCTGACCCGTGAAGCGATTCCGGCTGGTTATGAAACGCTGAAGCTGACGCTGAAAGGCCTGAAAGGCGGCCACTCTGGTGCCGACATTCATCATGGTCTGGGCAACGCCAACAAACTGCTGGCACGTTTCCTGGCGCTGCACGCGCGTGAACTCGATGTACGTCTGATCGAATTCACCGGCGGTACGCTGCGTAACGCCATCCCGCGTGAAGCTTTCGCTACGCTGGCGATCGACAGCCATAAAGTAGACGCGCTGAAATCTGCTGCGGCACATTTCCAGGCGACGCTGCTGAACGAGCTGGGCATTAAAGAGAAGAACATCGCTGTGATCACCGAGTCGCTGGCGCATCAAGGCCAGGCACTTAATGCAGACAGCCGCGATCGTTTCCTCAATCTGCTGAACGCCACACCAAACGGTGTGATCCGTAACTCCGACGTCGCCAAAGGCGTGGTGGAAACCTCGCTGAACGTTGGCGTAGTGACCATGGATCGCGACAATGCCGAAATCATCTGCCTGATTCGTTCACTGATCGATACCGGCAAAGATTGGGTAGTGGAAGTTCTGACTTCGCTGGCCGAGCTGGCGGGCGCAAAAAGCGCACCGAAAGGCGGCTATCCTGGCTGGCAGCCCGATGCCGATTCACCGGTGATGGCGCTGACGCGTAAAACCTATGAAGCGCTGTTTGGCAAAACGCCAAACATTCAGGTGATTCACGCCGGTCTGGAGTGTGGTCTGTTCAAAAAGCCGTATCCGAATATGGATATGGTTTCGATCGGTCCAACCATCACCGGCCCGCACTCACCGGATGAGCAGGTACACATCGAGAGCGTCGGTCTGTACTGGAAACTGCTGACCGGGCTGCTGAGCGTGGTGCCCGAAAAAGCGTAAATTTATGCTTTGTTGATTGGTCGCCATGAATGGCGACCCTACGTTTAATTCGCTGAGTTTTCGTAGGGTGCGCATTCATGCGCACCAGCATATATCGTCGATTTATTGCTTATGTGAGCGGCATTACGGCTTCGGTCGGTTTTTTTATCGATGCCGCATTTTCATAATCCCAACACCAACTGCCGCTCCAGCTGCGGATCAACCATCGTGACATGCAATCCCACCAGCCGTACGCCGCGCCCTGCCCGACGCTCATCCCACGCCTGACGCGCTACCGCAATAATGTCGTCTTTATTCAGTACCGGCCAAACATGTTCCTGTGTGGTTTGCTGGAAGTCGTTGAACTTCAGCTTTACGCCTTGCCTTGCGATCTGTTTATCCGGCTTGATGGCCGTTAAACGGCGCTCCAACTCAGCATAAAGAAAATCAATAATTTCCAGACACTGTTCCCAGCTATGGATGTCTTCCATCAGCGTGCGCTCAACGCCGAGCGATTTGCGCTCACGCTCGACCACCACATTTCGCTCGTCGATGCCGTTGCTGCGTTCCCACAAGATGCGGCCAAATTTGCCAAAGCGTTTAAGTAGCAGTACCAGATCGGTACGCTGCACATCGGCGCAGGTGCGCAAACCCATCTCTTCCAGCTTTTTGGTTGCGACTTTACCTACGCCAGGAATTTTGCTCAGCGGCAACGTCAGTAAAAAATCGGCCATCGCGTCCGGTGTAATCACATATTGCCCGTCGGGTTTGTTGAGATCGGAAGCGATTTTGGCGAGGAACTTAATCGGCGCAATACCCGCGGAAGCGGTTAAGCCGGTTTCACGCAGGATATCGGCGCGAATCGCCTGTGCCATAAGCGTGGCCGAGCCATGACAGTGCAGGCTATCGGTAACATCCAGATAGGCTTCATCCAGCGACAGCGGTTCAATCAGCGAAGTGTAACGCGAGAAGATGTCACGGATCTGATGGGAAGCTTCTTTATACGCCTCAAAACGGCCAGGCAGCAGCCGCAAATGCGGACAGAGTTTGAGCGCCATGCCCGTTGGCATCGCGCTGCGCACGCCATATTTGCGTGCCGGATAATTGGCGGTACTGATTACCCCACGTTGCACACGGCTACCACCGATAGCGATAGGAATATCACGTAAAGAGGGATCGTCGCGCATCTCAACCGCTGCATAAAAGCAGTCCATATCGACATGAATAATTTTGCGCATACGCCCTCCGAATACTGGGTAAGTATACAGTAGAGAAAATTATCGGCAATAAATGTTGAGTGAGAGATTAAAGTTTACAAATATAGGGTCGTATTCCTTTTAGGAACGCGCCATTTTCTAAGACATCGGCTTGATTAAAAGCCAGACAATGTTAATGTTGCGCTGCGATAGCGGATATTTCCGATAATGCAATACCCGGACGCTTAGCGTCATCGTCTCTCTTCACTTCAAGGTATCTACAGAATGGGCAGAATCGCATTATTGCTTGCGATGATTCTTATGCCAGCCCTTAGCTGGGCAATTAACCCCGAGCCTACGCAACCGCTGGCTCCGGTGAGCAAAGAGTTAAAGAAACAATTAATTGGTACACCTGTATTTATTCAGATTTTCAAGGAAGAGCGTACGCTGGAACTGTACGGCAAAATCGGCAATGAATATCGTTTGCTGGACAGCTATCGCATCTGTAATTTCTCTGGCGGTTTAGGGCCTAAACGTCGCCAGGGCGATTTCAAAAGTCCGGAAGGCTTTTATAACGTCAAGCTAAACCAGTTAAAACCTGATAGCCGTTTTTATCGCGCCATTAATACCGGTTTTCCCAACCAATACGATCGCGCCAAAGGCTATGACGGTAACTATTTAATGATTCACGGTGATTGCGTATCGATTGGTTGCTACGCGATGACCAATGCGTCAATGGATGAGATCTTCAACTACACCAACGCCGCACTGCGTAATGGTCAGCAGGAGATTCAGGTCAACATCTATCCATTCCGCATGACAGACAGCAACATGCAGCGCCACCGTTATTCGACTTACATTACCTTCTGGCGTGAACTGCAGCCGGGCTATGCCTACTTTGCGAAGTACCGTGTGCCGCCCACCGTGAACGTGACGGCAACCGGTCAATATGCGGTGAACAACACGCCAGCGATTTCGACGCTGGATGCTGCCTCGAAATCATTCCTGGCGCTCACCCAGACAAAATAATGCCCACTCGCCTGGCACTATCCGGTGCCAGGTTTCATTTCCCGTCAGCGGTTGCGTGGCAATCACCGTCACCACATCTTTTGGCGTGGTCTGCTGCTGAAAATCAATCTCCACATCTTGATCGAGCAGCGTGGCTTTGCCAAACGGCGCGCGACGCGTAATCCAATAGAGATTGGTCGAGCAAAACGCCATTAAGTAGCGCCCGTCTGATAACAGCATGTTGAACACGCCCTTCCCACGCATTTCCGCTGCCAGCTCGGCAATATAGCGGAACACCGCTGGCCAGTTGCCCGGCGTGCGTGGATAGCGCTCGGTGAGTTTATGCAGCATCCAGCAGAAGGCCTTCTCGCTGTCAGTTTCACCGATGGGGCGGAAAGGCCCGGTATCCAGTTGTCGATATCCTTTGAGCTGGCCATTGTGCGCGTAGGTCCAGTTACGGCCCCACAGCTCACGCGTGAACGGATGGGTATTTTCCAGCGACACTTCACCACGATTCGCCTGGCGGATATGCGCGACTACCGAATGCGATTTGATCGGATATTCCTGCACCAAACGGGCAATCGGTGAGTTATAGCTCGGCTGCGGATCTTTAAAGGTGCGGCAGCCTTTACCTTCGTAAAAGGTAATGCCCCACCCATCTTTGTGCGGCCCGGTTCCACCGCCACGCTGCACCAGACCGGTAAAACTGAAACAGATGTCCGTTGGGACATTGGCGCTCATCCCGAGCAATTCGCACATAGCAACCGCCTTAAGTTAGCACCTCTCACACGCGGCGAGAGGAACGCATCATGACTTAACCATCTCTTTTTCAATCAACAGCATCAGGATATGGATCACTTTAATGTGGATCTCCTGAATGCGATCGGCATAGCCAAAGTGCGGTACACGAATTTCAATATCCGCTGAACCTGCCATTTTGCCCCCATCTTTGCCGGTCAGGGTGATCACTTTCATCCCCTTCGCGCGTGCCGCTTCAACGGCTTTAATGATGTTGGCTGAGTTACCGGAGGTGGACAGCCCCAACAGCACATCACCTTCGCGCCCTACCGCCTCGATATAGCGTGAGAACACGTAGTCGTAACCAAAATCGTTGCTGACGCAGGAGAGATGGCTGACATCAGAAATGGCAATCGCCGGGTAGCCAGGACGGTTTTCACGATAGCGGCCAGTTAACTCTTCAGCAAAATGCATCGCATCGCAGTGCGAGCCGCCATTACCGCAGGAGAGCACTTTACCGCCCGCTTTAAAGCTATCGGCCAGCAGAACGGCGGCGCGCTGAATCGCGTGAATATTGGCTTCGTCACTCAGGAACGTATTGAGCGTATCGGCTGCTTCATTGAGTTCTGAGCGAATAATGTCCTGATACATAGAGATGTCCTTTAGAGGAAAGATTGACCCGGCAAGTTTAACGGAATGGGAGTAAGCCGCAAAGCGCCCGCAATAAGGAAAAGCGCGGCGTCTCGAGGAAGTTTGGCAGTTGTTGCGCATCCTGCAACGAATTTGTGAGATGCGTTGTAATTGCGATGTAAACAGATTGATAAATTTTATCCCATATTCTAAACCTACACCCATAACAGGTCAGACCTCTTACTACTTATGGAGTGGTTCATTATGTTGGTTGCCTCAATCGTTGCGACGCTGATTCTGCTTAGCGTTTTGTTCTACCACCAGATTTCACTGCTACTCAGCAGTGTCATCTTACTGCTGTGGACCGGCGCGCTGGCCGCGGCGGGCGTGTGGACGCCATGGATGTTACTGCCGCTGGCGATCATTCTGCTGCCGTTTAACCTGCCCGTGATGCGCCGCAGCCTGTTCTCTAAACCGGCGCTGCACAGTTTCCAGAAAGTGATGCCGCCGATGTCGCGCACCGAAAAAGAGGCGATCGACGCCGGTACCACGTGGTGGGAAGGCGATCTGTTCCGCGGCAAACCGGATTGGCAGAAGCTGCACAATTACCCGCAGCCGCGCCTGACTGAAGAGGAGCAAGCCTTTATTGATGGCCCGGTTGAAGAAGCCTGCCGCATGGCGAATGACTTCGAAATCACTCATGAAATGGCCGATCTGCCGCCGGAGCTGTGGGCATATCTGAAACAGCATCGCTTCTTCGCCATGATCATTAAGAAAGAGTATGGCGGCCTGGAATTCTCAGCCTATGCGCAGGCGCGTGTGCTGCAGAAGCTGGCGGGCGTGTCCGGTATTCTGGCCATCACCGTCGGCGTACCTAACTCACTTGGCCCAGGCGAACTGCTGCAACATTACGGTACCGATGAGCAGAAAGATCATTATCTGCCCCGCCTGGCGCGCGGTGATGAGATTCCTTGCTTTGCGTTGACCAGCCCGGAAGCGGGTTCTGATGCCGGCGCAATTCCCGATATCGGCGTGGTGTGCATGGGCGAGTGGCAAGGTCAGCAAGTGTTGGGCATGCGTCTTACCTGGAACAAGCGCTATATCACGCTGGCACCGATTGCCACCGTGCTTGGGCTGGCGTTTAAACTCTCCGATCCGGATCATCTGCTGGGCGATACTGAAGAACTCGGCATCACCTGCGCATTGATCCCAACCCAGACACCGGGTGTGGAGATCGGCCAGCGCCACTTCCCGCTCAACGTGCCCTTCCAGAACGGCCCGACGCGCGGCCAGGATATTTTCGTACCGATTGATTTCATTATTGGCGGCCCTTCGATGGCCGGCCAGGGCTGGCGCATGCTGGTGGAGTGTTTGTCGGTCGGTCGCGGTATTACGCTGCCATCGAACTCAACCGGCAGCGTGAAAAGCATTGCGCTAGCGACCGGTGCGTATGCGCATATCCGTCGTCAGTTCAAAGTCTCCATCGGCAAGATGGAAGGTATCGAAGAACCGCTGGCACGCATTGCCGGTAATGCTTACGTGATGGACGCCGCCGCTACGCTGATCACTAGCGGCATCATGCTTGGTGAAAAACCGGCGGTGCTGTCGGCGATTGTGAAGTATCACTGCACCCATCGCGGTCAGCGCACCATTATCGACGCCATGGATATCGCCGGTGGGAAAGGCATTATGCTGGGCGAAAACAACTTCCTGGCGCGGGCTTATCAGGGGGCTCCCATTGCCATCACCGTGGAAGGCGCCAATATCCTGACGCGCAGCATGATCATCTTCGGCCAGGGCGCGATCCGCTGCCATCCGTGGGTGCTGGAAGAGATGAATGCCGCCGCGAAAAACGATGTGGTGACCTTTGACCGCGCACTCTTCAGCCATATCGGCCACGTGGGCAGTAATAAAGTACGCAGCCTGTGGCTGGGCTTGACCGGCGGTCGCACCAGCGCCACGCCAACCCGCGACGCCACGCGCCGCTACTATCAGCACCTTAACCGTTTGAGCGCGAACCTCGCGCTGCTGTCAGATGTATCGATGGCGGTATTGGGTGGCAGCCTGAAGCGTCGTGAGCGCATCTCGGCACGTCTCGGCGATGTGTTAAGTCAGATGTATCTGGCCTCCGCCACCCTGAAGCGCTATGACGATGAAGGTCGTAACGAAGCCGATTTGCCGCTGGTACATTGGGGCGTGCAGGATGCGCTGCATCAGGCCGAAGTGGCGATGGATGACCTGCTGCGTAACTTCCCGAATCGCATGGTTGCCGGTGCGCTGCGATGTGTGATTTTCGCTGGTGGTCATCACTGCCCGGCGCCGTCCGATAAACTGGATCACAAACTGGCGAAACTGCTGCAGCTGCCCTCTGCGACACGCACCCGTTTGGGCCGCGGCCAGTATCTGGCACCAAGCGCGCATAATCCTGCCGGTCAATTGGAGCAAGCATTACAGGACGTGATGGCAGCCGAAGTGATTCACGATCGTCTGTGCCAGCAGCAGAAAAAGCACCTGTCGTTCACCCGGCTGGATGCACTGGCACAGCGTGCATTGAAAGAAGGCTGGATTGATCAGAATGAAGCGCAGGTGCTGATCCGCGCTGAAGCCAGCCGCCTGAAAGCGATTAACGTGGATGATTTTGCACCGGAAGCACTGGCAGTGCCAAAGCCGCAAGGTAAGCCCACCGCGCGAACAAACGAAGCCGCGTAAAACACTAAAGCCTCCCTCTGGAGGCTTTTTTTTCGTTTAGTTTTCAATGTGTCGATCTGTTTAGACCTCTAAGCGTCTGGATTGCCCTATATTCTCATCCTGTTTATAGTGACAACGACATGAGGTGACTTCGCAACGACATTCGTGCTTAAGGCCATAAACAATGACGCAGCCCAACCTGATCCCCGAGAGCAAATTACCGGCGCTCGGCACCACTATTTTCACGCAAATGAGCGCACTGGCGCAGCAACACAACGCCATTAACCTTTCGCAAGGCTTCCCCGATTTCGACGGTCCGCGCTATTTGCAAGAACGTCTGGCCTATCACGTTAGCCAGGGCGCCAACCAATATGCGCCGATGATCGGCGTACTGCCGCTGCGTGAAGCTATTGTAGAGAAAACCGCTGAGCTGTATGGTCACACGCCCGACGTCAACAGTGACGTCACCGTGACAACCGGCGCGACTGAAGCGCTGTACGCCGCGATTACCGCGCTGGTACGTGAGGGTGACGAAGTGATCTGCTTCGACCCAAGCTATGACAGCTACGCGCCTGCCGTGCAGCTGGCGGGTGGCGTATTGAAACGCATCGCCTTGCAGCCGCCGGGTTTCCGCGTGGACTGGAGCGAATTCCGCAGCCTGCTGAGCAGCAAAACCCGCTTAGTGATTCTGAATACGCCGCACAATCCTTCCGCCACCGTGTGGCGCAAAAGCGATTATGCCGAGCTGTGGCAGGCAATTGCTGAGCAGGAAATCTATGTGCTGAGTGATGAAGTGTACGAGCACATCTGCTTCACCGCAGAAGGCCATGCCAGCGTGTTAGCCCATGCCGAACTGCGACAGCGTTCGGTTGCGGTGGCGTCATTTGGTAAAACTTTCCATATGACTGGCTGGAAAGTAGGTTACTGCATCGCGCCTGCTGCCATCAGCGCTGAAATCCGCAAAGTGCATCAGTATCTGACCTTTTCGGTCAATACGCCGGCGCAGTTGGCGATTGCCGATATGCTGCGTCAGGAGCCAGAGCACTACCGCGAACTGCCGGAATTTTACCGCGCACGCCGCGACCGCTTTGTTCAGGCACTCTCCACCAGCCGTTTTAAGGTGCTGCCCTGTGAAGGCACCTATTTCCTGCTGGTGGATTACAGCGCGATTTCCGATTTGGATGACGTGAGTTTCTGTCAGCTGTTGACCAAAGAAGTGGGTGTGGCAGCCATTCCGCTCTCGGTATTTTGCGCCGATCCCTTCCCGCATAAGCTGATTCGTCTGTGCTTTGCCAAACAGGAAGCCACGCTTGACGCTGCTGCGGAGCGTCTGGCTCAGCTTTAAACATTGTCTTTGAAGTAATAAAAAAACCCCGGCAAGCCGGGGTTTATTTTTTCCTTGATGAATTACAGCTCGAAGCGATCCAGGTTCATCACTTTGGTCCATGCAGCCACGAAGTCGGTAACGAACTTCTGCTTCGCATCGCTACTGGCGTAAACTTCAGCCAGCGCACGCAAAATCGCGTTCGATCCAAACACTAAATCGGCACGCGTGGCGCTGAACTTAACTTCGCCACTCAGACGATCGCGACCTTCAAACAGCTCTTCGCTCTCATCGGTCGCTTTCCACGCAGTGCGCATATCCAGCAGGTTAACGAAGAAGTCGTTGCTCAGTACGCCAACACGATCGGTGAACACGCCGTGTTGGCCGCCGTCGAAGTTGGTGCCCAGCACGCGCAGACCACCTAACAACACCGTCAGTTCTGGCGCGCTCAGCGTCAGCTGCTGTGCTTTGTCTAATAGCAACGTTTCGGTTGAAGAACCTTTCGCGCTGCGACGATAGTTACGGAAGCCGTCGGCCAGCGGCTGCAGGAAGTTGAACGACTCCACGTCGGTTTGATCCTGACGCGCATCGACACGGCCCGGCGTGAACGGCACTTGCGTTGCCACGCCCGCTGCGGCGGCGGCCAGCTCGATACCCACGCTACCCGCCAGCACAATGACATCGGCGAGTGATGCCTTGCCCGATTCCTGCTGAATCTTCTGCAAGGTTGGCAGCACATCCGCAATAACGCTGGCATTCACCGCCCAATCTTTTTGCGGCGCTAATGCCAGACGCGCACCGTTGGCACCGCCGCGTTTGTCGCCACCGCGGAAAGTCGAGGCCGAGGCCCACGCGGCAGAAACCAACTGACTGACGCTCAAGCCTGAAGCGGCAATGCGCGCTTTGATATCACTGATATCTGCAGGCGTTGGCTGATGGGTGGCCTGCGGTAACGGATCCTGCCAGATCAGATCTTCCTTCGGCACTTCCGGACCGATATACCGCGCTTTTGGTCCCATATCGCGGTGTGTCAGTTTGAACCACGCGCGTGCAAAGGCTTCGTTGAACGCCTGCGGATCGTTAAGGAAGCGGCGCGAGATCTTGCCGAACTCTTCATCGAAACGCAGCGTCAGATCGGTTACCAGCATGGTCGGCTTACGTTTTTTCTCGGGATCAAACGGATCCGGGATAATCGCTTCGGCATCAACCGCTTCGAACTGGATCGCGCCCGCCGGGCTGTGCGTCTGTACCCATTCGTATTTGAACAGGTTCTCAAAGAAGTAGTTGCTCCACTGCGTTGGGGTTTGCGTCCACACCACTTCTAAGCCTGAAGTGATGGCATCTTTACCCACGCCGCTGGCGTAGCTGCTGGTCCAGCCCAGGCCCTGTGCTTCAATCGGTGACTCTTCAGGATCGACGCCCACATGGCTGGCTTCTGCCGCACCGTGCGTTTTACCCAACGTATGACCGCCAGCAATCAGCGCCACGATCTCTTCGTCGTTCATGCCCATATTGCCGAAGGTGGCACGAATCGCCGGCGCGGCAGATTTTGGATCGCCGCTGGCTTCCGGACCTTCCGGGTTCACGTAGATCAGGCCCATTTCGGTGGCACCCAACGGGGCGTTGGCAAGCGCTTCTGGATGGCGATGCGCCAGCCATTCGGTTTCGTGGCCCCAATCCACATCCATATCCGGTTCCCACACATCTTCACGACCGGCACCAAAGCCGAAAGTGCGGAAGCCCGCATTTTCCAGCGACACATTGCCCGCCAGAATATAGAGATCGGCCCAGGAAATTTTCTGACCATATTTTTGTTTCACCGGCCACAGCAGGCGACGCGCTTTATCTAGGCTGACGTTATCCGGCCATGAGTTAAGCGGGGCAAAACGCTGCTGACCACGACCTGAACCGCCGCGACCATCGATGGTGCGATAGGTACCCGCGCTGTGCCACGCCATGCGAATGAACAGCCCAATATAGCTGCCCCAGTCGGCTGGCCACCAGGATTGCGAATCGGTGAGAAGTGCGCGGATATCGGCTTTTAATGCGGAGTAATCAAGCTTGCTGAATTCGTCGCGGTAATTGAAGGTGTCACTGAGCGGATTGGAACGGTTGGAGTGCTGATTTAACAGATCGACACGTAGCATATTCGGCCACCAGTCGCGGTTGGACGTCCCGCCACCGGCGCCGCGCGCCAAAACACTCTTCTCTTCAGAGGCCCCGTGATGAAAGGGGCATTTACCTGAGGCTGCTGCATTATCGTTATTGTCGTGCGTGCTCATTTTTCGGCTCCATTGGCTTCACATTACTTTCTAATATGCGACTAAGATTAGCCGTACTTTAGTCAAGAATATATTTGGATGAACCGAAGGTTTTGATAGTTGCTGGCTTTCAAGCGCAGCCGTGTGATGTGAGCCACATTTTAGGTTTATTAAACGCATCTGTCGTAGCGGCGCAATTTATTGCGCATCCTATTCGCGATGGAATGCGCGATAAATCGCGCCGCTACGACCGGTGCGAGGGAGATGAATCAGCTACCGCGATAGGTTGACCACGACCACGGCGAGATGAGAAACGGCAGATGATAATGGCTGCCCGTGGCAGCAATCACGAAATCAATCTGCGCACTGACATACAGCGCATCGCGCCCTTCAGCGGCAAAGTAGTCGCCGATCTCCGCCGTCAAACGATAATGACCCGGCGCGAGCGGCTCGGGCGTCAAATCTTTGATGCGCCCGTCGCTGTCAGTTTTGCCTTCCACCAGCGGCAGCCACCCTTCCGGGCTGTTCTGCTCCAGCGAAACCGCCACGCCAATCGCCGGTCTACCCAGCGCGGTATCGAGAATATGCGTCGTAATAGTGCTCATGTGATGCTCTCCTTCAGCCGTAACAGGGTGATTTCACGCAGCTGCGTCAGCGCTTCACGCTGTTCAGTCTGTGCATCGTTATTGAGACGACGCTGCAATTCCGCCAGCATCTCCTCGCCGCTGCGCCCTTTAGCGCGAATCAAAAATACCTGACCAAAACGCTGCTCGTAGGTTTGATTGCCGGCCAGCATCGCCAGCTGGAGCGCGCCGTCCGCCCGCTGCATCGCCGACTGCTCACTGCGCGACAACGCCGCTTCCTTGTCCGCACCCGCCACCTTGTCGCCAATGCGTGGATGGGCGCTCAGCGCCTGCGCCAGATCATCGGCTTGCCACAACTGACCCAGGCGATCGGCTTCGGCCTGTAACGCCGCGATGTCGGCAAAAGGCCGTGCCGCCACCAGCTTCTGTTGCCACGCTGGAATCGCCACACAGTGCGCAATGGTCGCCTGCGCGGCTTGCGGTGAGAGCTGATTAAAACTTACCAGATCCATATTTCGCTTCCTTTAAGCACGGGCGATGTCGCAAACCGCTTGCAGATAGGCCTGCACGCCCAGCGCCACATCGTCCGCCTGCACCGACTCCGCCGGATGATGGCTGATACCGCGATGGTTGCGCACAAACAGCATGCCGACCGGCCAGCGCTCGGCGATGGCAATCGCATCGTGGCCCGCGCCGCTCGGTAGCGACAGACTGCGCCCCTGCACCGTTTCCACCGCGTGACTCAGCGCCTGCTGTAAGCGCGCATCACAGGCGGTGGCGGCAATGTGGTAATACTCATTGGCATTAAAAGTGAGTCCGCGACGCAGTGCAATTGCCTGTGCCTGGGTGAGCAGCGTGGAGAGCAAGCGCTCCAGCGGCTCATCCTGCGGGCCGCGTACGTCAAGCGACAGCTGCACTTCGCCGGGAATCACGTTGACCGCGCCCGGTAAACAGCTCAGCGTACCGACCGTCGCCACCAGCTGCGGGTCATGCTCGGCGGTGGTGTGTTCGATAAACACCATCCATTCGGCGGCGGCGGCCAGCGCATCTTTGCGATGCATCATCGGCACGGTACCGGCGTGACCGGCTTCTCCGATAAAACTGCAGTTAAGACGACGCGCGCCATTGATCGCCGTGACCACGCCGAGCGCTAAATCTTCCTGTTCAAGACACGGACCTTGCTCAATATGCAGCTCCAGATAGGCAGCGATGTCATTCACATCGCGCGCTGCATCACGAATTTTTGCCGCATCGAAACCGACATCCTGCATCGCTTCCGCCACGGTGATGCCGTTGCCATCGGGATGCGTTACCCAGCTGTCGGGCCAGCTGCCGGTAATGCCACGACTGCCGAGCAGCGTGATGCCGAAGCGCGTGCCCTCTTCGTCGCCAAAACCCACAATCTCAATCGCCAACGGCAAACGCTGTTGACGATCGTGCAGCCACTGAACGGTTTCGATGGCGCTTAACACGCCGAGCATGCCGTCATAGCGACCGGCATTACGCACCGTATCCAGATGCGAACCGAGCAGCAGCGCCTGCGCGCCCGACTGTGCCGCTTCATAGCGGCCACAAATATTGCCCACCGCATCCTGCCACGTCGTCATGCCTGCGGCCTGCATCCATTCGCCGACGCGCGCGTTGGCACGCAGCTGTTCCGGTGACAGATAAACGCGCGTCAGGCCGTCTTCGCTTTCGCTGATCTCCGCGAGGGCGTCACAGCGCGCCATGACGCGAGCGGCGGCAATTTGCGCCTCGCTGGCAGTCATCAGGCTTTGATTCATGCGCGGCTCCCGTAGAGATCCCATGCAGCTTGCATCGCCGCACCTTGCGTGGTGCGGAAGCCAACATGATTCAGCACCGCTTCCAGCGCGCTTAAGGTTTGCATCACGCAATCTTTGCGCGCGTTGTAGCCCATGGTGCCGATGCGCCACACTTTGCCATGCAGCGGACCAAACGAGGTGCCGATTTCAATGCCGAAATCCTCCAGCACCAACTTACGCACCTGATCGCCATTTACGCCCTGCGGGATCACCACGCCGAGCACGTTATTCATTTTGTGTTTAAGATCGCCGAAGGTTTCCAGGCCCATGCCCTGAATCCCTTTCAGCAGCGCCTCGCCGTGCAGTTTATGGCGCGCGATGCCGTTATCCAGTCCTTCCTGCATCATCAGGCGCGCACATTCACGCGCGCCAAACAGCGCGGTAGTGGCTTCGGTATGGTGATTAAGGCGTTCCGGCCCCCAGTAATCCATGATCATGCCAAGATCAAAATAGTTGGAGTAGATCATCTCGTCGTCGCCATCCTGATGTTCGGCGGTGCGGATGCCCTCTTCCACGCATTTGCGCTTGCGGATCACCGCTTCCATCTGCGGGCTCAGCGTGATCGGCGAGGTGCCGGACGGTCCGCCAAGGCACTTCTGCATCCCGGCAGAGACCGCATCGAGGCCCCACGCATCGGTTTCCAACGCATTACCGCCGAGCGAGGCGGTGGCATCGGTATAGAACAGCACGCCATATTTCTGGCAAATGGCGCCCAGCTCTTCCAGCGGCTGCAACATGGTGGTGGACGTATCGCCCTGCACCGTCAGCAGCAGGCGCGGCTGCACTTTTTTGATCGCATCTTCAATCTGATCCGGCGTGAACACTTCGCCCCACGGCACGTCGATGGTATGCACTTCCGCGCGGCAGCGGCGGGCAATTTCACACAGCAGATGACCGAAGCGGCCAAACACGGGCACCAGCACTTTGTCGCCCGGACGGATCGCCGACAGCAGAATCGCCTCGATACCGGCGCGTGAAGTGCCGTCGATCAGCATCGTCCAGCGGTTTTCAGTGCGGAATACGCCACGGTATAGCGCCATCACTTCGTTCATGTAGTGCGTCATGGCCGGATCGTACTGACCAACCAACTGGCTCGACATGGCGCGCAGCACGCGCGGATCGGCGTTGATCGGGCCCGGTCCCATCAGCAGACGCTGTGGCGGATTGATTTGCGAAAACTGGCTGATATCCATGAGGGTTTCCTTGTTATTCGTTTACAGACGCACCGTCGAGATAAACTGTTTCAGCTCCGCGGTTTGCGGATTGGCGAACAGTGTTTTGCTGTCGCCCTGCTCCCAGACGCGCCCCTGATGCATAAAGACCACACGATCGCCCACGTCGCGGGCGAAGTTCATTTCATGGGTGACGAGAATCAGCGTCATGCCTTCGGCGGCTAATTGCTCCAGCACTTTCAGCACTTCGCCCACCAACTCGGGATCGAGCGCTGAGGTGATCTCATCACAGAGTAAAACTTTAGGCTGCATCGCCAGCGCACGGGCAATCGCCACGCGCTGCTGCTGGCCGCCAGACAGATTGGCCGGGTAATAATTGATGCGCTCACCGAGGCCGACTTTCTCCAGCATCTGTGTCGCCAGTGCGCGGCATTCGGCTTCGCTTTTCTTCAGCACGCGACGTGGTGCCAGCATCACGTTTTCCAACGCCGTCATATGCGGGAAAAGGTTGAAGTTCTGGAACACCATGCCGACCGAGCGGCTAATTTCACGCGCTTGTGATTCACGATCGGTGATGGTCATGCCACCGAGTTTGATGCTGCCATCCTGATAGCCTTCCAGCCCGTTCATGCAGCGCAGCAAGGTACTTTTGCCCGATCCGCTGCGGCCGATAATCGAGATCACTTCGCCGTGGTCGACATCGAGATCGACCCCTTTCAGCACATGGTTGTCGCCGTAGTACTTCTGTACCTGATTAATGGTGATGAGCGGCATTGAATTTTTTCTCCAGGTACTGGCTGTAACGCGACAGCGGATAACACATCAGGAAATAACCGAGCGCCACCAGGCCAAATACCTTGAACGGCTCATAGGTCACGTTATTCAAAATGGTGCCGGCTTTAGTCAGCTCGACGAAACCGATAATCGAGGCCAGCGCAGTGCCTTTGATCACCTGCACGGCAAAACCCACGGTGGGTGCAATGGCAATACGAATCGCCTGCGGTGCGACCACGCGAAACAGCGTTTGACCAAAGGTCAGGCCAAGACAGCGCGATGCTTCCCACTGCCCTTTTGGCAGGGCGCGAATGCTGCCGTACCAGATATCCACCAGAAACGCGCTGGTGTAGAGCGTTAAGGCCAGCGAGGCGGCAGTCCAGGGCGCCACATCGATGCCAAACAAGCCAACACCGAAGAAGGCGAGAAACAGCTGCATCAGCAGCGGCGTGCCCTGAAAAAGCTCGGTGTAAGCGCGCACCAGGCGCATTGGCCATTTACGCTTCAGCAAGCGCATAAACAGCAGCGGCAAAGTCACCAACGTGCCGCCAAAAAACGCCACCAGCGAGAGTAAAATTGTCCAGCGCGCTGCCAGCAGCAGGTTACGCAGGATGTCCCAGTCGGTAAAAGTCGTCATGCCGGCTGCGCCCCCAACCATTTACGTCCCAGCGCCAGCAGCAGTTGGCGCATGGCAATCGACAACGCCAGATAGATCAGCGTGGTCACGAAATAGACCTCAAAACTCAAAAAGGTACGCGACTGAATCAGGTTGGCGGCGAAGGTCAACTCTTCGTACGACACTTGCGACACCACCGATGAGCCGAGCATCACAATGATGCATTGACTGACCAGCGCCGGATAAATGCGCTGCAGCGACGGCGGCAGCACCACGCGGATAAAGGTTTGCGTGCGGGTTAATCCCAGCACGCGCCCTGCTTCCCACTGACCGCGCGGCGTCACCTGAATCCCGGCACGAATGATTTCGGTGCTGTATGCCCCAAGGTTAATCAACATCGCCAACAGCGCGGCTTCGCCCGCCGTCAGTTTCAGGCCCAGATTGGGCAAACCAAAGACGATAAAAAACAGCTGCACCACAAATGGCGTATTACGGATCAGCTCGACATACACGCCCCAGATGCGGCTCGCCCAGCTCGGTTTGCCGCTGCGCAGCGCCGCGCCGAGAATGCCGAGGCTGACACCGCCGACAGTGGCGAGCACGGTGATCTGAATCGTGACCCACAGCCCGGCCAGCAACTCTGGCCAGTGCGGCCAGAGATCTGCAAAATTAAGTTGCCCCATGTTTTATGCGCCGAGATTGGCTGGCAGCGGCGCTTTGAGCCACTCTTCCGACAGCGTGTTCAGCGTGCCGTCTTTGATGCCTTGCTCAATCAGCGCATTCACTTTGTCTTTCAGTGCCGGCTCACCTTTTTTCAGGCCGATGTAGCACGGCGAATCTTTCAGCATGAACTGGGCCACCGGCGCTTTTTCGGCGTTCTGACGCGCAATCGCTGCCACCACCAGGTTGCCAGTGGCAACGTACTGCACCTGGCCAGAGAGGTAGGCCGACAGCGTGGTGTTGTTATCTTCATATCGCTTCACCTGCGCTTCTTTCGGGGCGATATCGCTTAACACCATGTCTTCCACCGCACCGCGCGTTACGCCAATGGATTTGCCGCTCAGCGCCGCCGCATCTTTCAGCGTTTCACCTTTCGGACCAAACACGCCGAGGAAGAACGGCGCATAAGCGCGGGTGAAATCGATCACTTTTTCGCGCTCGGCGTTTTTGCCCATGCTGGAGATCACCAGATCGACTTTATCGGTTTGCAGATACGGCACACGGTTGGCACTGGAAACCGGCACCAGCTGCAACTTCAGTTTCATCTGTTTGGCCAGATACTTCGCCATGTCAATATCGTAGCCCTGCGGTTGCAGGTCAGTACCGACGGAACCGAACGGCGGGAAGTCTTGCGGGACGGCGACACGGATCACGCCGCGCTTCTGAATATCCTGCAACTGATCGGCCATCGCACTCCCGACCTGCGCCATCAGCAATGCCGCGCCCGCTACCGCCAATAATACTTTTTTCATTATGCACCCCGGTGAGTTTACGTGAAACAAAAGATTCTTGATGAATCATTCTGCAACTAATGTGCCAACCGCAGTGCCGATAAATGAAAGGGGAAAAAGCGGGGTTTTCCTTAGCAGGAGGCAGCAAAAACGGGCATCAAGCCCGTTAGAATTAACGATCTAAAATAGTGCATTGCACCATTATGGCGCCCGCTAACGGTGTTCGAGCTCATCAAGATGCTGATAGAGATCGGCGATTTGGTGGATACGTTGGCGCCCTTGCGACAACATTTCGTGCAGTAAGGCGTTGGCCAGCAGGTTAATCAGGCTCATGGCGGAAGCATAGCTATCAAAGGCGGAAACGCTGTCGAGTGGCGCGCACAGTTGCCAGCGCGCCAGCGTAATGATGCCCTGCGCCTGCGGCTCACACAGCGCCAGCACCGGAATGTTGCTCTGCTGCAGTTGCTGCATTAAAGGGCGAATGATGCGTGGACGGCGGCGAAACGCCATCACCACGACAATATCGTCGGGCGTGATATCCACCAGCTCTTCGCCCAGCGTCTGGCCCGGCTGTGGCAGCACATGCACCTGCGGACGCGCCTGCATCAGCTGCTGACGCAGGTGCAGCGCCACCGGATAGGCGTTACGCATACCAATGATAAACACCCGTTTAGCCGTGCCCAGCGCGGTGATCACGTCGCCAAACTGCTGTGGATCGATGCTGTTCACCCATTGTGTCAGGTTCGCCATCTCTTGCTTATAGTGGCGTGACAGCAGCGTGTTGCCCTGCACCGCATCGCGGTTGTCGGTGAGCGGCATACCGCTCTGGCGCAGGATGCGCAGCTCATCGCGCATATCCTTGTATTTCTCGTAACCGAGACGCTTGAACAAACGGCTGACCGTGGCCTTCGAGACGCCGCTCAGCCGCGCCAGCTCGGCGCTGTTGTAGCTGATCAGGTCATCAAAATGGTCAAACACGAAGTCGGCAATGCGCTGCTCCTGCGGCGACAGTTGCGGGTAGTGACTACGAAGGCGTTCATCAAGTTGTTTCATCATCGGTCCTGTAACTTTCGTTTCACCACAAGCTAGCATAAATCGATCCAGATTGATGTCCGACCAAAACTGGAACAGCTCTTGCTTAGATTTGTGCAGTATCTACCAGGTGCGTATAAATCCGCACATTCCGTAGCGGCGCAATTTATTGCGCGATAAATCGCGCCGCTACGGAATGTGCGGGGGATTAAACAGCGTACTCACATAAGAACAAGAGAAGAAATTACTATGATACAGAGCAACATGGCGCCGTTAGGCATGGCCGTTACGCCACATCATCTCGCCAGCGAAAGTGCGCTAGCCGTGCTGCGCGAAGGCGGCAATGCGCTGGAAGCAATGGTGGCCGCCGCCGCGACTATCGCCGTGGTTTATCCGCACATGAACGGTTTGGGTGGCGATGGCTTCTGGCTGGTGGTGCCGCCCAACGGCGACCCCATCGCCATTGACGCCAGCGGCGCTGCCGGGACGCTCGCTCATGTCGATTTCTATCACGGTGAAACCCATATTCCGCATCGCGGACCGAAAGCCGCATTAACCGTCGCGGGCACCGTGAGCGGCTGGCAGGAAGCGTTGACGCTGGCGCAGGAACTCGGCGCGACGCCGCTGCCGTTAACCCGCCTGCTACGCGATGCGATTCGCTATGCCGCCGATGGTATCCCGGTCACCGCCTCGCAAGCCGCTGCCACCGCCGCCAAGCAGCACGAGTTACAGCATCAACCCGGTTTTGCCGCCACCTTCCTGCCGGACGGCAGCGTGCCGATCGCCGGTAGCCGTTTTACCCAACCCGCGCTGGCGAATACGCTGAGCATGCTGTGCGAACAGGGGCTGGAAAGTTTTTATCGCGGTGAACTGGCGCATCATCTGGCACGCGAAATGACCGCGCTGGGGATGCCGATCACGCTGGAAGATTTGCAGACGCACCACGCTCGGCGCTGCACGCCGCTGCATCTGGCGCACAGTGAAGGCGATATCTGGAACATGACGCCGCCGACGCAGGGTTTGGTGTCGCTGGCGATCCTCGGCATTACCGATCGGCTCGCAATGGCAGACGCCGATGAAGCGCAAACCGTGCACCGCGTCGTCGAAGCCACCAAAAAAGCCTTCGCGCTGCGCGACCAGCACATTACCGATCCGCGCCACATCGACATCGATGTACAAAGCCTGCTGGATGCTGAGCATCTCAGCACGCTGGCGGCGCAGGTGGATGACCAACACGCCGCGTCATGGGGTACCGGGCGCGGACCTGGCGACACCGTGTGGATGGGCGTGATGGACAGCAGCGGGCTGGCGGTTTCCTTTATCCAGAGCATTTATCACGAATTCGGCAGCGGCGTGGTATTGCCGGGCACCGGCATCACCTGGCAAAACCGTGGCGCCGCCTTCAGCCTGCAACCCGACCACTTACTGACGCTGCAGCCGGGCAAACAACCGTTTCATACCCTTAACCCTGCCGCCGCACGCCTGAAAGATGGCCGCACCATGGTTTATGGATCGATGGGCGGCGACGGCCAACCACAAACCCAGGCAGCAATTTTCACCCGTCACGTGATTCAGGGGCATCCGCTGCAACAGGCGGTGAGCGCGCCGCGCTGGCTGCTGGGCCGGACATGGGGACAATCATCCGATTCCCTCAAGCTTGAAGCGCGCTTCGCCCCAGAAACGGTACAGCAGCTGCGCGCGCTCGGCCATGAGGTTGAACTGCTGCCCGATTTCAGCGAAGTGGTCGGCCATGCGGGTGCGATCGTTCGACACAACAACGGCATGCTGGAAGGCGCGTTCGATCCGCGCAGCAACGGCAGCGCCGCCGGTTTCTAACGGAGAGTAATCATGAGTTCACAACCGGACTGGGCCACCTACATCGCCCAAATGGAGCAGATTCTGGCGCTGGAGCTGGATGATGCGCGCCGCGCCGAGCTGCTGACGCAGTTCAACCGCATCGCCGCGATGGCCGAGCCGCTGATGGCGCTGCCACTCGACGATCGCCTGGAAGTGGCGGGAGTCTTTCATCCATGAAGCTGTCATCATTATCGATTAACGCCCTGCAGCAGGCGCTGAGTCAGGGCGAGATCAGCGCCCGCGATATCGCGCAAACTACGCTGGCGGCGATTGAGCAACACAACCCGGCCATCAACGCCTGGACCGAAGTCACCGGCCAGCGCATGCTGCGCGAAGCCGATCAGATCGATCAGCAGCGCCAGCGTGGCGAGAGCTTGCCGCCATTGGCCGGCATTCCCTATGCGGTGAAAAACCTGTTTGATGTCGCCGGACACAGCACCCTGGCCGGTGCCAGCCTGTTCAGCGAACGCGCGGCGGCACGCGATGATGCGTGGGCGGTGAACAAACTGCGTCAATCCGGCGCGCTGCTCTCCGGCATGCTGAATATGGATGCCTACGCCTACGGCTTTACCACCGAAAATACCCATTACGGCGCGACGCACAATCCGCGTGATGTCACCCGCGTGGCGGGCGGATCGTCAGGCGGTTCGGCGGCGGCGGTTGCAGCCGGTTTGGTGCATTTTTCACTCGGCACTGACACCAACGGCTCGATCCGCGTGCCCGCTTCACTGTGTGGCATCTTCGGTCTGAAGCCGACCTTTGGTCGCCTGTCGCGCAGCGGCAGCCACCCGTTTGTCGCTAGCCTTGATCACATCGGCCCGTTTGCCCGTTCGGTAGAAGATTTGAGTCTGGTTTATGACACTTTACAAGGTGCCGATGCCAGCGATGCCTTCCAGGCCGCGCAGCCGGTTGCGCCGGTCAGCGCAGGGCTAAGCATGGGTGCAGAAGGTGTGCGCAGCGCGGTACTTGGCGGGTTCTTCTCAACCTGGTGCAGCGATGAAGCGCGCGCCGCCGTGGCGGTTGTCGCCAAAGCGTTAAATGCCGTGGAGGAAGTCAGCTTACCCAATGCTGAAATCGCGCGATCGGCAGCCTTTATCATGACCGCCGCAGAAGGTGGTAATCACTACTTGCCACTGCTGCGCAGCCAGCCGGAACAGTTCGAGCCTAATTCGCGCGAGCGTCTGCTGGCCGGTGCGATGCTGCCATCAGCATGGTACGTGCAGGCACAGCGTTTCCGTCGTCACTTCCAGCAGCAGGTGCTGCCGCTGTTTGATCAGTTCGACGTGCTGATTGCGCCTGCCACGCCGTGCACTGCCACCACCATCGGCCAGGAAACCATTCATATTAACGGCCAGGATTTGCCGACGCGCGCCAGCATGGGCATGCTGACCCAGCCGATTTCTTTCCTCGGGCTGCCGGTGTGTACCGTGCCGCTGCACACCGCCAGCGGCTTGCCCATCGGTTTGCAATTGATCGCGGCACCGTTTAAAGAACATCTGGCACTGCGCGCCGCCTGGGCGCTGCAACAGCAAGGGCTGACGCTGCCACAAACTACCTTAATGGACGCCTGAGAATGACATCTGAAGATATCGATCGTCCGGCGGTACTCGCCGAAGTCACCGCCGCCTTTTACCGTTACGAACAAGCGCTGATCGGCAATGATGTTGAGGTGCTGGATGAACTGTTCTGGCACGACCAACGCACCGTGCGCCTCGGCGCAGGCGAGAATCTGTATGGCATCGACGAGATCCGCGCGTTTCGCGCCGCGCGCCCGTCAAAGGGCCTGGATCGTACGCTGCGCAATACGGTGATCACCACTTTTGGTGATGATTATGCGGTGTGCAGTACTGAGTTTACGCGTGAGGGTGTGGAGAAGATTGGGCGTCAACAACAGACGTGGGTGAAGATGCCTGGCGGCTGGAGAATCGTGGCAGCGCAGGTGAGTTTGATGATCTGAGGGCGCAGCGTTTCGCCTTGATTGGCAAACAGACTGCTGCTTTCAACTTCAACTTCAAGTGCAAGGTCAAGGTCAAGGGCGGTTTCGTTCGGCTTTCAGCCGACCGACCGAGGGGAGGCAGTCGCCCCTCCCCTGGGAACCCGGGCTTTTCGGCAGCACACTCGCCCGCTACGCGGGTTCCCTCGTCAAATCCCACTTCCTGACGGACCGGCCCTGATTCGCCATCCTGGCTCAACAGGCCCTTTCGCCGCCGTCCTGGCGGCTCATCCTGGAAGCAGGCTTCTCCTCGGCGAGAGTGATGCCGACTCAACACCCCGCTGTAATAAATTTAATAAAATCAAACAAGCTTATCGCGATGCGATCTTTTTTTAGAGCAGAGTTTTGGCAGCTGGGTGGGTGTCGTCAGAATTGCCGAACGGAGGGGGAAATTCCAGGATGAGCCGCCAGGACGGCGGCGAGAGGCTGCGCTGAGCAGGAGCGAATCGCAGCCGGTCCGTCAGGAATTCACCTGAAGTGAGGGGACCGCGTAGCGGCAATTCTGCCGACAAAGAGACCGGGTCCCCAGGGGAGGGGCGACTGCCTCCCCTGGGTCGGTTGTCCGCAGGACAATCGAAACCGCCCTTGACCTTGAAGTTGCCTTTAAGCCTTTAAAAGCAGTCTGGCAGCCCGCCAGCGCCCCTCAAGCATCCGGAGCGGGATGCGTCTTAATCCAGTGATCGGCAATTTGCTGCCGGGTACACACCCACACATCCTCATGCTGCTGAATATGATCGAGAAAACGCTGCAATCCACGGAATTTCCCCGGCCGTCCCAGTAAGCGGCAGTGCATACCAATCGACATCATCTTCGGCGCGCTTTCCCCCTCTTCGTACAACACATCAAAGGTGTCGCGCAGATAGGTGAAGAACTGCTCTGCCGTATTAAAGCCCTGCGGCGAGGCGAAGCGCATGTCGTTGCACTCCAGCGTGTAGGGAACGATCAGATGCGGTTTAACCGTGCCATCCTGACAGGTGACCTGCGTCCAGAACGGCAGGTCGTCGCCATAGTAGTCGCTGTCATAGCTGAAGCCGCCCTGCTCTACCACCAAACGTCGGGTGTTGGGGCTGTCGCGGCCGGTGTACCAGCCGGTTGGCGCTTTGCCGAACAAATCGGTCAACACGTCCACCGCCTGCTGCATATGCTGGCGCTCGGTTTTGGCATCCATCGCTTGATAGTGGATCCAGCGCCAGCCGTGGCTTACCACGTCGTAATCGGCCGTTTTAATCGCCTCGACGATGTCCGGATGACGCGCCAGCGCCATCGCCACGCCAAACACCGTGAGCGGCAAACCGCGCTTTTGAAACTCATTATGGATGCGCCAGAAACCGGCGCGCGAGCCGTATTCATACAGCGAATCCATCGACATATGGCGATCGGCGTAGCTGGCGGCGCCGATGATATCGGAAAGAAACTGCTCGGAACCGGCGTCGCCGTGCAGCACGTTATTCTCGGCACCCTCTTCGTAATTGAGGACAAACTGCACCGCAACACGCGCCTTGCCTGGCCACTGCGCATGCGGCGGATTGCCGGCATAGCCGATTAGATCGCGTGGATAGTTTTTGTTGAAGCTGTACTCTTTCTTTTCAGATACATCATTCATTCTGCAAGTTCCTGTCGTCAGTCCTCAACCAGCACTTAGTTTAGGTGCTGAAATGCCCCGCTGAGCGGTTTTTCGAGGGGATAATCGAGATCGCCATGCTTGCTGGTGCCAAAGCCTAACGCCACCAGCGACTCCACCATTTTTACGGCGGCGCTGACGCCGTCGATCACCGGTAATCCCAGTTCTTTGGTGAGATCCTGCGCCAGCGCGGCCATGCCGCCGCAGCCCAATACAATTGCGCCGCTGCCATCTTCGCGTTTGGCCTGAATGCAGCGCTGACGCACTTTCTCCTGCGCCACGCCGCTGCCGTCTTCCAGCGCCAGCACCGGCAGATCGATGGCATGCAGCGCAGCACAATGGTGGGTAAAGCCGTATTGCTGCAGCAGATGCCGCGCAATCACCAGCGTACGTGGCAGGGTAGTGACGATCGAGAAGCGGGTCGCCACCAGCGTGGCGGTGTGCATCGCCGCCTCTGCAATGCCGATCACCGGTCCGCTCGCCAGTTCGCGCGCCGCCAGCAAACCCGGATCGCCGAAGCAGGCAATGATATGGCCGCTGACGCCTTGCGCTTTGCCGCGTTTGACTTGCTCCAGTACGCCAATCGCCGCAATGGCTTCATCAAAATGGCCTTCAATCGACGGCACGCCGTGGCTCGGGCACACCGCCAGAATCTCGGTGCCCGGCGCGGCAACAGCACGCGCGGCAGCACCGATGGTTTCGGTCATCGCCAGGCTGGTGTTGGGATTGATCACCTGAATCAGGCTCATGATGCCGCTCCTTTGTTACCGGCAAATAACCGGGAAAAATCAGGCAAGGTTTCGCCGCTGCGCTCAAAGTGCAGGCTGGCAACAATGTGTTCGAAGTGATGCTGCAGCGAGGCGGTTAACGCCGGCAGATCTTTTTTCCGCAGCAGATCCACCAGCCGATCGTGATGATCGCAACGGCAGCCGCGCTGCCAGGGCGCACCGTAAGCCGCGATCACCAGCGACGAGCGCTGCGTCAGGCGCGTCACCAAATCGGTAAGCACTTCGTTGCCAGAAATCGCCTGCAGCTGAATATGAAAAGCGGCGGAGAGACGAATCGCTGCGGCACCATCGTGCTGATCGTGTGCTTGCTGTTCTTCCTCGATAAGTGCCGTCAATGCCGCGATGTGCGGAGGCTGCACGTGACCTATAACCGTAGGTAAGTTTGCGCACTCCACTAAACTGCGGGTGGCAAAGATGTCGCGTGCTTCATCCACCCCCGGCGTCGCCACGTATGCACCACGCCTGGGCGACAAGGTGATCATTTGCACCGCGGCGAGGCGTTGCAGCACCTTGCGAATGCCGGTGCGGCTCACGCCGAAGACATCTGACAACGCTTCTTCTGGCAATTTACTGCCCGGCGGCAGTTGATGCTCAACGATGGCGGTAAGAAGCGCCTGATAGATAGGTTCATCGCGATCGTTCAGATCGGCAGCCGTTTTCTGGCCTGTTTCACTCTTCATTACCTGCTCCGGTAAGTGACTGTGTGTTGCACATCGTATACGTGAAATTAATTTTTTGTATACAAGAAATCAATTCTGGCCTGGATCCTGCAATACCGTTTCACGCTGTGATTATTCTTCCATGATGTAGAGAGGAGCAGGTTTCATGCCAAATCATTCTGAAGTGACCTCGCGGGTGGCCTCTGAAGCCAACGCGCAATACAGTCCGCGCCTGTGTAACGACGATCTGGCGCCAACGCGCGACCAGAATTGGTCGTGGTACAACATCTTTTCTTTCTGGATGTCCGATGTGCACAGCATGGGCGGTTATGTGGTAGCCGCCAGCTTCTTTACTTTAGGGCTGGCGAGCTGGCAGGTGCTGCTGTGCCTGTTAGTGGGCATCTGCATCGTGCAGCTTTGCGCCAATCTGGTGGCCAAACCCAGCCAGATGGCGGGCGTGCCCTATGCGGTGATTTCGCGTCAGGCGTTTGGTGTGTTTGGTGCCAATATTCCGGCCATCATTCGCGGATTGATCGCTTTCGCGTGGTACGGCATCCAGACTTATCTGGCAGCCAACGCACTGATGCTGGTGCTGCTGAAGTTCTTCCCAACGCTCAGCAGCATGACGCAAAGTAGCTGGCTCGGCTTATCGCAGCTGGGCTGGTGCTGTTTCGGCGTGATGTGGTTACTGCAGGCGATGGTGTTCTGGCATGGGATGAGTGCGATAAAACGCTTTATCGATGTCGCCGGTCCGGCGGTATACGTGGTGATGGTGGCGCTGGCCGGCTGGATTGTATACAAAACCGGTTTTGACGGCATCTCCTTCACGCTGGCCAGCAAACAGTTAAGCACCGGCGAGCAAACCTGGCAGATGATCACCGCCACCGCGCTAGTGGTCTCTTACTTCTCCGGTCCGCTGCTCAACTTTGGTGACTTCTCGCGCTACGGTAAGAGCATGGGCGAAATTCGTCGCGGTAACCGCTGGGGATTACCGTTCAACTTCCTGCTGTTCTCGATTGTGACCGTGGTGATTGTTTCTGGCACCCAGTCGCTGTTCGGCAGAATGATCACCGATCCGATTGAGACGGTTAGCATGGTCGGTAACGATGTGGCGGTGGCGATTGGTCTGCTGACTATGATTATTGCCACCATCGGCATTAATATCGTGGCGAACTTTGTCTCGCCAGCGTTCGACTTCTCTAACTGCTCGCCACAGAAAATCAGCTTCCGTACCGGTGGCATGATTGCCGCCGTTGGCTCGGTATTGCTGACGCCGTGGAATTTGTTCCAGTCACCGGAGTTGATCCACTATACGTTGGATGTGCTGGGTGCCTTTATCGGCCCGCTGTTCGGTATTCTGATTGCTGATTTCTACCTGATTAAACGCAGCAAGGTGTACGTGGACGATCTGTTTGATGATACGCCGAAAGGGCGTTATTGGTATCGCGGCGGCTTCAATCCTAAAGCGATTGCGGCGCTGCTGCCGTCAGTGGGCATTGGCCTGGTGATCAGCTTTATTCCCTCACTCCACGCCGTGGCGAACTTTAGCTGGTTTATCGGTGTGGCTTTGGGTGCGGGTTGCTATCGCTGGCTGGCGCGTGCTGACCGTGAAGCGTCTGTGGCGGCGTACCGCGCGACGGTGGCGGTGCAGAAGGATTAATGGTGTGGTGGTCGCCATGAATGGCGGCCCTACGTAGGATGTGTAGGGCTGGCATTGATGTCAGCCAGGAAAAGCAAAAAGCCGATGCATTTCTGCATCGGCTTCTTTAAATAGATTGGCGGAACGGACGGGGCTCGAACCCGCGACCCCCTGCGTGACAGGCAGGTATTCTAACCAACTGAACTACCGCTCCGCGCTTTGTTCCCCGTCGAGAACGAGGCGCATATTAATAGCAGCTTTGGTACCCGTCAACGCTTTTTCTGTGGGAATGTTTCGTTTGGCGTTTTTTTCAGCTTAACGTCGGTTTTACAGGCAAAAACAGCCGTTTTACAGTCGCCACAGGCAACTGCCGCCCTTCTTCTGCACTAAATCCAGACGCCCTTCATGCGCCATAATCTCTTCATCACTGGCACTGACCACGCGCAGACCCGAACTCGGACGTACAATGCGCTGAATACTTTCCCCCGAGCCCTGGCTGTTTTGCTCTCCCTCCAGTGAAAACGACAGCGAGGTTTGACCGCCGGTCATCATCAGGAAAACTTCCGCCAGAATCTCGGCATCGAGCAGTGCGCCGTGCAACGTACGCTTGCTGTTATCGATTTCATAACGGTTGCACAACGCATCAAGGCTGTTGCGCTTGCCGGGGTACATCTTACGCGCCATCGCCAGACTATCGGTGATCTGGCAGAAGGTTTCGGTTTTGCCGATATCCCGCTTCAGCATACCGAATTCGTAATCCATAAAGCCGATATCGAACGATGCGTTATGGATCACCAGCTCCGCGCCACGGATGTACTCAAGAAACTCATCGGCGATATCGGCAAAAATCGGCTTATCGGCGAGGAATTCATCGGCGATACCGTGCACGCCGAACGCTTCCGGATCCACCAGCCGATCGGGTTTCAGATACATGTGGAAGTTGTTGCCGGTCAGGCGACGGTTGATCACCTCAACCGCACCAATTTCAATGATGCGATGTCCTTCATAATGCACACCGATCATGTTCATGCCGGTGGTTTCGGTATCGAGGACGATCTGGCGGTTATTTGCAGTGCTCATAGGACTCGTTTTATGTCAGACTTGGCGTTTTGTCAGAAGGAAGTCTACCAGAGATGCGCAAACAGGTAGAAATATTCACCGATGGATCCTGCCTGGGCAATCCCGGTCCCGGCGGCTACGGCGCCATTCTACGCTATCGCGAACACGAAAAATTGTTCAGTACCGGTTACCGCCTCACCACGAATAATCGCATGGAATTGATGGCCGCCATCGTGGCACTTGAAGCCTTAACGCAGCCGTGTGAAGTGGTGATCAGCACCGACAGCCAATATGTTCGTCAGGGTATCACCAGTTGGATCCATAACTGGAAGAAGCGCGGCTGGAAAACCGCCGATAAGAAACCGGTGAAAAATGTCGATCTGTGGAAACGGCTCGATCTGGCACTCAGCAACCATGAAATCAAGTGGGAATGGGTTAAAGGCCACGCGGGGCATCCGGAGAACGAACGCTGCGACGAACTGGCGCGCAGCGCGGCGGGAAATCCTACCCAGGATGATGTCGGCTATCAGGTTGAATCCTGATCCTTCACTTCGCGAAACTGGCGCGTCACGTTAACCGTTTGACGTAGCTGGCTTTGACTCAGATTCTTCTTCATTTTGGTGGGCGTTAACGGGAACGTACGTTTACGTGCCACCACAATGTTCAGACAGCCTAGCGCCGGCAGATGCGCGCTGATCACCTTGCCTCCCTGCCGATGCCACGGCACCACCTGAAAACGCGTGCGGTAAACCACTTCATAATTCAGCAGACTTAGCCAGTCGAGCAAACGCACCTGGCTGAACATGCGCCCACTCCATGGCGCGCGTGAATGCAAACCCGGAATGCCTTTGCTCATCCCTAATAGACTGAAGGGATTGAAGCCGCTAATGATCATCCAGCCATCATCGATCAACACCCGATCTACTTCGCGCAACACGCGATGCGGATCCTGGCTCCAGGACAAGGTATGTGCGAGTAAACAGGCATCAACGGATTTAGATTCAAAGGGTAATTGTGTGTTATTGGCGATCACTTGTAGCTCATCGCCCTCAATGCCCACATTCACCTGATGCGATATGGCACACTGGCTGGTATTGATTTCTGCGCTTAGGCTACCAATTTTAAGCATATGAAAGCCATACAGCTTGCCGAGATAAGGCTGCAGTTGCTGAGTGAGTGCGTCGCGAAAATAGTCCCCCATTGGCATATCGCGCCAGGAGCGCGGTGCAGTCAGGATTTGGCGCGTTTTAGCTGGCTTCATGCTCTACCATTTTCCTTTTTCTACGACCTGAGAGGTGTTTATGAATCTTACCAGTATTCCCGCATTGCAGGATAACTACATCTGGACACTGACGGACGATGACAATACATGTCTGATTGTCGATCCCGGCGAAGCGCAGCCAGTGCTGGATAAACTGAGGGCGAATCGCTGGCAACCCGTCGCGATTTTGCTGACGCATCATCATCACGATCATGTCGGCGGCGTGAACGAACTGTTGCAGCACTATCCCGATTTGGAGGTTTTCGGTCCACAGGAAACGGCAGATAAAGGGGCAAAGCGCATTGTGGCTGAGGGGGATGAATTTACCCTGCTTGGGCTTAGCTTCCGCGTCATCGCAACGCCTGGTCACACTTTAGGACATATCTCATATTTCAGTTCCCCTTATCTTTTCTGTGGTGACACGATGTTTTCTGGCGGCTGCGGACGCTTATTTGAAGGCAC